>NZ_CP077363.1:1727500-2135000 GCF_019048365.1 Aeromonas sp. FDAARGOS 1415 | reverse complement strand
TGCCGAGATCCCGCCCAGTCAGGATCTTGGGTTGGTCTGCCAGGCTGCCTTCCACCCGGATCTGCACCTGTCCCCGAAACAGCTCCCGCTTCTTCGCAGGCTGGGTCAGGGCCAGGCGATAGTGATAGCGACCCGGCACGCTGGTCTCCTGCAGGGTCAGGTTGTCGATGGATACCCCCACCTGATCACCGGTAGGGCGCATGATCCGCTCGAAGAAGGCCAGCTGGCGCTTCTGCTCCTGCACCTGGGCCTCCTGATCCTTGAGCGTCTGCTGCAGCTGTTCGAAGGCCGCCTTCTGGGTAGCCAGCAGGGTGTCCTTGACCCCCAGATCCGTCTTGAGCTGACTGATGGCCTTGCTCTGTCGCTCCAACGTCTCTTGTTGCACCGTCATCAGGCTGCTCTGGGCAAGCTCCTGCCGATTCCCGACGAAATACCCGATGCACGCCCCCACTGCCAGCACCACCAATAACTTCACGATTTGGGACATAAGGCCTCTTCTATATATGCCGACATCATCACGGCCTGTGTCCCTTCACTATACGCGACCCTGCTGGATTGCGCGGATAAACAAAGAGTTAACTTCCAGCCATGCTGCTTTCACCCCGCTTTTGACGCGCCGCAAGCCGTAAAGTTCGCTCCAGGATCTGGGAATAGATGGGACGTCCCCCCAGCCATTGCGCCACCAGGGTGGCGCCTATGGTGGTGATCATCATGGGCAGGATCAGCTGATAGTTGTCGGTCATCTCTGTCACCAGCACTATGCCGGTGATGGGCGCACGCACGGTGGCAGCAAAAAGTGCCCCCATGCCGGCAATGGCGAAGGCGCCCGGCTCTATGCCCAGCTCGGGGAATGCCGCATGGAACAGATGACCGAAGATCACCCCGAACAGGGTGCCGAGGGCCAGTGTCGGCGCAAAGACCCCGCCGGGAGCACCGGAGCAGAAACAGACCAGGGTTGCGATCAGTCGCACCGAGAAGATGAGGAAGAGCGTGGCCATCTCATACTGGCCATCCATCAGATGAGGGATGAGCTCGGTGCCCCCGCCGGTCACCGACGGGGCGAAGAGAGACAGCACGCCGAAGGTGCCCGCCACCAGCATGCCGATGGCAACGAAACGATAGCGTTTGTTCTGATGCAGGGCCAGGTAACCGTCCTGGCAGGCGAGTACCAGTTTGTTGAACACGAAACCCAGTACCCCGAAACAGCCCCCCATGAAGAGGAACAACCAGAGGGCCTTCAGGGCCGGTGCATCGTAGTGAGGCAGGGTGATGACGGGGGCCTGTCCTTTCATGTTTTGCAGCATCAGGGTCGCCATCACGGCCGAGATCCCCACCGCCTTGATGGCGAGGAAGGAGTAACGAAACTGCGGGCGCATCTCTTCCATCACGAAGAGGATCCCCGCAAGCGGGGCATTGAAGGCGGCGGCCAGGCCACCCGCAGCCCCGGCCGCCAGCAGGGCGTGGCCATGCTCCCTGGGCAGCCGGAAGATATCCGCCACCATCTTGCCGAGGTTGCCCCCGATCTGGACCGAGGGCCCCTCACGCCCCAGCACCATACCGGAGCTCAGGGTGCAGATGCCGCCGAAGAACTTGACCGGCAGTACCCGCCACCAGCGCACCGGCCGCAGCTCGTCCATGGCGCCCTCTATCTCGGGGATCCCCGAGCCCCCCGCCTCCGGTGCAAAGGCATGAGTGAGGAAATAGCCGATCATACCCAGCAGGGCGCTGAACCCGAACCCCAGCAGACCGAGCTGCCACCAGGGGCGCTCGGCCAGCAGATCCAGCCGCTGCCCGACCAGCCAGTGCACACCGGATTCAAACAATCCGCACACCAGGCCGGCCAGGACCCCGACCAGGGCGGCCAGCACCAGCACGAGGAGTGGCATCTTGTCCTGCCGGATCAGGCGCTGCAGGACAGGAGCACGACGCGGCGCGGCCGCCTCGCCGAGGGGGAGAGTTTGTTGCACCATGAGTAACCACATTCAACTGACGAGGATCGAAAACCCCGGTCTCGGCTCGGCTGCCCAGCACAGGGCCTTTCTGCTATAGTCGGCCCGTTTCATTTATCACGGGTGCAGACCGAGAGTCCGGGTAGCGAGATCGCAAAGCATACTCCTCCCGCCATGACCTGCCGAGCCGCAATCCGCAGCCTGCGCCCGGATGACGACCAAAATCCCATTAAGGATGATCCATGTCAAAATCAGATCAGCTGTTTGAACAGGCCCGCCAGACCATTCCGGGCGGCGTCAACTCACCGGTCCGCGCCTTCAATGGGGTCGGTGGCACTCCCCGCTTCATCGATCACGCCGATGGCGCCTACCTCTATGACGTGGACGGCCAGGCCTACGTGGACTACATCGGTTCCTGGGGCCCCATGCTGCTGGGTCACAACCATCCGGCCATCAAGGCCGCCGTCATCAAGGCCGTCGAGAAAGGCCTGAGCTACGGCGCCCCTACCGAGATAGAAGTGCTGATGGCCGAGAAGGTACGCCAGATCGTTCCCTCCATGGAGCAGGTGCGGATGGTCAACTCCGGCACCGAGGCCACCATGAGCGCCATTCGCCTGGCCCGCGGCTACACCGGCCGCGACAAGATCGTCAAGTTTGAAGGCTGCTACCACGGCCATGCCGACTCCCTGCTGGTCAAGGCCGGCTCCGGCGCCCTCACTCTGGGCCAACCCAACAGCCCGGGTGTACCGGCCGACTTCGCCAAGCACACTCTCACCTGTGTCTATAACGATCTGGATTCGGTGCGCGAGGCCTTCACCCAGTACGGCAGCGAGATTGCCTGCATCATCGTCGAACCGGTGGCCGGCAACATGAACTGCATCCCGCCGGTCCCCGGCTTCCTGGAAGGGCTGCGCGCCATCTGCGACGAGTACGGCGCCCTGCTGATCCTGGACGAAGTGATGACCGGCTTCCGCGTCTCCCTGCGTGGCGCCCAGGGCCACTACAATATCGACCCGGATCTGACCACCCTCGGCAAGATCATCGGTGCCGGCATGCCGGTGGGCGCCTTCGGCGGCAAGAAGAAGGTGATGCAGCACATCGCCCCGACCGGCCCCGTCTATCAGGCGGGTACCCTCTCCGGCAACCCGGTGGCCATGGCCGCCGGCCTGGCCATGCTGGATCTGCTGCTGGAACCGGGGCTCTATGAACAGCTGAGCGCCAAGACCGCCCGGGTGGCCGAGGGGCTCAAAGCCGCCGCCGCCAGGCACGGCATTCCACTGGCCATCACCTATGTGGGCGGCATGTTCGGCTTCTTCTTCACCGAAGAGACCGAGATCACCCGCTACGAGCAGGTGACCCGCTGCGACATGGAACGCTTCAAGCGCTTCTACCATCTGATGCTGAAAGAGGGCGTCTACCTGGCGCCGAGCGCCTACGAGGCGGGCTTCCTGTCGCTGGCCCACGGCGACAAGGAGATCGAACACACCCTGGCCGCCGCCGAGCGCAGCTTCGCCAAGCTGGCAGGCTGAGCCGCTGCCGGATGAACAAAGGGCCCCGAGGGGCCCTTTTTGTTTTTGCGCGCCACCATGGCTCCTTCTGGTGCAACGTCCTCCCCCCCATTCCCGGGTTTGCCACTTCCCGGTGCAACCGACGCCACAAAGGCTGTCATAAAACGGGCCCACTATTTGCACCACCCAGGAGACAGGAGCCCAGTTGAGCGAGGTTCATATGGCAGAGATGAGTCCCATCGATGTGCTGCGGCGCTATCAGGAGTACGAGACCGAGCTGGCTCCCCTGCTGCTGGGGCTGCTCACCCTCCCCCGGGAGACGTTCAAGACCTACCCCTTCGTTCAGGACGTCCGGACTCTGGCGGCGCACCCGGCCAAGCCCTGCATTCTGGCGCCCATGCCGGCGGCGCAGGGGCAACTGCGCCTGCTGGTGCAGGGCCACGGCCGCGAGCTGGAGATCAATCTGCACCAGCTGATCGCCTGGCTGATGGGAGACAGGGAGCGGCGCCGCGCCATCCCCTGGTTCAGGGCCGTCTATGTCGTCCTGAGCCTGGCCCTGTTTCTCATCGTCGCCACCCTGATCTGGCACGGCCTCGAGCAGCTCTATCTGTTGCTGTGCGGCACCCAGCAGAACCGGCTTGGCGCCTTCAGCGCCATCATTTTCCTGACCCTGGCACTGGCGGTGTTCGATCTCGGCAAGACCATACTGGAGGAGGAAGTGCTGCTTCATAAGGACATCTTCCGCCACAGCGCCATCCGCCGCACCATCACCCGCTTCATTGCCGCCATCCTGATCGCGGTCTCCATCGAGGGGCTGCTGTTGCTGTTCAAGGGCTCCCTCGGCCAGATCGAGCTGCTCTGGCCTGCGGTGGGGGTGATGGGCTGTGCCGTGGGACTGCTGCTGGCGCTCGGTCTCTATGTGTTTCTCGGAGCCAGAGCCGAGGCTGCGCTGGTCGCCTCCGGCCAGCGGCAGCCACCCCACACAAGTGACACCCGCAGGCTCCTCACCCGTCGGTACAGGGGCTTCCGGCGACCACAGTGACGAGGCAAGCAAAACGGCGGGTGACCCCTGGGTCACCCGCCGTTTTGCACAGAAGGGATGAACGGATGGACTAGCCGGTGACTTCTGCCAACTGGGGTTGCGGCGCGCGACGGGCGGCACGCCAGGAGGCGTACATGGTCCAGGAGGTGTAGATGACGATGAAGGCCACCAGCCATTTGAGCATCTCCATATCCATGGACTGTACCAGCATGGCCGCCAGCACCACCCCGATGGGACCGAAGATCGCCACGGCCAGCACGGCCCTGGCATCGAAGGCCCCCTTGCGGATAAAGGTGCCCGCCGAGAAGACGCTGAGCACGGCGGTGGAACCCATCATGATGGGGAAGGCAGCCAGCGGATTCATCCCGAGCAGATAGACGAGGGTCATGCAGGGGGCGAACAGCCCGATGCCGACATTCATCAGCACCCCGAAGAGGAAGTTGCCTGCCAGGGCTATCCCGAGCTTGTAGCCACTGAGCCCCATCTCCTCTCCCCCGAGGGGGAAGAGCCCCAGCAACCCGGCGAAGATGAGCCCGGCCACCACCAGCAGGGAGACCGCCATCACCAGCCGGATGGTCTGGCGATCGAACGAGGCGACGTGGCGCGCCCCCCAGGCCGCCCCGGCTGCGGCGGCCACCATCATGCCGATCAGGGTCACCGGATCCACCTTGACCGCCCCGATGAAGATGAGGGACTGGGTCACGGTCGGCAGCACACACTGGCCGTTGAGGGTACCCGGCAACAGGCGATCGTCGATCAGCTTGAACTGCTTGTAGCAGGCGGTCTTCACCGCAAAGCTGCCCACCCCCAGGGTGTCGAGAAAGTTCGCCACGAAGCCGATGGCCGCCACCGGCCAGAAGGGTGTCGCTTCCAGCTGACCCTGGCGGCGCTTGTGCCACCAGGCGTGGATCAACATGAAGATAAAGACCAGGGCACAGCCGATAAACAAGAGACGCAGAAAAGTGACAAGCATAGGGGGACCTCCAGCAACGGGCGGCGATTCTAAGGCAGTGCCCGGAAAAAATCCTGGCCAGGATCAAGCTCTCGTCAGATGCAAACGTTTGGCGTCGCCGATTCTTGCTGGCGGATTTCGAATGACGCTAACCATACTTGCCATGAGGGCGACAGCCCGGGCTCATCGGGCGTAGTCCTGGTCATTTCGCGACGACCACAGCACCGATGGGACATAACAAAAGAAGGCGGGGTGACCCGCCTTCTTCTTTTTACTGCCTGGCAGCCCGGAAATCACGGGCTATCCAGCGAGGCAGCCGGGGAGCGAGACGGTCGATCAGCCTGTCGGACAAGGGGGTCAACAGCAGCGGCGGCAGGCAGACAAGGGAAAGACTGAGGGCGCCGACATAGACGTCCGTCATCCAGTGGGCGCCGGCGAGGATGCGGGGCGCAGAGAACAGGGGCACCATCAGCACGGCGGTCACCGCGGCCCAGCGCGGCAGATAGCGCAGGGCGAAACCGGCGAAGATCATCAGGAACAGGGCGTGATCGCCGGGGAAACTGTCACCGGCGGAGTCCTTGGTCGGGATGGCACTGATGTCGGTCAGCCGCAGGGCCCCGTCCACCATCAGGGTAGGGCTGGGACGGCTGACGGGCAGCAGGTGGCCGAGCTGATTGATGACCAGAGCCCCCAAGAGCATGACGAAGCCCATGGCCACCAGGCGGCGGCGCCCCTGCTCGTCGGCAGAGAAGAAGCTGCGGGCCAGAATCCCCCCCATGCAGGCGAGGGCGGCCAGGTCGAACAGGCGATGATTGGTAATGGCCACCAGATCGGCCCAGCGGGCGGACTGGCCGAGCCAGCCATTGACCAGGTGGAAGGTGGCAAGATCCCACTGATCCCAGGGGCCATGGTCCGGCAGGGCGCCCCAACTGACGGCAATCAGGCCCCCGACCAGATAGAAAGCGATGAACTTGGACATGCCGGCGGTTCCTTGGAAAAAGCCGGTATTCTAGGCCCGCAGAAAGCTGATCTGAATCACAAAAATGTAAGCATTCGTGTCAAAATCGAACCTTGTTGAGTCCTCCCGCCCGATCGGTACAAGGGCCAGCCACCTTGGCGCCTCCACGGCTTGCGGCTAGTATGACCACTCCGTTTCTTCAGGATGATGATGATGCGCAGTTACCTTCGCATGATGCTGTTTGCCCTCGGCCTGCTGGCGGGTGTCCAGATCCCCGGGCTGGTCGATCTCTACTACCAGCGGCTGGACGCGCGCCTGCAACAGGCCAGCCTCGGCCTGGCCCCCTTCCAGCGCACCGCAGACCAGCACTTCAATGGCGATCTGCAGGCCCTGATCGCCCATTACGGCGCCAGCCAGGATCCCGTCTTCACCCAGGATGCCACCAGCCTGCAACAGCTGGTGAGCCAGCGGAACCACCTGCAGGAGGAATTCGCCTTCCGGGATCAGCCCTGGTACCTGCAGATCAGCCACCTGCTACTGCGCGCCGATCCCCAGCTCTGGCAGGACACCCTGCACAACTACGGCTACGTGGTCCCCCTCAAAGAGGCTGCCATCTTCTGCGGAGTGGCGGCGGGCCTGATTGCCTCACTGGCCGGGGATCTGCTGCTCAGTCTCCTGCTGTGGCCATTTCGTCCCCGCCAACCGCTCTCCCGCCGCAGCCTGCGCTGAGGCTCTCAACGCCCTGACGATCACTGGAAAGGCTCGAGATAGGCCTCTATGGCCTTCTTGAGCCAGGCCAGCACCTTGCCATGGTGGGCATTCTCCGACAGATAGACCCCGTAGTCGCGCCACTGCAGGCTGAACTTGTGCTTCAGGGTCAGCAGCTCCCCCTGGCGCAGCTGGCTCTGGATCAGCGGCGAGGGCAACACGGCCCAGCCCAGACCATCCAGCACCGCATCCCGCATCAACTCGAAACTCGACAGACCGATGTGCTGACCCCCGATGGGCAGCAGACTCTTGACCGAGAACTCGTCGACATAAGAGAGGGTGACCTGGGTGTGGCCGCTCAGATCCTGCTGCAGCACCCGTTTCAGACCGGCCAGCGGGTGGCTTGGCGCTACCACCATCAGGGTGCGGATGGGGTTCAGCACATCGATGCACAGGCCGCTGCGCTCCTGCTCCTCGGTGATGAGGCCGAAGGCGGCATCCACGAACCCCTCCTCCACCAAAGCAGGCAGCTCGGGGGGCGATGCCAGCACCAGGGAGATGCTGGTACCGGGGAACTGGCGGCGCAGGGTCCCCAGCATGTCGCGCCAGACCGATTCGGGGATGGCGTCGTCCCGCGCCACCCGCAGCGCCACCTCGGCGCCGGAGGCATGGTGCTCGCACTTGAGCTGCAGGCTGTTGGCCGCCTGCAGCAGCCGCTTGCAGTCATCCAGCACCTGCTCCCCGATCTCCGTCAATCGACTTCGATTCGCCCCGCGTTCAAAAAGTTCGACGCCAAGCTCCAACTCCAGTGCTGCGATAGCCGTGCTGACCGTGCTGCGACTCTTGCCAAGGCGGCGGGCAGCATTGGCAATGGAGCCACTTTCCGCTGATTCCACAAAGAGTTCTATCTGATTGAGCTTCATAAAGGCGCTGGCATGCAGAGGATCCGGTCTTTACCTTAGCCCGCCCCTGTCGCACAAGGCAAACCCATGGCGTCCGATTAATCGACGCTGAGCGATTCCCGATGCGGCCGGGGCCCCGGCTATCCTTGCCGGGTCGAAGCCACAAAAGGACGTTTTATGTTAATCAGTCGCATGTTATTGGCCCGGATGTTTTTGACCGGCGCCATCCTGACCGAGGTCGCCGGCACCTCCTCCATGACCCTCATCGCGGACAATGGCGCGGGTTGGCTTAGCTACCTGCCCATGTGGGTGCTCATCACCCTCTCCTACCTGATGTTGGCCAAAGCCGCCAAAACAATCTCCATTGGTATCGCGTTCGCCCTCTGGGAAGGGCTGGGGATCACCTTGATCACCCTGGTCTCGGTGCTGTTCCTGGATTACAGCATCAGCCCCCAGGCGCTGCTCGGGCTGTCGCTGGCCATAGTGGGGATTGTTCTGGTGACCCTGGGTGAGACCCATGATGAGCCAACCACGACGCCAGCCTCACGTCCGATGAAGGAGGCCGTATGCACCCGTTGATCATCGTACTGGGCGCGGCGCTGCTGGACATAAGCGCCAACATGGCCATCAACCGCTCCGTGGGATTTCGCTACAAGGGCTGGGGCCTGCTCGGCATCCTGCTGGTGCTCTGCGCCTTCACCCTGCTGTCGGAGGTGGTCAGCACGGGCAAGATAGATCTCGCCATCGCCTACGCCACCTGGGGCGCCATCGGCATCCTGGGCACGGCCCTCGGGGGGCTGCTGCTGTTTGGCGAGCGCCTCAAGCCCATCGGCTGGGTCGGGATCCTGGTGATGGCGGTGGCAGTGGCCCTGCTCACCACCGCCTGATACGGGCAATCCCATGCAAAGAAGCCGCCCACTCGGGCGGCTTCTTGTGTTTATGGCGTCGGGTTGTGCGTCACCTGCGCGGCGAGCCCGCCCTATCCTGCTTCGTAAAGCTCCAGGGGCAGACCGTCCGGGTCGGCGAAGAAGGTGAAGCGTCGGCCGGTCAGCTCGTCCACCCGCACCGGCTCTACCGCCACGTCGTGTTGCAGCAGATGGGCGATGACCCGGTCGAGATCGCCAACCCGGAACGCCAGGTGACGCAGACCGCACGCCTCGGGCCGGGAAGGGCGCGGGGGCGGCGCCGGGAAGCTGAACAGCTCCAGCTGGCTGCCGTCCGGCAGCGCCAGATCCAGCTTCCACGACTGGCGCTCGGCCCTCAGGGTCTCGCTGACGATGGGCAGCCCCAGCACCCGGTGATAGAAGTGGCGCGAGCGCTCATAGTCGCTGGCGATGATGGCCACGTGGTGGATGGCGTCGAACAGGGGATGGGTCATGGACACTCCTTGCAAAACGGGCAGCCTGGGCTGCCCGTTTCATTGCGTTGGTATCAGTTGAAGAAACCGTTGAACCACTTGTCCAGGGCATTGATCGGGTTCGGGTTGGAGACCGGGCTGGCACAGCTCATGGGCTCGGCCAGGCCGGCCAGCCTGGCCGGAACCTGCAGACTGCCCGGGCAGTCGCTCGCGACCCGGGCTCCGTTCGCGCGGGAGAAGTTCGCCCAGCTCACCCCTTCCGGCATCTTCAGGCTCAGGCTGTTGACCCCGCGCTGACCCATGTAGCCGCTGAACAGCTGCAGGGCGCCGCTGGCACCGGTCAACCCGGCCGGGGTGTTGTCGTCACGGCCAACCCAGACGCTCACCAGCTCGTTGTTGTCCATGCCTGCAAACCAGGAGTCCCGCAGCTCGTTGGTGGTGCCCGTCTTGGCGGCCATGGTGGCGCCGGGGAACTTGGCGCCAAGTGCCCGGGCCGTGCCCTGGCTCACCGTCTTGGTCATGGCGAACAGGGTCAGCCAGCTGGCCTGGGGATCCGTCACCCGCTTCGCGGTCTCGTCATGCTGGTAGAGCTGGCTGCCATCGCTGTTCACCACGGCACGGATGGCCGACAGCGGCTGGGTCAGCCCCTGGTTCGCGATGGGCAGGTACATCTGGTTCACCTCCATGGGCGACAGGGCCACGGCCCCCAGCACCAGGGACGGATAGGGCTGGATCTCCTGCTGGACGCCCATCTTGTGCAGGGTGTCCACCACCTTGTCCAGGCCGACCTGCATCCCGAGGTTGACGGTCGGCACGTTCAGGGAGCTGGCGAGCGCCTCCATCAGGGGCACGCTCTGGCGGAACTTGCGATCGTAGTTCTGCGGCGTCCAGATCTGGCCGTCCTGGCCGCGGATGCGGATCGGTTGATCTTTCAGCGGCGTGCCCAGGGTGAGGCCGTTGGAGAGGCCGGTCAGGTAGACCGCCGGCTTGACCAGGGAGCCGATCTGGCGGCGGGCATCCAGCGCCCGGTTGAAGCCGGCGTAACGGGGATCCCGCCCCCCCACCATGGCGACCACCTCGCCCTTGTGCCAGTCGGAGACCACCATGGCCGCCTCCAGCTTCTTCTTGCCGCGCTGCTTCTCGATGGTAGCCAGCCCCGTCTGCACCGCCTGCTCGGCGGCGTGCTGGGCGATGGGGTCCAGGCTGGTGAAGATCTTGAGGCCGGACTGCTTGAGCAGATCCGGGCCGAAGCGGTTCTGGATCTCCCGCTTGAGCAGCCCCATGAAGGCCGGGGTACGGCCATAGCTCATCTGGCCACGGGTAATGATGCCGAGCGGCTGCTTGCTGGCGAGCTCATATTCGGCCTGGGTCAGGCTGCCGTGATCCGCCAGCAGCTTGAGCACCAGATCCCGCCGTGCCTTGGCACGGTCAGGGAAGCGCCAGGGATCGTAATAGGAGGGCCCCTTCACCATGCCCACCAGCAGGGCCACCTGATCGATGTCCAGCTCGTTGACCGGGATGCCGAAATAGAAGTAGGAGGCGAGCCCGAAGCCGTAGACCCCCTGGGAGAAGTTCTGCCCCAGGTAGACCTCGTTGAGGTAGGCCTCCAGGATCTCGTCCTTGCTGTAGCGGTAATCGATGAGCACCGCCATGTAGGCTTCCTGCAGCTTGCGCCAGAGGCTGCGCTCGCGGGTCAGGAAGAAGTTCTTGGCGAGCTGCTGGGTGAGCGTGCTGCCCCCCTGCACGGTGCGACCCGCCAGCAGGTTCGCCGCCATGGCACGCATGATGGCCACCGGCGAGACACCGCCGTGCTGGTAGAAGTCCCTGTCTTCCGTGGTGAGCAGGGTCACCAGCAGGCTGTCCGGCACCTCGGAGAAGCGAACCAGCAGGCGATCCTCCCGATCCTCGGTGTTGAGGCGATCGAGCAGCACCGGGTCCATCTGGGCGTACCCTAGCTGACGCTGGTTCTCCAGGGACTGGATCCCCTCCAGACGCGCGCCGCTGAAGGTGAGGCGCAGACCCCGGGCGCCGTCGGCGCCGTCGTGGAACTCGAACGGACGGCGCACCAGCTCGATACGATTGCCGTTGACCGCGTACTCCCCCGGGGTGTGGGGCTGGCGAACCTGCTTGTAGCTCAGCATGTTGAGCTCGCGCAGCATCTGGGTCTGGGAAAGACGCTGCCCCGGGTACAACTCCAGGGGGCGGCTATAGACCATCACGGGCAACTGCCACTTCTCGCCGTCGAAGCGCTCGCGCACCTTGGTATCGAGATAGATGCCGAACACCACCATGAAGGCGCCCACCACCAGGGAGAGCTTGAAACCAAGCCAGAACAGGGTGCGCCAGATGGTGCGTTTGGGCGCCGCCTTCTTGGGTGGGCTCTTGCGTCGTTGGGTTGCCATAAATCCTCTTGTTTTCCTACTCGTCATCTCGCCTTCGCGAGCGGCCAGGCATGCCGGTTCCTGTGGTGGAGCGGCCCTGAGCCAGGTCCATCCTGTTCTGATCGCACCAGCCGGTCACTGTCGTGCCGGCTACTCCTGCAATCCCATCTTCTTCTTGGTCACCCGGGTCGGCATGGCCTCCAGCGGGTTGTCGGGCCAATAGTGGCGGGGGTAGCGCCCCTTCATCTCTTTCTTCACTTGCTCGTAGGATCCCGCCCAGAAGGCGGCGAGATCCGCGGTGATCTGCAGCGGGCGCTGGGCCGGGGAGAGCAGCTCCACCACCAGGGGCACCCGGCCATCGGCCACGCAGGGGGTGGCGCCCAGCCCGAACATCTCCTGGATGCGCACCGGGATCGCCGGGGCCTGGCCGGGCTGATAGCGGATCCGCACCCGGCTGCCGGTCGGCGCCGTGAAGTGGCTCGGCAGCGCCTCGTCCAGCCGTCTTGGCAGGGGCCAGGGCAGCGACTGGCGAAGGATGTCGCAGAGATCGAGTCTTTTCAACTGCTCCAGCCGGGTCAGGCCGCTCACCGAGGGCAACAGCCACTGCTCGAGGCTGGCCAGCAGACTGTCGTCGTCCATCGCAGGCCAGCCCTCATCCGGCAGCCAGTCGGCGGCGCAGCGCAGGCGGGCCAGCAGCCCCTCGCTGGCATCATCCCAGGGCAGCACGTGCAGCCCCTTGCGACGAATACCCTGCAACAGGCAGCGCCCCTTCTGCTCGTCCGAGAGATCCGTCAGCGGCCGCAGGCTCAGCACCAGCTCGCCGATCACCTGCTGGCGCTCGGCGCGCACCCGCTCCTCCCGATCGTCCCAGTCGAACCACTGGCGCTCGCTCACCAGTTCCGGCAGCTGGCGCACCAGCTCGTCCAGCTCCACCGGCTCGGCGATGAAGATGCGGCTGCCACGCTCGTTCTGGCCCATCTCGACGGCAATGAGCGCCCCCTGCCCCTGGCAGGGATGCCCTTCTACCAGATCGCAGCTCACCCCACCACTGAGCTGGTAGCGCTGGCCGCTGCGCAGCTTGCCGATGCGATCCGGCCAGGCGAGGGCGCAGAGCAGCCCCAGCCACTGGCCTTGCGCATTGGCGGGACGCGCGCCAAGCCGCTCGAACCAGCGGGCGGCCCCCTGGCGCAGAGCGCCCTGGCGGCGGTGGAACAGCACGGAAAGGCGCTCCGATCCTCGCAGATCTTCTTCCAGCAGCGCCACCAGGAAAGCCGCATCGGCGACAATCCCTGTCAGACCCTCGGCCTCCAGCTCCCGGGCACGCAGCAGCATGCGGGCGAGGCGAGGATGAGTACCGAATGCCGCCATGGCACGGCCGGCCGGGGTGAGTTGTTGCTCCCCCTCCGGTTTCATGGCACCGAGGGCCACCAGCAGCCGCTGGGCACTTGCCACGGCCGCCGCCGGGGGTGGGTCCAGCAGCGGCAGATCTTCGACCCTGGCCCCCCACTGGGCGGCGTCCAGCAACAGACCGGTCAGCTCCTGGGTGAGGATGTCGGGGGGGCTCTGCTCGGCAAGGCGCTCCTGCACCTCGCTGCTCCAGAGCCGGTAGCAGACGCCGGGGCCGAGGCGACCGGCCCGGCCTGCCCGCTGGGTGGCGGAGGCCCTGGCGATGGGGCGGGTCTCCAGCCGGGTGACGCCGCTCTTCATATCGAAGGTGGCGCGCCGCTCCAGCCCGCTGTCGATGACCACGGACACCCCCTCTATGGTGAGGGAGGTTTCCGCCACATTGGTGGTCAGCACCAGCTTGCGGCTGCCCGCCGGGGCCGGTTCGATGGCCGCCTGCTGGGCCGCCATCTCGAGGCGACCGTAGAGGGGTGCGAGGCGCACGTCGTCCGGTAATCTGCCCTCGAGCCACTGGGCCAGCCGCTCTATCTCCCCCTGCCCCGGCAGGAAGACCAGGGCGCTGCCAGCCTGGCTGGCGAGCGCCTCCAGCACCACGGCGCCGACCTGGGGCTCCAGCCACTGCTGGCGATTGGCGGGGCGGTAGTGGTACTCAATGGGGAAGCCACGCCCCTCGGAGCGGATGACGGGGGCCTCCGGCAGCAGGGTCTCGAGGGCCATGCCGTCCAGGGTGGCGGACATGATCAGCAGCTTGAGATCGTCCCGCAGCCCCTGCTGGCTCTCGATGGCGAAGGCGAGCGCCGTATCCGCGTGCAGGCTGCGCTCGTGGAATTCATCGAAGATGACCAGCGACACGCCGCTGAGCTCGGGATCCTGCTGCAGCATCCGGGTCAGCACCCCCTCGGTGACTATCTCGAGCCGGGTGGCGGCACTGGTGCGGCTCTCGCCCCTCACCCGCAGGCCGATGCGCTCGCCCACCTTCTCCCCCAGCTGGCGCGCCAGGAAACTCGCGATGTTGCGTGCCGCCAGGCGCCTGGGTTCCAGCATGATGATGCGCCCGGGCAGCCGCTGCTGGCGCACCAGCTCCAGAGGCAGCAGGGTTGACTTGCCCGCCCCCGGCGGGGCCTGCAGGATCACGCTGGCGTGGTGGTCGAGGGCGGCAAACAGCTCGGGCAACACCGAGACGATGGGGAGTGGGGACAAAGCGACGCAAACCTTCTGTGATGACCGTGAAACGGCATCCATTCTGCCACAGCCACCCGGCCATCGTAAGCGGCAGCGCCCGGGGCCGGGCAGGCGGGCCACGACACGGCAAGACATCCACGGAGTCGCTGCCATAGAATGGGTCTTTCGATGTACGCCACGAGGACCGACACGCCGCATGCCCAAACTCTTCTTTGCCCTGCCCCTGCCCGACCTGGCCCCCGAGCTGGTTGCCTGGCGCGACAGGCGCTCCTGGCCCGGCCAGCCGGTGCCCGAGAGCAACCTGCACCTGACCCTGGCCTTTCTCGGGGAGGCCGACGAGCGCACACAAGCCCGCCTGATCGCGGCCGCCGAGCGCCAACACTGCCCCCCCTTCACCGTCGCCCTGGATCAGACCGGCTGGTTCCAGCGGGCCAAGGCGGCCTGGGTGGGCCCCAGGGAGTGGCCGAACGAGCTGACCGTCCTGGCCCGGGCCCTGCGCCGCCACGGCGAGAAACTCGGGCTGGGCAACGGCGAGCAGGGCTACCGCCCCCATGTCACCCTGTCGCGCAAGGCCACTGAAGCCCCCCGCGAGCTGCCCGCCCCCCACTTCCTGCTCGAGGCGGATCGCTTCTGCCTATATCAGTCCGTCAGCACCCAAGACGGCGTCCACTATGAACCGCTCGCCTGCTGGCCCCTGCGGGCCCGCGTCAAGACACCCGAGACCGAGGAGCCGGCCTGATGATCTTCGATCCCCCCCTGCAATCCGGGCTACTCGTCAGCCGCTACAAGCGCTTCCTGACCGATGTGCAACTCGAAGGCGGCGAGCAGATCACCATCCACTGTGCCAACACCGGCGCCATGACCGGCTGCACCCTGCCGGGCACCCGGGTCTGGTACTCCACATCCGACAACCCCAAGCGCAAGCTGCCGAGCAGCTGGGAGATCGCCGAGAGCCCGGCGGGCCACTTCATCTGCGTCAACACCGCCCGGGCCAACCAGATCGCCCGGGAGCTGATTGAGCAGGATGCCCTCGCGCCGCTCTCGGGCTATGCCCGGCTGCGCACCGAGGTGAAATATGGCGAGGAGAACAGCCGCATAGACTTGCTGCTGGAGGATGATCACAGGCCGGATTGTTACATCGAGGTGAAATCCGTCACCCTGCTCGACGAGCGGGAACAGCCGGGCATGGGGTACTTCCCCGATGCCGTGACCACCCGAGGCGCCAAGCACCTGCGTGAATTGATGGCCATGAAGGCGGCCGGGCACAGGGCCGTGCTGCTGTTTATGGTGTTGCACTCCGGCATAACCAGGATGCGCCCTGCGGCCCACATCGATCCGCACTATAGTCAGCTTGTTGAGCAGGCAATCGCGGCAGGGGTTGAAATTTTATGCTATCGCCCCCATGTTGGGGTGCAGGGCATGGTGGCGCAAGATTTTATCCCGTTTGAATCTGGCCATCTGCTACCCGAGGGCAGGGCATAAATATGGAAGTGGGTAACATTATTGACAAGGCTTGTTTGCCTCCCGTTGACCCTTCTGCTATAGATGTCGCCCTCAATTTATGGATGGCACGGGTAGCGTGCTGAATTAGGAGACAGGGCATGCCAACAGGCGAAAACAGGAAATCTCTGGGCCCCCTGGCCATTGCGGGTGTAGAGCCTTACCAGATGAAAGCCGGTGAGGAGTACATGAATGACCAACAGAAGGTTCATTTTCGCAAGATCCTGGGAGCCTGGCGCAACCAACTGATGCAGGAAGTTGACCGCACCGTTGACCACATGAAGGATGAGGCTGCCAACTTCCCGGATCCCGTGGATCGCGCCGCGCAGGAAGAAGAGTTTGCACTCGAGCTGCGCACTCGCGATCGTGAACGCAAGCTGATCAAGAAGATCGAGAAAACCCTGCTGCTGCTCGAAGAAGATGACTTCGGTTACTGCGAGCACTGCGGCATCGAGATCGGCATCCGCCGTCTGGAAGCCCGTCCGACCGCCGACCTCTGCGTCGACTGCAAGACGCTGGCCGAGATCAAGGAAAAACAGATGGCTGGCTGATGCCGCCCATCCCGTGAAGAAAGAAGGGAGCGTGCGCGCTCCCTTTTTTATTGAGCTTTTGGCCGGGTCGTCCCAGAATGCAGCCTCAATGAATCGTCCACCCGAATTGCCATGGTCATGACTCCCCTCTCCTCCGACCGGCCCTATGTCGGCCGCTTCGCCCCCTCCCCGTCCGGTCCGCTCCACTTCGGCTCGCTCGTCGCCGCCCTCGGCAGCTTCCTGCAGGCCAGATCGCAGCAGGGCCACTGGCTGGTGCGCATCGAGGACATCGACCCCCCGCGGGAGATGCCGGGGGCGGCAGGCCTTATCCTGCAGACCCTGGAGGATCACGGCCTCGCCTGGGATGGGGAGGTGATGTACCAGAGCCGGCGCCACGAGCGCTACGACGAGATCATCGCGCGCCTCTACGACGCCGGGGATCTCTACTGGTGCCGTTGCACCCGGCGCGAGATCATGGCATCGGGCGGCTTCTACAACGGTCACTGCCGCACCCTGGGGCTCGCGGCAGAGGGCTGCGCCGCCCGCTTGCGCCAGCACCACCCCGTCTATCGGTTCGAAGATGCGCTGCAGGGGGAGATCACTGTGCCGGCTGCCCTGGCGGAGGAGGACTTTATCGTCCGGCGCCGGGACGGCCTCTACGCCTACAACCTGGCGGTGGTGGTGGATGACATGGACAGCGGCATCACCGAGATAGTGCGCGGCGCCGACCTGCTGGAGCCCACGGTGCGCCAGATAGCCCTCTACCAGACCCTGGGAGCGCCGGTCCCCGCCTGGGTGCACCTGCCGCTGGCGGTGCTGGCGGATGGCAACAAGCTCTCCAAGCAGAACCACGCGCCGGCCCTGGCGCGCGACGAGCGCAGGCAGGCCCTGTGGCAGGCGCTGGCGTTTCTTGGCCAGTGCCCGCCTCCCGAGCTCAAGGCGGGGTCGGTGGACGAGATCATCGCCTGGGGTATCACCCACTGGCGGCTGGAGAGGGTCCCCCGCCAGCAGAAGATCCCGCAGGGGCAGGACTAGCCCCCGCTGCATTTCTTGCCCCAAAGGACCCAATCAAGGGGAAGCAGGCCACACCGTTTCTCATTTGGTTGGGGCTGAGCTATGATAGGCCGCTATTTTTTTGGCCTCCCGTCAATTTGAAGTCATAACGAGGTGTACCATTTTTTCCCAGATCGCAAACTTTTGCCGCAAAGTGCTCGGCAAGGAAGACGGCGAGCAGTCGGTGGAGTCCCCTATTCCGGCCCGAGTAGCCGGACAACGCCGTACCTTGAGCCGTGACCAGCACCCGATTTCGCGCAAAGAGATCAGCGAGAATGCCCTCAAGGTGCTCTATCGCCTGAACAAGGGGGGCTATGAGGCCTACCTGGTCGGCGGCGGCGTCCGTGACCTGCTGCTCGGGAAGACCCCCAAGGATTTCGACATCGCCACCGACGCGACGCCGGAACAGATCAAGGCGCTGTTCAGCAACTGCCGCCTCATCGGCCGCCGCTTCCGCCTGGCCCACATCGTCTTTGGTCGTGACGTGATCGAAGTGGCCACCTTCCGGGGTCACCACCATCAGGTCAATACCAGCAAGCACGTGTCGGCCCAGTCGGATGAAGGCATGCTGCTGCGCGACAACGTCTACGGCACCATAGAAGAAGACGCCGAGCGCCGCGACTTCACCGTCAACGCCCTCTACTACAGCGCCAAGGACTTCACCCTGCACGACTTCGAGGGCGGGCTGGAAGACTTGGCCGAGCGCAGACTGGAGCTCATCGGCGATCCCGAGACCCGTTACCGGGAAGACCCGGTGCGGATGCTGCGCGCCGTGCGTTTCGCCGCCAAGCTGGACATGACCATCAGCCCGCGCACCGCCGCCCCCATCCGGGAGCTGGCGCCGCTGCTGCAGGACATCCCGGCCGCCCGCCTGTTTGAGGAGACCCTCAAGCTGTTCCTGGCCGGCGACGGTCTCGCCACCTACAAGCTGCTGCGCGAATACGGGCTGTTCCAGCCCCTGTTCCCCCAGGTCGCGGCCCTGTTCACCCCGCACGGCAACTCGCCCTACGAGCAGTTCATCGAGCAGGCGCTGATGGACACCGACACCCGGGTCCGTGAAGAGAAACGCGTTACCCCCGCCTTCCTCTACGCCACCCTGCTGTGGGGTGCCGTCGAGGCCCGTGCACGGGTGCTGGAAAACGAGAGCGGCCTGCCCTGGTACGACGCCTTCATGCTGGCCATCAACGAGGTGCTGGACGCCCAGGTGCGGATCATCGCCGTGCCGCGCCGCTTCACCACGGACGTGCGCGACATCTGGGCCCTGCAACAGCGGCTGACCCGCCGCCAGGGCAAGCATCCCGAGCGCGCCATGGAGCACCCGAAATTCCGCGCGGCGTTCGACTTCCTGCTGCTGCGCAACCGGGTCGAGCGCGGCCTCGGCGAGCTGGCCAGCTGGTGGGAGCGCTATGTGGCCTCCAACCCGGATGTGCGCCCGCAGCTGCAGCGGGAGGCGACCCGCCGCCCTGCGAGCGGCGAACGCGCCGAATCCCGCAGCGGTGATGGCGAGAAGCGCAGCGGCAATGGCCGCAACCGTCGTCGCCCCCGCCGCCGCAAGCCGAAATCGGCAGAGTAAGGATCCGTCGATGATCGAGGTCTTCGTCGCCATCGGTTCCAACCTGGCCGAGCCCCTCGGCCAGGCTCGCCGCGCCATCGCCGCGCTGGCGACCCTGCCGGAGTCCGAACTGCTGCAGACCTCCCACCTTTACGGCAGCCGCCCCATGGGCCCTGCGGATCAGCCTGACTACGTCAATGCCGTGGCGCGGCTCCACACCCGGCTCGGCCCTCTGGCGCTGCTGGATGAGCTGCAGCGCATCGAGCTGGCGCAGGGACGGGTGCGCAAGGATGAGCGCTGGGGCCCGCGGACCCTGGATCTCGATCTGCTGCTGTACGGCGAAGAGATCATCCGGCATGAGCGCCTGACGGTGCCTCACTACGGCATGAAGGAGCGGGAGTTCGTGCTGCTGCCCCTGGCCGAAATAGCCCCCTCCCTGGTGCTGCCCTGCGGCACCCCGCTCACCGAACTGGTTGCCCGCTGCCCGCGCAATGGACTCGAGATCCTGGCCGGCGCGGCAGGCGAGTAGAGAAGAGTAGGAACAACGTCATGAGCAAAATCACCACCACCGGCCTGTTGAAAATGAAACAGGACGGCCAGAAAATCACCGCCATCACCGCCTATGATGCCACCTTTGCCAAGCTGTTTGACGACGAGGGCGCCCAGGTGCTGCTCATCGGTGACTCCCTCGGCATGGTACTGCAAGGGGGGGACGACACCCTGGCGGTGAGCATGGACGAGATGGTCTATCACACCCGCTGCGTGGCCCGCGGCACCAGCAAGGCCCTGGTCGTGGCTGACATGCCGTTCATGAGCTATGCCACCCCGGAGCAGACCTACCAGAACGCGGCGCGCCTGATGGCCGCCGGCGCCCGCATGGTGAAGATGGAAGGGGGCGACTGGCTGTGCGAGAGCATTCGCCACCTGACCCGCAACGGGGTGCCGGTGTGCGGTCACCTGGGACTGACGCCCCAGTCCGTCCATGTGTTCGGTGGCTTCAAGGTGCAGGGCCGTGACGAGTTCCACGCCCAGGAGATCTACCGCCAGGCCCTGGAGCTGCAGGCCGCCGGCATCCAGCTGCTGGTGCTGGAGTGCGTGCCCGTCGCCCTGGCCGAGCGCATCACCAAGGCGCTGCGCATTCCGGTGATCGGCATCGGCGCCGGTCCGGCTACCGACGGCCAGATCCTGGTGATGCACGACGCCTTCGGCATCACCTCCGGCTATGTGCCCAAGTTCACCAAGAACTTCCTGGCCGAGACCGGTGACATGCGTGCCGCCATTCGTCTCTATGTGCAGCAGGTGAGCGACGGGACCTTCCCGGGACCGGAGCACTGTTTCAACTGATGTGATGCCGTCATGCACGCGGGGGCCTGCGCCCCCGCGTCGCCCTCCCCTCTGACTGCATGACCCCTCTCTTTTTTGATTCCTCTGAAGGTGAACTGCCGATGTTGGTTGTGAACAATCCCGCCGCGCTGCGCGAACAGACAGGTCAATGGCATCGCGAAGGCCGTGCCATCGCATTCGTGCCCACCATGGGCAATCTGCACCAGGGCCATCTCACTCTGGTTGAAGAGGCCCGCCGCCATGGCGACAAGGTGGTGGTCAGCATCTTCGTGAACCCCTTGCAGTTCGACAAAGCCGAGGATCTCGCCAACTATCCGCGCACCCTGGAGCAGGACTGCGCCGCTCTGGAGGCCGCCGGGGTGGACATGGTCTTTACCCCGACCCCGGAAATCATGTATCCCCAGGGGCTCGCGAGCCAGACCTTCGTCGAGGTGCCCGGCCTCTCCAGCCTGCTGGAAGGGGCGCTGCGCCCGGGGCACTTCCGCGGGGTCAGCACCGTCGTCACCAAGCTCTTCAACCTGGTGCAGCCTGACGTGGCCTGCTTCGGCCAGAAGGACTACCAGCAGCTCGCACTCATTCGCAAGATGGTGGCCGACATGGCCATGCCCATCGAGATCGTGGGCGTGCCCACGGTGCGTGCCGAGGATGGCCTGGCGCTCTCCTCGCGCAACGGCTACCTGACCGCCGCCGAGCGCGCCCTGGCCCCCGAGCTCGCGCGCACCATGAACTGGATCGCCGAGCAGATCGAAGGGGGGGATCGTCACCTCCCCTCCCTGGTGGCCCGCGCCAGCCAGCGCCTAGACAACGCTGGCTTTCGGACCGATGCCATCGACATCGTCGATGCCGATACCCTGGAGTCCGCCAGCGCCGAGAGCCAGCGCCTGGTGATCCTGATGGCCGCGTATCTGGGCAAGGCCCGCCTTATCGACAACCGCGTGGTCACCCTCAGGGGCTGATCGCGGCAAGGAGAGAAGATGTCCAAGAAGGTTTATTGCATCGCCCAGTTCCAGCCCAAGCCGGGCCAGGAGCAGGCCCTGTTCCGGGTCCTGCAGGGGCTCGAGCCCAACACCCTGCGCGAGGATGGCTGTCTGCAGTACATCGTTACCCGCCACCTCCAGAGCCCCTTCGCCGAGGGGGAGAGTTTCCCCATCGTCTTCAACGAGATCTGGCGCGACATGGCGAGCTTCGAGGCCCACTGCCAGCGCAGCGAAATCAAGGGGTTCTTCGAGCGTTATTGCCTCGCCGATGACGGCCTGGCCGCCAAGTGGAACGTCTGCGTCTACAGCGACGAACCGGCAGACTATGACGCCCCGGCGATCTGACGCCGAACGTGCAAATAAAAAGGCGCCCGAGGGCGCCTTTTTGCTGGCCGGTTTGCGCCTCAGTGGCGCAGACCGGTGCCGCGGGAGATGAGCCACCAGGCCAGCCCGTACAGCACCAGGATGAAGCCGATGATGATGAGATAGGCGGTGCCGAGCGGCACGTCGGAGATGCCGAGGAAGCCGTAGCGGAACGCGTTCACCATGTAGATGATGGGGTTCACCTGGGAGACGCCCTGCCAGAACGGCGGCAGCAGGCTGATGGAGTAGAAGACGCCCCCCAGATAGGTCAGGGGTGTCAGGATGAAGGTCGGGATGATGCTGATGTCGTCGAACGACTTCGCGAACACCGCGTTGATGAGCCCCCCCAGGGAGAACAGGATGGAGGTCAGCAGCACGGTCACGCAGACGCTGAACAGATGGTGGATCTGCAGCGGCACGAAGAACAGCGACACCAGGGTGACGATGAGGCCGACGCAGAGGCCGCGTGCCACGCCACCGCCCACATAGCCGGCGATGATGATGTAGTTCGGCACCGGGGCCACCAGCAGCTCCTCCACGTTGCGCTGGAACTTGGCGCTGTAGAAGGAGGAGGCGACGTTGGAGTAGGAGTTGGTGATGACCGACATCATGATGAGGCCGGGCACGATGAACTCCATGTAGCTGAAACCCCCCATGTCACCGATGCGCGACCCGATGAGGTTGCCGAAGATGACGAAGTAGAGGCTCATGGTGATGGCCGGCGGCACCAGGGTCTGGATCCAGATCCGGGTGAAGCGGCTCACCTCCTTGGCCAGGATGCTCTTGAAGGCGATGTAATAGGTCATGGGGTTCATGCTTTGCGACCCTCCTCTACCAGATTGACGAACAGCTCTTCCAGCCGGTTTGCCTTGTTGCGCATGCTCAGCACCTGCACCCCCTGGGCGGAGAGCTGCTCGAACAGGCTGTTGAGGGACTGGCTCTTCTCCAGCTCCACTTCCAGGGTGTGCTCGTCCTGCATCCGGCCGTTGAACTCGGGCAGGTTCGGCGCCCGGCTGCCCGGCACCAGATCCAGCAGGAAGGTCTCGCGGCCCAGCTTGCCGAGCAGGCTCTTCATGCTGGTGTTCTCGATGAGGCGGCCCTTGTCGATGATGCCGATGTTGCGGCACAGCATCTCCGCCTCTTCCAGGTAGTGGGTGGTGAGGATGATGGTCACCCCCTGCTCGTTGAGCTCCTTGAGGAAGCTCCACATGGAGCGGCGGATCTCGATGTCGACCCCGGCGGTCGGCTCATCCAGGATCAGCAGCTTGGGTTCGTGCATCAGGGCACGGGCGATCATCAGCCGGCGCTTCATGCCGCCGGAGAGGGTACGGGCCGCCATGTCGCGCTTGTCCCAGAGATCGAGCTGGCGCAGGCACTTCTCGGCGCGCACCTTGGCCTCGGCCTTCGGCACACCGTAGAAGCCGGCCTGGTGAGTCACTATCTGGCTCACCTTCTCGAACATGCTGAAGTTGAACTCCTGGGGCACCAGGCCGAGCTGGGCCTTGGCCATCTCCAGATCGGTGTCGATGTCGTAGCCAAACACCTTCACCTTGCCCTGGGTCTTGTTGACCAGGGAGCTGATCACACCGATGGTGGTGGACTTGCCGGCCCCGTTCGGACCGAGCAGGGCGAAGAAATCCCCCTGCTTGACGGTGAGATCGATACCCTTGAGGGCTTCGACGCCCCCCTGATAGGTCTTCTTCAGACCGCTGATTTCCAATGCGTTCATTGCAACCCCTGTGATGGATGAGCCCATCCCGAGACAGAAAAGGCGGCCAAGGCCGCCTGCAAGCAGTCGATGGTGAAACGCCATCCTGCTTTCGCCACTGTGAGCCTGGCTTATTCCTGCGGAACGACCTTGCCGATGAACGGCAGATTACGATATTTCTGGGCGTAGTCGATACCACAGCCCACCACAAATTCGTCCGGAATGGAGAAACCTATCCAGTCTACCGGAACCTGCACCTCGCGGCGGGACGGTTTGTCCAGCAGGGTGCAGATGGCCAGGGACCTGGGTTCGCGCAGGGAGAGGATCTCGCGCACCTTGTTGAGGGTGTAGCCGGTGTCGATGATGTCCTCGACGATCACCACGTCCTTGCCTTTGATGTCGTCATCCAGATCCTTGAGGATGCGCACGTCGCGGGTGCTGTGCATGCCGGAGCCATAGCTGGAGGCGGTCATGAAGTCCAGGGTGATGGGCAACTGGCACTGGCGGCAGAGGTCGGCCAGGAAGACGCAGGAGCCGCGCAGGAGGCCGATCATGACCACTTCTTCGGAGCCCTGGTAACGGGCGGTGATCTCTTCACCCAGTTTGGCGATGCGGGCTGCGACTTCGGCCTCGGGGATCATCACCTCGACAATGTGTTTCATCACATACTCCAATAATGGCCAAAGGGTTATTGGCCGTTCATTAACACCAAAACCGAGGATTCTACCACTCCAACCGAGAGGCGTCAGGCATACGTGATGCTTTTATCGGCTTATTTTACTTGATAGAGTTAGCAAGCCTTCGGGCATTATCGGTGACAATACTATAAACACCATAATCAATAACTATTAGATGAAAATACTATGGAACCACGCGCAGAAATAAGACGTCGAACCCGGCTGTCGCCGGAGGCTCGTCGGGATCAATTGATGGAGTGTGCCGTCGAGGTATTTTCCCGCCGCGGCATCGGCCGTGCGGGGCATGCCGAGATTGCCGAACAGGCCAAGGTCTCCGTCGCCACTGTTTTCAACTATTTCAATACCCGTGAAGATCTGGTCGATGAAGTACTGACGGAGATCGAAGCCTACGTCCAGCAGATCCTTGATCAGGCCTACAACGGCCAGGGATCCGCCAGGGAGTGCATCCACCGCCATGTGAAACTCGCCGTCGATGCGGCCTATGACATGCCGGACCATGCCAGCATCTGGCTGGAATGGAGCTCCTCGGTGCGGGAAGAGGTGTGGCCCCGCTACACCCGGTTGCTGGACAAGATGATGGCCATGATCACCCCCCGTCTCCAGACCGCCATGGACAACGGCGAGATCAAGAGCGTGCTGTCGGCTCAGGATCTGGCCCGCTCCCTGACCGGCTTTGGCTACGTCATGATGCAGATGATCAATCAACCCCAGCGTCCGAACCGGGAAGAGGTGACCGATTTCCTGTTCAAGTATGTGACGGCCCCCATCCAGGCCTGATGTTCCCCCTAACAGAAGCGGCGCCGACCTTCGCAGGTCGGCGCCGCTTCTTTTTATCCGCCTCGCGCCCTATCAGGGCTGGGCATAGCCCCAGCGGTGGGTCAGCTCGTGGGCGATCCCGAGGTGATCCAGGATCCGCGCCACCATGAAGTCCACCAGATCCTCGATGCGCTTCGGCTCGTGATAGAAGCCGGGCGCCGCAGGCATGATGGTCACTCCAAGACGGGCGAGCTTGAGCATGTTTTCCAGGTGGATCGCCGAGAAGGGGCTCTCGCGGGGCACCAGGATGAGCTGGCCGCGCTCCTTGATCACCACGTCCGCCGCCCGCTCCAGCAGGTTGTCCGAGGCGCCGCTGGCGATCGCCGAGACAGTGCCCATGGAGCAGGGACAGACCACCATCTGTTTTGGCGCTGCCGAGCCAGAAGCGACCGGAGAGAACCACTCCGCCGATCCGCAGGCCACTATCTGTCCCTCCTTGGCGCCGTATTGACGACAGAGATAGGCAGACAACTCCTTGGGACCGCCCGGCCAATCCTGCTGCTGCTCGGTCTTGAGCACCACGCGGGCGGCGGAGGAGGCGAGCAGGTAGACCTTGTAGTCCGCCTGCACCAGACACTCCAGCAGGCGCAGGGCATAGGGAGCGCCGGAGGCGCCGGTCAGCGCCAGGGTAATGGCCTTGTTCATCATGCCCCTTGCCGTTCCTGGAGGCGGGCGATCAGCTTGCCATGGATGCCGCCGAAGCCGCCGTTGCTCATGATCAGAATATGATCCCCCGCGCGGCTCTCGGCCACCAGGGTGTCAATCAGCCCATCCAGCTCGTCGAAGACCCGGGCCGGACGGCGCATGTGGGCGGTCACCTCGCCGAGATCCCAGCCGATGTTGGGCGGCTGGAAGAAGAGCACCTCGTCGGCACCCTCGAAGCAGCCCGCCAGCTCCTCCTTGTGCACCCCCAGCTTCATGGTGTTGGAACGCGGCTCCAGCACCGCCAGGATGCGGGCCTTGCCTACCTTGGCGCGCAGGCCGCCGAGGGTAGTCTCGATGGCGGTGGGGTGGTGCGCGAAGTCGTCATAGACGCTGACACCCGCGACCTCGCCCTTGAGTTCCATCCGTCGCTTGGGGGACTTGAACCGGCACAGGGCCGCAATGCCGTGCTCCACCATGACGCCCGCATGACGTGCGGCGGCGATGGCCATCAGGCCGTTGTTGACGTTGTGCTCGCCGATGCACTCCCAGCGCACCTCCCCCTGCTTCTCGCCATCCAGCCACACCTCGAAGGCGGAGCCGTCGTCGGCCAGCTTGACCGCCTTCCACTTGGCGTCGTCCTGACCCACCAGCTCCACCTCGCTCCAGCAGCCCATCTCCCGCACGGCGGTGAGGTTGTCATCTGCCTGGGGGAACAGCACCCGGCCGTTGCTCGGCACGGTGCGCATCAGGTGGTGGAACTGGCGCTGGATGGCGGCGAGATCCGGGAAGATGTCCGCATGGTCGAACTCCAGGTTGTTCATCACCAGGGTGCGCGGATGGTAGTGGACGAACTTGGAGCGCTTGTCGAAGAAGGCGCAGTCGTACTCGTCCGCCTCGATGACGAAGAAGGGGGCAGAGCCCAGGCGCGCGGAGACCGGGAAGTTGCCCGGGACGCCGCCGATGAGGAAACCGGGTTCGAGCTTGGCGTACTCCAGCACCCAGGCCAGCATGCTGGCGGTGGTGGTCTTGCCATGGGTGCCCGCCACGGCCAGCACCCAGCGATCCTGCAGCACGTGCTCCAGCAGCCACTGGGGGCCGGAGATATAGGGCAGGTTGCGATCCAGCACATACTCCACGCAGGGGTTGCCACGGCTCATGGCATTGCCGATGACCACCAGATCCGGGGCCGGGTCGAGCTGGGAGGGATCATACCCTTCGGTCAGTTCGATGCCCTGCTGCTCGAGCTGGGTGCTCATGGGGGGGTAGACGTTGGCGTCCGAGCCGGTGACCCGATAGCCAAGCTGCTTTGCCAACACCGCCAAACCACCCATGAAGGTGCCGCAGATCCCGAGAATGTGAATGTGCATACCACTGCCTTTTCCAGTAAAGGGAGTGCGCATTCTAGGATCTGTTGACCTGATGGCACAAGCCGCGACCATGGCGAGAGGAGAGTCGGCCATGGCAAGACGACAGAAATCGGACAATGCCGGGAGAGATGGCATCCCTGTACCCGGCTCCCTGCCCTCGAAATATGGTCATTTCACGGGACATCGCTATAATGTCGGCCTGCAAACTTGACTCCAACACTCAAAGGAAACGTCATGAGCCTGAACCTGGTACCGGCCGGCAAGAGCCTGCCTGACGACATCTACGTCATCATCGAAATCCCGCAGAACGCCGACCCGATCAAATACGAAGTCGACAAGGACAGCGGCGCCATCTTCGTTGACCGCTTCATGTCCACCCCGATGTTCTACCCGTGCAACTACGGTTATGTGAACGCCACCCTGTCCCTGGACGGGGATCCGGTCGACGTGCTGGTTCCGACTCCCTACCCGCTGCTGGCCGGCTCCGTCATTCGCTGCCGCCCGGTCGGCGTGCTGAAGATGACCGACGAATCTGGTGAAGACGCCAAGATCGTGGCCGTACCGCACTCCAAGCTGACCAAGCAGTACGACCACATCCAGGATGTGAACGATCTGCCCGAGCTGCTGAAAGCCCAGATCCAGCACTTCTTCGAGCGCTACAAAGAGCTGGAAGCGGGCAAGTGGGTCAAGGTCGAAGGCTGGGGCGACAAGGCCGCTGCCGAAGCAGAGATCAAGACCTCTGCCGAGCGTTACGCTGCAAAATAAGCGTATCCTTCGTGAAAAAGGCGCCTCAGGGCGCCTTTTTTATTGGTCGTTGCGGGGACGGACCGGGAGGATCCCCCTGAATGTAGAGGTCGCGCCCGTTTTGCCGATAGGGGCGGTAATAGTCGTCACCACAGCGGTACTCCTGCCCGGCGCCCCCCACCACCTCGCAATTGACCGGCAGCACCTCCAGCCACTTGACGGCCTGCTGGAAGCGCAGCCACTCCTGCCACTCATGCTCCCGCGCCAGTTTATCCCGCAGCGCGAAGGTGTCCGCACTGGAGAGCCCCTGATTGACGATGACCTGCCCCGCCTGTGCCGACGACGTTCCCAACACCAGCAGAAGCACTGGAACCAGCTTCATGATCATTTCCCGCATGACTTATTTCCCAAATTAAATTTAAAACCAAATCAGACTATTACCAATATTCCCATCACCAGACCAATCCAAATGCCAGTCACTCACCTAGTTGTTTATTATCGACCCTGGCTGGACGCACACCATGAAACTGGCATTAGGGCTGCTATGGAGCCTGCTTCTCGGTTCCACTGCGGGGGCCAACGAGATCAATCTGAGCTGGCAGTGGCAATCCGCCGACGGGCAGCGCAAGCACCTGCAACTGACCAAGGATGAGCGCGTCTTCTCCGCCAGCCGCCACGAGATGACGCAACTCGATACCGCCCTCAACTTCCCGCTGGAGACGCTCTACTCCTACATCAGCCCGCGCCTCTACAACAGCATCAACCAGATCAACGAGCACAGCCCCGAGACCGCGACCAAGTTCCGCAACCTGGAGCAGGCCTTCACCCTGCACGACAGCAGCTTCGAATCCATCCAGTTCTGGCAGGCCTACCGGCAATATCAGGAGGATGCCTTCTACCAGATGCGCGTCCAGCCCTGCATCCACCCGGCCAATCAGAAACTGCCCTGCGTGCGTCCCAACTATTCCCAGCTGTTCTACCAGTTCAAGGGGGATCTCAAACCCCTGGCCCGGCAGTTTCTGGCCAAGGACCTCGCCACCAGCGTCGCCCTGGTGCAGGAGTGGCTGAGCGGCATCCCCACCCCACCCGAGCAGATGGACCACTTCGCGCCGCCCTTGCAAGCCTTGCAGGCCAACAAGGCCGACAGCGACGAGAAGGCGCTGCTGATGGCCAGCCTCCTGGCCGAGCTCGCGCCACAATACAGTCTCAGCATCATCTACCCGAACATCAGCATCGGCAGCGTCTCGCCGGCCTGGCTCGCCATCACGGCGGACAGCGGCCTGCAAGGGGATACCCTGGTGATCGGCAACCAGCGCCACGTGCTGCTGACCGGCTCCCCCCTGTTGGCCCAGCAGATGACCATGGCCCAGATCCCCCTGGTGAGTGAACCCCTCTACTGAACACCGCCATCAATATTTGATTTTCACCGGCATCGTGCCATCCTTGCCGCCCTCCTTCGGGGGTGGGAAAAATCACTGGCACAGCCACCACCCCACCCTCGAGGATTTAACACTTTTTAAACAGATCCGATCAGTTTAGGATGTCCAGGGTCCCATTCCCTCGATCCAAAAATCGTTATAACATCACAAAGGAGTGTCATACGGATGAAACATCTCGTGCTTACTCTGGCGCTGCTGCCAACCCTGGCCATGGCTCACAACTTCAAGGAGTCGGCCCAGGTGCCGCTGGTCAATATCAGCGACAGCGGGGAGCTGGTGCTCAAAGAGAAAGAGATCGGCTATCAACCCTGGCAGAGCAAGGTGTTGAACGGCAAGGTCTTCCTGATCCAGCACATCGCGGGTCGCTCCAGCGCCAAGGAGCTGAACGCCCCCATGATCGAGGCGATCAAGGCGGCCAAGCTGCCCCACGACAAGTACCAGACCGTGACCATCATCAACAGCAATGATGCCATCTGGGGCACGTCCGGCTTTGTGAAGAGCAGCGCCGAGGACAGCAAGAAGGAGTTCCCCTGGTCCTCCATGGTGCTGGATGCCAAGGGCATGGCCCGCAACGCCTGGGATCTCGCGCCGGAGAGTTCGGCCATCATACTGCTGGATAAAGAGGGCAAGGTGCTGTTTGCCAAAGATGGCCAGCTCGATGCCACCGAGATAACCAAGGTGATGGGGCTCATTCAGTCCCACATCTGAGTCAGAGAAGAGGGGCGCTGATGGCGCCCCTTTCATAGGGGTCTATGGGTCGTACCAAGCTGAAGATCTGGTTGTTGCTGCTGGGCTGGTTGTGGTTGCAACCGGTGCTGGCACAGCATCCGCTCGAAGCCGACCTGCCCGGTCACAGCCACGCCTGCATCCTCTGCGCCCTGCATCTGGATGGCAAGCTGGCGCTGACCCCGACCCTGCCCGCCCCGCTTTTGCAGATTACCGCCGGCCTGCTCGCCGATGCGCGTCTGCCCGCCATAGCGTCCACCCCGTCGACCCGCTGCCGCATTCGTGCCCCGCCACTGCTTCATCCCTTCTCCGGTTAAATCTATTTCTTCCAATTTTTTCAAAGGATTAACGATGAAAGCAGTCACCCTGTTGCTGGCCGCCGCCGCTTTTGGCGCCCAGGCTAACCACGATGAACACGACAGTCACGGCCACGGTGCCCACGAACACGGCCACGGCCACCTCAATCTGGTGCTCGACGGCAAGCAGCTGATGATCGAGTTGCAGGCCCCCGCCGCCGACCTGGTGGGTTTCGAACACGCTGCCAGAAGCGACGAGGAGAAGGCCCGCTATGCCGAGGCCATGACCCTGCTCAAGCAGCCCGACGCCCTCTTTCGCCTCGACCCGGCCGCCGGTTGCACCCTGACCCAGCAGGAGCTCAATGTCCCCAAGGAAGATCACGACCATGACCATGACCATGACCATGACCATGACCATGACCATGACCATGACAAGGCTGCCAGCGATCACGATGACCACCATCACGATGACGCCGGTCATGCCGATCTCGGGGCCATGTATACCTACACCTGCGAGACCCCGGCCAAGCTGACCGGCCTGGAGGCCACCCTGTTTGGCCGCTACCCGAGCCTGGAGAAGCTGAGCGTGCAGGGCATACTGCCCACCGGCCAGACTGCGGCCGAGCTCACCCCGTCCGCCAACAAGCTGAGCTGGTAACGCCATGAACAATGCCGTGGTTGAGATCCGCGATCTGGCCTTTGCCTGGCCGGGTCACGAGGCTGTCCTCGATCTGCCCGCCCTTCGTATCCAGGAGGGGGAGCGCGTCTTCATCAAGGGGCCGTCGGGCTGTGGCAAGTCCACCCTGCTCGGCCTGCTGGCCGGGATCCAGACCGCCGACCACGGCACCCTGGAGGTGCTGGGCCAGCCCCTGGCCCGGCTCTGTGGCCGTGCCCGCGACCAGTTCCGAGCGGCCAATCTGGGATACATCTTCCAGCAGTTCAACCTGCTGCCGTTTTTATCCGTGCAGGACAACGTGACCGCTGCCCTCACCTTCTCCCCCGCCAAGCGGGCTCGCCTCAAAGGGAGCCCGGAGCAGGAGGCCCGCCGCCTGCTGGGGGAACTGCAATTACCAGCCGAAGCGCTGCATCGCCCCGTCCATGCCCTCAGCATCGGCCAGCAGCAGCGGGTGGCCGCCGCCCGGGCGCTCATCGGCTCGCCGCCGCTGGTGATCGCCGACGAGCCCACCTCGGCCCTCGACACCGACAACCGGGCCGCCTTCATCAAGCTGTTGTTCGAGGAGTGCGACCGGCAGGGCTCGACCCTGATCTTCGTGAGCCACGACCCCTATCTGGAGCCGCTCTTCCCCCGGGTGGAGAACCTGCAACAGCTCAACCGGAGGGCCGCATGATGACCCGCACCTGTTTGTCCGCCTTCCCCCGCCACGCCTCGCCGCGGAGGTGCCTATGCTGACCCTCGCCCTCAAGAGCCTCTGGGCCCGCCGCCTCACCGCCGGGCTCACCCTGCTGGCGGTCGCCATCAGCGTCACCCTGCTGCTCGGGGTGGAGCGGGTGCGCAGCCAGGCGCGCGACAGCTTCGCCAATACGGTATCGGGGACCGATCTCATCGTCGGCGCCCGCTCCGGCCAGGTGAACCTGCTGCTCTACTCGGTGTTTCGCATCGGCAACCCCACCAACAACGTGGGGTGGGAGGCCTATCAGGCCATCAAGGCCAGGCCCGGCATCGCCTGGACCATTCCCCTCTCCCTTGGCGACTCCCACAAGGGGTTCCGGGTGCTCGGCACCAACGGGGACTACTTCACCCACCTGAAGTACGGCCAGCAGCAGTCCCTGCAGCTGCGCGAGGGGCGGCCGTTCGAGACGCCGTTCGAGGCGGTGCTCGGTGCCCAGGTGGCCGAAAAGCTCGGCTACAAGCTGGATCAAGCCATCGTCATCGCCCACGGCGCCGGCAGCACCTCGTTCAGCCAGCACGACAACCTGCCGTTCAAGGTGGTGGGGATACTGGCGCCGACCGGCACTCCCATCGATCGCACCATCCATGTGCCGCTGGCGGGGATAGAGGCGATCCATCTGGGCTGGGACACCGGCCGCCACAGCAAGAACGTCACCCCCGAGCAGGCGCTGGCGCAGGATCTGACCCCCAAGACCATCACCGCCTTTATGGTGGGCCTCAGCAACCGGATATTGGCGTTCCAGCTGCAACGCGGCATCAACACCTACCCGCAGGAGCCCCTGATGGCGATTTTGCCGGGGGCCGCCCTGCAGGAGCTCTGGGGGCTGATGAGCGTGGCGGAGACCGCGCTCTCGGTCATCGCGGGCTTTGTGGTGGTGGCGGGGCTCATCGGCATGTTGACCACCCTGCTCGCCGGCCTCAACGAGCGGCGCCGCGAGCTCGCCATCCTGCGTTCCCTGGGGGCTGGCCCCGGCCACCTCTTCCTGCTGCTGGCGCTGGAAGCCATGGCCCTCACCGCCGCAGGCATCGCCCTCGGGGTAGCCGCGCTCTATCTCGGCCAGGGGCTTGCCACCCCCTGGCTGCTCAGCCACTATGGCCTGCAACTGAGCCTGGGGTTGCCGAGCGCCTACGAATGGCAGCTGCTGGGGCTGGTCTGGCTGGCGGGCATGGTCATCGGCCTGCTCCCCGCCGCCCGCGCCTACCGCTACAGCCTGAGCGATGGCATGAGCATCCGGATATGACGATGACACGATGAACGGGGGCTGCACTGCCGCCCGCGTCCACTCTGCAATACAGCCCGCGCGATGGCATGAGCATCCGGATATGACGATGACACGATGGACGAGGGCAGCCCCCCCGCCCGCGTCCACTCTGCGATACCGCCCGCGCGATGGCATGCGCATCCGCGTCTGACCCTGGACGCACCCGACAAGAGAAAGAAGGACAGAAAAATGAAGTGGAACATAGTGGCGCTGCTGGCCAGCCTGCTGGTACTGCCCGCCATGGCAGCCGATTACAAGACCATCGACTGGGATGTGCTCATCCCGGAAGGGGAAAAACTGCTGCCCCCGCCCCAGGTGAGCCATGACGGCAACCTGGCCTCGGTGCCCCAGCCCGTGGGAGGCGTCAACAAGAAGCTCGACCAGCAGGAGGTGCGCATCCCCGGCTTCGTGGTGCCCCTGGAAGGGGATGCCAAGACGGTCACCGCCTTCCTGCTGGTGCCCTACTTCGGCGCCTGCATCCACGTGCCGCCGCCCCCCACCAACCAGGTGATCTACGTGAGCTACCCCAAGGGAGCGCCGGTGGATGACCTCTGGGACGCCATCTGGGTCAAGGGCAAGATGCGCACGGTCAGCTCCAGCCACGAGATGGCCACCGCCTCCTACTCCATGGAAGCGGTCGACGTCAGCGTCTACGAAGAGTAAGCCCCTGATGGCCTCCTGCAGGAGGCCATTTTCTTTGCCGTGGTCACCCCGCCAAGGGGATTGTCCGGGCGCACGGTTGGAGTAACATTCACTACCGGACCCCGCGATCACGGAGCCAGCATGGCTGACCTGCCCCCCAAGAAAGAGAGTTCCATCCTGAGCAGCCAGGAGCAGACCCTGCGCCTGGCCCGCAGCCGTGGCATCGATGGCATGCTCACCCGCAACAGCGACAGCACCTTCGAGCAGCGCGCCCAGTTTCGCCAGCTGGCGGAACAGGCCGCCCGCCAGCGCAACCTGGAAGCCATCATGGTGATGGCCACCCGCCACTGCGCAGAGACGGCCGCCGGCGGCGAGATGGACGGCGACTGGCTGACCCGCTTCCTGCAACTGGCGGAAGACATCAGCATGGTGCCCATGCAGCAGCTGTGGGGGCGGATCTTCGCCCTGGAGGTGGCGACCCCGGGTCGCTTCTCCATCCGGGCCCTCAATACCCTCAAGGAGATGACCCAGCGGGAGGCCCAGCTGTTCCAGCGGATCTGCGCCCTCTCCTGCCACTACGAGGGGAGCGACGAGCAGCGCCTGCTGCTCGGCATGCACAAGGGGGCGGGGCTGCTGAGCCGCGCCAAGGTCACCCGCATGGGGCTCGGCAAATACCGGGTGCCCTACAGCGCCCTGCTGCTGCTGTGCGATCTCGGCCTGCTGCACCGTGGCGAACTCGAATCCGGTCCCCTGCCCGCCGAGGGCGTCGAACTGGCCTTCGGCAACCAGCGCTGGCGCCTGCGCCTGCGCCAGAGCAACCTCACCCTGCTCTACTACCGGCTCACCCCCATCGGCAACGAGCTCGCCCTCTTGCTGGAGGAGCCGCCTCTCGAAGAGTACCTGCAGGATCTCAAGACCCTGCTCTCCACCCACCTCCAGATCGAGACCCAGATCCCCGCGAGCACGGCCGACACGCCCGCCTGATCTCTTCGGTACCCCGGGCGGCCCCTTGCCAAATTGCGAAACCGCCCCCGCCGTTGCCAAAATGGCTCTCAAAAAGCGAATCGATTCAACCCGCTACCGAGACCCTGCCGCCCCTTTTGGCTCTTTACGGACCTTGGTCGAACATTATTCGCCTTGAGCGCCTTTTGAGCGTTTTCGACCACTCTGGTGCACGACTTGCAACGGGACTCATCACCTCGTCACAGTCGGACACTGCCATGAGAATCAACCAACCCGTTACCCAGCGTGAGCGCCTCTACCCCGAGCACCAGAACCTCATCTCCACCACGGATCTGGATAGTCGCATCACCTATGCCAACGACGAGTTCTGCCAGATAGCCGGCTTCACCCTGGCGGAGCTGCAGGGCGCGCCGCACAACCTGGTACGCCACCCCGACATGCCGCCCCAGGCCTTCGCCGACATGTGGGCCCACCTGCGGCAGAGGAAGAGCTGGATGGGCCCGGTCAAGAACCGCTGCAAGAACGGGGATCACTACTGGGTCAATGCCTTCGTGACCCCCATTCAGGACGCGAGCGGCAAGGTGGTGGAGTACCAGTCCGTGCGCACGGCGCCGGACGAGGGGGTCAAGCAGCGGGCAGAACGCGTCTACGCCGCCCTGCGCGAGGGCAAGACCCCCCTGCCCCTGCGCCTGCCCCCTTTCTCCCACACCCTGGGGATCCTCCTCTGCCTGCTGTTGGGCCTCGCAGCCCTGCTTGCCTTCGGCTACCAACAGGGCATCGGTTGGCCCCTTGGCCTCGGCGCTCTGCCCCTGGTGCTGGCGCTCGTCATCAACCAGGTCCTCTCCCGCCGCCTCGCGCGACTCGACAACCTGGCCCGCAGCCGCTTCGACAATCCCTTGATGCAGCTGCTCTACACCGGCCGGGTCGATCGCCTGGCCGCCGTCGAGCTCGCCATGAAGATGAACCAGGCGGAGTTCAATGCGGTGCTGGCCCGCACCCAGCAGACCTGCCAGCAGATCCTGACTTCCGCCCAGACGGATCTGCACAACGCCGAGACCATCACTGGCAACCTGCAGCAACAGCAGGCCCAGACCAGCCAGGTGGCGACCGCCATCACCCAGATGGCGGAGTCCATCCGCGAGGTCTCCCACAGCTCGACCGCCGCCTCCGACCGGCTGGACGAGACCGCCGACCTGTTCCGGGAGGGCAATCGCAGCGTGCAGGCCACCATCGAAGAGGTGGAGGGGATGCACGGCGAGCTCATCACCTCCCGCGCCGTGATCGAGGCCCTGGCCGGCCAGTGCCGGGCCATCGACGGCATCCTGGACGTCATCAACAACATCGCCAACCAGACCAACCTGCTGGCCCTCAACGCCGCCATCGAGGCGGCCCGGGCCGGCGAGGCGGGCCGCGGCTTCTCGGTGGTGGCGGACGAGATCCGTTCCCTGGCCATCAAGACCCAGTCCTCCACCGGCGAGATCCAGAAGATGATAAGCCTCTTGCAGGCCAGTGCCGGGGATGCGGAGCAGGCCATGGCGCAAGGGGAGAAGCTCTCCGCCAGCTGCCGCCTCAAGGCCGCCGCCACCGGCGACGTGCTGCAACAGATCAGCGATCGCCTGCTGCAGGTGGCCGCCGGCAGCAACCAGATCGCCCAGGCGGTGCAGGAGCAATCCCAGGTCACGGCCGACATAGACCGCAGCGTGCTCAGCATCAAGACCCTGGCGGACGACTCCAGCCAGGGCAGCCGTCACGCCGTGCAGGGCATAGTCCAGCTGGTGCGCCAACTCGGCGAGCTGGAGCGGCTGGTGCGCCAGTTCCAGCCACACCCGGCCCCGCCCTCCCCTGCCGGCGGCCCCGAGCTGACCCTGAAAGCCCCCGCGGCCCTCGCCGCCCGCTGACCCGCTCCCGAGAAGACGAAGGGGCCCGGCATCATGACCGATACCGGGCCCCTTGCGCGAAAGTCCCCCTGATAGCGCCGACAGCAGCCCTTGTCCCAGCGCCCTGGCGTACCGGCCATGGCATAGCGCCCTCGCAGGGTCGAGGGGCGCATCACCGAGCACGTCGGCCCCCCATCAATGCCCGACCAGATTCTCACTCCAGGATTCTCACTCCAGATAGCAACCGCCCCATTCCCATGCACCCTGGGCGCGGGGACGCCCCATCACCCCACCATGTCACTCAATTTATTGATCTTGCCCGAGAAACGACCAATTTCCCCTTCCCTACCCGGCCCCGTTCGGTAACATTATCGTTTGGAAACCCTCTCGTCGGAGTCAGCCATGAGCCAGACCAGAGCTACACCGCAGGGAAAGCGCAGCAGGCTGGAGGCTGAGATTCAGGGGCGGTAGCCTTGCCGGTGCTTTCCTCGGCCCACTCCCTCACTGTTTCTTTTTTCGCTGGTAATGATTGTGCTCAAAGGGGAAATCAAGCGAATGCGTCAAGCTTCAGAGGCAGAAACATAACTCATTGATTTTTAATATTATATTTATTATCTGTATCTGGACGGAGCGGAGTTAGATGGCCATAGGGAATCGCATGGAAGTAGATAATATAAAGCTATACATAGATGGACGTTGGGAACTCACTGACCTGAATGTTCTTACGAGAGTCTATATTCAGCTCTACGGCTTGCTCTATTCCCTTGATGTGGCTGATGACTATCTAGATGACGAGATTCAGTACATTTATGGGAAATATCCTTGGCGTGGTGGGTTTAGCGCAGTTAACTTCTATCAAAACTTATTCGCCAAAATGCCACGTGAATACAAGCCTAGTATTAAATCAATTCAGTATGCTTCTCCCGGATTTATAGAGCTATCCCAGATAGTAGAAGTAGCGAAAGATGTTGCTCAAATTGTTGGGTATGTCTCGGCCGCTCTCCTTGCAGGAAACAAAACCTACAGTGTTATTCACAAAGGAATGAGCGAAAGAAAACTAATGAGACTTAATCTTCGAAGTGAAGAACTCAGTCTTTTAGAGAAGGAAAAGACATTTATTCATAATTCAGTTGTGGAAATATCTAATTTAATGGGTGTAAAAAAAGAAACTCTAGCTACACTTTATTTTCGCAATGAAAACAATGAACTTGCGGTTTTAAAAATACTTGCCTCAGTGTATCGGCGCGCACGAGAATTAGCGAAATTGCAAAATAAACAGAAACTAGACTTGCAGCAAGCGCATCGTGAGCGGTCGTCAACTAACAAGCAAAGGTAGTCGGACGCGTAAACGCGCCTCTGCTTTGAGCATTAGATTACTTGTTCTTTATCTATAGCAATTTAGGGCTTTTTATGGATCATGAGTTCGATGAGAAAAATCCCAAAATGGCCGTTGAGTTCTCGAACTCTAATCGTGAAAAAATGATTAGACTGTTCCCTTCCTCCCTGTCTAAAAAAGAAGAAGGCTTATATCTTAGAATAACAAAAAGCAAGACTAATTACCTAAATAAGTTATCTTCCTTGTTCTCAGAAATGAATGAGATTTATGCTTATGTAGATAAATTCACACCTTGCAAAAAAGGTTGCTCTCATTGTTGCCATATTCCAGTATCAGTTTCCGAGCTAGAAGCGGAGTACATAGAGAAATCCTTAAAGATCAAGAGAAAAGCATTCTCTGCATATGACATAACGCAGAATAAACCATGCCCCTTCCTAAAGGACAACGGTTGTAGCATATACAATGTGCGACCATTTGTTTGTAGAAGGCATGTTGTGTTAACAAAAACATCCTATTGGTGCGAACTTGAGCGTTGCAACCAAGAAACAATGCCACTATTAAATTTCACTGAAACCCAGAAAAGCTTTGAACATTTAATTTACGAGTCGGGTAAAAATATATTCTTTGATATACGAGAAATATTTTGACATCTTACAACACAACAAGTCATTGGTGTTAAACAGTCACGCAGCCTAAAAATTGAAACTTATACCTCAGCATGTGAGTCAAACCGTTACGCATGTATTACAACAATTGGATGTAGCCGATGAACTCTATAGCAAAAAAAGAACTGATCATTCTTATTATATCGATTATGGAAAATGCATTAAATAATTTAGCAAAAGATCCAGAGCTAATGGCGGATATTTTGGATAAAGCCAAGAGCATTGATGATTGGCTTCAGGAAAAGTTAGGTTGCATCAATAAACCAAATACTGAAGAAAGTATACAACTAGCAATTGAGACATCAATTGCTCGTGATAAAGAAACTATATGCTCTATTATTGCCGTCATTACTACACTTTATGCGACCAGAAGTGTTGTGAGAGGCGCGAATATTGGCGGAACCCTTCTTAAAGAATTTGGAGAGGACGTATTCCCCCACATCGCCGAACATGAGTTAAGATATGCAAAGCATGTAAACTCTCAGATTAAAGAGCATATCCAGATATCTGTACTGGACTCGTTCGATGAGACAATGTCAAAGTATGACTTTGATAAACATGTAGACTTTTCAAATTTAGGTATTCAGGCAGGATATAGTTATTGGGCGTCAGCATCTTGCGTTAGCGTTCATGGATTAACAAAAATCCTATTAAGTCATGGCCCACGAGCATTGAAGGCAATTAAGTCTTTGCTGCGGATGTCTGTTACATAAAAGTTTAAGAGTAACTCCAAACGCTTGGAATTTTTAGTTCATTCACTAAATTAGAGAGCAGCCTTTGGCCACCCCCTCTAATCAGCCGAGGGAAACCGCGCAGCGGTCGGATTGACGGGGGTTGTACTGCTCGATTGGCGACTTTTCTTTAGCCACGTAAAGATAAGTAGCCCACCACAGCCCGCTGTGATTGTAATGAGATCCATATGCCATGGGCTTGGCTCCTCATAGCGTAGAGAGGGGACAAACACCCCCTCCGATATAAATATTCAGTGCGGACAATCTACCTTAATCGATCAACCCCCGCTGCCTTAGAGCAGTAAGCAACTCATCTACCAGCGCTTCCACCGGCTTGCCGGCGTTCAGCAGATGGATTTCTGGCTGCTCGGGGGCCTCGTAGGCGGAGTCGATACCGGTAAAATTCGTGATCTCCCCTGCCCGTGCCTTCTTGTAGAGCCCCTTGGGGTCGCGCTCTTCACAGACGGCGAGCGGCGCATCCACAAATACCTCGACGAACTCCCCTTCACCCACGAGATTGCGCACCAGCTCCCGCTCGGCACGGAACGGCGAGATAAAGGCGGTGAGGACGATAAGTCCCGCATCCACCATCAGTTTCGCCACCTCGCCAACCCGGCGGATGTTCTCCTGACGGGCGGCGTCATCGAAGCCGAGATCCCCGCACAGGCCGTGGCGCACATTGTCCCCATCCAGCAGATAGGTGTGCTTGCCCGCAGCAGCCAGCGCCTGCTCCAGCGCCCCCGCCAGGGTGGACTTGCCCGCCCCCGAGAGCCCGGTGAACCAGATCACCAGGGGCTTTTGCCCTTTCAGTTCGGCCCTACGCTCTTTGACCACGGCATGGTCGTGCCACACGATATTGCTCATTTAACACTCCTTGTGACGCTCACGCCTTTACGCCAGCGCCTTGGCTTTCTGCCTTAACATAAGCGGCCTTAGCGACCTTAACACGGCCCCGATATCAGCCCTTAAAACGGAAACAGCAGGGGCACCATGACGATCACCCCGATGCTGTACGCCAGGGAGACCGGCAGGGCCAGCTTGAGGTAGTCCGGCATCTTGTAGTTGCCCGCCGCATAGACCATCAGATTGGTCTGGTAGCCGTAGGGCAAAATAAAACTGGAACTCGCCCCGAACAGCACCGCCAGAATGAACGGCATGGTAGAGACGTCCATGCTGAGCGCCAGCTGGTATCCCATGGGGAAGGCCAGGGCCGCCGCGGCGTTGTTGCTCATCAGCTCCGTCAACACCAGGGTGAACAGGTAGATGCCGATAAAGGCGACGAAGGGGCTGGCGCCGTTGAACTCCCCCATCAGCCAGTCGGCGATGAGCTTGGCCAGGCCGCTCTGCTCCAGCTGATCGGCGATGGCCAGCGCCCCGCCCACCACCAGCCAGATATCCAGCGGAAAGCGGCGGCGGATCTCGTCCAGGGTCAGGATGCGGGTAAACAACAGCACCACCAGCATCACCAGCAGCCCCTTGAAGAGCGGCACCAGCTCGAATACCGACAGCGCCAGCACCCCGAGGAAACCCAGCACCACGGCGGCGCTGCGCTTGCCATCGAGCCGTGTCGAGGCCTCCAGCCCGCTCACCACCACGAACTCCCGGGAGAGGGACTTGTTGCCCGCAAACTTGGGGCCGGGGGCCAGCAGCAAGGTGTCCCCTGCGTGCAGTTCAATCTGGCCGAGGCCGCCGGTGAGCTGGGTCTCGCCCCGGCGCACCGCCAGCACCACCGCATCGAAGTGGGTACGAAACTCGGCGTCCTTGATGGTCTGACCCACCAGGCGCGAGCTGTGGCTGACGATCACCTCCACCAGGTGCTGGCCGTTGAGGCGGTGCTGGCCGTAGAGATCCAGCCCCTTGAGCTCCTGCAGCACGCCGACGCTCTCCACATCGCCGCAAAACAGCAGCATGTCCCCCTCGTGCAACTCGTGCTCCGGCTGCACCGGGCAGATCACCTGATCGCCCCGGATGATCTCTGCCAGATAGAGGCTCTTCAGGCTGCGCAGGCCGTTCTCCTTGACGCTGCGCCCGGCCATGGGGGAGCCGGGGCCCACCTTGGCCTCGAGAAAGTAGCCGGATTCCCGGCTCATCTCGGTGTCCTGCTCCGGCAGGTGGCGGGCAAACAGCAGCACGGCGACCAGGCCGGTCAGCAAAGTCCCCGCCCCCACCATGAAGAAGTCGAACATGCCGAGCGGCTTGGCCCCCATCTTGATGAGGAAGCTGTTGACGATAAGGTTGGTGGAGGTGCCGATCAGGGTCAGCACGCCGCCAAAGGTCGCCGCGAAGCACATGGGCAAGAGCAGCCGGGAGGGCGCATGGTTGGGGTTGCGTTTGACCGCCCCCAGCATGGAAGCCACCACGGCGGTGTTGTTGACGAAGGCCGACAGGAAGGCGGTGGAGAACCACACCTTCACCAGCACCTTGTTGAAGGAGCCGGTGCCCACCAGGTTGGCGAACCAGCTCATGACCCGGGTCTTCTCCACCGCGAGCGACACCAGCAGGAGCAACACCAGGGTCAGCAGGGCACTGTTGGTGTAGCCCGCCACCACGGCGTTGATGTCCGCCAGGCCGCTCAGGTAGGTGATGAGCACGGCGCCCGAAAAGAGCAGCGCCGGGCGGAGTCGGCCCTGGATCAGCAGGGCGACGAGGGCAGCCAGCAGACCCAGCACCAGGGATTGTTGCCAGGTCATGGGCTTATTCCTTGCTTGCGTCGTTGCTGATGGTCAGCGCCTGCCAGTGGGGGAAGTGCTTGCGCACCAGGGCGTTGAGCTCGATTTCGAACTCGCTGTATTGCCCTGCCACGGCCTTGGCCGCCAGCCCTTCCACTATCATGCCCGCGCCCACGGTGACGTTGGTCAGCCGGTCGATCAGGATGAAGCTGCCGGTATCGCGGATCTCCTGGTAGGGGTCGAACGCCACCGGGTCGGTCAGGCTGAATTCGCACAGGCCGATCTCGTTGAGCTTGAGCTCGGAGGCCGGCAGCTCGTCGAGCTTGTTGATCTCGATACGGTGGCGGATGGCCTCCACCTGGCCACGGCTCTTCTTGGTGGCCAGCTTGACGTCATAGACCCGACCCGGTTGCAGGGACTCCTCCCCCATCCAGACGATGTGAGCCAGCACGTTCTGGGTCACCTGGGGCTTTTTCGCTGCGTCCACCAGCAGGTCGCCCCGGCTGATGTCAATTTCGTCCGCGAAGGTGACCGTGATGGCCTGACCCGGCAGGGCGTATTCCAGATCCCCGTCGAAGGTGACGATGCGGGTCACCGTGCTCTCCTTGCCGGAGGGCAGCACCGCCAGGCGGTCGCCAACCCGCAGGATGCCGGAGGCGAGCGTGCCCGCAAAGCCGCGGAAGTCCAGATTCGGGCGATTCACGTACTGCACCGGCAGGCGCACCGGATGGCGCTCCAGCTCGCGCTCCACCTCGGCAGACTCCAGCAGGGAGAGCAGGGTCTCCCCCTCGTACCAGGCCAGCTTGTCGCTTTGGTTCACCACGTTGTCACCGTCCAGCGCCGAGACCGGCACGATGTGGATGGTGTCGACGCTGAGCTTCTTGGCGAACTCGCGATACTCGGCGCTGATGCGCTCGAACACCTCCTGGCTGAACCCCACCAGGTCCATCTTGTTCACCGCCACCACAAACTGTTTTATCCCCAACAAACTGGCGATAAAGCTGTGGCGACGGGTCTGATCCAGCACCCCCTTGCGGGCGTCGATCAGGATGATGGCGAGATCGCAGGTGGAGGCACCGGTGGCCATGTTGCGGGTGTACTGCTCGTGGCCCGGGGTGTCCGAGATGATGAACTTGCGCTTGGCGGTGGAGAAGTAGCGGTAGGCCACGTCGATGGTGATGCCCTGCTCGCGCTCCGCCTGCAGGCCGTCTACCAGCAATGCCAGGTCCAGCTTCTCGCCGGTGGTGCCGAGCTTCTGGCTGTCGGACTCCAGCGCCTTCAACTGATCTTCATAGATCTGCTGGGAGTCGTGCAGCAGGCGACCGATGAGGGTGCTTTTGCCGTCGTCCACGCTGCCGCAGGTGAGAAAGCGCAGCAGGCTCTTGTGTTGCTGGGCGTGCAGGTAGGCTTCGATGCCCTGTTCGCTGATGGCGGTCTGAATATGGTTGTTCATGATGCGATTCCTTAGAACATTTTTTTAGAAATAGCCCTGACGCTTCTTCTGCTCCATGGAGCCGGCCTGATCGTGGTCGATGAGCCGCCCTTGCCGCTCGCTCGAGGTAGTCAGCAGCATCTCTTCGATGATCTCCGGCAAGGTGGTGGCATTGGACTCGATGGCCCCGGTCAGCGGGTAGCAGCCGAGGGTACGGAAGCGCACCAGCTCCTGTTTCACTTCGTCGTCCGGGCCGATGGGCATGCGATCGTCATCCACCATGATCTTGATGCCGCCGCGCTCCACCACGGGGCGCATGGCCGCGAAATAGAGCGGCACTATGTCGATGTTCTCGAGATAGATGTATTGCCAGATGTCCAGCTCGGTCCAGTTGGAGAGCGGGAAGACCCGGATGCTCTCACCCTTGTTGACCTGGCTGTTGTAGACGCGCCACAGCTCGGGGCGCTGGTTCTTGGGATCCCAGCGGTGGGACTTGTCGCGGAAGGAGTAGACCCGCTCCTTGGCCCGGGACTTCTCCTCGTCGCGGCGGGCACCGCCGAAGGCGGCATCGAAGCCGTATTTGTTCAGCGCCTGCTTGAGCCCCTCGGTCTTCATGATGTCGGTGTGCTTGCTGCTGCCGTGCACGAAGGGGTTGATGTCCATGGCGAGCCCGTCCGGGTTCTTGTGAACGATGAGATCCAGTCCGTACTTCCTGGCGGTCTCGTCGCGGAACTTGATCATCTCCTTGAACTTCCAGTTGGTGTCCACATGGAGCAGGGGGAAGGGGATCTTGCCCGGATAGAAGGCCTTGCGGGCCAGGTGCAGCATGACGGAGGAGTCCTTGCCGATGGAGTACATCATCACCGGGTTTTCAAATTCGGCAGCCACCTCGCGGATGATGTGGATGCTCTCGGCTTCCAGTTGCTGCAGATGGGTCAATCTTTCACGGTCCATGTCTGGGTCCTCGGTTCATTGCTATCGCACCTGCTCGGGGCGCGGTGTTGGTTCAGTTCGGTGCCGCCTTGGCCGCACCGTCAAATCGATTCGTGTCTCGGCCTCAGGCCAGGCTCACCAGCTTGAGCTCGTGGCCGCTCTCGGCCCCCTGCCCTTCTGCCGCCTCGCCAAACCAGGCCAGCTGTTTGCGCAGGGAAACCACCTCGCCGATAACGATAAGGGAGGGGCTCACCGCCTGGGCGGCCAGTTCGGCCAGATCCGCCAGGGTGCCGGTCAGCACGCGCTGACGGGCCGTGGTGCCCCGCTCTATGATGGCGATGAGGGTGGCGGCGCTTCGGCCATGGTTCACCAGCTGCTGCTGGATATGCTCGGAGCGCATCAGCCCCATGTAGATAACCAGGGTCTGGCTGGTGGCGGCGAGCTGCTGCCAGTCCGGCTCCTTGCCCTCCTTCTGGCAGTGACCGGTGATGAAGACGGCGCTCTGGGCATGGTCGCGGTGGGTGAGCGGAATGCCCGCATAGGCGGTGGCACCGGCGGCCGCCGTGATGCCGGGCACCACGGAGAAGGGGATGCCTTCGTCTGCCAGCACTTCCAGCTCCTCGCCGCCACGGCCGAACATGAAGGGATCCCCCCCCTTGAGCCGCACCACCCGGTTGCCCGCCCTGGCGTATTCCACCAGCAGGCGGTTGGTCTCTTCCTGGGGCACGCTGTGGGCCCCCGCCTTCTTGCCGACCGACACCAGGGTCGCATCGCGGCGCACCAGGTCCAGGATCTCGGCGGAGACCAGCTGGTCATAGAGCACCACCTCGGCCTGTTGGATCTGTTGCAGCGCCTTGAGGGTCAGCAGGCCCGGATCGCCGGGGCCCGCCCCCACCAGTACCACTTCCCCCACCTCGGTCCGGGCCTTGTCCAGTCCCTCGTTCAGCCAGCTCTCGGCCCCTTGCCAATCTTCTTTCTCAATCAGACCGGCCAGGGTGTTGGAGGCAAACGCCCGCTCCCAGAAACGGCGGCGATCGGAGAGGGAGGCCAGCACCTGCTTGGCCCGGCTGCGCACCCGACCGGAGAGCTCGGCCAGACCGCCGAGGTGGCGGGGCAGCAGGCTCTCGAGCCGCTCGCGCAGCAGGCGCACCAGCACGGGGGCCTTGCCACCGCTGGAGACGGCCACGACGATGGGGCTGCGATCGATGATGGAGGGGAAGATAAAGCTGGAGCGCTCGGGGTCATCCACCAGGTTCACGAAGAGGCCGCGCTCGGTGGCGCTCTGATAGACCAGGGCGTTGACCGCGAGATCGTCGGTCGCCGCCACCACCAGGATCTGGCCCGCCAGATGGGCAGGCTCGAAGCGCTCGGCCAGATGGGTGAAGCGACCGGCAAATTCGTGGAAACCGGGGTCGAGCGCGGGAGAGACCAGGGTCAGGCGGGCACCTGCCGCCAGCAGCAGGCGCGCCTTGCGCAGGGCAACCTCGCCCCCGCCCACCAGCAGTACCGGGCGGCCTTCCAACCTGGCAAACATAGGTAAATAATCCATCAGGGCCCACTCCTCGGCATCGCGACATCTGGGGCGACTATAGGCAGGAGCGCTTATCCCTCAAAATAATAAAAAATGCTCTTTAATGCGTTTTGGTAATTAGTAAAACCGTATTGCGGCAAAGGGATATGAATCCCTTGTGGTGGATGGCGCCAGACCCTAGGCTAGTGAAAGTGTTTCATAAGGAGCTTAATCATGAATGAGTCATTGATTGTATTGGGGATCTTCATATTCCTGGTACTCGCCACCCTGAGCGCAGGCATCAAGATAGTGCCACAGGGTTTCAACTGGACCGTTGAGCGCTTCGGCCGCTACACCCGCACCCTCTCGCCGGGCCTCAACCTGCTGATCCCCTACATCGACCGCATCGGCCACAAGATCATCATGATGGAGCAGGTGCTGGACATCCCGGCCCAGGAGGTGATCTCCCGGGACAACGCCAACGTCACCATAGACGCCATCAGCTTCGTGCAGGTGGTGGATGCCCGCAAGGCGGGCTACGAGGTCAACGATCTCACCAGCGCCATCCGCAACCTGACCATGACCAATATGCGGACCGTGCTCGGCGCCATGGAGCTGGACGAAATGCTCTCCCAGCGCGACACCATCAACGAGAAGCTGCTGCGCACCATGGATGCCGCCACCGCCCCCTGGGGCATCAAGGTGACCCGGATCGAGATCAAAGACGTGCGCCCACCGCTCGCCCTGGTTGAGGCCATGAATGCCCAGATGAAGGCCGAGCGCCAGAAACGGGCCGAGGTGCTGGAGGCCGAAGGGGTGCGCCAGTCCAAGATCCTGAAAGCGGAGGGGGAGAAGCAGTCCCAGATCCTCAAAGCCGAGGGCGAGCGTCAGGCCGCCTTCCTCGCCGCCGAAGCGCGGGAGCGGGCCGCCGAGGCGGAAGCCAAGGCGACCCACATGGTGTCAAAAGCCATCGCCGAAGGGGATCTGCAGGCCATCAACTACTTCGTGGCCCAGAAATACACCGAGGCGCTGGCCCGCATCGGTGAAGGCCCCAACAGCAAGGTGGTGATGATGCCGCTGGAGGCGGGCAGCCTGATCGGCGCCGTGGCCGGCATGGCCGAGCTGTTCAAGGATGGCAAGGGCGGCAAATCATGACAGCCCTGTTCGAGGGGCTGACCCACTGGCACTGGCTGGGGCTCGGCTTCGTGCTGCTGGCCATCGAGGTGCTGGGGTCGGTGGGCTTTCTGCTCTGGACCGGCATCGCCGCCCTGGAGGTGGGGCTCCTGCTGCTGGTCTGGCCCTTCGGCTGGCAGGCGCAGCTGCTGCTGTTTGCGGTGCAGTCCCTGATCACCACCTGGGCCTGGTGGCGCTGGCAGCACCGCCGGGATCGCTCCGGGCAGGACGCCGCCGCCCCCATCAACGATCGGATGCAGAGCTATCTGGGACGGGAGCTGACCCTGCTGGATGACGTCAGCCAGGGGATGAGCCGGGTCCACCTGGACGACACCGTCTGGACGGTGCGCTGCAACCAGCCGTTCCCTGCAGGCACCAGGGTCAGGGTGACGGGGCATGACTCCCATATTCTGCTGGTGGAACCGCTGCCCTGAGCGGGCCCGCCTCCCGGCCATAAAAAAACGGGCCCGGCGCTCTCGCGCCGGGCCCGTTTTTCAATGAGGTGCTGGCTTAGTTGGCCTTGGCATCGCTCACTGCGGCTTCAGCCTTCTCGGCTACGTCAGCAGCAGCCTTCTCGACAGTAGCGGTCGCTTCGGAAGCAGCCTTCTCGACGGTAGCAGACGCTTCGCTAGCGGCGTTCTCAACAGTGGCAGCAACTTCTGCAGCCGGAGTAGCGGCCGGCGCGGCGGCTTCTTCTTTCTGACCACAGGCGGTCAACATCAGACCCAGGATACCGGCTACCAGTACTTTGTTCATGTGCATACCCTCAAAAAAAGATGGAGAGATGGTGTGAATGACCATCACAGCGCCCCGGCTCCCGGCAGAAAAACCACCGGCATGAGCCCGAAGGCGCGCGAAATATATCTCCATACGCGCCCGATGAAAACGCGTATCACAATGATATTTTCTCGTTGCCTTGATAAGAGAAACTACTTTAACGACAAATATTAATATAAAGCACCCACAAACTCGCAAGACGAGACAACAAAACACCAACTTAGAGTCGAATGATACTCAAAAATTGTCATTTTACCTTCCGCCCGTCGAGCCGTTAAATCGCCTCAATCAGACAGCTTCTGACAAGGAAGACGCCGCCCCTGGCTGTCGCTCTCCCTGGCCAGATCCAGCAGCGCCATCACCGCCAGCGCCTCGGGGGCGGGCACAGGGTTGGCCCCTTCTCCCTTGATGGCGGCACAGACCGCGCGGTAGTAGGCGCCGTAGTCCCCCGCCTCACCGGCCAGGGTCTGCTGCTGGAGCTGACCGTCCCGGATCCGGCTGAGCTGGCCGGGCTGCGGATCCGCACCCCAGTCCGCCGCCGGAGGGCGCTTGCCCTGCTTGAGCTGCTCTTCCTGCACGTCCATGCCGAACTTGATGAAGGAGCCCTCGCTGCCGTGCACCACGAAACGGGGCATGGTGGCGGAAACCAGACAGCTGCCGTGCAGAATGACCCGTTTCTCGCCGTAGCCCAGCACCACGTGGAAGTAGTCGTCGCTCAGCGCCCCCGGGCGCTGCCGGGCGAGATCGGCCTGGATCCAGTCAGGCTGGCCGAACAGCTGCAGGGACTGATCCAAGATATGGGGGCCGAGATCGAACCAGAGGCCGGAGCCCGGGCCACCCGCCTCGCGCCAGCGCTGGCGCACTTCGGGGCGATAACGGTCGAAATGGGATTCGAACTGGGCTATCTGTCCCAGCGCCCCCTCCGCCAGCAGGCGGCGCACGGTGAGAAAGTCCCCGTCCCAGCGCCGGTTGTGGAAGATGCTGAGCAGGCGCTGCTGCTCCTCGGCCAGCACCACCAGCGCCTCGGCCTCTGCCAGATCCAGGGCGAACGGCTTGTCGATCACCACGTGCTTGCCCGCCAGCAGAGCCTGGCGGGCGATGGGAGCATGGGTGTCGTTCGGCGTGGCGATCACCACCAGATCCACGGTCTCGTCCGCCAGCACCTCGTCAAGGGAACCGACGAGGCAACCGGGCAACTCGGCCTGCACCTTGGCGGCATCCCGGCTCACCACCCAACGCAGGGCGAGACCGGGGGTGGTAGTCAGAAAGGGGGCGTGAAAGGTCTGCCCTGCGAAGCCATAACCCACCAGGGCGGCGTTGATTGTGTGGCTCATGCGGTTGTCTCCACGGGTAGCGATGTCATGGGGAGCAGGCGAGCCATCGCCTGCATAATAGAGAAGGGGGCTCAAGGCCCCCTGAGTGTGCTCATCAGAGCACAGGATTTATTGCAAACACAAGCGCCGCCCCTGACGTGTCATCAGTACCAGCAAGGGGGGCAGCAACAGCCACATGTGCAGGGCCAGCTGGCTCAGGGGATCCGGCATCAAGGCACCGGTGAGCCCCACCAGGGCGCCAGAGCCGCTCATCTGGAACAGACCGAGCAGGGCCGCCGCCGTGCCAGCGCAGTGGCCGAAAGGAGCCAGGGCCATGCCGGCTGCGGCGCCCAGGATCATGGCGAAGCCGATGCTGGAGAGGAACACCGGCCCCATCATGGCCAGCGGATGCGGGATGTGCATGGCCAGCGTCAGGGAGATGGCGGAGATCAGCAGCACCAGCAGGCCGAGGCGCAGGGTCCGTCTCGGCCCCACCCTGGCGATGAAGCGCGGAGCCAGGAAGCAGGCCAGGATGTTGAGGACAGCGTTGGCGGTGAACCAGTAGCTGAACCCGTTCATGTCCAGACCCAGCTTCACCATCAGCTGCACCGGCGCCGCGGTGACATAGGCCAGGATCACCGCCATCGCCAGCATGCACAGCGCCGCGTTGAACAGGAAGCTCGGGGAGCGCAGCACCGGGCTGTAGCGGGACCAGCTGATGAGCGGGCCGCTGCTGCTGGTCTCTTCCGGGCGAGTCTCCGGCATCCGCCACAGCAGCCAGCTGCCGACCACGACGGCGTACCCGGCCATAAACCAGAAGTTCGCCGACCAGCCGGCCTTGGCGGTGAGCCAGCCACCCAGCAGAGGGGCCAGCGCCGGAATGAAGCAGATGGCGCCGTTCAGGTAGGAGATCATCTGGCCACTCTTCTTGGGGCCATAGCTGTCACGTACCACGGAGAAAGCGGCAACCGAGGTGGCACAGGCCCCCAGGCCTTGCAGCACCCGCGCCAGCATCAGCTCACCTAGGCTGGCGGCAAAACCGGCGCCCAGCGCGCTCAGGCCATAGAGCAGCACGCCGCCCAGGGCCACGGGCTTGCGGCCATAGCGATCGGCGAGCGGGCCCACCAGCAACTGTCCCATCCCCATGCTGAACAGGAACCAGGTAATGGTGCCCTGCATCAGGGTCACTTCGGCCCCCAGTTGCTCGGCCATCTGCGGGATGGCGGGCAGGTAGATGTCGATGGCCAGCGGGCTGAACAACACCAGGAGTACAAGCAGAAGAATCAATGGCATCAGTCACCTCAAGCCCTAGGAATATCGATTGGTGCGCGAGTCTACTGACTCACAGTAATGAATTGAAATGGTATTTAATCACTTCGGTTATTCCCTACAGGAAAGATGTATTTTATCTGCTTGTCACGCCGGACAGATTGTAGCCCGAACGGAACCCAACATCGGACAATTGCGCTTTTACTCGGCCCCGCCCCCGCATAGAATGCGCAGATTATTTTTGCGGAGGTGTGTGATGAACAAGCTTGTCCTGGCAACAGGGAACCAGAAAAAGGTGAAGGAATTGGCCGCCATGCTGGCCGATATGAAGATCCAGGTGATCCCGCAGAGCGAGTTTTCAGTCTCCGATGCCGATGAGACCGGCACCACCTTCGTCGAGAATGCCATCATCAAGGCCCGTCACGCCGCCCGCGTCACCGGCCTGCCCGCCGTGGCCGACGACTCCGGCCTGGAAGTGGACCTGCTGCACGGCCGTCCCGGCGTCTACTCCGCCCGCTTTGCCGGCGTTGGTGCCAGCGACAAGGAGAACATCGACAAGTTGCTGGCCGAGCTCAAGGGCGCCCCGGATTACCTGAAAAGCGCCCGCTTCTGGTGCGTGCTGGTCTACATGCGCCACGCCGACGACCCCACCCCCCTCATCTGCCAGGCGAGCTGGGAGGGGATGATCATCGACGAGCCCCGCGGTCAGCACGGCTTTGGCTATGATCCCGTGTTCTTCGTCCCCGACCACGACTGCACCTCGGCCCAGATGCCGGCCGAGCTGAAGAACCAGCTCAGCCACCGCGGCCAGGCCCTGGCCAAACTCAAAGCAGCCCTGGCGGCGGTCAACTAAAGCGCTGTCTCCCGCCGCGTTGTCATCTACAATGGGGGCCGTCGGCCCCCGTTTCGTTGGCGGCGCCTAGCCCGTTGTCATCGGCAACACAGGCCACCCGACCCCTTTTGATTGTTGAATACTGGAAACCCCATGCTGCAACTGCCGCCCCTCTCCCTCTATATCCACGTGCCCTGGTGTGTCCAGAAGTGCCCCTATTGCGACTTCAACTCCCACGCCCAGAAGGGGGAACTGCCCCACCTCGAGTACGTGACGGCCCTGCTGGAGGATCTGGAGCAGGATCTGCACTGGGCCCAGGGACGGCCGCTCTCCTCCATCTTTATCGGTGGCGGCACGCCGAGCCTGCTCTCCGTGGCGGCCATGCAGGCCCTGCTGGACGGGGTGCGCGCACGCATTCCCCTGACGGCGGACTGCGAGATCACCATGGAGGCCAACCCGGGCACGGTGGAGGCGGACAAGTTCGCCGGCTTCCAGCGGGCCGGCATCAACCGCATCTCCATCGGGGTGCAGAGCTTCCAGCAAGAGAAGCTGACCCGCCTCGGCCGCATCCACGGCCCCGAGGAGGCGCGCAAGGCCGCCGAACTGGCCCACGCCATCGCGCTTCCCACCTTCAACCTGGATCTGATGCACGGCCTGCCGGATCAGAGCCTGGACGATGCCCTCTACGATCTGCAGCAGGCCATCGACTGCGCGCCGCCGCACCTCTCCTGGTATCAGCTCACCATAGAGCCGAACACGGCGTTTGCCTCCAAGCCGCCCAAGCTGCCGGAAGATGACACCCTGTGGGACATCTACGAGCAGGGGCACGCCATGCTGACCGCCCAGGGCTATCAGCAGTACGAGATCTCGGCCTATGCCAAGGCGGGATATCAGTGCCGCCACAACCTCAACTACTGGCGCTTCGGCGACTACCTGGGGATCGGCTGCGGCGCCCACGGCAAGGTGACCGATCTGGCCAACGGCCAGATCCTGCGCACCGCCAAGGTGAAACACCCCAAGGGGTATCTGGACCCGAGCCGCCCCTATCTGGATGAGCAGTGGCAGGTGAGCGCGGACGATCTGCCGCTCGAGTACTTCATGAACCGGTTCAGATTGTTTGAACCGGCCCCCAAGGCGGAGTTCGAGGCCTATACCGGCCTGGCGCTGGAGCGGGTGGAGACGGTGCTGGACATTGCCCAGAGCAAGGAGCTGATCGAGGATCTCGGCGACAGCTGGCAGCTCACTCCCCTCGGCCATCGCTATCTGAACGTGCTGCTCGAACTCTTTATGGATGAATGAGGTAACCGCCTTTAACCAGATGGAACACAAGCGGGGCGCCATGAGCGCCCCGCTTGTTTTGGTTCCAAGAACCTGTTCACGGTCTGTCGCGAGAGGCTGTCAGCAAGGTGAAGAGCAGCGCAGGAACCGGAGTGTGTAAGTACACATGAGGATTCCGAGCAGCACATGAGCCTTGATCACGGCCTCGCAGCAAGATCGTGGACAGGCTCCAAAGCAGAAACCCGCTCAGCAGCAGACGCATACCATCTGCTGTTGGCCGGGCTCCCACCGCTTGCCGTGCTTGGCCTTGCGCTGATAGCTGCCCTTGCCCTTCTTGCTCGGTTCGACCCGGGCCTGGAACAGGGGCGAAGTGACCAATGCCTTGAGGTGATTGTCCTGGATGATGCCACGCTGGTGGGCGTGGGTGAGTTCTGCGGTGACGGCGGTCACCTTCTTCTTGGCCATATCGGCTCCTTGATGGGGTTGTCGTGTTTGCCATCGCCCCTGCCACCACAGGCCTGGAGCAGGCGGCGAAAAACGCGCCGATTGTGCGCCTCTCTCGGCCCGCCTGCAAGAGTGCTGGCGGGATCCTCAGGCCGGTTGATAGACGACCCGCACCAGCCCGCTCGGCAGCACGGTACTGGACACAGGCCTCAGCGCGCCGGGCAGGGATCCAGCAAAGAGCGGCACCCCGCGTCCCAGACTGACCGGCACCCAGAACAGGGTCAGCTCGTCGACGACCCCGGCCTGCAGCCCCTGCCTCACCACCTCGCCACCATCCAGATAGAGGTGACGGCTGCCCACCAGCCACAGATCCTCAAGTACCTGGGGCAGCGCCCCCTGCCGGAAGGTGACGTGGGTGCGGGGATCGGCCGCCCTGTGGGTCAGCACCACCAGCGGCTTGTCCCCGTAGGGCCACTCGGGAAACCCGAGCACGGTGTCGTAGCTGTTGCGTCCCATCAGCAGGGTATCCGCGCTCGCCATCAGGCCCGCATAACCGGTCTCCTCCTGAGAGTCACCGCCAAAGGGGGTGAGCCACGCCAGATCGCCCCCCTCCCCCGCGATAAAGCCGTCGAGGGAGAGGGCGAGAAAGGCGCTGACCCGGGGGCGCTGCAGCTCAGTGCTCATGGTCATGATGCTCGTGGCGGGAGGGGGCGCCGGACTCCAGGGTCTCCAGGATGGCGCAGTGCTCTGCCGAACGCGGACCGCCGCAGCAGATGTCAGAGAGCTCCCTCAGGTTCTCGCGAAAACGGGTCAGCTCGACGATTTTCTGCTCCACCTGTTCGAGCTTGGCGTCGGCCACCGCCTTCACCTCCTGGCAGGTAACCTTGGCCTTGTTGGTGTCGAGGGCGAGCAACTCGCCGATGTCCGCCAGGGAGAAGCCCACCGACTTGGCACGGATGATGAACTCCAGCCGCCGCCTGTCCTGCTCCCCGTAGAGGCGATAGCCCGATTCGTTGCGAAGGCCAGGCGAGATGAGGCCGTTCTTCTCGTAAAAGCGCAGGGTGTCCGCCTTCACCCCGCACGCCCTGGCCAGTTCCCCGATCCGATACATGGTCCTCTCCCCCTGCATGACATCCCCGACATGGTACTCAATATAAACCGGCCTCCACTATCGCCCCTTTGCCCGGCGATTGCCAGCCAAAGGCAGGAAAGGGGCAGCTAACCCGGTCCATCCCGGTCCTTTACCCCCAAAACACTGAAAAGACAAACGTTTCACAAAAAATCACCGGAAAACGTTTAACGCCGCATCCCACAAGGCTTTGTCTCTTTAAAAAATCCACCACGGCTCACATTTTTTGTGTAGAATACGCGCCCACAAGAGAGCGTCGCGTCAAGCGGGCATTTCCTAAAACGCTTTTGCCAACGGCCAGCCTTCTGGCGAGAGTGGTTTGCGAAATCCCCCACTTCCATTTATTTGGGGACTCTCTGTGTGTTGAGCCTCGCCTCCCATGGAACGGTCCCCGTTATGCTGAGGACGATAGAGTGATGGAACAAGCTCGACCCATTCGCCGCGCACTGCTGAGTGTGTCTGACAAGACTGGCATCCTGGAATTTGCCAAGGCACTCGACGCGCGGGGTGTGGCCCTGCTCTCCACCGGTGGTACCGCCAAGCTGCTGGCCGATGCCGGCCTGCCGGTCACCGAGGTCTCCGACTACACCGGCTTCCCCGAGATGATGGACGGTCGGGTCAAGACCCTGCATCCCAAGGTGCACGGTGGCATCCTCGGCCGCCGCGACCGGGATGACGCCATCATGGCCCAGCACGCCATCTCCCCCATCGACATGGTCGTCGTCAACCTCTATCCCTTCGCCGCCACCGTGGCCAAAGCCGGCTGCACCCTGGAAGACGCCGTCGAGAACATCGACATCGGCGGTCCGACCATGGTCCGCTCCGCTGCCAAGAACCACAAGGACGTCACCATCGTCGTCAAGGCCTCCGACTATGACCGCGTCATCGCCGAGATGGATGGCAACGGCAACAGCCTGACCCTGACTACCCGCTTCGATCTGGCCATCGCGGCCTTCGAGCACACCGCCGCCTACGACGGCATGATCGCCAACTACTTCGGCACCCTGGTGCCCTCCTACGGCGAGAACAAGGAAGGGGATGAAGAGTCCCGCTTCCCGCGCACCTTCAACGCCCAGTTCATCAAGAAACAGGACATGCGCTACGGCGAGAACAGCCACCAGGCTGCCGCCTTCTACGCCGAAGAGCAGGCCGCACCGGGCTCGGTGGCGAGCGCCACCCAACTGCAGGGCAAGGCCCTCTCCTACAACAACATCGCCGACACCGACGCGGCGCTGGAGTGCGTGAAGGAGTTCAGCGAGCCGGCCTGCGTCATCGTCAAGCATGCCAACCCCTGTGGCGTCGCCATCGGTGACGACCTGCTGACCGCCTACGATCGCGCCTACCAGACCGACCCCACCTCGGCCTTTGGCGGCATCATCGCCTTCAACCGCGAACTGGACGGCGACACCGCTGCGGCCATCGTGGCCCGCCAGTTCGTGGAAGTGATCATCGCCCCCAGCATCAGCCAGGCAGCCCGCGACGCGGTCGCCGCCAAGCAGAACGTGCGTCTGCTGGAGTGCGGTCAGTGGACTGCCCCGGCGCAAGGGTTTGACCTCAAGCGCGTCAACGGCGGCCTGCTGGTGCAGGAGCGCGATCTCGGCATGGTGACCCTGGGGGATCTGACCGTGGTCAGCCAGCGCCAGCCGACCGAGGCTGAACTGAAAGACCTGCTGTTCTGCTGGAAGGTCGCCAAGTTCGTCAAGTCCAACGCCATCGTCTATGCCAAAGACGGCCAGACCATTGGCGTGGGCGCCGGCCAGATGAGCCGGGTCTACTCCGCCAAGATCGCCGGCATCAAGGCCGAGGATGAAGGGCTGACCGTGGCGGGCTCCGTCATGGCGTCAGACGCCTTCTTCCCGTTCCGCGACGGCATCGACGCCGCTGCTGCTGCGGGTATCTCCTGCGTCATCCAGCCCGGTGGCTCGATGCGCGACCAGGAGGTGATCGACGCCGCCAACGAACACGGCATGTGCATGGTGTTCACCAACATGCGCCATTTCCGTCACTGATGGATCAGGGCCGCCGCCGGCGGCCCTTTTGTTGTCTCTTTTCACCTGGCTATTTTTCACCGGCGCAGGCTGTTGGCCCGCCAGTGACCCCGAATAGAAGCGAGCGATACGATGAAAGTACTGATCATTGGCAACGGCGGCCGTGAACACGCCCTGGCCTGGAAGGCCAAGCAATCTCCCCTGGTGACCCGGGTCTTCGTCGCCCCCGGCAATGCCGGCACCGCCCATGAAGGGAGCATCGAGAACGTGGCCATCTCGGCCACCGACATCCCGGCCCTGCTGGCGTTTGCCAAGGAGCAGCACATCGGTCTGACCATCGTCGGGCCGGAAGCGCCGCTGGTGAAAGGGGTGGTCGATGCGTTCCGCGCCGAGGGGCTGGCCATCTTCGGCCCGACCGCCGCCTCTGCCCAGCTGGAAGGCTCCAAGGCGTTTGCCAAGGATTTTCTGGCCCGCCACGCCATCCCGACCGCCGAGTACCAGAACTTCACCGAGGTGGAGCCGGCCCTGGCCTACCTGCGCGAGAAAGGCGCCCCCATCGTGATCAAGGCTGACGGCCTGGCCGCTGGCAAGGGGGTGATCGTCGCCATGACCCTCACCGAAGCGGAAGAGGCGGTGCGCGACATGCTCTCCGGCAATGCCTTCGGCGATGCCGGCGCCCGGGTGGTGATCGAGGAGTTCCTGGACGGGGAAGAGGCGAGCTTCATCGTCATGGTGGACGGCGAGCATGTGCTGCCCATGGCCACCAGCCAGGATCACAAACGGGTCGGTGATGGCGATACCGGCCTCAACACCGGCGGCATGGGCGCCTACTCCCCCGCGCCCGTGGTCACCCCCGAGGTGCACCAGCGCGTGATGGAGCGGGTGATCATGCCGACCGTGCGCGGCATGGCGGCCGAGGGCAACGTCTATACCGGTTTCCTCTACGCCGGCCTGATGATCGACGCCGAGGGCAACCCCAAGGTGATCGAGTTCAACTGCCGCTTCGGCGACCCCGAGACCCAGCCCATCATGCTGCGCATGCGCTCCGATCTGGTGGAGCTCTGCCTGGCAGCCTGCGCCGGCAAGCTGGATCAGGTCGAAGCCATCTATGACCCCCGCGTCGCCATCGGCGTGGTGCTGGCCGCCGGCGGTTACCCCGGCGACTACCAGCAGGGCAAGCCCATCAGCGGCCTGCCGGTGGAAGAAGCGAGCGGCGAGAAGGTATTCCACGCCGGCTCCCGCATGGAAGGCGATACCGTAGTCACCGCCGGGGGGCGCGTGCTGTGCGCCACGGCCCTCGGCCACACGGTCGCTGAGGCGCAGCAACGGGCCTATCAGCTGGCAGGGCGCATCAAGTGGGACGGCGTCTTCTACCGCAACGACATCGGCTGGCGCGCCATCGAGCGCGAGCTGGTCAAATAAGCCGTCACTTGCTACCTCGCAGACAAGGGCCCCCGGGCCCTTTTTTGTTGCCGGGGTGCTGCCCCCCACTGCATTCGGACTCCCCGCATGCTGCTGCCAGGCCGCCTTGGTGGACTTCAGCCTCCCGTTTCGCCCGCTTGGCATCCGATGTCTGACACACTCCGTTCGGTTACATTCGTACAGCAGGATGCACACATTTCGTCACAATCAGTCGCACTTTCCCCATACAATTGGCCAGCTTTCGTGGCATCATGCTGCCGATAGCGCACTCATATGAGTGTCATAAGAACCTGCAATTTCGTCGTCTCATAAGGAAATCCCATGCTGAAAACTGTGCGTCCCCTGCTGCTGCCCCTGATGTTCGGCCTGATGACCCTGCCCGCCGTGGCCGGCGATCTGGAGCAACCGATGAAGAAGATCGGTTTCAACTACAAGCAGGCCGTGAAGGCCGACGATGCGGCCACCATGGAGAAACACATCAAGGAGATGAAGGCCCAGCTGGATGTGGCCAAGGAGAGGAACATGCCGGCCGCCAAGAAGGAGAAATTCCTCGAAGGCATGAACAAGGTACAAAATGAGCTGGACGCCAGCCTGGCGGCCCTGCAGGCCGGAGACCAGGAGAAGGCCCAGGCTCACCTGGCCAAGGTCAACGACCTGAAGAAGGAGTACCACAACTATGCCAAGCAGAAAGGCTGATCCCTTCCACTGGGATGGTCTGGTCCGCCTCACCCACTGGGGGGTGGCGGCCATCTGTATCGGCAATCTCTGGCTCAACGAAGCGGGAGAGGAGTGGCACGAGCGGATGGGATACGCCGTCATGGTGCTGATCGGACTGCGCCTGCTGTGGGGGCTCACCTTCGCACGCGGCCCCGCCCGCCTGCGTGCCCTCATCCCGAGCAGGGAGGACTTCCGGCAGCAGGCCGATGCCCTGCGCGAGCGGACCCCGCCCACGCCCGGCCACCACGGCAGCGGCAAGCTGGCTGTCTGGGCACTCTGGCTGCTCGTCCTGGCGACGGCCGGTACCGGCTGGTTCCAGAACACCGAGACCGGCTTCGAGCTCGGGGCCGATGACTGGCACGAGTGGTGTACCTGGGCGCTGCAGGGCATGATCGCCCTGCACCTGAGCGCCGTCGTCTACACCTCCTGGCGCCAGCGCAGCAACCTGGTGACCCGCATGCTGCCAAGGCGCAGACGCGATGCCCGGGTTCAGCAACAGGAACCCAACACCTGACTCTCCCGGGGCCCTGGCGGGCCCCGTTCTTGTCTCTTCCCCGCCCTTCTCCCGGCCCGTGCAGCGACCTGCACAGGCGCTGTCGCGTCCTCTTCCGACAGGGACGCATGAAAGCATTTTCATTCACATTTCTTAATTAATTCAGGCTGTTCAATGTTCAACCAGCAGATTTTCATGAATGCTACTGAGCTGAACGAGGAAGTTTGTTGTCCGTTCGATTCATAGACAGTGATACGTCAATAACAAGATCGAAGGGAAAATCGTCATGCACACCACACTGTTTCGAACCGCCCTGCTGGCGGCAGCACTCGGCTCTTTCAGCCACACTGCCAGCGCCGAAGGGGTCATGGTTCACCTGTTCCAATGGAAGTTCAACGACATCGCCAACGAGTGCGAGACCGTGCTCGGGCCCAAGGGGTTCGGCGGCGTCCAGATAACCCCCCCCGCCGAACACAAGCAGGGCAGCCAGGTCTGGTGGACCGTCTATCAACCGGTCAGCTTCAGCAACTTCAACAGCTTCGGCGGTAGCGAGGCGGAGCTCAGAAGCATGATCGCCCGCTGCAACGCGGCCGGGGTCAAGGTCTACGCCGACGCCGTCTTCAACCAGCTGGCCTCGGGCACCGGCACCGCCACCGGCGGTGGCAGCTACAACTCGGGGCAATTCCAGTATCCCCAGTTCGGCTACAACGACTTCCACCACAGCGGCGACATCACCAACTACGGCGACAGCAACAACGTCTGGAACGGCGCCCTCTACGGCATGCCGGACCTCAACACAGGCTCCGCCTACGTGCAGGATCAGATCGCCACCTACATGAAGACCCTGCTCGGCTGGGGAGTGGCGGGCTTTCGCATCGATGCGGCCAAGCACATGGCCCCGGCCGACGTGAAGGCCATCCTCGACAAGGCGGGCAGCCCCAGAGCCTACCTCGAGGTGATCGGCGCAGGCGGGGAATCCGCCGACATCCAGCCCCCTCGCTACACCTACATAGACACCGTCACCGACTTCAAATACGGCACGGATCTCGCCGCCAACTTCAACGGCCAGATCAAGAACCTCAAGACCCTGGGCGAGAGCTGGGGCCTGCTCCCCTCGAACAAGGCATTCGTCTTCGTGGTCAACCACGACCGCGAGCGGGGCCATGGTGGCGGTGGCATGCTCACCTTCATGAACGGCGCCCGCTATGAGCTGGCCAACACCTTCATGATGGCCTGGCCCTATGGCTGGAAGCAGGTGATGTCGGGTTACCGCTTCGAAAACATGGGCACCTATGAAACCGACAAGGGGGCACCGGGCAGCACGCCCTGCTCCGACAGCCAGTGGAACTGCGAGCAGCGGCGCCCGACCATCATGAACATGGCCCTGTTCCACAACAGAACCGAGGGCCAGCCCGTCAGCCACTGGTGGGACAACGGCAACAACCAGATCGCCTTCGGCCGCGGTGACAAGGGCTTCGTCGCCATCAACAACGAGAGCGGCAGCCTGGTGGCCTCGGTGCAGACCGGCCTGCCGGCCGGCGAGTACTGCAACCTCCTGGGGGGCACTGATTACTGCAGCGGCGGCTATGTCACCGTCGATGGCAGCGGCAAGGCCAGCCTGAACGTACCCGGCATGAAGGCAACAGCCATCCTCGCCGGTTGCACCAAAGCCAGCCCCTGCGGAGGTTCCGTCCTGCCGGGCAACAAGTTCAGCAGCATGAACCTGCGCGGTACCCACAACGCCTGGGGCAACACCCCCATGACCGTCGATGCTAACCGTGTCTGGTCCGCCACCCTCACCCTGACCGGCAACGGTGACGCCACCGGTGCCCAGCGCTTCAAGTTCGACGTCTTCGGCAACTGGACCGAAAACTACGGCGACAACGAGGGGGATGGCATCGCCGACAAGGGCAGCAGCAAGGATATCCTGGTCAGCGGGGCGGGCACCTACCGCATCACCCTGAGCGAGAGCGATCTGCGATACACGGTCACCCCCCTCACCAGCAACCAGGCACCGGTGGCCGCCCTCTCCCCCAAGACCCTCAGCGTCAAGACGGGCGAGAGCGTGGTGTTTGACGCTTCCGCCTCCAGCGATGACGGCGGCGTGGTGAGCTACCGCTGGTCCAGCGGGGGCACCGCCGCCACGGAGACAGTCCGGTTCGATACCCCGGGTACCCATACCGTGACGGTCACCGTGACCGATGCGGAAGGGTTGACCGCCAGTGCCAGCGCCACCGTGACCGTCACCGACGACAACGGCACCTATGCCAGCGTGCTGCCGACCCTGAACTTCCGCGGTACCCCCAATGCCTGGGGATCCCTTGCCATGACGCTGGTCGCCGACAACCAGTGGGAAGCCCTGGTCACCTTCGACGGGCAGACCAACCAGCGCTTCAAGTTCGACGTCAAGGGGGACTGGACCCAGAACTATGGCGACAGCAACAAGGACGGCGTTGCGGATCTGACCGGCAGCGACATCTACACCACGGTCACCGGCCAGTACCGGGTACGCTTCAACGATCAGACCCTGCAATACAGCCTGACCCCGGTGAGCGTCACCTATGCCAAGAATGTCGCCAGCCTCAACATTCGCGGCACCACCAACAGCTGGGGCACCACCCCCATGTCACTGGTGGGGGATCACCTCTGGCAGGCCAGCGTCACCTTCACCGGTAGCGGGGATGGCAACGGCGGCCAGCGCTTCAAGTTCGACGTCAAGGGGGACTGGACCCAGAACTACGGCGACACCAACAAGGATGGCGTGGCCGAGCTGGCCGGGGCAGACATCGCCACCGCAGTGGTCGGCGTCTATGTGGTGCGTTTCAATGACCAGACCCTGGCCTACAGCCTGAGCGCCCAGTAAGGCTGGACACACGCCCAATGCATTGCAACCAGGCCTCCCGCCATCGGCGGGAGGCCTTTTTCATAGCCCCATGGCACGTTCCCCGCCACCCCATCGACAGGCATACTGATCCTTCATCCCCATGCAGGAGCGCATATGAAACAGTTGAATACTCTCAAGGCCGAGGGACGGCTCGAGGAAGCCCGCCAGCACGGCCTGTTGCAACTCATCGAACACCCGGCCCACGCCGAGCTGCATTACGAAGTGGCCAGCCTGCACGACATGCTCGGGCGAGAGGCCCAGGCCATCCCGCTCTACCGCAAGGCCATCGAACTGGGGCTGGGCAATGCATCCTTGCGCGGTGCCTGGCTCGGCCTCGGCAGCTCCTATCGCACCACGGGGCACTATGCCGAGGCCCTGGCCACCTTCGATGAGGCGCTGGCCCGCTTCCCCGATGCCGTGGAGTTCAAGGTGAATCGCCCCGGCTTCTCTAGACACTTTTGAGCCGTTCGAAATATTGCTTTTCACACTCTACTGGCGATAGCCCGTTGTTGAAACTGTGCCGACGCTTGGGGTTGTAAAACATTTCAATGTAATCGAACACATCCCGCCGGGCCTCCTCGCGATCCGCATAGGTTTTACGTCGGATCCGCTCGCGTTTTAGGAGCTGGAAGAAACTCTCCGCCACCGCGTTATCATGACAGTTACCACGTCTGCTCATGCTGGCCTTGAGCCGGTGCTCCCGCAAAAAATCCTGCCAGTCATAGCTGCTAAACTGGCTACCTTGGTCGGAATGAACCAACACTTCCTGCTCAGGTCGCCGTCGCCACACCGCCATCAGTAACGCGCTGATGGCTAGCTCTCGGTCGATCCTTGGCCTCATTGACCAACCAATGACTTGTCGTGAAAACAAATCCAATACTGCGGCCAGATAGAGCCAGCCTTCATGGGTTCGGATATAAGTGATGTCCGTTACCCAGACCTTATTTGGCTCAGTCACATCGAACTGGCGCTCAAGATGATTCGGTGCAACCACTGCCGGCTGGCCACCATAATGACCGGGACGGCGACGATAACCGGTTTGTGAACGTAAACCCTCATGACGCATTAATCGCGCCACCCGGTGTTTCCCGCAGGTCTCTCCCATCTCTCGCAGGTCATCCCGGATCTTACGATAACCATAGACGCCCCCGCTTTCTAGCCAACATTGCTTGATCTGGCCCAGGAGGCGTTGGTCTTCCAGGGCTCGGGCAGATAAAGGCTGGAGCTGCCAGGCGTAATAACCGCTCGGGTGGACATTCATCATTCGACACAGTCTGCGGATGGGATATGTGGACGCGTGCTCCCGGATGAAGGCGTACCTTACCCTGACAGCTTGGCAAAGTACGCGGCGGCCTTTTTTAAGATATCTCGCTCATCGGTGACGCGGCGCAGTTCAGCCTTGAGGCGCCTAATTTCGGCTTGCTGGCTGGAGTCATGCTGTTGCTGCACGTCGGGTTGGCTGTAGCGCCTGATCCAGGCGTAAAGACTATGGCTGGAAACACCAAGCCGCTCAGCAACCTCTGCCACTGGGTAATTCCGCTCAGTCACTTGCTTGACGGCGGCCAATTTGAATTCTTCCGTGTAACGTTGCTGTTTGCTCATAACACCTCCTGAATGACCTCAGTTTGAGGCTCTTGGGGTGTCTAGGAAAGTAGGGGCGATTCAACCATCGCTGAGCTGGTCATGCATAAAGTCCATCGACCAGCAGTGATTCGGTTGGTCAGGGACTGCCAACGGCTCCGGCTTGGCCCGCACTAGCCGCTTCTTGGGTTTTATCCGCAGATTGAGCTCTAGCGCCCGATAGATCCGGTAGACCCGCTTGTGGTTCCAGCCAAAGCCTTTGACGTTACGCAGGTACAGGAAGCACAGTCCGAAACCCCAGTTGCGCTGGTTGGCGGTGAGGCGCAGCAGCCAGTCGGCAATCTCCTGGTTTTCATCAGCCAGCACGGGCTGATAACGGTAGCATGCTCATCCCTTTTCCCAGCAATACAGATGCCAGAGGGATAACGGCTTCTGCCCGGATATAGAGCGGAATACCCACAATTGCACTGAAGGGGATCGCCAGCGGGTTGTCAGCCCCTGCGTGGGCCGCTATCCACTCGGCAGGAATGAAACCGTAGATAAATGACCCTATCAATACCCCCAGCAACAAGTAAGGCAGCACCTCTTTGAATTGTTGCCAGGCATCGATACGCGCTTTGGCGAAGGCCGTAGGAATGACTGGATCCTGAGTCCGTGCCGCAGTGCCATCTGCGCAACAAGAGATGGTTGACGCAGCCTCAGGCAGTGAGGTACAGCAGGATACTTGAGCCTTTAGCGGTTTGACTGACTTGATAGCGTTGCTTGAGCAGCAAGTGGTTGCATTAACACTGGCAGGTTCACTTGCTGTGGCGCCACAACCTGTGCCACAGCTGGCCTCTTTGGAGTCAATGATATGACGCTCAAACCCCAGCATGTCCAACAACATACTCGCCAGTACGGAAACTCCCGCTGCAATCAAGGCATACAACATCGTCACTTTCCAGCCGAAGGTGGCCCACATCAAACCTACGATGATCGGGTTGAGCAGCGGCGAGACAAACAGGAAGGTCAGGGTCGGCCCAAAACCGGCTTTGGCAGACAAGAGCCCACGCAGCATGGAGATGGTTGAGCAACTGCAAAAAGGAGTCAATGCCCCAGTACCTTGTTCATTTTCAAACATCTGGTCAAAGCGGGAGAGCAGGGCCTGCCTGTTGGAGACTTGCAAAAGCAGCTCGCCATTCCCGCATCGACCCTGAGCCACCACATTGCCGCGCTGGTCTCGGTTGGCCTGGTCAAGCAGAATCGGGAAAGTCGTAGCCTGCTTTGCGTCTCTCAATACGAAGTGCTGGAAGAGATCATCGTATTTCTCCGCGAAGAGTGCTGCATGAACCGAATCTCTATCTGAGCAGGCCAAAAAATAGGGTATGTCCTGATCCAGTCATCCAGCTTTCCCCAAACGCTCTTCAATAGGTTTATTACTAATTTGTAATTTTTGTGACAGCTTCATGTAATGACTCAGAGTATATAGTTAGTCACGTAACTTGAGTCATAATTAAATGAGGTGGTTTATGAATATTAAAACTGGTGCATTCATGGCATGTACGCTGGTCGTCGGAAGCTTCTCCGCATTTGCTCAGGCTCCGGTGCCTTATAACGTTCGTGCTGGGCATAACATTATATATATGGATTGGAGTGCCAACGCACTTAGTACCGACACTGTGAGTGTATCTACCCTGGATGACACTAAACTGGGTACTGTAATGGCTACTCCTGGGAAGACAAAGCAACTGCAACTCCCCATGGACAAAAGTATCAACACAGTCAAAGTCAGCTACAACGGTGATGTCCATGTGATTGAACTTCAGCATGGAATGGGTAGTGGGCGAAACAGATAAAGCAAATAAAATCATTCGCTTAACGTAAGTTTGGCGCATTTTTTTCTACGCATTGAGAAAAATGACAGTATTGTAATTGTACATTGATTTCTATAATGAGCATCATCACACATCACAGCTGTGATGAAATGGAGGCGCTTATGAATGATGTTCATAGTAAAAATGGATTTAATCCTTCTATCTCAAGAAGAAAGTTTGTTAAAGGGATTGCTGCTGGCGGAGTTGTGGCATCGATTCCTATGTCAATTAACGCTAAAGAAGAACTGCCGCAAAAGGTTTACAGCTCAGTTTTAAGTGGAACAGTAATCGATCTGGTAGTTGAAGAAGTTGTTGTCAACTTTACTGGAAGTACAAGAATTGCCACGGTTGTCAATCGCTCCATACCTGCACCGACATTACGCTTAAAGGAAGGCGATGAGGTTACTCTTCGTGTTACCAATAAGCTCAGTGAGCCTACCTCTATTCATTGGCATGGTATAATACTTCCATTTGAAATGGATGGCGTGCCTGGTATTAGTTTCAATGGTATTAAACCAGGAGAGACATTCACATATAAATTCACGTTGGAACAGTCCGGTACATATTGGTATCACTCTCACTCTGGTTCTCAAGAACAGACGGGAATGTATGGCGCTTTAATTATAGAGCCAAAAGAAGGCGAGATTATATCAGCCGATAGAGATTATGTTGTTCTCTTGTCAGACTGGACAGATGAGCACCCGATGCGAATTTTATCAAAATTGAAATCGCAAAGTGATTACTATAATTTTAATCAGCCTACAGCTATCGACTTCATTAACGATGTCAGCAACAGTGGATTAAAAGTTGCCTTCACCAAACGCCAGATGTGGAATGAAATGAGAATGAATTCTACAGATTTGGCTGACTTATCCTCCGCAACTTTAACCTATCTAATGAATGGGACAACCCCTAATGGAAATTGGACTGGTGTCTTTAATAAAGGTGAGAAGATCAGACTTAGATTTATAAATGGTGCTGGAGGGTCTTTTTACGATGTCAGAATTCCAGGCATAAAAATGACGGTTGTACAAACCGATGGTGTTGATATTGAACCTATAGACGTAGATGAGTTTCGTTTCGGCCCTGGTGAAACTTACGATGTCATTGTTCAACCCATCGATAACGCCCATACGATTTTCGCACAGTCGATGGATCGTACTGGTTTTGCCCGAGGTACGTTGTCGACGGCGATTGGCCTTTCAGCTCCGATTCCTACTGTAGACAAACCTGAGCCTCTTTCAATGGAAGATATGATGGGCTCCATGGACGGAATGGATCACGGCTCCATGGCAGGTATGGATCATGGCTCAATGCCTGGTATGGCATCAGGTGCAATGCCAGCGATGGATCATAGCTCTATGGCAGGTATGGATCATGGCTCAATGCCTGGCATGGCATCGGGGGCAATGCCAGCGATGGATCATAGCTCTATGGCAGGTATGGATCATGGCTCAATGCCTGGCATGGCATCGGGGGCAATGCCAACGATGGATCATAGCTCCATGGCTGGTATGGATCATGGTTCTATGGCTGGTATGAGTAATGCTACACCGCCAAGCAAGGTTAGGCATGCCAGTACAGAGTTTGGGCCCAGTGTTGATGCGAGGGTAGATACACCAAGACGCAATCTGAATGACCCTGGTGTAGGGCTACGTAATAATGGGAGAAGAGTGCTTACGTTAGCAGACCTGAAAACTAAAGGTGGGCCCATAGATCCAAGACCAGCAGAACGCGAAATTGAACTTCATTTGACTGGAAATATGGAACGCTATACATGGTCGTTTGATGGCGTTGAGTTCGGTAAATCAACACCAATTCATTTTAATTATGGAGAAAGAGTTAGAATTACTCTCCACAATGACACCATGATGACCCATCCCATGCATTTACATGGTATGTGGAGTGAACTTGAGAATGAAGATGGCTCCTTTTTGGCAAGAAAGCACACAATACCTGTGCAGCCAGCACAACGAATTAGTTTTCTTGTGACCGCTGATGCCATTGGCCGTTGGGCTTGGCACTGTCATATTATGTTCCATATGGATGCTGGAATGTTCCGTGAAGTAGTGGTTTCTTGAGGAAATAAATAATGCTAATTCAAAGTATAGTAAAAAATGGAATATGGTTGATCAGCCTTGGGTTATTTGCTTCTCTTTCTTTTTCTGAGGAGTCAAAAGATGCTGTTAGCGGCTATCACCCTGATTTAACTGCATCTGAGGATAGCGAACAAAGAAGCCCTGATGAATATTCTGATGGACTCACACTTAGTTCAGGCCCAAGCCTTTTTGAAGGCAGAGAGCAGCTTTCCTTAGCAGATGAACATACCTTTTCTTCTCTGTTAATTGACAGGCTTGAATATTCAAATGGACGAGAGGAAAATTATGCTTCCTACAAAGCCCTTGCTTGGGTAGGGAAAGACTATCAAAAAATATGGTTTAAATCTGAAGGTGAATATAAAAATTCATTACAGGATACAGAAAACCAAGTTCTTTATGGGTATGCTACATCTGCATACTGGGACATCCTTTTTGGAGCAAGATATGATACATATCAATCTAGAAGCGATAAAGGATGGCTTGCCCTTGGCCTACAAGGATTAGCGCCATATTGGTTTGAGGTTGACTCCTCTTTATTTGTAGATCAGCATGGTCTAATGCTTTTAAGCCTAGAGGCGGAATATGACCTCTTACTTACTCAGAAATTGATACTACAGCCCCAAGCTGCAATGAATATTTACAGTAAAGATAATGATGATATGTCTGTTGGGCGAGGTATCTCAGACATCAGCACTGGCTTGCGGTTACGTTATGAAATAAGTAGGCAGTTTGCTCCTTACATAGGCGTTGAATGGAAAACTCTCGCTGGCAATACATACGATCTAGCAAAAGATCATGGGGAGAGTACATCTGATACGAGATTTATTGCAGGTGCCAGATTCTGGTTCTGATTACATAAGGAAGGTAATGTATGAAATTCAAAATGATTACTGCTGCTGTGATAGTAATTTCTACGGGTGTGATGGCTTCTGAGCAAGGTCATGACATGAACTCAATGAAGAATGGCATGAACCATGACATGAGTTCAATGAAGGGGAATCCAGCTCCTATGGGGCATGACATGGGGAGTATGGCTGGTTCCCCAGGTGTTGCCAAAGATGTGTCTAGAACCATTGACGTATCTATGGATGACACCATGCGGTTTACACCGAAAACGATATCGGTCAAACAAGGTGAAACAATCCGATTCTTTATAAAGAATAATGGAAAACTACCACATGAGTTCGTTCTCGGAACAACCTCAGAGCTCAAAGAGCATGCGGGAATGATGCAACAAATGCAAGGTATGCAGATGAAACATAGCATGCCAAACATGATCTCTCTTGCACCCAGTCAGAAGAGTGCAGTGCTATGGAAATTTGATAAAGCAGGTACAGTATCATTTGCTTGTCTTGTACCTGGGCATATGGAGGCTGGAATGCTTGGTGAAGTGGTAGTGAAATAATCCACTTTTCAAACAAAAAAAGAGGGGGCTCCCCTCTTTTTTTATTTGATTTTTTTGTGTTTTTAGTTAAAAAGTTTTGCCAATATCACAGTTTGATGATCTGCTGACACAAAAAGATCTAAATACCAATTAATGCTCGGCAGTATAACTATACTTAATATTAAGTAAAAAATACCGCATCACTCAGATAGTGTGACTTATTGGGTGAGTGAGTACAGGACGTGGTGCTGAGAGAAAATGAGTTGTCTACAGCATCTAATATTAATTGGAGGGATGTCAATGAATTCACATCACGAGCATAACCAATCTGATGAACCAGGTTTCTGGCGTTCTAGAACTGGGGTTGCTTTTATCATCATTGGTAGCGTTGCTGGTTACTTTTTGGTCACAGAACACTGGGCCCATTTCATGGGAGCCTTACCATATCTGCTTCTTCTCGCTTGCCCACTTATGCATGTATTCATGCATGGTGGACATGGTGGACATGGTGATAACCATGAAAACGGCGATCATGGTAGTGATGAAAAAAAACAAAATATACAAAAGAGCTCACCCGACCAAAATGATAAATCTGATAAAGGAGAATCCTTATGAGTAACGATTTTTCATCCTATGGATTATGGTCGCTTGTGGTACTTAATTCAGTAGTGTTTATAATGTTTATATTTAGCTTTTTCAAACCTAAGTCGGCTAGGGATTGGCGTACATTTGGATCTATATCTGCATTTATTATTGCTTTGTTTACAGAGATGTATGGATTTCCATTGACAATATATTTCCTGTCTGGCTGGTTACAAAAAAAATATCCAGAGGTTGATCTGCTCTCTCATAACTCAGGGCATCTGTGGTACACGTTTATAGGGGGTAATGGTGACCCACATTTTAATATCTTGCATATCCTAAGCTATTTTGTAATTGGTGCCGGATTTTACTTGCTTTCTAGTGCTTGGCATGTGCTCTTTTTTTCTCAAAAAATGAATAAACTCGCTATAACTGGCCCCTATTCAAAGATTCGTCATCCGCAATATGTCGCGTTTGCTATGATTATGTTTGGCTTTCTATTGCAATGGCCAACTATATTGACCCTTCTCATGTTTCCTATTCTCTTGATTATGTATAAGTACCTCGCGATCACAGAAGAGCGCGAGGTTAGGTCTATATTTGGAAAAGCATATGATGATTATGCAAATAAAACCCCGCGTTTTATACCTTCATGGAAAGTAAGGAGCTGAGTGATGAGAATTAAGAAAATTTATCCATCAGCAGTAAACGATGACTTTCATCGCCATGATGATATAGAGGAACCAACAGAATTAGGCTCGCAATACCACACCGATCCTGTTTGTGGTATGAAAATACATCAAACTGAAAAATATGTTAAATATGATGGTGGGCTATATTATTTTTGTAGTGATAAGTGTTTTATTGCCTTTAATAAAAATCCAGAAACTTATGTAAGAACGGATGCGAAGCCTTCCGTATCTACCAGTGAATCTACTGCGCACCAAGCCCAGAAAGGCAGTGACAAAGAAGTCATATATATATGCCCAATGCATCCTGAAGTCAGAGTTAACAAGCCTGGTAATTGTCCTAAATGTGGTATGGCTCTTGAACCTGAAAAGCCTCAGTTTGAAGATGAGGATAAAAGTGATTCTGAACTTTATATTTTCCAGTATCGGTTTTGGTTAACCTTGCCATTAACTATTGTTGTAACACTATTAGCAATGCTTGGTCATAAATTAGCATTTTTTAGCATGAATACTCAGAGTTGGGTTGAGCTGGTGCTATCCTTACCCGTAGTATTATGGGCTGCATCACCATTCTTTGAACGATGGTGGCAATCTATAGTAACTTTCAATCCTAATATGTGGACATTAATCGGAACTGGAACTGGTGCTGCATTTATTTATAGTATCATTGCCACAATATTACCAGATATATTCCCTGTGTCGTTTCAGTCAATGGGACGGGTTGCTGTCTATTTTGAAGCGGCAGATGTCATCATCTCACTGACGCTGCTAGGTCAAATCATGGAGTTAAAAGCTCGCTCAAAAACCTCTGAGGCGATTCGGTTGTTAATAGGACTAGCTCCAAAAACTGCCCGTATAATATATCCAGATAGAAGCGAACGAGATATTCCACTTTCCCAAGTTCAGGTGGGAGACATTTTACGTATCCGACCTGGTGAAAAAGTTCCTGTGGATGGGGTCGTTGTTGATGGTATCAGTACAATTGACGAGTCAATGCTGACAGGAGAGCCTATTCCGGTAAGTAAAAAACGAGGTGATAAAGTAATCGGAGCAACGTTGAATACAACAGGATCTCTTACCATGAGTTCAGAAAAAGTGGGTTCACAAACCATGCTGGCTCAAATCGTTAATATGGTTGTGCAAGCACAGCGTTCCAAGGCCCCAATGCAGGGAATGGCTGATAAAATAGCAGGTAATTTTGTTGTTGTTGTTGTACTCATTGCCATAACCACGTTCTTCACTTGGGGTTTTTTGGGGGCCACAACAGGCTGGCAGTATGGTTTACTGAATGCGGTTGCTGTATTAATAATTGCTTGTCCTTGTGCATTAGGCTTGGCAACACCGATGTCAATTATGGTAGCGACTGGTAAAGGTGCAACACAAGGAATATTATTTAGAGATGCAGCTGCGATAGAAAATTTCAGGAAGGTCGATATATTGATTGTCGATAAAACTGGTACGCTTACCGCAGGTCATCCTATATTTGAACAAGCCATATCAGTAAACGGCTTAGAAAATGATGAAATACTGAGATTAGCTGCCAGTTTAGATCAAGGAAGTGAGCACCCATTAGCACAAGCAATTGTCACAGCAGCGAAAGATAGATTCTTGACTCTGCATCATGTCAGCGATTTTGAAACCATTCCAGGGAATGGTGTAAAAGGTATCGTAGCTGAAAAGTTCCTTTTACTGGGTAATGCATCTTTGATGGAGCAAGAGGGAATAAGTACACAGGCAGTGAAGGATGATGCAGATCGATTACGTCACGAAGGTGCTAGTGTGATGTTCCTGGCAGTAAATCTTACCATCGTTGGCTTGCTAGTCATAAGTGACCCAATAAAATCATCCACACAGGAAGCTTTGGATGCATTGAAAAAAAGTGGGGTAACTGTAATTATGGCTACTGGCGATAGTCTATCTACAGCTAGGGCTGTGGGGGGTAAGCTCGGTATTAGCGAAATATATGGCGATGTTAAACCTTCAGAGAAATTGGCTCTAGTCACCAAGTTTCAACAGATGGGGCATATTGTGGCGATGGCGGGAGATGGTATTAACGATGCCCCTGCATTAGCAAGATCTGATGTTGGTGTCGCTATGGGAACAGGTACTGATGTGGCAATTAGTAGCGCCTCCGTTACTTTAGTCAAAGGTGATTTACGAGGGATTGCATTAGCCAGAACATTATCAAACATAACGATAAAAAATATGAAACAAAATCTAGCGTTCGCTTTCATATATAATGTTTTTGGTATACCGCTTGCCGCAGGTGTATTCTATGCGTCTACGGGATTCCTGTTATCACCAATGGTCGCGGCGTTAGCTATGAGCTTAAGTTCAGTCTCGGTAATTTTGAACGCGCTGAGACTCCGTGGTATGAAGGTCACGAATGCTTGATCCTATCTGCGGAGGTTATATGTCCGCAGATGAGTCTAAATGTCACCTATCGACATTCCACGACCAAGTGGCCTTGCTAGTTAATTTTAAAACAAGGCTGCTTGCTCCCTGATCGTTTTCCTTACCCAACTGACTTACTGCCAAACGGGCATACTTAAGCCCATTATCCTGTTCATGACCTTTACCCCTGCTAGGATTTCCCCCGCCACCTGCGCATTGCCTGCCTGTAAGGAAGCCCCGTGCGTAGCTGTCACTTGGGGCTGGGGAAGTCATGACTTACTGGCTGATTTTGGCAACCATGCTCTTTAATAATGCTAGTGTCGTCCTACGTTAAATAGCTAAAAGCTATTTGGCTGGGAATAATAAATAAAATGAAATATAATCACCACTTAATTTGTTCCATGCCTTCCCTCCATTAACTTCGGTTATCGATTTAACAATCGATAGACCCAGTCCGACACTATCGTTATTGCTAGATCTTGATAAATCTGCCCTATAAAATCGGTCAAACATTCTCAAAGAGTCATCGTAAGATATACCTTTGCATTTGTTCTTTATTTCAACAATAGAATTATTTCCTTCATCGTTTGATATCGAGATGCTAATGACAGAGTTACTCTCTGAGTATTTTATTGCGTTAGATATCAGATTGGATATCGAACGACGAAACATTATTTTGTCAGCAAATACAAGCTTATTAGTATTTGCAACGTTAAACGTAAGGCTTTTTTCTTCTGCTAAATACATAAAGAAATCTAAAATAGAAGAAAGTTCATTCTCTGAATCTAAAAATTCTTTATTTGCAGAAATCAAACCTTTGTCTGACCTGGCAATCCACAGCATATCGCTAACCATCTTTGCCAAACGCTCAAGCTCTTCCAGAATTGAATATAGGAACTCTTTATATTCGGAGATGCTCCTGTCTTGATTTAACCCAACTTGAGCCTGCATGATTATATTGGTTAATGGGGTTCTTAGTTCATGCGCTACATCATCTGAAAAATCAGATAACTTAACGAAACTATTGTTTAGTTTAGATAGCATGGTATTGAATGAGTCAACCAACTCCCTTAACTCTCTCGGATATTGGTTGGGTTCTAATGTTGAGCTCAACTGTTCAGCCTGAATAGTCGACATATGTTTGCTTAATATATAAATAGGTTTGTGGCCTTGCCTTATACCCAAGTATGTAGACAATATTATGATCGCCCAAACACCAAAGACTATGATTAATAGCTGCATCCTAAAGTCAGACAAAAAATGAGAGTGAACACTTGAGTCTAAATAGAACACGACTGAATAGGAGTTATCATTTTTTTTAAAATTAATGTTTTTACTGAGATATTTATGTGGAGCGGAAGTGTCAGTTTCAGATACATGAATTAGTGTATTGCTGAACTTTCTCAAATTAAAGCTGTCTCGTTCACTCCTATATATATTTTTACCATCTTTTAATATCTCGATATAAAAATTAGAGTCAGGATTGATTGTATCCCAATTGATAATTCTTTGAACTGCATCTATGCGCTTTGAAAACTGCTCGATAATAATCGTTTTGTTATCTATCGTTTCATTATCAAGGTCTAAGAAATGATTTTTGATAGATGTCTCTACCAAAAATAACAAGGAAATCATACTGATCGTTATGGCGACAGAAACAAAAAGCATAGCACGTATAGTTATAGGCATGTTACTCTTCATCGCCAGCACCTTCTAATTTATATCCCATTCCTCGAATAGTATGAATTAATTTTATTTGATAATCATCATCAACCTTGGCTCTTAATCTTCTGATTGCAACATCTATTACATTTGTATCGCTGTCAAAATTCATATCCCATACCAAAGAGGCAATTAATGAGCGAGGTAATACTTCACCATGCCGCCGAGCTAATAACTCAAGTAATAGATATTCTTTAGGGGTGAGATGTATTTTTTTACCCGACCGCTTAACTGTTCTTGATTTGATGTTTATAATCAAATCTGAAATTGATATAACCTCTTCAATATGATTGTCTTTGGATCGCCTAAGAAGGTTTTTTATTCTGGCTAGTAGTTCAGTGAATGCAAATGGTTTTGAAAGATAATCATCAGCTCCAGACTCTAGCCCCTTTACTCTATCTCCGACACCATCTTTTGCCGTCAGGAACATGACAGGTACTTGAATGTTTATATTTCTAATTTCCTCAAGAAGCTGCCATCCGTTAATCCCAGGTAACATAATATCTAGTATTATTAAGTCAAATTCATGGCTAAGTATATAAAAGCGACCATCAATTCCATTTGTGGCGAGAGTAACAATGTAGCCTGACTCAGTGAGTCCTTTCTTTAAATACTCACCTATCTTTGGCTCATCTTCAACAACTAAAATATTCATTATGTTCTCCAATATGCAGTATTAAGATAGTCAGTAGTCTATGCTACTACATACACTAAAAAATAAAAAAAATCCAGCTGCATCAAGAGTTTCAATGAAGGTTATATCGAAATTATAAAATCTAGAATGATTATTTTTAATGTTTAAAAAACGGCCAGCATAAGCTGGCCGTTTTTTACATGTGGAAGATCTTAACGGTTACTACCGCTTCCCATACCATGCGGGAGAGAGACGTTATGAATGGTTCCTTTATAGTCCACGATAACTTCTTTAATATTTTTATCAGAAGGAAGTGTTAACTGCTTGGTCTTACCAGGGAGAGCCTTCACAACGCCCAGTTTCGTGCCATCGGGGGTGGATACGTCCACGGAGTCAGTAGGCAATGCAGATATTTTCCATTCTACATAGACTACTCCATGCCCTGCTCTAAGATCGAAAGGCATTGGGGCATTAGCGAAAGCCGCTGAACTACTAATCAACATGGTGAGCGCAGCTAAGATGGTCTTGATTTTCATTGGATTACCTCATTTCGTTGTTATTGCACGGTTATCGCTAATCACTATATACAATCAACATTACATGCTGCTGTCAGCAAGATTACATTACCGTAAGGATATAGATCTTTAAGAGGGCAAGTATGTATGATTCACCCTATTGGGGTATGAGAGATGATTTTACACCACCTGGTTTTCCATATTTTGAATATATCTTAAGGGGCATGGCATGATGAAATTTATTGCAATGTTGTTAGTTTTTGTCGCAGGAGGCGGTAGTGTCTACCTGCTCACAAATTTTAAAGATGTAAATACATTAAAGGAAAAACAACCTCTTTATTGGGTAAACCCGATGGATCCAGCTGATAAGAGACCTTCTCCAGCCAAGGACACAATGGGAATGGATTTCATTCCTGTTTATGAAGAGAAAGCTCAAGGTCAAGGGTCAGCTGGCACAGTTACAATATCACCGGAAATACAGCAGAATCTTGGTGTTCGTCTCGATCAAGTCAAACGAGCTCCTACTTATCAGGAAATTGATACTGTTGGATATGTTGGATATGATGAAGACCGTCTTGAAGCTATCAACTCACGTATGGCTGGCTGGGTACGAACCCTTGCAATTAAAAGTGAGGGGCAAAGGGTTACCAAAGGTAGTTTTATTTACGCATTATATGCCCCTGATTTAGTAAATGCGCAGCATGAATACTTGTTGGCCATGAATAGCAGTAACCCTTTGTTGATTCGAGCCGCAGAAGGGAAACTCAAGGCGCTACAAATTCCAAGTGATCAAATATCTATTTTAAAGCGAACTAGGAAAGTGCGTGAAACAATTAATTTCTATGCACCTAGTGATGGATATATTTCTGAGCTAAAAATTCGAGAGGGACAGTACGTAGAACCAGCTGAGGCGCTATTTAATATCAGCACATTACAACAAGTTTGGGTCAGTGCAGAAATTTTTGAGCGCCAAGCTACCGTATTGAAATTGGGAGATCCAGTTACCATGACTCTTGATTATGCGCCAAGCAGAACTTGGGTCGGTAAAGTTGATTATTTATATCCCACCCTAGACGCATCAACTAGAACGCTTAAGGTCAGGCTACGCTTTGATAATCCAGACGAGTTCCTTAAGCCGAATATGTTTGCTCAGATCAACATAAAAGCCGGTGGAACCGAGTCTAATCTTGTGGTGCCTAGTGAGGCTATTATTAGAACAGGAACGCAGAATCGAGTAGTGCTGTCATTAGGTGATGGGCGCTTCAAATCTGTTGAAGTCACTCTCGGTTCTCAGTTTAGGGAACATATCGTTGTTACATCTGGAGTTGAAGAAGGTGATGAGATAGTAAGGTCTGCTCAGTTTTTATTAGACTCTGAGTCAAGTATCAGTTCCGACTTCCAGCGCATGACTGCATTTCGTCCTGCTCAAGTCTGGGTCAATGCTGACATCGTTGATATTGGTCAGAATAGGCAGATCACAATTGCACACCAACAAGTACCAGAATGGCAATGGCCAGCAATGCGTATGAGCTTTGAACTTGATAAGAGTATTGCTCCTTCAAGTTTAAAGATGGGTCACTCCGTGAGTGTTTTGCTAAGGCAGGATGGGGAACGATACATTATAACTGGTATCAAGGAGCCGATTGCTAAAACAAATATTAAAAATTCAGATTCAAATAGTAGTAACGGGAAAGGTAAGGCTCCATCTGCTCCACAATTGGACCATTCCAAGCATGATATGGCCGAAATGGATGAGATAGGAGGTCAGAAATGATCACATCAATAATTCGATGGTCTATTGGCAATCGATTCCTTGTTCTTTTGTTAAGTGTGTTGCTCACTGCATGGGGAATATGGTCAGTCAAGCAAACTCCTGTTGATGCGCTGCCTGATTTGTCGGATGTTCAAGTTATTATCAAAACAAGTTATCCTGGGCAAGCACCACAAGTAGTTGAAGACCAAGTAACTTACCCATTAACCACCGCCATGCTTGCTGTTCCTGGTGCAACTACCGTCCGTGGTTATTCTTTCTTTGGTGATTCTTTCGTTTATGTTCTATTCGATGACAATACGGATTTGTATTGGGCGCGGGCGCGAGTTTTAGAATACTTGAGCCAAGTTGCTCCTAATTTACCATCTTCTGCGAGGCCCCAGCTTGGGCCTGATGCAACTGGTGTTGGTTGGGTCTATCAGTATGCACTGATCGATAGAACAGGTAAGCATGACTTAAGTGAATTAACCTCACTGCAAAACTGGTTTTTAAAGTATGAATTACAGACTGTAGAGGGGGTTTCTGAAGTCGCTACGGTTGGAGGAATGGTTCGTCAGTATCAGGTTCGTGTAGACCCCAATAAGCTGCGTGCATATGGTGTACCTTTGTCTTTAATTCAGACAGCAATAGAACAAGGTAACCAGGAAACAGGTGCTTCAGTTATCGAGATGGCCGAAGCTGAGTATATGGTTCGCTCCAATGGGTATTTGAAAAATGTCTCTGATCTAAAAAACATTCCATTAGGAACAAATGTACGTGGTGCTCCACTATTGCTAGGTGATGTAGCGGATGTGGTAACTGGCCCTCAAGTACGTCGAGGCATCGCAGAGCTCAATGGTGAAGGTGAAGTCGTTGGGGGCATTATCGTCATGCGTTATGGCGAAAATGCACAACACACTATTGATGGAGTTAAGACTCGTCTTGATGAATTAAAAAGTAGTCTACCAGATGGGGTTGAGATAATAACTGTATATGACCGCTCAGATCTAATCCAAAGAGCAATCGACAACCTTTCAGGGAAGTTACTGGAAGAGTTTATTGTTGTTGTATTAGTTTGTTTAGCATTTTTATTCCACCTACGGTCATCGTTAGTAGTGATTATCACCCTACCAATCGCAATTCTAGTTGCATTTATAATAATGAATATACAGGGTGTCAACGCCAACATAATGTCTTTGGGAGGGATAGCCATCGCAATTGGAGCAATGGTTGATGGTGCAATTGTAATGATTGAAAATGTCCATAAGCATATGGAACAGACACCCCTAACTAATGAAAACAGATGGAAGGTAATTGGAGAGGCCAGTGCAGAAGTCGGCCCTGCTATATTTTTCTCTCTATTAATTATTACCATGAGCTTTTTACCAGTATTTGCTCTTGAAGCACAAGAAGGGCGGATGTTTGCTCCGCTCGCATATACTAAGACTTATGCTATGGCCGCAGCTGCTGCACTTGCAATAACGTTAGTCCCTGTTGTAATGGGGTACTTTATTCGTGGTAAGGTACTTGCTGAACAAGCGAACCCAATTAATAGATGGCTAAGTCAGGGTTATATACCTTTGCTGAAATGCGTCTTAGCATGGCCGAAGGTGACTCTTACTTTAGCATTTATCATGACCGTTGTTGGTTTCTTGCCTTTAAAATATTTAGGGTCTGAGTTTATTCCTCCACTTGATGAGGGGGATCTGATGTATATGCCGACAACGGCAACAAATATCTCGGTAGGGAAAACGCGAGAGATATTACAACAAACAGATAAGCTGATTAGAACTGTCCCTGAGGTAAAGAATGTATTCGGTAAGGCTGGCCGTGCGGATAGTGCAACAGATCCAGCTGATCTTGTTATGATGGAAACCACTATTCAGCTGAAGCCTCAATCAGAGTGGCGTCCTGGGATGACACCAGAGAAATTACGGGAAGAGCTAGACTCATTAATTCAATTTCCTGGTTTGACAAATGCGTGGGTCCCCCCAATCAAGACTCGAACAGATATGCTCGCAACAGGAATTAAAACACCTGTTGGGATCAAGATTGCTGGTCCAGATCTTAAAGTGATACAAAAAATAGGACAGCAACTTGAGAAAATTGTTGGCAGTGTAGAGGGGGCATTATCCGTGTATGCTGAGCGTGTCGCCGGTGGTCGTTATGTCAAAGTTGATATCGATAGACTGAAGGCTGCCCGATATGGACTCAATATTGCGGATGTTCAAGCAGTACTAGCAACGGCTGTGGGCGGCATGGATGTTGGACAGACGATAGAGGGGCGAGAGCGATATCCAATCAATATACGCTATCCACAAAGCTATCGCGACTCAGTCGCTAGTCTAGAGTTGCTTCCTTTGATCACTCCCAAAGGTGAACGAATTGCTCTAGCTGATGTTGCTCGAATTTATATTAGCGATGAAGCCCCAATGTTGCGAAGTGAAAATGCTAGGTTAAATGGTTGGGTATATGTTGATATTAGTAATAGAGATATTGGATCATTTGTCGCGGATGCAAAAAAAATGGTCGGAGAACAATTAGTTCTTCCTGCTGGGTACTCTATTACTTGGTCTGGTCAATACGAATATATGGAACGAGCTAAAGCTCGCCTTACCTATGTAGTCCCATTAACCGTTGCCATCATAGTTCTATTGCTTTACTTGGCGTTTCGGCGTGTTCAAGAAGTGCTTCTTATTCTTACGACCTTGCCTCTTGCTGTAGTTGGTGGCATTTGGTACGTGTGGCTAGCTGGATTTAATATGTCAGTGGCCGTTGGAGTTGGATTCATAGCACTTGCAGGTGTCGCTGTAGAAACAGGTGTATTGATGTTGATCTATCTCAACCATGCTTGGGATGATCTCGTTAAGAACGATAAACTTGATAATGCAGGATTACATGGTGCCGTTATCCATGGAGCTGCAATGCGACTACGTCCTAAAATGATGACAGTGGTAACGATAATTGCTGGCCTATTACCTATCATGTGGAGTCATGGGACTGGCTCTGAGGTTATGCAACGAATAGCCGCGCCAATGATTGGTGGGATGGTAAGCGCACTCGTTTTAACTCTCTTAGTTCTACCTGCGGCATTTTACTTATGGCGTAGACGTACTCTGAAGAGCATCACTAATACTACAGGTGTTGATATGCCTGAATAACGGTTGGTGCACAGGCGGATGCATTATATGAATATGCATCCGCTACTTTCGTTTTCTTTATTTACAATCTGTTGGTATCTATCATGATGAACAAAATGTTTTTACCTATACTCGCTCTTCTTAGTAGTTACACGCATGCGGAGGGCTTGCTAGATATTTATAACTTGGCGAAGCAAAAGGATCCGCAACTTCTTGAGTCAAAGGCAATGCGTGACCAATCATTCGAAAAAATCAATGAAGAGCAAGCATCATTTCTACCAAAGATAAATCTTGGTCTTAGTGCTAACTATGTTGACGATAATCTGGATATGCAAACTGGGAGCGCAACGAATAGTGCAATCAATCTAGAGCAATCTCTCTACAACAGTGCTAATTGGATTAATCTTGATTTAGCTGCGAAGAATGCGACACTATCAGATGTTTCTTATGTTCTTGAGCATCAAAACTTAGTGCTTCGTACAATACAGACATATTTTAATGTTCTCCAGGCTGAAGATTTGCTGATTTATTCTCAGGCAACGAAAAAGGCAATTCAGAGGCAGCTTGCTCAAACCCAGCAGCGTTTTGAGGTCGGTTTGGCCGCGATTACTGATGTACATGAGGCAGAGGCCGCCTTCGATCAGTCTTTTGCCGATGAGATCTATGCAGAGAACACGCTTGAAAATAGCTATGAGGCTCTACGTGAGTTAACTGGTCTTGAGCATAGAAAGCTTAATAAGCTTGATACAGAGCGTTTCAGTCCTCAAAAAACTTTATGGAAAATTGATAAGTGGACTGATGCAGCAATTGAAAAAAATTTGGCATTACATCAGGCTCGGATTAAAAAAGAACTTGCGAAGATGCAGATCGATTTATCTAAGTCAGGACATAAGCCATTAGTTGATCTTACTATGGGGTTATCTTCAACTTATAATAACTACAAAGATAATACAGTTAATACGGACGGTTATTCCAATCAAGGCGACATTGGTATTAAATTTTCATTGCCACTATATACAGGTGGTGCAACAGCATCACAAGTCAAACAATCTTCTTTTGACTATGTTGCTGCCAGTGAGCAGCTGGAGAAAAGTTATCGCTCGGTCATGAGTGCAGTTAAGTCTTCATATAACAATGTTAATGCAAGCATAGGAGCCGTTCGAGCATACCAACAAGCTGTAGTTTCTGCTGAAAGTGCTTTAAAAGCGACCGAGGCAGGATATGAGGTTGGCACTAGGACTATCATTGATGTATTGGATGCTAATAGAAAATTGTATGATGCAAAGACAAAGTTAGCTATTTCTAGATATAGTTACATAGTCAACGTTGCCACATTGAAATTAAATTCAGGGTCTTTAGGTAAAAAAGAAATAATTGATATTGATAATGGTTTAGTTAATTTAAGGTAGTTGTGTGTAATCTATTTTTCAATAGGCATCAGTTTTGCACTGATGCCTTTTATTTAACCTGGAAATTCATTTCTCTTATTTATTTTTTTCGGAAGGTTTTTAGCACTTGTTACTATTAGTGTATAGCTATAAACTCATGCAGAAAATATAGCGACCTATAGGGCTGTAGTTTTTAATGTGGATTTAAGTGTACAGATCTAGTTATCACCTGACACCGGCCTCAAACCGGTGTCTTGTTTACGCTACTTTAGTGCGCACTTCCTTCGGTATCAATTTCAGACCCTTCTTGAACATGCTGTAAGGCGTCTGTCCCTCCATCATCCTGCCCTGATGTGGCCGCTGGGTGTTGTAGTGTTCCAGGTAGCTATCCAGGTCTGTCTGCATCTGCTCTACCGACTCATACCAGGTCGTCCTCCCCTTGATACGGAAGTGTTCATCCAGCAGTGTGCGATGCAGCCGTTCGATAAAGCCGTTGCTCTGCGGCCTGCGTACCTTGGTTGTCCGGTGCTCAATCCCCTCCAGTTGCAGGAACAGCTCGTAGGGATGGTGGTCAGCTCGTCCACAGAACTCGCGCCCGTTATCCGACAGGATGGTATAGACCCGTGCCTCGTGGGCCTCGAAAAACGGCAGTACCGTTTCATTGAGCACATGAACCGAGGTCACCGGCAGCTTGCTGGTGTAGAGCCGTCCCCAGGCGTGGCGGCTATAGCAGTCCAGCACGGTTTGCAGATACACCTTGCCAACCCCCTTGAGCGCGCCGACGAAGAAGGTGTCGACCGCCACCGGTTCTCCGGTGTAGTGAACCTCAATCTGGCGTTCGCGAAACTCGGGGCTGAAGCGTTCGAGCAGGCGAATCTGCTCGTCATTGAGCTCAATGGTCTGCTCCCGGTGAGTTTTCTCAAGGCGCAGCAAGCGGTCGTGTTTGGAGAGCAAGTCGTGCCGTTGCCACACGCCACGCACACCGCCCGCACTGACATTGATGCCTTGCAGAGCCAGTTCTTGCGCGACCCGCAGTGGGCCATGAGTTGGTCTGGTGAGGGAGTAATCGAGGATGGCCTGTTCAATCTCGGGAGCGACCCGATTGGGATGAGCCCCTTTACAGCCGGGCAATTTGTCGAGCAATCCCTCGGCGCCATAGGTCTGGTAATTACGGCGAATTTCGTAGAACTGCTGACGGCTGTAGCCGATGAGCTTGCAGGCTTTGCTGACATTATTGAGCTCTTTGGCGAGCTCTAGCAGGCTGAGTTTGCGACGTGCTACTTTCTCGTTGGTGGTCATACGGTGACTCCAGATAACACGGTAGGGGTACCGTTTTGTTATCCGGTTTGAAGCCGTATGACCACTCCCTTTTGTGGGCAACTGTCAGGTGAATACCGTCTCCATACAATTTAAGTTTTATAAAGACCATTGTTTAAATAATCCGCACTATACGTGCGAATTGCTCCATTTGTTCTTTCATCCGCTTTATTTCACAAATCGATGCTTCTTGAGTGGAACGAACTGAGAAGTCGGTAATCTGATCACCACCATCCCCTTCCAGCCAGCATCATGGGCAAGTTACTTCATTCCATCACTGAAATTGGCTTCAATATAGCAGGTCTCTGATTAATCGTGTCTCACTCATCTTCTGTATTGATGCCGATGCCATAAGCAACTGGTTCCACCATGGCTGTGATGGGTTATAGGGCCGCAGTCAGCTATACACCGACCAGACTACCTGTACCTTTCGATGTTCAAGGGGATTTGCAGCCTTACCCTGCGAACCACTCAGAGACTATGCGACTCCCTGTTTTATCTGATGAATGTGCTGCCGTGTGCCCGCACAATGAAGTTTATCGATCAGCAGCCCACAAAAGGGGTATCACCGACTTGGTTATCGACTCGACCGGCCTGAAGGTGTTTGGAAAGGGTGAGTGGAAGGTAAGAAAACACGGTGCCGAGAAAGGTTGCGTCTGGCGTAAGTTGTATCTCGCGGTTGACCTAGCGACTCACGAGGTCGTGGCAGCGGAAGTGTCGTTGGAAAATATTCATGGTGCTGAGGCGCTGCCAACACTGCTCAATACACTACGGCGCATTATGCTGATGCTGTCTATGAGAGCAAAGCCAGCCATCAGCTGATAGCGCACAAAGGAGTGACGGCCTGTATCCTGCCTTGCAACAGGGGCCATGGAAAAAGGGGCACCAAGAAATGAGGTCGCGCTGGTGATGCGCAAGGAAGGACGCGCACACTGGAAGAAAATGCCTGGGTATCACCGTTGTTCACTAGCATAAACGGAAATGTATCGGTTCAAACAGTTGCTGTCAGGCACAACCTGCCTGCGTATCGACAACGGCCAGGTAGGGCGATGGAGTATGTGCGCGAGATAAACAAACTGAGCATCTTTAGACTTCCTGTCAGGAAGTACCGAGTGTAGCAGTCACTTGGGGCTGAGGAAGTCGTAGCTTGATAGCTGATTTAGGGAAAGTGCGAACAAGTATCCCACGAACAAAAAATGAAAATTTTAGTCATTTAATATCAATGGGTTACCAGTAAATGCTCTCGTGCCATATGACTTATTCGCACCTTCCCTAATTGCCATCACTGTGAATAATTATAGGGAAATTTAGTTTTATCTGGGTAAAGAGATAATTACTTGGCAAATATATCTATGGCAGCAAGTCGCGAATGTCACACCCCATTACCCTGGCAAGACGATAAGCCTTTTCCAGGGTGACATTGACCTCACCACGCTCAATCCGTCCTACGTAGCTTCTATCAATTTCGGCCGCATGTGCGAGTGCATCTTGAGATACGTCTAATTGAAGCCGCCTTTCACGTACAGCATCACCAAATTTTTTTGCTAGGTCTTGCATGTCTCGCCTCTCTCTGGCGAGCACTATCTCTGGTTGTCTGGCTAACGACCACGGATTATAATCCGCATCTCAATATTTATTCCCATTATTCATCGTCATTTGAGGCTGAGGGTTGCTTATGGATTCCCAGACTGTGTGGTTACCAACCGCACTCTACACCGCACTAATTCGATTGCAGCTGGACGATTTCACTGCGACTGGGTGCGTAAGTGCTGTTTTTGGTGCCAAGGCTGAACCGAAAGTACATAGGAGGCGTTATAGCATTATTTATTTGAATCTCATCAAGCTAGTCCGTTTGGGGCTCCTAAAGAGAAAGCACGTTGATGATGGGAAGCGCTTTTCTCATTTCATCAAGACTCCCAAGTTCGATGAAGTGCATTTCAAGGAGGAATTTATTGGGCCAGAGGCTCTGGTGACGGAACTGAAACAGGAAAAAGATTTGAAATCGAATGGTTCTTTGTTGGATGAGTTGGATGAGAGAGCCCGAAACTATCGTCTTCAGTTAGAGAGGCAAGATGCTATGCGCGATGAGCTTGGTGTTTTGCTCATAGACTTTCCTTTTCTGGAACCAGCAATAGACAAAGCTATCAGTGATGCAGTTGAGGAAAGTTGGGAGTTGCAGGGCAGGCTGGCGGCCGTTGAGAGGATCTTGAAGGTGTTTGGGATGCGGCCTTCTTCATGAAGGCTAGCAAACGAAAGGTTGCGTCTTGCTAACAATACAGCGGCATGTGGGGCTTTGATAGCGACATACAGCTTGGAAAGTGGTGGCCCCAGTCCGACTTGAACGGACGACCAATCGATTCAGTTAACCCGATACTTTCGTAAAGGCCTGGACTATATCATCATCCTCGCAGAGCGATAGGATGTCGGACGCTAGTGATGTATTACACAGCAAGGTCGTGCTGAACCATCTAGTCTCTGAACCTTCTCTTCACGCTTGAAGAGCTTGGCTGCTGATTGGCATGAGATATCGCTATCTTTTAGCTTTCCAGCAATTCATCCGATTTTTCCGTATGTCATTACTGACACAGGTCACAATTTCTTATGAGTCGACTGCTCTAACCACTGAGCTATGGGGCCGTTTCATCTATGCACCATTTTACTAGCACATATTTTTAAAGCAACTGAACTCAACTGCCTTAAAAATCATAGCTTTACTTGACTCTTACTACTTCTTTAAGCATGCACTGAAATCATGGTTTACATAAGAACCGACGACCAATCGATTATGAGTCGACTGCTCTAACCAACTGAGCTAAGGGGCCATGATGCTGGTTTGCGGCGTGGATTATAGGGGATGCGAGATAACCCGTCCATAGTCATATCAACCACTTGGCGAGATTTTGTCCATCTCGACAGGGACTCGGTCATCCCATACGGCGGATAAAACAAAGCCCCGCATGGCGGGGCTTTTTGGCTGCGGCTCCAGGCCGGAGCAGATGGTCGAGGGTTACTCGTCCAGGAAGCTGCGCAGCACTTCCGAGCGGCTCGGGTGGCGCAGTTTGCGCAGGGCCTTGGCTTCGATCTGACGGATACGTTCACGAGTGACGTCGAACTGCTTGCCCACTTCCTCGAGGGTGTGGTCGGTGTTCATGTCGATACCGAAACGCATGCGCAGCACCTTGGCTTCGCGGGCGGTCAGGCCGGCCAGTACTTCGCGGGTCGCGTTGCGCAGGCTCTCGCTGGTGGCCGCATCGGCCGGCAGGGCCAGGGTGGTATCTTCGATGAAATCGCCCAAGTGGGAGTCTTCATCATCGCCGATGGGCGTCTCCATGGAGATGGGCTCTTTGGCGATCTTCAATACCTTGCGGATCTTGTCTTCCGGCATGCCCATGCGCATGGCCAGCTCTTCCGGGTTCGGTTCGCGACCCATCTCCTGCAGCATCTGACGGGAGATACGGTTGAGCTTGTTGATGGTCTCGATCATGTGCACCGGGATACGGATGGTACGGGCCTGATCCGCGATGGAGCGGGTGATGGCCTGACGGATCCACCAGGTGGCGTAGGTCGAGAACTTGTAGCCACGACGGTATTCAAACTTGTCGACCGCCTTCATCAAACCGATGTTGCCTTCCTGGATCAGATCCAGGAACTGCAGACCGCGGTTGGTGTACTTCTTGGCGATGGAGATCACCAGACGCAGGTTGGCCTCGACCATCTCTTTCTTCGCACGGCGGGCCTTGGCCTCACCGATGCTCATGCGACGGTTGATATCCTTGATCTGGGCAATCGACAGGCCGGTCTCTTCTTCGATCTGCTGCAGCTTGCCGATGGAACGCAGGATCTCTTCGTCCATCTCGAGCAGGCGGGAAGACCAGGCCTTGCCGGCCTGCTTCTGGTATTCGAACCAGGCAGTCTCGCACTCGTTGTTGGTGAAGGCCGCGACGAAGGTCTTCTTAGGCATCTTGGCCTGCTCCACGCAGAGCTTCATGATGATGCGTTCCTGCACGCGGACACGCTCCATCATCTCCCGCATGTTGTTGACCAGGCGATCGAACTGCTTGGGCATCAGGCGGAATTGACGGAAGACATCGGCCAGCTGGGCGATGGCGTTCTGGGTGTCGTCGTGGGCACGACCATTCTGCTGAATGGAGAGACGAGTCACTTCATACTGGGCGCGCAGTTCACCGAACTTCTCGCGCGCGACTTCCGGATCCGGACCGCCGTCGCCGTCGTCGTCGGAATTGTCGCCGTCTTCGTCTTCGTCTTCGTCTTCGTCTTCATCCTCATCGGCGAGGTCATCTTCGCTGAGCTCGGAGCCGATGTGGGTGGCGGTCGGCGCCACGTCATCCACTTCGTTCGGGTCGATAAAGCCGGAGATGATGTCTGAGAGGCGCAGTTGCTCGGCTTCATACTTGTCGTACTGCTCGAGCAGATAGGTGATGGCTTCCGGGTACTCGGCCACGGAGCTTTGTACCTGGTTGATCCCGTCTTCGATCCGCTTGGCGATATCGATCTCGCCTTCACGGGTCAACAGTTCGACGGTACCCATTTCTCGCATGTACATGCGGACGGGATCGGTCGTGCGACCAATCTCGGATTCAACAGATGCCAGTGCCTGGGCCGCTGCTTCGGCAGCGTCCTCATCGGCGGTACCACCTTCAGCCATGATAAGGTCATCGGCATCCGGAGCGTTTTCAACCACTTGAATGCCCATATCGTTGATCATCTGGATGATGTCTTCGATCTGGTCTGAATCGACAATGTCTTGCGGGAGGTGATCGTTCACCTCGGCATAAGTCAGGTAGCCCTGTTCTTTACCTTTGGCAACGAGGAGTTTAAGCTGAGACTGCGGGGTTTGCTCCATAGAACTCATCCGGTTGGTGTTGCTAGGTTGCGCGTACAGTGCGCTGCTGCGCAAATAGCCAATTCTAATAGAAAACCGCCAGACATGCTATGTCTGGTTGCGGCGTCGGTCATGAGAAACCCCTGCCCGCAGTGTTGTCGGGGCCAGGTGGTTATAAAGTGTTTGCTTTCAATCCCGTCGATTCGGGCAACGCTATTCATATTGGGACTACTCACTCAAATATCAAGCCCCACTCTCGTTTCTTTTCTCAATCTGCACCTCTCTGATCAGCATCATCAGCTCCTGTGTCTCCTCAGAGCTTAGCCCTTCTTGCACCACCTTGGCCTGTAATTCCTCGATGCGTTGCTTCAGGAACAGGTTGATGAAACCGACGAAGGTATCCTGCAATTCTCCCAGAATATCGGGCTCCTGGTCGAGCTTTACCTCTTCAAACAGATCATGCATCGCCAGCTGGGCCAGGATTTCTCCTTCCTTGGTGCCACGCCAATGCTCCAGCAGGATGCCCGTCGTCACCCCGGGCTGAGTCAGGATCTGCTGGTGCAGCTGCAGCAGGAACCGGATGCCCTGGAGACGCAGATCGGCCAGCTCAGGCATGGCCGGCAATTCGGCGGTGATCGCCGGATATTGCACCATCAGGGCCAACGCCCGGCGCAGCGGGGTCAGTTTGGCCGCCTTGGGCTTGCTCACCTCGGCCTTGGGCTGGCTGCTTCTGGCAAACAACTCGGCGATCCGCTGCTTGTTCTCCCCCCAGCGCATCATGCTGGAGAGGCGGGTGATCAACCCCTCGCGGGTGAAGCCCTCCGGTACGCGGCGTATCAGTTCCGCAGCCTTGTTGGCCACTTCGAACTTGCCCGCTTCACCCGAGAGGGCGGCATCGCGCCCGAGGCGTTCGAACATGAAGTCGGCAAAAGGCTGGGCCTTGTCCAGCAGGGCTTCGAACCCCTCCTTGCCAATCTGGCGTACCAGGGAATCGGGATCCTCCCCATCCGGCAAAAAGACGAACTTGAGTTCACGACCATCCTGCAGATGGGGCAGCGCATTATCCAGAGCCCGCCAGGCCGCCTCACGGCCGGCGTTGTCACCGTCGTAACAGCAGACCACCTCTGCCGTAGTGCGAAACAGGGTATGGATATGATCGCTGGTGGTCGCAGTTCCCAGAGCCGCCACCGCATAGTCGATGTCGTACTGGCCGAGCGCCACTACATCCATGTAGCCTTCCACTACCAGGATCCGGCGAGGATCCTTGTGTGCCTGTTTGACCTCATAGAGACCGAACAACTCCCTCCCCTTGTGGAAGATGGGGGTTTCAGGGGAGTTCAGGTACTTGGGGGTGCCATCACCCAGAACACGCCCGCCGAAGCCGATGACCCGGCCGCGCTTGTCCCGGATCGGGAACATGATGCGATCGCGAAAACGATCATAGCTGCCGGGGCCGCTGTCGCGGGGGATCAACATGCCGCCTGAGATAAGCAGTTGCTCGTGATCCCGGCTGGCACCAAACCGCCGCCTCACCTGGTCCCAGTCGCCCGGGGCATACCCGATGTTGAAGCGCTTGACCACCTCGCCAGTCAGGCCCCGGCCTTTCAGATACTCCACCGCCTGCGGCGCGTTCTTGAGATTGCTCTCGTAGAAGCGGGCGATCTGGTTCATCAGCTCGAACAGATCCTTGCTGACGGCTGGCTGGCTATTGCCGGACCCGCCAGAGGTTTGCTCGCGCGGCACCTGCATGCCATGCAGGCTCGCCAGCTCCTCGATGGCATCGGGAAATTCGAGCCCGTCGTACTCCATGACAAAGCCGATGGCATTGCCGTGGGCACCACAACCGAAACAGTGGTAGAACTGCTTCTCCTGGCTGACGGTAAAGGAGGGGCTTTTTTCGTTATGAAAAGGGCAGCAAGCCTGGTAGTTCTTACCGGCTTTCTTCAACCGCACACGGGAGTCGATTAGTTCGACTATGTCGGTGCGTACGAGCAGATCATCGATAAAGGATTGCGGGATCCTGCCTGCCATAACCGTCCTGTTTCATTGCATAGAAAATAAAAAAGCCGCGCATTCCCAGGGAAGCACGGCTTCTTTGACCAAACAAGAGAGTTGCCTGTTACGCCAAGCGGGTTTTCACCTGCGCACTGACGGCGCCGACATCGGCACGCCCCTGAATTTTCGGCTTCAAGACAGCCATGACCTTGCTCATGTCAGCCATGACGGCAGCCCCGCTTTCGGCGACGGCTTGCTCAATCAGGGCGGCGATCTCGGCATCGGTCAGCTGTTGTGGCAGGAACTCCTGCAGCACAACGATCTCTGCGGACTCTTTGTCGGCAAGATCCTGGCGACCGGCAGCTTCGAATTGGGTGATGGAATCACGACGCTGTTTGACCATCTTGGTCACCACGGCGAGGATCTCCTGATCACCGAGCTCGACACGAGTGTCAACTTCACGCTGCTTGATCTCGGCCATCAACAAACGGATCGCTCCCAGGCGAGCCTTGTCTTTGGCAAGCATGGCGAGCTTTTGCTGATCCTTGAGTTGATCCTTCAGAGACACGGCATGATCCCTTGATTAGTACAGGCGGATACGACGTGCGTTTTCGCGGGACAGCTTCTTGGCGTGACGCTTGACGGCGGACGCTTTGGCGCGCTTGCGAATGGTAGTCGGCTTCTCGTAGAACTCACGGCTACGAACTTCGGACAGGATACCGGCCTTTTCGCAAGAACGCTTGAAGCGACGCAGAGCAACGTCAAACGGCTCATTTTCACGGACTTTGATTACTGGCATGTGCCTTTCACCTCAGTGATAAATTGTTAGCTGACCTTCAATCGATCAGCATGTCTTAAAATGGTGCGAAATTATACTCTGGACAGGGAATGAAAGTAAACCCGCAGAGATCGCTCTGGTTTAAAAAACCCGCGAAGGTTACCATAGCCGTCTCATTTTAGCAGTGAAATTTTTTAGCAATGCGTGTATTGGGCATAGAGACATCCTGTGACGAAACCGGGATCGCGATCTTCGATGATCAAAAAGGGATCCTTTCCCACCAGTTATACAGCCAGGTCAAGCTGCATGCGGACTACGGCGGCGTCGTTCCCGAGCTGGCCAGCCGGGATCATGTGCGCAAGACGATCCCCTTGATCCAGGCCGCCCTGAAGGAGGCCGGAATCGGCAAGGATGAGATCGACGGCATCGCCTATACCGCAGGTCCGGGTCTGGTGGGCGCCATCCTGGTCGGGGCTACCATAGGCCGCTCCCTGGCCATGGCCTGGGGCAAACCCGCCGTGGCGGTACACCACATGGAAGGCCACCTGCTGGCCCCCATGCTGGAAGAGAAGGCTCCCGAGTTCCCCTTCGTGGCACTGCTGGTCTCCGGCGGCCACTCCATGCTGGTCAGAGTCGATGGCATCGGCAGCTACCAGCTGCTCGGGGAATCCATCGACGATGCTGCCGGCGAAGCGTTCGACAAGACCGCCAAGCTGATGGGCCTGGACTACCCCGGTGGCCCCCTGCTCTCCCGTCTTGCCGAGAAAGGCACCAAGGGACGTTTCACCTTCCCGCGTCCCATGACCGACCGCCCCGGGCTCGACATGAGCTTCTCCGGCCTCAAGACCTTCGCCGCCAACACCATCGCCGCCAATGGCGATGACGAGCAGACCCGTGCCGACATCGCCCGGGCGTTTGAGGACGCCGTGGTCGACACCCTGGCGATCAAGTGCCGCCGCGCCCTGAAAGAGACCGGCCTCAATCGTCTGGTGGTGGCCGGTGGCGTCAGTGCCAACCGTCATCTGCGGGCCCAGCTCGCCGAGCTGATGGAGAGCCTGAACGGTGAAGTCTTCTATCCGCGCACCGAATACTGCACCGACAACGGCGCCATGATCGCCTATGCCGGCATGCAGCGCCTGAAGGCGGGCGTATTCGAACCCCTGGTCGTCAAGGCCGTGCCGCGCTGGCCGCTGGATACGCTGGATCCGGTGTGATCCACAAGATCCTGTTTCAATAAAAAGGGGCCCATGGCCCCTTTTTCGTGTCTGGCGGTGCTATCGCCGCTGGCTAGTTGGTTCTAAACAGGGCCTCGATAGAGAGCCCCTGCCCCAGCAGGATCTCCCGCAGACGGCGCAGCCCTTCCACCTGGATCTGGCGAACCCGTTCGCGGGTCAGACCGATCTCGGCCCCCACGTCCTCCAGGGTCGCCGGTTCATAGCCGAGCAGGCCGAAACGGCGGGCCAGCACTTCGCGCTGCTTGGGGTTAAGCTCTTCCAGCCAGTGCACTATGCTGCTGCGCATGTCATCTTCCTGGGACTCCAGCTCTGGCCCCATGCCGCGCTCGTCGGAGAGCACGTCCAGCAGCGCCTTGTCGCGATCGCCGCCGATGGGGGTATCCACCGAGGTGATCTTTTCATTGAGCTTGAGCATGCGATTCACGTCGTCGACCGAGCGATCCAGCGCGGAGGCGATGTCCTCGGCGGTCGGCTCATGATCGAGACGATGGGAAAGCTCGCGCGCGGTGCGCAGGTAGACGTTTAGCTCCTTGACCACATGGATGGGCAGACGAATGGTGCGGGTCTGATTCATGATGGCCCGCTCTATGGTCTGGCGGATCCACCAGGTGGCATAGGTGGAAAAACGGAAGCCGCGCTCGGGGTCGAACTTTTCGACCGCGCGGATGAGACCGAGGTTGCCCTCTTCGATGAGATCCAGCAGCACCAGGCCGCGGTTGTTGTAGCGCCGGGCAATTTTGACCACCAGGCGCAGGTTGGATTCGATCATGCGCTTGCGCGCCGCTTTGTCGCCGCGCAAGGCACGGCGGGCGTAATAGACTTCCTCTTCAGCCGTGAGCAAGGGGGAGAAACCTATCTCCCCCAGATAGAGCTGGGTGGCGTCCATCACCTTGTTCAGTTCGGGCGCCATCAGTTCATCGGAAATGGTCTCTTCGGCCTCGGCCGCCACCTCCTGAACTTCTTCTGCCTCCTGATCCTCCAGCTCTTCGTCGAACTCTAACTCTGCATCCTGCATTACCAGTTGTTCTTGGCTCATGATATGTCTCCCTGACCTGCACCAGAGTAAGACCTAGCTCTCTGAGTTAACGCTTTGGCAAATAGCCCATCGGGTTGATCGACTTGCCTTTGTACCGGATTTCAAAGTGCAAGCGCACATCCGGCGCATCCGTGCTACCCATATTGGCGATAACTGCTCCGCCCTTGACGCTGTCTCCCTCTTTGACCCTCAGCTCATCATTGTGAGCGTAGGCAGAGAGGTAGTCATCGTTGTGCTTGAGAATGATCAGCTTGCCATAGCCCCTGAGAGCACTGCCCGCGTAGACCACCTTGCCGCCGCTGGCGGCATAGATGGGCTGACCCTTCTGGCCAGAAATGTCGATGCCCTTGTTGCCTTGCTCCGCAACGGAGAAGCCTTCGACGATCCGACCTTTGGTAGGCCAATGCCAGGAGAGTGTTGACGGGGAGCTGACGTTTTTTTGTTCTTTCGCCTGAGCGTATGCTGTTGACGGGGCAGGAGCAATCGTTTTCTGAGCAATAAATGGTGTGGTCGTACCTGCTGGCGCCGTCGCCAGCGGTTTGGGGCCCGTGCTGGTCACGGTCGGGGTAACCGCCGCCACCATCTGGCCGCTGGAGGCACCCGCAGCCCCCACGTTGAGTACCTGACCCACGTGCAGGTCATAGGGAGCCTGAAGGTTGTTGCGCTGTGCCAGCACCTGATTGGAGACACCAAACTGGCGGCCTATGCTGCTCAGTGTATCGCCACGGCGCACTTGATAACTGCCCGTCCCCGTCACGCTGCCACGACTGACCGGGCTGCCGACACTCGCCACCGCAGTGGGGGCGCTACCATCCAGTCTGAGTTGCTGGCCGGGGTAGATGTTGTAGGGAGGCGTGATGCCATTCATGCTGATCAGCGCATCCACGTCCATGCCCGAGCGGAACGCAATGGAGTAAAGGGTGTCCCCTTTGACCACAGTGTAGCCGCTGCCCTGAATGCCGGATTTGGCCACGCCTTGACGGACCGGGATGGTCGAGGCGATCTGATCATTACCCAGGCTGTGTACCGGGGCAGCAGTCTTGCTGGAGGAACAGGCGAGCAGCAACCATGACAACACGACGACACCGCTACCTTGCCAAACACGCGAACACATAGTGGATCCTTAACGACTAAACCAGAAATAGGCCGCAACGGCCAAACCAATACAGAGCCAACCGAGCACGTCCACATAGTGCATCAGCTTGCGCTCCATCTTCTCGCCACCCCAGCGCATCAGCCCCGCCACCAGGAAGAAGCGCATGCCACGGCCGATGAGGGAAGTCAGGATGAAGGGCAGCAGTGCCATGTGGAGCAAGCCGGCCGTGACGGTAAACACCTTGTAGGGGATCGGCGTGAAACTGGCAATAAAAATCACCCAGATGCCCCACTGCTCGAACCACTGTTCGGCCAGGGCAATCTTGTCCTCATAACCGACCGAGGCCACCAGCGGCTGGACCACGGGCTCCCACAGGGCATAGCCGAGCAGATAGCCCAGCAGGGCACCCAGCACCGAAAACAGGGTCGCGATCCCGGCATAGTGCCAGGCCCGCTGGGGCTTGCCGAGCGCCATGGGGGCCAGCATCACATCCACCGGGATGGGCCAGAAGATGGACTCGATAAACGCGGTGATGGCAAGGTACCAGGGGGCATGCTTGTGGCGAGCCCACTGCATCACCCGTAAATAAAGGCGGGAAAACAACTTCACTCGACATCTCCGTCAATCAGGGGAACAAAACGCACCGGCTCCAGGATCCGGCTGGTGAGCTGGGAGCCCGACCGCTCGATCAGCTGCAGGGTCTGCTGGCTATCCCCCACGGGCAACACCAGACGACCGCCATCGGCCAGCTGATCGGTCAAGGCCTTGGGCACCTCGCTCGCCGCCGCCGTCACCAGGATGGCATCGAAAGGCCCCTTGTTCGGCCAGCCCAGCCAGCCGTTGCCATGCTTGGCAGAGACATTGTGCAGATCAAGCTGGCGCAGCCGGCGCCTGGCCTGGAACTGCAGCGATTTGATCCGCTCCACCGTGTAGACATGCTCCACCAGATGGGCCAGCACTGCGGTCTGATAACCGGAACCCGTCCCGATCTCCAGCACATGGGCCGGATCGTTCTGGATCAGCAGCTCGGTCATGCGCGCCACTATGTAGGGCTGGGAGATGGTCTGGCCATGCCCGATGGGCAGGGCCGTATTGTCCCAGGCCTTGTGGGCCATGGCCTCGTCCACGAACAGTTGCCGCGGCACTTTCGCGATCGCCGCCAGCACGCGGAAATCACGCACATCCTGGGCAATCAGTTGATTCAACAGGCGCTGTACTATCACAACGTCATCCCTGCAGATCCAGCCAGGCACCCAGGCTCGCCAGACTGCTGTAGGCAGTCATGTCGATGGTCAGCGGAGTGATGGAGACATAGCCCTGCTCGATGGCAGCGAAATCCGTACCCTCGCCTGCATCCTGCTGACTGCCTGGGGGGCCGATCCAGTAGATGGGCTGGCCACGGGGATCCTCGGTGCAGATCACCGACTCTGCTCGGTGGCGATTGCCAAGGCGCGTCACCCTGATCCCCTTGATCTGATCGAGGGGCAGGTCGGGCACGTTGACGTTGAGGATCTGATCGGCGGGCAGCGGATGCACCATCATACCCTTCACCAGCAGGGCCGCGTAGTGGGCTGCCGTGGCGAAATGGGTCCGCCCTACCAGCGAGATGGCCAATGACGGAAAGCCCAGGTGGCGCCCCTCCGTCGCGGCCGCCACGGTACCGGAGTAGATGACATCATCCCCCAGGTTGGCACCGTGGTTGATGCCGGCCACCACCATGTCGGGCTCGGGGCGCACCAGCTCGTTGACCGCCAGATGCACGCAGTCGGTCGGGGTCCCCTTCACCGCATGGTATCCGGTTTCGGCGATGCGGGTGACCCGCAGCGGCACTTCCAGCGTCAAAGAGTGGCTGGCGCCACTGCGGTTGCGATCCGGCGCCACCACGATGACCTCGCCACAGGCCGTCAAGGCCTCGCTGAGGGCGCGAATGCCCTCGGCATGTACTCCATCGTCATTACTGACCAGAATTCGCATCGGTTGGGTTCCTGAAACCGTGATCGGCCTCTTCGGCCTGCATTAACTCGCGTACCACGCTGGTAGCAAAGGCACCGGCCGGCAGGAAGAACGACAGGGTCAGCACCTCCCCTTCCAGCTGCCAGCTCATCTGCTCGGGTTTGAGCAACAGCGGGCGCCTGTCCTGATCCAGCCCGGCCTTCTCCAGCCCGTCACACCAGTCGGCATAGGGGGCCAATACACCGCGCTCGAACTCGGCGGCGGCACCCTGGCTGGCCAGACGGCCCCGACCCCACTGGGGGGCGGTCAGCTGTACGTCGCCGGAGGCAAGGCGCGCCTCCAGCTCGGGGGTCAGCACCTCTTCGCTGAAGATGGAGTGGCTACCCTTGAGCATCACGCAGTCACCGGCCAGGAGCTGGTGTGCCAGTCCCTGCTCGATGCGGGCGCTGACGATGGCATTGAACAGCATGCTGCGGGCGGCGGAGAGGTAGAGGGAGCGCTTGTTGCGATCCTTGATCCGCTTGCCGGCAAACATCGCCTTGGCCGCTTCCAGGTTGTTGCCCTCGCGCCCGAAACGCTGCTCGCCGTAATAGTTCGGCACCCCCTGGGCGGCGATGGCCTGCAGGCGGGATTCCAGCCCGTCGGCCTGCTCCAGCCCGGTGAGGCGCAGGGTGAAGTGGTTGCCCTTGAGGTAGCCCACCCGCAGCTTTTTGTTGTGACGCTTGCTTTCGAGGATCTGGATGCTGTCACTCTGGATGACCGACAGATCCGGCTCTGCCTTGCCAGGCAGGTGGATGCCGAACCACTGCTCGGTCACCGCGTGGCGATCCTTGAGACCCGCCCAGGTCACCGCATTGCGCGCCACTCCGGCCGCATCCGCCAGCAGGCCCGCCACCCAGGCGGTGTTTTCGCCAGTTTTGCGCACACGGACGAAGATATGCTCCCCCTCGCCACAGGGTTCAAACCCGAGATCTTCATTGACCACGAAGTCGGCGGCCTCGGCCTTGAGGATGCCACGGGCGCCGGGCGCGCCGTGCAGGTAGGCAAGTTGTTCCAGCATTATTGTTTCACCAGTAAGACGACGGCTTCGGTGGCGATACCTTCCTTGCGCCCCGTAAACCCGAGTTGTTCCGTGGTGGTCGCCTTGACATTCACCCGGTTCAATTCACATTGCAGATCGGCGGCCAGCACGGCGCACATGGCCGCGATATGGGGCGCCATCTTGGGGGCCTGGGCGATGATGGTCACATCCAGGTTGCCGATGGCATAACCCGCTTTCTGCACCCGGGCAAAGACATCCCGCAGCAGGATGCGGCTGTCGATCCCCTTGAATTCGGCGGCGGTATCCGGGAAGTGGCGGCCGATGTCGCCGGCCCCGATGGCCCCCAGCAGGGCATCGCTCACTGCGTGCAGTACCACGTCGCCATCGGAGTGGGCCAGCAGCCCCTGTTCATAGGGCACTGCCACCCCGCCCAGCATGCAGGGGCCGACCCCGCCAAACTTGTGTACGTCAAAACCATGACCGATTCGCATCATGCCCGGTGCCCCCCCATCATGTGGAAACCTTTCCCGTCCAATGTGTATGCCTCAAGACCATGGCCACTGCGGATCATGCCTGCTCCTCTGCGGGTGAATCGGGTCGCGCCGGCTGGCGCGCACACTGTTGCTGTAAAAAGAGCCCGGCCAGGGAGAGATCTTCCGGCCGGGTCACCTTGATGTTGTCGGCACGCCCTTCCACCATCCTGACGGTGAACCCGGCGCGCTCCATGGCCGACGCCTCGTCGGTGATGTCCGCCCCCAGGGCCAGCCCCTCCTGCAGTGCACGCTTGAGCGCAAGGCGGGGGAACATCTGTGGCGTCAGGGCATGCCAGAGTTGCTCGCGATCCACGGTGGCGAGGATGTTGCCCGCCCCGTCGGAACGCTTCATGGTGTCGCGCACCCGGCTGCCGAGGATGGCGCCGTCGCACGCCATGGCGGTGGCGATAAGCCTGTCGAGATCGCCGTGGGTCAGACAGGGACGGGCGGCATCGTGCACCAGCACCCACTCCCCTTGCGCCACATGCAACCCGTTGAGCACCGAATGGGCGCGCTCGCTACCCCCTTCCACCCGCAGCACGCGTGGGTCGGCGGCCACGGCCAGCGTCTCGAACCAGGCATCGTGGGGAGCCAGCGCCACGATCACCCGGGCGATGGCCGGATGGGAGAGCAGGCGCTCCAGGGTATGCTCCAGGATGCACTTCCCTGCCAGCGACAGATACTGTTTCGGGCAGCTGGCACCCATGCGGCTGCCGATGCCGGCGGCCGGGACTATCGCGGTCAGTCCGCTCTGGTGATCAGTCATCGTAGGGAACGCCGTCAGGCTCGGTCGCCTGGTCTTTTTCCTTGGGGATGATCCGGTAGAAGGTCTCGCCCTGCTTGATGTAGCCGAGATCGTTGCGCGACAGCTCCTCGATGGCCTCCAGGCCCGAGGTCAAATCGTCGATCTCCCGGTAGATCAGGTTGTTGCGGTCCTTGAGCACCAGGTTGTCCTGCTGCTGCCGCTTGATGGCATTGGAGAGATCCCGATAGTCGGAGAGGCCGTTCTTCCCCAGCCAGAAGTCATATTGCAGCCCTCCCAACAGGAGGAGCAGGATAAGAGTGAGTAGCCGCATGCACTGAGTCTCCTTCAAGCGGCCTAGTTTCCCATATTCGCAGGCAAGACAAAAGAAAGCCTGTGTGCCGGATGGGTTGGTCGGAATAAAAAACACGGGACTCGTTCATGGAGGAGACGGATACGAAAAAGCCCCGCCAGATGGCGGGGCTTTGGGAGGCTCGGAAGCAGGCGAAAATTAAGCCTGGTTCTTCACTTCCTTCAGACCGCGGAACGGAGCCTTGGCACCCAGGGCTTCTTCGATACGGATCAGCTGGTTGTACTTGGCAACACGGTCAGAACGGCTCATGGAACCGGTCTTGATCTGGCCAGCAGCGGTACCAACAGCCAGGTCGGCGATGGTGGCGTCTTCGGTCTCACCGGAGCGGTGGGAGATGACGGCAGTGTAGCCAGCGTCTTTGGCCATCTTGATGGCAGCCAGGGTTTCGGTCAGGGAACCGATCTGGTTGAACTTGATCAGGATGGAGTTGGCGATGCCGTTGTCGATACCGCGCTTCAGGATCTTGGTGTTGGTTACGAACAGGTCGTCACCCACGATCTGGATTTTCTTGCCCAGTTCGGCAGTCTGGTAGGCGAAGCCTTCCCAGTCGGATTCGTCCAGGCCATCTTCGATGGAGACGATCGGGAACTTCTCGGTCAGGTCAGCCAGGAAGTCGGAGAAACCGTTGGAGGTGAAGACACGGCCTTCGCCCTTCAGGTTGTACTCTTTCTTCTCTGCGTCGTAGAACTCGGAAGCGGCGCAGTCCATGGCCAGGGTCACGTCGGTGCCCAGCTTGTAACCGGCAGCGGCAACGGCTTCGGCGATCACTTCCAGCGCTTCGGCGTTGGATTTCAGGTTCGGAGCGAAACCACCTTCGTCACCGACGGCAGTGTTGTAGCCCTTGGACTTCAGCACCTTGGCCAGGTTGTGGAACACTTCTGCGCCCATGCGGACGGCTTCTTTCAGGGTCTTGGCGCCAACCGGCTGGATCATGAACTCCTGGATGTCGACGTTGTTGTCGGCGTGCTCACCACCGTTGATGATGTTCATCATGGGCAGCGGCATGGAGTAGACACCCGGGGTGCCGTTCAGCTCGGCGATGTGGGCGTACAGCGGCATGCCCTTGGCAGCGGCAGCAGCCTTGGCGTTGGCCAGGGAAACAGCCAGGATGGCGTTGGCGCCGAACTTGGATTTGTTCTCGGTACCGTCGAGGTCGATCATGATCTGGTCGACAGTGGCCTGGTCCTTGGCATCTTTACCCAGCAGAGCCTGGGCGATCGGGCCGTTGACGGCTTCGATGGCTTTCAGCACGCCTTTACCCAGGAAACGGCTCTTGTCGCCGTCACGCAGTTCCAGCGCTTCGCGGGAACCGGTGGACGCGCCAGACGGAGCGGCTGCCATACCAACAAAACCACCTTCCAGGTGAACTTCGGCCTCAACGGTCGGGTTACCACGGGAGTCGATGATTTCACGACCGATCACTTTAACGATCTTGGACATGTGTATTTCCTCAGGTTTCGTAAAAAAACAACAAAAATATGCCAAAAAAAGCGGCTGTGGCACAGAGCCCCAACCGCATTTATTTTCAATTACTTCAAATTACGCTTCTGATACTCGCCCGCCGCCTTCACGAAACCGGCGAACAGGGCGTGGCCATCACGGGGAGTCGAGGTGAACTCCGGGTGGAACTGCGCGGCCACGAACCAGGGGTGATCCGGGATCTCGATGATTTCCACCAGCTTCTTGTCGGCGGAGAGACCGGTCACTTTCAGGCCTGCTGCCTCGATCTGCGGCAACAGCTTGTTGTTCACTTCATAACGGTGGCGGTGGCGCTCGTAAATGGTCGGGCTGCCGTACATCTGGCGCACCTTGGAGTCTTCCACCAGGTGGCAGAGCTGGGAACCCAGACGCATGGTGCCGCCCAGATCGGACTTCTCGGTCCGGGTCTCGACATTGCCTTCGTCATCCACCCACTCGGTGATGAGACCGACCACGGGGTACGGGCTGTCTTTCTTGAACTCGGAGGAGTGAGCCCCTTCCATACCCGCCACGTTGCGGGCGTATTCGATCAGCGCGACCTGCATGCCGAGGCAGATGCCCAGGTACGGGATCTTGTTCTCACGGGCATACTTGGCGGCCAGGATCTTGCCTTCCACGCCACGCTCGCCGAAACCGCCCGGCACCAGGATGGCATCCAGACCTTCCAGCAGCTCGGCGCCACGGGTCTCGATGTCCTGGGAGTCGATGTACTTGATGTTGACGGAGAGACGGGTCTTCAGGCCACCGTGCTTGAGCGCCTCGTTGACGGACTTGTAGGCGTCCGGCAGGGAGACATACTTGCCCACCATGCCGATGGTCACTTCCGCGGTCGGGTTGGCCTCTTCATAGATGACCTGTTCCCACTCGGCCAGATCCGCTTCCTTGCACTCGATGCCGAAGCGCTCGGTGATGTAGCCGTCCAGACCCTGGGACTTCAGCAGCGCCGGGATCTTGTAGATGGAGTCGACGTCTTTCATGGAGATGACGGCGCGCTCGGGCACGTTGCAGAACAGGGCGATCTTGGCACGCTCGTTGGCCGGAATGGCACGGTCGGAGCGGCAGATCAGCACGTCCGGCTGGATACCGATGGAGAGCAGCTCTTTGACGGAGTGCTGGGTCGGCTTGGTCTTTACCTCGCCGGCGGCGGCCAGGTACGGAACCAGGGTCAGGTGCATGAACATGGCGTTGTTGCGACCCACGATGGCTGCCAGCTGACGAATGGCCTCGAGGAACGGCAGGGACTCGATGTCGCCCACGGTACCGCCCACCTCGACGATGGCGACCTGGTGGCCTTCGGCACCGGCGATCACCCGCTCCTTGATAGCGTTGGTGATGTGCGGGATCACCTGGATGGTGGCGCCCAGGTAGTCACCACGACGCTCCTTGCGCAGCACGTCGGCATAGATGCGACCGGTGGTGAAGTTGTTGCGGCGGGTCATCTTGGTGCGGATGAAACGCTCGTAGTGGCCCAAATCCAGATCGGTCTCGGCCCCGTCCTCGGTTACGAACACTTCACCGTGCTGGGTCGGGCTCATGGTGCCCGGATCCACGTTGATGTACGGGTCCAGTTTCATGATGGTCACATCCAGACCACGGGCTTCCAGAATGGCTGCCAGAGAAGCTGCGGCAATGCCTTTGCCGAGGGATGAAACAACGCCACCAGTCACAAAAATATATTTGGTCGTCATGCTGAACCTGAAAGAAGTTTAGGGAATTTTAAGGGGTGCTTCGGGGATGAAGCAGGACGGGGAAACAGTATACCAAAACCCCCACTCCCAAACAATGAACAAAAATCTATCAGGCTCGCCGCCCCCCCGTCTTGCGCCAAATCAACTTTGCGCGGTTTCTTTGGCTCAGTCCCGGATGACATCCAGTGTCTTCGGGGGCAATCCGTCCTTCTCAGCACTCAACTCTGTTCGGTTTCCTTGGCCCGGCCCCAGGCGTCATCCAGTTTCTCCAGGGTACAGTCGGTCATTTTCAGCCCTTCCGCTGCAATAAACTGCTCAACCTGACGAAAACGCCGCTCGAACTTGGCATTGGCGCCCCGCAGCACCTGCTCGGGATCCTTGCCCAGGTGGCGCACCAGGTTGACGGTGGCAAACAGCAGATCGCCGAGCTCGTCGCTCACCCGAGCCTCGTCCACGTCGACCATCAGCGCCTCTTCCATCACCTCCTCGATCTCCTCGTGGATCTTGTCCACCACGGGCCCCAGGGTCTTCCAGTCGAAACCGACGGTGGCGCAGCGCTTCTGGATCTTGGCAGCCCGGGTCAGGGCCGGCAGCGAGAGGGGGATGTCGTCGAGCACGCTCTCTTTGTCGAGCGCCGCCCGCTCCTTGGCCTTCTCCGCCTCCCAGTTCACCTTGACCGCCTGCTCATCGCCGAGGTCGGCATCGGAGAACACGTGAGGGTGGCGGCGGATCAGCTTTTCGCTCACCGCATCGACGATGTCGGCAAAGTCGAACAGCCCCTGCTCCTTGCCGAGCTGGGCATAGAAGACCACCTGGAACAGCAGATCGCCGAGCTCCCCCTTCAGCCCCTGCCAGTCCTCGGTCTCGATGGCATCGGCCACCTCGTAGGCCTCCTCCAGGGTGTGGGGCACTATGGTCTGGAAGCTCTGCTTGAGATCCCAGGGGCAACCCCCTTGCGGATCCCGCAGGCGAGCCATGATGTCGAGCAATTGAGAGAGGTCGTAACGTTGAGACATGGGCTACTCACTTTCGATTCGTTAAATGGGGATAAAGCGACATCAAGCCGCGCAGCCGATCAATCTCATGTCGAGCAGTTGGGGCAGGTCGTAACGTTGGGACATGGGATCTTCGCTTTTATTGATGCTACCGGGGAAAAACAGTGACCGACCTGGCGGTCGGTCACTGGGGCGGTGTCGGGTAAGATCAGAGGCGCTTGGCGCTGATCACGTCGTTGAGCTGGCTGAGCTTGGCCAACGCCCGGTTGAAGGCGTTGATGTTGTAGATCTCCAGCTCCATATCGATCTCGGCGGTCTGCTCGCGCACGTTGGAGCGCGAGCGCACCCCCATCACGTTGATCTTCTCGTTGGCGAGCACGGTCGTGATGTCGCGCAGCAGACCGGATCTGTCGTTGGAGAGGATGCGGATGGTGAGGCCGTAACCGCCGGAGTAGTTCTCCCCCCAGACAGCGTCAATCAGCCGCTCCGGGTTGCGACGCGACAGCTCTTTGAGCTGCTCGCAATCCTCCCGGTGGATGGAGACGCCCCGCCCCATGGTGATGAAGCCCTGGATGGCGTCCCCCGGAATGGGCTGGCAGCAGCGGGCGATGTGGGTCATCAGGTTGCCGACCCCTTCCACCACGATGTGATCCTTGGGCTTGGGACGGAACGGCACATTGGCCTTCTGCTCCAGCTTCTCCAGCAGCCGGCGATCCTCTTCCTCGGCGGTCGGCTTGTTGTAGCGGGTGTCCAGATAGTTGAGCAGCTGGTTGATGCGGATGTCACCGCTGCCGATCCCGGCCAGCAGGTCTTCCAGCTCCTCGGCGTGGAAGCGCTCCAGCACCACCTTGTCCACCTTGGAGAGTGTCAGGTTGTGCCTGTCCAGCTCCTTCTCCAGCAGCTCCTTGCCGGCGGCGATGTTCTTGTCCCGATCCAGCTTCCGGAACCAGGTCGCTACCTTGGCGCGCGCCCGGCTGGAGCGCAGGAAGCCGGCGTTGGGGTTCATCCAGTCGCGGCTCGGGTTCGGCTCCTTCTGGGTGATCACCTCCACCTGGTCGCCGGTCTGCAGCGTGTAGGTGAAGGGCACGATGCGGCCATCTATCTTGGTGCCGATGCAGCGGTGGCCGATCATGCTGTGCACGTGATAGGCGAAGTCCAGCGGCGTGGCGCCCGCCGGCAGGTCGATGACATCTCCCTTGGGGGTGAACACATAGACCCTATCCTCGAACACCTGGCTGCGCAGATCGTCCAGCAGGGAGCCGCTCTCGGAGAGGTCCTCCTGCCACGCGAGGAGTTTTCGCAGCCACTCGATCTTGTCTTCGAAGGTATTGGTCTTGGTGGCCGCCTGGGCCCCTTCCTTGTAGCGCCAGTGGGCAGCGACACCGAGCTCCGCATCCTGATGCATCTGCTCGGTGCGGATCTGGATCTCCACCGTCTTGCCCTCTTCCCCCACCACGACTGTGTGGATGGACTGGTAGCCGTTGGGTTTGGGGTTGGCGACATAGTCGTCGAACTCGCGGGGAATGTGGTGGAAGTGGGTGTGGACTATGCCGAGCGCCGCGTAGCAATCCTGCAGCCGCTTGGTGATCACCCGCACCGCGCGCACGTCGAACAGCTCGTTGAACTCGAGATGCTTCTTCTGCATCTTGCGCCAGATGCTGTAGATGTGTTTCGGCCGGCCGTAGACCTCGGCCTCGACCCCGGCCTCTGCCAGGGCATCTCGCAGGGTTTGCACGAACTCGCGGATGTAGCGCTCCCGATCGAGGCGTTTCTCGTCGAGTTGCTTGGCGATCTGCTTGTAGGTATCCGGGTGCAGGTAGCGGAAGGCAAGATCCTCCAGCTCCCACTTGAGTTGACCGATGCCGAGGCGGTTGGCGAGCGGCGCATAGATGTTGGTGATCTCCTGGGCCATCAGCACCCGGGTCTCTTCATCTGCCTTCTTCGCTTCGCGCAGGCAGGCGATCCGCTCCGCCAGCTTGATCACCACGGCGCGCACGTCTTCCACCATGGCGAGCAGCATGCGGCGCACGTTGTCCACCTGCTCCGGGGAAGTCTCGCTGCGGTGCAGGGTCTGCAGGGAGCGGATGGCCTCCATCTCCAGCACCCCTTCCACCAGCTTGGCGATCTTGGTGCCGAAGTCCTCGCTCACCTTCTCCTGGCTGATGAGGCCCGCTTCGACGAAGGGGTAGAGGATGGCCGCCTTGAGGGTAGCGAGATCCATGCTGAGCATCAGCAGGATGCCCACCATCTCGACGCCGCGCACCAGCAGGCGGTTGGTGAGGGCCTCGTCGCCGAGCGTCAGACAGTACTGGTAGACGGTTCGCAGCTGATTCTTGTCATTTTCACTTAAGGAGAGGGAACTGACCCACTCATCCAGAGTGAAATTGTCTTTCAAATGAATATCGCGCACCGCAACCATGGTATCAATCCTTAAAAGTGTGGGGTCGAAAGCCGATGCTTCCCCTTCCCCTCATCAACTGATGACTGCCTCAAATGGGGATGGAGAAGAGAGTTTTCAAGGCATGCTGCCGTGCAAGACAACAGGGCTCTCCCCCACATCCGATCCATTTTCGACGCTCTAGATTACCCTAATCACTCCTGCTCAGACAGCACTGCCGCCATCGGAAAACCGATGCAACCGCCTCTGTCGTTTCTCCCGAAGGGCGGGCCGTTCAACCCCGTTCAAACAGTGCCATGGATTCCAGGTGACCGGTGTGTGGGAACATGTCCAGCATCCCCAGCCGGGTCAGCTGGTAGCCCCCCTGCACCAGCACCTTGCTGTCACGGGCCAGGGTGACCGGGTTACAGGAAACATAGACCACCCGTTTGGGCGAAAGTGCCACCACGTGGCTCATCACCTCGAGGGCGCCGGGCCTCGCCGGATCCAGCAGCACCAGGTCAAATCCCTCACGGGCCCAGGACATGCCGACGATGTCACCGCTCAAGTCCGCCTTGTAGAAGCGGGCGTTGTCGATGCCGTTGCGCCTGGCGTTCTCCGTGGCACGCTCCACCATGGCAAGCTCCCCTTCGACCCCGACCACTTCGCGGGCCTGACGAGCCAGCGGCAGGGTGAAATTGCCGATGCCGCAGAAGAGATCCAGCACCTTGTCATCACCGGTAGCGCCCAGCCACGCCAGCGCCTGATCGACCATGCGCTGGTTGATGGGGCCATTGACCTGGATGAAGTCACCGGGGGCAAATGCAAGAGACAGGCCATCGAGGGAGTAGCTCGGTTGAAATTGCTGATGCAGGGGCTCGATGCGATCGTCCGCCGCCTGCAGATAGAGGTCGATCCCCTGCTCTTGCGCGAATGCGTTCAACAGGGCGCGATCTGCCTCGTTCGGGCGGCCGGTGTGGCGCAGCAGCATCATGATGCCCTGCTCTGCCTGAATGAGTTCCGCATGACCCAGCTCGCGCTGGCTCTTGAGGCGATTGAGACACTCGCGCAGCGGCGCGATGAGGGCCGAGAGCGGCTCGGCCAGCACGGGGCAGCCGGCGATCTCCACCAGATCGTTGGACTGACGACGGCGAAAGCCCACCCGGGTGCAGCGGCCGTTCTTGTCAAACTTGATGGCCAAACGGCAAACCCGGCGGTAGGCGCGGGACTCCCCTCTCAGCACGGGCTCCAGCGCCGGCGCCTGAATATTGCCGAGGCGCTCGAACAGGCTGACCAGCCCGGCCTCCTTGGCCGCCTGCTGATCCGCCTCCCCCAGGTGCTGGGCGCTGCACCCGCCGCACTCGCGATAGTGGCCGCAGAAGGGGGCGATGCGATTGGCCGCCGGGGTCACCACCTGTTGTAGGGCGCCATGGGCATAATACTTCTTGTCATCGATGATGCGGGCCTTGATGGCCTCGCCGGGAAGCGCCCCTTCGACGAAGATCGCCTTGCCCTGATGACGGCCGACACCGACACAGTGGTGATCCAGACTGTCTATCGTAAATTCAATACGTTGGGGCTGGGTGGATTTCTTTTCGGGCTTGAAAAACTGGGCCATAAAACTTGGTGCCTATAGGTGGCTATGTCATGATTGTGGAATCTGCGGCAGACCATTGTCCCACAAGAATAATCGTATGACCAAATACGGCCTGAAGGCCCGCGCTGCGGCGTCCGCCCCATCGCCCATTCTGACCAGAAGTGGCTCACTGATATGACCGGATATGGCCTGACATTCCGAGCGGCGACCTCCACCGCCCTGCCTGCCCTCTCCTTCTGCCGGCATGCCATGGGCGCGCCCGCCTTCATCATCCTTGCCAACGGTTTATCAGCATGACCAAGTACGGCCTCAGAGCCCGGGTGCTGGCCTTTACCATTCTGCCGACCCTGATCATCGGCGGCCTGATCGCCGGCTATTTCACCTTCCATCGCTACCATCAGCTGGAAAACAACCTGATCGATCAGGGCATCAACATCATAGAACCGCTGGCGATTGCCAGCGAATATGGCATGACCCAGCACAGCCGCGAGTCCCTTAAGCGACTGATCGGCCTCACCCATCGCAAGAACTCGCCCTTCATCAAGTCCATCGCCGTCTTCACCCAGGACAACCAGCTGTTCGTCACCTCCAATTACCACCGGGATTTCAGCCAGCTGCGCCTGCCCGACGGCAGCACCATCCCGGCCCTGACGAGCGTCTCCTTCAATGGCGATGACATCATCTTGCGCACCCCCATCCAGGCCGAGACCAGCCTGGACGGCTTCCCCCTGCCGAGCGACCTGGAACCGCCGGTCATCGGCTACATCTCCATGCAGCTCGCCACGGACAGGGCCATCGTCCTGCAATACCGGGATGCCTTCTTCGCGGTCATCATCGTGCTCATCGGGCTGGCCATCAGCGCCCTGTTCGGCTTCCGTCTGGTCAAAAGCGTGACCCAACCCATCACCGACATGGTGCAGGCGGTGCACCGAATCCGGGAGGGGCGACTCGACACCCGGGTCAGCGGTCAACTCACCGGCGAGCTGGACATGCTCAAAAACGGCATCAACGCCATGGCCAAGGCGTTGTCGGAATACCACGAGGAGATGCAGCAGAACATCGATCAGGCCACCTCGGATCTGCGGGAGACGCTCGAGCAGATCGAGATCCAGAACGTCGAGCTCGACATGGCGAAGAAGCGGGCGCAGGAGGCAGCCAGGGTCAAGTCCGAGTTCCTCGCCAACATGTCCCACGAGCTGCGCACCCCCCTCAACGGCGTCATCGGCTTCACCCGTCAGCTGCTCAAGACCAGCCTGACCCCGAGCCAGACCGACTACATGCAGACCATAGAAAAGTCGGCGCGCAACCTCCTCGGCATCATCAACGACATCCTCGACTTCTCGAAGCTGGAGGCGGGCAAGCTGCAGCTCGAGCACATCCCCTTCAGCCTGCGCGACACCCTCAACGAGACCATGCACCTGCTCGGCCCCAGCGCCCACGACAAGCAGCTGGAGCTCTCCCTGCAGGTGGATGCCGCCGTGCCGGACTACCTCACCGGTGACCCCATGCGCCTGCAGCAGGTGCTCACCAACCTCACCGGCAACGCCATCAAGTTCACCGAGCGCGGCAACGTGGATGTGCGCGTCGAGCAGACGGGGGCCCCCAACGGCAGCAAGGTGCGCCTGCGGGTCCTCATCCGCGACACCGGCATCGGCATCTCCGAGGAGCAGCAGCGCCAGCTGTTCCAGGCCTTCAACCAGGCCGACTCCTCCATCTCCCGCCGCTACGGCGGCACCGGGCTTGGGCTCGTCATCACCCAGAAGCTGGTGCAGCAGATGGGGGGCCAGATACGGTTCGAGTCCGAGCTTGGCAAGGGCTCCGTCTTCTCCTTCAACCTGGAGCTGGATGTCTCCCCCCTGCCCCAGGGCGAGCCGCTCCCGCTGGATCGCATCCAGAGCAAGCGGGTCTGGCTGCTGGAGCCGGATCCCTTCACCCACGCCTCCCTGCTCGCCCTGCTGGCGGAGTGGCAACTGGACGTGCACTCCCTGACTGTGGACGAGGAGTGGCCGCAGATGGGCAGCCAGGACATGGTGCTCATCGGCAGCAGCACCCTGCAGAGCCCGCAGCAGGTGATTGCCCGCCTCGACGGCCTCGACGGGCAACAGAACACCATAGTGATGCTCAGCAGCCACGAGCCTGCCCTCTATGACGCCATGCTGGCCCACGGTGCCTCTCACTGCCTCTCCAAACCCATCAACCACCGCAAGCTGCTGGATGCCCTGCTCTCCCCCGACGCGGCCAGGAACACGACCCTGCACGCCTCGTCGCCACGCCACGAACAGACGATGGCGGTGCAGGCCGTCAGGGTGCTGGCGGTGGATGACAACGCCGCCAACCTCAAGCTCATCGCCGCCATGCTCAAGGAGATGGTGACCGAGGTGGTGGTGTGCAAGAACGGCAAGGAGGCGGTCAACCTGGCCCAGAGTCAGGCGTTCGACATCATCTTCATGGATATCCAGATGCCTATCATGGATGGCATCAGCGCCACCCAGGCTATCCGCCATCACTCCCTCAATACCGAGACCCCCATAGTGGCTGTCACCGCCCACGCCATTCCCGGCGAGCGGGAGCGGCTGATCCGCCAGGGGATGGACGACTACCTCGCCAAACCCATCGACGAGGGGATGCTGGCACAGCTCATCACCGACTTCGCCCACCGGCGTCACCAGAATCACGGCGTACAGCAGATAGACTGGGCCCTCGCCGTGCGCCAGGCCGCCGGCAAGCCGGCACTGGCCAGGGAGATGCTGACCATGCTGCTCGCCAGCTTCGACGAGGTGGATCCCCTCCTGGAGGCCGCTCTGGAGGGGGGCGCCGATGACGCCGAAGTACTGGCCCAGATCCATCGCCTCAACGGCGGCTGCGCCTACTCCGGGGTGCCGGGCCTGCAGCGCCTGCTCTCCCAGCTCGAGCAGCAGCTGCGTGACGGGGTCGCCGTCAGCGATCTGGAGCCCGAATTGCTGGAGCTGCAGGACGCCCTGGAACAGGTGAGGCAGGAGGCCCCCCGCTACCTGGCCCTGACCGACTAAGGCGCTTTTTCTGACGGCGCAGCCAGCTGGTGGTAACATCGGCGCCGTTTCTACAGGAGTCAACATGACCAACAACGATATTCTGCGCCGCCTGCGCTATGCCCTTACTATCAGCAACGACCAGATGGTCGAGATGTTTGCCAAGGGCAACCTGGCCGTCACCCACGCCCAGCTGCACGGCTGGCTGATGAAGGAGGCCGCAGAGGGCGAGGCACAGGATCCGGGCTACGCCGCCTGTCCGGACTCGGCCCTGAGCCAGTTCCTCGACGGCTTCATCGCCCTGCGCCGCGGCGTGCGTGAGGATGCGCCGCCTCAGGTGATCCCGAACCGGATCAACAACAACCTGATCCTGCGCAAGCTGCGCATCGGCCTCAACTACAAGGAAGAAGACATGCTGGGCACCCTCAAGCTCGCGAACTTCAACCTCTCCAAGTCCGAGCTGAGCGCCCTGTTCCGCTCACGGGATCACAAGCACTACCAGGATTGCGGGGATCAGATCCTGCGCAACTTCCTCATCGGCCTCACCGCCAAGTACAGGTCCGAGCCGTGATCACCGCTCCTGGCAAGGTGCGAGGCTGAGCCATGAGCCGGCGTCGCAGCCCCCTGTTCCCCCGTTTCCGGGGGAGCGGTGGCGCGCGCTGGCTCTGGTCACTCTGCCTCCTCCTGCTGCTCGGCGCCTGCCAGCCCGACGCCTATCGTCTCTCCTCCCACCATCAGAGCGCCAACCAGAACGAGCGCATCGCCTTCCTGATCCTGCACTACACGGATGAGGATGACGCTCGCTCCCTTCGCCTGCTGACCGAGTCAGAGCACAAGGTAAGCGCCCACTACCTGATCCCCCGCGACACCGATGAGCGACCACTCCCGGTCTACCAGCTGGTACCCGACGACCAGCGCGCCTGGCACGCAGGCCGCAGCCGCTGGCACCAATATGCCGGGCTCAACGCCAGTTCGCTGGGCATCGAGATAGTGAATCTCGGGTATGACGAGAAAGAAGCGGCCCTGCCCGCCCACCTGAGACGCTGGCAACCCTACACGGAAGCCCAGATCGCCGCCCTCGGCGCCCTCGCCCGAGAGCTGGTCGAGCGCTATGACATACCGCACACCCAGGTGCTGGGCCACAGCGACGTCGCCCCCGAGCGCAAGCAGGATCCCGGCCCCCGCTTCCCCTGGCGCGAGCTGGCCCTGCGCTACGGGGTCGGCGCCTGGCCCGACGAGGCCAGGGTAGCGGCCCTGCGCCAGCAAGGGCTCCCGGCCTGGCCGCTCCTCGTCTGGCAGCAGCAGCTCGCCCGCTACGGCTATGGCATTGCACCGAGCGGTGAGTGGGATGCGCAAAGCCGCGCCGTGATGCGCGCCTTCCAGCTCCACTTCCGCCCGGCCCAGGTCAGCGGCGAGCCGGATGCCGAGTGCCAAGCCATTCTGATGGCCTTGCTGGAGCGCTACTTTCCCGAGCAATAGGCTGAGACCCGCACCCTTCACAGAGTGGCGGATGCCGGATACCGACCCTCTTTCAACCACCCAGGTTGGGCCTCGCTGCCCAGACTAGGTACCCCAAAAACGACGAGGGACGCCGCGGCGTCCCTCGTGGGTTGTCATCAGCAAGCTGCTGACATCAGATCCCCTGACGGGCTTCCTGCATCAGCGCGCGCATATCGCTGACCGCCTTGGCCAGACCGTCGAAAGCGGCGCGGCCGATAATGGCGTGGCCGATGTTGAGCTCATAGAGCTCGGGAATGGCGGCGATGGCCTTGACGTTGTGGTAGTGCAGGCCGTGGCCGGCATTGACCTTCAAGCCCTTGCCGGCGGCATAGGAGGCACCGGCGGCGATGCGTTTGAACTCGGCGTTGCGCTCCGCATCCGTGGTGGCGTCGGCGTAGCGACCGGTGTGGATCTCGATGAAGGGGGCACCGCTCTCGGCGGCCGCATCGATCTGGATGGGGTCGGCATCGATGAAGAGCGACACCTGGGCGCCGACGGCGGCGAGGCGAGTCACCGCATCGGTCACCTTGTCCAGCTGGCCGGCCACGTCCAGGCCACCCTCTGTGGTCACCTCGGTGCGCTTCTCCGGCACCAGGCAGACGAACTGGGGCTTGATACGGCAAGCGATGCCGATCATCTCCTCGGTCACCGCCATCTCCAGGTTCATCCTGGTCTGGATGGTCTGGCGCAGGATCTCCACGTCCCGGTCGGTGATATGGCGGCGATCTTCCCGCAAGTGCACCGTGATGCCATCGGCGCCGGCCTGCTCGGCCACGAAGGCGGCCTGTACCGGATCAGGATACTGGGTGCCGCGGGCGTTGCGCAGGGTGGCGATATGGTCGATGTTCACACCCAGGTAGATCTCGCTCATTACTTAACTCCTTGAAAATGCTCTCTGTTAACTGTGCAGCTGCCGCCCTGGCGCCAGCCTCGATATCCGTATGTCAGCCTTGCATGGCTTTTCGTTTTAAAAACAGCTCCCGGCTCTTCAACTGCCGCTTGCCCAGATAAGGCTGCAGCGCGAGGCGACTGAAGCGCTTGGCCGCCTGCAGCAAGGGGGGGGTGTCGAAGCGCCCCTCGGCAAAGGCCAGCAGGTGGGCGCCGAGGAACAGGGTACGGGGATCCGGCGCCCGCTCGCAAGCGACAAAGCCGAGCTCCCGCTCGAAGCCGTAGAGCAGGGTCGGGTCGATGGGCGAGTCGTCGTCGGCGGCGTATTCGAAGTCCACCGCATAGCCCAGCGCCTGCAGCAGCAGGAACTCGAAGCGGCGCAGGGGCAGCTCCGGGGTTTCGCCATCCGCCAGCGCCATGATGGCGCGGGCATAGGCGTCGAATACCTCGGGGAAGGGGGTGTGGGCTTCCAGCAGGTAGTAGACCAGCTCGTTGAGATAGAGGCCGTAGAAGAGGCGATCGCCGCCGAGGCGCAGGGAGTGATCCGGGCACTCCACCTGGGTGAGGTTCTTGAGATCTCCCTTGCCACGCCAGGCGATGGTCAGCAGGGTGAAGGGTTGCAGCAGCCCCTTCAGAGAGGAGCGTGGCCCGCGGGAACCGCGAGCCACCAGGGTAAATCGGCCACTATCCTGGGTGAAGACCTCGACCAGCTGGCTGGTCTCCCGATAGGGCCGACTGTGGATGACGAAAGCCGGAGTCAGCAATCAGTCATCACCATACCCGAGGCTGCGCAGGGCGCGCTCATCGTCGGCCCAACCGGACTTGACCTTGACCCAGAGCTCCAGGTGCACCTTGTTCTGGAACAGCCGTTCCATGTCGATGCGAGCCTCTGTGCCTATGGTCTTGATCTTCTCGCCCTTATTGCCGATGACCATCTTCTTCTGGCCTTCACGCTCCACCAGAATGAGGCCGTGGATGTGGTAGAGACCAGTCTCCTCGACCTTGAAGCGCTCGATCTCCACCGTCACCGAGTAGGGCAGCTCCTCGCCGGTGAAGCGCATCAGCTTCTCGCGGATGATCTCGGAGGCCATGAAGCGGGAGGATCGGTCGGTCACGTAGTCTTCCGGGAAGAAGTGCACGTTTTCCGGCAGCAGATCCTTGGCCCACTCGCGGATCTTCTCCACGTTGGTGCCCTTTTCGGCACTGATGGGCAGGATATGGGAGAAGGCCATCTGCTGACCCAGCCACTCGAGGTGGGGGAGCAGGTCTTCCTTCTCCTTCACGTTGTCGATCTTGTTGACCGCCAGTACCACGGGGCACTTGAGGTGGCGCAACTTGCCGAGCACCATCTCGTCGTCCTTGGTCCAGTGGGTGCCGTCGACCACGAACACCACCATGGCCACGTCCCCCAGAGAACTGGTGGCGGCGCGGTTCATCAGGCGGTTGATGGCCCGCTTCTCCTCGATGTGCAGACCCGGGGTATCCACATAGATGGTCTGGTAGTTCTCCTCGGTGTCGATCCCCAGGATCCGGTGACGGGTGGTCTGGGGTTTCTTCGAGGTGATGCTGACCTTCTGGCCAAGCAGCTTGTTGAGCAGGGTGGACTTGCCCACGTTGGGGCGGCCCACGATGGCGACAAAGCCGCAGTAGGTGCTATCTGTATCCGTCATGACAATCTTTCCAATGCTGGTTGTGTCGAAAGACCGCGGCCTCTTGCATTCATAGCAGTCATGACAGCCTTTCCAATGCTTGCTGCGCCGCGGCCTGTTCGGCCTTGCGACGGCTGGTGCCGACCCCGACCAGGGGACCATCCAGACCGTCCACCTCGCACTGCACGGTGAACTCCTGGTTGTGGGCCTCGCCCTTGACGTTGGTCACGGTATAGGTCGGCAGGGACCGGCGGCTGCCCTGCAGGATCTCCTGCAGCCGGGTCTTGGGATCCTTCTGCTCGATGCCGGGCTTGATCTCTTCCAGGCGGCTGGCGTACCAGCCGAGCAGGAGGCTGCGCACCCGCTCCAGATCGGTATCCAGATAGATGGCGCCGATCACCGCCTCGACCGTGTCGGCCAGGATCGACTCGCGGCGAAAGCCACCGCTCTTGAGCTCACCCGGCCCCAGGATCAGGTGATCCCCGAGGTCGAACTCCCGGCCCAGTTCGGCCAGGGTCTTCTCGCGCACCAGGGTGGCGCGCATCCGGCTGAGATCCCCTTCCGCCGCCTGCGGGAAGCGGTGGAAGAGGTCGTCGGCAATCACCAGGCTCAGGATGGAGTCGCCCAGGAATTCCAGGCGCTCGTTGTGCCGGGAACCGGCGCTGCGATGGGTCAGTGCCCGGGTCAGCAGCTCGGCTTCCTGAAAGACATGCCCGAGACGGGACTGCAGTCTGTTCATCTTGATATTCATTTACTGTATTCCGCCAATGCGGTTGAAGCGCACGCCGGTCGGCACCCAGCTGGGCAAGCTGGAACCTTCCTCGCGCTCAAATTCGAAACTGATCCAGATGGCAACCGCCTTGCCCACCAGGTTCTGCTCGGGCACGAAGCCCCAGAAACGACTGTCGGTGCTGTTGTCGCGGTTGTCGCCCATCACGAAGTAGTGGCCTTCCGGCACCACCCACTCATCAGGATAGGTGCCGGGCTGGCGATAGTAGCGATCCACCAGGTCCGGCATCAGCGGGTTGCGCAGGGTCTCGTGGGAGACGTCGCCCAGCTGTTCGGTGTAGCGATCCAGCGGGATCCCCATCTGGCTGAACTCGCCGCGCTGCTCGAACTTGATGCCCAGCTTCTGGAAGCCGGGGCACGTTTTCCCTTCCTGCTCGTCGCACTTGGGCCGGATCATCAGCTCCTTGTTGCGATAGATGACCCGATCGCCAGGCATACCGACCACCCGCTTGATGTAGTCCACCCGGGTATCCAGCGGATACTTGAAGACCACGACATCACCGCGCTTCGGCTCGCCGGTCTCGAGGAACTTGGTGTTGGTCACCGGGTCCTTGAGGCCATACGCAAACTTCTCCACCAGGATGAAATCGCCCACCAGCAGGGTGGGCATCATGGAGCCCGACGGGATCTGGAACGGCTCGAAGATGAAGGAGCGCAGGATCAGCACCAGCGCGATCACCGGGAAGACCCCGCCGGTCTGTTCGATCCAGACCGGCATGGGGGCCACCTTGGCCAGAGTCTTCTCGTCCACGTCCGGGCCGGCATTGGCACGGGCGGCCGCGATCTTGGCCGCCCGCTGCTTGGACCAGACCAGCTTGTCGACGGTCCAGATGATGCCGGTCAGCAGGGTGACGACGACAAGGATCAGGGAAAAGGTGCTTGCCATCGATTAGTCCTTTCCGACGTGGAGGATAGCGAGGAAGGCCTCTTGCGGCACGTCGACACGGCCCAGGGACTTCATCCGCTTCTTGCCTTCTTTCTGCTTGTTCAGCAGCTTCTTCTTCCGGCTCACGTCACCACCGTAGCACTTGGCAGTCACGTCCTTGCGCAGGGCCTTGACGGTGCTGCGGGCGATGATCTGGTTGCCGATGGCCGCCTGGATGGCAATGTCGAACATCTGGCGCGGGATCAGCTCGCGCATCTTCTCCACCACCTGGCGACCGCGATACTGGGCGTTCTCCTTGTGGGTGATGATGGCCAGGGCGTCGACCCGCTCACCGTTGATCATGATGTCCAGACGGACCATGTCGGAGGTTTCGAAGCGCTTGAAGCCGTAGTCCAGGGAGGCGTAGCCGCGGCTGGTGGACTTGAGGCGGTCGAAGAAGTCGAGCACCACTTCCGCCATCGGGATCTCGTAGGTCAGCGCCACCTGCTTGCCGTGGTAGACCATGTTGGTCTGCACGCCACGCTTCTCGATACACAGGGTGATGACGTTGCCCATGTACTCCTGTGGCAGCAGGATGTGACACTCGGCAATGGGCTCGCGCATCTCCTTGATGTTGTTGATGGCGGGCATCTGGGCCGGGCTGTCGATGTGGATGGTGGAGCCATCATTCAGCTCGATCTCGTAGACCACGGTCGGCGCCGTGGTGATGAGATCCAGATCGTATTCACGCTCCAGACGCTCCTGGATGATCTCCATGTGCAGCATCCCGAGGAAGCCGCAGCGGAAGCCGAAGCCCAGCGCAGTGGAGCTCTCCGGTTCGTAGAACAGGGAGGCATCGTTGAGGGAGAGCTTCTCCAGCGCATCGCGGAAGGACTCGTAGTCATCGCTGGAAATGGGGAACAGGCCCGCATAGACCTGAGGCTTCACCTTCTTGAAGCCCGCCAGCGCCTTCTCGGCACCGTGCTTGGCCAGGGTCAGGGTATCCCCCACAGGCGCGCCGTGGATGTCCTTGATCCCGCAGACGACCCAACCTACCTCGCCACAACCCAGGCCGTCGGTGTCCACCTGCTTGGGCGTGAAGATACCGATGCGATCCACACCCCACACCTGACCGGTGCTCATCACCTTGATCTTGTCGTTCTTCTTCAGGGAACCGTTCTTGATCCGCACGAGCGACACGACCCCCAGGTAGGAGTCGAACCAGGAGTCGATGATCAGCGCCTGCAGGGGCGCATCCGGATCACCTTCCGGCGACGGGATCTTGGCCACGATCTCTTCCAGCACCAGATCGACGCCCAGGCCGGTCTTGGCGGAGCAGCGCACCGCGTCTACCGCATCGATGCCGACGATGTCCTCGATCTCTTCGGCAACCCGCTCCGGCTCGGCGGCCGGCAGGTCGATCTTGTTCAGTACCGGCACCACTTCCAGATCCATTTCCATGGCGGTGTAGCAGTTGGCCAGAGTCTGTGCCTCAACCCCCTGACCGGCATCCACCACCAGCAGTGCCCCTTCACAGGCAGCCAGGGAGCGAGAAACCTCGTAGGAGAAATCCACGTGGCCCGGGGTGTCGATAAAGTTCAGCTGATAGGTGTTACCGTCTTGTGCCTGGTAGTTCAGGGTCACACTCTGTGCCTTGATGGTAATGCCGCGCTCGCGCTCCAGATCCATGGAGTCCAGCACCTGGGCCTGCATCTCGCGATCGGACAGGCCGCCGCAAGTCTGGATCAGACGGTCCGACAGGGTCGACTTACCGTGGTCGATGTGCGCAATAATCGAAAAGTTACGAATGTGTTTCATCGAGCAAGAATCACTCAAAATTAAGTTAGGGTCGGATATGAGGGCAGGATTTTACTGGATAACCCGGTCGACGGCCAATCTTTAGTCGGCGGGCCCCTGAAATAGCGCCTTGTCTGGCGAGGCCTTGGACACCACGATGGCATCCGCCAGACCCTGCCCCTCAGGAGAGATGACGGGTATCGAGCACCACCCCGAGCATGCGGGGACCATATTCACCCTGCTCGAGCCGGTCAGAAAAGTAACGAACCAGCAAAAATCCGATGGCGCCGCCCAGCAGGCAGCTGAGAATGGTGACACCCTCTCCCGCCGACAAGAGCGGAGCCAGCCAGAGCTGGCCGAGCAGGGCGCCCAGCAGCAGGCAGAAGAGCGGCAGCACATAGACCAGAGCGGCCCCACGCAATATGCTCGCCTGGGGAATGCCGAGCCGGACCTGCTGGCCCACCGCCACCTCGCCGGCGAGGGGAACCCGCAGCCGCTGGGGCTTCATCGGAAAGGCCTTGGCGACGGTGCCGGTACCGCAGTTGGACTGTTGATGGCATCCGCTGCAGGCGGAGCGCCGCTCGCACTCCACCCAGGCATAGGTGCCTTCGATGGCCACCACGGTGGCCAGCTCTTCACTCATGTTACTCACCGGACAGCTCCAGAGGGGTGGCAAGGGGATGACCCGATCTCATCACGCGCGCCCCGGTTCGGCAAGTGCCTTCGTACGCCTCACTGCACCGCCTCGTTGCGAGCCAGGGGCTGCACCGACTCGGCAATGCGCTTGGCGGTCTCGGCAGGCACCTCCCCTACCACGGTGATCTCCACACCGACCTCGTTGACATAGCTCACGAGGGAGGTCGCACCCTGGCGGATCAGCTGCTGGCGCACCGCCTGCTTGGGGTCGACACGGGCCACATAGATGGAGAGATCCACCAGACCGTCGGAGAGCATCATGTAATCCACCGGCAGGCTGGTACTGACCAGCTGGTGCCTGTCCTGGGAGAGCACCTTGAAACCACCCGGCAGCCAGGTCAGATGCCAGTTGAGGGCCTGCTGGGGAGCGGGGTAGGCATCTTCCAGCGCCAGCGCATCGGGCAACTTGCTGCGCGCCAGGGTGACCAGCCAGGGCGCCGGTGCCGGCTGCCTGTCCAGATCCACCCCAAGCACCTGTTCCACCAGGTTGCCTTCCCGATCCACCATGTCCACCCGCAGCAGGAGGTGGCTCTGCTCGTCGACCCAGAGCACGAAACCGTATTTGTCCGCCTCCTTGGGCACCAGCCTCACCACCTGAGCCACCAGGCCGGCCACCCGGCTGCGCCCCGCCAGTACGGGGTCATAGCTCTCCAGCACCCGGGACAGCGGCATCCTCACCAGGCTCGACCAAACGCCGGGAAAACGCGCCCCCTTGAGAGTGTAGGGATCATGGCTGTTCTCGAAGAAGGTGTATTCGTTCTGGCGCTGCAAGTACTCCACCGCCTTGCCATCGAGATAACTCAGATGGGCCACTTCCTTGCCATCGATCACCCCGTGGCTGAAACGGATCGGCTCGAGCCGTCCCTGCCGGGCCTTGACCATGGACAATTCGAAATTCTGTTGCGAAACGGCACTCTGCATCTGCTGCAACAAGGCCTCGGCCGACAGATCGTCGGCCGAGGCCTTGGCACAAGTGAACAGGAGAGAGGCCAGCAGGATGAAACTGGACTGGCGCACGATCTGATCCCTAAAAATCCGTTATTCCTGAATCTGCTTGTCTTGCAGCAGACGTTGTTGCAGCTGGTGATCTCGCAGGAAGGCATTGATCCGCTCGCGCTGCTCCTGCATCTGCTGCTCGCTCAAGCCTTGCTGGCGCACACTTGCCCTGTTGCCTTCCTGGGGATAGTGCACGCTCACCGGCGTGGCGCTCCCCCCCACGGGTATAGTGTTGAGCACGGGGTTGGTCGGCACGCCATCCTTGCCCTGATACTGCTGCACGCCGAAGATGACGGCAGCAGCCACGGAGGCGGCAATGGCATACTGCCCCATCTGCTGGCCAAACCGGCGCACCAGAGGAACCACCTTGCCGGGAGTCTTCACCTCAGGAGCTTCGGATTGTGCCGGCTTGGGCGCCAGGATGACCGGTTCGTCTTCCAGCGCCAGCATGATGCTGTCGCTGAGGTCCAGTTGCAGATTGACCGGCAGGTCTCCCCGCATGGCATCACCGATCAGATGGTAACGCGACCAGGTTTCTTGCAGGGCGGGATCCGTTCCCAGCTCCTTCAGAACCTCCATTTCGCTGAGGTCACCATCCATCAGGGCTGAAAGTTGCTCTTTATTTGCCATAAGTTTGCCTGTCTTTCCCCAGTTAATGCTCGATCAGAGGTTGCAACCTTTTATCTATTGCTTCCCTCGCCCGGAAGATGCGGGATCTCACCGTACCCACAGGGCAATCCATGATCTCCGCAATCTCCTCGTAGCTCAGCCCTTCCATTTCACGAAGGGTGATCGCCGTTCTCAAATCTTCCGGCAGGGCTTCTATGGCGGTAAACACGGTGCGCTTGATCTCGTCGGTCAGCGCCAGGTTTTCCGGGGTGGCCACCTCTTGCAGGGCTTCACCACCACCATAAAATTCAGCCTCGTCCGCTTCGACATCACTGCTGGGCGGTCTGCGCCCCTGTGAAGTCAGGTAATTTTTGGCCGTGTTGACGGCGATCCGGTACAACCAGGTGTAAAACGCGCTCTCGCCACGGAATGTCGGCAATGCGCGATAAGCCTTGATGAAAGCCTCTTGCGCCACATCCGGTACATCGCCCGGATTGTTGACATACCTGGCCACCAGGTTGACCACCTTGTGCTGGTATTTGCGTACCAACAGGTTGAATGCATTTTTATCGCCACGCTGGACCCGTTCAACCAGCTGTTCGTCCAGTAGATTCTGGTCGCTCATCAGAGCCGTAAAACCCCCATCAGGTTATCGTTCTTCTTTTCCGGCCCCTTCTTAGCGCACAAGTTCAGACAGGAGGAATCAGAGAAAGTTCGCTTGCATTGAAAAAAATGTGATGCGGGCTGCATCACTGCCCCCCCTTGGGCTACCATGGGGCCAGTTCTTAATCCAGGCCAATGATACTTATGAAAGCAAGTGTTGAATACCTTTGCGACGTGCTGATCATTGGCAGCGGTGCCGCCGGTCTGTCCCTCGCATTGCGATTGGCAGACCAGGCCAAAGTCCTGGTTCTGAGCAAGGGGCCCATCAGTGAGGGGGCCACTCTCTATGCGCAAGGAGGCATCGCTGCCGTGTTCGACGAGACCGACAGCATCGAATCCCACGTGAGCGACACGCTCAACGCCGGGGCAGGGTTGTGCGACCCGGCGGTGGTGGAGTTCACCGCCCGCAACGCCCGCGATTCCATCCAGTGGCTGATCCAGCAGGGGGTCCCTTTCGATCAGGAAGAGGATGCCGAGGGGGAATCCCACTACCACCTTACCCGGGAAGGGGGTCACAGCCATCGCCGCATCTTCCACGCGGCCGATGCCACCGGCAAGGCGGTGCAGCTTACCCTGATCGACCAGGTTCGCGCCCACCCCAACATCACCCTGATGGAGCGCTTCAACGCGGTCGATCTCATCACCACCCGCAAGCTGGGTCTGCCGGGCAACAAGGTGCTGGGGGCCTATGTCTGGAACCGCAACGCCGAGCAGGTCGAGGTAGTGCGCGCCCGCTTCGTGGCACTGGCCACCGGCGGCGCCTCCAAGGTGTATCAGTACACCTCCAATCCGGACGTGAGCTCAGGGGACGGCATCGCCATGGCCTGGCGCGCCGGTTGCCGGGTAGCGAACCTGGAGTTCAACCAGTTCCACCCCACCAGCCTGTTCCACCCGGACGACCCCAACTTCCTGCTGACCGAGGCCCTGCGCGGCGAGGGGGCCTACCTGCGCCGCCCCGACGGCAGCCGCTTCATGCCGGACTTCGACGAACGGGCCGAACTGGCGCCGCGGGACATAGTCGCGCGGGCCATCGACCACGAGATGAAGCGCCTAGGCGCCGACTGCATGTATCTGGACATCAGCCACAAGCCGGCCGACTTCATCATCAAGCACTTCCCGACCATCCATGAGCGCTGCCTCGCGGTCGGCATCGACATCACCAAGGAGGCGATGCCCATCGTCCCGGCGGCCCACTACACCTGTGGCGGCGTGATGATCGACAACAACGGCCAGACCGACATCCCCGGCCTCTATGCCATCGGCGAGGTGACCTATACCGGGCTGCACGGCGCCAACCGCATGGCCTCCAACTCCCTGCTCGAATGCGTGGTCTATGCCCACCAGGCGGGGGCCGATATCCTGGCCAAGCTGCCCACCAGCGTGGCGCCCCCCAGCCTGCCCGCCTGGGACGAGAGCCAGGTGGACGACTCGGACGAGCAGGTGGTGATCCAGCACAACTGGCACGAACTGCGGCTGATGATGTGGGACTATGTGGGGATAGTGCGTACCAACAAGCGCCTGGCCCGCGCCAAACGCCGCATCGATCTGCTCAAGCAGGAGGTGCAGGAGTACTACGCCAACTTCCGGGTCTCCAACAACCTGCTGGAGCTGCGCAACCTGTTGCAGGTGGCCGAGCTCATCGTCAACTGCGCCCTGGAGCGCAAGGAGTCGCGCGGTCTGCACTACAACCTGGATTATCCGGACATGCAGCCGGACTCCAAGCCGACCGTGCTGACGCCGGATCGGGAATAAGACCGTTGCGCTCGACTCGGGCGCCTGCCCCCCAGATGACCCCGCCCAGGCGGGGTCATCTGTTATGGGCGGCCGGACGTGGCAGGGATAGAGAGACGCCCCTAACGGACGGCGAGATGAATGGCGCGAGCCAGGGTACGGTAGTGCTCGGGAGAGAGCGCATCGGAGAAGAGCCAGAGCTGGCGTTCCGCTCCTTTCTCGGGCTTCTCGGGCCGCAGCCTCAGCCACAGCGCCCCGGGCAGGATGCGGCTGCGGGGATCCAGCCGATGGCGCTCCCCCCGCCACGTCAGCCACTCTCCATCCCAGACGAGTCGCTCACCCGCCGGGCTTCGGCGCAACGCGCACCAGAGGCCCAGCAACCAGCAGGGGAAAAACAGCGCCCATTGCCAGCCCTGGATCAAGTGGGCCGTGGGCCAGAGCAGCAACAGAAACAGAATGCACAGCAACAGGCGCTGCTGGCGGGAGGCAATGACGGGTATCTCTACCCGCATCGGGGACACCGGGCTGGCCATGGGGATGAGTCCGGCCGTGGGTCAGGAGAGCGGGATCAGCGCAGGCGGTCGTGACGGGCCTGGTTGCGCTCGAGGATCAGCGGGATCATGGTGGCAAAGGCGGGATCTTCCGGCACGCCGTGGCCCATGCACCAGCGGAACAGCTCGGGATCCTCGCACTCCAGCAGGCGAATGAAGGTCTGCTGCTGCTCCTCGTTCAGGCCGTCGAACTCGTGTTCAAAGAAAGGCATAAAGATCACATCCAGCTCGAGCATGCCGCGGCGGCAGGCCCACTTCAGGCGGGACTTCTCACTTGGGGTCAACATGGAACTCTCCTTACAAAGACCCGTGAATGGTAGCAGCTGGATTTTCCGGCTGACAAACATTCCTTACGTCTTTACCATGCAAGTCACATACTTTCTGTCTCTGGACGACCATCGTGAGCCTGCCGACCCCCCTTCTTCCTGCCGAGCCGACCCTGTTTTCCCTGACCGATCTGGCCATCACCCTCCTCACTGGCCCGGATCGCGCCAAGTATCTGCAGGGCCAGGTCACCTGCGACGTCAACGCCCTGCAGCCGGGTCAGAGCACCCTCGGCGGCCACTGCGATCCCAAGGGCAAGCTGTGGAGCGATTTTCGCCTGCTCTGCCTCGATGACGGCCTGCTGATGCTGACCAAACCGTCGGTACTGGCACGCCAGCTGCCCGAGCTCAAGAAATTTGCGGTGTTTGCCAAGGTCGAGATCGCCGAGTACACGGGGACTGTGGTCGGCGTCGCCGGCCAGGGCACGGATGTCTGGATCGCCCAGCACTTCGATCTGACCGGGACCGGCCTGGTCGAGGGCGGCATGGCAGTGCGGGTGGAAGCGGATCGCTGGCTGCTGGTCAGTGAAGCGCCCCTGGCGCTGAGCCTGCCTGCCGGCCAGGAATCCCTCTGGTGGGGGCTGGAGATCAAGGCGGGCATCCCCCATCTGGAGGCGGTGCACCAGGGGGAGTACATTCCCCAGATGCTGAACCTGCAGGCGCTCGACGGCATCAGCTTCACCAAGGGTTGCTACATGGGTCAGGAGATCGTGGCCCGCGCCAAGTATCGCGGTGCCAACAACCGCGCCCTGTTCGTGCTGGCGGGTCAGGCCAGCGGCCCCGTCGCCAGCGGAGACACCCTGGAGATCCAGCTCGGTGACAACTGGCGCCGCAGCGGCCTGGTGATCAATGCCTGGCAGCAGGATGGCCAGGTGTGGCTCACCGCCGTGCTGCCCAAGGACACCGAAGCCGACGCCCGCTTCCGCCTCAAGCAGGAGGAGGGTTCCAGCCTGGCCCTGCACCCCCTGCCCTACGAGCTCACCGAGTAAGTTCTCCCTGGGGAGGCACCCGCGCCAGCAGGGCCTCCTTCAGCCAGCGTCCCGCCTGCCCCAGCGGGCGGGCGCGATACCACTGCAACTCCAGCTCCAGCTCGGCCTGGGCGATGAAGTCCGGCTTGAGCACCACCAGCTCCCCCCGTGCCAGCGGCCGGTGCAGCAGAAACTCGGGCACCGCCGCCCACCCCAACCCCAGTTTGACCAGCTCCAGAATGCCGAGATCTCCCTCGACCCACCACACCTGGGCCGAGAGGCGAAAGCGGTGGCGCTCCGTTCCCTCCCGCCGCCCGGTCACCATCAGCTGGCGCGCCCCCTGCAGGTCACTCTCCCGCAGCGGCGCCTTGCGAGCCAGCGGGTGATCCGGGGAGACCACCAGCGGCATGGCGACGGCGCCCAGCGAGCGAGAGACCAGCTCCCGCTCGGGCTCCGCCTTCTGGTAGCTGATGCCGAGCTGGGCCCGGCCGCTCTTGAGCAGCTCGGTCACATCCTCCATCAGCGGAAACAGCAGCTCCAGCTCCACCGTCGGATAGCGGCTGGCGAACGCCTCCAGCAGGGAGCCGAGCCAGGGCAGGTGGGAGTCGTCGTCGATGGCCAGGGTCAGGCGGGACTCGATGCCGCTGGCCAGCTTGCCGGCGATGGCCTGCAGGCGCTCGCTCTGGGCCAGCAGCACGCCCGCCTCCTGACAAATGCGGGCCCCCGCCTCGGTCAGCACAGGGTAGCGGCCGCGGCGATCGAACAGCTCGAGACCGAGATCGATCTCCAGATTGGCGATGGCGGTGCTCACCACCGACTGCGCCTTGCCCAGCCTGCGTGCCGCCGCCGAGAAGGAGCCGGTCTCGGCAGTCGCCAGCAAGGCCCTGAATTGTTCCAGTGAAGGGGTCATGGTCTGCTCCGGCGCTCCAGTGGCTGCATAGATGTATCTATTTTAACGATGGATACCAACGTGAACCCATCTGTTTTTAGCGATAAATTTGCCGCAGTTCATCTTCACAGACGAGAGAGACCATCATGCGTACTACCCGTGACCGCCTGCGCCACGCCATCGGCTTCGAATTGATTGGCCTGCTCATCGCCGCCCCGCTGGCCAGCTGGGTCACCGGCGTCGGTCTCAACCACATGGGCCCGCTGGCCCTGTTCTTCTCGGTAGTCGCCACCGTCTGGAACTATGTCTACAACATCGGGGTGGACAAGCTGCTGCTGCGCTATCAGGGCCACACCCACAAGGCGCTGTGGCAGCGGGTACTGCACACGCTGGGGTTCGAGGGGGGTCTGCTGGTCGTCGCCCTGCCGGTGATGTCCTGGTGGCTCGACATCGGTCTGCTGGAGGCGCTGGTGCTGGATCTGGGCTTCGTGCTGTTCTACCTGGTCTATGCCTTCGTCTACAACTGGAGCTATGACAAGGTATTCCCCATCCCGATGGTGCAACAGAAAGTAGCGGGGTAAGCGACGCAAAGAGGGCGAGTCAAGACGAGGCACCATCATGCGACGGGCATGATGGTGCTGGAGGAAGGATTGCCTCGTCGGGATCAGGCCTGGGCCTGGATCTCTTCCGGGGGCGTGTCGTCCTGCTTGCCCTCCTGCTGCAGCATGGCTTCGAGGTCGCTCTGATACTGGTTCAGCATGCGCTGGGCCGCGACCATGTCACCCTTGTGCAGACGCTCGAACAGATGGTGCTGCACCACGCCGTTGAGATACTCCACCGTGATCGGTTGCTCCAACGCAGACAACAGCTCCTCTTTTTCCAGCTCCGCATTGATCTCGTCGACACTGGTACGCAGCAGACCGGCCAGTTGCACCAGCATGCGTCGCTCGCCTTCGCGCAACAGGCTCAACATGCGGTTTCTCTGCTGCTCATTCTGTTGGGTCATACATTTCCTTACGTTGTGTGGGAACAAGCCCGCTCATTCTGCCCTGTCCTTTTCACAGCGTCTATCTCGGACGCATGACTTATTCCGGGTCGGGAGCCCGGGTGCTATTTGCCCCCCGGCCCGGTATAGTAACGGCTGATCCAGAGGGCCAGTACGCCCCACGTTGCGGAGACCGTCCATCCCATGACCGACGCCATCCTGGTGCTCTGCACCTGCCCCGACGAGGCCAGTGCCGACCTCCTCTGCGAGCAGCTGCTCAGTCAGCGCCTCGCCGCCTGCATCAATCAACTGCCCGGGCTCACGTCCGTCTATCGCTGGCAGGGAAAAACCGAGCGGGCGCGGGAAATCCAGCTCATCATCAAGAGTCGGGCCAGCCTGTTCGAGCCCCTGCGCCAGTGCATCCTCACCCATCACCCCTACGAGGTCCCGGAGATCCTGGCGCTCCCGGCAAGCCAGGGTCATCAACCCTACCTCGACTGGTTGAAAGAGGAGACATCATGAGACCCCTTCCCCTGTTTTTCCCTCTGCTGCTCCTGCTGAGCCTGTTCTGCACCCTGCCGGTTTACGCCCAGACGAGCGGCCAGGATCTGCTGAGCAGCCTCGGCATCGAGACCCAAACCCAGCCCAAGTTTTTGAAAGTGGACGAGGCCTTCGTCCTCGAGAGCGAGCAGCAGGGCGACCGGATCACGCTCACCCTGCACATCGCCGGCGACTATTACCTCTATCGCCACAGCATACGCGTCAAGGGAGAGAATCTCGCCTTCGACGAGCCCGTCCTGCCTCCGGGCACCGAGCATGAGGATGACTTCTTCGGCAAGAGCCGGGTCTACTATCAGGAGCTGTCGATCCCCGTCACCCTGACCCAGGCCGGCCAGGGGGCCAGCCTCACCCTGAGCTATCAGGGCTGTACCGAGGGTCTCTGCTACCCGCCGACCACCAAGGTCGTCCAGGTGCAGCCGCTGGCGCCCAAGCCCGATGCTGCGGCACCGGCCACCGCTTCCGCCTCGTCCAGCCAGCAAGACAGGCTGGCCGCCGCCCTCGGCAGCCAGGGATTCTGGCTCAGCGTCGCCGCCTTCTTCGCACTCGGGCTCGGGCTCGCCTTCACCCCCTGTGTCTTCCCCATGTATCCCATCCTGACCGGGATCATCGCGGGCGCGGGGCAGCACCTCTCCACCCGGCGCGCCTTCCTGCTCTCCTTCGTCTATGTGCAGGGGATGGCGCTCACCTACACCCTGCTCGGCCTGGTGGTGGCCTCGGCCGGCCTGCAATTCCAGGCGGCGCTGCAACACCCCTATGTGCTGATCGGGCTCTCCGTCATGTTCGTGCTGCTGGCCCTCTCCATGTTCGGGCTCTACACCCTGCAGCTGCCGAGCGGCCTGCAAACCCGGCTCTCCGGCCTCTCCAACCGCCAGCAGGGCGGCTCGGTGGCCGGTGTCGCGGTCATGGGCATGATTTCGGGGCTGGTCTGCTCCCCCTGCACCACGGCCCCCCTCTCCGGCGCCCTCATCTACGTGGCCCAGAGTGGCGACCTCTGGCTCGGTGGCGCGGCCCTCTACGCCCTGTCGCTGGGGATGGGACTGCCCCTGCTGCTGCTCGGCACCTCGGGGGGCAAGCTGCTGCCCAGGGCCGGTGCCTGGATGGATGTGATCAAGCAACTCTTTGGTTTTGCACTGCTGGCGGTGCCCATCCTGCTGCTCTCCAGGCTCTGGAGCGAGCAGACAACCTCCCTGGCCTGGCTCGGCTGGGCGCTGGCCCTGTGCGCCTACCTCTATCACCACAACCAGCACCGCCCCCATTCGATCGGCAAGAGCCTAGGCGGCTTCGCCCTGCTGCTGGCCATGATGAGCCTGGTGGTGATGGGCAAGGATCTGCTGCTGCCCTCCCCCGGCGTCCAGGCCAGCGCCGAGTCCCGGGCGCCTGCTTTCATCCGCATCAAGACCCTGGAGGATCTCAAGACCCGGCTCGCCGCCGCCCGCGGCAAGCCGGTGCTGCTCGACCTCTACGCCGACTGGTGCGTGGCCTGCAAGGAGTTCGAGCACAAGACCTTCAGCGACCCGGATGTGCGGGCACGCTTCGATGACATGGTGCTGCTGCAGGCGGACGTCACCGCCAATGACGACGCCGACGTCGAGCTGCTCAACGGTCTCAACGTGCTGGGGCTGCCGACCCTGATCTTCTTCGACAGCGCAGGCAATGAAATGAGCGGCCAGCGGGTGACCGGCTTTATGGGCCCCGAGGAGTTCGCGAGACATCTCGACAGGGTGATCGATGCCAACTGAACTGCGTCACCTCCGGGCTGCCGATGCCCCGGCCTTGCAGCGCCTGTTCGAACTGGCCCCTGCCTATCAGGCGGCCATCAGTCTTGAGCCTCTCTGCGCGCAAGCGGCGCAAGAGGCTCTCGCTGCATGTCCGCCCGATCTGCCGCTCTCTGCCAAGCATGTGATCGGGCGCTGGGAGGAGGGAGAGCTCACCGCCGTGCTCGATCTGCTGCGCGCTTACCCCGACCCGACCACTGCCTATCTGGGCCTGTTGCTGGTGGGAGAACCCTGGCAAGGGGCCGGCCGGGGTCAGGCGCTCTATCTCCACGCCTGTACGCTGGCCCGCTCATGGGGAGCCACCCGGCTTCGCCTGTCGGTGATTGCCAGCAATGAATCTGCACTATCTTTTTGGCTGCGCAGAGGGTTTACCGAGTGTTATCGCCGCGATCTCGCCGGTTATCGGGCCGAGGCGATCGTGCTGGAATGCAGCATAGGCCCCGCGCCTCCTGCGCAAGCCCTCGCCATCTCATCCCTTGCTGACTGATTTTTCCGGCCATCCCTTGTATATGACCGGCACCATGGCAGAATTTGCCCTTTCCCGTCTCGTTCGTCCGGAGTTTTGATGAAAAAGTGGTTCATCCCCCTGTTGGCCCTCTGGCTCTATGGCTGCAACTCGGGTCCCGGTGAAGAGGCCATCCAGAGCCAGGTGACCGCGAAGTTGCAGGCGGCCACCGACGCCAGCCTGTTCGACATCAGCGACTTCACCATCCTCGGCAAGGAGGAGCGGATGGAGGGGATCTATCTGGTCAAGGTGAGCTACCAGCTCCACTTCAAGCAGGGGCTGGATCAGTTGCAGGTCCTACACGACGAAGATCTCGTCTACGACAGGGTCGGCCCCTTCCAGCAGGAGATGGGACTGATGGAGCTGGAGCGCAAGTACGGCGACTTCGAAGCGGGGCAGGTGCTGCCCCAGGAGAGCCAGGTCTGGATGATGAAGACCGAGCAGGGCTGGCGATTGGCGGAACCCGAACCTGCGCAGCAGGGATAATCCCCTGCCTCCCTCCGGCCTAGAGCAAATCCTTCATCCGGTGCCAGAGCATCCCGAGCGCCAGCAGCGGTGAGCGCAGCGCCGGGCCACCAGGGAAGGTGATATGGGGCACACCGGCGAAGAGATCGAAGCCCCGGCTCTCGCCGCAGATCCCTTCCGCCACCAGCTTGCCCGCCATGTGGGTGGCATTGACCCCATGCCCCGAATAAGCCTGGGCATAGAAGACGTTGGGGTGCTGCTTGAGGCGGCCTATCTGGGGCAAGCGGTTGGCCCCTATCCCTATCATCCCTCCCCACTGGAACTCGATGGCGGTGCCCGCGAGCTCGGGGAAGACCCGCAGCAGCTTGGGCAGCATGAAGGCCTTGATATCGCGAGGATCTCGGCCGGAATAGTTGCAGGCCCCGCCAAACAGCAAACGGCCATCCGCCGACAGGCGATAGTAATCCAGCGCCACGTTCTGATCGCACACCGCCATGTTCTGCGGCAGCAGGCGCTGACGCAGCCGTTTCTCCAGCACCTGGGTGGCGAGGATGTAGGAGCCTGCCGGCAACACCCTGCCGCCGAGCTCGGGGTTGAGGTCGTTGAGATAGGCGTTGCAGCCGATCACCAGATAGTCGCTGCTCACCCGGCCGTGAGCCGTGGTCACCTCGACCCGCTTGCCGTAGTCGATGTGGGTGACTCTGGAGTGTTCGAACAGGGAGACGCCCAGGCTTTGGGCGGCGCGCGCCTCGCCAAGCGCCAGATTGAGGGGATGCAGATGACCGGAGCCCATGTCGACCATGCCGCCGATGTAGCGATCCGACCCCACCACTGTGCGGATCTCCTCTCTGGGAACCATCCTGATCTCGTGCCGGTAGCCGAGGCTCGCCAGATGCTCTGCATCCTCCTCGAACCCCTTCAGGTGACGCGCCTTGGTGGCGAGATCGCAGTACCCCCAGGTGAGATCGCAGGCGATGTTGAAGCGCTCGACCCGCTCGCGCACCAGCTGCACCGCCTCCAGCCCCATCAGATCCAGCTCGCGCACGCCTTCTTCACCAATCCAGCGGGCAAACTGGCTGGTGTCATGGCCAATGCCGCGAATGAGCTGGCCGCCGTTGCGCCCTGAGGCCCCCCAGCCGATGCGGTTCGCCTCCAGCAGCACCACCTTGTAACCAGCGTCAGCCAGGTTGATGGCGGTATTGAGGCCGGTGAAGCCCCCGCCGATGATGCAGACGTCGGCCTCCAGCTCGCCGCCGAGCTCGGGCCACTGCCGATGGTCGTTGCGGGTCGCGGCATAGTAGGAGGCCACGTGCTCCTGATGTGTGTTGTGCTTTCCCTGCATGTTCAGCATCCTGCCCTGGTTGCATTCGTTTACTAAATTAAACGGATGTCATCGATAATACCCAGCCCCTGGGTAGCGATCCAGCCTGTCAGGATCACAGAAATGCAAAAGGTGCCCCAAAGGGCACCTGTCCGTGACGACCGCGTCGTCAATGCAAAAGGCGCCCCGCGGGGCGCCTTTTCATGCAATCAAGGTGCTGTAACGAATTACAGTACGTTGATGGCGTTCAGGTCGGAGAAAGCCTGTTCCAGACGCTTGATCATGGAAGTCTGACCGGCACGCAGCCATACGCGCGGATCGTAGAACTTCTTGTTCGGCTTGTCGGCGCCTTCCGGGTTGCCCAGCTGGCCTTGCAGGTAGGCTTCGTTGGTCTTGTAGAAGTCCAGGATGCCTTCCCAGGTCGCCCACTGGGTGTCGGTGTCGATGTTCATCTTCACTACGCCGTAGGAGATGGACTCGCGGATCTCTTCCAGAGTGGAACCGGAACCGCCGTGGAATACGAAGTCCAGAGACTTGGCCGGGATACCGAACTTCTCGGAAACGAACTTCTGGGAAGCGTTCAGGATGGACGGGGTCAGCTTGACGTTACCCGGCTTGTAGACACCGTGCACGTTGCCGAAGGAGGCAGCGATGGTGAAGCGCGGGCTGATCTTGGACAGACGCTCGTAGGCGTAGGCCACGTCTTCCGGCTGAGTGTACAGAGCGGACTGATCCATGTGGCTGTTGTCGACGCCGTCTTCTTCGCCGCCGGTGCAACCCAGTTCCAGTTCCAGAGTCATGTTCATCTTGGCCATGCGGGTCAGGTACTCGCAGCAGATGTCGATGTTCTCTTCCAGAGACTCTTCGGACAGATCCAGCATGTGGGAGGAGAACAGCGGCTTGCCGGTTTCAGCGAAGTGCTTCTCGCCCGCTTCCAGCAGACCGTCGATCCACGGCAGCAGCTTCTTGGCGGCGTGGTCGGTGTGCAGGATTACCGGTACACCGTAAGCTTCGGCAACGGCGTGCACGTGCTTGGCACCGGAGATGGCACCGATGATGGCAGCTTGCTGGCCTTCCAGCTTCAGACCCTTGCCGGCGGTGAATGCAGCACCACCGTTGGAGAACTGCACGATAACCGGGGCTTTCACCTTGGCGGCAGCTTCCAGCACGGCGTTGACGGAGTCGGTACCGACGCAGTTGACGGCCGGCAGAGCGAAGCCGTTTTCCTTGGCGATGGCGAACACTTTCTGAACGTCATCACCAGTGATCACGCCGGGTTTTACGAAGTCGAAAATTTTCTTAGACATGTTTAATCGTCCTGTCTCGTATGCCGTTAATAAAAAGTGGGGGGTTCATCATGAACCGGCACAGCGGCCACATGATAAACGAAACGGGAGGCTTTTGCCCCCCGTCCCGGGTCAATTAGGCTTTGGCGCGCTCTTCGAGAATCGCGACGGCCGGCAGTACCTTGCCTTCTACGAACTCCAGGAAGGCGCCGCCGCCGGTGGAGATGTAGGAAACCTTGTCGGCGATGCCGAACTTGTCGATGGCGGCCAGGGTGTCACCACCGCCAGCGATGGAGAAGGCCGGGGACTCGGCAATGGCGCGAGCGATCACTTCGGTACCCTTGGCGAACTGGTCGAACTCGAACACACCGACCGGGCCGTTCCACAGGATGGTCTTGGCGTTCATGATGATGTCGGCCAGGGCCTTGGCGGAATCCGGGCCGATGTCGAAGATCATGTCGCCGTCGGTCACGTCGGACACGGACTTGATGGTGGCCGGGGTGGATTCGGAGAACTCGGCACCCACGACCACGTCGGTGGTCACCGGGATGTTGGTCTCGGCAGCCAGCTTCTTGGCGGTATCGATCAGGTCGTGCTCGCACAGGGACTTGCCGACGTTGTGACCGGCAGCGGCGATGAAGGTGTTGGCGATGCCACCACCGACGACCAGCTGGTCAGCGATCTTGGAGAGGGATTCCAGCACGGTCAGTTTGGTGGAGACCTTGGAGCCGCCGACGATGGCAACCATGGGGCGCTCGGGCTTCAGCATGGCCTTGCCCAGGGCTTCCAGTTCACCGGCCAGCAGGGGGCCAGCACAGGCAACCGGGGCGAACTGGGCCACACCGTAGGTGGAGCCTTCGGCGCGGTGAGCGGTACCGAACGCATCCATCACGAAGACGTCACACAGGGCGGCGTATTTTTTGGCCAGCTCTTCGGTGTTCTTCTTCTCGCCCTTGTTGAAACGGCAGTTTTCCAGCACGACCAGCTCACCGGCGGCGACGTCTACGCCGTCCAGGTAATCCTTGGCCAGACGAACCGGGCAGGACAGTGCGTCTTTCAGATAGTTGACAACCGGAGCCAGGGAGAATTCTTCGTTGTATTCACCCTCGGTCGGACGACCCAGGTGGGAGGTGATCATCAGCTTGGCGCCCTTTTCCAGAGCCAGCTTGATGGTCGGCAGGGTGGCGACGATACGTGCATCGGAAGTGACCTTGCCGTCTTTTACCGGCACGTTCAGGTCAGCACGGATCAGAACGCGTTTGCCCGCCAGATCCAGGTCGGTCATCTTGATAACAGACATATTCAGTCCTCTATATTTTCAGGTAATGTTAAAAAAACAGTAACCTTGCACCCGTGCAGGCTCTCAGCCTGCGGCCATCATGGCCCGGGTGGTATCCAGCATCCGGTTGGCGAAGCCCCATTCGTTATCGCACCACATCAACATCTTGACGAGGTTGGCATCGCTGACCCGGGTCTGGGTACCATCAATGATGCAGGAGTGTGCATCATGATTAAAGTCTACGGAGACCAGTGGCTCTTCCGTGTAGTCCAGAATACCGTGTAATGTACCTCTGGATGCCCGTTGCAGGGCTTGATTTACGTCACTAACTGTCACTTTTTTACGAACAGTAATGCTCAGATCCATGGCGGTTACATTGATGGTAGGTACCCGCACCGCGATCGCCTCGAACTTGCCGGCAAAGTGCGGCAGAATCCGCTCCAACCCCTTGGCCAGCTTGGTATCCACCGGGATGATGGACTGGCTGGCGGCCCGGGTTCGACGCAAGTCGCCGTGATAGGCATCGATGACTTGCTGGTCATGCATGGCCGAATGAATTGTCGTAATAGTACCACAATTTATTTCGAATTCTCGATGCAATGTTTCTATGACGGGGACCACGCAGTTGGTGGTACAGGAGGCGTTCGAGACGATCCGCTCCCGTCCCGTCAGCACCTGATGATTGACCCCGTAGACGATGGTGGCGTCCACGTCCGCATCCGCCGGATGGGAAAAGAGCACCTTGCCCGCCCCCGCTCCCAGATGCAACTCGGCATCGGCCCGCGAACCGAACACGCCGGTGCAATCCAGCACCACGTCCACCCCCAGCGCCCGCCAGGGCAGCCTGGACGGATCCTTCTCTGCAAACAGGGCGATGAGGTCCTCCCCCACCAGCATGCTGCTGCCCGCCAGTTGCACCGGGTAGCGGAAGCGACCGTGACTGGTGTCGAAGCGGGTGAGGTGCACCATGGCCTCCGGCGCCGCCAGCTCGTTGATGGCGACTATCTTGATCTGTTTGTCGCGTCCGCTCTCGTAGAGGGCCCGCAGCACGTTGCGGCCGATGCGGCCGTACCCGTTGATGGCAATCTTGATCATGAAAGTTCTGTGTCCTTACCTGCGACTGAGGGATGAACGGATGGGCGGCTCACGAGAGCAGCGCTTCCCGGAAGACGCCGCGTGCCAGCAGCGCGGCCCCGAACACCCCGGCACTGTCCCCCAGCGCAGGCGCGGTGAGGGGGGTGGCGAAACGGGGATTGAAGAGAAATGGCAGCACGGTATGGCGGCCGGCGCTGTAGAGGCTCTGCACATTGCCCACCCCGCCGCCGATGACGATGACGTCCGGGTCGAGGATGTTGACCACGTTCGCGAGCGCCTGGCCGAACAGCAGGTGCAACCTGTCTATGGTGAGCCTGGCGACGTGATCGTGGGCCGTGGCTGCCGCAATCTGGGCGAGTGATAGGCGGCGCTTGGCCTTGGCCTCGTACCAGGCCTCCAGGGCCGGGCCGCTGATCATGGTCTCGACACAGCCGCGCTTGCCGCAGTAGCACTCGGGACCATCCGGCGAGAGCACATTGTGCCCCCACTCGCCGGCGATGCCGTGGTGACCGTTGAGGATGCGGCCGTTGATAACGATGCCGGCCCCCACCCCGGTGCCCATGATGATGCCGAACACCACTTTCGCATCCGGATGGTGCTGACGCACCGCCCCCAGGTGGGTTTCCGCCAGCGCGAAGCAGTTGGCGTCGTTGGCGATGAGCACGGGCACGCCGAGCCTTCGCTCCAGATCTTCCTTGAGCGGCTTGCCGTTGAGCTCGGTGGTATTGCAGTTCTTCATCAGGCCGGTTTGCGGATCCCGCGCCCCCGGCGTCCCCATGCCGATGACGGCAGGACGCTGGCCGAGCCGCTCGGCGCACTCGTCCACCAGCCTGGCAATCTGGCCGATGATGTGGTCATAACCGCCGGCACGTTCGGTGGGGATGCGATGGCGCAGCAACACCTCGTCGCCGTCCAGCACCACGCACTCGCACTTGGTCCCGCCAAGGTCGATGCCCCAATCCCACGTACTCTTGCCCATCCCGCCTCCTGCCCTGTTCAGCGACGCCATCATCCGGTGGGCAGGCGCGCTCGCCCAGCCCGTCCGTGACGGTGTTCCATGGTGGTGCAGTGTAACCCGAGCGATGGCCGGGATGCAGCCCCGCCGGCAACGAAACGGGGCCCGAAGGCCCCGTTCACTGCACTGTTTGCCGCGCTCAGCGACCGTGGTACTGGGCCGACAGCTCGTGTACCGCGTTGACGAAGACGCCGGCGTGCTCCGGGTTCACATCCTGATGGATGCCGTGACCCAGGTTGAAGACGTGACCGTTGCCATGACCGAAGCCGGCCAGGATGGAGGCGACCTCCTCGCGGATACGCTCGGGGGCGGCGTAGAGCATGGAAGGGTCCATGTTGCCCTGCAGCGCCACCTTGTCGCCGACCCGGCGCTTGGCGTCCGCGATGTCGGTGGTCCAGTCCAGACCCAGCGCATCGCAGCCGGTGGCGGCGATCTGTTCGAGCCACTGGCCGCCGTTCTTGGTGAACAGGGTGACCGGCACGCGGCGACCGTCGTGCTCGCGGATGAGGCCGTCGACGATCTTGTGCATGTACTGCAGGGAGAAGTCGCGGTAGTCGCGCGGAGTGAGCACGCCGCCCCAGGTGTCGAACACCATGACCGCCTGGGCACCCGCCTTGATCTGGGCGTTGAGATAGGCGATGACGCTGTCGGCCAGCTTGTCGAGCAGCAGGTGCAGGGTCATGGGCTCGGCGTACATCATCTGCTTGATCTTGGTGAACGCCTTGGAGCTGCCCCCCTCCACCATGTAGGTGGCCAGGGTCCAGGGACTGCCGGAGAAGCCGATGAGCGGCACTTCGCCCTTGAGCTCGCGGCGGATGGTGCGCACCGCGTTCATCACGTAGCCGAGCTCGTCTTCCGGATCCGGCACAGGCAGGGCCTGCACGTCGGCCATGGACTGGATGGGGCGCTCGAAGCGCGGGCCTTCCCCGTGCTCGAAGTAGAGGCCCAGGCCCATGGCGTCGGGTACGGTGAGGATGTCGGAGAAGAGGATGGCGGCATCGAGCGGGTAGCGGCGCAGGGGCTGCAGGGTGACTTCACAGGCCAGCTCGGCGTTGCGGCACAGGGACATGAAGTCCCCTGCGACGGCGCGGGTCGCCTTGTATTCCGGCAGGTAGCGGCCAGCCTGACGCATCATCCACACCGGGGTCATGTCCACATCCTGGCGCAGCAGGGCGCGCAGGTATCGATCGTTCTTCAGCTCTTTCATCCCAGTTCCTGACTCATCTCACGCATAAAATGGCGGACATGATACCACTTTGTGCAAGGCTGAGGGCGGCCCAAAGGTGCCGTTGGGCCGTCCGAGTGCAAAGATGTGAGGGGGCGCATACAAGCGCCCCGCGTTTCCTGCCGGTCTAGGGGCCGTCAGCCCACGTCGGCGAGACACTGCTCGATAAGCCGGCGCGCTATGGTACCGTGGGGCGGCAGCCGTGGCAGCGCACCAGCCTCGAAGAAATCGGCCGCCACCAGCTCTTCGTCCTGCACCCGGATCTCGCCGCTCTCGTAGTCGGCGGTGAAGCCCATCATCAGGCTGTGGGGGAAGGGCCAGGGCTGGCTCGCCACGTAACGCACGTTGCGCACCCGGATGCCGCTCTCCTCGAACACCTCCCGCGCCACACACTGCTCGAGGTTCTCCCCCGCCTCCACGAAGCCCGCCAGCACGGTATACATGGGGTCCTCGGCCTGATAGTGACGGCGATGGGCCGCCAGCAGGATGGCCGGCCCCTTGCGCACCGCGACTATGATGCAGGGGGAGATGCGCGGATAGACCACATGACCATGGCGACACCCTTGCGCCCACTCTTCCGCCTTCGGGATCATGGGGGCCCCGCACTCGCCGCAGAAACGATGGGTGCGGCGGAAGGTGGCGAGCTGCCAGGCGCGGCCGGCGAGGCGAAAGCCCTCTTCATCCCCCGCCACCATCAGCTGGCGCAGGGGCGACGTGGCCACGGTGTCGGCGCCCTCCCCCAGATCCAGCAGGTAACAGGGCAGATCGCCCCACTGGTCGAAATGCTCGAACGCAGTGGTGTGAAGCTCGGCTGGCAGACAGGCCTTCGGGCCCTGTGGAATGCGCCCCTGTTCATCCAGCAGGACGAGGTGATCGCCCCCCAGCACGAACCAGAAGGCCTGTTCGGTCGATGACATAAGATGAGAGCTCTTGTTGAGAAGACGTGCTAGGCACGGACAAGTGAGCCCATCTTACACCGATGAGGCGGCATGGCGACCCCCGGGCGGGTCGGATTGCCCATGAAAAAAGGCCGCCATTGGCGACCCTTTTCGTTGTGACCGCCGGGGCGATCAGTTCATCCAGCGTTCGCTGCTCTTGCGGCGACGGGGCAGCATGGGCAACAGGATACCGAGCAGGATGCCGCCACCCACCATGGCACCACCGCGGATGAACCAGTCCATCTGCATGTCGTGCTCCCGGTTGTCGTAGCTCTGGGTCAGGGCGTCGTTCTGCTCTTTCAGGTTGCCCATCTCCTCGCTCTGGCTGGCCAGCTGAGCCTTCAGGTTGGTGATCTCCTGGCTCTGTTCGGCGATCTTGCCATCCTTCTCGGCGAAACGGCGCTCGTTGTCACCGTTGAGGTTCAGCAACCTGGCCTTGGCCTCCTCCAGCTCCTTCTCGATCTGGGGCAGGCGCTCGCGCAGGCTGATATCACCCTGCAGCTCGCTGTTCTTGATCCAGCCTTCACGGCCACGACCATCCACCACCTGGGTGAAGCCGGCCTCCTGGTTCACCGCCTTGACCTCCAGCGGCTCGCCGGCCTTGACGCTGCCGAGGATCCGGTACTGGGTGCCAGGACCGTTGTGGATATAGGTAAAGATGTTGTCTGAGACATAACGGGTATCGGCCAGTGCCTGTTGGGCACACAGACAGATGAGGATCCCGAGAAGGGCGCGCATGGTCGGTCGATTCTCTTCGTTGGATGAGGTTGCAGGCCGAATGTTAAGCCGCCAGCGGGTCAAAGGACAAGCAAAGAAAAACGCCATCCCCCCGAGTGAGAGCCCGCTCGCAGCATCGTCCGTCGGCCACGCGACCATTCCAGACGCCGCAGGCTACTTCTGTTGCAGCGCCTTCACCTCGGCCCGCAGGGCCTTCAGCTCCGCCAGCAGCTGGGCCTGCTGCTCGCTCTGCTGGCGTCGCCACACGGCGGTGTCGTCGCTGGTCTTGCCGGGATGCACGAACAGGCTGGCCATGAAACCGCTGAGGGCGCCGAACAGCCCCACCCCGAACAGGATCAGCAGGCTGGCCACGAAGCGCCCCTCCTCGGTCTTGGGGACCAGGTCCCCGTAACCCACGGTGGAGAGGGTCACGAGTGTCCACCAGAACGCATCGTAGGGGGTCTGGATCTGGCTGCCGGGCTGGCCGGTCTCTAGCCAGTACATGGCACCCGAACCCACCCCCAGCAGCAGGAAGAACAGGAAGAGGATGCCGGAGAGGGTGGTCTCGTTGCGTTCCCGACGGAACATGCCGAGCAGATCCGGCCGATCCCGCAGCAGCTGGTAGACCCGCCACAGCTGGATGAGCCGCGCCCATCGCAGGGGCTCCACCATGGGCAGGCTGCCCGGCAGATAAAACCAGTTCGATTTGAGGAAGGCCATCTTGTTGGTGGCCCGCACCCAGCCGTAGGCGAAATGGGCAAGGAAGAAGTAGCAGATCAGACTGTCGACGTCATAGAAGAGTTGCAGGGTCTGCGGGCTCAGCTCACCGTGCCCCAGCCAGCGGGCTGCCACCAGGCCAACGGAGATGACCGACAGGAAGGCCATCAGCAGATCCATGGTACGCAAATGCGTTAAGTGATGTCGCATACATTTTCCAACTTTGAACACGGTTCCAATTAATAAAAGGGAAGATAATGCCGATAGCCATGACGACAAAGGAAAAATGGACGTTGAAAGGAGAGAGATTATGCAGTTGAACTCGCTGGAACGGCATATGAGCAACATCCGGCTGGTGCCCAAGGTGGTGCTGCTCATGGTGTTCAGCACCCTGCTGTTGCTGGCCAAACTCTGGTTCGATGCGAGCAATCTGGAGGCCACCCTGCTCAGCGAGGGCATAGACGCCACCATGGCCAACGCCATCGCCGATCGCCTGCTCTGGACCGGCTTGATGGAAACGGCCCTGATGGGGGTCATCTTCGTGGTGCTGCTGCTCACCGGCTCCCGTCTCATGGTCAAGCAGGTGCACTACCTGGTGGGGCTGCTTGAGCGCTTCGCCCGCAAGGATCTCAGCCACAGCGTGCTGCTCAAGTCCCGGGACGAATTCGGCGACATCGCCAAGGCGGTCGCCCACTCCCAGGAGAACCTCAAGGAGGTGTTCGGCACCCAGCGCGTCGCCTGCAAGGAGCTCAACGATATCGCCTCTCAGGTGACCCTCTGCATGGAGGAGGCAAACGAGGCGATCAACGAGGAGTTCACCCAGATTGAACAGCTCGCCAGCGCCATGAGCCAGATGGTGGGCGCCATTCGCGAGGTAGCCGCCCACGCGGAGCAGGCCTCTCACGCTACCGCCGACGCCAGCGCCCTGGCCGAGGAGGGGAGCCGCTGCGTCGCCGCCACCGTCAACACCATCGATACCCTCTCCGGCAACATCCAGCGCTCCTCCACCGTGGTGAACGAGGTGGAGCACGGGGTCGATCGCATCGGCTCCGTGGTAGACACCATCCGCAGCATCTCCGAGCAGACCAACCTGCTGGCCCTGAACGCCGCCATCGAGGCCGCCCGCGCCGGCGAGGCGGGCCGCGGCTTCGCCGTGGTGGCCTCCGAGGTGCGCGAACTCGCGAACCGCGCCCAGGCCGCCACCGTCGAGATCCAGAAGATGATCGAGCAGCTGCAGGGCAACGCCCGCCAGGCCGTCGGCCTGATGGCCGAAAGTGTGCAGCAGGCGGACAAGGGGGTGGAGCAGGTGACCCAGGCCGGGGATCAGCTCGCCACCATAGTCCAGCGCGTCCAGGGGGTGGCCGACATGAACCGCCAGATCGCCGCCGCCTCCGAGCAGCAGAGCTCGGTCGCCGAGGAGATGAACGCCAACCTGGAGCAGGTCAAGCAGGTGGTGGAAGGCTCAGTGGTGGTGCTGCGCGAGCTCAAGGATGCTTCCGAACTGGTGGAGCGCCACAGCCAGACCCTGGACGAGCATATCCAGGCTTTCAAGCTGGCCTGACTTTCACCTGGCAATCCGATTAGACTGGAAGGCCCCGCAAGGGGCCTTTCTCATTTTTATGCCACGGCAAGGAGCCAGGATGCAGCGCACAGAACCCGGGCTGGACATCAGCGACGACAAGGGACGCCTCGACGTCCCCCTCATTCACAATTTCCTCAGCAAAGAGGCTTACTGGTGCCTCGGCATCCCCCTCTCTACGGTGCAGAGGGCCATCAACCATTCCCTCTGCTTCGGCGGCTACCTCGACGGCCAGCAGGTGGCCTTCGCCCGGGTCATCACCGACAAGGCCACTTTCGGCTATCTCGCCGACGTCTTCGTGCTGCCCGACCATCGCGGCCAGGGATACAGCAAGGCCCTGGTGGCGGCCATCCTGGCCCATCCCGAGCTGCAGGGGCTGCGCCGCCTCTCCCTCGCCACCTCGGATGCCCATGGCCTCTATGCCGGCTTCGGCTTCGTGCCGCCCCGCAGCCCCGCCAGCCTGATGGAGATCTACGACCCCGAGATCTACCTGCGCCCCTGATCCCGACCCGGATCTCGAATCCGGATCACCTCCCGGACACCCGTGCTGTGACGCCGGTGCCCGGGAGTGCTAGATTGGCAACCGGCTTTTTATTCACTCTGCAGACCGTCAACCACAAGGATGGCAACCGTGGCCCAGCACTCTCCCTCTTTCTCCGCCCTTTCCCCCTTGCTGCAGGAGCAGGCCCAACGTCACTGGCAGCGACTGCTCGACCTGGCCCCCGACTATGGGGAGCTGCCGGAGGCGACCAGACAGACCCTGATGACCCTGCTCGCACTCTCCGACTTCGTTGCCGATTCCCTTATCAAGCAGCCCGAGTTGCTGGGACCGTTGCTCGCCTCCGGCGATCTGGATCAACCCGAACGCTGGCCCGCCTACGAGCCGGATCTGGCAGGCCTGCTCGCCGGGGTGGCGGATGAAGAGGCGCTCAAGCGCCGCCTGCGCCAGTTCAGGCGCAGCCGCATGCTGGTGATCGCCTGGCGCGAGCTGCTGGGGGAGTCCGAGGTCGAGGAGAGTTTCATCCATCTTACAAGGCTGGCGGATGCCCTGATCTGCGGTGCCCGCGACTGGCTCTACGCCAGACAGTGCGGCGAGCTCGGCACCCCCATGGACGGCGACAACAACCCCCAGCCTCTGCTCATCCTCGGCATGGGCAAGCTCGGCGGCGGCGAGCTCAACTTCTCATCGGACATCGACCTTATCTTCACCTTCCCGGAGAACGGCTACACGGTCGGGGGGCGGCGGGAGCTCGCGAACCAGCAGTTCTTCATCAAGCTGGGGCAGCGCCTCATCAACGCCCTGCACCAGAGCACGGTCGACGGCCAGGTGTTCCGGGTCGACATGCGGCTGCGCCCCTTCGGCGACGCCGGGCCGCTCGCCATCTCCTTCGCCGCCATGGAGGATTACTACCAGCACCATGGCCGCAACTGGGAGCGCTACGCCATGGTCAAGGCCCGGGTGCTGGGGCCCCAGTGCGAGCATGCCCAGGCGCTCACCGAGCTGCTGCGCCCCTTCGTGTTTCGCCGCTACATCGACTTCGGGGTCATCGACGGCCTGCGCCAGATGAAGGCGATGATCGCCGCCGAGGTGCGCCGCAAGGGGCTGGAGGGCAACATCAAGCTGGGGGCGGGCGGCATTCGCGAGGTGGAGTTCATCGCCCAGGCGCTGCAGCTCATCCGCGGCGGCCGCGAGCCCGCCCTGCGGGTGCGCCACCTGCCCGAGGCACTCGGCGCCATCACCCAGAGCGGCGACCTCGACACCGAGCGCAGCGCCCGCCTGCTGGCGGCCTACCGCTTCCTGCGCCGGGTCGAGAATATCCTGCAGGAGATCGGCGATCAGCAGACCCAGACCCTGCCCACCGAGGAGCGGGATCGCCAGCGGCTCATCGCCGCCCTCGGCTTTGCGGACTGGGGCGCCTTCATGGCCCACCTGGACGAGGAGATGGCCGCCGTCCATCAGGAGTTCGTCGCCGTGGTGGGGGAAGAGAAGGAGGCCCCCGCCCACCTGGATCAGCTCTGGCTCGATCTCTGGCGCACCGAGCTCGACGCCGCCGAGCTGGAAAAATTGCTGATCACCCAGGGCGTGGCGGAGCCCGCCCCCCTCTGCGCCGCCCTGCTGCGCTTCAAGGAGGAGTACAAGCGTCGCCAGGTCGGTCCCCAGGGGCGCATCGCCCTGGACTGGCTGATGCCGGAGCTGCTGCGCCTGGTGGCCGCAAGCCGCGAGCCCGCCCGCCTCTTCGAGCGGGTCTGCACCCTGCTGACCCGCATCTTCACCCGTAGCGCCTACCTGCAACTGCTGGCGGAAAACCCCGCCGCCCTGCGCCAGCTGGTGCGCCTGTGCGACGAGAGCAACCTGGTGAGCGAGCAGCTCGCCCGCTACCCCATACTGCTGGACGAGCTGCTGGATCCCCAGCACCTCTACCACCCCACCCCACTGGATCAGTACAAGCCCCAGCTGCGCCAGTTCCTGCTGCGCATCCCCGAGGAGGACGTGGAGCAGCAGATGGAGGCACTGCGCCAGTTCAAGCAGGTGCAGCTCTTGCGCATCGTCGCGGCCGACATCGCCGGCGCCCTGCCGCTGATGAAGGTGAGCGACCACCTCACCTGGCTGGCGGAGGCCATCACCGAGGAGGTGGTCAACCAGGCCTGGGCCCAGATGAGCGAGCGCTACGGAGTCCCCCCCGAGGTGGCGGTGAGCGGCCAGCGCGGCTTTGCGGTGGTGGCCTACGGCAAGCTCGGCGGCATCGAGCTCGGCTACGGCTCGGATCTCGACCTCGTCTTCCTGCACGGTGGCGATCCCAACGGGGTCACCGATGGGCGCAAGCCCATCGACAGCCGCCAGTTCTACCTGCGCCTGGCCCAGCGGGTCCTGCACCTGTTCAGCACCCGCACCCCGTCCGGCATCCTCTACGAAATCGACATGCGGCTGCGCCCCTCCGGCGATTCGGGGCTTCTGGTTTCATCCCTCTCCGCCTATGAGCAGTACCAGCAGAATGAGGCCTGGACCTGGGAGCATCAGGCCCTGGTGCGGGCCCGCCCCATCTATGGCGATGATGCCGTGGTCGCCGACTTTGCCCGCATCCGCCGCGACGTGCTGGCCAAAGAGCGCGACCTGCCGACCTTGGCCCGGGAGGTGCGCGAGATGCGCCAGAAGATGCGGGATCACCTGCTCAAAGCTGGCGAAGGTGAATTCGATCTCAAGCAGTCCCCCGGCGGCATGGTGGACATCGAGTTCATCGCCCAGTACCTGGTGCTGGCCCACGCCTGTGGCGAGCCGGATGCCCTGACCCGCTGGTCCGATAACGTGCGCATCTTCGACGAGTGCGTGTTGGCGGGGGTGCTGACCCTGGAGCAGGCGGAGGGGCTCAAGCATGCCTATCTGGAGATCCGCAACCTCGGCCATCGCCTCAACCTCTCGGAGGTCTCCCGCAAGGTGGGAGACGACCAGCTGCCGCGCGAGCGGGGCCATGTGCAGGCAGTCTGGCAGCAGTTGCTGGGGGAATAAACGAAAGGGGCGCCATGGCGCCCCTTGTCACTGAAAGGAAAGGGAACTGTTTCTCTAGCGCCCGCCGGCCACGTCGATAAAGGTGCCGGTGACGTAAGAAGCCTCGTCAGAGAGCAGCCAGGCGATAGCCGCCGCCACCTCACAGGGTTCTCCGCCCCGTTGCAACGGGATCTGCCCCTTCACCCGGTCGACCCGGCCGGGCTCGCCGCCATCGGCGTGCATCTCGGTGTAGATGAAACCCGGACGCACCCCGTTGACCCTTATCCCCTGGGCCGCCACTTCCAGCGACAGTCCCCTGGTCAGCACGTCGACGGCCCCCTTGGCGGCGGCGTAGTCCACGTACTCCCCGGGGGAGCCCAGGCGCGCCGCCGCAGAGGAGACGTTGACGATAGCCCCGCCGTCCGTCATGCGGCGCACCGCCTCCCGGCAGCAGAGAAAACAGCCGGTGACATTGGTGGTCAGGGTTTTGTTGATGCGCTCGGCGCTCATCTCCAGCACCCGCATCTGCGGCTGCAGTCTGCCGGCGTTGTTCACCAGGTGGGTGACGGGCCCGAGCCGGGCGTCCATCTCCTCGAACAGGCGCACCACCTCGGCCTCCTCGCCGACATCCGCCTGCACCGCGATACACTCGACCGGATACCCCGCCCGGATCTCGGCCACCAGCGCCTCGGCCGCCGCCCTGTCCTGACGATAGTTGAGACAGAGATGGTACCCCTGCGCCGCCAGATGGCGGGCGGTGGCGGCCCCTATGCCCCGGCTGCCACCGGTGATCAGCACCCGTTTGTTCATGAACCCTCCTGGTTCCCGCTTATGATGACTGCCCCGGATAGTATCCCATGTGCCTGGGCAAACCTGGCGCCATGGCGCCATGTTCCACAACAAAGAGCCCGCACTGGGCGGGCTCTGGTGGCAATACAGGGGAAGCAGACTACTTGAACAGCCCCTTGAGCAGCTGATCCGCCGCCCCCTTGATCCCCTCGTCATCGGCCTTGTCGCCCAGCAATTTCTTGAGGCCGCGCTCGGCCTCCTTGCGGGCCTTCTCCTCCAGCACCTTGTTGTTGCTGAGCAGCGCCTTCACGTCGAGGCGGTAGCTCGGCGCCTGCCAGTGACCGCCGATACGCACCGGTATGGTGATATCCTTGAGCTCGTCCACCGTCTTGCCCCCCTGCCCCTTGCTGCTCTCCACCACAGAGGTGAGGAACAGGAAATCGAGGGTCTCCGGCACCAGGGCGGTCTGGCCCTGCCCCTTCACCCGCAGGGCGGGGGCGAACAGCTGGATGTCGTCGCTCTGGGCAACCCCGTCGGCAATCCGGAAGCTGGCGGTGAGGGCGCTGAAGTCGGTCTTGCGCACCTCCTTCACCTGGTCCGCTCCCTTGCCGGTCAGGGTGGCCCGCGCCTCGCGGATCATCTCCGCCAGGTTGATGCCGTGCAGGGCGCCGTCATGCACGGCCAGGCTGATCTTGCCCTGCATCCGGCTGAGCAGGGCCTGCTCGGAGAGACCCGAGCCCTGCACCTGCACCTCCAGATCCCCCTTGCCTTCCAGCAGATCGGTCTGGGCCAGGGTCTGCAGTAGCGGCCGCACATCCACCCCCTGTACCCGCTTGTGGACCTGATAGCGAGCCGGCTGCTGGCGGGCATCCAGCACGCCGTTTGCCGTCACCTTGCCCCCGAGCACCCCGGCACTGAACTGCTTGAGGGTCAGCTGGCCACCCGCCAGCGCCAGTTGCAGATCGACGGCGCGAAGATCCATCCCCTTCGCCTTCAGGTTACCCAGCTGCAGCCGGCCGGCCAGATCCATCCGTTTGAGGGCGGCCAGATCCGGCTCGACCGGGGAGGGTGCCTGGGTGGCGGGAACTTGGGCCTTGGTTCCGGCCGGTGCCGCAGCCCCAGAGGCCGCAGCAGCCGGGGCATCCTTGGCCGGTTGACCAAGCCAGGCATCGAGATCCAGCGTCTCCCCCTTGAGGTCGAACTCCACCCTGGGCACGGCCCCCAGCCGCACAATCCCGTTGCCGCTCAGCAGGGCGTCGTCCGCCCCCATCACCAGATTGCTCAGGGTGACTGTCTGCTTGTCCAGCTCGGCGCGGGCAAAGCCAGCGAGCTTGAGCTGCATCTGCGGGCGCGGCAGGGCATCACCGCTGAGCTTGGCGGCCAGCACGGCGTCAGACACCTCCAGCAGCTGTTGCTCCCGATCGAAACGCGCCTTGAGGGCCCCCTCCAGAGTGCCGGCCAGGGTCGGCTTGGCCGCCGCCCCCTGCAGACTCAGGGTCAGGCTGCTCCACTCCCCGAGCGCCAGCCGATCGGCCTTGAGGGAGAAGGCGTCGAGCCGCTGGGCCGGATCACTCAGACTGCCGCTGAGGCCGAGATCCTTGAGCTCGCTCTTGATGGCCTCCCGGGCCAGCTTGAGCTGGGCCTGACCCTTGAGATCAAAGGCCAGATCCCCCTGGGCCCCCTGGGCGGCCAGGGTCACGGGCACCCACTCCCCCGGGGTCAGCTGCCCCAGATCGAGGTCCAACCGGTCGAGCCGGGAGACGGCACCCCTGCGGTCATCCCGCACCAGGGCGCTGGCGTCCACCAGCGCAATGCCTTGCAGGCTGATCTGCCAGGGCTTTTCGTCACGGGCGGTTGTGGCTGGCTGGCCCTCGCCGGAGGGCTGGGCATCAGCCCCCTTGGGCTCGGCAGAGGCGGTGAGCAGGTCGCTCAGGTTGGAGCTGCCGTCGGCCTTGGTCTGGATAAACAGGTGGGCGCCGTTCAGGGTTACCTTGCCTATCTCAAGCCGGTGGGAGAGCAGGGGCAGCAGGCCCACCGAGGCCTCACCCTGCTCGAAGCGCACCAGATCGGGTTCGGCAAAGCCGGCGGGGTTGCGCAGCGCCACCTTCTCGAGGGAGAGACCGAGGCTTGGCCAGAAGCGCCAGCCTATCGCCCCCTCCATCACCAGCTCGCGGCCGGTGCTCTTGCGCACCTGTTCCGCCAGCTGGGGTTTGAACTGATTGGGATCGATGAGGGATACCAGGGCGGCGATGGCCACCACGGCGGCCAGCGCCAACCCCAGCAGGATATAGATGATCTTCTTCACGACGGACTCCTTGAATGCGGATCTTGTGGCTGACTATACCACCGGGGGGATAACAGATGGGGCCCTTCTCCCAAAACAGGCATCCGGCGAGACAGGGATGGTCGCGCTCGGCCATGAAAAAGGGCCCCGAAGGGCCCTGATGTCACTGGACGGTCGGCAGTTGCCGATAGCCCATCTCGTACAGGGTGAAGGCATAGATGTCCGCACTCTGCTCGATCAGCTTGGCCACCGGCGTGCCCGCCCCGTGCCCGGCATTGGTCTCGATGCGGATGAGCTGGGGGTGGGGGCCGGCATCGTCGGCCTGCAGGGTGGCGGCGAACTTGAAGGAGTGGGCCGGCACCACCCGATCGTCGTGATCCGCCGTGGTCACCATAGTCGAGGGGTAGCTGACCCCGGGCCGGACGTTGTGCAGGGGCGAGTAGCCCTTCAGGTAGTCGAACATCGCCTCGCTGTCGGCACTGGTGCCGTAGTCATAGGCCCAGCCCGCCCCGGCGGTGAAGGTGTGGTAGCGCAGCATGTCGAGCACCCCCACCGCCGGCAGGGCGACCCGCATCAGGTCCGGCCGCTGGGTCATGACCGCCCCCACCAGCAGGCCGCCGTTGGAGCCACCGCGGATCGCCAGCCGGTCGGTGCGGGTGTAGCCCTCGGCCTTGAGGTACTCGGCCGCCGCGATGAAGTCGTCGAACACGTTCTGCTTGTTCTGCCGGGTGCCCGCCAGGTGCCAGGCCTGGCCGTACTCGCCGCCCCCGCGCAGGTTGGCCACCGCATAGACGCCCCCCAGATCCAGCCAGTTGGCCACCGACACGCTGAAGCTCGGGGTCAGGCTCACGTCGAAACCGCCATAGCCGTAGAGGATGGTCGGGTTGCTGCCATCGCGTTTCAGCCCCTTGCGGTAGCTGATGATGAGCGGCACCCGGGTGCCGTCCTTGCTCTGGTAGAAGCGCTGCTCGGAGACGTAATCCTCCGGTTTGAACGGCGCCGCCGAGGCGCGATAGAGGCTGATGGCGCCGCTCTTTGGCTCGAACTGGTAGAGAGTGGGCGGCTGGGCATAGTTCTCGAAGCCGAAGTAGAGGGCGGGATCGTCGTGCTTGCCGTTGAAGCCGCTGACGCTGCCAAGGCCGGGCAGCGCCACCTCCCGCACTCGCTTGCCCTCGTAGTCGAACTGCTCGACCCGGGCGGTGGCATCCACCATGTACTCGGCGAACAGGTAGCCGCTGCCGCTGTGTACCGTCAGCACCTGCTGGCGCTCGGGGATGAGATCCCGCCAGTGGCTCGGGCCCGGGTTGGCGGCATCCACCGTCACTAGCCGGCGGTTGGGGGCGTCCCGGTTGGTCAGCAGGTAAAGGGTGCTGCCCTTGTTGTCCACCAGGCTCACGTCCGCGTCCAGATCCCCCTGCACCGTCAGCAGCGGCGCGTTCTCCTGGCTCAGATCCTTCACATAGAGGCGGTTGCCGGAGGTGGAGTTCGCCGCCGAGATGAGCAGGAAGCGGTCATCCTCGGTGACGGTCGCCCCCACGTAGCGGTGGTGCTGGGCCGGGATGGCGCCGAACACCAGCCGGTCATCCTCCTGCGCCGTGCCGAGCCGGTGGAAATAGACCTTGTGCTGATCGGTCCTGGCCGACAGCTCGCTGCCATCGGGCTTGTCGTAGCTCGAGTAGAAGAAGCCCTCGTTGCCAAGCCAGCTGATGCCGCTGAACTTCACGTCCTTGAGGGGGGCCTCCAGCGGCTGCTTGCTCTCCACGTCCATCAGGTGGATCTCGCGCCAGTCGCTGCCCGCCAGCGACAATGAGTAGGCCAGGATGCGGCCATCGCGGGAGAAGCTCAGCTGATCCAGCGCCGTGGTGCCGTCGGGGCTGAGGGTATTGGGATCGAGGAACACCTCGGCCGGCTTGCCCTCCTGCTGACGCCACAGCACGTTCTGGTTCTGCAGGCCGTCGTTCTTGAAGAAGTAGTGGTAGCGCCCCTCGCGAAACGGCGCCCCCTCCTTGGCGTAGTTCCAGGAAGCGGCGAGCTTCTCCCTGATGGCGGCGCGATACGGGATCTGCGCCAGATAACCCTGAGTCACGGCGTTCTGGGCCTTGACCCAGGCCTCGGTCTCGGGGCTGCGGTCATCCTCCAGCCAGCGATAGGGGTCGGCCACGGCCTGACCGAAGTAGTGATCCACCTGCTCACCCTGGCGGGTGACGGGGTAGTGAAGGCGCGTATTCCCTGACATGGCATCCTCTTGAGTTGACTGGCCACTGCACGCACACAGCAGTGACAGGGCCAGCAGGCTGACAATGGCTCGCATCGAGGCGGCTCCCTGCGGTTTCGGTGAAGCGGGCAGGGTAACAAAGAGTGCCGTATGGCCCAACCCCCCAGCGGGTGACCCGTAACGGGAACATACCGGCACGAACCTCCTGGTCAGTCACCACGCTCTGTGAGCCAGCTCCCCCTGCCCAGAGTCTGTCTGTGCCATCCTCACAGAAACGGCAATGGGAGGAGAAACCCATGTGGATAGAGGCGGAGCCCGTCTACGGCGCCCTGGTGTCCCTGGCCATCGGTCTCATCATCGGGCTGGAGCGGGGCTGGCAGGTGCGCCAGCTGGGGGACAACCAGCGCATCGCCGGGATGCGGACCTACGGTCTTATCGGCCTGCTCGGCGGGGTCTGCGCCCTGCTGCTCCCGACCCTGGGATCCTGGCTGCCCCTGCTCGGCCTGCTGGCGGTGGTGGCAGGCTGCGGCCTCTCGGTCTGGCTGGCCCAGCGCTGGCAGGGGGAGTTCGGCCTCACCAGCTCGGTGGCCATGGTGCTCACCTATTTGCTGGGGCTGATGTCGGTGTTGCAGAGCCCGAGCGAGGCGGTGGCCTGCGCCGTGCTGGCGGCGCTCTTGATGGGGCTCAAGGGCAAGATCCAGCAGGGCATGCTGTTTTTGAGCGAGACGGAGTTTCACGCCACCCTGCGTTTTCTGCTCATCTCCCTGGTGCTGCTCCCCGTGCTGCCCGATGCGGAGATGGGCCCCCTCGACGCCTTCAACCCCTTCAAGATCTGGCTCATGGTGGTGATCATCGCGGGGATCTCGTTCTGTGGCCACTTCGCGGTGCGGCTGCTCGGCACCCGTGCCGGACTGGTGCTCACCAGCATGCTGGCAGGGCTCGCCTCCTCCACCGCCCTCACCCTGCAGTTTGCCCGCCTCAACAAGGAGCAGGGCGGGCTGGAGCGGCTGCTCGCCACCGGCATCCTGCTGGCGGGAGCCACCATGTGGCTGCGGCTGCTGATGCTGGTGCTGCTGATCCATAGCGAGCTGGCGATGCGTCTGGCCGTCCCCCTGCTGCTGCTGGCGGCCATCGTCTACGGCTTCGCCTTCTGGTTCTGGCGCCAGCGGGAAGAGCTCGCCGACAACCCGGTGCAGCCAGAAACCCGCAACCCGCTCGATCTCGCCACCGCCATCAAGTTCGGCCTGCTGCTGGCCCTCATCGGCTTCATGGCTACCCTGCTGCAGAGCAAGGTGGGCAACTCCGGGGTCTATCTGCTGGCACTGGTCTCCGGCATCACGGACGTGGACGCCATCACCCTCTCCCTCTCCCAGCTCGCCCAGAAGGAGCTGGCTCTGGAGGTGGCGGCCAGGGGCATACTGCTCGCCGGCCTGGTCAACTCCCTGGTCAAGGGGATGCTGGCACTGGTGATCGGTGGACGCAGGCTGGGGCTGCGGGTGCTGCTGCCCTACCTCCTCTCCGTCCTGCTGATCCTGCCCCTGGTCTGGCCGACGGGATGACGAGGATCACCTCCCCGGGATGGCGGACTGACGCCCCTCCCCCTTGTCACGTATACTGCCTCCTCTTGCAGCATGAGGAGGTAGCAATGGCAAGCGATTGGGACAAGATTCTGGCGGGTGGCCCCCTCACCCAGACCGAGGAGATAGCGAACGACAGGATCCGCGGCCAGGCGCTGCTGGCCGAGCTCAATGCCTCCCCGTCCGGCGATCACCCCCTGCGCCAGCGCCTCTGCGCCGAGCTGTTCGGCCAGTGCCCGGACTCGTGCTGGATCAGTACCCCCTTCACCTGCGAATTTGGCCGCAACATCCACCTCGGGGAGAAGACCTTCTTCAACTTCAACGTCACCATTCTCGACGTGGGCGAAGTGCACATCGGCAGCCATGTGCTGCTGGCCCCCAACGTGCAGATCTACACCGCCACCCACAGCCTGGATCACCGGGAGCGCCGCAACTGGACCGCCTACAACAAGCCGGTACGCATCGGCGATGACTGCTGGATCGGCGGCGGCGCCATCATCTGCCCCGGCGTCACCATAGGGCCGCGCACCATCATAGGCGCCGGGGCCGTGGTGACCCGCGACATACCGGCAGACTCCGTCGCCGTCGGCAACCCGGCTCGCGTGATCCGCACGTTAAATTCGGGCGAGCCCCGGGATCCGGAGTGGCTGTCATGATGGTGCTGGCCCTGCTGCCCCTGGGGTGGGCCGGCTGGCTCGGGGTGCACGATGCGAACTGGTGGCCGCTGGCCCTGATCCTGCTGATGAGCCTGCTGACCCTGGCCACCTACGCCTGGGACAAGCGCCAGGCCATTCGTGGCGGCTGGCGCGTGCCCGAGGCGCGTCTGCACCTGCTGGAGCTGTGCGGCGGCTGGCCCGGCGCCCTGGTGGCCCGCCAGTGGCTGCGCCACAAGACCCAGAAGGGGAGCTACCGCCTGCGGTTCTGGGCCATTGTCTGGGGGCAATTACTGCTGCTCGGGCTCTGGCTAGGCCGCCCGCTCTGGCAGGGGATCTGAACCACCAAGGCGGGCATTGCCGCCCATGGCCGGGTATGAGAAAACGGAAGACAGGGAGCTGACCTCTCCCGTTCAGGCACAGACAAGGAGTCACCCATGACCATGTGGACAGGTATCGTCCTGATCGTCTTTATCAGCGTGTTTTTCGGCTATCTCGGCAAGCGTGCCCGCTACCAGATGGGGGACGCCCGCATCACCGACCGCCTCGGCAAGCAGGATATGATCATCAGGGAGTTGCAGGAGCGGGTCGCCAATCTGGAGGCCATCATGATCGAGGAGGAGAAGCGCAGACCCTTCCGGGAGCTGTGAGACAGAGCCCGGCGGTACGGCAAACGAGACGGCAACCCGGGTTGCCGTTTCTGTTGGAGTGCCCCTGCGCCGCTCCCGGGATTCATGTCGTCGGAGGCAGCCCGGCTCCCGCCATGGCGCTCGCCAGCGCCTCCCCACCCCGCTCGCGCACCCCGTCGATGGCCCCCTGCCGGTCGGCCTCCTCCTTGTTCTGGCTCAGCTTGAACTTGCCCACCAGACGGTCGATCTCGATTTCGATGCCCACCACGGCCGCCACCATGGCATCGATATAGTCTCGCGGCGCGTCCGCCATCTTCCAGGGTGTCGGCTCGGCAGCCTCCTGGGTGCGGGTCAGGGTGGCGAGCAGGCGGCGCACGAAGCGTGCATCGTCCCGCACCCGGATACGGCCGTGGGCGTGCACCACCGCATAGTTCCAGGTCGGCACCTGCTTGTGGTGCGCCTGCTTGCTCGGGTACCAGTTGGGGGAGACATAGCCGTCGGCGGCCCTGAAGATCACCAGCACCTCGTCGCCGTCTTTCACCTCCTGCCAGAGCGGGTTGTTGCGGGCCACGTGGGCGCGCAGAACCCCGTGAGCCCCCTCCCCGGCATCGAACTCAAATGGCAGATGGTTGGCATCGAGCCCCGACTTGCCATGGGTGATCAGGGCGCCCAGGGGGTGCGCCTGCATCAGCTGATGCAGCGCAGCGGGCTCGGTGACGGCGAAATGGGGTGGCAGGTACATACGGACTCCTTGTCCTGAGGACGACGTGAGGGGGCGTCCAGGCGCCCCGTGATAGGCCCATTCTCACCCGTTACGGGGAGACTGACGAGCAGACAACACAAAATAAAAGAGAGGGCCTGGGCCCTCTCTTGTCATCCATGCCGACCTCAGCCGCGCTTGGCCAGCCAGGCCTCGGCGGCGGTGAGGGCTGCCTCTATCTGCTCGCGGGCGACGCCGCCCTTGGCGACCCGCTTGGCCAGGGTCGCTTCCAGCTCCAGGTTCGGGTAGACATCCTCCCCCACCACGGGGCTGAAGCGCTGGAACTCGGGGAGGGAGAGCTCTTCCAGGGGTTTCTTCACGCCGATCGCATAGACCACGGTCTCGCCGACGATGTGGTGCGCCTCGCGGAACGGAATGCCCTTGGCCACCAGGTAGTCCGCCAGCTCGGTGGCGTTGGCATAGCCGCCCTGGGCGGCGGTCTTGGTGCGCTCGCCGTTCACTTTCAGATCGATCAGCACCAGGGCCGACATGTCGAGGCAGTCGTGCCAGGTATCCAGGGCGTCAAACAGCCCCTCCTTGTCTTCCTGCATGTCCTTGTTGTAGGCCAGCGGCAGCGCCTTGAGGCTCATCAGCATGCCCATCTGGGCGCCAACGACCCGGCCGGTCTTGCCGCGAATGAGCTCCAGTGCGTCCGGGTTTTTCTTCTGGGGCATCAGGGAGGAACCTGAGGTCACCGCGTCGGAGAGCTCCACAAAGCCCGCCTCGCCGGTGTTGTAGAAGATGAGATCTTCAGCGAAGCGCGACAGGTGAGCCATGGAGAGGGACGCCACGTGCATCAGCTCCACCACGTGATCCCGATCGGAGACCGAGTCCAGGCTGTTGCGGGTCGCGCCGGCAAAGCCCATGTCGAGCGCCAAGGCTTCGCGGTCGATGGCATAGGCGGTGCCCGCCAGGGCGCCGCAGCCGAGCGGGCTGGTGTCGAGGCGCTTGAGGGCATCCTGCAGACGGGAGTAGTCCCGCTCCAGCATCTCCACATAGGCGAGTGCCCAGTGGGCATAGGTGACAGGCTGGGCGCGCTGCAGATGGGTGTAGCCCGGCAGCACGGCGGCCTGGTTGGCACGGGCGGAGGCGACCAGCCCCTGTTGCAGGGCAGTGATGGAACCGAGCAGCAGCTCACCCTGGGCCTTGCACCAGAGTTTGAGGTCGGTGGCGACCTGATCGTTGCGCGAGCGACCGGTGTGCAGCTTCTTGCCGAGCGCCCCGACGGCGTCGATCAGCTTCCCTTCGACCCAGGAGTGGATGTCTTCGGCGTCCGAGCTCAGGATCTGCTCGGGATCCTGCTGCACGGAGGCGAGCAGCACCTCCATCGCCTGTTGCAGCTGCGCCTGCTCGCTCTCGGTCAACACGCCCACCTTGACCAGGGCGCGGGCCCAGGCCATGGAGCCCTGGATATCCTGCTCCGCCAGACGGTAATCGAACCGCAGGGAATCGTTGAACTGCTTGAACCGGCTATCGGCTCCCTGACTGAAGCGTCCACCCCAAAGTGCCATACTGCTCTCCTTGAATGCGTTGTCGAAGGCGCCTTGCGCCGTCGAGCTTGAAATCTTGCCTTGTTTTCCTGCGAGCCTGTTATCTCACAGAAGCGGCCGAGGCGCAGCCGCTCTTGTCACACCCGATGAGGATGGCAGAGGGACTCTCTGCCTGTAAAAGAGGGGGCCATGCCCCCTCGAATCAACGGGTTATAGCGCTTGCTTAGCCGTGGGTATGATCGCCACCGATGGCCTGATGCTGCTCCTTCATGGCGCGGATCCGGCTGGCCAGGGTGTAGAGACGGATGAAGCCTTCAGCGTGGCTCTGGTCGTACACTTCGTCGGCGCCGAAGGTGGCGAAGTCTTCGGAGTAGAGGCTGTTCGGCGACTTCTTCTGCACCGCGGTGACCTGACCCTTGTACATCTTCAGGATCACCTCACCGTCCAGGTCCTCGGCGATGGCGTTGGCGGAGGCGACAATGGCCTTGCACAGCGGGGTAAACCAGCGACCGTCATAGACCAGGTGGGAGAACTCGGCACCCAGCTTCTCGCGCCAGGCGCGGGTCGGTCTGTCCAGCACCAGCTCTTCCACGGCGCGCAGTGCGGCGACCATCACGGTACCGCCCGGGGTCTCGTAGCAGCCACGGGACTTCATGCCCACCATCCGGTTCTCGGTGATGTCGATGCGGCCCACGCCGTGTTTGCCGGCACGCTCGTTCAGGGTGGTCAGGATCTGGTGCGGGCTGAGCGGCTGGTCATCCACGGCGACCACTTCGCCCTTGGCCACGGTCAGCTTGACGTATTCCGGCTCGTTCGGGGCATCCTCTGCAGAGACGGTCCACTGCCAGACCGCTTCGGACGGCTCGTTCCAGGTGCTCTCCAGCTCGCCACCCTCGGTGGAGATGTGCCAGGCGTTGGCGTCGCGGCTGTAGATCTTCTTCAGGGTCGCCTTGCAGGGGATGTTGCGGGCTTCCAGATAGGCCAGCAGATCTTCCCGGGAGCGCATGTCCCAGATCCGCCACGGGGCGATCACTTTCAGCTGGGGTGCCAGGGCGGCCACCGCGCCTTCGAACCGCACCTGGTCGTTGCCCTTGCCGGTGCAGCCGTGGGAGATGGCATCGGCCCCTTCCGCCAGGGCTGCCTCGACCATCGCCTTGGCGATCACCGGACGGGCCATGGAGGTCCCCAGCAGGTAGGTGCCTTCATAGACGGCGCCGGTCTTCAGGGTCGGGTAGACGTACTCCTTGACGAACTCTTCCCGCAGATCCTTGACGATGCACTTGACCGCGCCGGAGGCGATGGCCTTCTGCTCGATCCCTTCCAGATCGTCACGCTCCTGGCCCACATCGGCGACGAAGGCGATGATCTCTGCGTCATAGTGCTCCTTCAGCCAGGGAATGATGGCCGAGGTATCCAGTCCGCCCGAATAAGCCAGTACGATCTTGTTGATTCCGCTCATTTACTTCTCTCCGTGATGATTCGATAAAAGGTTGTGATTCTGGGTCGGTTGCCGCGTTACTTGTGCCCGAGCAGGGTCAGCAGCACGGCATTCTGGATATGCATCCGGTTTTCTGCCTCATCCATGATGAGGGAGGCTGGGCCGTCCATGACCTCCGAGGTGATCTCCAGTTCCCGGTGCGCCGGCTGGCAATGCAGCACGTGCTGGATGCCGGTGCGGTCGAGCAGGGCCTGGTTGATCTGGTAAGGCATAAAGATATCTTTTACCTGCTCCATTGGTGTGTTGTCACCCATGGAAACCCAGGTATCGGTATACACCACGTCAAACCCTTCGATGTCCGCCACGTCGTCGCTGATGTGGATGGTGGCACCGGATTGAGCCGCCAGCGCCTGGGCCTGCAAGAAGATCTGGGTGTCCGGGCCGTGGCCTTTCGGGCAGATCAGGGTCACGTCGGTGCCGAGCGTCGCCCCCAAGAGCAGCAGGGAGTGGCTGACGTTGTTGCCATCGCCCAGATACGCCAGCTTCACCTTGGACAGATCCGCGTAGTGCTCGCTGATGGTCATGAAGTCCGCCAGCCCCTGGCAGGGGTGGTAGAGGTTGCACAGGCTGTTTACCACGGGCACGCTGCCGTGTTCGGCCAGCTCGACCAGGGTCTGGTGATCGAACACCCGGGCGACGATGGCGTCGCACCAGCGGGACAGGTTGCTGGCGAAGTCCTTCACCGATTCCCGCTTGCCGAGCGCCCCGTTCTGCTGATCCAGATAGACGCTGTGGCCGCCCAGTTTGGCGATGCCGATGTCGAAGGTGACCCGGGTGCGCAGGGAGGGTTTCTCGAACAGGGTGACCACACTCTTGCCCGCCAGGGCCTGGCTGTATTTCTTCGGATCGGCCTTGACCGATTTGCCCAGGGCGATCAGCGCCTCGATCTGGGCCTTGCTCAAGTCGCTGTCTTTCAGAAGATGTTGCATCGGATGTTCCTTGTTCCGGTGGAGATCAGAGAGAGACCTGGGTGCCAACCGCACCGCCGGCCAGCAGCTTGAGCAGTTGATCCGGGTAGCGCCAGCTGGCGACACACACCGGCTTGCCCAGGGTCTCGGCGGCATGCAGGGCCGCCTTCACCTTGACCGCCATGCCATCGCTGATCACGCCCTTCTCCATCAGATCCAGGGCGGTCTGCTTGTCCAGCTGCGGTACCAGCTTGCCCTTGCCATCCAGGATGCCGCTCACATCGGACAGCATCACCAGATCCGCGCCCAGCGCCTCGGCGATGGCGGTGGCCGCCTGATCCGCATTGACGTTCATCAGCTGGCCCTCGGCAGTGATGCCGATGGAGCTCACCACCGGCAGGAAGCCCTGGCTCAGGATGCCGGCCACCAGCGCCGGGTTGCCCGGCTTGCAGTCGCCGACCGCGCCGAGATCCGGGTCGAGCTGGGTCACCTGGCACAGGCCGCCGTCGGCGAGGCAGAGCCCCACCGCCGGAATGCCGGTGGCGATGGCCTTGGCCATCATCATCTTGTTCGCGGTCCCGGCCAGGGCACCGGCGATCACGGGGATCTGCTCGAACGGGGTCACCCGCAGGCCGTGCTTCTTGGTGGAGGTCATCCCCAGCCCCTTGAGCAGGTCATCCACCAGGCAGCCACCGCCGTGCACCAGCACCAGGGGACGGTGCTGATCGTCCAGGAAGGTTTTCAGGGTGGCGAACAGGGCGGTCAGGGCCTCGTCGTTCTCGATCAGGGCACCACCCAACTTGATTACCAGCGTCTGCTTGTCCATCTTCTCGATCCTTTCCTAAAGCGTTAAATCAGGCCGGTGGCCGGTTCAAATCCGAATTTGATATTTATGCACTGCATCGCCTGGGAGGCCGCTCCCTTGAGCAGGTTGTCGATGGCGGAGACCACCACCAGCATGTTGCCCTGCTGCTGCCAGGCAAGGTCGCAGTAAGGGGTGCTCGCCACGCCGCGGATGGAGGGCATCTGGCCGGTGAGGCGCACCAGGGGCTTGCCTTCGTAGGCCTTGAGATAGGCCTGGTCTACCTGGGTCTGCGTCACGCCGTCCGCCAGCTGCACATAGATGGTGGCCAGGATGCCCCGCACATAGTTGCCAAGGTGGGGCTGGAACAGCACCTGCTTGCCGAGGTGGTGGCTGATCTCCGGCTGGTGTCTGTGATTGAAGGTGCCGTAGGGGTTCAGGCTCACCTCGCAGAAGCTGGTGTTGATGGCCGCCTTGCGGCCGGCCCCGGAAACACCGGACACCGCATTGATGATGGGCTGCCACCCTTCGGCAATCAGGCCCGCCTGCTGCAGCGGCTTGAGGGCGCACAGGGAGGCGGTCGGGTAGCATCCCGGCACCGCGATCAGCTGGGCGGCCTGGATGGCCTCGGCGTTCCATTCGGCCAGGCCGTAGGCGGCCTGCTCCAGCCACTGCTCGTTGTCGTGGGTGAAGCCGTAGAAGGAGGAGTAGAACCCTTGATCCTTGACCCGGAAGGCGCCGGAGAGATCGAACACCGGCAGCCCCTTGGCCAGGAACTTGGGTGCGAGCTCGGCACTCACCTCGTGGGCGGTGGCCAGCAGCACCAGATCGGCCTGGGTCAGGATCCGGGTCATGCCATCTTCGTCCAGGGGCAGCAGCGGCTGATCCAGCTCACCAACCCACTGGGGATGCAGGGAAGAGAAACGCTTGTGGGCGTCCTGGCTGCCGGCGGAGACATAGAGGCCGAACAGCTTGAGCTCTGGATGGTTCTGGACCAGGGCGGCCAGTTCGGCCCCCGCGTAGCCACTGGCACCGACGATAACGGTATTGAGCATGTTTGAGTATTCCAAGTCTGGGTTCGAAATTCGCAGCGTGGTGCCGCGGTGCAAGGGGTCGGCTATCGCCCCTTCGATGCAACGAGTGCGGAGGGGCAATTCAGGCGGATGTGCGTCGTCGGTTACAGATCAGGTGACAGAACATTAACTTTCCCTTACAACTAGAGGCCTTGTCGATGAGCACTCGAACAGAATATTCATGCACTCACTTTGCATTTGTATTTTCTAACAGAAAGATTCCGGGGACGCAAGGAGGAGCTGATGGCCAATCTGGATTTTTTTTCACTTTATAAGAATATTATTGCGATTCCCTCGATCAGCAGCACGGATCCCCGCTGGGATCAGAGCAACGAGGCGGTGATCCGGCTGCTGGCCGACTGGTTCGGCCAGCTGGGCTTCCACTGCGAGGTGACGGCGCTGCCGGATCTGCCGGGCAAGTTCAACCTGGTAGCGACCCATGGCCAGGGCGAGGGGGGCCTGCTGCTGGCGGGCCACACCGATACGGTGCCGTTCGATGAGGGTGCCTGGAACAAGGATCCCTTCAAGGTGACCGAGGAGGGGGATCGCCTGTACGGCCTCGGCACCATCGACATGAAGGGCTTCTTCGCCTTTATCGTGGAGGCGCTGAAGGAGATCGATCTCACCACTCTCAACAAGCCGCTGCGGATCCTGGCGACCGCCGACGAGGAGACCACCATGGCCGGGGCCCGCGCCATCGCGGCTGCCGCCGAGCTCAAGCCCGACTACGCGGTGATCGGCGAGCCCACCGGGCTGGTGCCCGTGGTGGCCCACAAGGGGCACATGTCGGAGGCCATCCGCATCACGGGCCGAAGCGGCCACAGCTCGGATCCCGCCAACGGCGTCAACGCCATGGAGATCATGCACAAGGCCATGGGTCAGGTGCTCAGGCTCCAGCAGGATCTGAAGGAGAAGTACGCGGATCACCGCTTCGCGGTGCCCCAGCCCACCCTGAACCTCGGCTACATCCAGGGGGGGGACAGCCCGAACCGCATCTGCGGCTGCTGCGAGCTGCACATCGACATGAGACCCACCCCGCAAGTCGGCCCCGACGAGCTGATGGGCATGCTCAAAGAAGCGCTCTCCCCCATCGAGATCCACCAGCCCGGCTGCCTGCACCTGCAGCACCTGCACGAGCCCATCCCGGCCTATGCCTGTGCGGACGACTCGGATCTGGTGCGCGAGGCCGAGCGGGCGAGCGGCAAGGCCGCACAATCCGTGAACTATTGCACCGAGGCCCCCTTTATCCAGCAGTTGGGATGCCAGACAATAGTGCTGGGCCCTGGCCACATCGCCCAGGCCCACCAGCCCGATGAATACCTGGATCTATCGTTTGTCAAACCGACCACGGCGGTGCTGCAGCACCTGATCCGGCGCTTCTGCCTCTGACCAGGGGGAATGTAAGTAAGTTACATAACAAGCCGTCCCCGGAGAGGTGAGGGAAATACATCTTCTGAATCGGCTTGTTATTTGACCTTGCGCAGACAATCTGGGTAGATTGTCCCCCTAAGATGACGGAGCATATGTTGTAATCGCACAACAATAAGTGAGGTCGCCTCCCGTCCCCGGAAGGTCAGGAGGCACCAACAAAATAAGGATGTGGAATGAACGAAAAGTACGCCGCACTACGGGCCAACGTAGGCATGTTGGGCCAACTGCTGGGTAAATCCATCAAGGACCATCAGGGGCAACCCTTCCTCGACAAGATTGAGACCATTCGTCAACTGGCCAAGTCCTCCCGCAAGGGGAACGAGGCGGACAGAGAGCGCCTGCTCGAGACCCTGCGCACCCTCTCCGACGACGAGCTGTTGCCCGTGGCCCGCGCCTTCAGCCAGTTCCTCAACCTTGCCAACGTGGCGGAGCAGTTCCACACCATCTCCCGCCGCTGCGAAGAGCAGGTCTGCACCCCGGATCCGCTTGAGCAGATGTTCGCCAAGCTGAAGTCCTCGAACCTCTCCCAGGAAGCCATCATCCAGGCCGTGCGTGAGCTGGACATCGATCTGGTGCTGACCGCCCACCCCACAGAGGTGACCCGTCGCACCCTGATCCACAAGCACGTGCAGCTCAACGACTGCCTCGAGGCGCTGGAACTCTCCGATCTGCTGCCCCGCGAGCGGGACAAGATCCTCAATCGCATCGAGCAACTGGTCAACCAGGCCTGGCACACCAACGAGATCCGTGAACAGCGCCCGACCCCGGTGGACGAGGCCAAATGGGGCTTCGCCGTGGTGGAAAACAGCCTGTGGCCGGCCATCCCCGAATTCATGCGCAACCTGGACGAGCGTCTGCAACACCACCTGGGTGTGCGCCTGCCCCTGGACGCCGCGCCGGTCAAGTTCACCTCCTGGATGGGCGGTGACCGCGACGGCAACCCCTTCGTCACCGCCAAGGTGACCGCCGAGGTGCTGGAGCTGGGCCGCTGGATGGCGGTGAGCCTGTTCTACAAGGACATCAAGGAGCTCACCTCCGAGCTCTCCATGGCCGACTGTACCGAGGCCGTGCGCGCCCGGGTCGGTGACAATCCCGAGCCCTACCGTGCCCTGGTGCGCGAGCTGCGCGAACAGCTGCGCGAGACCCAGGAGTTCCTGACTGCCAAGGTGCAGGGCCAGGCGAGCGAGAGCCGGGATCTGGTCAAGAGCACCGCCCAGCTGCGCGAGCCGCTGGAGCTCTGCTACCACTCCCTGCACGCCTGCGGCATGGGCAACATCGCTGACGGCATGCTGCTGGACGTGCTGCGCAAGCTGGCCTGCTTCGGCATCCACCTGGTCAAGCTGGACATCCGTCAGGATGGCGAGCGCCACGGCCAGGTCTTCTCCGAGCTGACCCGCTACCTCGGCGTAGGCGACTACGCCGAATGGAGCGAGGAGGATAAACAGGCCTTCCTGCTGCGCGAGCTGAACTCCCGCCGCCCGCTGATCCCCAATGACTGGGAACCGAGTGCCGAGACCCGCGAGACCATCGACACCTGCAAGGTCATCGCCCAGCACGATCCCGATGCGTTCGGCATCTACATCATCTCCATGGCCGGCGCCCCGTCCGACGTGCTGGCGGTACAGCTGTTGCTGAAGGAAGCCGGCTGCAAGTTCCGCATGCCGGTCGCCCCGCTGTTCGAGACCCAGGAAGACCTGATGGCGGGCACCGCCGTGATGGAGCGCCTGCTGTCGGTGGACTGGTATCGCGGCTACATCCAGGGTCGCCAGTACGTGATGATCGGCTACTCCGACTCCGCCAAGGATGCGGGCATGATGGCCGCCGGCTGGGCCCAGTATGCCGCCATGGAGTCTCTGGTGGCGCTGGCTGAGGCCAACAATATCCGCCTCACCCTGTTCCATGGCCGTGGCGGTACCGTGGGCCGTGGTGGCGCCCCTGCCCATCAGGCGATCCTGTCCCAGCCGCCGGGATCCCTGCGCGGCGGCCTGCGGGTCACCGAGCAAGGGGAGATGATCCGCTTCAAGTTCGGCCTGCCGAAAGTGGCCATCCAGAGTCTGAACCTCTACACCAGCGCCGTGCTGGAGGGGAACCTGCTGCCGCCGCCCAAGCCGAAGGAGAGCTGGCGCGCCGTGATGGAGCAGCTGGCCGCCGTCTCCTGCGATCACTATCGCAGCATAGTGCGCGGTCACCCGGACTTCGTGCCCTACTTCCGCGCCGCCACCCCGGAGATGGAGCTCGGCAAGCTGCCGCTCGGCTCCCGTCCCGCCAAGCGCAAGCCCAACGGCGGCGTCGAGAGCCTGCGCGCCATCCCGTGGATCTTCGCCTGGACCCAGAACCGGCTGATGCTGCCGGCCTGGCTCGGCGCCCACAAGGGACTGCAGCAGGCCATCGATGACGGCCAGAAGGCGGTGCTGGACGAGATGAGCCGCCAGTGGCCCTTCTTCCGCACCCGTCTGGAGATGCTGGAGATGGTGTTCCTCAAGGCCGACCTCTGGCTCGCCGAGTACTACGACACCCGTCTGGTTCCGGAAGAGCTGTGGGGCCTGGGCAAGCAGCTGCGTCAGGAGCTTTCCGATTCCATCCAGGTGGTGCTGAAACTGCGCCCGCAGGGCGACCTGCTGGACGATCAGCCCTGGATCAAGGAGTCCATCAAGCTGCGCAACCCCTACACGGATCCGCTCAACGTGCTGCAGGCCGAGCTGCTCAACCGCTCGCGCAACCACCCGGAGACCCTGCATCCCGAGCTGGATCAGGCCCTGATGGTCACCATCGCCGGCATCGCGGCAGGCATGCGCAACACCGGCTGACAAGCGGGCTATCCAGCCTCCTTCCAGCCAAAGGGCGCCCGCAAGGCGCCCTTTTTATGTCTGTCATGCAGTGCCCTTGCCCGTCAGGGGCGCGACCAGGCCGCGATATCGCCCCCTCACAGCCCCCGAGAAGGTGACCACCAGATCGCAAAAAGAACTCAATTGAAAACCAAAATAATATCGCCATGTCACAGTGATATTCAGTCTCGAATTAAGCCTTGTCAGCCTTCTTCGGGCTGGGATACTCTCGTCACTTGGCAGGGGCGATAATGAGAACTTTGCATGTTGAAGTCTGTTGCTGGCAATCAACGCATTTATTTGGGCAGTTTTATTTCATTGCTTTTATTTTTGCTTGCCGGCCATTTTTCCACCCTGGCGTTTCAGAAAAACAAGCAACTGGCTTTCTCAAAAAGCATATTAATAAAATCGGATGAGGTCACGTTACAACTTGCAACCTCATTGCGTGACGTCAACCAGGCCGGCCTCATTGAATGCGACAAACCCTCCATAGATAAAATCAGAATCATCGCCTCCAATTATCCTTACGTTGATGACATCGGCCTCGCTGAGGGTGACAAGCTGCTCTGTACCGCCAACTGGGGGATCCTAGAGAAACAATCACAGCTTCCCCGCCATGACTTCATCACGGCCTCCGGATTCGAAGTCTATCTCAAGCCTCGCGATCTCTTCCCCTCCCGGCTCATCAGAAATATGACTCGCCTCGGCAACGTCGTGGCATTTTCTTCCCGTCTGAGAGCGGAACAGATATACAAGGACACCACTGACTTTTCATATGAGCTCGTCACCAGGAACGGGGAGCACAAGTTCGTCTCGTCGGCAGGCTCCCCCACTGCAAGCACTCCTCTTTCAACCTTGTCGACCCGGCTGTGCAGCGACGCCTTCGACTACTGCATCGTGACCTACAATGCCAGCGCAGGCATACTCGCCTATCACCCTCTGCTGATCACCTTGTATTGCATCATCGCAATCTGTTTCGGCGGCCTCATCGCCTTCTCGGTTACCAGCTATCAAGAGGAGAAGCGATCTCTCGAGTTTCGTTTGATACGTGCGATAAAAAGAGAAGAGCTCTACCTTGAATATCAACCCGTGGTGCATGCCGTGCAGCATCATATTGTCGGAGTGGAAGCGCTGCTGCGCTGGAAGGATGAGCTCTATGGCCAGGTCTCCCCCGAACTGTTCATTCCCATCGCCACCAAGCTCGCACTATATAAAAACATCTCCTTCTTTATTGCACATCGTGCCCTGGATGATTTACAGCACCTGCTCAAGCAAGATAACAGCCTGATGATTTCATTGAATGTCAGCAACTATGAAATCAACAAACCGGAATATCTAGACTACCTGCACAAGCAAGTCATCCTGCACGATATAAAGCCTCATCAGATCAAGCTTGAAATAACAGAGAGGATCAACGAGTACCATCAAAAAATATCGGCGTTCGCCGCCGACGCGCGCAAGAAGGGATTCAAGGTATCACTGGATGACTTTGGTACGGGCGCATCCAACATTGTCTGGCTGACATCCATCGATTTCGACGAGATAAAACTGGACAAGATATTTATCCATGGCCTGCATGAAGAGCTGAAGAGGGATCTCTTCATCTCCATGCTCAACGGCATCGCCAAGCTGAACAAGCAGCTCGTCTTCGAGGGGGTGGAGAGCCCGCACGAACTGAGATTGATCGAGTCGTTCGACAAGCACGCCTTCATCCAGGGCTGGCTGTTCTACAAGGCCCTGCCGGCCGCGAGGCTGACCCACATCATCACAGAGAAAAGAGCATCCTCCCCGACCGCCCTTGCTGCCACATCGGATAGCACGCACCACGGGGCTGCAACAGGTTAGGGCTCGAGCTCATCGAGCTAGCCGCCCCTCAAACCAAGGGCGCCTTGATGGCGCCCTTCTTGTTTCCAGAGTCAGGCCGCCTAGGCAACCCGGTTGCGCCCCCGGCGCTTGGCCTCGTAGAGGCGCTGGTCCACGCACTGCAGCCAGTCATCCATGCGACGATAGCCCATCTGATAGGAGGTGAGCCCCACGCTGATGGTGACGGTGATCGCCTGCTGCTGGTAGACAAAGTGGTGACGCTCCACCAGCTGGCGGGTGCGTTCCATGATGACATGAGCCTCCTCCAGGCCCACCCCCCGCAGCAACATGATGAATTCCTCCCCGCCAAAGCGCGCCACCAGATCCTTGCTGCGCACCGCCTGCATCAGCAGGCTGGCCAGCTCTTCCAGCACCGCATCCCCGGCGAGGTGGCCATGCTCGTCGTTGATCTGCTTGAAGAAGTCGATGTCTATCAGCGCCAGACAGCAGGCCTCTCCCCCGGCGGGATGGCGCTGGATGTGCTCCAGAACCACGTTGGCCTGGCTGAAGAAGCTGCTGCGGTTGGGCAGCTTGGTAAGAAAGTCGTGCTCGGCGTTGAAGCGCAGTACCCGCTCCATCCGGCTGCGTTCATCCTCCAGATTGCGGGCATGGATCAGGGTCCCCAGTGCCGTGGTCAGCGGCTCGAGCAGGGCCACCAGCGCATCGTCGAAGCCACCGGGACGGTTGGCCAGAGCTATCATGCCGATGGCCTCCCCCTTGTGGCGGATGGGAATGCCGAGGAAGCTGTCCAGATGGGGATGACCGCGAGGGGAGACACCGCGGCTCGCCGGGTGGCTCGGCAGATCGTTGCAGCACACCAGGATATTGTGGGTGACCACGTGACCGAACAGGTTGTCGAGCTTGCTGAAGATGAGGCCGCCCCGGTTCTGGCGCTGCTGCTCGTACCAGGCATGGGTCTGCTCGTCCCAGGAGACGTTGGAGATGGAGGGAACGTAGAGGCTGGGGTTCCCCTCCTCGTACTGAAGGATGCCGATGAAGCCATAGGTGCTCTGGCTGACGCTCAGCAGCCGCTCAAAGACGGTGTCGCAGGCAGATGCGAGGTTGCGGTCGAGCAGAAAGCTCTGGTGGGCGGCCACGACGATGTCGAACAGCCGGCTCTGCAACTCGACCCGCTGCTTGGCCAGTACCCCGGAGGTGATGTCGTGAGCCAGCTTGATCACCCCGAGCAGGGTTCCCTTCTCGTCAGTGATGGGCATATAGGTCGCATGGATCCAGAGCGTGCCACCCTCTCGCGTGATCCGGCGAAATTCCCCCGAGTGGATTTCACCGTTCAGCACCCTCTGCCAGAAGAGGGCATGCTCGACGTGCTGCTCCCGTGGCAACAACAGCAGGTGGGATTGACCGACCAGCGCCTCGGGTTCGTACCCGAGCATGTTGCAGAAGAGTGGATTGACCGACACGATATGCGCATCGAGATCGAACTCGACCATACCGTAGGCCCGCTCCAGCGCCGTCTGCCTGGCTAGGGATTCATAACGATCGAACGCCTCGATGTTTCGAGGATGAATTGCTGGGGTATTCATGGCTACGATTCCTTTCGCTCGCCGACGCCCCCCGCTGAAATGCGGGAACAAGAGTTCAGAGCATAGGATCCGGCACTCGGTTACGCGAACACGAGTCCCATTTGATGCAGCCAGGCACTTGCCACATCCAGCGCCCGGGCGCAGACTGTCTGGCCTTGCCCTGGTTCGAGGAGACCCCATGACACCCGCCATCAACCTGCTGAAGAAGCTGAAGATCCCCCACAAGCTCTATCCCTACGAATGCGAGGCCCACGACGATTTTGGCAAGCATGCCGCGACCCAGCTCGGCCTGCCCGAGGAACGCGTGTTCAAGACGCTGCTCGCCCATCACGACAAGCAGGCGGTGGTCGCCATAGTCCCCTCATCGGGCATGTGTAGCCTCAAACAACTCGCCAAGGCGACCGGGCTCAAGAAGGTGGAGATGATGAAGCCCCTCGACGCCGAGAAGCTGACCGGCTACAAGGTGGGCGGCATCAGTCCTCTGGCCCAGAAGAAGCCGTTGCCCACCGTGCTGGACGACTCCGCCATGGCCTTCGACGAGATCCTGGTCAGCGGCGGCAAGCGCGGCCTCTCGGTCGGGGTGGCGCCGGCAGACATGGTGCGCCTGATGAACTGGATTGCCGCCCCCATCGGCGATCACCACGACTGATCAGAACGAAGGGGCTCCGACATCGGAGCCCCTTCGCGGGTGACCAGAGCACGGCGGGCGATAGAGTCCGCCTCCCCCCTTCCCTATGACTCTGCCAGACGGCAGATGGCGGTCAGCTCGGAGAGGCGCAGCCGCTGGCGCCCTGCCGCATCGAAGTTGCCCTCGTCCAGCCAGCGCTCGAAGCACGCCTTCAGGGCGGGCCACTCGCCGTCGATGACCGAGAACCAGGCCGTGTCCCGGCTGTGCCCCTTGTCCACCCTTGCCTGACGGAAGGTCCCCTCATAGTGGAAGCCGAGTCGCAGCGCCGCCTGCCAGGAGGGGCGGTTCAGGGCGTTGCACTTCCACTCGTACCGCCTGTACCCCAGGGCAAAGGCATTGTCCATCATCAGTGCCATGGCCGCCGTCGCCAGCCGCGACTGCTGCAAGGCTGGCGAGAAGTGCAGCCAGCCCACTTCCATGCTGCCCGCCCTGGGGTCGATGCGCAGGTAGCTGGCAAGTCCCAGCGCCTTGCCGCTCGCCTCGTCCACGATGGCGTAGAACTGGGGATCTGCATTCAGGCTGATCCCACGCAGCCACTCCCCCATGGCCGCCTCGTCCGCGAAGGGGCCGCTGGTGAGATAGGTCCACATGGCCCCGTTGTCGGCGTCGAAGGCCTGCCACAGATCGGCACTGTGGCGCTCGGGATCGAGCGGCGCCAGGAGGCAGCCCCAGCCGCTCAGCTCCCGATGAGGGGGAAATTCGGCGCCGCGCCACTCGGGCAGCGCCTGGCCCAGAGGCTGACCAAAGCGGTTGGTGAAGGGGGCCTCTTGCTTTGTCTGGCTATCAGCAGGCACAGGTGATCCCCCCTTCCAGCAGCACACCGGGTTCGCTGCCGGTGGCGACCGCAAAACCGTCCTGGCGCCACCAGTGCAGGCCTCCTATCAGCTCCTTGACCTCGAAACCGAGCGCTGCCAGCTTGTAGGCACCCTGGGTAGAGCCGTTGCAGCCGATGCCGTCGCAGTAGCAGACATAGACCTTGTCCCGGGCCAGCCGCGCCGTATTCTCCGGATTCATGGTGCGATGGGGGAAGGAGACGGCACCCGGAATGTGCCCCTCGGCGTAATGCTCGGGGGAGCGGGTGTCGATGATCACTATGCCCGCCTCCCCGGCCAGCAGATCCGCAGCCAGATCCGCCGGATCGGTACGAAACTTCAGCTGGGCTTCGAAGAAGGCACTGGCTTCCACGGGGCTCGCCACCCCGGTACGCAATACATGACTCATCCTGAACACTCCTTGTGATTAGACGACTATCTCTGTGGTGACGACGGTGTTGACCGAATTGGCGATGAAGCACTCCTCGTGGGCCTGGTGGTGCAGTTGCGCCAGCTCGTCATAGGTGGGCTCGCGCTCGCCCCCGAAGACGACCCTGGGGCGCAGGGTGACTGCGGTCATGGCGAGGCGCCCCAGCCCGTTCTTCGCCATGATGCCGACGGCCTCGTCCCGGTAGCGCTCCACCAGATAGCCCGCCTTCGCCGCCAGCCAGAGGAAGGTGAGCATGTGGCAACTGGAGAGGGCGGCCACGAAGGCTTCCTCCGGATCCACATTCTCGGCCACCGAATAAGGCAGCGGCACCACATGGGGTGAGGAAGAGGCCGGCACCCTGACCCCGCCATCGAACGCCCACTCGTGGGCCCGGCTGTAGCGCTGATCGACGAAGGGCTCGTGGGCCCCCCGCTGCCAACTGATGGTGGCGTTGTATTCCGACATGCAGACTCCTTCTGTTGCCAATCCAGTAGCCAATCGTGACGCCAATGGGCTGGCGTCACTGCCTGTCCAACAATGTAGCGATAAAATGGCCTTGCCACGCCGACCAATTTTGCCAATATGAGCAGACCACTTTCCCCAAAGAGAGCCAGCCATGACGGTCCTGCCCACACTCTTTGCCAGCCAGGCGCAGCACGATCTGCCGCTCCATGAGCAGCTGGTACGCACCCTGCGGGCAGCTATTCTGGCGGGCCACCTGCCCCTGCACAGTCGCCTGCCCGCCAGTCGCCCCCTGGCACGGGATCTCGGCGTTTCCCGCAGCACGGTGGAGCTGGCCTATGGCCGGCTCGAAGCGGAGGGATACCTGGTGCGCAAGATGGGGGCCGGCAGCTTCGTCGCCCTGGCGGCGGTACGCCCGGCGCCGCGCCAGGCCCAGTCGGCGGCGGGCCTCTCCTGCCGTGGTCAGGAGATGGCCGACGGGGGGGCCTGCCACGACGTGCCCGAAGTGGGGGCCTCTTTTGCCTCCAGCCAGCCGGATCCCCGCCTCTTCCCCCAGGCGCTCTGGGGGCGACTGATGCAGCAGCAGTGGCGCCAGCGCGCCGGCGACTGGATGAACTACGGGGATCCCCAGGGGCTGGGGGAGTTGCGGGCCGCCATCAGCAGCTATCTGGTGCAGTCCCGTGGCGTGGTGTGCGAGCCGGATCAGATCCTGATCCTCACCAGCTCCCAGCAGGGCATACTGCTCGCAACCCAGCTGCTCATCGATGCCGGGGACACCGTCTGGGTGGAGGATCCCGGCTATCCGGGGGCCCGCACCGCCATGGAGAGTGCTGGGGCCCGTGTGCACCCGGTGCCGGTGGACGAGGAGGGTCTCCAGCCGGCGGGGGCGCACCCCAGGCCCAGGCTCATCTACTGCACACCGGCCCACCAGTATCCCCTCGGCGTGCCCATGAGCCTGAGCCGGCGCATGACGCTGCTGGCCGAGGCCGAGCGGCACGGCGCCTGGATCCTGGAGGATGACTACGACGGGGAGTACCAGTACGACCAGCGCCCGCTGCCCGCCCTGCAGGGGCTGGACGGCCAGGGGCGCGTCCTCTACGTGGGCACCTTCAGCAAGGTGCTGTTTGGCTCGCTGCGTCTCGCCTATCTGGTGCTGCCACGGCCGCTGATGGCCGCCTTCAGCCGGGCCCGGGCCGCGGTCGATGGCCACAGCAACCAGTTCCAGCAGGCGGTGACGGCCGACTTCATCCGGGGCGGCCACTTCGCCACCCACCTGCGCCAGAGTCGCCTCGTCTACCAGAGCCGGCGGGATCTGCTGCTGGCGGAGCTGGCCGAGCACTGCCCCGCCCTCACCCCCATCCACAGCGGCGCCGGTCTGCAGTGCGCCGTGCAGCTGCCCCCCGGCGGGGAGGCGCGCTGGACAGCGATCGCCAACGCCCGGGGGCTGGGGCTGCGTCCCCTGCACCAGTTCCACCTCGCCGCCCCCGAGCGGGAGGGCTGGCTGCTCGGCTTTGCCAGCCTCGACAACCAGACCCTGCGCCAGCTGTGTCGCCGCCTGGGGCAGCTGATGCGATCCGTCTGACCGGCACGCCAACAGGTCAGAGGTGCCAGGGCCTGATAGCGCTGGGTCCAAGGGGGAAGGGCGCACTATACTGGGCGCAACGACGCAGCAGAACAGGGCCCAGATGCACCGACTCCTCTTTCTCCTCCTCGCGCTCATCCTCCCGTCCTCCCCGATGGCGGCCACCCGATTCACGCTGATCGGCCCGGAAAGCAGTGAAGACGCCCGCATGGACTACTACCGTGCGGCGATGCAGCTGGCGCTGGAGAAGACCCGCCCCGAATACGGTGACTACGAGCTGCTGGATGCGCTCAGGATGAACAAGGCCAGGATGCGGATCGAGGTGCAAAAGCCGGGCAAGAGTGCCCTCTTCATCATCGACAGCTGGCCCCAGGAGCGGCCTCATCCCGAGGTCAGCCTGCTCCCCTTCCCCATCGATCTCGGCATTCTCAGCTACCGGGTCTGCTTCGTCGGGCAGGACAGCGCGCAGGCGCTGGCCAGCGTCAACTCTCTTGCCCAGTTGCAGGGCTTCAGCCAGGGGGTGGGCAAGGGGTGGCGTGATGCGGAGATCCTGCGCTACAACGGCTTCAGGGTGCATGAGGTGAGCAACTACGAGTCGCTGTTTCGCCTGGTGGCCCGTGGCCGGGTCGACCTCTTCTGCCGCGGGGCCAACGAGATACTGACGGAGTGGGAGCGCCACCACCCCGATCTGCCCGAGCTGGCGGTCGATAACCATCTGGTCCTCTTCTACCCGCTGCTCCACGCCTTCTACAGCCATGCGAACTACGGCAAGGAGCGCGAGCGCCTGCGGCTCGGTCTGCAACTGGCCTGGGAGGACGGTTCCCTCAAGCGGCTCTGGCGCCAGCACTTCCAGCCCTCCCTGGCCTTCACCCGGCTGGCGTCACGGCAGATGTTCAGCCTGGCCAATCCCCTGCTGCCCGGCTCCGGGGCCGACTACAAGGCCTACCTCTATGATCCTGCCCGGGACGACTTTGGCATTAATCGCCAGGGCAGCCAGAAGCACTGACCCCTAACCCTGTTCGCGGCAGAGGGCGAGCCAGGCCTCGGCGGTGCGGGAGAGGTAGCGATCCCTTGGCCAGATCACCCCGAGCCGCCAGCTCAGCTCCGGCACCAGGGGGCGCAGCACCAGGCCATCCGGCGTCAGTCGCCGGCAGATGGGCTCGGGCAGGAAGGCAACCCCCATGCCGCTGCGCACCATGGCGGTGAGAAAGTCCCACTGGCTGCTGCGGGCCGCCACCTGGGGTACGAACCCCGCCTCCGCACACCCCTGCTCCAGCCGCTCGCTCAGGGTGAAGGCCTGGGTGTAGAGCAGAAAAGGTTCCTCTTTCAAGTCCGCCAGCCGGATCTCCCGGCTCTCCCGCCAGCGCGGCTGATCCGGCAGCACCACCCGGATGGGGTACTGGTCCAGCACCAGGGTGCAGAGGGCCCCCTCCTCCCGGGTCGGCAGCATGGTGATGGCGAGATCCAGCTCTCCCTCCAGCACCGCCTGCTCAATGCGCCGGCCACCGTACTCGACCAGGGAGAGCTCCACCTTCGGATAGCGGCTGCGATAGGCGCGGATCAGATCCGCATAGACGTGGCCCACCATGGGGGGAATGCCGAGAGCCAGCCGGCCGAAGCGCAGGCTCTGCAGATCCGCCAGCTCCGCCTCCAGCTGCTGCATCTCCGCCAATATGGTCTGGGCCCGGTTGAACAGCACCTGGCCGCTGTCGGTCAGGGTGAAGCGGCGCCCCGCGCGGTTCAGCAGGGGCTGGCCCAGCTCCTCCTCCATGTTGCGGATCATCTTGCTGATGGTGGGCTGGGTGACGAACAACTTCTCGGAGGCACGGGTGAAGCTCTGCTCCCGTACCAGCTCGACGAAGTAACGCAGGGCTCGGATATCCATGGCGATCTCCTGGCTGGCAAAGAGCCTTAATCATGCCTCTTTGGCATGAATTTGATAATTTAAATTCATTTTTTGCAGGTTTTGGCCCTCTTTATACTGTGAGCAGGTTCACAGAAAGATGCCCGCCATGAAAACCCTCTGCCTTCGCTGGTTGCAAACCCCCTTCCAAATCGCCCTGCTGGCGGCCATCTGGCTGCTGGCAGACACCGCGGTACGCACCTTCCACCTGCCCCTGCCCGCCAACCTGACCGGCATGTTGCTGCTGCTCGCCTGCATCCTGCTCGGGGTGGTGAAGGTCCGGTGGTTCAGCGCCGGCGCCCGCTGGCTGCTGGCGGAGATGCTGCTCTTCTTCGTGCCCGCCGTGGTGGCCGTGGTCAACTATCAGGATCTGCTGCTGCAGGAGGGGTGGCGCATCATGGTGGTGCTGGTCGTCAGCACTGTGCTGGTGCTCGGCACCACGGCGCTGGTGGTGGACAGGGTCTATCGCCTCGAGCTGAAGCTGGCCCGCCGGAGTCGCCGCCATGTCTGACTCCCTGCTCGGCCTGCTCTGCTTCGCCCTCACCCTGCTCTTCTACTACGCCAGCAAGTGGCTCTATGGCAAGAAACGCATCCTGCCCCTGATGCCCCTGCTGCTGGCCCCCACCCTGCTGGTGGCGGTGGTCATGCTGTTCCACATCCCTTACCAGGACTACATGGCGGAATCCCGCTGGCTGCTCTGGCTGCTGGGCCCCGCCACCGTCGCCTTCGCGGTGCCCGTCTACGAGAACCGCCAGCTGATGCGCCGCCACTGGCTCTCCCTGTCGGTGGGGGTGGTGGCGTCCGTGGTGATGGCGGTGGGCAGCACAGTGCTGTTGGCCCGCTGGCTGAACCTCTCCGAGCTGCTGCAGCGCAGCATGGCCATGCGCTCCATCACCACCCCCTTTGCGGTGGAGGCGACCCGCTCCGTGGGGGGCAACGCCGACCTCACCGCCCTGTTCGTGGTGCTGACCGGGGTGATCGGCATGGCGGTGGGGGAGAGCGTGCTGACGGTGCTCGCCATTCGCAGCCGCCTCGGCAAGGGGGCGGGCTTTGGCGCCTCGGCCCACGGGGCCGGGACAGCCCGGGCCTATCAGATGGGCAACGAGGAGGGGGTGGTCTCCAGCATGGTGATGATGATCGCCGGCATGGCCACCGTGCTGCTCGCCCCCCTGCTGGGCCGGCTGTTCTGGTAACGCCCTCCCGTCAATCATCCAACAAAAAAGAGGCGCCCCAGGGCGCCCCTTCTCATTGCGTGGTGTCACGCAGCCTCAGAGGCTGGCGCAGATCTGCCACAGATCGTACTGGATGGCGGCCGCCGTCACCTCGCGACCCGCCCCCGGCCCCTGGATAACCAGAGGGTTGGTGCGATAGCTGTCGCTCTCGATGGCGAACACGTTGTCGCAGGGCAAGAGGTTCGCAAACGGGTGGTGAGGCTCCAGCGCCTCCAGCCCGACCCGCGCCTTGCCGTCGTGCTCGAAGCGGGCGACGTAGCGCAGCACCTTGCCGACCCGGCGCGCCCCCTCGAACGCGGTCAGGATGGGATCGTCCAGATCCTTGAGCCGGTCCATGAACTGATCCGTGCTCACCTTGCGCAGGGCCGGGGGCACCAGGTTCTCCAGCTCGATGTCGGCGGAGTCGAGCTCGAAGCCCGCCTCCCGCGCCAGAATGAGCAGCTTGCGGCGCACATCCTGGCCGGAGAGATCCTCCCGGGGATCCGGCTCCGTCAGGCCGTGCTGCCACGCCTCGTCCACCAGCTCGGAGAAGGGACGGGTGCCGTCATACTGCTGGAACAGCCAGGAGAGGGTGCCGGAGAAGATGCCGGAAACCCCCTGGATGCGGTCACCGCTCTGGCGCAGCATCTGGATGCTGGACTGGATGGGCAGCCCGGCCCCCACGGTGGCGTTGTAGCGCCACTGCACCTGATGGTCGCGGCAAGTCTGCTTGATGCGCTGGTAGAACTCGCTGTCGGCGGCACCGGCAAACTTGTTGGCGGCGATGATGTGGACGCCGAGCTGGGCGAAGTCCGGGTAATAACGGCTCACCGTCTCGCTCGCGGTCAGGTCCAGGGCGATGAGGGCGTCAAAGCCGTGCTGCTCCAGCTGGGAGAGCAGCTCGGGCCAGATGAGCGGCCTGGGATTGAAGCTGTCGCGTACCTTGAGCGGGTCCAGCCCCTCTTCATCCAGCAACCCCCCTTCCGAGCTGAACACCCCGTAGAGGGTGAGTGCCAGATTGAGCTCGTGCTCGAGGCGCGCCTTCTCCCGGGCGTAGAGCCCCAGCCAGTGGCCGCCGATGTTGCCCTTGCCGAACACCACCAGGCCGACCCGGGTCGGGCGGCTGAACAGGGCACTGTGCAGGGCGATGAGCAGCGGCTCCAGCACCACCTGGCGCAGCACGGCCACCAGGCTCAGGCCGTCTTTGGCCACCTGGACGAACTCCAGGGGCTGATCCGCCAGCAACTGGTAGAAGCGGTGGCACTGCTCGGCGTTGTCGGTGACGCCGGCGCCCACCAGGGCGACCAGGCTGAACCCCTCCTTCTGGATGAGGCCGGTGAAGTTGCCCTGCAGCTGGAAGTCCCGCAGCACCTCGAAGGCCCCTTGTGCCACCTCCAGGGTGTAGGCGAGGCGCAGCACCCGGCGATCCGGCTGGCGCTGCAGGGTGAGCGGGTGGAGGCGATGACGGGCCAGGTGGGCCTCGATGGCTGCCACCGTCTGCTCAAAGTGGGTCTGCGGCAGCACCTTCAACTCGATGAGGGCTATCTGATCCACCGAGGAGACGATGCGGGCACCGCCGGAGCGCGGGGCGCGGCGCAGAATGTGGGTGCAACCCTCGTCCGGGTTGTAGCTGCAACGCAGGGTCAGGCGCTGACGGCTGTCGGCCACCGGCTGCAGGGTGCGCGAATGGAGCACGGAGGATCCGAGACGGGCCAGTTCGTTGGCCTCGGCGAGGCTCAGACGCTCCAGCAGGCGCGCCTCCTTCACCCGACGCGGGTCGGCACTGTAGACCCCGGCCACGTCGCTCCAGATGGTGGTGGACTCGCCGTCCGCCAGGGCTGCCAGCAGGCTGGCGCTGTAGTCGGAACCGTTGCGCCCCAACAGCAGGGAACGCCCTTCCATGTCGGCGGCGATGAAGCCGGTCACCACGATGCGGCCGGGATGCTCCGCCAGGCGGGCCTTGAGCAGTTCGCTGGAAAGGGCGGTATCCACCTTGACCAGGGCGCCGTCTTCCGCGCGCAGGAAGCTGCGGGCATCGAGCCAGGCGGCCGGTTCGCCACGACTGGTGAGCAGGGCGGCCAGGAGGCGCGCCGACCACACTTCGCCAAAGGCGAGCAGGCCGTTGCGCTCGAAGCGGTCAAACTGCCCCTCCAGGGTCTTGGCGATGAGCTGCATGTCGTCCGCCAGTTGCTGGCTCAGGGAGAGCAACAGCTCCCCTTCCAGCAGGCCGTCGATCAGGCTCTGCTGGTAGGCGTGCAGGGCCGTGATGGCTTCCCCTGCGGCTTCGTCTCCCGCCTCGGCCAGCTCCACCAGCTGGATCAGCCGGTTGGTGGTCTTGCCAGCGGCGGAGACCACCACCAGTTCATGACCACCCGCCTGCTGCTCTATGATGGCGGCGACCCGGCGATAGCAGACCGGATCCGCCAGGCTGCTGCCGCCGAACTTGTGCACATGGCGCCGCTTGAAGACTGCCTCTGTCACCACCACACACTCTCCTTGCTGTTGCTGTTCCATTACTTCACCTGTTCTGCCTGTTGTGCCAACTGCGCCTGTTCAAAACCTCTAGCCAGATCGGCCACCAGATCTTCACCGTGTTCGATGCCGACCGAGAGGCGCAGCAACTGGGCGCTGATGCCCGCCGCCTGCTGGGCCGCCGGTGTCATGGCCCTGTGGGTCATGCTGGCCGGGTGGGCCACCAGGCTCTCCACCCCGCCGAGGGACTCGGCCACCGAGAAGAAGGTAAGGCCCGCGAGGAAGGCGCGAATGCCCGCCTCGTTGCAATCGAGCTCAAAACTTAGCATGGCGCCGAAGCCGGACTGTTGACGGCGCGCAATGTCGTGGCCCGGATGGCTCGGCAGGCTGGGGTGGTAGATGCGCTTGACCAGCGGCTGGGTCTGCAGGAAGGCGAGGATGCGATCCGTGTTCTCCTGATGGGTGCGCAGCCGGGGAGCCAGGGTGCGCAGGCCCCGCAGGGTGAGATAGGAATCGAACGCACCTGAGGTCAGCCCCAGGCAGTTGGCCCACCACACCAGGGACTCGGCCAGCGCGGGCTCCTTGGCGATGGCGACCCCGCCCACCACGTCGGAGTGGCCGTTGATGTACTTGGTGGTGGAGTGGACCACCACGTCCGCCCCGAGCGCCAGCGGCTGCTGCAACAGGGGGGAGAGGAAGGTGTTGTCCACCACCACACGGGCGCCCGCAGCGTGGGACGCCTCGGCGATGGCCGCGATGTCCACCACCCGCAGCAGCGGGTTGGAGGGGGTCTCTACCCACACCAGCGCAGGTTTTTGCGAAAGTGCCTCGGCCAGTGCCACCTCGTCCCCCTGATCGACGAACTGCACCTGGTAGTGGCCCTTGGCCGCCAGGTACTCGAACAGGCGCCAGGTGCCGCCGTAGCAGTCGTGGGGAGCGATCAGCAGATCTCCCGCCTTGAGCAGGGCCGTGGTCACCAGGTGGACAGCCCCCATGCCGGTGCCGGTCACGACGGCACCGGCCCCCCCTTCCAGGGCCGCCAGGGCGTCCGCCAGATTGGTGCGGGTCGGGTTGCCGGAGCGGGCATAGTCGTATTGACGGGGCTCGCCAAAGTCGGCGAAGGTGTAGTTGCTGGAGAGGTAGATGGGCGGCACCACGGCACCGTGCTGTGTGTCTGTCTCAATCCCGGTGCGTACCGCCAGGGTGGCCTTGTGGGTCATGTCACTCTCCTTGATGTCTCTTCAAACGCCGGTTCGCTGTTGCTGCCACGCGTCATCCCGCCATTGCAGGCTCATGGTGCACCACACTACGCCAGCTTAAAAAAGCCGTCAACACTTCCAGACGTCTAAATGGCTTTGCTGTTGGATTGCCATTGAAATCCTTAAGGGTTAAAATCCGCGCTCACGGCCAAACGAGAACAGGTGGAACATGGGTACAGAGTGGAACGGCGACTACGTCAGCCCCTATGCGGAGCACGGCAAGAAGAGCGAGCAGGTCAAGAAGATTACCGTCTCGATCCCGCTCAAGGTGCTCAAGGTGTTGACCGATGAGCGCACCCGTCGCCAGGTGAACAACCTGCGTCATGCGACCAACAGCGAGCTGCTCTGTGAGGCCTTCCTGCACGCATTCACCGGCCAGCCGCTGCCTTGCGACGACGATCTGCGCAAGGATCATCCGGACAGCGTGCCCGCCGAGGCGCGTGCCATCATGGAAGCGCTGGGCAAGGAAATCGAAGATTTCGACGCCGAGTGATCCGGCTGCCCATGGCAAACGACGCTTTCCCTTCGATGACGCGGCCCGGTGCCGCGTCATCGCTATCCGCCTCCCCCTTCAGCCTGCGCCGCTACCAGCACGACACACACAGTCACAGCCATGACCATGCCCAGCTGGTGATCCCCCTGGATGGCCCCCTCGAAATCGAGGTGCAGGGCCAGGGCCGCCGCCTCGCCCCGGGGTCGGTCTGCGTCATCCCGCCTGGCCTTCGCCACGACTACGCCGCCGATCCGGCGTTCTCGTTTCTGGTGCAGGAGAGCGACTGGCTGCCCCACTCCCTCGGTGAACGTCCCTTCCTCGAGCTGGACGACACTCAACGGCATTATCTCGCCTTTCTGCACCGCATGGTGGCAGAGGGGCGCCATCTGGCCGGTATGGATCAGGTGTGGCTCGGGCTGCTGGCCGAGGGGCGCGGCATGCCCGCCATCGCCCCTCGTATCGCCAGGGTACAGCGCCATATCGAGGCCCACCTCGCCCAGCACCTCACCAACGAGCGGCTCGCCGCCATCGCCTGCCTCGGCCAGAGCCAGTTCAAGCACGCCTTTCGCCAGCAGGTGGGCATGAGCGTCTCCCGCTACATCCTGGAGCGGCGCCTGACGCTGGCCCGCACCCTGCTGGCCCGGACCGCCCTGCCCATCGGCGAGGTGGCCAGTCGCTGCGGCTACCAGAATCAGGGGGCCTTCGCCGAGCGCTTCCTGGCCGAGACCGGCCTCACCCCCACCCTCTGGCGCCGACAAAACGGCTCCCTGCCGTAACCGAACGGCCCCTCACCGAAGACAGCGCCCTCCTTTCACGGCATGCTGGAGCCCATGCAAGCCATGGCAGAGGAGGAGCCAAGATGCAGACCATAAGCTGGCAGGATTTCGAGATGGTGGAGCTCAGGGTCGGCACCCTGGTGCGGGTCGAGCCCTTCCCCGAGGCGCGCAAGCCTGCCTACAAGGTGTGGGCGGATTTTGGGCCCGAGCTCGGGGTGCGCAAGAGCAGCGCCCAGATCACCGACCTCTATCGACCGGAGGATCTGGTGGGGCGCCAGATCGTCGCCGTGGTCAACTTCCCCCCCAAGCAGATAGGGCCCATCCAGTCGGAGTTCCTGCTGACCGGCTTCTACCGCCCGGATGGCGCCGTGGTGATCGCCATCCCTGAGCAGGCGGTGGAGAACGGTGCCAGGCTGGGTTGACGCAGCAGGCCCCATGAAAAGAGAGAGGCGACCCCGGGGTCGCCTCTCTCTTTTTGCTGTTCGCGAAACGCGGTCACTTCATCAGGCTGAAGAGCAGGGCCGACACCGCCAGGGCACCGGTCAGCAGGATGAAGCCGTTCACCCAGCCGTGACGGAAGCGGGCCAGCGCCTCCACCTTGTAGATGGCCACCACCGGCATGATGAAGAGGATCATGGCGATGACAGGGCCGGAGAGGGTTTCCATCAACCCCAGGATGCCCGGGTTCATGACGGCCGCCCCCCAGATGGCGAAGAACATCAGGGCGATGCCGAGCTTGTCCGCCTTCGCCAGCGACAGGCCGGTGGGCTTGGCGAGCAGGCTTTTGAGGCTTTCGCGGGCACCCAGGAAGTGGCCGAGGAAGGAAGAGCTGATGGCTATGAAGGCGATGAGCGGCCCCAGGGTCACGATCACCGGGTTGTCGGTGATGTTGGCGAGATAGGAGAGCACGGAAACGTTCTGGGCCTTGGCCTCGGCCAGCTGGGCCGGGGAGAGGCTCAGCACGCAGGAGAAGACGAAGAAGAGCACGAAGCCCACCAGCATGACGGTGGTATTGCGCAGGATCAGGCCGCTCTTGGCCTCCGCCTGCTCGCCATATTCCCGGCGCTGCACGTTGGCAAAGCCGGAGATGGCGGCGGCATGGCTGAAGGCGAACACGGTGACCGGCAACGCCAGCCAGACGGTGTTGAGGAAACTGACGCTTTCAAAGGCGGTCACTTCCGGCCACTGCCACTGGGGAATGAGGTAGCAGGAGAGCGCCAGCAGGATCGCCGCCAGCGGGTAAACCATGACGGCGAAGGCGCGCAGCATCGCCTTCTCCCCGGCCAGCATCACGGCGATCATGGCGAACACCAGCACACCGGAGAGCATCACCCGATCCGGCATGGCGGTGCCCAACTGATTGACCATGAAGCTCTCCACCGTGTTGGTCAGCCCGACGCCATAGATGAGCAGGATCGGGAAGATGGAGAGGAAGTAGAGGGCCGAGATGAGGCGACCGGCCATCTTGCCGAAGTGTTCCTCGGCCACCTCGGTGAAGTCGGCGTGGGGACGGGAAGAGGAGAGCACGAAGCGCGCCAGCCCGCGGTGGGCCAGGAAGGTCATGGGGCCGGCCAGTACGGCGACCACCATGAGAGGCCAGATCCCCCCCAGTCCCAGGTTGATGGGCAGGAACAGGATGCCGGCACCGACAGCGGTGCCAAACAGGCTGATGACCCAATGGGTGTCGTGACGGCGCCAGCTGCTGGCAGTCGGGGTGGATTGGGAGGCGGACAGCTCCCGGGAGGCTTCTGCAGATAAACTCATCGGCAAACCACTTTCACATAGTATTAAAATCTAAAAACATTGTGCTCTTTTAGAATTTAATTCTCAAAAATAGACAGTGGCAGATCTCACTGGCTGAACCGAGGTTTACCAGTGAGATTGGGCGAGAGTTGGCCCAAGCGGCTTTTATCTAATCCTGAAAACACACTGAATGCGAAATATAAAACCAAATTATCATTCAGGTTTGATTTTTTATATTGGTTAAATCAACCTTTTCAGAATTACATGAAAATATGCACCAATTAACCTCCCGTAATTGCGACGATTCACTACCACAAGCCGATTAACCAGCGAATCCACCTAAAAACTACGCAAATAAACAGCATAACACTCCAAGCAATCAGGCGGCCCTGAGGCCGCCTGATGGTTGCATATGGTACTCACGTCAGGGCTCAGTGGGCCAGGATCCTGCCCCAGGCGAGCTCAGGGTCCCCCATCACGATGAAGTCAGGGTTCTCCAGCGACTCCGTCTCGTTGTAGCGCAGCGGCTGCAGCGCCAGGCTGAGGATGCGGCCACCCGCCGCCTCGACGATGCACTGGGCGGCGGCGGTGTCCCACTCGCCGGTGGGGCCGAGGCGCACGTAGCAGTCGGCGACCCCCTCCGCCACCAGGCAGGACTTGAGGGAGCTGGAGCCAAGCGGGATCAGCTCGTAATGGATGGCAGGGTTGAGGCGACGGGTCAGGTTCTCCAGCTTCTGGCGGCGGCTGATGGCCACCACCAGGGAGTCGGGCTGATCGTGTTCGTGGTGAATGGCGCTGATGGGATGCACCTCGCCGTTCGCCTCCTTGAAGGCGCCGTGACCGCGCACCGCCCAGTAGAGCAGGTCCGACTCGGGGGCATAGATGACCCCGAGCACCGGCACATTGTCCCGCACCAGGGCGATCAGGGTGGCGAAGTCACCGCTGCCGGCGATGAACTCGCCGGTGCCGTCGAGCGGGTCCACCAGCCAGTACTGGCGCCAGTTGGAACGCTGGCTGAAGGGGATGTCGGCCGCCTCTTCCGTCAGCACGGGGACATGGGGAGTGAGCGCTGCCAACGCCTGTTTGAGGTAGGCGTCGGCAGCAAGATCGGCACTGGTGACCGGGGTCGCATCCTCCTTCAACTGGCGCTCGAACTGACCGCCGCGATAGATCTCGTGAAGGATCCGCCCCGCTTCGCGGGCGATCTCCTTGACCTCCGGTATCCAGGCCAACAACTCCTGCATAATCCTGCCCTCTGTCTCTGATTACCAAACAGCCCCGAACGGGCTAATCCTCCTGCTCCGCCAGCCACTTCTGGGCCAGCAGCAGGGCGCTGATGCTGCGCGACTCGGTGAAGTCGGGGCGCGCCAGCAAGTCGTCGATGCGGTTGAGGGGCCAGGGGATCACCTCGAGTGGTTCGGGCTCGTCGCCGACCCGCTGCTCGGGGTAAAGATCCCGCGCCAGCAAGATGTCCATCCGGCTGGAGAAGTAGCCGGGCGCCAGAGACACCTGCTTGAGCAGGGTCAGGCTGGCGGCCCCGAAGCCCGCCTCCTCCATCAGCTCCCGGTTGCCCGCCTCGAGGGCGCTCTCGCCCGGGTCGATCAGCCCCTTGGGAAAACCCAGCTCGTAGGAGTGGGTGCCGGCGGCATACTCGCGCACCAGCAGCAGGGTATGGGCATCGAACAGGGGCACCACCATGACGGCGCCCCGGTTGCCGCCGCGCATCCGCTCGTAGACCCGCTCCTCGCCGTTGGAGAATTTCAGGTGCAGGGACTCCACCTTGAACAAGCGACTCTCGGCCACTATCTCGGCCTTGAGGATCTCTGGCTTGCTCTTGTCGTGGGCCATGGTCTCGGCACTGAGGTGCACGGGGTTGCGCTTGCGGGGATCGCTCATCGGGGCTGACTGCTCGTTAAAAAATCGTGTTTCAAGAGTAAACGACTACCAGGGCGAACACCACGGGGCAAGGGCGGGAAAGATGCCCGAAAAATCCGTTATAATGCGCCCCGTTTTCCCCACTCCCCATAGACATCGAGAGACCCCATGCCGACTCCCCTGCCCTGGCACCAGATAGATACCGTTTTGCTCGACATGGACGGCACCCTGATCGATCTCCATTTTGACAACCACCTGTGGCAGACCCTGGTGCCGGCGCGCTACGCCGAGCGACTCGGCCTGCCGCTCGCCGAGGCGAAGGCGCAGATAGATGCCCATTATCACGCCGTCAGCGGCACCCTCCACTGGTACTGCGTGGATTACTGGACCCGGACGCTCGGGCTCGACATCCGCGCCCTCAAGCAGGAGATCCTCGAGAAGATCCAGTGGCGTCCCCACGTCATCCCCTTCCTGGCCGCGCTCAAGGCCGCCGGCAAGCAGCTGGTGCTCTTCACCAATGCCCACCCCGCCAGCCTGTCGGTCAAGGATGCGTGCCTCGGCCTCGCCGAGCACCTCGATCTCATGGTGAGCACCCACGAGCTGGGCTGGTCGAAGGAGAGCCAGCACTGCTGGCAGGCACTGGCCGAGCGGCTGGCGTTCGACCCGGCCCGCACCCTGTTCGTGGATGACAGCGAGCGGATCCTGCGCGCCGCCGCCGATTACGGCATCGGCTACCAGCTCGCCATCCAGAACCCGGACAGCCGGCAGCCCGAGCAGCGCATCACCGCCTTCCCGGCGATCCGCGACTACGCCGAGCTGTTGCCCCTCGGCGCCTGACACCCTCAAGGCCCTCCTCGCGAGGGCCTTGTCATATCGGCTCAGCAGCCAGTCCGCTGATTAAAGCCCTCAAGCTGCATCGCGCGGGGCCAGTACCCCCATGCCGGCCAGGTAGTCGAAGGCGCTTGGAGTGAAGCCAAGCTCTGCGAGGTGCGCCGCCGTGAAGGGGGCACAGTGCAAGGGCAAGCCGCGGCTCACCCGTTCCATCCAGTCCGGATTGCCGATGGCCGCCGTGCCCACCGCCACCAGATCGGCGCCGCCCGCCAGAGCCAGCTCGGCCGAATCTGCGTCGTGGATCTTGCCCGCCACCATGAGCGGCACCCGCCCAGCCAACCCGACCCGCACCGCCTCCAGCAGGGCGCCGCCGTCGGGATCCCCCGCCACCGCCTTGAAGCTGTCCCCCATGGAGAAGTGCAGGTAGTCGATCCCCTCGTCCGCCAGCAGGTGCGCCACCGCCAGCTGATGGGGCAGCTCTATGCCCTGGATATGGGCATAGCTCTCGGGGGAGAGGCGCACCCCGACCAGAAAGCTCCGGGGCAGGCGGGCGCGGATGCCGCGCACTATCTCCACCAGGATCCGCGCCCGGTTGGCGATGCTGCCACCCCAGCGGTCGGTGCGCCGGTTGTGCAGGGGGTTGAGGAAATTGCAGAGCAAGAAGTTGTGGGCGGCGTGCAACTCGACCCCGTGCAGGCCGGCGCCATGGGCCCGCTCGGCGGCGCCCACGAAGGCGTCAATGAGCGTCAGAATCTCCTCCTCGCTCAGCCCCTTGACCCCGAGGGGGTAGCGCCCGCCCGGCGCCAGCTCGCACGGGCCCACCGGCGCCCCGTCGTTCAGTTCGGGCAGAGCCCGCATCCCGCCGTGATGCAGTTGCACCACCGCCAGCGCCCCGGCCTGCCGCGCACTGTCGGCCAGGGCCGTGAAGGCCAGCTGCTGGGTGTCGGTCATCAGGGCCGGCTGCCCCGCCCAGCAGCGTCCGCCGGGCTGTACCTGGGTAGCGGCGGCGATGAGCAGGCCGAAACCGCCCTGGGCGCAGCGCGCCAGCCAGTCGAGCTCGGCCTGACCGGGATCGCCGTCGGCGCCGCTCATGTTGTGGGTCAAAGGGGCCAGCACGGCCCGGTTCTTGAGCCGCAATCCGGCCCGTTCGAAGTGGAAGCTGTCGCCAAGTGCCTTGTTCATCGCCCTCTCCCGAGATCGCAATGGAATGCCGCCACTATAAACCGGGACAATCAGGATATAATCAGGCACACAAGCAAGGCATTCATTCCCATCAAGACACAATAGGCCACCCCTCATGCGTCACCACAAGCTCGACACCCTCTACCTGATGCGCCTGCTGGTCGCCATCGTCCGCTGCGGATCCTTCGCCGCCGCCGCCGCCCAGCTCGGCATTACCCCGAGCAAGGCGTCCAAGGATCTGCGCCACCTGGAGCAGAGCCTTGGCAACACGCTCCTGAGCCGAACCACCCGCCGGGTACAGCTGACCGACGCGGGGGAGCTCACCTACCGTCAGGCCGACCAGATGATCGCCCTGCACGAGCAATTGCTGGACGGCCTGCAGCGCCGCCGCTCGGCCCTGTGCGGGGAGCTGCGCATCACGGCGCCGGATCTGTGGGGCGAGGTGGTGCTGACCCCGGTACTGCTGCGCTTTCGCGCCGACCACCCCGAGGTGCGGATCATCGCCGACTTCAGCAATACCCCGGCCGACCTGCTGCGCGACAACCTGCACGTGGCGTTTCGCAGCACCGAGCTTGGCTCCCAGCCCTATCTGGCGCGCTCCATCGCGGTGGATGATCTGGTGCTCTGCGCCAGCGCCGACTACCTGGAGCGCCACCCGCCCTTGAGCGAGCCGCAGGATCTGCAGCAGCACCCTCTCATCACCCGCTGCCAGGAGTACAGCCGCCACGAGCGCTGGACCCTGCTTGCCCAGGGGCGCGAGATCCCGCTGGAAGTGGCGGGCGAGCTGGCCTTCAGCAGCAAGAGGGCAATTCACCAGGCGATGCGCCAGGGGCTGGGGATCGCCCGCCTGCCGCGCTACCTGGTGGCGGCCGAGCTGGCCGAGGGGGTGGTGCGCGAGGTGCTGCCCGACTACCGTCCCAAGGGGGCCCATTTCTATGCCCTCTACACCCAGCGCCGTGCCGAGTCGGCCCTGGTCGGCCACTTCCTCGACTACGTCATCGAGGCGCTCACCCCCTCATGAGCGGATCACCAGGTGGTACTGCTTCTTGCCCCGGCGCAGCAGCAGATAGCGGCCGAACAGCCAGTCGCCGTCGGTCACTGGCTCATCCCGGCGGATCGCGCCGTTGAGGCTGACCGCCCCCGCCGCCAGCAGCTCGCGGGCGATGCGCCTGGAATTCGCCAGGCCACACTGCACCAGCAGGGTCACCAGATCCGCTTCCCCCTCGATGGGGCTGCTCGGCAGGCCATCCTGGGCCAGCTGGGCCAGATCGCTCTCGCCAAGGCGAGCCACGTCACCGCTGAACAAGAGCTCACTGATGCGCCGCGCCGCCGCCAGCGCCCCCTTGCCGTGCACCAGCTCGGTCAGCTCGTCCGCCAGCACCTGCTGGGCCAGCTTGCGCCCTTGCCGCTTGGCGTCCTCCGCCTCCAGCGCCTCAATCTCGGCCAGCGGCATAAAGCTGTAGTAGCGCAGGAAGCGGTAGACATCCTCGTCCGCGGTGCCGAGCCAGAACTGGTAGAAGGCGTAGGGTGAGGTGAGCGCCGGATCCAGCCAGATTGCGCCCCCTTCCGTCTTGCCAAACTTGGTGCCGTCCGCCTTGGTGATGAGCGGCAGCGTCATGCCATAGACCTGGGCATGATGCAGCCGCCGGGTGAGATCCATGCCGCTGGTGATGTTGCCCCACTGGTCGTTGCCGCCGATCTGCAGGGTGCAGCCGAGACGCTGGTTGAGCACGGCGAAGTCCTGGGATTGCAGCAGGGCGTAGGAGAACTCGGTGAAGGAGATGCCCTGATCCGGGCGGGCCAGGCGCTGGCGCACCGATTCGCGGGCCAGCATGGCGTTGACCGAGAAGTGCTTGCCGATATCCCGCAGGAAGTCGAGGGCCGACATCTGCCCCATCCAGTCGGCGTTGTTGACCAGCAGCGGCGCCGCCAGCCCGTCGCTCGCCGGCAGCAGGGCGCTTATCTGGGCCGACAGGCTGGCCACCCAGCCCTGCACCGTCTCGGCGCTGTTGAGGCTGCGCTCGCTTGCCTTGAAGCTGGGATCGCCGATAAGGCCGGTGGCACCGCCCACCAGGGCCACCGGGGTGTGGCCCGCCAGCTGGAAGCGGCGCAGCATCAAGAGCGGCACCAGATGGCCGATGTGCAGGCTGCCGGCGGTGGGATCGAAGCCGCAGTAGACGGTGCGCGGGGTGGCAAGATGGTTGGCCAGCGCCGCCGGGTCGGAATTCTGGGCCACCAGGCCGCGTCGGGTCAGCTCATCGAGCAGGTGGGGGTTGATCATGGGTGCTCCAACAGCAGGGGAAAAGCCCACATCCTCGCCGCTCCGGTTCGCGCCGAATATGTCCCCCAGGGGACAGTTTTGCCATTCCCGTGCTAGCATCCTGCCATAGTGGGTAGCCAGCCCAGCCACCCGGAACTTATCGCCATGACCCAACGCCCATGATCCAGCCCCTTGCCACAGACGCTCTGACCCGCAGCATGACCGAGGTAATCGATGCCCTGCATGGCAGCGGCTTCCCGGCAGCCCTGGTGCGCCTTATCCAGCAGCAGGTGGCGTTCGACTGCGCCCTGCTGCTCGGGGTGGGGCAGCGCCCCGTCTACCTCTACGACAACCTGCACCACCAGCGGGCCCTGTTGTTCGACCACTACCTCACCCGCCACTTCAGCCAGGATCCCTTTATGCAGGCGCTGGAACAGGGGCTGGGGGCCGGGGTCTGGACCCTGGCGCAGGTGTCGCACGGGCGACTCGACCCCGAGTATCGCCACCACTTCTATCAGGCCACCGGCTGGCAGGAGGAGGTGGGGCTGATCCTGCCGGTGCGGGGCGGCCTCACCCTGATGCTGTTTCTGGGGCGGCTCGACAAACGCAGCTCCCTCAGTCGTGACGAGCTGGCCCGGCTGGAGGCCCTGTTCCCGCTGGTACACGCCCTGTGCCGCCAACACTGGCGGGAGGGAGCCGCGCTGCTGGCCCAGAGCCCGGCGCTGCCGGGTGGCGCCGATCTCAAGGCGACCGTGGAGCAGGCCATCGCCAGCGTGGGGGGGGCAAGCCTCACCCGCCGCGAACGCCAGGTGGCGGGATTGCTGCTGCAAGGGCTGGATACCGAGGCCATTGCCGGAGCGCTCGGCATCGGCAGCGGCACGGTGAAGAATCATCGCAAACACCTCTACGCCAAGCTGCACCTGCGCTCCCGGGCCGAGCTGTTCCGCTTCTTCCTCAATCACCTCATCACGGCACCATTCGGCACACCCTCATAACGACACCACCCCGCCGGGGCGGGGTGGTGTACATAGTTGCCAAATCAGACAGCAAGGCCGTCAGATGCGGCCCTGGTAGCGCAGCGGGAAGCGCCCCTGACCGTCGGGCTGTCCGAGGAAGGGCAGCCCCTGCTTCATCTGCTCCGGCAGCTCGGGCCCGGGTTTCAGGGTCCCCTGGAACAGGTACTGGCGATTGGCTTGCAGCTCCAGCTTGCCCAGCACCTGCACCGCCTCCGAGCCCTGCTTGATCTCGGCCACCAGCCGGGAGTCGAGGCAGGTCAGCTTGATCTCGGGATCCCCCAGCGCCAGCTTGCCCGCCGGGGTATCCGCCTCGGCGTCATACCAGTGGAGGTCGCCATAGAGGTTGTCACACCAGGGAGTGCCCTGGGCAAACTGATCGATCTTGAGCAGCAGCTGGCCCGCCGCCATCAGGGGGAAGGGAGGTCTCATCGGCACCCGCTCCAGCACCCAGGGGGCCGGCGCATTCAGGGTGATGTCGCGACCGAAGGCCGCGCCGTTCCAGCCGACTACCCCCTGGCCATTGAGGCCGCCGCGCTCGCCAAAGCGCAGGGAGACTTCAGGGGCAAAGCGCAGCAGGGACCAGCCGTTGAGCTCCCAGCGCAGCTGGGTCAGCGACTCGCTGGCGTATTGCAGGCGGGCCACCTGGCCGCTCCAGAGGGTACCGCTCACTCCCTCCATCCTCACCAGGTTGGGGGGCAGCGGCAGGTGGCGCACCACCAGGCTGGCCGGCAGCTGGGCCAGCAGGAAAACCAGATAGGCCGCCAGAAACAGCACGGCAATCAGCACTCTTTGCTTCATAGAAAACGACTCGACTGCAAGCGCCCGATCAGGTGCGAGGCGAAGGCCGGATGACCGGCGGCCAAGGCCCTGATCGGGGCGGGTTGTTTCATTGGGGGCGACTCAGCTGCAAACGTCTGACCTTGACCAGGCCCGGTGCCAGCCCCTCGCGGGCCACCTCGATGATCTGCACCTGCACCCCGTACTGATCGGAGAGGGTCGCCAGCCAGATCAAGAGGTCATCGAACGGCACAGTGTCTATCCAGACCTGCAGCTCCTGGCCCTGGGGCTGCAGCCGGGCAATCTTGATCTTCTGGTTGAAGGCGGTGCGGTTCACCACCCCGTCCAGGGTGCCGCTGGTATCGATCTGGCGACCCTGACCACCCTGCATCGCCAGCACCTCCTGCCCCTTCTCCTTGAGCCAGGCCAGGGTCTGCTGCTGATTGACCACCTGGCGCTCGCGCTCGGCGATGCGATTGCTGATGGGCTGCCAGATGGCCCAGTAACAGATCCCGATCAGCAGGACGCTGCCCCCGACCGCGACCAGACGCTGCTCGCGAGCACTGATGCTCCGCCACCAGCCTTGCAGTTTGTCCATCATGACGACCTCCCCTTGAGCACCAGCGCCCCTTCGACCTTGCCCTCGGTGCTGCGCACCTCACCCTGCTGCACCTCGAAGCGCTTGCCCGCCAGCTCGCGAAAACGCTCTATCTCGGTGAACCCGGGGGCGGTCACCTGCAACCTGAGCTCGCCCCGGGCCGCGTCGAACCGCATCACCTCGGGCTTGAGGCCGGGCACTTCGGCAAACACGGGGGCCAGCTCGGTCAGCAGCAGCAGGACCCCATCCTGCGGGGCCTGTCCCAGGTTCTTGAGGTGCTGGGTCATCTGGCTGCGCACGTTGACGATGCGCGTCTCCCCCGGGAAGATCCGCGTGTAGACCTGCCGGATCTCTGCCTTGAGGGCCTTGTCCTGTTCCGCCAGCTGGTGCAGATGCACGCCGCGCTGGACCAGGGTCACCAGCAGCAGAATGCCCGCCAGCACGGCCACCTTGCGCCACAGCAACCAGTAGCGGGCGTATTCCGTCTGGGGACGATAGGGCCCCTGCAGCAGGTTGGCCTGGCTGGTGAGCGCGCCCTTGGCGAGCAGCAGCATGGGGAGCTCGGGATCCGCCCCCCGCCAGTTGCCCGCCGCCATGGCGGGGATGGGGGTATGGCTGTTGAGGATGACGGGCTCGGGCTGGGCCGCCAGCAGCATGGCCAGCAGGGACTCCTCCGCCACTATGCCCTGATGGGGCCCCTGGCGGACCAGCCACTCCTCCCCCAGTTGCAGGGCGGACCATCCCTCGGCGGCCAGCGGCAGCGCCAGCACGTCCGGGAGCAGTTGCAGGGTCTTGAGCCCCGCCTGCTGCAACCAGCCGAGCCAGGTCTGCATCTTCTCCTTGTCCACCGCCATCAGATCCACGTCGCGCCCCTGATGAGCGAGCACCACCAGGTGCAGCTCGTCCACGTCGGAGGCGATCTGCTCCTCCAGCAGATAGGGCAGCGCGGCCGCACTCTGGCGGCTGTATTTGCCCGGCAGGCTCACCCGCCGGAAGATCAGATCGCTGCCCGGCACCAGGGTCACCACGGGGCGACCGCCTGCACGCGCCTGCAGCTCGCCGAGGGCATCGGCCGAGGCCAGGATGCCGGAGGCGATGATCTCCTGCTCCTGCGCCGACCACACCAGCCAGTGCACCGGCTGCTGCGCATGGGTCCCCAGACGGATGACCAGACTCTCGCTCACAAATAATTCTCCTGCCATGCCCGCCAGCATATCGTCGATGGGCGGGGTCGCAGCCCTCGGCTGCAATCCGGATGAGGGGCGGGGCGGGCTGAACCCGGCCCCCGCCTTCTCCCTGTCATTCGGCACCGCCATTGAGGCGGCGCAACATCACCAGCTTGTTGTCCTTGCCACGCTGGAAGAAGGTCTCCAGTCTGGCCCGGGTATCCCCTACCTCCGCCAGCAGATGGGCCTCGAAGAAGCTGCTCTTGATATCCAGAGCGCCGTCGAGCCCGCTGACGGCTCCCGGCTGGACCGGCATCTGCTCCGTCATCTCCTGTTTGTTCTTCCACCCCTTGTTGGGGCGACTGGTCAGCACCTGCCTGGCGTCGTCCAGCCCAATCTTGCCAAGATAGAGGCCGACCAGCAGGGCCGCCTGTTCCGGCTTGATGGTGTTGATGTTCACCACCAGCTTGTCGTTGGGCAAAGCGCACACATAGGGGGCGAGCCGGGCGTAGAGCTCGCCGCTCATCCCGCGCACCGCCCTGAGCTCGTCCGTGCCCAGCAGCCACTGGTTGCCCACCAGGTAGGGGGGAGTGAGGCCCTCGTAGTAGGCATCCTCCGCGCCGTTGCTGGAAACCAGCTGGGTATCCTTGTCGGTCCAGTCGCGGATGGCGTCGGTGAGCTGCACCGCCTCGTAGTCGTCCACCTCGAGCTCGGCGAGCAGAGCCCGGAACACCTTGAACTGGTAGGGCTGGGCTTCGAGATCGTCGCCGCTCTCCCCCTCCTTGAGCGCCACACTCAGGCTGTTGAGGTTGAAACAGGACTGCAGATCCCGCACCCGGCCGGACAGGGTGCCATCCTCCACCGGGAAGACGCCATCCTCCCGCGCCCAGTTCTGCCCCAGGCTCACCCGGTCGGGATCATCCTTGAAGTCCTGGTTCAGTACCTTGATCACCAGGGCCTCCGCCGACATGGCGTACCACCAGGCCTGTTTACCCAAGGTGAGGTTGGCGGTGCGGCGCAATTCCAGTTGCAACCTGCCGCTCATGTTGCTGGCGATGATCACCATGACCGACAGGATGAGCAGCACCACCAGCAGGGCCATGCCACCCTGGCGGCCCGATCCGGTGAGAGGTCGGCCCCGGCTGTGCTTAATTGCCATTTGCCGCCCTCTGGCCACCGGCTCCAATCAGGAACTGGCGACGTATGGTCCCGTAATCCTCCAGATCCAGCTCCACCGCCAGCCCGCTCGGCAACAGGTCGCGCTGGGTCCACTCCTCCTTCCACTGCTTGTCGTAGAAATAGAGTCGCAGGGCCGTCACTCCGGTCAGCACCGGCTGAATGCGCGGCTCGGTGCCGATCGCGGGATCCGGGTAGAGATAGCTCAACCGCTCCAGTGTCTGCCCCTTGAGCCGCCACCCCACCCGCTGCAAGCCGGAGCGCGGCAGCATGCCGTCCGGGTTGAGCCAGCCGCCACGCATGAAGGCCATGCCCCAGTCGTCGCTCTGCTGGCCAAAGCGGGACGCCGCCAGCAGCACCTTGTTGTTTTCGCCGTCGATGCGGCCGCTGCGCGGCACCATCTGGGTGACATCCCGCTCCAGCAGGCTGAAGGCGAGCTGCAGTTCGGAGAGGCGTACCTCCTTCTTCTTGGCCACCTCGTCGCTGTTGAGCACCCCCTGAAGCACCTGATAGGCCCCCAGGCTGAGCGTGGCGAAGATGGCGATGGCCACCAGCATCTCCAGCAGGGTAAACCCCGCCTGATGCTGGTTGCGGTGCGTGGGCAAAAGCGGATTCAGCGTCCTCGGCTGATGCCGGCTCCGGATCATGGAGACACGTGGATGCAGGTTCATCGGCTGAGATAGGTCCGGATCATGGCCACCGGGCTCTCGGCCTTGGGGGCGGTGCGCACCTCCATGTCCATCGCCCTGAAGTTGCTGTCGGCGGTGGCGACACCGCGATAGCGCCAGTACCAGGTCTGCCCGGCCATCTCTTCATCCCCTTCCACCCAGCTGTCTCCCGGCCACTTGGCCTCGAGCTTCTGCTGCACCAGCTGGTTTTCCACCACCCAGGTCGCCAGCGTCTTCTGCTCCAGATAGTTGAGGCCGGAGAGGTGCTCGCTGGCGGTCTTCATCACCGCCAGGCCCGCGATGGCGAACACCGCCAGGGCCACCATGACCTCCAGCAGCGTCATGCCCCGCGCCCTGGCAGGCCCGCCGGCCAAGCGGGTGACACTTCCCTCCCCGGCCCCTGCTCCCCTGGTGCCCGTCACTCTTCTTCCTCTTCGTCTTCTTGCAGGGATAGGCGACCGAATTCATCCCCCCTGACGGTACGCAGATACTGCTGATCCTCGTCCTGCTGGCGCAGGGTCAACACGAAGGGGGACTGCTCGCCCCCCGGGAAGATGAGGATCTGGGGCGTGCGCTCCTCCTCGTCCCGGGTCTGCTCACGCCGCTCGTCCGACTCCATATTCCAGCCAAAGCCCTCCAGCTCCACGGCCAGAGTCATGGCCTCCGGCAGGGTCACCGGCCCCAGCAGCTTGTCGCCGGTCAGGGCCTGCCATTTTCTGTCCTTGGCCGAGCGGGACATAAACTGCCAGCCGTTGTCCTCGATCCTGAGCCCCAGCAGCCGGCCATCCATCACCGAATACTCCTGGGCCTGTTGCAGGGTCGCCATGAAGCGGCGCGCCTGCTTGTCGAGTTCCCTGTCTCCCCTGGCCCCCCCCATGCTGAGGGTGACGGCGGTGGCCACCAGCCCCATCAGCATGGCGACCAGCAACACCTCCAGCAGGGTAAAGCCCGACTGGCGACAACGGCTCACAGCTCGGGCCCCATCGGCACGGCAGGGATCAACAGCGCCGCCCTCATGCAGGCAGCATCCTCGGGGCGAGACGGCCAGAGATCACTTATTGAAAGTCCTTCAGGTTCCAGTTGCCGATGTCGTCATCGGTCCCGGCTTCGCCGTCCATCCCCGAGCTGAAGATGTCGATCTTGCCAAACTGGCCCGGGCTCAGCAGCTGATAGGGGTTGCCCCAGGGATCCTGCGGCAGACGCTTGATGTAGCCCCCTTCACGGTAGCTGCGCGGCTCCGGGGATGCGGTCGGCTTGTTGACCAGGGCGTCCAGACCCTGCTCCGTGGTTGGATAGCGGTTGTTGTCCAGCTTGTACATGTCCAGGGCATTTTCCAGCGCCACTATGTCGGAGACGGCCTTCTGCTGATCCGCTTTCTCCTTGTTGCCCATCAGGTTGGGCACCACCAGACTGGCCAGGATCCCGAGGATCACGATGACCACCATGACTTCCAGCAGGGTGAAACCGGCTTGACGACGCTTCTGCATTACTATGACTCCCTAACGAAATGAGATGGCGCAGGCCATCAGAAAGTGATCTGTGGGTCGACGGGCCGCCGGGCGGCACCATCGAACACCGGAAACTTACAAATTCACCATGTTGTTGAGCTCCAGGATCGGCTGCAGGATCGACATCACGATAAACAGCACGACCCCGGCCATGGAGACCACCAGCATGGGTTCAAACACCCCGAGGGCGATGTTGACCTGGGTCTCGAACTCCCTGTCCTGGTTGTCCGCCGCCCGCTCCAGCATGCTGTCGAGCTCGCCGCTCTGCTCGCCGGAGGCGATCATGTGCAGCATCATGGGCGGGAAAATTTTGGTTTCGTCCAGCGCCTTGCGCAGACTGGTTCCCTCGCGCACCCGCTCGGTGGCCTCGCCGATGCGCAGGCGAGCGAAGTCGTTGGAGAGCACCTCCCCCGAGATCCGCATCCCCTCCAGCAGGGGTACGGCGCTGGCGTTGAGGATGCTCAGGGTGCGGGCGAAGCGGGCGGTGTTGAGGCCCCGGCTGACCCGGCCGATGACCGGCAGACGCAAGATGACCTGATGCCAGTGACGGCGACGCTTGTCGTCGGTCAGCCACCAGCGCCACACCAGGCCACCGATGGCGAGCAGCAGCAGGAACCAGAGGCCGTAGTGCTGCAGCAGCTCGCTCGTCCCGATGAGGAAGCGGGTGGTCCCCGGCAGCTGCTGCCCCATGTGTTCGAACTGGGCCACCACCTTGGGCACCACAGCAGTCAGCAGTATAGAGATGACGCCGACGGCCACCAGGGTGAGGACGATGGGATAGATCATCGCCTGCAGCAACTTGGTGCGCATGTGCTGGCGCTGTTCGGTGTAGTCGGCCAGGCGGTTCAGCACCTTCTCCAGGTGGCCCGACTTCTCGCCGGCCGCCACCATGGAGCGAAACAGCTGGTCGAACACGTGGGGGAAAGCCCCGAGCGAATCGGCCAATGAATAACCCTCCACCACCTTGCTGCGCACCGTGGCCACCAGGCTGCGCAGGTGAGCCTTCTCGCACTGCTCGGCGACGGCCTTGAGCGCCTCTTCGATGGTGAGACCGGCCCCCACCAGGGTTGCCAGCTGACGGGTGATGAGGGCCAGCTCCGCCGTGCTGGCGCCGCGACGAAACAGCACGAAGCGGTTCGCCTCCCGCTTCGCCTTCTCGGTGGTCTCGTTCACCTCGAGAGGAGTGAGCCCCTGCTCGCGCAGCAGCTGGCGTACCTGGCGGGCGGAATCGCCCTCCATCACCCCGGATTTCTGTCTGCCCCTGGGATCGAGCGCCTTGTATTCGAACGCCGCCATCTCAATCTTCCCGGGTCACGCGCAGCACCTCTTCGAGGCTGGTCTGCCCCTGGAGGACCTTGTCGATGCCGTCACGGCGGATGCTGGGGGTATGGCCCCGGATCAACCGCTCGATGACGAGCTCGCCGCTGGCACTGTGGATCGCCTCGCGCACCGCCTCGTCCACCACCACCAGTTCGTGGATGCCGGTCCGGCCGCGGTAGCCGGTGTAGTTGCACTGCTCGCATCCCACAGGACGCCAGATCTGCTGATCCGGTGCGAGCTCTATGCCCATGGCGAGGCGCTCCTGCTCGGTGACGGGGTGCGAGGTGCGGCAATCCGGACAGAGGGTGCGCACCAGCCGCTGGGCCAGCACCGCCAGGAGCGACGAGGAGAGCAGGAAGGGCTCTATCCCCATGTCCCGCATCCGGGTGATGGCGCCGATGGCGGTGTTGGTGTGCAGGGTCGACATCACCAGGTGGCCGGTGAGGGACGCCTGCACCGCGATCTGGGCGGTCTCGAGGTCGCGGATCTCCCCCACCATCACCACGTCCGGATCCTGACGCAGGATGGCGCGCAGACCGCGGGCGAAGGTCATGTCCACCTTGCTGTTGACCTGGGTCTGGCCCACCCCTTCGAGGTCATATTCGATAGGGTCTTCCACCGTGAGGATGTTGCGATCCCGCGAGTTGATCTCGGAGAGCGCCGCATACAGGGTGGTGGACTTGCCCGAACCAGTCGGGCCGGTCACCAGAATGATGCCATGGGGCTTGCGGATGAGATCGCTGATGATGTTGCGATTAGCGAGCGTCATGCCGAGCTGCTTGAGCTCGAGGCGCACGTTGTTCTTGTCCAAGAGACGCAGCACCACCCGCTCGCCGTAGCTGGAAGGCATGGTGGAGACGCGCACGTCGACGGCGCGGCCGCCGATGCGCAATGAGATGCGGCCATCCTGGGGCACCCGCTTCTCGGCGATGTCCATGCGCGACATCACCTTGATGCGCGACACCAGGAGCGACGCCAGCTTGCGATGGGGGCGCAGGATCTCCCGCAGCACACCGTCGATGCGAAAACGAATGACCAGGGCCCGCTCGAAGGTCTCGATGTGGATGTCGGACGCCTCCTCCTTGATCGCCTCGCTCAGCATGGCGTTGATGAGGCGGATGATGGGGGCGTCGTCGTCGGCGTCCAGCAGATCCTCGCTCTGGGGCAGCTCCTCGGCCAGGGCGAAGAAGTCCATCTCGTTGCCGAGATCCTCCATCAGCTGGCGCGCCTCGGAGGAGTCGCGCTGGTAGTGGGCCATCAGCAGTGTCTCGAACTCGTCGTTGCCAAACTGTTCCACCGCGAAGGCGCAGCCCGCCACCCGCCGCACTTCCAGCAGGGTCTGCGGGGTCACCCCCTGGCGACAGAGCAGCACGGGGGCTCCCTGGCGCTCGGTCAGGATGGCCCCGAAGTTGCGGGCGAAGGCGAACGGCAGCTCCGGCAAGGAGGCCGGCAGCTCGCTGCCATCGAGCTGATACGCGGCCATCAGGGCTTGCTCTGCACGAAGGGTTGCTGCACCTGGGTGCGAACACCGGTGGCGGTGGCCTGCTGCTGCGCCTTCATCCGCTCGATCTGCTGCTGCACCTCGGGGGACATCATCACGTCCTGGCCGTAGGCGGGCAGCACCTGGCGGGGGGGCGAGGTGGCATAACCCTCATCCGCGGCCCGGTTCAGCTGTTCGGCCCTGAACAGGGTGTACTTGTTGCTGGAGACCCCGGTGTAGACGTTGGCGTCACGCAAGATGGTCGGCCGGATGAACACCATGAGGTTGCGCTTGGAGGTGGTGTTGGACGTCGAGCGGAACAGATAGCCCAGCACAGGGATGTCGCCGAGCAGGGGCACCTTGGAGACCTGCTCCTTGGTCTGCTCGTCCATCAGGCCGCCCAGCACCACGGTCTCGCCGCTCTTCACCAGCACGGCGTTCTTCACGGTGCGGGTGTCGAAGGTCGGGCCCAGGTTCGCGGTCCCGGTCGCCTGGGTCTGCGCCACGCTGGAGACCTCCTGCTCGATGTTGAGCAGCACCGAGTCTCCCTCGTTGATCTGGGGCGTCACCACCAGCTTGGTGCCCACCGTCTTGCGCTCTATGGTGTTGAACACCTGATCGCTGGTGGTGGAACTCTGAGAGCCGCTCTGCACCGGCACTTCCTGGCCGACGTTGAAGGAGGCTTCCTTGTTGTCCATGGTGACGATGCTCGGGGTCGAGAGGATATCGTTCTTGGTGTTGGTGGAGAGCGCCGTCACCAGGGCGGCCCAGTCTCCCTTGTAGAAGCCCGCCGCCATGCCGCTGAAATCGCTGAGCAGGCTCTCCAGCCCGTCGGTGTTGCCGTTGTCGTCGTAATCCTTGCCCGCGATGATGGCGGGACCGATGGGCAGGCCGGTGTTGGTGAACTGGGTGCCACCGCCGTTGGCGTTGGCCCACTGCACCCCGAGGTTCAGGCCGTCACCGTCCGACACCTCGACGATGATCGCCTCCACCAGCACCTGGGCGCGGCGAATGTCGAGCTTGGCGATGACCTGCTCCAGTTCGGCCATGACGTCCGGCTGGGCGGTGATGACCAGGGCATTGGTGGTCTCGTCCGCGGAGATGGCGAGCTGGCCACCACCTATGCTGGCACCGGCGGCCGTGGCGGCTGCGCCACCCTTCTTGTCGGCCGCGATGCTGGAGCTCACGCCCTTGAGCACGTCCACCAGATCCTTGGCCTTGCCATATTTCAGGTAGAAGACCCGGGTGTTGCCCTGGCTCTGCAGGTCACGGTCGAGCTGGCGCACCATCTGGATGATGCGGGCACGGGCCTTGGGCTCGCCGCTGATCACCACGGAGTTGGTGCGCTCGTCCGCCACCACCTTGGGAGAGAGCAGCAGGGAAGCGTTGGCCCCCTGGTTGCTGCCATCCTTGTTGAGGTTGGTCACCAGCCGCACCATCTCACCGGCGGAGGCGTACTTCAGCTTGATGACGTCCATCTCCTGATCGCCCGCCTTGTCCACCCGGCGCACCACTTCCACCAGACGATTCACCACGGCGGCACGGCCGGTGATGAGCAGCACGTTGGAGGGCTCGTAATGGACCACGTTGCCGCCGCCGGCGTTGTCGTTGAGCTGGCGCAACAGGGGGGCCAGCTCGCGCACGGAGACGTTGCGCACCGGGACTACCCGGGTCACCATCTCGTCACCCACGCCGGGGTTGCGATCGTCCACCACGGGAATGGCCGAGGTCTTGGCATCCTTGGAACGCACCACCTTGAGCACGCCATTGTTCATGGGCACCACGGCGAAGCCGTAGACGTCGAGCACGCTCAGGAAGAACTGGTAGTACTGCTCCTCGTTGAGCAGGTCGTAGCTGCGCACGTTGATCTTGCCGCGCACCGAGGGCTCGATGATGATGGTCTTGTTGAGGTTCTTGCCGACAGTGTTGATGAACTCTTCGATGTCGGCATTCTTGAAGCTCGCGGAATACTCGGTGGCCCAGGCAGAACCGGCCATCATCAAGGCCGCCGCCATAGTGGCAAGACCCCACCCCTTCCCTTTATTTATCATTCTTGGTGTTACTCCGATTCATTATTCTGACAAGCCGACATACACGTCGTAGAGCTGTCCTTGCCGCTCGACGGTGACGGTCATTTCCGTGGCGCCCGCTACCTGCTGCATCGCCTGCATGGCCTGTGCGTTATCCCGCAGATCCAGGCCATTGATGCTGACCGCCAGATCGTTGGCGACCAGTCCGAGTTGATTGAACAGTTCCGGATTGCGGCCCGGGTTGAGGCGATAGCCGACCATGCGGCCGTCCACCCGGACCGGGGAGATATTAAGATAATCGGTGATCTTGCCAGGATTGCTCAGCAGCTCGCTGCGCACCGCGGTGAGCCCCTCCCCCTGGCGGGCCGCCTTGGGCAGGGGTTTGCCGTACTCTTCCCCGTCCAGCATCAGGGTCTCGTCACGGCCGTCGCGGGCAATGATGACCCGGTCGGCGAACACCTGGCGGATCTTCGCCTGGGTGCCGTCGATGTAATCTCCGATGCCGTAAGAATTCTGTACCCCGTTATGGGAGATGATGGCGATGGATTTGGCCGGATCCGAGCTGGCCAGCACGCCGTTGAGCTGGGCGTTGAGCTGGGTCTTGGGGGCATCGGCTGCGACAGCCTCCGCCATTTTGTCGGCCTGAGGCTGCTGCGCCTTGCCAAACAGCGAGAGGCGGCTGAGGTTGGCAAGATCGAGGCGATCGCCGCCGCGGCCCTGAGCCGAGGTGACGGATGGCTGCCAGGGTGCGCTGCCGGATGGCTGGGCCAGCTCGAACAGGCGCCAGGTGAGCACGGCGCACTGCTGCGCCAGCAACAAGAGCAGCAGCCAGAACAGGGGTTGGCTGAAACGGGAGAGTGGCACTGCCTTGCAGCGAGCCAGAAGGGAGTTCAACAAATCATCCCTGAACGGTAGCGTCATCTTTATCAAAATTGTCTGGCATCCTAGTCGGTTAGCTATTGTGTACGGCAATGGACCCAGAGACAACCGACCGGATGGGACCAAGGGGAGAAAATTCAGATTCCGTCACACCCGCCCCCAGTTTCTATCCCGGGGGTTGCCTCTGGTATAATCATGCACCTTTTCAGTCATCCCGGAGCCGAACCATGCCAAATACAGCACAGAGCAGCCCTCAGGTCCGTCTCGACAAGTGGCTGTGGGCCGCCCGCTTCTACAAGACCCGCAGTCTGGCACGGGATCAGATCGATGGCGGCAAGGTGCATTACAACGGCCAGCGCAGCAAACCGGGCAAGACCGTCGAGGTCGGCGCCCTCGTCCGTTTCTGGCAGGGCCAGGATGAGCGGGAGGTTCGGGTGCTCGAGGTGAGCGAACAGCGCAAGTCCGCCCCCCTGGCCCAGCAGCTCTATGAAGAGACCGAGGCCAGCCTGAAGAGGCGGGCAGAAAACAGCGAGGCCAGACGCTTCAACAGCCAGTTTGCCCCGAGTCCCGAACGCCGCCCCGACAAGCAGGAGCGACGCCAGCTGATCAAGGTCAAGCAATCCTAATCTGCCTGCGTGACCCCTTTATGACGGCAGGTGGAGGAAATAGTTCCTAACCACCTGTTTAACAATGTAATTATTCCCCCAAGCACATCCTAGGAAAACATGATGAGTAACCAAGACCTCCTGTATCGCTATCTGTTCGAAGAGTACGAAGTGCGGGGTGAGCTGGTCCAGCTGGATCATACCTATCGCCACATCATCGACGCCCAGAACTACCCGGTACAGGTGCAGCAACTGCTGGGTGAACTGCTGGTCGCCACCAGCCTGCTGACCGCCACCCTCAAGTTCGAAGGCTCCATCACGGTGCAGCTGCAGGGGGACGGCCCGGTGCGCCTGGCGGTGATCAACGGCGACAACAACCAGCAACTGCGCGGCGTGGCCCGCTACGAGGGTGAGCTGCCGAGCGATGGCAAGCTGCAGAGCCTGATCGGCAACGGCCAGCTGGTGATCACCATCACCCCGGAGCAGGGCGAGCGCTATCAGGGCATCATCGCCCTGGAGGCCGACACCCTGGCGGCCTGCCTCGAGCAGTATTTCGCCCAGTCCGAGCAGCTCGCCACCCGCCTCTGGATCCGCACCGGCCATCACGAGGGCCAGCCCCGCGCCGCCGGCATCCTGCTGCAGGAACTGCCAGCCCAGAGCGAGGATCACAGCGAGGACTTCGATCACCTGGTCCAGCTCACTACCACCATCAAGGATGAGGAGCTGTTCGGTCTGGAAGCGGAAGAGATCCTCTACCGCCTCTACCACCAGGACAAGGTGCGGGTGTTCGATCCCCAGGCCATCGAGTTCCGCTGCACCTGTTCCCGCGCCCGCTGCGAAGGGGCTCTGCTGCAGATAGAGAAGCAGGAGGCGGTGGCCATGGTGCAGGAGCTCGGCAAGATCGACATGCACTGCGATTACTGCGGCGCTCACTATGAATTTGATGGGATCGACATCGAAACCCTGTTCAGCAGGGCTCCCGGTAATGATGCAAACAAGTTACACTAATCAAAGGCGGGCAAAACCCGCCTTTAACTTAAATAACAAAAAAATACCCTATTTTATAAAGTTTGATGGCGATCGCTAAAAACTACCACCTAGGTGGTAGCATGAACGTCAGATAGAACCCTACACACCTCTGAACCCAGGAGAATACAATGACAATCGTGGTAGAACCCACCCTGGCCCAACAACTGAAGCTGGACCAGTACGGTATCAAAAATAGCCAGGAAATCGTTCGCAACCCCTCCTATGAGCAGCTTTTTGCAGAAGAGACTCGCCCTGACCTGGAAGGTTTCGAACGGGGCGTCGTCACCGAGCTCGGCGCCGTCAATGTCAACACCGGCATCTTCACCGGCCGCTCCCCGAAAGATAAATATATCGTCAAAGACGCCACCACCCAGGATACCGTGTGGTGGTCTGACCAGGGCAAGAACGATAACAAGGCGATCACACCCGAAGTGTGGTCACATCTGAAATCCCTGGTGACCAAACAGCTCTCCGGCAAGCGCCTGTTCGTGGTGGACGGCTTCTGCGGCGCCAACCCTGACACCCGCCTGGCCGTACGTATCATCACCGAGGTGGCCTGGCAGGCGCACTTCGTGAAGAACATGTTCATCCGCCCGAGCGAGGAAGAGCTCAAGACCTTCACACCGGACTTCGTGGTGATGAACGGCGCCAAGTGCACCAACCCGAACTGGAAGGAGCAGGGTCTCAACTCCGAGAACTTCGTCGCCTTCAACATGACCGAGAAGATGCAGCTCATCGGCGGCACCTGGTACGGTGGCGAGATGAAGAAGGGCATGTTCTCCATGATGAACTACTTCCTGCCCCTGCGCGGCATCGCCTCCATGCACTGCTCCGCCAACGTGGGCAAGGATGGGGACGTGGCCATCTTCTTCGGCCTCTCCGGCACCGGCAAGACCACCCTCTCCACCGATCCCAAGCGTCAGCTGATCGGTGACGACGAGCACGGCTGGGACGACCACGGCGTGTTCAACTTCGAAGGGGGCTGCTACGCCAAGACCATCAAGCTCTCCGAAGAGGCCGAGCCGGACATCTACCACGCCATCCGTCGCGATGCGCTGCTGGAGAACGTGACCGTGGCGGCCGACGGTACCATCGACTTCGACGATGGCTCCCGCACCGAGAACACCCGGGTCTCCTACCCCATCTACCACATCGACAACATCGTCAAGCCGGTCTCCAAGGCGGGTCACGCCACCAAGGTGATCTTCCTGACTGCCGATGCCTTCGGTGTGCTGCCCCCGGTCGCCAAGCTGACCAAGGAGCAGACCAAGTACCACTTCCTGTCCGGTTTCACCGCCAAGCTGGCCGGCACCGAGCGCGGCATCACCGAGCCGACCCCGACCTTCTCCTCCTGCTTCGGCGCGGCCTTCCTCAGCCTGCACCCGACCAAGTACGGCCAGGAGCTGGTGAAACGGATGGAAGCGGCAGGGGCGGAAGCCTATCTGGTCAACACCGGCTGGAACGGCACCGGCAAGCGCATCTCCATCAAGGACACCCGCGCCATCATCGACGCCATTCTGGATGGTTCCATCGAGCAGGCGCCGACCAAGATCCTGCCGGTGTTCAACCTGGAAGTGCCGACCGAGCTGCCGGGCGTCAATCCCGCCATCCTCGATCCGCGCGACACCTACGCCGACAAGGCCGAGTGGGATGCCAAGGCGGCCGACCTGGCCGGGCGCTTCATCAAGAACTTCGAGCGCTTCACCGACAACGACGAGGGCAAACGCCTGGTCGCGGCGGGTCCGCAGCTGTAATCACGGCCCCAACCTGCATCAATCCCATACCGGTCAGCCCTGCTGGCCGGTATTTTTTTGGCCGATACGCGGCATATGACTCCCGCCAAGCCTTGCCTTGCGCGCCCTCGCGCGTTAGATTCAGCCAAACTTTATACAATATACAATTTTGCAACCTGCCCGTGACGCCAGCATGACCCCACCCTACAAGACCCGCACCCAGATGGTGATGGAGAACCTCCGTGGCCGGATACTGCGCGGGGAATTTCCCGCCGGGGCCCCCCTGCGCCAGGACGCCATCGCCAAGGAGCTGGCGGTGAGCCGCATCCCGGTGCGCGAGGCCCTGATGCAGCTGGAAGCCCAGGGGCTGGTGAAGTTCGAGGCCCATCGCGGCGCCGTCGTCACCATGCTGGACGCCTCCGCCGTCGAAGAGCTCTTTTATTTGCGGGCGCTGCTGGAAGCCGATACCCTGTTTCACGCCGTCGACAAGATGACGGAAGCCACCTTCGCCGAGGCGGAGGCCATCCTCGCCCAGTTTGATCTGGCGCTGGAGTCCGGCACCCAGATCGAACACTGGGCCGAATTGAACCACCGTTTTCACGCCACCCTCTATCAGGTTGCCAATCGCCCCCAGGCACTGGAGCTGATCGCCCAGATCAATCTGAGCTGCGACCGCTATGTGCGTTTCGAACTGCTGTTTGCCCAGGGCGGCGTAGACAAGGCCGAGCGCGAGCACGCCCGGCTGCTGGAGCTGTGCCGCGCCCGGCGCAAGCACGAGGCCGTGGTACTGCTCAAGCAACACATCGAGGCGGCAGGCCAGTCGGTCAGGCAGATCCTGGCGAACAGCCACCACCCATGAACACTCACATCATCACAATCTGGCAATAACGACATGAATCATTTCGAGATTATTGAAACCCGCGTCGCCCAGGTCAGGACCACTCTGGCCACGCTGGAACTGGACGCCTTCATCGTTCCCCACGACGACGAGCACCTGGGGGAATACATTCCCGCCTACGCAGAGCGGCTGGACTGGATCACGGGTTTCAACGGCTCCGCCGGCCTTGCCATCATACTGGCGCAGCGGGCGGCCCTGTTCATCGACGGTCGTTATACAGTACAGGCCCGCATGCAGGCACCGGCCGAGCTGTTCGAGTTCCTTCATCTGGTGGAAAATCCCCACGTGCAGTGGCTGGCCGAACAGCTGCCGTCCGGTTCCCGGGTCGGCTTTGACCCCCGCCTCCACAGCCTGGCCTGGTACCAGAACGCCAGGGCCGTGCTGGCCGATCGCGGTATCGAGCTGATCCGGGTCGACGACAACCCCATCGATCTGCACTGGGTCGATCGCCCCGCCCCGACCAAGAGCCCTGTCATCCTCTACAGCGAGGAGCTGGCGGGCCAGTCCAGCCAGGCCAAGCGCGAGCTGCTGGCCAGCGATCTGCGCAAGCGCGGCCTGGATGCGGTGCTGCTGACCCAGGCCGAGCCCATCAACTGGCTGCTGAACCTGCGCGGTCGCGACGTGGAGCGTCTGCCCGTGGTGCTGGGCTTCGCGGTGCTCTACGCCAACACCACGGTGGACTTCTTCGTCGACACCGACAAGATCGACTGCTTCGCCTTCAGCCAGCACGTGGGCCAGGATGTCTCCGTCTACCCCATCGACAAGCTGGGTGACGTGCTCAAGCGCATCGGCGAGGATCACCAGAAGGTGCTGGCCGACCCCAACACCGCCAACGCCTGGACCCAGCTGGTCATGGAAGAGGCAGGCGCCATCCTGGTGGCAGGTCAGGACCCGACCATGCTGCCCAAGGCGTGCAAGAACGCCGTGGAGCTGGCCGGCATGCAGCGCGCACACCTGCGCGATGGCGTCGCCGTCACCCGCTTCCTCGCCTGGCTGGATCGCCTGATCGCCAGCGGCGAGTTCGACGGTGTGGATGAAGGCACCCTGGCCGATCGGCTCGAGGCCTTCCGCCGCGAGCAGGATCACTATGTGGAGCCGAGCTTCGACACCATCTCCGCACTCGGTCCCAACGCCGCCATGTGCCACTACCGCCACACCAACGGCACCCCGCGCGCCTTCGGCCAGGACAGCATCTATCTGGTGGACTCCGGTGCCCAGTATCTGGACGGCACCACCGACATCACCCGAACCGTCAAGGTGGGTGAGGTGACCGACGAGCACAAGGCGATGTTCACCCGGGTGCTGCAGGGCCACATCGCCCTGGATCAGGCCCGCTTCCCGCGCGGCACCGCCGGCATCCAGCTCGACGTGCTGGCCCGCATGCCCCTGTGGCAGGCCGGCTACAACTACGACCACGGCACCGGCCACGGCGTTGGCCACTTCCTCAGCGTGCATGAAGGCCCGCAGCGCATCGCCCCCAAGGGCAGCCTGGTGGCCCTGCAGCCGGGCATGGTGCTCTCCAACGAGCCGGGCTACTACCGGGAGGATGGGTTCGGTATCCGCTGTGAAAACCTGGTGGTGGTGACCGAGCAGGAAGCCCGCGGCGAACTCGCCATGCTGGGCTTCGAACGGCTAACCTATGTACCGTTCGACACCCGCCTCATCGATCGCAGCCTGCTGAGCCCGGCCGAGTTCCGCTGGATCAACGAATACCACGCCGAAGTCTATCGCCGCCTGAGCCCGCTGCTGGCCGGCGAGGATCTCGCATGGCTGGAGCGGGCGACCAGCCTCCTCTGATGACACAGGGCCTGCGGGCCCTGTTTTTTTGCCTGCGGATTGACCGCCCCTTTCCCCGACCAGGACAGACCCGCTTGCATCGCCCCGCCCGGCCTTCTACCCTGTGCCTCCTTTTTCGCTGCCCGCCGGCAGCAGAGACCCGTGACAGGAGCCCGGATGCACCCGCCCCCCGTTTTACGCATTGCCACCCACGCCGACATGCACGCCATAGGGCGGCTCGACGCCGACATCTTTGGTGAGGATGTCTATCCTCCCTTCTTCTTCCGTCAGGCCATGGATTTGTGGCCCGATCTGCTGATCGTGGCGGAGCGGGAAGGCAGACTGCTGGGCTATGCCCTGGGAGGGCTCGGTCAGGATCGGTCGCAGGGCTGGCTGCTTTCCCTGGCGGTGCGCCCCGAGGCGCGCGGCTTCGGCCTGGCCGAACGCATGATGCTGCAAGTGGAGCAGGGCCTGACGGCGCTGCAGGTTGCAAGGGTCAGACTGACCGTGGATCCGGCCAATCCCGCCCGGCGCCTCTACCTGCGCCTCGGCTATGCCTTGCTGTCCGAAGAGGCGGGCTATTTCGGTGCGGATGAGGATCGCCTGTTGCTGGAAAAGTCCCTGATCTGACGGTCATCAGGGGTGCCGGACGGCGTCCACGCACATACCTGGTTACATTTTGCAGGTTTCATGAGCAACCTGGTTGGCGTAAAGTTGAATCCATCACCAGATTAATCCGATGCCCGCCCAGGAGGCACATCATGTTGAAACGTATTGCCCTCGTCACCCTGCTGGCCGCCACCACCGCCATCACGGGCTGTGCCAACAGCGACGTCTACTCCGGCGATGTCTACACCAAGGATCGCGCCAAGCAGGTGCAGACCGTCAGTTACGGCACCATCATCTCGACCCGCCCGGTCAAGATCCAGGCAGACGAAAACTCCCTGATCGGCACCATAGGCGGCGCCGTGGTGGGTGGCCTGCTCGGCAGCACCATAGGGGGCGGTCGCGGCAGTGACATCGCCGCCGCCGGGGGGGCCATCGCCGGTGCCGCCGCCGGCAAAGCCGCCGGTGACAAGCTCAATCAGGTGGATGGCGTGGAGCTCGAGATCAAGAAGGAGAGCGGTGAATCCATTGTGGTGGTGCAAAAAGCCAGCCCGACCTTCGTGCCGGGTGCCCGGGTCCGCATGACACAGGGCAACGGCACCATCAACGTGGCCGTGGTGAACTGATCCCGCCTGAGTACCTGAAACAACGAGTGTCCAATAAAAAAGGTGAGCCCAGGCTCACCTTTTTGTTGTCTGTCGGGTTTGCTAGCCTGGCCCCCTGCTCGCCTCAGGCATTCAGATGCAGCCAGGCGGCGATGGCCAACTGCAGGCCGACCAGGCTGGCATCGTGGAGCCGGGCCTGGAGTGATGCCGCCTCCCCGGCCGCCTCGGCCAGCAGGCGCTGCTGCACCAGAAGCTCGGGCAGCCAGGCCGGCGCAGGGCTCAGGGCCGCTGCGGCACCGGCCACCAGGGCGCAGCCCTGCAGCATGCCTTGCAACGCCGGTGCCCGCACGGCATCGTCCCCCTCCAGCCAGAGCTGCTCGTGGTGTTGCCAATGCTGCAGGCCTGCCGTGATCCCGGCCTTGCCCTCCGACACCTCGGGCAAGGGCTGCACGGCCAGGGGCTTGCCGAGCCCGGCCAGCCGGTAGCCACGCTGCGCCTTGGACTGGGCCCCCAGCCGCAATCCTCCCAGCGCCGCCAGCTGCTCCGCCAGCCCGAACAGGGCGGCGGGCTCGCCGGATTTGATCTCCAGCTCCAGCTCGTCGATCCCGGAGCGCCCCAGGGCACCGACAATCTCCCCCCGATCCCAGGCCAGCTCGATCAGGGCGCCTTCGAAGGCAACCAGCCAGTGCCGACGCAGGAAGTCGGTGCTGAACTGCGCCACCAGACGGGACTGGATCTCGTCGCGCACCACCGGGCTCGGCCAGATCTCTGCCGGAAAGGCCGACAAGGTGGGCAGGGAACCGTCGATGGGAGCGTTGTACTCGGGTCTGGCATGCAGCCCCCCCACCACCTGACCCCGACACTTGATGGTCTGTTCAGAAAAATGATCGCTGCGGCGGATGCGCAAACCCATGTCGAGCCGGCGCAGATCCAGGGCGGGCGTGTCGAAGTAGACGTTGCCGAGCCTCGCCTGATCGGAGGAGATAATCTCGAGTGAATTCAGAAAGTTGGATAGGGAATCTTGAATATCGCTGGTGACGAAAAACTTTATCTCGATCTCAGTTTGCATAGTCATTCCGGGCGGGCAGGCAACTTTGGGGGGCATGATCTGGGTCGCGAGGATATAATGCCAGCGACAGCTCAGGATTAATTCACGGTTTTATTGATGGCACAGTTCGGTTACCATGCGCCCCTCATAAAATCGTATCGAGTGTTTTTTCACCGACACAGGTTTGGCCATGCCAGTAAATACTATTTTGGGTCTTTTTGCCAAGTCCCCCATCAAGCCGCTGCAGAAGCATATCGTCAAGGTTCACGTGTGCTGCGAGCAGCTCATTCCCTTCTTTGATGCCGTTGCCGAAGACCGCTGGGAAGATGCCGAGAAAATCCGGCAACATATCGCCCAACTGGAAAAAGAAGCGGACATCCTCAAGCGCGAAATTCGCCTGAAACTCCCCCGCGGCCTGTTCCTGCCGGTCGCCCGTACCGATCTGCTGGAGCTCTTGACCCAGCAGGACAAGATAGCCAACCGTGCCAAGGATATTTCCGGCCGCATGCTTGGACGCAAGATGGAATTTCCCACCGAGATGCGTGCCGATTTCATGGCCTATCTCAAACGCTGTATCGATGCGACCGCCCAGGCCGAAAAAGCCATCGAAGAACTCGATGAGCTGCTCGAAACCGGCTTTAAAGGACGTGAAGTTGAAATGGTTGCCGAGATGATCCACCAGCTGGATCTCATCGAGGACGATACTGACACCATGCAGATCGGGCTGCGCCAACAGCTGCAAGCCGTTGAGCACAAATACAATCCGATCGACGTTATGTTCCTCTACAAGATCCTCGAATGGGTAGGTGACCTGGCTGATCAGGCAGAGCGCGTTGGCGCCCGTCTGGAATTGATGCTGGCTCGTTCGTAATCGACTGACTGGGTAAACACTACTAATGGACATTATCGCAAATTACGGCACCACCCTGGTGCTCGTGGCGGCCTTGTTCGGCTTTTTGATGGCCTGGGGCATTGGTGCGAATGACGTCGCCAACGCCATGGGGACATCGGTCGGCACCAAATCCCTGACCATCCGTCAGGCGATCATCATCGCCATGATCTTCGAGTTCGCCGGTGCCTATCTGGCCGGTGGCGAGGTGACGGCCACCATCCGCAGCGGCATCATCGACAGCAACGCCTTCGCCGACACGCCGGATCTGCTGGTGCTCGGCATGATCGCCTCCCTGCTGGCGGCGGGTCTGTGGCTGATCCTGGCCTCCTATTTCGGCTGGCCCGTCTCCACCACCCACTCCATCATCGGCGCCATCGTCGGCTTTGCCGTGGTGAGCGTGGGCCCGGAAGCGGTACAGTGGAGCAAGTTTGGCGGCATCGTCGGATCCTGGGTGGTCACTCCGGCCATCTCGGGCATCATCGCCTACTTCATGTTCATCAGCGTGCAGAAGCTCATCTTCAACACGGACAACCCCCTGGACAACGCCAAGCGTTATGTCCCCTTCTACATGTTCCTGACCGCGCTGGTCATCTGCCTGGTCACCATCAAGAAGGGGTTGACCCACGTCGGTCTGCACCTGAGCAATGGCGAAGGCGTCCTGCTCTCCGTTGCCCTCTCCATCGCGGTGGCATTCGCGGGCTGGCTCTATATCCGCGGCCAGAAGTACAACCCGAAAGATGATAGCAAGATGCACTTCGCCAACGTGGAGAAGGTGTTCGGCATCCTGATGATCATCACCGCCTGTGCCATGGCCTTCGCCCACGGCTCCAATGACGTGGCCAACGCCATTGGCCCGCTCTCCGCAGTCGCCTCCATCGTGGCGGCCGGCGGCGAGATCGGCGGCAGCTCCCACATCGCCTGGTGGATCCTGCCCCTCGGCGGCATCGGCATCGTCATCGGTCTGGCCACCATGGGCGAGAAGGTGATGGCGACCGTCGGCACCGGTATCACCCACCTGACCCCGAGCCGTGGCTTCGCCGCCCAGCTGGCGACCGCCGCCACCGTGGTGATCGCCTCCGGTACCGGCCTGCCCATCTCCACCACCCAGACCCTGGTGGGTGCGGTCATGGGCGTGGGTCTGGCCCGCGGCATCGCGGCGCTGAATCTGGGCGTGCTGCGCAACATCGTGGTCTCCTGGGTCATCACCCTGCCCGCAGGCGCCATCCTGGCCATCGCCATCTTCTATGTGCTGCAGGCCTGCTTCTCCTAAGCAGTCCAGGCCGCACGAAAAAAAGCCCGGGTCACAGACCCGGGCTTTTTTTATGTTTCTCTGTTGTCTCAAACGGTCGATGATGCGCCGCCAATCGGCCCCGCAGCGGCAACTACTCCTCGATAAAGGTCCACTCGTCGCGCACCCGGCTGATGGCGTCGAGCCGGCGCTTGGCGAGTTGCTCGCGGATCGCCTCCCCCTTGAAGCCCGCCGCCACTATCTCCTTGACCGGCACCGCCAGGGCCGCGTCCAGGGCCTGGGCGACGTAGTCCGGCTGGCTGTAGACCTTCTCTTCGAAGCCGGTGCGACCGTGGAAATCGGCGCGGCAGGCATCCAGCAACTGGGCAAAACGCTCCGGCTTGCGCCAGGCATCCGCCTTGTCGAACACCTTCAGCAAGGTCGCCGGCTTGAGCTCGAAGGCAATGTGAATGTGGGTATGCAGATCGCTCACCAGCAGCGCGAGATCGCGGCACTCGTTCGGTACCCGGAAACGCTCGCAGAAGTCGCGAATGAGGGGCAGCCCCTTCTGGCCATGACCGTGGTGACTGGGCCAGAACGCCGGCGGCGTCACCCCCTTGCCAAAGTCGTGGCACAGGGCGGCGAAACGCACCGCCAGTTCGGGGGAGAGGCGGCACGCCTGCCCCAGCACCATCATGGTGTGGATGCCGGTGTCGATCTCCGGGTGCCACCTGGCAGGGGCCGGCACGCCGAACAGGGCATCCAGTTCGGGGAAGAGCGCCTTGAGGGCGCCGCATTCCCGCAACACCTCGAAGAAGACCTGGGGCGTCGGACCAAGCAGCACCTTCTCGAGCTCCTTCCAGACCCGCTCCGGGGTCAGGTGGGCAAGTTCCCCAGCGGCCGTCATCTCACGCATCAGCCCCAGCGTCTCGGGGGCCACCACGAAGCCCTGTGCATGGAAGCGAGCGGCGAAGCGGGCCACCCGCAGGATGCGCAGGGGATCCTCTGCAAACGCCGGGGAGACGTGGCGCAGCACCCGCCGCTCCAGATCCTGGATGCCGCCGTAGGGGTCGTGCAGCTGTCCCTCTTCATCTTCGGCGATGGCATTGATGGTGAGATCCCGGCGCAGCAGGTCCTGCTCCAGCGTCACCTCGGGGGCAGCATGGCAGACGAAGCCGGTATAGCCCTGCCCCTGCTTGCGCTCGGTGCGGGCCAGGGCGTACTCCTGCTGGGTCTTGGGGTGCAGAAACACGGGGAAGTCGCGGCCGACCTGGGTAAAGCCCAGCGCCAGCATCTGCGCCACAGTGGCACCGACCACCAGGTGATCCCTGTCACCCTGCGGCAACCCCAACAGGCGATCCCGAACCGCCCCTCCGACCAGATAAATCTGCACGCACACTCTCCCTCGATAAACCTGTCACCATGATACCGCTTTTGTCCGCCAGAGACGATGAGAGGCCGCCACGGCGTCGCCCGCCAACCCTGTGCCGTTGTTCTATGCTCCGGGTGCCATCCACCCGGAGTTCGAGCCGGCCCCTCTTATGGACCCCGGGTCTTTGACATCCCTCTGGGGAGGCTTTAACCTCCCGCCCATAACAATGGAATGGATCCTTATGTACACACAGTTCTTCGGTCTGTCGGAGCCCCCGTTCTCCATCTCGCCCAACCCCAAATACCTCTACATGAGCGAGCGTCACGGGGAGGCCCTCGCCCACCTCAGCTACGGGTTGCAGGACGGTGGCGGCTTCGTGCTGCTGACCGGGGAAGTGGGTACGGGCAAAACCACCGTCTCCCGCTGCCTGCTCCAGCAGCTGCCCCCCGAGACCGAGATCGCCTACATCCTCAATCCTTCCCTGACCGAGCGGGATCTGCTGGCCGCCATCTGCGACGAGTACCAGCTGCCCTACGCCGACGAGGCCAGCCTCAAGCAGCTGTTCGACCTCATTCGCGATCACCTGCTGGCCAACCTGGCGGCGGGCAAACGCAGCGTGGTCCTGGTGGATGAAGCACAGCACCTGCTGCCCGGCGTGCTGGAGCAGTTGCGCCTGCTCACCAACCTGGAAACCGACGACAAGAAGCTGCTGCAGGTGGTGCTCATCGGCCAGCCCGAGCTGCAACAGATGCTGCGCCAGCCCCTGCTGCGCCAGCTGGCCCAGCGCATCACGGCCCGCTACCACCTGCTGCCGCTCTCCCGCCAGGACGTGGATGCCTACGTGCGCTTCCGGCTGCAGGTGGCAGGTTGCATCCAGCCCCTCTTCACCCCGAGGGCCATCCAGACCCTGCACCGTCTCTCCGGCGGCATCCCGCGCCTCATCAACCTCATCTGCGATCGCGCCCTGATCGCCGCCTTCGCCCGCGGCAGTCACAAGATAGTGCACGGCGACATCAGCCAGTCCGCGTATGAGGTAAGCGGCATTCGTGACGAAGGAAGCTGGCAGTCTGGCCTTGCCGTCACCCTGGGCGGAGCCCTGCTGGTGGCCGCCGGTTGGTGGGGCTGGCAATTCGTTGGCATCTTCCCGGAGCGCCCCCTGATCAAGGTGGAAGTGCCGGTGAAGATAGACGACACCCTGGAGCAGCAGGAACAGCTGACCCGCGCCATCAATCAGGCGCTGGAGCCGGACGTCGCCATGCAGAATCTCTACAAGGTGTGGGGCTACCAGACCGAACTGGAAGAGGCGTCCTGTGACAATGCCCCCCGTGCAGGGCTGCGCTGTCAGGAAGGAGAAGCGACCCTGGCCCAGTTGCAGGCCCTGCAGTACCCGGCCCTCATCAGCCTCACCGACGAGACCGGCGGCATCTATTATGCCACCCTGGTGAGCCTGGGGGCGGACAAGGCCAGCCTGCTCATCGGCAACCAGAGCTGGCAGGTGGACAGACAGTGGCTCTCCGATGCCTGGGGCGGCAGCTATACCCTGCTCTGGCGCATGCCCAAGGGCAACGTGACCCTGATCGGCAACAACGCCGGCGCCACCCAGGTGCAGTGGCTGGACAACGCGCTCAACCGCGCGATGCAGCAACCGGATCGCAAGGTGAGCCGCTTCGACGCAACCCTCAGAAACAAGCTGCTGCAGTTCCAGCGTGATCAGGGGCTGACCCCGGACGGCATCGCCGGCAGCAATACCCTGCTGCGCCTGAACGCGCTGTCGGGTGAACCCATGCCCAGGCTGGAGGATGAATCCCTGCGTGCCAGCACCCCGGTCGATCTCGACACCGTGGCGGATGACGCCATGGATCCCCAGGTAGAGGAGGCCTCCTGATGTCCACCTTGCTCAAGGCCCTGCGCCGGGCCGATCAACCCCAGTACACCGCCCACACGCCACTCATGGGCCTGCCCGTGACCCAGGAGGAAGAAGCCAACCGCAGCTGGATCTGGTGGGCCCTGGCCCCCCTGGCGCTGGCGATGGGCGCCGCCGCCAACTATGGCTGGCACCTCTATCACCTCAAACCCATCGAGCAGCAGGTCGAGATCAAGGAGGTGGTGACGCCACCCTTCGTGCGGGTCGAGCCCAGGCCGATGATCACCCGTCCGCTGCCACCGCCTCTGCCCGAACCCGTGGTCGCCCCCAGGCCCGCGGCCGCGCCGGCCACGGCCACCGCCAGCCAGGGCGAGAGCCTGGCCGAGCGCCTCATGGCCGCCCTCAACAACACCCCGCTGGTGGAAGAGACGGCGCCGCAAACCCAGGTTAGCGCCATGCCCCTCAGCGCCCTGGCCCCCGCCCTGAAGCAGCAGATTCCCCCGCTGGCCTACGGTGCCCACAACTACTCCTCCGATCCGGCCAAGCGGGCCGTGGTGCTCAACGGGCGGGAGTGGCACGAGGGGAGCGAGATAGCCCCGGGCGTGCTGCTGGCGGCCATCGCCCAGGACTACATCATCCTGCAGGTCGGCGGCCAGCATGCCAGCCTCAAGGCGCTGCAGGACTGGCGCGGCTGACCCCTGGGCCGAGGGGCCGGACTGACCGCCATCCATTCAGAGGGAGCCTAAGAGCTCCCCTTTTTAATCAATAACATGAGTGCAACGTGAGCAATTCGAACGACACCACCTTCGCCACCCGCATCCTGGACTGGTACCAGGTCCACGGGCGCAAGACCCTGCCCTGGCAGCAGGACAAGACCCCCTACCGGGTCTGGATCTCCGAGATCATGCTGCAACAGACCCAGGTCGCCACCGTCATCCCCTACTACGAGCGGTTCATGGCTCGCTTCCCCGACGTGCTGGCACTGGCGAATGCCCCCATCGACGAGGTGCTTCACCACTGGACCGGGCTCGGCTACTACGCCCGTGCCCGCAACCTGCACAAGGCTGCCCAGCAGGTGCGCGATCTGCACGGCGGCCTCTTCCCGGAACGGCTGGAGGAGGTGATGGCCCTGCCCGGCATCGGCCGCTCCACCGCCGGCGCGGTGCTCTCCCTGTCCCTGGGCCAGCCCCACGCCATCCTGGACGGCAACGTGAAGCGGGTACTCACCCGCTGGCTGGCGCTACCCGGCTGGCCCGGCCAGAAACAGGTGGAGAACGATCTCTGGGAGCTGGCAACCCGCCTCACCCCGAGAGTCGGCGTCGCCCAGTACAACCAGGCCATGATGGACATGGGGGCCACTGTCTGCACCCGCAGCAAGCCCGCCTGCGAGCGCTGCCCGGTGCGGGACGATTGCCAGGGGCTGTCGCAGGGCAAGCCCACCGACTACCCCCACGGCAAACCGAAGAAGAGCATCCCGGCCCGCAGCGGCATCATGCTGATCATCCGCCAGGGGGAGCAACTGCTGTTGGAGAAACGCCCGCCGCAGGGGATCTGGGGCGGGCTCTACTGCTTCCCGCAGGTGGAGTCCCTCGCCGAGGTGGCAGACCGCCTGCAAGATCTGGGGCTGGATGGCTCCGAGTATCGGGAACTCGCTGGATTCCGCCACACTTTCAGTCACTTCCACCTCGACATCCGTCCCTTGCTGATCGAAATGGCTGCGCCGCCGCCCCCCATGCTCATGGAAGCGGATACCCGACTCTGGTATAACTTACGCCATCCTGCCGAGGTGGGGTTGGCGGCCGCGACAGCCCGCCTGCTCGCCTATCCGGACTTACAACCCTGACTTGCAACCACAGAGGTCAACATGAGCCGTACCGTATTTTGCCAGCGTCTGAAGAAAGAGGCGCCGGGTCTCGATTTCCAACTCTACCCCGGTGAACTCGGCAAGCGGATCTTCGACAACATCAGCAAGGAAGCCTGGGCCGATTGGCAAAAGAAGCAGGTGATGCTGATCAACGAGAAGAAGCTGAACATGATGAACCTCGAGCACCGCCAGTTGCTGGAAAAAGAGATGATCAGCTATCTGTTTGATGCGGGTGAAGTCCAGATCGACGGTTATACCCCTCCCAGCCAGTGAATGGAGAGGGTGCCAGACGATGGCACTTCTCCTGGTTCAAGCCAATCAGTGACGGGTGGCCCGGCCGCCCGGTTTGAGGATCCCTATGGGCCGACTTTTCTGGCTGCTGTGCGCCTTGCTGTTTCTCTCTGCCTGCTCATCCTCTCCCCAGCCCAGCGGGAACGACGATGATGATCTGGTCAACGGCAAGGACGTGCGCGGCTTCGAGCACATGATCAGTGCACTCTCCCACAACGTGAACGAGATCTGGGGGCGGGAGGCGCTGTTCGCAGGCAAGTTTGACTACGTCAAATACACGGATCAGTACAAGAGCCGTGCCCACATCGACTTCTCCAGTGGTCACATCATGGTGGAGACGGTCTCCGGCATCGAGCCCCGTGCCCACCTGCGCCGCGCCATCATCGAAACCCTGCTGACCCCGGACGATCCGGCGGAAGTGGATCTCTATTCGGACAGGGAGATCATGACAGGTGGCGAACCCTTCCTCTATGGCCAGGTGCTGGACAACCAGGGGCAACCCATCCGTTCCGGCTGGCGAGCGGAGCGCTATGCCGACTATCTGCTCGACACGGCGATGAAGAAGCGCACCCTGGGGATCCGCAACATCTTCTTCATCGACATCCCCATGGTGGCAAACCACGAGGACAGGCGGGGCTACAAGTACGCCAGCATCATCCGCGACGCCTCCCGCAAGTACGGGGTCGCCGAGAGTCTGATCTATGCGGTGATCAAGACGGAGAGCAGCTTCAACCCCTATGCGGTCAGCCATGCCAACGCCTATGGCCTGATGCAGGTGATCCCGGCCACCGCCGGGCGGGATGTCTATGTGCGGGTCAAGGGCAAGAACGGTCAACCCACCCGCGAGGATCTGTTCAACCCGGCCTACAACATCGACGTGGGGACCGCCTATCTGCACCTGCTGCAGACCGTCTATCTGGCGGATATCCAGGATCCCCAGTCCCGTCGCTATGCGGTCATCTCCGCCTACAACGGCGGCGCCGGCGGGGTGCTCAACACCTTCTCCAGCAACCGCAAGGTGGCCCCCGACATGATCAACCGCCTCTCCCCCGAGGCGGTCTATCAGGTACTGACCGAGCAGCACCCCAAGGCGGAGGCGCGCCGCTACCTCTACAAGGTCAATCAGGCCGAGAAGGGGTTCAAGCGTACCGTCGCCAGCCGGGCCGGCTGACGGCATCCAAAGAAAGAGGGGCGCTGATAGCGCCCCTCTTTCTGTTGACTCTCTCACTTGGCGATAAAGCCGCCCTTGCTCCGGGGTGCCTCTCCCACCTTCTCCAGGTGCTCCACCTCGACTTCTGTCTTGTTCCAGCTGTGATCCACCTCGCCACGCACGCGGATCAGATCGTCCGGACCCACTTCGGTGCCGCGCCACACATCCTCGTCCACTTCCACTTCCACCTCTCCGCTGCCATCGCGGAAGAGATAGTTTTCACCGCCGAGATGCTTGACCAGCTTGCCTTCCAGGGTCACCCACTGGTCATCGGCCACGTCTTTCAACTGGGCGACCGACACCTTGTTCTGCTCCTTGGGGCCTGTGTAGGCCGCCATGGCGAAGGAAGAGACGGACATCAGTGCCACCAGGGCGATTGCCTTTGCTTTGTTCATTTCATGCTCCTGTCATTGGGGAATGCAGGCATCTTGCCCGGCTGTGCGTGAAACAAACGTGAAGCCTCCCCATCCAGGGGGGCTGATGTGACCGCAATCGCTTTAATGGTCCGGAACGGCTGCAAACATGTATTCGGGTGAATACCTTCCTGCCTGGTCAAGCGGGTTCCCAGCCCGCTGCCATCGAGGAACCGCCCGCAGGCCTCGCCTGCCTTCAACCCATGAGAACACCCAGATGAAAAAATGGCTTCTGTGTTTATTGGGGCTCGTCGCGCTGACGGCCCAGGCCACCGAGACGCGCCCCCCCTTCTCCCGCATCGTGATGTTTGGCGACAGCCTCTCCGACACCGGCAAGATGTACAGCAAGATGCGGGGTTATCTCCCTTCCAGCCCACCCTACTATCAGGGGCGTTTCTCCAACGGCCCGGTCTGGCTGGAGCAACTGGCCCAGCAGTTTCCAGGGCTGACCATCGCCAACGAGGCGGAGGGAGGGGCCACCGCCGTGGCCTACAACAAGATCTCCTGGAATCCCAAGTATCAGGTCATCAACAACCTGGATTACGAAGTCACCCAGTTTCTGGAGAAGGACAGCTTCAAGCCGGATGATCTGGTGATCCTCTGGGTTGGGGCCAATGACTATCTGGCCTATGGCTGGAACACCGAACTGGATGCCAAGCGAGTGCGCGATGCCATCAGTGACGCGGCGAACCGCATGGTGATGCACGGGGCCAAGCAAATCCTGCTGTTCAACCTGCCTGATCTCGGCCAGAACCCCTCGGCCCGCAGCCAGCAGGTGGTCGAGGCAGCCAGCCATGTCTCCGCCTACCACAACCAGCTGCTGCTGAACCTGGCTCGCCAGCTCGCGCCCACCGGCATGGTGAAGCTGTTCGAGATCGACAAGCAGTTTGCCGAGATGCTGCGCGAGCCGCAGAATTTCGGCCTGAGCGACACAGAAAACGCCTGTTACGGTGGCGGCTACGTGTGGAAGCCATTCTCTTCCCGCAGCACCACCGACAGTCAGCTCGCCCCCTTCAATCCCCAGGAGCGCCTCGCTATCGCCGGCAACCCCTTGCTGGCCCAGGCCGTCGCCACGCCGCTGGCCCGCCGCAGCGCCGCACCCCTCGATTGCGAAGGCAAGATGTTCTGGGATCAGGTCCATCCGACCACGGTCGTGCACGCCGCCCTGAGCGAGCGGGCCGGCGCCTTCATCGACAAGGAGTACGAATTCCTCCCCCGGTGAGGCACAACCCGGTGCGACAGGCCGACCCAGCGTCGGCCTTTCCACCCGGAGCAGACAACAACACTCATATGACCCCCATCACAGATTTGTGCCACGCTCCCCCAGCCATGCCCCCGATTCCACTATGATGCAAATGGATACCACAATATGTTTTATATCAGTTGCTTGTGGATGCAGAAAAACGAGCTACGTTTAAACATGTTGTGGCCGAACACAAGGCCCAACCCATGAGGCGAGGCGACCCGGATTCGCGCTCCCTACAAACAAAATTGCAGAGGCATCTATGAACAAAACACTGATTACCTTGCTGGTTTCAGGCCTGCTTGCGGCCAACGCCCAGGCAGCCGGACAAGACAACACCTGGTATGGCGGTGCCAAACTGGGTTGGTCCAACTTCTACGGTGTCGATGAAAGCAACTCCATCACCATCGATGACAAAGACGACGATGAATTCGGTGCCGGTGCCTTCGCCGGCTACCAGATCAACCAGAATCTGGGGATCGAGCTCGGCTACGACTATCTGGGCAAGCTCAAGTACAGCGGCACCCACAACGGGGGCGCCTTCAATGATTCCGTCGAGGCCCAACTCGCACAGCTGACCCTGAAACTCGGCTTCCCGGTCGCGGACAACCTGGACCTCTATGGTCGCCTCGGTGGCGGCTACGGCTGGACAGACAGCGACAACATGGGCAGCGACGACCGCGCTGTCTTCGTCGGTGCGCTGGGCGCCGAGTACGCCTTCAATCTGGACTGGGCAGCCCGCCTCGAGTACCAATACAGCACCCCTTATGGCAGCAGGGATGACACCGGCCTGCGCATGGACAACGGCCTGCTCTCCCTGGCCGCCGTCTATCGCTTCGGCCAGGTCGCGCCCGTCGTAGCGGCCCCCGCACCAGCCCCGGCCCCCGAACCCGTGATGGTCGACAAACAGTTCACCCTGAGTTCGGATGTGCTGTTTGACTTCAACAAGGCCACCCTCAAGCCGGAAGCCGGGCAGGCTCTGGATACCCTCTACAGCCAGATCGAAGAGGCCAGACCCAAGGATGGCTCTGCCACTGTCATCGGCTATACCGACCGCCTCGGCTCCGAAGCCTATAACCAGAAGCTGTCCGAGCAACGTGCCCAGACTGTTGCAGACTATCTGATCGGCAAGGGGCTGCCTGCTGGCAAGGTCAATGTGGAAGGACAGGGTGAAAACTCCCCCGCCACGGGCGACAGCTGCACCAGCAAGTCCAAGCGTGAGCTGATCGTCTGCCTGGCCCCGGATCGCCGAGTCGAGGTCAGGGTACAGGGTGTGTCGGAAGTGCAGCAATAAGTTGCTGGCACCGTAAACCTCATAAAAAAACGGGAGGCCAATGTCTCCCGTTTTTTATTGTTCCTGCCACTCAACCTCGCGTGCGCACGTCCGCCGCGATCTGATCCAGCAACAGCTGCCAGCCCTGGCCCAGCTCGTCCACCAGGGTGCCGTAGCCATCCGCTGGCAGGACACGCTCCTGCTGGAAGGGCACATCCCGCAATACGACCCCCTCCTCCGTCAGCAGACGCCAGCGACCGCTCAACAGGGCCCGGCCATCTTGCCGCCCCTGGAAGCGCTCGACAGTGATGCTCAGGACGGGCCCCTTGCGGGCACCGTCCTGACGCACCACCCAGCCCGGCAGTCTGCTGGAGAGACCATTGAGGGTCAGCTGGTTCAGCTGGGCATCGAGTGAGCCCGCCCAGCGATGGTACTCGGCAAAGTGCAACTCATTACCTTCCAGCTGATACACCAGGCTCATCCGGTCCAGCTGGCCGGAGAGCACAACGGGCCTCAACACCAGCTGGTGCTGAGGCTGCGCCATGACGCCCTGGGGATGCGGGCTCTGTGCATCAAGGGAGTAGTAGTGCAGCGTCTCCGGGGCGGTGCTGCAACCCGCCAGCAGGCCCAGCAAGGCCAGGGTCATCATCCGTTTTTTCATTGTGTTCCTCGCTTTGGCTCAGGATCCCGGGGGCGGGAGCGATCGAAGATCAGCGAACTCGGCTGTTCGTTCAACGAATGCACCAAGGGCTGCAACTCGCTCATCAGCTGGTTGAGGGACTGCACCGACTGGCGCAACTCCTGATTGGTCTGGGAGCTGGCATCATAGGCCTGCAGCGTCTCCTGCAACTGCTTGAGACTCTGGTTGAGGGAAGCCGGCAGCTGCTGGGTCGCCTCCTTGCTGGTCAACTTGTCCAGATTGGCGCTGACCGCGCTGATGTTCTTCAGAGTCCCATCCAGAGTGGAAAGGGAGGTGTTGACCTTGCCCAGGGTGGTCGCCATGTCCATGTCGACAAACTTGTCGAGGATGAGGTTCACCTTGCGTTCGATCTGATCCAGCCCCGCCTGCACGGTCGGGAATACCTGATAACCGGACAGTTTGGCCTGCTCGAAGCGGGGCGCATCCGGGTAGAAGTTGAGATCGATGAGCTTGCCACCGGTCAGCAGGCTGGAAGTCTTGAGACTGGCTCTGAGCCCCTCCTTGAACTGCTTGCTGAACAGGGCCCGCCACTGCTCCTTCTCCGCCTTGGCATAGCGGTGGGAGAGGCGCTGCACTTCGATGCGGGCCAGGACCGGGATCTGGCGATCCTGGAACAGGCGCACTCCCTTCTCTTCGATGAGATAGGGAGCCGAGATGACGGTACCGACACGGATGCCACGATACTGCACTGCCGCCCCCGGATGCAGGCCGGCCACGTTGTCATCGAACAGGAAGACATAGTCGATGAACTGATCCAGGCTACCGGCCAGTACGCTCGCCTCATCCTGGAACAGGGTGAACTCGTCGCGCTGCTTGACCTGCTCGCCAGGGGACCAGCCAGGCGGCAGCCCCATGGTGATGCCGCCGTCTATCAAACTCTCGAGCGAGTCCATTTTGACCTTCATCCCCTCGCTGTTGACGGACAGCTCGAAGCCCGGGGTCAGCCAGAAGCGTGAGTTGCTGCTCACCAGGATGTCATAGGGGGCGTTGATGAAGATCTGGTACTGCATCTCGCTCTTTTCGGGCAGGAAGGTGGCTTCCTCCACCTGGCCTATGGTGAAGCCCTGGTAGTTGATGGGGGAGCCTTCCCCCAGCGCCCGCGTGTCGTGGCTCGAGAGGAACAGCCGCAACCCCTTGGCGTTCTGTGAAGCGAGCGGCGGCTTGTCGAGCATGGCGTACTCGTCACGCGCCTTGCCCTTCTTGCCGGGCATGAGTTCGATGTAGGCACCTGAGAGCAGGGTACCGAGGCCGGAGACTCCCTCCCGCCCGACCCTGGGCTTGACGACCCAGAACTGGCTGTCTCCCTTGAGCATGCCGGAGGCGGCATTGGTGAGACGGCCACGCAGCACGGCATGGCTGTAGTCATCGCTCAGCTCGACCGCCTCGATACGGCCGACATCGACCTCCCGGGAGCGGATCACCGTCTTGCCTGCCACTATGCCTTCGGCGGTAGCGACCGTCAGGGTGAAGCCGGGGCCTTGTGAATACCAGTGCTGGAACAGCATCCAGGCGCCGATGAACAGCGCCAGCAGCGGCACCATCCAGATAGCGGCAGCCGAACTCATGAAATCAGAGCCCGGTTTCCACCTTGTCTTACGCTCACTCACGTTCGCGTTCTCCTTGTTGTAAATCCCAGATCAGGCGGGAATCGAAACTCATGGCGGCCACCATGGTGATCAGCACGACCCCGGCAAAGGCAATGGCCGCGGGGCCGGGGTAGATGCTCATCAGATTGTCCAGGCGGATGAGGCCGGCCAGGATGGCCACCACGAAGACGTCGATCATCGACCAGCGCCCCACAAATTCGGTCATGCGATAGAGCTTGAGCTTGCGCAGCGGCGAGGCCGACTGGCCACTTTGCACCGCAAAGCAGAGCCACAACAGCGCCAGGATCTTCACCAGGGGCACCACCACGCTGGCGAAGAAGATGACGGCGGCGATGGGGTAGGACCCCATGGCCCACAGCAGTACCACCCCCCCCATGATGGTCGAGGGACTGTCATCCCCCAGAAAGACGGTATCCATGATGGGGTAAAGGTTGGCGGGAATATAGAGGATGATCGAGGTGACGAGCAGAGCCCAGGTGCGGTTCAGGCCACCCGGTTTGCGCTGGTGCAGGTGATCGCCGCAACGCACGCAGGTATGGGCATCCCCCTCGTTCAGGGCGCCGCAGATGTGGCACCCCACCAGCCCGGACGCCAGGGCGCTCGCCTCGGGATCCACCTCTCGGGCGGCGGTCGGCCCGAACAGCCGCTGCCACAGCCACATCCTGTCCAGGGACGAGATCATCTTGATGAGCAACAGGGTATAGCCGACGAAGGCCCAGAACGACAGCCCCATCTTGATGTCGGCCATGCCCATCAGCTTGACCAAAGAGATGAGCACCCCGATGAGGAAGACATCGACCATCAGCCAGGGCTTGATCCGGCACAGCAGGCGGCCGAGGGATCTCAGGGCATGGCTGTGCAGATCCTTGTCGAGGCGCCACAGCACCAGCATGATGGAACCGATGTAGACCAGCGGCAGGCCGATCAGGGTCAGGCTCAGCACCACTCCCAGGAACAGGTAGCCCTGATCCACCAGGGTGGTGATGCACTGCAGGAAGGTCATCTCCTGCCCCACCCCCTTGGCCGAGAACGACATGAAGGTGAAGGCGTTGGAGAGCACGAACATGATAAGGGCGGCAAAGCCGTAGGCCAGCGGCCTGCGCTTCTGCTCCGGCAGATGGCGGCTCAGGGTATGGCCGCAGCGTGGGCAGCCACTCGCCTCTCCCACGGCCAACGTCGTGGCCGGCACCAGCAGATCACACTCTTCGCACGCCGTTGCGTCATGGGTATAGGTGGTTGGATGTTGGTGTGAAACCGGATGCAAATTGAGACCCCAGCGTGAGGCCCGCCACGGGGCCAGAACCGCCAATTATTGCAGCTGTTGCCCACGCCCACCAGCCCTGTCGTTTTACCATCCGCGGCGAGGGTGAGAATGACTTTGACAAGGGAGTGAGCATTTAGCACAATCAAACGCCACTTTTTTTCCGCGGGACAATAATTTATGACAACCGAATCCCCAAGCTACTCCACCATTGAGCAGGCCTTCTCCCTCGGGAACGGGCAAGATTCCGCCCTCAACTGGTTGCGCAAGAACCGCAGCCAGGTCGCCATCTTCCTGGTAAGCGGCATCAAGCTGGAGGGGACCATCAGCGGTTTCGATCAGTACAGCGTGCTGCTGACCGATGCACACGGCAACCAGCAACTGGTCTACAAGGCCAAGATTTCCACCATCGCCATGCACTCCGGCCGCCCTGCGGTCAGCATCCAGCGCGCCCGCAAACCGCGCGTCTCCATGGCGCCGCGCCCCCACGGTGCGCCGAGCCGTTATGATGACAATCAGGGTGGCAGCAGCGAGCAGTAATGCTCGTCTTACTCCCCCACCGGGCGTGTCGCTGCGTCAACCAGTGACCACCAGGAACCCACTCTCATGTTTTGCCTGTCCCGTATGAGAGTGGGTCTTCTCCTCCGCTTCGGCGCTCATGGCCGTCACGCCATGATCAGTAGGTCAGCCCGACCGGCATTCCCTCTCTGACCATGCAGACCTGCATGCCCGCGGCTTCACCGGCCTGCGCACCTATGCCCGTATCCTCGAACACCAGACATTGACCCGGCTCCACACCCAGGCGGCGTGCAACCAGCAGGAAGGTATCCGGATGGGGTTTGTGCAGATCCACGTCGTCGGCGGTGACCACCACGGGGAAATAGCGATCGAGCCCGGTATTGCGCAGTACTGCCTCGGCATTGATGCGGGGGGAGCCGGTCCCGATCCCCATGGGAATGCGACCGTGATAGCGCTCGACCAGATCCAGCATGGCCGGGAAAGGGGTCGCCTTGTGCAGGTTGGCCACGTAGTGCTCCGTCTTGCAGCGGGTCACCACCAGCGGATCCAGCGCCACTTGCTGCACCTCGGCCACCAGCAGGGCTATCTTGCGGCTGGGCATGCCCCCCAGTTCATAGAACCAGTCGGCATCGAACTGAAAACCAAACTCGCGGGCGGTGTGCTCCCAGGCGGCCAGGTGCAACGGCATGGAATCCACCAGGGTACCGTCGAGGTCGAAAACCAGGCCTTGAAATCCGGATAGGGTCATGGTGCAGGATCTGTCTGTCGAAAATGGGCCTTCATTCTAGCCAGAGCCGGGGGGCATCGCCATGTGCCAGATGGCGATAAACGCTTGCCACCGCATTAATCTCGTCCCCCAGAGGGAGGGCCTTCGACATCGGGTCAGCCCGACAGATAGGCAAGGGTACGGGCCCGCCCCTGGGACTTGGCATGATAGAGCGCCTGATCCGCCTGCTCGGTGAGGGTCTGCCACCCCTTGTCCGATGACGGGACCAGATAGCTGAAGCCGATGCTGACCGTGAGCTGAGGAGCCACCCGGGATGCGGGATGCGGGATCTGCAGCGCAGACAAGCCCCGATGGATTTGCTCCGCCAGCCGCTCCGCCTCCCCCGGTTGCGGGGTACACAGCAGGATCACGAACTCCTCCCCGCCATAGCGGGCCACCAGGTTGGTGCGCCGCCGCTCCGTCTCCTGCAGCAGAGCAGCAACCCGTTGCAGGCACTGGTCCCCCTTGCCGTGGCCGAAGTGATCGTTGTAGGACTTGAACTCGTCCACGTCGATCATCAGCACCGCCAGGATCCCCTGGTGGCGGCGTGCCCGCTCCCACTCCCGCTCCATGGTGATGTCCCACTGGCGGCGGTTGGCGATCCCGGTCAGGGGATCCTCCAGGGACAAGAGGGAGAGGCGCCGGTTCGCCTCTTCCAGCGCCCGGTTCGTGTCGGCCAGCTGCCGGGTCCGCTCTTGCACCCGCAACTCCAGATCCCGGTTGAAACGCTCCAGCTTGGCCTGGGTGCGCTGGCGGATCAGCAGTTGGGAGAGCACGGCGGCATACTGCTTGAAGATCTCGCTCTGGTACGTTTTGAGGGGACGCCGCCAGAGCAGGTTGTCGGCGGCGATCCAGCCGATGGGGGTACTCCCGTCCCAGAGCGACACCATGGCGTTCCAGCCGCGACCCACCTCCTGTTTCTCGTAATAGAGAGGCGTGTCCTCCAGCACCAGGACATAGTCTTTTCGTCGCAGCGCCTCCTGCACCGTGGGGTGATCCGGAATGGGGCTGATGAAATGGCGCTCGTCGATGAGCTCACCCGCCTCGTTGGTGCCCCAGGTGCCGTGCATGGTCTTGAATTCGCTGTCCGTCAGGAAGATGGCGATGCGGTCGAACTGCAACTCCTGGCGGGCAAGTGCCACTGCATCGTGCAGCAGACGATCCTCGCTTTCGCAGCGAGAGAGCTTGACCCCCACCTGATGCAATGCCTGCAGCATGCTGAGGAAGGAGTCCTGCAGGGCCTGGCTGCGCACGAGATCGGCCTGGGTGTGGAGCCGCTGATCCCGCTCCTGATCGACCTGCCCCGCGAGTCGCCGGCTCTCCAGCTCGGCGGCGAGATAGTGCATCAGCAACTGGATGCTCTGCTGCTGGCGCCGGGGCAGGCGATCGAGACGGCGCCGGGTCTCCAGATAGACCACGGCCTCCAATCCCTTGTGGCGTTTGAGGGGGAAACAGGCTCGCAGGCGCGGGAACTCCGGCTCCACGCTCTCCCAGATGGCATGAGTCGGCGCGAGCGGCTCCACCAGCAGCTGGCCGAGTTCGAGGGACTGTTCGATGAAGAGGATGGGCAGTTCGAGGGAGGCCAGGTTGTCGGCGCTCAGGCAGAGCAACCCCTGTTCTGGGCGATAGTGATAGAGCTGGGCCGTCGGAGCCCGCAGCCACAGATAGATCTGTTCGGCCTCGGTCTTTTCTCTGACCGCAGACAGCGTCACTTCACAGAGATGTTCAAAACTGGTGAAGTGCTCCGGATCCCATTCTTTCATGCCAAATCATCCTTGGTTGTATCCAAGCGAGTATATCGGCAAAGCCCGGCCATTAATTGACCGGACAATCAAAAGCGAGATCCAGAGCTCAGTTTTTACAGCAGATTCAAGGCCTGCATGGCGCTGCGGATCCGCTCGCGGGTGGCATCCGACAGCGGCATCACCGGCAGGCGGCACTCCTCGCTGCACAGCCCCAGCAGGGAGACCGCATACTTGGCGCCCGCCGGGCTCGGCTCGGCAAACATGGCCTGGTGCAGCGGAATGAGCTTGTCCTGCAGCTCGCGGGCGGCCTGCCACTCGCCGGCCAGGGCCAGGTTCTGGACTTCGGCCACCAGCTTGGGGGCCACGTTGGCAGTGACCGAGATGCAACCCTGACCGCCGCCGATGTTGTAGGCCACGGCGGTGGCATCTTCACCGGAGAGCCAGGCAAAGGGCTTCTTGATGAGCTGACGCTCCACCCAGGGGCGGGCCAGATCGCCGGTGGCGTCCTTCACGCCGGCGATGCGCGGCAGCTCGGCCAGACGGGCCAGGGTTGCCGGTTGCACGTCGACGATGGCACGGGGCGGAATGTTGTAAACGATGATGGGCTTGGTGGTGGCGTCATGCACCGCCTTGAAGTGGTGATAGAGCCCCTCCTGGTTGGGACGGTTGTAGTACCCCGCCACATGCAGGGTCGCATCCGCGCCCGCCTGTTCGGCGTAACGGGTATATTCAATGGCTTCGACCGGGTTGTTGGACCCGGCACCGGCGATGACGGGAATGCGCCCCGCCACCTGCTTGACCACCAGCTCGACCACGCGGCAATGCTCGTCGTGGGTCAGGGTCGGGCTCTCCCCCGTCGTGCCGACCGGCACTATGCCATGGGTCCCCTGCTCTATGTGCCACTCCACCAGGCGAGTCAGTGCGGCCTCGTCCAGCTGGCCCTGTCGAAATGGGGTGATCAGGGCGACTATCGAACCTTGAAACATGGGATTTCCTTCTCCTAAACAAATGAATTGGCCAATAAAAAGCCCCGGTACGGGGGTCGCTACCGGGGCTTGAATCGTCTCAGGGATGAGAGGTTACGCGCGCACGCCAGCAGGCCCGAATGTCAGGCTGTGTTTATGCTTTCGTTTCGATACGCATGACCGCATTGCATCATCTCTGGGTAAATAAGGTGTCTTGGCATATTTCGGGAACACGGCATAAATGTCAAGGCGAAAGCAGCCATGTATAATAGCCGCCCCAAAATGCGTGGAGAGTCCCAATGAGCCGTCCTGTCAGTGCCGTCAGCCAGATGCTGGAACGTAACCAAGCCCTCTTTGTCGGCAAGCGGCTGTTGGTCTGCGGCGCCCTGGAGGACGACTACCCCCGGCAACTGGCTGAACTGGCCGATTCCCTGACCGTCTTCACCACGGATTATTGCTACTACCGAAGCCAGCATAGCGTGCTGGGAGAGGCCATCCAGTTCGGCCACCAGATCGGCGGCGCCCCGCGCTTCGACGCCCTGCTGCTGCTGATGCCCAAGGCAAAGGCAGAGGCGCAGTACCTGCTAGCCATGATGACACCGCTGCTGGAGAGCGGTGCCGACCTGTTCCTGGCTGGAGAAAACCGGGGCGGCATCAACGGCGCCGACAAGCTGCTGGCCCCCTACGGGGAAAAACCGGTCAAACGAGACTCGGCACGCCGTTGCTCCCTTTTCCACGGCGTGCTCGACAAGCCGGTCGCCCCGTTCGAGCTGGATGCCTGGTTTAGCCGCTACGAGTGCCAGGCGGGCGACACCGCCCTGACCGTCATGGCCCTACCAGGTGTCTTCAGCGCCGACGGCCTGGACCTCGGCACCCAGATGCTGCTGGCCAGCCTGCCCCCCATGGCGGGCAAGCTGCTCGACTTTGGCTGCGGCGCTGGCGTCATCGGCTCAGTCCTGGCCAGGCGCAATCCTGACCTGGCCGTCACCATGGTGGATATCAACGCCCTGGCGCTGGAGTCCAGTCGCCGCACCCTGGCGGTCAACGGCCTGACCGGGCGCGTCCATGCTTCCGACGTGTACTCCGATATTGACGAAAGATTCCAACACATCGTCTCGAATCCCCCCTTCCATGCCGGACTCAAGACCTTCTATGCCGCCACCGAAACCTTCCTGGCCAAGGCCCCCGACTATCTGACCCGCGACGGTGCACTGACCATAGTCGCCAACGCCTTCCTGAGATACCAGCCTATACTGGAAGCGCATTTCAGACAGACCGGGGTGATCGCGGGCGATGCCAAATTCAAGGTGTATCTGAGCAAAGCTTAAATAAGTGCAACGGTTGTAATAAAACAAGTAGAGAGTGCCAGAAGGGATCTGTTAAGGTACCAAGAAAACGTTTACCACCCCTTTAGGGGTGTTTTTTTCGCAGCAACATGAAAACCTTTTCAAGGCATGAATTCAGGGAGAGAAAGACGATGGCAGGCATACTCACCATGATACTGGCTGGCGGTGAAGGCACCCGGCTGCAGCCACTGACCACCACCCGCAGCAAACCCTCGGTCCCCTTCGGCGGCAGTTACCGCCTGATCGACTTCGTCCTCAACAACTTCGTCAACGCCGACTTCCTGCGCATCTACGTGCTGACCCAGTTCAAGTCCCAGTCTCTCTACCTGCATATGAAGAAAGGCTGGAACATCGTCGGCATCACCGACCGCTTCATCGACCCCATTCCGGCCCAGATGCGGATGGGCAAGCGCTGGTATGACGGCACCGCGGACGCCATCTACCAGAACCTGCGCTTCATCGAGATCTCCGATCCCGAGCACGTCTGCATCTTCGGCTCCGATCATATCTACAAGATGGACGTGAGCCAGATGGTGAGCTTCCACAAGCAGAAGGCCGCCGCCCTGACCGTCGCGGCACTGCGCATGCCCATCGAGGAAGCGAGCGCCTTCGGGGTGATCGAGGTGGATCAGGAAGGGCGCATGATCGGCTTCGAGGAGAAGCCGAAGCACCCGAAACACATCCCCGGCGATCCCACCCAGGCGCTGGTATCGATGGGCAACTACATCTTCGAGACCGAGGCTCTCTATCGCGAGCTCAAGCGGGATGCCGCCGAGGAGCACTCCAGCCACGATTTCGGCAAGGACATCATCCCCAGTCTGTTCCCCCGTGCCCCTGTCTATGTCTACGACTACAGCACCAACGTGATCCCGGGGGAGAAGCCCAACGTCTACTGGCGCGATGTGGGGACGCTCGACTCCTATTGGCAGGCGCACATGGACCTGGTGGCAGACGATGCCCCCTTCTCCCTCTACAACCGCAAATGGCCGCTGCACACCCACTATCCGCCTCTGCCCCCCGCCACCTTCATCGACACCGATGACTGCAAGGTCAAGATCGCCAACTCCCTGATCTCTGGCGGCTGTTTCATTCAGGGCAGCCAGATCCAGCGATCCATTCTGGGATTCCGCTGCAATATAGGCCCCTGCAGCCACATCAGCGAATCCGTGCTGCTCGGGGATGTGAAAATCGGTGAGGGCTGCTCAATTCGGCGCGCTATCATCGACAAAAACGTTGAAATTGCACCCGGCACCGTGATCGGTGAGAATCTGGACCATGACAGAGAGAGGTTTACCGTGTCCGAAGGCGGTATCGTCGTGGTACCTAAGGGAGCAAGAGTTGGCTATTAACCCACTGAAAATCCTGTTTGTGGCCTCGGAGGTCGAGGGGCTGGTGAAGACCGGGGGCCTGGCGGATGTCGCCAAGGCCCTACCGCTGCATCTCGCCCGGGAGGGCCACGATGTGCGCATCATTCTACCCTTCTACAAGACCATCAAACGCCGGGACGAAGCCACCCTGCTCGCCTCGCGATGGCTGCCCACTCCGCAGGACAGCAGCGACATCGATTATCGTATCCATCAGCTGGATCTGGACGGAATCTGTGTCTATCTGATCGATTGCCCGCAGTATTTCGACCGCCCTCAGCTCTACGCCGAGAACAATCAGGCCTATCCCGATAACGGCGAGCGTTTTGCCTTCCTGGCTGCAGCGGCCCTCCATGCCTGTGAACAGCTGGGTTTTGCCCCCGACATCGTCCACTGCAACGACTGGCATACCGGCCTGCTGCCGCTGTTGCTCAAGACGCGCCATGCCCATAACCCCTTCTTCCAGCGCACCCGATCGGTCATCAGCATCCACAACGCCGCCTTTCAGGGGGTGTTCGACCGCCAGCAATTCTGGGCCGTGCCGGAGATCAGCGACTACGAGCGGCGGATCAACTACGACTACGGTCACATCAACCTGCTCAAGTGCGGGGTGCTCTATGCAGACAAGATCAATGCGGTCAGCCCCAACTACGCCAGCGAGCTGCTGACCCACCTCGGGGCCCACGGGATGGCCAGCGTCTTCCAGCAGCGCGCAGCCGACCTGAGAGGCATCCTCAACGGGTGTGACTATCACGACTGGGATCCCTCAAGCGATCCCTTGCTGCCCGCTACCTATGACGCCGACAACCTGGCCGGAAAACACGTTTGCAAGCGCGTCTTGCAACAGGAGACCGGTCTGCCCGTCGACGACCTGCCCATCTATGGCATGGTATGCCGGCTGACCGAACAGAAAGGGGTGCATCTGCTGATCCCGACCCTGGACAAGTTCCTGCAACACCGGGTTCAGGTAGTGATAGTAGGCTCTGGCGATCCCTCTCTCGCCGCCCAGTTGCTGGCCATTGCCCAGCAGCATCCAGACAAGTTTGCTTTTATCAACGCCTATGACGACCGCCTGGCCCACCTGGTGGAGGCTGGCGCCGACTTCTTCCTGATGCCCTCGTTGTTCGAGCCGTGCGGGCTCAACCAGATGTACAGTCTGGCCTATGGCACCCTGCCGCTGGTGCGGGCCGTCGGCGGTTTGAAAGATACTGTGGTGGATTGGGATGCCAACCCCGAACACGCGACCGGGTTCTGCTTCAACGATCCCACCGCCAGCACCCTGCTCGATGCCATGCGCCGCAGCCTGCTCCACTACCTGCAAGAGCCCGAGCATTTCGCCAGGATCCAGCACAACGCCATGAACACCCGCTTCGACTGGGCGGACTCCGTTCCCCTGTACGAGCAGATGTATCGCGATGCACTGGCCACGAACTGATCCCTATTGCTGAAGTTTTGTGCCCTTGATGCAGCTTTATCCGTCAACAGCGAAAAAAGTCCCTTTTGGCTGTTGACGCCCCCCCAAAACTCTATAGAATCCCCCACCGCAGTGATGCGAAGGTGGCGGAATTGGTAGACGCGCTAGCTTCAGGTGTTAGTGTCCCACGGATGTGAGGGTTCGAGTCCCTCTCTTCGCACCATACTGCAATATGCTCTTATCAGACGGCATATAAATCCAGACTGATAACCCGATGTGCGAAGGTGGCGGAATTGGTAGACGCGCTAGCTTCAGGTGTTAGTGCCCCCCGGGTGTGAGGGTTCGAGTCCCTCTCTTCGCACCATGCTTTTATCAGACAGCATGTAAATCCAGACTGATAACCCGATGTGCGAAGGTGGCGGAATTGGTAGACGCGCTAGCTTCAGGTGTTAGTGCCCCCCGGGTGTGAGGGTTCGAGTCCCTCTCTTCGCACCATGCTTTTATCAGACAGCATGTAAATCCAGACTGATAACCCGATGTGCGAAGGTGGCGGAATTGGTAGACGCGCTAGCTTCAGGTGTTAGTGCCCCCCGGGTGTGAGGGTTCGAGTCCCTCTCTTCGCACCATGATTCTGACATGTAAACACAGAGCAATGCGCTCCAACCGCATTTAAAAACCAGCTGGAAAAAATCAGTGTGCGAAGGTGGCGGAATTGGTAGACGCGCTAGCTTCAGGTGTTAGTGTCCCACGGATGTGAGGGTTCGAGTCCCTCTCTTCGCACCATTCCTTATGCAAAAGGCCCGTCACGGAAGTGACGGGCCTTTTGTTTTTACCCCTTGTTATGACTATGCTTTTGACGACTCACCGCCCATCGTCATGCCAAGGAATGCATATGATCCTGGATACCGACATTCACAACTTCTACGAACATCTGGTGCTCAAGGAAATAGAGAAACAGGGGCTGGATCGCACGCTGCCCGCACACCAGCTTGCCGACCTCTGCTGTCTGGCCCTCAATCAGCTTCCCTCCCACTACATCCGTCACGAGGTAGACATGCTCTACTTCACCACCGAGGCCGAGCGCACCGAGATGGAGCAGAAGGTCATTGCCTCGCTGCGCCGGGCCTATGACCAGATCCAGGCCGTCCCCGCACGCTGACTACATCCAGCTCTGCTGCCAGAGCAGGGTGACGACCCCCGTCATACCTGCCACCGGTAGCAGGATCAGCGCCGGCCTCAGCCTGGGTTCCACCATGACCCAGGCTGCCAGCAAGAAGCCCAGGCTCCACAGACCGTATGCCCTCTCCTGAGCCCAGGCCAAGGTCAGCAGCAAACCCGCCAATAGAAGACAGCGCACTATCCAGATCATGGTCATGATACCCACAGCACAAAGATGATAATGATTATCACTTTCTATCGACAGGGGTGCAATCGGACTTTCCTATGGGTTTTCCTCAATTGAGCGACGGTACCCAGAGATGAAAGAAACCTCGTTCAGATCAACAATTTTGTAGATTTATCAAACAAAAATACATTTTTGATAAATAAGTTGGAATTTCACGCCTTCTGTTTATGGTAGATTGCGCCCTCTTTTGGGTGGGCCCCTCGGGATACGTGTATCCACAGGACGAGAGGGACCGACCTTGGCGAGCAAGAGTTTAGGACGTATCTATGCAAAACCAACACAACCACATCCGATTGCCGAGCATGCTGCAGGTGTTTGCCTGCCTGGCCATTTTCCTGGCCCTGGCCTTCTCCTTCACCAGCGTGCTCGATCTGCCGATCCAGTTGGCACTGTTCATCGCCTGGTTCGTCATCATGGGGCTCGGCATCAGGCTCGGTCACGATTACAAATCCCTGGAGCAGGCTGCCGTCGACGGTGTCGCCAAGGGGATGGGGGCCATCCTGATCCTGGTCTCCGTCGGCGCCCTGGTCGGCACCTGGATTGCCGGCGGCATAGTCCCCAGCATCATCTATTTCGGCCTCAAGGTGATACACCCCTCCATCTTCCTGCTGGCGACCCTGATCATCTGCTCCCTCACTTCGCTGGCCACCGGCACCTCCTGGGGCTCGGCCGCCACCGCCGGCATCGCCATGATGGGCATAGGCCACAGCCTGGGTGTTCCGGCACCGCTGGTCGCCGGTGCCGTGCTCTCCGGCGTCTACTTCGGTGACAAGCTCTCTCCGCTCTCCGACTCCGTGGTGCTGGCCTCCACCATGTCCAACGTTGACGTGATGGAGCACATCAAGGGGATGCTGCCCATCAGCCTGTTCTCCTACGTCATCACCGCCGCCCTGTTCACCGTGGTCGGCATGCAGTACTCCGGCAACGTCAGCCTGGAGCAGGTCAACCTGGTGATGGAGGCCCTCGACAAGCAGTTCAACATCACCCCGCTGGCTATAGTGCCCGTGGTGCTGGTGCTGGGCCTTTTGGCCAACCGCAAGCCCGCCTTCCCGGTGATCAGCTTCGGCGCCCTGCTGGGCCTGGTCTGGGCCATCCTGTTCCAGGACATGGATCCGGTGAAAGCGATGCACTCCGCCTACAGCCCGTTCGCCATCACCTCCGGTGTCGACTTCATCGACAACATACTGGGCCGTGGTGGCATGGAATCCATGCTGGGATCCGTGGCCGTCATCATCTTCGGCCTGGGCTTTGGCGGCCTGCTGGAGAAGGTAGGCATTCTCTCCGTCATCGCCAGCGCCTTCGAGAAGCGCATCAAGGGTGCCGGCAGCCTGACCAGCCACACCATAGGCACCGCCTTCCTGGCCAACGTGTTCGGTTCAGCCATGTATGTGTCCCTGATCCTGACCCCCAAGATCATGGCCAAGAACTACGACCGGCTGGGACTGGCGCGCAAGAACCTCTCCCGCAACGCCGAGTTTGGCGGCACTCTCACCTGCGGCATGGTGCCCTGGAGCGACAACGGCATCTTCATGGCCGGCGTGCTGGGGGTTGCCACCCTCGACTATCTGCCCTACATGTGGCTCAGCTTCACCTGCATCATCGTGACCATCACCCTCGCCTATCTGGGTAAGGGGGTGACCCGGGTGCCGGTGATCGAGGCAGCCAGTTCCCGCTAACCGCCGGAAAAATCACGACAAAGGCGCCAGCACGGCGCCTTTTGTCTGGGCGCGATTCGAGGTTAAGCTGGCAATCACCCAGGTCACACGTGGCAGGATGCCCAGATGAATTTCACTTTTCGCCAGATCCGCTATTTCGTGGCGGTGGCCGACAGCTTCTCCGTCAGTCGGGCCGCCGCCGAGCTGCACATCTCCCAGTCGGCGGTCACCAGCGCCATCCGCGAACTGGAGACCGAACTCGGCGCCCCCCTGTTCGAGCGCAATCCGCGCGGGGTCAGTCTCACCACCCAGGGCCACCAGTTTCTGCTCCACGCCCGCCGCATCCTCGGCGCCATGACAGAGGCCAGCCAGTCTCTCAAGGCGGTAGCCCAGCAGGATCAGGGAAAGCTCACCATAGGGGTGACGACGCTGGTAGCCGGCTACTACCTGTCGGAGGCCCTCGGCCGCTTTCGCCGTGCCTTTCCCGCGGTGCAGATCGAGGTGAAGGAGGACGAGCAGCCCTACCTCGAGCATCAGATCGTCAACGGCGAGGTGGACGTGGGGATCCTGATGACCAACCGCACCATCCGCCAGGAGGCATTCGATACCGAACTGCTGACCCGCTCGCCATTGCGGGTCTGGCTCGCCGCCAACCACCCCCTCTGCGCCGAGTCGACCCTCTCCCTCAAGGCGCTCGGTGAAGAGCCCATGATCTCCCTGACCGCCGACCAGCTGGACCAGATCATCGGTGGCGGCCTGCGGCGCTATGGCATAGCGCCGCGCATCGTGCTGCGCACCGCCTCGGTGGAAGCGGTGCGCAGCCTGGTAGCGAGCCAGCTCGGGCTCGCCCTGCTGCCGGATTTTGCCTATCGTCCCTGGTCCCTGGAGCAGGAGCGGGTCGAGGCCCGCACCATCAAGGAGCCCATCCCCGCCATCGACATCGGCCTGGTGTGGCGGCGGGGTTCACGACTGGAGTGGACCGCCCGCGAGTTCATCGACATTGCGCGAGACCAGAGCCGGCTGCGGTCACGCCAGCCCCTCCCCCGCTGACTCAGACCCCGTGCGACTGACCAGGGGGCTGCAACCAAAAATCAGATTCATATGCACTCGATATTGATTTTTCAGATACCTAAGCCGTTAAAAATTGAAATTCTCATTACTGTCGGCTTCTCCTACGCTCATGGCTGGTTAACATGATGTTAATTGTCAGTGAGGCACCACAACCGTGCCCGCCCATGCAAGGAGAGCAAGATGAAACTGACCCCCCTGACCCTGGCTCTGATCCCCGTCCTGATGGCCGGCCAGACCCAGGCCGCCCCGACCACCCTCGGCAAGGGTGAAGGCCAGCTCAACATCGTGGCCTGGGCTGGCTACGTGGAGCGTGGCGAGACCGACAAGAACTACGACTGGGTCACCGGCTTCGAGAAAGAGACCGGCTGCAAGGTCAATGTCAAAACGGCCGCCACCTCGGACGAAATGGTGGCGCTGATGAACGAGGGGGGCTTCGACCTGGTGACCGCCTCCGGCGACGCCAGCCTGCGCCTTATCGCCGGCGGCAAGGTGCAGCCACTCAATCTGGCGCTCATTCCGAGCTACAGCAAAATTGATCCCCGGCTGCAGAATGCCCCCTGGCACACGGTGGACGGCAAACATTACGGTGTGCCCTACCAGTGGGGCGGCAACATTTTGATGTACAACACCAAGGTGTTCCCCAAGGCGCCGGACTCCTGGAACGTGGTGTTCGAAGAGCAAACCCTGGCAGATGGCAAGTCCAACAAGGGGCGGGTGCAGGCGTTTGACGGCCCCATCCACATCGCCGATGCCGCCCTCTATCTGATGACCCACCAGCCGGCGCTCGGCATCAAGGATCCCTACGAGCTGAACGAGGAGCAGTACAAGGCCTCCCTCGACCTGCTGCGCAAGCAACGCCAGCTGGTGGGACGCTACTGGCATGACGCCTTCGTCCAGATCGACGACTTCAAGAACGAAGGGGTGGTGGCCTCCGGCTCCTGGCCGTTCCAGGCCAATACCCTGATCGCCGACAAGCAGCCCGTCGCTACCACAGTGCCCAAGGAAGGCGTCACCGGCTGGGCCGACACCAGCATGGTGCACAGCGAGGCCAAGAACCTCACTTGTGCCTATAAGTGGCTGGAGCACTCCCTCAACAACAAGTTGCAGGGGGATCTCGCCTCCTGGTTCGGCTCCGTGCCCGTGGTGCCGGCCGCCTGCGAGGGCAACGCCCTGCTGGGCCCGGAGGGATGCAAGACCAACGGCATCGACAACTTCGATCGCGTGCACTTCTGGCGCACCCCCGTCTCCCAGTGCAAGAGCCAGGGAACCTGCGTGCCGTATTACCGCTGGGTCTCGGACTATATCGCCATCCTGGGTGGCCGCTGATCCAGGCAATGCTGTAACCACTGGGCCGGACAGGAGTCCGGCCCGCTTCCCACAGACAAGGACGTACCATGACAGCCGTACAATTTGACCGGGTCAGTCGCCACTATGGCGAGGTGGCCGCGGTTGACGACATCTCCTTCCAGATCCCCGCCGGCGAGTTCTTCACCCTGCTGGGGCCGAGCGGTTCCGGCAAGACCACCTGCCTGCGGATGATCGCGGGCTTCGAGTACCCGAGCGAGGGGGAGATCCGGCTGTTCGGTGAACCCTGCTCCACCGTGCCCCCCTACGATCGCAACCTCAATACCGTGTTTCAGGACTACGCCCTGTTCCCCAACATGGATGTGCGCGACAACATAGGCTACGGCCTGATGCTCAAGGGGGTGGCCAAGGCGGAGCGCTATCGCAAGGTGGACGAGATGCTGGAGCTGGTGCGCCTGCCCGGCGTCGGCAACCGCAAGCCCGGCCAGCTCTCCGGCGGCCAGCGCCAGCGCATCGCCATCGCCCGGGCGCTGATCAACCAGCCGCGCATCCTGCTGCTGGACGAGCCGCTGGGTGCGCTCGACCTCAAGCTGCGCGAGCAGATGCAGCTCGAGCTCAAGGCCTTGCAGCGCCAGCTCGGCATCACCTTCATCTTCGTCACCCACGACCAGCAGGAGGCGCTCTCCATGAGCGACCGCATCTGCATCTTCAATCAGGGCAAGATCGAGCAGATCGCCGCGCCGGATACCATCTACGATGCCCCCGCCACCCCCTTCGTCGCCCGCTTCGTCGGCACCGTCAACCTGTTCGAGGGGGAGCAGGCCCGCCGCCTGTGTGGCGATGAGCGCCAGATAATGGTGCGCCCGGAGCGGATCCGCCTCGCCGAGGCCGGTACACCGGGCTGGTCAGGGGAGGTGCGCGAGGTGGAGTACCTCGGCCCATTCGTGCGCTACCGGGTCGATCTCGGCGAACAGCTCGAGCTTATCGTCAACCATCCCAACGAGGGCCAGGCCCGCCTGCCCCGTGGCACCCGGGTCAGCCTCAGCTGGCCGGAGCAGGCGATCCATCGCCTGCACACCGCCCACCAGGGAGCTCAACCATGAGCCACGCTACCGACTCCGTTCGCGTCAGGCCGCTGCGGCGCCTCTCCACCCTGCTCTATGGCCGCTCCGGCCTGCTGCTGGCCATCCTCCTGGGGCCGCCCCTGCTCTGGCTCGGCATCATCTACGTGGGCTCTCTGCTGATGCTGCTCTCCAACGCCTTCTTCGGGCTGGACGAGTTCAGCGGCCAGATCCGCCACGAGCTGGGCCTGCAGAACTTCATCGCCCTGCTGCGGGCGGAGAACCTGGACGTGATCCTGCGCACCGTCGGCATGTCGCTGCTGGTGACCCTGGCCTGCGCCCTGCTCGGCTTTCCGGTGGCCTACTACATGGCGCGCTACACCAGCGGCAAGACCCGGGCCCTGTTCTACGTCGGCATCATGTTGCCGCTCTGGTCCAGCTATCTGGTGCGGGTCTACGCCTGGAAGCTGATCCTGGCCAAGGAGGGGGTCATCAGCTGGCTGGCCGACACTCTGGGACTGGACTGGCTGCTGGACGCCATCCTCTCGCTGCCGGTGATCGGGGGACCGTCGCTGTCGTTCTCGCGCATCGGCACCTTCATCGTGTTCGTCTACGTCTGGTTGCCCTTCATGATCCTGCCCATCCAGGCGGCGGTGGAGCGGATCCCGCGCTCTTTGCTGGAGGCGAGCGGTGATCTCGGCGCCACCCCTACCCAGACCTTTCGCACCCTGATCCTGCCGCTGGCCCTGCCCGGCGTGGTGGCGGGCTCCATCTTCACCTTCTCCCTGACGCTGGGGGACTACATCATCCCCGGCATCATAGGCAACTCCACCATGTACATAGGTCAGGTGGTCTACATGCAGCAGGGCACGGCGGGCAACCTGCCCTTCGCCGCCGCCTTCTCGCTGGTGCCCATCCTCATCATTGCCATCTATCTGGCGATAGCAAAACGTCTGGGGGCCTTCGATGCGCTCTAATCCCTCTACGAACCAGCCCTCCGGCCTGCTCAAGTACGCGGCCATCGGCGGCCTCCTGTTCCTGCACTTCCCGATCCTGTTCATCTTCCTCTACGCCTTCACCAGCGAGAGCAAGAGCTACCAGTTCCCGCCCCCCGGGCTCACCCTCAAGTGGTTCGAGGTGACCCTGAACCGCCCCGACGTGTGGCGCGCCATCCAGCTGTCGCTGGAGGTGGCCGGGCTCGCCACCCTGGTGGCCATGGTGCTCGGCACCCTGGCGGCGGGGGCCATCGCCCGCAGCCGCTTCTTCGGCCAGGAGGTGGTGTCGCTCTTGCTGGTGCTGCCCATCGCCCTGCCCGGCATCGTCACCGGCATCGCGCTGCGCTCCGCCTATGGGGTGATGGAGATCCCCTTCAGCTTCTGGACCATCGTCATCGGTCACGCCACCTTCTGCGTGGTGGTGGTCTACAACAATGCCCTGGCGCGCTTTCGCCGCACCAACCAGAGCCTCATCGAGGCGTCGATGGATCTCGGCGCCGACGGCTTCCAGACCCTGCGCTACGTGATCCTGCCCAACCTCGCCACCGCGCTGCTGGCGGGGGGCATGCTGGCGTTCGCGCTGAGCTTTGACGAGGTGATCGTCACCACCTTCACCGCCGGCCAGCAGACCACGCTGCCGATCTGGATGTATCAGGAGCTGATCCGGCCACGGGACAGGCCGGTCACCAACGTGGTGGCGCTCATCATAGTGGCCTTCACCACCATTCCCATTCTGCTTGCCTACTACCTCACCCGCGACGGCCAGGACGTCGCCGGCAGTGGCAAATAACGACTCAACGCGTGCGCAAGGATGCAACCATGAAACTCTCTACCCAACTCTTGATCGACGGTCAGTTCGTCACCGGTGACGGCCAGGCCGAGCCCATCCTCAACCCGGCCACCGGCGAGCTGCTCGCCTCGGTGCCCGAAGCCTCGTTCGAGCAGGTGAACCGGGCGGTGAACGGTGCCCAGCGCGCCTTCGCCCAGTGGAGCCGCACCACTCCAGCCCAGCGCAGTACCCTGCTGCTGCGCCTGGCCGATGCCATCGAACGCCACGCCGAGGAGTTTGCGGCCCTCGAATCCCTCAACTGCGGCAAGCCCTATCTGGCGGTGCTGAATGACGAACTGCCGGCGGTGGTGGACTGCTTCCGCTTCTTCGCCGGGGCCGCCCGCTGCCTGCAGGGGCCGCTCGCCGGGGAGTATATCGAGGGACACACCAGCATGATCCGCCGCGACCCCATCGGGGTGGTGGGCAGCATTGCCCCCTGGAACTATCCGTTGATGATGGCGGCCTGGAAGATGGCCCCGGTGCTCGCCGCCGGCAATACGGTGGTGCTCAAGCCCTCCGAGCAGACCCCACTCACCGCCCTGCGCCTGGCGGAGCTCGCCAGCGAGCTCTTCCCGCGTGGCGTCATCAACATCGTCTGCGGCCGGGGCGAGAGCGTCGGGGCGCCGCTGGTGGAACACCCGCTGGTGCGTATGGTGTCGCTCACCGGTGACATCGCCACCGGCCAGAAGATCCTGCAGAGCGCCGCCCGCACCATGAAGCGCACCCACCTTGAGCTGGGGGGCAAGGCGCCGGTCATCATCTTCGACGATGCGGATCTGGAAGCCGTGGTGGCTGGCATTCGCACCTTCGGCTTCTACAACGCCGGCCAGGACTGCACCGCCGCCTGCCGCATCTATGCCCAGGGCAAGATCTACGACAAGTTCGTCGCCGCCATGACGGATGCGGTGGCCTCCATCAAGGTCGGTGGTCCGCGCGAGGAGGGGGTGGAGATGGGGCCGCTTATCTCGGACCGGCAGCGCAACCGGGTGGCGAGCTTCGTGGAGCGGGCCCAGAGCAGCGGTCACGTGGAGGTGACGGCGGGGGGCAAGATCCGCCCCGGCAACGGCTTCTTCTTCGAGCCGACCCTGATCGCCCATGCCCGTCAGGAGGATGAAATCGTGCGCCGGGAGGTGTTCGGCCCCGTGGTGTCGGTGACCCGCTTCAGCGACGCCGAGCAGGTGGTGCAGTGGGCCAACGACTCGGACTACGGCCTCGCCAGCTCGGTCTGGACCCGGGATCTGGGCCTTGCCAGCAAGGTGGCCAGCCACCTGCAGTACGGCTGCACCTGGATCAACACCCACTTCATGCTCACCTCCGAGATGCCCCACGGCGGCATGAAGATGTCCGGCTACGGCAAGGATCTCTCCCTCTACGCGCTGGAGGACTACACGGTGCCGCGCCACATCATGGTCAAGCTCTAGGCTCCTGCCTCCCTGAAAACAAGATGGCCCTGAGGGGCCATCTTGTTTTATGTCGTCAAGGCAGTACGCAGATACTGAGCCGCCATTCACCTTGTCCTGGCTCCCATCGGCGTCACGACAATCGCCACAGCCAGTGGTGATCCAGGATCAGCAGACCAAACAGCAACATCAGGTGATAGATGGAGAAGCGGAAGGTGCGCATCGCCTGACCGGGCCGATCCCTGTACTTCAACAGCCAACCATGCCAGCAGAACCCCAGGTTCAACCCCAGGCTGCCGACCAGGTAGATGAGCCCCGACATGCCAATCAGGTAGGGTAGCAGGCAGACCAGGGTCAGGATCAGCAGATAGAGCAGGATGGCCGTCTTGGTGAATCCGATGCCATGGGTGACCGGCAGCATGGGAATATCGGCGCCGGCATAGTCATCACGCCGGTGGATGGCCAGGGACCAGAAGTGGGGAGGCGTCCAGGTAAAGATGATCATCACCAGCAGCCAGGGCTCGGCCGAGAGCTGCCCAGTGATGCTGGTCCAGCCCAGCAGCGGTGGCATGGCCCCCGCCAGCCCGCCGATGACGATGTTCTGCGGGGTCGCCCGCTTCAGCAGCAGGGTATAGACGACTGCATAACCGAGGAGGCTGGCCAGGGTCAGCCAGGCGGTCAGAGGATTCACCCCCCAATAGAGCAGCACAAACCCCAGCAGGGCCAGCGAGGCGGCGAAGGTCATCGCCTGTCCCGACCCTATCCTCCCCCTGGCCACCGGGCGCCAGCGCGTCCTGCGCATCCGGGCATCGATGCCGTGGTCAAGGGAGTGATTCATGGCCGCCGCCCCGGCGGCGAGCAGCCCTATCCCCCCCAACCCCAGCACCATCTCGTCCAGAGAGGCCTGCGTCGGCTCGGCCAGCAGCATGCCCACCCAGGCCGTCAGCAGCAGCAACGCCACCACCTTGGGCTTGGTCAACTGGTAATAGTCCCGCCACAGCCGGGGAGCGACACGTTGTGCCAGCGGTTTGCCATTCATATCCGGCTCCTGGCCACCACGGGCGACAGCACGGGAGGACCATGGGGGCGAGATAGGCGCCCACGGGCCAGGACACAGCACACCAGCAGATGGGCCGCCACTAGGTTGTGCGCGAGGGCATTGGCAAGCGGCAAGGCCAGATAAACGTTCGCCAGCCCCAACGCAATCTGCACTAGCAGCAGGACCAGCAAGAGCCCGCCGAGCCACTGCAGAGAAGCCCTCTGGCGGATCAGGGCGAGGGCAAAACCACCCACCAGCAGGGCGGTAGCCAGGGCGCCCAGACGATGGGCGATGTGAATGGTCTGACGCGCCTCCTTGCTCAACACTCCGAATTCATAGCTGGTGTGCCCCAGCGGCAGGTGGAAAGCCTCTTCCCAACGCAGCTGATCCTGCCAATCCCCCTGACAGAATGGCAACTCGACGCAAGCCATGGCGGCGTAGTTCGCCGACGTCCAGCCTCCCAGTGCAATCTGCAGCAACAACACGCCACAGGCGGCGCTCCCCAGCCAGGGCAATCCCTGGCCATGATGGCTGCGGGGGGGCGCCGACGGGCGCGCCAGTGCGAGGCGATAGAGCCACAGCAGAGTCAGTATGGTGAACCCACCCAGCAGATGGGTGGTGACGACCAGGGGATGCAGTGCCAGGGTCACCGTCCACATGCCCAGCGTCGCCTGCCCCACCACCAGCGCCAGCAAGGTGCCCGACAGCAGACGCAGACGACCGCCTGCGCGCCAGCTCAGCGCGAACAGGGCCGCAATCAGGCACCCCAGCACACCGGCCAAGTAGCGGTGCACCATCTCGCTGCGCGCCTTGTGAGGCACCAGCGGGCTGTCAGGGTAACGCTGGGCCGCCTGCTCGACGTGATCGGCGTGGGGGATGGCCAGGGAGCCGTAACAACCTGGCCAGTCTGGACAGGCCAGCCCGGCATCCGTCAAGCGGGTGTAGGCACCGAGCATGATCACCAGCACCGCCAGCACTATGGCCATCGATGCCAACATCTTCTGGATCTTCATAGGCTACCTCGCCGACGCCAGGTTCCGGGTTGTGCAACGGACAGGGCCATGTCGCCCGCCCCCATCGTGATCTCCGCCTTCATTGCACACCTCGCTGATACTTGAGCAGCTGCTGCAGATCCGACAGCACAGACTTGCCAAACAGCGGCCATTGCGCCGTGCTGGCAGGGACCTCGTAACGCAGTATGGCCAGCCCCTGCGAGTCCACCAGCAGCATGTCGCCCACCCTCACCTCGCCATCCGTACCACTTCGAGGGGGCAGTTGTACCAGCTCCAGCTTGTCCAGATTGCGACCCAGTGCGGTCTGGATCCGCGCCATCAACTCCGGCACCTGGCGGCACAGCCCCTCGCACTCTCGGGCCGCCAGATAGACCAGCCGCCATTTGCTCTGGTGGGACGGGAGGGGGGGCAGCAGATAGATCTCCTGATTCATCCAGACCCCCTTGCTACGGGTGCCCGCTTCATACCAGCCCTGCTTCAGGGTCAGGGCCGCCAGTAGCACCGGCAGCAGGATCACCAGACTAAAGAGCACGGGAACGCGCCATCTACGCCATGGATTCATGGTGACATCCTCCTCGTCAGCACCAGACCGCCCACCAGCACCACAAGCGCCAATCCGAGCCATTGCACCGCATAAGCCCGGTGCTTCTCTGGGGGCATGACATTCGGCTGGTAGTGATAGAAGAAGGGAGTCCGCTGCTGGTAGAACACGGCGTCTGCGAGAGGCGCTCCCATGACCTCGCCCAGGGCCTCCGACCTGATGGACTGCAACCGGTTTGGATAGGGGCCGGACTCGATATTCTGTCCCAGCAGGAGGCCGCCGGGGGCTGTACGCAACACGCCATCGAGCGCCAGGGTGGCCGGGATAACGGGCCTTGGCAGCTGAGCACGGCTCGCGGGGGCGGGCACCCAGCCCAGGTTCACCAGCAATAAAATGGAGGCGTTGGGGGCTCGCACCGGAATGAGCACGTCATAGCCGATCCCCCCCCCGGCAGCCTGGTTGTCCAGCAACCAGATATAGGGAGATACCCACTCGACTTCACCCTGCAATGCCAGACCGTCCAGTGACGCCGGGTCGCTCCAGTCGAGCTGGGCCAGCGTTTGTGGCGGTGCCTGTTGTGCCACCGCCATCCGCTCCAGCAAAGACGCCTTCTCCACCCCGCGCTGCCACTGCCAGAGCGCCAGCTTGCACAAACCGGCGGTCACAACCAGAGTAAACAAGAGTACGAGCCAGCGTCTGTGGTGCCAGGGGCGTTGTTTGTTCCACGTTGCCAAGTCACGCATATCACGGAGGATCCCAACATGTTGATCAAGGTGGTGCTGGTACTCATGCTGCTGCTCATCATCGGACAGCTGTTTCACGCCCTCTGGCTGATGATGAGCGCAGGTCACACGCAAAAGATGTCGGCCCCTCTGGGGCGCCGCGTCTTCCTCTCTCTGTTGGTGATCGTCCTTCTGCTGCTCGCCGTCATGATGGGCTGGCTGGAGCCCAATCAGCGCCCCTACTGAGGGCGACCTCAGAGCAGATAGACGAAGACGAACAGACAGAGCCAGACCACGTCGACGAAGTGCCAGTACCAGGCCGCGGCCTGGAAGGCGAAATGGCGCTGCGGAGTGAAATGGTCCCTCAGCATGATGCGCAGCCAGATGATGGTCAGGAACAGGGTGCCCAGCATGACGTGCAGACCGTGGAACCCGGTCAGAATGAAGAAGGTATTGCCATAGATGCCGGAATCGAGCCGCAGTCCCAGCTCCCGGTACGCATGAAGGTATTCATAGCCCTGCAACCACAGGAATGTCAGCCCCAATACCACTGTCATCAGCAGCATCCCCTTGAGACGGGTCCGTCTCCCCGCTTCCAGCCCCGTATGCGCAAACAGCAGGGTGATGGAGGAGCCGAGCAGGATCACAGTGTTGACAAGGGGGATGCCATGCCAGGGCATGGCCTGGGTGGTGGTGCCTCCCGGGGTCTTGAGCAGGGGCCAATGGGCAGTGAAATCCGGCCAGAGCAACTGGCCTGTCATCACCTTGCTACCTGCTCCGTCCAACCAGGGCATGGCGAGCTGACGGGCATAGAACAGCACGCCGAAGAAGGCCAGAAAGAACATCACCTCGGAGAAGATGAACCAGACCATGCCCTGCCTGAAGGATCTGTCCATCTGGGCGCTGTAGAGCCCGGTCATGGACTCGTGGATGATATGGCGGAACCAGCCGAACAGCATGAACGCCAGCAAGGCCACCCCGGCCATCATCAGATAGCGACCGATACCGGCCTGGCCACTCGCGCTCTCATTGACCAGATGTCCCGCCCCCAGAGCCAGGAGAAACAGGGCGATGGCACCTATGATGGGCCAACGGCTCTGCTCAGGTACGTAATAATTCTGGTTCACCTTGGCCATGGCTATTTCCTCTGGGCGAGTGCCGGGGTCGGCTTGGGCTGGGTTATGTCATAGAGCGAGTAGGAGAGCGTGATGGTGTTGATGTCGTCAGGCAGGGCCGGATCGATATAGAACTTGAGCGGCATCAGCTTGCTCTCTCCTGCCTGCAACTCCTGGCGGTTGAAGCAGAAGCACTCCACCTTCTTCAGGTAGGCTGCCGCGGGGCCGGGGGAGACGGACGGCACCGCCTGGCCCACCATAGTGCGCTCGGTGGGGTTGAATACCCGGTAATTGACCTGCTTCACGTCCCCCGGTCGCACCGACAGTCGCACCGTTTCGCCGCTGAACTCCCAGGGCATCCGGCTATCCGCATGGGCAAGAAATTCGACCTGTATGCTCCGCGTACTGTCGGGCACCGCCCGTTCCATCGTGGCTGGCTGAGCGTCGGTCTTGCCATTGAGACCCGTCATCCGGCAGAAGACGTCATAGAGTGGGACCAGAGCAAAGGCAAAGCCAAACATGGCAAGCAAGACCAGGACCAGCTTTCTGAGCAGAGGGCCGTGATTAACCTGTGCCATGGTGCCTCCTTACTTCTCTTCCGGCCGGATGTCGGGCGGTGTCTTGAAACTGTGGTAAGGCGGTGGTGAGGAGAGCGTCCACTCCAGCCCCTGCGCCCCCTCCCATACCTGATCACTCACCTGCCTGCCCCCCCGGATGCACTTGATCACTCCCCAGACAAACAGAAGTTGTGACAACCCGAAGGCAAAGCCGCCGAGACTGATCAGCATGTTGAAATCGGCAAATTGCAGGGCGTAATCCGGAATACGGCGAGGCATGCCCGCCAGGCCGACGAAGTGCATGGGGAAGAACAGCACATTGACCGAGACGAGCGAGCACCAGAAGTGCCACTGGCCGAGCCGCTCGTCATACATGTGCCCCGTCCATTTTGGCAGCCAGTAATACGCGGCGGCCAGGATCGAGAAGACAGCACCTGTGACCAGCACGTAATGGAAATGGGCCACCACGAAGTAGGTGTCGTGATACTGGAAGTCCGCCGGCGTCATGGCCAGCATCAGCCCCGAGAAGCCGCCTATGGTGAACAGGGTGATGAAGGCGATGGCGAACAGCATGGGGGTCTCGAACGTCAGGGAACCGCGCCACATGGTGGCAACCCAGTTAAACACCTTCACACCAGTCGGCACCGCGATCAGCATGGTGGTGTACATGAAAAACAGCTCGGCCACGACAGGCAATCCTGTTGTGAACATGTGGTGTGCCCAGACCATGAAGGAGAGCAAGGCGATGCTGCTGGTGGCATAGACCATGGAGCGATAACCGAACAGCTGCTTGCGGGAGAAGGTCGGGATGATGCTGGAGACGATACCGAAGGCCGGCAAGATCATGATGTAGACTTCCGGGTGCCCGAAGAACCAGAAAATATGCTGGAACATGACGGGATCCCCGCCTCCAGCCGCATCGAAAAAGCTGGTGCCAAAGTATTTGTCCGTCAGCACCATGGTCACCGCCGCCGCCAGCACCGGCATGACGGCGATGAGCAGGAAGGCCGTGATGAGCCAGGTCCAGACAAAGAGCGGCATCTGCATCCAGCCCATGCCGGGGGCCCGCAAGTTGAAGATGGTGACGATGACGTTGATGGCCCCCATGATGGAGGAAATCCCCATGATGTGGATGGCAAACACAAACAACGCTGTGCTGTTGCCGCTGTACTTGGTCGAAAGAGGCGCGTAGAAGGTCCAGCCCGAGCTGGGCCCCCCCCCCTCCATGAACAGGCTCGACAGCAGGATCAGAAACGCAAACGGCAGTATCCAGAAACTCCAGTTGTTCATCCGGGGCAATGCCATGTCGGGGGCACCGATCATCATGGGGATCAGCCAGTTGGCCAGGCCGGTGAAGGCGGGCATGACGGCACCAAAGACCATGATGAGGCCGTGCACCGTGGTCATCTGGTTGAAGAAGAGGGGCTCAACCAGCTGCAAGCCCGGGTGGAACAGCTCGGCCCGAATGACCATGGCCATGGCGCCGCCGGTAAAGAACATGGCCAGGGCGAAGAGCAGATAGAGAGTACCGATGTCTTTATGGTTGGTCGTGTACAGCCAGCGCTTCAGACCCGATGCCGGTTGGTGGCCGTGCTCGCTATGCAGGGTATCCGTGATTCCATCGCTCATGCCGACGCCTCACTTGTCCTTGATGGGTTCGACTGGGTTCAGAAGGGACTGCACCTCGGCAGCCTGAATGAGATCGCCGGTCTTGTTGTCCCAGGCATTGCGCTCATAGGTGATGACGGCGGCGAGCTCCTGCGCCGTCAATTGCTTGCCGAAGGGTTGCATCGCCGTGCCGCTCTTGCCGTGGAGGACGATGTCCAGATGCTGGGCCCGATTCTCCGCCAGCGTGGTCACCTTGCTGCCCTTGAGCGCCGGGAAGATGCCGGGCAGTCCGGTTCCGGCGGGTTGGTGGCAGGCCGCACAATGACCCAGATAGATCTTCTCTCCCAGCTCCATGGCCTGTGGCAGCGTCATGCTCTCAGCGACCTGTGCCTGTTGCTGTTCCTTGGCTGCCGCCTGATCTGCCGCCACCTTCGCAATCCAGTCATCGAACTCCCCGGCAGGCTTGGCCACCACCACGATGGGCATGAAGCCGTGATCCTTGCCGCACAGCTCGGCGCACTGACCTCTATAGGTGCCGGCCTTGTCGATCCGGGTCCAGGCTTCATTGATGAATCCGGGGTTGGCGTCTTTCTTCACGGCGAAGGCAGGCACCCACCAGGAGTGGATGACGTCGTCCGAGGTCATCAGGAACCTGATCTTCTTGCCTACTGGCAATACCAGAGGCTGATCTACCTCTAGCAAATAGTTGTCACTTTTGGACTCGCCGCCCGAGATCTGTTTCTTGCTGGTCGCCAGCAGGGAGTAGAACTCCACCGGATGCTCAAGATATTTGTAATGCCACTTCCATTGCGATCCCGTGACGAGCACGGTCAGGTCGGCCTTGGAGGTGTCTTCCATCTTCAGCAAGGTGGAGGTCGCCGGGGCCGCCATCGCGATCAGGATCAGCACGGGGATCGCCGTCCAGAGCAGCTCGACGCGGGTACTCTCGTGGAATTGAGCGGCTTTGGCACCGCGAGACTTTCGATGACACACGATGGACCAGAGCATGATGCCAAAAACGAGCAGGCCGATGGCGCAACAGATGTAGAAGATCGTCATGTGCAGGTCATAGACCTGTTTGCTGATGGCGGTCACCCCGCGCGTCATGTTGAAGGTGATGTCGTTGGCGAAGGCGCTGCTGCTGACAAACCACATCATCCAGGCGCCATGGTTAACTGCATTTTTTCCCACATTGCACTCCCTGTGCACGTTAGAAAAGATGGACGGCATTAACTACCAATAAGGCTAACCATTTGAAATAAATAAATTTATTAAACTGCCATTTACATTCAAGTATTAGTCCATATTCGGAAAAAACCAAAATGCCGGCACGCGAGGCAGTACTCATCCGAGCAGTATGGACAGGCAGTCCGAACGAGATGGCCTGCCGGCTGAGCCATCCTTTGCATTCACATCAGTCCGGCACAGCTCTCACCCCCAAGACAGGTAGCCAGGCGAGAGACCCGATATGAACAAGGGGCCATCAGGCCCCTCGTTCATGTCTCGGCGATGCGCCATGTCCTGTACCGCCAAGGCTGTCAGCCCCCGGGTACCCTCGGTGTCAGCAACCTGGCTAGCAGGGCGCGCAGGGCCTTGATCAGGGCAGGCTTGCCAGCCACGCCCTGTGCTGCCGCGAGTTCGGCCCAGGGCGCATATTGCCAGATGGTGGCGATCAACAGCCGGCGCTCGTCGGGGCTCAGGTCATCCAGCAACGCCATCTTGCTGCCCAGCCAGCGTTGCAGCGTGGCCTGGCACAGCTCGAACGGTTTGTGGTGATGGGCGAAGCAGTCGAGCTCCTGATGCTCGAAGGCATCCAGCTCGGGCGCCCCGACAACCTGCTCCCCTCTCAGGCACAGCCAGACCAGCTCGGCATCTAGCTGCCTGAGCTCTCCCGCGAGCAGGGTCGGCAGCTGGCTCACGAAGCGCTGGCGCCATTGCGCCAGCTCCGCATGGCGTTCAGCTTGCAGCGGCTTCAACAGCAAGGCCGCATGACTGCCGCTCGCTGCGTCCCGCTGCAGACCGATGCGCAGCACCCTCAGCCCCCCCTTGAGCCAGAATGGCAGCAGATCGGGGCTGGCGGAGAAGGCGGATCCCAGATAGTCGACCCCCAATGTGCGATAGTGCGTCTCCAGCCTGTCCAGCAGCAAGGAACCCAGCCCCAGGCGATGCAGACCGGGGTGAATGGCGATGCGCATCACCCTGGCATAGGTGCGCTCCCCTGCCGTGATGAACCCGGCGTGGGCCAGCAGCGACTGGGGCAGCAGATGGCCGCGAGGACGCCGCCGTCCTGCCCAGATGTCCTGGGCCAATGCAGGGGATATATTGCCCTCTCGCGCCACCAGCGCCACACCGATCAGCGCGTCACCCTGCTCCAGCAGGTGGATGTCGAGATCCGGCCCCTCCAGCAAGTACCTGAGATCGCTGGGGCTGGTCTGGTAGTGGGCCAGCACGAGCAGGCCGAATACCCGGTTGAGCAAGGCCTCGTCGCCAGCCAGCACAGCCTGCTCCAGCCGTCGCCAGCTGGCGGTCGTCGGTGGTTGCGGTGCCACTGTGTCGGCGTGGAGGCCGAGCAGCCGGAAGGTCAGGGGCTCCAGCGGATCGTGCCGGCTCCAGCGAATGGGCTCCGCCAGGTGCAGCTCCTGCCAGTCCGGGGTTTCCCGATCCAGCACCTGCTTGAAGCGCAGGTGAAAGCCACGCCCCGTTCCCTCATAACCGTGTTCCGTGGTGGCGAAGACGATGCGGCTGTGGCGGGCCAGCATGGCCTCCAGAAGCGGTGTCGGTATGGCGGCCGCCTCGTCCACCAGCAGCAGATCCGCCTGCACCTCTCCCCTGGCCACCCGGTCCGGCGAGACATAGCTCAACCCCGCCAGCCTCTCTGGCATGTTGCCCAGCGCCGCTTCGGCATGGGCGAAGAGGGTGGCGACGGTCGCCTGCGAGGGGGCCGTCACCGCTATCCTCAAGGCGGGATCCCGGCTCAGCAGCTCGGCGCTGGCCAGCCCCAGCAAGGCGCTCTTGCCGCGTCCGCGATCGGCACTCAACACCAGGGGGCGCCGGCGATGGCCGTAAAGCACCTTGTGGATAGCGGGCAACCCGAGGGCCTGATCCGCGCTCAATGGCCGGCTCACATCCAGGGGATGCCAGGGCTCGCCCTTGTATAGGGGATCCAAGGTAAGTGCAGGATCCCCCGCCAGCAGCCGCACCAGGCGGGCGATGAACCCGTGCCCTGCCCGAGCGGCGTCCTCGGGCTGGGCAACCAGCCTCAACCTGTCCGGATCCGGATACGCCGGCCACGCCTCTCTGGGCGGCGTCAGCAGCAGCAACAGCCCCCCCGCCCGCAGCGTGCCCGACAAGGCACCGAATGCATCGGGGTGAAAGCCGCTGAAAGCGTTGAAGATCAGGGTGTCGCACTCCTGGCCGAGCCGCTGCAGTGCCTTGGCGGCGGGCAAGGGCCCGTGACGTTCTGGCCCATTGCCCAACCAGAACACCGCCTCTCCCAACAGGAGTTCGGCACGGGCGATGCAGTCCGCCTCCTCTCCTTCCAGCCAGACCAGTCGCCGTTCACCGGCGCGAGCAAGGGATTGGCGCAAGGTGGCCAGCGCGACAGGACTCATGGTGCCGAGTTGTGTTCCGGTTTGATCCTGGGTTCAAACATGCGATCCCCCATCTGATCGATGAAGGTGTGGGCCTTCTGCACCATGAAGCGCTCGGCATCGGCGGGGTTCACGAAGAGATCGGAGCGAATGAAGCGATGGGTCTGCACGACCCCGTCCACCTCTCTGGTGATGCGACCCGCCAGCCGGAACTGCCCCCCCTCTGCCATGGGCTCGGGATAGATGAGATAACCGGCATATTCGGTCGGCGTGACCTCGGCGTGCTGGGCAGGTTGTCCCTTGAACAAGGCATTGAGTAGTTTCTTGAGCATGTTCGCCTCCTCTCTGATGGTGGCATTCTCCCCAAGGGGAGAATAGGTAGCAAGCACGGGATCTTATTACGATTCGTTCTTTGCATTACGAACCATTCTCATTTAGATTTCTCTCATTCCAGCATGAGGTCCATATTATGTACGTGTGTTTGTGCCGCGGCATCACAGATAACCAGATCCGCAAGGCGGTACAGGCAGGCAAGACCGAGTTCCGGCAACTGAAGCAATCGCTGGAAGTCGGGGCCCAATGTGGCAAGTGCGTACGCATGACGATGGAGATCATCGCCGCAGAGCTGGACAAGATGGAGTCGGAGCAGGCGCCACTCTACTACGAAGTGGCCTGATACCTCGCCTGTAGACCCCTCGTCACCCCAAGCGAATGCTCCTCGTGTCAGGAGTGCCGATTCGCCATCCCCTGATTGTCATCTTTCTGGACTAAGCTCTAGTGATCCTTGCCCTAGGCTCGAACACGAGGAGTAATGTCGATGAAAGGAGATCCCAAAATCATTGCCCACCTCAACAAGGTGCTGGCCAATGAACTGGTAGCCATCAACCAATACTTCCTGCATGCCCGCATCTACGATGACTGGGGCCTCAAGGGGCTCGGGCACAAGGAGTATCATGAGTCTATCGATGAGATGAAACATGCCGACGAGCTGGTCAAGCGGGTGCTGTTTCTGGAAGGACTGCCCAACTTGCAGGATCTGGGCAAGCTGCGCATCGGTGAGACGGTGGAGGAGATGCTGCGCTGTGACCTGTCACTGGAGATGGACGCCATCCCTGACCTGAAGGTAGCCATCACCTACGCAGAGTCGGTGCAGGACTACGTCAGCCGCGACCTGTTCCAGGATATCCTGGAGGATGAAGAAGAACACGTGGACTGGCTGGAAACCCAGCTCGACCTTATTGAGCGCATCGGTCTGGAAAATTACCAGCAATCCCAGCTCCACTCGGAATCATCCTGACTCCCCGACGAGAAACGACCCGCCCAGGCGGGTTTTTTTCTGCACCGCACCTCATGCACACCGCACATAGCCCTTGTCGTGAGCCCTCGCAGATCGAGACCATATTCCCGTATCCCGTGACCCGCCTCCTTCCCTCTGCCGAGACGCACCTTGCGCCACATTGAACCGTCACCGCGATCACAGTTACGATGCATGGCGCAGCGACGCGGGTCGCTTTCGATTAGGATACCGCCCCAATCCCATCACTTTGCTACGGATGAACTCCATGGAACTGATTGCACGCGAGATGGCGCCCCACAAGCGGGTCGCCCTGGTGGCTCACGACAACATGAAGGCCCCGCTGTTGAACTGGGTGCTGCGCCGCAAGGAGGAGCTCAAGCTCCACCATCTCTATGCGACCGGCACCACGGGCACCCTGCTCGGCAAGAAGGCGCAGCTGCCCATCACCTGTCTCTTCTCCGGCCCCATGGGGGGGGATCAGCAGCTCGGCGCCCTCATCGCCGAAGGGAAGATAGACGTGATGATCTTCTTCTGGGATCCCCTCAATCCCGCCGCTCACGATCCTGACGTCAAGGCGCTGCTGCGCCTCGCCGCAGTCTGGAACATCCCGGTCGCCACCAACGAGGCGACGGCGGATTTCATCATGGACAGCCCGCACATGCAGCAGGCCTTCAGCGTGCAGGTGCCCGACTACGCCGGCTATCTCAAGGCCAGAACCGAGTAACCCACGCCAGACAGCAAAGAGCCGGAACAAGTGTCCGGCTCTTTTCAGTTATGGGGATGGGGAAAGGTCAGCGCTGAAGGCTCTTCTGCGCGAACTTGGGTCTGGCGTTCATGATCTGCTCCACCTGCTCGTCGCTCATCTTGCCGCGCGACAACCCCAGCACCTTGTAGGTGAGCAGGGGGCGGGCCGGCAGGGCGATCATCAGGGCGCGGATCTGGTTCTCGTCCTCTTTTTCCCGCACCGGCTTGCCATAGGCATAGGTCAGCACGCCGGCATCCATCAGGTTTTTGACGGCAGGTTCGGTGATCGGCAGGTTTATGACGCTTTTACGCTGCAGCACGAACTCGCGCAGCACCGCCTTTTCGTTGAAATCGAGGAAGCCGATCATCTGGGCCAGCTGGTCCTTCTGGCGGCGGGACTGCCACTCGTCACAGGCCCACTCCCAGGCGATCAGGAAGCCCTGGCTGCAGAAGTAGGAGATGGCGATCAGCATGCCGACCCCGAGCCAGGCGGCGTGGGCCGTGGCCCACTGGCTCACGGCCCCCTTCATCAGGCCGGCCGGGAACAGCAGAATGATGCTGCAGCAGAGCAGCAGCCAGACCATCAGCCAGTTGAGGCGGTTCAGCTGATAAAAATGTTGGATCCACCGTTTCATCGTTCACCCTTCCCAAGTCAATGTGGACAGTAGCCAACTCATAGCAATCCCTGTGCCAGAGCGCAGACCCCGGGGGAAAGATCAGGATCCAGGTAGGCCGGCGTTACATCCCCTTACAACTTGGTCCCCGCGATATCCCGGTTTTGCCTTGTGGGGCAGCCGCCGGCTTGGTACAACGCCCCCACTGTCATAGGGGAGTAGCAACCCGCCCGCGATCCGGGCAGGGCTCATGTCAACACGCTTGGATCCACAGGTCCATGGCATGGGCGGCGATGGCATCCATCGCTCTGCAAGACCTTTGGCCTCGACATGTACGCCAGCCAGGCGAGCCATGTCGGGTCCATCGGTTATCCTGCTCGCCTGGCGGCTACTCATATGCTGATCACCCTGCTGTTATTTCTGCTCTCTGCCATCACCATCTACCGGGCCTGCGAATACTTCGTCAACGGCATCGAATGGGTTGGCCATCACTTCCGGCTCTCCCAGAGCGCCATCGGCTCCCTGCTGGCGGCCCTCGGCACGGCCCTGCCGGAATGCATCGTCACCCTGACCGCCTTGCTGATGGGGCAGGCCCCCGCCCAGCAGCAGATCGGGATAGGGGCGGCTCTCGGCGGCCCCCTGGTGCTGGCCACCCTGGGCTATGGCACCGTCGGCCTGCTCCTGCTGCTGTGCATGAGCCCGGCCCACAGGATCATGGACAGGGAGGTGCTGCGCGACACCGCCCGGGACCAGGCCTGGTTTATCGGCATCTTCCTGCTGGCGGTGCTGCTCGGCACCCTGACCTTCACCGGCAAAGCCTGGCTGGCCTCTCTGTTCGTCCTGGTGTACCTCGCCTACGTGAGGCGCGAGCTGAGGCAGACCGACCGCCACGAGGCCCCGCTGCCCGAACCGCTCAGGCTGGATCCGCACGCCGGGATCCCGACGCTCGGCAAGGTACAGCTGCAGACCCTGACGGCCTTGATGGCGATGGCGCTGGCGGCCCAGCTGTTCGTCCATCAGCTGGCGAGCCTGGGGGAGCTGGCCGGCCTCTCCCCCGTGCTGGCGGCCCTGCTGCTGAGCCCGGTGGCCACCGAGATGCCGGAGCTGATGAACGTGTTGCTCTGGGTACGACAGGGCAAGTACCGGCTGGCGCTGGCCAATGTCTCCGGTGCCATGATGATCCAGGGCACCATCCCCAAGGCATTCTGCCTGCTGTTCACCCCCTGGTTGCTGGACGACGTCATGATGGCCTCGTCCCTGGTGACGCTGCTGGCGGTGGTGATCCTGTGGTGGGGCTTTCGGCGGGAATGGATGACGGCGGGCAGGCTCGCCCTGGCGGGACTCTTCTATCTGGGCTTCTGCGGCTGGCTGATCGCAAGCTGACGAGCGCCATGAACAAGGGCGGGTATCTCCCGCCCCCTTCATGGCCGGCACCCCGCGTCAGCCAACGCGGGACGGGCTGCTTAGAACTGCTGGAACCAGCGCTGGATCTGGGCCGGACCCTTGCTCTGAGTCAGGGCGAGCATCAGCAGGATGCGCGCCTTCTGCGGGTTCAGGGTCTCGGCCGCCACGAAGCCGTACTTGGCGTCGTCGATCTCCGCATCCAGGGTGGTGGCGCCGGTCGGCACGCGGGCGGAGCGCACCACGCGAATGCCATCCTTGCTCGCCTGGGCCAGGGTGTCGAACAGGGTGTGGTAGAGGTTGCCGTTACCCACCCCGGCGCTGACGATGCCGTCAAACTTGGCATCCACCAGGGCCTTGGCCGGCAGATCCGAGGCGTTGGCGTAGCTGTAGACGATGCCGACCCGGGGCAGCTTGTCGAGCTTGCTCACGTCAAACGGCGTCTGGCTGGTGTGCAGCCGGGCCGGGCTGCGCTGATAGTCGATCTTGCCATTGTGGATATAGCCGAGCGGGCCGAAGTTGGGAGCGGCGAAGGTCTGCACGCCGGTGGTGTTGGTCTTGGTGACGTCGCGGGCATCCAGCACGGTATCGTTCATCGCCACCATGACGCCACGCCCCTTGGAGGCGGGATCGGAGGCGGTGACCACGGCGTTGTAGAGGTTCATGGGGCCATCGGCGCTCATGGCGGTGGAGGGGCGCATGGCGCCGACCAGCACCACCGGCTTGTCGCTCTTCACGGTAAGGTTCAGGAAGTAGGCGGTCTCTTCCATGGTGTCGGTGCCGTGGGTGATGACGATGCCGTCCACGTCATCCTTGGCCAGCAGCTCGTTGACCCGCTTGGCGAGCTTGAGCCACACCTCGTCGTTCATGTCCTGGGAGCCGATCTTGACCACCTGTTCCCCCTGCACCTCGGCCACGTTCTTCATCTCGGGGACGGCCGCGATCAACGTCTCGATGGCCACCTTGCCGGCCTCGTAGTTGGACTGGGTAGCGGACTGCCCGGCGCCGGCGATGGTGCCGCCGGTGGCCAGTATGTGCACGCTCGGCAGCGCCATGGCCATGGGGGAGAGTGTCAGTCCGAGTACGGCGGCAAGCAGGGTCTTGCGGAGAGGGAGGGTCATGCTGCAATCCTTCTTATGGGTTTGATTGCAGCATTTTTATTCTTTTTAAACGGAATTTAATTGATCATTCTCACCAATAAAAAGAAGCAAACAGAATATTGGTCTGTTTTTTACCACTTAGGTGATAACTCACTCCGCGGTGAACCCCCTGGCTTCGATCAGGGCGATCAGCTCTTCCTTGCTCAGCTCGCTCTCGATGACGGCCTTGCTGCTGGCGAAGTCGACGCTGGCTTCGCTGACGGCTGGCTGGGCCAGCAACGCTTTTTGCAGGCTGGCGGCGCAGCCACCACAGGACATGCCGGAAACGGTCAGTTGAATGGTCATGGGATACCTCCTCTGTTGATGTGCAATCAGCCTAAAGCTGCCGCCCGCGGCAAGGTCAAGCCCCTTTGCTGGGCAAAGATCCCGGCATGGTCATGATGATGCTGACGTCCATCACCTCACCCCATCAGCCCCAGATAGTTCATCAGGGCAGCCCCCAGGCTGGTGGTGACGAGCGAGCCCAGGGTGGTGGTGGCGATGATGTTGGCCGCGAGGGCACTGTCACCGCCCATGGCGCGGGTCATCACATAGCTGGCGGCGGCGGTGGGGGTGGAGCTGATGAGGAACAGGATGCCGAGGGCCTGCGGGCTGAACCCGAGTGCCCAGGCGCCCAGTACCAGCAACACGGGGATGCAGCACAGCCGGTTGACCGTGGCCCAGCCGGTCAGCATGGCGCCGCCGCGCAGGGCCTTGAGGTTGAGGCTGGCGCCGGTGCACAGCAGGGCCAGCGGCAGGGTCATGTTGGCGAAGTAGTTGCCCGTGGTGATCACCAGCTGGGGCAGCTCGATACCGAGCAGACCGAAGGGCAGCGCCGCCAGGATGGCAATGATGAGGGGGTTTTTGACGATCCCCTTGAGTATGGGTTTGAGCCCCTTTCCGCCCCCCAGGCTACGGGTCAGGGTGATCACCGCGAGGATGTTGTAGAGCACGGTGACCGAGCCCACCAGCAGGGCGGCGGCCCCGATCCCCTCGGGGCCGTAGGCGTTCTGCACATAGGCCAGCCCCATGATCCCCATGTTGCCGCGAAAGCTGCCCTGCACGAAGATGCCCCGCAGTTTCTGCTCACGGATGAAGCGGGCTGCCAGTATCTCCAGCACCAGAAAACCGGCCAGGGTGCCGAGCAGGCCGTAAACGATGAGCCAGGGGCTCGGCATGGTGGAGAAGTCGGTGCGCACCATGCTGAGGAACAGCAGGGCTGGCAGGGTAACCTGGAACACCAGGCGGGAAGCGGACTCCACGAAGCTGTCAGGCAGCAGCCCCAGCCGCTTGAGCCAGATGCCGAGCAGCAGCACCAGACAGATGGGGCCCGTGATGGAGAGGGAGAAGTGCAGACTTGCCAACAGATCCATGATGCGCGTCCTGTGCAACGACGACGAAGAAAGTCGCCAGGGAAAAGGGCATTCTAACGCCATGGGCTTGTATTCACAGGACTTAATAACAACAATGTCGGCATCCCGGTTGTCACCCTCCCCCTGTCACGGATCCCTCATGGAAAAGAAACTGACCATCCTCGATATCGCTCGCCTCAGCGGGGTCGGCAAGTCGACCGTCTCCCGGGTGCTCAATCAGGATCCCAAGGTCAATGCCCAGACGAGGGCCAGGGTCGAGGCGGTGATCGCCGAGCACGGCTTCGTGCCAAGCAAATCGGCCAGGGCCATGCGCAGCCAGAGCCAGCAGGTGGTCGGCATCGTCGTGTCGCGTCTGGACTCCAGCTCCGAGAACCAGGCGGTGCGAGGCATGCTGGAAACCCTCTACCAGCGTGGCTACGACGCAGTGCTGATGGAGAGCAAATTTTCCCCTGCCAAGGTGAGCGAGCACCTGGCCGTGCTGGAGCGGCGCGGGGTGGACGGCATCATCCTGTTCGCCTTCAACGATCTGGACTATGCCGCCATGGCGCCGCTCAAGGAGAAGCTGGTGCTGATGGCACGCGAGCGGCCCGGCTTCTCGTCGGTCTGCTTCGACGATGACGGGGCGGTGCGGGCCGTGCTCGAGCACCTCGGGCGCCGCGGCCTCGTGGACGTCGCCTACCTCGGGGTCGAGCGCAGCGACCTCACCACAGGGTTGCGCCGTCACCAGGCCTACCTCGACTACTGCCATGAGCAGGGTCGCACGCCCCGCAGCGCCCTCGGGGATCTCGGCCTGCAGAGCGGCTACCGGCTGGCGGCCGAGCTGCTCACCCCCACCACCCAGGCCATGGTCTGCGCCAGCGATACCCTGGCCATCGGCGCCGCCAAGTACCTGCAAGAGCAGGGGCGTACCGACATCCTGGTCAGTGGCCTCGGCAGTAACCCCATGCTCCCCTTCCTATTCGCCAACACCCTCAGCCTGGATTTCGGCTACAAGGACGCCGGTATCCTGGCAGCCAGACAGCTGCTCGATCAGATTGAAGAGGGGCAGCCCCCCAGAGCCACCATCGCCCCCTGCCAGCCCCTGTAGTCTATCTTTTCCTCCATTCCCGGCATTTTGCGCTTTTTGTGACCAGCGCCACGAATTGGGAACGTTCCCATTGTCGCGGCGAGCCACTGGCCTCATGCTGATTGGGAACGATACCAATAAGCGGGCGGTCATTGGCCAGCCGGCAAAGAAACGACCATTATTCATGGAGTCACAGAGGGAAGGCTCATGTCAAAAGTCAACACACAACATCTGGCGCAGTTGATCGAGCGGATCGGCGGCAAGGAGAACATCACCACCGTCAGCCACTGCCTGACCCGGCTCAGGTTCGTACTGGCCGATCCGGCCAAGGCCGACCCCAAGGCCATCGAGACCATACCGTCGGTGAAGGGCAGCTTCACCCAGGGTGGCCAGTTCCAGGTGGTCATCGGCAACGAGGTGGATCAGTGGTACAAGGCACTGACCCAGGAGATCGGGGTCAGCGGCGCCAGCAAGGATGCCGCCAAACAGGCGGCCCGCCAGAACATGAATCCGCTGGAGCGCGGCATCTCCCACTTGGCGGAGATCTTCGTGCCCCTGCTGCCCGCCATCATCACCGGCGGTCTGATCCTGGGCTTTCGCAACGTCATCGGCGACATCAAGATGTTCGACGACGGGACCCACACTCTGGTGGAGATCAGCCAGTTCTGGGCCCAGGTCCACGCCTTCCTCTGGCTGCTGGGGGAAGCCATCTTCCACTTCCTGCCGGTGGGCGTCTGCTGGTCTGCGGTGAGAAAGATGGGCGGATCCGAGATCCTCGGCATAGTGCTGGGCATCACCCTGGTTTCGCCCCAGCTGATGAACGCCTACGGCATCGGCCAGCAGACTCCCGAGGTGTGGGACTTCGGCCTCTTCGTCATCCAGAAGGTGGGTTATCAGGCCCAGGTCATTCCGGCCCTGCTGGCGGGTGTCTTCCTCGCCTGGGTGGAAACCAACCTCAAACGCATCATCCCGGCCTATCTCTACCTGGTGATCGTGCCCTTCGTCTCCCTGCTGCTGGCGGTGATCGTGGCGCACGCCTTCATCGGCCCGTTCGGCCGCTGGATCGGTGACGGCGTCGGCTTCGCCGCCAAGGCCGCCATGACAGGCTCCTTCGCCCCCATCGGTGCGGCCCTGTTCGGCTTCCTCTACGCACCGCTGGTCATCACCGGCATCCACCACACCACCAATGCGGTGGACCTGCAGCTGATGCAGAGCATGGGCGGCACCCCCATCTGGCCGCTGATCGCCCTCTCCAACATCGCCCAGGCGTCTGCGGTCGTGGGGATCATCCTCATCAGCCGCAAGGAAAACGAGCGGGAGATCTCGGTGCCCGCCGCCATCTCCGCCTACCTCGGGGTAACCGAGCCGGCCATGTACGGCATCAACCTCAAGTACAAGTTCCCCATGCTGTGTGCCATGGTGGGCTCGAGCCTGGCGGCCCTCATCTGCGGGTTTGCAGGTGTAATGGCCAACGGCATCGGGGTGGGCGGCCTGCCCGGCATCCTCTCCATCCAGCCGCAGTACTGGGGCATCTACGCCATCGCCATGCTGGTGGCCATCGTGGTGCCAGTCCTGCTGACCCTGCTTGTCTACAAGCGCCAACAGGCAGCCGGCAAGCTGGATCTGGCCACGGCCTGATCCACACAACATCGGCGGAGCCCTGGCTCCGCCCTTTTCATTTGGCCTGTTCAGACCAACCCCGTTTCAACCTATGAGCGACCCAACCATGAAACAGACACCCTGGTGGCAAAGCGCCGTGATTTACCAGATCTACCCCAAGAGCTTTCAGGACAGCGGTGCTCGCGGCACCGGTGATCTCAAGGGGATCATGGCCCGCCTCGACTACCTCAAGACCCTCGGCGTCGACGCCCTCTGGCTGACCCCGGTCTACGTCTCCCCTCAGGTGGACAACGGCTACGACATCGCCGACTACCTGAATATTGATCCCGCCTACGGCACCATGGCCGACTTCGAGGCGCTCTTGGCCGCCGCCCATGCACGCGACATCCGCATCGTGATGGACATCGTCGTGAACCACACCTCCACCGAGCACGCCTGGTTCAAGTCGGCGCAGGGGGACAAGAACAGCCCCTACCGCGACTACTACATCTGGAAGGATCCGGTGGAGGGGGGCGTGCCCAACAACTGGCAATCCAAGTTTGGCGGCAGCGCCTGGGAGCTGGATAGCGCTACCGGCCAGTACTACCTGCACCTCTTCGCCCGCGAGCAGGCGGATCTCAACTGGGAGAACCCGGCGGTGCGTGCCGAGGTGAAAAACATCATCCACTTCTGGGCGAAGAAGGGGGTGGACGGTTTCCGCCTCGATGTCATCAACCTCATCTCCAAGGATCAGCGCTTCCCGAACGATGACAGTGGCGATGGCCGCCGCTTCTACACCGACGGGCCGCGCATCCACGAATTTTTGCAGGACGTGAGTCGCGACGTGTTCGCCCCGGTGGGCGCCATGACGGTGGGGGAGATGTCCTCCACCAGCCTGGAGCACTGCCAGCGCTATGGCGCGCTGGATGGCTCCGAGCTCTCCATGGTGTTCAACTTCCACCACCTCAAGGTGGATTACCCCAATGGCGACAAGTGGACCAAGGCGCCGTTCGATTTCCTCGAGCTCAAGCGCATCTTCAACCACTGGCAGAGCGGCATGCACGGCAAGGGGTGGTCGGCGCTGTTCTGGTGCAACCACGATCAGCCGCGCATCGTCTCCCGCTTCGGCGACGAGGGCGAGCACAGGGTCGTGGCCGCCAAGATGCTGGCCAGCACCCTGCACGGGTTGCAGGGCACCCCCTACATCTATCAGGGGGAGGAGATCGGCATGACCAACCCCGGCTATCAGCACATCGACGACTATCAGGATGTGGAGAGCCGCAACATCTTCGCCATCAAGCAGGCCGAAGGGATGAGCGAGGTCGAGATCCTCGCCATTCTCGGCGCCAAGTCCCGGGACAACTCGCGCACCCCGATGCAGTGGAGTGCGGTCCCCAATGCGGGCTTCACCGCCGGCACCCCCTGGCTCAAGCCCGCCGCCAACTACCCGGCGATCAACGCCGAGGCGGCCCTGGCCGACCAGAACTCGGTATTCTGGCACTACCGGGATCTGATCCGGCTGCGCAAGGCCCATCCCATCTTCACCCAGGGGGATTATCAGGAGCTGCTGGCCGGACACGACCGCATCTGGGCCTATGCCCGACGCGCCGACGGCCAGACTCTGGTGGTAGTGAGCAACTTCTACGGTGAGCCGGTGAACTTCGCCCTGCCCGCCGAGCTGGCCAATGGCGAGGGCCGCCTGCTGCTTGGTAACTACCCTGACGGTCTGGCACAGCCGGGATCCTGCACACTGCGCCCTTATGAATCCCTGATCTGGCTGATGGAGCAATGATGACTGACGCAACGACAGCGACACGGCCAGCCGTGCGCGGCCCCGAGTGGCAGAAGATGGTGGCGGGGGAGCCCTATGATGCGGGGGACGCCGAGCTGAAGGCGGCGCGGGAGCGCTGCCGCCACCTCTACCACAGTTTCAACACCCAGTGGCAGGAGAAGCCGGCGCAGGATGCCCTGCTCCATGAGCTGCTCGGCGGGCGCGGCGCCCAGTGCGCCATCAACCCGCCATTCTATTGCGACTATGGCGCCAACATCTTCGTGGGGGAGAATTTCTACGCCAACGTGGGCTGCACCATCCTCGACGTGTGCGAGGTACACATCGGTGACAACGTGCTGCTGGCGCCGGGAGTGCAGATCTACACCGCCGCCCACCCGGTGGCGGTAGCGCCACGCATCAGGGGGGTGGAGTTCGGGGCGCCGGTGCGCATCGGCAACAACGTCTGGATCGGCGGCAGCGTCGTCATCTGCCCCGGCGTCACCATAGGGGACAACAGCGTGATCGGGGCGGGATCCGTGGTCACCCGGGATATTCCGCCCGGGGTGGTCGCCGTCGGCAATCCCTGCCGCGTCTTGCGCCCCATGACGGCGGAGGAGCTGGCGACAGGCTGACTCTCAGGGCAGGCATCACGCCTGCCCTCTTTTCAGGTACCATGCCCCCGGACTACACCTGGCTGCGGCTGTTCTTTCTCACACCGGCAACAGGGCACCACAGCGTTTGTGCTGCCCCATGACCACCAGGGTCTTGAAGCTGCGCACCTGCTCCCTGGCGTGCAGCACGCGCCGGGTGAACTGCTCGTAACTCTGCATGTCCCGGGCGGCCACCTGCAGTACGAAGTCCTGCTCGCCCGTGACATACCAGAGGTCCATCACCTCGGGCTCCCCTTTCAGGCAGGCGATCATCTCGTCGACGATCCGGCCGTGATCCCGCTCCAGAGTCACCAGCACCAGCATGGTGATGGGCCAGCCCATGGTCGCCGGCGCCACCAGTGCCACCTCCCGCTCGATCAGCCCCGCCTCGCGCAGGGTGCGAAGGCGGCGGTAGCAGGCCGGTGCGGAGAGGCCGACCCTGTGGGCCAGCTCGGGAATGGGCAGACGGGCATCCTGCTGCAACTCGGCGAGGATGAGCAGGTCGAACTTGTCGGTCATGGGGCTCAGGAGATAAAGATTATCGCGTAGGGGCAGTATTAGACCGAAATTACGGCGAGCTCCAGATATATTTTCTTACCTCCCCCTTACCCAGGTTTGTACCCATGTCGCCGAATCCCCCCGCCCTCTCCTCTCTGCTGGCTGTGCTGCTCGCCATGCTGTCGATCACCCTCGGCGCCTCCCTGGCCAAGACGCTGTTTCCCCTGCTCGGGGCCGCAGGTACCACCCTGTTCCGGCTGGGGTGTGCCGCCCTTCTCCTGTCGATGGTGTTTCGCATCTGGCGCGCCCCCCTCGACCGGCGCACCCTGCTTGGCGCCCTCCCCTACGGCCTCTCGCTGGGAGCCATGAACCTGCTCTTCTATCTGGCCATCGAGCGCATCCCCCTCGGCGTGGCACTGGCCATCGAGTTCACCGGCCCGCTGACGGTGGCGCTGCTCTCCTCCCGCCACCGGGAAGACTTCCTCTGGCTCGGGCTGGCCATCGTCGGCTTGCTACTGCTCTTGCCCCTGCAGGCCGCCGAGCAGGCCATCGATCCGCTGGGGGCCGCACTGGCCCTGGGCGCCGGCGTGTTCTGGGGGCTCTACATGCTGACCGGCAAGCGGGCCGGGGCCCTGCTGGGGGCACAGGCGCCGGCCCTTGGCATGTGGGTCGGCACCCTGCTGGTGCTCCCCTTCGGCCTCGCCGGGGCGAGCGAGGCCTCCTTCACCCTGCCCGTGATCCTGGCCATCGCGGGGGTGGGGTTGCTCTCGAGCGCCCTTCCCTATTCGCTGGAGATGTTTGCCCTGCGCCGGTTGCCGCTCAAGAGCTACGGCATTCTCACCAGCGGCGAACCCGCCATGGGGGCCCTGATGGGATTGATGCTGCTGGGAGAGCGGCTGCCCCCCGCCCAGTGGCTCGGGATCGCCGCCATCATCGCCGCCTCCATGGGCACCACCTGGCATGCGGGACGAAGACGGCCCGACCCAGCCTGACCTGGCCTGATCCAAAAAAATGGGGCCGGTGATGACCGGCCCCGGGGGAGACGCGCAAGCGTCAGGACGAATAGCCGTAGCAGCGCTTGAGCTCGCCGAAGTCATAGAAGAAGCTGCCAGCCTGGACCGGGGCACACCCGGCCTTGAAGGTGAGCTCCTGCTCGTTGTAGAGCATCTTCACCAGCACCCGGCCGGCCTCGTTGCGGTAGACATCCCACTGGATGTTGGCCGCATAGGGTGAGACCCAGCCGCCACGCCACTCGTTGTTCTCCTGGCTCATCAGCACGCCGGGCTGGGCGCTCTGGCGGCTCCCTTCCAGCTGCATCAGGGCCGCCAGCGGGATCAGGGTCTCCGCATGGGCGAAGCGCAGCTTGGCCACGTGCTCGCCGGCCCCCTCCACCACCTGGGTCTGCACCTCATTGAACAGGCCGTCCAGCAGGGGCTGGGCCACGGCGTAGGTGGCACTCTGGCTGGCAAGGCTCGGCCCCTTCTCGTAGAAGTCCTCGGCATCGGAGAGATAGGAGAACCAAGCCGACTCCTCCGGGGTAATGAACTGCTCCAGATCCCAGGGCGCCCCTTGCGCCTGCGCCTCGCGCACCATGCCCGGACCTATGATGAAGAGGTTGTAGAGCATGAGGGCGGCGTCCACCTCGTCGCGCACATAGGTCTTGCCGCCATCTTCCGGGTTCACCGCCACATACTCGACGCCGCCGGCCAGCTCGTCGACAAAGGCCTTGCTGTAGAGGCGCTCGAGCATCTCGCGGGCCATCACCCGGGTCTTGGGCAGAGCCTTGAGCGCCTCGAGGGCCTCGGTCAGCTCGGGGGCGGGAGCCACCCCGTTGTCTTCGTCCCCGATGAAGGCCTGATAGTCCTGGAAGGTGGGCAGGTACTGGGCGTATTGCCCTTCCGGCTCCGTCTTGTGGAAGTAGAGCTCGAACTTGTTGCGCAGCCCCTTGTCGATCTCGGAAGGGTTCTCCTGACTCACGTAGCAGTCGGCGCTGTCGGTCACCAGCGAGACCCGCTTGGCCAGGCTCTGCATGAAGAAGTAGGCGCTCTCGTTTGCGCGATCCTTGCCCGAGGTCTCGACCTTGAGGCAGAGCGGGCTCGCGCCCCCGGTCAGCAGGGTGGGCAACCGCTCGGCGAGCCGGGTCGCGAGGTTGGCGTGCTCCTCCTTGCCGAGCGCGCTCAGCAGGCCATAGCCCAGGGCCTGGTTGGCGGCGGTGACGGCATCCACCTTGGCGCCGAGCGCCTGGCCCAGCTCGGTCAAGGCCCCCTGCCTCGCGGCCTCCGCCCACACCAGCTTGGTCAGCACGTCGTACTTGGGGCTCGACAGCGAGCGTGAGCCGTGGCGGGCCACCAGCTCGGTGAAGACGGGGGTGAAGCCGGCAGGAGCGGCCTCATAGCTGCTCGCATCCTGGCGAGCGGCATAGACGGCCTTGGTGCTGTATTGATAGTCACCGACGGCGGGCGACGAGGAGTCGTTTTCCGAATTGCAGCCGCTCAGCAGGGTGGCCGCCACGCAGGCGGCGAGGGTAGAGACGCGAAACATAGTCATCCTTGAACCAGTTTGAAAATGAAGCCGCACAGTACGCACTTCATATGACAATCCGGTGTCAGGCCAAGGTGCGACGCCGACATCCTGCCGGACAGGGCAGCTCGCTCCCCGCCATTCCTCCCGCCAAGCATCATTCATTTTTTTTGAACATATAGGCCAGTTTATCTCGCTAACAATGATGAGTGAGGCTGCTTATTATTCACCCATCGCTTGAGCAGGAGCGCCAAGCCGCAACATAGCTGGTCATTCATGGTGATGGCACCACAGAACCGGGTGCCTGATGTCAGTGAAAGAACAACACACGATTTGAATGACCTCTTGCATGGATGCATTGATATGGGTCTGACCGGCCCTGCCAATGACATAAAAACCAAGAGAGTGAATGAACATGAAAAACGTAATCAAGATGCTGGCCGTCGCAGGCCTGATGAGTGTTGGTGTTGCCCAGGCGGCCGTTCCCGCCGACTTCAACGCAGCCCCTGGCGTGTTGTTCGTCAACTGGCACGCCGGCGCCGCAGTGGCTGGCAAGAGCAACCCCCAGCTGGAGGTGCGTGACGAGTCCGGTGACCTGGTGGCCTCGGTCCATGCCAGCCTGATGGGTACCCAGCAGGTGCACATTCCGAGCCGCGCCCAGGGCAACCTGACCGTCAGCCTCGGGGATCAGAGCAGCGACTATCGCCTGCCGTTCAGCATCGGCAGCGGCAAGGCGCGCTGATCACGACAATCCATTTCTCCCTGCCAGACACGACAAGGGCGCCATGATGGCGCCCTTGTCGTCCTTGACGATCGGCTGGAGCCCTACTGAGTGAACACAGGACCGAAGCCGGATCCCCACAGAATGGCCGTGGCAGCCAGTACGCAGACCAGCAGCACCAGACCGACCGTCACCACGGAGCTGGCATAGATGAATCCCTGCTCCTTGGAGATGTGCATCAGGATGGGCACCCCCACGTAGAGCAGGTAGACGGAGTAGGTCAGCCCGATGAGGCCGATGATCATGACGAACCAGAGGTGCGGGAAGAAGGCGGACAAGCCGACCATGAAGAGCGGCGTAGAGGTGTAGGCCGCGAGCTCGAGCGAGGTTGTGTAGCTGGGATCCGAACCGAAGGTGTGACCCATCCAGTGCACCAGATAGGAGAGCGCGAGGACGCCGATGATGAGCGTCACGTACATGGCGATCGACAGCATGAGTGCGCTGTTGGCGGTCAGGGTGATGGGATCACCGACGCCTATGCTCCAGCCGATGTGTACGGCGGAGTAGTAGGCGCAGATGGGAGGGATCAGGGCCACGATCAGGATATGGGACAGACTGTTTCTGAAACTGTCGTGTCGCTCGTCTATGGTATGCCATTCGGTGTGAGGATGGGCATACAATCCCCATAAGTGATTCAATATCATAGCGTTATTCCTTCTCTGCTGTGATGGTGTGCTGATCGATACCGTGCTCGCTCCCCTGTCTGTTTTTTTGTCATGTCGCGCGCGGTGCGCCATCGTTCGCCACGGCGAGCGATGACTTTAAATAAAGTCGCTCCAGTGCCGCTGCGTCAAGGAAGGCAGCCCCGCCGGCGGGCAGGGCTGATGGAGGCTGGCTGTCGGGAGACGGTGGCCTGTCGCCCGCTTCGTCGTCAGTACTGCTTGGTTTTCGAGGCAAAACCCGCGAGGAAGAGGCCGGTCAGGAACATGCCGCAGAACGCCTCTATGGCCGACAACAGCTGGAGGGGGGAGGAGGTCTGGGAGATGTCGCCGTATCCCAGGGTCACGAAGGTCACAATGCTGAAATAGAGGGAACGCCCCAGATGGCCGTGGGTGGCGGACTCCGGCGTCACGAAATAGGTCAGGGTCGCCAGCAGGATGACCCCCATCGACATCAGCAGGCTGCGGATGGGCCGCTCACCGAATCCCCAGGTGATGAAGCTGATGAACTTGCCGGCACACCTGAGGTAACACAGCAGGGAGAGCCACCCCTTGCTCAGCAGGCCGCTGCGCAGCCAGCGCTCCCTGAACAGCTCCCGCGGACTGGCCAGGGCTTTCATCTCGTGCAGCTTCTCCTGGTAGTAGCACTCCCCGGCATCGACGGTGTCCCCCACGCTGGAGAAGAGGCGCTTGGCGTTGCGATAGAGCTTGCTCGCCTCGTTGTGATCGATCCGGCCATTCTCGTTGTAGGCCACCTGCACCTTGTCCAGGTTGGTGTGCTCCATGGTGGCATCGAAGTTCTTGGCGCGGACGTTGAAGTTCTTCAGCACGGCCCGGGAGGAGTGAAAGCGGATCTCCTCGCACTCTATGGTGAAGTCCTGAAACACCCCGTCCTCCAGCGCCAGCTCCCGCTTCTTGGCCCAGGCCCTGTGGTCCCAGAGCAGGGAATCGAACAGATCCAGTCCGATGACCCCGCCATTGACCCTCACCCCCTTGGCCGAGCAGTGCCAGAGATAGACCTTGGAGTTGTTGACGGCCCCGTCGAGAGAGAGCTCGTCGAGGCAGGTGAAGTCCAGCAGCCGACCGGAGATGATGGGGCTCTTGAGCGCCACGCCACCGATGTTGAGCAGGCTATGCCGGCCCAGCACCTGGGCCTCCCCCTTGTTGTTCTCGGAGACGGAGAGCAGGCTCTGCACCCGTTTCACCTCGTCCTTGCCATACTTGCCGGCCAGCCACATGCAGTAGGGTTCGAAGCGGCTCTCCGAGCGGATCAGGCCGCTCTTGCGCAGGGACTCCAGGGCGCCCGAGGCGGTCTCGTACAGGCGGATCTTGTCGTCGCTCATGTAGACGCACAGGCTCAGCACGCAGCGGGAGCTGATGAAACGGGCGATCCCTATCTGGAAGATCACGCTCTTCTCTATCTTCTGCTCCGCCATCCAGTCGCCGAAATGGGGCAGCGACGTCACCAGCAGATCCCAGATGAGGGGATAGTCGTTCTCCCGTCGCCATGCGTTGAATTGCTCGGGGGAAAGCTGCCACAGCTCGGTTGCGTTCATGGATTACCTCGGTCATGGATGTGCACCGCCAGAAAGACCCTTTCGAGAACGGCGGCTGGACGCAAGCTTACGGGAAAACGGGCGGGGCACGCCAGGGGATGCGACGATAAGTGACTGATGGGGAAGGTATAAATAAGCCAGCCCCCCCCCTGTTCTGCATCGGGGTAAGGGGACTTTCCCGGCGAACAGGCAAGAAAAAAGCCCAGCATTGCTGCTGGGCTTTTGAATTGGCTCCTCCGACTGGACTCGAACCAGTGACATACGGATTAACAGTCCGCCGTTCTACCGACTGAACTACGGAGGAACAATTTGGTGCCCAGAGACGGAATCGAACCGCCGACACGGGGATTTTCAATCCCCTGCTCTACCGACTGAGCTATCTGGGCAAATGGTGCCGGCTACCGGAATCGAACTGGTGACCTACTGATTACAAGTCAGTTGCTCTACCTACTGAGCTAAGCCGGCACACTTTAAACCATTGTGCATGAACAAATTTTCATTTCATGGCACCAAAATGTGGTGCCCAGAGACGGAATCGAACCGCCGACACGGGGATTTTCAATCCCCTGCTCTACCGACTGAGCTATCTGGGCGTGGGCGCTATTAAACGGATTTTAAGGCAGGTGGTCAACGGGAAATTTCACTTTTCGTCTCGTTCGTCTCTTTTTTGCGCAGCACCACCCATTTTCATCACTTCTACGGGAGACTCCCCTCCCCGGCGGCGCCAGAGGCGGGACTCCTCCCCCTTGAGCAGGCGGGTAATGTTCTCGTGGTGGCGGACGAGAATGAGGCAGGAGAGCAGGGAGACCGGCAGGGTATATTCCGGTTTGAGCAGATAGGTGAAGAGGGGCGTCAGCAGCACGGTAATGATGGAGGCCAGGGAAGAGTAGCCGCTCACCATTAGTACCAGCAGCCAGGTGGCAATCACGGCTCCCCCCATGGCAAAGCCGATGGGCAGCATGGTGCCAAGCGCCGTGGCGACCCCCTTGCCGCCCCGGAAGTGGAAGAAGATGGGGTACATGTGGCCCAGGCAGGCGGCGACGCCGATGAAACCGAGATAGACGGGTTTGATATCCAGATACCAGGCGAGATAGACGGGCGCCATGCCCTTGAGCATGTCGCTCAGCAGGACGATCAGCGCTGCCATCCGGCCCCCGAGGCGCAGCACATTGGTCGCCCCCGGGTTGTGGGAGCCGTGGTCGCGGGGATCCGGCAGCCCGGTGATGCGGGAAACCAGCACGGCACTGGACAGCGAGCCGCCCAGATAGGCCAGAATAATCATCAAAATCGTCAGGGCCGTCATCTTGGTCGTTTTTACCACGATATGAATGGGGTATGATGCGGGCCACATTCTCTGGTCTGGGCTTGCCCGAACGCGTGTCGCCCAAACCGGCCGCCGGCGGCAATCAGCTTGCCAGGCCTGCATCCCTGCGCTGTTTTCACAGCCCATCAAGAGTAAAGAAGAAGTACTGTCATGGACAAGGTGTTTATTCGCGGACTCGAGGTTTTGACCACCATAGGGGTTTATGAGTGGGAGAAGGGCATTCGCCAGAAGCTCTGCTTCGATCTCGAGATGGGGTTTGACAACCGCCCCGCCGCCGCAACCGACGATATCAACCTGGCGCTGGATTACGCCACCCTCTCCCGCAAGATCTGTGATCACGCCCAGAGCAAGGTCGTGGAGCTGGTCGAAACCATGGCCGAACAGGTCGCCGCCCTGGTGCTGGACGACGATCGCGTGCAGTGGGTCAAGGTGACCCTGACCAAGCCGGGCGCCGTGCCCAATGCCGCCGGCGTCGGGGTCGAAATCCTGCGCCATCGCACTCCTGCCGCGAGCGCCAGCTGATGACCACCATCTACATCAGCCTGGGATCCAACATCGAGCGGGAGCGCCACATCCGCGCCGGCCTCGATGCCCTGCACGCCGAGTTCGGGCCCCTTGCCGTCTCCCGGGTGTTCGAGAGCGAGGCGGTGGGCTTCAACGGCCGCCCCTTCTACAACCTGGTGGTCGCCGCCCGCACCAATATGCCCCTGGCCAGCGTCTGCCAGCGGCTGCGTGCCATGGAGTTCGCCAACGGCCGCGAGCCGGACGCCAAGAAGTTCGCGCCGCGCACCCTGGACCTCGACCTGCTGCTCTACGGCAACCTGGTGTGCGAGGAGCCGGTGGCGCTGCCCCGCGGCGAGATCCTCACCAACGCCTTCGTGCTCTGGCCGCTGGCGGAGCTGGCCCCCGAGCAGTGCCACCCCGTCGACGGCCGCCCCTTCGGCGAGCTGTGGCGGGCCTATGACAAGGCCTCCCAGCGCCTGAACCCCATACCCTTCCACTGGGAAGCGTGCGAACTGCAGCATCACTGATCACCAAGGGCACCTCGCGGTGCCCTTGTTGCTGATGGACTGCGCTGATGACGGATAAGAAACGGTGATTGGGCCTGTGTCTGAACGACTGGCAGCATGGCCGTCTGCACAGGAGAACCCCATGCCCCTCGACGCCATTCACGCCTTCAACTGCCAGCTGCTGACCGGGCTGCCCCATCAGCGCTACGAACACGAACCCATCCTGGATTACGCCACCGACGAGCGGGTCAAGGCCCGTTTCGGCTGGCAGGCGGAGTTCAGCAAGACCCTGTTTCTCAAGTTCAAGGATGATCGCTTCGCCCTGCTGCTGACCCACAGGGATGGGCGGCTCGACAGCAAGGCGGTCAGGGCCGTTCTCGGCGCCAAGCCCTCCATCTGCAGCGCCGAGGAGATGCAGGCGCAGATCGGCTGCCTGCCGGGGGCCGTCTGCCCCTTCCTGCCGAGGGCCGATGTGCCACTGCTGGTCGACTCGCAGCTGCTGGCCCACCACGCCTTCACCTGGACCCCGGGCCATCCGGAGTTGACCTTCCTGCTGGCCACCGAGCATCTGGCGGGCGTGCTCGCCCGCCTCCCCTGCCAGGTCAGCTTTCTGCCCTCCCCCGCGATATGACGTGCGCCCCGATTGTCGGGGCGCGGCCATCACCCCTTGCGTTCCTCCCTGGCCAGCTGGGCGAAGATCAGGGCGGCCAGCATGGACATCAGCCCGATGCACAGATAGGTGAGGTGGAAACCGTCGAGCCAGCGCCCGCTCTCCTGCACCGACTGTCCGGCGGAGAAGAGCCCCAGCAGGCTGGCAGCGATGGCCACCCCCAGGCTCATGGAGAGCTGCATCACCACCGACAGCAGGCCGTTGCCGCTGCTGGCATGCTCGGCACTCAAATCCTGCAACGTGAGCGTGTTCATGGCGGAGAACTGCAGGGAGTTGATGGCGCCGAACACCGCCAGCCACCCCAGCAGCACGCCGTGAGGCACCTGGTTGTCGATGAAATAGAAGCTGGCGATCATGGCCCCGAGCGCCAGGGTGTTGCCGATCAGGATGCGGCGATAACCAATGCGCGGGATCAGCTTGTTTACCAGCGTCTTGGTCAGCATGGCCCCGAGCACTGTGGGGATCATGGTCATCCCCGCCTTGCTCGGCGAGAAGCCGAGCCCCAGCTGCAGGAAGAGCGGGGTCAGGAAGGGCATGGCACCGCTGCCGAGGCGGGCGAACAGGTTGCCCCAGATGCCGATGGCGAAGGTGTTGGTCTTGAACAGCGCCAGGCTGAACAGGGGTTGCGCGGCCGTGGCGGCATAGAGCCAGTAGCTCGCCATGGCGGCCAGCCCGAACAGGAGGGCGAACAGCGCCCAGCCGGTGGAGAGACTGTGCTCCCCCAGCCCCTGCAGGCCGACGGAGACCAGCACCATGCCGATGCTGAACAGCACGAACCCCTGCCAGTCGAAGCGCGCGGTGATCTGCCGCAGTTCGGGCATGAAGTGCCAGCTCGCCACAAAGCCTATCACCCCCACCGGCAGGTTGATGAGAAAGACCCAGTGCCAGCTCGCCACTTCCACCAGCCACCCACCCAGAGCCGGGCCGATGAGGGGGCCGAGCAGACCGGGGATGGTGACGAAAGACATGACCCGCAGCAGCTCGTGCTTGCTGTAGACCCGTAGCACCGCCAGGCGCCCGATGGGCATCAGCAGGGCGCCCCCCACCCCCTGCAGCACTCGGGCAACGACCAGCACCGGCAGGGAGTTGGCGACTGCACAGGCGAGGGATCCCAGGGTAAACAGCAGGATGGCGGCCAGATAGACGCGGCGGGTGCCGAACCTGTCTGCCAGCCAGCCGGAGGCCGGGATGAGCAGGGCCACCGTCAGCATGTAGGCAATGACCACCGACTGCATCTGCAGCGGGCTCTCCCCCAGGGCCTCGGCCATGCTGGGCAGTGCCGTGTTGAGGATGGTGCCATCCAGCGTCTGCATGAAGAAGCCGACCGCGGTCAGCCAGGGCAGCCACTTGCGTTGGGCCGGGGTCACCATCTGTGTGCTGTCGGGCATGGCAGTCACCTCCTCGTCAGATAAGAAAAGACCCGCACGAAGACGGGTCATATCAGCATATCAGGCATCCGGCTGGCCGAGCATGGCCTTGAGCCGCTCCTCAAGGCTGGGCTCAGGGGCCCTCAGGGCGTCGAGGAACAGACGCTCTATCCCTTCCCTGTCCTGGCTCTTCACGATGAACACCAGGCGGGACTGGGCCTTGCCCTCCGGCCACTCCCCCAGGGATTGCAGCGGATAGAGCTGGCCGTGCACGCCGTGGATCACCACGGGCTGGCTCTCCCCCTCCAGCTGCAGTATTCCCTTGAGGCGCAACAGGGCGTCGCCGTACTGTGCCTGCACCGCATCGATCGCCGCCAGCAGGCGGGATGGCTTGAGGGGTTCGCCGATGCGCAGGGAGAAACTCTCGATATTGTTGTGAGCAAAAGAGCCGCCGTGCGCGAAATGGGTCGGCGCGGCCGTGCCCACCTTGGCGGCAAACGGCGCCATCTTCGGCTGCATGGGTGATGCCAGCCCCTGTCTCGGGGACTCGGTACGCAGCCAGGCCAGCAGCTGGCGCACGTCGCGCCCGGCCGCCTCGTTGTAGGCGCCCAGCTTCTCCAGCACGGCGGGCGAGAGCACCCCGTTGCTGACCCGCTCGATGGGGGCTGCCGGGTTGAGGGCAGCCAGCTGGCTCTCGACCCGCGCCTGGGTCTCCTCATCCACCAGGTCCCCCTTGCTCACCACCAGCAGATCCGCGAGCGCCACCTGCTTGACCGCCTCGTACTGGGCAGCCAGTTGCTGCTCGATATGACCCGCGTCCACCACGGTGACGGTGCCATCGAAGCGGTAGCGCTGGGCGATAAAGCCCTCCTCACGCAGGGTGAACAGCACGGGGGCAGGGTCCGCCAGCCCCGTGGTCTCGATAATGAGTCGTTTGAAAGGCTTAATTTTCCGCTGGATAGCCTTCATAAAGAGCCCCTGCAGCGCCTCCACCAGGGAGCCCTGCACCGAGCAGCAGATGCAGCCGGAATCGAGCAGCACCACCTGCTCGTCCACCTGCTGCACCAGGTGGTGATCCAGCCCCACGGAGCCGAACTCGTTGATGAGCACGGCGCACTCGCCGAGCTCGGGCTGCTTGACCCAGTGGTTCAGCAGCGTGGTCTTGCCGCTGCCGAGGAAGCCGGTCAGCAGGGTGACGGGGATGCGGGTGTCTTGCATATCGGTCATGTCAAATCCTTAAAACCTGGCGTGATGAGAGGGCCAAGCACCCTCACTTGTTGGCAAACAGCTCGCCGAGCCAGCGGTTTTCGAAGCGGCCGTGGGGATCGAGCTCTCGCTTCAAGGCCAGGAAGTCGTGCCAGCGCGGCAGCAGGGCCGGGAAGTCGTAGAGATCCATCGCCAGGTGCTTGCCGAAGTGCGGGGTGCCCCCCAGCGGCACCAGCAGCTGTTGCAGCTCGCGCATCTGCTCCATGGAGCCGTTGACGAAGGTGCCGTCCGCCGCCAGATAGACCAGGAAGCCAATCCAGCACACCGACTTGCCATGGGCGGCGCTGAGCCAGGCCTCGGAGGGGCCGGTGCAACGCAGGATAAAGGGGTAGTGCAGCACGCCCGGGTTGGCCTCCTGCCAGGCCTGCAGGATCTCGAGGGCCTCCCCCATGCGCTCGAGGGGCACCGCCACCTCGCAGTTGATCTGGGGCGCCGGGATCCCCTTGCAGAGGATCTGGTAGACGTTGCCCACCAGATCCGAGGCGTCCTTGAAGCGGCGTACCGTCTCGAAGTGCTCCCCCGCCAGCGCCTCGTCCTTGGTGTCCTTCGCCATCTTCTGCAGGGTCGCGTCGATAGTGGCGTTCATGCGGCCGTCGATGTCCCCCTCCAGTTGCAGTGGCTCGCTGCTGGCAGCGCGGTAACGGGCCACCTCCTCCTCGCTGGCGGGATCCACCAGCCAGATGTGGCTCTCCCCGGTCCAGGCAAACCACCAGCTCTTCACGAAGGCATGCTCGCGGTTGAGGCGCTCGTTATGCGCCAGCAGGAAGGGGTAGTCGGTGGTGAACTTGGTGCAGCGCATGATGCGGTTCGGCACGGTGCGCAGGGTGACGTCGAGCAGGATGCCGAGCATCCCCATCCCCATCACGAAGGCCCCGAAGCGCGGATCGGTGCGATCCACCCGGATGATCTCCCCATCGGCCAGCATCACGGTCAGCGCCTCCACCGCGTCGCACAGGGCGGACTGGTGCAGCCCCTGACCATGGGTGCCGGTGCTGAGCGCCCCGCCCAGGGTCTGGATGCCGATGACGCCGGGGGACGCGGGCAGCATGCGATCCATGGCGACAAGATCCGCATAGACGGTGTCCAGCGGCGTGCCCGCCTGATAGGTCACGGTGTCGGCGGTGTGTCCCAGGGGGCCGCGCAGGTGGTGCAGGTCCACCAGCAGCGCCTGACTGCCCTCGGCATAGACGCTGTGGATGGGCTCAAAGGAGAGGCCGGATCCGATGAGGCGCAGCTTGCGCGTCGGGTATTCCCGCAGCAACTGTTGCAGCTCGTCGCGATGTTTCGGGCGCCACACCTGCTCCAGGGCACCGAGGGGATTGGTTCTGGACCAGTTGAACAGCACCTCCCGACTGCCAATCGCCTTGATGCTGTGAAATGCCTGGAACTGAACCGTCATACCGCGCCTCATCTCTATCTGACGTCAAAATGAGCGACGATTCTACCGAAAAGTGGCTGGCAAGGCATGAAAAACAAGCCCCTGCACTTCGCGGGTGATAGCTTCGCCCCGGTGCGGCCTCCTCAGCGCGAGGACTGGGTCAGCGCCAGCAGCAGGCTGAATCCCACCAGCAGCCCACCGAATACCCGATCAATCCAGTGGCGCACCGCCAGGAGCCGGACCCGTACCGCGTCGGTGGAGAAGAAGATCGCCACAGCGCCAAACCAGAGGGCGTGGGCCAGCACGATGAAGGCAGGGGCTGGGCCAGATCCGGCAGACGGCGCAGGCCCTGCGCCAGCAGAGCCGCCCCCAATCGCTGGTACTCTCCTGCGAGCCCACCCTGCTGATGCGCTGGCTGATCCCGCGCTGGCCTGCATTTCAGGCTGCACACCCGGAGCTGGAGGTGCATCTGATGGCGGGCGGTGGCGCCCTCAGCTTTGACAGCGGCATCGATCTCGCCATCCGGCGTAACGACTTCCACTGGCCCGAAGATCTCCACAGCCTGCCGCTGTTCGAGGAGCGAACCGGGCCGGTCTGCCAGCCGGACAAGGTGGCACAGTTCTTCGAGCGCAAAGGGAAGCAGTGGGTCCTGCGGGCGACGGCCCCGCGCCTGCACACCCGGACCCGTCCCGGCGCCTGGCAGGAGTGGCTGCGCAGAGCCGCCCCCATGCAGGCAGACGAGGGGCCGGGGCAGACGTTCGAGCACTTCTACTTCAGCCTGCAGGCGGCGGTGGCCGGCCTTGGCGTCGCCATCGGCCCTTACCGGCAGGTGTGTGACGACATAGAAGCCGGCCTGCTGGTGGCGCCGCTCGGCTTCATTGCGGACGGCACCGGCTATCACCTGCTCGCTCCCACCCGGCCCGAGCCCGGCAGCCCCCACGAGACCCTGGTGAACTGGCTGAACGGCCTGGAGCCCTGAGCCCTGCCCTAGGCTGCGCTGCCGGCAGGTGCCTCCCCAAGGGCCAGCACGCGGCAGAACTCCCGCAGGGGCATGGGGTGGGCAAACAGGTATCCCTGCTGATAGTGGACACCCTTGGCCCTGAGGTAGGCGGCCTGCTGCTCCGTCTCGACCCCTTCGGCCACCAGGGAGAGCCCCAGCCGCCTGCCGAGATCGATGACGTTGTCGACGATGTGCTCCGAGAGGGACTCGGTGCCAATGCGGCGAATGAAGGACTGGTCGATCTTGAGGTAGTCCACGTGGAATTGCTGCAGATAGACCAGGCTGGAGTGGCCCGTGCCGAAGTCGTCCAGGGCCAGTTGCACCCCCATCTCGTCCAGCGCCTTGAACAGCGCCAGGGTGTGGGGATCCGCCGCCAGCAATTCCCGCTCGGTCAGCTCCAGCACCAGGATGATGCGGCCGGGCTCGAAGCGATCGAGGAAGCGTCGGCACTCCCCGATCAGGATATCGTCGCGGCAATGGGCGGCACTGATGTTGAAGCTGATGTGACACCCGCGGGGCAGTGCAGCCTGCTCGTCTGCCAGTTGCCGGCCCACCTCCTCCATGAGGAGAGTGGTCATGGGAACGATCAGGCCGCAGGCCTCTGCCTGGGGGATGAACAGGTCCGGTCGCACCAACCCCATGTCAGGGTGCTGCCAGCGCATCAGCACCTCGGCCCCCACGATGCGTCCACTGCCACTCTCCACCAGGGGTTGCAGATAGGGAACGAACTCCCTCCCCCGCAGGGCCCGTGCCAGCTCGTTCGCCGGCGAGCGGGGCCGCCCCAGCAGCCACCAGATGAGCAGGGCGAAACCGGCGCTGACCCCGGCCAGCAGCAACAACCCGAAGCGGTGCGTCTGCAGCAGACCCTGCCAGTTCGAGGGGCTTCGATACCCCACATAGATGGAGAAGGGGTAGACCCTCGAACTCATCATGACGCCGCCATGGGGAAGCGCCTCGGGGGACCGCATGAATAGATGGCCCCGCTGGTCCAGCCAGCGCTCACCGACCTTGAGCCTGATCTCGAGGGAGGGATCCTTGAGATTCAACATGAAGCTGAGATAGTCCCCGTCGATGACGCTGAGGGCGGCACGGCGCCCCTTGGCGGCACGCACCACCAGGAAGGGGTGATCCTGTCGTATGGGGCTGACGTTGCCGAGTTGCAGCATCCCCTTGACGAAGTGTTCCACCGAATAGGCCATCCGGTATGGGCCGAAGAAGGAGGTGCAATAGATGCTGCCATGGCGGGCCAGATTCACCGAACGCACGAAGGGCACCTCGGCCACCTGCTGTCGCAAGGCCGGCAGCACGGGGGCACACGACTGATCCAGCAGGGGCAATGCCCTGCGATTGGCCTCGTCGGCGTGGCCGAGCATGGTCTCCAGCAGGGTCACGGTATGGGTCGCGGCCCCCTCCGACTCCAGCTGCAGATTGCGCAGGTAATGGCTGTGGAACCCCCAGGTGCCGAGCAGCATGGGCACAGAGAACACCAGCAGGGCGAGGAGCAGACGCAGCCAGGGATGAGCCGTATCGAGCCGCAGTGAATAAGGCATGGGGGATCCGCTAAAAATGGGACGGTCAGTCTAGCGACCGACGCTGAACCCAACCCTAACCGGATAAAAAACCGTCAACCCGGGGTACAGGCCATCCGTCAACCCGGGCTTGGGATAAGGGGCTTCACCTTGGTTATCAGGCGGGACACCGGACTATGCCACGGAGCGCCTGGGCGACAGCCCCTCGCAAAACCGGGGCATCGGCACCGGCTTGCCATAGAGATAGCCCTGCAGATAGTCGACCCCCTTGCCGCGCAGATAGTCGGCCTGTTCCCGGGTCTCGACCCCCTCCGCCACCAGGGCGAGGCCAAGGCGGCTCGCCAGATCGATCACGTTGTCGACGATGTGCCGGGAGAGGGATTCGGTGCCGATCCGACGGATAAATGACTGATCTATCTTGAGATAATCCACATGGAACTGCTGCAGGTAGCGCAGGCTGGAGTGGCCTGTGCCAAAGTCGTCGATGGCCAGCCTGACCCCCATCTGATCCAGCTGCTGGAACAGGGAGATCGTCTGGTGATCCGCCACCAGCAACTCCCGCTCGGTCAGCTCGAGCACCATCACCACCTTGCCGGGCGCAAAGTGATCGAGAAAGGTGCGGCACTCGCTGAGCAGGGAGAAGTCGTGGCAGTGGGCCGCACTGATGTTGAAGCTGATGTGAAAGCCATCCGGCAGCTCCGCCTGCACTCGCCCCAGCTGGTTCGCCACGCTTCTCATCATCTGGCTGGTCATGGGCACGATAAGGCCGGACTCCTCCGCCTGGGGAATGAAGAGATCGGGGCGGATCACCCCCTCGGTGGCATGGTGCCAGCGCATCAGCACCTCTCCTCCCACCATGCTGCCGTCATCGCTGGCGACCAGCGGTTGCAGGTAGGGGACGAACTCCCTGGCGCGCAGGGCCCGTTTCAGCTCGTCATTGGGGGAGCCCGGACGCCCCAGCACCCACCACACCAGCCAGGCGAGCAGCGAGGAGGTCACCGCCAGTGACAACAAGGCCAACCGACGCTCTTCCCAGAGTGACTGCCAGTAGTGCGGCATGCTGTAGCCGGCGTAGATGGTGAAGGGATAGCGTTTGGAAGAGATCTCGAGGCTGGTGCTCCGCTCCAGCCTGGGAACATGGTCCAGGTAGCGGCCAGCCTCATCGATGCTGGCCGACCCCACCTGCAGCAGCAGGACGTCGGGCTTGTCTCCCAGGGAGAGCATGAAACCGAGCAGGGAGCTGTCGACGGCGCTGAGGACGGCATCCCTGCCCTGCTCGGTACGCACCACCAGCAGGGGGTGGTTCTGCCTAACCTTGTTGCCGCGCATCAGCAGCAACTTGCGGTCGAGATAGCGGGAGCCATCGTCGGCCTCCCTGACTGCCCCGAACAACGAGGTACAACGGATCACCCCGTCACTGACCAGGTTGACCGAGCGCAGGAAGGGCTCCAACGCCACTTTCTTGCGCAAGAGCAGCAAATTGCGTTCACAGGGGGCCGCCACAAACGGCAGCATTTCCCGGTTGACCTGTTCCGCACGATCCAGCACCTCTTCCATCAAGGTCATCGCCTTGTGCGCAGAAGCTCTAGAATCGGCTTTAAGATCATAGAGATAGTTGCTGTGAACGATCCAGCCACCGACCAGCAGAGGGAGCAAGAACGCCAGCAGCGTGCTGCCGATGCGCAACCTGGTACGGGAAAGATCCAACCGGAAAAGAAACATAAAAAAACCACGCCACAAGCAGCCAGGCCCGCCCAGGCAGGCGCTGCACCAGACCCGGAGTCGGGTTACACCGGCAACGATGACTCATCGCGACCATTCATAACCGAATAACATAACGCAACACGCTTATAAAACGAATCAAACATACTGTGGCCAGATCACACTTATGCCATCCCTCCACAGCAAGAGACCCGTATAGAAACGAATAATGCCGCGTCGGGACGCGGCATTAGGGTTTGTTTCCTGAACGGCCTCAGGTGGGATCCGGTTATACCGCCTGTTGCAGGATCACCGCATCAGCCTTCTTGGTGTAGGAGGCGATCTCGTTGAAGTTGAGGTAGCGATAGGTATCGGCGGCAGTGGCATCCAGCGACTTGGCATACTGCAGGTACTCGGCCACGGTCGGGATCTTGCCGAGGATGGCAGCAACCGCAGCCAGTTCGGCAGAAGCCAGATAGACGTTGGCACCCTTGCCCAGACGGTTCGGGAAGTTGCGAGTGGAGGTGGAGACCACGGAGGCCCCTTCTGCCACGCGCGCCTGGTTACCCATGCACAGGGAGCAGCCCGGGATCTCGATGCGGGCACCGACCCGGCCGAAGATGCCGTAGTAGCCCTCTTCGGTCAGCTGATCCTTGTCCATCTTGGTCGGCGGCGCGATCCACATGCGGGTCGGCAGCTCGCCCTGGTACTTCTCGAGCAGTTTGCCGGCGGCACGGAAGTGGCCGATGTTGGTCATGCAGGAACCGATGAACACCTCGTCGATCTGATCGCCGGCTACCGTGCTCAGCAGACGGGCGTCGTCCGGATCGTTCGGCGCGCACAGGATCGGCTCCTTGATGGTGGCCAGATCGATCTCGATGATTTCGGCGTACTCGGCATCCTTGTCCGCTTCCATCAGCACCGGGTTCGCCAGCCACTCTTCCATCCCCTTGATGCGGCGGGTGATGGTGCGCACGTCGCCGTAGCCTTCGGAGAGCATCCACTTCAGCATGACGATGTTGGACTTCAGATACTCGATGATCGGCTCTTTATCCAGCTTGATGGTGCAACCGGCGGCGGAACGCTCGGCGCTGGCGTCGGCCAGCTCGAACGCCTGCTCCACCTTCAGGGTCGGCAGACCTTCGATCTCGAGGATGCGGCCGGAGAAGATGTTCTTCTTGCCCGCTTTCTCGACGGTCAGCAGCCCTTTCTGGATGGCGGCGTAGGGGATGGCGTGGACCAGGTCACGCAAGGTGATGCCCGGCTGCAGCTCGCCCTTGAAGCGCACCAGCACGGATTCCGGCATGTCCAGCGGCATGACGCCGGTGGCGGCGGCGAAGGCCACCAGGCCAGAGCCCGCCGGGAAGGAGATGCCGATGGGGAAACGGGTGTGGGAGTCACCACCGGTACCCACGGTATCCGGCAGCAGCATGCGGTTCAGCCAGGAGTGGATGACGCCGTCACCCGGGCGCAGGGAGACACCGCCGCGGTTCATGATGAAGTCCGGCAGGGTGTGGTGGGTCTGCACGTCGATGGGCTTGGGATAGGCCGCGGTGTGGCAGAAGGACTGCATGGTCAGATCGGCGGAGAAGCCGAGGCAGGCCAGATCTTTCAGTTCGTCGCGGGTCATCGGGCCCGTGGTGTCCTGGGAGCCGACCGTGGTCATCTTGGGTTCGCAATAGGTGCCCGGGCGGATGCCCTTCACGCCGCACGCCTTGCCCACCATCTTCTGGGCCAGGGTGAAGCCCTTGCCGGTGTCGGCGACAGGCTGCGGACGACGGAACACGGTGGAGAACGGCAGACCCAGCGCTTCGCGGGCCTTGTCGGTCAGGCCACGGCCGATGATCAGCGGAATACGGCCACCAGCGCGCACTTCGTCGATCAGCACCTCGGTTTTCAGTTCGAACCGGGCCAGCACCTCGTCGGTGCCGTGGCGAGTGATCTTGCCCTCATAGGGGAAGATGTCGATGACGTCGCCCATCGCAAGTGCAGAGACGTCTACCTCGATGGGCAGGGCGCCGGCATCTTCCATGGTGTTGAAGAAGATGGGGGCGATCTTGCCGCCCAGACAGACGCCGCCGGCGCGCTTGTTCGGCACGAACGGAATGTCGTCGCCCATGAACCAGAGCACGGAGTTGGTGGCGGACTTGCGGGAGGAGCCGGTACCGACCACGTCACCGACGTAAGCCAGCGGGAAGCCCTGCTCTTTCAGCGCGTCTATGGTCTTGATGGGGCCGATGACGCCGTCCTTGTCCGGAGTGATGCCGGGACGGGCGTTCTTCAGCATCGCCAGGGCGTGCAGCGGAATGTCGGGGCGGGACCAGGCGTCCGGCGCCGGCGACAGATCGTCGGTGTTGGTTTCGCCGGTCACCTTGAAGACGGTGACGGTGATCTTCTCGGCCAGGGCCGGGCGGGAGAGGAACCACTCGGCGTCGGCCCAGGATTGCAGCACCTGCTTGGCATGGGCATTGCCCGCCTTGGCCTTCTCTTCCACGTCGTGGAAGGAGTCGAACATCAGCAGGGTGTGGGAGAGGCCCTTGGCAGCAAGAGGGGCCAGCTGGGCATCGTCCAGCAGATCGATCAGCGGCTGGATGTTGTAGCCACCCTGCATGGTACCGAGCAGCTCGACGGCTTCGGCGGCAGTCAGGATGGGGGAATGGGCCTCGCCCTTGGCGATGGCGGTCAGGAAGCCGGCTTTCACATAGGCCGCTTCATCAACACCCGGGGGAATGCGGGAGGACAACAGTTCTTTCAGAAAGTCCTGTTCGCCGGCGGGCGGATTCTTGATCAGCTCAACCAGGGCAGCGACCTGCTCTGCGTCCAGAGGTTTGGCGACCACGCCTTCGGCGGCACGTTCTGCGACGTGTTTACGGTATGTTTCAAGCACGACTAATTCCTCTTTGGTCTTTTTTTGGGGGTTCGCCCAAGCTCGCGGCGATCGTCCTTGCGGGACACCCGTAGGGTGCCCCCCACTATATAAGTTTTAACGACTAATTAAAATCCAAAGCCTGTGCAGTTATTCATCAAACCAGCATAACCATATAAACCAATTAGGTTTTTTTAGAGTGACAAGCCACCCACCCAAGGTGAGTTAACAAAAAGGCAGCATTTCTCCCTTATTGGAACGTAGTGCCCAATTGCAGATAGAACATGTCATGTCCCCCCTCCGCCATGCCATAGCCGAGGAAGATGGGGCCGAGGAAGCTCTCCACCCCCAGATAGACGGATCCCGAGGTGTAGGAGGACTCCAGGCTGATGTCCCTCCCCTTGTCCCAGACGCCGCCCTGCTCCAGGGAGCCCCCGAGGAACAGGGGCGCCTTGATGGCCCCGAAGTCGTTGTCCGCCACCCGGTAGATGTAGCGCAGACCGCTGAACAGGCTGTAACGACCGCTCAGCTGGTAGTGCTGGAAACCGGACATGCGGAACAGCCCGCCGAGATCCTGCACGAACAGCGGTACCGACTCCTCCGACGTGGAGCCCCCGCCTTCCAGCATCAGGTTGAGGCTGTGCCGGCCCCAGGACCAGGGCTTGATCATCGCCAGGTGGTAGTTCACCCCCTCGGTCTGCTCGGACGCACCATGGGACGGATCCAGCTCGATGCTGGAATAACCGCCCTTGATGTCCCAATAGGCCCCCTGATAGGGGAAGTAACGGCTGTCCAGGGTGTCGTGCTCGAAACGCACATAGGGGCCCCAGGCCGAGGCGTCGGCGTCGGTATTGGAGATGTTCTGGATCTCCACGTTGCCAACCTTGCCTTCCAGTCCGAGGGAGAACCGGCTCCAGGGCTGGCGGTTCCAGCCGACGGCGAGATCCAGGCTGGTGAAGCTGTACTCGGAGTCCAGATAGCTCACCCCGGACGATCGGGTCTGCTCTTCCGGGAAGAAAACGCGGCGCTGGGTCTTGTCATAGGCCAGGCTCGCCTCGCCAAACAAGGTCTGGGAAGGCTCCAGCGGTGTGTAGAAGTCGGTCTTGAGGTGCTTGGCCGTGCCGAGCGACGCCTCGGTCAGCCACTCCGCCCCCCAGTCGTTGACGTTGGTGAGGGTGTAGGACATGCCGACGTTGTAGTTGGAGCTGCTCTCGAAATCGTCGGAGAAACCGAGCTGGAAGTTGAGATAGCCCGGCCCCCAGTTCTTCTCGCTGGCATCCACCACCAGCACGTTTTCGCCGCCCCGCTCCTCCACCTCGTAGGTAATGCGATCGAACGACTCCAGGGCGTAGAGGCGGCGGATCCCCGCCTCCAGGCTCTCGTAGGTCTGCACCTTGTCCGGGCGCACCTTCAGCATGGCCCGCACCGTCTCGTCGGAGAGGCGGGACTTGTTGATGATCTCCACCTTGTCGATGTAGTAGGCGGGCTGGCCGCTGCGTTCGGCACGGCGGCTCAGCTTGCCGTTACGGTAATCGGAATAGGCGTCGGGAGAGAGGGAAAGTGCATCAAGCTGGACAGCCGCGCGGTTGGCCACCTGTTCCCCTATCTTTATCCCCTCCGGCATCAGGGCGAAGTCGGCGATGCCCATGTTGCCGAACTCGGGCGTCAGCAGAATGTCGTCAGGCCCCATCAGGGCCTTCTGCTTCTCGGTACCGACCTGGGTCATGTAGGTCGTGAGCTGGTCTATCATGGCGAGCCCGGATTTGAGGGACTCGCGGGTGCGCAGCCTGGCCCCGATGTCCACCGCGATCACCACGTCGGCCCCCATGGCCTTGGCCACGTCCACCGGCATGTTGTTGACCGTGCCGCCGTCGGACAGGATCCGCCCCTCCCAGTCTACCGGCTTGAGCGCCCCCGGGATGGACATGGAGGCCTGCATCGCCTTGGCGAGGCTGCCGTGATCCAGCACGAAGGGGGTGACCGTCTCCATGTCGGTCGCCACCGCCCGATAGGGAATGGGCAGATCGTCGAAGCTCTTCTGGGACGGCAGGTTGGAGGTCGCGTGACGCAGCAGGCTGGCCATGGACTGGCCCTGGAAGAAGCCGTCAGGCAGCTGGGTGGAGTCGCCGTTGACCCCGATGTCGGTGCGCAGCTGATATTTCTCGCTCTGCTGCTTCTTGCGCAGGGAGAGCTCGTCCCGACCGACCTTGTCCTGATACCCCTTGTTCCAGTCGATGGCCAGGGTGGTGCGCTCCACCTCCTCGGCACTGAGCCCCATGGCATACATGCCCGCCACGTAGGAGCCCATGCTGGTCCCGACGATGATGTCCACCGGAATGCGCTTCGCCTCCAGCACCTTGAGCACGCCGATATGGGCCGAGCCCTTGGCGCCGCCCCCGCTCAGCACCAGGGCAATCCTGGGCCTCTCCACCTTGGCTGCGGGCGTGGCGGGTCTGGCATCGCCCTCCTGGGCCGCTGCCATCAGGGGCAGGGCTGCCAGCAGGAGCATTAACAGGTGAGTCCATCCCCGATGAAAGATGCGCATATGAGTGTCCATTGATCCGGTGCGAGTCGAGTGGCCAGTCTACCGGCCGAGTGCTGCCTACTATAAGTGGATGCACTGTAACCGCAACCCGGGGTGCTGGCGAGATGTGGCAGGCGAGGTGGCTATCCCACCGGCAAAGATGCGCGCCAATAAATCCCCGCCCGGATGTGAGCGCAAACGTTAATCGACAATAAACGCCTCCCCCGCTCAAGAAAGCGCCCGCTACGCCGCTAATATGAATTCAACTTCCCGGTTCACAATCCCGAGTCACCCTTATGTTCGCAAGCCTGACACTGAAACAGAAAATTCTGGCCACCGTCATCCTCGCCGTCGCCCTCTCCTGCCTGCTGGTGGGGTATTTCAGCCAGCGTTCGGCACAGCAGCTGATCGAACAGCGCATGTTCCAGCAGGAACTGCCCAACCTCACGCAGCGTATCGGCAAGGAGATCGAGAAGGACCTCACCTCGGTCGCGAACGCCGCCAGGCAGCTGGCCAACGATCGCTTCGTGCTGGACTGGGTCGAGCGCGGCATGCCCAAGGAGCAGGAGGCCATCCTCATCAACCAGCTCAAGGACATGACGAGCCAGTACGGCCTGGTCACCGCCTCCTTCGCCGATCGCCAGAGCGCGGCTTACTACAACCAGGACGGCTTCCTGCGCATCCTGAACCACGACCAGGACAACTGGTTCTACGACTACACCAAGAGCGGCCAGGATCTGATGCTCAGCATCTTTCGCGAGACCAATGGCGAGGTGAAGCTGTTCGTCAACTTCCAGCAGAAGGATGGTCGCGGCCTCGCCGGCCTCGCCAAGTCCCTCGACAGCATGGTCAGCATGCTCGCCGATTTTCGCATCGGTGAGAGCGGCTTCGTCTTCATGACCGATGGCAGTGGCAAGGTGAAACTGCACCCGGATGCGGCCCGCATCGATCGGGACAACCTGACCCAGCTGGCAGAAGGCGGCAGCACCAACCTGCTGGCCAAGCAGCCCTTTGCCGCTACCCACGCCAATGTCGACGGCCAGCCGGTGATCCTGGCCAGCAGCTATATCCCCCTGCTGGACTGGTATCTGGTAGCTCAGGTGCCTGAAAACGAGATCTTTGCCGAGCTGGATCGGGCACGCCTGCATATCGTGCTGGTCAGCCTGGCCATCGCCGTCGGCATGGGGCTGCTCGGCGTGCTGCTGGCCGGCTCGGTCAGTCGCCCGCTCAACGAGCTGGCTCGCCTATTCCGGGAACTCGGCAGCGGCGACGGCGATCTGACCCAGCGCCTCAAGGTCGATGGCCGTGACGAGCTGGCTCAGGTCGCCACCGGCTTCAACAACTTCGTCACCAAGATCCACGGCTCCATCGAGCAGGTCGCCAGCAACTCCCGTCAGCTGGCCGCCACCGCCAACGAGGTGGCCGCCAAGGCCCAGCTCACCCAGCACAACTGCACCGCCCAGCGGGATCGCACCGTCCAGGTCGCCACCGCCATCCACGAGATGGGGGCCACCGTCAGCGAGATCGCCGGCAATGCGTCCCTGGCTGCCGACGTCGCCAAGCAGGCCAACGAGCAGGCCGATGCGGGGGCCCAGGTCGTGGCCCAGGCACGCCACGGCATCGTCGGCCTCTCCGGCGAGATCGAACAGGTCGCCGGCGTCATCGAGTCCCTGGCCAGCCAGACCGACTCCATAGGCAGCATCCTCGATACCATCCGCAGCATCTCGGAGCAGACCAACCTGCTGGCCCTCAACGCCGCCATCGAGGCCGCTCGCGCCGGTGAGCAGGGCCGCGGCTTCGCCGTGGTGGCCGACGAGGTGCGCAACCTTGCCAGCCGCTCCGCCGCCTCCACCGCCGAGATCCAGGTCATGATCAACAGCCTCCAGGAGCAGAGCGCCCGCGCCGTCAGTGCCATGGCCCAGGGCCGCAACCAGAGCCAGCTGGTGGTCACCCAGGCCGACGAGGCCAACGGGGCCCTCGATCAAATCACAGGCCACATCACCCAGATCAGCGACATGAACATCCAGGTCGCCACCGCCACCGAGGAGCAGTCCAGCGTGGTCGGGGAGATCAACCGCAACGTGGAGGACATCAACCAGCTCACCATGGAGACGGCCGACATCGCCCACCAGCTCACCGAGTCCAGCCGCAGCCTGCAACAGCTCTCCGGCGAGCTCGACAAGCTGGTCGGCAACTTCCGGCTGTGACCCCTTCCCCCTCGTTTTATGAACCAGGGAGCCAACGCGCTCCCTTTTTCATGGCAACGGCAGGCCATGACGCAACGCCGCCAATTCGACTCAGGATTCCTGGCCGCAATGCTTCATAATCAGGGGAGAACCAAGGAGAACGAGAATGGGCAAACTGATGATGGTCATGGTACTGGGCGCACTGCTGTCGGCCTGCAGTAGCGGTCCGGTGCGAGTGCACGGCGCCGATGTCAGTGTGGATGACACCCGGATCAGGGTCTACGACGGCCACCACGACCGCTATTACGACGACGATTATCATGGCGGCCAGCGGGGTCACTTCTGTCCACCGGGACAGGCCAAGAAAGGGCGCTGCTAGCGCCTTTTTCATGCCCGTTCCCCGGGCGGAGCAGACCCTCTAACACATCACTGGCGAGCGCCGTGATGCGCCGCCAACCACCGCCTCAACACGGCACGTACTTCCCCCTCATGAAGGATGCTGGACTGGCTCATCGCGATGCCAGCGGCAAGTCGTGACGCAACACCATCAATCCGCCCCGGTATTCATGGTGAACGGCAACATAATCAGGGGAAACACAGGAGGTTGTTATGGACAAGCGGATTCTGATCGTACTGCTTGGCGCCTTGCTCAGCGGTTGTGCCAGTGGCCCGGTGCGGGTCCACGGCGCGGATTTCAGCGTGGATGACGCGCACATCCGGGTGAGCGACGGCTACTACCGTTACCATGGCGACCACTACTATCGCCATTACGACGATCACCATCACCACCACCACCGCGACAGGTACTATCGCGAACGAGACTACCGGGACCATTACGATGGTCATCACCACGGCGGCTATCGCTCGTTCTGCCCGCCGGGTCAGGCGAAGAAGGGACGCTGCTGACGGCAAAACCCCGAAAGACAGACGACAAAAAGCCGCTCCATGGAGCGGCTTTTTCACAGGCGGGAAGAAGCTTATTTCTTCTTCTTGGCCTTGGCGTTCGGCAGGTCGGTGATGGAGCCTTCGAACACTTCGGCAGCCAGGCCCACGGACTCGTGCAGAGTCGGGTGAGCGTGGATGGTCAGCGCGATGTCTTCGGCGTCGGCACCCATCTCGATGGCCAGACCGATTTCACCCAGCAGTTCACCGCCGTTGGTACCCACGATGGCACCACCGATGACGCGGCCGCTCTCCTTGTCGAAGATCAGCTTGGTCATACCGTCGGCGCAGTCGGACGCGATGGCGCGACCGGACGCAGCCCACGGGAAGGTGGCGACTTCGAAGTTCAGGCCCTGTTGCTTGGCTTCCTTCTCGGTCAGACCGACCCAGGCCATTTCCGGCTCGGTGTAGGCGATGGACGGGATCACTTTCGGGTCGAAGTAGTGCTTCTTGCCGGCGATGACTTCGGCCGCGACGTGGCCTTCGTGCACACCCTTGTGGGCCAGCATGGGCTGACCGACGATGTCACCGATGGCGTGGATGTGAGCCACGTTGGTACGCAGCTGCTTGTCCACCTCGATGAAACCACGCTCGTTGACGGCAACGCCCGCCTTCTCGGCGTCCAGCATCTTGCCGTTCGGCACACGACCCACGGCAACCAGCACGTTGTCGTAGCGCACCGGCTCGGCCGGGGCGTGCTTGCCTTCGTAGGAGACGTACAGGCCGTCTTCACGGGCTTCAACTGCGGTGACCTTGGTCTCCAGCATGATGTTGAATTTCTTGGCAACGCGCTTGGTGTAGATCTTGACGATGTCTTTATCGGCAGCCGGTACCAGCTGGTCGGCAAATTCCACCACGTCGATCTCGGAGCCCAGGGAGGAGTACACGGTACCCATCTCCAGACCGATGATGCCGCCACCGATAACCAGCAGCTTGCCCGGTACGGTAGTCAGTTCCAGCGCATCGGTAGAGTCCCATACGCGCGGATCTTCATGGGGGATGAACGGCAGCTTCACCGGACGGGAACCCGCGGCGATGATGGCGTTGTCGAAGGTGACGGTGGTCTTGCCGTCGGCGCCTTCCACTTCCAGCGTGTTCGGGCCGGTGAACTTGCCGAAGCCGTTCACGACCTGGACTTTACGCATCTTGGCCATGCCAGCCAGACCGCCGGTCAGCTGGTTGATGACCTTCTCTTTCCACAGACGCACCTTGTCGATGTCGGTCTGCGGGGCACCGAATACGATGCCGTGCTCGGCCAGCGCCTTGGCTTCTTCAATGACTTTGGCGACGTGCAGCAGTGCCTTGGACGGGATGCAGCCCACGTTCAGGCAGACGCCACCCAGGGTGGAGTAACGCTCGACGATAATGGTATCCAGACCCAAGTCAGCCGCACGGAAGGCAGCGGAATAACCGGCAGGGCCAGCACCCAGTACTACGACCTGGGTTTTGATTTCTTTACTCATCATGACCTCTTTGTCGTTCTTATATCCCCGGACAGCACAGTCTTATGCCAGACAAGGCGGCTGCAGCCGTGAAAAAAACGGGGCAAGTTTACAATCCTGTTAATGAAATGAGAAGCAAAAAGGGCGGGCTGTGGGCCCGCCCTCTCACTTACAGGACCAGTCGACGAATGTCGGACAGTACACCACTCAGGGTGGTGATGAAGCGAGCACCGTCGGCGCCGTCGATGACGCGGTGGTCGTAGCTCAGAGCCAGCGGCAGCATCAGACGCGGCACGAACTCTTTACCGTTCCACTTCGGCTTCATCTCGGACTTGGAGACGCCCAGGATGGCCACTTCCGGCGCGTTGACGATCGGGGTAAAGCTGGTACCACCGATGCCACCCAGGCTGGAAATGGTGAAGCAACCGCCCTGCATGTCGGCAGCGGTCAGCTTGCCGGCACGGGCCTTCTTGGAGATCTCGGCCAGATCGCGGGACAGCTCGTGGATGCCCTTCTTGTTGACGTCGCGAACCACCGGAACCACCAGACCGTTGGGGGTATCCACCGCCACACCGATGTGGATGTACTTCTTCATGATCAGCTTGCTGCCGTCTTCGGACAGGGCGCTGCAGAAGCGCGGATGGGCTTCCAGGGCCTTGGCGGCGGCTTTCAGGATGAACACCAGCGGGGTGATCTTCACGTCCAGCTTCTGCTTCTCGGCCAGGATGTTCTGCTCTTTGCGGAACGCTTCCAGATCCGTGGTATCCGCTTCGTCGAACTGGGTGACGTGGGGGATCATGGCCCAGTTGCGATGCAGGGCAGGACCGGAGATCTTCTGGATACGGGTCAGTTCCAGCTCTTCGACCGGGCCGAACTTGCTGAAATCAACCTTCGGCCAGGCGACGACGCTCATGCCGTTGCCAGTGCCGGTGCCAGCAGCCGGAGCGGACTCGGCGCGCTTGACCGCATCCTTCACGTAAGCCTGCACGTCTTCTTTGACGATGCGACCCTTGCGACCGGAGGCTTTCACCTTGGCCAGGTTGACGCCGAACTCGCGTGCCAGACGGCGAACCGCCGGGGAGGCGTGGACGTAGGCATCGTTGGCCACGAAGTCGGAAGCGGCAGCAGCCTGGGCAACCGGCGCAGGGGCGGCGGCAACCGGAGCGGCAGCAACAGGCGCAGGGGCGGCGGCAGGAGCAGCCACGGCAGCCGGAGCGGCACCAGCCACTTCGAACACCATGATCAGGGAACCGGTGGAGACCTTGTCACCCGCCTTCACCTTGATCTCCTTGACCACACCGGCGAACGGTGCAGGCACTTCCATGGAGGCCTTGTCGCCTTCCACGGCGATCAGGGACTGGTCGGCTTCAACCTTGTCACCCACGGCCACCATGATCTCGGTGACTTCCACTTCGTCACCACCGATGTCCGGTACGTTGACGTCTTTCGCGCCGGCGGCAACCGGAGCGGCAGCCACGGGGGCGGCAGCAGGAGCAGGAGCGGCAGCAGCGGCCGGGGCAGCGCCCGCCACTTCGAATACCATCACCAGGGAACCGGTGGAGACCTTGGCACCAGCGGCAACCTTGATCTCGACCACGCGACCGGCGAACGGTGCCGGCACTTCCATGGAGGCCTTGTCACCTTCCACGGCGATGATGGACTGGTCGGCTTCAACCATGTCGCCCACGGCAACCATGATTTCAGTCACTTCGACTTCGTCACCACCGATGTCCGGTACGTTGACGTCCTGACGAGCGGCAGCGGCCGGAGCGGCGGCCGGCGCAGCAGCAACCGGGGCAGCAGCCTGGGCCGGAGCCGGTGCGGCAGCACCCTCGGCTTCGAAGACCATGATCTGGGAACCGGTGGCAACCTTGTCGCCCACCTTGATCAGGATCTCTTTGACGATACCCGCGGCCGGAGCCGGGACTTCCATGGAAGCCTTGTCACCTTCCACGGCGATCAGGGACTGGTCCAGCTCGACCTTGTCACCCACGGCCACCATGATCTCGGTGACTTCAACTTCATCGGCACCGATATCCGGCACCATAATCTGTTTGGACATTGCGCTTTATCCTCTTGCGTGTATCCGCGTGACGGGCTGACCCCGCTCACGCGTCTCTCGCGTTAACCTTTGCAAGGTCGCGCCGGATACCCGGCGCGACACTCGTTCCTCTTACGCGTACAGCGGGTTCACCTTGTCGGCATCGATGCCGTACTTGGCGATGGCCTCGGCCACAACCTGCTTGTCGATCTCGCCGCGCTTGGCCAGTTCGGTCAGGGCAGCAACCACCACGTAGAACTCGTTCACTTCGAAGTGACGACGCAGGTTGGCACGGCTGTCGGAACGGCCGTAACCGTCGGTACCCAGCACGCGGTAGTTCTCGGTCGGTACGAAGGCACGCACCTGATCGGCGAAGGACTTCATGTAGTCGGTCGCGGCGATGGTGGCTTCGGCACCCAGTACCTGAGCGATGTAGGGAACGCGAGCCTCGGCGGTCGGGTGCAGCATGTTCCAGCGATCCGCGTCCTGACCGTCACGAGCCAGCTCGTTGAAGGAGGTGACGCTGAACACGTCGGAACCCACGCCGTACTCGCTGGCCAGGATCTGGGCGGCGGTGCGCACGTGACCCAGGATGGAGCCACAGCCCAGCAGCTGAACCTTGGCCTTGGTACCGGCCACGGACTCCAGCTTGTAGATACCCTTGCGGATGCCTTCCTCGGCGCCTTCCGGCATGGCCGGCATGGCGTAGTTCTCGTTCAGGGTGGTGATGTAGTAGAACACGTTCTCCGGGTTCTCACCGTACATGCGGCGCAGGCCGTCCTGTACGATCACCGCCACTTCATAGGCGTAGGACGGGTCGTAGGAGATGCAGTTCGGGATGGTACCGGCCAGGATGTGGCTGTGACCATCTTCGTGCTGCAAGCCCTCTCCGTTAAGAGTGGTACGACCGGAGGTCGCACCCAGCAGGAAGCCACGGGCTTGCTGGTCACCAGCTGCCCACGCCATGTCGCCGATCCGCTGGAAGCCGAACATGGAGTAGTAGATGTAGAACGGGATCATCGGGCAGTCGTTGGTGCTGTAAGAGGTCGCAGCAGCCAGCCAGGAGGACATGGCGCCCAACTCGTTGATACCGTCTTGCAGAACCTGACCCTGCTTGTCTTCCTTGTAGTAGGAGACGATGTCGCGGTCTTGCGGGGTGTACTGCTGACCGTGCGGGCTGTAGATACCGATCTGGCGGAACAGGCCTTCCATACCGAAGGTACGGGCTTCGTCAGCCAGGATCGGCACGATGCGCTTGCCGATGGACTTGTCTTTCAGCATCACGTTCAGGGAACGCACGAACGCCATGGTGGTGGAGATTTCGCGCGCCTGTTCGCCCAGCAGCGGACCGAAGGCATCCAGCGCCGGGATTTCCAGCTTGGTGGTGCTCTCGCGCAGACGGGTCGGTACATAGCCCTTCAGTGCGGCACGACGGGCGTGCAGGTACTTGTGCTCTTCGGTACCTTCTTCGATCTTCAGGTACGGCAGGTTTTCCAGCTGCTCGTCGGTCACCGGCAGGTTGAAACGATCGCGCAGGTGACGCACGGAGCCCAGATCCATCTTCTTGACCTGGTGAGCGATGTTCTTGCCTTCGGCCGCTTCGCCCATGCCATAACCCTTGATGGTCTTGGCCAGGATCACGGTCGGCTTGCCCTTGGTCTGTGCAGCCTTGGAGAAGGCGGCGAACAGTTTGCGAGGGTCGTGACCACCACGGTTCAGGGCGAAGATCTCCTCGTCGGTCATGTCTTTGACCAGCGCGGCGGTTTCCGGGTAACGGTTGAAGAAGTGCTCGCGCACGTAGGCGCCATCGCGGGACTTCATGGTCTGGTAGTCACCGTCCACGGTCTCGTTCATCAGCTGGATCAGCTTGCCGGACGTGTCTTTCTTCAGCAGCTCATCCCACTTGCGACCCCAGATGACCTTGGTGACGTCCCAGCCGGCGCCGGAGAACAGGCCTTCCAGCTCGTTGATGACCTTGCCGTTGCCCACAACCGGACCGTCCAGACGCTGCAGGTTGCAGTTGACCACGAACACCAGGTTGTCGAGCTTTTCACGCACGGCAACGGTCAGGGCACCCTTGGCTTCCGGCTCGTCCATCTCGCCGTCACCCAGGAAGGCGTAAACGGTCTGCTCGGAGCAATCTTTGATGCCACGGTCGGTCAGGTACTTCAGGAAGCGCGCCTGATAGATGGCGGCGATGGGGCCCAGACCCATGGAGACGGTCGGGAACTGCCAGAATTCCGGCATCAGTTTCGGGTGCGGGTAGGAAGGGATACCCTTGCCATCCACTTCCTGACGGAAGTTGTCCAGCTGCTCTTCGGTCAGGCGACCTTCGGCGAAAGCACGGGCGTAGATGCCCGGGGAGATGTGACCCTGGAAGTAGACCAGGTCACCACCGTCCTTCTCGTTACGAGCACGGAAGAAGTGGTTGTAGCAGACTTCGTAGATGGTCGCGGAAGAAGCGAAGGAAGACATGTGACCACCCAGGTCCAGGTCTTTCTTGGAGGCGCGCAGCACGATCATCATGGCGTTCCAGCGGATGATGGCGCGGATGCGACGTTCCATCTCCAGGTCGCCCGGGTAAGCCGGTTCGTCGCTGGACGGGATGGTGTTGATGTAGTCGCGAGTAGCCTTGGCAGCTACGTCCACGCCACTTGCGCGAGCCTTCTCAGCAAGCTGTTCAAGGATGAACTGAGCGCGTTGCGGACCCTCTTCACGCAGCAGGGATTCCAGAGAGGCAAGCCACTCCAGCGTTTCTATCGGGTCCACATCGTTCTTCAGGATATCAGACATGGCTGGTTCCTATGTTGTTGTGATTGCACGGCATTGCACGGCGAAGGGCGCAAGCATTCGACAATAAAGAAAGCCTTGTGGGATTAGTTTTCCTGCTGACGGATCCGACGCATGGATCGCTGGATCCGGCTGTCTTCCCTCTGCATATCCAACAAGGTGTCCTCGATAAAGGCCAGGTGCTCATGACAAGCAGCTCTGGCCCGCTCCGGAGCCCCCGACAGGATAGCCTCGATCAGGCTCGCACGATGGCGACGGATCTTGGCTACCACTCCCGGACGGCGATTCAAAATCTCGTTATTTCGTAAAATGTTCTGCTCGAGCATGGGGCCCATAGCCCGCAACAGGTGCAACAGCACCACGTTGTGGGAGGCCTCGGCCACGGCCAGATAGAACTGGGTGACGGCGGCGGATTCGGCCACCAGCGACCCCTGCTGGCCGGCTTCCTCGATGGCGGACTGCGCCAGGCGGATCCGCTCGAAGTCAGCCTCGGTGCCCCGCAGCGCCGCATAGTAGGCACAGATACCTTCCAGCGCATGACGAAATTCCAGCAGGTCGTACTGGGCTTCGGGGTGAGTGCTGAGCAGCTCGAACAGGGGATCGGCGATCCCCTTGCTCAGGGCATTCTGTACGTAAGTGCCACCGCCCTGACGACGATACAAGAGCCCTCTTGCTTCCAGGCGCTGGATGGCTTCGCGCAGAGAAGGGCGCGATACCTGAAACTGGATGGCGAGTTCCCGCTCGGGCGGCAACTTCTGGCCCGGCTGCAGGCTGCCTTCCAGAATCATGCTTTCCAGCTCGGCGACGATGGCGTCGGCCAGCTTGGGCTGAGTTATCTTGATATAGGGCATGAGGCTACTTTGTTAAATTGGTATTACCAATTCTATGATTGGGGCGAAAATTAGCAGAGGGCATGGAAAAAGTCCACTCGAAATATGATCTGCATCAAGAAGCAACATCACCACTTTAGGGGTAAATTACCGTAATCATGATGCAGCTCATAGAAAATGGTCTGACCAATATTTGTGAGCTTGCTCACCGGCAACATTTGTTCAACAGCATGAAAAATGGCTTACCTCATAAGGCAAGCCATTGATTCTAAAAACACAAAATAATTTTTAGTTTTTTCACTCAGAGTGTAGCTTTTCCCGATATCGAGCCCATTCGAAACTGCCACCCGGATCCGTCTTGCGGCCCGGCGCTATGTCGCAGTGACCGACGATCCGCTCCGCCGTGATGGCAGGATACTGGCGTAAAATGGCCCGGGTGAGACCTGACAGCACCTCATACTGCACATCGCTGTAGGGAAGCTCGTCGGTGCCTTCCAGCTCGATGCCGATGGAGAAATCGTTGCACGCCTCCCTCCCCTCCCAGCACGACACTCCCGCATGCCAGGCCCTGGCACAGAACGGCACGTACTGCACCAGCCCCCCGTCCCGACGAATCAGGCAGTGGGCCGAGACCCGTAGCTGATGGATACCGGCAAAATAGGGATGAGCGTCGGGATCCAGCCGGCCGAGAAACAGATCGTCTATCCAGGGGCCGCCAAACTCGCCCGGCGGCAGGCTGATGCCGTGTATCACCAGCAGGGAGACATCGTCGGGACTGAGCCGCGCATTGTGATGGGGCGAGGGCACCTTGCGGGCCTGATCGCACCATCCTTCTCGATCGATGGAAAACTGGGTTGTGGAATTTGTCATCGTCTGCTCGACTCACAATGGGAATGGGCGCCCTGGCATGACGGCGCACTAAAGGGGAAACAAGTCTCTGAATTCACGGCTAAAGCTGTGTTAGGCTGAGCCATTCACTCGCGCGATGTGGGACATCCTATGCACCCTATGGCACGCCGTCTCTGGCTGCTGGCCTGGCTCTCGCTGCTGGGCCTGTTGACCCTCTATTTTCACGCTCGCGAGCAACCGTCCGTCACCGCCGATGGCGATCTGCGGCTCAAGGCGGATGCCAGCGGCCATTATCGTCTGGAGGGTGCCATCAACGGCCAGCCTGTGCAACTGCTGCTGGACACGGGTGCCACCCGCATAACCGTCCCGCAGCCAGTCGCGGAACGGCTGGGGCTGACCGCCCACGGCAGCAGCCAGGTCAACACGGCGGCCGGAATAATCCGGGTCGGCAACGGTACCATTGAAACGCTGGCGATGGGCCCTTTGACCTTGTACGATCTGGCCATCTTCATCAATCCGGCGGCGGAGGGGGACGAGGTGCTGGTAGGCATGAATGCCCTCGGTCGGCTGGAGCTAGTTCAAAAGGAGCGGCAATTGCTGCTCAGACCCTTGCAGGAATAAGGCATGTTTCAACAGGACGTCAGCCGCGCCGTGCGCGCCGCACTACTCGAAGACTTGGGCGATGCCCTCACCGCTCTGGATCAACCGGATGCCAGCGCCGATATCACGGCCCAGCTGATCCCGGCGGATCGCATCTCGACGGCCCGGGTCATCACCCGCGAGGCCGGCGTGTTCTGCGGGCAGCCCTGGGTCGACGAGGTGTTCGCCCAGCTCGGCGGCGAGGTGAAGGTGGAGTGGCTGGTGCAAGATGGCGAGCGCCTCTCCCCCAACCAGGAACTGTTCCGCCTCCATGGCCCGGCTCGCGTGCTCCTGACCGGCGAACGCAATGCCCTGAACTTCGTGCAGACCCTCTCTGGCGTCGCCACCCTGACCGCCCGGTACGTGGCCGAGCTGGAAGGAACGGATTGCCGGCTGCTCGACACCCGCAAGACGCTGCCCGGCCTGCGTACCGCCCAGAAATATGCCGTCACCTGCGGCGGCGGCAAAAACCATCGCATCGGGCTCCATGATGCCTATCTCATCAAGGAGAATCATATCCTCGCCTGCGGCGGCATCCGGGAAGCCATCACCGAGGCCCGCCACCTCAATCCGGGCAAGCCGGTGGAAGTGGAAGTGGAATCCCTGCCCGAGCTGGAGCAGGCACTGGCAGCCCGGGCAGACATCGTGATGCTGGACAACTTCGACGTTCCCATGATGCGAGAGGCCGTTCGCATCAATCAGGGACGCGCCAAACTGGAGGTTTCCGGCAACGTCACCCTGGAGACGCTGGCGGAATATGCCGCGACCGGCGTCGACTTTATCTCGGTGGGTGCCCTGACCAAACACGTGCGGGCGCTGGATCTCTCGATGCGCTTTATCGCAGATTAATCGAATCAGCCCCCCTTGCCTGGGAAATATTACAGGACTCGAAACTTGCAAAAGGCGCCATCGGCGCCTTTTCTTTATGCAGGAACCCGCGACATAAGGAGTGTGAAGATGGGCCCTCCCCAAGATTGAACAGTGCCAAGAGACACCTTTTAACCGTTGATTTTTCTACAAGTTTCACTAAATGACACAAAAGTGGCTGACAAGAGCCCTGCCTCTGTTGCCAACCCGAAGCGCTCGGATAAGATACTGGCTGTGGATAGCATTCCACCGGTGCTTATCAGGAACCATGGACAAAAGGATATTTGACATGAAAAGACAGTCAGGGTTTACGCTAATCGAATTGATGATCGTCGTTGCGATCGTCGCCATCCTCGCCGCCATCGCATTGCCGGCGTATCAGACCTATACCAAAAAAGCCAAGTTTTCAGAGGTAATCGCCGCGACAGGGGGTTTTAAAACTGCGGTAGAGGTTTGTTACCAAACGAATGCTTCTTTAGCCACATGTTTTACCCCTGGAGCAGGGGGAATACCATCAGCAGCTGGAGCTACCGGTTTTGTGACGTCCGTTACGGTCGGAGGCTCCTCTAGCGCAGTTAGTATTACGGCTGTCGGTGATTCTGGAGTATTCGGCTCTGGTAATAATACCTATGTCATGTCAGGGGCCCCGAGCGGAGGCCAAGTTTTATGGACACAACCAGCATCAGGGTCAACATGTAGCGCCGCAGGTTTGTGTTAAACAATTATGACCTCTAGCCTCAATAGCGGCCTGGCCACCAGTCTGGCCGCTTCCTCCCTCCTCAGTGAGCCGGACTCACAACGCTATCTGAGCCAGGCCAGGGCACAGCGCAAGCCCTTTGTCACCTTCCTCATTGAAAACGACATCCTCGACAGCAAGGCCCTCGCCGATTTTTGCGAGCTGGAGTATGGGGTACCTCTGCTGGATTTAGCCGCCTTCGACCTGGCCGAGATCCCGCAGAAATACCTCAATCAAAAGCTGATTGAGAAGCACCACGTCCTGCCCATCTACACCCAGGGGCACACCCTCTATATTGCCATGTCGGATCCGACCAATGTGTCGGCCCTGGAGGATTTCGGCTTCAGCTTCGGCTTGCACACCGAGGCCCTGCTGGTCGAGGAGAGCAAGCTGACCACCGCCATAGGCAAGCTGATGGAGAGCGAGCAGGATACCCTTGGCATGGACCACATCGATGAGGCCGAGATCTCTGAGCTCGAGGTTTCCGATGAGAGCTCTCGCATCGACGAGGGCGTCAACACTGCCGACGATGATGCTCCCATCGTCAAGTACATCCACAAGATCATGATGGATGCCATCAAGCGCGGGGCATCGGACCTGCATTTCGAGCCTTATGAGCAGAAGTACCGGATCCGGTTTCGCATTGACGGCATACTGCACGAGATCGCCACCCCGCCGGTCAATCTGGCCAACCGCTTCGCGGCCCGCCTCAAGGTGATGGCCCGCCTCGATATCGCCGAACGGCGCCTGCCCCAGGACGGCCGGATCAAGCTCAAAATTTCGCGCAACCGATCCATGGACATGCGGGTCAACACCCTGCCCACCATGTGGGGCGAGAAGATCGTTATCCGGCTGCTGGACTCGTCGGCCGCGCGCCTCAACATCGATCAGCTCGGCTTCGACGACCGCCAGAAGGGACAATATCTTCACGCCCTCTCCAAGCCACAGGGCATGATACTGGTTACCGGCCCCACAGGGTCGGGCAAGACAGTGTCGCTCTATACCGGCCTCAACATCCTCAACACCAGCGAGGTCAATATCTCCACCGCCGAGGATCCGGTGGAAATCAACCTGCCTGGCGTCAACCAGGTGCAGATCAATCCCAAGGCGGGGCTCACCTTTGCCAGCGCCCTGCGCTCCTTCCTGCGTCAGGACCCCGACATCGTCATGGTAGGCGAAATACGGGATCTGGAAACCGCCGAGATCGCCATCAAGGCCGCCCAGACCGGTCACCTGGTGCTCTCTACTCTGCACACCAATTCGGCGGCCGAGACACTCACCCGCATGATGAACATGGGCGTCCCCGCCTTCAACATCGCCTCTTCGGTGACCCTCATCATGGCCCAGCGTCTCGCCCGCAAACTGTGCGACCACTGCAAGGCCCCCGAAACAGTACCGGAAGCCGAGCTGCTGGAGCTCGGATTTAGCCAGCAGCAGCTCGCTGCAGGCTTGCGCCTGTTCAAGCCCGTGGGTTGCAAAGAGTGTTCGGGAGGATACAGAGGACGCGTCGGCATCTATGAGATCATGCTGATGTCGGACAATATCGCCAAGCTCATCATGCAGGGAGCCAACTCGCTGCAAATCGCGGCCATCGCGCAGAAGGAAGGGATGCGTACCCTGCGGACCTCGGGCCTGGAAAAAGCCCGTCTTGGGGTCACCAGCCTGGCCGAAATAAACCGTATCACCACCAACTGAGTAGAGTGTTCGAGGCATCTCACCGGGTGAAGCGCTGCCAACACCCCGATGATGTTTTCCAAGCCAAGATGAGCCGGACTGGCAGCAGCATCCGGCCACCGTCGCCCAATTGCAGGATGCAGTGATGGCAACATTAGCTCAAAGAAAGAACGCGCCCAAAAAGATCTTCTCATTCCGCTGGCACGGCTTCAATCGCAAGGGGCAGAAGGTGTCCGGCGATTTCCAGGCCGACAGCATCAATACCGTCAAGGCCGAACTGCGCAAGCAGGGTGTCAATGTCACCAAGGTCAGCAAGCAGGGCCAGGGGCTGTTTTCGAGGGGTGGTGCCCGCATCAAGCCGATGGACATCGCCGTCATCTCCCGCCAGATCACCACCATGCTCTCAGCCGGCGTCCCTCTGGTTCAGAGCCTGCAGATCATCGCCCGTGGCCACGAAAAGTCGGCGGTGCGCGAACTGATCGGCCAGATCGCCGCAGATGTGGAGACAGGTACCCCGCTGTCGGAGGCGTTGCACCGTCATCCCCGCTACTTTGACGATCTCTACTGCGATCTCGTCGAGGCGGGCGAGCAGTCCGGCGCTCTGGAGACCATCTACGACCGCATCGCCACCTACCGCGAGAAGAATGAGGCGCTCAAGTCCAAGATCAAGAAGGCCATGTTCTACCCCGCCATGGTCATTCTGGTTGCCATCATAGTGACCTCTATATTGCTGTTGTTCGTCATTCCCCAGTTCGAAGAGATCTTCAAGAGCTTCGGAGCCGAGTTGCCCGCCTTTACCCGGTTCGTCATCGGCATATCCCGGTTCATGCAGGCATGGTGGTACGTCATCTTTGGCGGCCTCGCTCTGACCATCTTCCTCTATGTGCGGGCCTGGCGAAAATCCCAGAAGGTGCGAGACAGCACCGACAGGTTCATTCTCACCATCCCCGTCGTGGGCAACATACTGCACAAGGCCGCCATGGCCCGCTTTGCCCGCACCCTCTCCACCACCTTCTCCGCCGGTATTCCTCTGGTGGAGGCGCTGGTTTCGTCGGCCGGCGCCTCGGGCAACTATGTCTACCGCACGGCCATCATGGCCATTCGCAACGAGGTCATGGCCGGCATGCAGATCAACGTCGCCATGCGCACCGTGGATCTCTTTCCCGACATGGTGACCCAGATGGTCATGATCGGTGAGGAGTCAGGCGCCATCGACGACATGCTATCCAAAGTCGCGGGCATCTTCGAGCAGGAGGTCGATGACATGGTGGACGGGCTCACCAGCCTGCTCGAACCCATCATCATGGTGGTACTGGGGGTGCTGGTCGGCGGCATGGTCGTGGCCATGTACCTCCCCATCTTCAAGCTGGGCTCTGTGATACACTGACCTCCTTGGCGAGCGGCCAGCCGGCTGGGTCCGGCCTGGCCGCCTGCCCCTCTTTCCCAACACTAGCGATTGATATATGGCGCCTCTTATTGAACTGGCCCAGGGCTTGCCCTGGCTCTATCTCTCCTTGATCTTTCTCTTCTCCCTCATGGTGGGCAGTTTCCTCAACGTGGTGATCCACCGCCTGCCCATCATGATGGAGCGGGATTGGCGCGCCGAATATCGCGACTATTTCGATGAGGATGAGTCCATCTCCGCCAACGAACGCTACAACCTGATGGTGCCCCGCTCCGCCTGCCCTCACTGCGGCCATGCCATCACGGCCATCGAAAACATTCCACTCCTGAGCTGGCTCTGGCTCAGAGGGCGCTGCCGCGAGTGCCAGGCCCCCATTTCGGCCCGCTATCCTCTGGTCGAACTGCTCACGGCCCTGCTGTCCGTCGCCGTGGCAGCCACTCTGACGCCCGGCTGGGGTGTGCTGGCAGCCCTCCTGCTCACCTGGAGTCTGGTGGCGCTTATCTTTATCGATCTGGACAAGATGCTGCTGCCCGACCAGATCACCCTGCCACTGCTGTGGGGCGGGTTGCTGTTCAACCTGCTGGGTGGTTTCGTTCCCCTGGTTGATGCGGTCATCGGTACCATGGCAGGTTATCTTGTGCTCTGGAGCCTCTACTGGAGTTTCAAGCTGCTCACCGGCAAGGAGGGCATGGGGTATGGTGACTTCAAGCTGCTGGCGGCGCTGGGAGCCTGGCTCGGCTGGCAGGCGCTCCCCATCATACTGCTGCTCTCTTCCCTGGTGGGGGCCGTCATCGGCATCACGCTGATCGCACTGCGTAAACACCATCAGGGCAATCCCATCCCCTTTGGCCCCTATCTTGCCATCGCAGGCTGGATAGCGCTGTTGTGGGGGGATAAGATCACCCGCTGGTATCTCGAGCTCGTGCTCTAGCCAAAGGATCTCTGACTCATGTATGTGGTAGCCATCACCGGCGGCATCGGCAGCGGCAAGACCACGGTCGCCGATCGGTTTGCGGCCTTGGGGATCGACGTGGTCGATGCAGACGTCATCGCCCGCGAGGTGGTGGAGCCCGGCACTCCTGCGCTGGTCGCCATCGCCAGCCATTTTGGCCAGGATGTCCTCTCGCCAGATGGACGACTCGATCGCCGCAGACTGCGCGAGTTGATCTTCAGCAATCCCGCAGCCAAGTCCTGGCTCAATGCCCTGCTCCATCCCCTCATCCGCAGTGAGATGCAACGCCAGTGTGCCGCCGCCAGCTCACCCTATTGCCTGCTGGTGGTGCCCCTGCTGGTGGAGAACCGGCTCACCGGGCTGGCCAATCGGGTATTGGTCATCGACGTGGACGAAGCGACCCAGATAGAGCGTACCTGCCGCCGGGACGCTGTGAGCCGGGAGCAGGCTCAGGCCATATTGGCGTCCCAGGCAAGCCGTGCTGAACGCCTGGCGATGGCCGATGACGTACTGGACAACCAAAGTGGCACAAGCGAGACCATTACCGCGCGAATTTTAGCCCTGCACCAGACATATCTGGCATTTGCCTCTCAACAAGCCAGCCAACAGTGAGTACACTAGGCCGGTTTATGGCTGGCCAGGATTAGGCATGATTTACGATTTTCCCCTCAACGAAAAAAGCCGGACCTATCTTCGTCTGGAGTCCCTGTTTTCCCAGATCCGCGACAATCTGGAGAGTGACCAGTCCTGGGCACACATCGCCTTCTTCAAGGGGTTGTTCGATTTGCAGGAGCTGCTGGAGCGCGGCGATCTGCGTGCCGATCTGATCAAGGATCTGGAGCGCCTCGGCCAGCGCCTGAGCCACTGGGCCAGCCTGCCCGATGTCGATCTCGAGCAGATCCAGCGGATGCAGCAGGAGAGCACCCAGCTCTCCCGCAACCTGCTCAACTCCCCGCGTCCAGGTGCCCGCCTGAAGGAAGATCGTCTGCTCGGCTCCATCCGTCAGCGTTTCTCCATCCCGGGCGGCCTGTGCGCCTTCGACGTGCCCCAGCTGCACCACTGGCTGATCACCCCGGCCGTGGCACGCCACCAGCAGATGCAGCAATGGCTCAGTGACATCACCCTGCTGATGAACGCCATCACTCTGCTGCTACGCCTGTGGCGCGAGTCGGGCAATTTCAGCGAGCAAGTGGCCACCAACGGCTTCTTCCAGGACACCGCCGAGGGAGCCGAACTTATCCGTATCCGCTTGTCCGGCACCCAGCCCTGCTACCCGACCCTGAGTGGACACAAAAACCGCTTCGCCCTGCGCTTCCTGCCGACGACGGAACAGCAGATTGGCGACGTCGCGTTCCAGCTCGCCTGTTGTTGAGGAGCGCCCCATGGTAACCAAGGTAAAGTGCCCGACCTGTCAGACCGAAATCGAGTGGGGCCCCCAGAGCCCGTTTCGCCCCTTCTGCAGCAAGCGCTGCCAGCTGATCGACCTCGGCGAATGGGCGGATGAACAGAAGCGCATCCCGGGCGAGATCAACCCGGATCTGCTGCCCGATCCGGAGCAGGGCGATCCCTGGCAGTAAACACAACATGATCAAAAAAGGGCCTAAGAGGCCCTTTTTCAATGACTTGATACCGCCTTCAGGACAACGAGGCCTGCAGCCGCGCTACTATGGGGCCGTTGGCATCCGGGAAGCGGTATTCGTGCAACGAGGCCAGCGGCACCCAGCGGCACTCCTGCCCCTCCTTGCCAAACGGTTCGCCGTGGAAGCGGGTCACTTTCCAGATATCCAGCAATACCTGCTTGTCGGGGTAATCGTGGTGCAGCTCCATGAAGGGGGCACAATCCTGCACCCGGATCCCGATCTCCTCCCACAGCTCCCGGTCCAGCGCGGTGAGCAAGTCTTCACCCGATTCCACCTTGCCCCCGGGAAACTCCCAGCGATCCCCCTGATGGCGATCGGCAGAGCGTTTGGCGATGAAGATATCGCCCCGTTCATTCTCGATGACGCCGACCGCCACCCAGATCCGTTTCTTCTGTCCCATTTCGGTTACCTCGTCAGATGCAGGTCACTGCGCAATTCTCATCAATAACAAGGCGGGCACTGGGCCCGCCTTGTTATGGCATCGCGCGTTATCAGGTCAACTGACCGTGACAGTGCTTGTATTTCTTGCCGGAGCCGCAGGGGCAGGGATCGTTGCGCCCCACCTTCTGCTCGTCCCGCACAAAGGTGACGGGGGCCGTTTCAGCCTGCTCTTCATCGGCAAGCTGGTTCTCGGCGGCGGCGTGGGTATAGGTACGGGGAGCGGCTTCTGCCTGCTGGCGCTGCTGCTCTTCCATCGCCTCCACGTCCCGCTCCTGCACCTGTACCCGGCTCAGGATGCTGACCACGTCGCGCTTGAGAGTCTCCAGCATCTGGGTGAACAGATCGAAGGATTCGCGCTTGTACTCCTGCTTGGGGTTTTTCTGGGCGTAGCCGCGCAGATGGATGCCCTGACGCAGATGATCCATGGCCGCCAGATGCTCCTTCCACAGGCCATCCAGGGTTTGCAGCATCACCGCCTTCTCGAAGTTGCGCAGCACCTCCTTGCCGACCAGCTCCTCCTTGTGGGCATAGAGCTTGGTGGCTTCGTCCAGGATTCGCTCGCGCAGCTTCTCTTCATACAGCTTGTCGTCTTCCGCCAACCACTGCTGCAGCGGCAGGTCGAGGGCGAAATCGGACTTCAGACGCGCCTCCAGACCCGGTACGTCCCACATCTCTTCCAGGGACTGGGGCGGAATGTACTCGTCGATGATGGCACCGTAGACATCGTCACGGATGACGTGGATGGTCTCGGAGATGTCGCCGGTGTCCAGCAGCTCGTTGCGCTGCTCGTAGACCACCTTGCGCTGATCGTTGGCCACATCGTCAAACTCAAGCAGGTTTTTACGGATGTCGAAGTTGCGACCTTCCACCTTGCGCTGGGCGTTCTCGATGGCCTTGGTCACCCACGGGTGCTCGATGGCCTCGCCCTCTTCCATGCCCAGCTTCTTCATCATGCCGGTCACGCGATCGGAGGCGAAGATCCGCATCAGGGTATCTTCCATGGAGAGGTAGAAGCGGGAGGAACCCGGGTCGCCCTGACGACCGGAACGGCCGCGCAGCTGGTTGTCGATACGACGGGATTCGTGACGCTCGGTACCGATGATGTGCAGGCCGCCAGCGGCCAGCACTTCGTCGTGACGCACCTGCCAGGCCGCTTTCAGCTCGGCAATCTGCTCGTTTGACGGGTTTTCCAGCTTGGCAATCTCTGCCTGCCAGTTACCGCCGAGCACGATGTCGGTACCACGACCGGCCATGTTGGTGGCGATGGTGACGGCACCGGTCTGGCCTGCCTGGGCGACGATCTCCGCTTCCATGGCGTGGAACTTGGCGTTCAGCACCTTGTGCGGGATGTTCTCCTTGGTCAGGATGCCGGAGAGCAGCTCGGAGTTCTCGATGGAGACGGTACCGACCAGCACCGGCTGGCCGCGCTTCACGCACTCGCGGATGTCCTGCACGATGGCGGCGTATTTCTCCTGGGCGGTCAGGTAGACGAGATCGCCCATGTCCTTGCGCACCATCGGCTTGTTGGTCGGGATGACCACGGTATCCAGACCGTAAATCTGCTGGAATTCAAAGGCTTCGGTATCGGCAGTACCCGTCATGCCCGCCAGCTTGTCATACAGACGGAAGTAGTTCTGGAAGGTGATGGAGGCCAGGGTCTGGTTCTCGTTCTGGATCTTGACCCCTTCCTTCGCCTCGACCGCCTGGTGCAGGCCGTCAGACCAGCGACGACCCGGCATGGTGCGGCCGGTGTGCTCGTCGACGATGACGATCTCGTCCTTCTGGACGATGTAGTCCACGTTGCGCTCGAACAGGGTGTGCGCACGCAGGCCGGCGTTGACGTGGTGCAGCAGGCTGATGTTGGTGGCGGAGAACAGGGAGTCCTCTTCGGCCAGCAGCCCCTCTTTCTTGAGCAGCTCTTCCACGAAGATCTGGCCGTTCTCGGTCAGCAGCGCCTGGCGGTTCTTCTCGTCCACCGTGTAGTGGCCGTCGCCGGTGTACTCTTCGGAGTCTTCCTTGTCCTGCTTCACCAGCAGGGGGATCAGCTTGTTGATCTGGGTGTACATGGCGGAGCTGTCTTCCGCCGGACCAGAGATGATGAGCGGAGTACGGGCCTCATCGATGAGCACCGAGTCCACCTCATCCACCAGCGCATAGTTGAGCGGACGCTGCACGCGCTGCTCCGGCGAGAACGCCATGTTGTCGCGCAGGTAGTCGAAACCGAATTCGTTGTTGGTACCGTAGGTGATGTCGGCGGCGTAGGCGTCGCGCTTCTGGGATGCATCCATGCCGGGCACGTTGCAGTCGACGGTCAGGCCGAGGAAGGCGAACAGCGGGCGATTCGCCTCGGCGTCACGCTTGGCCAGATAGTCGTTCACCGTCACCACGTGCACGCCGCGGCCGGTCAGGGCATTCAGGTAGGCCGGCAGGGTCGCGGTCAGGGTCTTGCCTTCACCGGTCTTCATCTCGGCGATGCGGTTGGAGTTCAGCACCATGCCGCCGATCAGCTGGACGTCGAAGTGACGCATGCCGAACACACGGCGAGAGGCTTCACGCACGGTGGCGAAGGCTTCCGGCAGCAACTGCTCCAGTGTTTCACCCTGCTCCAGACGCTGACGGTACTCGGCAGTCTTGGCCTGCAGCTCCTGATCGGACAGTGCCTCGAACTGAGGCTCCATCGCATTGATCTGTTTTACAATTTTACGCAAAGCCTTGAGCGTTCTGTCGTTCCGGCTGCCGATAATCTTGGTGAGCAGTGTGCTAATCATGGGTACCAACTGTTTTGGTTATATAAGCGTTCCGTCACTGGAACCTGAAGAAAAAACCTAACCCCGTCTGGCATTCAGAAAGCGCGCGGGGTTGACCTGACGACCATCTTTCAACACTTCGTAATGCAAATGCACGCCGGTCGCACGACCGGTGCGCCCCATCAGGGCTATCTTCTGGCCTTCATCGACCAGGGTGCCCACATCCACCAGCAACTTGGAATTGTGGGCATAACGGGTCACCAGACCATTGCCATGGTCTATTTCCACCATGTTGCCAAATTCCGGATGACGGCCAGCCCAGCTGACGATCCCCTTGCCGGTCGCCAGTATGGGGGTGCCGGGCTTGCCACGGAAATCCACTCCCTTGTGCATCTTGGCGCGACCGTTGAACGGATCGACCCGGCCACCGAAGCCGGAGGAGATCCAGACTCGCTCCTGCTTCACCGGTGAACCCGGGATGAAGCCGGCATCGGTGATATGGTGATTCATGATAAAGGTTTCAAGTACCGACAGCTGTTCTTCACGGCTGCTGAGCTGGCGGTTGAGGTGTTCCATGGAGTCTTGCAATTCGTTGAGGCTGACTTCCAGATCAGCATCATAGGAGGGGCCCCCCATGGGAGGCAGCTCCTTGAAGTTGAACTCTTCGGGATCCAGGTCTGCCTTCTCGGTCAGGCGTTCGCCGAGGGCATTGAGGCGGCCAAGCTGCCCCTGCATGGTGCCCACCTGGGCCGCCAGCATGGCGAGCTGTTCACGGGCTTCATCGGCCCCTTGTGCGGTTTTTTGCTGTTCGGCCAGGGCCAGCGCGGTTTCCAGCGCGTCCATTTTTTGCTGCCAGCTCTGCCAGAGCCAGCCGCCACCTAAGGCCAATACCGTGAAGAGGATACCGCCGACCCAGGCCAGACGTTGTTTGGGTAAGTGCAACTTGCGGCGCTGCTTACCGTGGAGGATCAGGGTAATGCTCATAGAAATATGTCTTCTCGGTCAGGTGAGGCCAGAGGCCCGCACGGGCAATAAAACCGGGAGATAATCGGTATTAAAGGATGGAATAAACAAATGACAGGACGTCGGTGCGGAGAGATGACCGACGTCCTGTTGCACAGCTATCAGGCCAGAACCAGACCGTTGTCGTAGTAAGCGATGGGGGCTTTGTCGCCCTCACCCTCGAAGGTCACCAGTTCCCAGGCCTCCTGCTGGGCCAGCAAGGCGCGCAGCAGCTTGTTGTTCAGGGCATGGCCCGTCTTGTAGGCACGGAATTCACCGATGATGCTGCGATTGCACATGTACAGATCACCGATGGCATCCAGCATCTTGTGCTTGACGAACTCGTCCTCGTAACGCAGGCCATCTTCGTTCAGCACCCGGTAGTCATCCAGCACCACGGCGTTTTCCAGGCTGCCGCCCAGCGCCAGGTTCTGGGAACGCAGGTACTCGATGTCGCGCATGAAGCCGAAGGTACGGGCACGGCTGATCTCTTTCACGAAGGAGCTGCCGGAGAAGTCAAGCACGCAACGCTGGTTGCGGCCTTCAAACACCGGATGCTGGAAGTCGATCTCGAGATCCATCTTGAAGCCGTTGCGATAGGGGTGGAATTCCGCCCACTTGTCGCCGTCTTCAACCCGCACGCTCTGCTTGATACGCACGAACTGCTTGGGCGCATTCTGTTCACGGATACCCACTTCCTGCAGCAGGTAGATAAACGGATGCGCACTGCCATCCATCACCGGGATCTCGGGTGCGTCAACCTCCACATAGAGGTTGTCGATCCCCATCCCGGCCAGGGCGGCAGAGAGGTGTTCGATGGTGGACACGCGGACACCGGCTTCGTTCACCAGAGCGGTACAAAGCACGGTATCACGCACCTGATCGGCGTTGGCTGGCAGCTCTACCACAGGATTCAGATCGGTACGCAAGTAAACGATCCCTGTGTTAACAGGCGCCGGACGGAACGTCATGGTGACTTTCCGGCCCGAATGCAGGCCCACACCGGTGGCCTGGACACTCGTTTTCAAGGTTCTTTGTCTAATCATGGGTGTATCCGCTTAACAGCTCATATTCCTGACCAGATGGTCGTTGCCGGGCCATCTTAGCACAATCCTTAAGCAACAAACAAACCAGAGCCATCAGAGGCTTAGTCTGCCTGCTTGCGCAGGAACGCAGGAATATCGAGATAATCCGGTTCGCGACGAGCTTGCGGCTCGGCGTTCACCACCTTGGCCGGCGCCTCTTCCATCACGCGAGACTGCAGGGCTTCGCTGATCAGGGGCTGACGAGCCGGACGCTCTTGTACCATGTTGTTCTTCACCAGGGTGATGTCGGGCTTGCGCTCGGCACCGATACCGGTGGCCACCACGGTCACGCGCAGTTCGTCGTGCATTTCCGGGTCGATAACGGTACCCACCACCACGGTGGCGTTCTCGGACGCGAAGGCCTTGACCGCGTTACCGACGGTTTCGAACTCTTCGATGGTCATGTCCATGCCGGCGGTGATGTTGACCAGGATGCCACGGGCACCGGCCAGATCCACGTCTTCCAGCAGCGGGCTGGAGATGGCCTTCTCGGCGGCTTCTTCGGCACGGTCGTCACCAGAAGCGGAGCCGGTACCCATCATGGCGGTACCCATCTCGCGCATTACGGTACGGACGTCCGCGAAGTCGACGTTGATCAGGCCCGGACGGGTGATCAGCTCGGCGATGCCCTGTACCGCGCCCAGCAGCACGTCGTTGGCTGCCTTGAAGGCGTCCAGCAGGGAGATGCCGCGACCCAGCACCTTCAGCAACTTGTCGTTGGGGATGGTGATCAGGGAGTCGACGTTCTTGGACAGCTCTTCAATACCGTGAGCGGCGAAGCCCATCCGCTTCTTCCCTTCGAAGGAGAACGGCTTGGTCACGACGGCAACGGTCAGGATGCCCATCTCGCGCGCCACTTCGGCCACGATCGGCGCAGCACCGGTACCGGTACCACCGCCCATGCCGGCGGCGATGAACACCATGTCGGAACCGGTCAGCAGCTCGCGCAGCGCTTCCCTGTCTTCCATGGCGGCGTCACGACCCACTTCCGGGTTGGCCCCGGCACCCAGACCCTTGGTGATGCCACCACCGATCTGCAGGGTAGTGTTGGCACTGGAGTTGCGCAGCGCCTGGGCGTCGGTGTTGACGGTAATGAACTCAACACCCTCGATGTTTTGACGAACCATGTGCTCGACTGCGTTGCCGCCGCCGCCACCCACACCTATCACCTTGATGACGGCTTCGTCAGTGTGGCTATCCATAAATTCAAACATGTTGTCTCTCCGCTTTATTTGCCTGACTCAGCAAAATCTTTAGAACTCGCCACGCAACCAGTTGCTGACCCGTTTGACCAGCCCACCTACGCTTGCCTTGGCGGCATATTCCTTGCTACTGCCGGTGGATTGATTGGTACGGCCATACTGCAACAACCCGACTGCGGTCGAGTACACCGGTGCCTGTACGTAGTCACTCAATCCCCGGATATTCATGGGCTCACCCACCCGGACCTGGCTCTGGAAGATCTGCTCTGCACACTCCACAATGCCTTCGATCTGGGCCGCGCCACCGGTCAATACCACACCGGCGGCCAGCTGATGCTTGACCCCCTGTGCCTTCAATTCGCTCTGCACCCGCACCAGCTCGTCATTCACCATGGAGAGCAACTCGGTGTAACGGGGTTCAATCACTTCCGCCAGAGTCTGCCGCTGCAGGCTGCGCGCCGGGCGGCCGCCGACACTGGGGACTTCGATATTGTCTTCCTTGCTGACCAGGCGGCCGAGGGCACAGCCGTAGCGCACCTTGATCGCTTCCGCATCCAGCGGCGGCGTGCCGAAGGCGTAGGCGATGTCGCTGGTCACCGTGCTGCCGGCATAGGGGATCACCTTGGTGTGACGCAGGGCGCCGCCGGTAAAGAGCGACATGTCCATGGTGCCGCCACCGATGTCCACCACGCAGACACCCAGCTCCTTCTCGTCCTCGGTCAGCACGGCGTAGCTGGACGCCAGCGCGGAGAAGATCAACTGATCCACCCGCAGGCCCACCTTCTCCACGCACTTCTCGATGTTGCGCGCCATGTCGTTGTGGCAGGTGATCAGGTGCACCTTGGCCGCCATCCGCACGCCGGAGAGGCCGACCGGGTTCTTGATCCCTTCCTGATAGTCGATGGCGAACTCCTGGGGCAGCACGTGCAACACCCGCAGCTCGTCCGACAGTCGCACCGACTTGGCGGTGTGGATGACGTTGTCCACGTCTTCCTGGGTCACCTCTTCATCGGAGATGGGCACCATGCCGGTCTCGTTGCGGCAGTCGATGTGCTTGCCGGAGAGCCCCAGATAGACGGAGCTGATCTGGCAGTCGGCCATCATCTCGGCCTCTTCCACCGCGCGGCGCAGGGACTTGACCACGGAGTCGAGGTCATTGACCCCGCCCTTCTCCATCCCGCGAGAAGCGTGGCTGCCCATGCCGATGACATTGAGTTCGCCATCTGGCAATACTTCGCCAACCAGTACCGCCACCTTGGTCGTGCCGATATCCAGTCCGACAATCAAATTTCTATCTGCGGTGTTGGTCATTCACTTTCTCTTCGCTTTTCTTCCAGCCAACTGCCATCCCGGTGTCGTATCGAAGATCCACGTAAGCAACCCGCTCACGAGGCTCGATGACCGGAAAGGCATCGATAAACCGCTGCAGACGGAGCGCGATGTCCGAGCGCCCCACAAACAGCTGAATGTTGCCATCCAGGGTCAGTTCCCAGGCATGGCGGGGGGTCAAATGCACCCCCAGCAACTTGTATCCCTTTGCCGCCAGCAGCGTCTCGTACTGATGGCTGGCCTCCAGCACCTTGGCCGCCTGGTCATCGGGGCCGGACAACTGCATCAGGGGTTTCTTCACCCTGTCCGGCGCACTGAATACCTCACCCTTGGTGTTGACGAAGCGGCTGTCATTCCAGCGGGCCGCCACGTCCTGTTCGGTGAGGTAGACCTTGATCTTGTTCGGCCACTTCTTGCGTACCGAAACCTGGGCTACCCAGGGCAAGGCGTTCAGACGCGCCTGCAATTCGTTCACGTCCAGCTCGAAGAAGTTGCGCAGCTCGGCACCATCCAGCACGGCGGCACGCAACTCATCGGCTTTCAAATATTCGTGTTGCCCCTGCAGCAACAGCTCGCTCATGGGCAACCGACTGGCATCCGTCAGCCAATCTTTAACATCCAGCGCAGTCTGGTAGAGCCCCCACATGACCAGGATGAAAATTCCCACCCCGGCGATGAAGCCTCCCTTGGTGCGCCCTTGTGCCCTTGCCTCCACCCGATCGATCCCCGTTTAACGCGCCGTGCCGGCCACTTGCAGGCCGGTTCGCCATTATATAGGCCTCGGCTTGGCGGTCAAAATACTCATTGGGCCCTCAGGCACCGGATTTCATGCTATCCACGCTCAATTTCATCTCGCCGAGACGACGGGCAAGCGCCCCGACGTTCCCCGCCCCCTGGGTCAGCACCAGATCCCCCTCGCCAATCAGGTCAGCCAGCACCGCCGGCACGTCGTCAGGCGTTGCGACAAAGATGGGCTCCAGGGTGCCACGGGAACGGATGGTGCGGCACAGAGCGCGGCCATCGGCACCCGGGATCGGCTCTTCACCGGCGGCATAGACCTCCAGCATCACCAGCACGTCCACCTTGGAGAGCACATCGGCGAAATCTTCATAGAGATCCCGGGTCCGGCTGTAACGGTGGGGCTGGAACACCATCACCAGGCGCTTCTCGGGCCAGCCGGCACGGGCGGCGTTGATGGTGACCTTGACCTCGCTCGGGTGGTGGCCGTAGTCGTCCACCAGCATGGCCTTGCCGCGGCCGGTCTCGAACTCGCCGTATTGCTGGAAGCGGCGACCCACCCCTTCAAACTTGGCGAGCGCCTGGATGATGGCCTCGTCACCGATGCCATCCTCGGTCGCGACCGCGATGGCGGCAGCAGCGTTGAGGGCATTGTGAATACCCGGCAGATTCAGGGTCACCTCCAGCTCGCCCGCGCCAGCGCGACGCACCCGGAAGCGGCTGCGGTTGCTGGTCTGCACAAAATCCAGCACCTGGACATCGGCGTCATCACTCAGGCCATAGGTGATGGTCGGGCGGGCGATCTCCGGCAGCATGCCGCGGATCACGGGGTCGTCCACGCACACCACGGCCAGCCCGTAGAACGGCAGGTTGTGCAGGAAGTCGATGAAGGTGGCCTTCAGCTTGGAGAAGTCACCGCCGTAGGTGTCCATGTGATCCGCTTCGATATTGGTCACGATGGAGACCATGGGCTGCAGATGCAGGAAGGAGGCGTCGCTCTCGTCCGCCTCGGCGATCAGGTAGCGGCTGCTCCCCAGGCGCGCATTGGTGCCGGCGCTGTTGAGCAGGCCCCCGATGACGAAGGTCGGATCCCGGTCCGCTTCGGCATAGATGCTCGCCACCAGACTGGTGGTGGTGGTCTTGCCGTGGGTGCCGGCGATGGCGATGCCATGGCGGAAGCGCATCAGCTCGGCCAGCATCTCGGCGCGGCGCACCACGGGGATGCGCAGCTCGCGGGCAGCCACCAGCTCGGGGTTGTCCTGTTTGATGGCGGTGGAGACCACCACCACGCTGGCGCCGTCGACGTGCTCGGCACTGTGACCGACGAAGATGTGGGCCCCCAGGGAGGCCAGGCGTTCGGTGACCGCATTACGAGCCAGATCGGAACCAGTCACCTGATACCCCTCGTTGGCAAGCACCTCGGCAATACCGCCCATACCGGCTCCACCGATGCCGATAAAGTGGATGCGACGCACGCGGCGCATTTCAGGGATAACGGTACGCAGTTTTGCCAGTTCAACCTTGGTCATAGTTCTTTCTCAATTCGCGGCCACAAGCCACTTTCATTCGGTGACACATGTATTCGAGGAGAGGGTACGCGGCCTTGGCCAGCACCCCGTCCGTCAATCTCGTTTGGCTCACCTTGTCGCGAGCCGCTTGCATTCGTCAGCCACCCGCTCGGCCGCGTCCGTGATGGCGACGCGGCGCGCGGCCTGGGCCATGTTCAGCAGCGTCTCCCTGCGCCCGGCGAGCCAGGAGAGACGGGCCGCCAGGGCGGCCGGCGTCAGCTCGGACTGGGGCAGGAACTCGGCCGCACCGCCGTCGACCAGGGTCAGGGCGTTGCGGGTCTGGTGATCGTCCACCGCGTGGGGCAGCGGAACGAAGATGGCAGCCACCCCGGCGGCGGCCACTTCGGACACGGTCAGGGCCCCGGCCCGACAGACCACCAGGTCGGCCCAGGCATAGGCGTCCGCCATGTCCTTGATAAATTCGCTCACCTCGGCATCGAGGCCGTGCTGGGCATAGGCGGCGGAGACGGCCTCGCCATTGCCCTTGCCGCACTGGTGGCGCACCGCGATGGGCACACCGGCGGCGGCGACTGCGGGCGGCACCTGTTCGTTGAGCACCCGGGCCCCCAGACTGCCGCCGACGATCAGCAGGCGCAGCGGTTCTGCACTGCTGCGCAGTTGCGGATCCGGCAGGGAAACCACCTCGGGGCGCACCGGGTTACCCACCACGGCGGTGCGGGCGCTCGGGGCGAAGGCACCCGGGAAGGCCATCAGCACGCGCTTGGCGAGGCGGGCCAGCAACTTGTTGGTCATGCCGGCCGCCGCGTTCTGCTCGTGCAGCAGCAGCGGAATACCGGCGAGCCAGGCGGCCACGCCACCCGGGCCGGAGGCAAAGCCCCCCATGCCGAGCACCACGTCGGGCTGGATGGTCTTGAGCACCTGGCGGGCCTGCAGCACGGATTTGACGATGCGATAGGGGGCTGCCAGCAGGCGCTTGATGCCGTTGCCACGCACCCCCTGGATGTCGATGAAGGAGATGGGGTAGCCGTGGGCGGGCACCAGCTCCGCCTCCATCCGGTCGGCGGTGCCGAGCCAGTGAATGGTCCAGCCCTGGGCCTTGAGGCGATCGGCAACGGCCAGACCGGGGAACACATGGCCCCCGGTACCACCCGCCATCACCAGTAACGTCTTGCTCACGAAACCTCCCGCACACGCGCCTGGGCACTGGCCTGGCGCAACTCGAAATCGATACGGATCAACATGCTCACCGCCACCATCATGATGATGAGACTGGAGCCACCATAACTGACCAGGGGCAGGGTCAGCCCCTTGGTGGGCATCATGCCGCTGGCGGCGCCGACGTTGACGAAGGTCTGGAAGCTGAACCAGATGCCGACGCCGATGGCCAGATAACCTTCATAGAGTCGCTCGGCCACCAGCGCCTGGTGACCCAGCTTGAGCGCCTTGACCGAGAGCGCAAAGATGAGGAAGAGTGCGCCAAGCACGCCCACATACCCCAGCTCTTCCCCCAGGATCGCAAACACGAAGTCGGTGTGGGCTTCCGGCAGGTACTCCATCTTCTGGATGGAGTTGCCGAGCCCCTCGCCGAACCAGCTACCGCGACCAAACGCCATCAGGGACTGGGTCAGCTGATAACCGCTGCCGAACGGATCGGCCCAGGGGTCGAGGAAGGAGGTCACCCGCCGCATACGGTAAGGTTCGGCGATGATCAGGGTCACCACGGCGCTCACCCCCACCAGGATGAGACCGATGAACTGCACCAGGCGAGCACCGGCCAGGAACAGCATGCCCAGCGACGTCACGAACATCACCACCACGGAGCCGAGATCCGGCTGGGCCAGCAGCAGGATGGCCACCACGAACAGCACCGCCATCGGCTTGATGAAGCCGATGAAGCGCTCGCGCACCTCGCTCTGGCGGCGCACCAGGTAGCCCGCCAGGTAGACGAACAGCGCCAGCTTGCCGAACTCGGCAGGCTGCAGGTTGAAGGGGCCGAGCGGCAGCCAGCGTACCGAGCCGTTGACGCTGCGACCGACCAGCAGCACCATCACCAGCAACACGATGGCGAGCAGCAGCATGGGGCCGTTGTACTGCTGCCAGCGTGCCATGGGCACCTGCAGCACGAACCAGGAGATGCAGAGCGCCATCACCAGGAACATCCCGTGACGCTTCACGAACATGAAGGGGTCATCCCCCAAGGCGATCCCCTCGGGGATGGAGGCAGATGCCACGATGACCAGCCCGACCCCCATGAGCGCGAGTGCCAGCACGACCAACTGTCGATCGTAGAGACCGGCGGGGCGCGCCGGTAGCAACCAGCGCTGCAGGAAGCCTGCGACCACGCGAAGGGCGTTCATAACCCCATCACCAGTTCGGTAAAGCGATCGCCGCGCGCTTCGAAGGACTTGAATTGATCCAGGCTGGCGCAGGCCGGGGCCAGCAGCACCCAGTCACCGGGCCGGGCATCCGCCGCCGCCTTGGCGACGGCGGCGTCGAGATCGGCAACCATCTCGGTCTGTTCGCCCAGGGCCAGCAGCACCTCGGCGTCCTGACCGAAGCAGTACATGTGATCGATCTGGTTGCCGAGCAGCGCCTGCACCGGGCCGAAGTCCTGCCCCTTGCCCTGGCCACCGGCCAGCAGCAGCAGACGCCCCTTCACCGCTTCGCGCACCCCGGCCACGGCAGCCAGGGTAGCCCCCACGTTGGTGGCCTTGGAGTCGTTGATCCAGCGCACCCCGTTCACCTCCCGCACGAAACGGGCACGGTGGGGCAGGCCCTCGAAGCGGCGCAGCACCGCGAGCTGGGGCTCGCGGGGAATGCCCACCGCGTCGCACAGAGCCATGGCCGCCAGGGCGTTGGCCTGATTGTGGGCGCCGACGATCTTCATCTCGTCCACCGCCAGCAGAGGCTCGCCGTGCAGGGTCAGCCAGTGGCGGCCCCCCAGCTCGCAGCGGCCATAACCGTTGCAGTCCAGGCCGAAGCTCTGCCACACCTGGCCCACATCGGGCAGGGTCTGGGGATCGTCCCGATTCACCAGGATGTGCTGGGAGTGCTGATGGATCTCCATCTTGGCGGCGCGGTAGTCGGCCATGCCCTGATAGCGATCCATATGATCTTCACTGAGGTTCAATACCACGGAGGCGGCGGCACGCAGACTGTGGGTGGTTTCCAGCTGGAAGCTGGAAAGCTCCAGCACGCAGAGCTCCATCGGCTGCTTGAGCAGATCCAGCGCCGGCGTGCCGATATTGCCGCCCACACCGACCTTGAGGCCGGCCTCGGCGATCATCTCGCCCACAAGGGTGGTCACCGTGCTCTTGCCGTTGGAGCCGGTGATGGCGATGACGGGCACCTGGGTCTCGCGCACGAACAATTCGATGTCGCCGACAATCTGCACGCCACGCTCGGCGGCCGCCTTCAGCTCCGGGGTCGCCAGGGCGATGCCAGGGCTCGCCACTATCATGTGCGCCTGCAGGAGCCGCTCTGCGTCCAGCCCGTGAATGAGCTCCACCTCGGGGGGCAGCTGATCCTTGCCTGGCGGGTTGGCACGGGTGTCCATCACCAGGGGCGTGACGCCACGGCCGAGGAAGTAGTCGACGCAGGAGAGTCCGGTTTTGCCGAGTCCGATGATGATGACCATGGCTTACCTCACCTTCAGGGTGGCGAGGCCGAGCAGCACCAGCATGAGGGTGATGATCCAGAAGCGCACGATGACGCGCGGCTCCGGCCAGCCCTTCTTCTCATAGTGGTGATGGATGGGGGCCATGCGGAAGATGCGCACGCCGCGCAGCTTGTAGGAACCCACCTGCAGGATCACCGAGACGGTCTCCATCACGAAGACGCCCCCCATGATCACCAGCAGGAACTCCTGGCGCACCAGCACGGCTATGGTGCCGAGCGCGCCACCCAATGCCAACGATCCTACATCCCCCATAAAGACCTGGGCCGGATAGGTGTTGAACCAGAGGAAGCCCAGACCCGCCCCGACGATGGCGGTACAGACGATCACCAGCTCGGAGGTGTAGGGCACATAGGGGATGTGCAGGTAGTTCGCGAAGTTGACGTTGCCGGTTGCCCAGGCGATGAAGGCGAAGCCCCCCGCCACCATCACGGTCGGCATGATGGCCAGGCCATCGAGACCATCGGTCAGGTTGACCGCATTGGAGGTACCGACGATGACGAAGTAGGTCAGTACGATGAACATCAGACCGAGTTGCGGCATCACGTCCTTGAGGAAGGGCACCACCAGCTGGGTCTGACCGTCGTGAGTGGCGGTGGCGTACAGGAACACGGCCACCCCCAGCGCAACAGCGGATTGCCAGAAGTATTTCCAGCGGGCGATCAGGCCGTCGGTGTTCTTGCGCACCACCTTGAGGTAGTCATCGGCAAAGCCGATGGCGCCGTAGGCACCCAGCACGAACAGCACCAGCCAGACATAAGGGTTGTCGAGGCGGCACCAGAGCAGCACAGAGATGAAGATGGCGGCGATGATCATCAGGCCACCCATGGTCGGGGTGCCCTTTTTGCTCAGGTGCGATTCGGGACCGTCATTGCGGATCACCTGGCCGAATTTGAGGATCTGCAGGCGGCGGATGAGGCGCGGCCCCATCCAGAGTGCCACCACCAAGCCGGTGATGATCGACAGGATGGCGCGAAACGTCAGGTAGGAGAAGACGTTGAAGAAGGTGAAGTGCGGGGTGAGCAGTTCCGCCAGCCAGACTAGCATGTGGCCGACTCCTGACGGTCAGCGACCATCTTGACGATATCTTCCATGCGGGAGCCGCGGGCCCCCTTGACCAGAATCGAAATTTCCTGATGTGTCTCTATCATTTGCGCAAGCACTTCAAACAACGACGCCTTGTTATCGAAATGTCGGCCAGCCGCGGCATCTGCGGTGTGGCGACTCTGTTCCCCTACGGTCAGCACGGCGTCGAGGCCGCGCTCGTGAGCGTGGCGACCGACCCGGGCATGCTGCGCGGCGGACTCCTCACCCAGCTCCTTCATGTCACCGAACACCAGCACCTTGTAGCCGCCCATGGCGGTCAGGGCGTCGATGCCCGCCAGCACGGACTCCACGCTGGCGTTGTAGGTGTCGTCCACCAGGGTGAGGCCACCCCAGCGTTGCACACAGAAGCGTCCCTTGACCGGGGCCATCTGCTCCAGCCCCGCCTTGACGGAGGCGAGCGAGGCGCCGAGCGCCAGACAACCGGCCGCGGCGGCCAGGGCGTTCGCCACGTTGTGGCGCCCCGGGATGGCCAGGGTCAGGCTCACGTCGCCCTGGGGCGTCACCATCACGAATTCGGCACAACCCTGTGCATTTATCACGACGTCACGGCCATGGAACGGCTGGCTCTGGTCGTCGATGGAGAAGGCGCAGCTCAGGCCCTTCGCCTGCCACTGCGGCCAGAATTCGTTGTCGGCGTTGACGATGGCGCTGCCGCCCTCGCCCAGCCCCTCGAAGATCTCGCTCTTGGCGTGGAACACCCCTTCCAGGGAGCCGAAGCCCTCCAGGTGGGCGGCTGCCACGTTGTTGATGAGGGCGGCATCGGGTTTGGCCAGAGACGTGGTCCAGGCTATCTCGCCCGGATGGTTGGCCCCCAGCTCCATCACCGCAAACTGGTGTTGCGGTTCCAGGCGCAGCAGGGTGAGCGGCACCCCCACCTCGTTGTTGAAGTTGCCGGCGGTGGCCAGCACCTCCCCTTCGTGGCGCAGGATGGCGGTCGCCATCTCCTTCACCGTGGTCTTGCCGCAGCTGCCGGTGATGGCCAGCACCTTGGGATTGATGCGCTCGCGCACCAGACGGCCGAGGCGACCCAGCCCCTTGAGGGTGTCGGCCACCACCAGTTGCGGGATGGCCAGCGGCAGCTCGCGCTCCACCAGCAGGGCGGAGGCGCCAGCGGCGACGGCCTGGTCGCAGAAATCGTGGGCGTCGAAACGCTCGCCGCGCAGGGCGACAAACAGCGCCCCTTCGCCCAGGGTACGGGTGTCGGTACTGACCGCCGTGATCTCGTGGTCGCCCCCGATCAGGCGGGCATCGAGCACCTGCGCCAGGTCGGCAAGCCTGAGGGTCATCATTTGAATGACTCCATTAATGTGTGCAAGGCGGCCGCGACGGTTTCCCGGTCGCTGTAGTGCCGCTTGTCGGTTCCAATGATCTGATAATCCTCGTGGCCTTTGCCGGCCACCAGGATGATGTCCTCTTTGCTCGCCTGACTCAGCGCCAGCCGGATCGCCTTGACCCTGTCGTGCTCTATCTGCACGGCGCCGGGATCGCGAAGCCCCGCCACCATGTCGGCCATGATCCGGGCCGGCTCCTCGGTACGGGGATTGTCGTCGGTCAGGATCACGCAGTCCGCATGCAGCTCCGCCATGGCAGCCATCATGGGACGCTTGCCACGATCCCGATCGCCGCCGCATCCCACCAGGCACCAGAGGCGACCGTGGCAATGTACCCGCAGGGCCTGCAGTGCCTTCTCCAGCGCGTCCGGGGTATGGGCATAATCGACCACGGCGAGCGGCGCCTTGCCACCGCCGAAGCACTCCATGCGGCCGGTGACCGGCTGCAGCTGCGGCGCTGTGGCCAGCAGGGTGTCGAAGTCATATCCGAGCACCAGCATGGCCCCCATGGCACCCAGCACATTGCTGACGTTGAAGCGGCCGAGCAAGGGGGCGGATAATACACCATTCCCCCAACTGGAGTTAATGCGCGTGTCAAAACCTTGTTGGTGGAAGTGGGGATCCTGCGCCGTCAGCTGTCGCCCAATATGGTTTTCAATCGGGCCATGCACGCTGAAGGCCACCGCGGTCGGATAGGCCGCCAGCCACTCCCTCCCCAGCCGGTCATCGGCATTGATGACGGCGCAAGGCTCGTCCACCAGTTTCAGCAGCTCCTCCTTGGCGGCGGCATAGGCCTCCATGGTGCCGTGATAGTCCAGGTGATCCCGGCTCAGGTTGGTGAACACGGCGGCAGAAAACGGCAGGGCGGCGACGCGGTGCTGCACCAGACCGTGGCTGGAGACCTCCATCGCCACCAGATCCGCTCCCTGCGCTTGCAGCGCGGCCAGATTGGCCTGCACCTGGACGGCGCTGCCGGTGGTGTTCTCCGCTTCGATGAGAGAGCCGAACAAGCCGTTGCCTATGGTGCCCATGACCCCGGCCTTGCCCCCCAGCAGGGTGCGCCAGTTCGCCACCAGCAGGGCCGTGGTGCTCTTGCCGTTGGTGCCCGTGATGCCCACCAGCTGCAGTTTGCTCGCCGGCTGGTCGTAGAAATACCCGGCCAGCTCGGAGAGACGGGCCGGCAGATCCACCATGCCGATGCAGGGGACCGGAACCGGAGGGGCGACGAATTCGCCGTCCTCCTCAAACAGCACGGCGGTCGCTCCCTGAGCCACCGCCTGTTCGATGAAACGCCTGCCATCCACCTGATGCCCGCGGATGGCCACGAAGAGGGACCCGGGCCCGACCCGCCGGCTGTCCAGCTGAAGGTCGGTGAGGGGAAGCGCCGGGGCATCGATGCCGACCTGGCTCATCAGTTGATCAAGTGCGCGGGCTGGCATGGAAAGCCTCCGGGAAAACGGGAATGCGGGCGCACACGAAACGCAGCGCCATGAAAAGCTCCCCGGTCGCGCCGGGGGAGACGGAAACTATCCCGTGTCGATCAGGTACGTGGTGCGCCATTGGCGGCCTCCGTGCGGGCAAGCTTGGCGGGCACCTCGGGCGGAATCGCATCGGGGCGGATGTTGAATAGCTGCAGCACGCCCCCCATGGCCTCGGCAAACGGCGGGGTCGCGACGGCGCCGCCGTAATAGGCATTGCCCTTGGGTTCGTTGATCACCACCACCATGACGAAGCGGGGGTTGCTGGCCGGCGCGAAGCCGGCAAACCAGGCCATGTAATCCTTGCCGTAACCGCCTGCCACGGCGACCTTGGCGGTACCACTCTTGCCACCGACACGGTAGCCCGGGATCTGGGCCTTGGGAATGGCGTTGCTGACCACGTACTCCAGCGCCTGCAGCATGGCGGCGGCGTTGTTGTGATCGATGACCTGCTCACCCTTGGGCGGCTTGGTCACCTTGATGATGGAGAGCGGCACCCGCTTGCCCTTGTTGGCCAGGGTGGCGTAGGCGGACGCCAGCTGCAGCGGGGTGACCCGCAGACCATAGCCGAACGACAGGGTGGCCCGTTCGATATCGGACCAGCGGCGACGCTGGGGCAGCATGCCGCTGCTCTCCCCCATCAGACCGCTGCCGGTGTCCATCCCGAAGCCCACCATGCTGAGGGTGTTGATCATCTCCTGGGCGGGCATCCGCAGCGCGATGCGCGACATGCCGATGTTGGAGGAGTAGCGCAGGATGTCGTAGAGGTTGGTCGCCTTGTGGATACTCACGTCACGGATCTGCTTGGCCCCGATAAAGAGCGGGCCGCCCGGGATGAAGTCTTTCCAGCTGGTGACGCCTGCCTGCAATCCGCTCAGCAGAATCAGGGGTTTGATGGTGGAGCCCGGCTCATAGGTATCGGTCACCACCCGGTTGCGTACCCGGAAGCTCTGGTACTGGCCGCGGTTGTTCGGGTTGTAGGAGGGGGTGTTGACCATGGCGAGCACCTCTCCGGTCTTCACGTCCAGCATCACCATGGAGCCGGAGGTTGCCTTGTTCTCGTCGGTGGCCCGCTTGAGGGCGCGATAGGCCAGCGCCTGTACCCGCTGATCGATGCTCAGTTGCAGATCGTTGGCGTGCTTGCCCTCTTTCACCAACCCGAGCCGCTCGATGACCCGGCCCTGGCGATCCTTGCGCACCCGCATCTCGCCCGGGGTCGCGGTCAGCCACTCGTTGTAGCTGCGCTCGATCCCCTCGATGCCGCTGCCGTCGATGTTGGTCACCCCCACCAGGTGGGCGCTGATCTCGCCGGTCGGATAGAAACGACGCGCTTCGGGGCGCAGATAGATGCCGCCGAGCTTGAGACCCTTGATGTATTCCGCCACCGCCGGCGTCACCTGGCGTTGCAGGTAGACGAAGCGCTTGCTCGGGTTGGCGATGCGGTGCTTGAGGGTGTTGATGTCGAGTTTGAGCACGGCGGAGAGCGCCAGCCAGGCGCGCTCGTTGTGGATGGCACCGGACTCGTGCACTGTCTTGGGATCGGCCCAGACGGCCTCGACCGGCACGGAAACCGCCAGCTGCTCGCCGTTGCGATCCGTGATCATGCCGCGCACCGCCTGGGTGGAGGTGGTACGCAGGGAGCGCATGTCCCCCTCCTGACGCAGTCTGTCCGGATCGATCACCTGGATCCAGGCCAGCCGCAGGATCAACCCCGCAAATGCGATGCCGATGAAGAAAACCAGGGTACGAAAGCGCCACGGGTAGAGTGAGGGTGCTTTCGCCTTGGCTTTGTCCTTTGCCGGAGCCTTGGTGGCGGCCTTGCGTGTCATGGTTGTGTAATTACCTTCTCGGTGGTCACCAGGGGACGGGCCATCTGCAGCTTGTCCATGGCCAGGCTCGCCACCCGGGAGTGCTCGGCCAGGGTGCCCTGCTCCAGCAGGAGGTGCCGCCACTCGATGTTGAGCCTGTCCTCTTCCGCCATCAGGTCGTTCTGCTTGGCCGTCAGTCCCCGGGTCATGTTGGTCACCAGGATCACCGCGAAAGCGGTCACCAGCACGGCGATGGTCAACAGGACCTGCAACTTGTGGCGCCAGAGATCCGCAACGATCTCCCTGGCGAGGTGAACGCGCACATCGCTCATCGCTTACTCCGCAAGACGCTCTGCGACCCGCAGCACCGAGCTGCGGGACCGGGTGTTTTCATTGACCTCGTGCTCGGAAGGCTTGAGCGCCTTGCCGACCGACTTGAGCTTGCGACCGCCGGCCAGCTGGGCCTCGGTCAGCGGGATACCGTGCGGTACCTCAGGTCCCTTCTCGTGCTTGCGGATGAAATGCTTCACCAGCCTGTCTTCCAGGGAGTGGAAGCTGATGACGGAGAGGCGACCATGGGGCGCCAGCACGTCTAGGGCGCCGTTGAGGGCCGTTTCGATCTCGTCCAGCTCGCTGTTGATGTAGATGCGGATGGCCTGGAAGCTGCGGGTCGCCGCGTGCTTGCCCTTCTCCTTGCTGGGGTTGACCCGGGCGATCATCTCCGCCAGCTGGCGGGTGCGCACATAAGGCTCTGTGACCCGGTCGTGCACGATGGCGCGGGCAATCTTCTTGGCGAAGCGCTCCTCGCCGAAGGTCTTCAATACCCAGGCGATGTCATCCACGTCGGCACGGGCCAGCCACTCGGCGGCGCTCTGGCCGGAGGTGGGGTCCATCCGCATGTCGAGCGGACCGTCCTTCATGAAGCTGAAGCCGCGTTCGGCATCGTCCAGCTGGGGGGAGGAGACACCCAGATCCAGCAGGAAGCCGTCGACCTTGCCCAGCAGGCCGCGCTCGGTCAGATAGCGGGTGATACCGGAAAACGGCCCGTGCACGATCTCGAAGCGGGGATCCTGGATCTTGGCCGCCTCGGCGATGGCCTGGGGATCCCGATCGATGGCTATCAGGCGCCCGCTCGGGCCCAGATGCTGGAGAATGAGACGAGAGTGACCACCCCGGCCAAAGGTACCGTCGACGTAGACACCGTCCGGCTTGATGGCCAGCCCTTCGACGGCTTCGTGCAACAGCACTGTGATATGTTCAGCGGCTTGGGTCATTTATAAAGAAAAATCCTGTAGTCGTGGTGAACTTGCCCAGTCGTCCTCGGGCAGGCCCAGGATGTCGTCATTGATCTGTTGTTGCCAGCGGGCTTCATCCCACAACTCAAACTTGTTGAGCTGGCCCACCAGCATGATTTTCTTGTCCAGCCCCGCATGGCTGCGCAGCGGCTGGCTGAGCAGCAGACGGCCGTTGCCGTCCAGCTCGCACTCGGTCGCATGACCGAGCAGCAGGCGCTGCAGGCGGCGCTCCGCCGGGTTGGTACTGGAAAGCGTCTTGAGCTTGCGCTCTATCTCTTCCCATTCATTCAGGGGATACAGCAGCAGACAGGGATGGGCGATGTCGATGGTACAGACCAGCTGGCCGTCGCATTCGTCGCGCAGCCAGTCTCGATATTTGGTCGGAATCGCCAACCGCCCCTTGTTGTCGAGGCTGATGGCGTGAGCGCCACGCAACAAATTGCCGTCCCCGAAAGGTGAGTTATGAGGGCGAACCGCCCGATAAAACCACTTTGATCCACTTTTCTCCACCATGAAGTTTAAGGACGAGCAGGGGGCTTTTCAAGCAAGGATCTCTGGCATGGGGAACATATTGACGCAGCCTGGGGAGTGTACCGATTAAATGAATTGATTTTTCACAAGTTATTCACGGTTGAATTAAATCCATCCCGTCAGGTGCCGCTCTTAATTAATCGATTTCAGGGGGAAATGATGAAACGAAACAGCACGACGGCGCACAGGATAATGCTCACGCCCACCACGGGATAGATGATATAGCCATCTCCCGCCCGCCTGGCACGCAGCACTACGAGCTGGCAGAGCAGCAGGTTATAGAGGATGAGAAGAAAAGTCAGCAGAAGGTTGGCACCAAATGTCAGCTCGTCGGCATAGACGACATAGAGCCACATCAAACCAAAATTAACGAGGATCAGATAAAGCAGAAATTTCTGAATCGCCCTGCCCGCCTTTGGGGTCTTTTTTACTCGTGTTATCATGCTTATCACGTCCTGGATACCACATGAACAGTCGACAGATATTGTCAAAAACTGTTGAGATACATCGTGTTTTTATCATTTTCCCGCCAGGCAATGTCCTTCCTTGCAAAATTATCCCGTGGCTTTCTACCCTGGTTATCGCTGCTGACCAGTACCGTTTGCTACTCCTACGATAATTATCACTGGCAGGCAGGTTTTCCCACCCCCCTTGCCGGTCCCGGTGCCGAGCTGGTCAGCCAGCAGAGCCGCTACCTGCTGCAACAACGCCGCCACCTGCAACAGCGCCTCACCGAGTCCCAACCCATGATCCGCTGGGTGGAACAACAGGTGCGCACACGCAAGCTGCCCACCATGCTGGCGCTGCTCCCCCTGATCGAGAGCAGCTACCGGCTGGACGTGGTCTCTTCCGCCGGCGCCGCCGGGCCCTGGCAGCTGATGCCCGATACCGCCGCCCGCTTCTCCATCCCCATGACGCCCGGCTTCGACGGCCGCTATTCCCTGCCTTTGGCGACGGAGGCCGCCCTCACCTATCTCGGCTGGCTGCATCAATTCTTCGGGCAGGACTGGCTGCTGGCGCTGGCGGCCTATAACGCGGGAGAAGGACGAGTGCTTAAGGCGGTACTCCATGGCGGGACACGCAATCTGTGGGCGCTGCAACTGCCCACGGAGACGCGCCTCTACGTGGCACGTTTCATCGCCCTCTCCCAGTTGCTGGACAGGGCGGCGCAGCACGGCTTCGTACTGCCATCCTGGCAGGCGGGGGAGAGCATTCAGGTATGGCGGCAGCCGGGCGACTGCTCCCTGCTGAGCTGGGCCATGGCCAGGGGTGTCTCCATGAACGAGGCGAGCCGCTGGAACCCCGCCTGGCGCCTGCCCGACGCCCAGAGCGTGAGCGACTGCCCCATTGTCTATGGCGGGGGCAAGGCGCCAGCCCGCAGCAAACCGGAAGGACGGCCTCTGCTGGCTCAGGCCGTGTCGCTGGAGAGCCTGCACGACCCCCTGCTGCTGCAACCGGCCAGGGGGCTGGACATGGGGCGGGGGGGGATCAGGCTGGAGCGGATGCCGGATCCGCTGGGGCTGGAGCAGACCCGCCCTCTGCTGGCGCCATGAAACAGTGGCGCCAGTGGCTGAGCACGGGGGCGAGATCGATGGCCGGATCGGCCCAGCGCGCGCCATAGAAGCTGAGGTACTGGCCGATGGCCCGGCGGTGGGTGATGTGACAAGCCAGCACGATTCGGGGTAGCAGTGACAGGCTGACGGTATCGGGCAGGACGAAGCGGGCGGGGGCCAGAAAACCGACCCCGCCAGGCCCGATGTCCTTGATCACCGCCCGGCCGATGTGCTTGTCGAAGAGCAGACCGGACACCATGAGCCGGGCCGCAATGCCGCAGCTCTGGGACTCCAGGGGCGTGCTGCCGTCGTGCAGATACCAGCGGGGTACCTTGCGCCTGGGATCGTTGAACGGGGTCACGGGGGGCAGATCGGGATCAGGGGTTTCCATGGGCAGTGGCATCCTTGGCTTGCCGGGTGGCGGCTTGGGTTTGGGCGCTGAACAGCTGCTCCAGGCTCTTCTCCGCCTGGGTCGTCATCACCAGCAGCTCGATGCGGCGATTCTGGCTGCCCCGGGGATCGGCGGTGTTGTCCAGCATGGTGTCCGACATGGCGACCACCTGGCCCACCCGCTCGGGGGGCATGCCGCCGGCAAGCAGGACGCGCCGCGCCATCATGGCGCGATCGGAGGAGAGCTCCCAGTTGCTGTAGTTCTCCCCCGCGAAGGGGGTACTGTCGGTGTGGCCGGAGATCATGACCCGGTTCTCCACACGCTGGAAGATAGGGGCCAGCGCCATCAGCAGATGGCGGAAGTAGGGACTGATGCGGGCGCTGCCGCGGCTGTACATCTCGCGATCGTCATCATCGCGGATCAGGATGCGAAGCCCCTGTGGCACCAGTTGCAGCTCCAGGTTGTTCCTGGCCTGCATCTGGTCCGCCATGGATCCGATGAAACCGGCCAGCTGCCGCATCTGCATCTCCCCTTCGATCTTGCCCACCAGCAGACTCTCGTAGCTGCCCTTGGCGCCGTCGGTGAAGATGCTGCGATCCCGCTCCATGTGTCTGGGCATCCGCTGCCCCTCCTCCACGAACTGGGGGCTCAGCTCCTCCAGCACGGAAGGATTGCCTCCCAGATCCACCGGATAGGGGCTGTTGCGGATGTCGAAGGGGTTTGCCTCGCTGTCCATGATGCTGTAGTCGCGCAGGCGGCTCGCCACCACATCGCGCTCTTCCTGGCTGGAGACCGCCAGGATCCAGAGCACCATGAAAAACGCCATCATGGCCAGAGTGAAGTCGGCGAAGGCAACCTTCCACGCTCCTCCCCCCTTGGGACCACTGCTGCGCCGCTGCTGGCGCTTGATGATGATCTGCTCGTGGTTGCGCATCACATGGCCCTGTTGGTCACCCAGTCTTCCAGTTCGAGGAAGCTGGGTTTCACGTCAGGCTCCAGCATCTTGCGGCCCGAGTCGACGGAGAGCAGCGGCGTCTTGCCCCGCAGCTGAGCAATCAGGATCGACTTGATGCACATCAGCATGCCGATGCGGCGCTTGACCATCTCCTCCATGGCGTTGCTGATGGGTTCCAGCAGGCAGTAGCAGAGGAAGATGCCGATGAAGGTGCCGACCAGAGCGGCCGCCACGTGCACACCGATGTTGCTGAGGGGGCCGTCGAGCTGCTGCATGGTGATGATGATCCCCATCACGGCCGCGAGGATCCCGAACCCGGGGCAGGCTTCCCCCGTCTTGTGCAGGGCATGGGAGGGCTTGAGCATGTCCTCTTCGATGGCCATGATCTCCTGCTCCAGTATGGTGTCCAGCTCATGGGGGGTGATCTTGCCCATGCCCAGCAGACGCAGGTTGTCGATGATGAAACCGAGCAGTTGCGGATCTTCCGACACCTGGGGATACATCAGGAAGACGGAGCTCTGCTGCGGGTTCTCCACGTGTTCGTCCAGCGCCTTCATCCCCTTGTTGCGGGTCTCTTCCAGCAGTTGATGCATCAGGGTCAGCAGCTCGCGATAGATCTCCTTCTCGTCTTTGTTGGACTTGAAGCAAAGCTTCATCTGGCGCCACATTTCATGCATCACCTCCTTGGAGTTGCCGAGGAACATGGAGCCGACGGCGGCACCAATGATGATGATGAGTTCGGCAGGCTGCCACAGGGCGATGGGCCGCCCCCCGGCCATCATGAACCCGCCGATCACACAAACGAAAATGACACCAAGACCAATCTGTTTTTGCATGGATGCTCCCGCAGAAATCACGAAGACTCCCCCCGCGGGGAGAGGCACTACTAAATGGAGTCGACCAAATGCTGCTTGAGCTGAAGGACGCACTGCTTGTGGAGCTGACATACCCGCGACTCGGTCAGTCCGAGCACCAGGGCGATCTCCTTCATGTTCAATTCCTGCTGGTAATAGAGGGAGAGCAGCAACTGCTCACGCTTGTCCAGGGTGCCGAGCACCTTGCTGAGGGTCATGGCCAGATCCTGATCGTCGGACTCCGACGCCGGCGCCCTGCCGCCGTTCTCCAGCCACTCCTCCAGACTCTGCAGCGCCTCGGCCTGGCTGGCATAGGCGAGCTGGCGCACCTCCTCGACGGAGCAATCCAGCGCCTGCGCCAGCTCCTGTTCGGTCGGGTTGCGCCCCAGCCGGTTGAACAGCTCCCGCTGCACCTGATTGTGGCCGTGCACCTGCTGGCGCAGCTGGCGGGGCCGCCAGTCGAGGCGCCGCAGCTCATCCAGCATGGCGCCGCGCACCCGCTTGAACGCATAGCTCTCGAACTGGGCATCCGGTTCGCTGCCGTAACGGCGCCAGGCCTCCAGCAGGCCCATCATGCCGACCTGCTCCATGTCCTCCTGATCGAAGCAGGCGCTCACCTGGCTGCGCAGGTGGGTGGCCGCCCGCTTCACCAGAGGCAGGTAACGACTCAGGATCGCCTGCTCGCCGGTACGGGGCGCGGAGGCAGTCAGGTCACAGGGGGTGTCCCAGCCGGCATCCATCATGTGCTACTGCACCAGCACCTTGGTGACCAGCACTTCGTCCAGGTAGGGCTTGTAGCCATACCCCTCCAGGGTTCCCACCAGCTTGCCGAGCAGAGAGGTCTGCAGGGCCGAGATGTTCTGCAGCTCCTGCTTCACCGCCTCATGGGAGCGATGGCTGAAATATTGCACCATGGCATTGCGGATCAGGGGGGTCAGCTCGTTGAGCGTCTCCAGCTGCTGGGGGTTGTGGGTCACCAGCGCCAGCTCCAGCACCAGATAGTGGGGCTCTCTGTCCCCCTCCAGGCTGATGACGAAGCGCTCCATCGGCTTGAACAACGGTGTCTTGCTCAACTCGGGCTTGGCCTCCTCCAGGCCCAGCCAGACGGCCACCATATCCCGCTTGAGATAGGCGCCATAGGCCAGCGCCGCCAGCAGGCACAGTGCCATCACTATCACCATCATCCACTTCATGACACGCCGCATCATTTGAAATCACTCTCGCTATAGCCAGATTGTTGAATGTCACACCAGGGTATTGAGCCAGTCCTGACCAGCGCCGCTCGATGCATCCCGTTCTTCCTGCCACTGCCGCCGGCCAGCCAGGATCTTGTCCTGCTGCCAGCGATCTCCCCGCTCCTGCTCGCCCCCCTGCCCCACGTTCACCTCGACGCCGCCGGCGTGGTGAGGAGCCAGGCTCATGCGCAGCCGCTCCATCGACTGGATCAGAGCGTCGCGCACCGCCGGGTTGGTCACGTTGAGCTGCACGTTGAGCCGATCGCCCTCGACCCTGACCGTCAATTCGAGGCGGCCAAGCTCGGGGGGATCGAGCCGGATGTGCGCCTGCTTGATGCTCTGGTTCACCTGCAGCTCGACCCTGTCCTTGAGCACATCCACCAGCTGCTGACCCCATTGGGCCGGGCTGTCTGCCAGGCGGGCAGGCGCCCACTGGTACTCTGCGCTCCTGGCCAGGGCGGGTTGTGTCGGCAGCCCCGCCATGACTTTGGGATCCACGGCGGCGAACTCCCGATCCGGCGCGGTCTCACCGGGCAGGGGGGGCAAACCGGCGATGGCCGGGAGCACAGGGCGCTCCCCCTGCCCGGCCGGCTGGGCCAGCCGCAGGGCGAGTTCCGTGCCCAGCAGGGGGTGGGCCTCCTTGCTGCCCGCGGCACTCATCGCCGGTATCGCCGGCATCCTCTCCCCTTCCTGGCGTTCGAGGCGGGTGAGCGCCCGCAGCGTCGGCGAAACGGGCTCGGCCCGTGTGCTCTCCCCTGTGGCAGGGAGAGCGGGCTCCACCGACGGACGGGAGAGGCGCACGCCCTCTTCCGGGCGAACAAAGGGCGTTGGCATATGAGTAAAGGCGGCCAACTGCTCGGCGACATCGGGCGCCGACTCGGGGCTTGCCTCAGCACTCCCCTCAGCATTCTCCTTGGCGCTGGCCTTGGTAGCCGTCTCGTCGTCGTTCTCGCCTGCGGGAAGCAGTGGAGTCACAGAGGCCAAGGCGTCCTGCGGGAGATCGAGCGGCTGGAACGCTTCCCCCTGCCCATCGGGCTGGCGGGAGAGGCGGGTGAACCCAGTGGAGGCGGAGGGAGGCAGGGTATCGGTGCCAAGGAAGGGGATCATGCCCATGCCTGCGCCTCGTCATAGGCCTGCAGCCCTTCCCGCTTGAGGGAGAGGGACTCCCACTCCTGCTTGCGCAGGGCGGTTTCCTGCTGGCAGAGCGCGAAGGCCTCCTGGTGCCATTGGCGAACCTGATCCCGGGCCGGCATCAAGGCTTGCCAGAGGGCCGGCTGCTGGCGCAGGAGTTCGATGAGCTGGGCCAGGCGATGATCCGCCAGGCGCACCGCCTCCCACTGCCCGGCGCGGGCCTGCTGTAAAATCAGACGCCCCAGCCCCAGCAGCTGGCGCTGGCGACTCTCGCGTTCCGTACCGGACGGCACGGCCCCTGTCATGGACATGATGATGGCCCCAAATTAAGACGACCCTGCCAACAAGCAAGGAGCAGGCCAGATGTGTAGGGTTGAAATATCAATGCGTTAGTCACTTTCCCTGACATGTGAGGAAGAGGAACTTCCGCATCAGCGGGGGTGGCGGGCCATCGCTTCCCAGCCCTCTTTCAACTCCAGCAGGATGCGGCGCACTTCCGCAAACCCCGCCATGTCGTTCGCCACGCTGATCTCGAACAGGCGCTGGCCGCAGTAGTCATACAGGCGGTGCAGGTTGTTGGCGAGATCCCCCCCCTTGTCCATGTCGAGGGCGCTGTCGAGCCCCCCCAGGATCTGCAGGCACTTGTTGATGGACTGCCCCTTGCGTTCATATTGCCTGGCCAGGATGTGGCCCTCGGCCCTCGCGATCTCGTCGAGCAGGCCGTCCATCAGCATCAGCACCAGCTGGTGCGGATCGGCGCTCGCCGCCTTGGCCTGGGTGGCGGCGAACTGGTAGGCGTCATAGCCATCTTGAGGTTCAAACATGAAAAACTCGCTTATTCAAAGTGTTACGGGCAAGCCGTCTCACAGGGCGCCCATGGTCTGCAACATCTGGTTCATGGTGGTGAACTGGTTGAGGTAGCGCTTATACGCGGAATCCATGCGCCGATCCAGCGCCTCCATCCGTTCGTTGACCCGCTTCTCGTTCGCCTCCAGGCCGGTCTTGCGCCCCTTGAGCGCACCGTCCCGCTTGGTATAGGGGTCGAGCGCGTTGCTCATCCGCTTGAGCAGGCCGTCGTCCCCCATCAGCGCCTTGCCGAGCAGTTCGGGGTCCTTCTCCAGGGCCTTGTTGAAGTCGGTCTCGTTGAAGGAGAGTTTGCCTGTCTTGTCAGTCTTGATCCCGAGGCTCCCCAGGGTCAGATCGTTGGGAAGGTCCCGCACGCTGCGGGCGATCAGGCTCTTGAGACTGCGCACCCCGCTGTCGGAGGAGAGCGCCCCAGGCGCCTTGGGATCGCTGGAGGTCATCTTGGCCAGCTCGTCCACCAGCTCGTTGTAGCTGTCGACAAACTTCTTGAGGGAGCCGGTGACCGCCTCCTTGTCCTGATCCACCGTCACCAGCAGCGGTGCATCCCCCGCCTTCTGCGCCTTGGTCAGCTGGAAGGTCAGGCCATCCACCACGTTCTCTATCTTGTTGCTGGACGAGGTGATGGTGAGGGGATTGTCGCCCCCCATCTGCAGCCTGGCGTCCTGCGCCTGGGTGATGTCGGTCTTGCCGGCCACGGCCACCCCGAGGGCATTGGCCGCATCGCCGCTGTAATTGAGGGTGATGGCGTTCTCCACCCCGCTCTCCTTGCTGGTCAGCACCATGCTGACCTTGCCGTCGGTACGCACCAGGGTCGCCTTCACCCCGGGGTTGTCCTTGGCATTGTTGATCTGGGAGACCAGATCTTTTGCGGTGGCGCCAGCCGGCAGGGTCGCCAGATCGATGTCGAGGGTCTTGCCCTTGACGGTCAGGGAGAGCACGCCGTCCGCGGGCAGCGGCGCCGTGTCGCTGTCGAGCTGAAGGCCGACCTGATGGGACTGGGCGAGCTGCTCCACGAAGAAGTTGTACTGGCCCGAGCTGGCCTTGCCATTGCTCGTTACCGTCATGATCCCGTCCTGGGACAGGGTCGCCTTCTGCGCCTGCAGGCTGCTCGCCTTGTTCAGATCCTTGAGCAGAGTCTGGAAGCTCGACAGCTTGGTGGTGAGGGTACTGATGGCGCTCTGCTGCGCCTTGACGCTGTCCAGCTGTGTCTTCAGCAGCTTGTCCATGTTCTGGCGCTCGGCGGCTACCAGCTGCATCGCCATGCTGGCCGGATCTATTTGCATCTCTCTCCCCTTGTTCGGTGGCATGCCTGTTGGAAAAGACCGCTCCGATCCTTTCCAACCGGCAGGCGGTTGTCAGACAAGGGCCGCCCCCAAGGGCGGCCCAGCAACGCATCAACGCAGCAGGGAGGTCACCATGCCGGTCATCTGGTTGGAGTTGGACAGCACGGACATGCCAGCCTGCATCAGCATCTGGTTCTTGGTCATGTTGGTGCTCTCCTGGGCGAAGTCGGCATCCATGATGCGGCCGTTCGCCATGTCAGTGTTCTCTTTCATGTTGGAGAGGTTGTTGACGGTGTGCTCCAGACGGTTGATGTTGGCACCGAACTGGGAACGGGCGGTACCGATAGCATCCAGGGCGTCTTCCATCTTGGTGATCTGCTCATTGAAGGCAGTGGAGGCCAGAGCGGTGGCATCGGCGGTGGCCAGGTCGGAGGTCGCCGTGGTGATAGCGGTGTTGACAGCCTGAACATTGGTGCTGGCATCCACATCCAGCTTCTCGGCGGCAGTACCACCGATCTGGAAAGTCACAGTACCGGCTTCGAACTTGCCACCAGCGCCGATCAGAGCCTCACCACCAAAACGGGTGTTATCGCTGATGTTCTTCAGCTCTGCGGTCAGTTCCTTCATTTCGGTGCCCATGGCCAGACGGTCTTCCGCGCTCGCGGTGCCGTTGGCGCCCTGGGTGGCCAGGTCTTTCATGCGCTGAACGATGTTGGTCATCTCGTCCATGGCACCTTCGGCGGTCTGCATCATGGAGACGGCGTCCTGGGCGTTGCGCATGCCGACCTTCTGGCCGTTGGACTGGGCTTGCAGACGGGTGGCCATCTGCAGACCGGCGGCGTCATCGGCGGCGGAGTTGATGCGAAGACCGGTACCCAGGCGCTGCATGGCGGTGCCCAACATCTTGTTGGTGTTGTTCAGCTGGTTCTGAGTGGTCAGAGAAGCGAAGTTGGTATGAATGGACAAACCCATGATCTATTCCTCGAAGAAGGCTGCTACCGCAGCGGATAACCTTACGAAGAAGAGAAGCGACAGGTGCGAGGCAAGACTTGAGCTGCGGGTGAAAAATATGATGAAAAAAGAGGGCGCAGGAGGAGCTGGGAGGGGAAACAGAAAAAGGCACCCACCAGGGGGATGGGTGCCACCAGCATCAACGCAGCAGGGAAGTCACCATGCCGGTCATCTGGTTGGAGTTGGACAGCACGGACATGCCAGCCTGCATCAGCATCTGGTTCTTGGTCATGTTGGTGCTCTCCTGAGCGAAGTCGGCATCCATGATGCGACCGTTCGCCATGTCGGTGTTCTCTTTCATGTTGGAGAGGTTGTTGACGGTGTGCTCCAGACGGTTGATGTTGGCACCGAAGGAAGAACGGACAGCACCAATTTGATCAAGCAGGTTGCTTGTGGCGGTAATCGCGTCACTGGCTTTGGTTTGATCATCAATACCCGCGACAATATCAGCGTCCGCAATACCCTTAGCTCCTGCAGTACCGGTCAGATCCTTCATGGCGGTTGCTACATCAACCTTCAGTGTTTCAGTGCTAGAGCCACCAATCTGGAAAGTCACGCCAGTGGCAACCTCAAACGAACCACCCTTCAACAGCTTCTGGCCACCAAAGCTGGTGTTACTAACAATATTGCCCAGCTCTTTGGTCAGTTCGCCGAACTCGGCGTTCAGGGCGGTGTAGTCTTCGGTACTGGTAGTGCCGTTCGCACCCTGGGTGGCCAAATCTTTCATGCGCTGAACGATGTTGGTCATCTCGTCCATGGCGCCTTCGGCGGTCTGCATCATGGAGATGGCATCCTGGGCGTTGCGCATACCGACCTTCTGGCCGTTGGACTGGGCTTGCAGGCGGGTAGCCATCTGCAGACCGGCCGCGTCGTCGGCGGCGGAGTTGATGCGAAGGCCGGTGCCCAGACGCTGCATGGCGGTGCCCAGCATCTTGTTGGTGGAGTTCAGCTGGTTCTGGGTGGTCAGGGAGGCGAAGTTGGTATGGATGGACAAGCCCATGATGTATTCCTCGAGTTAAACGCTGCACAGCAGCCCGTTAGGTTGACATCAGATAGAGACGACCCCTTTCGCGCAGAAATGTAATCTTCCCTCCGCATATTTTTCTTCTGGCCCCCTCCCGGGCATTCCGGTATCCCGGGTGCTCGCCGCCTCCCCCATCCGGCATGCTTATTGCTTTTAAAACGTCCTCTCTCACTACCGGATGGCGACATGGCAGCCTCGCTCTACACACCCCATTTCGTTCAACAGTTCCAGTGCATCGGCGATCGCTGCGAGGACAACTGCTGCCACAGCTGGACCATCAGCATCGACAAGCAGACCTTCCGCAACTACGAGCGCCACCCCGACCCCACGGTCAAATCCCTGAGCAAGCTGCACATCATCAAGGTGAAGCAGAGCAACGAGCGCTGGGGGGAGATAAAGCTCGACGAACAGGGCGCCTGCCCCTTCCTCGATGAAAACCGCCTGTGCCAGATCCACAGCAAGGCGGGTCCGGATGCCCTGAGTCACACCTGCAAGACCTACCCCAGAGCCCAGACCCGCATCGGCAACCAGCTCAAGAGGTCCCTGATGCTCTCCTGCCCCCAGGTGTGCCGCCAGTTGCTGCTTGACCCCCTGGCGATGCAGACCGAGGTCACCGAGCTCACCCAGCCCCTGCCCTTCGCCCCACCCCCCTCCACCGCCATGGCGACCCTGCACAGCCTGAGCATTCACGTGCTGGCGGCCACCAATCTCCCGGCCGAGCTGCGACTGTGGCTCATCGGCATGCTGATCCACCGGGATCCTGCGCAACTCTCCCACGAGGCCTTCCTCGATCAGGTGGCCGTGCTGGCCGAACGGGGCGAGCTACACGCCATGTTCGACCAGTTGCCCGCCCTGCCCCGGTTGCAATGGTGGGGCCTCAGAACCATGACCCACCAGTTGCTGGCCTACTCCCAGGGACGACGGGGACGCCAGACCATGCAAGCCTGCCTCGACAAGATCAATGTGGTGCTGGAGGGGGTCTACGATGAGGGCAAGATCGCAGGGCTGCAGCAGGTCTGGCAGGACAGGGTCGCCCCCTTCCTGGCCGAGCGCCCCCAGATCATGAATAACTACCTGCTCTACTACGTCTATCACCACAACTTCCCGCTGCTGCAAGGGGACAGGTTCCAGGCCTATCAGTTGCTGGTGATCGACTACTTCCTGCTGCGCAACTACCTCTGCCTGCTGGCCATGGACAAGGCGCTGGAAGAGCAGGACGTCGTCAACCTCTTCTACAGCTATCACACCATACGCCAGCACAACGCAAGCTTTCTCAAGACCATAGAGCAGGGGCTCAGCGACTCCGGCTTCGCGTCGGATATCTCCCTGTATGCCCTGCTGAAACCCTGAAAAACAGGAAACCGCCAGCGGGCTGCATGGCGGTTTCCTGTTGTGATGGGGGATCCCGACCCTAGGTCAGCAGCGCCACCACGTTCTGGCGCGATACATTGGCCTGGGCCAGCAGGCCGGACATGGTCCCCATGAAGCCCCCCTCCTTGAGCTGCAGGCTGAGCTTGCCCTGCAACTGGGCCAGCTCCTCCTGCTGCAGGTTCTGGCTGCGCGACTTCACCCGGTCGAGCTGCTTCACCATTCTCTGGCGGAACTGTTTCAGCTCGCGCACCGACTGTTCGATCTCCCCGAGCAGCCGCTTCAGGCGCTGCTGCTCCTGCTTGATCTCTCCCCTGTCGAGCCCCTCGCCGAGCTGGGTCAGCTGCCCGGCCCTTTGCTTGAACTGCACCGGCACCGGGTTGCCTGCCGGGATGCGAATGCCCTCCCCGCTCAGCAGCACCGGCTCGTCCAGCTTGCGCCTGTGCTGATCCGGCACACTCAGCTCCAGCTTGCCCAGCTCGTTCAGGCGCGCCTGGATATGCTCCTTGCGCAGCGCGCGATCCAGGCGGGAGGCCGCCTCCGCTTCACTGGCATCGGCAGGCAGCAGCACCTCGACGGCGCTGCTGGTCTGGGGGAAGGAGAAGACGAGACGCTCGGCACTCGACTTGGGGCTCAGCAGATCGAGCCGCTCCGCGCCGTAGTGCACCCGGCTATCCGCAGCCGACGCCAGCAGACGGGGCCGAAGCTCGCTCGTCAGCGGTGCCTGAGGCTGGGTCAGCTTCTCTTCCAGCACCTTGAGGCGGGAGACCAGATCCCCGCTCGCCGCCTTCTGCTGGCCGAGCTGCTGCTCGAGGCGCTTGAGTTCCCCCCACACCTGGCTCAGGGCCTGCTCGCTCCCCTGGGCATGGGCGATGCGCTGCTGCGCCGTGCCGATCAGAGCCCAGCGATCCAGACGGATGACATTCGGCTGGCGTTCATTGCGCGGAGTCTGGGGAGAAGTAGCCTGGGCAGTCGAACGACCTTGCAGCCTGGGCTGGGCCGGGGTCTCGGCCACACCACCCGGGCGGGTTTGTTGAATCTGCATCCTGGCTCCTTAGACAGACTTAAGGCATGTAGTTGAACAGGCTCAGGCCATTGACCTTGGCAAAGGCCTGCTGCTGCACCTGCAGGGCCATCAGCACGTGGGCCTGCTGGGTCACGGCCCCCGCGTAGTCGAGGGACTCTATCTGATTGCTCACTTCCTTGCTATAGGTGCTCTTCTCGGCGTGCCCTTCGTCCACCTGATCCAGCAGGTTGATCCGCGCCCCTATGGTACTGACCATCTGGCTGATGTCATCCTGCAGGGTCTTGCTGCGATCCAGCATGGCTCTGGCCTGATCGGCCGCATCCGGGGCGCCGGCATCGAAGGCCGCCACCATGTCGTCCAGTTGCTTGAAGAAATCCCCGTTCTGGATGAATAGGGTGTCGGCGGTCTGGTTGAGGGAGACCGTCACTCCCCGGGCAATCTCCACCTCACGCACCAGGGCATCCCCCTGGTAGAGATAGCCGCCACCCGGCGCCTGGACGATGGGGGTCTTGTCCACCTGGCTGCCGCTGAACAGGCTGGAGCCGTTCTCGTTGCGGGCGTTGGCGAGATCCAGCAAGCCCTCCTTGATGATGGCCGCCTCGCTGGACACCGCGCGGCGATCGTCCTCGGAGAGGGAACCGTTGGCGGCAGTCTGGGTCAGCTCCCGCAACCGGCTCAACATGTTGGTCATGGTCTCGAGCTGCAGCTCCCCCTGGGAGAGCTGGCTCTTGGCGTTGGCGATGTTCTTCTGGTACTGGGCCATCGCCGCCTGCTCCTTCTTCAGACCGAGCAGCTGCACGCTGCCGACCGGATCGTCCGAGGGTTGCAGGATCCGCTTGTTGGACGCGATCTGGCGGTCCAGCCTGGCGTATTCGCCGAAGCCCCGTTGCAGGTTGTCGAGCATGCTGAGCTGGATTTGATTGGTGCTGATTCTCATGCCGTCCTCATCAGAACATGTTCAGGATGGAGTTGAAGAGTTGGATTTGACTGGTGCTGATCCTCATATCGCCCTCGTCAGAACATGTTCAGGATGGAGTTGAAGAGTTGGATTTGACTGGTGCTGATTCTCATGCCGCCCTCATCAGAACATGTTCAGGATGGAATTGAAGAGTTGATCCGAGGTGCTGATCACCTTGGCATTGGCCTGGTACGCCTTGGTGTAGGCCATGATCTTGACCCCTTCCTCGTCGGTATTGACCCCGCTGACGCTGCTGAGCTTGGTGGCGAGCTGCTTCTCCATGTTGGCGTCCGCCTCCATGGTCGCCTTGGCCTGGCCGCTCTGCACCGCCATCTTGCCGAGCAGGGCGCTGTAGGCGTCGTACTGGCTGTCCTTGATGGTCAGCAGCTCCTGCAGGTTGCGGTTGTCGCCGCTGCCGCCCCCCGCCTTGGCGAAAGCAAGGTGGTCCCCGGTGAAGCCGTCGGCCACCTTGAGGGTGCCTGACGGATTGAGGGGATCGTAACTGAACAGGGGTTTGCCCGGATCGCCGTTCAGATCGACGCCCCCCGCCTGCTTGGCGTTGAAGTCGTCCGCCAGCTTCTTCGCGATCTGGTTCAGCTCGTCGCGCAGGGGGCGCAACACTGTGGTGCGATACTCCAGCACCCCGGCCAGGGTGCCGCCCTGAAGCCTGGGCACCTCGAAGGATTGCGGCCCGAAGCTCAGGCTCAGGGTATCCCCTGCCAGGGAGAGGGTGCTGCTGCTGCCCGCCAGCACCAGGGGCTGGCCCTGGGGCAGACTCAGGGAGAAGGAGCCGTCGCTCTGGCGGTTGACCCTCACCTCCATGAAGGTGGAAAGCTCACGCACTATCTGCTCGCGGCTGTCTTCCAGCGCAGAGGTGTTGACCCCCTTGGAGGCCTGCTCGCCGATCTGGGTATTGAGCTCCGCCACCTGCTTGAGATAGCTGTTGACCTGGGTGATGGTGCTGCCAAGCTGATCGTCGATCTGCTTCTCCTGGGTCAGCAGGCTCTCGTTCAGCTGGCCGAACCGGTTGGCAAGGGCTCCGGCAGAGCTGACGATCTGGCTGCGCTGGGCCGGCGTCTCCGGGCTGTCGAGGGCGGCGCTGAGGGAGGCGAAGAAGCTGTCCAGCCCCTTGGTGATGTTCATCGCCTCGCTGCCGAGCAGCTGCTCCGTGGTGTTGATGTACTGATGGAACGCATAGGAGGCACCGGTCGAGGAGCGGCTGCGCCAGTGCTGGGACACCAGGTAATCATCGGTGATCCTGCGAACCCCCGTCACCTCGACCCCCATGCCGTTGTCCAGCCGGCCAAAGCCCGACAGGCTGCCCATGGTGGCTTCCTGGCGGCTGTAGCCGACTGTGTTGACGTTGGCGATATTCTGGGCGGTGACGTTCAGCGCGATCTGCGCCGCGTTGAGTCCGCTAAAACCGATATTGAGCAGCGACATCAGTCAACTTTCCTCATTTTTGCCGAATTCAGAGGCTGACTGAAAGCAGCCAGGGTCTGGGGTTCTGAAGCGACCACAGGCTCGGCATTCTTTAATGTGGGGGCCAGTTGATTGACCATCTGCTCCTTGAGCCCCATGCCACCGCGCTTGACCAGGCTCATCGCGAGCTGGCTGTCGTACATATCGCGGTAGAGCGACTCCCCCTTGATGATCCTGTCCTCGTCATCCTGCAGGGCGTCGGAGGCCGAACGCATGTGCTTGAGCACCGTCTGCAGGAAGCTCACCTCGAACTGGCCAGCCGCGGCCTCCAGGGCCGCGCGCTGATCCGGGTTGCTCTTTATCTGCTGCAGTTCGTTGAGATCCTGGTAGAAACCGGGCTCGGAGGTAATTCTGGTCATAGAGATCCTTAGATGACCACCAGCTCGCCTTCGAGGGCGCCCGCCTCGTCGAGGGCTTGCAGGATGGCCATGACATCGTCCGGGGTCGCCCCCAGGGAATTCACTGCCTTGACGATCACCTCCAGGGAGGTGCCATCCGGCCAGACAAACATGTTGTTGCGCTCCCGGTCAACCTGGATCTGGGAGTTCGGCGTCGTGGTGGTCCTGCCGTTGGAGAAGGCGTTGGGCTGGCTCACCGTCTGGCTCTCCCCTATGGTCACCGTCAGGCTGCCGTGGCTGACTGCCGCCTTGTGCACCTTGACCCCCTGCCCCATGACGACGGTGCCGGTGCGGCTGTTGAAGACGACGCGCGGCCGCTCCTTGCCCATGTCCACCTGGATGTCCTGCAGCAGGGCCATGAAGGAGATGCGCTGGCTCTCGTCCCGCGGCGCCGCGATCTGGATGCGACCGGCGCTGACTGCCTTGGCCACGGGCCCGAGCTGGCGGTTGATCTCCCGCTCCACGTTGCGGGCCGTCTTGAAGTTCGGCTGATGGAGGTTGAGGGTGACTTCCGGCTTGTCCGAGAAGTTGCTGGCCGCCTCCCGCTCTATGATGGCCCCGTTCGGAATGATGCCCGCCGTCGGCACATTGATGGTGACGGACGAACCGGACTGCCCCTCGGCCTTGACCCCGGCCACCACCAGGTTGCCCTGGGCGACCGCATAGACCTCGCCGTCGATGCCGCGCAGGGGGGTCAGCAGCAGCGAGCCGCCCCGCAGGCTCTTGGCGTCGCCGATGGAGGTCACGGTCACGTCCACCAGCTGCCCCTTGCCGGCCAGGGCGGGCAGGGTCGCCTGTACCGAGACGGCGGCCACGTTCTTGAGCTTGGGGTCGATGTCATCGGGCAGCTGCACGCCGAACTGCTTGAGCATGTTGGTCATGGACTGACCGGTGAACTTGACCTGGCTGCGATCCCCGGTGCCGGAGAGGCCGACGACCAGGCCATAGCCCACTAGCTGGTTGGTGCGCATCCCCTGCACGTCGGCGATGTCCAGCAGGGCCCGCTTGGCGGGGGTGGCAGCCCCGGCCACGCCCGAGAGGGCGAGGCAGAGCAAGGCGATATACCATCTGTTCATCGGGATCCTCACAGGGGGGCGAAAGCGGAGCTGAAGAAGCGTGCCAACCAGCCCATCTGGTTGCTGTCGGCGAGGGCACCGCGCCCCGCATAGGTGATGCGGGCGTCGGCGATGCGCTGGGAGGAGATGCGGTTGCTCTGATCGATGTCCTCGACCCGCACCATGCCCCCCAGCCGGATGTACTCATCCCCCTGGTTGAGGCGGATCCACTTCTCACCGCGGATCCCCAGCACCCCGTTCGGCATCACCTCGGCCACGGTGACCGTGATGGCCCCCGCCAGGGTGTTCTGCTGGCTGGAGGTGGCCCCGCCGTCGAAGTCCCGATCCGCACTGACCGAGGCGCCCCAGTCGGGCCGCGACACGCCACCGATGGAGGGGGCCGGCACATTGATGCTGCTGGCCTTGTTCATGCTGGTGTTGGCCTTCTTGCTGGACTGGGTGCGCTCCTCCAGCATCACGGTCAGGATGTCGCCGACCCGGTAGGCGCGGCGATCCTGGAACAGGGTCATCATGTAATCGTTGCGGTAGAGGCTGCCATCCTCCCCCACTCCCGCCTTCGTCAGCTCGGAGCGGGAAGGGGCCCACTTCTCGTCACCGGGCTCCGGGGCCTGCAACTCATAGGTGGAGCAGCCCCCCAGCAGCAGGCAGAGCACGACACAGCGCCACATCGACCTCATCATCACAGCGCCTGGGTCACGAACTTGAGCATCTGATCGGCGGAGGAGACCACCTTGGCGTTCATCTCGTAGGCGCGCTGGGTGGTGATCATGTCCACCATCTCCTCCACCACGTTGACGTTGGAGCTCTCCAGGGTGAACTGCTTGATGGCCCCCATGGCCTCTTCACCCGGCACCCCTTCGATGGCTTCGCCGGAGGCACCGGTGGCACGGTAGAGGTTGCCCCCCAGGGCTTCCAGGCCAGCCGGGTTGGAGAAGTTGGTCAGGGTGATACGACCCAGCTCCACGTTCTCCTGCTGTCCCGGCAGGGTGGCGCTCACGGTGCCGTCCGTGCCGATGGAGATCTTGGTGGCGTTGTCCGGGATCTGGATCTGCGGCAGCATGGGCAGGCCGTCGGCGTTGACCAGCAGCCCCTCCGCATTGCGGTGCCACTGGCCGTTGCGGGTGTAGGCGGTCTCGCCATCCGGGCGCTCGACGCCGAAGAAGCCGGCACCGACCACCGCCATGTCCAGCTCCTGATTGGTGTTCTGGAACTGGCCGGGGGTGAACACCTTCTGGGTACCGACCACCCGCACACCATTACCCATCTGGATGCCGATGGGGGACAGGTTCTGCTGATCCTGCTGGGCACCGGGCTGGCGCTGGACCTGATAGAACAGGTCTTCGAACGCCACCCGATCGCGCTTGAAGCCGACCGTGTTGACGTTGGCCAGGTTGTTGGAAATGCTGGCCATCTTGGCATCCTGTGCCGACAGACCCGTCTTGCTCACCCAAAGCGCTGCATGCATCTTCGTCTCTCCACCATCTCATGGGAGGGCGCCTGGCGCCCTCATCAATCTCTTGCAGGCCGGTCACACCGGCCCTGCGTGATTCTGTCAGCCCTGGCCGGAAATCAGCCTGGCTCCCTGTCTCGCCTGCTCGTCCGCCGTCTTCATCAGCTTGACCTGCAGCTCGAAGTTGCGGGTCAGGGACATGCTGCCGATCAGCTCGTCCACCGCATTGACGTTGGCCCCCTCGAGGAAGCCGGACGCCAGCACCACCTGCTCGCTGATCTCCGCATCCCCGCCCTGGCGCTGACGGAACAGGCCGTCCGCCCCCTTGACCAGCTCGCGCGGGTCCGGGTTCACCAGTTTGAGCCGACCCACGTCCAGGCGGGCGCCGCCCCCCGGCGGGGTGATGCTGAGGGAGCCATCCTTGCCAAAACTCAGATCCCGGTAGGCGGGCAGCACCATCTCGCCCCCATCCCCGAGCACGGGGCGACCGTTGAGGGTGAGCAGCCCTTCGCCGTCCACCTCCAGGTTGCCGGCGCGGGTGTAGGCCTCCTTGCCGTCAGCGGTCAGCACGGTGAGAAAACCGTCGCCGCGGATCGCCACATCCAGCTTGCGGCCGGTCTGCATCAGGGCACCGGCCCGAAAATCGGTGCCCGCCTGCTCCTCCCGGGCCATGACCCGGCTCTGGTAGCCGTCACCGGTCAGGGCGTAGGCGGAGGCTCGCTCGAAGTCGGCCCGAAAACCGGCGGTATTGACGTTCGCCAGGTTGTTCGCCCGGATCTGCTGGGCCATCAGGGTGTGTTGCGCCCCCGACATGGCGGTATAGATAAGCTTTTCCACGCATCACGCCTTAGAAGGAGTTGAAGAGCACCTGGGTCATTTTGTCCGCCGAGCTGATGGTCTTGGCGTTCGCCTGGTAGTTGCGCTGGGAGGTCATCAGGCTGACCAGCTCCCCGGTCAGATCGACGTTGGAGGCCTCGTAGGCGCCCGCCGTCAGGCCACCGAGCGTCCCGGTGCCCGGCGCCCCCAGCACGGGCTGGCCCGAACTGAAAGACTGCTGCCAAGTGGTGTTGTTGGCCTGCACCAGGCCGTTGGGATTGGTGAAGTTCGCCATCACCACCTGACCCTGAAGCAGGCTCTGGCCGTTGGTGAAGGTGGCGTAGACACCGCCATCCGCATCCACCCGGACGCCGGTAAGATCCCCGGCGGTATAGCCGTTGGACTGGTTGCGGGTCGCGTTGAAATCGGAGGCATACTGGCTGACCTTGGTCAGATCGGCGGTGAGGGCGATGGGCTCGGCCCCCGCCGGCGCCAGGTTCAGCACCGGAGGCGTGGTCGGGGACTGCAGGGTGCCGTTGGTATTGAATACCATGGTCACCGGGGTGCCGGTCTGGGTGCCGTTGAAGGCGTAGTTGACCTGCCAGGTGTTCTCCCCGGTCTTCACGAAGTATTGGGTGAGGGTGTGCTCGACCCCGAGGGAGTCATAGACCTTGCTGGACTGGGAGTAGCTGAAGCTGTCGGCCTTGGCGGGATCGAAGGGGTTGACCGCCTGGTCGATGACGCTGGCGTCCGCCTTGAGGTTCGCCACGAACTCCAGGGTATCGGAAGGCTTGGCAGCCAGGCTGCCCGCCTTGACCTGGATGTCGCCCACCACGCCGGACTGCAGCTCCCCCGCCTCGTTGGTGACGTAGCCCTGCAGACGGGTGCCGCTGGCAGTGGTCAGGTAGTTGCTGGCATCCCGCTGGAACATGCCGGCCCGGGTATAGGAGGTCTGGCCGTTGTCATCCTTGAGGACGAAGAAACCGTTGCCCGAGATGGCCAGATCCAGCCCGCGCCCGGTCCGGGTCACGTCGCCGTTGCGATCGAAGTTCTGGGAGACGTTGCTCATCTCCACGCCGCCCGCTTGGCCGCCGCCGTAGATGGCGGCAAACTCGGCACGGCTGGACTTGAAGCCGGCGGTGCTGGCATTGGCCACGTTGTTGCTGATGACGCTCAATTCCTGGTTGACGGCGCGCAGGCCGCTCAGTCCGATACTAAAAGACACAGTGTCGCTCCTTTTCTGGTTACGCCGACTTGCCAAACTGGACGGCGCTGAACAGGGGAACATCCCCGACGCCCGCCACTTGCAGCATGATTTCGCCCGTGCCCGGCAGGCTGACGCGCTCCACCCGGCTGGCCACATAGTTCTTGCTGGTGGTGGTCACCCCCGCGAGGGAAGCTTTCACCTCGAAGCTGTACTCACCGGCCGGCAGGGTCGGCAACTCGTAATCCAGCGCCCCCGCCTTGCTCTCGCCCCAGCTCTTGGTCGCGACCAGGGTGCCGTGCTTGTCATAGACCTTCAGCTCGACCGCATCGGCCGCGCCGGCCAGCTCCACCTGACCGCGGATGGCGCCCTCTTTCTGCTGATCCAGGGTCTGGCTCGGCACCATCACCTCCTTGTCGATGAGGTCAGTGCTCTGCAGCACCTGCTGGGTATCCATCATGTTGATGGACTTCTGCTGCAGCACCTTGAGCCCCTCGACCCCCTCCACCATGCTGAACTGCGCCAGCTGGGTGACGTACTGGGCGCCATCCAGCGGGTTGGTGGGGTCCTGGTTCTGGATCTGGGCCACCATCATCTGCAGGAATTCGTTGCGCAGTTGTACACCCTGGCCGGCCGACGCATTGTTGCTGGCGATCTCCGGAGTGGCCGAGTACTGGCTGGTGCTGCGGGCGGTATCCAGACCGCTGACTTGTGGCAGGCTCATTTATGCCCCCTGGCCGAGACGCAGCAGCCCCTGCTGCATGCTGTTGATGCGGTTGATCACCTCCACCGAGGTCTCGAAGCCCCGCGAGGCGCTCATCATGTCCGCCATCTCCTCCACCGCGTTGACATTGGAGTAGTAGACAAAGCCATCGCCGTCGGCCAGGGGGTTGGTCGGCTCCAGACGCTTCTCGACCTGGCGATCCGACTGCACTATGCCGGCGATCTGCACCTGGGCGGCTCCCAGCCCTTCGGCCTCCTGCACCCGCTGATACAGGGTGGAGAAAACGGGCTTGATGGCGCGGAACGCGGCCTCCTCACTGCCGGCGGCGCTGTCGACGTTGGCCAGGTTGGAGGCGACGGTGTCGAGGCGGACGGTCTGCGCCCGCATGGCGCTGCCGGCGATGTCATAGATTCGGTTGAACGACATGATTAACGGCCCTCGATCGCCTTGGCGATCCCGGTGATTTTCATATTCAGGAAGGTGAGGCTGGTCTGGAAGTCGGTGGCATTGCTGGCAAACTTGCTCTGCTCCACGCTGAGCTCGGCGGTGTTGCCATCCATGGAGACCTGGTAGGGGATGCGGTAGAGGGGATGCTGCATGTCGTTGTTCATGGCGCCCTGGCTGATGGCACTGCCCGGCTCCCCTGCTGCCACCTGTCCGGCGACACGGCCGAGGATCGCCTTGTAATCCACATCCCGCGCCAGATAGCCTGGGGTATCCACATTGGCCAGATTCCCTGCCAGAATACGGGCCCTGTCCGCCCGCACATCCAGGGCATAGGGATGGACGCCAAGCGCGCTGTCAAATGAGATACTCATGCTTCATCCTTCTTGTGAACCAGTCAGACCGGTGCATCCTTTATCAAGACTCATGCCAATCATGAAAACCCGTGATTTCCGCTGGTCAGGCCATCGCCCATGGCGGGCGGGGCGGACAAAGGGGGAAGCAATGTTTCCCATATGGAAGAGTGCAGGCCTGTTCGTCCTGCTGATCTTGGCACTGCCCCTGCGGGCCGAACCGCCCCCCCTGGCGCAGCGGCTGAGCGATGGCCTGACGACGGATGCAACGGCGGCCCTCGACGACTACCTGCACCGGCAGGGCTGGCCGCAGACGCAAGCCGACTATCAGGTCTGGCTCTCCCCCGCCGTGGCCCACCTGCCCGACTGCCGGCAGGCGGTGCGCTATCAGGCCGGGGGGCAGTATCGCCAGCCCTGGGGGCGGCGCCCCTATCTGGTGGAGTGTACCGAGCCGGCCTGGCAACTCAGGGCCAGGGTGGAGGTGACCCTGATGATGCCGGTCTGGGTGACGGCCAGGGAGATCCAGAAGGGACAGTCCATAGGACCCGGGGATCTGGTCGAGAAGTCTGTCGAGGTCAGCCGGCTGCAGCGGGGCTTCGTCCCCAGCACCCACCCCCTGGTGGGCAGCAAGAGCACCCGCCAGCTCAGGATGGGGCAGCTTATCGGTGAACTCGACCTGCAGCAGGCCTGGGCGGTCCGGGCAGGGGAAGGGGTGTTGATCCGGGCGGGGCAACCGGGTTTTTCCGCCACCACCCGGGGCAAGGCCCTGACGAATGGCGCCATCGGCGAGGGGATCCGGGTCAGAAACCTCGGCTCGGGCAAGGAGATCCAGGCCTGGGTGATCGACAAGGGAGAGGTCGAAACCCGTTTTTAGCCCACAAAAGGCGAGTTTGATTCAAGTTCGGCCGCCTTCGGGTCGCCTGTCAGAGATAGACCATCAGGAATTGACGTTATGAAGATCACACGCACCGACCCTCTCTACGTTCAACCCCAGCCGCAGCGCAAGGCGGATGCCGCCCCCGCTGCCCAGCCAAGGGCCACCGCGCAGGGGGAAGCCAGGATCAGCGCCACGGCACAGACCATCAACCAGGCGAGGAGCGAGCTGGCCTCCACCTCGGACGTGGACATGGAGAAGGTGAACCGGATCCGCCAGGCCATCAGCGAAGGCCGGCTCGAGCTGGACATGGATGCCCTGAGCCAGGCCATCCTGGACATGCACCGCAGATGACCATGGCCCCCAAGCTGAGGGTCAGGCAGTTGATCACCGGCATCCAGCAGGACTGCGGCCGCTATGCCGAGCTGCAACAGCTGCTGCTCGCCCAGTACCGCCTGCTGGCCAGCCACGATGTGGACGGGCTGACGAAGCACAACTATCAGCAGACACGGGTGATGAGCGAGATCCAGCAGCAGGTCCAGCAACGCTGCCAGCATCTGCGGGCCCTGGGTTTCAAGCCCGACGAACAGGGCATGGCAACCCTTATTGGCAAGCTGCCCTCCCCCCTGCAACAGCAGGTTGGCGAACAGTGGCGGCGGCTCGAGCAACTGCTGCTCCAGTGCCGGCGCCAGAACGAGCAGAATGGCCGTCTGCTGGCCGGTCAGATCGAGACGATCAACACCCTGCTGGGCCAGGAGTCCGCCTACGGCCGGCAGGAACACTTCCCCGACTGAACCCTCACTTCCCCTGCTGGGCGCGATGACGCTGAGTAGCGAGCTCGTCCAGCTGACGCTGCTCCCCAGACTCCCGGCGCTGGCGTGCCGCCAGGGCCCGCTTTTCCAGCAGCAGCTCCAGCCCCTTCACCCGGCCAAACTGCTTGATCAACTGCCCCTCGTGGTGAACCAGATCCTGGCTGGCCAGGACACTCTGTTGCTGCTGGTGCGCCAGCAGGTGGCGAAGCTGTCCCTGCATCTGCTGCTTGTTCTGCCACAACAGAGGGTGGAAGGTTGCCGAGCCCGGCTGCATCGTCTCGATGACCTCCTGCAGCTTCCGGGCCCTGTGCTCCTCCCGCAGCGCCACCTCGCGCAGGCGCTGGCGCTCCTTGCCCATGGCGTCCAGGGCATCCTGTTGCAGGCCGAGATAGGATTTCAGCACCCCGCCTCCTTAGGCCCTGCCGAGCACTTGTTTCAACCCGGCCATCACCTGGATGATGGGGGTCTCCTCCTGCAGGCCCTGCTGCAGGAAACTGGCGATGGCGGGGTAGCGCTGGACCGCCTCATCCATCTGGGGATCGGCCCCCGGCTGGTAGCCTCCCAGGGGCAGCAGTTCGCGCACCTGCTGATAGCGTCCCCACAGCTGGCGCAGGCTCACCGCCAACCCCTGCCATTCGGGAGAGACCACCTGAGGCATCACCCGGCTCACGGAGGCGCCGATGTCGATGGCCGGGTAGTGCCCCTCCTCCGCCAGACGCCGTGTCAGGACGATGTGACCGTCGAGGATGGCCCTGGCGGCATCCACCACGGGATCCTGCTGATCATCCCCTTCCGCCAGCACGGTGTAGAAGGCGCTCAGGCTGCCGTCGGGATGGGTGCCGTTGCCCGCCCGCTCCACCAGCTGGGTCAGCATGCTGAACACCGACGGCGGATAGCCACGGGTCGCGGGTGGCTCGCCGATGGCGAGTGCGATCTCCCGCTGGGCCTGGGCGTAGCGGGTCAAGGAGTCCATCAGCAGCAGCACGTCCTGCCCCTGCTCGCGGAAATACTCGGCGATGCGGTGGCACAGCTGGGCGGCCCGCAGTCGCATCAGGGGGGACTGGTCCGCCGGGGCCGCGATGACCACGGCGCGGGCCAACCCCTCGGCCCCCAGGCTGTGCTCGATGAACTCGCGCACCTCCCGGCCCCGCTCCCCGATGAGGCCCACTACCACTATCTGGGCGCTGGTATTGCGGGTCATCATCCCGAGCAGCATGCTCTTGCCCACCCCGGAGCCGGCAAACAGCCCCAGGCGCTGGCCCTTGCCCACCGTCAGCAGGCCGTTGATGGCGCGGATGCCCACGTCGAGCGGTTCGCGCACCGGCGTGCGCAGCAGGGGATTGGGAGGGGTGGAGAACAGGGGAACCCGCTCCCCTTCCTCTTTCAGGGGGCGGCCATCCAGGGGTTGCAGCAGGCCATCCAGGACCCGGCCAAGCAGATGATCGCCGACCCGGATGGTCTCCTCCCCATCGACGGGCAGGACCCGGGCACCGGCATAGAGACCGCTCATGGGCTGGAGCGGCATTAGGTAGGAGATGTCACGGTTGAAGCCGACCACCTCGGCCAGCAGGGCGGTCCCGGTGGCCGTCTCCACCTCGCAGCGCTGCCCCATCACCAGCTGGCAGCCCACCACTTCCAGGGTCAGCCCGGTGACGCGCACCAGCCGCCCGTAACGGCGAAAGCCCGGCACCTCCTCCAGGCTGTCGAGGGCCGAGGTCAGCGCCTGCTGCAGGGCCTCATGCATCCTGTGCCAGATCCAGGGTCTGGTTGAGCTGCTCGATGCAGCGCTCGAGGCGCTCCCCCGTGTTGATCTCGATCACCGCGGCCCGGGTCTCGATGCGGGCGTCGCCGACCGCCAGCGCCGGATCCACCTGCAGCGGCCACTTCTCGCAGCGGGTCACCCCCTGCTCGGCCAACCGCTGCCTGTCCCCCTCGTTGAGGTAGATGACCAGCTCCTCCGACTCGCTCGGCAGGATGGCCATGGCCTGCTCCACCTGGTGGAGCACCTGCTGGGGATTGAGGGTGAATTCGGCCTGGATCACCCGCTTGGCCACCTGGGCCACCAGCTGGGCGACCAGCTCCTTCTGCTCCAGCATCCGGGCCCGGGTCAGGGACTCCCACTGCTGTTGCAGCTTGGCAAAAGGCACCATGGACTCATCGAAGGCGGCCCGCCCCTCGGTCAGCCCCTGGGCCAGACCACGCACCTGTCCCTGCTGCAACCCCTTGGCCTCTCCCTCAATGAGACCGCTGGTCAGCCCCTGCTGGTAGCCGGACTGATAGCCTTCGGCCTGCCCCTGCTCCAGCCCCTGCTGATAGCCATATTCGAACTCTTCCTGCTGGCTCCTGGCCTCTTCCCCGCTCTGTCCCAGCGACGGGAAACGGTAGAGACGGGTAGCCCCGGCCGCCAGTTTGCGAACGTGCTGACTCATGCCTGACTCCTGTTAGCTGACGGTGGGCTCTTCGAACAGCTGGAACTCGATCTCGCCCTGCTCCACCAGTTCCCGCACCAGCTGCATCACCTCTTCCCGGGCCTGCTCCACCTTGCGCAGGGAGACGCTGCCCTGATCCTGGATCTGGGCCTCCAGCGCCTGCGCCATCCGCTTCGGCATGGCACCCAGTACCACCTTGCGAAAGCCGGCCTCGGTATTCTTCAGGGCCAGGGCCAGCAGATCCGCCGGCAACTCCTGCACCAGGCGCTGCAGGGTGTCGTCGCTCTGGCGACGCAGGGCCATGAAGTCGAACATGTTCTTCTCGATCTCCAGGGCCATCTCGCCGTCATGCTCCCGCAGCAGGCTGAGCATCTGCTCCTTGTTTCCCTGATAGCGGTTGAGGATGTCGGCCACCTGGCGTACCCCGTTGACCTTGGCACCGGACTGATCGGCCACGTAGGCGAGGCAGCGATCCAGGGTCAGCCGCAGCTCCCCGAGAACGTGCTCGCTGACCGAGCTGAGGCTCGCGACCCGCACCAGCAGATCGTCGTGGACCGACCCCGGCAGGGCGTCCAGCACCGCCGAGGCGGTCTGGGGGGGCAGGAAGGCGAGCAGCACCGCCTGCATCTGGGGGTGCTCGTTGCGGAAGAAGCGGGCCAGCACATCCGCCGGGACCCACTGCAGACGCTGGATGTCCTGGCTCATCGCATCCCCGTAGAGGCTGTCGAGCAGGCTGCGGGAGAGGCGCTGGCCGAGGGCCAGATCCAGGGTCTGCTCCAGGTATTCCCGCGAGGCGCTGCCGATGCCGCTCTGCTCGCGATACTGGTCGAAGAACTGCTGCAGGGTCCACTTGGCTTCGATGGAGCTCACACCGGAGAGACCGGCCATCTTGGAGATGAGGCGCTGTACCTCGTCCCGCGACAGCTTCTGCATCACCTTGGCGGCCGCCTCCGTTCCCATGCTCAGCAGCAGGATGGCGGCCTTCTCGAGGTTGTCGATGTCGATGTCGACCGCGTTCTGATTCAGATTACCGTTGCTCATTGCCGCTCACCCATTGTCTGACCACTTCCGCCACCCGGGCCGTGTCCTTGTCCACCAGCAGTTGCAGGTGCTTGAGCTGGACCTCCAGCTCGGACCCCGGTTCCGGCAGCGCCTCGAGATCCAGGGAGGAGAACTGAGGCTCCAGCCTGTACTCGGGCTGTTGCAGGCTATTGCCGGAGGAGGACGGTTCATGTTGCTCATCCCCTTCCCGCCGCATGGAGAGACCCACGGCAGGCTCCCGATCCTCGTCCAGCTCCTGTCCGGGCTCGGCGTCAGGATATTGCTGGGTGCGCACCAGGTGCTTCACCAGGGGACGAATGCCGAAGAACACCAGGGTCAGCCCCAGCAGTCCGCCCACCAGGTAGCGCAGGGAATCTTGCCAGTAGGGGGTCTCCAGCCAGCTCGACTCCGGCGGTGTCACCGGCACGGCGCCGTTGAAATCGAACACCTGCAGGCTGATCTGGTCGCCACGGGCACTGTCAAAGCCGACCGAGCGCTCCACCATCTGGCGGATCTGCTCGAGCTGCTCCGCGCTCCACCCCTCCTTGGGGCCGATCTGCTGATTGAGCAGGATGGAGACGTTCATCCGCTCCAGTCGCCCCTGCTGATAGCGGGTATGCACTATGGTGCGGCTGTTCTCATACTGCTTGCTGACTTCCTGGCGCTCGGTTCGTGTGTCGTTCTTGGCAGGTTCCTGCGCCTTGTTCTCCTCGGTGGCGGCCTGATCGGTCTGGGGCGCCGTTTCCGGGGGACGGTTGGAGAGGGCACCCGGAATGCCGAGGGCCAGGGCGTCTATGGTCTTGTCGGATTTGTTGGATTCCCTGGTCACCACCCCGTTGGGATCGAGCTGCTGCTGGGTCTCCTCCACCGCGTTGAAGTTGACGTCTGCTGCGATCTGCACCCGGAAGTTGCCGGTGCCCAGCATGGGGTAGAGCATGTCGTTGGCCCGCTGGCGGATGTACTGCTCCAGCTTGCGCACGTACTCCATCTGCTGGACGCTCTGCTTGCCGAAGCCCGCCTTGTCACCCAGCTCCGCGCTCAGCAGCTGGCCGCTCTGATCCACCACGGTCACGGCGCCGGGCTTCATGCCGGAGATGCTGCCCGCCACCAGGTTGGCGATCGCCTCAACCTGGCCCGGCTCCATGGACTGACCCGGCTGCAGATCCAGCATCACGGAGGCGCTGGGCTTCTCCTCGTCACGGCCGACGAACAGGGTTCGCTTCGGGATGGCCAGATGCACCCGGGCACTGCGCACCGCATCCAGGGAGATGATGGTTCTGGCCAGCTCCCCCTCCAGGGCATGACGGTAACGCGCCCCTTCCATGAATTCGCTGGTGCCAAGGCCGGTGACATTGTCCAGCCCCTCCAGGCCTGCCGGCATGGCGGCCCGGACGCCGCGGGCCGCCAGCGCCATACGGACATGGGCAAGCTGGCTCTCAGGCACCAGGATCTGTCCCGAGCTCTTCTCTAGCCGGAACGGCACCTGCTCTTTCTCCAGCATCTCCATGATGTTGGCGGTGTCGTAGAGTTCCTGCTTGCCGTAGAGCGGCACGTAGTTCTTGCTGGAGGTCCAGAGGATCACCACTATGGTGGCGGCGACCACCGCAGCCAGCAGCGCTATGGTCAGAATGGATTTGTTGTCCCGGGAGAGGGTGCGCCAGTTGCGCATCCCTTCCTGTACGCGGGCGATCAGGGAGCCTGACGCTGGTGAAGAGGATACCAATTCAGTCATCACCAACCTCAGAGCGGCATGCGCATGATGTCATCGAAGCCGGTCATCAGTTTGTTGCGCACCTGCATCAGGGCGGAAAAACTGAGGCCTGCCTTCTGGCTGGCCACCATGGCCCCCACCAGATCGTCGCTCTGCCCCGCATCGACGGCGGTCATCAGGCTGGAGGCGATGTTCTGCTGTTCGTTGACCCGGCCGACGACGTCACGCATGGCGTCGCCGAACGAGACGGCAGACGCCTCGTTTGGCTCGATGGCAGGGGGTTGACTGGCGACTCGCTGCATTTCCTGCATCTGCTGCAGGAGTGTCACCTGTGATGACATGATCTCAATCTTCACTCGGTTATCCCTTAGTTTTGTATCTGCTGCTCGACATCGATGCCCTGCTCGCGCATGGCAGCCAGCTTGTATCTAAGTGCCCGGGTCGTCATCCCGAGGGCTTCTGCCGTGCGTGTCCGGTGGCCACGGAAACGGCGCAACGTCTCAAGAACGAATTGAAATTCGGCATGCCGCTTGGTCTCGTTGAGCCCCTCCGGGGCCGTGAGTGTCTGCGGTAGCGGAGTGTCGGCTTCCGCTGCGTAATGGGGCAGCATCAAATCGACGGCCTGAATATGCAATCCGCGAGCCATAATTAGCGCCCGCTGGATGACGTTATCCAGTTCGCGCACATTGCCTGGCCAGTCATAGGAGAGCAGCTGCTGGCGGGCACTCTCGCTGAGGCGATAACCCTGCTGTGCGGCATAACGCTCGATGAAGTACTCCGCCAGGGGCAGGATGTCGTCCTGCCGTTCTCTCAAGGCGGGCCAGCTCATGGGCAGCACGTCCAGCCGGTAGAAGAGGTCCTCGCGAAATTCGCCCCGCACCACCAGCTCCCGCAGATCCCGGTTGCTGGCAGCGATGATGCGCACGTCCAGCGCGATCACCTGATGGCTGCCCAGCCGTTCGACCTCCTTCTCCTGCAGCACCCGCAGCAGCTTGGCCTGCAATGCCAGCGGCAGCTCGGAGATCTCGTCGAGCAGCAGGGTGCCCCCCTGAGCCAGCTCGAACTTGCCCTGCTGGCTGGCCGTCGCGCCAGTGAAGGCGCCCTTGCTGTGACCGAAGAGGATGGACTCGAGCATGGCCTCCGGGATGGCCGCACAGTTGATGGCCACGAAGGGCTTGGCCGCCCGGCTGGACATTTCGTGGATGTAGCGGGCAAGCCGCTCCTTGCCCGTCCCCGACTCGCCACCGATGAGGATGGTGGCCGAGGTCTTGGCAGCCCGGCGGGCGAGCTGCAGCACCTGCAGGCTCTGGGGGGAGGTGGCGATCAGGTTGGGGATGGCCTGGCGCAGGCGCAGGGCGCCCCTGACGACGTCGAGGATCTGTCGCTGGCTGAAGGGTTTGATGATGTAGTCGATGGCGCCGGCCCGCATGGCCTCGGCCGCCAGATAGGCCTGATGTTCATTGACCAGGATGACGCAGTCGGTTCCCGCCAGCGTCTGCACCATGGCAGGGCCGGCTTCTGTCATGACGGCCATATCGAGCAGAATAAGATCGACGCAGTGGTTCGAAATAAAATGTTTGGCCTGCGTCACAGAATCCTGATGGGTAATTCGATAACCGGCATTCAATAATATTTGCCCAACATGGTTTCCATTTGGTGACAATGAGGAGACCAATAATAAATGAGCATGGGTTCCAATATCGACCGATACTGAATTTTCCTTGATAGAAATATCAGAAAACATATTATCCCGAACCTGTGATTGTACATGAATCAATCAACAGAACCGACAGCTGAAAAATTAAGACATACAAAGACAGAGCAGCGCTTCTAATTGAGCGCTTGCCCTATATCTTCATAAAAACAAGGCGAGAATCATGGCCTTGGCAACCCCGCTATCATTAGCATCAATGCTGTTAGACCGGAGGCTTTGCGTCCTGACTTTTCAGTTCAGTTTGCCTTTATCATGCGACGACCCGTATTTGGATGGCATGGCTTGGTGATCCTTCAAGCCATGAGACACACCTGATTGTTTGTATTTTGTTATTTAATCGTCAGTATGTGTCGCGTCAAAAACCGTCACATCATAACGGCTTTATATGACAATTCAAGCAGATATGCGGAATAGTCACTTCCTGCCGGCAGAGAATAAGGCAATTCAACTTCAGCCCAACGTGCCAATTACTTCGACCCGCAGCTCTTCCGGTATTTCATTATATGAGATCACTTTGAGACCCTTCGAGAAGGAGCGGGCATAGCGGGCGATCAGGGGCCTGAGCTGGGGCATCACCACCAGCACAGGGGGGTATCCCTGCTGCTGCAACTGCTCCTTCACCAGCGGCATGTTTTGCTGCAGCTGTGCCAGCAGCTGGGGATCCACCGGGAAGCTGTCCAGCTGGATCTTCCCCTGCTGCTGGGATTGGCTCATCGCCGTCAGCAGGGTCTGCTCCAGCCGATCATCCAGGGTGAAGGCCCCCAGTACGTCGCGGGAACCTATCGCCTGTCTGACGATCTGCCGTTTCAGTGCGCAGCGCACATCGGATGCCAGCAGGACGGGATCCTTGGTCAGCTCGCTCGCATCCAGCAAGGTGGTGGCGATGGTGCGGATGTCGGTGAGGCTGATCTGCTCCTTGAGCAGCTGGCGGAAGACCCGCAGCTGCTGCATCTGGGTCAGGGCCAGATTGAGCTCTTCCGCCAGACGGGGAGACTGGGTGGCCAGATGCTGGCCCAGCTTGCCCACCTCGTCATGACCGAACAGGTTGTCGAGCTGCTCCCTGAGCAGCTTGCTGGCATGGGTCGCGATGACGGTGGCGGAATCCACCACCGAATAGCCCAGGTTGAGGGCCTTGGCCTTGTTGTCCGGCGAAATCCAGACCGCGTTCATGCCGTAGGCGGGATCCTGGGTCAGCTCGCCGTCCAGGGCGCCGTAGGTCTCCCCGCTGCTGATGGCCATCAGCCGCTGGCAGTCCACGTTGCCCGAGGCCAGGGCGATGCCGGAGAGCTTGATGCGATACTGATCCGGCTGCAGTTGCAGGTTGTCGCGCACCCGGATCTCGGGTAGCAGGAAGCCGTACTGCTCGGAGAGCGTCTTGCGGATGCCGCGCACCCGGGCGAGCAACTCGGCCCCCTTGTCCGCCTCCGCTAGGGGGACCAGCCGATAGCCGAGCTCGATGGCAACAGTGTCCACCGGCGGCAAGTCCTGCCACTCCAGCCCCTGGGGCTCCGGCTGTACCATCTGGCGTGTCAGCGCCTCTGCCGCATCCAGCGCCGGATCCTGGGCACGGCGCTGGCTGACGCTCCAACCGGTCCAGGCCAGTACGGCCGCGAAGCTGAGGAAGGCCAGCATGGGCATGCCGGGAACCAGGCCCAGGATCAGCATGATGGTCGCCGCCGTGTAGATCACACGAGGGGAGGCGAGGATTTGCTGGCCGACCTGATCCGACATCTCCCCCTCGTCGCTCACCCGGGTGACGATGATGGCTGCGGCGGTGGACATCAGCAGGGAGGGGATCTGGGCGACCAGGCCGTCACCTATGGTGAGCAGGGCATAGATACGAAACGCATCGGAAACCGGCAGGGAGTGCTGGAAGATACCGATGGCCAGCCCCCCCACCAGGTTGATGATGAGCACCAGCAGTCCGGCGATGGCGTCGCCACGAACGAACTTGGATGCCCCGTCCATGGCGCCGTAGAAATCCGCCTCCCTGGCGATCTCCTCCCGCCTTGCCCGGGCCTGGTGCTGATCCAGGGTCCCCGCATTGAGGTCGGCGTCGATGGCCATCTGCTTGCCCGGCATGGCGTCCAGGGTGAAGCGAGCGGAGACTTCGGAGATACGCTCCCCCCCCTTGGTGATCACCACGAAGTTGATGATCATCAGGATCACGAAGACCACCAGACCCACCACGTAGTTGCCCCCGATGACCACCTCGCCGAAGGCCTGGATCACCTTGCCGGCGGCCTCGTTGCCCTCATGACCGTGCAGCAGCACGACCCGGGTGGAGGCAACGTTGAGGGACAGCCGCATCAGGGTGGCGACCAGGAGCACGGTCGGGAATACGGAGAAGTCCAGCGGACGGCGGGCCGAGACGGAAACCAGCAGCACCAGCACCGCCAGCACGATGTTGAAGGTAAACAGGGCGTCCAGCAGCCAGCCCGGCAGAGGCAATATCATCATTGCCAGGATGGCCAGCAGCATCATGGGGATTGCGGTATAGGATTGGGTCAATACACGCCAGTTCACAACTTACCTCTCAGGTTGACGTAACTCGGGCGGCACGTGCAAGGGGGCAAGGGGGTTGGGTCTCTTGCCCTTGCCAGCCTCATAGGCCCGTAGCTGCAATACATGATTCAATACATAGGCGACTGCGGTGTAGAGACCCGCCGGCACTTCCTGATCCACCCGGGTGGAGTAGTAGATGGCCCGGGTCAGCTCGGGCAGGCTCATCACCATCTTGCCGTGCTGCCCGGCCACCTCGCGGATCCGCTCCGCCATGCTGTCCACCCCCTTGGCAATCACATAGGGAGCGTTGGCACGCTCGGGATCGTACTTGATGGCCACCGCGTAATGGGTCGGGTTCACGATGATGACATCGGCCTGGGGCACCCGCTGCTCGATGCGGGCTCGTGCCAGCATGCCCTGCACCTGGCGGATCCTCGCCTTGATCTCCGGACGCCCCTCGCTGTTCTTGTGCTCGTCCTTGACCTCTTGCTTGGTCATCTTCAGTTGCTTGCTCAGGGACCAGCGCTGATAGGGCACATCCAGCACGGCGATCAGCATCTGCACACTGCCTAGCAAGATAAATGCCTGGGAGAGGATCCGCAGCGCCTGTTCCATGGCGGCCTGGGGCGGCATGCGGTTCATCATCATCAGGGTGGGCCACTGGTGCTCCAGCATCAGGGCCAGGGTGCCGCCGATCAGCAGCACCTTGAGGAGGGATTTCAGCAGCTCCATCAGGCTGTGGGTCGAGAACATCCGCTTGAGGCCCTTGAGCGGATTGAGCTTCTCCCCGCTCGGCATCAGCTTCTTCCAGACCAGCACCATGCCGCCGGGGACGGCGCCGAGGAGGACCAGCAGCAGGGCGAGCAGACCGAACAGCGGCAGCAGCACCCACAACATGCCGATCAGCGCATCCGCGGTCCAGTGGATCATCATCTGGGGATCCCGGGGCCCCTGCCAGTTGAAGCGCTGGGGCTGCTTCATCAGCTCGGCAAAGAAGAGGCCGAAGCTTGGCACCATCCACTGCATGGCGAGACCGCCGATCAGCAGCAGACCGGCGGAGCTCAGCTCCCTGGAGCGTGCTATCTGGCCCTCTTCCCGCGCCTTGCGCAGCTTCTGGGAAGAGGCCTCTTCGGTCTTGTCCTGGGCGCTGTGCTGGCTCATGTCGGCGTCAGGGCCCTGAGCTGGGCCAGCACGTGGGCGACCAGATCCAGATAGCGAGCCGGCACCCCGCTGATGGAGATGGCCATGGTGAGCAGCCCCAGCAACAGCGTCATGGGGAAGCCCAGGGAGAAGATGTTCAGGGAGGGGGCCGTGCGATTCAGCACCCCGAAGGTGAGGTTGACCATCAGCATGGCGACCACGGCGGGCAGGGTCAGGATGAGGGCAGCCCCTATGCTCCAGCCAAAGAGCCCGACGACGCCTTTCATGTCGAGGGCATAGAGCGAGGTGCCCGGCGGCCAGGTGTGCAGGCTCTGCACCAGCACGTCCAGGGTCACCAGATGGCCGTTGAGCCCAAGGAACAGCAGGGAGCAGAAGATCAGCATGATCTGGCTGACGATGGGGGCCGTGTCCCCGTTGGAGGGGTCATTCATCACCGCCATCCCCAACCCCATCTGCATGGAGAGGATCTGGCCCGCCATGGTCATCACCATGAACAGCATCTGGATGCAGAGCCCGAACAGCAGGCCGAACAGCAACTGCTCCAGGGTCAGCACCAGCATACCGACGCTGAAGGGATCCAGTACCGGCATGCCTTTCATCATGGGGGCGATCATGAGACTGATGACGAACGCCAGCAGGAGGCGGACCTGGGCCGGCACCCGCCCGTCGCCGAAGACCGGCATCACCCAGAAGGCCGCCGCGATGCGAGCGAAGGGCCACCACCACTGTCCCAGCCAGGCGGACAGCTCGGCCGCACTGAACGACAGCAGGGAGTTCATCCTATGAGCCCGGGAATCTTCTGGAACAGGTCGGCAAACAGGGTGGTGATCTGCGACAGCAGCCAGTTTCCCGTGAAGATGAGCGTCAGCAGGGTCACGATGAAACGGGGCAGGAAGCTCAGGGTCTGCTCCTGGATCTGGGTCGCCGCCTGAAAGATGCTGACCACCAGACCGACGATGAGGCCGGGCACGATCAGCACGGAGACCATGATGACCACCAGATTCACGGCGCCCCCCACCAGGGCCACACTCTGCTCGGGGGTCACGTCAGCCTCCCCCGCCGAAACTGGCAGCCAGGGTCCCGACCGTCATGGACCAGCCATCCACCAGCACGAAGACCATCAGCTTGAACGGCAGCGAGATGATGAGGGGCGAAAGCATCATCATCCCCATGGCCATCAGCACGCTCGCGACCACGAGATCGATGACCAGGAAGGGGATGAACAGCATGAAGCCAATCTGGAAGGCGGTGTTCAGCTCGCTCAGCACGAAGGCGGGCAGCAGCACGCCGAAGGGGACCTCGCTCTTGGCGAGGGTGGTCGGCTCGCCGGAGATGCGCAGCATCTGCTCCAGATCCGGCTCCCGGGTCTGTGCCAGCATGAACTGGCGCAGCGGTTTCTCGGCCCGGGCCACCCCCTCCGTCAGGGTGATCTCGTCCTGGTCATAGGGCACGAAGGCGTGCTGGTACATGTCGGTCCAGACCGGCCTCATGATCACCAAGGTCAGGATCAGGCTGATGCCGATAAGCACCCGGTTCGGCGGGCTCTGCTGCAACCCCAGAGCCTGGCGCAGTATGGCCAGCACTATGATGATCCGGGTGAAACTGGTCATCATCAGCAGCAGGGTCGGCAGCAGACCCAGCAGGGTCATGAAGAAGAGGATCTGCAGCTTGATGCTGTAATCCTCTCCCCCGGTCTCGCTGGGCGAGACCGAGAACAGCGTCATGTCCGCGCCCCAACCCGGCAGCGCGAACAGCAGCAGGACAACCGCCAGATAGCGCATCAGTCGTTCATGCCACCCAGCAGCTTGGTGTCGACCACGTCCACCAGACGCAGGCCGTATTTGCCGTTGACTACCACTACCTCGCCCCTCGCCAGCAGGCGGCCGTTGACGCGCACATCCAGCGGCTCGCCCGCCAGCTTGTCCAGCTCGATGACGGCGCCCTCTTCCACCTTCATCAGCTCGCCCAGAGCGACTTCGGTGCTGGCCACTTCCAGTGTCACCTTGACCGGGATCTGGTGGAAGAAGGAGAGATCCCGCTGCTTGGTGCTGCTGGTCGGTGCCATGTAGTCGGCCGCGCTCGGCATGCTGATATCGTCCCCAAACAGCTGATCCAGGCCATCCAGATCCAGCGGGTCATTCATGTTGTGCTCGTTCACGATTCGACTACTCCTCTACCACTGCTGCAACCTGATACACCAGGCTGCCTTTATGTTCAGCAATGCGTCCATTGAAACAGGGGCGGTGGCCGATCAGGGCCGGCACCACCTCGGGTAAATCCAGCGAGAGCACGTCTCCCACCTTGAGGCACTCCAGGTCGGCCAGGGTCATGGACATCTGCCCCATGACCACCCTCAGCCGTACCGGCACCTGAGTCAGTACCTGCTCCAGCTGCGCTGGCTGCACGCTCTGACCCCCGATGCTGAGGGTCTCCTCGGGGGGCGCCAGCCAGAACTGCCAATCATGCTGGCGGCCCCCCGCCAACATGCCGGCCTGCGCCACCCAGAGCCGGCTGGCCGGCAGCGCATCCCGGGTAGTCAGGGCCAGTTGCCAGGCGAGATCCCCCTGACCCTGGCAGGCGGACCAGATCTCCACCTGGTACTGGCAGAGTCGCAGCAGCAGGCGCTGCTCGGTATCGGTCAATCCCCTGCCATGGGCGGCCACGGTTCCCTCGTGTTGCAGGGAGCCGCCGAAGAACAGCACGGCGAGCCGATAGATGACGGCGGGATCGATGGCAAAGTAGGTGATTCGCTGGGCATCCAGGGGGGTGCGAGCCTCGACCCAGATCAGGTGATCGTCCTGCTCCTGCGGGAATGCGGAGGCAAAATCCTGGTAACCCAGATCGCAATCCGCCGCATTGAACAACTGGGCCATACAGCCCGAGGCCTGCTGGGAAAACGCGCTGAGTTGGGCATTGAGCTGTTTGAGACGTGCCTGATTGGCACGCTCGACGCCCAGCAGATCATATTGGGGAAGAGCTCTGCCCCGCTCGGCGCTGAGCAACCGGGAAGGTGTGGGCATTACGCCGTGTGATGACATTACAAAACCACCTTTGCCATTTTTATCTCGTCCTGCTGCCATATCGCGACTCTCATCAGGCCGGCCGCGTGACTGATACCACGTGACTGATACCAATAGTTCAGCCGATACAGAGCGACCGAAACGGGCGAGAACTTTATTACAAAACCCCAAAAGGCGCCACGCGGGGGTCTGACAAGCCGAAAATAAAAATCCCGGCACCAGAGGTGCCGGGATTTTAAGGTAATTGCTTACCTGAAGTAGGTCGGAGTCGGCCTGTAAGCCGTCCTCTACATCAACAGAGCAATAGCGGATTGTTGTTTAAAATCAGCAAGTTATAGATTTATGCTCTCTATCGTCTGCTGGCAAGAATCCACATTGTTGCACACCTTGAACCACAGTTCATCCCTACAAGCGGTCGGTGTTTATGTACTTGGCGCACCGCTTTGCCTTGGGTTTGGTAATCACATGAAGCTCACCGCGCTTGTTCTCATAGGTACAGACGCGCTGTTGCTTCACCACTTCATCGCGGATCAGGTTGTACTGACTGTATGCAGTTGAATGGCTCACCTGCGATACCGTAGCCATGACCAACATGATAATAATTCTCAATAACATCGCTTCCGCTCCCCCTCACTGAAATCTTGATGTCATCATAACTGTTCAGAAAGCGCTCAACACCAATTAACAAAACCAAACGAACCCCTTTATTAAATTTTTTTTAAATTTTGAAATATCGTACAGGTTTTCATCAGTTTCATTGGGTATACCTAAAGGAAACTGGTTTTTCATCTCGATTTTCTCTGTTTTCTCATTTACTAAACCATTCAAAACAAACTATAGTTACGAAACCATATAAAGGAAACCAGAGGGCATTATGAGCAACCGGATCTATGGATACCTGCGAGCCAGTACCGACGAACAAGACGCAAGCCGCGCAAAAGAACAGTTGATCGAGTTTGCCCAAAGCCAAGGGCAACAGATTGCCGGATGGTTTGTGGAAAATGAATCAGGGGCCAGTCTCAAACGTCCCGAGTTGTTCCGCCTACTCGATATCGCCCAGCAAGGAGATTGCCTGCTGGTGGAACAAGTAGACCGTATCAGCCGCCTTAACGGTGAAGACTGGGAAAGCCTGAAAGCCATTATCAAGGCTAAAGGTGTGCGGATCGTGGCACTGGATTTGCCCACCAGCCACCAGCTAATGACGACAGGGGACGAGTTCACCAGCCGGATGTTGGACGCATTGAACAGCATGATGCTTGATATGCTCGCCGCCATTGCTCGCAAAGACTACACCGACCGTCGCCGCCGTCAGGCTCAAGGCATCGCCAAAGCCAAAGCCGAAGGACGCTATAAAGGGCGCCCAATTGATGCGGCACTTCACGAAAAGATTCAATTGGCCTTGTCTGCTGGATGGTCTTATAGCAAGATTGAGGATATGTATAAATGCAGTCGAGCTACGATTGCAAAAATAGCCAAGCATTGCCGAACAAATATAAAGGATTAACTATTGTGCCAAACACTGTAAAAATTATACTTTTTCTTTTGTTTTCATTTGGCCTCTATAACTATATTTTAGAAAAAAAAGTAGACAATGATAATGTTGCGCCTGTTCCTGAGACCGCCCAAAATAACTCACAGAATTTACATGACAGTGACTACAATGCTCTTTGTGTAGGTGTTTATAGCGTGGAGGAAAAAACAGACAAAGATGACATTATATTCCATAGATTTCATACTCCATCGGTCAAGTCAGTGATCGTCTCTAACAATAAAAAATATTACGAATGTAGCTTTCACGAAGAGAGTATCTCATTTAGAGTGTCCAAAGATGGTGGCGTTACATACTCAGAATGGATGAGAAAAGGTAAAGATGGCAATGAATATAGCTTTAGAAAATCTCTATCGCCGCAGCTAGTAAACATGCTTATAGCAACACCATCAGGGAAGGATGAAATTATGAGCTTGGATAAGATTAAAAGTACCAACATGGCTATCAATGCCTCTCAAGTGTCAGAAAAAGAATTCAATAATATTTGCCAACATGCAATTGCGCTAGAATTTGGAAAAGAACCGCATACAATAAAAGTAAAAGAGCCCTACAAGGAGGGTTATAATAAAGTTATTGTTGGCTATATCAGACCAGCAGACAACACCACATGGAATTATGAGTGCCAAATCAATAAGTATGACAATAAGATCATATGGAGAGTATTGCCCGGTTCAGAAATAAATGAGGTGGGTCGCTGGCGCGATGGCTCCAATGGTTTTCAAAATGATGATGCTACGATTACTTATAAAGTTCAACCAGATACAATTGAAATACAACTAAAATATCCTGATGGTTCAACAAGTAAATCAAATTTCCGCAGAAAATAATTAATTTATAATAGGGGGGTAAGGTCGCTGTTAAACAATTGCACTTAAAACGCTCTAATTTCAATTTATCTCCCAACCCAATACCACCCTACAGGGGGGGGTTGTGAATGCGATTACAGGGCGTTTTAGGCGGCTATTTGACTGGTTTTTAGTGGCAGTTTAGGTAAACGAGAGAATCCGTATAACCTTTGCCCCTTTTCAAGACGCTTCTTGCCTCGTTTCTTGCAGAGATAAGAAAGGGCGTAAATGGTATCCGCTCTTTTTTGCTGATCGCCATGCAATAACATCCCTGTGCCAGTGCCCTTGGTGCGGTGTATCGTTCCACCGCTGACAACTCGCTGCCAACAGCCCTCAATCATATCCTGTGCGGCCCATTCACTGCGCCGCTGCTGACCATCAAAGAAGAACACCATATGATAATGCCCTTTCTTCTTCTTCTCTCGTTCCAATACCCAAAAGTAGCCGAATAAGTGATCTTTGTATTTTGTTTTTCTTATATTTTTCAGTAATTTATCTATCAATTTTGAATCATTTAACCACACATCATCCAGCACATGTAGATCAACCCTGACCACTAATAATTTGCTGTATTTATTCGATAAGGTCTCAACCTGCTGGATCATTTTAGCTTTGATTGTATTATCAAGATTGCCATCCTCTCCCATATCATTCAGTTTGTATTGAATTTTGTTATTCATATTCCTCCTGTATCTATATTGTCATTCCTTATATTTATTCAATTTCAATATTTAAATAGATAATACTAAAAACCTACGTTTAGAATGCAGCAAAGCCCACCTACGAAAAGGCCAATGAGCATATTTTAATGGGGGTGAATTGTTTTTGCTGATTCAGTTATAGAGCTTAACTAATAAAATTAAAAAATTCAAGATGTCGACAGAAGTTTTCCATACACCTAAAAAAGAAAATATACGCGCTAATTTTGATTTTGTTGTGGTTCTGTGTGGGTAGGTATTACCCTACCCCACAAAATGCAACACAGCTCATCCTGCGCGTTTTTACTACGATTTTGCCCGCCTATTAAACCCACCAAGCACCATCGGCGATATCACTATAATCGGTGATCATATGAGCGTGGGTATAGCGTGTGGTGATACTCCTTGTGCCTTCATGACCGATAAAGCGTTGTAAACGCGGAAAATCGACCTGTTGCGCTTGTTTAAAGGTGACAAAAGAGTGGCGGAAACTATGAAACACCAAGCGCCCTTTGCCATTTTCTTCTGTCTCACCAATCACAAGCAACTGGCGCACTTTGTTTGCTCTCTCGGTAATGTCGTTCAGCCTTTCCGCCGGATAGAGTACACCATCAAGTGACCGTAGATATTCGACAAACCCCAGTGCCTCAAGCTCTTTCGCTATCGTTACCGGACGGGTTGCTGCAGCGGTTTTCCCCTCTTGGATCCACAGGTAATAGCGGCCAGAATCCTGATCCTTTTTTAATGAGTCACGAGAAACATTGGCAATTTCGCTACGGCGCATTCCCGTAAATAGTACCAGCAGAAACACCCAGCGCATGGGGCTATCAGGTTGTGCCAGCCAATACTCGTATATCTGGCGCCCCTGAGCCTTGGTATAGGCCCCCCAGGTCACATCTTCCGATGGTGGCTTTTTCAATCCGGTTGTGGGGGATGTAGTGAACATATCCTTTTCATCTGTTAAGAAAGCACTAAAGAAACTTTGATAAAATTTGAGTAACTCTCCTGCGGTTTTAGCAGCTATCAAATGATCTTTTTCAATTTCTCCTGCTTTTGCCAAATCCACCTTGTCAGCCATGCTCATGGTGTTATAGGGCGAAAGATTACCTTTCGGCATCTGCTGATAGACCTCAAGACATTCACGCAATGCCTGCTTGGTGACGTTGTGGGTTTCAATATCCCCCAACATCGCCAGCGTAAAATCGAGATAACGGTCATAATCCTTAATCATTTTTCCCGTTAGATTTTTTTTGAATTTGATAAATTTCTTATACGATTCAGACAGTAACAGGGATGTTTCGGTCATGGCAGGAGCACGACTAACCCCACCTGCAATACTTTGTCTGGCGACAACAGCAAGCACCTTGTCTTGGGCTTCCTTGGCTGCTTCGCATTCACGATACGCCACCAGTTCAGGGGTGAGATACCGCTCCACCAGTTGGCTACGCATCAGGTCATAGAGGCCAGAATCCCCCTGTAACTTCGCCAGCCGCGCTTTGAGGTAAAGAAGTTCATCCCTGTAGGCTTCCCGCTCAGAAGCGGCGATATCAAGGCCAGAGAGCGGGGATTGCGCAAAGATCCGCTCGGCATCGTCCTCCGTCTCAATACTTTCCAAGAGAGTCAGCTTCTCTTGCAGATACGGCGCGATAAAGTCATCTATGGCATCTTGCTCGGCATACAGCCCTTCTTCTGGGAAATCCTCGAAAGGGGCATTCAGATCAGCCACCACCTTGACCACGCTCTGTTCATCTTGGGCGGTCAGCTCATTCAATCGCTGGATAGAAGGGACAAGATCCTCTAACTGCTCCTTTTCACTCTTCACCTGCGCCATTTCCTTGATGTGCTGAAAGATTGGCAACCACTTTGCCAGACGCAAACGAGCCAATCCAGCATCACGGGTATGGAGAGAGCGACGGATCACTTTTGGGCGCTGGCTAAGCGCTGTAGGGAGGCGAAAACAGGCGTAGAAAACGCCATTACGGCGGGTCAGATAGTGGGGGATATTCCCCGTTTTGTTCCCCAGTTTGTTGCACATATGACAAAGGCCTAGCGTTTTACCGCTAAGCCTTTGATTTGAAATAGGTCGGAGTCGGCCTGTAAGCCGGGTTCTGTTCCGGGTTGCCCCGGTAGCAATCATTCCTCTAGGCCAGCAATCGCTCGCTGGCTCAAGCAACCTACCCGCCCCCAACGCGGGCCGCGCCAATAGGGGCCTATTTGGTCTTGCTTCGGGTGGAGTTTACCGTGCCACGAACTGTTGCCAGTCGCGCGGTGCGCTCTTACCGCACCCTTTCACCCTTACCTGATCCCTTGCGGGCCATCGGCGGTCTGCTCTCTGTTGCACTGGTCGTAGGCTCGCGCCCCCCAGGCGTTACCTGGCACCCTGCCCTATGAAGCCCGGACTTTCCTCCCCTCCGCCCGTCTGTCCCGAGGGACACAACGACGAAGCAGCGATTGCCCAGCCAACTCCGAGGCGCGGATTATAGCCCCGTGATACCGGCGGGGTAAACCGGCAATTCCCGTTTGCAGCAATTTATCCTGTGCCAGAGCCAGCTTATGCCTCCTTGGTGGCCAGCAGCCCCCCGTCGAAAGCATCGGGGGCACCTCTGCTCGCCGTGATGGAAGCAGATTCTTCTCCTATCCCGCGAGCCCGGTATCGGGGCCGAGCAGGACAAGAGCCCCTGCGCACGCCCCCAGGGATCCACAGACTGTCTCAGTGGTGCTCCAGGCCGTATTTGTAGAGGGCGTTCTTCTTCACCCCGTGGATCTCGGCGGTCAGTGCCGCCGCCTTCTTGAGTGGCAGCTCGGCCACCAGCAGCCCCAGGGTGCGGATGGCCTCCGCCGGCAACTCCTCTTCCACCTTGCTCGCTCCCGCCACCACCAGCACGATCTCGCCACGGCAGCGATTCTCGTCCTCGCCGAGCCAGGTCAGCATCTCGGAGGCAGGCAAACCGTGGATGGACTCGAAGGTCTTGGTCAGCTCGCGGCAGACCACCACCTGGCGCTCACCCAGAATGCGGGCAATGGCCTCCACCGTCTCCTGCACCCGACGCGGCGACTCGTAAAAGACCAGGGAGCGGGTGTCCTCGATGACGGCCTGCAGGCGATCGTCGCGTCCCTTGGCCTTGGCAGGCAGGAAGCCTTCGAAGGCGAAACGGTCAGTGGGCAGGCCGGCAGCACTCAACGCCGTGATGGCGGCGCAGGGACCCGGCAGCGGCACGACCCTGACCCCGGCCTCGCGACAGCGGGTGACCAGATGATAACCGGGGTCGCTGATGAGCGGGGTGCCGGCATCCGAGACCAGAGCGACGCTCTTGCCCTCCTTGATCCGGCCGATCAGCACGTCCGCCTTCTGCTGCTCGTTGTGGTCATGCAGGGCAAAGGTCGGCACCGAGATCTGGTAGTGGCCGAGCAGGATGCCGGTGTGCCGGGTATCCTCGGCAGCCACCAGATCGACACGGCGTAAAATGTCCAATGCGCGCTGGGTGATATCCGCCAGATTGCCGATCGGGGTAGGGACTATATACAGGGTTGGGATGTCACTCATGGGATCTCCGAGTGCCCCGACAATTGTGTCGTCATATTGGCCCGTTTACACTATGAGGAATTTCAACACTGGTCGGGGAATGAACTTGAACCGGGTTACAAAGCAGCTAAGTGTATCACGACTCTTCGGCATCATACTCGCGGCAGTACTGCTCGCCGCCTGTGCGTCGGAGCCCAATCAACCTTCGGGTCAGCCCGGCATGCCGTCGGCCTTCTCGGATCTGACCAAGAATGCCCAGTGGTATCTGGAACAGGTCGACCCCGCCAAACCGACGGAAGCCTTCGTCTGGCAGGTGATGGCCGCCCGCAGCTACCTGGCGCTCGGTCAGGCCAAGCCTGCCGCCGCCCTGTACCAGCAGTTGCAGAAGCAGGCCCAGAGCCCGGAACAACAGGCGCAGCTGCAACTGTTGCAGGCGCACCTGCTGCTCGCCCAGGGCAATGCCAACCAGGCACTCATCCTGCTGGAAGGCAAGCCGGACGTGGCGCTGGATGCCGATACCCAGAAGGACTGGTACCGCCAGCGCGTGGTGCTGCAGCTCGACATCAACAACAAGTTCGGTGCCGCCAAGTCGCTGATCCTGCTGGAACCCTACCTGGCCAAGAATGAGCTTTCCACCAACCATCAGCAGATCTGGTCCCTGCTCAAGAGCATGACCCCCTCCACCCTGCAAGCCCTGGAAGAGGCGCCGGCCCCCGACGTCACCACCGGCTGGCTGCGGCTGGCTGCCCTGGTGAACGAGTTTGGCGCCCAGCCAAGCCAGCTCTCCCGCCAGCTCGCAGGGTGGAAGCAGAGCTTCCCCAACCACCCGGCACAGAGTGACATGCCGGCCGGCCTTGGCGATCTCGCCACCACGAGCAGCGGCACGCTGCAGCAGGTCGCCGTCTTCCTGCCGCTCTCCGGCAACCTGGAGGTGCAGGGAGCCGCCATCCGCAACGGCATGCTGATGTCCTACAAGGAGAATCAGGGGCAATTCACCCTGAACTTCTACGACACCCAGGGCAAGGCGATGGGGGACCTCTACAAGCAGGCGATCCAGGAAGGGGCCAACATGATCATCGGCCCGCTGCTCAAGGATCAGGTCGAAGATCTGCTCAAGTCCAACCCGACCGTGCCGGTACTGGCGCTGAACGAGCTGGACAAGCCGATCGTCAACGACAACACCTTCTACTTCTCTCTCTCTGCCGCCGCCGACGCGAGCCAGGCCGCGCAATATCTCTACGGCCAGGGTTATCGCAAACCCCTGTTGATCGCCGCACAGGGCCGTATTGGTTACAGCAGCATCAAGGCGTTCGAGCAGGCCTGGGCCGGCGTCAGCCAGGAGAAGCCGGTGGTCGCTACCTTCGGGGCACGCAACGAAGTGCAGGGCATGGTCAAGAATGCCCTGAGCGGTCGCTCCACCGCCCGCGCCGGGGAGATCGTCCAGCTTTCGGATGCCGCGCCGCGCAGCATCGACGCCGTCTACGTGGTGGCCAACAGCCTGGAGACACGGATGATCAAGCCCTACGTGGATATCTCGGTCAACCCCATGGGCAGCCTGCCCATCTACAGCAGCTCTCGCGGCTATGACAGCGGAGCGACCGAGGTCGCCTCCGAACTCAACGGCATGCACATCTCCGACATGCCGCTGATCCTGGGCAGCTACGAGAAGGAGCGTGAACAGATTGCACTTCTCTGGCCGCAAACCCAGGGGGATCTGCTGCGTCTGTTCGCCCTCGGCTACGATGCGGTCAGCCTGGCTGACAACCTGCCGCAGATGCGCCAGGTCAACGCCATGCAACAGCCGGGCATGAGCGGCCAGCTGAGCGTGGATCCTCAGGGCAACATCGTGCGCGTGCTGGAGTGGGCCACCTATCAGAATGGCAAGCTGGTCAGCGACACCGCCTTGCCCCAGCTGGAGGACGCGACCCATGAAGAGGCTACTGACACAGCTGCACCAGCAGTGGTTGAACCTGTTGCCATCGGCAGCGACGAGCAAGGGACAGCACTTTGAGCAGGTAGCGGAACGCTGGTTGCAGGCCCGCGGCCTGCAACCCGTGACCCGCAACTACCGCTGCCGCGGTGGTGAAATCGATCTTGTCATGCGCCAGGGGGATACCCTGGTGTTTGTCGAGGTCAGATATCGTGCTCACGCCAGCCATGGCGGGGCCGCCAGCTCGGTCACCCGGCGCAAGCAGCACAAGATCGTGCTGGCCGCCCGCCACTATTTCAAGCAACATGCCATCAATGAGGCCAGCCAGGCCTGTCGATTCGATGTGATCGCGTTCGAGGGCGACCAGCCGGACTGGATCCAGAACGCGTTTTAAGAGGACCCCATGACAGATCCCATCAAAGAGAATTACACCGAGAGCATCCAGACCAAGATAGCCGCCGCAGAGGCACTGCCGGACGCCATTCACACGGCGGCCCAGATGCTGACCATCTGTCTGCTCAATGGCCACAAGGTGATGGCCTGCGGCAATGGCCCCTCCTCGGCGCTGGCACAGCTGTTCATCTCCGAGCTGGTCAACTGCTATGAGACGCCCCGCCCCTCCCTGCCTGGCCTGGCCCTGACACCGGACATGGCCACCATCAGCGCCATCGCCACGGATCACGGTTTCGAAGAGGTATATGCCAAGCAGATCCGGGCCCTGGGTCAGCCCGGCGACATCCTGGTAGTCATCACCACCACGGGCAACAGTCGCAGCCTGATCAAGGCGGCCGAGGCGGCCCTCTCCCGCGACATGACCATCATAGTGCTGGGTGGCGGAGACGGAGGAGAGATCGCCGGCCTGCTCGGCCCCAATGACGTGGAGATCCGCGTCCCCTCCGCCCGTCGCCCCCGCATTCTGGAAGTGAATCTGTTGACCCTGCACTGCCTCTGTGATCTCATCGACCAGACTCTTTTCCCGCAACAGGAAGATTGAAACCATGAACAAGAAGATACTGGTGCTTGGCCTGCTGACCGCCTCTCTGCTGCTGCAGGGCTGTGCTGCCGTCGTGGTGGGGGGCGCCGCCGGGACCGCCAAGGCGTCCGGTGATCGCCGCACCCTGGGTGCCCAATGGGACGATCAGGCCATCGAGCTGAAGGCGGCCAACCTGCTGGCCGACAACAAGCCCCTTAGCGCCGCCAGCAAGATCAGCGTCTACAGCAACAATGGCCGCGTCCTGCTGGTCGGCCAGACCCCCTCCGACACCTACAAGCAGGAAGCGGGCAAGATAGTGGCTCGTATCGAAGGGGTGCGCCACGTCTACAACGAGCTGCGTCTCGGCAAGCCGGTGAGCATCGGGGTACGCAGCAACGACACCTGGATCACCTCCAAGGTGCGGGCCGACATGCTGGCCGCCAAGAACTTCGACAGCGCCAAGGTCAAGGTCGTGACCGAGAACAGCGAGGTGTTCCTGATTGGCCTGGTGACGCGTCAGGAAGGGGATCAGGCCGTGGAGATAGCCCGCCACGTCAGTGGCGTGAGGCAGGTGATCAAGGCCTTCGAGTTCGCCCAGAACTGATCATGCAGGGGATGTAAAAAACGCAGCCATGAGGCTGCGTTTTTTATTTGATGACTTTCAGCGTTGGACGGCCCGACGGGCGCGGTGGCTCCGGTTCGGGCTCGGGCTGCGCCGTGGCCTCGGCCTGCTCCAGCCAGAGATCGTAGCCCGGCTCCGGCGGGAACAGTGTGCCTACGCCGTTCTCCCGGGCATGGATGGCAAGAATGGCCGCCATCGGGATATAAACCTGCTGCGACACGCCACCGAAGCGGGCGTTGAAGCTGACGGCATCATTGTCCATGTGGAACTGGCCGACGGCTCGGGGAGCGATGTTAAGGACGATCTGACCATCCTGCACAAACTGCATCGGCACCATCACATGGGGAATGTTCGCATTGACCACCAGATGGGGGGTCAGATCGTTATCCAGCAACCAGTCAAAAAACGCCCGCAGCAGATACGGGCGACTGGGTGTCATTGTCGGCTCCATGCTCATACGCCGGCACGGATCTCGCGCTCGGCTTCGGTCAGGGAGGCCTGGAAAGACTCACGTTCGAACAGACGCACCATGTAGGCCTTCAGCTCCTTGGCGCCACGACCGGTGAAGTCGATGCCCAGGCTTGGCAGACGCCACAGCAGCGGGGCCATGTAGCAGTCGACCAGACCGAACTCTTCACTCATGAAGTAAGGCATCTCGCCGAAGATGGGGGCGATGGCCAGCAAATTGTCACGCAGCTCGGCGCGGGCGGCTTCGGTATCGGTGCCTGCCATGATCTTGTCGGCCAGGGAGTACCAGTCCAGCTCGATACGGTGCATCATCAGACGGCTGTTGCCGCGCGCCACCGGATAGACCGGCATCAGGGGCGGATGCGGGAAACGCTCGTCCAGATACTCCATGATGATGCGCGAGGTGTACAACGCCAGCTCGCGATCCACCAGGGTCGGCACAGTGTTGTACGGGTTCAGCTCGGCCAGCTCGTCCGGCAGGTTGGCAGGATCAACCTGGCAGATATCCACGCTAACACCCTTCTCCGCCAGGACAATGCGCACCTGATGGCTGAACATATCGTTGGCACCGGAAAACAGCGTCATTACCGAACGCTTATTGGCAGCTACAGCCATTGAACCCTCCCGTCATTAAAAAGCAGAAACGGCAATGAAGCATGTCTGTCTTCATTGCCGTGCGTCATATTACTCCGATCTGGTCGCTTAGTGAACGTCGCGCCAGAACTCCTTCTTCAACAGCACAGTGAAGATGAAGAAGATAGCGATGAAACCGAGTACCCAGAAGCCCATGCGTTCGCGCTCCTGCTGCACCGGCTCAGCCGAGTAGACCAAGAAGTTTACCAGATCCAGCACCGTCTGATCATATTCTTCGTTGTTCATTTCACCGTTGCCGTCAGATTTGATGCTGGCAACCTGCTGGACATCGACGCCATCGACCTTGTGGGTCGCGAATTCTGCACGGGGCGTCCCCTGCAGCGGCTCCAGCACATGTGGCATGCCCACCGATGGGAAGACAGCGTTGTTTACCCCGAACGGCCGGGTCTCATCCACATAGAAAGAGCGCAGATAGGTATACACCCAGTCGGCCCCCCGTACCCTGGCCACCAGGGTCAGGTCGGGCGGCGGCGCACCGAACCAGCGTGCCGCGTCCTTCTCGGACATGGCGCTCTTCATCAGATCGCCGATCTTGGCGCCTGTGAAAATCAGGTTCTCCTTCATCAACTCTTCCGGAATGCCGATGTCGGCTGCCACCCGGTTGTAACGTTGATACTGGGTGGAGTGGCAACCGGCGCAGTAGTTCATGAAGGTGGTAGCGCCCCTTTGCAGGGATGCCTTGTCACTCAGGTCATATTCCGCCTTGTCGAGCGGGAAGCCACTGCCTGCGGCCAACACCAGGCCGGGCAGAAGGGCCAGCACTGCAAAAATTATTCTTTTCATTTGAATGTCACCCTCTCCGGCAGCGGCTTGGTGCTCTCATTCTTGCTGTAGAAGAACAACAGGACGAAGAACCCGAAATAGCCCAGTGAACAGACCTGTGCGATCAGGGTCAGTGTCGGAGTCGATGGCAGCACGCCCAGCACCCCCAGGATGATGAAGCAGACCACGAACTGGGCGATATTCAACTTGTGCAGGGTGCTGCGATAGCGCACCGAACGCACCTTGCAGCGATCCAGCCAGGGCAGCAGGAACAGCACCACGATGGAGAGGCCCATCATGATGACCCCGAGCAGCTTGTCCGGAACCGCGCGCAGGATGGCGTAGAAGGGAGTGAAGTACCAGACCGGGGCAATGTGCTCCGGAGTCTTCAGACCGTTCGCCACCTCAAAGTTCGGCTTCTCGAGGAAGTAGCCCCACATATCCGGCTTGAAGAAGATGATGGCGCAGAACAGGAACAGGAAACCTGCCACCCCGATCATGTCCTTGACCGTGAAGTAGGGGTGGAACGCCACCGCATCCAGCGGCCAGCCTTTTTCATCCTTGTGCTTCTTGATGTCGATGCCGTCCGGGTTGTTCGACCCCACCTCGTGCAGCGCCAGGATATGCATGGCCACCAGCATCACCAGTACCAGCGGCAGCGCAATGACGTGCAGCGCGAAGAAGCGGTTCAGGGTGGCACCGGAGATGACGTAGTCACCGCGGATCCACAAGGTCAGATCGTCACCGATGACCGGGATAGCGCCAAACAGCGAGATGATGACCTGAGCTCCCCAGAAGGACATCTGGCCCCATGGCAGCAGGTAACCCATGAAGGCTTCCGCCATCAGCACCAGGAAGATCAGCATGCCGAAGATCCACAGCAGCTCGCGCGGCTTCTGGTAAGAGCCGTAGATCATGCCGCGGAACATGTGCAGATAGACCACCACAAAGAAGGCGGAGGCGCCGGTGGAGTGCATGTAACGCAGCAGCCAGCCGTAATCCACATCCCGCATGATGTACTCGACGGAGGCAAAGGCGCCTTCCGCAGAGGGGTTGTAGTTCATGGTGAGCCAGATGCCGGTGATGATCTGGTTGACCAGCACCAGCATGGCGAGGGAACCGAAGAAGTACCAGAAATTCAGGTTCTTGGGAGCCGGATACTTGGCCATGTGATCGTTGTACATGGCCGTGAGCGGGAAACGATCGTCAATCCAGCCCATGAGTTTGGCAAACATGGTCAGGCCTCCTTGCCATCGGCACCCACCAGAATGGTGGTGTCGCTAAGAAATTGGTATGGCGGGATGACCAGGTTCAGCGGCGCAGGCACGCCCTGGAACACCCGACCGGCCATGTCGAACTTGGAGCCATGGCATGGGCAGAAGAAGCCGGAGGTCACCCCTTGCACCTGCTCGCCGAAGCTGTCAGGCAGGTAGGAGGGGGAGCAACCCAGGTGAGTACAAATACCGACCGCCACGAAGATTTCCGGCTTGATGGATCTGTAGCCATTGTGGGCGTAGTCCGGTTGTTGTGGTTCGTCGGAGGCAGGATCCCGCAACTTGTCGTCGTGTGCGGCCAGGGCATCCAGGGTCTGCTTGGTGCGCTTCACCACCCAGACAGGCTTGCCACGCCACTCGACCCGGATCAGCTGACCCGGCTCCAACTTGCTGATATCCACCTCTACCGGTGCCCCCGCCGCCTTGGCTTTGGCACTCGGATTCCATGACTTTATAAACGGCACTGCGGTAAAAGCAGCTCCTACACCGCCAACGGCAACCGTTGACCAGGTAAGAAATCTGCGGCGACCGGTATCAACTGGCGCATTGCTCATCCAAAAACTCTCCCATGTGGACTCCGCTCATTCTTATAGTGTCCCCGTTTCCTATCTCCTCTCCCTGACAACTGCGGTGGAAGCGGAGTGGCAATTGACACAGAAAGACCATGGAAATTTTAAAGAAAAGATAACAATTTGACAAGAAAGGGAAGCGATGGGCAAAAACAATAAATACACAAATTTTTGTCTTTTGTGACGTGTGCTTAGCATTAGTGCATGGAAGATTACCAATAAAAAAAGCCTGGCACATGGCCAGGCTTTTTTGACACTCGTGAGAGTGCGTACCAAAAGCGAATTAACGCTTGGAGTACTGCGGACGCTTACGCGCTTTGTGCAGACCGACTTTCTTACGCTCAACCTTACGGGCATCGCGAGTAACAAAGCCAGCTTTACGCAGTTCGGAACGCAGGGTCTCGTCGTACTGCATCAGAGCACGAGTGATACCGTGGCGGATCGCACCAGCTTGACCGGAGATGCCACCACCGTTAACGGTGATGTACAGATCCAGTTTCTCGGTCATCTCTACCAGCTCCAGCGGCTGACGAACTACCATGCGGGCAGTCGGACGGCCGAAGTATTGCTCCAGGGAGCGCTGGTTGATTACGATTTTACCGCTACCCGCTTTGATGAAGACGCGAGCAGTGGAGCTTTTGCGACGGCCGGTACCGTAGTATTGATTTTCTGCCATGTTGCCAGTTCCCGTTAGATATCCAGTACTTGAGGTTGCTGAGCAGCATGAGCGTGCTCTGCGCCTGCGTAAACTTTCAGCTTACGGAACATGGCACGGCCCAGCGGGCCCTTCGGCAGCATGCCCTTGACGGCAGCTTCGATTACCATTTCCGGCTTACGCTGAATCAGCTTGTCAAAGCTGATGGACTTGATACCACCCGGGAAACCGGAGTGAGCGTGGTACATTTTGTCGGTAAATTTCTTACCGGTTACGTGTACCTTCTCGGCGTTTACAACGATGATGTAGTCACCGGTGTCAACGTGCGGAGTGTACTCGGCTTTGTGCTTACCACGCAGACGAGCAGCGATCTCGGTTGCGATACGACCCAGAGTTTTACCTTCTGCGTCCACAATGTACCAGTCACGTTTTACGGTTTCTGGCTTGGCAACGAAAGTTTTCATTAAGTTAAACCCAATTACCTGTTACAGACCCAATTGCTTATGGGGGCTCTCCCACAAACAACAAACGATGGCCTACCTGTACCCCTTCGAATACAAGTAAAGCTTAAAGTGTTGCTGTCTTATCGACAGCTGTAACGTGGGCCGGGCGATTATAAGTGAAGTTGCCTTAAATATCACCTGCTAATTTCACTGCCATGAAGCTAGCAAATGTCGCCCGGCCCTACCTGCCGCAGATGCCCATCCGACTGGCAGGCGCGGTATTGTGACTAAGGAAGGTGCACTCTTGCAAGGTATTCGTGCGATTGCATCTCCTGGAGCCGTGAAAGACAGCGCTTGAATTCGAAATTCAGCAGGCCATCCCCGTATAGCTCGGCCATGGGCACCGATGCCGACAGGATGAGCTTGACGTGCCGCTCGTAGAACTCGTCCACCATGGCGATGAAGCGGCGGGCGGCATCGTCCGTGCCTGTGCCCATGGGCTGCACGTTGGCTAGCAGGACGGAGTGAAACTCCCGGGCCAGTTCGATGTAATCCCCTTGGGAGCGCGGGGTGCAACAGAGCTGTTCGAACTCCATGTAAAGCACCCCCTCCCCCATACCCAATACGCTCAGCTGGCGGTGGTTGACCTCCAGCACGGCGGTTGTCGCCTGCGCCATACCGGTCAGTTGTCCGAAATAGCGGTCCAGGTTGGTCCTGGCCTGCTGATCCAGCGGGAAATGGTAGATCTCAGCCTGCTCCAGCGTGCGCAAGCGATAGTCGGTACCACCATCCACGTTCAGTATTTCGCAATGGCGCTCGATGAGGGCGATGGCAGGCAGGAAGCGCGCCCGCTGCAGGCCGTTGCGATAGAGATCCTTGGGCGGGATGTTGGAAGTGGCCACCAGCACCACGCCATGGCCGAACAGCGCCTGGAACAGGGTACCCAGCAGCATGGCATCCGTAATGTCGGAGACGAAGAACTCGTCGAAGCAGATGACATCGACCTCACTGGCCAGCTTGCTGGCGATGAGCTTGAGAGGGTCTGCCTGGCCGGTCAGTCCCTTGAGCTCGTCATGCACCCGGTGCATGAACCGGTGGAAGTGGACACGCAGCTTGCGCTCTCCGGGCAGGCTGTCAAAGAAAGTATCCATCAGCCAGGTCTTGCCTCTGCCCACGCCGCCCCACATATATAACCCCTGGATGGGGTCGCGGCTCTTCGGCTTTTGAAGCCAGCCCAGCAGACTGCGGGATCTGGTCGGAGTCGGGCTGGCGCACAGATCCTGATAGAGTCGTTCCAGGCGGGTCACGGCCATTGCCTGGGCCGGGTCGGCCACAAAGCCGGGACGCTGCAAATCCTGCTGATATTTTTGCTGCGGGGTCATCCTGTAAACCGCCTCCAAGTCCCTGAATGAGGGACAAAATGGTATCACGCTCTCGGGGGGCACGGTATAGTGCCAGCGAGGCGTTGCGGTCAATCCGACCGTTTCAAATTCATCGATTTAGCTGTAACAAGGAGCTTCTATGACTCTGTTTAACGGGATCCTGCTGGCGATTGCCGCCCTGATCATCGGCGTAGTGATCGGCCGTTTCTCTGTCCGCAGCCGGGATGCCGGACGCCTGGAACAAGAACTGAAGAAGGCTCACAAGGAGCTGGAAAGCTATCAGGGCCAGATCACCACCCACTTCGCCGACAGCGCCGCCCTGATGGAGCAGCTGGCCGAGCAGTACCAGACCCTCTATCGCCACATGGCAGAGCAGAGCAAGTTCCTGGCCAAGGTACAGGAGCCGCTGTTCCGCGAGCCCGAAATGGAGGATGCAAACGAAACCACTTCCAGCGAGGAACCGGGTCAGCCTCCCCGCGACTACGCGGGTGCCTCCGGTCTGCTCAAGCAACCAGGCTAGTCTCTGCTGGAACTAATTACGCCTTATCGTGGTCAGACCTTGACGATTGCACTGCAACTTTTTCTGGGAGCTGTTTCTCATATGCGTAAATCTCTTTCTGTATTCAGTGTCTTAGCCCTCAGTGTCGGTATCGCCATGTCCGCAGCACCGGCGCAAGCCGCCCTGCCCCTGCTGGCGAACAACCAGGAGATGCCGAGCCTGGCCCCCGTACTCGAGCAGGTGACCCCTGCCGTGGTCAACATCTCCGTCTCTGGCAAGAAGATCACCCGCCAGCGCCTGCCGGAACAATTCCGCTTCTTCTTCGGTCCCAACATGCCTGACGAGCAGGTGAGCGAGCAGCCCTTCCAGGCGCTCGGTTCCGGCGTCATCATCGATGCCAAGAAGGGCTATGTGATCACCAACGCTCACGTGGTCCACGAGGCGGACGAGATCAAGGTCAACTTGAAGGATGGTCGTGAATATGCGGCCAAGAAGATCGGGGAAGACAAGCAGTCGGACATCGCTCTGCTGCAAATCAAGGCCGAGGATCTGGTGCAGATCAAGTTCGCCGACTCCGACGAGCTCCGCGTCGGTGACTACGCGCTGGCCATCGGCAACCCGTTCGGCCTGGGCCAGACAGTGACCTCCGGCATCGTCAGTGCGCTCGGTCGCAGCGGCCTGAACATCGAAAATCTGGAAAACTTCATCCAGACCGATGCGGCCATCAACTCCGGCAACTCCGGCGGCGCCCTGCTCAACCTGCGCGGGGAGCTGATCGGCATCAACACCGCCATCCTGGGTCCGAATGGCGGCAACATCGGCATCGGCTTTGCCATCCCGTCCAACATGGTACGCGACCTGTCAGAGCAGATCGTGAAGTACGGTGAAGTGCGCCGCGGCCAGCTGGGGATCACCGGCACCGAGCTCACCTCCGAGATTGCCAAGACCTTCGGCTACAACAAGAAGGACGGTGCCTTCGTCAATCAGGTCATGCCTGATTCCGCAGCCGCCAAGGCGGGCATCAAGGCGGGCGACATCATCATCAGCATCGATGGCAAGCCTATCCGCTCCTTCGGTGAGCTGCGTGCCAAGATCGCCACCATGGGGGCCGACAAGCAGGTCTCTCTCGGCCTTATCCGCGACGGCAAGGAGCAGACCGTCAAGGTCACCCTGAAGAAGGCGGATGACAGCGAGATGCTTGCCAGCGCCCTGCACCCGGCTCTGGAAGGCGCCAAGCTCAGCACCATCACCGATCCCGTCACCGGCGTCGCCGTCTCCGACATCGATCCGCGCTCCCCTGCCGCCGCCTCCGGCCTGCAGAAGGGCGACATCATCATCGGGGTCAACCGCCTGCGTATCAACTCCATGGGCGAGCTGACCAAGGCACTGAAGAACAAGCCGGAAGTCCTGGCGCTGAACATCCAGCGCGGCGACTCCTCGCTCTATTTGGTGATCCGTTAAGTCCCTCACACCCGCGGCGACCGCCGCGGGTGATTTTTATCCATCGATAGTGTTATTCTCTGCGCGCAGCGTGTACGGACGAGAATGACATGAAAATCCCACCTTTGATCAGTTACTTGGGCAAGTCTGTCGGCTTTGGCCTCACCGTGGCTGCACTCCTGTTGTTGCTGTTTCCCAGTTTTCGCGGAGGCGCGCACCTGCCGGGCCTCATCACCAATGCCCGTGAACTGAGCTTCTCCTACGCCGCCCACCGGGCCGGCCCTGCCGTCGTCAACATCTACACCCGCAGTTTCGCCGGCAATCGCGGCGAGAAGGTCGAACTCAGGCCTCAGGGACTGGGCTCCGGCGTCATCATGAACCAGCGCGGTCACGTGCTGACCAACTATCACGTCATCGCCGATGCGGATCAGATCATCGTCGCCCTGCAGGATGGCCGGGTGTTCAGCGCCGAGCTGGTCGGCACCGACAAGTTGACTGATCTGGCGGTGCTCTACATCGAGTCGGACAACCTGCCGGTGATCCCGCAGGATCCGGATAGGCTGCCGGACGTGGGGGACGTGGTGCTCGCCATCGGCAACCCCTACAACGTCGGCCAGACCATCACCCAGGGCATCATCAGCGCCACCGGCCGCATCGGCCTCTCCAGCATGGGGCCGGACAGCAACGGCCGGCAGGATCTGCTGCAGACCGACGCCGCCATCAACGAGGGCAACTCCGGAGGAGCCCTGGTCAACGGCCGCGGCGATCTGGTGGGCATCAACACCGCCGCCTATCACCTCAACGGCAACCAGGAGAGCTACGGCATCAGCTTCGCCATTCCCTACAAGCTGGCCAAGCGCATCATGGATGAGCTGATCGCCAACGGCAGGGTCATTCGCGGCTACCTCGGCATCTCCAGCGTCGAGATCAACCCCATAGTGGCGCGCATGCTGAACCTGGGGGATCTGCAGGGCCTGGTGGTGGAGAGCCTGGATCCCAACGGCCCCGCCACCAAGGCCGGTCTCAAGCGTGGGGACGTGCTGCTCAAGATCAACGGCGAGGCTATCACGGGCGTGCGTCCCGTCATGGACAAGATCGTCGAGAGCCGCCCAGGCACCAAACTCACCATCTCGGTGATCCGCAACGGCAAACCGCTGGACGTCGACGTCGTCATCGAAGAGGACCTGCGCTACCAGAATCAGAACCTGCCGACCAGCGGCGCCGTCCCCGCCACCTGACGGCAAGCCGATCGGAGAAGGGCCCTGGGGGCCCTTTTTTTGAGCCTGCCAGCCATGGACCACTCTCCGTTCGTGAACCTTCTCACACTTCTTGCCTGAGGTTTTTCGGCGGCAGGCGCCACCAAAATGCGCTCCGGATCACAGCGTACCGGCGTTCTTGGCCCCACTTTCTCGCGCCCCGCCACAAAAACAGTCTCTTGTGACGCCATTCCACCCGAATTTCCGGTTCGAATCGGAAAAAGCCTGCCTCCTCCCTCCCGCGCCCCCGCCTTAAGGTACCTCCATCCTTTCTGCCAGCCTGGAGAGCAGACCTTGAATACCGACCCCCATGACAGCCCCCTGACCCCGGACAGCCCGGCGCTGCTGCGCAAGACCGATCTCACCCTGGCCCGCATCCATAACCTGCTGGCGGATCAGGGCATACGGCCCAACGAGGTACAGCTGCAGATGCTGGCTTCCCACGTCAAGGCCATGGTGTGGCGCTCCCATAGCGGGGAATCCCTGCCGGAGGTCGACCTCAGCCTGTTCGAGGAGATCTCCCCCCTCTCCCTGCGCCTCGCCGAACAGGTCGTCAGCTGGCTGGAGCGACTCGCCTACGAGGAGGCGCACCTCCTGTCCGTCCATTTCGAAGTTGCCAAAGAAAATGAACTCAGCTCAGTCAAAGGAGAAAGCTAAATGACAGCCATCAAACTCGTGATTGGAGATCGTCTCGGCAAGGGTCAGAAGGTGGGAGCGGGCGCAGAAGCCGCCGGTGCTGCCGTGACCGTGATCCCCGGCATGGCCGCCGACATGAAGCTCGGTGATGTGATGAACAGGGAGCAGGCCGATCTCGGCATCTCCTTCTGCGGCAGCGGTGGCGCCGGCGCCATCACCGCCCAGACCAAGTACGGCTACAAGTGCCGCTACGGCATGCGCTCCATCGAGGAGGGCATCACCGCCATCAACGAGGGGTGCGTGGTGCTGGGCTTCGGCTTCATGGACAAGGAAGAGCTAGGCCAGAAGCTCGTCGAGGCCTTCGCCAAGAAACACGGACGCGCCTGATGAAAGAACACTTCACCACCCAGGTGACCGTCAACGGCAAGGGGGCGACCCGCCAGCAGGCGTTCGCCGCCGCCCTCAGCCAGGTGCAACCCGGCCTGCTCAAGGAGAACCCCCGGGTGATGCTGCGCATCGAGCCGCTCGAGGTCGAGGTGCTTGAGGCCGAGGAGTCGGTAAGGGTGGAGAAGTTCCTGTTCTTCTTCCTGCCGCGCCAGCGCCGCGAGTTCCGGGTCCGGCTGGCGATCACCGTCAAGGTCACCAGCCTGGACGTCGACAAGGTGAACTTCACCCTGATCTGACCCCACAACCAAAAGGACAACTTGGATGTTTCTAATCATTTTGATGAAGTCACTCATCATCGGCGGCCTGGTCGGCGTCGGGGTGGGGGCAGGCGCGGCGCGGATGTTCCACGCCCCGACCGTACAAGGCATGGGGGCCTTCCGCACCCTGGGCGAGCTCAACTCCTGCGAGGGGGATCCCGCCTCCCATTTCTCGTTCGGTCTGGGCTTCTTCTTCAACGCCTGGGCCTCCACGGTCGCGGCCGGGGCCTTCACCCAGGACGTGGATCACCGCATTCTGCCGAACTGGGGCGCGGCAGCCCTCATGATCAAGAACCGGGATCTCGCCACCACCCTGCATGACCCGAAGAAGATGGCCATCGCCTGCGGCATCATAGGGGCCATCGTGGTCGCCTTCCTCAACAGCACCGCCGCCGCCGTGCCCGCCGCCCTGCAGGTCACCGCGGTCAAGGTACTGGTGCCGGCCGCCAACCTGCTGGTCAACACCGTCATGCCGGTGATCTTCTGGCTGGCCGCCATCGAGGCGGGCAAGAAGTCCGGTTTCTGGGCCACCATCTTCGGCGGTCTGGCGCAGCTCATCATGGGCAACGCCGTGCCGGGTCTGGTGCTCGGCATCCTGATCGGCAAGGGGGTGGAAGAGAGTGGCTGGAACCACGTCACCCGCGTCATGATGAGCGCCATCGTGCTGCTGTTCGTGCTGAGCGGCTTCTTCCGCGGCTTTGACATGAAACTGATCGAGTCCTTCCACCTGGGCATCCCCCTGTGGCTGGAAAACGTCCACAACCTGCTGAGCGGCAAATAAGGGGTCACACCATGGATGAGAAACTGAGAAATAACTTCTGGTATGCCGACTGGTCCTTCCCCATCTTCGTCGGCCTGCTCTCCTCCGGCGTCTTCGCCGGTACCCACATGTTCTACCTCTACGGGGTCGGCGCGTTCAACGAGGTCGCCTTCGTCGCCATGCTCAAGGCCGGGATGGACACGGGTGCCTACGGCGCGGTGGCCGCCTTTGGCGCCAGCTTCCTGTTTGCCCGCATCATCGAGGGCTCCCTGGTGGGGATACTGGACATCGGCGGCGCCATCCAGACCGGGGTGGGCCTTGGCGTGCCCGCCCTGCTGCTGGGGGCCGGGATCGTCTACCCGGTGGAGAACTTCACCGCCTCCCTGGTCACCGGCATGGCGATTGGCCTGGCCATCGGCTACGTGATCATCCTGGCGCGCAAGTTCACCATCAACCAGAGCAACTCCACCTACGGGGCGGACGTCATGATGGGGGCCGGCAACAGCTCCGGCCGCTTCCTCGGCCCCCTCATCATCCTCTCCGCCATGGGCGCCTCCATCCCCATCGGGATAGGCTCCCTGCTGGGCGCCCTGGTGTTCTACCTCTGGGAGAAACCCATCACGGGGGGCGCCATCCTGGGAGCCATGCTGTTCGGCACCTTCTTCCCCATCGCCCTGGCATAAGCCGGCGCCACACCCGCCGCCCTTAGGGGCGGCACTGTCGAGGTCACCAGCATGTACGACACGATCATCAGGGCGGGACGCCTGGGAAACGGGCAGCTCGTCGACATCGCCATCAAGAATGGCAAGATAGCGGCGCTGGGTTCGCTGCCAGAGAGCACGGAGACGAAGCAAACCCTCACTCTGGCCGGACAGGTCCATGTGAGCGCCGGCTGGATCGACGGCCACACCCACTGCTACCCCGCCTCCCCCATCTATTGCGATGAACCGGACAAAGTGGGGGTAGCGTCAGGTGTCACCACCGTCATCGACGCCGGCAGCACCGGGGCCGACGACGTGGACGACTTCCAGCGGATCGCCGCCGGCTGCAAGACCCGGGTCCACGCCCTGCTCAACATCTCCCGCATCGGCCTCTTGCGCCAGAACGAGCTGGCCAATCCCGCTGACATCGACCCCGCCCTCGCCCAGGCCGCCATCCGGCGCCACCCCTCCTTCATCGTCGGCATCAAGGCGCGTATGAGCGGCAGCGTGGTGGGCGAGAGCGGCCTGCAGCCCTTGCGCGTGGCCAAGCAGATCCAGCGGGACAATGGCAACCTGCCGCTGATGGTGCATGTGGGCAACACGCCGCCGGATCTCGACGAGATCGTCGCCCTGCTGGGGGATGGCGACCTGCTGACCCACTGCTTCAATGGCAAGCCGAACCGCATCCTGACTCCGGCGGGTGAACTGCGCCAGGCGGTGCGCGAGGCGATGCAGCGAGGACTGTTGCTCGACATCGGCCACGGCGGCGCCAGCTTCAGCTTCGAGGTGGCGGAGCTGGCCATCCGCCAGGGGATCCTGCCCCACACCATCAGCTCCGACATCTACTGCAAGAACCGCATCAAGGGGCCCGTCTACAGCCTGGCCCACGTGATGTCGAAATTCCTCGCCATCGGCATGACCCTGGAACAGGTGCTCGCCTGCGTCACCCACCAGGCCGCCGATGCCCTGCGCCTGCCCGGCAAGGGGCGCCTCGAGGTGGGCGCCGATGCCGACCTGACCCTGTTCCAGGTCGCAAGCGACCCGATTCTCTTTGCCGATACCGAGGCCGCTACCCGCCACGGCGACCGGCAACTGCTCCCCCTCGCCGCCCTGGTCGGCGGCGAACTGGTTCTGACTCACAACGGGAAATCACACCATGCCTTCTGTGTATGAGAAATATCAGCTCAAACCGGTGATCAACGCCTCCGGGCGCATGACCCTGCTCGGCGTCTCCACCCCCGAGCAGGAGGTGGTCGACGCGGTCAACTTCGGCCTGGGTCACTACTTCGAGGTCAAAGACTTGATCGACAAGACCGGCGCCTACATCGCCGGCCTGCTGGGGGCCGAGGATGCGGTGGTGGTATCCTGCGCCAGCGCCGGCATCGCCCAGTCGGTGGCCGCCATGATAGTGCGCGGCGACCCCTACCGCCTCGAGCAGTTACACGCCCATGACCACGGGGTACCAAGCGAGATCGTGCTGCCCAAGGGGCACAATGTGAACTTTGGCGCCCCCGTCGGCACCATGGTCAGCCTGGGGGGTGGCAAGGTGGTGGAGGCAGGCTATGCCAACGAGTGCTCTGCCGCCCAGCTGGCCGCCGCCATCAATGCCAATACCGCCGCCATCCTCTATATCAAGTCCCACCACTGCGTGCAGAAGAGCATTCTGTCGGTGACCGAGGCGGCCGAGGTAGCCAGGGTCCACGGGCTCCCGCTCATCGTCGATGCGGCGGCGGAGGAGGATCTGCACCTCTACTACAACCAGGGAGCGGATCTCGTCATCTATAGCGGGGCCAAGGCCATCGAGGGGCCCACCAGCGGGCTGGTGCTCGGCAAACGCCAGTATGTGGCGTGGGTCAAGCAGCAGGGCAACGGCATCGGGCGCGCCATGAAGGTAGGCAAGGAGGGGATCCTCGGCCTGACTCACGCCATCGAGCGCTACCTGGCCAAAGAGAAGGAGAGCGGCGCCGACATGGTCGCCAAGATGACCCCCTTCATCGAAGGCCTCAACCAGTTGCCCGGCGTCACCGCCAGGGTGGTATGGGACAGCGCTGGGCGTGACATCGCCCGCACCGACATCGCCTTCGACCACCAGCAGATCGGCATGACCACGATGCAGGTCGTTGCCCGCCTGCAGCAGGGCACGCCGGCCATCTACTGTCGCGGCTACAAGGCCAACGAGGGCCACATCGAGATCGACGTGCGCAGCGTTACCGTCCCCCAGCTAGATCAGATCCATGCCGCCATTGCCCACCTCGTTCAGGAGAACAACTGATGTCACTGACTCCCAATTACTACCGCGATCAGATTTGCCTCAACGCGTTACCGGGTTTCACACAGCATGCCGTCGTCGACAGCCACCTCTAATCCAGGAGAACTCCTTATGTCTCTTACGCCCAATTACTACCGCGATCGGGTCTGCCTCAACGTGCTGGCTGGCTCCAGAGAGAATGCCGTCGAGATTTATGAAGCCGCCGAGGGCCACGTGCTGGTCGGCGTGCTCTCCAAGAACTACCCGGATGTCCCTGTCGCCGTCGCCGACATGAAGGAGTATGCGGCGCTCATCGACAACGCCCTCTCCATCGGGTTGGGAGCAGGTGATCCGCGCCAGTCCGCCATGGTGGCCGAGCTGGCCCGCCAGCTGCAGCCCCAACACGTCAACCAGGTGTTCACCGGCGTCGGTGCCAGCCGGGCGCTGCTCGGTCAGTCTGCCACCCTGGTGAACGGCTTGATCTCCCCCACCGGCACGCCGGGCATGGTGAAGATCTCCACCGGTCCCCTGAGCAGCCAGCAGCCGGACGGCATAGTGCCCATCGACACCGCCATCGCCCTGCTCAAGGACATGGGCGGCAACTCGGTCAAGTTCTTCCCCATGGGCGGGCTGGCCTGCCGCGCCGAGTATCAGACTGTGGCCGAGGCCTGCGCCCGCCACGGCTTCTGGCTGGAGCCCACTGGCGGCATCGATCTGGACAACTTCGAGGAGATAGTGCGGATCGCGCTGGATGCCGGGGTCGAGAAGGTGATCCCCCACGTCTACAGCTCCATCATCGATAGCGCAAGCGGTCAGACCCGGCCCGAGGACGTGCGCACCCTGCTCACCATGGTGAAGGGGCTGCTGGCCTGATAGCCAGGGGCACCGGTCCGATCACTGACCGGTGCCTGGCTTGTCATTGACCCCCTTGTTAACATCGACCCACAGTGCGCGACAGGAGTCCCCTTTTCCCCCATGATCAAGCTGCCCCACCCCAGGCTCCACCAACTGCTGGTCCTGCTCCACGCCGAGCCCTTGCCTCAGGAGGAGCTGGCCCGCCGCCTCAATGTCTCCACCCGCACCGTGCGCACCGACGTGGCGACCCTGAACGAGCTCATCACCACCCAGGGCGCCCATCTGATCCACCAGCGTGGCAGCGGCTACCAGCTCAAGATCTACAATCAGGGGCTGTTCGACGCCTTGCTGGCGGCACAGGGGCAGGAGAGCGCCCTGCCCCGCACCAGCCGCGAGCGGGTGCTGCACCTGCAGATCCTGCTGCTGACGGCGGAACAGGGGATCAAGCTCGACGAGTTGGCGGACACCTGGTACCTGAGCAGGGCGGCACTGCAGGGAGACATGGCTGAGGTGCGGGAGCGGCTCGCTCACTTCGGGCTCGCCATCGACAGCAAGCCGAGGCTCGGGATGCGCATTCAGGGAAACGAGACGGCGATCCGCGCCTGCCTCACCCAGCTGCTCTGTCAGGAACTGTTGCAACAGCATCCGCTCCAGAGCCTGCTGCCTACCCTCTGCCCCAGCAAGACGCTGGAGGTAGTGGGCAATCACATTCACGAACAGCTCAGCCGACATCAGCTGCGCCTCGCCGACGAGAGCCTGCAGCAAGTCACCGTCTACTGCGCCGTCGCCCTGCTTCGGCAAGCTTCCGGCCATGAACTGATCCAGTTTGCCAGCGACGACATCACCCCGCCTCTGGCGGCAGTGGCCCGCGATATCTATGCCGCCCTGCCCACCCTGACGCCACCGGGGGAGGAGGAGATCGCCTGCCTCGCCATCCAGATCCAGGCCCGTCTCACGGCCGACACCCCCCAGCTCGGACCGTCCATGGCCGCCGAGAGCAAGCAGCTGACGGAGCACCTGCTGGCCTACATCCACCAGCACTACCCCTATGACCTTCGCGGCGATCCTCAGCTGCGGGCCGATCTGCAGACCCATATCAGCGCCATGCTGCTGCGGGTCAAGTACCAGATCGGCAGCCACAACCCGCTGGCGGACCACATCAAGCAGTACTACCCCCTTGCCTACGACATCACCCTGGCCGCCATCTCGGAGTGGATCAGGCAGACCCCGTACCGGCTGACCCACCATGAAATCGGCTACCTGGTGATCCACATCGGGGTCGGGCTTGAGCGCCACTACGACATCGGTTACGCCCGGCGCCCCCAGGCGCTGCTGCTGTGCGACGCGGGCAATGCCACCTTCCGGGTACTGGAGGCGCGCATCCGGCGGGAGTACCCCCAACTTCAGCTGATGACACTGGAGTCGGTACGGGATTATGAAGGGCTGGCGCGGGTCGAGCAGGACTTTGTCATCAGCACCGTCAAGGTGAGCGAGAAGAACGTCCCCGTGGTGCAGGTAGCCCCCTTCCCGACCCAGTATCAGCTGGAGCAGCTCGGCAAGCTGGTGCTCATCGATCGCACCCGCCCCTATCTGCTCGACAAGTATTTCGATGCCGAGCACTTCATGGTGGTCAGGGAGCCGATCACTCAGGACGAGCTGTTTGCCCGCATCTGCTCCCAGCTGGAGCGCGAGGACCTGGTGGAGAGCGGCTTTCGGGGATCCCTGCTCGAGCGGGAGCGCATCGTCTCCACCATGCTGGGGGAAGGCATCGCCCTGCCTCACTCCCTCGGTCTGCTGGCGCACCGTACCCTGGTCTATACCGTACTGGCACCCCAGGGGATCGACTGGAGCAATGGCGAGACCGCTACCCTCATCTTCGTGCTGGCCATCGCCAAGGCCGACTATGAGGAGGCGATGGGGCTCTACGACCTGTTTCTGGCGCTGATGAACGAAAAAGCCAGCAGGAACCTGCTGGCTTGTCGGGACTTTGCCACCTTCAAGGCGCTGGCGCGTTGCGCCTCCTGAGGCGAGGCGGGGCCGCTTACTCCTCGTTGAAACCCGAGGTAAACAGCGCCACCACGGCGGCCAGGGCCTCCACCTCTTCGGGGCCCTCCACCTGCACCTCCACCTGCTTGCCTTGGGCGGAGTCCAGCATCAGCAGGCCGATCACGCTGTCCGCGTCGGCCTCGACCCCTTCCTCGTTGCGCAGCAGCACGTGGGCATCGAACCCCTGCACCAGCTCGAACAGCATCATGGCCGGTCTGGCGTGGATGCCTAGCTTGTTTTTGACTTCTACCGAGGCGGAAACTGTCATCTGAGCATCCTGTGGTCTGTCAGGCCTGAGTGGACCGCTTGTCCAGCGTGCGGTGGCGGATCTGCACGTTCTTGCCAAGCAGCCGGAATGCGCTGGCCAGCCGCTCTGCGATGAACACCGATCTGTGCTGGCCACCGGTACAACCGATCCCGACCGTCACATAGCTGCGGTTGTTGCGCTCCAGGTGGGGCAGCCAGGTCGCCAGCATGTTCTCGATCTGCTGGATGAACAGCATGACATCCGGCTGGCTCGAGAGGTAGTTGGCCACAGGCTCGTCCTGGCCGGTGAAGGGCTTGAGCTCCGGGATCCAGTGGGGATTGGGCAGGAAGCGGGCATCAAACACGAAGTCCGCATCCTTGGGGATGCCGTACTTGAAGCCGAACGACTCGAACACCAGCACCAGCTCGTTTTCCTTCTTGCCGAGCACCCGGGTCTTGATGAGCTCGCTGAGGTCGTGAATGCTGAGGTTGGTGGTGTCGATGCGCAGGTCGGCGGTCGAGGAGAGGGGCGCCAGCAGGTGGGTCTCTTCCCGGATCGCCTCGTCCAGGGACAGCTTGTTCCGTGACAGGGGATGCAGACGGCGGCTCTCGCCGTAGCGCTTGAGCAGGGTCGTGTTGTCCGCATCGAAGAAGAAACTCGAAAACTCCACCCGCCCCTCGTTGCGGACCTGGCTCAGCAGGCTCTCCAGCCTGTCAGGCTGGGCGGGCAGGTTGCGCACGTCGATGCTGACCGCCAGCTTGTCATACTGGCTCTCCACCGACACGATAAGCTGGGGCAGCAGGTTGACCGGCAGGTTGTCTACGCAGTAATACCCCAGATCCTCCAGCACCCTCAGGGCTACCGTCTTACCGGAGCCCGAACGGCCGCTTACCACTATTAACTGCATCTTGTCCCCTCACGCCAACGTGGCTGTGTCAGACCCGGCCTCAGGCCGACGTCATGATCTGATAGAGTTCTTCGTCGCTGGTCGCCTGGCGCAATTGGCGGCAGACGGCCTTGTCACCCAGCTTGGATGCCATCAGGGAAAGAGTCTTGAGATGCTGCTTGCACTCGCTTTCCGGCACCAGCAATGCAAAGAGCAGGTCAACCGGTTGATTGTCGATCGAATCGAAAGGAATGGGTTCGGAGAAGGTCATCAACACGGCGGTCGGCGCAAATGCGTCGTCGATCCGGCCGTGGGGAATGGCAATACCGGCACCGATACCGGTACTGCCCATCTTTTCCCGCGCCAGCAGGCTTTCAAACAGGACCTGGCGGGAGGCGCCGAGGCGCTCTGCGGCCAGTTCACTGATGATCTCGAGCGCGCGTTTCTTGCTGGTACAAGGGACCGCACTCTTGGTGCAGTCCCGACTCAGTATGTGTTCAAGTTGCATAGTTATTTTTGATTTAACTTATCTTTGTGCTTGATGATCTGCCGATCCAGTTTATCCAGCAGGGTATCAATCGCCGCATACATGTCGGCATGCTGCGAATTGGCGAACACCTCACCCCCGCTGACGTGCAGCTTGGCTTCGGCGATCTGGTTCAGTTTTTCGACGCTCAACACCACATGCACGTTGTTGATATGGTCAAAGTGACGCTCGAGTTTGGCAAATTTGTTGTTCACATAATCACGCAGAGCTTCGGTAATCTCGACATGGTGTCCGGTCAGGTTAATTTGCATAACGTCTTCCTTTTGTTTGCCTAAACCAGGCGTTTGCGCTGATTGGATGGCGGGATCAACAAGGATTCACGGTACTTTGCGATCGTGCGTCTCGCCACCATAATACCCTGTTCGGCCAGCAAATCCGCGATCTTGCTATCACTAAGCGGCTTGGCGGGGTTCTCCGCCGTCACCAGCTTCTTGATCAGGGCGCGAATAGCGGTCGATGAGCACTCTCCTCCTCCCTCCGTATTGACGTGACTGGAGAAAAAAAACTTCAGTTCAAAAATGCCGCGAGGCGTGTGCATGTACTTCTGGGTCGTGACCCGCGAGATGGTCGACTCATGCATCTCCACCGCCTCGGCGATGTCGTTGAGCACCATGGGTTTCATCGCCTCTTCACCATACTCGAAGAAGCCCTGCTGCTGCTCGACGATGCAGCTGGCCACCTTGAGCAGGGTGTCGTTGCGACTCTCCAGACTCTTGATGAACCATTTGGCTTCCTGCAGGTGGGAGCGGATGAACTGGGTATCCGTGCTGCTGCGGGCATTGCGTGCCATGGCCGCATAGGCCTCATTGACACGAATGCGCGGCGCCGAATCCGGGTTGAGCTCCACCACCCACTTGCTGCCCTTCTTGACCACGGACACATCCGGAATCACGTATTGGGATTCGCTCTGGATGATGCCGTTGCCGGGCCTGGGCTCCAGCTGCTGGATGAGATCCAGCACCTCCTTGAGGTCGATCTCCTTGAGCCGGGTCTTACGTGCCAGAGTGCGATAGTCGCGATTGCCAAGCAAGTCCATGTGCTCGCGGATCACCTCCCTGGCCTCGTTGAGCCAGGGCAACTCGGGCGAATACTGGCCGAGCTGGATAAGCAGGCACTCCTGCACCGAGCGGGCGGCGATGCCGACCGGATCGAAATGCTGCACCCGCTTGAGTACCGCTTCGATCTCATCCAGTTCAACTTCTACCTCTTCGCTGCTGACTGCAGCCTGAATGTCCTCGAGAGAAGCGGTCAGATAGCCGGATTCATCGATGGCATCGATGATGGCAAGCGCGATGGCGGCGTCCACATCGCTGAAGGGGGTGAGACGCATCTGCCACAGCAGGTAGTCCTGCAGGTTCTCGGTGGTTTCACCCTGATAGAGGCTCTCCTCCCCGTCGTGGATCGGGCCTGCACTCTGGGCCGTACCGGCCGAATAGACCTCGTCCCAGGTGGTGTCGACAGGGAGCTCGTCCGGCATCTTGTCCTGTGCCATGGCATCGCTGGAGTCGAGCTGACTAGCATCGTGTGGCTCCGCCTCACTGGTTTCCTGCGCATCGTTCTCCTCTTGCTCCAGCAAGGGGTTGTTGTCGAGCGCTTGCTGAATTTCCTGCTGGAGTTCCAGGGTGGAGAGCTGGAGCAGACGAATCGCTTGTTGTAATTGTGGCGTCATGGTCAGTGACTGACCGAGGCGCAACTGTAATGTCGGCTTCATCTACGTCGGGATATCCTTATGTTCAGCGAGGCGGTCACCTAACAAAAATGAGGGGTGCCCCCTTACTATAGACTGAATTGATCGCCCAAATAGACGCGCTTGACCTGTTCATCGGCAAGGATGTCGGCCGGGGCGCCCTCGGCAATCATCTTGCCGTGGCTGACGATGTAGGCCTTCTCGCACACGTCCAGCGTCTCTCTGACGTTGTGGTCGGTGATCAGCACACCCAGCCCGCGTTCTTTCAGGTGCTGGATGATCTTCTTGATATCAATGACGGAAATAGGATCCACACCTGCGAAGGGCTCATCCAGCAGGATGAACCGCGGCTCAGCAGCCAGCGCACGGGCAATCTCCACCCGGCGCCGCTCCCCGCCCGAGAGGCTCTGCCCCAGGCTATCGCGGATGTGGGTAATGTTGAACTCTTCCAGCAACTGTTCGACCTTATCCTCCCGCTCTTCCCGGCTCAACCCCTTGCGGGTCTGCATGACCCCCATCAGGTTGTCGAACACCGAGAGGCGCCGGAAGATGGAGGCCTCCTGTGGCAGGTAGCCGATGCCATTGCGCGCCCGGATGTGCATGGGCTGCAGGCTGATGTCCTGCTCGTCGATGGTGATGAGACCGGCATCCCGCTGCACCAGACCCACGATCATGTAGAAGGAGGTGGTCTTGCCCGCCCCGTTAGGACCGAGCAGGCCCACGATCTGGCCCGTTCCCACCTCCAGGCTCACATCGCTGACCACCATGCGGCGCTTGTAGCTCTTCTGCAACCCCGTTGCTTTTAACACTGCCATGGCTTCTGTTTCCTACTTCTTCTGGTCGGCGGGCTTGTCGAAGTTCTCTACCTGATCCGGCAGGAACACCGTCTTGACCCGCTGGGTGGGTCCCTTGCTCTCGGCGATCATCTTCTGTTTCACGATGTCATAGCGGATCAGATCGCCAGTGACCTGGCTGTCTTCCTGTTTCAGCTGGCCGTTGCCGGTGATGGTCACCAGCCGATTCTTGAGCTCGTAGCGAATGCTGTTGCCGTGGGCATTGACCGGTTTGCCGTTGTCCAGTACCTGGAAGAAGGTGGCCGGGTTGCCATAGGCCGTCATGACCTCAGCCCCCTTCTCACCTGAGCGGATCACCACCACCTTGTCGGCCTTAATCTTGATGGTGCCCTGGGTGATGATCACATCCTCGCTGAAGGTGATGCGGTTGTCCTGCATCTCGGCCACCTGCCTGACGGCATCCACATAGACCTTCTCGGCGAAGTCGGACTCTTTGGCGTTCAGGGTGCCGCACAGCAGCAGGGCAGTGAGCGCCAGATTAACGTTTTTCATTGAAATAAGTGGCATGGCCTTTATCCAGTAACTCGAAATATTTACGTTCCAGGTGACCCTTCAGGCCAACGCCCTCGGTCTGGAATTCCTGGCCCACGATGCTGATGTGCTGGTTGCTTCTCAGCTCCTGCGTCACTAGGTCCATCTCCAGATAAGGGGTATCCAGCGTGGAGATGAAAGAAGCCGGCAACAGGCCGTCCAGATGCACTTTGTCACGCAGGATCACATTGTCGTCTGTGTTGAGCACCCCGGTCTCGGCCGTCACCTTCCACTCGGCCTCGCCCTTGTCATCGAACATGTAAACCACAGGCTTGTCGAAGGTGGACTGCTCGAGGACCTGATAATACTCCGCATAATCCGACTCCAGCCGCTCGGTCCGCTTGCCCTGTTCGTTGAAGCGGGTGGTCACCAGATGTTTGGCGGTGAAGTCCGGCTGGAAGTTCTCTACCTTGGTAGTCGGCTCGGGCGCCAGCTCAATCTCCCCCAGCTGCCAGGCGGCAAGCGCCACCAGGAACAGCAGGCCGAACAAAACCGTCTGCTTGTTCATCGCGACACCTCGGGTGGATAGTCCCCCAATCCCTGGGCCTGCAGGATGAGATCGCACACTTCGCGCACCGCACCGACACCGCCTCCCAGCCGTGTCACCATGTCAGCCCGCGCCCGCACCAGAGGATGGGCATCCGCCACGGCGATACCCAGGCCACAAGCCTGCATCACCGGCAGATCGATGGTGTCATCCCCCATATAGGCGGCTTGCGATGCATCCAGTCCCAGCGTGGTCAGCAACGCCTCGAAATGGGGGAGCTTCTCATCCGCCCCCTGCACCAGGTGCTGCACCCCGAGGCTCTTCATGCGATCGCTGACGATGCGGGAGCTGCGCCCGGTGATGATGGCGATCTCGATGCCCGCATTGAGCAGGGCCCGCATCCCCGCGCCGTCGCGGGTGCAGAAGGTCTTCAGCTCTTCGCCGTTGTTGCCCATATAGATGAAGCCATTGGAGAGCACCCCATCCACATCGCACACCAGCAGACGGATCTGCGCCGCCTGATCAAACTGGCTGCGCGTCACCGGACCATAGAGGGTCGGTACGTCTTGCATCAAATTACTCCGGCTTTCAGCAGGTCGTGCATGTTGAAGGCGCCCAGCGGACGTTTCTCCCCATCCACGACCAGCAACCCGTTGATTTTTTTGGTTTCCATCAGTTTGACGGCTTCGGCCGCCATCATTTCAGGCCCTACGGTAACACAGTTGGCCGTCATGACGCGGCTGATGGGAGTGTGGTGAATATCCACCTGCAGATCCAGGATCCGCCGCAGGTCGCCATCGGTGAACAGGCCGGCCAGCAGTCCCTGTTCATCGACCACCGCCGTCATCCCCAGCCCCTTGCGGCTCACTTCCAGCAGCGCCTGGCTGATGGTGGCATCTATCCCCACCTTGGGCAACAGATCACCAGCGTGCATCAGGTCGCCGACCCGCAGCAACAGCCGTTTGCCCAGAGAGCCGCCGGGATGGGAGAGCGCGAAGTCGTCGGCGGTGAAGCCGCGGGCTTCCAGCAGAGCCACCGCCAGCGCATCCCCCATCACCAGGGTTGCCGTGGTGCTGGAGGTCGGAGCCAACCCCAGCGGGCAGGCCTCTTTTTCCACCTTGATGCACAGGTGCACGTTGGCCTCTTTCGCCATGGTGGAGGCAGGGTTGCCCGTCATGCAGATGAGCGGGATGCCGCGGCGCTTGAGCACCGGCAGCAGGGCAAGGATCTCGTCGCTCTCGCCAGAGTTGGAGATGGCGATGATGAGATCCCCCGCGGAGATCATGCCGAGATCCCCGTGGCTGGCTTCGCCCGGGTGCAAGAAGAAGGCGGGCGTCCCCGTGCTGGCCAGGGTCGCGGCAATCTTGTTGCCGATATGACCCGACTTGCCCATGCCGGTGACCACTATCTTGCCACCGCAGCGCAGCACCATCTCGCAGGCCCGTTCGAAGGCCTCGTCAAGGTACTGGTAGAGCCCATCGATGGCTTGTTTTTCTATGTCCAGCACCGCTCGGGCACTGCGACGAAAATCGAACAATTCAGACACTTTTTCAGGCTTTACAGACATAAAGGCACAGCTCCGGGCCGAAATTTGCTGCGGGATTATAAAAAAGTCTGTCGAGATAAGCGAATCGGATGCGGAATGGCCGGTCAGCGATGCAAATTGTTACATAAAACTGTCGCGCCTTTGGGGGGGAAACCCGCTCAATAGTTGTTCCTTGCTGTTGCTTAGACCTAGACTAGCCCATAAAATTCGCTCTTCATTTATACCGGATGGACAATTGTTTGAACGATGACCTGATCACCATCTCCGACCTGACGTTCAGTCACGGAGATCGGTTGCTGTACGACAGGATCAACCTGACCATTCCCCGTGGCAAGGTCACCGCCGTCATGGGGCCGAGCGGGATCGGCAAGACCACCTTGCTGCGCCTGATCGGTGGCCAACTGAAACCGGAATCGGGTCACATCCTGTTCGACGGGGAAGACATTCCTACTCTCTCCCGTTCACGCCTCTACGAGGTGCGCAAACGGATGAGCATGCTGTTTCAAAGCGGCGCCCTGTTCACCGGCATGACCGTCTTCGACAACGTAGCCTTCCCCCTGCGGGAGCACTCCGGCCTGCCGGAGGAGCTGATCCACGCCATCGTCATGATGAAGCTGCAGGCGGTGGGTCTGCGCGGCGCGGCAAAACTGATGCCGTCCGAGCTCTCCGGCGGCATGGCCAGGCGCGCCGCCCTGGCGAGATCCATCGCGCTGGATCCGGATCTCATCATGTATGACGAGCCCTTCGTCGGCCAGGATCCCATCACCATGGCGGTGCTGGTCAAGCTGATAAAGGAGCTTAATGACGCCCTTGGCATCACCTCCGTCATCGTCACCCACGACGTGAAGGAGGTGCTGAGCATCGCCGACTACGCCTACATCATCGCCAACCGCAAGGTGGTCGCGCACGGCACGCCGGAGCAGCTGCGCGAGGAGCACAATCCCGAAGTCGAGCAATTCCTGAAGGGATTGCCTGACGGTCCTGTTCCGTTTCATTTTCCGGCAGGCGACCTGCTACAGGATCTGTGATGCTGACAACTCAGATAAGCAAGCTGGGGCGCAGCGGGGTGCGCTTCATCAGCGCCATCGGCCGCGCCACCATCATGTTGTTTCATGCGCTGGCGGGACGCCCCCAGCCGCGTAAACACTTCCCGCTGCTGGTGCAGCAGCTCTACGTGGTGGGGGTACAGTCCGTCGCCATCATACTGGTGTCGGGCCTGTTCATCGGCATGGTGCTCTCCTTGCAGGGCTACAACGTACTGAAGGATTTCGGCGCAGAGCAGAGCCTGGGCCCCCTGGTCTCCCTCTCCCTGCTCCGTGAGCTGGGCCCCGTGGTGACCGCCCTGCTGTTCGCCGGTCGTGCGGGTTCCGCCCTCACCGCCGAGATCGGCCTGATGAAGGCCACCGAGCAGCTCTCGAGCCTCGAGATGATGGCCGTCGATCCCCTGCGCCGGGTCGTGGCGCCTCGCTTCTGGGCCGGGGTCATCAGCATGCCGCTGCTGGCCTTCATGTTCAGCCTGATCGGCATCTTCGGCGGCAAGCTGGTCGGTGTCGATTGGCTGGGAGTGGATGAGGGCGGCTTCTGGTCCGCCATGCAGGCCTCCGTCGACTGGCAGGACGACATCATGCAAGGGGCAGTGAAGAGCCTGATCTTCGCCCTGGTGGTCACCTGGATAGCGCTCTTCAACGGCTATGATGCCAAACCGACCTCGGCCGGGATCAGTCAGGCGACGACCCGCACCGTGGTCCACTCATCCCTGGCCGTGCTCGGTCTGGATTTTATACTCACCGCAGTCATGTTTGGATAAGGGAAAGATGAAGTTCAGCAAAGTAGAATTTCTGGTTGGCGCCTTCATGCTGGCTGGCATCGCGGCCATTCTGGCATTGGCACTGCAAGTGGCGGGATTGAGTTTCAAACCAGAAGGAGAAACCTATACCCTGCGCGCCCATTTCGATAATATCGGCGGCCTGAAAGTTCGTTCGCCGGTCAAGGTCGGCGGTGTCGTCGTCGGCCGGGTCAGCGACATCAGTCTGGAGCCCAAGAGCCAGGTCCCCGTCGTCACCCTGCAGATGCAGAAGAGTGCCGGCGAGTTCTCCGAAACCAGCACCCTATCCATCCTGACTTCGGGTCTGCTCGGCGAGCAGTACATCGGTCTGGCACCCGGCTTCAGCGATGAAGAGATGGGCACCAGCATGCTCAAGGATGGCGACATGATCGAAGACACCAAGTCCGCCATCGTGCTGGAAGACCTGATTGGCAAGTTCCTCTATAGCCAGTCCTCTCCGGCCGCCAGTACACCCGCAACCAAGGAGTAACCATGTTCAAGAAGATCGCCCTGCTGCTGGGTCTGATGACCAGCATGCTGTTCTCCCTCGTCGCCCAGGCGGAGATCAACAGCTCGGATCCCTATGCCCTGGTGGATCAGGCCGCCCAGCAGACCTTTGCGCGCCTGAAATCCGACCAGGCCCAGGTCAAGAGCAATCCCGACCATCTGCGCGTCATCATCCGCGAAGAGCTGCTGCCCTATGTGGACAACCGCTTCGCTGCCTACAAGGTGCTCGGCAACCAGATCAAGCAGACCACCCCGGCCCAGCGTGAAGCCTTCGTCGAGGTCTTCACCGAATACATGGTGAGCTCCTACGCCGATGCCCTGGCCCACTTCGACAAGCAGACCGTCCAGGTGCAACCCGGCAAGGTGGCCGACAGCAACATCACCGCCGTCAACGTCAGCGTGAAAGAGGCCGGCAAACCGGACATCTTCCTCGAGTTCAAGCTGCGCAAGAACAACAAGACAGGCGAGTGGAAAGCCTTCGACATGGTTGCCGAAGGGATCAGCCTGCTCTCTGCCAAGCAGAACGAGCTGGGTGGCCTCATCCGTCAGAACGGCATCGATGCGGTGATCGCCCAGCTGCGCGAGCACAATGCCAAGCCGCTGGTCATCAAGTCATGAGACTGAGTGGCGAATTGCAGGCGGCTCAGGTCATCGAGCTGTGGCAACGCCGTGCCGACTGGTGGCAGGAAGACCAGCTCGAGCTCGGCGAGGTCACGACCCTGGATTCCGCCGGCCTGGCTCTGCTGGTCAAGTGGGCCAAGGCAACCCTGGCGCGAGGCGCCACACCGACGCTGGTGGGTGCCTCCAACGATTTCCATACGCTGGCCAACCTTTACGGGGTGGCCGGTTTGTTTCAATCAACCCCGCTCACAACTGAGGACGCATAATGCAAGTCTCTGAAATTGAAGCGATACTCCTCGAGGCTTTGCCATTGTCCGAAGTCCATGTCAAAGGGGATGGCAGTCACTACCAAGTGATCGCCGTCGGCGACATGTTTGACGGCATGAGCCGGGTCAAGAAGCAACAGGCCATCTATGCCCCTCTGATGGACAAGATTGCCACCAACGAGATCCACGCTCTCTCCATCAAGGCCTATACCGAGGCCGAGTGGAAACGCGAGCGTAAATTCCAGCTGCCCTCCTGATTTGGTAAAGAAGTAACCATGGACAAATTCAAGATCACCGGCCCCTGCACCCTCTCCGGTGAAGTGACCATCTCCGGCGCCAAGAACGCCGCCCTGCCGATCCTGTTCGCCACCCTGCTGTGCGACGAAGAGGTGCAGCTCTCCAACGTGCCGCGCCTCAAGGACGTCGGCACAACCCTCAAGCTGCTGGAGATGCTGGGCGCCTCCACCAAGGTCAACGGCAATGTGACCGTGCTGACCGGGGCCGTGAACAACCACGTCGCCCCCTACGAGCTGGTGAAGACCATGCGCGCCTCCATCCTGGCACTGGGTCCGCTGGCAGCCCGCTTCGGGGCGGCCGACGTATCCCTGCCCGGCGGTTGCGCCATCGGTGCCCGTCCGGTCAACCTGCACGTCCATGGCCTGGAGCTGATGGGCGCCAAGATCACCATCGAGGACGGCTACATCAAGGCCCGTGTCGACGGTCGCCTGAAGGGTGCCCACATCCTGATGGACATGGTCTCCGTCACCGGCACCGAGAACCTGATGATGGCCGCCGCCCTGGCCGACGGTCGCACCGTGATCGAAAACGCCGCACGGGAGCCGGAAGTGGTGGATCTGGCCCACTTCCTCAATACCCTGGGTGCCAAGATCCAGGGCGCGGGCACCGACACCCTGACCATCGACGGCGTCGAACGTCTGCACGGTGGCAGCTACAGCGTGCAACCTGATCGCATCGAAACCGGAACCTTCCTGGTGGGTGCAGCGGTCACCGGTGGCAAGATCACCTGCCGCAATACCGACCCCAGCCTGCTGGAAGCCGTCCTGGTCAAGCTGGAAGAGGCCGGCGCCCTGATTGAGAAGGGTGATGACTGGATCACCCTCGACATGACAGGTCGCACCCTGAAGCCTGTCACCATCAAGACCGCCCCCTACCCGGCCTTCCCGACCGACATGCAGGCCCAGTTCACCGTCCTGAACGCGGTGGCCAAGGGTACCGGCATGGTCACCGAGACCATCTTCGAGAACCGCTTCATGCACGTGCCCGAGCTGGTGCGGATGGGCGCCGACATCGAGCTCCAGGGCAACGTGGCCATCTGCCGCGACACCACCCAGCTCAAGGGTGCCCAGGTGATGGCGACCGACCTGCGCGCCTCCGCCAGCCTGGTGCTGGCCGGCTTCGTGGCCGAAGGGGCCACCATAGTCGATCGCATCTATCACATCGACCGTGGCTACGAAGACATCGAACACAAGCTGCAAGGCTTGGGCGGCTGCATCGAGCGCATCAAGGAGTAATCCTCGCGCCCATAAAAAAAACGGCACCCTTGGGGTGCCGTTTTTGTTTGTCCGCCTGGAGTCAGTGACCGGCCAGCTTCATCTGTTCTACCAGCACGGAGCCGGTCTTCAGGCTGGAGCGCTCATCCTCGTCGCTCCCCACCGCCACTATGTGGCTGAACATCTCGGCCAGGTTGCCGGCGATGGTGATCTCCTCTACCGGATAGAGGATCTCGCCGTTCTCGACCCAGAAACCGGCGGCGCCGCGGGAATAGTCGCCGTTGACGATATTGACCCCCTGCCCCATCAGCTCGGTCACCAGCAACCCGGTGCCCATCTCCTTGAGCATGCCCTGGAAATCCTGCCCCGTATTGGACACCTGCCAGTTGTGAATGCCGCCGGCGTGTCCCGTGGTGGTCAGCCCCAGCTTGCGGGCGGAGTAGGAGGTGAGCAACCAGCTCATCAGCTCGCCGTTGCGCACTATGTCCATGTCGCGGGTACGCACCCCTTCGCCGTCGAACGGGGTACTGGCCAGCCCGCCCAGCAGGTGGGGAAATTCCTGGATGGTGAGCCATTCGGGCAGGATCTGCTTGCCCAATTTGTCGAGCAGGAAACTCGACTTGCGGTAGAGGTTGCCGCCGCTGATGGCCATGACCAGGTGCCCCCAGAGCCCGGCAGCCGTATCGGGATGGAACAGCACGGGCGCGTGGCGGGTGCTGATCTTGCGGGCACCGAGACGGGAGACAGTGCGCTCCACCGCCTCGTCGGCGATGCGCTGCGGGCTCCACAGCCCGGAGAGAGAGCGGCTGGAGGAGTAGCCGTAGTCCCGTTGCATGTCGCCATCCTGCTCGCCGATGAGCACGCAGCTAAGAGAGTTGCGCGACGCCGCATAGCCTTTGACGAAGCCGTGGCTGTTGCCGTAGACCTTGACCCCCAGATGGCTGGAGAAACTGGCGCCGTCGGAGTGCTTGATGCGGGTATCCCGCCCCAGGGCCAGCCGCTCGCACTCGATGGCCAGCTCGATGCCGCGCTCGGGGTCGAGCTCGATGGCGTGACAGAGCTGCAGATCCGGCGCATCCCAGGCCAGCAGCTCGGCATCCGCGAGGCCGGCACAGTCGTCCGGGGAGGTATGGCGGGCGATCTCCATGGCCGCTTCCACGGCAGCGCGAATGGCTGGCTTGGTCAGATCCGTGGTGGAGGAAGAGCCCTTGCAGCCATCGCGATAGACGGCGATACCGAGCGCTCCGTCCTTGTTGAATTCGATGCTTTCCAGCTCACAGCCACGGGTGTTCACCGAGAGGCCGGTCTGTTTGCTGATGGAGACTTCGGCAAGCCCGGCACCCAGCCCTTTCGCTATCGCCAGGGCTTCTGCGACCACGGCCTCGAGATGGGCTTGATCCTGGCGGATTTGATCTTGCTGGTCCATAACTCACATCTGTATGAAGGAAGGAAAGGGGCTAAGCATATCAGACCCCTGCGTCCAGCGGGAGAAGCTGGTAACATATCCGCCAAAACGTGAATGACAGGAATCAAGAGACCGATGAGTCAATATCAAGACGACAACGAGTGGGAAGACTGGGGCCCCAGCAAGAGCCAGCTCAAGCGTGACGCCGAAGCCTTGCAGAAGATGGGGGAGGAGATCGTCTCCCTGAGCCACAGCGAGCTGGAGAAGATCCCGCTGGACGAAGAGCTGGCTGAAGCAGTCGAGCTGGGTCGCAAGCTCAAACCGAAGAAGGACGAGTCCTTCCGTCGCCACCTGCAGTTCATCGGCCGTCTGATGCGCAGCCGCGATGTCGGCCCCATCGAGGAGGCCCTCTCCATCATCAAGATGCGCCACTCCACTGTGAACGCCCGCCTGCACCGTCTCGAACAGTGGCGCGAACGCCTGATCACCGAGGGTGACAGTGCCCTCAACGAGCTGATGTCCCAGTTCCACGAACTGGACCGTCAGAAGCTGCGCCAGCTGATCCGCACCGCCAACAAGGAGCGGGAGCTGAACAAGCCGCCGGTCGCCTATCGCGAGATGTACCAGTACCTGCGCGGCGAGATCGAAGATCAGCTGTAAACCACGGCGCTTTCTTGGGTGAGTCGCGGGATAGCAAGAACGAAAACGGGGCCAGTCAGGCCCCGTTTTTTATGCGTTATCAGCTTCCCGCCACACACTGGGTATGGGTTCCGGGCTGCAGGTAGGGCACCAGCAGGGGAGCCATTCCCTTGAGCACCTGTACCGGCAGGGCCGAGGTGAAGCGGAACTTGTCCGACTGACTGCCCGGCACATAGGCCGTCAGTGTCCCGAAGTGGTCATCCCCGATATAGAAGACAAAGGTCGCGGTCCGGTTGCGGGCCAGCGAGCTGGTCACATTGCCGTAGCGGCCCACCGTCTCGATCCGGTTGTCCCCCGTCCCCGTCTTGCCCCCCAGGCCCAGGACAGTGCCGTCCGGCAGGGCAAAGGCACCGGCAATTCGCCGTGCCGTCCCCCCTTCCACCACCTTGGACAATGCATTGCGCAAGGCGCTGGCCACCTCGACCGACATCACCCGGGTACCCTGGGTATTGGCCGGCTCAAAGACGGTGGCAAAGGGGGTCCCCTTGGCGAAGGAGAGATGCTCGATGCGCAGGGTCGGTGCCCGCATCCCGCCATTCTGGATGATCCCCATCAGCTCGGCCAGGGCCGCCGGTCTGTCCCCCGAACTGCCAAGGGCGGTCGCCAGCGACGGCACCAGATGGTCGAACGGATAGCCCAGGCGCGCCCAGCGCTGATGGATGTCGAGGAACGCCTCGACCTCCAGCATGGTACGGATCCGGCTGTCACGGGCGCTGCGATGACGAGTCTTGAACAGCCAGCTGTAGACCTCCTGACGCTCGTCCCGGCTAGCCTCGACGGCGTCGGAGAAGGTCGCCTTGTCAAACGCCTTGAGATAGGAGAGCAGCCACAGCTCCAGCGGGTGCACACGGGCGATATAGCCTTGATCCGGCAGTGAATACTTACCTGGACCATAGCTGACATAGAGCTGTTCTATCCGTTTGTCGCTCAGCTTCTCCCGAGGCAGGCGCTTGGCCAGGAAGGCGGCAAACTCCGCCTGGGACGCTTCCGGCATCAGGTAGCGGTGTACGGCTGCGAGGCGCACTGCGCTGGGCTTGAGGCCGTCGAGGAAGGTGTCGAGCTGCTCTTCCGATGTCTTGCCGCGATATTTGCGCCAGAAGCGCAGCAGGTAGGTCTGTCCCTCCTTGTCCGCAAACTTGGCAAGGTACTCGGTGCGGCGTGGATCCTTGTCGTCCTTCAGCAACTGGGCCCGGTTGCCCTCCTTGTAGAGGCTGTAGCGCACTATGTCACGCATCAGCCTCACGAATGGCAGGTTGATGGATTCGCGCAGTGCATCGCGGATGGGTGGAATGCGGCCGTTGTCTTCCTTGCGGAAGTTGTTGAAGGTGTGCATGCCGCCACCGGTGAAGAAGCCTTCATAGGGGCTCGCGGAATACTTGCGATCGAGCGCCGCCTCCAGCATCACGGGGAGACTCCGATCCTTGGCACTGATCAGGTAGGCGATGGCCCAGCGGCTGATGTTGTCCTGGTCGGCGACCTCTATCTTGCGCAAGCTCTCGACCGGCATGTTCCCGTAGCTGTCATGCAGTTCGGTGACGATCTCGAGGTAGGTGGTCAGTACCCGCAACTTGGCAGTAGAGCCCAGCTCCAATTTGCTGCCCTCGTTGATGTCGAACGGCTGATCCGTGTTGTCGGTCTGCACCCGCACCTTGACCCCTTCCGGGGTCTTCTCGAACAGGGTGAAGCTGTATTTCACGTCCCCCGTCTTCTCCGGCGAGAGCAGGCGCTCACCAAACAAACCTACCTGGGCGGCGAAGGCGGGATCCGCCAACTGCTGCAGATAGCGGGAAACCTCGTTTTGCAGCGGCATATTGAGGGTGGCATTGGCCGTCAGATCCATGCGGTCCAGATCATACAGCTGCACCCCGAGCTGGCGGCTCAGACGGGTGCGCGCCACCTGCAGACCCTTGTTGTTGTTGACCCGGGTAATGGCAGGCGCCTGAAGGAAGTCGCGGAAGACCAGCTTGGCCTTCAGAGCCGACTCCATCAAGGGTGGCGTGATCATGCCCTCCTGCACGAACAGTCGCAGGTAGCTATCGGTCAGAGTAGAGAGCGCCTCTCGCCCCTGGGCCAGGTAGTAGGAGGGACGACGGTGGGCAATCATCAGGGAAACCACCTGACGCAGGGCCAGGCCTTGCTCGGCCAGCGTGGCATTCTGGTTGCGGGCGGGATCCAGCAGACGGTTCACCTCGTCGACATTGGCGCCGAACCAGACCCAGAGGCCATCCCCCAGACCATGGACCTCGCCATATCCCGGGGCGGCGGAAAGCGGCACCGAGTTGAGGTAGGCCCAGGCAACCAGCTTGCGCGCCTCCAGCGTCTCGGGCCCCAGACGATAGGCGCGCACGCTGGCCGAGACCATCTGGCGGATCTTCTCGGTCGGCGAAACGGTCAGACCGTCGGGAGAGTGGCGATACTTCTCCACCTGGGTCGCCAGCGTACTGCCGCCGGCAGATTGGTCCTGCATATCCAGCGCCTTACCCACCTGAGACATGGCCGCCTTGGCAAAGCGTGGCCAGTCCACTGCCGGATTGGCGAGGGGTTCCTTGTTGCTCAGCAGATCCCGGTTCTCGATGAACAGCAGAGACTGTATTACCAGCGGCGGTATGGCGTTGAAATCCGGGTAGTAATGAGTCGGGTACTTGTACTGATAGAAGGGTTCGGCACGACAGTCATGGAGCGTCAGCCCAGCCTGTACCTTCTCGGTGTAGGGAACGAAGAAACCGTGGCTGGCATAGTTGTACAGCGCATCGGAGAAATGCACTTGTTCACTCACCTGATAGCCACGCTGGACAAGGCGTTCCTGGATCATGGGCATCAGCACATAGCCCAACCGCTTGTCGAAAGGACCGTCATCCGGGAAGGCGATCTGCTTGCTGGGGCCGGGCTCGACCTGATAAGTCAGCTCGGCCGCATAACGGGAGATCTCCTGTGACTGCAGCCGGGATGTCTTCATCTCATAACCGACCAGGGCGATCACGGCAGCCAGGCAGAGCAAGAAGATAAAACAGAACAGCCAGCGCCACCAGGGGCGACGCTTGCGCTGAGGTTGCCCGTCCGCATGCGGTACGGATGAATCCTGAGTTGCCACTTTAATCGAATCCGTCTGTTTTGATGCGCCCATATCAGCCCCACCATGGTTGCGCAATTTATTGTCTTTCAATCAAGCTTAGTCGTTTCAAGTCAAAGGCTTGAAAACTATTGACTGCTTTGCAGCGATGTTAACAGGGCGATTGTGAAAAGGGGAGCCGATTGTTGCGGCTCGACAAGAGATCCGAGCTGCGGGATAGAAAGCAAAACACCGGCCAGAGGCCGGTGTTCAGGGTAATGGAGTCGCGTTACTTGCTGGTGCTCATGCTCTTCAGCTTGGTGCTGAGCTCCTTGCGCTCCTTGGACAGCTCGGCGTTTTTGATGATGTGGTCATCGACACGCTCCTCATAGTCCGTACGCATGTTGGCGATAATGGCCTGAACCTCATCGATGCTCATGCCGGGCTTGATGTAGTCGCTCAGGTTGTCGAGCAGCAGAACCCGCTTCTGGTTGTCACGGATCTTTTTCTCGTTATCCGCGATTTCACGCTTGAGCTTGTTCTGGCGACGGGACATACGCACATATTCCAGCACATCGTTGAAAGTAGACTTGTTTACTTGTTCCATATCGATACCACAGACTGAAGGTGAATGAAAACAGGTGGATATTCCCAGACCAGATAGAGAAAAAAGGCATGGCACGGGAAAACCCAGAATGCCCTTACTCTACCGAGTTATGGTGCAGATACAACCCTAATCGCGGGCCTAGTGTCGTATTTGGACGAAGGGGTCTCGGCTGGATAATCCCGATGGAAACGGGTAAATAACATACACCATCGTCTCTGCACATTACGTTATAACAGTGAAGAGGGGCCCCACAGCCCGCGAGGACAAGGGACAAAGAGAGGTAAAAGGCAAAAACAAGAAAGGATTCAGACAGAGAAAGGAAATCTTCAGACAAAAAAGCCCGCTCGAATGAGCGGGCTTCTTCAATTGGGTGCCTGGCAGTGTCCTACTCTCGCATGGCGAATGCCACACTACCATCGGCGCTACAGCGTTTCACTTCTGAGTTCGGCATGGGGTCAGGTGGTTCCACTGCGCTATTGCCGCCAGGCAAATTCTTCAATCTGAGAAAGCTGATGTAAGTAGTTTCGTATTCGTTACAAGGCTCGAAACACTTCTTGGGTGTTGTATGGTTAAGCCTCACGGGTAATTAGTATGGGTTAGCTCAACACGTCGCCGCGCTTACACACCCCACCTATCAACGTTGTGGTCTCCAACGGCCCTTTAGGACCCTCAAGGGGTCAGGGATGACTCATCTCAGGGCTCGCTTCCCGCTTAGATGCTTTCAGCGGTTATCGATTCCGAACTTAGCTACCGGGCAGTGCCACTGGCGTGACAACCCGAACACCAGAGGTTCGTTCACTCCGGTCCTCTCGTACTAGGAGCAACTCCCTTCAATCATCCAACGCCCACGGCAGATAGGGACCGAACTGTCTCACGACGTTCTGAACCCAGCTCGCGTACCACTTTAAATGGCGAACAGCCATACCCTTGGGACCGACTTCAGCCCCAGGATGTGATGAGCCGACATCGAGGTGCCAAACACCGCCGTCGATATGAACTCTTGGGCGGTATCAGCCTGTTATCCCCGGAGTACCTTTTATCCGTTGAGCGATGGCCCTTCCATTCAGAACCACCGGATCACTATGACCTACTTTCGTACCTGCTCGACCTGTCCGTCTCGCAGTTAAGCTGGCTTATGCCATTGCACTAACCTCCTGATGTCCGACCAGGATTAGCCAACCTTCGTGCTCCTCCGTTACTCTTTGGGAGGAGACCGCCCCAGTCAAACTACCCACCAGGCACTGTCCGCGGCCCAGATTCATGGGCCTGCGTTAGAACATCAAACATACAAGGGTGGTATTTCAAGGACGGCTCCAGCGCAACTGGCGTCACGCCTTCAAAGCCTCCCACCTATCCTACACATGTAGGTTCAATGTTCAGTGCCAAGCTGTAGTAAAGGTTCACGGGGTCTTTCCGTCTAGCCGCGGGTACACCGCATCTTCACGGCGAATTCGATTTCACTGAGTCTCGGGTGGAGACAGCATGGCCATGGTTACACCATTCGTGCAGGTCGGAACTTACCCGACAAGGAATTTCGCTACCTTAGGACCGTTATAGTTACGGCCGCCGTTTACCGGGGCTTCGATCAAGAGCTTCGCTTGCGCTAACCCCATCAATTAACCTTCCGGCACCGGGCAGGTGTCACACCCTATACGTCCACTTTCGTGTTTGCAGAGTGCTGTGTTTTTGATAAACAGTCCCAGCCATCTGGTCACTGCGACTCCCGTCAGCTCCATCCGCAAGGGACTTCACCAACAAGAGCGTACCTTCTCCCGAAGTTACGGTACTATTTTGCCTAGTTCCTTCACCCGAGTTCTCTCAAGCGCCTTGGTATTCTCTACCCGACCACCTGTGTCGGT
>NZ_CP077363.1:1655000-1722500 GCF_019048365.1 Aeromonas sp. FDAARGOS 1415 | reverse complement strand
CCTGTCCCTGGCCAGCCACCTGCTCAGCGCAGGCTGCATGGGCACCATGATCCTCGGGATGATCGCCAGAGTCTCCCTCGGCCACAGCGGCAGAGCCCTACAGGTCGGGCGCAGGATCACGGCGGCATTTGCGCTCATCGTCCTGTCAGCGATCGTTCGGGTCTTCCTTCCGCTCTTCTGGCCTGGTCTGTCGCTGGCGGGATGGAACCTGAGCGGCTGGAGCTGGATTGCCGCCTACGGTCTCTTTGTCTGGGTCTATACCCCCATACTGACCAGTCCCAGGGCGGATGGCCGCCCCGGCTAGTCATAGCATCGGCATGGCAGGATAGTGGATCAGGTTATGGAAGATGGCGGGAGCGATTCCCAGATTGCGGTAGCCATGGGGGCGATCGGCGGCAAAGCGCACGGCCTCCCCCTGATCGAGGGAACGCCACTCCCCGTCCACCAGTACCTCCATCACGCCGCTGATGACGATGACATGCTCGGTCACCCCGGACTCATGGGGTTCTGACTCCCTCTGGTAGCCGGGCAGCAGGGTCAGCTCGAACAGCTCGAAGCCAAAGCGCCCCTCATAGGGAAACAACGGGGCGACCTGCATCCCCTCTCCCGCAGGCTGCTGGCGGATATCATCGGCGATACGATAGAGCGTTTCCCCCTGCACCTCCGGGGGCGGCTCGATGAAGCTGGAGAAGGATACCCGAAAACCGGTGGCAATCTTCCACAGGGTCGCCACCGTCGGGCTGGACTCCCCCCGCTCGATCTGCCCCAGCATGGCCTTGCTCACCCCGGTCTCCCGGGCGGCCGCATCCAAACTCCATCCCCTCTCGGCACGCAGCCCTTTCAATCGCTGGGCCAGATAGCGACTCATCTCCTGCATCTGCTCTCCGGTTTTTACATATGCCATATTGTGCGCTATAGCGCACATCGCTATAGTCGAGACGACATTGTACGCAATAACGCACACACTATCAGTATTCACAAGGACGTCATCATGCCCTTTGCCCTCCCCCACTTGGTCGCAGGCCTCATCGCCGTTCTGGTGGGTTATACCAGCTCGGTTGTGTTGATCATCCAGGCCGCCGCAGCCGCCGGCGCCGATGTCGCCCAGGTCTCCTCCTGGTTATGGACACTCGGGATCGGCATGGGAGTAAGCTGCATCGGTCTCTCCCTCTACTATCGCATCCCGGTGCTGACGGCCTGGTCCACCCCGGGCGCCGCGCTGCTCATCACCAGCCTGGGCAACTTCAGTCTGGCGGAGGCCATCGGCGCCTTTATCGTCTCTTCGCTGCTGATCACCCTCTGCGGCATCAGCGGCTGGTTCGACAAGTTGATGCGTCACATTCCCGCCCCCCTTGCTGCCGCCATGCTGGCCGGTGTCTTGCTCCGGTTCGGGCTGGATCTCTTCAAGGTGGCCCCCCAGGATCCTCTGCTGCTTGGTGCCCTGCTGCTGGCCTTTCTGCTCGGCCGCCATCTCTGGCCCCGCTACACCATGGTGCTGGTGCTGGCCACCGGCATGCTGCTATGCACCCTGAGGGGTGAGTTGCAGCTGAGTGAGGTGCATTGGCAGCTCTCCAGTCCGGTGTGGATCTCGCCAGCCTTTTCCTTAGACGCCCTGCTGGGCATTGCCCTGCCGCTGTTCCTCGTCACCATGACATCCCAGAACATGCCCGGCATCGCCATCCTGCGTGCTCACGGCTATCAACCGTCCACCTCCTCCCTGATCACCTGGACCGGACTGACCGGCCTGTTGCTGGCACCGTTCGGCGGTTATGCCTTCAACCTGGCGGCCATCACGGCGGCGATCTGCATGGGCAAGGAGGTGGATCCCGATGCCACTCGCCGCTGGCCGGCCGCAGTCTGGGCCGGGGGCTTCTATCTGATCACCGGCTGTTTCGGGGCGACCGTGGTCGCCTTGCTCAGCGCATTTCCCACCACTCTGGTGACCTGCGTGGCCGGACTGGCGCTGCTCGGTACCATAGGCAGCAGCCTGCACAGTGCCTTGCAACAGGATGGGGAGCGGGAGGCCGCCTTGCTGACCTTCATCATCACCGCCTCCGGGATCAGCCTGCTCGGGCTCGGATCCGCCTGCTGGGGTTTGTTGGTCGGCGTGATGCTGCACCAAGTCAACCGACTCCGCGTCTGACCTGCCCATATGGTGAAACCCGAGTGAGACTCAGCACATAATTCTGGCAAGGATGTTCACATATGAACCTTGTTCCCCTCTAGTGAGAAAGAGGCGCAGATTCTTCCCAATCGGCGCCTCTGTCAGACTCAATATCGGAGAACGAGAATAATGAGGAATCAGGCTGTCATCCTGTTAATGGCCTTGCTGGGCACCACTGCCCACGCAGCCGATACGGACCGCGATCTGGCTCGCCAGATCGCATTGCAACAGAAGAACCTGTTGCCCCTGCTCACCAACCAGGGCTACCAGAGCCCGCTGCCCGACTTGCTGCAAAAGGCGAGTCCACGACTCAAGCGGCAGGCCACGGATGCCAACCAGGCCGCCATCAGCCGGCAGGGCCTGGAGGGAGAAGTCAAACAGCTGATGCAGTTGCGGCTGGCCAATCCCGAGCAGGCGAATGCGCTCAAGCAGGGAGCAGAACCCCTGGTTGCCTATGTGCCAAGTGGAGACGAGAAGAGCTGGAGCGCCATCGAAGCCTTCGATGTGGCCGGCAACCCTGTCTATCTCGACGTGAACCAAGCGCCGGCACGACCCGTGCTGGTCGTCGAAGCCGACCCGATCAAGGCCAAGAACGCCGGCCTCAAGGTGATGCGAAAGGCGCTAGCCGAGGCCGACATGCAGGTGGCCCCCCGCGCTGCCAGCGTCACCGCGCCCCTCAAGACCTGCGTGTTGAAGAAGATAAGGCTAAGGGATGATCAGGAGCCCTGGCTGCTTGGCGCTGCCGAGGTCTATGCGGTGGTCGCCGGGGTCAACCCCGGCAGAGACGAGCCCGTGGTGGACATCGTCGACATGCCCTACCTCGACTATGACAACACCGACTATACCCCCAACCAGATCCTGGTGTACTGGGACCGCTATCGCTGGGGCGCCGTCGACGTGGTGATGATGGAGCAGGACGACAACGTCAACTACAAGGAGCTGAGTGCCCTGCTGATCGACGCGCTCAAGCTCGGCTTCACTGCGGGAGGGGTGCCCGAGGCCCTGCCCTTCCTCGATCTCGGGGGGCGCATCGTCAAGGCGCTGCCCGACTCCTGGATGACCAACAACGACGACTACCTCGACACCTTCTACACCCTGGAGCAGGATCAGAGCTATCACCAGTACCCGGGTGCCGCCGGCAATACCGTCATCGATCTGGAGCCCAAAGAGATTCAGCCAACCCGGCCCTGACCCCCATCCAAAACAAAAAGCCAATGAGGAGACTCATTGGCTTTTCTGTATCCGGGCTCGCGGGATCAGGCCTGGCCTTTCGGCCTCACACCCAGGGTGTGGCAGATGGCGTAGGTCAGCTCGGAGCGGTTCAGGGTATAGAAGTGGAAATCCTTCACCCCTTCCTGGCTCAGCACCCGCACCTGATCGATGGCGATGCTGGCCCCCACCATGTTCCGCGTCATCTGATCGTGTTCCAGCCCCTCGAAACGCTGATGCATCCAGCGCGGGATCTTCACGTTGGTGAAGCCGGCAAACTTGGCCAGGGTCTGGTAGTTGGAGACCGGCAGGATCCCCGGCACGATCTCGGCATCGATGCCGATGGCGGCGCAGCGATCACGAAAGCGCAGGTAGGTCTCCACGTCAAAGAAGAACTGGGTGATGGCACGGTTGGCGCCCGCGTCTATCTTGCGCTTGAGGTTGAGCAGGTCGGACTGCGCACTCCGGGCCTCGGGGTGCCCCTCCGGATAGGCGGCCACGGAGATGTCGAAGTCGGCCTCGGACTTGAGCAGGGCGACCAGGTCGGTGGCGTACATGTCCGGCTTGTCGAGTCCGGGAGGCAGATCCCCGCGCAGTGCGACGATATGGCGAATGCCGCTGTTCCAGTAGTCACGGGCAATGGTACGCAGCTCGTCGCGGCTGGCATCGATACAGGTCAGGTGCGGGGCGGCGATGAGGCCGGTGCGCTCCTTGATGTCCTTGATCACCTTGTGAGTGCGATCCCGGGTGCCCGAGTTGGCGCCATAGGTCACGGAGACAAACTTGGGTTCCAGCACCTGCAGGCGCTCGATGGATTGCCAGAGGGTGTTCTCCATCCCTTCGCTGTTGGGCGGAAAAAACTCGAAACTGACCGATATGTCGCCACCCAGATCCGCCAGACTCTGGTTGAGTGCCTCAACCTGACGCGCGCTGTGAAATCCCATCTGCTCTCTCCCTGTCCTGCAATCCATTCTTCTACGTCGAAACGGATGTTTGGACGTCTAAACGTCTTTCTATCTTTATGAGAAAATGACGCAAAGTCAACACCGATTTCTCGTGGACAAGGGGGATATACGATTTTTTTATTTTGCAATTCAACCTAAGTCATGACCGAGCCCATCCCAAATTGCCCTCAGGCACGCTATGATGCGGGCGGATCGTCCTGGACGTTCTGAATCTGCGTGTGATTGTTTGGCCGGGTCTCCCGGCCTTTTTTAACTTCTCTCCCGACCTGCCGATAAGCCATTCAAGTATGTGCAGGAGCCTCATCATGGAAGATCACCCCGGTTTTGCCACCGATCTGCTGTTCGACCGCTACCAGGGCGAGGTGACGCACCATGGCACCTTCTGGGCCGTGCGCACTCCGAACGCCCCCGACTATTACTTTGGCAACTACCTGCTGCTCCCCACGCCCCCCAGCGATCATGACAAGGGCTGGCTAGAGTCCAGCTTCGACAGCCTGATCGGTCAGGATCCCCGGATCCGCCACCGTACCTTCCAGTGGCCCCTGGGCGAGGGACAGAACAGCCGGGTCGCCGGGTTCGTGGCGGCGGGATACCAGTACATGGAGTGCGTGGTGCTGGCCCTGGAGGCTGGCGGCGAACAAGCTCCGAGCCGGAATGCGTTGCCACAGGCCCGCCCCTTCACCGCCGACGACTGGGATGAGTGGCTCGCCTTCGAGCTGGCAGAGCGGGATCCCGCCCACTCGGAGGAGAGCTACCTGCCCTATCTGCAGTCACGCCGCCATCTCTATGAGGCGATGATCGCCGACGGACTGGGGCAGTGGTGGGGACTCTGGCATCAGGGAAACCTGGTCGCCAGCTGCGGCCTCTTCTTCACCGGCAGCATGGGGCGCTTCCAGCTGGTGCGTACCCACAGGGAGTGGCGCAACCTGGGATTCTGTCGCCAACTGCTGAGCCAGGTGGTTCGCCAGGGCTTCGAGCGAGCCAAGCGGCTCATCATAGTGGCCGACGAGCACTACCACGCCCAGCGGGTCTATCGCGCCCTCGGCTTCACCCCGGTGGCACGCATCGGCAGTCTGTGCCGCTGGCCCCACTCACCCGGACAAACTGGCGACGGACAACAATAAAAACGGGAGGCCGCAGCCTCCCGTTTTTTTCATGGCACTCAAGATCACGGCTGCGCGCCATCCAGCTCGCTCGCGAGGGCCTGCTCCACCTCCGCGGCGGGCAGGGGGGCAGCAGAGGAGGAACCGACCGTTGCCGATGCCGACGAAGCCGCTGACCCGGCCACGACAGGCAGGGTCGCCAAGGCCGCAGAGACAGGCGTGGTCACGGGCGCCGCTGCATTGCACTGGCACTCGCCCCCCTTCTCCGGATTACCCTGATGGGGGGCATACCAGCCCTTCAACCCCTGATCCAGACGATCCGCAGCGGCCTGGGGCATCGTCTTGCCAAGCAGCACCTGCTGGCTCACCTCGGCCAGCTCGTCCCCGAGCTTGGGGGTCCCGCGGGAGAGGATCTGGGTGGCGACCCGGATGGTGGAGTCGCACTGATCCCGCCACTCCATCATCTCCTTTGCCGCCGGATTGGTGGCCTCGAAGAAGTGGTTGGAGAGAGAGAAGAAGCCCGGCAGCGAGTTGGTATAGAGCTCGGCAAACTGGGCCGTGGTCAGCCACTGCAGGAAGGCCATGGCCGCCTCCTTGTTCTTGCTGGCCGGGTTCATCCCCATGCCGATGTCCGTGTGATCGGCGAAGAAACAGCCATCCTCCTGCTTTGCCACGGGCGGGCGCATCACACCAAAGTCCACCTTGCCGGTGAAGGGGGCTATCTCCCAGGAGCCGGCGGCATAGAAGGCGGCCTTGCCCGAGGTAAACAGCTCGTTGGTCGTGGCATAGTCCCGGCTCTCGCCCCCTTCCCCCAGGTAATCGCGCCAGCGGGCCAGCTCCTCGAACACCTTGACGTACTGCGGGTTGTTGAGCCTCTCCTGCCCTCCAATCAGCGCCAGGCGGCCATCCTCCCCCTTCCAGTAGTTGGGGCCGATATTCTGGAAGCCGAGCTCGGAGGCGACCCAGCTCTCGGAGCCGCTCATGGCGAGCGGCACATAACGGCCGTCCGCCTTCACCTTGTCGAGGGTCGCGAAGAATTCGTCGCGGGTCTGCGGCACCGTCAGCCCCAGCTCGCTGAAAATCTTCTTGTTGTAGAAGAAACCATGAATGACCGAGGCCATGGGCACACAGAAGGTCTGGGCCCCGCTATCGGTCTGCCAGGGCGACTGGGCGAAGCTCGGGAAGTTCTCCATGCCCGCCATCTCGCTCAGCTCCACCAGGTGGCCTGCCTTGAACAGGGCCAGGGAGTCGTCGAACGGACGGCAGGTGATGAGATCCCCCGCCTTGCCCTCCTTCAGGCTGGCCCAGAGGGTCGGCATGTACTCGACGTTCTGCACCCCGTTGAACTTCACCTGGATGCCCGGGTGGGCCGCCTCGAAGGCGGGAATGATCTTCTGCTCCCACAGGGCCTTGTCATCGATTCGCCAGCTCTCGATCACCAGCTCGCTGGCCACCAGCTGGCCGCACAACAGGAGACTCAGGGCCCCGATCCACTTGTTAGCCATAAGTACTCCTACACCTTGAAATGAGCGATCAATTGCTGCTGCTTGGCGACCAGATCCGCCAGCACTTCACTGCTGCTTGCCGATTCCCGCGCCTCGCGCTCGGTCTCGTAGGCCACGTCCGCGATCCCGGCCACGTGGCGAGCCACCCCCTGGCTGACGGAGATCTGCTCCTGGGCCGCGTGGGCCACCTGATCCGCCATCGCCTTGATGGCGCTCATCCGCTCGGCGATGGACTGCAGCGCCTCGTCCATGACCCGGGTCTGCTCGACGCATCCCTGGGTCTGCTCCTGGCTGCGCGCCATCACCTCCACCACGTGCCTGCTGGAATTCTGCAGGTTCTCGATCATGGCCTGGATCTCCTCGGTCGAGGTCTGGGTCCGGTTGGCCAGCGCCCGCACCTCGTCCGCCACCACGGCAAAGCCACGACCGGCGTCACCGGCCCGGGCTGCCTCGATGGCCGCATTCAGTGCCAGCAGGTTGGTCTGCTCGGCGATGCTGCGGATCACGTCCAGGATGCTGCCGATGTTGTCGCTGAATTCCCCCAGCTTGTGGGTGATGCCGACCGCCTCTTCCATGGCGCCCGCCAGCTGCTCGGTGATCCGGCGCGTGCTGGCTACCTGTTTGCGTCCGGCACGGGCCTCCTCGTCCGCCAGATCCACCTCGCGCTTGGTGCCATCGGTGGAGCGCGCCACCTCGGTGGCACTGACTTCCAGCTCGGTGATGGCGGCCGCGACCTGATCGGTCTGACTCTTCTGATCCTGCACCCGGGACATGGCCCTTTCGCTGATCTCGGCGGCGCGGCTCGCCTCGTCCACCAGGTGGCGGGAACCGGCATTGATCTGGGCAAGCAGTTCCCCCGTCTTGTCCGCCAGGGTATTGATGGAGCGAGCCAGGCTGCCGAATTCGCAGCGGCTCTGGTAGTCGATGCGCCGCGTCATGTCACCCGTGGCCATGCGTTCCAGCTCCCGGTCGATGAGCTGCAACGGACGCTGGATGCTGCGGGCCGTAGTGTAGCCGATGATGAGCGCCGCGGCGGCCGAGATGACGGAGACCACCAGGATCCAGACGCTGGCACTGCTGACGGCACCATCAGCACCGATCCGGCTCTGGCTGGCGATGCTGCCCGCCGACTTGCCCATCTCGTCCAGCAACGCCAGGCTGTTGACCAGGCTGGTATCGAGCTGTTGGTTCAGGGCCTGCAGCGAGGCGGCGAGTTGCTGGCCGTGGCGCATGGTGGCGAGCAGCCCCTGGGGGCCGAGCGCCAGCTCCTGCATCCGGTCCAGATTGACGATGAAGCGCTGCCTCACATCGTCAGGCACCTGCACCCGCTCCAGCCGCTTGCGAGCCATCTCGATATCCTTGCCGAGCACCTTCTCCAGCTCGTTGAGATCGGTCTTGGCGTCGGCCCGACGAATGTTCTTCAGATCCCGGGCAATGCCCGAGGTGATGAGCTCGGCCTTGTTGCGCATGGATCGCTTGCTGGCAGTCTGCTGCAACAGCAGTTCGGCGGCCCACTGATAGGTGTCCTCCAGCCGGATGAACGCCAGCTCCAGCTCATGACGCCGCTCGAGGGCAGCCACCCACTGGCCATGCTGGGTCAGCACCTGATCCGCCAGACCATAGAATTCCCGGGTCGCCCCATCGACCTGACGGAACCGCTCGCCCGCCTCGGCCACTTCATCGAAGCGGGCCATCTCCTTGCTCTGGGCCAGGAAGCGTTCCTGCTGCGCCTTGAACTGACTGGCCAGCTGTGGCAGCTGGGTCGCATCCTCGCTGGTTCTGTAGGTCAGCACCCAGCGGTTGCTGTCCTGCAATGCGCCCTTGAGACCGGCAACCGCGATCACCAGCGGGGTGGCGCGATCCGAGACCTGGGACAGTCCCTCGTTGATCCCCCGGATCTTCAGGATGCTGATGAAGCCGAGCAGCACCAGAAGCAGCAACATCAGCACAAATCCGGCGATGATCCGCTGCACGATAGATAAACCCATGGAGACATCCTCACTCGTTGGGAAAAGGGGTGAATGGGGAGCTTATCGGCAGCGCGGGACAATGGAAGAGCACTTAGTGATGCGATGGCGCACCGGATCACAGTTCTTGCGCGGAGCTGGACAGAAAAGGGCCCGAACAGAGCCGGGCCAAAGAGACATGCTTGGTTGTCATGGCCTTGTGGCGGCCAACCTTGTCATCAGAAGCGGTAGCCAACACCGAACATGAAGGCGACCGGATCGATGGAGGTGTCGATGGTGCCCACGGCGGTGTGCACATCGGTGTCGATGTCGATGATCCAGGCGGAGGCGTTGACGAACCAGCGATCGTTGATCGCCATGTCCAGGCCCACCTGACCCGCCATCCCCCAGGAAGAGTCGACGCTCACCTCGGTGCCTGCCAGGGCACCGCGCCCCTCCTCGTCAAAGAAGGTGGTGTAGTTGATACCGGCGCCGACATAGGGACGCACCTTGCTGTTGGCATCCCCGAAGTAGTACTGCGCCATCAGGGTCGGCGGCAGGTGTTTGACCTTGGCGACCTCACCCAGACCGGCCGTGGAGACCGAATGGGAGAAGGGGGTTGCAGCCAGCAACTCGACACCCCAGTTGTCCGTCAGCATGTAGGAGAGGGTCAGGCCCAGCTGCATGTTGCTGTCGATCTCCAGCTCGCCCGTCCCCAGGACGTCGTCACTGCTGGTCTGGGGAGAGACGAAGGCCAGGCCCCCGCGGACCAGGATGTCACCGGCCTGGTGTGCCATGGCGACGGGGGAAGCAAAAGCGGCTGCGATTAACAGAGGAAGGATCTTTTTCATCACGTTATTCCTTTTTTGTTTTCTTTCTATGTTGTAAGCCCGAAAACTATAAAAGGATGTGAATGGTCGGTTATTGATTTAGCTCAATAGTTATCAAGAAATAGATGGATGTACACAACAACTTATGGCGTTTACAAATTCAGCATTACACAAAGAAAAACCATTTAAATACATGGTGATATAGTTAATTTTTACATCTAAAACCGATTTAAAATAGCAAACAAATACACCTTAACGACCTTCATATTTCCTTTTCATTGTTGTTTAATTATGGCCACAGGGGTATTTTATTAACGCAATGTAGCCACGCTGTAATTTTATTTTTATGAAACCACAGACCCGCAAAGACAAAATAATCGGCATCCTGGCCGCCATCTGGGGCATAGGCTCCTTTCTGTTCATTCTGCTGGGCTTCCTGTTTGCCCTCGCCTTCCTGATGCTGACCCACTGAGCCTCCCCTGCGGCATGGGTTCGCCAACAGGCACCACATCGCCCCGCTTGTTTCCCCTTCCGCTACAGCCGCCCCCTTCGGTGAGGCTCTGCCCATGAAAAAAGGGGCCTGAGCCCCTCGTTTTCATGACCTTCCCTTACTTGCCCAGCAGCGGAGCCAGGAAACGGGCCGTGTGGGATTCCTTGCAACGGCTCATCTCCTCCGGCGTACCGGTCACCAGGATGCGGCCACCACCGGCGCCCCCCTCCGGCCCCAGATCGACGATCCAGTCGGCGGTTTTGATGACGTCCAGATTGTGCTCGATGATGACGATGGTGTTGCCCCTGTCCCGCAACTGGTGCAGTACCTTGAGCAGCTGCTGGATGTCGTGGAAGTGCAGCCCTGTGGTCGGCTCGTCCAGGATGTAGAGGGTCTGACCGGTATCCCGCTTGGAGAGCTCGCGCGCCAGCTTGACCCGCTGCGCCTCGCCCCCCGACAGGGTGGTGGCTGACTGACCGAGGCGGATATAGGAGAGGCCCACGTCCATCAGGGTCTGCAGCTTGCGCGCCACCGCCGGCACGGGATCGAAGAAGGCGCGGGCATCTTCCACCGTCATCTCGAGGATCTCGTGGATGTTCTTGCCCTTGTACTTCACCTCCAGGGTCTCGCGGTTGTAGCGCTTGCCCTTGCAGACGTCGCACGGCACGTAGACGTCCGGCAGGAAGTGCATCTCCACCTTGATGACGCCGTCCCCCTGGCAGGCCTCGCAGCGGCCCCCCTTCACGTTGAAGGAGAAGCGGCCCGGCTGGTAGCCGCGGGAGCGCGCCTCCTGGGTGCCGGAGAGCAGCTCGCGGATCGGGGTGAACAGGCCGGTGTAGGTGGCCGGGTTGGAGCGTGGCGTACGACCGATGGGGCTCTGGTCGATATCCACCACCTTGTCCAGGTGCTCCAGCCCCTCGACGCTGCGATAGGGCGCCGGGGTGGACTCGGTCGCCTTGTTCAGCTCGCGGTGGGCAATGCGGAACAGGGTGTCATTGATCAGGGTCGACTTGCCGGAGCCGGAGACGCCGGTGACGCAGGTCATCACCCCGATGGGCAGGTCCAGGTTGACGTTGCGCAAGTTGTTGCCGCTCGCCCCTTTCAGTTTCAGCCACTTGCCGGTGAGCGGGGTGCGCTCGGCCGGGATGGCGATCTGCTTACGGCCGGAGAGGTAGTCACCGGTCAGCGACTCGGGGTTCGCGATGATCTCCTCCGGCGTGCCCTGGGCGACGATGGCGCCACCGTGCACCCCGGCCCCCGGGCCGATGTCGAGCACGTGGTCGGCGAGGCGAATGGCGTCTTCGTCGTGCTCCACCACGATCACCGTGTTGCCGAGATCCCGCAGGTGAGTCAGGGTCTTGAGCAGCCGCTCGTTGTCCCGCTGGTGCAGGCCGATAGAAGGTTCATCCAGCACATACATGACCCCCACCAGACCGGCGCCGATCTGGCTGGCCAGCCGGATCCGCTGCGCCTCGCCGCCGGAGAGGGTCTCGGCGCTGCGGGACAGGCTCAGGTAGTTGAGACCCACGTTCACCAGGAAGCCGAGGCGCTCGACGATCTCTTTGAGGATCTTCTCGGCGATCTGGGCGCGCTGGCCGGTCAGGTTCATCCCTTCGAAGAAGGCCAGCGCATCGCCGATGGACTGCTCGGCGATGGCCGGCAGGTTGCGGTTGTCCACGAAGACGTGGCGCGCCTCTTCCCGCAGCCGGCTGCCGCCGCAGCTGGTACAGGACTTGTTGGCGATGTACTTGGCCAGCTCTTCGCGCACCGAGTTGGATTCTGTCTCCCGGTAGCGGCGCTCCATGTTGTGGAGGATCCCCTCGAACGGGTGCTTGCGCACCACCACGTCGCCGCGGTCGTTCATGTAGCGGAATTCGATCTCGGTGCGGCCGGAACCCCGCAGGATCACCTCCTGGATCTTGGCCGGCAGATCCTCCCAGGGCGCCTCCAGATCGAACTGGTAGTGTTCGGCCAGGGATTTGAGCATCTGGAAGTAATAGAAGCTGCGCTTGTCCCAGCCGCGGATGGCGCCGCCGGCCAGGCTCTGGCCCGGATCGTGGATCAGCTTGGCAGGGTCGAAGTACTGCTGCACCCCCAGGCCATCGCAGGTGGGGCAGGCGCCGGCCGGGTTGTTGAAGGAGAAGATGCGCGGCTCCAGCTCAGACATGGAGTAGCCGCACTCCGGGCAGGCGAAGTTCGCGGAGAAGGTCATGGGTTCCACACCTTCCTCCCCGTCCATGGGCACCACCAGCACGATGCCGCCGGAGAGGGTCAGGGCCGTCTCGAACGACTCGGCCAGACGCAGGGCCAGATCCTCGCGCACCTTGAAGCGATCCACCACCACCTCGATGGTGTGCTTCTTGTGCAGCTCCAGCGCGGGGGGATCCGAGAGATCGCACACCTCCCCGTCGATACGGGCACGGATGTAGCCCTGGGCGGCCAGGTTCTCCAGCAGCTTGGTGTGCTCCCCCTTGCGGTTGCGCACCACGGGGGCAAGCAACATCAGCTTGGCGCCTTCCGGCTGGGCCAGCACCTGGTCCACCATCTGGCTGATGGTCTGGGCGGCGAGCGGAATGGCGTGGGTCGGACAGCGCGGCTCGCCAACACGGGCGAACAACAGACGCAGGTAGTCGTAAATTTCGGTGATGGTGCCGACGGTAGAGCGCGGGTTGTGGGAGGTGGACTTCTGCTCGATGGAGATGGCCGGAGACAGCCCCTCGATGTGGTCCACGTCCGGCTTCTCCATCAGGGAGAGGAACTGGCGGGCGTAGGCGGAGAGCGACTCCACGTAGCGGCGCTGCCCCTCCGCATAGAGGGTATCGAACGCCAGGGAGGATTTGCCCGAACCGGAGAGGCCGGTGACCACGATCAGCTTGTCACGGGGCAGGATCAGGTTGATGTTCTTGAGGTTGTGGGTGCGGGCACCCCGGATCACGATTTTTTCCATCTTGTTGCGCGCTCGATACGGGAACCAGAGCGGGTCAGTATGGCATAGAGACTACTGGATGAATAGACAGTCTTTCTCGTCCCGCCCCGCCTCTCAGAGATACTCCTTGGCCCAGCTCACCGCCTGCAACCGGTTCTTGACGTTCAGCTTCTTGAACACGTTGTAGAGGTGGGATTTGACGGTGTGCTCGCTCACGAAGAGGTTGTCCGCGATCTCGGTGTTGGAGGCGCCCGTCATCAGATGGCGGACGATCTCCTGCTCGCGGGCCGTCAACAGTGTCTGCTGGCGCAGGGGTTGCCCGTTGCCCTTGCGGTAGTAATCCACCAGGTCGCACAAGAGGTGGCGCGGGATCCAGTACTCCCCCTGCAACACCTTGCGAATGCCGAAGACCAGCCTGTCCAGGCTGTCCTGGCGGAAGAAGAGACCGCTGGTGTGGGGCCACATCAACAGCAGCTCCTTGTCCGTGCTGGTCGGGGCATTGAGCAGCACGGCGCTGGCATCGCCAAAGCGCTGGCAGATGGTCTTGCTCCACAGCTCCTGCTGCGCCGACTTGAGGTAGTCCAGATCGATCAACAGCAGCGGTTGGGTGCCAGTCACGGCGGGATCGGGCAGAGCATCCAGCGCACCCACCAACATGATGGGGAGGTCGAGCTGTTCGCTGAGGTGACGCTGGAAACTGGTGGCTTGTGCGTTATTTTCGGTGATCAGCACTAGGGGATATTCGGGCGTCATCAAGAGAACTTCCTTGCACATTCGGTCGGGGCTTTTCGGCAAGAAGAGTACCAATCCCCCTTCTGGCTGCAGCATTAAAAAAGTATTAGGCGTCGCGGTGGCCCTTTTGAAGCCCGACAATTTTCCAGCCAATACAAATGACTAGCACCCCCCCCCATTTGGGGGGTAGCTAGTGCCTGACTGCACCATAGCAAGCCTTCCCCCTTGATGCAGCACACTCCTGCGTCATCCCCTTGCTGGATTCCCCGGACCTCGGGTAAGTTACTCAGTCTGCGTTGGCGCCCGCAGAGGCAGGAAGGTGTGCGCTCATGCCCGCCAACTGGTACTATGACGGGCAAACGCTGTAGCCGGTTGAATGCCGCTCCTGTCGGCAACCCCGCACAGCCAGGACACTGAATGCAGATGACGCCCATTCGCGGCGCGCATCTCGTTGCAAACAAACGCATTATTGAATGGGCCCAGGCATCTGGCCTGGCCGGTATACATAAGGTGGAAGAGAGATTATGGCCAGTCGAGGCATCAACAAAGTCATTCTGATCGGTAACCTGGGCCAAGACCCGGAAGTGCGCTACATGCCGAGCGGCGGTGCCGTGACTAACATCACCCTGGCCACCTCCGACACCTGGCGCGACAAGCAGACCGGCGAGCAGAAAGAGCGGACCGAGTGGCACCGCGTCGTCTTCATGGGCAAGCTGGCCGAAGTCGCTGGCGAATACCTGAAGAAGGGTTCCCAGGTCTATGTGGAAGGCAAGTTGCAGACCCGCAAGTGGCAGGATCAGAGCGGCCAGGAGCGATACACCACCGAGGTACTGGTAGACAGCTTCACCGGTGTGATGCAGATGCTGGGTGGCCGTCCGCAGGGCGCCGGTCAGGGCATGGGCGGCCAGTCCTCCCAGGGCAACTGGGGCCAGCCGCAACAGGCCGCACCGCAGCAGAACATGCAACGTCCTGCCGCTCCGCAGCAGAACATGCAGCCCCAGGGTGGCTACGGCCGTCCGGCCCAGCAGCCGCAATCCGCACCGCCGGTCTACAACGAACCGCCGATGGATTTCGACGACGATATTCCCTTTTAATGCATATCGGGCCCTGATCATTCAGGGCCTTTTTTTGCCTGTTTCTGACGCACTCATAGCCACGGTCATCATGGTGCTGCGACTATCCGGATCTTACCCTCACGTGTGCATGCGCTTGCGGCTATCATCGAGGCGAGCCGCACCTTCGAGAGCCAGAATGAGTCACCTTAGCCGCCTGTTGTACCTCACTCTGCTGATGTTCACCGTCCCCCTGATGGCACAGCCGCTGCGGGTGGGGGTGAGCTTCGCCATTCCACCCTATGTCATCAGCAAAGAGGACAGAGGCATCGAGCTGGATCTCGTGCGCGAGGCCTTCGCAGACAGCGGCCATGACCTGCAGGTCGTCTATCTCCCCCTGGAGCGAACTTTCCGGATGCTGGAGGAAGGCAAGCTGGACGCCATCATCAGCGTCAAGCCCGGCATGCTGAACAACGCCCACCTCTCCCAGAGGGTGATCACCTTCCACAACCGGGTCTTTACCCTCGATCAGACGGCACTGCACAGCCTGCAGGATCTGCAGACCTTGCGGGTCAGCGCCTTCCAGCGGGCAAAACAGATCCTGGGGGAGGAGTTCGCCGGGATAGTCGGCAGCAATCCCCGTTATGAGGAGGTAGCGAGGCAGGAAGGCCAGGTGCAGAGGTTGCTGCTGGGCCGCGCCGATGCCGTGATCCTGGAGCAGCGGGTCTTCTACTACTACCTGGCCCGGTTGCTCGGGGAGACAGAGAGCGGCGAACGCTACCCCTCGGAGAGCGTCAGGCAACACGACCTCTTCCCTCCTACCCACTACCACTTCGCCTTCAGGGACGTCACACAGCAACAGTGGTTCGACAGGCAGCTCACCCGGATGAAGGCAGACGGACGCTATGAACGCATCTTTGCCCGCTATGGCGCGAGCTCATCGACAGGAAACATAAAAGCCAGCCCATGACGGACTGGCTTGATACTGGCTCCAAAGGAACAACAGTGAGGGGAGCGTTACTTCATCGCGCTGCCATTTTTCAGGTCGGCTTTCTGCCGTTTGGCCTCGCGCTTCTCTTTCAGTGACATCTGCGGTTTTTTCTTGGCATCTTTGCCGTGATGCTGTTCTTTGTTGCTCATCATCAGACTCCAAAAAGGTTACCAGGACAGTTGGAACGAAATTCCAGCATGTCAGCCGAATCGTAAAACCAGTACGCTAGCAGTGACGATCAGTAATCGCACTGACCTCAGCATACCCCCAACCTTCCGTCGGGATCCAGCCTCACAGCGGCAAGGCCAGGCAGGGCCTCCAATAGGCACACTTCAGGGATCAGCAGCCACACATGAGACAAGGAAGGCACTTTTCACATCGGACAGTCGATGAGACGAGTTCCCCTGATGGATGTGTGTTAGGGTGGCCATTCACCTGCCGCAGGATAGCGCCATGAAGAAGCTGGAAATGAAAGATCTGACCGAGACCGAGAAGGCCGAGATCGCCCTCCTGGTGCAGAAGGCCCAGGCCAACGCCGATCACACCCTGACCAACGGGGAGCGCAACAAGATCCGGGAGGCCGGGCGACTGAAGATTGCCGCGGATCGCGCCAAGGCAGCAAAGGATGCCTCAGCACTGGCACGGGAAAAGGCCAAGGAGCGTGCCAGGGAGCAGGTGTTGCCAGACACCTTCAACTGGGCAGACTCAGTCAGCAACAAATTCCGTGGCAGACGATAATGTCAGCATGAAAGCTTGAGGATGAAAACACCATATAAAACATTCATTTCGGTGTTTACCTCCACTCACCCCAACAGGACAGACAAATCGTCCATTTACATTACAAAAACAAGCATAACCAGCCGGAGTGGCCAGTACAGAGAAAACAGAATACCAAGATAAAGATTGCCATGACGGAGTGTGCGTGTTCTAATCGTTTTCGATGGTTCGGTAGTTCAGACCTGATTATGTTAGGCAGTCATCTTAAAGCAGTGATTTGTGCATAGAGTTGTCCCGGATAATTCTTGCCAGATAATTTCCCTCTTTAGTGCTCCCCATACGTATTGCTGACGAAAAATCATGGATTGCCACCCCGAGTGGCGTTTCAATATCACTATTGTAAGGAAATTATCATGTCCAAAATGACTGGTACCGTAAAATTCTTCAACGCCGAGAAAGGCTTCGGTTTCATCTCCCCGGCTGACGGCAGCAAAGACGTGTTCGTTCACTTCTCCGCCATCCAGTCCAACGGTTTCAAAACCCTGGAAGAAGGTCAGCGCGTTGAGTTCACCATCGAGCAAGGCCAGAAAGGCCCGGCTGCTGCGAACGTCGTTCCGCAGTAATTCAAGCCGGAGCACCTTCCCCTCTACGGGCAAGGGCCTCTGCAAGAATTGAAAAAACCCGCTTCGGCGGGTTTTTTGTTGGCTTTTTTCCGGCTGGCCGGCTGGTTGCCCTGCTGCCATCTCGCCACGGGCAACAAAAAGGGCACCCTGGTGGTGCCCCATTTCCTGGTCAGGTTCCTTACAGGGGCAGGCTGATCCTCGCCTCCAGCCCCCCCTCTTGGCGATTGTGCAGGCTGAGCTCCCCGCCGTGCTGATGCACCAGAGTACGGGCGATGGCGAGCCCCAGCCCCACGCTGCCAGACTCGGTGTTGCGGGCCTCGTCGAGGCGCACGAAGGGCTTGAACACCTCCTCCAGCTGGTTCTCGGCGATCCCCGGCCCCTGATCACAGACCAGGATCAGCAATTCGGATTCGGTACGCAGCAGCGACACCTCGGCCCCCCCCGCGTACTTGATGGCGTTGCCGATGAGGTTTTGCAGCACCCGGCGCAGGGTATTGGCCCGACAGGCATACACCTGCTTGCCCTCGGCCAGGCAGGTAACCGGCTGCCCCATGTCGGCGTAGTCGTCGCACAGGCTCTCCAGCAGGCTGACCAGATCCAGCTCCCGGGTCGCCTCCTGCTGCCCCTCCTCCCGCGCAAAGCTCAGGGTCGCCGCCAGCATCTGCTCCATCTGCAGCAGGGTCTGCTGGAATCGCTCCTTGTCCTCCCCGTCCGCCAGAAACTCGCTGCGCAGCCGCAGGCTGGTGATGGGGGTGCGCAGGTCATGGGAGATGGCGGCCAGCATCCGGGTTCTGTCCTGCACGAAGCGATCGAGGCGGGTATGCATGCGGTTGAAGGCCTGAATGGATTCGCGGATCTCGATGGGCCCCTCTTCCCGCAGGGGTTCTATGTCCTCACCACGCCCCAGCCTGTCCGCGTTGGCGGCCAGCTGCTTGAGAGGCAGGGTCGCACGGCGGAACAGCCAGATCATCAGACCGATGACCAGACTCGCCACCAGCAACAGGTTGAGGGTGGTCTGCCAGGACCAGCTCGCCGTCTCCTTGTCCACCAGGGAGCTGAACTGCAGCCAGCCACCGTTGGGCAGCTCGATGGAGCCGTAGAGTCGCATGTCCTGGGGCGGCGGCATGCCGTTTCGCTCCTTCATCATGCGGTTGTGATGCTGCCAGGCCCGGCTGCGCTGGACGTCCTGCTTCAACTCGGCGCTGATCTCCACCGCCAGGGAGGAAGGGTAGCCGAGCTTGGCCCGCACCAGCTTCTCGTAGCGGGGGCTGCGGTTGTCTGGCAGCAGCGGCTCGTCGGAGAGGCGCAACAGCAAAGTCTCGCTGCGGCTCGCCTTGAGGATCTCGTGATAGAGGGAGGGGGGCGAGAGGGAGAGCAGGCGCACCACAGAGATGATGCGCTGCATGGCGTTGCGGCTGTTGACGTAGCCAAGCGCCTCCTCCCTGTCCGAGCGGTAGATCTGGATGCTGAGCAACTGGATCAGCACCAGCCCCGCCAGGGCCACCAGCACGATCTGGCCGGTCAGCCCCTTGGGCAGCAGCCTGGCGAAGACGCGCTTGATCATAGCGCGCTCACTCCTGGGTCACGTCGGCGGCGAACAGGTAACCGCCGCCCCAGATGGTCTTGATGAGCTCGGGATTCTTGGGATCCCGCTCCAGCTTGCGCCGCAGGCGGCTCACCAGGGTGTCGATGGCACGATCGAAGGCCACGGCCTCCCGGCCCCGGGCCAGATCCAGCAGCTGATCCCGGCTCAGCACCCGTTGCGGGCGCTCCAGAAAGACCTTGAGCAGATCGAACTCGGCGGTGGAGAGGCTCATCCCCACCCCTTCCTCGTCCACCAGCTCGCGGCGATTGATGTCGAGCAGCCAGCGGTCGAAGCGCAGATCCCGGGTCAGTGTCTCGGGGACGGGCAGGCTCTCCGCCTGGGTGCGGCGCATCACCGCCTTGATGCGGGCCAGCAGCTCCCGGGGATTGAAGGGCTTGGAGAGGTAGTCGTCTGCCCCCATCTCCAGACCGATGATGCGATCCGTCTCCTCCCCCATGGCGGTGAGCATGATGATGGGCAGGCGAGACTTGACCCTGAGCTCGCGGCACAGGGTAAGACCATCCTCTCCCGGCATCATCAGATCCAGCACCAGCAGATCGAACTCCCGCTCGTCCAGCAGCCGCTTCATCTCCTTGCCATCACGGGCACAACTGACGCGCATGCCGTGCTGTTCCAGAAAGCGCTTGAGCAGATCGCGGATCTCGCTGTGGTCGTCGACCACCAGAATATGAGGGCTGCCTTGGTTCATCACTGTCTCTCCCGTTATCGAGCTGGGGCGATTATACGAAAATCAACCGGGCGGGTTGTGTCAAAGTGTGCCAGAGCGGCAAGATGCCACACTCTGCTACAAAATAGTCCTGTACTGGCAAAGTTCAGACACTTCCACGGTGTTTACTGAGTACCAAGGCGAAACAGCCTGTACCCGTATCAATCCGACAGGAGTTACCCATGAAAAAGCTGACCAAGACCCTGCTGACCGCCACCCTGATCCTCGGCCTGCCGCTTGGCGCCTACGCCGCCAGCGAGGCTGTCTCCACCGCGCAACCGACCCAGGCCATGGCCACCAACTGCTCCATGGACGGTACCGGCATGATGGGCGGCAAGCACCATGGCAGCCGTCACGACAAGATGGCCCGCATGCAGAACATGACCCCGGAGCAGATCCAGGCCCACCTGCAGCAGCGCTACGACAAGATTGAAGATCCGGCCAAGAAGGCCGAGTTCGTGAAGAACCTCTCCCAGCGCGCCGACGGCATGATCAAGCACGCGGAAGTGATGAAGCAGTTCGCCGAAGCGAACCAGTAATTCGAAAGCAGCAAAAAGGGGCCCGCAGGCCCCTTTCTTTATACACGTCGTTCAGACTCAGGCCTTGGTCTTGTCGGCCAGGTTCAGGGTCTTCACTGTCTCCCCTTCGAACTTGATCACCACGTTCTTCTGGGCCACTTCGGACTCCTTCAGCAGGGAGGCGGTGGTCTCGGCCAGCAGCGGAGAGGCCTTGTTCAGGGCGCTCAGGTCGTAGGTCCACACTTCCAGACCTTCTTCGGTCAGGGTGCTGGCCGGCTCGCCCAGCTTCTCCTTGATGGCCTGCTTGTTGGAGCCGCCTTCCTTGATGTCCAGGGCCGTTTTGATCGCCTCGTTGGAGGCGGTGTCCATGGCGCTGCCCGCCATCTCCTTGGCGGTGCTGGTGACGCTGCTGGTCACGGTGTCAGTCAGGGCATCCATCAGGCCGGCGTGGGCAACCAGGGGCAGGGTAGTCAGGGCAATCAGAAGGCACTTCTTCATGAAGATACATCTCGCAGGAATGAAAAGAGCGCGCATGAAACCAGCGGGATGAAATGGCGTCAAGAAAATCCCAAGATCAAGTCGTATCCGGGGGGGTAAACCTGTCCATCGCCTCCGACCAGTGACGCCGGCCTAGCCGCAGAGCTGATCCTTGCCCGCCAGCTTGGCCCGATAGAGGGCCCGGTCCACCCTCGCCATCAGATGATTCAGGGGCTCGTCAGGGTCGGACTCCACCAGTCCGAAGCTCAGGGTGATGGGCTCCACCCCCTGGACCCTGGCGTAGCCCAGTCGCTGTCGCAACTTTTCGGCGACCTTGTGGGCCTCCCCCAGGCGCGTATTGGGCAGCACCAGCATAAACTCGTCCCCGCCCCAGCGGGCCAGCAGATCGATCTCGCGGATGCAGTCCCGGGTCAGGCGCACTATGTCGATCAGGGTCTGGTCGCCGACCCCGTGACCATAGCGATCGTTGATCTGCTTGAAGTCGTCCACGTCCATGGCGATCACGGCGAAGGGCTCCTTGAAGCGCCTGGCGCGCTCATACTCCAGCCTGACGCCGTGCTCCAGCCGATAGCGGCTGGCCGCCCCGGTCAGAGAGTCCGTCTCCGCCAGGCGGCGGTTTTCTTCTACCTGGTGTTGCAGCTCCAGATTGAGCCGCTCCAGCTCGGCGGTGCGCTCCGCCACCAGCTGTTCCAGGGAACGGTTTTGCAGCTCCAGCCGCAGGTAGAGCTCCCGCTGGGCGTGGATGTCCCGGTGCGCCCCTATCATCCTGGCCACGGAACCGTCCGGATTGCGCGCTATGATGCGCCCACAATCCTCAATCCAGATGTAGTCGCCGTTGCGGCAGCGGCAACGGTACTCCACCCGGTAATCAAGCTCGCTTCCGTTCAGATAGGCGTCGAAGCGCGCCATGACCCGCGCCAGATCGTCCGGGTGGATCACGTTCTCCCAGGTCAGGACGGAGTTGTCGAGGGAATGCGGCTCATACCCCAGCATCTGGTACCAGCCGGGATTGCGATAGACGTAGCCGGTGTTGGCATTCCAGTCCCAGATACCATCGCTGACGACCTGCAGAATGCCGTGCACCACGGCCTCGTTGAGATCCGGGATCACGAGCGTGTCATTGTCTTGCAGCATGGGAACCATCCTTGTTCTGCTACGTGGCCACCACGGGTGGGCGGCCCGGTTCCGAATAGTGAATCACGGTAAAAAAGGCAACCTGCCGGCCGGGATCCGTGGTGGCGGTGGAGCCCCTGTGCCCCGCTTATGACAGGGTTATCGGCCCGCCACCATTTGTCTGAATAACAGTAGCAGTCACCCTGCCTCAGGTCTTGGAGGGGAGTCACGCTCCTGCCGCATTTCCTTGCGACCCGGCTTGCACCAATCGGGTGCACACCTTTGGCGCAGCCCTGCCCACATTGGGCACGCCGCTGGCAGCCGCCATGCGGGAATTAATCAAACAATTGAATAATAAGATAAAAATTCTTGGCCCAATATTTGCCACTACCAATACGTGAGTGAACCACCATGGATTGGGGACATTGCATGAAATTGATTACCGCCATCATCAAACCGTTCAAGCTCGACGACGTGCGCGAAGCCATCGCCAATCTCGGCGTCGAGGGGCTGACGGTCTCCGAGGTCAAGGGGTTTGGCCGCCAGAAGGGGCACACCGAACTCTATCGGGGCGCCGAATACCAGGTGGATTTTCTGCCGAAGGTGAAGCTGGAGATCGGCACCCTGGCCGACAACGTCGAGCCGATCATCGAAGCCATCAGCAAGGCCGCCTACACCGGCAAGATAGGTGACGGCAAGATCTTCGTCTACGACCTGCAGGCCGCCGTGCGCATCCGCACCGGCGAGACCGACGCAGACGCCCTTTGATACGACTGGAACTGAGGAATACGACATGGAAGAGTTGATCAAATCCGTTAGCGAGCTGCGCTATGCACTCGACACCTTCTACCTGCTGATCTCCGGCGTGCTGGTCATGTGGATGGCCGCCGGGTTCGCCATGCTGGAGGCCGGCCTGGTCCGCGCCAAGAACACCACCGAGATCCTGACCAAGAACATCCTGCTCTATGCCATCGCCTGCATCATGTTCCTGCTGGTTGGTTACAACATCATGTACGTGGACAACACCGCCGGTGGCTGGCTGCCGAGCTTCGGCAGCCTGATGGGCAGCCAGGCGGACGACGCGGGCCACTCCCTGCACTCCGACTTCTTCTTCCAGGTGGTCTTCGTGGCGACCGCCACCTCCATCATCTCCGGGGCGGTGGCCGAGCGCATGAAGCTCTGGTCCTTCCTGCTGTTCTGCGTGGTGATGACCGGCTTCATCTACCCCATGGAAGGCTTCTGGACCTGGGGCGGCGGCTTCCTGAAAGAGGCGGGCTTCTCCGACTTCGCGGGCTCCGGCATCGTGCACATGGCGGGCGCCGCCGCTGCCCTCGCCGCCGTGCTGCTGCTCGGCCCCCGTCGTGGCAAATATGGCAAGCAGGGCGAGATCTACCCCATCCCCGGCTCCAACCTGCCGCTGGCGACCCTGGGCACCCTGATCCTGTGGATGGGCTGGTTCGGCTTCAACGGCGGCTCCCAGCTCGCGCTCTCCAGCGCCGCTGACGCCACCGCCATCGGCACCGTCTTCGTCAACACCAACGCCGCCGCGGCCGCCGGTGTGGTCGGCGCCCTGCTGGTCAGCAAGCTCACCTGGGGCAAGGCGGATCTCACCATGATCCTCAACGGCGCCCTCGGCGGCCTGGTCGCCATTACCGCCGACCCGGCCTCCCCCAGCCCGCTGTTCGCCAGCCTGATCGGCGCCCTCGCCGGTGCCCTGGTGGTCTACGCCATCGTCGCCTTCGATCGCATGAAGATCGATGATCCGGTCGGTGCCATCTCGGTACACGGGGTGTGCGGCCTGTTCGGCCTGATGGTGGTGCCCTTCTCCAACGAAAGCACCACCTTCGGTGCCCAGCTGCTGGGTGCCGCCGTCATCTTCGGCTGGGTCTTTGTCGCCGCCCTGGTCGTCTGGAGCCTGCTCAAGGCCACCATGGGCCTGCGCGTCAGCGAAGAGGAAGAGCTGATGGGCGTGGACATGCACGAGTGCGGCATCGATGCCTACCCCGAGTTTGTCAGCGTCAAATCCAGCCTCTGACGAGAGGCGTTGAAGGCGGGGCCGAAGGGAAACCTTCGGCCCCGTTTTTTTTGGGCCCTTCAGGCCAGGGGAAATGACGCTGGCGGGCACACCTTGCCGGGGCCAGAGGCACTGGGTGGGATGCCATCGCCCTGTCCGGATCGTCTGGCCTGTCAGGAAAACACGGCAATACGCCGATGAGCCTATTTCCGCCTGAATGCGGAGGTGAATAAGGCCCACCGCGATAATAGGCGATGCCGCTATTTTTCGGGTAATAAGCAGAGTGGTAAAACAGGGGGCGTTAATAATGGCTGCACCCACAAAACTATAAAGAGCGCCTCAATACCTTATTTTATTGCTGGCATGGTCTTGCCGCCGGTCGTCTTCATGGCTGACGCCCATGTCGTTTTTCAACCAGCCGGAGATATCCTCCAGATTGCACTCCCGGGCCAGCCTGGCCTTGCCGGTGAATATATTCATGATCGATTCGATCAGATTGCTTCCTGCCGTTTCCATGATAACCTCGCCTTGATTTCGCCGTTTGATATGGCGTCGAGTGTTATTAATCCGGGCCAGGAAGGCCAACGATGAAAGCTAACCAGACACATAAGCGCAAGTTATACATCGCCCAGATCGGCGCCCTGCACACCTTCGAGGCGGCGGCCCGCCACGGCAGCTACTCCCGCGCCGCCGAGGAGCTCTTCATCACCCAGGCGGCGGTCAGCCAGCAGATCCGGGGGCTGGAGCAGAGTCTGGGGGTCAAGCTGTTTGTCCGCGAGGGGCGCAACATGCGCCTGACCGAGCGGGGCACACGCCTGCTCCCCTGGGTCAGCCAGGGCATGGCGGCGTTCGAACAGGGCATGGCCGCCCTCGAGTGCGAACCCCTGGCAGGGGTGCTGAACGTCACCGTCAACCCCTCCTTCGCCAGCCGCTGGCTGATGCCGAGGCTCTGGCGCTTCGTCGAGCGCCACCCCGAGGTCGAGGTGCGCCTCAACGCCAACCCCCAGGTGCAGCCCATAGGCCGGGGCGGCATGGATCTGGCGATCCGCTACTGCAACCGGGTCGACCCCGAGATGAGCTCCTGCCTGCTGATCCGGGAGTGCGTCTTTCCGGTCTGCTCGCCGGCCCTGGCCGAGCGGCTGCAGCGCATCGAGGATCTCTACGATACCGTCATCGTCTCCGGGCCCGACTACGCCGGAGTCTCGTGGGAGAAGTGGCTGCAGGAGTCGGGCTATCGGCTCGACCTGAGCCGGATCAAGCGCTTCGAGGTCAACAACAACAGCCTGGCGATCGACATGGTGCTCTCCGGTAAGGGGGTGGCCCTGAGCCGCAACGTGCTGGCGGGGGATCTGATCGCCAGCGGCCTGCTGACCCGCCTCTTCACCAGGAGCTATCACCCCGACAACGACTACCACCTGATCTGGGATCCCGACTCCCCCAGACTGGCCCGGATCCGCTGCTTTATCGACTGGCTCAAGGAGGAGGTCGCCCAGGGCCCCGGCTGCCAGCCGGATATACAGGCCGAACCATAAGTCTGAGGCGGTTGGGGAGTGTGGATATCAGACACTCGCATCTCTGGCTTGCCGAAATCCCGGCCAGGGGAGACTCCAATTAGGTGATCGTCGGATTACGCGACCGTCCGATTACGCTTCGCTAATCGAACCTACATATCCCCAATAAACCAATCATCCGAATCAGATCAAAGGAGGCCAAAACTCCCTTCTCCCGATTATTAAAAAAGGAGGAGAAGGGCTGGGGATGAGGGGAAGGAAAAAGAGATCACACGGAAGACATTGGGCTTATCTACCTTCACAACCTATTCGACATCATCCGTAATTGAGGCGACGACCCCATTTAAAGATGGCTCGATTTTTATCCAATCAATACCCATGCTGAGAATTTTTCTCCTGAGAGGAAGTCTTTCCGAATCTGGCAAAATGAATAACCTTGGTTTTAAGCTAAGATTTTTTAAACTCTCAATTGCCATGGGGTGTTCATTAATTTTTCCAATAATACTCTGATCAAGAGATTTCAGACCATCCGTTGGCACAAATATATGATTAGTAAACGAACCAGACTGCGCAAGTATATTCATATTGTCTACCTTTGGTACATGTATCACTTTAATCGCATTGATTAACTTTGCTAAGTCCAACAAGAGCTGAGGGATAATCCATATTGAGATGGATTTACTCTTTACTCTCTTGGTTGCAAAAAAAACGGCAACTAAAGGATTTGTTGTCCAATCAAGTAGGCGTGTAGGCACTCCATAATGTTGAGCTAACGCCAACAACCGATATGATTCATCTCTTGGCCAGCACATATTAAAAAAATTTTTATCAATCATCGGATTTAAAATGCGTTCAGAGTGCGCAATGCAAGCCTCCAAGACATCCCTTTCAACATGTAACCCGAGTCTGTCTGCACCAATAACAAACTTTGAAAATTTATCCACCTCATTAAAGTGAGCCTGCCCAGTACTGATAAAGTCATGATGACTACAACTAACTTGGCTCCGTCTATTTTTCGAATTCATTTCTCTGACAGAGCTAGGCTCAAGCTTCCACCTGCTATCTGCATGCCCTCTGAAAATAAACTTATGATGATACTGAAAATATTCACTTTTTATCAATGGAGATCGATGCCCCAAGGCATCCAGTAAATCATCTGCATTCTTAAAGCGATACTCGATATAAGATTCATGTTCCCTGGGATAAGAACCAAAAATCTCTCCATTATATATTGGTTGCCCCTCATGAAGTCCACTGAAGAGATCTAGTCCTGTTCTTACATCCATTTTCATATAACTACCACCGTAGAATAATATTATTAGGGGTGTAGGAAAAATCAGTAAATCATATTAAAACGGCGGCAACTCCCTTTACCGCCGCCATCAATCACTCCCCCAACCTCTGTGCCAATCCAGAATAACGCTCGGTCTTTTTCCTGACCGCCTGTGCCAGCAGGGCGCGATCACCGTAGAGATCGAGGCGGGCCTTGGCGCGGGTGATGCCGGTGTAGACCAGCTCACGGGTCAGCAATGGGCTGGGGCTGTCGGGCAGTACCAGCACGGTATGGGCAAACTCCGAGCCCTGGGATTTGTGGATGGTCATGGCATAGACGGTTTCGTGGGGCGGCAGCCGGCTGGGCAAGAGGGCCCGCAGGGTGCCGTCCGGCTGCTCGAACCAGACCTTGAGCCGCCCGCTTTCATCGGGCAGGCAGAGCCCCATATCGCCGTTGTAGAGGCCGACCCCGTGATCGTTGCGCACCACCATCACCGGGCGACCGGCATACCAGTCACCATCGCGGGCAATCAGCCCCGCCCGTGACAGGGCCAGTTCGAGCCGCTCGTTGAGCCCCTCGACCCCGAACGGGCCGTCGCGCAGGGCGCAGAGGATCTGGAAGCCGTTGAATGCCTTGAATACAGCGGCGGGCTCCTCCCCCGCGCGGGCCGCCTTCAGATAGCTGCCGTAACCGGCCACCCCCTGGGCAATCAACTCGTCATAGGCCTCCCCCGCCCAGGGGTGCAGGCTGATATCCGTAAAACCCGCGCCCCAGACAGCCTCCACCGCCGCCGCATCGCCGCCGTTGCAGGCGCGCGCCAGCTGGCCGATGCCCGAATGCTGATCGAAGCGCCAGCTCTTGGAGAGCAAACAGAGGCTGTCGCGCACCGGGGCCCCTGCGGGCGAGCCCTGCAAGCGGTAGCCGGTCTGGCGGGAGAGCCACTCTGCCTGCGCCGGGCTGATGCCCTGCGAGGTAAAGCTGCAGATATCGCCGAGCACGGCCCCCGCCTCCACCGAGGCGAGCTGATCCTTGTCGCCGAGCAGGATGAGGCGAGCGTGGCTTGGCAGGGCGTCCAGCAGGCGCGCCATCATGGGCAAATCGACCATGGAGGCCTCATCCACCACCAGCAGGTCGAGGTGCAGCGGGTTGCCTTTGTGGTGGCGGAACTGGCTGCGCCCCGGGATCACCCCGAGCAGCCGGTGCAGGGTGCCCGCCTCGGTGGGGATGGCCTCGACCCACTCGGGGGGCAAGTCCAGCGCCTGCAGGGCAGCGCCGATACTCTCGGTCAGACGCGCCGCCGCCTTGCCCGTGGGGGCCACCAGCCGGATCGCCGGGGCCTTGCCCCCTTGCAGGCCGGTCTCCACCAGAATGGCGAGCAGCTTGGCGACCGTGGTGGTCTTGCCGGTGCCGGGGCCGCCGGAAATGACCGCAAAGGGGCGCGCCGCCGCCGTGGCCGCCGCCAGCTTCTGGCCGTTGCAGCAGAGCGCCTCGGGCACCAGTGCATCCAGTTTGCTCAGGTCGTTTGCAGCCTGGGCGCTGGCCAGCAGGGCCTCGATGGCGGGCCACTCCACTTCGCTTGGGAACACCAGATCCAGGTACTTCTCGATAAAGTGGCGGGCCGAGAAATCCGGGGCGAGGCGGGCCTTGAGCAGGGCCCCGAACACCAGGCCGTAGTCGCGGGCAAAGAGGCGCGACAGGGCCGGGGCAATCTCCGGCCATTCGGCGCGCTCGCTCAAGGCACGAAGATGGCGGGCCACCCCCAGTTCAAAATCGTGATAGCGGGTGAGGTAGAGGCGGCCGTGCCAGAGCCGCAACGGCCAGCGCGGGGCTTCCCCTTCATCCTGTTCGCCGCCAACCAGGGGGCTTGCCGCAAACAGGGCGGGCCAGCTCGCCAGATCCGCCAGATCGGCCAGCAGATCCCGGCCCTGATCCGGATCCAGCCCGAACGGGCGCAAGGATCCGGCCGTCAACATTTCAAGCGGCAGGCAGACATGGCCACGCCCCAGCTCGAAGCAGGCGAGCGCCGCCCCCAGCACCAGCTCGGGGCCGCCGCCAAGGTCTGCCACCAGCTTGGCAAATTGCAGATCCAGCTGGCGGATACGCCCCGCCAGCGCCAGGGCCTTGAGCCGTTCGATCATGACTACGCTCTTCATGCTTCTACCCCGTTATCCGAAACTTGTACGAGGGCGGGCGTAGCCCCCTCGCTAAACAGCCGATCCAGCCCCAGCACCAGTTCGCGGCTGGGGCGAGTATGGAAAATGCCCCCCTGTGGCATGCCGCGCAGGAACAGATAGAAGACGCCGCCAAAGTGCTGGTCGAAGTCGTAGCCTGGCAGGCGCAGGGCGAGCAGCCGGTGCAGCGCCAGGGAGTAGAGCTGGTATTGCAGGTCGTAGCGATGCTCCACCATGGCCTGCTCCAGCGCCGATCGGCTGTAGTCGGCCGGGCTCATGCCGAGGTGGTTGGATTTGTAGTCGAGCAGATACCAGCGCCCCTGCCACTCGAACACCAGGTCGATAAAGCCCTTGAGCATCCCCTGCACGGTGGCGAAGCTGAGCGGCTTGTTGCCCCGCGACAGCGGGTCGTGCTGCTGGCAGAGCGCGGTCAGCGCCTGTGCCGTCACCCGCCCCATGGGCAGGAAGAACTCCAGTTCCACCTGCTTGCGCTCGGGGGCCAGATCCCGCAGCCGTAACGGCTCGCCAAAGCCCGTTTCAAGCGGCGTATCCAGCACTGCCTCCACCTGCTGTTGCAGCACTTGGGCCCAGCTCTCGTCGAAGCCATCCTGCGACAGCAGGGTGGCGATATGCTGTGCCAGCGGCTCGCCGCCCGCGCTTTGAAAGTCGATGGTCTCGAACAGGCTGTGCAGCAAAGTGCCGGGGCGCGCCCCCTTCGGGAAGGTGAAGATGGAGGGCTGGGGCACCTGCACTGGCTCTTCGGCAGCCAGCGCGGCCGCCTCGGTGACCACCTCGTCATCGAAGCCGGGGTTGGCCAGCACCCCCTTGCTGTGACCGTGGCCCTGGGCCGCGAGCCCGGAGTAGGAGCTGATCCACCAGTCCCGCTCAAGGGTGCCGCCAAAGCGGCGCACCTGCGGCTCACCCAGTTGATCCTCTTCTGCCGGAAGCGGGGCCGGGCGGGTGAGCGAGGGCTCACCGACGGCCACTCCGGGCAGATCTTCAGCAAGCGCACTGAGGGCGGTGGCCAGGGTTGCGGCGTCCCCCTCCTCCCCCTTTTGCAACAGGTAGCCGATGGCGGTCTGGTGCAGGTCGGTCTTCTCCGACTTGCCGTTGCCGGAGCGCACCGGCGCCAGCCCCAGCCAGGTGGCGTAGACGCCCCGGGTCAGCGCCACGTAGAGCAGCCGCAGATCCTCGGCGAGGCGCTCCTTGTCGGCCTCCGCCAGAGACTCCTCGGCACCGGTAAGATCGAGGATGGTGCGATTGCCCGCCTCATCGGCCTCGTGATAGAGGGGGGTATCGGCGCTGCGGTGGCTGCAGATAAAGGGGAGGAACACCAGCGGGTACTCCAGCCCCTTGGATTTGTGGATGGTGACGATCTGCACCAGCTTGCGCTCGGACTCCAGGCGAAGTATCTGCTCCGCATCCTGGCCGCTCTGGCGGTTTACCGCCTCCCCCAGCCAGCGCAGCAGGGCGTATTCGCCGTCCAGCTCGCTGCTCACCTGCTGCAAGAGCTCCCCCAGATGGAGGAAGTTGGTCAGCCGCCGCTCCCCGTAGGGGCTCGCCAAAAGCGATGCGGCGAGATTGCGCCGGTGCAGCAGGGCGCGCAGCATGGCCAGCACGCCGCGCTTGTGCCAGACCTTGCGGTACTCCATAAACTCCTGCACCGCGCTCTCCCACACCCGCTCGTCGGAGGCAAGCTCGTCGAGGGCCTTGGCGTCGAGATCGAACAGGCCGGTGGCAAGCGCCGCTCGCAGGCTCCTCTCCTCGCTCGGGTTCTGGCAGGCGTGCAGAATGAGCAGGATCTCCCGCGCCTCCACCTGTTCCAGCACGCTCTCGCGATTCGACAGATACACCGAGGCGATGGCGAGCCGTGCCAGCTCCTGCTGCACCAGCTTGCCCTCGGCGCCGGTGCGCACCAGCACGGCGATATCGCCGGCTTTGACCGGCTCACTGCCGATCAGCGCCTTGCCCTCCCGGGCCAGGGTCAGCAGGCGGTGGATCTCCGCCGCCGTGGCGCGGGCCATCTTGCTCTGGTAGTCCCCCCGGTTGAAGGTGGGCTGGCCGGTGAGTTGCCAGCAGTGCAGCACGGGGGCGGTTTCGCCGTCGAGGCGCAGCGCCTTGCTCTTGCCCTGCGCCGCCACCGGCAGGAAGGGGATATCCGCCTCGTAGATAAAGGGATCCTTGGCTCGCTCGAACAGGCCGTTGACCGCCGCCACCAGGGCGCCGCTGGAGCGCCAGTTGCGCCCCAGGGTGTAGTGGGCGCTCACATTTCGCCGCGCCTGAATGTAGGTGAAGATGTCGGCGCCGCGAAAGCCGTAGATGGCCTGCTTGGGGTCACCGATCATCAGCAGCGCCGTGTCTTTATGGCCGCCATAGAGCCGATGGAAGATACGGTATTGCTGGGGGTCGGTATCCTGGAATTCATCGATCATGGCGACCCGGTAGGTGGCGCGAATGCGCTCGCAGAGCCGCTCGCCAAGGCTGGAACCCAGCGCACCGTCGAGGTCTTTGAGCAGATCGTCGAACGAGAGCTGATGGGCCTGACGCTTGCTGGCCTGCATCCGGCTGCGCACCACCACGGCGGCCCGCTGCAGGATAAGGTCGCGGATGCCGGGGCGGCTCGCCAGCAGCGCGTCGATCTCGCTGAACAGCGGCAGGGTAGGCACCACCCCCCCCTTCTTGAGGTTTTCCTCCAGCACCGTCTGGCCGAAACGCTCCAGCTCCTTGGGAATGGCGTAGCCGCTCGCCTCGTCCTGCGCCCAGGCGGCTATCTTGGCGAGCCACCCCTCGTAGTTCTTGCCGGTGTAGCGGCTGATATGGCCGTCGGTCTGGCGGCGGATCTCGTCCACCTGCGCCAGCCAGGCCGCTTTCACCGCCTCGATACGGGCCATGGCCGCCTGATGGCGGGCGGCCAGGGTCTCGTCCCCCGCCGGTGGGCGCATCTCCAGCTCGCTGTTGTCGAGCCAGCCGTTCATCTCCCGCAACAGGGCGGCGGGGCTTGGCCAGAGCGCGCGCACGGCGCTCGCCAGGGTTTTATCCACCGGATAGAACTCGGCGCGCCAGTAGTCGCTCACCGCCTGCAACCTGAGCTGGCTGTCGTCGGTGAGAAATTCGGTTTCGAAGAGGGCGCCCGACTCGAAGGCGTTCTGTTTCAGCATCCGCTGGCAGAAGCCGTGGATGGTGAAAACCGCCGCCTCGTCCATCTGCCGTTCGGCGGCCAGCAGGCGGCGGGCCGCCAGTTCGTGATCCTCCACCTCGGCTAGCAGCTGGGCCAGCAGGGCATCGCCGCTTTGCCCGCGCATAAAGGCGAGGCGCGCCTCGTGGATGCGGCCGCGGATCCGCCCACGCAGCTCGGCGGTGGCCGCCTCGGTAAAGGTCACCACCAGGATCTCCGTCACCGACAGGGGCCGCTCGTGAGCGCTAGGCTGACCGGCGTCTTCCCCCTCTTCAATGAGCGGACCGTGGCCCAGCAAGAGGCGCAGATAGAGGCCGGCGATGGTGTAGGTCTTGCCGGTGCCGGCAGAGGCCTCGATCAGCCGCTCGCCATGGAGGGGAAAACGCAGGGTATTGAGCGGGTTAGCCATGATTACATCATCTCCATGGTGGTCAGCAGCGGGGTCAGGTGTTCCCGGGCCAGCGCCTGCAGCTGGGCCAGCACCTCGTCATCGAGTTCCGGGAAGCAGCGGGCGACATAGACGTCCTGCCCCTCCCCCGTCACCATGTAGCCGCCGTTGAAACGGGCGAGGGCCGCCTTGTCGGCCGCCTCCGGTTTCTCCGGATCCTTCTCGATCTCCTTGATCCACTCCCAGGCGGTGCTGGGGAAAAACGGCAGCGGCCGCTTCATCCCCTGGGTCCAGAGGGCGACCAGGGCCGCCAGTCTGGGGCGGGCTTCGTCGGCAGGGAGCCTGGGCAGTCGCAGACTCTGCTTGGCGTCGAACAGCAGGGTGTCGCCGGGGGCGTCGCTCAAGGAGAGGCAGAGGTGCTGGATCCAGCCCAGCAGCAGATCCTTGCCGTTGAAGCTGCCGGGTTTGATCACCAGCAAGCGCCCCTGCTGGGTGTCGATCCACCCCTGCAGCTGGCCCTGGGTCAGGGAGATATCGATCTCCACCGCCTGTTTGTCCGCCTCATTGGCCGCCACCCAGGGGCGCAGGCGCGCCGCCAGCTTGCCCATCTCGGCATCCAGATCGTCCAGCAGCAGGCTGCCGAACCAGCCCTGGGGCAGCAGGCCGGAGAGCTGCAGGCGCTGGCGACGCGTGCTCACGCTATCGCTTCGCTCCGGGCTCTCCCCCTCTGCCAGATGGGCATCGAGCAGCAGCGCCTTGAGCTGGTAGTGCTGCAGGCCGTCCAGCTCGAACGGCTCGCTGTCCTCGATCTCGGCTTCGTCCAGCTCGAACCACACCTTGAGGCGGCGGTTGAGGAAATACTTGGCGGGCTGGCGATAGAAGCGCAGCAGCTCCGCCAGCTCCAGCCCCTGCTCTTTCCCCCATTCGGGGGGCAGCGGCAGCTCGCCGCTCTGGAAGTTGGCGGCCCCGCGCTGCGGGCTCAGGGCCGGCAGCCAGTCGGCGGCATAGGTGAAGAGGCCGGAATCCGCCTCTGGATAGAAGTAGCTGCGGCTGTAGGGGGTGAGCGGGTGTTCGACGATCAGGTGTTCGAGCAGCCGCTTGCCTGACGTCTCGTCGTCGAGCGCCTCATCCCCCGCCAGCACGAAGCCCTGACGCACATAGTCGATAAGCTCGGCCAGCAGCACGGAGGGCACCTTCTCGCTGTTGTCCTGGGCGCTGAAACCCTGATAGCTGATATAGAGCCCCTGCTGGGCGCTCAGGAGCGCCTCGAGGAAGAGGTAGCGGTCGTCATCGCGACGGGAGCGATCCCCGCGCCGGCCGGCCACCGCCATCAGGTCGAACCCCATGGGCGGCAGGGTGCGCGGGTAGACGCCGTCGTTCATGCCGAGCAGGCAGACCTGCCGGAAGGGGATGGAGCGCATCGGCATCAGGGTGCAGAAGTTGACCTGACCGGCGAGGAAGCGCTGGCTGGAGCGGGACTCCCCCAGCACGCTGCCGAGGTAATCCTGCAACAGATCCGCGCTGATGGCCTGCTCGAAGCGGGCTTCGCCGAGCTGGGCGAGCCACTCCGCCAGCTGGCTGCGAATAAGCTGCAGCTGGCGCTCTTCATCCTCGTCGGCCAGATAGAAGCGCTCCAGCAGTTCGTTGAGGCAGGCGATCCACTCGGGCAGCGGCTGCGCCTGTTGCAGACGGGGCAAAAATTCCGCCAGGGAGTCGACGAACCAGGCGAGCTTGCCGAGGGCCAGCCCCTGCTGCCCCTCGATATCGGCGTAGGGCAAAATGCCGGCCACCGGTTCGCCATCCCCCATGGCAAAGCCGAGCAGCATGCGGCGCAGGCCGAACAGCCAGCTGTTGCCAGAGAGGCGCGGCAGATCGAAGCGCTCCGGGTAGCCGTCATCCAGCCCCCAGCGGATGCCGGTTTCCTGCACCCAGCGCCGCAGCTGGTTGAATTCGTCGTCATCGAGCTCGAAGCGGCGCAGCACGGCGGGCACTTCGAGGATGGCGAGCAGCTCGCCGGCCCCCAGCCGGGCGTTGGGGAGTCTGAGCAGGGCGAGGAAGCTCTGCAGCAGCGGGCTCTCCTGGCTCGCCGCCCGATCGGACACCGCGAAGGGGATCTGGCCCCGCGCGCCAAACACCGCCTGGATATAGGGGCCGTAGCTGTTCACATCCGGCATCATCACCACCACGTCTTTCGGGGTGAGGGAGGGATCCTGCTCGAACAGCGCCAGCAGCCGGTCGTGCAGCACCTCAAGCTCGCGCATCGGGCCGTGGCAGGCATGGATCTGCAGGGATCCATCGCTCGCGTCGATCGGGCTCTTGTGCTGACTGCTATCCAGCTCGAATGTGCCTGCCCCTCGCTCGGCCAGCTCCAGCACATCCTTCTGGATGGCGCGCAGCAACCTGGCCTGGCCCTGTTCATCCTGATCGTCAATATCGACGAAGGCCTCAATTTGCGGCACCTCCAGCTCCATCAGCTGGTGCAGGTAGTCGCGCCCCAGCTTGCCCATGGAGGCAAGCAGCGGGTTGGCGGGGCCCTGCAGGGTGTCGAGATCGGTGCCGGGTTTGAGCTTGTTTTCGAGGCGCGCCAGGGTCTTGCGATCGAGCAAGTCCCCCCAGTAGTAGCGGCAGGGGTTGGTGACGAAGAGATGCACCTCCACCTCATCCCGGCTGCCGAGGGCCAGCAGCGCCTCCACGTAGCGCGGTGGCAGCGCCGAGATGCCGAACACGAAGACCCGTTGGGGCAGTTTGCCCGGCAGATCCGGGGTGCGCTCCAGCTCGTGGATAAACTCCTCGTAGAGGTTGGCGCGGTGGTAGCCGCTGGGAGCGAGCGCCAGAGTGCGGGCCACCAGCTCACGCCACAGCTCCGGCTGCCAATCCTGACCGCTCACCCCGGCCAGCTCCTGGCTCAATCCCTCTCCCTGTTCCCAGCGAGCGATCCAGTCCGGCCGGTAAACCAGATACTGGTCGAACAGATCCGCCACCTTCTGGCAGAGCTGCCAGAGGCGTACCTGCTCGGGATCCTGCAATGACTCCGCGTCATCCCCACTCCCCAGATAGGCAGCCAGCGGTGCAAAAGCGGGACGGTCGAGCAGGGCGGGCAAGATGGTCATCAGCTGCCAGCTCATGGACCCCTTGTTGTAGGGGCTCTGGCGTGGCACGTCCGCCAGCACCCGGGTGAACATCTCCCAGATAAAGCTCGCGGGCAGGGGAAAGTCGATATTGGCGGCGATGCCGAAGGCCCTGGCCAGCTCCAGCTTGAGCCACTGGGCCATGCCGGGACTCTGCACCAGGATCTGTTCCCGTTCGAAGGGGTGAGAGAGGGGCGCCTGCCGGATGCGGCTCACCAGCAGCTCTTTGAGCAGATCCAGCTGATTGGAGTGGTAGAGGGTGAACATGAGCAACTCCCGCCGATGCAAAGGGGTGAGCGCGGGAAAATTCCAGGGATTCCCGCCACTTCAACAAGAATCGGGATTGTCGGGGATCGGGGGGGAAGATGCAAAAGGCACTTGTTGCCGCCGATCACGTCGTCATCACGAAGGGCAAGGAGGCGCAGGTGGCGGGCATAAAAAAGCCGGTGCTGTTGCACCGGCCAAAAGGCGTTGGAAAACTTGAAACTGCGGGGTTTACCAGTTCTTGCCGAGGCGGGCATCCAGGCTGAAGGCGCCGGCACCAGCTGCCGCCAGGGCCAGGAAACCACCGGCCACGGAGACGTTCTTCATGAACATCAGCATCTGCATCTGTTCGGCCGGCTGATAGTGGAAGATGAAGGCCGCCATCAGGGTGAAACCGGCCATCAGCACGGAGAGGTTGCGGGTAAACAGGCCCAGCATGATGGCGAGGCCACCACCCAGCTCCAGCAGGATCACCAGCGGCAGGATGAAACCGGGCACGCCCATGGCTTCCATATAGCCCTGGGTGCCGGCGTAACCGCCGATCTTGCCCCAGCCCGCCACCACAAACATCAGTGCCAGCAGTACGCGACCCACCAGCAGTGCCACATCTTTCATCTTGTCCATCGTTCGATTCCTTTGCTTACCATCATGGTATTTACAGTGTAAGAGCTAATTGTTAACTCATTAATTTTGCCAAGAATTATCTATCAAGGCAGATCAAACAGCAGGGCTTCACTCCCCCTGGAGGCCGTGAGCACCCAGGTCGGCTCGTCGCGGCTGAGCAGCCCGTCGCCGGGTCGGGCAGCCAGACCGTTGCCAGTCAGCTCCCCTGAAATCATATGCAGGTAACCATGACGTCCTTGCAATGCCCATTCGAGGGATTCCCCCTCGGGGAGCTGCAAGCGCCAGACGCGAGCCTGCTGGCGGATCCTGAAGGATCCTTCCTCGCCATCCGGTGACGCCACCAGCGTCATACCGGGTCTGGTCTCAATCTTCTTCTGTTGATATCCGGGTGTGGTGCCGTGTTCATTCGGCTCGATCCAGATCTGCAACAGGGAGAGCGGCTCGGTCTGCGAGGGGTTGTACTCGCTGTGCCGGATGCCGGACCCTGCGCTCATCAGCTGGAAATCCCCCGCCGGGATCTGCTCGGCATGGCCGAGGCTGTCCCTGTGCTCTATGGTGCCGCTCAGCACGCAGGTGAGGATCTCCATGTTGGCGTGAGGATGGGTCGCGAATCCGCCACCCGGCGCCACCAGATCCTGATTGATGACCCGCAGGGCAGAGTGTCCCATCCACTCCGGGTCATAGTAGTGACCGAAGGAGAAGCTGTGACGGGCGTCCAGCCAGCCGAAGTTGGCCTTGCCCCGTGCTTCTGCGGCTCTCAGTTTCATCATGGTGTTCTCCTCACTGACCAAAGTGGTTCATTAACGCTGGCGACCGTCACCCAGGCCGAAGGGGATGCGGTAGCTGCTGCTTTCGTTGCCCAGGCTCACGGTCAGGTTGCCCTGGGTGCGGCTCGGGATCTTCACCTGCTGGGTGCCCATCAGGTTGGCATGGACAGAAGCCAGCAGATCACCGGACTCGTCGCGCACCTCCAGCATGGGGTTGGCCTTGCCGTCCATCGCAGCGGCGGCGTTCCAGTTGACGAACAGCACGCCCGGCGCGGCGCTGAAGTCGGCCGGTAAGGAAGCCTGGGCTACACCTGCGGTCATCAGGCCTGCAACGGCCAGCATCTTGATTACGTTTTTCATGTTCATTCACTCTCTTGGTTTTTATGTCATTGCCAAGGCCCTGCGGGCCAGAATCAATGCATCCATGCAAGAGATCATTCAAATACTATGTTGTTCTTTTGCTGACATCAGACATCGTGTTTGGGGATGTCTCAGCCCGGAACTACCTTTTATTTGGTCGCTTGGCCTTCCTGCCTAAGCGTTGATTGAATATTAAAGTGACTTCCCCTAAGTTGTTAGCGAGATAATCTGGTAAACATATTCAAAAAAATTGAAGGTTTGATATGGCCAAGGAATCAAACAAGGAGCGGGCGCTGACCCTGGAGGCGATCCGGGTGCTGGATGCCATCGATCGCCGGGGCAGCTTCGCGGCGGCGGCCGACGAGCTGGGCAAGGTGCCCTCGGCACTGAGCTACACGGTGCAGAAGCTGGAAGACGAGCTGGACGCCATGCTGTTCGACCGCAGCGGCCACAGGACCAAGTTCACCCCGGCGGGCCGCATGCTGCTGGAGCGGGGCCGGGTACTGCTGGAGGCGGCCGAACATCTGGTGGGCGAGACCCGGGCCCTCTCCCGGGGCTGGGAGACCGACATCACCATCGCCGTCGATGCCCTGGTCCCGCTGCAGGCGCTCTACCCGCTGGTGGAGCGGCTGGCCGAGCTGACCGATACCCGGCTGCGGCTGCGGGCCGAGGTGCTGGCGGGCAGCTGGGAGTGTCTGGAAGATGGCCGGGCCGATCTGCTCATCTCCTCCCTCAACCCCGACATCATGATGACAGGCGTCAAGCATCAGGTGCTGCAGGAGGAGGTGATGCTCTATGTCGCCCACCCGGATCACCCCCTGCACCAGGAGCCCGAGCCCCTGGCGGACGAGACCCTGCGCCGCTACCGGGCCATCGCGGTGGCCGACACGGCGCTGCGCAAGCCGGTGCTCACCTATCGCCTGCTCGACAAGCAGCCGCGCCTGACCGTCAGCACCATGGGGGAGAAGCGCGATGCCCTGCTGGCGGGGATCGGGGTCGGCACCATGCCGCTGAGCTGGATTGAAGAAGACATCGAGGCGGGACGACTCAAGGTGATCAGCCCCGAGTATCGCCACCAGATCCAGGTCGCGCTGGCCTGGCGGCGCGACACCATGGGCAAGGCCAAGAGCTGGCTGGTACGGGAGATCCCCAAGCTGTTTCCCTGCAAGGGGGAATAAATGGCTGTCGCGTGGGGACGGTGGCGCAGGAAGTACCGAAACTGAGCCCTTGTCTTGACGACGGGCTCAGATTCTAGGAAAAGAAAAAAAGCGGACCTCTTGCGAGTTCCGCTCAATGCCAGGAAAGAATAAAACCTTTCGGTTAAAAAACCCTTAAATTGGAAGCAAACAATCGTTTTCTCAACCAGGAAGGTATTGAATCCGATTCGTGTTGAATTATGTGCTTTGTAATATGCATCACCAGCAAAATGTTGAAAGGTTGAAGGATATGCACCACCAGGTGTCACTTTCTGCCACCTTGCACCATAACTGGTCAGGCCATTTCAGCCATCATCACCGGGTTATTCTCCTCTGGTTTTTCTAGGTATCAAAAATTGAGCCCGATACCGACAAACAACGCATTTTCTGACACGACTAAAAATGCAGATAAAGGAATAGTTGCATGACCTACAGCCAGACCCTGGCCAACCACATTCTCGACACCCTGAAGAAGACCCTGACCGACAAGGGGATCCGCTATCAGACCCTGGCGGAGGCCATGGGTGTGTCCATCGCCACCGTGAAGCGGATGATGAACAAGCCCTCCCTGCCGTTCGACACCCTGCTGGAGATCTGTCACCTGGTGGGACTCTCGTTCGAGGAGCTGCTGGATCGCACCCAGGACGCCCAGAGCCGGCGCGCCGTCTTCACCCAGGAGCAGGACGAGGCGTTTCACAAGGAGCCGGGGCTCTATGCCTTCCTCGCCAACATCTTCTGGCGCGACAAGACCCTGATCGATCTCAAGCGGGAGTACGGCCTGACCGATGCCTCCTGCTATATCTACCTGCGCAAACTGGAGAAGCTCGGCATCCTGCAGCTCGGCATCGACAACAGCTACCACTTCCTCATCAGCGAGCGGATCAGCTTCGAGCAGCACAGCCGCTTCGCCCGCCAGCAAGCGCGCCAGGCGATGTCGGTGCTGGGGGACTATCTGGTGGAGAACATGCACAGGCCCAACAACTACATGGCGCTGTGCCAGCTCCACCTGGACGAAACCGAGGCCATGGCCCTCATCGATCGCATGAAGGAGTACTGGCATCAGGAGCTCAAGCTCAACCGCCCCGCCATCGGCCAGCGGGAAGGGAGCAAGACCTACACCATGTCCCTGCAGCTGGCAGACTGCGGCTACCAGAGCTTCGACGATCTGATCCCCAATATCGACAACTGATCCCGGCGGATCCTGCGGGATCCGCGCCTCTTTCCCCCCGGATTGCCCGCCAGTTCAGGCGATCCCCAGGACCTGCTGAATCCCCGCGCTGCCCGCCCCGTTCACCCACTCACCGTTCATCCACAACCAGGCTCTGCGATGGTTTCTCGAAGGCGGTCGGCAAAGCGCGGGTATCGAGATGAATGCGGATGGCATCCGGACGCCAGTGCTCGATGTCGCAATCCACCAGCCCTCCCCGTTCGTCGTAGTTGATCCGCACCAGCCGCAGCACGGCACTTCCCTGTGCCAGATTGAGGGCGCGGGCTATTTCTCCCCGGGCCGCCGAGGGGGTGATCTCCAGACTCGAGCTGCCCTGGCCTATGCCATAGCGCTCCCGATAGAGCTCGGTGAGGGAACTGGCCAGGGGGGCATTCGCAATGTCGGGGAAGCGGCTGGCCAACAGGTGGTGGCTGACGTGCAGGACGGGACGGCCATCGATAAGGCGCAGGCGGCGGATCTCATAGAGCGGGGTGAAGGGGGCCAGCCCCATGCGATGACACAGGTCACTGCTGGCAAGCTGACCTCCGTGGGCCAGCACCCGGGTCTCGGCGACGCGCTGCTGCTCGCCGATCCACTGGTGAAAGTGGGTGTGGATGGCGGGATCGTAGGTGAGGCGAGGAGGCGCCACGAACCAGCCGCGCCGCTCGGCCCGGTAGATAAGGCCGTCCGCCTCCAGGCTCGAGAGCGCCTCCTTGATGGTGATGCGGGTGGTGGCGAAGCGCTCGCTCAGGGCCCGCTCGGCGGGCAGCTGCTGCCCGGCCGCCAACTGGCCGCTGCCGATGTAGCGCCGCAGGATCCGGCAGATCCGCTCGCACTTGGAGGGGCCACGGCCGTCGGCCATGCCCGGTTCGTTCAATTCCGGCTCTGTCACGCGCTTGTCCCTGTCGTCTGTTCCGTGGTGGCACGGCTGGAGTAGACCAGTGCCCCTTGGCCCCGAGTTGTACTCCGGCCGGATGACAGGGACGTGACAGGGCGATTGTCATCAAATTGCCATCAAAGCGCCCCGTCACCGTCATATTCGCGCTCTAGCATCCCTCTCGAACCTTAACTGACCTAGTCCAGAGGGATGGGATGATGAGAAGCGTGATCGCAAGTGCACTGGCCCTGGTGGCCATCAGCCAACCACTTTTTGCAGCCGAAAATATCGCGGATCTGGAGAAGGCCGCTCGCGGCGAAGGCCAGCTCAGCAGCGTCGGCATGCCCGATAGCTGGGCCAACTGGAAGGATACCTGGCAGCAGCTCGGCAGCATCTACGGCATCAAGCACCAGGATACCGACATGAGCTCGGCTCAGGAGATCGCCAAGTTCGCCGCCGAGAAGGGCAACGCCACCGCCGACATCGGTGACGTGGGCGGCGCCTTCGGCCCGGTCGCGGTCCAGCAGGGCGTCACCCAGCCCTACAAGCCCTCCACCTGGGCCGACATTCCGAACTGGGCCAAGGACGCGGACGGTCACTGGATGCTGGCCTATACCGGCACCATCGCCTTCCTGATCAACAAGGATCTGGTCAAGGCTGCCCCCACCAGCTGGCAATCCCTGCTGGGCGGCGACTACAAGGTGACCCTGGGTGACGTGGGTGTCGCCTCCCAGGCCAACAACGGCGTGCTGGCGGCGGCCTATGCCACCGGCGGCAGCGAGAAGAACCTCAAGCCCGCGCTGGAGCTGTTCGGCAAGCTAGCCCAGCAGGGCCGTCTGTCGCTGAACGACCCCACCATCGCCAACATCGAGAAGGGCGAGGTGGAAGTGGGGGTACTGTGGGACTTCAACGCGCTGAACTACCGCGACCAGATCGACCCCAAGAAATTTGATGTGGTGATCCCGAGCGACGGTTCCGTCATCGCCGGCTACACCACCATCATCAACAAGTGGGCCAAAAACCCCAACGCCGCCAAGCTGGCGCGGGAATACATCCTCTCCGACGCCGGCCAGATCAACCTGGCGCGCGGCTACGCCCGCCCCATCCGCAGCAACGTGACCCTGCCGGATGACGTCAAGGCCAAGCTGCTGCCGGCCGAGCAGTACGCCAATGCCAAGCCGGTGCAGGATCACGCCGCCTGGGAGCAGAGCTCCAAGGCCCTGCCGCGCCAGTGGCAGGAAACCGTCATGATCAACATGCAGTAAGGAGCGGCCAGTGCAACACAAGGTGATAGTGGTACTTGTGGATGGCCTCTCTGCCGAGGTAGCCCATTGCATGGGCTACCTCGCGGGCATGGTGGAGGCGGGACAGGGATTGCAGGCCACCCTGAGCTGCGCCCTGCCCTCCCTCTCCCGGCCCCTCTACGAGTGCATCCTGACCGGAACGACGCCGGTGGAGAGCGGCATCACCCACAACGGGGTGAGCCGTCTCAGTCGGCAGGAGTCCATCTTCCATCTGGCCCGGGCGGGCGGCAAACGCACCGCGGCGGCGGCCTATCACTGGGTGAGCGAGCTCTACAACCAGAGCCCCTGGCAAGCGGCCCGCGATCGCTTCACCCATGACGAGCGACTGCCCATCCAGCACGGCTGCTTCTACTGGGATGACGGCTACCCCGACAGCCACCTGCTGATGGATGGCGAGTGGCTGCGCAGCCAGTACGACCCCGATTTTCTCCTGATCCACCCGATGGGGGTGGATGACGCGGGCCACAGGTTCGGCCTCGACTCCCGCCAGTACCGCAATCAGGCGCGCCGCATGGATAGCCTGCTGGCCGACCTGCTGCCCCAGTGGCTGGCACAGGGTTATCAGGTGGTGATCACCTCGGATCACGGCATGAACAACGACCTTAGCCACGGCGGCACCCTGACCGAGGAGCGCCGGGTGCCGCTCTGGCTGTTTGGCGATGCGTTCGTGGCCCAGTGGCCGGCCGGTCCCGCCATGCAGCAGACCCAGCTCTGCGCCCTGATGGCCGACCTGCTGGGAGTTTCCCACGACAAGCCGGGCGGCCCGCCGCTGCTCAAGGCCGGCAACCTGCCGGAGGTACACTGATGATGCCCGCCACCACCGAGATCCTCGCGGATCAACCGGCCGTCACCCGGCGCCGGGCTCGCCGTCACTGGCTGCCCGCCCTGGTGCTGCTGCCGTTCGTTCTCCTGATGATCCTGTTCCAGCTCGCCCCCATGGTGTGGGTGCTGGTGGGCAGTTTTCAGACCCCGGATGGCTGGGGCCTCGACCATTACCGGGAGATTTTTAGCTCCCCCTTCTACCTGCAATCGTTCGGCAACTCCTTGCGCATCGCCGGTATCGCCAGCCTGGCGGGGCTTGCCATCGGCACCCTCGGGGCGGCCGCGCTGCGCCACAGCGGCGAACGGGTGAAACGGCTGCTGCTGGCCTTTGTCACCATGACCGGCAACTTCAGCGGGGTGCCGCTCGCCTTCGCCTTCATCATCATTCTCGGCATCAATGGCGCCGTGACCCTGCTGCTCAAATCCTCGGGCCTCATCGACGGCTTCAACCTCTACTCCGGCACCGGTCTCATCCTCATCTACACCTACTTCCAGATCCCGCTCGCCCTGCTGCTGCTCTACCCGGCGTTCGATGCGCTGCAGGATGAGTGGCCCCAGGCAGCCGCGTTGCTGGGGGCGAGCAAGGGGCAGTATGTGTGGCACGTGGCGCTGCCGGTGCTCACCCCCGCCCTGCTCGGCACCCTGATCATCCTGTTCGCCAACGCGGTGGGGGCCTATGCCTCCGCCTATGCCCTCACCACCGGCAACTTCAACCTGGTGACCATCCGGGTGGCGAGCCTGGTCTCCGGCGACATCTTCCTCGAGCCCAACATGGCGGCGGCGCTGGCGGTGATCCTGATGGTGCTGCTGGGAGTGGTGACAGCCGCCAACCAGTGGCTGCTGAAAAAGAGCTACGTGAACAAGGGGCAATCCCATGCATGAGTTGAAACCTGGCTGGCCGCGCTGGGTGCTGGGGGCCCTGGTGGCCACCCTGCTGTTGCCGCTGCTGGCCACCTTTCTCTACTCCATCTCCACCCGCTGGGGGGCCACCCTGCTGCCTGACGGCTTTACCCTCGACTGGTATCTCCAGCTCTGGGGCGACCCGCGCTTTCTCGCGGCGTTTGGCCGAAGCCTCCTGGTCTGCTTCGCCACCCTGCTGCTGGGGACCCTGGTGCTGGTGCCCACCGTGCTGGTGGTGGCCTACTACTTCCCAAAGCTGGATCCCTGGATGAACCTCTTGATCCTGCTCCCCTTCGCGGTGCCGCCTGTGGTCTCCTCGGTGGGGCTGCTGCAGATCTACGCCGATGGCGTCCTGCCCATTATCGGCACGCCGTGGATCCTGATCGGTACCTGGTTCACCGTGGTGCTCCCCTTCATGTACCGGGCGCTGGCCAACAGCCTGCAGGGGGTGCCGCTGAAAGATCTGATGGATGCCGCCCACCTGCTCGGCGCCAGCAGCGGCCGCGCCTTCCTGCTGGTGGTGATCCCCTGCCTGCGCAAGGGGCTGCTGGCGGCGCTGTTTTTGTCGCTCTCCTTCCTGCTCGGGGAGTTCGTGTTCGCCAACATGCTGGTGGGCACCCGTTACGAGACCCTGCAGGTCTACCTCTACAACATGCGTTCGACCTCGGGCCACTTCACCAGCGCACTGGTGATGAGCTACTTCCTGCTGACCCTGCTGCTCACCTGGGCGGCGAACAGATTTCATCGGTGAATCAAGATGTTCCATCTAGAAGTGAATCAACTGCACAAATCCTACGGTGACACCAAGGTGTTCGAGGGGATCGAATTCGGCATCCGCAAGGGGGAGCTGGTGACCCTGCTCGGCCCCTCCGGCTGCGGCAAGTCTACCCTGCTGCGGGCGCTGGCCGGGCTCACCCCGGTGGATGGCGGTCAGGTGCGGGTGGCCGGTGAGGAGATCACCTGGCAGGCACCCCAGAAGCGGGGCATCGGCATGGTGTTCCAGAGCTATGCGTTGTTTCCCAACATGACGGTGCGGGACAACGTCGCCTTCGGCCTCAAGATGAAGCCCCAGCCGGGGCGGGATCTGGCGGCCAGCGTGCAGGAGGCGCTGGCGCTGGTGGAGCTGACCGGCTTCGAGCGCCGCTATCCGGCCGAGCTCTCCGGTGGCCAGCGCCAGCGGGTGGCCCTGGCCCGGGCCCTGGTGGTACAACCACGGATCCTGCTGCTGGACGAGCCGCTCTCGGCGCTGGATGCCCGCATCCGCCGCAGCCTGCGCCAGCAGATCCGCGGGATCCAGCAGCGCCTCGAGCTCACCACCATCTTCGTCACCCACGATCAGGAGGAGGCGCTCACCCTGTCGGACCGGATCTTCCTGATGAACAAGGGATCCATCGTCCAGAGCGGCACACCGGAGGAGATCTACACCCGCCCCGCCGATGCCTTCGTGGCGGGCTTTATCGGCCACTACAACCTGCTGAGCGCCGAGCAGGGCAAGTCCCTGTTCGGCCCCCGTTCTCGCCACAAGCTGGCCCTGCGGCCCGAGTCCATCGCCCTGCTGCCGGCCGGCACCCGGTGCGAGGATCCCTGCCTGCCCGGCGTCATCGCCCACCAGCAGTTGCTCGGCAACGTCATCCGCTACCAGGTGACCTGCGAGGCGGGGATGCTCACGGTGGACTGCCTCAACCGCTCGGCCCGGGATCTGCTGCCGGTGGGCACTGCCGTGACCCTGGCGGTGGCCCGGGATCAACTCTGTGAGGTAGCATAACGCCATGAATCCCATTCTTTTTTCGACCGGCATGCCGAGGCAGGCCATCACCGCAAGGAGCCCCCATGACGCTGGCACTGTTTGATCTGGACGAGACCCTGATAGCGGGAGATTCCGCCAGCCTCTGGCTGGAGTACATGGTGGCCCAGGGGCTGGCCCCGGTGGACATGGTGGCAGAGGAGCAGGCCATGATGTCCCTCTACCATCAGGGCAAGATGGACATGCACCAGTACATGGCCTTCACCCTGCAGCCCCTGGCGGGCAAGACACGCCAGTGGCTCGACTCGCTCTGCCACCACTTCGCCGAGCAGGTGCTGCGCGATCGGCTCTACCCCGAGGGGCTGGCGCGCATCGAGTGGCACAGGGAGCAGGGACACACCCTGGTGCTCATCTCCGCCTCGGGGGAACATCTGGTGTCCCCCATGGCCCGGATGTTGGGAATGGATCACTGCGTCGCCATCCTGCTGGACGAGGAAGAGGGGCGGCTGACCGGCCAGACCCGCGGCACCCTGAGCTTCCGGGAGGGCAAGGTGGCTCGCGTCAACCAGCTGTTTGCGGACCTGGCCAACCCCTGGCAGGAGAGTTTCGGCTACAGCGACTCCCACAACGATCTGCCCCTGCTGCGGGCGGTGTCTCACCCCCATGCGGTCAACCCGGCCCCCGCCCTGCGCCAGTGTGCCTCGGAGCTCGGCTGGCCCCTGCTCCACTGGTCGACAGAAGCCTGAGCCCGGAATGCAGAAGAGGCCCTCAGGCCTCTTCCTTGCGCAACCCCCTGTCATCCGGGGGCGAACCCTCCTGGCCTGCCGGAATGCTTGCCCCGACATAGATGCGGTTCTTGCCATCCCGCTTGGCGCGGTAGACCTCGGCATCGACGCTGGCGAGCAGCGCCTTGGCATCGAGACCGGGGGCACTCGCCACCAGGCCACCGCTGAAGGTGATCCCGAGCCCGGGTTCGCGCCAGTCCAGTGCCGCCACCCCCTTACGAAACTGCTCCAGCAGCATCTGGCAGAAGTGCACGTCCGGGTTGGCAAACAGCACCACCAGCTCCTCGCCGCCATAGCGGCAGACCCAGCCATGGTCCCCCAGCAGCCGGGTACCAAAACTCGCTACCCGCTTGAGCACCACATCCCCGGTCTGGTGACCATAGGTGTCGTTGACCCCCTTGAAGTCATCGAGATCGATCATGGCCAGGCAGAAGACGTGTTGTTCCAGCAGTAGCCGGTTCAGGCGCTCGTCGAAGAAACGGCGGTTGTAGAGGCCGGTCAGCTTGTCCAGATTCGCCTGCTGGCGCGCCTCGTGGTAATCCTTGCTCACCTCGGCCAGCTCGGCATAGACGTGTCTTAGCTCGCGCATCCCCCCGTGGGGAGCCTCCTCGGGCCTTGTCCTGCTGGCGCGGATCATGGTGGAGATCTCGTCCAGCATGCGCCTGAAATAGCGGGACCAGAACAGCGCCAGCACCACATAGAGCACGCTGGCCAGCACGATGACCCCCAGCACGTTGAGCAAGGCACTCTTCACCACCGCCTGGATGCTGGAGGCAGGCAACACGCTGATCAGCACCCAGTTGCGCTCCGGCAGCCGGCTGTAGGCCACAAACTGCTGCGAGCTCTGATCCAGGAAGAGCCCATCCTCCTGGCTGAAGCGGGAGAGCCAATCCGGGTGGGTCATGGACTTGAGCAGGTGGGACGGGTCGGGATGGGCCAGCACCTTGCCGGACTGATTGACGATCATCTGGTAGCCGCGGCTCCCCTGCCGGTTCAACTGGGCCGAGAAGGGGGCCAGGATGGCATCGACCGCGAGGACCCCGCGTACCTTGCCCTCCTTGTCGGTCAGGGCGCGCGCCAGGGCGATCACCAGATTGCCGTTGGTGTAGTCGTAATAGGGCTCGGTCCAGACTATTTTGCCCACGTGCTGGCTAGCCAGCTGATACCAGGGACGCACTCTGGGATCGAAGTTGGCATCCGCCTGCCACTCGGGGTAGATCAGCATCTGACGCTCGGCGGTGCCGACATAGATGTAGACCAGGTCGGCCATGACGCCCTTGTAGAGCCGCCACTCCTTCAGATAGGTCTCGGTGTTCTTCAGGTGGGGACCGCTGATGTCCTCCACCTTCATCTGGTCGTAGATGAGGGTGAACTGGCGCTCCATCTCGTGCAGATAGGGCTCGATGAAGACGTGGCGCAACTGGTGGTTGGTGGCGAGCAGGCGCTGTTGCAGCTCCTTCTGCAGGCTGCGCTCCATGTGCAGGTAATAGATGGCGCCCAGCATCAGCACGGGGATGAAGAGCACCAACAGGCCCAGACGCATACGGGCGACCAGGGACCAGGTCTTTCTGGAAACTGCCTGTTTCGCCAACCCTGACTCCCCTATACCCTGACGTCGTGTAGTGTCAGAATATCAGCCCCGCCTGATGGCGTCCAAAGGGAAGCGTGCCATGTGGCCAACGAGAAGGAACTGGCTTGGATGTTGAACCCGGACCTGCTGACCGCGCTCCATTACTGCGCCGTGATCACCCTGACCGGTGCCATCACTTCGCAATACTTCCTGTTCCGGCGCGGCATGTCCATCGACCAGGTGCGCAAGCTGCTGCTGGCGGACAGCCTGGCCGCGCTGGCCTTGCTGCTCATCTTCATCACCGGCGTGCTGCTGGTGCTCGCCCACCCGCAGCCTCCCTCCACCCTGTTCGCCAATCCCGGCTACCGCACCAAGCTGCTGCTCTTCTTCACCATGGCCATCAGCTTCGGCTACCCCAGCCGGCTGTTCCATCGCTGGCGCCGCTCCCTGCGCCAGGGACGAGCCCCCATCGTCTCTACCCAGCAGCAGCTCTGGGTGATCTGGATCCTGAGGGGCAACCTGCTGATGCTCGCCCTGCTGCCTCTGCTCGCCAAACTGGCCGGCCGCTGAGCCAGCCTCCCTGGCCATGCCCGTGCCGATGCAAATCGCTGGCGACAAACGCCCCCGCACACGGGTATCGTACTGACGGGGCCAGAGTGCCCGCGACTGTTTCTCAGGGATGATTTCGTATGCGTTCAAACATGATGTTACTGATGGCCGCCGCCATCTGGGGGCTGGGCTTCGTCGCCCAGCGTCTGGGGATGGATCACATGGGGCCCTTCACCTTCAACGGCCTGCGCTTTCTGCTCGGCGCCTTCTCCCTGCTGCCCCTGCTGTGGTGGCTCAAGTCACGCCAGCCCAGGCAGCCAGCCGGGCAACCGTCAGGGGATAGACGCCAGCTGCTGATCGGGGGCCTGCTGGCCGGGGGAGTGCTCTTCTCCGCCGCCTCCCTGCAACAGGTGGGGCTGCTCTACACCACGGCCGCCAAGGCGGGCTTCATCACCGGCCTCTACATCATTCTGGTGCCCGTCATCGGCCTGGCCCTGCGCCACAAGACGGGAGCCAACACCTGGATCGGCGCCCTCATCGCCATGGCCGGGCTCTACTACCTCAGCGTCACCGAGGAGTTCACCATCGGCTACGGCGATCTGCTGCAGGTGGTGGGCGCCCTGTTCTGGGCCGTGCATCTGCTGGTGCTGGATCACTACTCCAACCGGGTCGCCCCCATTCGCCTCGCCGGGGTACAGTTCGTGGTGTGCGGCCTGCTCAGCCTGATCACGGCGTTCGCCATCGAGACCCCGACCCTCTCCGGTGCCGTCGCCGGCTGGCAGGCGCTGCTCTACGCGGGCCTGGTCTCCGTCGGCATCGGCTACACCCTGCAGGTGGTCGGTCAGCGGGGCGCCCATCCGGCCCATGCCGCCATCATCCTCAGCCTGGAAACGGTGTTCGCCGCCATCGGCGGTGTCCTGCTGCTGGGGGAACATCTGGACGAGCGGGCCATCGTCGGTTGCGCCCTGATGCTGGCGGGCATGCTCATCTCCCAGATCCGCCTGCGCTGGTGGTGGAAATCCCGCCGGGACAAGGTGCCCAGCCAGTGAATGCAAAGAGGAGCCGATATGGCTCCTCTTTCGTCTTTACGAACCCCGGTATGCGTCGCCACTCAGCCTTGCACGCTGGAGCAGAAGCTCACGTCGTCCCGTAGCGGATCGTTGCTCACGCTGTGGTAGAGCTCGAAGCAGGGGCCGTCGCCAAAGGCCAGCCCGGCAGAGACGATGTCGCCGATGTGCTCCTGCCAGCGCGGCCCGTACTGGCTGCGATCCGTGATGAGGTAGCGGGACTGGGCGTAGCGCCCGGCGGGAATGCCCTGGGTCTCCACCTCCCCCGTTCCCTGAGTGCCTGCCGGCACCGTGATGCCGATATCGGTGCGGCACTGGGCCGGTGGCGTCACCTCGGGGTTGTCGTGGTAGATGAAGATCCACTCCCCGTCCGCCAGGCCGCGGGTGGCCGCCCACTGGTGCAGCCGGCCACAGACCGCGTCATACCCCTCCCCGTAAGGTCCCGTCACCCGGATGTAGGCCAGGGTACGCGCGTCCATTTCAACCGTCTTCATGATGTTGCTCCTTGCTGATGAGTGGCCTTCAGCATAGGGGTCCGGCTCGAAGCGCGCGTGTCCCTCCTTGCGCTCCAGGTGTCCATTCTTGCTCTCCTGGCGGCGAAACGCCCCCGGGGTGCAGCCATAGTGGCGACGAAACGCCTTGGCGAAGGCCTGGGAGCTGCCGAGCCCCGCCCCCAGGGCGATGGCGGTGATGCTGGCGTCGGTATAGCGCAGCTGCCAGGCGGCTCGCTGCATGCGCAGGCGGCGGCACATCTCGCCAGGGGCCTCGCCGGTGACGGCGGTGAAGACCCGGTGGAAGTGGTAGAGGGAGAGACAGGCTCGCGCGGCCAGCGCCTCGATGGAGAGGTCCGGATCCTGCTCCAGCGCCCGCACCACCGGCAGCAGGCGGCGACGATAATCGATCATGGGCGCAGCCTGGCCATGTAGAGGGTGTCCATCAGCTGGCCGTGGCGCATGCCGTATTCCCGAGCGATCCCCTCCTGCACGAACCCAGCCTTGCGATAGAGGGCCTGAGCCGCCTCGTTGTCACTCCAGACGGTGAGCTCGAGGCGGGTCAACCCGAGCCAGTTATCCGCCAGATCGATGGCGGCCGCCATCAGGGCACTGCCCACGCCACGCCCGGCCCAGTCGTCGCGCACCGCCATGCCGAGGCCCGCCACGTGGCGCCGGCGCGGGTTGGGCTCTTGCCACAGGGTCAGATTACCCACCACCAGGCCATCGGACTCGGCCACCAGCACGGTGACGCCGTCTCGCGGTTCGAGCCGCTGCTGCCAGTGATGCAGCGAGGCGAAGGGGAGTTGCAGGGTGCCGGCCTGGGCCTGGGGCATGGCGTAAAGATCGCGCAGGGCGGGGGCATCCTCGGGACCGGCGCGGCGAACAATAATGGACATGAGACCTCCTTGGCTATGACCCATCTTGCCGCAAAATCTGCTCCCGTCGCCATACCCATCAGCGAAACCAATCAAAGGGTTAGGAACACTCCATTGGAGCCGGACGCGCCACTCCCCTAGTCTGACCGCACGCCAACAAGGAGATCCACCATGACCGACAAGACCCTGCACAGCGCCAACGGCGCCCCCGTCGTCGACAACAACAACAGCCTCACCGCCGGCCCGCGCGGCCCCGTCCTGCTGCAGGATGTCTGGTTGCTGGAGAAACTCGCCCACTTCGATCGCGAGCGCATCCCGGAGCGGGTGGTGCACGCCAAGGGCTCGGGCGCCTACGGCACCTTCACCGTGACCCACGACATCAGCCAGTTCAGCAAGGCCGACCTGTTCAACGCCGTCGGCAAGCAGACGCCGGTGTTCCTGCGTTTCTCCACCGTAGCCGGCGAGAAGGGGGCCGCCGATGCCGAGCGTGACGTGCGCGGCTTCGCCCTCAAGTTCTACACCGAGCAGGGCAACTGGGATCTGGTGGGCAACAACACCCCTGTCTTCTTCATCCGCGATCCGCTGAAATTCCCCGACTTCATCCACACCCAGAAGCGGGATCCGCGCACCAACCTGCGCAGCGCCACCGCCGCCTGGGACTTCTGGTCCCGCCACCCGGAATCCCTGCACCAGGTCACCATGCTGTTCAGCGACCGCGGCATCCCCAGGAGCCTGCGCGAGATGAACGGCTACGGCAGCCACACCTTCAGCTTCATCAACGACGCCAACGAGCGCTTCTGGGTCAAGTTCCACTTCAAGACCGAGCAGGGCCACAGCTTCTTCACCGATGAGGAGGCCGCCACCGCCGTCGGCCAGGATAGAGAGACCAGCCAGGCCGACCTCTACAACGCCATCGAGCGCGGCGACTTCCCGCGCTGGAAGGTCTATGTGCAGGTGATGCCGGAGGCCGAGGCCCACACCAGCAAGGTGCACCCGTTCGACCTCACCAAGGTGTGGCCCCACGGCGACTACCCGCTGATCCCGGTCGGCGTGCTGGAGCTCAACCAGAACCCGGACAACTACTTCGCCCACGTGGAGCAGGCCGCCTTCACCCCGGCCAACGTGGTGCCCGGCATCGGCTTCTCGCCGGATCGCATGCTGCAAGGGCGGCTGTTCTCCTACGGCGATACCCAGCGCTACCGCCTCGGGGTCAACCACGGCCTGCTGCCGGTCAACGCCCCGCGCTGCCCGTTCCACACCGCGCACCGCGATGGCGCCATGCGCAGCGATGGCAACGGCGGCACCAGCCCCAACTACCAGCCGAACCGTTTCGGCACCCAGACCCCGAGCGGTCAGCACGAACCGGCCCTGAGCCTGGAAGGTGCGGCGCTGCACTACGACTTCCGCGACTACGACGCTGACTACTACAGCCAGCCGGGGGCGCTGTTCCGCCTGATGGACGAGGGGCAACGCGCACGCCTTGCCTCCAACCTGGCCCGCTCCCTGGTCAACGTGCAGGACGACGCCATCGTCGCGGCCCAGCTCAGCCACTTCGAGCAGGCCGACCCCGAGTACGCCCGGCGAGTCGAGCTGGCCCTGGCCGCCTTGCAGCGCTGATGCCTGCCCGGCAGACAAAAAACAAACGGGGGCCATGGGCCCCCGTTGTCATCGTGCTGCACGGAAAACAAACACGGAGCCAATGGCTCCGTGTTTCAATGCGTTATCAATCCCTGACGGAACGCGCCTCGCGCGCCTCGCGCTCCCTTGCCAACAGGCGTTTGTACCACCAGCTGCTGCGACGACGTTGTGCATTGGAAGAGCGACGAGCCATTGCCTAGATCCCAGTCAAGAGAAGAAAGAGCCGCATTATGCGATAGAGATCACGCCCGTGTCTGTAGCTGGATCAAGAAAAGGCTCACTGGCCGACGCGGATCGTCGTCTTGTTGCTCGACTCCTGCCCGGGGGGTTGCAGCACGGCGGGTTCGCGCCAGGCCAGGGGGCCATTGCTCTCCAGCGCGTTCTGCGGGCCGCACTCCAGCCAGAGATCCCCCTGCTGGATCCGGGCGCCGAGGGAGTATTTCTGATCCTGATACCAGCAGACTCGCTCCGGCAGCGATCCCAGGGGCAGCACCAGATCCGCCCCCACCGAGTGGCGGGACTGTGCCTGTACCCTGGCCGGATCCGCCAGGGCGCCGGTCGCCCCCACCAGGACAAGCAGAGAGAAGACGAATTTAATCATGACAAGCGACCCGTGATGAGAAGAACCCTATCCATAGAGGCGACCACTGTCGTCGCCCACTTGACCAAAAAATGACAGCTCATCTGGCATTCCGGGGGCAATATGGTAGCCTGCCTGCGCCCGCTGGCTACACCCATGGAGCTGGCGAACCAGTTCAGGTGATGTTGTCGGAATGGGACAACACATTACCTTATTAATCAAATAATTACTTGGATATGTTGTCGATGCGTATCATGCCGTTGCTCAAGGCCGCCTGCCTGAGCCTGATGTTGTCCGCCTGCGTTGCCCCCCTGCTGATGATGAGCCCCACCAGCCAGCTGATGTGGGCCCTGCTCAAGCCGCTGGTGGGTTTCGATCCGAACGAAACCAGCCTGTTCGAGCAGCCGATGATCAAGGACAGAATGACCGCCATGCTGGGGCCCAACTACGACACCACCATGCAGCTGCTCAAGACCGCCAACGAGCTGCAGCAGGAGGGACCGCTGTTCTACGTGGTCTCCCGCTACGCTCCCATTCCCGACGTGGCCAAGCAGGCCGGCATGGTGTGGAACGCCGACACCAACCAGCTCGCCGTCATGCTGCAAAAAGGGGACGGGGCGACCCAGGTGTTCGGTGAGAACCTGATGGCGAGCACCCCGGTCTGGCCCAGCACCATGCAGGATTGGCAATCCCAGACCAACCCCACCGCCACTGCCCTCAGCGGGGTCGGGCAAGCCATGACCGGATCCGGCACCTCATTGCTGGGCGGCATGATGGGCAGCCTGCAGCAGAGCGCGAGCAAGACCCTGGCCGACTCCACCAGCAAGATGATCGGCGGCGCCGCCACCTCGGCACAGCAACAGGCCCAGAAGGCCGTCACCGACAGCGCCCAGCAGGCGGTCAGCAGCGTCGCCACCTCGGCGCAGCAGCAGGCCCAGAAGACCGTCACCGACAGCGCCCAGCAGGCGGTCAGCAGCGTCGCCACCTCGGCGCAGCAACAGGCCGAGAAGGCCGTGACCAGCAGCGCCCAGCAGGTGGTCAGCAGCGCCGCCACCTCGGCGCAGCAACAAGCCCAGAAGGCCGTCACCGGCAGCGCCCAGCAGGTGGTCAGCAGCGCCACCGCGACACAGCAACAGGCCCAGAAGGCCGTCACCGGCAGCGCCCAGCAGGCGGTGAGCAGCGCCGCCACCGCAGCGCAGCAGCAGACCCAGAAGGCCGTCACCGGCAGTGTCCAGCAGGCGATCAGCAGCGCCACCGCGACAGAGCAACAGGCCGGGAAGGCTGTGGCCGCCGCCGCCCAGCAGGCAGTCAGCGGCGCCACCAAGACGCAGCAACAGCTCAAGAAGGCGGAGGAAGAGGCTGACACCCTGAGCGATCAGGCCAGGGCCGATGCCGAAGCCGAACTGGAAAAGCTGCTCAACTGAACGAGGGCGAGCGACGCCACCACGCAAACAGGCCACCCCGGGGTGGCCTGTCGTCTATCTGCGAAGGGGCAAAAACCTTAGAAGTGGCGGTCCTGCTCGGTGGGCTTGGCCACCTTGTCCTCGCTGTGCTCGATGGCGGTACGGATAAGGTCGACACCCGCCCGGATGATGAGCACCCCCATGTTGACCAGCTTGACGCAGACCCACATGAAGGTGATGAGCAGGATAAGCTTGAGCACCGTCTGGAATGCCTCCAGGAAGTTTTGCTCCAGCTGGGCGGTGAGGCCGTTGGCACTGCTCATCAGCCAGTTGTAGACCTCGCGCACGAAGGGTATGCGGCTCGGCATCTCCAGCACGTCCAGCGCTGCAGGCAGCGCCTGGAAGATGACGATGCTGCCAAACAGTATCAGGATGACGCCGATGGCGATCCCCAGGAAGAAACCGAACTGTCGCATGAAGGGCCTCAAGATGTGGTGATTGAAAGGAACAACAACCGCCAATACTAGGGACTGCCCGGGCAGACGGCAATCTTTGTGCCCCAGATTGCGCCAACCCCTTCCTGCATGAGGCCCTTCATCGGGAAGTCATTGCCCAGATATCTGATTTCTGTGACCCTTGTCCCCACTCCTCTCCCATGGACCCATCATGACCCGATCCGCCTTGCTCCTGATCCTGCTGTTTGGCGCGCTCTGTGTCCCCCTGCGCGCCGCCGAGCCGCCCCCTTCGGCGGCCGCCTGCGTGGTACGCCACCAGCAGTCGCTGCTGCTGGTGCAGGACAGTCTCTCCTCCCGCTACAGCCTGAGCGGGGGCTACATAGATGCGGGGGAAACCCCGGCCCAGGCGGCCCTGCGGGAGCTGTTCGAGGAGACGGGATTGCGGGGGCGCGTCACCGGCGAGCTGGGGCGCTGGCAGCGGGCGCAGGTGTTCGCCTGCCAGACCCTCTCCCCCATCCAGGCACAGGCCGGGACGGGGTTCGTCTCCCTGCTCCAGGCACCGAACCTCGGCGGCGAGATCCAGAACGCCAGGCTGATGGAGGCGGACAGGCTGCCCCATGACGAACGTCGTTTCCCGGCGCAACTCGACTGGCTGGCACCGAAGCTGGCCGGAGTGCCCGAGAGCCCGGTGCAGTGGATGGCGGACTTCAGCAACGGCGCCAGCGCCCTGCACCGCGCCGAGCTGCCGCTGATCCAGCGCCTGCAAGCCTGGCTGGGGGCGGACGCAAACTGGCTCCTGGTTGGCAATCTGCTGGGCTCCGCCCCCTTCCAGCTGGCGCTGCTGCCCTTCCTGATCCCCTTGCTGGGCTGGCAGGGGCTGCGCCGACTGCTGTTTGCCATAGTACTGCTCACCCTGCTGGTGCACCTGTTCAAGGCCGGCCTCGGCTGGCCAAGGCCCTTCCACCTGCAACCCGAGCTGGCCCGCCAGAGTGCCCAGGGGTTTGGCATGCCCAGCGGGCACACCGCCTCGACCCTGCTGTTCTGGGGACTGCTGCTGACCACCCTGACCTCCCTCAAGACCTGGCAGGGCGCCGCACTGGCCCTGTTGCTGGCCATGCTGGCTGGCCTGGCCCGGGTCTGGCTCGGGGTGCACTTCCTCTCGGACGTCCTGGCAGGCCTGGGGCTTGGCACCCTGCTGCTGGCGCTGCGCGCCCCCCTCACCACGCTGGCGGGGCAACACCTCTCCTGGTGGGGCCTGCTGCTGATCTGCACCCTGGCGGGCTGGCTGACCCAGTCCACCGCCCTGGCCGGGCTTGCCATGTTCACCCTGGGGCTTGCATCGGGTAATCTGCTACAACTCGAACGGCACCCGGTTCCCGCCATCCGCACCACCCTGCTGGCACTGGGGGGCGGGCTGCTCATCGGGGGAGGCCTGCTGCTGGTGCCCCTGCTCACCAGCAGCTCCCTGCTGATCCTGGCCGGGAGAGGGTTACTCTATGGCTGCCTGGGGTTCTGGCTGAGTGCTGGGCTCTGGTGGCTGCTGTCCATCGCCCATACCGGCTCCTCCCGGAGCCCCACCCCCACAAAGGGAACGTCATGAATATGAAGAAAGTGGATTTGGCCAAGATCACCCTGGGCTTGCTGTTCCTCAGCCTGCTCATCATCTCGTGTTTCATGGTGCTGCGCCCCTTCCTGCCCGCCCTGGTGTGGGCCACCATGATCACCATCGCCACCTGGCCGCTGATGCAGATGGCCCAGCGCCTGCTCTGGGGCAAGCGCGCCCTGGCGGCCCTGCTGATGAGCGGCATCCTGCTGCTGATGTTCGTCATCCCGCTCTTCATGACGCTGGCCAACGTGGCAGAGAAGGCTCCCATGCTGATCGAATTCGGCACCGAGCTGAGCCACTCCCCGCCCCCCGAGCTGCTCTGGTTGCAGCAGGTCCCCCTGGTCGGCACCAAGCTGTATGAGTTCTGGCAACAGATCCTGGCGAGCGGCGGCCAGGTGCTGTTCGCCAAGCTGGCCCCCTACTTCGGCCAGACCGCCCGCTGGCTGGCGGCCCAGGCGGGCAACCTCGGCCTGCTGTTCGTCCACTTCCTGCTGACCGTGGCCATCTGCGGCCTGCTCTACCATTCGGGTGAAAAGGCTGCGGATGGCATCCGCCGCTTCGCCCATCGCCTGGCTGGCCAGCGCGGCGACAATGCCGTGGTGCTCGCCTCCCAGGCCATCCGCGCCGTCGCCATGGGGGTGGTGGTGACCGCCCTGGTGCAATCCTCGGTTGCCGGACTCGGCCTGCTGATTGCCGGCATTCCCTACACCATGATCCTGGTGGTACTGATGTTCCTGCTCATCGTCGCCCAGATCGGCCCCTTCCCGGTGCTGCTGACCAGCATCGGCTACCTCTACTGGAGCGGGGACACCACCTGGGGCACCTTCCTGCTGGTCTGGTCCGTGCTGGCGGGCACCATGGACAACTTCCTGCGCCCCTTCCTCATCAAGCGCGGGGCCGATCTGCCCCTCATCCTCATCCTGGTGGGCGTCATCGGCGGCCTGCTGGCCCTCGGCATCATCGGCCTCTTCATCGGCCCCGTGGTGCTGGCAGTGGGCTACACCCTGCTGGATGCCTGGATCAAGGAGGAAGAGACCTCTCCAACCATCGCCGCCCCTGTCCCGCCCAAGGCGGACTGACCCCTCATCCAGGACGCCGCCGAGGGGCGGCGTCCCTGCCCTCTTCCCGCATCCGGCCGCGCCAGAACCAAAGTTCGAAGCAGTGCGCCAAAATACGAACCAGGGTTCGAATCCTCCCCCCGCCTCCCCTGTCCTCTCCCCGGGTCGCCCGCCACAATGCAGGCTCCATTCAAGAGGAGAACAAGATGAGCACATTGAGAGCAAGACGCGCCCTGATCACCGGTGGTGCCAGCGGCATCGGGCTGGCCATTGCCGAGGCTCTGGCCAGCCAGGGAGTGGAACTGATCCTGGCTTCCCGTCGCCAGGGCTTGCTGGAGCAGGAGGCAGCCAGACTGGAGGCGCGATACGGGGTGAGAGTCATGGTGCTCGCGCTGGATGTGTGCGACGGCGCGCAGGTTCGGGACGGATACGCCCAGATCCGGGAGCGACTCGGCCCCGTCGATCTGCTCATCAACAACAGCGGGGTCGGCAGCGACCACCTGGTACAGGATCTGCCGGAGTCGGAATGGGACAGGGTGATGGACACCTGCGCCAAGGGCACCTTCCTGATGACCCGGGCCTGCCTGCCGGACATGCTGGCCAACCGCCACGGCACCATCATCAACATCGCCTCCCAGGCCGCCAGACACGGTTATGCCAGGGCCAGTGTCTACTGCGCCGCCAAGTTTGCCGTGCTGGGGTTCGCCAGGGCACTGCGGGAAGAGGTGCAGCACCAGGGCATCCGGGTCCACACCCTCTGCCCGGGCCTGGTTCAGGTACCGCCCCCGGCCTGTCCCGACGAGCGCAAGCCTGGCTGGCTGCAGGTGGAGGATCTGGCCGAGGCCGTGCTCTACACCCTGCGCCAGGGGGCCCATGTCCAGCTCGACGAGATCGGCATGACGGGGATCTGACGAGATATGCCAAGAGTGGGGAAGCGACACTCTGAGATGGGTCACTGAATCGGGCCGGCAAGGGTGCTTAAATGACCCCTTTCCCCTTGCCGGACAGCCCAGTGACCATGTCATCCTCCCCCCTTCCCCTCTCGTCCTGGCCGGAACACCTGCAGACCTCCTGGCTGCGCTGCGCCCACCAGACCAGCGCCACCCTCTGGCATCCGCCGCACTGTGCCAGGGGGCAGACCCTGCAGAGCCTGCGCCAGCGCAAGCGGGACCTGCTCACCACGGGCGAGATGGCCCTGGAGGATCTCTACGAATTCATGGAAGGACGCCCCTGCGCCCTGCTGCTGACCGACGAGAGCGGCTGCCTGCTGGCCCGCACCGGCCACGGTGAGACGCTGAAGGCGCTCGATGCCCTCGGCTTTGGCCCCGGTGCCTTCTTCAGCGAGGGGCGCATCGGTACCAACGCCATCAACCTGGCGGCGCTGGAGGGGCTCCCCCTCTGCGTCAGCGGTCCCCAGCACTTCAACCAGACCCTGCACCCCTGGCACTGCTGCGCCAGCCCGGTCTACAACTGCGATGGTCGCCAGGTGGCCGTGGTGGCCCTGCTCTGCCGGGTGGAAGAGGCGGCGGCGGGGGATCTGGCGCTCACCGTCAGCGCCGGTCGCGAGCTGGCCCACCTGCTGCAGATGGAGCGCCTGATGCAGGAGTCCCAGCACCACCTGAGCGAGCTCTACGCCCTGCTGGACGGCATGGATGACGGCGTGCTGGCCTGGGATCCCCAGGGCAGGCTGCGCTACCTCAACGGGCTCGCGGCCAGGCGGTTGCGCCTCGATCCGGATGTCTGTCTCGGCCAGCCCCTCGATCACCACCTGCTGCTGCCCCGGCGACTGCGGCTCGCCATCGAGGCCATGACCCCCCTGAGCCACGTGGAGGTGACCCTGGAGAGAACGGGGGAGCAGGCGGGCGAGTTCATCGATGCACTGGTGAGCCTCAAGCCGCTGCCCGGACCGGACGGGGTCGGCTTCATCGCCCTGCTTCACCCCACCGACAGGCTGCGCGCCATCCATCGCCTGCGCCAGACGGTACCCGAGCTCTCGGCCCTGGTGGGAGAGTCGAGCGCCATGCGCAAGCTGCTGCGCCATGCCCGCCAGGCGGCCCGGGGGCAGGGCCCCATCCTGCTGCGGGGAGAGGAGGAGGTGGGCAAGGCCCAGCTCGCGGAGGCCATCCACTTCGGTAGCGAGCGGGCCGCCGGCCCCCTCGTTACCCTGAACTGCCAGGCGTTGCCAGACGAGCGGATGGCACTGGAGCTGATGGGCTCCGACGAAGTCGGGCAGGAGCGGGCCGGCAAGTTCGAACTGGCCCACGGCGGCACGCTGGTGCTGGAGCAGGTGGAGTGTCTGCCCATGCCCATGCAGGCGGCCCTGCTGCAACTGCTCAAGACGGGCCGCATCCAGCGCTTCGACTCGGCCCGCATCCTGCCGCTCAAGGTGAGGATCATCGCGACCAGCAGCGCGCCGCTGGAGCAAAGGGTGCAGGAGGGGCACTTCGGTCGTCAGCTGCTCTATGCGCTGCAGGGGGGCGAGCTGTGGCTGCCGAGCCTGAGGGAGCGCGCCGCCGACCTGCCCGGCCTCATCGCCCAGCAACTGGTGGCCCAGGGGCGCGAGCCGGGACGCCGCTTCAGCCCGGCGGCCCTCGATTGCCTGCTGGCCTACCCCTGGCCCGGCAACCTGGGGGAGCTGCGCAGCGCCATCGAGTACGCCCTGCTCCACAGCGGTGACGAGGCTATCTCGCCACAGGCGCTGCCGGCGGCCATCTGCCACGGCCATCCCCCCGTGTCGACGGATGCCATGGGGCAGCCTCTGCTCTCCCTGGCAGAGCTGGAGCGTCAGGCCATCTTGCGCTGCGCCCACGCCAGCAAGGGGCAGGTCAGCCTGATGGCGCGCCAGCTCGGGATCAGCCGCACCACACTGTGGCGACGCCTGAAACGGCTCGACATGGATCTGGCCGACTACCAGAGCTGAGGCATGCAGACCCAGAAAACACAACGGGCCCCGTCATGACGGAGCCCGTTGTGTTGAGTCAGCCACTCAGTCGCCGAAGCGCGCCTCGGCCAGTTCTTTAAAGCTGGTCAGGGCAGCCTCGGCATCCTCCCCCCTGGCCAGCAGGATCAAGCGATCACCCTGACGCACGTCCAGCATGGTGAGCCGGGTCAGGCTGCGGGGATTAGCCTCTTTCTCCCCCTTTTGCAATTTCAACTCGGCGGTGAAGGGCTTGAGGGCGGCCACCAGGCGGGCGGCGGGGCGCACGTGCAGACCGTGGGGGTTCTCCACCACCACCTCGCAGCGCTGCCAGCCATCGTCAGGAGTGGAAGCAACCTCGACGGCCTCAGGTTCGGTTTTGCCCGGCAGCATCGCCTGTTTCGGGCCCAGGGCGCCGAGGGCCTCGGTGGCTACCTCATCCAGCGTCAGACCAGAACCGGCCGCCACCACGGCGGCCAGGGTGCCCTCCACCAACGGGGCCGGGCAGAGCCGCACCCGGGCACTTAGCTCGGGGGGCAGCAGTTCGAGGGCGGTCTCGGCGCTTAGGAGAGCACTACCCAAGTCCATCAGCACCAGCACGCCGCTGCCGTCATCCGCCTCTTCAATCGCACTCATCACGGCGATGGCGTCGGTGCCGATGGGATGGTCGGGGTCATCGACTCCGGCCGCCAGCAGCAGTCTTGCCGGGCTGCCCAGCTGGTCGGCCAGGGCTTTCAAGCCGGCCGCAAGATGGGCGCTGTGAGAGACCACTACGATTCCGATCATGTTTACAACCTCGCTCTGTCACGCAGGGCGGTCAGCAGCAGCAGGGTCGAGGTGGCCCCGGCATCCTGATGGCCAATGCTGCGCTCGCCAAGATAGCTGGCGCGCCCCTTGCGGGCCTGCATCTGGATGGTGGCCTCGGTGCCGGCTGCGGCGGCCGCGACCGCCTTGTCGAGCGCCTCGGGCAGCGGCAAGCCTTGCTGCTCCGCCTGCTGCAGGGCAGCCAGGGCGGGCCACCAGGCGTCGCACATGGTCTTGTCACCTGGCTCGGCGCGGCCGCGGGAGACGATCCCCTCCACCCCGTCGCTCAACATCTTGCAAAGCTGGCTCAGGTTCAGGCTCTGGCAGGCATCGCTGCTGGCCGCGGCACGGATAAAGAAGGTGCCGTAGAGGGGGCCGCTGGCGCCCCCCACGGAGGAGAGCAGGGTCATGCCGGTGGTTTTCAGCACCTGGCCGATGTCCTTGTCCGCCACAGCTGGCAGCTTTTCGGCCACCTTGGCAAAGCCGCGCTGCATGTTGAGGCCGTGATCCCCATCGCCGATGTCGGTATCAAGCGCGGTCAGGTAGTCACGCTGATCGGTGAAGATGTGCTCGCAGTCGAGCAGCCAGTTGACGATTTGATGCTTGCTTAACATGGACATTCCTTAGCAGCCGCGACGCAGGGCGGGGGTGTTAACGGGGGCATCCCACAGGGTCATCAGCTCATCATCCACCTTGAGCAGGGTGATGGAGATGCCGGTCATGTCGAGAGAGGTGCAGTAGGGACCGATCAGGTTGCGCACCAGATGAATGCCCGCCTCTTCACACAGGGCGGCGAGCCGGCCATAGACGCCGTAGAGCTCGGAGATGGGGGTTCCCCCCAGGCTGTTGACCAGCGCGATGACCCGGTCGCCCTTGTTGAGCGGCTCGATAAAGGTGTGCTCCTCCTGCCAGCTGCCACTGGCGCGATCCCAGTGACGCAGGGTGCGGCCATAGGGGCGGTTGTCGGTCAGCTCCTTGAACATGTCATCCACCAGGCCGTTGAGGTCGGTGAAGGGGCGGCGCTCGATGCCTGGCTCGCCATGGATGCCGACCCCGAATTCCACTTCGTTGTCTGCCAGGGTGAAGGAGGGTTTGCCGGCGGCCGGCACTGTGCAGGCATGCATGGCCACCCCAATGGTGCGGCTCTGATTGTTGACGCGGCGAGCCAGTGCCTCGCAGCGCGCCAGGTCATAGCCCGCCTCGGCGGCGGCACCTACCAGTTTTTCACACAGCACTGTGGTGGCGACGCCGCGGCGGCCCGCGGTGTAGAGACTGTCTTTGACCGCCACGTCGTCATCGATGAGGGCGAAGCCCACCTTGACCCCGTCACCGTGCAGCAGTTCGACAGCGGTCTCGAAGTTGAGCACATCGCCGGTGTAGTTCTTCACTAGAAACAACACGCCGGCGCCACCGTCGACCGCCTGGCCGCACTCGTACATCTGATCCGGGGTGGGAGAGGTAAAGATCTCGCCGGGACAGGCTCCATCCAGCATGCCCTTGCCCACCAGACCGCCGTGCATCGGCTCGTGGCCGCTGCCACCGCCGGAGACCAGCGCCACCTTGCCCGCCACGGGGGCATCGGCGCGGGTGATGTAGTGGGGTTCGATACGTACCTTGAGCTCGGGGTGGGCAGCCGCCATCCCCATCAGTTGTTCACGGACCACGGCATCGACGGCATTGATCAGTTTCTTCATGGCTCACTCCTTGACTTGCCACCACACGGGCTGGCAGATGGTTGATGGGGCCAGTCTAGCGGCAGAAGAGGAGATAAAAATGACAGGCGCTTTGGTTCGAATTTGAAACGAAAAAGCGGGGCGGCACGTTTCAATCTGAAACGATAAGCGTGGCAACGAGGCAGAACTGTTAGCCACCTCACACCCATGAAAAAGGGCCCCCACAGGAGCCCTCTTCGAAAACCGGGGGTATTAGATGGCCCAGCCACCGGCGTAGAAGATCACCAGAGCCACGGCGATGATGACGGTGCCGATGTTGAGCTTTTTCCACTCGGCGGCAAACAGGCGGCCGATCACCAGTGCTACGAAGCCCAGCATGATGCCGGTGACGATGTTGCAGGTCAGCACGATGAAGACGGCGCACAGCATGCCGGAGAGGGCATCTACCGAGTCGTTGAAATCCAGCTTGGTGACGTTGCCCAGCATCAGCAGACCCACGTACATCAGGGCCGGTGCGGTGGCGTAGGCCGGTACCAGATAGCTCAGCGGGGAGAGGAAGATCATCAACAGGAACAGCACGCCGACCAGAGTCGCGGTCAGACCGGTCTTGCCACCGGCGGCAGTCCCTGCAGCGGATTCGATGTAGACGGCAGCCGGTGCACCACCAACGGCGCCTGCCACCATGCTGCTGACGGAGTCGGCAGTCAGGGCCTTGCCGCCGCTGATGATGTGGCCGCGCTCGTTGATGAGACCGGCCTGGCCAGCCACAGCACGGATGGTGCCGGTGGCGTCAAACACGGCGGTCATCACCAGTGCCAGCACGGTCGGAATGACAACTGGGTTGAGAGCGCCCAGCACATCCATGCTGCCCACCAGGGAACCCTTCTCACCGGTCAGGCTCGGCATGGCGAAGAAGCCCTGCCAGGTCACTTTCGGGTCGAAGATGAGGCCCAGCACGGAGATGGCGATGATCACCATCAGGATACCGCCCGGTACCTTGCGACGCTCCAGACCGAAGATGGCGGCCAGACCCAGCACCGTCATGACGACGGGGAAGGCGGTCACTTCACCAAGTTGTACCGGCAGACCGGCTCCTTCGTTCTTAATCACCATGCCGACGCCGTTGGTGGCGATCAGCAGCAGGAACAGGCCGATACCGATGCCGGTGCCGTGGGCGATGCCGGAGGGGAGGTTATCCAGGATCCACTGGCGCACGCCGGTGACGCTGATCAGGGTGAACAGCACCCCCATCAGGAAGATGGCGCCCAGCGCCACCGGGATGCTCAGCCCCTGCCCCAGTACCAGGCTGAAGGCGGTGAAGGCGGTCAGGGAGATGGCGCAACCGATGGCCATCGGCAGCTTGGCCCACAGACCCATCAACAGGGAGCCGAAGGCGGCGATCAGACAGGTGGCCACAAAGACAGGCCCCTGCTCAAAGCCGGCGGCCCCCAGCATGTTCGGCACCACTATGATGCTGTAGACCATAGCCAGGAAGGTGGTCAGCCCCGCGACCAGTTCCTGGCGCACGGTACTGCCACGCTGGGTGATGGAAAAATAGGAGTCCAGAAATCCGCCGTTGCCGGTACGGGCCGTCATTTCTTGCGTTGCCATAACTCATCCTGAAAGTGTGAAGGAAATCGTTTGCGTAATGGCGCGCAAAATAGCAAGAATTTGGCGAAATTACAGCGGATCAGCCACCTTTTTCCCGAACTTTTCCATTTGCAGCCTCAATGGAGACCACAACTTGTGTGCCGAGGTCTCACCATCAGCCTCTACACTCTTAACTAATCACCCGCCCATCCACCGGAGAGCAGCCCATGCACACAGGCAATCTGTTTGGCAAGACCCCCTCCCCCCTGCCCAATGAAGTGTTCACGGACCTGGTCAGCACCAACCACTTTCGCATCGAACGCATCCTCTCTCTGGGGCATCAGACCCCTTCTGGGGAGTGGTTCGATCAGGATGAACACGAATGGGTACTGCTGGTACAGGGGGAGGCCATCCTGGTCTTCATCACACCGGATACCGGGGAACAGGAGCGTGCACATCTGGGGCCAGGGGACTACATCAATATCCCCGCCCACCTTCAGCACAGGGTGGAGTGGACCCATCCTACCGAAGCCACCGTCTGGCTCTGCATCTACTACTAGCGGGGCACTCCCAGTCGGGAAGGAGCAGGACATGGAATCGAAAAGAAAAGAAAAAAGCCCAGTCTTTCGACTGGGCTTCTTGTTTGTAACAGAACTGCCGGGGAGCCGGGCGCTTCGCGATTAAAAATATCAGATAGTAAAAAGGCCTTCCCGTCAGGGAAGGCCTTTCAATTTAGTGGCGGAGCGGACGGGACTCGAACCCGCGACCCCCGGCGTGACAGGCCGGTATTCTAACCGACTGAACTACCGCTCCGCATTCGGTTAGCTTGCGCTAAATCTTTTGCCGCTTCTTCTGAGGTGTCATCCTCGCAGCCAGTAACGTGATTTTGCACATCACTGTTTAATTGGGTGCCTGGCAGTGTCCTACTCTCGCATGGCGAATGCCACACTACCATCGGCGCTACAGCGTTTCACTTCTGAGTTCGGCATGGGGTCAGGTGGTTCCACTGCGCTATTGCCGCCAGGCAAATTCTTCAATCTGAGAAAGCTGATGTAAGTAGTTTCGTATTCGTTACAAGGCTCGAAACACTTCTTGGGTGTTGTATGGTTAAGCCTCACGGGTAATTAGTATGGGTTAGCTCAACACGTCGCCGCGCTTACACACCCCACCTATCAACGTTGTGGTCTCCAACGGCCCTTTAGGACCCTCAAGGGGTCAGGGATGACTCATCTCAGGGCTCGCTTCCCGCTTAGATGCTTTCAGCGGTTATCGATTCCGAACTTAGCTACCGGGCAGTGCCACTGGCGTGACAACCCGAACACCAGAGGTTCGTTCACTCCGGTCCTCTCGTACTAGGAGCAACTCCCTTCAATCATCCAACGCCCACGGCAGATAGGGACCGAACTGTCTCACGACGTTCTGAACCCAGCTCGCGTACCACTTTAAATGGCGAACAGCCATACCCTTGGGACCGACTTCAGCCCCAGGATGTGATGAGCCGACATCGAGGTGCCAAACACCGCCGTCGATATGAACTCTTGGGCGGTATCAGCCTGTTATCCCCGGAGTACCTTTTATCCGTTGAGCGATGGCCCTTCCATTCAGAACCACCGGATCACTATGACCTACTTTCGTACCTGCTCGACCTGTCCGTCTCGCAGTTAAGCTGGCTTATGCCATTGCACTAACCTCCTGATGTCCGACCAGGATTAGCCAACCTTCGTGCTCCTCCGTTACTCTTTGGGAGGAGACCGCCCCAGTCAAACTACCCACCAGGCACTGTCCGCGAGCCCGATTCAGGGCCCTGCGTTAGAACATCAAACATACAAGGGTGGTATTTCAAGGACGGCTCCAGCGCAACTGGCGTCACGCCTTCAAAGCCTCCCACCTATCCTACACATGTAGGTTCAATGTTCAGTGCCAAGCTGTAGTAAAGGTTCACGGGGTCTTTCCGTCTAGCCGCGGGTACACCGCATCTTCACGGCGAATTCGATTTCACTGAGTCTCGGGTGGAGACAGCATGGCCATGGTTACACCATTCGTGCAGGTCGGAACTTACCCGACAAGGAATTTCGCTACCTTAGGACCGTTATAGTTACGGCCGCCGTTTACCGGGGCTTCGATCAAGAGCTTCGCTTGCGCTAACCCCATCAATTAACCTTCCGGCACCGGGCAGGTGTCACACCCTATACGTCCACTTTCGTGTTTGCAGAGTGCTGTGTTTTTGATAAACAGTCCCAGCCATCTGGTCACTGCGACTCCCGTCAGCTCCATCCGCAAGGGACTTCACCAACAAGAGCGTACCTTCTCCCGAAGTTACGGTACTATTTTGCCTAGTTCCTTCACCCGAGTTCTCTCAAGCGCCTTGGTATTCTCTACCCGACCACCTGTGTCGGTTTGGGGTACGATGACTTGTAATCTGAAGCTTAGAGGCTTTTCCTGGAAGCAGGGCATCAATGGCTTCCACACCGTAGTGTGTTCGTCTCGTGTCTCAGTGTTGTGTCTCCGGATTTGCCTAGAAACACCACCTACGCACTTTCACCAGGACAACCGTCGCCTGGCCCACCTAGCCTTCTCCGTCCCCCCATCGCAATTACAAGTCGTGCAGGAATATTAACCTGCTTCCCATCGACTACGCCTTTCGGCCTCGCCTTAGGGGTCGACTCACCCTGCCCCGATTAACGTTGGACAGGAACCCTTGGTCTTCCGGCGAGGAGGCTTTTCACCCCCTTTATCGTTACTTACGTCAGCATTCGCACTTCTGATATCTCCAGCATACCTCTCGATACACCTTCGCAGACTTACAGAACGCTCCCCTACCACTCACGCTTAGCGTGAATCCGCGGCTTCGGTGCCTGGTTTGAGCCCCGTTACATCTTCCGCGCAGGCCGACTCGACTAGTGAGCTATTACGCTTTCTTTAAATGATGGCTGCTTCTAAGCCAACATCCTAGCTGTCTGAGCCTTCCCACATCGTTTCCCACTTAACCAGAACTTTGGGACCTTAGCCGGCGGTCT
>NZ_CP077363.1:1445000-1650000 GCF_019048365.1 Aeromonas sp. FDAARGOS 1415 | reverse complement strand
TGTTTTTAACGTAGTCGGCGTGACCCGGGCAATCTACGTGAGCGTAGTGGCGGGTAGCGGTGTCGTATTCTACGTGGGAGGTGTTGATGGTGATACCACGCTCACGCTCTTCCGGTGCCTTGTCGATCTGGTCGAAGGCGAAAGCTTTACCACCGAAGTGCTTGGCCAGCACGTTGGTGATGGCGGCGGTCAGGGTGGTTTTACCGTGGTCAACGTGGCCGATGGTGCCGACGTTTACGTGCGGTTTATTACGCTCAAATTTTTCTTTAGACACGACGTAGTCCTTCTAGGTTAAACCCGCCTACCGTCGTAGGCGGGGAATCTTAAATTACTTGGATTTGCGCTCTTCGATCACGGCCTGGGCGACGTTGGTCGGGGCATCGTGATACTTGGCGAATTCCATGGCGTAGGAAGCACGACCCTGGGTAGCAGAACGCAGGGAGGTCGCGTAACCGAACATTTCGGCCAGCGGCACCAGAGCACGTACGATCTTGCCGGACGGGCCATCTTCCATGCCTTCGATCAGGCCGCGACGACGGTTCAGGTCACCGATCACGTCGCCCATGTAGTCTTCCGGAGTCTCGACTTCGACCTTCATGATCGGCTCGAGCAGTACCGGGTTGGCCTTCATGAAGCCAGCCTTGAACGCCAGAGAAGCAGCGATCTTGAACGCCAGTTCGGAAGAGTCGACATCGTGGTAGGAACCGAAGTGCAGACGCACACCCAGATCCATTACCGGATAACCTGCCAGCGGGCCGGACTTCAGCTGCTCGCGGATACCCTTGTCAACACCCGGGATGAATTCACCCGGAATGACGCCACCCTTGATGTCGTTGACGAATTCGTAGGCTTTGCCTTCTTCCAGCGGGTACATGTCGATAACGACGTGACCGTACTGACCACGACCACCGGACTGCTTGGCATGCTTGCCTTCGATGTCCTTGACGGTGTTGCGGATGGTTTCACGGTAGGCAACCTGCGGCTTACCTACGTTGGCTTCTACCTTGAACTCGCGACGCATACGGTCAACGATGATGTCCAAGTGCAGCTCACCCATACCGGCGATGATGGTTTGGCCAGATTCTTCGTCGGTCCATACGCGGAAGGACGGATCTTCCTGAGCCAGACGGCCCAGAGCCAGACCCATCTTCTCCTGGTCAGCCTTGGATTTCGGCTCAACGGCGATGGAGATTACCGGCTCCGGGAATTCCATACGCTCCAGGATGATCGGTGCGTTTTCGTCACACAGGGTGTCACCGGTGGTGACGTCCTTCAGGCCGATGGCAGCAGCGATGTCGCCTGCGCGAACTTCTTTGATCTCTTCACGCTTGTTGGCGTGCATCTGAACGATACGGCCAAAACGCTCGCGCTTCTCTTTAACGGAGTTCAGCACGGAGTCACCGGAGTTAACCACACCGGAGTAAACGCGGAAGAAGGTCAGGTTGCCTACGAACGGGTCGGTAGCAATCTTGAACGCCAGAGCAGAGAACGGCTCGTCATCGGAAGCGTGCCGCTCGTCCTTGGTCTCGCCGTCCAGCTTCAAACCGTCGATAGCAGCAACGTCGGTCGGAGCCGGCAGGTACTCGACCACGGCATCCAGCATGGCCTGTACGCCCTTGTTCTTGAACGCGGAGCCACAGGTAACCAGGATGATTTCGTTGTTCAGAACACGCTGACGAAGAGCCTTCTTGATCTCTTCTTCAGTCAGTTCTTCACCACCCAGGTATTTTTCCATCAGGTCTTCAGACGCTTCAGCAGCGGCTTCAACCAGGTTCATGCGCATTTCTTGCGCTTGTTCCAGCAGCTCGGCCGGCACATCTTCGTAGTCGAAGGAAACGCCTTGGTCAGCTTCGCTCCAGTTGATGGCTTTCATCTTGACCAGGTCGATAACGCCCTTGAAGTTCTCTTCTGAACCGATGTTCAGTTGCAGCGGAACCGGGTTGCCTTTCAGACGGGTCTTGATGTGCTCAACGCAGCGCAGGAAGTTGGCACCGGTACGGTCCATCTTGTTGACGAACGCGATACGGGGAACCTTGTACTTGTTAGCCTGACGCCATACGGTTTCAGACTGGGGCTGTACGCCACCTACGGCACAGTACACCATCACGGCGCCATCCAGAACACGCATGGAACGCTCTACTTCGATAGTAAAGTCAACGTGGCCCGGGGTATCGATGATGTTGATACGGTGCGGTTGGAACTGTTTACCCATACCGGACCAGAAAGCGGTGGTCGCGGCGGAGGTGATGGTGATACCACGCTCTTGTTCCTGTTCCATCCAGTCCATGGTGGCGGCGCCATCGTGAACTTCACCGATCTTGTGACTTACACCGGTGTAAAACAGAACGCGCTCGGTAGTAGTAGTCTTACCGGCGTCGATGTGAGCGGAGATACCGATATTACGATAACGCTCAATGGGGGTTGTACGAGCCATTGTCATCCTCTTACTAGGGCACTTGTCCCCAGATAATTAAAGGTGCGCAGAGCCAAAAGACCCTGCGCAAGCGGATTACCAGCGGAAGTGAGCGAAGGCCTTGTTCGCTTCAGCCATACGGTGAACGTCTTCACGTTTCTTGACAGACGAACCCTTATTCTCAGCGGCATCCAGCAGCTCGCCAGCCAAACGCTGAGCCATTGATTTTTCACCACGTTTACGAGCGGCATCAACCAACCAGCGCATTGCCAGGGCATTGCGACGTACCGGACGAACTTCTACCGGCACCTGATAGGTTGCACCACCGACGCGACGAGATTTAACCTCGACCGCCGGACGAATGTTGTCCAGAGCGACTTCGAACAGGGCCAGGTGCTCTTTGCCAGATTTGGTGGCAATGATGTCCAGGGCGCCATATACGATGGCTTCTGCAACAGATTTCTTACCGTCAACCATTACTACGTTGACAAATTTAGCCAGCAGCTCAGATCCGAACTTGGGATCCGGCAGGATTTTACGCTGACCAACAACACGACGTCTTGGCATTTCAAATTCTCCGTAACTTCAGGGGTTACCCAAAACTAGAAAGTTATCTAACTAGAAACGAATTAACGTTTGGCCTTACTTAACGGAGAACCATTAAGCTTTCGGACGCTTCACGCCGTACTTGGAGCGAGCCTGCTTACGGTCTTTAACACCGGCACAGTCCAACGCACCACGAACAGTGTGATAACGAACACCTGGCAAGTCTTTTACACGACCGCCACGGATCAGAACAACAGAGTGCTCTTGCAGGTTGTGACCTTCACCGCCGATGTAGGAGGTGACTTCGAAGCCGTTGGTCAGACGTACACGGCATACTTTACGCAGTGCAGAGTTAGGCTTCTTCGGGGTGGTGGTGTATACACGGGTGCATACGCCACGCTTCTGAGGGCACGCTTCCAACGCCGGCACGTTGCTTTTCACAACGAGCTTGGTGCGTGGCTTGCGAACCAACTGGTTAATAGTTGCCATCAAAAGGCTCCTGATAATGACTTCATAAACGTGTGAAAAATCCTCCCCGCAGATACGGGGACGCGAAATTTTATGCCCTGTTGTCTGGGGAGTCAAGATTTATACAATTTGTGCACCAAAATGGCAAATGACAGTCCGTCACCATTATGCTAAGCACCTGAGTTATAACGTGAAAACACAAACTAGCTGGCCCAGGTCTGCGGCGATCCATGCTCGGCGATCAACCTGATCAGGCCGGGCATATCGAGCTCCATCCCGATCCCGGATGACAATCCCCTCGCCTGCAGGTCTTCCTGTATGACGTAGAGTGGAATGCCCGCCAAACGCTCACACCACGCTGGGGCGACCGTGGCCACCACGGCGTCCTGCATCAGCACCAACAAGTCCTCTTCCCGACGATAACGCAGCGCCTGCTCGAGATCCTGGGTCAGGAAGGGGGAATTCAACACCATCTGTATCATGGGCACCTCAGAAGCCGATGTGTGTGGTGCAGTCATCCCAGGCGCGTCGGATCTGCGCGGGAGACAACACGGTCACGGGGATCAGCAGATCCGCCTCGGTCAGTCCGCGTTCGGCCAACGACGCCGCACAGACATAGACCTCTTCGATGTCATACAGTTCCAGCATCTTGAAGGTCGGGGCATAGTGACGCTGCAATATCCCCTGTGGCGACTGCTCCCTGACCAGCTGCAAGACACCGTCTTCCAACAGGAACAGGGCCAGGGATTCCGTCAGGGCCGACGTTGCCAGCAAGGCATCCAGCCCTTCCCGACCACTCGCCGTGCCGTGGGGGCCACGACGGCATATAAAGGCAATCTTGCTCATCTCACACCCCTAGAACTGGACGAAGCGATCGGCGGTCAGACTGGCTTCTGCCAGCTGACCCAGACCGCTCAGACGAAACGGTGCCTGCAGGTTGAACTGGGCTTTCCCTGCACTCTTCGACTCCGTCTCATCGAGCACCCCGCGCCGCATAGCCGCGGCGACACAGACATCGATTGCAATCCCCTGAGCCACGGCCAGATCGCGCCACAGCGACACCAGATCGGTCTCATCGCTGGCCGGGGCATGCAAGCCACTGCCGTTATGCACACCATCCTGATAGAAAAACAGGTGGGACAAACGGTGACCCTGCTCGATCAGGCTCAGGGCAAAGCGGTAGGCGGTGCTGGCCGTCTGAGTGCCATAGGCGGGCCCAGTGACCAGCAGGGCAAAGCTCAGACTCATATCCGGACTCCTGCACAGATCTGCATTCATTTTACCTCACAGACGAAAAAGCCCCTCCTGGGAGGGGCTTGTACCAATGGCTGCGCCTTAGACGTAAGCGATGGCTTCAACTTCGACCAGGACATCCTTGGGCAGACGCGCGACCTCCACACAGGAGCGTGCCGGGGCGGACTCGCCGAAGTAGCGGGCATACACCTGGTTGAAGGCCACGAAGTTGTTCATGTCGCTGAGGAAGCAGGTGGTCTTGAGCACCTTGCTGGTGTCCGCCCCTGCGGCCTTCAAGACGGCAACCAGGTTCTTCATCACCTGTTCGGCCTGAGCTTCGATGCCACCGGCGACGATGTCCATGGTGGCCGGATCGAGCGGGATCTGCCCCGAGGTGAAGACCAGCTCACCCAGCTTGGTTCCCTGAACATAAGGGCCAATTGCGGCAGGCGCCTTGTCGGTTGCAATCACTTCTTTAGCCATTGTTATCTATCCCCTATCTATGGCGCTTACTCGCTCTCTTCTTCACCCTGCTTGCGCTGTCGGATGTAGAGATACACGGTATGTTTGGAAATATTCAGCTTGTCGGCGACCAGGTTGATCGAGTCCTTGATATCAAATATGCCCTTCTCGAACAACTGGGTCACGATAAAACGGTTCTTGGCGTTGTTGGCCACGGAGGGATCGCGATTGATCTCGTCGATGGTGTTGTCCACCGTCTGGGCGACCAGCTCCTCGACGCTGTTGGCAAAGGTCTCTGGCGACTGGCGCTCGACCTGCTGTGGGGTCGGGAAGAACTCGGCCACGAACTCGTGGAAAGGCGCATTGATGTGCAGGTTGATGCAGATAAGGCCAATCACCTGTTTGTCGCGATTACGAATGGCGATGGTGCTCGACTTCATCAGAGCGCCGGTCCTGCTGCGGGCAAAATAACTCTGGGTGTGATCCTGGCCCGTGCTCTCGATGTCCTTGAGCATGCGCAGAGCCAGATCGGTGATCGGCGCCCCCAGCGTACGACCCGTATTGAAACCATTCGCGATTTGGATCACGGACTCATGCAGATTTTCCAGGGAGTGGAGCACCACCTCGCAGTGCTTGCCGAACAGATCGGCAAGGCCTTCGATGAGGCCCCCATATGAACGCAACAATTCCCTGTCTTCGTCTGTAAAAGCGCGACCGCTCAGTTGCTCTTCGGGAAGCAGTACTTCCTCGATACCGACAGCCATGTTCTACCCCTGTAATACCCATTCAACTTTCCCGAGTTTTCAATTGCGGGGGGGCAATGTCAACTTTTTTTGATTTTTTGCTCTATAACCTTGCACTGGATCATCCCCTGCCCCAGCCCGGTGCAGGCTGGCGGCCGGGCGCAGAACGAAAAAAGGGCCCCTAGAAGGGGCCCTTTTCAATCACGGCAGCGGAAGATTACTCTTCGTCAAAACCGTCAGCTGCGTTCAGCAGATCTGCCAGGTTTTGCTGAGCCTCATCGGCAGTCACCTGCGGTACGCCTACAGCACGGGCTGCGGCGGCACGCTGGTTGATCCGGCTGTGGTGGTAGGCAAAGCCGGTACCAGCCGGGATCAGACGACCCACGATCACGTTCTCTTTCAGGCCACGTAGCTCGTCGCGCTTGCCGCCAACGGCAGCTTCGGTCAGCACGCGGGTGGTTTCCTGGAAGGAAGCCGCGGAGATGAAGGACTCGGTGCTCAAAGATGCCTTGGTAATCCCCATCAGGATATGACGGTAGGTAGCTGGGGTCTTGCCTTCGGCAACCAGTTTACGGTTGGCAATCTTCACGCGAGCCACTTCAACCTGCTCGCCTTCGATAAGGTCGGTGTCGCCGGCGCTCAGGATCTCGCACTTGCGCAGCATCTGACGAACGATGACTTCGATGTGCTTGTCGTTGATCTTAACGCCTTGCAGACGGTAAACGTCCTGCACTTCGTTGGCGATGTAGTTGGCGACCGGGCTGATACCGCGCAGACGCAGGATGTCGTGTGCAGACTCGGGACCGTCCGCCAGTACTTCACCCTTCTCAACTTTTTCACCTTCGAACACGTTGAGGTGACGCCACTTCGGAATCATCTCTTCGTAGATCTCGCCACCGTCGGTCGGGGTGATGACCAGACGGCGCTTGCCCTTGGTCTCTTTCCCGAAGGAGATGGTGCCGGAGATCTCGGCCAGGATGGCCGGCTCTTTCGGCTGACGTGCTTCGAACAGATCCGCAACGCGCGGCAGACCACCGGTGATGTCCTTGGTACCGCTGGACTCCTGCGGGATACGCGCAACCGCGTCACCCACGCCCACGTTGGCACCATCTTCCAGGTTCACGATCGCCTTGCCCGGCAGGAAGTACTGGGCGGGCACGTCGGTACCCGGGATCATCACGTCCTTGCCGTTCAGGTCGACCAGTTTCACGGTCGGACGCATCTCTTTACCGGCGCTCGGACGCTCGTTGACGTCCAGCACGACGATGGAAGAGAGACCGGTCAGCTCGTCGGTCTGACGAGTGATGGTCACACCATCGATCATGTGTTCGAAGTGCAGGCGACCCGCTACTTCGGTGATGATCGGGTGGGTGTGCGGGTCCCAGTTCGCGACGGTATCACCGGCGTTCACGGCCTCGCCATCCTTCACTTCCAGGACGGAACCGTAAGGCAGCTTGTGGCTTTCCTTGGTACGGCCCATCTCGTCCATGATGGTCAGCTCGGTAGAACGAGAGGTGATAACCAGCTTGTCAGAGTTGTTCAGAACGAACTTGGCGTTCTGCAGCTTGATGCTACCGGTGTTCTTGACCTGGATGCTGCTCTCGGCAGCCGCTCGGGATGCGGCACCACCGATGTGGAAGGTACGCATCGTCAGCTGGGTACCCGGCTCACCGATGGACTGGGCGGCGATAACACCGACAGCCTCACCCTTGTTAACCAGGTGACCACGGGCCAGATCACGGCCGTAGCAGTGAGCACAGTTACCGAAGTCGGTCTCACAGGTGATGGCAGAACGTACCTTCACGCGGTCGACGGAGTTGCGCTCCAGCAGGTCACACAGCTGCTCGTCGAGCAGGGTGTTGCGCGCTACCAGCACTTCATCCTCGGTACCCGGCTTGATGACGTCTTCAGCCACCACACGACCCAGCACACGCTCACGCAGCGGCTCGACCACGTCGCCACCCTCGATCAGCGGAGTCATCCACAGACCGTCGGTAGTGCCGCAATCGTCCTCGGTGATCACCATGTCCTGGGCCACGTCAACCAGACGACGGGTCAGGTAACCGGAGTTCGCAGTCTTCAGTGCGGTATCCGCCAGACCTTTACGAGCACCGTGAGTGGAGATGAAGTACTGCAGTACGTTCAGACCTTCACGGAAGTTCGCCACGATCGGCGTTTCGATGATGGAGCCATCCGGCTTCGCCATCAGGCCACGCATACCGGCCAGCTGACGGATCTGGGCGGCGGAACCCCGCGCACCGGAGTCGGCCATCATGAAGATGCTGTTGAAGGAGGCCTGCTCTTCCTCATCGCCCAGGGAGTTGACGTTACGCTCCTTGGAAAGGTTATCCATCATGGCCTTGGAGACGCGATCGTTTGCGCTGGCCCAGATATCGATAACCTTGTTGTAGCGTTCGCCCGCGGTCACCAGACCGGACAGGAACTGGTCCTGGATCTCGGCAACTTCGGCTTCGGCTGCGGCGATGATGTCCTTCTTGGCATCCGGGATGACCATGTCATCGATACCAACGGACGCACCGGACAGGGCCGCGTAGTGGAAACCGGTATACATCAGCTGGTCAGCGAAGATGACGGTGTCCTTCAGGCCCTGCTTGCGGTAGCAGGTGTTCAGCAGACGAGAGATCAGCTTCTTGCCCAGCGCCTTGTTGGAGACGCACTTGATCCAGTTCTGCGGGTTGGCATCCAGATCGGCCTGTTCGGCGGCAGTCAGTACCTTCGGCTCGTCGATCAGGGCGTACTCCATGCCTTTCGGCAGGATCAGGCTCAGGATCGCACGACCAACGGTGGTGTTCTTCATCTCGGTCTTGGCAACCAGTTCACCGGCTTCGTTCTTCACGTACTCGGTGATGCGGCACTTGACGCGTGCGTGCAGGTCGGCCAGGCCGGCGCGGTACACCTTCTCGGCCTCTTTCGGACCGGACAGCACCATGCCTTCGCCCTTCGCGTTGATGCGGGCACGGGTCATGTAGTACAGACCCAAGACCACGTCCTGGGAAGGAACGATGATCGGCTCACCGGAGGCGGGCGACAGGATGTTGTTGGTGGACATCATCAGCGCGCGCGCTTCCAGCTGGGCTTCCAGGGTCAGCGGTACGTGGACCGCCATCTGGTCACCGTCGAAGTCCGCGTTATAGGCGGCACAGACGAGCGGGTGCAGCTGGATGGCCTTGCCTTCGATCAGGGTCGGCTCGAACGCCTGGATACCCAGACGGTGCAGGGTCGGTGCACGGTTCAGCAGGACCGGGTGTTCGCGGATCACTTCGTCCAGGATGTCCCAAACGACGGCTTCTTCGCGCTCCACCATCTTCTTGGCGGCCTTGATGGTAGTCGCCAAGCCACGGGATTCCAGCTTGCCATAGATGAAGGGCTTGAACAGCTCCAGCGCCATCTTCTTCGGCAGACCGCACTGATGCAGACGCAGAGTTGGACCTACGGTGATAACGGAACGACCGGAGTAGTCGACACGCTTACCCAGCAGGTTCTGACGGAAACGACCTTGCTTACCCTTGATCATGTCGGCCAGGGATTTCAGCGGGCGCTTGTTGGAACCGGTGATGGCACGGCCACGACGGCCGTTGTCCAGCAGGGCATCCACGGACTCTTGCAGCATGCGCTTTTCGTTGCGCACGATGATGTCCGGAGCCGCCAGGTCCAGCAGACGCTTCAGTCGGTTGTTACGGTTGATCACGCGACGGTACAGATCGTTCAGATCGGAGGTCGCGAAACGGCCGCCGTCCAGCGGTACCAGCGGACGCAGGTCCGGCGGCAGCACGGGCAGCACTGTCATGATCATCCACTCCGGCTTGTTGCCGGATTGCAGGAAGGCTTCCATCAGCTTCAGACGCTTGGTGGTCTTCTTGCGCTTGGTCTCGGAGTTGGTCTGATCCAGCTCCTCACGCATGGCTTTGACTTCGCCTTCCAGATCGATGGCGCGCAGCAGGGCCAGAATGGCCTCGGCACCCATCTTGGCGTCGAATTCGTCGCCCCACTCTTCCAGTGCGTCCAGATAGTTCTCTTCGGACAGCATCTGGCTGCGCTCGAGGTTGGTCATGCCGGGTTCGATCACTACATAGGATTCGAAATACAGCACGCGCTCGATGTCACGCAGGGTCATGTCCAGCAGCAGACCGATACGGGACGGCAGGGACTTCAGGAACCAGATGTGGGCAGTCGGGCTGGCCAGCTCGATGTGGCCCATACGCTCACGACGGACCTTGGTCTGGGTCACTTCTACGCCGCACTTCTCACAGATCACACCACGGTGTTTCAGGCGCTTGTACTTGCCGCACAGACACTCGTAGTCCTTCACCGGTCCGAAGATACGGGCGCAGAACAGACCATCACGCTCCGGCTTGAAAGTCCGGTAGTTGATGGTCTCAGGCTTTTTGACCTCACCGAATGACCAGGAGCGGATCATGTCAGGAGAGGCCAGACCGATCTTGATACTGTCAAACTCTTCGGTCTTGGTCTGAGCCTTCAAAAACTTGAGTAAGTCTTTCACGTGTTTCCCCTGTCAGGAGTCTAACCTCGGCGCCCCTGCTGCCGAAACAGCGGGGCGCCCACGTCAATTCTCGAACAATAAGAGCGAGCTCTTACTCTTCGTCCAGCTCGATGTTGATACCCAGAGAGCGGATTTCCTTCAGCAGTACGTTGAAGGATTCGGGCATGCCCGGCTCCATACGGTGGTCGCCATCCACGATGTTCTTGTACATCTTGGTACGGCCGTTCACATCGTCAGACTTGACGGTCAGCATTTCCTGCAGGGTATATGCCGCACCGTAAGCCTCCAGGGCCCACACTTCCATCTCACCGAACCGCTGACCACCGAACTGCGCCTTACCACCCAGCGGCTGCTGGGTAACCAGGCTGTAGGAACCGGTAGAACGCGCATGCATCTTGTCGTCTACCAGGTGGTTCAGCTTCAGCATGTACATGTAACCCACGGTGACCTTACGCTCGAAGGCGTTACCGGTACGACCGTCGAACAGGGAGATCTGACCGGATTCCGGCAGATCGGCCAGCTTCAGCAGGGCCTTGATTTCGCGCTCTTTGGCACCATCAAAGACCGGCGTAGCGACCGGCAGACCCTTACGCAGGTTACCCACCAGGGTACGCACGTCGTCGTCGGACAGCTCGGCGATGTTCACTTGCTGGGAGTCCTTCTCGCCCAGGTCATAGACCTGCTGCAGGAACTCGCGCATCTCGTGCAGCTCGCGCTGCTCTTTGATCATGCGGTCGATCTTCTCGCCGATGCCCTTGGCCGCAAGACCCAGGTGCACTTCGAGGATCTGACCGATGTTCATACGAGACGGTACGCCCAGCGGGTTCAGTACGATGTCGACCGGACGGCCGTATTCGTCATGAGGCATGTCCTCGACCGGGCAGATCTTGGAGATAACACCCTTGTTACCGTGACGGCCCGCCATCTTGTCACCCGGCTGGATGCGACGCTTGACTGCCAGATAAACCTTGACGATTTTCAGCACGCCCGGCGCCAGATCGTCACCCTGGATGATCTTGCGACGCTTGTTCTCGAACTTCTTGTCAAACTCGGCCTTCAGCTCAACGTGCTGTTCGGCGATCTGCTCCAGTTCGATTTGCTTGGCTTCATCTTCGATGGCCAGTTCAAACCACTTGGAACGCTCGAGCTTGTTCAGACGATCTTCGCTGTAACCGGCGGCCAGCAGCAGGTTGCGGGAGCGGCCGAAAATGCCGTCTTCCAGGATCTTGAACTCTTCGGTCAAGTCCTTCTTCGCTTCCTTCAGCTGCATCTCTTCGATTTCTTTGGCGCGCTTGTCTTTTTCCACGCCATCGCGGGTAAAGACTTGCACGTCAACCACGGTACCGTATACACCGTTCGGTACGCGCAGGGAGGAGTCCTTCACGTCGGACGCCTTCTCACCGAAGATGGCACGCAGCAGCTTCTCTTCCGGGGTCAGCTGGGTCTCGCCCTTCGGGGTCACCTTGCCGACCAGGATGTCGCCGCCCTTCACTTCGGCACCCACGTAGACGATACCGGACTCGTCCAGCTTGGACAGAGCGGCTTCACCCACGTTCGGGATGTCGGCAGTGATCTCTTCCGGACCCAGCTTGGTGTCACGGGAGATACAGGCCAGTTCCTGAATGTGGATGGTGGTCAGGCGATCTTCCTGAACCACGCGCTCGTTCACCAGGATCGAGTCTTCGAAGTTGTAACCGTTCCACGGCATGAACGCGACGCGCAGGTTCTGACCCAGCGCCAGTTCACCCAGGTCGGTGGACGGGCCGTCAGCCAGCACGTCACCGGCCATCACCGGCTCACCCAGCATCACGCAGGGGCGCTGGTTGATACAGGTGTTCTGGTTGGAACGGGTGTATTTGGTCAGGTTGTAGATGTCGATGCCGGCTTCGCCTGGCAGCAACTCATCTTCATTGACCTTGATAACGATACGGGAGGCGTCGACGTAGTCGATCATGCCGCCACGCTTGGCCACTACGGTTACACCGGAGTCAACGGCCACGGCGCGTTCCATACCGGTACCTACCAGCGGCTTGTCAGCGCGCAGGGTCGGTACGGCCTGACGTTGCATGTTTGAACCCATCAATGCGCGGTTCGCGTCATCGTGTTCCAGGAACGGGATCAGGGCCGCTGCCACAGAGACGATCTGTTGCGGGCTCACGTCCATATACTGGATCTGGTCGGCGTTCATAAAGGTGGATTCACCCTTGTGACGGCACGGGATCAATTCATCTTTCAGACGGCCATCTTCGGTGGTCGCGGCGTTGGCCTGTGCGATCACGTACTTGCCTTCTTCAATCGCAGACAGGTAATCCACTTCGTCGGTGATCACACCGTCGATCACCTTGCGGTACGGGGTCTCGAGGAAACCGTACTCGTTGGTGCGGGAGTAGACGGACAGCGAGTTGATCAGACCGATGTTCGGACCTTCCGGCGTTTCGATCGGGCACAGACGACCGTAGTGGGTCGGGTGTACGTCTCGAACTTCGAAGCCGGCACGCTCACGGGTCAGACCGCCCGGGCCCAGCGCGGAGATACGACGCTTGTGGGTCACTTCGGACAGCGGGTTGTTCTGGTCCATGAACTGGGACAGCTGGCTGGAACCGAAGAACTCTTTGACCGCGGCGGAGATCGGCTTGGCGTTGATCAGATCCTGCGGCATCAGGGTGTCCAGATCGCCCAGAGACAGGCGCTCCTTCACCGCACGCTCGACACGGACCAGACCGACACGGAACTGGTTCTCGGCCATTTCACCGACAGAACGGATACGACGGTTACCCAGGTGGTCGATATCGTCCACCTCGTCATTGCCGTTACGGATGTCGATCAGGCGCTTCATGACCTCGACGATGTCGTCCTTGGTCAGCACGCCAACGCCGGTCTCGTCTTCACGACCCAGACGGCGGTTGAACTTCATCCGACCCACGGTAGACAGGTCGTAACGCTCGGAAGAGAAGAACAGGTTCTCGAACAGCTGCTCTGCGGCTTCGCGAGTGGGCGGCTCGCCCGGACGCATCATGCGATAGATCTCGACCAGGGCTTCCAGGCGGCTGGAGCTGGAGTCGATACGCAGGGTCTCGGACATGTAAGCACCGTGGTCCAGTTCGTTGGTGAACAGAACCTCGAAGTGCTTGAAGCCGGCTTGGGACAGGTTGGCAACCGCTTCCAGGCTCAGGGCCTGGTTGGCAGTCACAACCATTTCACCAGTCTGCGGATGTGCGTAGTTCTTGGCAGCAACTTTGCCAACAACATACTCTACCGGCACCTCGATCTGGGTGATGCCGTCTTTTTCCAGCTGGCGGATGTGACGGGCAGTGACGCGACGACCTGTCTCGACCACCACGGCGCCATTGGCAATGATGTCGAAGGTCGCGGTCTCGCCACGCAGGCGCTCGGGCACCAGATCCATCATCAACTTGCCATCTTTCACTTCGAAACCGATAGTCTCGAAGAAGGTGGCCAGGATTTCTTCGGAACTGAAGTCCAGGGCGCGCAGAATAATGGAGGCTGGCAGTTTACGACGACGGTCGATACGGACAAACAGGTTGTCTTTCGCATCGAACTCGAAGTCCAGCCAGGAGCCGCGGTAGGGGATAACGCGAGCGTTATAGAGCACCTTACCGGATGAATGTGTTTTGCCTTTATCGTGGTCGAAGAAGACGCCCGGGCTGCGGTGCAGCTGGGAGACGATGACCCGCTCGGTACCATTGATGACAAAGGTGCCGTTTTCGGTCATGAGCGGAATTTCGCCCATGTAGACTTCTTGTTCCTTGATATCTTTGACGGTGCCGGCAGCTGCTTCACGGTCGTACAGAACCATACGAAGCTTGACACGCAGCGGCGCGGAGTAGGTCACTCCACGGATCTGGCATTCTTTTACGTCAAATACCGGCTCACCCAGGCGATAGCTGACATACTGAAGCTCAGCACTACCGGAGTAACTGGTGATCGGGAAAACGCTACGGAAGGCGGCTTCTAGGCCGTACTCACCTTCCGGGTCAGCCTCGATGAACTGCTTGAAGGAGTCCAGCTGAATGGACAACAGATAAGGCGTGTCCAGTACCTGGTCTCGCTTACCGAAGTCCTTACGTATGCGTTTTTTTTCGGTATAAGAGTAAACCATAGGGTTCCTCAGCTCGCTGATAAGTGACCCACTCTGTCCCCACGGGACAGCTCTGTCTCAACACCGTTTTGTGTTGGCCCGGACGATGAGGCGGTCCGGATTGCTGGTGCACCGAGAGTCGTGAACGGTGTGAAATACTCTCAGTCTACAGCGCAAAAAGGCTGGTGAATAAAGATTCACCAGCCTTAGCCTGTTTTATCAGGCTAATCTACATAAATGCAGATTATTTGATCTCAACAGAAGCACCGGCAGCTTCCAGCTCTTTCTTCAGAGCTTCAGCTTCGTCCTTGGACACGGCTTCTTTCAGATTGGTCGGAGCAGCTTCTACCAGGTCCTTGGCTTCTTTCAGGCCCAGACCGGTAGCGCCACGAACGGCCTTGATGACGGCAACTTTGTTGGCGCCAGCAGCAGTCAGAACTACGTCGAACTCGGTCTTCTCTTCTACTGCTTCAGCAGCAGCCGGGCCGGCCATTACGGCAGCAGCGGCAGAAACACCGAACTTCTCTTCCATAGCTTCGATCAGCTCAACAACTTCCATTACGGACATGGAAGCAACGGCTTCGATGATTTGGTCTTTAGTGATAGACATGACAAAAATTCCTGATGTTGAATAAACTCAAACAGCCTAGATAGGCGAGAATCAAGCAGCAGCTTGTTTCTGGTCGCGAACAGCAGCGATAGTACGAACCAGCTTGCCAGCAGAGGCTTCCTTCATGGTAGCCATCAACTTCGCAATTGCTTCTTCGTAGGTCGGCAGCGTGGCCAGACGATCAATTTGTGCTGCGGCGATAAACTCACCGTTAAAAGCGCCAGCCTTGATTTCGAACTTTTGGTTCGCTTTGGCAAACTCTTTGAACAGACGAGCGGCAGCGCCCGGGTGTTCGTTGGAGAAAGCAATCAAGGTAGGACCGGTAAATGCGTCGTTCAGGCACTCGTATTCGGTACCTTCTACCGCGCGACGCAGCAGGGTGTTACGCACAACGCGCATATACACACCAGCTTCACGAGCGGTCTTACGCAGGACGGTCATCTTCTCTACAGTGACGCCGCGAGAATCGGCTACAACTGCAGAAAGAGCGCCTTTGGCAGCTTCGTTGACTTCAGCAACAATTGCCTTTTTGTCTTCGAGTCCCAATGCCATTGGCTTAACTCCTGGATTGAATCCGGGTCTATTGACCCAGTACTGACACATCCCCCCTACCTTTACAACAGAGGGGAACGATGCGGTAGCAGGATTCCAGAAGAGAAAGAATCTTTCTCGCTGGGTTTCCGGCACCGTCTACGCAGGAAACATTAAGGCTTTGCAGCCTCCTGCGGTCTTGGACGGAGGTCGAAACCCCCAACCAATCAAGGCGCAAAATTATAGATTAAATTTTGCGCCTTGTAAAACCCATCAATTAGGCCTGAGCTTCCAGAGAAGCTTGGTCTACGGCAACACCGGCACCCATGGTGGTGGAGATGCTGACTTTCTTGATGAATACACCCTTGGCGGAGGACGGCTTGGCCTTCTTCAAGGCAACCAGCAGAGCTTCCAAGTTCTCTTTCAACTGAACTTCGTTGAAGGAAACTTTGCCCAGGGTGGTGTGAATGATACCGTTCTTGTCGTTACGGTAACGAACCTGACCAGCCTTGGCGTTCTTGACGGCTTCGGCTACGTTCGGAGTTACGGTACCAACCTTCGGGTTCGGCATCAGGCCGCGCGGGCCCAGGATTTGGCCCAGTTGACCAACAACGCGCATGGCATCCGGGGATGCGATCACGACGTCGAAGTTCATCTCGCCTTTCTTGACCAGCTCAGCCAGGTCATCCATACCAACCAGTTCAGCACCGGCAGCCTTGGCGGCTTCGGCATTGGCACCCTGGGTGAATACAGCGACACGGATGTCACGGCCAGTACCGTGCGGCAGTACAGTTGCACCACGTACGTTCTGGTCGGATTTACGAGCATCGATACCCAGGTTGACAGCAACGTCAACGCTCTCAACGAACTTGGCGGTAGCCAGTTCTTTCAGCAGGGCAATGGCTTCGTTGATGGAGTACTCTTTGGTACCGTCAACTTTTTCGCGAATAACGCGCATACGCTTGGACAGTTTAGCCATTGTCTTACTCCTCCACTACCAGGCCCATGGAACGAGCGGAACCGGCGATGCAACGTACTTTTGCATCCAGATCGGCACCAGTCATATCCGGCTCTTTGGTCTTGGCGATTTCTTGCAGCTGGGCAACAGTCACCTTACCAACCTTGTCTTTGTTCGGCTTGGCAGAACCAGACTGGATACCAGCGGCTTTCTTCAGCAGGAAGGAAGCGGGCGGAGTCTTGGTTTCGAAGGTGAAGGAACGGTCGCTGTAAACGGTGATCACGACCGGAGTCGGAGAACCTTTTTCCAGCTTTTCTGTACGGGCGTTGAACGCCTTACAGAATTCCATGATGTTCACGCCGTGCTGACCCAGAGCAGGACCAACGGGAGGGCTGGGGTTAGCACTGCCAGCCTTAACTTGCAGCTTGATATAAGCTGTGACTTTCTTAGCCATTACAAAAATACCTCAAAAATGGGTTCTAGCGCCTCGGAGACATGCTCCTGCAAACGGCTCCCCAACAAATAAAGGGGCAGCGAATTATAGAGATAATCGCTGCCCCTGACAACCGTTAAACGAACAGAGATTAATCAGCCTTTTTCGACCTGACCAAAATCCAGTTCTACCGGTGTTGAGCGGCCAAAGATCAGAACGGAGACCTTCACGCGGCTCTTCTCGTAGTCCACCTCTTCAACAGTACCGTTGAAGTCGGCGAACGGACCATCGGCAACCCGGACCATCTCACCCGGTTCAAACAGGGTTTTCGGACGCGGTTTGTCGTGGGCATCTTGCAGACGGTTGAGGATGGCATCCGCTTCTTTATCGGAGATCGGAGCCGGACGGTCGGAGGTACCGCCGATGAAGCCCATGACGCGCGGTACATTGCGTACCAGGTGCCATGTGGTCTCATCCATCACCATCTGGACCAGGACATAGCCTGGGAAAAACTTGCGCTCACTCTTGCGCTTCTGGCCGGCACGCATCTCGACCACTTCTTCGGTCGGGACAAGCACTTCACCGAACATGTCTTCCATGCCATGCATCTTGATATGTTCACGCAGGGACTTGGCAACCCGGCCTTCATAGCCGGAAAACGCCTGCACGACATACCATCTCATACGTTGTTCACGTTGTTCAGTCATGGCTTATCCTTACACACCGGTAATCAGGTTGACCAACCAGACCAAGGCGCCGTCCAGAACGAACAGCAGCAGCCCCATCACGGCGGTCACCGCCAGCACAATCAGGGTTGTCTGAATGGCTTCCTGACGGGTTGGCCATACGACCTTGCGGACTTCCAGGCGAGACTCGCGAGCAAAAGCCAGTGTTGCTTTTCCTTTCACTGTACGCAGAGCAAGTACCCCTGCCGCTGCGATAGCGACCAATACACCCAATGCACGCAAGGCGACGTTCACATCATTAAAATGCTTACCGACCCACCAGTTTCCAGCAACTGCCGCGATCAGGATGATGAAAACCAGGCCCCAAAGCAGGGTATCCTTGCTTCCGCCCTGATCCTCAGAACTAACACTCATACAACCCACCTGTATCTGACGTAACCAAAGACACAAAAGCCCCGTACGAGACGAGGTATATGGCAGGGGCGGCAGGACTCGAACCCGCAACCATCGGTTTTGGAGACCGCTGTTCTACCAATTCGAACTACGCCCCTGCATAAGAAAGCCCCTATTATAGGGGCTTTGCTTTATTTATGTAAGCCAAGATTAAGCGATAACTTTGGCTACAACACCAGCACCTACGGTACGGCCACCTTCACGGATGGCGAAACGCAGGCCGTCGTCCATCGCGATCGGGGCAATCAGGGTAACAACCATCTTGATGTTGTCGCCCGGCATTACCATCTCTACGCCTTCCGGCAGTTCGATGGTACCGGTCACGTCGGTAGTACGGAAGTAGAACTGCGGACGGTAGCCCTTGAAGAACGGGGTGTGACGACCACCTTCTTCCTTGGACAGCACGTACACTTCAGATTCGAACTTGGTGTGCGGCTTGATGGTGCCCGGCTTGGCCAGTACCTGACCACGCTCTACGTCTTCACGCTTCACGCCACGCAGCAGGGCGCCAACGTTCTCACCAGCACGACCTTCGTCCAGCAGTTTGCGGAACATTTCAACGCCGGTACAGGTGGTCTTGGTGGTATCTTTGATACCAACGATTTCCACTTCTTCACCAACTTTAACGATACCGCGCTCTACACGACCGGTAACTACGGTACCACGGCCAGCGATGGAGAAGACGTCTTCGATCGGCATCAGGAACGGCTGGTCAATGGCACGCTCCGGCTCCGGAATGTAGGTGTCCAGGTGGCCAGCCAGTTCCAGGATCTTCTCTTCCCACTGAGCTTCGCCTTCCAGCGCTTTCAGTGCGGAACCACGTACTACCGGCAGGTCATCACCCGGGAAGTCGTACTCGGACAGCAGTTCGCGAACTTCCATCTCGACCAGTTCCAGCAGCTCTTCGTCATCTACCATGTCGCACTTGTTCATGAACACGATGATGTACGGAACGCCTACCTGACGACCCAGCAGGATGTGCTCACGAGTCTGCGGCATCGGGCCGTCAGTCGCTGCTACTACCAGGATTGCGCCGTCCATCTGGGCAGCACCGGTGATCATGTTTTTAACGTAGTCGGCGTGACCCGGGCAATCTACGTGAGCGTAGTGACGGGTAGCGGTGTCGTATTCTACGTGGGAGGTGTTGATGGTGATACCACGCTCACGCTCTTCCGGTGCCTTGTCGATCTGGTCGAAGGCGAAAGCTTTACCACCGAAGTGCTTGGCCAGCACGTTGGTGATGGCGGCGGTCAGGGTGGTTTTACCGTGGTCAACGTGGCCGATGGTACCCACGTTAACGTGCGGTTTATTACGCTCAAATTTTTCTTTAGACATGATCGTCCCTCTAAACTAACGCTGAGTACGCGGTGGCAAGCTAACCACAGAACAGTTTATATGATGGATTTGAATCAGGGGGAGTAGAGAGGCTGGTGCTGACAGGCTGGTTCGATTGCCGAACTCACCCTAGGGTGTGGCTTTCAGAATTACCTGAGCCATATCAGCATCTTGGAGCGGGCAGCGGGAATCGAACCCGCATCATCAGCTTGGAAGGCTGAGGTAATAGCCATTATACGATGCCCGCATTTCTCTAACCCAAAGAACTCAAACCGCAGAGAAATATGGTGGAGGGAGAAGGATTCGAACCTTCGAAGGCAGAGCCGTCAGATTTACAGTCTGATCCCTTTGGCCGCTCGGGAACCCCTCCAGTTGCACAAATGCCACAACGGTAATTCTGCTTGCACCCGTTGTTTTTATCGCTTTTGCTGGGCAAATAGGCGACAGACATCCAAGCGTCGCGCATTTTATGGTAAGGATTTTGGGGATGCAACCATTGCGCCTTGCAAAATGTGCATTATTGCCGGGATCTATGCAAAAAAACGCTCCTTCTCCGTCACGGCCGGACAGGTCCCTTGTCGCTCCCGACCCCTTGGTGTATGGTCGCCCTGCCCAAGAAACAGTGATGACACCATGACGACAGAGCATAACCCCTATTTGCAATTCACCCGCGAACAATGGGCGTTATTGCGCGATGCGGTCCCCCTGACCCTGACCGAGCACGATCTGCAGACCTTGCGCGGGATCAACGAGAAGGTGTCATTGCGGGAGGTGGAAGAGATCTATCTGCCCCTCTCCCGCCTGCTCAATCTCTACGTCAAGGCCAAGCAGCGCCGCAGCCGGGTGCTGGAGCAGTTTCTCGGCCAGTCCCGCGGCAAGGGCACCTACATCATCAGCATCGCCGGCAGCGTGGCGGGCGGCAAAAGCACCACGGCGCGTATCCTGCAGGCGCTGCTGGAGCGTTGGCCGGAGCACCCCAAGGTCGAACTCATCACCACGGATGGTTTTCTCTATTCCAAGAAGGAGTTGGAGGCCCGCGGCCTGATGCGCCGAAAGGGGTTCCCCGAATCCTACGACATCCGCCATCTGGTGGAGTTTGTGGCCAATGTTCGTGCCGGCCACGAGAAGGTCGAGGCCCCCGTCTACTCCCACCTCATCTACGACATCCTGCCCGACGAGAAGAAGGTGGTGGAACAGCCGGACATCCTGATCCTGGAAGGGCTCAACGTGCTGCAGAGCGGCATGGATTATCCTCTGGATCCCCATCGCGTCTTCGTGTCGGATTTTGTCGACTTCTCCATCTACGTGGACGCCGAGGCTGACCTGCTCAAGAGCTGGTACATAGAGCGTTTCCTCAAGTTTCGCAGCGGCGCCTTCTCCGACCCCAACTCTTACTTCCATCACTATGCCCAGCTCAGCGATGGGGAGGCGGTGGCCGTCGCCTCGGGGATCTGGCAAGAGATCAACTACGTCAATCTGGTCGAGAACATACTGCCGACCCGGGAGCGCGCCAACCTGATCCTGACCAAGGGCAACGAGCACGCCATCGAGCAAATCAAGCTGCGCAAGTAGCTTCAGCACTCAGCTAAGTCAGCTAAGAATGAAGAGGGGGCCCACAGGCCCCCTCTTCTTGTCTGGCATCCCGAGCGGATGAGTGCGTGCTCAGTCGCCCCGGCGCAGGGAGATCTCCCCCCCCAGGTAGAGCTTGATCCCCTCCTCCGTCTCCAGACGCAGGGCACCGCGATCGTCGATCCCCCGGGCCGTCCCGCGGATCACCTGCTCCCCCATCAGCAGCTTCACCGGCTGACCGGCAAAGTGATCGAGCCGGTTCCACGCCTCGACAAAACTCGCCAGCCCCGTCTGTTCGAAGGTCTGCATGGCCTGCTGCAGATGCAGCAGCACGGAGGCGGCCAGCTGGTTGCGATCCACCAGTTCAGGCTGGATGTGGCGCAGCTCGGACCAGGCCTGATCGATCTTCTCCCCCTGCTGCCGTGGCATGGCCAGGTTCAGGCCGACCCCGATCACCAGGTGGCAGCTGGCCCCGGCACTGCCGCTCATCTCCACCAGAATGCCGGCCAGCTTGCGACCCTGATAGTAGAGATCGTTGGGCCACTTCAGCTCCACCCCGGGGTAGCCAAGGGATTCCAGCGCCTCCACCACGGCCACCCCGACCGCCAGACTCAGTCCCATGGCCGCCGCCATACCCTGTTCCAGCCGCCAGTACATGCTCAGGATCAGCTGGCAGCCGAAGGGGGAGACCCAGGGCTTGCCACGGCGCCCCCGCCCGGCGGTCTGGCACTCGGCCAGGCAGCTCTCGCCTGAGCTCAGCTGGTTGACGCGCTCCAGCAGATACTGGTTCGTGGAGTCGATCACCGAGAAGCAGTGCACCGGTGCCATGGGGGCCTGCGCCCGCAGCTGCGCCTCGTCGTACAGCGCCATGGGCACGGCCAGGCGATAGCCCTTGCCGGTCAGGCTGAACAGATCCAGCCCCAGCTCCTTGAGCGCCGCCATGTGTTTGCTCACCGCCGCCCGGCTGATGCCGAGCTGCTCGCCAAGCTGTTCACCGGAGTGGAACTGGCCGTCGCTCAGCAGGCCGATCAGGGTCTGTCTGATGGGAGTCAGGGTCATGAGAGCACCTCGTCCAGCCAGGTCTCGCCCTGTGCTCCCATGAAACGCACCTCATGCTCCAGTGCCACGCCGAACTTCTGCTCCACGCTGTCGCGCACATGGGCTGCCAGGGCGATCAGCTCCATGGCGCTGGCGCCACCGAGGTTGACCAGCACCAGTGCCTGCTCCTGATGGACAGCGGCGCGGCCGATGGCAAAGCCCTTGAGCCCGCACTGATCGATGAGCCACCCCGCCGCCAGCTTGGCCAGCCCTTCACCCGCCGGATAGAGCGGCATCTGGGGGTATTTCAGCTTGAGGGACTCCGCCAGTGCGGCGGGCACCACGGGGTTCTTGAAGAAGCTGCCCGCGTTGCCGAGTATCGCCGGGTCTGGCAGCTTGGCCATGCGGGTGGCGCAGACGGTATCAAAGATGGCTTGCGCCGTCGGAGCCTCACCCAGTGCGGCCAGGGGGCCATAACCGGCAACCGGTCGCCAGGCCTTGGGCAGGCGCAACCCGACCGCGGTGATGAAGTGGCTGTCCTGGTAGTCGTGCTTGAAGATGCTGTCACGGTAGCCGAATTGGCAGTCGGCCGCGGCGATGCGCTCCAGCTCGCCGCTTTGCCAGTTGAATGCTTCCACGTAGGCGCAGACGCTGGCCAGCTCGACCCCGTAGGCCCCGATGTTCTGCACCGGGGCGGCACCGACGGTGCCGGGGATCAGCGCCAGGTTCTCCAATCCGTGCCATCCCTGCCGCAGGGCATGGCACACCAGCTCGTGCCAGTTCTCGCCCGCCGCCACATGCAGGAGCCAGTGCTCGCCTTCGTCATGAGCCGCGATCCCCTTCATGCCGTTGTGCACCACCAGGCCGGCAAAGTCATCACAAAACAGGATGTTGCTCCCCCCTCCCAGCACCAGGCGCGGCAAGGCGCTCAGCTCGGCGCTGGCTCGCAGCTGCACGAGGTCATCGAGCTGGGTCACCTCTGCCAGCCAGAGGCAGTGAGCCTCGAGGCCCAGGGTGTTGAGGGTCGACAAGGGGGCATGGGGGGTGAGTTTCATCTGTGTGTCCCGACAAGATCAGGGGCGCAGTTTACCCCAGATCGTGCAGGACGAAAAATCCGGGTGCGGATCGGACTCAGACTTCTCGGACTCAATCCGCTGGAGTAGAGTAACTTCTTCGACCCCCTGAGGAGGCATGAATGAACAACCAATTCGCCGTCATCGGTCTCGGCCTGTTTGGCAGTGCGCTGTGTGAAGAGCTGCAGCGGCAGGATGCCGAAGTGTTGGCCATCGACATCGATGAGAGCAAGACCCGCCAGATCGCCACCCTGTGCAACCATGTCATCGTCGCCGATGCCACCGACGAGGCCACGGTCGCCGAACTCGGGCTGGCCAGCTTCGACATCGTCTTCGTCGCCATCGGCGACAACCTCGAGACCAGCATCCTCACCACCCTCGTGCTCAAAGAGGCCGGCGTGAAGAAGGTGTGGGTCAAGGCGCGCGACAAGTTTCACGCCAAGATCCTGCAGAAGGTGGGTGCCGACAAGGTGATCAACCCCGAGTGGGACATGGGACGCCGGGTAGCCCAGAGCATGCTGGACAACCGCCTGTTCGACTATCTGGAGCTGGGCCACGACATGGTGCTGACCGAGTTCGTGATCGGTCTGCAACAGAACGCCCGCACTCTAGCCGATCTACACCTGCTGCAGCAGAGCGACTTCCAGCTGCTGGCCATCAAACGCGGTGAGGTGCTGCACAACGTGCTGACCGGCAAGATGGAGCTGCAGCTCGGTGACATCCTGATCCTGGCCGGCAACAAGCACGCCATCGATCACTGGCTCGACACCCTATGATCAACTGGCGCAGCAACTACACCTTCACCCTCTATCGGGAGGACAACTCCCGCTGGAGTGAAGCCAGGCTGATCCTCGGCAGCTTCCTCATCATCCTGCTGGTCGGCACCCTGTTTCTGGTTCAACCCTCCAGCCACAAGGGCGAGGTCACCTTCATCAACGCCCTGTTTACCGCCACCTCGGCCATCAGCGTGACCGGTCTCGGGGTGGTGGATACAGGTACGGCCTTCACGCTGCAGGGACAGATCATCCTGCTCATCCTGATGGAGATAGGCGGGCTGGGCCAGATGACCATGACCCTGCTGCTCATCGCCATGTTCAGCAAACGGGTCGGCCTGCGCCAGCAGGTACTGGCCAAGGAGGCGCTGGGGCAGGAGGGGTCGGTCAACATCGTCCAGCTGGTGAAGCGCATCGTCCTGTTTGCCCTGATTGCCCAGCTGATCGGCACCGCCATCATGGCCATTCGCTGGGTACCCGAAATGGGGTGGTCCCACGGCCTCTACGTCAGCTTTTTCCATGCGGTATCCGCCTTCAACAACGCCGGTTTCTCGCTGTTTGCCAACAATCTCATGGACTATAGAGATGACCCCATCATCAGCCTGACCATTCCGGCCCTGCTCATCCTCGGCGGCGTCGGCTTCACCGTCATCGTCGATCTGGTGCGTCACCGTCGCTGGCGCAAGCTGAAACTGCACAGCAAGCTGATGCTGGTAATGACCCCTGCACTGCTGCTGCTGGGCACCCTGATGTTCTGGCTGCTGGAGCACAACAATCCCGGCACCTTCGGCAATGCCGATCTGAGCGGTCAACTACTGGCCGCCTTCTTCCAGTCTGCGACCGCCCGTACCGCAGGATTCAATACCATAGACATCGGCCAGATGGTGCCGGCCTCACTGCTGTTCATGATGATGCTGATGTTCATCGGGGCCGGAGCGACATCGACGGGGGGCGGTATCAAGGTGACGACCTTCGCCGTGGTGCTGCTGGCGACCCGGGCCTTCCTGACCAAACGGCCCCATGTCACCGCCTATGGCCGCACCCTCTCCCCCCAGATAGTGACCCGATCGCTGGCCATCATCATCGTCAGCACCATGGTGCTGATGCTGGCGATGTTCCTGCTGATGCTCACCGAGTCACACTCTTTCGACAAGATCATGTTCGAGACCGTCTCGGCCTTTGCCACCGTCGGCCTCTCGACCGGCATCACTGCCTCCCTGAGCGAACCGGGCAAGCTGATCCTGGTGCTGGTGATGATCTGCGGCCGTCTCGGCCCGCTGACCCTGGCAATCATGCTCTCCAGACCGAGCGAGACCCGGATCCGCTATCCGGAAGAGAGCGTCTACACGGGGTGATCCCTTGCATGCAAGCGAATGAAGAGAGGGGCCCCTGGCCCCTCTCTTGCGTTCAACGCTTGTCAGCTCAGGCGGCCTTGCTCCCGCTCGAGCGCTTGCCCGTGCTCTTGCGGCCACCCCCACCTGCGCTGGTGGGGGCCGCGCTCTTGCGTCGGGTGAAGCGTCGCTTGGCCGCCCCCGGCGCCGTCTTTGGCAGGGCATTGAAGCTGGCGCCGGAATCCTGCCTGGCCCCCTCCACCAGCCCGTGCAGCTGTTCGGTCAGGGGCCCCATGAATTGCTGGTAGCTGCCGTGGCGCTCGGCGATCTGGCCGAGGCTCTGCTCCCACAGCGCCGTCATGTCCGGCGTGGTGGCGCTGGCAGGCAACGCCTGAACCAGGGCTCGTCCGGTGGGCGTCGCCTTGATGTTCTTGCCCTGACGCACCAGGAAGCGGCGCTTGAACAGCAGATCGATGATCCCGGCCCGGGTCGCCTCGGTGCCGAGGCCGTCGGTCTCCCGCAGGGTCTTGCGGATCTCGGGATCCTGCACGTAGCGGGCGATGCCGGTCATGGCCGCCAGCAGGGTGGCGTCGGTGAATGGCTTGGGCGGCTGGGTCATCTTCTCCAGCAACTCCCCCCGCTCGCAAAGCAGTTGCTCCCCCTTCTTCAGGGCGGGCAGAGTGCCGGCTTTCTCTTCATCGTCATCTTCCTCCACCCCGAGCAAGGCCTTCCAGCCCGCCTTGAGGATGCGGCGCGCCTTGGCCTGGAACAGGCCGCCGGCAAGGCGCAGCAGCACCTTGCTGTCGTTGTACTCGAACGGCGGATAGAACTGCAGCAGGTACTGGCGGGCGATGAGGCCATAGAGTTTGGCCTCGTCGGCTCCCAGGCTCCCCTCGTTGCCGCGCTTTTCGGTGGGGATGATGGCGTGGTGGGCATCCACCTTGCCGTCGTTCCACGCCTTGCTGCGGATCCTGCCGTCCGCCTCGTTCACCGCCCTGGCCAGCGCCGGTGCCGTGGCAGCGATCGCCTCCCGCACCTGGGGTGCCCGGTTGAAGTGTTCGCTCGGCAGATGGCGACTGTCCGATCTGGGGTAGGTGATGAGCTTGTGGCGCTCGTAGAGGCTCTGGCAGACATCCAGCACCCGCTTGGCATCCATGCCGAAACGCTTGGCCGCATCGATCTGCAGGCTGGAGAGGTTGTAGGGCAGCGGCGCCGCCTGCTTGCGGGCCTGCTCCTCCACCTCCTCTACCTGCGCGGACTGCCCCTGGATCCGCTCCACCACCTTGGCGGCCAGCGCCCGGTTGAGCACCCGCCCCTCCTCGTCCTGCCACGGCAAGCAAGCCTCGGAGGGCAGCCACTTGGCGCTGAAACGCTCGTTGTTGTCGGTCACCAAGTGGGCCAGCACCTCGTAAAAGGGCTTGGGGACGAAGGCCTCAATCTCGAGATCCCGTCGCACCACCAGCCCGAGCAAGGGAGTCTGCACCCGACCGACCGACAGCAGCTCGCTGCAGCCCCCCTTGCGGCCCAGCAGGGTATAGGCGCGGGTCATGTTGATGCCATAGAGCCAGTCTGCCCGGCTGCGGGCCAGGGCCGACACCGCCAGGGGCACGAACTCCTTGTTGTCCCTGAGCTTGTCGAGGGCACGGCGCACCGCCGGCGGGTTGAGGTCGCTGATGAGGCAGCGCTGCACCGGTTTGGTTTTGGGGTAGCCGAGGAAGTCGATCACCTCGTCCACCAGCAGCTGCCCCTCCCTGTCCGGGTCACCGGCGTTGACCACGCAGTCGGCCTGCTTGATGAGGCGCTTGATGACGGCGAGCTGGGTCCTGGTCTTGGGCTTGGCCACCAGCTGCCACTGGCTCGGCACTATGGGGAGGTGATCCATCCGCCACTGTTTGAAGGCGGCGTCATAGGCATCGGGCTCTGCCTGCTCCAGCAGGTGGCCGATGCACCAGGTCACCACATCCCCCTGGGCTGTCTCGATGAACCCCTCCCCCTTCTTGTGGGGCTTGGGCAAGACGTCGGCGATGGCGCGGCCAAGGCTGGGTTTCTCGGCGATAAAGAGTCGCATGACAGACACACCTGGATACTGTATATGCGAACAGTATACATCTCTCGCCATACAAAGCCCAAGCCCGGGCTGACCAGCCGAACCTGCAGGCGGAGGATCCATCCTTTGCGGCGTCCTTCACCGTTCACAGGCAGGAATCGACTTATATACGGGAAATTATATAAACATAAAACTTTAGGATAAAAAAAGGTCTTAATTCGAAATAAAAGTCATGACCAAGGTCAACCCCGTGAACCCCAAGACTACTACTATATTGGTATTACCCGATTCGAAGGACACTGTCGCCATGCTTGGAAAAATGCTGAGAAAGACCTGGTTCTGGCTCCTGCTGCTCGGAGCCCTGCTGGGGGTTGCCGCGCTGGGGGTCACCGTCACCGTGCTGCACAAGACCAGCTCCACCGAGTTCTGCGTCTCCTGCCACACCATGCAGACCCCGCTCGCCGAGTATCAGGGCAGCGTCCACTTCCAGAACGCGAAGGGCATCCGTGCGGAGTGCGCCGATTGCCACATCCCCAATGATCCCGCCTCCTACCTCTGGACCAAGATCCGCGCCGTGAAGGACATCTATCACGAGGCGATCGGCACCCTCGACACCCCTGAAAAATACGAGGCCCACAAGCTGCGCATGGCGCAGTCGGTGTGGGATCAGCTCAAGGCCAGCGACTCCGCCACCTGCCGCAGCTGTCACAGCTACGCCGCCATGGACATCCTGGCCCAGCGCCCCAACGCCCGCGCCGAGCACCCGGTCGCCATCAAGGAGGGACAGACCTGCATCGACTGCCACCGCGGCGTCGCCCACATCATGCCCGACATGAGCGAGCTGGCCGCCGCCGGTGCCAGCGAACTGGCCGCGGCTGCCGCCCAGACGCCCGCCTCGGTCACCACCCGCTACGCCATCGCCACCACTCCGCTCTATCTGGATGCCAAGGCCACCACGGATGAAGGCACCCTGATGCCCTCCACCCAGGTTGCCATCCTGGCCAGCGACAACGGCCGCGCCCAGGTGCGCATCGACGGCTGGCAGCAGGATGGCGTGAGCGAGGTGTTCTACGCCGCCCCCGGCAAACGGATCCTGAGCGTGCTGGTCGGCGAGACCGCCAGAAAGGCCCTCGTGACCGGCCAGAGCGAGACCGACAGCACCACCAACCTCACCTGGCATCAGGTCAGCCTGACCGCCTGGGTCGACCAGCGCCAGCTCATCGGCGATCAGGGCAAGCTGTGGCAGTACGCCTCCACCCTGATGTCCAACAACTGCACCGGCTGCCACGGTCTCACCGCGCTCGACCACTTCAATGCCAACCAGTGGATCGGCGTCATCAAGGGGATGGAGTCCCGTACCTCCCTCACCCCGGAGCAGGCTCGCATGCTCACCCAATACGTGCAGAAACACGCCAGTGACATGAGCACTGCGCACTAAGGCCGGAACAGAGGATTTCCCCATGACTTTTTTCAATGACCAACAGACCAACCTCTCCCGCCGCAGCCTGCTCAAGGGCCTGGGGGCCTGCGCCGCCCTGCCCCTGCTCGGCACCCTGTTACCGAAACACGCCCTGGCCCAGGCCATCAGCACGGCCCTCGAACAGTTCCCCACTCTGGTGCCCGCCCAGAAGGGCATACTGACCGGTGCCCACTGGGGAGCGTTCGAGGCCATCGTCGCCGATGGTCGCATGGTACGCGTCCAGCCGGTGGCGGACGATCCGGCGCCGAACGATCTCATCGACATGGCGCCGTTCCAGGTGCACGCCAAAAATCGCATCAAGTACCCCATGGTGCGCAAGAGCTGGCTGGAACACGGCCCGGGCGCCAAGCCCGAGCTGCGCGGCGCCGACCAGTGGGTGCGGGTGAGCTGGGAGCAGGCCATCGCCCTGGTGGCCGGCGAGATCCAGCGGGTCCAGTCTGATTTCGGCCCCCAGGCCATCCACGCCGGTTCCTACGGCTGGAAGAGTGTCGGCATGTTCCACAACAGCCGCACCCTGCTGCACCGCCTGATGAACCTGGCCGGCGGCTTCACCGGCTATGCGGGTGACTACTCCACCGGCGCCGCTCAGGTGATCATGTCCCACGTGATGGGCTCCATCGAGGTGTATGAGCAGCAGACCGCCTGGCCCAACGTGGTGGAGCACGCCGAACTGGTGGTGCTCTGGGGGGTCAACGCCCAGGTCACCCTGAAGAACAGCTGGAACATGCCGGATCACGAGGGGCAGGCCGGCTTCAAGGCGCTGAAAGAGAAGGGCACCCGCGTCATCAGCATCGATCCCGTCTACAACGAGACCGCCAAGCAGGCCAATGCCGAGTGGATTGCCCCGAACGCCTACACCGACGTGGCCATGATGCTGGGGGTCGCCCACACCCTGTATAGCGAGGAAAAGCACGATCAGGCCTTCCTCGATCGCTACACCACGGGGTTCGACACCTTCCTCGCCTACCTGCTCGGCAAGGACGACGGCGAGCCGAAGAGCGCCGAGTGGGCGGCCGCCATCTGCGGCGTCGAGGCCAAGGTGATCCGCCAGCTCGCCCTCGACATGGCATCCAGGCGCACCATGATCATGGCCGGCTGGGGCATGCAGCGGCAGCACCACGGCGAGCAGCCGAACTGGATGCTGATCACCCTGGCGGCCATGCTGGGCCAGATCGGCCTGCCTGGCGGGGGCTACGGCTTCAGTTATCACTACTCCTCCGGTGGCAGCCCCACCGCCAAGGGGGGCATACTGGCCGGTATCTCCGCCGGCAACGCGCCGAAGAACAGCCCGGCCCCCATCCCGGTGGCCCGCATCGCCGACTGCCTGGCCAACCCGGGCAAGACCATCGACTTCAACGGCCGCAAGGTGACCTACCCGGACGTCAAGCTGGTCTACGTGGCGGGGGGCAACCCCTTCCACCACCACCAGGACACCAACAACCTGCTGCAGGCCTGGCGCAGGCCGCAGACCGTGATCGTCCACGAGCCCTACTGGACCGCCACCGCCAAGCACGCCGACATCGTGCTGCCGGTGACCACCAGCTACGAGCGCAACGATCTGGAGATGGGGGGCGACTACTCCCAGCGCTATGTGTTCCCGATGCACCAGTGCGTACCGCCCCAGTTTGAAGCGCGCAACGACTTCGACATCTTCAGCGCCGTGGCCGCCAAGCTGGGGCTGCAGGAGCAGTACACCGAGGGCAAGGACGAGATGCTGTGGCTCAAGCAGATGTACGACGGCATGGCCGCCCAGGCACGCGGTGCCCGTGTGGCGCTGCCGCCGTTCAGCATGTTCTGGGAATCCAACAACTACGTGCGCTTCCCCATACCGGAAGCGAACCGCCAGTGGATCCGCCACGCCGATTTTCGCGAGAACCCGTTGCTCAACCCGCTCGGCACGCCGTCCGGCAAGATAGAGATCTTCTCCAAGACAGTGGCGAGCATGGGCTATGCCGACTGCGCCGGCCACCCCAGGTGGTATGAACCCAGGGAGTGGGTGAAGAGCGAAGTGGCGGCACGCTATCCCCTGTCGCTCAACACCTCCCACCCGACCCAACGGCTGCACTCCCAGCTCGACAACACCCCGCTGCGGGACAAGTTCGCCGTGGCCGACCGGGAGGCCATCCTGATCCACCCGGCCGATGCCAAGGCGCGCGGCATCCAGGATGGCGATCTGGTGCGCGCCTTCAACGAGCGCGGCCAGATACTGGTGGGAGCCCGGATTTCGGAGGATATCCGCCCCGGGGTGGTGCGGATCTGCGAGGGGGCCTGGTTCGACCCGGCCAAGCCGGGGGAGGCGGGGAGCCTGTGCAAGAACGGCAACGTCAACTGCCTCACCTTCGACGAGGGCTCCTCCAGCCTGGCCCAGGGCAACTGCGGCCACATGGCCCAATTGCAGATAGAGAAGTACAGCGGCCCCGTGCCGGCCAACACCGCCCACGAGGTGCCCGCCAACGCCTGATGTTGGCTGGCAGGCCAAAAAAAACGGCGCCATCAAGGCGCCGTTTTCTTATTCAAATGACCTAGAAGGGCCTTAGAAGTCCCCTTCGACCATATACTCTGCCGCACACTCGACCCAGGTTGTGGCCAGAGCGCAGACGAGGCGACTCAGAAGTCACCCTCAACCATGTACTCTTCCGCGCATTCCACCAGCTGGGGCCAGAGATCTTCCGGCACCCAGGCCTCGGGGTCATCCTCGTCCCCGTCATACTGGGTCCAGAAGAAGGCCCGCAACCCGCTCGCGAAGTCGTCGCTGATCTCCGCCAGCTCGGAGAGCGGCCCCAGCCAGGCGATGCGACGCAGGCCGGAGGCGAGATCGTTGATGGCGTCCATCAGGCTGCGGTCGTCCAGGCTCTGCTCCACCAGCAGGGTGAAGCGCTCGCGGGCGCTCTCGGTCTGGTCCTCGTCCAGCTCGCCCACATCGGCCAGCAGATCGACGAAGTCCTCCAGCAGGAACTGGATCAGGGCGTCCCTGTCCTCAAACCACTGGATCTGGGCTCCCTTGGTCCCCAACACGGAGGCATCGAACGAATCGTCGAGATGACACAGTGCCCACGGATCGTCACTCATTGCTACCCTTCCTCAACCTTGAAACAAAGTGCCTTATCTTATGCCGGGCGCCCACCCCTTGCCAGCGCGGGCGAGACAGGGCGCCAACGATGCCTAGCTCTCGATCCTGGCGACCTTGGGCAGGGAAAGGGAGGCGGCCAGACCGCCGAGCTCCGCCCGCCCCATGATGAGGCTGCCGCGATAGGCTTCCGCCAGATCGGAGACGATGTTGAGGCCGAGGCCGGAGCCGGGCACTTTCTCGTCGAGGCGCACCCCTCGCAGCACCGCCTTGGCGATCTGATCCTCGCTCATGCCGGGACCGTCATCCTCGATGCGCAGGGTGATCCAGCCCCCCAGCTCGGCGCTGGAGATACGCAGCTGGCCGGCGGACCACTTGAAGGCGTTTTCCAGCAGGTTGCCCACCATCTCGTCGAAGTCCTGCTCCTCCACCCCGACCGCCAGATTGGCGGGTACCTGCAGATCCACCGTCTTGCCCGGATAGAGGCGGGAGAAGGCGCGGCAGATGTACTCCACCCTGGCCCGCACCGGGGTCGAGACGCCGAGGATCTTGGCGGCGCCGGTCACCCGCGCCTTGCCGAGGTGGTAGTCGATGTGGCGCTGGATCTGATCGAGCTGCTCGCCGAGGGCGGCCTGATCCTCCGGCGGCAGCTGGGCCACCTGGTTGCGCATGATGCTGAGCGGCGTCTTGAGGGCGTGGGCCAGGTTGCCAGTGTGGGAGCGGGCCCGCTGCAACAGCTCGCCGTAGTGGTGCAGCAGCCGGTTGATGTCCTCCACCAGCGGCTGGATCTCCAGCGGATAGCGCAGCCGGAACCCCTCCTGATGGCCCTGATGGACCCGGCTCAGCTCGCGGCGAAGCAGGTGGAGCGGGCGCAGGCCGTAGACGATCTGGAACATGAAGCCGAGCACAAGGCCCGTGGCCGCGAAGCCGAGGCCGAGGAAGAGGCTGATCCGGGTCTTCTTCAGGGTCTGGGTCAAAGCGCTGCTGTCCTTGGCCATCACCAGGGTGAAGACCCTATCCGAACCCGGCAACAACACGGTGCGGGTCATGATCAGCAGGGGCTCCTTGTTGGGCCCCTTGCCGACGAAAAGATCCGGATCGCCGAAGGCCGACTTCAGGCCGTGGGCGCTCAGGTGGGCATCCCACAGGGAACGGGAGCGGCTCACCACCGTCTCGCCCAGCTCCAGCTGCCAGTAGTAGCCGGAATAGGGCTGACGATAACGGGGGTCGGCCATGGGTTCGGTCACGACAGGCATGCCATCCGGCTGGATCTCGAGGCGGGAGAGCAGATCGTAGAGCTGCAGGCGAAGGCCGTCAGCCTCCGCCTCCTGCCAGTAGTTGCGCATCATGGTCTGCAGGCTGAAACCGGTGGCGAACAGGAATAGGCCGCACCAGACCAGGGCGATGGCTACCAGCCGTCCCCGCAGGGTTCGCACCAGCCTCATTCAGCCCACCATGACGTCGCGTACCTCAGCGTCATTCGTTGATCCGGTAACCGAGCCCGCGCACCGTCTCGATCAGATCGGCATGGGTCTTCTTGCGGATCCGGCCGATGAACACCTCCACCGTGTTGGAGTCGCGATCGAAATCCTGGGCATAGATGTGGTCGATGAGCTCGCTGCGGGACACCACCTTGCCCCTGTGCTGCATCAGGTAACCCAGCACCCGGAATTCGTGCGCGGTGAGCTTGATGGGGGTACCTTCGTACCAGACCTGGGAGGCCGCCATGTCGAGACGCACGCCGCCGATCTCGAGGATGGAGCTGGCGTTGCCCGCCGCCCGGCGCACCAGGGCCTGCACCCGGGCCACCAGCTCGGCGACCTGGAACGGCTTGGTGAGGTAGTCGTCGGCACCGGCGTTCAATCCCTCGATCTTCTCGTGCAGCTGACCGCGGGCGGTCAGCACCAGCACAGGGGTGTCTATCCCCTTGCTGCGCCACTCCTTCAGCACGCTCAGGCCGTCGCGCCCCGGCAGGCCGAGATCCAGGATGATGGCGTCATAGGGTTCGGTCTCGCCGAGAAAACCCGCCTCGTTGCCGTCGTGGCAGAGGTCGGTCACGAAACCCGACAGGCGCAGCTGTTCAGCCAGCTGGTTCGCCAGGATCTTTTCATCTTCAACTATCAGAATTCGCATAAATGGATATCCAAAGCAGAATTGCGCCTCTCTCGGCAGCGGTTGGAGGCGAGGCACCAGGGTGGTGGGGCAGCCGGGATCACTCCTCGTCCGGAGGCGGGCGCGGCTCGAACAGGCGTTCCAGATGGTGTCCCTTGAGCCACACCATCTCCAGGTTGTCGGCCCGATAGCCCACCTTGATGACGCTGTTTTCCTCGTCGATGAGCCTGAGCTCGTACAGCCAGACCCCGTCTTCCTCCCCCAGGTCGACGCGCAGCACGCGCACCGGCAGGCGGGACGCCACCTCCATCAGCTCATGAAAAGGCCGTATCCGCCCCTCGCTCACTGCCTGTTGCAGCAAGGCCTCGTTCGGCTGGGCCGCCTGCACCAGCATCGGCAGCAGCAATCCAAGCAGGGGCAGCGCGCTATTCATGGGTGATTCATCTCTCAAAACCTAACATAATGCCGTTTATAGTGTGCCTGCCATGAATCCGGAATGAATATGATCCCACGCAGTATCCTGCTGATCTTGTGTCTCTTTTCCACCGTTGGCTGGGCGGCCCAGAGCCGTCTCGACATGGCCGGACTGGTCAAGCTGTTGCTGGCTCAAGGGTACCACGACATTCGGGAAGTGGAGCTGGAAGACGACAAATTCGAGGTGGACACCCTGAATGCCGACAACCAGCGGGTCCAGCTGGAGGTCGACGCCTACAGCGGGGAGATCACCAAAAAAGAGGCCAGATAGGCCTCTTCTGCTATGAGCTTGAAGGCTGCTGCACCGCGGCCCGCCCCTCCTTCCGTTGCTGGCGCTGGCGCCAGGGGCGCAGCAACTTGTCCCGGCGCGGCCACAGCAGGGCACAGGCCAGCAGCAGATAGATGAGGGGCTCCTGCCAGCCGCTCTTGACCGACCACCAGTAGTGCACCGGCACCAGCAGGGCCACCGCGTAGATCCAGTTGTGCAGTCTCTGCCAGGCCGACCCCATGGCCCGCAACAGGACCGGGATCGACGTGATGCTCAGGGCCAGCAATAGCAGCAGCGCCACCATCCCCACCACGATATAGCTCCGCTTTACCAGTTCCCCCCCGATGAGCCCCCAGTCAAACTGCAGATCCAGCCCCAGCCAGACCATAAAGTGCAAACTGGCCCAGGCGGCGCACCAGAGCCCGAGGGGGCGGCGCAGCTTGACGAGCTGGCCCTGACGCCAACGCTTGGCGAGCGGCGACACCAGCAGGGTCAGCAGCAGCAGGTGCAGGGCGCCCTTGCCGAGGTAGTGGGTCAGCCCCTGTACCGGATCCCCCCCCAGCAGACCCGCCGGTACCGCATAGCCGAGCCAGAGCAAAAAGCCCAGCGAGGCCAGATGTACCAGGGCACGCAACAGGGTGATGTGGCGCGCCGTCAGTCGCAATGTCATGTCAGCTCCTCCCGCCTCAATACCATCTACGCAGATCCATCCCCTGATAGAGGGAGGCCACCTCGTCGCCGTAGCCGTTGAACATCAGGGTCGGCTGACGCTTGGCCCCGAAGATGCCCCCCTCGCCGATGAAGCGCTCGCTGGCCTGGCTCCAGCGCGGGTGGTCCACCTCGGGGTTCACGTTGGCATAGAAACCATATTCGTTCGGCGCCAGCAGGTTCCAGGTCGTGGGGGGCATCTCCTCCACCAGGCGAATGGAGACGATGCTCTTGATGCTCTTGAAGCCGTACTTCCAGGGCACCACCAACCGGATGGGTGCCCCGTTCTGCGCCGGCAGCGCCTTGCCGTAGAGCCCCATCGCGAGGAAGGAGAGGGGGTGCATGGCCTCGTCGAGGCGCAGACCCTCCACATAGGGATAGTCGATGCCACCACCGAGGGAGCGGGAGGACTGCCCAGGCAGCTGCTCGGGATCATAGAGGGTCTCGAAGGCCACGAACTTGGCGCGACTGGTGGGCTCGGCACGGCGGATCAGATCCGCCAGCTGGATGCCGCTCCAGGGCAGCACCATGGACCAGGCCTCCACGCAGCGCAACCGGTAGATCCGCTCCTCCAGCGTGGTCTTGTTGATGAGATCCCACACATCCAGGGTAAAGGGCTTGGCCACCTCCCCTTCCACCTTCAGGGTCCAGGGCTCGGGCTTGAGGTAGTGCGCGTTGCGGGCCGGATCACCCTTGTCGGTACCGAGCTCATAGAAGTTGTTGTGGGTGGTGGCCTTCTCCTCCGGGGTGAGGATCAGCCCCTCCGGCCGAGCGGCGGCGCGGATGTCGAGCGGCCTGGCCGGGGTGGCGGGCACGTTCGGTTCAGAGCCGAAGAGATCCAGCAGACTTGCCTTGGCCGGGAAGGCCAGAGTTGCAGCGGCACCCAATCCCAGTCCCTTGAGGATGAGGCGACGATCCTGATAAACGGCTTCCGGCGTGACATCCTGTTCGGTGGGGTGATGAGAAGTACGGCGCTTGATCAACATGAAAAACTCCCGGGACGATGAGGCTGACAACCATAAGACCCGCCCCGGCCGAGTTTTATTTCACACAACATTACATGAGTTGATAAAGGGGCAGTGCCTTGGCCATGGTACCGGCCAGGAAGAGCACTACGAACACCAGCAGAGGAACGATCACGTTTGGCACCATCAGACTCACTCCATGAGCAGGACAGGGCCTCTAACTATGGTTCAAGGATTGCGGCGTCTCCAATGAATTTTTTTCGCGAGCGCAAGCGTATTCCCGGGTTGAAAAGAGTGACCTGGATCACACACAATTCCGCCCCCGCTTGCCGCCTCTCTGCCGCAGAGTAGGCTGCCTCCTTTTCCGGATTCAACCACTGAGAGTCACGCCATGAGCCCATTGATCGCCATCGCCATCACGACCGGGATCCTCTCCGCCGTCTGGGGCGGACTGGCCGCCGCCCTCGGCCTCATCACCTGGGTCGGTTTCCTCGGCTGCACCAGCTACTTCGCCTCGAGCGGCGGTTACAAGGCGCTGCTGCAGACCCTGCTGTGCAACGCCACCGGCATGCTGTGGGCACTCTTGCTGATCCACGGGGAGTCCTGGTGGGGCGCCGGCATGGCCGGCTATCTGATGACGGGGGTGGTCGCGACCCTGATGTGCGTGCAGGCGAAACAGCAGTGGCTCTCCTACATTCCCGGCACCTTCGCCGGTTGCTGCGCCACCTTCGGGGCGGCCGGCGAGTGGCGCCTCATTCTGCCTTCCCTGGTGATCGGTGCCCTGTTCGGCTACCTGATGAAGGCAAGCGGCCTCTGGCTCACCCATAAAACCCAGAAGGCCCAGCCCGAGGTCGGCGTCACCGACCCGGCCTGAGCCTGCCAAGGTGACCAGTTCGGTCTGAAACTAGAGGGGCGGTCCGTCATCGACGGGCCGCCCCTCTGTCATTTATCCCTTCGACTTGAAGTTTGCTGCTTCGATACCATGTCGATTCAATAGCTTGTAGAAGTCGGTGCGGTTTCTTCCCGCCATGTTGGCCGCCAGGGTCACGTTCCCCTCCGTGGTACGCAGCAGACGGATCAGATACTCCTTCTCGAATTCGGCCCGCGCCTCGTTGAACGAAGGAATGCCGCCACCGCCGCCACTCAGGGCGGATTCCACCATGGCGGCCCCGATCACCGGGCTGCAGCAGAGACTGGCGAGCTGTTCCACCACCCCGTAGAGCTGGCGTACGTTGCCGGGCCAGGCCGCCGCCGCCAGCATGGCCAGCGCTTCCGGCGAGAAGCCGAGGGCGGCGCAGTTGTCGTGGCGACTGCGATAGTCGTCCAGCGCCTGGCGCGCCAGCAGCGGGATGTCCTCACTGCGGGCACTGAGAGGAGGCAAGGTGATGTTGGCAACGTTGAGGCGGTAGAAGAGATCCTCCCGAAAGCGTCCCTCCTCCATGGCGGCGACCAGATCCTGATGACTGGAGCTGATGACCCGCACCTCGGGAGTGCCCTGGCCATATTCCGACAACACTTGCAGCAACTTGGCCTGCAGCGACTCCGACAGATCCCCGATTTCGTCGAGGAAGAGGGTGCCGCCCCTGGCCTCGGCAAACAGGCCGGACTGGCCGTCCTCACCGAACAGTTGCAGGTCCAGCGCTCCCCAGGGCAGGGCGGCGCAGTTGATGGTATGGAGCGGCTTGTCGCGGCGGTGGCTGGCCTGATGCAGCGCCTGGGTCATGACCCCCTTGCCGGCGCCGGAAGGCCCCAGGATCAGAACGGGCACGTCCATGGTGGCGATGCTGCTCGCCTGGATAAGCAGCTGCTCCATCTGCGGGTTACGGGTCTGGATGAGGGACTGCCACTCGTGCTGCTGCTTCGGTCGGGTCAGGCTCAGGGCGTGCTCTATGGTGACCAGCAACTCATCCTTGTCGATGGGCTTGGTGAGGAAGCTGAATACCCCGGAGCGGGTCGCCTGGATGGCATCGGGAATGGTGCCGTGGGCGGTCATGATGATGACCGGCATGCCGAGCCACTGGGACTGGATCCGCTCGAAGAGCGCCAGTCCGTCCATGCCCCCCATCCGCAGATCGCTCAGCACCAGGTCGGCCCGCTGCTGCCGCAGCCTGTCCAGGGCCCCTTCGGCACTGTCTGCGGTATCCACCTCATAGCCCTGGCTGCGCAGGCGCATGCTCATCAGCTTGAGCAGACTGGCATCGTCGTCCACCAGCAGAATGCGGCTCATGCTCTCACTCCCTCTGCGTGAAGAGCCGGGGGGATGACCCCGGCACAGGACCGGCGTGTCATGGCTGGCCCCCTCCATTGAGCTTACGCTCGTTGAGCTGCTCGTCGATGGCGGAAAGCTGCTCTATCTGGCGGCGCAGACGCTGCACCTCCTGACTCTGGTCATCGCGACGACTGTCGCGCACCAGCAGCTCCTCGCCGAGGGCAATCCAGCTGCGCAGGAAGGCCTGGGCATCCAGGCCGAGTTCGGGCAGGAGGGACTTGAGCTTGTCGAGTCCCGCCCGGCGGCTGGCCACCGACTCGGACGGATGGGTGTTGACCATGGCCAGGCTGACCCGGCTCTCGAGATCGGTGGCACCGGTCAGGCGCTGGCGCTCCTGCATCCGCTGCTGGGGATGACTGGCCAGCAGCCAGTCCGAGTACTGCAGGCGTACCTGCATCTCCTTGTTGGCAAACTCCATCCGCCTGGCGACCGCCTCCTGGGAGGGCTCGGTGAGGCTGCGGGATGGGAGCAGGGAGCAGCCCGCGAGCAGGCTCATCATCAACACGGGAACAACAAATCGTTTCATCTTGAATGTCACTTAGGATCCAAGGGGGAAAACAGGCATCCGCCCGTTCGTCTCAATAGTCAGTTGCAATGGACTGCCCCGGTATGAAGGGCTGCCGTCGGCACGGCTGATCCCGTCATGCCGCACCTTGTTTCAAATCCAGCCGGAAGCAGACATCTGCCTGCTCATCCTCGATCAGCCTGAGCTCGCCACCCAGACTCATCGCCGACTCACGGGCGATGGAGAGGCCCATCCCGGACCCCTTCAACAATCCCTGTCGTACTATGCTGCCCTGCTCAAAAGGCTCGAAGATCCGCTCCCGCTCATCCAGCGGGATGACGGGCCCCTCGTTGGCCACCTCCAGCCAGCCCCCATTGTCGCTCTGGCCGGCCCGGATCCAGATCTGCCCCCCCTTGGCGCCGTAGCTGACCGCGTTGGAGAACAGGTTGTCGAGAATGAGCCGCAGGCGATAGGGCTCGGCCTGCAGACTGATGGGGTCGGGCGGCAAGTGTACACTGATTTGCTTGGATTCCAGCGCCAGCCGGTACTCTTCGGACAGATCGGACAGCAGGGGGGCCAGAGGCACCGCCGTCAGGCTGAACACCTCCTGCTGGCTCAGGCGATTGAAGTCGAGCAGGCGTTCGATCAGGGTCTGCAGCCGGCGGCTGTTCTCCTCCAGCATCTGGCAGATCTCCTGCTGATCCCCGTTGAGGGGCCCTACCAGCTGTTCGGAGAGCAGATCCGCCCCCTCCCGCAACACCGCGAGGGGGGTCTTCAACTCATGGGAGACGTGGCGCAGGAACTGGTACTTCTGCTGTTCCAGCTCCTTGAGCTTGTCGTGCAGCCAGCTAATCCGCTCCCCCAGCAGCACCAGTTCGGCCGGGCCGTCCACCGGCCGTGGATCCGGCTCGACCCCGGCCCCCAGACTCAGGATCCGCGACTCAATCTGACGTACGGGGTGGATGATGAGGTAGGTAAAGAGCAGCACCAGCAGCAGGCTGAGCCCCACCACGAAGCCGCTGACCCACCAGATCTCCTGCTTCAGCTCCGCGATGGCGGCCCGCATGCGGGAGACATGATCATCAACCTGGCTTCGGGTGACGACCTCCAGCTGCTGGTTGAGCTCATTGAAACCGGTGAAGTTGGGGCTGGTCGCCTCCTGCCTGGCCTTGCCGAGATCCTGCAGGCCATCGAGCCAGGTGAGCGCGGCCTCGAGCTCGCCGTAGACCTCGGCATCCGGGATGGATTGCTGATGGATGCCGAGCAGCTCCCGATAGCGGGCCAGCTGCTGCTGATAGTTCGCCAGAATGCGCTCGTCCCCGAGCACGGCGTAGCGACGCAGGGTACGCTCCAGGTCGATGGCCTGGGTGGTGAGCAGGGTCGCCCGGCGGGTATCCCGCACCGCGCGTTCCATCTCGTCGCTGGTCAACTGGCCCAGGTGGGAGAGCGCCTGGCTGTCGTGCCAGATCATGCCCCCCAGCGGCATCAGCACCAGCACGAAGCCCATCAATACCACCTGGAGCAGGGAGCGGGGGCGAACCTTGGTCATCTTCTGCTGTCTCGCGTCATCATGGGGGGCCAGCATATCCGCACAGCCCCAAAAAGCAAAACCGGCTTGGCAGCCGGTTTGATTGCTCTCAGGGGTGGGGTCACGCCAGACCGACGGACGCCACACAGATGACCATTATCACGGTCAGGGCTCCCGCTGCGGCCAACAGTGCCCATTTCATCTCCACGCTCATGCAAACCTCCTTTCTGCCAATCAGAGTTGGATCACAACAGATAATGACATGTTAATTCATAGTAAATCCGATATCCGTGAGCCGCGTATATATTTCAGACGAGACCAACCCAAGGAAGGGCAAGCATGTTTTACCTCTGTAGCATTGGATCCAACCTCGACCCGGCCCAGCACGTGAGTCAGGCCGTGGAGCAATTGCTGGCACGCTTCGGGCGCCTGCGCCTGAGCTCGGTGATCCAGACCAAGCCGGTGGGCATGCAGTCGCGCCACGACTTTCTCAACTGCCTGTTCGTCGTCCAGAGCGAACTCTCCGCCACCCAGCTCAAGGCCGAGTTTGTCACCATGGAGCTGACCCATGGCCGGGATCGCAACCACCCCCTGTGCAAGGTGGCGGACAGGCCGCTCGACATCGACATCCTCACCTGCGACGAGCGGGACGACTTCGCCAGCGCCAGGGTGGATGCCTACCTGGGCGACCTGCTGACCGAAATGTATCGGGGAGGGCACATCGATGCCGGCAAGGTGACGCTGAGCCTGCCGGGCAGCAAGGTGTTCGCGAAACAGGTCTTCGGCCACGCCCCCGTCGAGCTCAGCCAGCCCGAGACGCCCCCGCTCCCCGGAAATACCCAGCCGGAACTCCCCGCCAGGCAGGCGACCATTCGGCACCACTGACAGTGCCATGCACTGAGGCGCCCGCAGGCGCCTCAGTCTTTTCCGGGGCATGCCGTCTAGATGACGGCCAGGGACCGCCCCCCATCCACCCGGATACTGGCCCCGGTCATGTAGTCGTTCTGTATCAGCAGTTGCACCGCCTGCCAGATGGGCTCGAGCCCCCCTTCCCGCGCCAGCGGCGTCTTGGCCAGCACCTGTTCACGCCACTCATCACCGTGTTCGTCGAGAAACAGGATGGGTCCCGGCTCTATGGTGTTGACCCGCACCGCGGGCGCCAGCTCGCGGGCAAAGCTCATGGCGAGCGAATGGGCCCCCGCCTTGGTCGACACATAGGCGGCAAACCGGGGGGCCGGCGCGTGGATGTAGATGTCGGTGACGTGGATGATGCCGGCGTTGGCGTTTTGGGCCAGCCGGGGGGCCAGCGCCCGATTCAGCTGGAAGGGAGCCGCCATGTGCACCCGGTAGAACTGCTCGAACTGGGCCAGCTGGGCCGACTGCTCGTCCGCCTGCGGCTCGAAGGCCGAGGCATTGTGGATGACCAACGCCAGATCCTGATAGGGCGCCAGCGCCGCAATCAGCCCGTCCACCTCCCCTTCCCTGGCGAAGTCCGCCTTGACCAGCTCCACCCCCAGGGCCCGCAGATGGGCCAGCTCGGGGCGCTCGCTGCGATAGCTGCCCGTCACTTGCCAGCCCGCCGTGACCAGCTGTTCGCACAGGTAAAACCCCAGTCGACGGCCACACCCTGTCACCAATGCCCGCATACCCTCTCCTTGTGGTTGTGCCCCCTCCCGATCCCGTGCCGGAACCGCGAAGGGGCAGCTCAGTGAATTACCTATCAATCTCTGCGGCCAAACCCATTGGCCCCTCGCCGGGCTGGCCGGGCATAGTGGCCCCATCGACCCCTTATGGAGCCCCATCATGCTACAAGTTCGCGATCACATGCAGCGCCTCAACCACAGCCTCAGCCCGGAGCTCGGCCTGGCCGAGGCGCTTGACCGGCTCCATCAGGCCGACCTCGGTGGCCTGCCGGTACTGGACGACCGGCGGCACCTCATCGGATTCCTCTCCGAGCAGGACTGCATCCCAAGCCTGCTCACCGGCAGCTATCACTGCGACACCCGCACCCGGGTCGAGGATCTGATGAGCCGGGCACCGCTGTTCGTCGCCCCGGACGACAGCATCCTGGATCTGGCCCGCCAGATGACCGGCGCCAAACCCAAGGTCTATCCGGTTCTGGAAGGGGGAAAGGTGATCGGTATCATCAACCGTCGGCAGGTGATGCGAGCCCTCAACACCCAGATGAAGCAGTGTCAGGCGACCTAACCGGGAGGGCGCTCCGCCCTCCTCCTCATCGGACGGGCAGGCGTCACACCTTGCCCACCCTCCCCTCGACATCGCGACCGCCACGGTGTCAGACTCAGACCGAGACGATAGAGCCTGGGACCTACCCTGTCGAGGGCATCTCGTGCATTCCCATTTCAGGGTTTGCCATTCGGGGTCGTCTCTACTTAGATGTCTGACGGTCACCACATCCCGTGCGCGTGACCTCCCGCGTGCTCAGGAGATGTGACTTGCGAAGCTTGCTCGTGTTCTGCCTGCTGTTGCCCTGCTGGCTGTCGGCCAGGGAGCTGGTCATTGGCGGCATCCTCGAACCGCCCCTGAAGTGGCTCGATGCCCACGGCCAGCCCAGAGGGCTGGATGTGGATCTGGTCAGCACCATTTTTGGCACCCTCCATGTCCCTATCAAGATAGAGCTGGTCGACTCTGGGGCCAGGCTCACCCGCAATGCCGAGAACGGCCTCTATGACCTGTTGCTGACCCACTCCTACAAGCCGGAACGGGAACGCTACCTGCTCTACCCCCAGCAGGCCCACATCCGCCATAACTGGCACTTCTTCGTGCGCAAGGACTCCGCGGGGCAGATCCACTACGACCATCTGGCGGATCTCAAGCCCTGGCGCATCGGCGTCACCCGGGATTTCTCCTACACTCCGGAGCTCATGGCGGCCATGGTCGACCCTGCCTATCACTTCCAAGAGATCCCCATCAACCAGTTGCAGCTGCGCAAACTGATCGCCGGACGCATCGACGTCGTCCCCATGTCACTGGTTACCGCCTTCGACCAGATCAGGGAGGAGGGGCTGGAGGGCAAGGTCGACTACCTGCCAAAACCCCTCAAGACCAGCCCCTACTTCAATGTCTGGACCCGTGCCAGGGCCGATGCCGACACCCCGGCCCTGATGGCGGCCTACGATGCCGAGCTGCTGCATATGAAGCAGGACGGCCGCCTCAAGGCCATCTACGACAAGTACGGCATTCCCTACCTCAAGCCCTGATCCGGGGAACCGTCCCCCACACGACACGCCTCAGGGCTTCACGTCCCGCAGGATCGGGTTTTGCAGCGAGGTCAGTGTTTTGCGCGGGAGAAGGATCTCGCAATGTTCCTCCAAACTCTGAGCCCGGGATGCCCTCCCGAGCACACCTCAGGGCTTCACATCCCGCAGGATCGGGTTTTGCAGCGAGATCAGCGTCTCGGTGGACTGGATCTCGTCGATCGTCTGGATCTTGTGGATCAGCACCGTCTGCAACTCGTCGATGGAGCGAGTCATCACCTTCATGAAGATGCTGTAGTGACCCGTGGTGTAGTAGGCCTCCACCACCTCGTCCAGCGCCTGCAGCTTGGCCAGGGCCGAGGGGTAGTCCTTGGCGCTCTTGAGATTGATGCCGATGAAGCAGCAGACGTCATAGCCGAGCTTCTTGGGGTTCACCTGCACTCGGGTACCCTCGATGATCCCCGCCTGCTTCATCTTTTCCACTCGCACGTGAATGGTCCCCGGGCTGACCGCCAGCTGCTTGGCCAACTCGGCATAGGGGATCCGCGCATTGTCCATCAGGGCGGTCAGGATGGCCTGATCGAGATTATCGATCCGATAATTTTCTGACACTTTTTTGCACTCCCTTTGATGATATCTCATTAACAAGGCAGTTATTTTGAAGAAAAAAACACACAAAGCCTATTTCTATTATCGAATATTGAATTTAGTTGGCAATCCGTTGAAGAATCATCGCATCCAACGGGTTCAAGACAGGTAATTCAGCATGAAACAGCACTACATTCGCAGCCAACAGCAGATCAGCTTCGTCAAAGAGATGTTCTCCCGCCAACTCGCATTGCAGCTCGGCCTGATGGAGGTACAAGCCCCCATTCTGAGTCGCGTCGGTGACGGCACCCAGGACAACCTCTCCGGCTGCGAGCATGCGGTGCAGGTCAAGGTGAAAACCCTGCCGGAGCACAGCTACGAGGTCGTGCACTCCCTGGCCAAATGGAAGCGCCAGACCCTGGGCCGCTTCGGCTTCGGCCCGGGCGAGGGCATCTACACCCACATGAAGGCGCTGCGTCCGGACGAAGACAGACTCAGCCCCATCCACTCCGTCTACGTGGATCAGTGGGACTGGGAGAAGGTGATGCCGAGCGAGCGCCGGGATCTGGCCTACCTGCAGGACACCGTGCGCGGCATCTGGACCGCCATCAAGGCCACCGAGCGCGCCGTCTGTGCCGAGCACGACCTGACCCCCTTCCTGCCGAGCGACATCCAGTTCCTGCACAGCGAAGAGCTGCTGACCCGCTACCCGGATCTCGACGCCAAGGGGCGTGAGCGCGCCATCGCCAGGGAGCTGGGGGCCGTCTTCCTCATCGGCATCGGCGGGGCCTTGTCCCACGGTGAGCGCCACGACGTGCGCGCCCCGGACTATGACGACTGGAGCAGCCACAGCGAGCTGGGTCTGGCGGGTCTGAACGGCGACATCCTGGTGTGGAACCCGGTGCTGGAAGACAGCTTCGAGATCTCCTCCATGGGGATCCGGGTCGACGCCGAGGCGCTGCGCCGCCAGCTCGCCATCACCGGTGACGAGGATCGCCTGCAGTACGACTGGCACCAGGATCTGCTGGCGGAGCGCATGCCCCAGACGATCGGCGGCGGCATCGGCCAATCCCGTCTGGCCATGCTGTTGCTGCAGAAGGAGCATATCGGCCAGGTCCAGGTCGGTGTCTGGCCGGCCGAGATGAAAGCCGCCGTTCAGGGCATGCTGTAACGAATGGAGTGCGTCCGGCCGGGTGAGGCGGACGCTGCAAGAGTGTGGCGGTGCGGACTGAACGAGCGCAGTCCGGACAGGCTGTAAGCAGAGTGGCCATCCTCGATGGTCCTCCGCGCAACCGGGGCTTGCCCCTGCGACCCGCTCAACCCACGCCAGGTCGCATCGAATACATTCCTCCCGGCAATCCTCGGATTGCCGTTTTTTTATTTCCGCTTCATGGATATGACAACGCCAGCCCGAGGGCTGGCGTTGTAAACACGGACAAAGGAGAGGTCACTGGCTCATGGTCAGGCCGTTGCTGTCGGCCCCGAGCACCAGCTTCTTGCCCGGAACGATGCGGCCGGAGAGCAGCGCCTGGGCCAGCGGGTTCTCCACCTTGTGCTGGATCGCCCGCTTGAGGGGGCGGGCCCCGTAGACGGGGTCGAACCCGGCGTGGACCAGCTTGGTCAGCAGCTCCTCGGTCACCTCCACCTCGAAGCCCTGGGCCTCCAGTCGGCCCATCAGGCTCTTGAGCTGGATGCGGGCGATGGACTTGATGTGCTCCTCGCCGAGCGGGTGGAACACCACTGTCTCGTCGATCCGGTTGATGAACTCGGGACGGAAGCTGCGAGTCAGCACTTCCATCAGCATGGCCTTCATCTCGTCGTAGTCCTTCGCGCTGTGGTGCTCCTGGATGAGATCCGACCCGAGGTTGGAGGTCATGATCACCACGCTATTGCGGAAGTCCACGGTGCGACCCTGACCGTCGGTCAGGCGGCCGTCATCCAGCACCTGCAGCAGGATGTTGAATACATCCGGGTGAGCCTTCTCCACCTCGTCCAGCAGGATCACCGAGTAGGGGCGACGGCGTACCGCCTCGGTGAGATAACCCCCCTCCTCGTACCCCACGTATCCGGGAGGCGCCCCCACCAGACGGGCCACGCTGTGTTTCTCCATGAACTCGGACATGTCGATCCGCACCATGGCATCCTGGGTGTCGAACAGGAACTCGGCCAGCGCCTTGCACAGCTCGGTCTTGCCCACCCCGGTGGGACCGAGGAACAGGAAGGAGCCGATGGGACGGTTCGGGTCGGACAGCCCGGCGCGGGAGCGGCGGATGGCGTTGGAGACGGCGTCCACCGCCTCCTCCTGGCCGATTACCCGGCTGTGCAGCTGATCTTCCATCCGCAGCAGCTTCTCCCGCTCCCCTTCCAGCATCCGCGCCACCGGAATGCCGGTCCAGCGCGCCAGCACATCCGCGATCTCCACATCGGTGACCCGGTTGCGCAGCAGGCTGGTCTCCTGCATCTCCGCCTGGGTGGCGAGATCGAGCTGTTTCTCCAGCTCGGGGATGCGGCCGTACTGCAGCTCGGACATGCGGCCGAGATCCCCGGCGCGACGTGCCACGTCCAGATCCTGACGGGCCTGCTCCAGCGCCGCCTTGATGTGCTGGGTGCCGGCGAGGGCGGCCTTCTCGGCCTTCCACACCTCTTCCAGCTCGTTGTATTCCCTATCCTTTTCGCCGATCTCCTGATTGATGAGCTCCAGCCGCTTGCGGCTGGCGTCGTCGTCCTCCTTCATCAGCGCCTGCTGTTCGAGTTTCAGCTGGATGATGCGCCGCTCGAGGCGATCAAGAGACTCCGGCTTGGAGTCGATCTGCAGCCGAATGCTGGCCGCGGCCTCGTCGATGAGGTCAATGGCCTTGTCCGGCAGCTGGCGATCCGCGATATAGCGGTGGGACAGCTGGGCTGCCGCGACGATGGCAGGATCGGTGATCTGCACGTGGTGGTGCAGCTCGTAACGCTCTTTCAGGCCGCGCAGGATGGCGATGGTGTCTTCCACGCTCGGCTCTTCCACCAGCACCTTCTGGAAGCGGCGCTCCAGGGCGGCATCCTTCTCGATGAACTGGCGATATTCATCGAGCGTGGTAGCCCCGACGCAGTGCAGCTCGCCGCGAGCCAGCGCAGGTTTCAGCATGTTGCCCGCGTCCATGGCCCCCTCGCCCTTGCCGGCGCCGACCATGGTGTGCAGCTCGTCGATGAAGAGGATAACGTTGCCCTCCTCCTTGGCGAGATCGTTCAGCACGGCCTTGAGCCGTTCCTCGAACTCACCGCGGTACTTGGCACCGGCCACCAGGGCCCCCATGTCCAGGGACAGGACCCGCTTGTTCTTAAGCCCTTCCGGCACCTCGCCGTTGACGATGCGCTGGGCCAGCCCCTCGACGATGGCGGTCTTGCCGACGCCGGGGGCACCGATCAGCACGGGGTTGTTCTTGGTGCGGCGCTGCAGCACCTGGATGGTACGGCGAATTTCGTCATCGCGGCCGATCACCGGGTCGAGCTTGCCGATCTCGGCCCGCTCGGTCAGATCGATGGTGTATTTCTCCAGCGCCTGGCGGTTCTCCTCGGCGTTGGCGTCGTCCACCTTCTTGCCGCCGCGCACCTTGTCGATGGCGGCTTCCAGTTTCTCCTTGGTCAGCCCCTGGGTACGCAGCAGCTCGCCCAGGGTCCCCTTCTCGTCCAGGGCCGCCAGCACGAAGAGTTCGGACGAGATGAACTGATCCTTGCGCTGCTGGGCCAGCTTGTCACAGACGTTGAGCAACCGGCCGAGACCATTGGAGAGCTGGACATCCCCCTCCACGCCGCTGACGCGGGGCAGGTGGTCGAGCTCCTCGCCAAGGCGAGAGCGCAGGGCATTGATGTCCATCCCGGTCAGGGTCAGCAATGGACGAATGGAGCCGCCATCCTGGTTGATCAGGGCAGACATCAGGTGGACGGGTTCGATGAATTGATGGTCACGACCCAGTGCCAGAGACTGGGCATCGGAAATAGCAATCTGGAATTTGCTGGTCAGGCGATCGAGGCGCATTGCACTCCCCCTTCAAACAGACGCCGCTTGCGCGGCAACGACATAACTTTCTGAGATGAAAGATGAGGCCCGTACGGACTATTTCAAGGGGCTGATATGGTTATTTTTTCTTCAATACTAGAGCTAAAGACATCAGGCCCCTCGTGAGGAGGGGCCTGAGAGGCTCACTCGGCAAGCCAGACGATCGAGGCCATGCGGCCAGTCTGACTATCGCGACGAGCATGGGCAGTAGAACTGCGCTTTGCAGGGGAGGTCCCCCAGCCCATTACTCTTCCAGCCAGATAATCGAGGCCATGCGGCCGGTCTGGCCATCGCGGCGAGCATGGGCAGTAGAACTGCGCTTTACAGGGGAGGTCCCCCAGCCCATTACTCTTCCAGCCAGATAATCGAGGCCATACGGCCGGTCTGGCCATCGCGGCGATAGGAGTAGAACTGCTCGCTGTCGCTGAAGGTGCAGCATTCGCCGCCATAGATGGCGGTGACGCCGGCGCGGGCGAGGCGCAGCCGGGCCAGCTGGTAGATATCCGCCAGCCACTTGCCCTCGTTGGCGGAGGGTTCGAAGGCCGCCACCGCCTCGGCCTGCTCCGCCAGAAAGGCGTCGCGCACCTCGCCACCCACCTCGAACGCCGTGGGGCCGATGGCGGGGCCGAGCCAGGCCAGGATCTCGGCCGGCTCGCAGCCCATGGCATTGATGCTCTCCTCCAGCACACCGGCATGCAGCCCGCGCCAGCCGGCGTGGGCGGCGGCTACCCGGGTACCGGCGCGATCGCAGAACAGCACCGGCAGGCAGTCGGCGGTCATCACGATACAGGCCAGCCCCGCCTCATGGGCGCAGGCGGCATCCGCATCCGGCGCACGCTCATACCGCTCGCTGACCGGATGCACGGCGATGCCATGCACCTGGTTGAGCCAGTTGAGGGGGCCAGGGATCGCGGCTTCCTGCTGCAGCCGGGCGCGGTTGGCCTCGACGCGCGCGGGCTCGTCCCCCACGTGGGCCCCCAGATTGAGGCCGACGAAGACCCCCTCGCTCACGCCCCCGTCCCGGGTGGTCGACAGGGCCCTGACATTGCCCGGTGCGGGCCAGTCGGGTTGGATCCAGTTCATCTGCGACTCCTTCACTTCACGAATATGAAAACGGGGCTCCTAGAGAAGGAGCCCCGCTTGATGCGTCATCCAGACCCGCTTACGGCAGGAATCGACGCAGGTCCGACGAAATCAGTTCCAGACCAGATCGTCCGGATTGGCCAGGGTGATCTTGGTGTGCAGCACTTCCATCAGCTCATCAATTCCAGACTAAATCGTCCGGATTGGCCAGGGTGTCGGCCCGCAGCACTTCCATCAGCTCCACCATGTCCTGGGGCGTGGGGGAGTGCCACTCCATCACTTCACCCGTGATGGGGTGGGCCAGCTTCAGCATGGTCGCGTGCAGCGCCTGGCGGTGAAAGTTGCGCAGGGCCTGGGTCAACTCCGGGGTGGCGTTGCGCAGCAGGCGCAGGCGGCCACCGTAGGCCGGGTCCCCCACCAGGGGATGCTTGATGTGAGCCATGTGGACACGGATCTGGTGGGTACGACCGGTTTCCAGACGCAACCGCAGACGGGTGTGACCACGGAACTTCTCGTGCACCCGGTAGTGGGTGACGGACTCGCGGCCATTGGGCACCACAGCCATGTGGGTACGCTGGGTCGGGTGGCGGCCGATGGGGGCATCGACGGTGCCGCCGGCAGTCATGTGACCGATGGCGATGGCTTCGTACTCACGGGTGATCTGGCGCGCCTGCAGCGCCTCCACCAGGTGGGTCTGGGCCGGAATGGTCTTGGCGACCACCATCAGGCCGGTGGTGTCTTTATCCAGACGGTGCACGATGCCGGCACGGGGCACCTCGGCGATGCCGGGGTAGCGGTGCAGCAGGGCGTTGAGCACGGTGCCGTCCGGGGTGCCGGCGCCCGGGTGAACCACCAGGCCGGCCGGCTTGTCGATCACCAGGATGTGTTCATCTTCATAGACGATGTTCAGCTCGATGTTCTGGGCATCCCAACGGGTATCGTCTTCCAGTTCGACATTCACATGTACCTGCTGCCCGGCCACCACTTTCTCGCGCGGGGTATTGGCAACCTGACCGTCCAGGGTCACTCTGTCCTGTAAAATCCACTCCTTGATGCGGGTCCGGGAGTAGTCGGGAAACAATTCGGCCAGGGCCTGGTCGAGTCGCTGCCCGAATTGGTGATCCTGAAATTCGCCTGTCAGTTCAATATGCTGGCTCATGTATGGTCTCTTGAGCGGGGGTATCAATTCGAAATAATCCGGGTATTCTAGCTTTTCTTTTAGCCAAGCATAACGGATACTTTGCCAATTTCGTGGAAATGGACCGGATGTTGTTGATGGGAAAGAAGTCTCACCTGCTGATGTCGCTCGCCTTGGTTGCCACCCTGATCACAGGCTGTTCCAGCACCAAACCCAAGGTTCCCGATGAACCGCCGGAAGTTCTGTACCAGAAGGCCCGCCTCAAACTGGATACCGGTAACTACCTGAACGCCATCGAATTGCTGGAGGCGCTGGACTCCCGTTATCCGTTTGGTGCCTATTCCAGCCAGGTGCAGCTCGATCTCATCTACGCCTACTACAAGCAGGACGACACCGCCCAGGCGATTGCCAACATCGACCGCTTTATCCGTCTGAACCCGGCGCACAAGAACATCGATTACGTCTTCTATATGCGCGGTCTGACCAACATGGCAGCGGACTACAACTTCTTCCAGGACTTCCTGGGCATCGATCGGGATGACAAGGACCCCTCCTACGCCCGTCAGGCCTTCCAGGACTTCAAGACCCTGCTGCAGAACTATCCAAACAGCCAGTACGCCGCCGATGCCCGTGCCCGCATGATCGGTCTGAAGAACCGTCTGGCTCGCTACGATCTGAACGTGGCCGAGTATTACGTCAAGCGTGATGCCCTGATCGCCGCCGCCAACCGTGCCAAGCTGGTCGTCGAGACCTACCCCGACACCGCCGAGACCGAGAAGGCGCTGGAGATCATGGTCAACGCCTATGACACGCTGAAGATGCCGACCCTGGCCCGCCACGCTCGCGAAGTGCTGGCCAAGAACTACCCGGACAATCGCCTCGGCCGCGGCTGAATAGCGGATGGACAATGAAAAACCGGAGCCACTGGCTCCGGTTTTTTTATGTCCGACGGTGGCACCCCGAGGTTATTGGTGCTTCCCCTGCTGCTTGGCCCGCATGATGTTGATGATCTCGATGTCGGTGTCCAGCATCCCCTGTTTGGAGAGACGCCCCAGGTTCGCGATGGTCTGATCCACGTCGTCCGAGACGATCCCCTCGCTCTGGGGCACCCGCAGGTTGTTGATGGCCATGAGGGAGGATTTCACCGCCGCCGAGGTGGAGGTAGAGACCTTCATAGAGCAGGCACTCCCCGCACCATCGCAGATGATGCCCGAGACGTCACCAATCATGTTGTTGATGCAGTGGCTGATCTGCTCGAACTGACCGCCCAGCAGCCAGGTGATGGCGGCGCCCGATCCCATGGCGGCGGTGCTGGCGGCGCACAGGGCAGATAGCTTGTTCTGGTAAGCCTTGATGTAGATGGCCACCAGGTGGCTCATCACCAGCGCCCGGGCCAGCTGCTCGTCATCGGCCTTGAGGAAGCGGGCGGCGGCGACCACCGGCATGGTGGCAGCAATGCCCTGATTGCCCGACCCCGAGTTGGACATGGCGGGCAGCATGGCACCGTCCATCCGCGCATCGGAGGCGGCAGACGACAAGCGCATGGCCAGGGTCATCAGATCGTCCGAGAGCAGCTTGCGCTCCACCTGTTCGGTCAGGATCTTGCCGATACGCAGGCCATAGCCCTGCAGCCCTTCATCCGCCAGGGCCTGGTTCATGGTGGCCGCCTCGCGGATGAAGTCGATCTCGGCGAGCGGCGCCTGCAATGCGAAGTCGACGATCTCCCGCAGGGACATGGCGGGCTTGTCGGACTTCGCGGGCTGGATCTGCACACCCGGGGCGCTGTCCTGCGCCATCAACACCTCGCCATCCTTCTCCATCAGCACGATGCGGGTGTGATCAGTGCAGATCACCACCCGGGCACTGTGGCCCTCCACCTCCGCCAGCACCTCGGCGTAGAGGACATCAGGCACGTCCTTCACGTCCACCGTGATGGTCGGCAGCAGTGCCCTGGCTGCCTCGACCTGCTCGGCGGTGAGTCCCTTGAGCACCTCCAGCCCGGCATCCGGGTTGCCCCCGGTGATGCCGACGGCCGCCGCTACCGGCAGGCCTATCATGCCGGTGCCGGGCACCCCGACCCCCATACCGTTCTTGAACAGATTGCCGCTGACCCAGACGCTGGTGCGGGTCGGCGCCTGTCCCAGCAGCTTGCGGCAGTTGGCCGCCGCCAGCGCCACCGACATGGGTTCGGTACAGCCCAGGGCCGGCACCACTTCACGCTTGAGCAGGGTAATAAAGTCGGTCCATTGTGCTTTCATCTGTGGTTTCTCTGGTTCACTGTGCCGCGGGCATCTCTTCACGGTGTCGGGTCAGGCCTCGGGGTAGCCCGCCGGGCACCCGGTTCATGCAACTTGATTTGATTCTAACGGGGTGGGCATCAACTAAAATTGAACCTCCCCGCCTTTTGCCGCCATTATGCCTTCCCTCTGGGGCAAGGTCACCGGATTGCTGAGCCGCGCCGACGCGCACGCCTTGTCATGTCAACCGAACCTCTTTGTCATCAATGCCTTGGCTCCGGTAAACACAGACAATAAAAAAAGGAGGCCGAAGCCTCCTCTTTGTTTCATCCCAGCGACGCTTAGAGCGCCTTCAGGATGGCCTCGACGCTGGCCTTGGCATCGCCAAACAGCATCTGGGTGTTGTCCTTGAAGAACAGCGGGTTCTGCACACCGGCGTAGCCAGTGTTCATGGAGCGCTTGAAGCCGATGACGTTCTGCGCCTTCCACACTTCCAGCACCGGCATGCCGGCAATGGGGCTGCCCGGATCTTCCATGGCGGCCGGGTTCACGGTGTCGTTCGCACCGATCACCAGCACCACGTCGGTGTCGCCGAAGTCCTCGTTGATCTCGTCCATTTCCAGCACGATATCGTAGGGAACCTTGGCTTCCGCCAGCAGCACGTTCATGTGGCCAGGCAGACGACCGGCAACCGGGTGAATACCGAAGCGCACCTTGACGCCGCGGTCACGCAGCTTCTGGGTGATCTCGGCCACCGGGTACTGAGCCTGCGCCACCGCCATGCCATAGCCCGGGGTGATGATGACGGAGTGAGCGTTCTTCAGCATGTCCGCCACGTCTTCGGCGTTGGTCTCGCGGTATTCGCCCAGCTCCTGCTCGGCGGTGGAGGCCACGCCGTCGGAGCCGAAGCCACCGGCGATCACGGAGATGAAGGAGCGGTTCATCGCCTTGCACATGATGTAGGACAGGATGGCACCGGAGGAACCCACCAGGGCACCGGTCACGATCAGCAGGTCGTTGGAGAGCATGAAGCCCGCCGCCGCCGCCGCCCAACCGGAGTAGGAGTTCAGCATGGAGACCACGACCGGCATGTCGGCGCCGCCGATGGAGGCCACCAGGTGCCAGCCGAAGGCGAAGGCGATCAGGGTCATCACCAGCAGGGCGAAGGTGGAGCCACCCGCGTTGACGAAGTGGATCATCAGCGCCAGGGACACGACCACGGCCAGCAGGTTCAGCTTGTGGCGGTGCGGCAGCATCAGCGGCTTGGAAGAGATGAGGCCACGCAGCTTGCCGAACGCCACCACGGAACCGGTGAAGGTCACGGCACCGATGAAGACGCCCAGGAACACTTCCACCAGGTGGATGTTCAGCATGGCGCCGGAGAGGTGCTCGACCTGGGCGACGCTGGCCGCCTGCTCGAACGCCGCCCGGGCGGCTGCCAGGGTCGCATCCAGGTTGGAACCGACGGAGACGACGACTTCAGCCGGCGCTGACGGGTGCAGATCGATGAAGCTGTTGAAGCCCACCAGCACCGCCGCCATGCCCACGAAGCTGTGCAGCACGGCCACCAGCTCGGGCATTTCGGTCATCTCGACCTTGAGTGCCAGACGTACGCCGATGGCGCCGCCGATGACCATGGCCAGGATGATCCAGTGCACACCACTGGTTTCCGGGTTGAAGACGGTGGCGAGCAGGGCGATGGCCATGCCCGCGATACCGAACAGGTTGCCATGCTTGGCCGTTTCTTGCTTCGACAGTCCCGCGAGACTGAGGATGAAGAGCACGGCGGCAACGATATAGGATGCTGTTACCAGTCCTTGAGACACGTTAAACCCCCTTAATCCTTACGGAACATCTTCAGCATGCGCTGGGTGACGGTGAAGCCACCGAAGATGTTGATACTGGCAATCAGCACGGCCACGAAGGCCAGAACGGTGACCAGGGTCGACCCTTGCCCGATCTGCAGCAGGGCACCGACCACGATAATGCCGGAGATGGCATTGGTGACCGACATCAGCGGCGTGTGCAGGGCGTGAGAGACATTCCACACCACGTAGTAACCGACCACACAGGCCAGGATGAAGACGGTGAAGTGGGACAGGAAGGCGGCAGGCGCCACGGCAGCGACCCAACCGAAGGCGGCGATGCCGAGGGCACCGAACACGAACTTCTTGTTGGAGGGCTTGGCCTCTTCCTTCTTGGCGGCCACTTTGGCGGCAGCCGGTTTCTGCGGCGCGGCAGAGACGGAGATCGCGGGGGGCGGGAAGGTCACTTCACCGGCCTGGACCACGGTCATGTTGCGCTGCACCACGTCTTCGAAGTCGATGGCGACGTTGCCGTCCTTCTCCTTGCACATCAGCTTCATCAGGTTGACCAGGTTGGTCCCGTAGAGCTGGGAGGATTGGGCAGGCAGACGACCCGGCAGATCGGTGTAGCCGATCACCTTGACGCCGCTGTCGGTGACATGCAGTTCACCCGGCACAGTGTATTCGCAGTTGCCGCCGGCCTGGGCCGCCATGTCCACGATGACGGAGCCCGGCTTCATGCTGTCCACCATCTCTTTGGTGATCAGCTTCGGAGCCGGCTTGCCCGGGATCAGGGCGGTGGTGATGATGATGTCCACTTCCTTCGCCTGCTGGGCGAACAGCTCCATCTCGGCCTTGATGAACTCTTCGCTCATCACCTTGGCGTAACCATCGGAGGAGGAACCATCCTCGCCACCGAAGTCCAGCTTGAGGAATTCCCCACCCATGGACTCGATCTGCTCGGCCACTTCCAGACGGGTGTCGAACGCACGCACGATGGCACCGAGGGAACCGGCAGTCCCGATGGCGGCCAGACCGGCCACGCCGGCACCGATGACCAGCACCTTGGCGGGCGGTACTTTACCGGCGGCGGTGATCTGCCCGGTGAAGAAGCGACCGAACTGGTGCGCGGCTTCGACCACGGCGCGATAGCCACCGATGTTGGCCATGGAAGAGAGGGCATCGAGGGACTGGGCACGGGAGATCCGCGGTACCATGTCCATCGCCATCACATTGATGTTGCGCTCGGAAAGCTTCTTGACCAGCTCGGGGTTCTGGGCAGGCCAGATGAAGCTCACCAGAGTGGCGCCATCTTTAATTTGTGCGATTTCGGCATCGGTCGGCGCATTGACCTTGAAAATAAGGTCGGCTTGCCAGACATTCGGCACCACGCTGGCACCGGCAGCCTCGAAGGCGGCATCATCGAAGCTGGCTCGCAGGCCGGCACCGGCCTCGATGGCAACCTCGAAGCCGAGCTTTTTCAGCTGCTCGACGGTAGCCGGGGTCGCTGCGACCCGGGTTTCACCGGCGAGACTCTCTCTCGGTATTCCAATCTGCATGACTATTCCCTGATGGTTAATAAACAATCATTGCCCAGTCTCTCATGTCTGAGGGGACAAGGCATGATCAAAGTGCAGGTCACGGGCCCTTTGTTATGAAAATCAGCAGGCTTCACCTCGACCTCCTGTCACGGTCAGGCCCCCGCTTTTCAGGCGCGAGGGTGATTAGTATCAAATTTTGGAGTTTTATTACAACCACGGCCCCGAGCGAGCGGGTACAGAATTCAGCCCATCCCGGCCCATGATTAAAAAAAACAAACTAAATTAGTGGCTTATATCAGCAAAAAGCGCCAAAAAAAGTGATCCAACCAGTCAAAAAAAATGTTTTGTCCAGCCTCTACCTTAGCGTTTTTTGTTCTTATGAAATCTGCCCCTGGCTCACCAGATGAAACGAAATCGGAAAAAATAACCATTTTGTAACGATCAGGGGGCCGATCCCCCGCCATCTGGCAGGTGTCGGCCCCCTCGTTCAACCCCGGCCAGAACCGGGATCCATTGCTCGCCTCTTACCAGGCCGCCTCATAAATATGCCGGCTCTGTGCCAGGTCGATGTCGCCGTGCTCACCCAGGCTGGTCATGCCGTGCTCCTCGAGCTTGGCCAGCAGGGTGTCGATGCCGGCGTCCGCCATGCCGTAGTCACGCAGCCGGGTCTTGACCCCCATGCGCTCGAAGAAGTCGCGGGTGGCGGCGATGGCCCCGTCGATGCGCTCCTCCTCGCTGCCGCTGCGCAGATCCCAGACCCGCTCGGCGTATTGCAGCAGTTTGGCATGCTTCTGTTCACGCTTGGCCTGCAGCAGGGCGGGCAGTACCACCGCCAGGGTCTGGGCGTGGTCCAGGCCGTGCAGGGCGGTCAGCTCGTGGCCCAGCATGTGGGTGGCCCAGTCCTGGGGCACGCCGGCCCCGATCAGGCCGTTCAACGCCAGGGTGGCGCTCCACATGATGTTGGCGCGCACGTCGTAGTTCTCCGGCTCCACCAGCGCCTTGGGACCCTCTTCGGCCAGAGTCAGCAGCAGACCCTCGGCGAAGCGATCCTGCACCTTGGCGTTCACCGGGTAGGTGAGGTACTGCTCCAGGGTGTGGATGAAGGCATCCACCACACCGTTCGCCACCTGGCGCGCCGGCAGGGTGTAGGTGAGCACGGGATCCAGCACGGCGAAGCGCGGCATCACGAAGGGGGAGAAGAAGTGCTGCTTGTCACCCGTGCTCTTGCGGGTGATGACCGCCCCCATGTTCATCTCGGAGCCGGTGGCCGGCAGGGTCAATACTGTACCGAGCGGGATGGCGGAACCCACCTCGCCCCCGACAGTCTCGAGGATGTGCCAGGGATCCCGGGCCGGATCGTAGTGGGCCGCCGCGGCGATGAACTTGGTGCCGTCCAGCACGGAGCCGCCGCCGACCGCCAGCAGGAAGTCGACCTTCTCGGCACGGGCCAGCTCGACGGCCCCCATCAGGGTCTCGTAGGCGGGGTTGGGCTCGATGCCGCCGAACTCGAACAGGGTCATGCCGGCCAGCTCGCTGCGGATCTGGGCCAGCAGGCCGCTGCGCACCACGCTGCCGCCGCCATAGGTGATGAGCACGCGGGCATCGCCGGGGATCTGGTCACGGAGCTGGGCCACCTGGCCCTTGCCGAACAGCACCTTGGTCGGGGTGTGCAGGATGAAGTTGTTCATGGGATCTCCTCGGGTAGGAATGGTCGCTATGGGATGAGTTGCATTTTTCTCCTGTCGAGGCTTACCATCAAGGGAACATTCTGCCAATTTTTTGCCTATTCCTACTGAGCCTGGAGAAATGAGCACAATTCAGCCCCCTGCGACGACACACCAGTCCACCCTGGCCGCCCGGCTCGCCGCCCTGGCGCCGCGCCAGGGCATCACGCCGGCCCCGGTGCCCGGTGTGCATCTCATCTACACCACGGAGCACCACGACCGCATCCCGGTGCTCTACCGCCCGCGCATGATCATCATCCTTCAGGGGCACAAGGTGGGTTACCTCTCGGACTTCACCTTCCGCTACGACCCCGATCACTACCTGATGATGACCCTGCCGCTGCCCTGCGAGTGCGAGTGCTTCGCCTCCCCCGAGGCCCCCTTGGTCGGCCTGTCGCTGGAGATCGACGTGGCGGCCCTGCAGGCCCTGCTGCTGGAGATGGGGGATGCGGCCCCCGCCCCGGCCGAACCGGGCCGCGGCGTGGTGTCGGTGCCCCTCTCCGAGCTCATGCTGTGCGCCGTGGAGCGCCTCATCGACGTGATGGACAAGCCCCTGCACGCCCGGGTGCTGGGCCCCCAGATAGTGCGCGAGATCCTGTTCCACGCCCTGCACGACGGCGGCGGGCCTGCCCTGCTCGCCATGGCCAGCCGCCACAGCCAGGTGAGCCAGATAGCCCGGGTGCTGCGTATCATGGAGCAGCGCTTTACCGAGAACCTGACGGTGGAGGAGCTGGCGGGGGAGGCCAACATGAGCGTGTCGGCCTTCCACCACCACTTCAAGTCGGCCACCGCCACCTCGCCCCTGCAGTACATCAAGACCCTGCGCCTGCACCGGGCGCGCATGATGATGCTGCACGACGGCCTCAAGGCCGGGGTGGCAGCCGGGCGGGTCGGCTACGAGAGCGGCTCCCAGTTCAGTCGCGAGTACAAGCGCTTCTTCGGCAACACTCCGAGCGAGCACGCGGCGCGTTTTCGCGAGGGACAACTTCGTATCGTGGAGGGATAGATGCGAGCATTGGTTTTGGGGATGCTGGCCCTGCTGGTCAGCGCCTGCACCGGCATTCCCCAGGGGCACCAGGTGGTCAGGCCGTTTTACCTCGACCGCTACCTCGGCACCTGGTACGAGATAGCCCGCCTCGACCACGGCTTCGAGCGCGGGTTGAACCGGGTCACCGCCACCTACAGCCTGCGGGATGACGGCGGGGTCAGGGTGATCAACCGGGGTCAGGAGCCCGACGGCAGCTGGCGCGAGGCCGAGGGGCGCGCCTACTTCCTGGGGGCAAAGGACGAGGGGCGCCTCAAGGTAAGCTTCTTCGGCCCCTTCTACGGCAGCTACAACGTGCTCGCCACCGACTACGAGCTCGCCCTGGTGAGCAGCTACAACCTGCAGTACCTCTGGCTCCTGTCGCGCACCCCAGAGCCCCCCGACGCCGGAGTCCAGGCCCTGATCACCCGGGCCCGCGCTCTGGGGTTCGACACGAACGCACTGATCCGGGTCAGCCAGCGCTAGGGCCCCGCCACGGGTTCGCGATGGGCGATCCCGGCAACCCCTTCACGGCGGGCTCTCAGATCAGGCCCGCAGCATGACACAAGGCGACCCGAGGTCGTCTTGTGTCGCTACCCTGCCTGCCGGCTCGTCTCTGGCGCCGGAAGCGCTCAATCTCCCGCTCCAGCCGCTCGGTCAGCGACCTGAGCTCGGCGGTGGCGTCGTGAACCCGGCACAGCATAACCCGCAGTAAAACGTCACCTGACCGGCAGCCTCTACTGAGTTTTGGATTTATCGCGGCGTATTCACGAAGAGATCGGCTCAGAAGGGAGCCCCGCCAGCTCGGTCAGCAGCAGATCGAGCAGGGCGGGAGGCCGCTCCCGATGCCAGGCCAGCGCCGTGGTCACCACCTGCACCTCCCCCGCTAGCGGCAGGATGACCACGTTGGCGGGGGCGCTCTTGTGCAGCGTCTCCGGCACCAGCGCCACCCCCTGACCACAGCCGACGAAGGCCACCTGGGAGGCCACGGTGCGCGCCTCGTGCAGCACCCTGGGGGCGAACCCGGCCCCGTGACAGCAGGCCATCAGGGTGTCGAAGTAGGTCGGGTTGAGGGCGCGGGGGAACAGCACGAAGGGGGTTTCCGCCAGAGCGGCCAGGGGCACGACCGACTCACACGCCAGCGGATGGGTGGCCGGCAGCGCCACGGCCAGCCGATCCTGCTTGAGGGGGTGCACCCGGATGCTCCCCTCCTGCTGCTCGGCCAGCCGCACCAGCGCCAGATCCAGCTCGCCGCTCTCCAGCGCCGGAATGGCGTCGGCACTGTCTATCTCCCGCACCGAGACGGTGACCCCTGGGTGGCTCAGCTTGAGGCGCTCGATCACCCTGGGCAGCTCGTCCAGCATGGCGGAGGTGATGGCCCCTATGGTCAGCACCCCCACCTGGCCCGCCGCCGCCTCCCGCACCGTCAGCTCCAGGAGCTCCAGGTGATCCGCCAGCCGCCGCACCGCCGGCAGGATCGCCTGCCCCGCCGGCGTAAGCTGCACTCCCTTGGGGGTGCGATCGAACAGCTTCACCCTCAGGGCGTGCTCCAGCACCTTGATCTGCTCGGTCAGGGGCGGCTGGGTCATGCCGAGGCGGCGGGCGGCCCGCCCGAAGTGCCGCTCCTCGGCCACAGCCAGGAACAGCCAGAGGTGCCTGACGAGTCGGAAATTGATCATGTTCCATAGCCTCTACGAATCGTCTCGTTACTTTCTTTGGATTTTACGTATAGGGCAGCGCACCGAACAATACGCCGTCCCCGTCAACTCTACTGGAGTCCCCGTGCACCTCTACCTGATGTTTCTCGCCCTGGCGGCCCTGACCATACTGAGCCCAGGCCCCAGCACCCTCAAGTCCCTCACCAACGCCCTCAACCACGGGCCGGGCCCGGCTCTGGTGGGCATGGCCGGCCTCACCTTCGGCGTGCTCGCGGTCGCCACCCTGTCGGCAACCAGCCTGGGGGTGCTCATCGCCGCCTCTCCCACTACCTTCGAGCTGGTGCGCTATGGGGGCAGCCTCTATCTCCTCTGGCTCGGCATCAAGCTGTGGCGCTCCGTCCCCGCCCTGCCGGGAGACGCGCCCCCGGCGGCGCACCGCCACCTCTTTCTGGAAGGGGTCATGCTGCAATTCTCGAACCCCAACGCGCTGATCTTCTTTCTCTCCATACTGCCTCAGTTCATCGATCCGCAGCGCGCCTACCTGCCGCAGTTTCTGCTACTGGTCTCCAGCTTCTGCCTGCTCATGATGATGGTGCACGGCGGTTACATCCTCTCGGCCCGCAAGGCGCGGCGCTGGCTGCAAGGAGGGGGTGGGCGCCTGTTCAACCGCATCAGCGCCCTCGCCTTTCTGCTGCTCGCCATCCTGCTGCTGCGGAGCTAGACCGTTCGCGCCATGGTCCCGGGAGCCGGCCTAGCTCCCGGGATAAAACGCCGCCTAGCGGTCGAGGCGGCGCTCACTCTCCTCGAAGAATTCGGCCAGCGCCCACCACATCAGCACGGGGTTGGAGTACATGGGGAAGTGGCCGCACTGGGGGATGGAGGTCAGACGAAAGCCCTCCCGCGCCAGCGTATCGAGGTAGGAGAGGTGGGCATTCTGCTCGCCATACATGAAGTGAACCGGGCAGGGCAGCCCCAGGAACTTGTCGAGCAGCGCTCCCTCGTCCGAGCAGGCCACCATGGAGCGAAAGATGGGGCGCACCGCCCCGGCGCGCACCTTGTGGCGCAGGGAGGCCGCATAGAGGGTGCTCGCCAGATCGCGCCCGTGGCGGGTCCGCTCGATAAAGGCGGCAAAGAAGACCTCGTCCTCCTGCGCCGGGTGCTCGTGCACCTGACGGCTCAGGAAGCAATCCTCCGGCGCCAGGTTGCCCTCTATGCTGGTGAAGCTCAACACTCGCTCCGGCCTCAGGTGCGCCAGCAGCAGGGCCGTCAGCCCGCCCATGGAGTGCCCCACCAGGTGGTATTGCCCCCAGCCCCGGCTGTCGATCATCGCCGCCGCCGTCGCCACCAGCAGGGGCAGGTCGATGCGCGCCGGATTATCTATGGTCGAGGCACCGCAGCCGGGGGCATCCCAGGCCAGGAAGGGGCGGTCATCGAAGTCCGGGTGATGAACCACATCGGCGTAATCCTCCTTGGTGGAGCCAAAGCCGTGCAGGAAGACGACGGGGGCGCGCCGACCGTCGCGGCCGATGGCGGAAATGTCGAGCCGGACCTCCCCTAGGTGCAGGGGCTGGGTCCATTCGGTAAAGCGGGGGGACATGGGATCTCCTTGATACGGGTCTGCCACCATGGGCTGGCCCCCGATTATCACCAGACAGGGTGACAGGGAGAATTTTGTTCCGGGTATCGACCCCATTCGCTCAGGCTATGAGAATGGCGAAGTTCATTCGAATTGCCAGATCACCGCCGGATGAGGACCCGCCATGGAGAGCAAGTAGAGAAGAGAACGCCAGGCAGGATGCCATCACCGTGAGCGACAGACGCCTAGTCAGGACAGGGGGCGAGCAGCAGGAGGTGGCGACGCAAGAGGGTACACGGGAGTATATCGGGAGAGCAGAAATGCGAAAGGCCAGCTCAATGAGCTGGCCTCTCTGAAAAATGGCAGGGGCGGCAGGACTCGAACCCGCAACCATCGGTTTTGGAGACCGCTGTTCTACCAATTGGAACTACGCCCCTGCAACAAACGAGGCGAATTATACAAAGCCGGGATCAAAGGTAAAGGCTTTTTTTCTCACTTTTGATGCGATCGAACAAATGACGAGCAAATCGTCGCACTTCCAGCAAGAAATGGGGATAAGCCGCTGTATTTGCAGCCTCAACAGGGTAGGAATGGGACACAAATGGGGGTAGGGTGAACTCAGGTAGAGGGAGGCCGCCCATGCTCAATTACCGATTGCTGCAACAACTTGCGCCGCTCAACTTCAGGGACGAGCGCCAAACCGAGTCCCTGACCGACTATCTCGCCCGGGTCTCGCCCCTGGTCCCCTTCATCCCCGAGAACGTGCTCACCCAGTGGATTTACCGCCATTGGCGCGGTTTTGAATCCAACTGGAGCTTTATCGACCTCGCCAACCACGGCTTCGAATGTGAAAGCTGGTCCACCGCCCGCATTGTGGGCGAGATAGACTCCCGCCATATGGAGGTGATTGACCGCTGGGGGGAGATGCTGCGCCACAACCGTTACGTGCGCCGCTCCTGGCTCGGGGAGAAGATGTTGAGCGAAGGGAGCTGGCCAGAACCGGTCATAGTGCTGGCATCGACGGCGGGGGACAGCTACCCGAACGGGCAACCCCTGCCCCACCCCTACTGCCTGCTGGAGGGGCACCACAGGCTCGGCTATCTGCGCGCCATGGCGCAGGATGGCGAGCCACTGCAGGCGCAGCACCAGGTGTGGGTTTGCCGACCCGTTCGCAACACTTAAACGTTTTTCCGTGCAAATCTTGCCTTTGAAATAAATTTTTGACAATTCAAAATGCGACTCTATAATCTGTCCGGTTTGAAAAAAGGTCAGGACAGGACGATGCCGTTTTTGATGAAAAAAACAGCCTTGCAGACGGGTGGAGCGCACCAGAGCGGCCCCGTTGTTTCCGGTTCCCGACCCACAGATCCCCAATTGTTTTTAAAAAAAGCCCCTGTTTCAGGGGCTTTTTTTTGTGCCGGAAAAACCTTCATTGATGTCAAAGGGAATGCAGACGATGACCAATCCACTCTATAACAAACACGTCATCTCCATCTCGGACCTGACCCGGTCTGACATGGAACTGGTGGTCGCCACCGCTCAGCGGTTGAAGGCCGAACCCGACACCCGCCTGCTGAAAGACAAGCTGGTCGCCAGCTGCTTCTTCGAGGCCTCCACCCGTACCCGCCTCTCCTTCGAGACCGCGGTCCAGCGCCTGGGCGGCAACATCATCGGCTTCGCCGACGGCGGTAACACCAGCGCCAAGAAGGGCGAGACCCTGGCCGACTCCATCAAGATCATCGGCTCCTACTCCGATGCGGTGGTGATGCGTCACCCGAAAGAGGGCGCCGCCCGCCTGGCCTCCGAGTTCTCCCAGGTACCTGTCATCAACGGCGGTGACGGCTCCAACCAGCATCCGACCCAGACCCTGCTCGACCTCTTCTCCATCCACGAGACCCAAGGGCGCCTGGACGGCCTGAACGTCGCCTTCGTCGGCGACCTGAAATATGGCCGCACCGTCCACTCCCTGGCCCAGGCCCTAAGCCTGTTCAACTGCCGCTTCTTCTTCATCTCCCCGGAGGCGCTGGCCATGCCGGACTACCTGTGCGAGGAGCTGGAAGAGAAGGGCATCCAGTTCAGCGTGCACGAGACCATGGAAGAGGTGATGCCGGAGCTCGACATCCTCTACATGACCCGCGTCCAGAAAGAGCGTTTCGACGAGACCGAGTACAAGCACATGGCCGCCAAGTTCGTGCTGGAACTGGCCACCCTGGAAGGGGCCAAGCCCACCATGAAGATCCTGCACCCCCTGCCCCGGGTCGACGAGATCGACGTGGCCGTCGACAAGACCCCTCACGCCTACTACTTCCAGCAGGCAGAGAACGGGGTCTATGCGCGCCAGGCTCTGCTGGCACTGGTACTGAACGAAACCGTATAAGGGAAAGGGGAACATCATGTCCGAGAAGAACCAACTGCAAGTCGAAGCCATCCGTCACGGCTCCGTCATCGACCACGTCCCCGCCGGCCAGGGCATCAAGATCCTCAAGCTGTTCCAGCTGATCGAGACCCAGGAGCGGATCACCGTCGGCTTCAACCTGAAATCCGGCGCCCTGGGCAAGAAGGATCTCATCAAGATAGAGAACACCCGCCTGACCGAACAGCAGGCCAACCAGCTGGCCCTGTTCGCCCCCAAGGCCACCGTCAACATCATCGAAGACTTCGTGGTGGTGAAGAAGCACCAGCTGGCGCTGCCGGAGTTCATCGCCGGGGTGTTCCACTGCCCCAACTCCAACTGCATCTCCCACAACGAGCCGGTGGACAGCTACTTCCGCGTGCGCGAGGTGAAGGGCGCGGTGCGCATGAAGTGCAAATACTGCGAGAAATCCTTCACCCAGGACATCGTCAGCGAGCGCTACTGATACCCCGTCAAAAATATCCATGTGGGCCCCTCCGGGCCCATTTTTGACTCCTGTCACATCACTTTTTCCCCCTTTGGTTATAATTTGCCATCTCATAACGGCTAGGCATCGCTCATCCCCTGCGGGAAGGCTCGTCATCAGTGTTTTTTGCTATGAAAAACCGAAATGACAGACTGGGCGAGATAGCCATCGCTCATCGTCAAAGGAAGTCGCCATGGTCAAGACCCTCAGCCGCCCCCTGGATCAAGAGTCCGACCAGGCTCAGCTCGATGCCTGCCGCCAGATCATCGGCCAGCACTGCTACAGCACCCAGGAGGAGATCCGCCGCGAACTCTCCGTGCGCGGTTTCGCCGACATCAGCCAGTCCACCATCTCCCGCCTGCTGCGCCGCCTCGGTGTCGCCAAGGCCCAGAATGCCAACGGCAAGAAGGTCTACACGCTAGTGGAGGAGCAGCTGGAGCCCGCCGGCAGCACCCGCTCCGTGCACGACATGGTGCGCGCCGTGGTGCACAACCAGCAGATGGTGCTGGTGCACACCACGCCGGGCGCAGCCACCGTGGTCGCCCGCCTGCTGGACCGCCACGCCGACCCGGAGATCCTGGGGGCCGTGGCCGGCAACGACGTGGTGCTGATCGCTCCGCGCCACATCAGCCGCACCCGCCAGGCCCATGCCGCCGTGGTGCGCACCCTGGAGCGGGCGCGCTAGGTCCCTCCCCCGAATGCAGCAAGGCGACCCCAGGGGTCGCCTTTTTATTGTCCGTGGTTTGCCGGGGAGCAGGTCTCAACCATAAAAAAACGGGAGCCACTGGCTCCCGTTTGCGGTGTCGATCTCAGCGTCAGGCCAGCACGGCCCCCAGGCTAAGGCAGGCCACGATCAGCACGGTCAGCAGGCCGAGCAGCGGGGCCACCCACTTCAGGTAGCGCACATAGGGCACCTTGGCGATGGCCAGGCCGCCCATGACCACGGCGGAGGTCGGGGTCACCAGGTTCACCAGGCCGGAGGCGGACTGGTAGGCGGTGACCACCAGCTCGCGACCCACGTTGGCGAAGTCGGCCAGCGGCGCCATGATCGGCATGGTCAGCACGGCCAGGCCGGAGGAGGACGGCACCAGGAAGGAGAGCACCACTTCCAGCGCGAACATCACGTTGATGAACACCACGGTGGAGAGGCCGGTCACTATGCCTTCCGCACTGTGCAAGATGGTGTGGGTGATCATGCCGTTGTCCATCACCACCACGATACCGCGGGCGATACCGATGATGAGGGCCACGCCGAGCAGGTCACGGGCACCGTCGATGAAGTTGGAGGTCAACTCCTCCTCGCTCATGCGGGAGATGAGGCCCACGATGATGGCGGAAGCCAGGAAGACGCCGGAGATCTGCGCCATCCACCAGCCCAATACAGCCACCCCGTAGATCATCACGGCGAAGGCGGCGACGAAGATGCCCAGCACGATCTTGCGGGTCAGGGTGAACTCCAGCATCTGGTCACTCTTGTTGCCGAGGAAGTGGGCGCGGTTCTCTTCCCACTTGTCGGCCACCAGGGACTTGCTCGGATCGTTGCGCACCATCTTGGCGTAACGCATCACGTAGGCGACACAGAGGATCCAGCCGGCCACCAGCATGGCCACCCGCAGCCAGATGCCGTCGGTGAAGGAGATGCCGGCGGCATTGGCGGCGATCACGGTGGCGAACGGGTTGATGGTGGAGCCCAGGGTACCGATGCCGGCCCCCAGCAGCACGGTGGCGGCGGCGACGACCGGGTCAAAGCGGGCGGCCATCATCACAGGCACCAGCAGGGTGTAGAACGGCAGGGACTCTTCGGCCATGCCGTAGATGGTGCCCCCTGCGGCGAACAGCGCCATCAGGATGGGGATCATCCACTCCTCGCGGCCGCGCAGGCGGTCGGTGACGCGCTCGATGCCGGCGTCGATGGCCCCCGTCTTGGTCACGATGCCGAGGAAGCCACCGATGATCAGGATGAAGAGGGAGACGTCGATGGCGCCAGCCTCGTAGGTGTCGTGGTTGTAGAGGCCGTCGATGGGTGCCAGCAGCACGTCGACGATGCCCTGGGGATTGGCATCCACCAGCTTGTAGGTACCGGCCACCGGCACTTCCTTGCCGAGGGCCTCGTTCATGGTCATCTCGTATTTGCCGGCGGGCACTATCCAGCTCAGGGCGGCCACCAGGGCGATCAGCACAAACAGTATCGTGTAGGCTGACGGGAACTTGAATTTGGTCATGGTCCAGCTTCCTTCTGTGGGTGTGGTATCCATGCAGGCTGCGGGTCGTAGGGTTAGAGGTGTTGTTCCGCTGTCACATGGTCGAAAAGCCGGGGGTCACCCCCCGGCACCACTACTGCGACCTTAGTCGCCCAGCGTAGCAACCATCACTGCCTTGATGGTGTGCATCCGGTTTTCGGCCTCGTCGAACACGATGGAGTGGTCGGATTCGAACACGTCCTCGGTTACTTCCAGGCCTTTCATGCCGTATTTGTCGGCCACTTCCTTGCCCATGGTGGTCTCGTCGTTGTGGAAGGCCGGCAGGCAGTGCATGAACTTCACGTCCGGGTTCTTGGTGGCGTTGATGACGTCCATGTTGACCTGATACGGGGTCATCAGTTTCACGCGCTGATCCCAGGCCTCTTTCGCCTCACCCATGGAGACCCAGACGTCGGTGTAGAGGAAGTCGGCACCCAGCACGCCCTCTTTCACGTCTTCGGTCAGGTGGATGCGCGCACCTGTCTCTTCGGCGATCTGGCGGCACTGGGCAACCAGCTCCTCTTCCGGCCAGAAGGCCTTCGGTGCGATCAGGCGGATGTCCATGCCCATCTTGGCGGCACCGACCATCAGGGAGTTACCCATGTTGTTGCGGGCATCACCCAGGTAGGCGAACTTGATTTGATCCAGACGCTTGCCCTTGCCGTGCTCCAGCATGGTCATGAAGTCGGCCAGGATCTGGGTGGGGTGGAACTCGTTGGTCAGACCGTTCCAGACCGGCACGCCGGCATAGGCACCCAGCTCTTCCACGATCTCCTGGCCGTAGCCGCGGTATTCGATGCCGTCATACATGCGGCCCAGCACCCGGGCGGTGTCCTTCATGGACTCCTTGTGACCGATCTGGGAACCGCTCGGGCCGAGGTAGGAGACCTGGGCGCCCTGGTCGAAGGCCGCCACTTCGAACGCACAGCGGGTGCGGGTGGAGGTCTTCTCGAAGATCAGGGCGATGTTCTTGCCGACCAGGTGCTTGCGCTCATAGCCACCGTACTTGGCCTTCTTCAGGTCGATGGCCAGGTCGATCATGTATTGGATTTCGCGCGGGGTGAAGTCCAGCAGTTTCAGGAAGTTACGGTTACGCAGATTAAAAGCCATGATGAGTTCTCTCTATATTTGTTCAGACCAATTTGGGCAGTAGTGTTGACTACGCAAAACTTGTTCGGTTACTCAGGCATTCACGGTGTTGGTGGCAACGATATTGGTGCCGGCTTCGCCTCTGAGGATGGCCAGACCATCTTCCAGGGAACCGATCCCCACCATGCCGCCGGTGGCTTTCACAAATTCACAGGAGGCTTCGACCTTGGGCCCCATGGAGCCGGCATCGAACTTGACCCCGGCCAGCTCGTCCGGGCTGGTGACCCGCAGCGGGCGCTGGGTCGGTTTGCCCCAGTCCAGGTAGACGGCATCGGCATCGGTCAGGATCAGCAGGGCGTCGGCCTTGATCTGCTTGGCCAGGTAGGCGGCAGACATGTCCTTGTCGATGACGGCTTCGATGCCGGTCAGGCTCTGGCCATCCCAGGTCACCGGGATGCCGCCACCACCGGTACAGATGATGAGGTGGCCTTGGGCGATCAGCGTCTCGATGGCGTCACCTTCCACGATGCGCTGGGGCAGCGGAGACGGCACCACACGGCGGAAGAACTTGCCATCGGCCTTGACCGACCACTGCTTCTCGGCGGCCAGGGCGCGGGCTTCCGCCTCTTCGTAGACGGGACCGATAAACTTGGTCGGGTTGGCGAACGCCGGATCCTGCGGGTCTACCTGCACCTGGGTCAGCAGGGCGGTGACGTTGCGGCTCGGCATCAGGTTCTTCAGCTCCTGGATCAGCATGTAGCCGATCATGCCCTGAGACTCGGCACCCAGCACATCCAGGGGATAGGGGGATACCTTGGTGTAGGCACTGTTCTGCAGGGCCAGCAGACCTACTTGCGGGCCGTTGCCATGCACCAGTACCACGTTGTACTCCTGGGCGATGCGGGCGATGGTCTTGGCGGCGGTGGCGATGTTCTTGCGCTGAATGTCCGCTTCAAGGGGCTCGCCACGACGGAGCAGGGCATTGCCCCCCAGGGCGACGACGACAGTTGGTTTTTTCATAATGTTACTCTCGAGTCTTGGTCTGTGTGGCGCCAGCCTCTGCCGGCGCCACGCCGTCTTGTCAGATGCCGTCGCGTTCCATCGGGCAGCTCATGCAGCGGGCGCCGCCGCGGCCACGTCCCAGCTCTTCACCCGGGATGGGCAGCACAGTGATGCCGGCCTTGTCGTACTTCTCGTTGGTGTAGGTATTGCGCTCGTAACCCACCACCACGCCGGGGCGCACGGTCAGCACGTTGTTGGCGTCGTTCCACTGCTCGCGCTCGGCCTCGAAGCTGTCACCGCCGGTGGTGATGAGCTTGAGCTGATCCACGCCCAGGGCCTTCTCGATGGCGGTCACGAAGTAACCCTCTTCCTTGATGTTCATGCCGGTGGCGCCGCCCGGGGTCAGGCTCCAGCAGTTCACATCCTTGCGGATGACTTCCGGATAGACGGAGAAGGTGTCTATGTCCATGTGGGTCATGACGGTATCCAGGTGCATGCAACTGCGGTGTTTCGGCAGCTCCATGGCGATGACCTGTTTGGCCTGGCCGTGCTTGAACAGGCTGCGAGCCAGGTGCTCGACCCCTTGCGGCGTGGTGCGCTCGGACATGCCGATGAGCACGGCGCCGCGGCCGATGACCAGGACGTCACCCCCTTCGATGGTGGAGTTGTCGTAGTCGCGGTCTTCGTCACCGAAGTACTTGATGAAGTCCTGACCGGCAAACTGCGGGTGCCAACGGTAGATGGCCTTCACATGGTTGGTCTCGCGACGACGGGCGGCCTTGGCCATGGGGTTGATGGAGACGCCGCCATAGACCCAGCAGGAGGTGTCGCGGGTGAAGAGGTGGTTGGGCAGCGGCTCGATGATGAAATCGGTCGGGGCGTGCATGCCGACCACCATGTTGACACCGCTGTAGGGCATCTCGGAGTAGGTCAGGCCGCCGGAGAGAATGCGGGCCAGCTCGCGATGGGGCATGTCCGCCAGGAAGCAGCGCACGTCGTTGGCCAGCGCGGTGCCGAGACGATAGTCGGAGACCTGATGCTGCAGCAGCCAGGCTTTGGCTTCCGGCACATCCAGGGTTTCCGCCAGCAGATTGGTCAGCAGGAAGACTTCGACATTCTGATCGCGCAGTACCTGAGCGAATTTGTCGTGCTCCTGACCGGCGCGTTCCACGGACAGGACATCATCGAACAGCAGATCCTGGCAGTTGGAAGGAGTCAGACGCTTCAGACTGAGGTTGGGGCGGTGCAACATGACGCGGCGCAACTGGCCAACTTCAGAACCTACATAAAATTTGCTCATGATTATATTCCGTCTAGCAGTGGTCCCTGCGAGTGATTGAATAGATTCCTTCTATTCTGGCTCGTGGCTAAGGCGGGATATTCTTTATGTAGGGTATTCAGCTTGTGTTCTATCCTGCCCTTGCCTTTCGATGCAGAGATTAGGACTGGCAGCCACACCAAACTTGGACATTGATCACATTCAACCGAGACTGCATAAATTCAGGAGTTAATTTATGACGGAGTGTACATAAACGATATTTGCCATTGAGCAAACACGGCATAAACAAGCAAAAATCCCCATAAAAATCCCAACAAGATAGCGTTTTCATTCATTTCAGTTATCCATAAAGAGATATTCACCATTTTAAAATATCTTTATAATCAATCAGATAAAAAATATTGTTTTAGTATTTGAATTTTTTATATCCATCCATGAATTTATCGTCATTCATCCCCCTGAGAGTCACCACATAAATAGTCACTTTCTCCATTTCGGTTGAATAATCCGTTTTTTGTTCCAGATCATGGCATCTGTGCCAGGTCGCGCGGCAACGCTCCCGCCCTCCCGTCATACCCCCATCTCGCTTATATGAATATGCATTTTGGGCGCTTCCTGACGGCGTTTCTCTCACGAGCTTCATTACAGGCGGGATTTAAAGTTTTTTCATTAGTTGAATTTTTTGCATCGCCTTGCACCTGTCCATGGTTCGCCTTAACTCAGAAAGTGATCGGGATCACACCAAATTCCCTTACCAAGGAGATAACCATGAAGATCAAACCACTGTTCCTGTTCGTCGCCCTGGTCCTTCCCCTGGCCCCGGCCCTGGTCCACGCCCAGGGTGCCCCCGCCATGCCGCTGGTGGTATGCCATGTTGACCAGGCCCCCCAGATGCTGATCCCCGCCTACCTCTGCCAATGGTATGGTGGCAGCCAGCACCACTGATCCGCTCGCCCAGGGGGAGATGCCCTCCTCTTGGGTGGTTGCCCGACTCCGACACCCTCCACTCGGCGCTTCCCCACTCAGCTGGTCCCCAGCCGCTCGCACCATAGCTCTGCCAGCTGCCGTATTCGCTACCGCATTACCCGCTCATTGGCGGGATCGGCACCCGGTCATCCCATTTCCCTTAGATGCTCCGGGATGTGCTCATCTGCGATCGGCACCTCTCTTCACGTCATTTCTGAACCCCAGTTAAATGACTTGTAAGACATTGGCCATAGGAGATGTAAGCAAACAGCCCATCAAGCTCTCGCCATAGTCGGAAGATAAGCGCGAAAAACCCGCAAACAAAATCTTCAAGATTATGATTAATAACAAAATAATCGTTATTTCATTTCGCAAGAAACAAGTTTCGAAAAAACGTTTTTCAACATGCTGTTGTCGCCCTGCGGGAAATCCTTATAGTTACTCCTGCACGGACGCAATGAAGTCGGTCAGGATGACTGGCTGCCAGGGTTGGGCAAATGGACTCACCACAGGATGTGGTAAAGGACACCTCCCAGGACGGAGAAAGTGCGGCGGGAATGGATGACTCGTCAGGCCATGATGGCTAAAGGACACCCCAAAGGATTGGGAAGGGGAAACCTAAAGGAAGAGGTATAGTCAGGGATTGCAGGGAGCAACTTCGTTCAAGGATATGAGCGATAAGACTATCGGGGGCGACGCAAGTCGCCCCCATCTTTTTTGGCCGTTTTTTACCTCGGCCGACGTCTCTCACTCCAGCCGGAAGTGCCCCACTATCTCCCGCAACCTGTCATAGGTGTGCTGCATGGCGTTCGAGCCGTGCACCGTCCGCTCCCCATTGCCCTTGAGCTGGGTAATCACCTCGGCAATGGCGCTCATGTTGCGGTTGATCTCCTCGGCAACGGCGCTCTGTTGCTCCGCCGCAGTGGCGATATGGCTGATGAGATCGTTGATCTCCACCACCTCCCCCGCCATCAAATCCAGCGACGCATTCACCTTGCCGGTGTTTTCTGCCGCATCCTGACAACTCTGACGGGTGTTGCCCATGGCCACCACCACTGTCTGGGCGCCCCGTTGCAGCCGGGTCAGCATGGTCTGGATCTCGGCGGTACTCTGCTGGGTACGGCCCGCCAGGGAGCGCACCTCATCGGCCACCACGGCGAATCCGCGCCCCTGCTCACCGGCCCGGGCGGCCTCGATGGCGGCGTTGAGAGCCAGCAGGTTGGTCTGCTCGGCGATGCTGCCGATGACCCCGAGTATGGAGCCAATCTGCTGCACATCCTGCTGCATGGCCTCGATGGAGTGGGCCGTGGCCTCCACCTCGGTCACCAGAGCGGTCACGCTGGCCATGGCCTGATCCACGACCTGGCGTGACTGGCTTGCCAGCTGCTGGCTCTGGCCAGTCAGCTGGGCCGTGCTGGCCGCACTCTCCGACACCGAGACGGCGGTGCGGCTCATCTCGTTGATCGCGGTGACGACCTGCTCCGTCTCCCGCACATGCTCGGCCAGCAGCCCCTGGGCCGCCCCCGTCTCCCGCGCGAGATCCGAAATCCCGTCGTTGAGCTGGCCGCTGGCGTGCCGTACCTCCCCCATCATCTCCTGCAGTCGCTCGATGAAGCGGTTGATGCCCGCCGAGATCTGGCCGAGGTCATCCTTGCTGGTCACTGCGAGCCGGCGGGTCAGGTCACCATTGCCCTGGGACAGCTCCTGCACCAGATCGCGCAGGGAGAGAATCGGGCGATAGGCCAGGTTGAGCGCCACCATGGAGATTGCCAGCACCAGGGCTGCGACCCCGAGCAGGGCCAGGGTGATCTTGCCGTTGAGGGCCTGGGTCATGGCCCGGATATGATCGAGATCCACATACCCGGTCAGGGTCCACTGACTGCCCCGGATGTCGAGCTTGTTGGGGCGGCTCTCGACCTCTCCACCGGGCTTGCTGCTGTAGAGCACCTGGTCCTGGCTGTCGGTGAGGGAGAAGTAACGCCCCTCTCCGCTCACCTTCGCCAGCAGCGTTTTGAACTCGCTCATGTCGAGGTAATAGAGGTAGGCGGAGTCGGCCCCTCGCGGCACCAGAATGGAGATGACCGGCTTGTCGTCCAGCTGCTCCAGCGCGCTCACGGTGATCTGGTTGTTGGCGGCGGGAATCTTCTTGCGCAGGGCATCGACCCTGGCCTTGTCGTCGATGACGCCATTCGCGTCGAACGCCATGTCGCCAATCACCTTGACGATGTTGTGAAAGCCGGTCTCCTGCAGCGCCTTCTTGACGCTGGTGACCCCGAGGTTGAGGTTGGCGGCCAACAGTACTTTCTGATTGATGTCGTCCGCCAGTTTCTCCCTGACCAGGGTGATCTGTTCGTTGATGTTCTGGGTCGCCTGGGTGCGGATGTAGCTGCTGATGAAGTGGTTGACGCTGAACCAGGCGGTGCCGATGGTAGCCAGGATGGCGAGCAGCAGGAGGACGTTGATCTTGACTTTGAATGGCATGGGATGGGTCCCTCCAAATGAAGAGGGCTGGAATTGCTCCAGCCCTCTCTGCCAATGCTTACTTCTTCTTGGCGTACTTCATGGAGTCCAGCGCGACCGCCAGGATGATGATGCCGCCCTTGATGATGAACTGCCAGTAAGGGCTGACCCCGATGTAGGTCAGACCGTAGTTGATCAGTGTGAAGATGAGAACCCCGGTGATGACACCGGCCACCGTCCCCACACCACCGGCAAATGACACCCCGCCCACCACGCAGGCCGCGATGGCGTCGAGCTCATACATGAAGCCCAGGTTGTTGGTGGCACTGCCGATACGGCCTGCTTCCAGCATGCCGCCGAAGGCATAGAAGACGCCGGCCAGGGCATAGATGATCACCAGGTTGACGGCGACGTTGACGCCGGACACCTTGGCCGCTTCCGGGTTGCCACCGATGGCGAAGATGTTCTTGCCGAAACGGGTCTTGTTCCAAAGCACCCAGACGAAGACGCTGGCGATGGCCGCATAGAAGGTCAGATACGACAGCTTGAATCCGCCTATCCGGATGAACCCCTGTGCGAAGCTGGAGAAGCGGGGATCGAAGCCGGCCACCGGAGAAGCCCCCACGGAGTCGAAATACAGCGAGTTGATGCCGTAGACGATGATCATGGTGCCCAGAGTGGTGATGAAGGGCGTCACGTTCAGGTAGGCCACGATCAGGCCGTTGATGAGGCCGATCAGGGCACCCACGGCACAGACCAGCAGGATCACCGCCGGGATGGGCACTTCACCCAGAGAGGGGAACACCTTGTTGACGTTGGTCAGGGCCTGCAGCATGGTGGCCGCAATGAGCGCCGCCAGGCCGACCTGACGACCGGCCGACAGGTCGGTCCCCTGGGTGATGATGATGCCCGCCACCCCCAGCGCGATGATGATCCGCACCGAGGACTGGGTCAGGATGTTGCTGAAGTTGGTGAGACTGAGGAAGGAGGGCTCCTTGATCACGATGACCATGAGCAGCACCAGCAGTACCACATAGATGCCGTTCTCTTTGAGCGCCTGCATCAGATTGAATTTTTTAGCCGACTCCATAATGTCTTCCTGTCTTATAGGTACAGAGATGCCAGGCGCAGGATCTCGCTCTGGTCAGTTTCTTTGGTGTTGACGATCCCCGCGACCCGGCCATTGCTCATGACCAGGATGCGATCCGTGATGCCGAGCAGTTCGGGCATCTCGGAGGAGATGATGACGATCCCCTTGTCCTTCTTCGCCAGCTCGAGGATGAGCTGGTAGATCTCGAACTTGGCCCCCACGTCGATGCCGCGGGTCGGTTCATCCAGCATCAGGATCTCGGGCTGGGTCAGCAGCCAGCGGCCGATGATGACCTTCTGCTGGTTGCCGCCGGAGAGACTGCCGATCTGGGTCTGCTGAGTCGGTGTCTTGACCCGCATGGAGTCGATGACCCACTGGGTGTCGCTCTTCATCTTGTTGTCGCTGAGCAGCCCCATGGACCCCTTGTAGTTGTCCATGTTGGCGATCAGGGAGTTGAAGGCGATGTCGAGACGGGAATAGATACCGGTGGAGCGACGCTCCTCGGTCACCAGGGCGAAGCCATTCTGGATCGCCTCATGGGCATTGTGGTTCGCCACCTCTTTGCCGTGCAGCTTGATGGTCCCTTCGCTGCGTTCGCGGATGCCGAACAGGGTCTCGACGATGTCCGTGCGCTTGGCCCCCACCAGACCGGCGATGCCGAGGATCTCCCCCTTGTGCAGGTTGAAGGTCACGTCCTGGATGGAAGGCTGGTTCTTGGCCGTCAGGTGCTCGACTTCGAGGATCACCTCTTTGGGCTGGTTGGTTTTCTCCGGGAAGCGCTGGGTCAGCTCGCGACCGACCATCATGCCGATGATCTGATCCATGGTCATGCCCTTGAGTGGCTGGGTCGCCACCCACTGCCCATCCCGCAATATGGTGATCTCGTCACAGAGCTGGAAGATCTCTTCCATCTTGTGGGAGATGTAGACGATGCCGCAGCCTTTCTCCTTGAGCTTGTTGATGATCTTGAAGAGGTGGTTGACCTCTTTCTCGGTCAGGGAGGAGGTGGGCTCGTCCATGATGACGATCTTGGCGTCATAGGAGAATGCCTTGGCGATCTCGATCATCTGCATCTGGGAGACGGAGAGGGTACCGACCTTGACCCTGGGGTCGATGTCGATGTCCAGTTCGTCGAAAATCTGCTTGGTCTCTTCATACATCTTGCCGTGATCGATGAACCACCCCTTGGTGGGGTAGCGGCCGAGCCACATGTTGTCCATCACGGTGCGTTGCAACACCAGGTTCAGCTCCTGGTGAACCATGGAGACACCGTTCTCCAGCGCCTCCTTGGAGGAGGTGAAGTTGATCTCCTCCCCCTTGAAGAAGATCTTGCCCTCATCCTTCTCGTAGATGCCGAACAGGCACTTGAGCAGCGTGGACTTGCCTGCGCCATTCTCGCCCATCAACGCATGCACAGAATGAGGACGGACCCGTAAATTGACTTTATCGAGTGCCTTGACGCCAGGGAAACTCTTACTGACGTCAATCATCTCCAACAGCCATTCTGATTGTTGCCGTGTTGTCATATCAGCCATCACATCTGGTTGGAACAGAGGGCAAGGGGATCACCCTTGCCCGGGAGGAGGGAATTACTCGAACTGGGACAGGTTGTCTTTATCCACGCCCACGTAAGGAACACGCACGATCTTGTTGTCGATCTTCCAGTTGGTGCCTTCACCGGCCGGCTTGCCTTCCGCCAGGTTCTTGGACAGATCGAAGGTCGCCTTGGCCTGGTTGGCCGCGTCGTTCAGCACGGTACCCGCCATGGCGCCACTCTTGACCATGGCCAGGGCTTCCGGCAGGGCGTCAACGCCGAACACCGGGATGGCGCTCTTGCCTTGTGCCTTCAGGGATTCAACAGCGCCCATCGCCATGCCGTCGTTGTTGGCGATGACCACTTCGATCTTGTTGGCGTTCGGGCCGGAGATCCAGGCGTCCATCTTGTCCTTCGCCATGGCGGTATCCCACATACCGGTATCCATGTGCAGCTGCTCGGTCTTGATGCCGCCGTCGTTCAGGGTCTTGACGACGTAGGTGGTGCGGGCTTCCGCATCCGGGTGGCCAGGCTCACCCTTGAGCAGTACGAACTGGATGACGCCATCCTTGTTCAGATCCCAGGCCGGATTGGCTTTCCAGTGCTTGGCGATCAGCTGGCCCTGGATGATGCCGGACTCTTTGGAGTCGGTACCCACGTAGTAGGCCTTGTCATAGCTGGCCATGTCCGCCGCGCTCGGTTCCTTGTTGTAGAACACGACGGGGATCTCGTCGGCACGGGCCTTTTCGATCACGACAGAGGCCGCAGCCGGGTCGACCAGGTTGATGGCCAGCGCTTTCACGCCCTTGGCCAGCAGGACGTCGATCTGGTCATTCTGCTTGGACTGGTCGTTCTGGGAGTCGTTCATCAGCAGCTCGACACCCGGGTTGGCTGTCGCTTCCTTCTCGATGGCCTTGCGCACCACGGCCATGAAGTTGTCGTCATACTTGTAGACGGTGACACCGATACGGGTATCGGCCTGGGCTTGGGCTCCCGCCATCAGTCCCATCAGCAAGGTGGCAACTGTCGTGAGTTTTTTCATTGTTATGCTCCGATCTCTATCTGTTTTTGTAGGGAATGCTGTACACCATGTGAACTGGCGCCAGCCTAATGTAATCAGTTTGTTGTGTGACGGTCTGTGATCATGGCAACAAAATGAAAACGTTTACACTCTGTTACATAGCGACAATATTGTTAAAAATTAAATAGTTATGCCAACAACAGCCTCCTTCGAGGCCTTGCCATAAGAGACTAGCCTATCTAGCGCAAAATGCAGTTCCAGCTGTAACTTCCAGGCAACAACCAGAATTCGGGCCGCACGCTCTGGCTCCAGGAGTCATCCCCGCCCACCCCCATGTGGAAGCCATCGAGGCAGAGGTGAGTCCCCCCCAGGGCCACCAGATCGGTCTGGTGACGGGCCTGGGCGAGCTGCTGCTGGCTGTAGCGGCTGACGCTGAAGTGGAAGCGTCCCTCCACCGCCAGATCCCCCAGTTGCAGCTGACGGGTATCGCAGCGCAGGCCGTTGTCGGTCGGGAAGACATAGGGGGTGTGCAGGGCCGAGGCGGGCCGTTGCCAGCGCTGCACGTCGGCGGCCAGCAGCCTGTCCGGGTAGTTCTCGTGGGGACCGCGTCCCAGCCAGCTCACCTCGTCACCGTCAGCCAGCTCGTCAGCCAGCCAGAGCCGGGCGCCGATGCGCGGCAGGGAGGGCATGTCACCGGCCACCTCCACCTCGATGGCGAGGAGCATGGCTCCGTCGCTGGCAAACTTGTGTTGCCAGCGGGTCAGCAGCTTGAGTTCGGCCCCGACGAAGTAGCCGTGTCGCACCGTCACCGTCCCTTGATCAGGGCTCACCGTCAGGTCGAGACAGCGGTGCGCCAGTGCGTTGAGCCCGGCCTCCTGCCAGCGAGCGATCCAGGCGTTGGGATCGGCGTGATCCGCCTCGCTGGTACCGATGTCGTTGTCGAGTGGCGCCCGATAGAAGTGGTCGGCAATGGCGTCTTTCAGCCGCTCCCGGCCCTGCTTCTGCCAGCTCGCGACTCGGCCGCTGGCCTTGTCGAGCCGCCACTCCGCCCCTGTCGTACGCACTTGCCAGTGATCTCCCTGCTCGATCAGGGTGGCGGGGCTGAACGCCGCCGGAATGGCCAGGGGCGTCGGCAGCATGCATTGCTGGCGCGCCACCTCGTGCCCCGCCTCGGCCCAGGCCGTGGCGCCGTGCTGTACGATGGCGAGATCCAGCCACGCAAGGCTCCCCGCCGCAAAGGCAGGCAAGCGCTCCAGCAGGGTCAGGGTCACGCAGGCCAGGGGCGCCAGCTCAAGCGAGCACTCACCCTGACTCACCACCATGCCGTCCTCGCACAACCGCCAGTGCAGCGTTTCGTTGTCCGTCGTGTGGAACAGGTACTCGCTGGTGATCGCGACCTTGAGCGGCTGCTGGCTGACCAGGGTCAGCACGAAAGGCTGCTGGGCACGCTTGGCCTCGAACAGCGACGGATGGGGCGTGCGATCGGGGAACAACAGGCCGTTGCAGCAGAACTGGCGGTCATTGGGGGTATCGCCGAAGTCTCCCCCATAGGCCCAGAAATGGCGGCCGTCGTCGGTCTGCTTGTCCAGCCCCTGATCGACCCAATCCCAGACGAAACCGCCCTGCAGGCGGGGGTGATCGCGAAACGCCTGCCAGTAGTGGGCATAGCCCCCCAGGCTGTTGCCCATGGCGTGGGCGTATTCACACAGGATCAGCGGCCGGGTCTCCCCGGGCAGGCCGATCCACTTGGCCAGCGCCCACTTGGGCACGGCCGGGAAGGGTTGATCCTGATGGGTCCGGGCATACATGGGGCAGATGATGTCGGTGGCCGGGGTATCGGCTCCGCCCCCCTCGTACTGCACGGGACGACTGGGGTCGCTGCTCTTGACCCACTGGTACATGGCGTCGTGGGCCGGGCCGTAGCCGGATTCATTGCCGAGGGACCAGATGATGATGCTGGGGTGGTTGAAGTCCCGCGCCACCATGCGGGTGACCCGCTCGAGGAAGGCGGTGCTCCAGGCGGGATCTCGCGCCAGACGCCCCATGGGGGTCATGCCGTGGGTTTCCAGGTTCGCCTCGTCCACCACGTAGAGGCCGAGCCGGTCGCACAGGCGATAGAGCTCGGGGTGGTTGGGATAGTGGGAGCAGCGCACCGCGTTGAAGTTGTGCCGCTTCATCAGCAGCAGATCCTGCTCCATGTCGGCAGGCGTCACCGCATGCCCCGTGGCGGGGTGGTGCTCGTGGCGATTGGCACCGCGAATGAGCAGGGGCTGGCCGTTGACCCGCAGCAGACCGCCGCGGATCTCCACCGCCCGAAAGCCCACGTCATAGGCCTCGCTCTCGATAGGCTCCCCCTGCTCGTCCAGCAGGGTCAGGGTCAGGCGGTAGAGATGGGGGGTCTCGGCGCTCCACTTGTGCGGTGCCGCCACCTCCAGCCAGAACTCGCTCCTGTCTCCGTAGGCCCCCTTCTCGTCGATGGCCCCGGTGCCGAGCCCCTGGCGCTGGCCGGTGATCCGCTCGTCGCCGAAATAGAGGGCGGCCTCCACCGCCAGTCCGCTGCCCTCATTGACCTGCAGATCGATCTTGAGGCGTGCATCCCGGTAGCAGGCGTCCAGCACCGGCGTCAGCCGTATGTCCAGCAGGCGGCGCCCGGGTTTGTGCAGCAGGCTGACGGAGCGGAAGATGCCGCTCATGCGCCACATGTCCTGATCCTCCAGGTAGGAGCCGTCGGACCAGCGCAGCACCAGGGCCGCCAGCCGGTTTTGCCCGGCCTGCAGGAAGGGAGTCAGATCGAACTCGGCGGGCAACCGGCTGTCCTGGGAGTAGCCGACCCAGCGGCCGTTGCAGAACAGGTGGAAGGCGCTGTCCACCCCGCCGAAGATGATCCGGGTCTGGCCATCAGCCAGCCAGTCGGCCGGCAAGTCGAACACGCGGGAGTAGCAGCCGGTGGGATTCTCGGCGGGCACCCGGGGCGGATCGCAGGGGAAAGGGTACTTGATGTTGGTGTAGATGGGCACATCGGTCACAGGCCGCAACCCTGGGTAGGCCGCATCCAGCTGCCAGTTGCCCGGCACCAGGATAGCGGTCGCGTCCCCCAGATCCTCGTTCACCCAGGACTCGGGCACCCGCTCCGGAGCATCGAAGTAGGAGAAGCGCCACTCGCCGTCGAGCAGCAGGCAGGAGGGGGAAGGCAAGCCGGCCCGCGCCTCGGCCTCGTCACGCCAACTGGACAAGGGGGTATGGGCGGGCAGCCGATTCACCGACGTAATCGCCTGGGTCTGCCAGTCCTGACGGGCCACTATCTCCCTGAGCATCTCTTTCTCTCCCTGCATGAGCACTGAAAACCATTGCAGTGTAGGGAAGTTTTGGCCGTGGTTCGGCGATCTCGCTCACAACGATGTAAACGATTACACTTATTTTGTTAAGTAAAACGGAGTAAAAATAGGATAAATGCAGGTAAAAGCCCGTTCCGGTCAGCACGGGGGTAAAAAGCGGGGATTCACGGCTCGGAGACCGGGAGCTGATGGTTGATAAAGATGCGGGCAGGGATGAGTTCTTGACGCCGCCATCCCGCCGCCGGGGTGACCGCGTCGGACAGGGGATCGGAGCCGCCGCGCAGAGGCAGGGGGCGAACGACCACCTCTTGTTACCGCCATCCCCACACCCGGGCCGCAATAGTGGCAAGGGAGCAACACCTAGGTGGATCTCGTGAAAGGGCAATACGATGCCCACCGCCCGGTGGCGGCATCCGCCGTGAGATCGGGGCAGAAGGACAGTACGTGGCTCGGTGCGCTGTCGACAGGCGAGGACGCCCATCACCACCAGGTAGCGGCATCAGTCGATCTGGACGGAGAACAATGCGCAGATAAGGGTGCAGGCGGCAATCAGGGAGGCGAGGCCGCCACCCCGTCACCAGGGTGGCGGCAACGGGGTCGGGACCGCATGGCAGGCTTGAAAGAAGGTGGGCAGCCCGGGATCAGAGCCTGACGGGCGCCACTGAGTGGCGGTTGATCAGGGTCGGGGTGTAGATGCGGCTCTGCACCGACTCGCCCTCCCCGGCGGCGAGTTGCAACGCCAGCTTGGCCGCCTGGGCCGCCATCAGCTCGATGGGATAGCGCATGGTGGAGAGCTTGGGCCGCAAGTATCTCGCGTAGATGATGTCATCAAAGCCCACCACAGAGACCTCTTCCGGCACCTTGAAGCCGTTGTCCGCCAGCACCGAGATGGCCCCCGCCGCCATGGCATCGTTGTAGGCCACCACCGCCGTGATGGGCAGCCCCTTGGCCAGCAGGTTGAGCATGGCGCGCTCACCACCCTCTTCATTGGGCATGCCGCTCTCCACCAGCTCGGGATCGGCGCTCAGTCCCGCCTCCGCCAGCGCATCCTGATAGCCTTGATGGCGCAACAGGGCATCCTCGATGGCGTGATCCGAGCTCAGGAAGGCGATGTGGCGATGACCCAGATCCAGCAGATGGCGGGTCGCAGTCGCCGCCCCCAACCGGTTGTTGAGGGCGATACAACGCCCCCTCAGGCTCGGAATGTCGCGGTTGATCAGCACCATGCCTGGCGCCCGCAGGGCATAGTCGATGAGCTCCTTGTCGTCGAGCGCCTTGCTGTGCACCACCAGGGCCTCGCAGCGTTTGCCGATGAGCAGCTCGATCGCTTCCCGTTCCTGCTGGGCACGGTGAAAACCATTACCCATCAGCAGGTGCAGCCCCTGCTCCACCGCCACCGCGGCCACCCCCTTGACCAGGGCACCGAAGAAAGGATCCGCCACATCGCCCACCACCACGCCCATAGTGTCACAGGTCTGGCTGACCAGAGCCCGGGCGTTGGCATTGGGGGTGTAGCCCAGTTCGGCCATGGCTTTCAGCACCACCTCGCGGGAGGCGGCGCTGGCCTTGGGTGAGTTGTTCATCACCCGTGAAACCGTTGCCACCGAAACGTTGGCCAAACGGGCGACATCCTTGATGGTGCTCATGCTGTTTTCACTTATTTCACGGTTCGATAGATCGCATTATACCGGTCAATGTCCCTGATAACAGTGGAAAAAGTCATATCTCGACATTCATGACGACAAAAAATGGTGTAATCGTTTACACATATTTGTTAAGCGGCTCACAGTTTGCCCGTCTGCCCCTCGGCTAGACTCCTCCTCAGGCTTTTCCTGTGTGAGGAAACAAGGGTGGAGAAGAGGATGAAAGTACTGGTGACCGGCGGTTGTGGCTATATCGGCAGCCACACCTGTCTGGCCCTGCAGGCCGCGGGCATGGAGCCCGTGGTGGTGGACAATCTCTGCAACAGCAAGGCCGGCGTGCTGACCCGTGTCGCCGCCATCAGCGGGCAGGCTCCCCGCTTCTATCAGGGGGACATCCGCGACGCGGTCCTGCTGGATCGCATCTTCACCGAACAGGAGATAGGGGCGGTGATCCACTTCGCCGCCCTCAAGGCGGTCGGCGAGTCGACCCGCATGCCGCTGGACTACTACGACAACAACCTCGGCGGCACCCTGGTGCTGCTGCAGGCGATGAAGCGGGCAGGGGTGCACAACCTGGTCTTCAGCTCGTCGGCCACCGTCTACGGCGACCCGGCCAGTACCCCCATCAAGGAGACGTTCCCGCGCAGCGCCACCAACCCTTACGGCCGATCCAAGCTGATCATCGAGGAGATCCTCGAGGATCTGCAACGGGCTGAACCGCACTGGAGCATGACCCTGCTGCGCTACTTCAACCCGGTCGGGGCCCACGAGTCCGGCACCCTGGGGGAAGATCCCCAGGGCATTCCCAACAACCTCATGCCGTTTTTAACCCAGGTCGCCATCGGCCGCCGCGACAGCCTCTCGGTCTTTGGTAACGATTACCCTACCGTGGACGGCACCGGAGTACGCGACTACATCCACGTGATGGATCTCGCCGAGGGGCACGTCAAGGCGCTCCACCACTGCGCCGGCCGGGGGGGCGTCCACCCCTACAACCTGGGCACGGGCCAGGGCCAGAGCGTGCTGCAGATGGTGGCGGCGTTCGAGGCAGCCTGCGGCCGTCCCCTGCCCTATCGCATCGAGCCCCGGCGCCCCGGCGACATCGCCGAGTGCTGGGCAGATCCGGCCAAGGCCGCACGGGAACTGGACTGGCACGCCAGCCGGGATCTCGCGACCATGTGTGCCGACAGCTGGCGCTGGCAGTCCGCCAACCCCAATGGTTACGAGGAGTAGGCCCAGGCCTGCGCCTCCGGATTTCTTCAACTCATAGACTGGAGTGATGATGTTCAACCCCGTTGATCACCCCCACCGCCGCTTCAACCCGCTGACCGGCCAGTATGTGCTGGTTTCTCCCCACAGGGCCAAGCGCCCCTGGCAAGGCCAGGTCGAAAAAGTCAGCCAGGCGCCGAGCCAGGCCCATGATCCCGACTGCTTCCTCTGCGCGGGCAACAAGCGGGTCACTGGTGACATCAACCCCGAGTATCAGGGCACCTTCGTCTTCACCAACGACTTCGCCGCCCTGATGCAGGACACCCCGCCGAGCGATGCGGCGCCGGATCCCCTGCTCAAGCTGGAGGCCGCCCGCGGCACCAGCCGGGTCATCTGCTTCTCGCCGGATCACGGCAAGACTCTCCCCGAGCTGCCCCTGCCCGCCATCGAGGGGGTGATCACCACCTGGATGGATCAGGTGGCCGAGCTGTCTGCCCAGTGGGCGTGGGTACAGGTCTTTGAAAACAAAGGCGCCGTCATGGGCTGCTCCAACCCTCATCCTCACGGCCAGCTGTGGGGCAGCGACTTCCTGCCCAACGAGATCGCCCGGGAAGAGGAGCACCAGCGCGCCTGGCTGGCCGAGCACGGCCGCCCGCTGCTGGTCGACTATGTGGAGCGGGAGCTGGCGGATCGCTCGCGCATCGTGGTGGAAACGGAACACTGGCTGGCTGTGGTCCCCTTCTGGGCCGCCTGGCCGTTCGAGACCCTGCTGCTGCCCAAGCGCCACGTCCCCTCCCTGCTCGACCTCACTCCCGAGCTGCAGCAGGACCTGGCCATCGCGCTCAAGGAGCTCACCAGCCGCTACGACAACCTGTTCGAGTGCAGCTTCCCCTACTCCATGGGCTGGCACTTTGCGCCCCCCCGCACCGATTGCCCTGAAGCGTGGCAGTTGCATGCCCACTTCTACCCGCCTCTGCTGCGTTCGGCCACGGTGCGCAAGTTCATGGTGGGCTTCGAGATGCTGGCCGAGACCCAGCGCGATCTGACGCCGGAGCAGGCCGCAGAGCGCCTGCGCGCCCTTTCCCCCGTTCATTACAAAGCCAGTGAGGTGACCCCATGACCCCGAGCCAACGCGTCAGCGCCGTCTTTGCCGAGCAGTTTGAGCAGCAACCCGATCTGCTGGTGCGCGCCCCGGGCCGCGTCAACCTCATCGGCGAGCACACCGACTACAACGACGGCTTCGTGCTGCCCTGTGCCATCGACTACGAGACCTGTGTCGCCATCGGCCTGCGGAATGACAACCTGGTGCACGTGGTCGCCGCCGACTACGGCAACCAGCGCGACCTGTTCGATCTGGACAAACCCATCACCCATCACCCGGACCAGCGCTGGAGCGATTACATCCGCGGGGTGGTGAAACATCTGCAGGGGCGTGGTTATGCCCTGCGCGGTCTCAACCTGGTGGTCTCCGGCAACGTACCCCAGGGAACCGGGCTCTCCTCCTCCGCTTCCCTGGAGGTGGCCATCGGCCAGGCCTTCAAGGAGGCCCAGGGACTCGACATCAGCCAGGCGGAGATCGCCCTCAACGGCCAGCAGGCGGAGAACCAGTTCGTCGGCTGCAACTGCGGCATCATGGATCAGATGATCTCCGCGAGCGGCGAGAAGGATCACGCCCTGCTGCTCGACTGCCGCTCCCTGGAAACCCGTCTCATCCCCATGCCCGCGGATCTGGCGGTGCTCATCGTCAATTCCAACGTGCGCCGCGGCCTGGTGGACAGCGAATACAACACCCGTCGCCAGCAGTGCGAGAGTGCCGCCCGCCATTACAGGGTCAAGGCGCTGCGCGACCTGGATCTGGCGACCCTGGAAGCGGGCAAGGCCGGGCTGGACGAGGCCTGCTATCGCCGCGCCCGCCACGTGGTCGGGGAGAACGCCCGCACCCTGGCGGCCGCCGATGCGCTCGCCTCCGGCGATCTGGTGCGCCTCGGCGCCCTGATGGCCGAGTCCCACGCCGCCATGCGGGATGACTTCGAGATCACCGTGCCCGCCATCGACGGCCTGGTGGAGATCATCAAGGCCGAGATCGGCACCGAGGGGGGCGTGCGGATGACTGGCGGCGGCTTCGGTGGCTGTGTGGTCGCCCTGCTGCGCCCCGAGAAGGTGGCCGAGGTGATCGCCGTGGTCGAGGCCCAATACCCGGCCAAATTCGGTCTCAAGGCGGACTGCTACGTCTGTCGCGCCAGCGCCGGGGCAGGCAAGCTATGACCTCCTTCGAACTGGAAAACGAGGAGGGGCTGCGCCTGCGCGGCCTCGACTTCGGGGCCACCCTCACCTCCCTCAGCCTGCCGGTGGCCGGTGTGCGGCGGGAGGTACTGCTGGGCTGCAGCGATGCCGCCTACCCCCACCAGCAGGTGTGGCTGGGGGCCGTGGCTGGGCGTTTCGCCAACCGCATCGGGGGGGCCGAACTGGTGCGAGGGGACGACCGCTGGCCCCTGGACGCGAATCAGGGGGCCAACTGCCTGCACGGCGGGCGCGAGGGCTTTCACCGCCGCCACTGGCAGATCAAGGAGCAGGAGGCGGACAGGGTCAGGCTAGTGCTGATCTCCCGGGCGGGGGATCAGGGCTTTCCCGGCAATCTGAGAGTGACCCTGGAGTACCGTCTGGAGCACCACGATCTGGTGGTCGACTTCAGCGCCAGCACGGATGAGGCGACCCCGGTCAGTCTCACCAGCCACGCCTACTTCAACCTGGACGGGGGCGGCGACATCCGCAGTCACAGCATCAGCCTCAACGCCGACCGCTTCCTGCCCACCGACGAGCAGAGTCTGCCGCTGGCCATCACTCCGGTGGAGGGTCCCTTCGATCTGCGGGCTCCGCGCCTCATCGGCCAGGAGTGGATGAGCCATCCCCAGCAGCGGCTGGCCAAGGGGTATGATCACGCCTTCCTTCTCAACGCCGACCCAGCCCCCCATCAGGGCAATGCCCTGCCCGACAGCCCCGATCAGCCCTGGGCGGCCAGGGTGGTCTCGGGGGACGGCAAGCTGGCGATGGTGGTGCACACCAACCAGCCCTCTCTGCAGTTCTACAGCGGCAACTGGCTGGCCGGCACAATGGATCGCAACGGCCAGCCTTATCGGGACTACGACGGTTTCTGCCTGGAGGCGCAGCAGCTGCCCGACAGCCCGAACCGGCCGGCCCTCGGCGATCCCTGGCTGCTGCCGGGGGAGCGCTATCGCCACCAGACCCGCTACCGCTTCTTCCCCAGCCCCTGATCCGAACACGCAAGGAGTCGTTATGGATGAACACTACCTCGCCGCGCCCGACCGCTACCAGCGCCAGGCCTATCGACCCGCCGGTCGCCACGGTCTGCGCCTGCCCGGTATCGGTCTCGGGCTTTGGCACAACTTCGGGGAAGGATGCGACCCCGCCACGGCGAAAGCCATGGTCCACCGGGCGTTCGATCTGGGCATCACCCACTTCGACCTCGCCAACAACTACGGGCCGCCGCCGGGCAGTGCCGAGATCACCTTCGGCAAACTGCTCAAGGGCAGCCTGGCGCCGTATCGGGACGAGCTCGTCATCGCCAGCAAGGCGGGCTACGTGATGTGGGACGGCCCCTACGGGGATGGGGGCAGCGCCAAATACCTGTTTGCCAGTCTGCACCAGAGCCTGCGCCGGCTCGGCCTCGACTACGTGGACATCTTCTATCACCACAGGCCCGACCCCCGCACCCCGCTGGAGGAAACCTGCCAGGCGCTGGCGCTCATGGTGCGCCAGGGCAAGGCGCTCTATGTCGGCCTCTCTAACTACCCGGCCGAACTGGCGGCGAAGGCCGCGACCCGGCTGGCGGAGCTCGGCACCCCCTGCCTGGTCAACCAGCTCAAATACTCCCTGTTCCAGCGCGACATCGAGGCCGAGACCCTGCCGGTTTGCCGCGAACACGGCATGGGAGTGGTCGCCTTCTCCCCCCTGGCCGGCGGGCTGCTGAGCGATCGCTACCTGGCCGGCATTCCCGCCGATTCGCGCGCCGCCAGCGGCAGCCCCTTCCTCAAGCCCGAACAGCTCACCGAGGACAGGCTCGCCAGGATCCGTGCCCTGCACGAACTGGCGCAGCAGCGGGGACAACCCCTGTCACAGCTCGCGCTGCAGTGGGTGTTGCGCGACCCCGTGGTGAGCTGCGCCCTCATCGGTGCCAGCAACCCGCAGCAGATCGCGAGCGCCGTCGACGCCCTGGCACAGCCGCCCCTGGAGGAGGCCCTGCAGCAGCAGATCCTGTCCGTGCTGGGGTAACGGGATGAGCCGCCGGCCCGAGCCGTCAGTCCGCACAAAAGGTCATGTCAGACAATGACGTGACCATGGCGGCGCCGGCCCCGCTCCCCGGAAAACAGGGGAGCTACCTACCCCTCCCCTCTCCCACAAGAGGGGTCGGCCAGGTTCGCAGACACAGCCCCCAATAATCTCTGGTTGCCCGCGCGATTTTCCGCCATCATTGGCCGCCCCGACCCTGATCGGGGCTGATTTTATCCAGACCCATCAACCAAGAGATCTGCACCATGACCGAATCCTACGCCCTGTTTGTCGCCTTCGTGCTGGGCATAGTGGAAGGCCTGACCGAATTTTTGCCCGTCTCCTCCACCGGCCACATGATCATCGTCGGCCACCTGCTCGGGTTTGAAGGCCCCAAGGCCGCCACCTTCGAGGTGGTGATCCAGCTGGGCTCCATCCTGGCGGTGGTCGTCATGTTCTGGCGCCGCCTGTTTGGCCTCATCGGCATTCATTTCGGCCAGAAGCCGCCGCAGGGCCAGGCCACCCTGACGCTGGTGCACGTCATCCTCGGGATGCTGCCCGCCGTGGTCATCGGGCTGCTGGTCCACAGCTGGATCAAGGCCTACCTGTTTGGCCCCCAGACCGTGATGTATGCCCTGGTGGCCGGCGGCATCTTGCTCATCATCGCCGAGAAGTTCCGCCCTGCGGTGCGCGCCGAGACCCTGGACGACATCAGCTACAAGCAGGCGTTCGGCATCGGCCTGTTCCAGTGCCTGGCGCTCTGGCCCGGCTTCTCCCGCTCCGGCGCCACCATCAGCGGCGGCATGCTGATGGGGATCAGTCGTCATGCGGCGGCCGAGTTCTCCTTCATCATGGCGGTGCCCATGATGATCGCGGCCAGCGGCCTGGACCTCTACAAGAGCCGCGACTTCCTCTCCATGGCCGATTTCCCCATGTTCGCGGTGGGCTTCGTCACTGCCTTCGTGGTGGCCATGATCGCCATCAAGACCTTCCTGGCGCTGATCCGTCGCCTCGACTTCATCCCGTTCGCCATCTACCGCTTCGTGGTGGCCTTCGCCGTCTACCTGGTCTTCGTGGCCTGACAGACTGCGGAATGCACAACAAAAAAGGGACCTCTTGGTCCCTTTTTTCATGATGGCGGGCGCCTCAGTAGAGGCGATGACTGATGCCGTTGAGCAGCCGCGACAGCCCCTTGGTGAACTGCACCGGCGCGTTCTGCACCGTATAGCAGAGGCAACCGTCCGGCGTGTGCGGGCTGTGGGCGTGGCTGGCGTCGCGCCAGATGAAGTCCCCCGCCTGATAGCGGGTGTCGCCATCTTCGATGGTGCCCGCCAGCAGCAGGGTCAGCTCATAGCCCTTGTGGGTGTGCTCCGGAATGCGCCCCCCCGCCTCGATGTGCAGCAGGCTGGCGCGAGCCCCCATCTCATCGAGCGGCAGGCTGTGCTGACGAATGGCGCCGAGGTGGCGCCACCTGGGGTCATGGTGCCTGGCCAGCACCCGTGGCAGGCGGTAGCTCTGGCCCGCCACCCGCAGCTCGGGGGCCGTCTGCCCATGCCGCTCGCGTGTGCTCACAGGGGGAGCGGGTTGCTGCAGTATCCCGGCGAGCATGGCATCGAACCCGGGCGGCAACGCCTCGTCCGGTTCGTCGGGCATCAGGTGCTCCCGGGCCAGCTCCTCTTCGCACTCCTTGACCCGGGCGGCGCAATCGGGGCAGAGCTCGCAATGGGCGGAGACGCCGACGGCCAGCGGCAGGGGCAGCTCGTCAGCGGCAAAGGCGCGCAGCATGAGTGCAGTCGGATGGGTCTTAATCATGGCCTTGCTCCACTTGTTCCTTCAGTTTCTGTAATGCCAGACGGAGGCGGGACTTGATGGTGCCGAGCGGCACGCCGAGCCTGTCTGCCAGCTCCTGCTGGGAGAGCTCCTGCAGATAGAGGCCGCGCACCACCTGCTGCTGCGGTTCCGGCAGGGTGGCCACATAACGGGCCATCTGGCGGGTCAGCACGGCGTCTTCGCCCCCGCTCAGGTGTTCTTCCTCCGCCCTGAACTCCAGCAGGGGCCACAGCTCCTCGGCGCAGAGCTCCTCCTTGCTGGCACGGCGGCGGCGCAGCATGTCGAAGCTCTGGTTGCGCATCACCGTGTAGATCCAGGTGGTTGGCGCCCCCTTGTCGGGGTGGTAGAGGCGTGCCTTCTGCCAGACCAGCAGCATGGTCTCCTGGACCAGCTCCATGGCGTTGGCCTCGCTGCCGAGGTGGCGCAGCCCGTAGCCGCGGATGCGCGGGGCGAAGTGGTGAAACAGGGTGGCGAAGGCAGCCTTGTCGCCCTGCTCCGCCACACGGATGAGAAGAGAAGTCAGATCGCCATCTGGGTTATCCATGGGGGGCGATGTCCTGCGTGGAGCCGATTGTGGTTGGCCAGTATATGCCATTGCGCCATCCCTCGCGTGTCGTGGTCTTCACCAATACGCGCGGGAAGTGAAAAGGATCACCCTGACGTGTCAGTGGCTCGCGACCAGCAGGCCGCTCAACAGGGAGAGGGCTGGCTGGTTGTCCTTGGCCGCCACCAGCCACTGCTTCTGCTCCACCGGAATCGGCAGCACCTCCAGCCAGCGCTGGGCCACCCAGCTCGCGTCCTCCCAGTCCGGCGCAGGGTAGAGAGCGGCATACTCGGGGTAGTCGTTGAACACGTCCTGCAGCGCCTTGGCCAGGGAGTGCTGATCGGCCTTGAGCCGGGCGCTCTGCCAGGGGGGCAGGGGTTCCACTTCGCCGACCCGCAGGCCGTCGGATTCCTGCCACAGATCGGTGATCCGCACCCGCTCCACGCCGAGCACGGTAATGCCGAGCAGGCCGTCCGGCAGCAGATCGAAGTCGATGATCCGCACCCGGGTGGCGATGGGATACATGTTGCGCAGCGCATCGGGCTGACGAGGGTCCAGCATGCAGAGCGCAAACTCCCTCTCCCGGGACTCGGCGACCATGCGCTGGTAGCGGGACTCGAAGATGCGCAGCGGCATGATGCCACCGGGCAGCAGGTGAGCAGAGAGCGGGAACAGCGCCAGTTTCATCGAAATCGTCCTCCATCGGCTTCCTCTAAGGATACGACCGTCGTGCGAGGCGGGATCATTCAGATCGAATCGGTCTAAATAACCCCTTAACAATCAGGGGAAAATAGCCTGGACAAGCCGCTTCGATATGCAGTAGAAATGGATAACCACCACTTATCCAAATCAATATCCTGCAATGTGGTGGAAAACGCAGTGAAATATCCGCCACACCCATGGGTGCGGGCCGTTCCTATAGTTTTCTCGGCCCGATGCGGGTAAAATTCACGCCCTTATCCAGTCTGTCATTTTTCGACGCGCAACCTCGGTGGTCAGTTATGAAAGAGCATATTCATCATCTACTTGAACAAACGGTAGCCAATCTCAAGTCAGCGGGCATCCTGCCGGCGGACCTGGAAGCCCGGGTGCAAGTAGACCGATGCAAGGAAAAGGCTCACGGTGACCTGGCCACCAACCTGGCCATGCTGCTGGCCAAACCGGCCCGCAAGAATCCCCGCGAGCTGGCCGCCGCCATCATCGAGCACCTGCCCGCCTCCGATCTGATCGCCAAGGTCGAGATCGCCGGCCCCGGCTTCATCAACTTCTTCTTCGACCCGAGCTGGCTGGCCGGTCAGGTCGAGGCCATGGTGACCTCCGCCAACGCCAACGTGAAACTGCCGACCGCCCAGACAGTGGTGGTGGACTACTCCGCCCCGAACGTGGCCAAGGAGATGGCGGTGCACCACATCCGCTCCACCGTCCTCGGTGACGTGGCTGCCCGTGCCCTGGAGTTCCTCGGCCACAAGGTGATCCGCGCCAACCACATCGGCGACTGGGGCACCCAGTTCGGCATGCTGATCGCCTACCTGGAGAAGATGGCCAACGAGCACGCCTCCGACATGGAGCTGCGCGATCTGGAAGCCTTCTACACCCAGGCCAAGCGCCACTACGACGAAGACGAAGCCTTCGCCGAGCGCGCGCGCAACTACGTGGTCAAGCTGCAGGGCGGTGACGAGTACTGCCGCGCCATGTGGAAGAAGCTGGTCGACATGACCATGGAACAGAACCAGCGCAACTACGACCGCCTGAATGTCTCCCTGACCAACAAGGACATCATGGGCGAGTCCATGTACAACGACATGCTGCCCCAGATCGTGGCCGACCTGAAGGCCAAGGGCCTCGCGGTCGAGAGCGAAGGCGCCACCGTGGTGTTCCTGGACGAGTTCAAGAACAAGGATGGCGAGCCCATGGGCGTCATCATCCAGAAGAGCGACGGCGGCTTCCTCTACACCACTACCGACATCGCCTGTGCCAAGTACCGCTATGAAACCCTGGGTGCCGACCGTGTCATGTACTTCATCGACTCCCGTCAGCACCAGCACCTGATGCAGGCCTGGACCATCACCCGCAAGGCGGGCTATGTGCCGGAATCCGTGCCCCTCGAGCACCACGCCTTCGGCATGATGCTGGGCAAGGATGGTCGCCCCTACAAGACCCGCTCCGGCGGCACCGTCAAGCTGGTCGACCTGCTGAACGAGGCCGAAGAGCGCGCCGCCGCCCTGCTGGAGAGCCGCAACAGCGACCTTTCCGCCGAGGAGAAGGCCCAGGTGGTCCACGCCATCGCCATGGGCGCGGTCAAATATGCGGATCTCTCCAAGAACCGCACCACGGACTACATCTTCGACTGGGATCTGATGCTGTCGTTCGAGGGCAACACCGCGCCCTACCTGCAGTACGCCTACACCCGGATCCAGTCCATCTTCCGCAAGGCCGGCGTCGATGCCGACACCCTGAGCGGCAAGGTGCTCCTGGCCGAAGAGGCGGAAGAGACCCTGGCCCAGAAGCTGATCCAGTTCTCCGACGCGGTCAACGGCGTGGCGGACAAGGGGATGCCGCACCTTCTGTGCACATATCTCTATGAATTGTCTGGCAACTTTATGACCTTCTACGAAGCCTGCCCGATCAACAAGGATGGCGTCGACGAGGCCACTCGCCAGAGCCGTCTGCTGCTGTGTGCGGCCACCGCCAAGGTGCTCAAGCTGGGCCTGGGCGTGCTGGGCATCCACACCCTGGAGCGCATGTAATAGATGGCGACCCGGGATTACGTCGGCAACAGCCCGCGACGCCGGGCGGGTGGCCGTAACATCAAGAAAGCGGCGCCTCGCCGCTTTCCTGTTATCCCGGCACTGCTGGCCGGGGCCCTGGTGGTCGGCTTCGGCGCCTTCCTCTACCTCATCAACGGCAAGGGGGCCGACGCCCCCACCATCGAGGAACAGGTAAAGGCGAACAAGCCCAAGGCGCAGGGCAATGGCCTGCCCCAGGAGAAGTGGAGCTACATCGAGCGGCTGGAGAACAAGCAGGTGGACGTCATCGAGCCGCCGCCCCAGCCAGGCGTGCTGCCGCCACCGCCCGCGCCGACCGTCACTCTGCAGCCGGAGACACTGCCGCAGCCGGTGCCGACCGACATTCCCCAACCGGGCACCCCCATCGGCCAGACGAAGCCCTATCAGCCGCAGCCGGTGCAGCCGACCAAGCCTGCCACCGCCGCCCCGGTCGCCAGCGCCCGGGAGCAGGTGATCGACCAGAAGGCCGAACGTGAACGGATGGAGCGGGAGATCCGCGCCGAGCTGGAACGGGAACGGGCCGAGGCCGCCAGGGCCCAGGCAGCGACCCAGTCTGCACAGACTGCAGCCGCCGACGGCGGCCGCTACATGATGCAGTGCGCCGCCCTGCGCTCCCAGGATTCCGCGGAGTCGCTCAAGGCGCGCATCGCCTTTACCGCCGGGCTCTCCTCCAGCCTGCAGGTGATCAACGGCGCCAACGGCACCGTCTACAAGGTGATGGTGGGCCCCTTCAACGGCAAGGCGGCGGCCGACGCGGCCAACCGCAAGCTGCAGGGCTCCGGCATCAGCGGCTGCATCCCCAGGAAGGGGTGATCGCCGCGTCCATGCACAGGGCCGGGTGGCAACACCCGGCCCTGTTTCTTTCGACGCCCACCTGGTGCCCATCTCCCCCTCCCCGCCATCCGCACAATAAACAGGCTTGAAAAGCCGGTGCGCCATCCCCATCTTTGTTGCCATGCACAGTCAGGCCGTCATTCGGCTCAAGCGAGGTAAATGAAGTGACTACCATAGTTTCAGTTCGCCGCAACGGTCAGGTCGTCATCGGTGGCGATGGCCAGGTTTCCCTTGGCAACACCGTCATGAAGGGCAATGCCCGCAAGGTTCATCGCCTCTACAACGGCAAGGTGCTGGCAGGTTTCGCCGGCGGCACCGCCGATGCCTTCACCCTGCTCGAGCGCTTCGAAGCCAAGCTGCAGGCCCACCAGGGCAACCTGGAGCGCGCCGCCGTGGCGCTGGCCAAAGACTGGCGCACCGATCGTGCCCTGCGCCGCCTCGAGGCCCTGCTGGCTGTCGCCGACGAGCACAAGTCCTTCATCATCACCGGCAACGGTGACGTGGTGCAGCCGGAGCACGATCTCATCGCCATCGGCAGCGGCGGCAACTTCGCCCAGTCCGCCGCCATCGCCCTGCTGGAGAACACAGAGCTGGATGCCAAGAGCATCGTCGAGAAGGCCCTCAAGATTGCGGGCGACATCTGCGTCTTCACCAACCAGCACCACACCGTCGAAGTGCTGGACTACAGCGCCAAGTAAGCGCCCCCCATTCTCCAGGGGCGGCCACGCTGCCCCCGACACAGGAATCCCATCATGTCCGAGATGACCCCGAGAGAAATCGTCCACGAGCTGGACAGGCACATCATTGGTCAGGCCGATGCCAAGCGCGCCGTGGCCGTGGCCCTGCGCAACCGCTGGCGCCGCATGCAGCTCAATGAAGAGATGCGCCACGAGGTGACCCCGAAGAATATCCTGATGATAGGCCCGACCGGTGTCGGCAAGACCGAGATCGCCCGCCGCCTGGCCAAGCTGGCCAATGCCCCCTTCATCAAGGTCGAAGCGACCAAGTTCACCGAAGTGGGCTACGTGGGCAAGGAAGTGGACAGCATCATCCGCGATCTGACCGATGTCGCCATCAAGCTGGTGCGCGAAACCGAGATGGAGAAGATGAAATACCGCGCCGAGGAGGCTGCCGAAGAGCGCATCCTCGACGCCCTGCTGCCGAACCCGCGCAACAGCTGGGGGGAAGAGGAGAAGGCCGACAACTCCAACACCCGCCAGATCTTCCGCAAGAAGCTGCGCGAAGGTCAGCTGGATGACAAGGAGATCGAGCTGGACCTGGCCGCCTCCCCGATGGGTGTCGAGATCATGACCCCGCCGGGCATGGAAGAGATGGCCAACCAGCTGCAGGGGCTGTTCCAGAACCTGGGCCAGGGCCAGAAGAAGAAGCGCAAGGTCAAGGTCAAGGAGGCCATGAAGGCGCTGATCGAAGAAGAAGCGGCTCGCCTGGTCAACCCGGAAGAGCTGAAGCAGAAGGCCATCGCCTCCGTCGAGAACAACGGCATCGTCTTCCTCGACGAGATCGACAAGATCTGCAAGCGCGGCGAGAGCTCGGGCCCGGATGTCTCCCGCGAGGGGGTCCAGCGCGACTTGCTGCCGCTGGTCGAGGGCTGCACCGTCAACACCAAGCACGGCATGGTCAAGACCGACCATATCCTGTTTGTCGCCTCCGGCGCCTTCCAGATCGCCAAGCCGTCTGACCTCATCCCCGAGCTGCAGGGCCGTCTGCCGATCCGGGTCGAGCTGACCGCGCTGACTACCGAAGATTTCGAGCGCATCCTGACCGAGCCGAACGCCTCACTGACCGATCAGTACCAGGCGCTGATGGCCACCGAAGGGGTCAAGATCGAGTTCACCAAGGATGGCATCCGCCGTCTGGCCGAGGCCGCCTGGCAGGTCAACGAGCGCACCGAGAATATCGGTGCCCGCCGTCTGCACACCGTGATGGAGCGCCTGATGGAAGACATCTCCTACGACGCCTCCGAGAAATCCGGTGAGACCTTCGTCATCGACACCGCCTACGTCAACGCCCACCTCGGCAAGCTGATTGAAGACGAGGATCTGAGCCGCTTTATTCTGTAAGGCCCGCTCCTCACGTTATCCAAACGCCTCCCTTTGTGGAGGCGTTTTTATTTTCTTTCTCTCTCCCTCCCTGCTCAAAAAAAGTGCTTCCTTCATTATCGAACTTGATTTATACATACGTATAACTTCGTGTGTTCTTTGCACACCATGGGGATGACACCGTGCACCCGACCCGGCAAAAACTGCTCGATACCGGCCTCGCCATCGCCACCGACAAGGGGCTGCGCGGCCTCACGGTGCGCGAGCTGGCGGCCGCCGCCGGGGTAAACCTCGGCTCCTTCGTCTACCACTTCGGCAACCGCGACGCCTTCATCGACGAGCTGGTGGAGCTCTGGTACGCCCCCCTCTTTGATGAGCTCAAGGCGGTGGCCGCCCGCGGCGCCTACCCCGATGCCCTCACCCAGTTCGAGGCCACCATGCAGGCGCTGATCGCCCTGGTGGGGCGCCAGCGCGGCTTCATCAACCACCTGTTTGGCGATGCCCTGGCGGGCGAAGGGGCCGCCCAGCGCTTCCTGCTCAGCCTGCCGCGCCGCCACCCCCTGCTGCTGCTCGAGCAGGTACAGCGGGCCCAGGCCGAAGGTTCGCTGGTGGCGGGCAACCCGGTGCAGCTGATGATCTTCATCATGGGGGCGGTCGGCCTGCCCCTGGTGATCGCCGGTGGCGGGCGCCAGCTCGGCTGGCTGCCCGAGCAGGCGGCCCCCTTCCTCGCCCACATCGACAACCCCGAGGCCGCTCAGCAGCGGCTGGTCTGGGCCCTGCGCGGCCTGCGCCGTCCCCAAGGAGAACCCCTATGAAGCAACGCATCGCGCTTGTGGCCCTCGTACTGGCCCTGATCGGTGGCTATCTCTGGTGGCAGGGGCGGCCCGCCGACGGCTCCATCCTCTACGGCAACGTCGACATCCGCGACGTGAACCTGGCGTTTCGGGTCGGCGGCCGGGTCAGCGAGGTGCTGGTGGACGAGGGGGACGCGGTGCAGGCCGGCCAGTTGCTGGCTCGCCTCGACCCGGCGCCGCTGATCCATAGCCGCGACAGCGCGCGGGCCAACCTGGCCGCGCTCACCGCCGCTAACGCCTTGATGCACAAGGGGTATCGCAGCGAGGAGACGGACCGCGCCCGGGCGTCCCTCAGCGCCGCCGAGGCCGCGGCTCTCGAGGCCGACAAGCAGTGGCGCCGCCAGAGCGCCCTGGCCGCCACCGGCGCCATCTCTCGCGGTCAGCTCGACACAGCCCGCTCCCAGCGGGATCAGACCCGGGCCCAGGTGCGCGCCGCCCGCGAGCAGCTGGCCCAGCTCGAGACCGGCTACCGTCCCGAGGAGATCGCCCAGTCCGATGCCCAGCTGGAGGGGGCCAAGGCCACGCTTGCCAGCGCCGAGCTGGCCCTGGCGGACGCGACCCTGACCGCCCCGAGCGACGGCATCATCCTCACCCGCGCCGTCGAGGCGGGCAGCATGGTGCAGGCCGGCGCCACCGCCTTCAACCTGTCACTCACCACCCCGGTCTGGGTGCGTGCCTACGTCGAGGAGCCCTGGCTCGGCCACTTCCCGAGCGGCACCAGGGTGCAGCTCACCACCGACTCAAGGCCGGACCAGCCCTATCAGGGGGTGGTGGGCTTCGTGTCGCCCAGTGCCGAGTTCACACCCAAATCGGTAGAAACGCCGGACCTGCGCACCCACCTGGTCTACCGGCTACGCATCGTGGTGCAGGATCCGGACCCGGCCCTGCGCCAGGGGATGCCGGTCACCGTCAGGCTGGCCCCATGAGCGCCGCCATCCGGCTCGACGGGCTGACCAAGCGCTTTGGCGAGCGCGTGGCGCTGGATGCCATCTCGGCCACCATACCGGGCGGCGGCATCACGGGCCTGGTGGGGCCGGACGGGGCGGGCAAGAGCACCCTGCTGCGCCTGCTCGCCGGCCTGCTGGTGCCGGAGGCCGGGCAGAGCCGGGTGCTCGGGCTCGATCCGGTGCAGGAGGGCGATGCCTTGCGCCAGCGCCTCGGCTACATGCCCCAGCAGTTCGGCCTGTATGAAGATCTCAGCGTGCTGGAGAACCTCACCCTCTACGCCGACTTGCGCGGCGTGGTGGAGCCCGAGCGCAGCCCGACGTTTGCCCGGCTGCTCGCCTTCACCGATCTCGCCCGCTTCACCGCCCGCCCGGCGGGCAAGCTGTCGGGGGGGATGAAACAAAAACTCGGGCTCGCCTGCGCCCTGCTCGGCCAGCCCGAGGTGCTGCTGCTCGACGAACCCGGGGTCGGAGTCGATCCCATCAGCCGCCGCGCCCTGTGGAAGATGGTGCGCGAGCTCGCCCAGGGGGGCATGACGGTGCTCTGGAGCACCGCCTATCTCGATGAGGCGGAGCTGTGCGATCACGTGCTGCTGATGGCGGAGGGCGCGGTGCGCACCAGCGGCCCCCCGGCGGATCTGATGGGGGCCATGGCGAGCCGCTGCTGGCTGCTGGAGGCGGGCAACCTGAACGGGCGGGAGCGGCGCGCCCTGCTGCGCCGGGCCCTGGCCCACCCGGCGGTGATGGACGGCGCCGTGGCCGGGGAGCGGGTGCGCCTGCTTCTGCGCCCCGATGCAGCACCGCCTCCCCTCGGCGAGCTGGGGCTCTCCGAGGGAGCCTTCGCACCGACCCCGGCCCGGCTGGAGGATGCCTTCATCGATCTGCTCGGCGGCGGGCCTGGCGGGGAGTCGAGCCTGGCCGCCACCATGGCCGAGGCCGAGCTGCCGGAGGGGGTCTCCCCCGAGGCGGTGATCGAGGCGCGCCACCTCACCAAGCGCTTCGGGGACTTTGCCGCCACCGACGACGTCAGCTTTGCGGTGCGCCGGGGCGAGATCTTCGGCCTGCTCGGCCCCAACGGGGCGGGCAAGTCCACCACCTTCAAGATGGAGTGCGGCCTGCTGCGCCCAAGCGGCGGCCAGGCCCTGGTGACCGGCATCGATCTCGCCCACAGCCCGTCGGCGGCGCGCCAGCACCTCGGCTACATGGCCCAGAAGTTTTCCCTCTACAAGCAGCTCACCGTGGCCCAGAACCTGTCGTTCTTCGCCGGCATCTACGGCCTGTTCGGCCGCGCCCAGCAGGCGCGCATCGACGCCATGGTGGAGGCCTTCGCCCTCGGGCCCTGGCTCGGTCAGCAGGCCGAAGCCCTGCCCCTCGGGCTGCGCCAGCGCCTCTCGCTCGCCTGCGCCCTGCTGCACGCGCCGCCACTGCTGTTTCTCGACGAGCCCACATCTGGGGTCGACCCGGTCACCCGGCGCGAGTTCTGGTCCCACATCAACGCCCTGGCCGATCACGGGGTGACCGTGCTGGTCACCACCCACTTCATGGACGAGGCGGAGTATTGCGACCGTATCGCCCTCATCTACCGAGGCAAGCTCCTGGCCCTCGGCACCCCGGACGAACTCAAGGGACAGGCGGCGCAGGCCATGCCCGTCAATTCGTCACACACCATGGCCTTACCCACCACCTCTTTACCCACCATGGAAGAGGCCTTTATCACCCTGGTCGAGCGGGCCAGCGAGGAGGACGCATGAGCATCAGCCGCCGCCGTCTGCTGGCCCTGTGCCGCAAGGAGTCGCTGCAGATCGTGCGCGACCCGAGCAGCATACTGGTCGCCTTCATCATGCCGGTGGTGCTGCTGGTGGTGATGGGGTACGCCATCAACCTGGACGTGGACCACCTGCGCCTCGGGGTGTGGCGCGCCGACGGCGGGGCGCCGGCGATCCGCTTCGAGCAGGCTCTGCGCGGCTCGACCGCGCTGGAGGTGCACGGGGGCGCGAGCAAGGAGGCGCTGCTCGGGAGCCTGGAGCGCGGCGAGATCCGGGGGCTTTTGGTGATCGACGAGGGCTTCTCCCGCGCCCTGGCCGGACAGGGGGGCAACGCGCCGCGCATCGCCCTGCTCACCGACGGCTCCGAGCCCAACACGGCGAACTTCGTCACCAACTATGTGCAGGGGATCTGGCAGGGTTGGCTTCTCACTGAGGGCAAGCCCCAGAGCCAGCCGGTGGAGCTGCGCACCCGCGCCTGGTTCAACCCCGCGCTGGTGAGCCGCAACTTCCTGGTACCGGGCTCTATTGCCGTCGTGATGACCATCATCGGCGCCCTGCTCACCTCCCTGGTGGTGGCCCGGGAGTGGGAGCGCGGCACCATGGAGGCCCTGCTCGCTACCCCGGTGACCAAGGCCGAGCTGCTGCTCTCCAAGCTCATCCCCTACTACGGGCTCGGCATCGCCGCCATGTTCATCTGCCTGCTCTTCTCGGTGGTTGTGATGGGGGTGCCCTGGCGCGGCTCCCTGGCCGTCCTGTTTCTGGTCACCAGCCTGTTTCTCGGCAGCGCCCTGGGGCTCGGGCTGTTTCTCTCCACCGTGATGCGCAGCCAGTTCAACGCCGCCCAGGCGGCCCTGACGGCGGCCTTCCTGCCGGCCATGATGCTCTCGGGCTTCGTGTTCGAGATCGCCAGCATGCCGCCCCTGCTGCGGGCCATCACCCACCTCATTCCGGCCCGCTACTTCGCGAGTTCGCTGCAGACCCTCTATCAGGCAGGCAACGTGATCTCGATCCTGCTGGTCAACGCCCTCTGTCTGTTGCTGCTGGCCGCCTTCTGGCTGGCCCTCACCGCCCGCAAGACGCGGCGAACCCTGGAGTAACCATGCTGACTCGACTCTGGTGGCTGGTGCGAAAAGAGCTCTCGATCCTGCTGGGCAACACCCAGGGGCGCTTCCTGCTGATCATGCCGGTGCTGCTGCAGACCGCCCTCTTCCCGTTCGCCGCCACCCTGGAGGTGACCGGCAACACCCTGGCCGTCTACAACCAGGACGGGGGCGCCGAGAGCCGCGAGCTGCTGGAGCGCCTGACCCATATGCCCGCCTTCACGACCGTGCTGCCGGTGGCAGGCGATGCCGGCGTGACGGCGGCCATCACCGAGCAGCAGGCCCTGCTGGCGCTGGTCATTCCCGCCGATTTCTCGCGCCGGCTGGCCCGGGGAGAGAGCGCACCGCTGCAGCTTATCGTCGACGGGCGCCGCTCCAACGGCGGTCAGGTGGCGGCGGGCTACATCAGCCAGGTGATCGCCCGCTGGCAAAGCGAGGGGCGCGGCGCCCCCGAGCTGCTGGTGCGCCACCTCTACAACCCCAACATCGAGTTTCGCTGGCACGTGCTCCCCTCCCTGGTGGCCATCATCACTACCATCGGCTGCCTCATCGTCACCGCCCTGTCGGTGGCGCGCGAGCGGGAAGAGGGTACCTTCGACCAGCTGCTGGTCTCCCCCCTCACCCCGGGCTGGATCATGGCGGGCAAGGCGGTGCCCGGCATCCTGGTAGCGGTGGGGCAGGGCACAATCGTCGCGCTGGCGGCCCGCTTCGTCTACGCGGTGCCGTTTTCCGGCAGCCTGACCCTGCTGCTGGCCGGCATGATCTGCTACGGTCTGGCGCTGGCCGGCATCGGGCTCTTCATCTCGTCCCTCTGTTCGACCCAGCAGCAGGCGTTTCTCGGGGTCTTCTGCTTCATGGTGCCGGCGGTGATCCTCTCGGGCTACGTCTCGCCGGTGGAGAACATGCCGCAAGTGTTCCAGTGGCTCGCCGCCATCGACCCCCTGACCCACTTCATCGTGCTGCTCAAGGGGGTCTTCCTGAAGGGGCTCGGCTGGTCGGCGGCCTGGCCCCTGCTCTGGCCCCTGATCGCCATCGGCGGCATCAGCCTCTCCCTCGCCCTTGCCCTGTTCCGCCGCCACATCGCCTGACGGTGTCGGCGCTCCACCAGGAGACCCGATGCAGGGTCTCCTGGTCCATGACGGCAATTTTCATCTTTTCCGTCATGCAGATAAGACCTCGCCTCCTCACCTTTCCCCCTTCCCTGACTGCCCTGATCGGGTTCCTGAATGAGCCTTCAATATACCCATTTATGTATATGCTTGAATTTTCGAGAATTACCCCTGAAGGGATATATAAACAGACACTTGATTTACATCAATTGCCCACCTCCCCTAACTGGATAGCCTAACGTCAGATTGATGTTTTATTACTCCAAACTTGAGGCAACCATGAGCAAAGTCAGACTGGTCGTTGTAGGCAACGGCATGGTGGGGCACCGCTTCATCGAAGAGTTGATCGAGCGGGCCGAGCCGGGCCGATACGAGATCACCGTCTTCGGTGCAGAACCCCGCCCCGCCTATGATCGCGTCCACCTCTCCTCCTACTTCTCCCACCACACCAGCGAAGATCTCTCCCTCGTCAAACCCGGCTTCTACGACAAGCACGGCATCCGTCTGCTGCTCGGCGAGGCGGTGAAAAAAATCGACAAAGCGGCCCGCGAGGTGCACTCCAACAAGGGCACTGTGGTCGGTTACGACAAGCTGGTGCTGGCCACCGGCTCCTACCCCTGGGTGCCGCCCATCCAGGGCAGCCAGCACCACGAGTGCTTCGTCTATCGCACCATCGAGGATCTGAAGGCCATCCGCAGCGCCGCCAAGAGCGGCAAGAGCGGCGTGGTGATCGGGGGCGGCCTGCTTGGCCTCGAAGCCGCCGGTGCCCTCAAGGCATTGGGTCTCGAGACCCACGTGGTGGAGTTTGCCCCTGTGCTGATGGCCGAGCAGCTCGACGGCCAGGGTGGCCAGCTGCTGCGCCGCAAGATCGAATCCATGGGTGTGCAGGTGCACACCAGCAAGAGCACCAGCGAGATCCTGATGCATGGCGGCGAACAGGCGAAACATCGCCTCGCCTTCGCCGACGGCAGCCAGCTTGAAGTGGACGTGGTGGTCTTCTCCACCGGCATCCGCCCGCAAGACACCCTCGGTCGCTACGGCGATCTCGCCATCGCCGAGCGCGGCGGCATCGTCATCGACGATCACTGCCTCACCTCCGACCCCGACATCTACGCCATCGGCGAGTGCGCCGCCTGGCAGGGCCGCTTCTTCGGCCTGGTGGCCCCGGGCTACAAGATGGCCCAGATCACCGTCGACCACCTGCTGGGCGGCGACAGCCGTTTCGAAGGGGCGGACATGAGCGCTAAGCTCAAGCTGCTCGGCGTCTCTGTCGGCTCCATCGGTGATGCCCACGGCCGCACCCCGGGCAGCCACAGCTATGTGTTCCAGGACGACCAGGCCGGCGTCTACAAGAAGATCGTGGTGAGCGAAGACAACAGCCGATTGCTCGGCGCCGTGCTGGTGGGTGACGTGGAGGATTACGGCAACCTGCTGCAGATGATGCTCAACGCCCTGCCCCTGCCGAGCCACCCGGACACCCTGATCCTGCCTGCCTATGCCGGTGCCAAACCGACCCTGGGGGTGGATGCCCTGCCGGAAAGCGCCCAGATCTGCTCCTGCTTCGACGTCTCCAAGGGCGACATCGCCCAGGCCGTCGCCGAGGGTCACACCACGCTCGCCGCCATCAAGCAACACACCAAGGCCGGTACCGGCTGCGGCGGCTGCGTGCCCCTCATCAGCCAGGTGCTCAACGCCGAGCTGGTGAAACAGGGCATCGAGGTCAACAACCACCTCTGCGCCCACTTTCCCCACTCCCGTCAGGAGCTGTTCCACCTGGTCAAGGTGGAGGGGATCAAGAGCTTCGACGAGCTGCTGGCCAGGCACGGTCAGGGTCATGGCTGCGAGGTGTGCAAGCCGACCGTCGGCTCCATCCTCGCCTCCTGCTGGAACGACTATGTGCTGAGCCCGCTCAACACCCCGCTGCAGGACACCAACGACATCTTCCTCGGCAACATGCAAAAGGACGGCAGCTACTCCGTCATCCCGCGCATGGCCGGTGGCGAGGTGACCCCGGAAGGGCTGCTGGCGGTGGCCGAAGTGGCCCGCGACTACAAGCTCTACACCAAGATCACCGGCGCCCAGCGCATCGGCCTGTTCGGGGCCCAGAAGGATGATCTGCCCGCCATCTGGCGCAAGCTGCTGGCGGCGGGCTTCGAGACCGGTCAGGCCTACGCCAAGGCGCTGCGCATGGCCAAGACCTGCGTCGGCAGCACCTGGTGCCGCTTCGGCGTGCAGGACAGCGTCGGCCTCGGGGTCTTCCTCGAGAACCGCTACAAGGGTATTCGCACCCCGCACAAGATGAAGTTCGGTGTCTCAGGCTGTACCCGTGAGTGTGCGGAAGCCCAGGGCAAGGACGTCGGCATCATCGCCACCGACGCGGGCTGGAACCTCTACGTGGGCGGCAACGGCGGCATGAAGCCGCGCCACGCCGACCTGCTGGCGTCTGACCTTGACCGCGAGACGTTAGTCCGGTTGATAGACCGCTTTATGATGTTCTACGTCATGAGTGCCGACAAACTGCAGCGCACCTCGGTCTGGCTCGGCAATCTGGAAGGGGGCGTCGACTACCTGCGCGAGGTGATCGTCGACGACAAACTGGGGCTGGCCGACACGCTGGAGCGCGATATCCAGACCCTCATCGACAGCTACGAGTGCGAATGGTCGCGCACCCTCAACGAAGAGCAGGCGTTGCAGCGCTTCAGCCACTTCATCAACAGCGACAAGCGCGACCCGGACGTCCAGTTCGTTGCCGAGCGTGACCAGCACCGACCGGCGACCCCGGCCGAGCGCATCCCCGTCTACCAGATCGAGGTGGAGACCAAATGATGAAATTAGCCTGCCAACTCAACGACATCCTGCCGGGCACCGGTGTCTGCGCCCTGCTCGAGGGGCGCCAGATCGCCCTGTTCCGCCCGAACGCGGCCGCCGAGGTGTTCGCCATCGACAACCGGGATCCCTTCTTCGCCGCCAACGTGCTGTCGCGGGGCATCCTCTGCGAACACGACGGCGAGCTCTGGGTGGCCAGCCCCCTCAAGAAGCAGCGCTTTCGCCTGAGCGATGGCCACTGCTTCGATAACCCGGCCATGTCGGTGCAGAGCTATTCCGTTGAAGTGCGCGACCAGCAGGTCTGGGTCGCCGTCTAACACCATGCATATCAGGGCTGCCCGCGGGCGGCCCTCTTGAAGGAAACAACGATGTATACAGAAACCATCAACAAGTGCGCCGCCAACGCGGCCCGCATCAACCGCTTCGAGCGCAGCGACAAGCTCGGCTTCTGGCTCAGCTCCGCCATGGCGGGGGCCTATGTGGGCCTGGGCATCATCCTCATTTTCACCCTCGGCAACCTGGTGGATCCCACCGTCCGTCCACTGGTGATGGGAGCCACCTTCGGCATAGCCCTCACCTTAGTTGTCATCGCCGGCTCCGAGCTCTACACCGGCCACACCATGTTCCTCACCTTCGGGGTGAAGAGCGGCAAGATCACCATGGGTGACCTGCTGCGCATCCTGCCGCAGACCTGGGCGGGCAACCTGCTCGGCTCCATCGTCGTGGCGCTCATCTACTCCTACGGCGGCAGCCTGCTGCCGGATGCGGGCAGTCTGGCCCACAAGGTGGCGCTGGCCAAGACCCAGGCACCGGCCCTGACCCTGTTCATGAAAGGGATCCTCTGCAACTGGCTGGTCTGCCTCGCCATCTGGATGGCGCTGCGCACCGAAGGAGCCGCCCGCTTCATCGCCATCTGGTGGTGCCTGCTGGCCTTCATCGCCTCCGGCTACGAGCACTCCATCGCCAACATGACTCTGTTCGCCCTCTCCTGGTTCGGCGCCCACTCCGAGGCCTACACCCTGGGCGGCATCGGCCACAACCTGCTGTGGGTGACCCTGGGCAACACCGTCTCCGGCGTCCTCTTCATGGGTCTGGGCTACTGGTATGCCACCCCCAAGGCTGAACGCCCTGTCGCGGTGACCGACGCCACCAACACCGCCAGCCAGACCCAAACCGCCTGATCAGGAGGCCCCATGGACTACTTGCCCATCTTTTGCCAACTCGACAACAAACCCGTGCTGCTGGTCGGCGGCGGCGAGGTAGCGGAGCGCAAGGCACGCCTGCTGCTGGATGCCGGCGCCCTCCTCACCGTGGTCGCCCCCGAGCTCGACCCCGAGCTGGCGGAACTGGCTGCCAACGGGAGCATCGAGTGGCTGGCCGGCGACTTCGCGCCGCAGCAACTGGCGGGCAAGTGGCTGGTGGTGGCCGCCACCGATCGGCGTGAGGTGAACGCCCTGGTCTACCAGAGCGCCAATCAGGCGCGGATCTTTGCCAACGTGGTGGATGATCCCAAGCGCTCCAGCTTCATCATGCCATCCATCATCGATCGATCGCCCCTGATGGTGGCCATCTCCTCCGGCGGCAAGGCGCCGGTGCTGGCCCGGCTGCTGCGGGAGAAACTCGAAGCCATGCTGCCCCAGCACCTGGGCGCCGTGGCGACCTTTGCCGGCAGCCTGCGGGATAGGGTCAAGGCGCGCTTTGCCACCATGGGAGAGCGGCGCCGCTTCTGGGAGCGGCTGCTGGGGGCCGATCGCCTCGGTCAGGCGCTGGCGCGGGGCGATCACGCCTCGGCCCACCAGCTGGCCGATACCCTGTTTGCCGAGGAGAGCAAGGCTCACGGCGAGGTGGTGCTGGTCGGTGCCGGCCCCGGGGATCCGGGTCTGCTCACCCTGCACGCCCTGCGCCAGATGCAGCAGGCGGATGTGGTGGTCTATGACCGCCTGGTCTCCGACGAGGTGATGGCGCTGGTGCGCCGGGATGCCAAGCGCATCTTCGTCGGCAAACAGGCGGGCAACCACTGCGTGCCCCAGGAGGGGATCAACCAGCTCTTGCTGGACGAGGCGAAGAAGGGCCAGCGGGTAGTGCGGCTGAAGGGGGGCGATCCCTTCATCTTCGGCCGTGGCGGCGAGGAGCTGGAGACGCTCGTTGGTACTGGCATTGGCTTTCAGGTGGTGCCGGGGATCACGGCGGCCAGCGGCTGCGCCGCCTACGCCGGCATTCCCCTGACCCACCGGGATCACGCCCAGAGCGTGCGCTTCGTCACCGCCCACGGCAAGGGGGGTGCCCAGGATCTCGACTGGCCATTGCTGGCCAAAGATCGGCAAACGCTGGTGTTCTATATGGGGCTTTCATCCTGCGGGGTAATCCGCGAGCAGCTGCTGGCCCACGGCAAGGGGGTCGACACCCCGGTGGCGCTCATCGAGCGTGGCACCCAGCCGAGCCAGCGGGTCATTCGCGGCACCCTGGACCAGTTGCCCGAGCTGGCGGTCGGGGTGGAGAGCCCGGCGCTCATCATGGTGGGCTCGGTGGTGACCCTGGCCGATCAGCTCGCCTGGTTCGGCACCAGCCCCACCTCAATGCAGGCCAGCGCCTGACACGAGAAGCGCCTCATCGAGGCGCTTTTTTTACACCGTCAGGCCGCTTCGGCCTATCTCCTTGTCCAGCGCCTCGGCCAGCAGGCGGACGCCGGGCACGATCGCAGAGCGAGCCTGGTCTGCCAGACTGACCCCGAGGCGCCCCCTGGGGGCGCCTTCCTCTTCTTTCTGTCATCCGCCGCCGGCTCCATTCTGGTATCCTAGTGACCATTTCCGACCCGATCCGTCACCAGGAAACCGCTTCTATGTCCCTCTCTACCCGCAATGGAGCCAAGCAGCGCGAACAGGATCGTTACCGCATCCTGGCCCTGCTGCTGGCCGACGACGACCTCACCGACAGCCTGCGCGACGCCGAGACACCGCTCGATGCGGTGCTGCGCGAGCGGGCCGACGAGATCGCCACCATGGTCAACCGCCTGCCGGCGGCCGACATCGCCGACGCCGTCGAGTCGCTGCCACCGGACGAGCGTCACGCCCTGTGGGCGCTGGTCGATCCGGACAGGCGTGGCCAGGTGCTGGTCGAGGCGTCGGAAACCGTGTGGGACAGCCTCATCAGCGGCATGAGCGACAAGGCGCTGCTGCACGCCCTGAGCACCCTCGACATCGACGATCAGATCTACCTGGGGCAATACCTGCCCCGCAACCTGATGGGGCGGCTGCTCACCTCCATGGCCCCCATGGACAGGGAGCGGGTGCGGGAGGTGATCCGCTATGGCAAGCACACGGTCGGCGCCATGATGGACTTCGAGCTCATCACGGTGCGGCCCGATGTCAGCCTCGCCACCGTGCAGCGCTACCTGCGCCTGCGCGGCCAGATCCCGGACAACACGGACAAGCTGTTCGTCACCGACAGGCGCAACCGGCTGCAGGGGGAGCTGCCGCTCACAACCGTGCTGCTGCACAAGCCGGAAACCCGGGTGAGCGACGTGATGGAGCAGGATCCCGTCACCTTCGACCCGGAGGACAACGACGAGGCGGCGGCCCGCACCTTCGAGCGGGACGATCTCGTCTCCGCCGCCGTGGTGGATGCCAAGGGCAAGCTGATGGGCCGGCTTACCGTCGCCGAGGTGGTGGACCTGGTCTATGAGGAGAGCGACACCGATCTGCGCCGCATGGGGGGGATCAGCCAGGAGGAGGACGTGTTCGCGCCGGTCGCCAAGGCGGTCAAGACCCGCTGGGCCTGGCTCGCCATCAACCTCTGCACCGCCTTCGTGGCGTCGCGGGTGATCGGCCTGTTCGAGCACACCATCTCCCAGCTGGTGGCGCTGGCCGCCCTGATGCCCATCGTCGCCGGCATCGGTGGCAACACCGGCAACCAGACCATCACCATGATAGTGCGGGCGCTGGCGCTGCAGCACATCCAGACCGGCAACGTCTCCTTCCTGCTGTGGCGCGAACTGGGGGTGGCCCTGATCAACGGCCTGGTGTGGGGCGGCATCATGGGCATCGCCACCTTCCTGCTTTATCAGGATGCGGCGCTGGGGGGCGTGATGACCCTCGCCATGATCCTCAACCTGCTGGTGGCGGCCCTGATGGGGGTCATCATCCCCATGACCATGAGCCGGCTGGGACGCGACCCGGCGGTGGGGGCCAGCGTGATGATCACCGCCATCACCGACACTGGCGGCTTCTTCATCTTCCTGGGGCTGGCGACCCTGTTCCTGCTCTGACACTCGCCCATCGCCCATGAAAAAGGGAGCCACTATGGCTCCCTTTTTCATGCAGCTGGCGTTATGCAAGTGACGGGGTCACACCCGGTACTGCTCCACCGCCCTGTTCAGCACCCTGGCCTGTTCGCTCAATCCCTGGCTGGCGCGGGCATTCTCCTCCGCCATCTGGCTCGACTCCCCCGCGATGTCGCGGATATTGCTGACGTTGCGGTTCACCTCGCCGGCCACCAGGCTCTGCTGCTCGATGGCGGCGGCGATCTGGGTGCTCATGTCCATGATGCGGGTGACATCCTGGGTGATCTGGCCGAGCAGCTCCCCCGCCAGGGTCGCCTGCTGCACGCTCTGGCCACCCTGCTCCCGGCAATCCGCCATCCTCGTCACTATATGGCCGGTCTGCTGCTGCAGCGAGCCGATGATGACGGCGATCTCCTGGGTCGACTGCTGGGTGCGGATGGCGAGGTTGCGCACCTCGTCCGCCACCACCGCGAAGCCACGGCCCTGCTCCCCCGCCCGCGCCGCCTCGATGGCCGCGTTGAGCGCCAGCAGATTGGTCTGATCCGCGATCCCCCGGATCACCTCCAGTACCGAGCCTATGGTCTCGCTCTCCCGCTGCAGCTGGCTCACTTCGCCTGAGGCCTGCTCCAGCTGGGTTGCCAGGGTGTGGATCTGGTGGATGGTCTGCTCGACCGCACCGCGTCCCTCGCTGGCCTTGTGGTTGGTAGCCGCGGCATCGTTCGCCGCCTGCTCCGTGCTGCGGGCGATCTCCTCGATGGTGGAAGCCGTCGCCACCTGATCCGTCTCCAGCAGCTGGCGCTGAGTCCCCTCGCTGGTGCGGTGCACGTTGCCTGCGAGGTGCTCCGCCGCCCCGGTCAGAGTGTGTGCGCTCTGTTTCACGTCCCCGATCAGGTGGCGGAAGCCATCCAGCATCACGTCCAGATTGCCCGCCAGCTGCGCCATCTCGTCATCCCCCCGCAGGGCGATGCGCAGGCGCAGATCGTTGTCCTGGCGGATGCGGTTGACCGTGTCATTGACCCGCGCGATGGGCCTGTCGATGCTGCGCCCCAGGAGCACGCTCATGAAGCCGATGACCAGGATGATCAGAGCGCCGCAAGCCAGCATCAGGCGGTTGAAGCCCTTGGTCTGGCTGGCCAGTTCACTCTCTATCTGCTGACCCACCCTGCCGAGGGTCTGCTCGGCCTGTTGCACCTGGGCGCGCATCTGGCCGCGCAGGCCGGCCTCCTCGCTCAGCCCCAGCTGCTGCATCCCCTGCACCAGGGCCACGAAGTCCTGGCGATACTGTTCGCTGGCCTGCTCCAGCTCGGCGCGCTGCTCCTCAGGCAACGCGCTCAGCCCCTGCTGGAAATCCTTGTGCAGGGTCTGGAAGCGATCCAGATACTGGATGTCGGTGCGCAGCATGAAGTCCTTCTCCGCCCGCCTCAGCTGCAGCATGGTGATCAGCAAGCCCTGCTGATCCTGCGCCTTGAGGGCCTCCTCCACCCTGTGCACCGCCGCCCGCAGCCTGCCATAGAGGCCGTCCTCCGGCCCCAGACCAATCTTCTTCTGCTGGGTGACCAGTTCGTTGAAGGCCTTGCCATAGGCGCTGACCTGACCATCCAGCCCGGCCAGTTCGGCACGGGCAGCACCGAGGTTGTCATCCTCCCCCAGCGCCCTGTCGAGCCTGTGGATCTCCGCCAGCACGGCGTTGAACCGCTCGGTGACAGCCGGATCCTTGTGCAACAGGAAGTCCTGCTCTATCCGCCTCAACTGCAACATGGACAACTCGAGGCCATCGACGCTGCGCTGTGCCTCCATCATGTGCCGGCTCTCCTTGCTGGCGTAGAAGAAGAGTCCGCTCAGGGTCAGCATGGCCGTGGCGACCAGAACGGTATTCAGTATCAGCTTGTGACGGATCAGCACGATAAACCTCGGGATCAGGGGGTGGACTGCATCGGGCGCGTGCAGAATACGTTATCCATATGTCCGTTCAAGGAATATTCATTGAAATGCCACCCCCACTCCTTATACTGGATCCACCTGTTTCCAGCGGTGGATCTGACACAATGGAATACAACACTTCAGAACTGTGCGACATCTATCAGGACATGGTGGATGTACTCGAACCCATGCTCTGTTCCTTCGGTGGTCGTGCCTCTTTCGGCGGCGTCATCACCACGGTCAAATGCTTCGAATCCAACGGCCTCATCCGTGAGCTGGTCAAGGAGAATGGCGCCGGTCGCGTGCTGCTGATCGACGGTGGCGGCTCCATGCGCCGGGCGCTGATCGACAGCGAGATTGCCACCACGGCGGCGGAGAACGAGTGGGAAGGGATCGTCTGCTACGGCTGCGTTCGCGAGGTCGACATTCTGGAGGATCTCGACATCGGCATTCAGGCCCTGGCCGCCATCCCGGTCGGCGCCGACAGCAAGGACATCGGTGAGACCGATCTGCCGGTCAACTTCGGCGGCGTCACCTTCCTGCCGGACGATCACCTCTACGCGGATACGACGGGGGTAATCCTCTCCCCCGATGCCCTCGACATCGAGTGATTGGATGGAAACGAAGAATGGGAGCCTGGGCTCCCATTTTTTATGCTCGTCGCTCGCTGAAAACAGGCAAAAAAAGAGGGCCAGTAAACTACTGGCCCCTTAACTGGAAGCAATGTGAGCAATGTCGTGCCTTCACAAGAAGTCCATCACGTTGGAACAAATGAAGTCTTTCCCGGAAAACAAGGTAACAATAATCATTCTCATTTAACTGTGCAAGCCTTATTTGCGAAAAACGCAAAAAAAATGACCACAGGTAACTGTGGTCATTTTCGTCAGGCCTGGCGTGCCGTCGTCTGCAAGCCGGCAAGGCTGGCGTCGCCCACCAGCTTGTGGCTGAGATAACGCAGCAACACGCCGTAGAGCGGCACAAACAGGCCCAGGCTTATCAGCAGCTTGAACACGTAATCCACGGTGGCGATCTCGACCCAGTGCTCGGCCATGAAGGGATCCGTGCTGCGCCAGAAAGCGATGCTGAAGAAGGTGATGGTGTCCACCAGGTTGCCAAACAGGGTGGAGGCGGCCGGCGCGACCCACCAGGCTTTCAGCAGGCGCAGGCGGTTGAATACCACCACGTCCATGAACTGGCCCACCAGATAGGCCATGAAGCTGGCCAGGGCGATGCGCGCCACGAAGAGGTTGAACTCCGCCAACTGGCCGACGCCCTGGAAGCCCCCTTCGAAGAAGAGCACCGAGAGCACGTAGGAGATGGCCAGCGCCGGCAGCATCACGGTCTGGATGATCTTGCGCGCCAAGCCGGCGCCGAAGATCCGCACCGTCAGATCGGTGGCCAGGAAGATGAACGGGAAGCTGAACGCACCCCAGGTGGTGTGGAAGCCGAAGATGGTGATCGGCAGCTGCACCAGATAGTTGCTGCTGGCGATGATCAGGATGTGGAACAACGAGAGACGCACCAGCGCCGTCTGGTGCTGAGCAGGGGTCAGATTCATATTGTGACCTTTTTGGTTAATGGGGTTAGGGAACCCATATCGCCACCATGGCGATAATCGAGGGGCGGGATTATACGCCCCCAAATTGATAGTTCAATCTTTATGCGGCTATTTCGAACAGTGGCGACTCACATTCGGAACCGGCCAGGGGTCAGTTCCCGTATTGCCGGGCGAGCCAGAGCAGCGCCTCGATGTCCGCCGGTTGCACCGCCGCCAGCCAGCAACCGCTGTGGTGTTCGAACTCGAGCCGAAGGCGACTCCCCTCAAACTCCAGCAGCCAGCCGTGACGATCGGCCCCCCACTCCCGCTCGAGCGCCACCAGCTCCCACTCCTGCAACAGGGCTTCGGCCAGCACTGGAAAACTGTCCCAGTCGAGCGCCGGGCACGTCAGCATCACCACCCCGGCCTCTTTGTCTATCTGCGTGATCCGCCAGTTCATTCCCGGTTCCTCAACTGCTGCAAGAGAGTTCGCCGCCGCAATACCAGCCCGGATGCGGTGTCGCCAGGTCCTCGTATTCGGGCTGCTCGTCAAAGGGGTGCTGCAAGGCCACAAAGAGCCGCTCGAGCGGTTCCATGTCGCCCCGCTCGGCCGCGTCGATCACCTGCTGGGCCAGGGCGTTGCGCAGCACATACTTGGGATTGAGCGCGTCCATCCGTGCCTTGCGCTCCCCATCCTCGCTCCCTTCCCGAGCAAGGCGAGCCCGATAGGTTTCGAGCCATTCCTGCCAGGCGGCCGGATCCGGCAACAGCGCCAGCAGGCTGGCGGGCCATGCCCCCTGCGTGGTCAGCATCCCCAGCCGGCGCAGGAAGAGATGATAGTCCACCGCGTGCGCCGCCAGCAGCCGGAACAGCTCGCGGAACAGCGCCGGATCCTCCTCTTCCCACACCGCCAGCCCCAGCTTGGCGCGCATCAGCTCGGAGTAGTGCAGCATCAGCTGGTGCTCGTACTGGGCCAGGGCCGACGCCAGGGCGTCGCCATCCACATGACCGGCCAGCGCCTGGGCCAGCTTCTGCAGGTTCCAGTACCCCACCGCCGGCTGCTGATCCAGTGCATAGCGGCCGCCCGGGTCCGAGTGGTTGCAGACGAAGTCCGGCACATAGGCATCGATGAAGCCGTAAGGGCCGTAGTCCAGGGTCAGCCCGAGCAGGGACATGTTGTCCGTGTTCATCACCCCATGGCAGAAGCCCGCCGCCTGCCACTTGGCGATGAGGCGTGCGGTGCGGCGCACCACCTCTGCAAACAGCTCGGCGCCATCGCTCAACTCGGGGAAGTGGTGGCGCAGCAGGTAATCGATCAGCAAGGGGATCTTCTCTCCCTGCCCGCTCCAGGCGAAGTACTCCACATGGCCGAAGCGCAGGTGGCTGGGTGCCGTGCGCAGCACGGTCGCCCCCGTCTCCACCTGCTCCCGGTAGACCGGCTCCTGGCTGCCCACCAGCACCAGGGCCCGGGTAGTGGGAATGCCGAGGGCATGGAGCGCCTCGGAGGCGAGGTACTCGCGAATGCTGGAGCGCAGCACAGCACGGCCGTCGCCGAAGCGGGAGAAGGGTGTCTTGCCCGCCCCCTTCAGGTGCAGATCCCAGCGGCTGCCGTTCAGGGCCAGCTGTTCACCCAGCAGCAGGGCGCGGCCATCGCCGAGGCGCGGGCTGTAACCGCCAAACTGGTGGCCCGCATAGACCTGTGCCACCGGCTGCATGCCGGGCAGGGGCTGACCATGGCCACAACAGGCAAGCCAGTCGGCTGCGCTGACCCCATCCAGCCCCAGCTCCCGCAGCAACCCCTGGTTGAGGTGCAACAGCCTGGGTTCATGCAGGGGTTGGGGCGCCACGGCTTCGCAGGCCCAGGGCAACTCGGTGGCGAAAGTGTTGATCAGCTTCATGGTGATGGCGGTTCTCCCTGCATATGCTCGTGTCACTCTGTTATACCGCCGTCAGCCTCTCCGGGCTAACGGACGATCGCGAATATTCATTTCAAGGAGAAGAAGATGCCAAAGTGGGTCTATACCCTGCCCCTGCTGGCGCTGGCCTGGGGACATCATGCCAGGGCAGCCGACATCGACGCGGGCAAGGCCAAGGCCGCGCTCTGCGCCGCCTGCCATGGGGCAGAGGGCAAGGCGAGCGTGCCCGTCTATCCCCACCTGGCCGGCCAGAATGCCGCCTATCTGGTGAAGCAGCTGAAAGCCTTCAAGGATGGCAGCCGCAAAGAGCCCCTGATGGTGCCCTTCATGGCGGCCCTGACCGAGACGGACATGGAGAACCTGGCAGCCTATTACGCCAGCTTGAAATAACTCGCCTTACCCGGGCGACCCCGGCCCTTCCCTTGCCAAAGAGGGGGTATAACAGTGCCATCCATGCTTGCGAGGGAGGCCGGGGTCACTGACTACCGCCGGCAGTGCTCGATGATCAGGTCCATAAAGGCCTCTCCGAAGCGCTCCAGCTTGCGGTGGCCGACGCCGTTGATCGCCAGCATTTCGTCTTCCGTCATCGGCATTAGCTGCGCCATCTCCACCAGGGTGGCATCGTTGAACACCACGTAGGGCGGCACCTCCTCATCCTCGGCGATCTGCTTGCGCAGGGCCCGCAGCTCCTTGAACAGCCGCTTGTCGTAGTTGGCGCTGTCGAGCAGGCCGTTGCGCTTCTCCTTGCGACTGGAGATAGGCTGCAAGCGGGGCACCGCCAGTTCCAGCTTCACCTCGCTGCGCAACACGGGTCGGGCCGCCTCGGTGAGCTGCAGCACCAGGTTGCGGGTGATGTTCTGGGTCAGCAGCCCCTTGTGGATCAGCTGGCGGATCACGCTCATCCAGTATTCGTGGCTCTGATCCTTGCCGATGCCATAGGTCGACAGCTTGTCGTGGCCGTGATCCTTGATGCGCTGATTGAGCGAGCCGCGCAGCACTTCGACCACATAGCCCACCCCGAAATTCTGCCCCACCCGCCAGACGCAGGAGAGCGCCTTCTGGGCGTCTTCGGTGCCGTCATAACTCTGGGGCGGATCGAGGCAGATGTCGCAGTTGCCGCACGGCTTGTCGTTGTACTCGCCGAAGTAGTTGAGCAGCACCTGACGACGGCAGGTCTGCGCCTCGGCAAAGGCCGCCATCACGTTGAGCTTGTACTGCTCCACCTGCAGCTGCTGGGGATTCTCGATATTGTCGAGCAGCCGGCGCACCCGGCCGATATCGGCGGGGTCGTAGAGCAGCAGCGCCTCGGCCGGGGTGCCGTCACGGCCGGCACGGCCGGTCTCCTGATAGTAGGACTCGATATTCTTCGGGATGTCGTAGTGCACCACGAAGCGCACGTTGGGCTTGTCGATGCCCATGCCGAACGCCACCGTCGCTACCACTATCTCGATGTCATCCTTGAGGAAGGCTTCCTGGGTCTGCTGGCGCAGCTCCAGCGGCAGGCCGGCATGATAGGGTGCCGCCTTGCAGCCGTGGCGGGAGAGCCGCTCGGCCACCTCCTCCACCCGGTTACGGCTGGAACAGTAAACGATGCCGCAGTTGCCCTTCTGGCTCTGCACGTAGCGCAGCAGCTGTTCGGCCGCCTTGAACTTCTCCACCAGGCTGTAGCGGATGTTGGGCCGGTCGAAGCTGGCAGTGTGGATATAGGGGTCGTTCAGCTCCAGCCGGTGCAGCATGTCGCTGCGGGTCGCCTCGTCGGCGGTGGCGGTGAGCGCCACCACGGGCACCTGGGGGAACCACTGCTTGAGCCGTCCGAGCGCCGCGTATTCGGGGCGAAAATCGTGACCCCACTGGGAGACGCAGTGGGCCTCGTCGATGGCGAACAGACCGAGGGGCAGCTCCGCCAGCCGATCCATGAACTCGTGCTGCAGCAGGCGTTCGGGGGAAACATAAACCAGCTTGATCTCACCGCGACGCATGGCGGCGAAGTTCTGGATCATCTCCTCCCGACTCAGAGCCGAGTTGATGTAGACCGCCGCCACGCCGTTGGCGCGCAGGCTGTCCACCTGATCCTTCATCAGTGAAATCAAGGGGGAAACCACCACCCCGAGTCCGGGCCGCAGCAACGCCGGGATCTGGTAGCAGAGCGACTTGCCGCCGCCGGTGGGTTTGAGCACCAGGGCATCGCGCCCCGCCACTATCTGCTCGATGATATCGAGCTGGCCAGGCCGAAACTGCTGATAGCCGAAGACCGCCTGCAGCAGGGCAAGGGGGGTCTCTGGCTGGGCGTCAGGCAGGGTTTCGGCAATCGCGGTCATGGGCTCTCCTTTGGGGCCGCCATTCTAAAACAGCCGCCGCCCACAATAAACCTGCCATTGCGACTGTTAAGGAAGTGTTGCAGACTGGCTGGAGTTTTTACTCGGCTTTGATGACAGGGATCGGGATCAAGGATGAAACAGATGCTCAAGAAGATGGCGCTCAGTGGCATTGCCAACCTGTTTGCCGAGAAGATGCCGTTCAACAAGCTGATCGGCATGCAGGTCACCCACTACGACTTCGACAGGGTCGAACTGCGTATCAGGATGGAGGAGAAGCTGGTCGGCAATCCCTTCCACAACATACTGCACGGCGGCGTCACCGCCAGCCTGCTGGACGTGGCCGGCGGCATGATAGTGGCGGCCTCCTGCATCGACGAGCTGGAGGACTTTTCCCCCAGCTACCTCAAGGAGCGCTTCTCCCGTCTCGGCACCATCGATCTGCGGGTGGACTATCTGCGGCCGGGGCGCGGCAACGAGTTCATCGCCACCGCCCACATCATCCGCGCAGGCAGCAAGGTCGCTGTCGCCCGGATGGAACTGCACAACGAGGAAGGGACTCATATCGCCTTTGGTACCGGCACCTACCTGGTCGGCTAACGGCAGGTATTGCATAAAAAATGCACTGATAAGCCGATTTTAATCATTAGAATTGCTACCCCCTCCCCCGTTCAGGGTCCATACTGAAAGTCGGGATTGTGTGCAGAGGGAGGATTGCAGACGATGAGTGCGATACTGGCTACCCAACCATCCAGAGCCTTGTTGACACAGCTCGAGGCCATGCGCGAACAGGTGCAGACGCCTGAGTGCCGTCACTGGTTGGAACAGGAGCTGGAGGGGTATTCTCTCTGTTCACCCCTGCCGTGGTATCGGATCATTGCCTGTCGGCAACGCGGTCACTTCCTGAATCTGAAGACGGGGAAATATCTGACTTGCCACATCGGCAGCCAAACGCTAAGCCAACGCGACCTGGCCCAAATTCAGTTCATCTATGCCCGTGAACCCGCCGCCCACTATTTGCTGCGTCATGATTCCCATATCGAGCCCTGGCCGGACCAACTGCTGGAAGCGTATCGAGAACAGTTGATCCCCGACCATCTCTGCCTGCAGGCCTGGCATGAGCCTGTGTCTTCGCTGCGTTCACAACTGATGGAGGGAATAGCTCATTTCATTAGTGAGTACCCGAAGCATGCGGCTCTGCAAGCCCAACACGGCTTCAAGGCATTGCGGCATCAACACTGGCACATCTGAGCACGCGCCTGGCGCGCAAGGAGGGCACCATCGACAGGACCCACAACGAGATTGCCACAATCTAGAGTGCCGGAGTCAGGATCAGACTCCACCAGCGGGCCACCGAGCGGTGGCCCTTTTATTGGGCCTCTTTCAGCACGATCTGACGCCCTTTGAGTCGTCACGACATCCCTCTCCCTTCAGGTTAGCGCCTCATGTACGCGACCACTGGTTGAACACAGTGCTGTTCGCTCGCAGCGTGGCATAAGATTGACCAGGTGACAGGCTTCGATGGTGCCCCCTCATCCCACTCGCTGTTCAAACTGGTGTCTCGCTCCCAGCCATTGCCAGACCGCACAGTGACGCCAGGGCTCCCATCATTGTGCGCCGCCCATGTTCACTGGTGCCTGCACGTCATACATGACTGTCCCCCGGAACGGCAGCCGTCTGGTCGCTGATATGTCGCGGGTTTGCCGCCAGCCCCTGGCTCCTCGCCCTGCCGGAAGCGCGGCAGGCATAAAAAGAGGGCCCGGCTTCTGCCGGGCCCTCGTTGAACACCTGATGCCTTACCCCCTTAGGGTCCGACACACAGGTAGTTGTTGTTGTACTGATCCAGCGTCGTGGCAAGGTTGTTTGCCTCGCTCGCGAACTGCCCCTTCTTCGGATAATCGCCCGTTCCGGTGAAGTTCACCGCATAGCTGGGCGGCGGTCCATCGAGGATCTCCTGGCCTGCAATGATCGCGGTGGCGGCATTCGGACAAAGTCCGGCCCCGGCCTGCACGTTCAGCTTGGCGGCAAGCAGTTGCGCCGCCATGTTGAACGCCGGATCACTCGACTTCTGCTTGCCAGTCCCGACATCCTGCTTGCTCAGGATGCGAACGGCTTCCTGGCAGGTGTCCACGAACAGCTTGCCGATGTAGACGCCACCACCGGTAAAGGAGGCCAACGTCTGGTCGAGCACGTCCTTTTGCTTGCCGTTGGACTTGGCGCAGGACGCCCAGTTCTTCCAGAAGCCGATGGTCAATGCACGCCCCCCTGGAGGCGGGGTGTTGTCGATCTCGAATACCTTGGTCTCGCCCGGGCCGACCTCGAAGTCGCCACAGATAATGCTGTTGTCGACATTCGGGTTGATCACGACGCCATCCGGCGGTGCGAACGAGTCAGGCACGAAGGTCCCGAAGCTGCTGAGCCACCCCGGACCCACGATCTCGCAGATCTGGTAGGTCTGGCCCGGGATGAGTTCGGTCGTGAACATCAGGGAGCCACCGTTACCTGCATCGGCCACCATAGACTCGAGCGTCTGGCCGATGGCAACAGTGCTGGCACCTTGCCGCAACACGAAGGTAAACGCGTAACCGCCGAGATCGGCACTGCCACTCAGGGTCTTGAGGACTTGCGCCCTGCCGCGCTCGCGGTTCAGGAACGAACACGAGAACGTCTTGCCCAGATCCTCCGGATAGTCGACCGTGAAATCACAGGTCTTGTCCTGATCCGAATCCGGGCTGGCCGAAATCAGGTCCCAACCCGACTTGGTCGTCTCGACCACGGTGTAGGCTCCCTCGGCCGTGAGCAACAGGTCATCCAACCCATCCAGGAACTTGCCAAAGCCCTCGCCAGCGCCGACCACTTTCGTGCTCAGCAGCGTGCCGCCCGGGCCGTACAGCCTGAAGGTCCAGTCAAAGTCCTCATCCGCGTTGTCGAGCGCCGGTTCGGTGATCTTCTCCACCTGCGCCTTGGCAGGTCGGTCTGTCGGCTCGTTCTGGAAGTCGGCGGTGGCCGCGCAATGGGTGGCGATTCCGTCTTCGAGCCGCAGATCGACCGGTCTGGGATTCGGGTATTGAGCGGGATCCCGCGGATCGGCCAGGCCGATGGCTTCACCCGTGCTGCTGCCATCGGCGAAGAACATGCTGCCCTGTTCCTCGACGTAGTACATGTCGGGCACCAGGCCAGACAGCGTGGCGGATTGCGTCGTCGCACCACCGCCGAGGAAGGTGATCACTTCTGTCTGGTCGAAGGTCGGGTCATTCGCGCGGGTGATGCGGAACGTCACCTCGAGTTTCTCGCCCGTATCCAGGAAGTCCGGGATGATCTTCTGGATGGTCAGCATCGCCTGAACCGATGACGTTATCGGGATCTGCAGTTCGTCGGTCTCGGCGTTAAAGCCGTCCGAAGCCGTCAGGTAGGCCGTGTCTCTCAACACACCGGACGTGACGCGCTTGGGATCGTCGAGATAGACGGCCTTGTCGAAGGTGATGGAGCCGTTATCTGTCTGGCCAGTGACCTGCCACCCGACTTCACCATCGGTCTTGGTACCCGCAACGTAGCCATTAAGGAAGCCGCCAAGCGACGGTGCCGCGACTGAATACGTCAGACCCATTCCGTCGATCTCCTCCACGTCCTTGACGGTCGTAGAGGCGTTAGTGACCGCCCCCTGCTGGATCTGGGCGTTCGCGACAGCCGTCGTGGTGCCCGGTACAGGAATACCGGTCGCTTTGTCCGTATAGGTACCGGACACCTCGTTGTGCAGCCAGTCGCCGACGTTGCCTGCCGTCGCTGCATCAAACTCGACCGTGAAGTCGGCGACGCTGCCGTTGAAGCCAGCGGCGAGGTCAAACGGTCCCTCGTGATAGGTGTCGAGCAGGGTGCCAGCGTTGTTCGACCCCTTGTAGAGCTTGTCCGTCAAGTCAACGGTGATGGTGCGGGCGGCCGGGTTCTTCGCGTTCAGCACTATGTTGACCGCGACCTTGCCACCGATCACTTCCGCCTTGGTCCAGGTCACGGTGATCTGGACGGGCAGGGATTCCGGCGCATCACTGCGGCAGACGTCGCCGAAGTCCAGGGTATCCTCGGTCCCCTTGGAGATATTCCAGGTCTGCTCCGCCCCCTGTTGCGCGGTCATGGTCTTGGAGATCTCCTGAGGTTCGATCTCCTTCACCGGGATTGAGACGTCGCGCGCCCCCGCCCCACCCGTGCCGAGGTTCTCGGCCAGGAGGTTGGCGTGCAGCGATGCCCCCGGGAACAGGTGCGACCCCAGGGCCAGTCGGCCGTAGTAGTCGTAGACACAGGTGCTGTTTTTCGCCTGTGACACCGTCAATATCCGGTAGATGGTGGTGTCGGTACCGCCGATGCCTGGGGTCAGAGAGGTTTGATCCGTCGACTGGACGACCGAGCAGGAGGGGCTCGACTTGGCAGCATTGAGCACCGGGAAAGACAGAATGTCATACCCGGGTTTGCCTGCATCCTCGTTGTCCAGCGCCACGGCCATCTTGTATTCCTGGTTGGCAGGGGCCGAATTGCCGGCCTTCAGCGTGATGCGGTAAGGAACGAGGTCGAGTTCGTTCCAGGTCTTGCCCAGGTTGCCTGTGGTGTAGTTGCTGTCGGGGCAGATATAGGGGCCACCATCTGGGAAAGTGAAGCCCGCGTCTTTGCGACATCCCTCCAGCGTCAGCTGCACCCCCTCGGGTGCGGCAGCCTGTGCTGGCGGTGTGCCGAGCAGCCCGAGCGTCAGCAGGGCCCCCAGCATCGTCGCCCATCGTTTAGTGACGAACATGTCGATCTCTCCTTGACGTTGTCCTTGTGTGGTCGGGTCGCGCCGATCGACGCGGACACCTGCGACCGCCTGTCGTCATGACGAGAGCGATGGAGCAAGCCATATGCCAGTGAAAATTACATTTAAAAACAATGTGTTGAAAAATTCCGCGTCATGGTCTGTTACGCCCGTGGAACGGGCTCACCACACGACACGTCGCGGCTGACGGCAACTCGTTGATAACTTGACCAAAGGTGCATCCCCCCACTGTATCGCCACTGATACTCGTGGCTCCGATACCTGAGGGGACACTAGCCTGTACGCCAGGCCATACATACAGCCGCCAAGCCGCGCTGTCATCCCTCAAAGGGCGTTTATCGGTCAGCCGCGACTGGGTGGAGATAGCGTTAACATGGCGCCCTGACGAGGACTTGGCGAAGGCGTGACAAGGGAAGGTCACCCGCTCGGGGACAGCTGGCAGCCACGTCGGCCACATGCAATAGCCGGCGGGATCAGCGCAATCGTTCCGGACTTGTCAGAGCGTCATTCGTATCAGGGGTATGACCAGGGGAAGGGGCCGCGCGAAGAGAGGGCGTCCAGAAACAGAAAGGCCGGAAAAGCACAAGGGCCTAGCCGAAGCTAAGCCCTTGTTGAATTTGGTCGGTGTGAGAGGATTCGAACCTCCGACCCCTTCGTCCCGAACGAAGTGCGCTACCAAGCTGCGCTACACACCGATGTCTGCGGGACGGGAATTTACCGAAAGCCCCGACCCGACACAAGCCTTTTTTTGCATTCGCCACAAAAAAATGGCTTTCCGCTCAACAATCCAGCGCCTTGAGGAAAAAAAGAACGCAGGGCTTCGTCCTGCGGCCTGTTCACCCCTGTGGCGGCAACCGGAACTCGGCCGGCCCCAGCAGACGTCGTGACCAATCCGCCACGACCCCATGTTCCAGCCAATGGGCCGCATGCTGGCGCCAGTTCGGGGAGAGCGCCGGGTTGTCCAGCAGCAGTTGCAGATCCTCCTCGTTGCGGGGCTGGTTGAACAGGATGTCGGCGGTGCGCTGCACCGTGAGCCCGGGATAAGGACTGTCCACCAGCAACAGCTCATCCGCCGGTGCCACCCGTCCCTCTTCCAGCACCCGCAGCAACCAGCCGCAGCGGCCACTGAGCTGCATCACCTGGGACAGCTGGCCATAGCCGAACCGCTGGTTGAGCTTGAAACAGGGGGAGCGCGGCTGGCTTATCTGGATCAGTGCCTCCCCGAGGCGGTAGACATCGCCGATGCAGGCCTGCGCCTCGATGAGCCCCAGACCAGAGAGATTCTCGCCAAATGCGGCGGGCTGCCAGGGAGCTCGGGGGGCCGGCAGGCCCAGCGCGGTTTGCCAGGTCTTCCACCAGGCATAATGCTCCGCAGGATAATAGTGCAGGGCCCGGTCCGGGCCGCCGTGATGGCGTTGATCGCTCTGTTCATCCCCCTCCAGACCGGAATAGCGGCACCACAGGGGCGTATGGGACTCGTGCTTGTCGATGGCGCTGACGAGGCCGGGGGCCAGTTCGGGATGGATGTCGGCGCTCTGGCCGATAAAGAGGGAAATCCGCATTCCATGCTCCTGACGGATGGGGGAATGCGGATCTTAGGAGGTGTTGACGCCTGGGCGCAAGGTGCGCCGGCGTCAACATCCGGGTCAGGCGACGGCCTGCATCTGGGTGGTCATGGCGATCTCGGCACGGCGGCGTTTTTCCGCCCGCGCCATCAGGTACCAGCTGCCGAAGGTGAACAGCGACACCGACAGCAGGATCAGGCTCGCGATGGCGTTGATCTCGGGTTTCACCCCGAGGCGCACCGCAGAGAACACCTCCATCGGCAGCGTGGTCGAGCCCGGACCAGAGACGAAGCTCGCCAGCACCAGGTCATCCAGAGAGAGGGCAAAGGACATCATGCCGCCCGCCGCCAGCGACGGGGCTATCATCGGGATGGTGATCAGGAAGAACACCTTCCACGGCTTGGCACCGAGATCCATGGCCGCCTCCTCGATGGAGAGATCCAGCTCCCGCAGCCGCGCCGACACCACGATCGCCACGTAGGCGGTACAGAAGGTGGTGTGGGCGATCCAGATCGTCACCATGCCCCGCTCGGCGGGCCACCCCACCAGCTGGGCCATGGCCACGAACAGCAACAGCAGGGACAGACCGGTGATCACCTCGGGCATGACCAGGGGGGCCGTCACCATGCCGCCGAACAGGGTACGGCCGCGGAAGTGCGGGATCCGGGTCAGCACGAAGGCCGCCACCGTGCCCAGCGCCACCGCCGCAATCGCTGTGTAGAAGGCGATCTCCAGGGAGCGGAAAACGGACCCGATCAACTGCTTGTTGTCGAGCAGGCCGAAGTACCACTTCATGGACCAGCCCCCCCACACCGTCACCAGCTTGGAGGCGTTGAAGGAGTAGATCACCATGATGACCATGGGCAGGTAGATGAACAGCAGACCCAGCCACAGCATCAGCTTGGCAAAACCAAAGCGCCTCATACTTTACCCTCCAGCTCTTTGGCCTGGTTGCGGTTGAAGAGGGACGATACGGGGATGATCAGCAGCATAGTCTTCATACCTTGCCCTCCAATTCTTTCGCCTGGTTGCGGTTGAACAGGATGATGGGGACGATCAGCACCGCCAGCATCACCACCGCCAGGGCAGACGCCACCGGCCAGTCACGGTTGTTGAAGAACTCCTGCCACAGCACCTTGCCGATCATCAGGGTCTCCGGGCCGCCCAGCATTTCCGGGATGACGAACTCGCCCACCACGGGAATGAAGACCAGCATGCAGCCGGCGATGATGCCGTTCTTGGAGAGGGGCACCGTGATCTGCCAGAACCGGGTCAGGTTGCGGGCGCCAAGATCCGAGGCCGCCTCCAGCAGGCTCTGATCGTGCTTGACCAGGTTGGCATAGAGCGGCAGCACCATGAATGGCAAGTAGGAGTAAACGATGCCGATGTAGACCGCCAGGTTGGTGTTGAGGATCTGCAGCGGCTCGCTGATGAGCCCCAGGTTCAGCAGCAAACCGTTGAGCAGGCCGTTGTTGCTGAGGATGCCCATCCAGGCGTACACCCGGATCAGGATGGCCGTCCAGGTCGGCATCATGATGAGCAGCAGCAGAACGGTCTGGGTCTCCTTGTTGGCCCGCGAGATGGCGTAGGCCATGGGATAGCCGATCAGCAGGCACAGAATGGTGCTGACCAGGGCCATCTTGAGGGAGCCGAGATAGGCCGCGATATAGAGCTCATCCTCCTGCAGCAACAGGTAGTTGCCCAGGTTGAGCAGAATGGTGAGCTGGCTGTCCGCCCAGCTCACCACGTCGGTGTAGGGCGGGATCGCCACATCCGCTTCGGCGAAGCTGATCTTCACGACGATGATGAAGGGCAGCAGGAAGAAGAGGAACAGCCAGAAGAAGGGGATGCCGATGACCAGCTGGCGCCCCCCCGCCTGTTTGAGTCGTCTCAATGCCTTCATGATTGCAGCACCACGCCGCTGTCATCTTCCCAGTAGAGGAACACCTGGTCATCCCAGGTCGGCCGCTTGCCGTGGCGCTCGGCATTGGCGATGAAAGCCTGAACGATTTTGCCCGAGGGCAGCTGGATGTGATAAACGGAGTGGCCGCCCAGATAGGCGATGTCGTAGACCTCGCCCTTGGTCCAGTTGAAGTCCGGGTGCTCTATCTCGTCCGGCTTTTGCAAGCTCATCAGCAGCTTTTCCGGGCGCAGGGCATAGGTGACCTTCTTGTTTTCCGCGCGGGAGCTGATGCCGTGGCCCACGTAGATGGGCTGCTCCAGATCCGCACAGGCGATGGTGGCGTGGTCCTGCTCATCCTCCACCAGCAGGCCGTCAAACAGGTTGACGTTGCCGATGAACTCGCACACCAGCCGGCTGGCCGGGGTCTCGTAGATGTCCATCGGGCTGCCGATCTGCTCGATGCAGCCCAGGTGCATGATGGCGATCCGCTCGGCCATGGTCATGGCCTCTTCCTGATCGTGGGTCACCATGACGCAGGTTACGCCGACCCGTTCGATGATCTCGACCAGCTCCAGCTGCATGGTGGAGCGCAGCTTCTTGTCCAGCGCCCCCATGGGCTCGTCCAGCAGCAGCAGTTTCGGGCGCTTGGCCAGGGAGCGCGCCAGGGCGACCCGCTGGCGCTGGCCACCGGAGAGCTGGTGCGGCTTGCGGCGGGCATACTGGGTCATCTGCACCAGTTTGAGCATCTCTTCCACCCGGGCGTCTATCTCCGCCTTGGGCAGACCATCCTGCTTGAGGCCGAAGGCGATGTTCTGGGCCACCGTCATATGGGGGAACAGGGCATAGGACTGGAACATCATGTTGATGGGACGCTCGTAGGGCGGCATGTCGGTAATGTCGACGCCATCGAGGTACAACCGCCCTTCGGTGGGGCGCTCGAACCCGGCCAGCATCCGCAGCAGGGTGGACTTGCCGGAGCCGGACCCCCCCAGCAGGGCGAAGATCTCGCCCTTGTGGATGTTGAGGGACACGTTGTCGACCGCCAGCGTTTCGTCGAACTGCTTGCTTACCCTGTCTATCTTGACCAGCACTTCTTTGCGTTGCTGGCTGCCCTCGAGGGCTTTCTTGTAGGCACTGGAGGCTATCGCCATTACCAAACTCCCAAAGGTAATACCGGCCGGGGCCGATCCATAAAACAGTCTGGCGCCCCGGGATGGGCGCCAAGGTTAGGTTCCGGACTTGATCCTGGTCCAACTCCGGGTGATCAGGCGCTGCACCGAGCGGGGATGTGCTTCCTGCACATAGAGCCGCTCAAGCACCGCCTGGGGGGGGTAGACTGAGGCATCCTCGCGGACGGCCTTGTCCATGAACTCTCCCGCCTTGATGTTCGGGTTCGCGTAACCCACATAGTCGCTCACCTTGGCGATCACTTCAGGCTCGAGAATGTAGTTGATCAGGGCGTGGGCCTCTTTCACGTTGGTGGCATCGGACGGGATCGCCATCATGTCGAACCAGAGGTTGCCGCCCTCCTTGGGGATGCTGTAGGCGATCTCGATCCCCTTGCCCGCCTCCTCGGCGCGGGACGCCGCCTGCAGGATGTCGCCGGAGAAGCCCGCCGCCACGCAGATGTTGCCGTTGGCGAGATCGCCGATGTACTTGGAGGAGTGGAAGTAGGCCACATAGGGGCGCACCTTGAGCAGCTGCTCTTCGGCCCGCTTGAGGTCTGCCGGCTCATGGCTGTTGGGGTTGAGCCCCAGATAGTTCAGCGCCGCCGGGATCATCTCGTCCGCCGAGTCGAGGAAGGCCACCCCGCACTGGGAGAGCTTCTTCATGTTTTCCGGCTCGAAGAGGGTTGCCCAGGAGTCGATCTTGTCGACCCCCAGCACCGCCTTGACCTTCTCGACGTTGTAACCGATGCCGTTGGTGCCCCACAGATAGGGCACGGCGTACTGATGGCCAGGATCCACCTTGTCGAGCTGCTTGAGCAGCACGGGATCCAGGTTGCTCAGGTTTGGCAGCAGGGCGGGATCCAGTTTCTGGAAGGCCCCCGCCTTGATCTGCTTGGCCAGGAAATTGTTGGAGGGCACGACCAGATCGTAACCGGTACGGCCGGTCAGCAGCTTGCCTTCCAGGGTCTCGTTGGAGTCGAACACGTCGTAGACGGTCTTGATCCCGGTCTTCTGCTGAAAGTCGCTGAGGGTGGTCTCGCCGATATAATCGGACCAGTTGTAAAAATGAACCACAGGGGCTGCCTGGGTCAGATTTGCAAACCCCAGGGTCAGGGCCAGCGTTGCCATCTTGGTCATGTGCACGTATCAGTCCTCATGTGTGTGATTTTGCCAGTCGCGTGTCCATACGCGCCGTCCAACCTGTCGGGTGGTCACTCCCCTCCCGGCCGAACTGCGGACCGGGAGGGGTACTGCTCGTCTTGCTTACTTGCCTGACTTGATCTTGGTCCAGCTGCGGGTCATCAGACGCTGCACCTTGGCCGGCAGATCCGGGAAGGTGTAGATCTTCTTGAGGGTGTCAGCCGTCGGGTAGATGCCCGGATCGTTGCGGATCGCCTCGTCCACCAGCGGAGTGGCCGCCTTGTTGCCGTTCGGGAACTGCACCACGTTGGTGATGTTCGCGATCACGTCCGGCTTCATCAGGTAGTTGATGAAGGTGTGGGCTGCCTCGACGTTCTTGGCATCCGCCGGGATGGCGATCATGTCGAAGAAGCTGCCAGCCCCCTCCTGCGGAATGGTGTAAGTCAGGCTGACACCGTTCTTGGCCTCGGCAGCACGCGCCTTGGACTGTTGCAGGTCACCGGAGTAACCCACCGCCACGCACAGGTTGCCGTTGGCCAGATCCGAGATGTACTTGGAGGAGTGGAAGTAGGCTGTGTAGGGACGGATGGAGAGGAACAGCTCCTCGGCCTTCTTCAGCTCGTCCGGCTTCTGGCTGTCCGGCTTGAAGCCCAGGTATTGCAGGGCTGCCGGCAGCATTTCGGTCGGCGAGTCGAGGAAGGAGACACCGCACTCCTTCAGCTTGGCCATGTTCTCCGGCTTGAACACCAGATCCCAGGAGTTGACCGGCGCATCCTTGCCCAGCACGGCTTTCACCTTCTCCGCGTTGTAGGCATAGCCAATGGTGCCCCACAGGTAGGGAATGGAGTACTGGTTGCCCGGATCGCTCGGATCGAGCGCCTTGAGCAGGTCAGCGTCCAGGTTCTGCCAGTTGGAGAGTTTGGACTTGTCCAGCTTCTGGAAAACGCCCGCCTTGATCTGCTTGGCCAGGAAGGGGTTGGACGGGACGACGACGTCATAACCCGAACTGCCCGCCAGCAACTTGGCTTCCAGTACCTCGTTGCTGTCGAACACGTCGTAGACCACCTTGATGCCCGTCTCCTTCTGGAAGTTGTCCAGGGTATCCGGCGCGATGTAGTCGCTCCAGTTGTAGACGTGCAGCACCTTCTCGTCGGCCATCGCCCCGGAACTCATCATGGCCAGCGCCACGGAGGCAGCCATCATTCCCTTTTTAAAAGACATAGTCCTTGTCTCCTAAGCAAATTGTATGCGTAAGCCAACCTGCCTCGCGCAGCCTATCCCCGCAGCTTCGCAGCCGTCAGGTCCAGACTGAGCCTGGCCAGTTTGACCAATTCATCCACCTGTTCCTCGGTGATCACCAAGGGGGGCGATATGATCATGGTATCGCCGACGGCCCTCATCACCAAGCCATTGTTAAAACAGAACTCCCGACAGGTCATCCCGGCGTGGAGTTCGGCCGGGAAGCGACGTTTCGTCTGCTTGTCCTGCACTATTTCCAGCGCGGCCACCAGGCCTTTGCCCCGGGTTTCGCCCACCAGCGGATGGTCGGCCAGCTCTGCCCAGCGGCGCTGCAAATAGGGGCCGATACTATCATGAACGCGCTTAACTATGCTCTCACTTTGCATAAGCTGGATGTTGGCAATGGCCACGGCGCAGGCCACCGGATGACCGGAGTAGGTGAAACCGTGGTTGAACTCGCCCCCCTCCTCCACCAGCACCCTGGCGACCCTGTCCCCGACCATCACGGCCCCCATCGGCAGATAACCCGAGGTGATGCCCTTGGCCAGGCACATGAGGTCCGGTTTTATGCCGAAGCCCTCGCTGGCAAACCAGTGACCGGTACGCCCGAAGCCGCAGATCACCTCGTCGGCGATGAGCAGGATGCCGTACTGGTCGCAGATGCGCTGGATCTCGGGCCAGTAGCTCTCGGGCGGGATGATGACGCCACCGGCGCCCTGGATGGGCTCGCCGATAAAGGCGGCCACCTTGTCCACCCCCAGCTCCAGGATTTTCTCCTCCAGCTGGCGGGCCCGGGCCAGCCCGAACTCGTGGGCGCTCATGCCCTCCCCCTCACCGAAGTGATAGGGCTGATCGATGTGCACTATGCCGGGAATGGGCAGCCCGCCCTGGGCGTGCATCCCCTTCATGCCCCCCAGGCTGGCCCCAGCCACTGTGGAGCCGTGGTAGGCGTTGTGGCGGCTGATGATCACCTGCTTGTCCGGTTGTCCCTTGCTGGCCCAGTAGTGGCGCACCATGCGCAGCACGGTGTCGTTGCACTCGGAGCCCGAGCCGGTGAAGAAGACGTGGTTGAGGTGCGGGGGCGTGATCTCGGCCAGCAGGGTCGCCAGCTCGGCGGCAGGGGGATGGCTGGTCTGGAAGAAGAGGTTGTAGTAAGGCAGCTCCTGCATCTGCCGGGTGGCGGCGTCCACCAGCTCCTGGCGGCCGTAGCCCATGTTCACGCACCACAGACCCGCCATCCCGTCCAGGATGCGACGCCCGTCGGAGTCTTCCAGATAGACCCCTTCGGCCTTGGTAATGATGCGGCTGCCCTTCTTGTTCAGGGCCTGAAAGTCGGTGAAGGGATGCAGGTGGTGGCTGGCATCCAGTTGCTGCCACTCACGAGTGGTCTGCTTCATTGCTTGCTCCTCGGTTCCTTCGATTCGGCGGCATGGCCGCCAATTGATGAGGGCGCAGGCGATCGATCCCCGGTCACAGCCTCTCGCGGGTAGATCGCTTCATTGCCTGCTCCTCGATTCCTTTCCATTCGGCAAGCGCCGTCACCCGGTTATTGAAGGCGTCGGCCACCCCGGGTCACGGCGACCCGCGGGTATGTTGTGCTCTTGCCTGCTTGCGTCGTGACTGGGGGAGAGGCCCTGGCCTCTCCCGGGATGGGGTCACACGTTCAGCAGCAGGAACTCCCGTTCCCAGCGGCTGATCACCCCGAAGTAGGTCTCGTACTCCTTGCGCTTGACGGCGACGAAGGCGCGGGTGAAGCGTTCGCCCAGCATCTCCTTGATGGGCTCGCACTGCTCGAGATGGCTCAGCGCCTCCTCCAGGGAGCGGGGCAGGCTGTAGGGCAGCTCGTAGGCGCTCGACTTCATCTCCGGCAGCGGCTCCAGCTTCTCCATCATGCCGAGGTAGCCGCAGGCCAAGGTGGCGGCCAGGGCCAGATAGGGGTTCGCATCTGCACCGGCGAAGCGGTTCTCGACGCGACGGGCATTGGGCTCGGAGAAGGGCACGCGCAGGCCGCAGGTGCGGTTTTCCACCCCCCACTGCACGTTGCGCGGCGCGCTCTCACCGAAGGTGAGACGGCGGTAGGAGTTGACGTTCGGTGCCAGCAGAGCCGTTACCGCAGGGGTGTATTTCTGCAGGCCGGCGATGAAGTGCATGAACAGGGAAGAGTTGCCCCCCTCGCTGGTACCGAACAGGTTGTTGCCGTCCATGTCCTCCAGGCTCTGGTGGATGTGCATGGCGGACCCTGGTTCGTTGCTCATGGGCTTGGCCATGAAGGTGGCGTAGATACCGTGTCGATGGGCGGCTTCGCGCATGGTGCGCTTGAACAGGAACACCTGGTCGGCGAGATCGATGGCATCCCCGTGCAGGAAGTTGATCTCCATCTGGGCGGCGCCTGACTCGTGGATCAGGGTGTCCACTTCCAGTTCCTGGGCTTCGCAGTAATCGTACATGTCCTCGAAGATGGGATCGAATTCGTTGACCGCATCGATGCTGAACGACTGGCGGGCCGTTTCCGGGCGGCCGTTGCGCCCCACCGGCGGTACCAGGGGATAATCAGGATCTTCGTTGCGGGTCACCAGGTAGAATTCCAGCTCCGGCGCCACCACGGGCTTCCAGCCCTGCTTCTCGTAGAATGACAGAACCCGGCGCAGTACGGAGCGGGGGGCGATGTCGATGAGCTTGCCGTTGACGTCGAAACAGTCGTGGATCACCTGGGCGGTGGGTTCCAGCGCCCAGGGCACGAAACGAATGGTATTGGGATCGGGATAGAGCTGCATGTCCCGCTCCAGCGGGTCGATCATGCTGTCATCATCCGGGTACTCGCCGGTCACCGTCTGGGTGAAGATGACCTCGGGCAGCCGCATGCCCCCCTCTCGCAGAAATTTGTTGGCTGGAATGATCTTGCCTCGGGCATTGCCGGTGAAATCCGGGAACAGGCACTCCACTTCCGTGATGCGATTGCTCTCCATCCAGCCCTTGATACTGTCCATGTTAAACCCCGACTCTACGGTTGTCATTGGCAAGGGTGTCTAATATAAGGAACACCCTTGTTAAGAAAATGTAAGCGACCACACCATAAAAGCCCGCGATAAAGGCCTTTGTCAAGCAGCGGTGTTTAAAAAACTATAAATAACGGCCTGTATAATGACCAGGGCGGCACCAAATACTAAACACTCTGTGTCACGATGAGCCCACTGCAAGCCTGATGCCAACGAAAGGCTGGGTCCGCACGAAACTCAGTCACTCTCTGTCGGAGGAGGCCCATTTCTTTGCAAGTGCGCACACTCTTTATCCGAGCTCCTTTGCATGCCTGCATTTTTTTGGTACAAGGCCCGCCCTGATTTGCACTCTCCTGCATGGATTTGGTGCAAATCGGGATACAAGGGCTTGGTCTGCAGGCAGACAGCCCCCATACATGGGAAAAATTGGGAAACTGACTGGTAGCAAACCATATGTGTGATTTCATGACTGAAGACCAGCTGGCCTTTTACAAGGGCCAGATCGAGGGGCAGATCGTCGAGCTCGAAGAACGTCTCAACTCCCAGGCCAGCCAGGCTATCGCCACCGATACCAACGAGATGGCCGACGAGATCGATCGTGCCAGCGTCGAGGAGGCCCGTCGTCTGGAGCTGAACCGCATCGAGCACGACAAGCTGCATCTGCGCAAGCTGAAGGGAGCGCTCAAGCGCATCAATGACGGGGATTTCGGCTATTGCGAATCCTGTGGCGACGAGATTTCCCTCAAGCGGCTGCAGGCTCGGCCCGAGTCCCGCTTCTGCGTCGAGTGCCAGAGCACCAAGGAATTCAACGACACCCACGTGTTCCGCCGCGTCGCCTGATGCGTCGGGTGGCCCATGCCGGTGCGGCATGGGCCACCCGCAGGCTTTCTCGACCGAGCCAGGCCTGACAACACCTGATTCCCTGCTCACGGCGTCACAGCAAGAGTGTGGAAACTTCTGTTAGACTCCGGGCAAGTCCCGGACTCTACAGGAGAACAAAGCGTGAAATGGCTCATCAGGCTGTGCTTGTGCCTGCCACTGCTGGCACAAGCACAGACGTTCACCGTCAAGGTCCCCAGCCGGCCGATCAACGACCTCGACAACGAGTACCAGCTCAAGCTGCTGGAACTGGCGCTCAACCGCGCCGGACAGCCCTACAAGCTGGAACGGGTCGAGCTCAACCTCAATCAGTACAGCCTCCAGCAAGCCCTCGCCAGGGGCAAGACCATCAATGTGTTCTGGATGGGCACCTCCAGCGCCCTCGAATCCTCCCTGATCGCCGTTCCCGTTCCGCTGTTTCGCGGGCTGGAAGGACTGCGCCTCTCCTTCATTCACGCCAATGCCCAGGAGAAGTTCAACCAGATCAATACCCTGGAGGATCTCAAGAAGCTGAAGGCGGCACAGGGGGTGGGGTGGGCCGACAACAAGATCCTGGAGCAGGCGGGCATTCCCACCTATGCGGGGCGCTACAGCAACCTGTTCCGCCTGATGAATGACGGCGACAAGCTGGACTTCTTCCCGCGCGGCCTGGTGGAGATCTTTGCCGAGCGCAGCGAGCTGGTGGCGCAGTATCCCAACCTGGTCATCGATCAGCATCTGCTCATCCGCTACCCCTTCGCCGAGTTCTTCTTCGTCAGTCCAGAGGCCCCCAAGCTGGCCAAGGCGATCCAGACAGGGCTGGAACGGGCCTATGCCGACGGCAGCTTCATGAAATTCTTCCACGAGAACCCCAGGATCCGCGAGGCCCTGGCCAGCGCCAACCTGGATCAACGGGTAACCATCTCCCTGCCCAATCCCGACATGACCCCCTTGCTCAGGCGAATACCGGCCCAATATTGGGAATATCCGCCCCAGCAAGGGCAGTAGCACTACGCCACCGTCGGGAATATGCCTTCCGGCGAGGGCAAACCAGCGGCTCGAAGGGATCTCATTCAGACAACAGCGCCAGGGAGGTGCCATGAAACGACTCGACGAATGGTTCAGCGACTACGGCCAGAGCCACCAGCACCCGGTCAACGTGGCCATCCACAAGCTGGCGGTGCCCGGCATCTATCTCTGTTCCCTGGCCCTGCTGTGGTGCCTGCCTGCCGGGCCGCTGCCGCCGTCCCTCAACTGGGCGGCGCTGGCGGCCATCCCGGTGCTCGCCTTCTACCTGCAGCTGTCGTTTTCGCTGTTTGTCGGCATGGCGGCGCTGACGTCCCTTGGGCTGGCACTCTGTTACACCTGGCAAGGCCCGCTGCTGTGGCCCGCCCTCGGCGGCTTCCTGCTGCTCTGGGTGGCCCAGTTCGTCGGTCACAAGATCGAGGGCAAGCGCCCCTCCTTCCTTGCGGACCTGCAATTCCTGCTGGTAGGCCCCGCCTGGGTGCTGGCCAGCCTCTATCGTCGTTTGGGCATTCCCTACTGAGGAGTGCCGACAGGAGACACCATGACACACCCTCATCCCCTCAGCCGCGCCCTGCCCCTGCTGCTGGGCATGCTCTGTGCAACCCCTGCGCTGGCCGACAAGGCAGACCCCGTCGGCGAGGTGAGCACCGCCTTCAAGCTGGTCGGCCCCAATCACAAGATCCTGGTGGAGGCGTTCGACGACCCCAAGATCGCCGGCGTCGCCTGCTATCTGGCGCGCCCCAAGACCGGGGGCGTCAAGGGCGGCCTGGGGCTGGCGGAGGATCCCTCCCACGCGTCCCTCTCCTGCCACCAGATCGGCCCCATCACCCTGCCCGCCAGGCTGAAGGCGGGGGAAGAGGTGTTCGATGTCAGCACCTCCCTGGTGTTCAAGGAGCAGAAGGTGGTGCGCTTCTACGACGAGAAGCGCAATGCCCTGGTCTACCTGACCTACAGCACCAAGTTGGTGGATGGTTCTTACAAAAGTGCCGTGAGCGCCGTGCCCATCATGCCGTGGGGCTGATACCCCACCATTTATCCCGTGCTCAACACCTCAAGCTGTTGTAATTTAACTACATCATTATCTGCGGAGAGCGCACCATGAGAGTCGCCGTTTTCAGTACCAAGAGCTACGACAAGGAACACTTCCACCAGGCCAACAGCCAGTACGGTTTCGATCTGGAGTTCTTCGACGTGCGGCTGGAGGCCAAGACGGCCCGGTTGGCCCACGGCTTCCCCGTGGTCTGCCTGTTCGTCAACGATGATGCCGACCGCGAGGTACTGACCGAGCTGGCACAGTACGGCACCAGGGTCATCGCCCTACGCTGCGCCGGTTACAACAACGTGGATCTGGCCGCCGCCAAGGAGCTGGGCCTGAAGGTGGTACGGGTGCCAGCCTACTCCCCCGAGGCCGTCGCCGAGCACGCGGTGGGCCTGATGATGACCCTCAACCGCCGCATCCATAAGGCGTACCAGCGCACCCGCGACGCCAACTTCTCCCTGGAGGGGCTGGTCGGCTTCAACATGCACGGCCGCACCGCCGGCATCATAGGCACCGGCAAGATCGGCATCGCCACCCTGCGCATCCTCAAGGGCTTCGGCATGCGCCTGCTGGTGAGCGATCCCTACCAAAACCAGGCGGCCATCGATCTGGGCGCCGAATACGTGGACCTCGACACCCTGTTCCGCCAGTCCGACGTCATCAGCCTGCACTGCCCCCTGTTCAAGGAGAACTATCACCTGCTGAACAAGGAGGCCTTCGCCAAAATGAAGGACGGGGTGATGATCATCAACACCAGCCGGGGCGGCCTGCTCGACTCCAACGCCGCCATCGAGGCCCTCAAGACCGCCCGCATCGGCGCCCTGGGGCTGGACGTCTACGAGGAGGAAGAGGATCTCTTCTTCGAGGACAAGTCCAACGAGGTGATCACCGACGATGTGTTCCGCCGCCTGTCCGCCTGCCACAACGTGCTGTTCACCGGTCACCAGGCCTTCCTGACCCGGGAGGCGCTGCACGCCATCGCCGACACAACCCTTAGCAACATCCAGGCCATCGAGAGCCAGGGGCGCAGCGACAACGAGGTGGAGTAAACCCGCCCCGTCTTTCGCTCGCCATTCAGCTGCGCCGGGTTGTGAGACCCGGCGCCTTCGGGTAGGCTACCAGCCCTTTTTTGCTCAGGAGTCTGGCCGCCCATGTTTATCGGATTTGATTACGGTACCTCCAACTGTGCCGTCGCCGTGATGGAACAGGGCAGCCCCAGGCTGCTGACCCTCTCCGGTTCCCATTACCTCCCCTCCACCCTGCACGCCCCCCACCGGGATGCCATCGCCGGCCTCCTGGCCGAAGGGCTGGCACCCGTCCAGCAGAGCGAGTACCTCAAGCTGCGCGGCCCCGTGGTAACCCGAGCCCAGGCGGTGCGCCGCCAGATGCGGGAAGAGGGGCTGATCGACGAACTCAGCTTCGGCGGGGCTGCCCTGGAGCGCTACCTGGAAGAGCCGGACGAGGGCTACTACATCAAGTCGCCCAAATCCTTCCTCGGCGCCTACGGCCTCAAGGCGCCCCAGATCGCCCTGTTCGAGGACATCGTCTGCGCCATGATGCTGCACGTGCGCCAGCAGGCGGAGCAGCAGACGGGCACCCCCGTCCGTCAGGCGGTCATCGGCCGGCCCGTCAACTTCCAGGGCCTGGCGGGGGAGGAGAGCAACCGCCAGGCCATCGCCATTCTGACCGAGGCAGCCCGCCTCGCCGGGTTCGAGCGGGTGGAGTTCCTCTATGAACCTGTGGCCGCCGGCTTCGAGTTCGAGGCGCGCCTCACCGAGGATGCGGTGGTGCTGGTGGTAGACATCGGCGGCGGCACCACGGACTGCTCCATGCTGCGCATGGGCCCGAGCCATCGCGACCGGCTGGATCGCGACGGCGACCTGCTCGGCCACAGCGGCCAGCGCATCGGCGGCAACGACTTCGACATCCGCCTGACGGTGGAGGGCATGATGCCGCTGCTCGGCATGCACGAGACCCTCAAGACCGGCAAGCCGCTGCCCCACCCCCTGTTCTGGGACGCGGCCGCCATCAACGACGTCAGCGCCCAGAGCCGCTTCTACAGCCTGGATACCGCCCGCCAGCTGCAGGATCTGCAGCTCGACAGCCAGCCCGGCAGCAAGCTGCCCCGCCTCGCCAGCCTGCGGGCACACAAGCTGAGCCACCAGCTGGTGTGGCGCGCCGAGCAGGGCAAGATCGCCCTCTCCGACCAGGCGCTCAATCACCAGACCCTGAACGAGCTGGAGAAGGGGCTGGAGGCCGAACTCACCCGCGATCAGCTGGCCAGTGCCTCGGCACCACTGCTGGAGAAGATTGGCGAGCTGATGGATGAGGCGATCAACGCCGCCGGCGTCCAGCCGGATCGCATCTTCATCACCGGCGGCAGCGCCCGCTCTCCCCTCATCAAGGCCTTTATCCAGCAGAAACTGCCCAAGGTACCGCTGGAAGGGGGGGACGACTTCGGCTCGGTCGCCTCCGGCCTCGCCCGCTATGCCGAGCGGCTGTTTGCCGCCTGATGGCCAGGCCCGTCAAGACGCACGGATAACATGGGGCCACGTTGTGGCCCCTTTTGCTGATAACGGGCCTCGCCCGGGGCGAGTGTTGCCATTTACCGACACCCCCCGTTTCTGCGGGGCGACAGAAGCGGTCGGGCGCGCCCCCCCGCGATCTGCCTCCGGCTCCCCGGTGCGGGTATGCTTGCCATACCCACCACCGGAGCCCCTTCAATGCCCAGATACCTGCTACTGCTGCTCGCCCTGCTCCTGCTCAGCGCCTGCAGCAGTACACCCCGCTTCGCCTCGCAAGATCTGCAGCACCATCACTGGGTGCTCGACCGGCTGGATGGCCAGGCCATCGCCAGCAGCCGCGTCAATCCCCCTGACATCGAGATCGGGGAACACTTCACCGTCAATGGTATCGCCGGTTGCAACCGCTACTTCGGCCAGGGTCATCTGGAGGGTGACAGACTCTGGGTCACCAGCCTCGGCAGCACTGCCATGGCCTGCCCCCCCGGGCTCGATCTGGTCGAGCAGGCCGTGCTCGCCACCCTGACCGAGGGCGCCACCCTGAGCGGCACGCCCCAGACCCTGATCCTGCAGGGGAAACGGCACCGTTTGGAATACAAGCTGCAAGACTGGGTGTTCTAAGGGTCACAAAACCGCTCGCCGACAGGAACAACTGGCCAGGCTGTGGCACAATATGAGGCATTGTTAGCAATGGAGGCTGCCTCAGCCATGTCGATGGATCGCCTGTTTGGCAAGATCAAGCAACTGCCCACAATCCCCAAGCTGCTGCACGAACTGATGCAGAGTTTCAACGATGAAAATGCCCGCATCGACGAGATCGCGGCCAAGATCGCCATGGACCAGGTGATCAGCGTCAAGGTGCTGCGTATGGCCAACTCGGCCGCCCTGCGTCGGGGCAACGAAGTGACCTCCATCGAGCAGGCGGTGATCCGGCTCGGCTTCAACCGTCTGCGCTCCGTGGTGGTCGCCTCCGGCATCATCAGCAGCTTCAAGGCTCCCCCCGGCTTCGACAAGAACCGTTTCTGGACCCAGACCTTCCAGGTCGCCACCATAGCCCGCACCCTGGCCCAGCAGACCAGGGCCGTGGATCCGGAGACCGCCTTCACCTGCGCCCTCATTCACAACATCGGGGAGCTGCTGATCCAGAGCACCCTGCCGGAGGAGGCCGGGCTGGTCAATCTGGCCATCGAGAAGGGGAGCAGCCGGGTCGAGGCCCAGCGGGAGATGCTGGGTTACGACTATGCCCAGCTCGGTGCCGAGCTGGCGCGACGCTGGAACCTGTCGACCGCCTTCGTCGACGCCATCGCCCAGCAGCTGGACCCCCTCTCCCACGATCCGGTCAGCAAGGAGGCCGTGCTGATCCGGCTCGCCGTCTTCGTCTCCTTCGCCTGGCACGCCGGCGTTCCGGCCCAGGCCATCATCGCCCGCTTCCCCAAGCCCCTCGCCGACCAGCTCGGGCTGGATCCCGCCACCCTGGCTGATCAGCTCGAACAGCTGCACGAACAGGGCAATGCCCTGGCCGATTTGCTGACCCAGTAGATGTACAACGGCCGATCAGCAGGAACCGGATCCCCGTCTCATTCTGGCGGATCAGCTCGACCTGCTCCACGAGCAGGGGAATGCCCTCGCCGACTTGCTGACGCAATAGGCTCACGGATGACAGCACAGCGGAGCCGGTTCTGCCGGCTCATTCTGGCCCGTCGTCACATACACCACCCCATGGACAGGCTAAGATGGCCCGAGCCGATCGCCTGATCCTGTAGCCTCTTTGACACAGTAGACACCATGACCCATCCCTTCCTGTTTCACCCCCAGGCGGCACCCTGGTTCAAAGAGAGTGCCGACACCCTGCTGCTCACCCTGTTCAGCGAGCTGGACGCCCCCATCCGCGAGGTGTGGCTGCGCCATGAGCCGGACAACGAGGAGTACCTGGTCGCCATGACGCCCATCTCCACCCGGGACAGGCTGCAGGTCTGGCAGGTCGAGCTGCCCCTCGCCCGGGGGCAGGACATTCACCTCTACTGCTTCAAGTGCCTCACCGACGAGGAGCAGTGGTGGCTGCACGGCGCCGGCGTCAGCGCCGCCATGCCGCCGCGCGAGCAACATTTCCGCTTCAACAGCCTCCACCAGCCGCCGGCCTGGGTCCAGGATCAGGTCTTCTACCAGATCTTCCCCGACCGCTTCTGCAACGGCGATCCGTCCCTGAGCGTCAAGCATCACGAGTACGAGTACCGCGGCAAGGCGGTCATCAGCAAGGCGTGGGGCGAGCCGGTCAGCCGCCACGAGGAGGGTCACGGTGCCTGCGAATTCTACGGCGGAGATCTGGCGGGCATCGACGCCAAGTTGCACTACCTGCAGTCCCTGGGGGTGACGGCGCTCTACCTCAACCCCATCTTCGATTCGCCGAGCAACCACAAGTACGATACCCAGGACTACTTCAAGGTGGATCCGCACCTCGGCACCAACGCCCGGTTTGCCGAGCTGACCCGCAACCTGCACCAGCGCGGCATGAAGATCATCCTGGATGCGGTGGTCAACCACACCTCCACCGAGCACCCCTGGTTCTGCCCACCCCTGGGGGCCCAGCGTAACCCGGACTCCCCCTGGCGCAGCTTCTACACCTTCGACCAGGAGGGGGATTACGTCAGCTGGAAAGGGATCCGCAGCCTGCCCAAGCTGGACTTCTCCAGCGAGCAGGTGCAGGACGCCGTCTATCGCGCCGACGACGCCATCCTGCGCTACTGGATGCGCGCCCCCTACCAGATCGATGGCTGGCGCTTCGACGTCATCCACATGCTCGGGGAGCGTGGCACCGCCGAGGGCAACCGCGGCCACGTGCGCGCCATTCGCGGCGCGGTAAAGCAGGAGAACCCCGACGCCTACGTGCTCGGCGAGCACTTCTTCGAGGCGAGCCAGTGGCTGCAGGGGGATCAAGAGGATGGCGCCATGAACTACTACGGCTTCGCCCACCCCATCCGTGCCTTCCTGGCGGGGCAGGACATCGCCTATCACCCCATCAGGATCAGCGCCACCGAGCTCGACCACTGGCTCAAGCTGGCGCGGGCCCACATCCCGTTCAAGAACCAGCTGGCCCAGTTCAACCTGCTGGACAGTCACGACACCGCCCGCTTCCTGCACCTGCTGGGAGAGGACAAGCAGCGGATGCGGCTCGCCGCTACCCTGCTCATCACCTACATCGGCGTGCCCTCCATCTACTACGGCGACGAGGTGGGGCTCTCCGGCGGCAACGATCCGGACTGCCGCCGCTGCTTCCCCTGGAACACCACCGACTGGGATCACGTGCTGCACGACCACTATCGCCGCCTGATCCAGCTGCGCCGCCAGCGCCCGGCCCTGCGCCGGGGAGACATCCAGACCCTCTACGCCGGCCCCCACAGCTATGTGTTCGCCCGCACCCTGCAAAGCGATCAGGTGCTGGTGGCCTGCAACCGCCACCCCACGGAGCCGCGCACCATCAGCCTGCCCCTGTGGCAGACCGCCAGCCCCGCCAGCCGCTTCACCGACGCCTTCAACGGCGACAAGTTCGAGGTGGTGCAGGGGGAGGTGCAGCTCACCATCCCCGCCAACTCGGCCAGAGTGCTGCTCTCCAGCTGAGTGACGTTATCTCGCCAATAAAAAAACCGGAGCCGCAGGCCCCGGTCTTTTTATGCGCCACTGCTGGCCTGCAGTGGCCTTGTGCAGACCACCAGCAAGCCGGGCTGAGCATCAGTAGTTGATGCTGACATAGGGGACTTCGGTCACGTCCCACGCCTGCTTGAGGTAGACGGTCAGCACGAAGAAGAAGTTGGCCAGCAGGTTGGCAAAGCGGTAGAGGATGGGATCGAAGCGCACGCCGCTCTCTTCCAGCCGCACCAGCAGGCGCACCACCTTCTTGCTGCCGCAGCGGCACAGGTGCAGGGTGGGGATGGGCTGGGGCCCCTGGGGCAGCACAAAGCCGGTGACCCGGCCGCGGCTCGCCTCGTTGTAGTGATCGTAGCGCCCCTTGAGCCAGTCCAGATCCTCCTCGAAGATGCCGAGCCGGCCCCGCACCGAGCCGTTGAGGTTGTAGATGAGCCGCTGCAGCGCCGCAAGATCCGCCAGCACGGGCCGGGTATCGTCATCCGCCACCAGGTGGGAGAGCACTGCGCCCACCTGGCAGCAGAGCTCGTCGGTAGCGATCTCGTAGTCGCACTGGAACTGGGTCTCGAAGATGAAGGGGTAGCAGAGCTCGCGCTTGTCTCTTGGCTTCTTGGGATTCATGGCATCGCCGGGCAGGGGAAAAGGGCAGTGTGCCAGCCCGGGGGCGAGCTGGCAAACCCAGCGCCCCCGCCGACATCACGGGGGCGTTGCCAGACTAGCCGGTCGCCATCTGCTGGCCGAGCAGCCTCATCGCCTCCAGCATCCGCTGGTTGAAGCCCATGAAACCGGCACCCTGGGTCGCCCCGTCCTGGCCACGCGCCGCCAGCACGGCGGGGGTCAACGCCTGCTGCTGGGCGGTGGGCAACAGGGCATCCGCCTGCTGCTGCATCTGGCTGAGCCTCGGCAGATAGTCCGCCAGCGGCTTGAGGCTCTCCTGCAGGGAGTGGGCCCCCTGGTACGCCAGGCTCAGCTTGGCCGACTGCTTGAGCTTGAGGGAGTAGGAGACCAGCTGACTGTCGTCCAGCTGCAACCCCGCCAGCCTGTCGGCCAACGTCTTGTCGTCGCCGCCTCCGAAGAACTGGCCGGCCAGCTCGTCCAGCCCCTTCACCAGGTTGCCGATGGCATCCATCTCGGCGCTGTCGAGCTCCCCCTCCAGGGAGAAATCGAAACTCTGGCTCGATTTGAGGCTGATCTGGCTGCCATCGTGGCGGGACTTGAACTGCCAGCTATCGCTGAAGCGCAGCATCACCTTGTCTCCATCCCGGGTCTCGATCTCGAGGAAGGTCTGCTGCCGGCTGGCCATCTTGGCCGCCCCCAGCTCCGTGGTCGACACCTCGCCGAAGAACTCCTTCTCGAAGGACTCCAGCCCCTCCTGGATCAGCTTGTAGCTCTGATCCATGCCGGTCTTGATGTCATCGTTTTCCGCCCAGTCGCCAAGCTGCTTCCTGGCGTCGCCGAAGCCCTTGTCCACCCCCTTGCGAGCCTGGGCGATCATCTCGGCCAGATCCTCGTCACTCTTGCCATCAGCCCGTGCCGCCCCCAGCCGCCCGGTGACGAACTGCAGCACGTTGTCCGCCACGGCTTCGTAGTCGAACAGGGTCTCGGGCGTGACCTCCTGAGGCTCCTGCACCTTGGGCGCCTTGTAGCCCTGGCCGTTGATCTCCAGCGCAAATTGCAGCGCCTGCTGGATCAGCACCTGAGCCCACTTCGGAGGCTTGTTCAGGGAGACCTCCTCCCCCTTGTCCGCCGCTTTCGACGCCGTCTGTTGAGGCGATTTGGGAGCAATGCCCACTCCCTTGGGTTGGGCTGCGCCCATGCCATCGATCTGCATCATCACTCTCCCGCCTATAGTGGTGGATCGGTTATCGGCCCGACTGGCCACTTCTTGACCACAAAAAACTTGGACAATCCGCGACGGCCTTTTAAAATCCCCACCCTTTGGTTGGCTGCTGCCTGGCTGCAGCCTTCCCCGGTTTTTACCCGGCTCAGCCCGGCGCACGCGAGGTATCCATGACCCAATCCCAGCGAACTCCTGCCGACTACCAGGCCCAGCTCGACGAGAAGCGCGATCGTCTCACCGGCATGTTCGCAGGCTTCAACCCGCCCGTGCTGGAGGTGCACGCCTCCCCCGCCGAGCACTACCGGATGCGCGCCGAGTTTCGCATCTGGCACGAGGGGGATGACCTCTTCCACTGCATGTATGCCCCGGCCACCAAGGAGATCATCCGGGTCGACCAGTTCCCCACCGCCAGCCGCCTCATCAACCGGCTGATGCCGGTGCTGCTGGAAGGGCTGCGCCCGCACCCGGTGCTGCGCCGCAAGCTGTTCCAGATTGACTACCTCTCCACCCAGTCCGGCCAGATCTGCGTCAGCCTGCTCTACCACCGCAAGCTGGAAGCCGAGTGGCAGCAGGCCGCCGACGCGCTGCAGGCCGATCTGCGCGCCAAGGGATTCGATCTGCAGCTGATCGGTCGTGCTCACAAGCAGAAGATCTGCCTGGGGGAGGAGTTCGTCATCGAGCGTCTGACCGTGCAGGGGCGCGAACTCGTCTACAAGCAGGTGGAGAACAGCTTCACCCAGCCCAACGCCGCCATCAACGAGCAGATGCTGGGCTGGGCCCTGGACGTGACCAGGGGGAGCGAGGGCGACCTGCTGGAGCTCTACTGCGGCAACGGCAACTTCTCCATCGCCCTGGCGCAGAATTTCAGCAAGGTGCTGGCCACCGAGATCGCCAAACCGAGCGTGGACTCCGCCCAGTTCAACATCGCCGCCAACGGCGTCGACAACCTGATCATCCTGCGCATGTCGGCGGAGGAGTTCACCATGGCGATGCGTGGCGAGCGGGAGTTCAACCGCCTCAAGGGGGTCGACCTCTCCGCCTACCGGTGCAACACCATCTTCGTCGACCCGCCCCGGGCCGGTCTGGACGACGCCACCGTCAGGCTGGTGCAGGACTACGACAACATCCTCTACATCTCCTGCAACCCCGAGACCCTGGAGGCCAACATGGCGGTGCTCGGCGAAACCCACGAGATCGCCCGTTTCGCCCTGTTCGATCAGTTCCCCTGGACCCACCACATGGAAGCCGGGGTCTATCTCAAGCGCAAGGCGGGCTGATGCCGCAGGGGACGCCGCTCCCCGCTCGACCAGCAAGACAAGAACAGGGCCCTCGGGCCCTGTTTGATTAGTTATCCCGGTGCAGAGGGTTGGCGCAGCCGTTATGCTGGCGGCACGCGCATTCGCGCCATGATCGGGGAACCACGCCACCATGCCACGCGTTCTGTTTGTTGAAGACGATCCCGAGATAGGCCAGCTCATCAGCAACTGGCTCGGCCGCCACGACATCGAGGTGATGCTGGAAACCCGCGGCGATCGGGCGCTCGCTAGGGTGGAGGCCGAGCAACCGGACCTGGTGCTGCTCGACATCATGCTGCCGGGCCAGGACGGCCTCTCCCTGTGCCGGGATCTGCGCCCGCGCTTCGGCGGTCCCATCGTCATGCTGACCTCGCTGGACAGCGACATGAACCAGATCCTGAGCCTGGAGCTGGGGGCCAACGACTACATCCTCAAGACCACGCCGCCCCCCGTGCTGCTGGCCCGGCTGCGGGTCCAGTTCCGCCAGCACGGACAGAGCCAGCAGGCCGTGGCCCCCGCCGCCCCGCCCCAGCGTCTGCAGTTCGGCCGCCTGCAGATCGACGGGCCGGGTCGGGACGTGCGCCTGGACGGCGACAGCATCCCCCTCTCCACCGCCGATTTCGATCTCCTGTGGGAGCTGGCCTGCCACGCCGGCCAGATCCTGGGGCGGGAGACGCTGTTTCGCAGCCTGCGGGGGCGCGACTACGACGGCCTAGATCGCAGCATGGACGTGGCCATCTCCCGCCTGCGCCGCCGGCTGGGGGATGACAGCAACAACCCGACCCGCATCAAGACGGTGCGCCAGAAGGGCTACCTGCTGGTACCCCAGGCCTGGGAATAAGCCCCGCCGAATGACCTTGATGCTCTCTGCCCCCTTCTCCCCTTGCGGGAGAAGGGTTGGGGATGAGGGAGCAACAAGGCAATGCCCGACCCAATCCAGGCAAGAGGAGAGCCCGATGCGACGCCTGTTTATCCAGTTCTACCTGCTGCTGATCGGCTGCTTCGCCCTGGCCATCCTGCTCATCGGGCTGGTCTATCAGGTCAGCGCCGAGCGGGCGGGGGACCGCTATCTGGAGCGGATGATGCAAGGCTCCCTCGGCCTGCTCACCGGCGAGCTGGCCCGGCTGCCGCCAGAGCACTGGCCGGCCCGCACGGCGGAGCAGAGCCGCCAGCTCAATCTGCCGCTGCAGATCGGGAGTCTCGCCAACCAGCCCCTGGCCCGGGAGGATCAGGCCTTCCTGGAGGCGGGCAACATCGTCATCGTCGAGGAGGATGACACCTTCCTGCAGCGCATTCCCGGCACGGAGCGGGTGCTGATTGTCGGCCCCGTTCCCTACCTCTCCTATCTGCACGAGCTGCACTGGGTGGACGTGGGCCTGCTGCTGCTCATCGGCCTCTCGCTGGGCCTGCCCATCCTGCTCTGGCTGCGCCCTCACTGGCGCGGCCTGCAACGGCTGGAGCAAGCCGCCCGCCGGGTCGGTGACGGCGATCTCTCCTGCCGCACCCGCTTGCCGCCCGGCAGCAGCCTGGCCCGGGTCGGCCGCACCTTCGATCAGATGGCGGAACAGCTGCAGGCCATGCTGGCCAGTCGCAAGCAGCTGACCGACGCCATCGCCCACGAGCTGCGCACCCCCCTGGTGCGGCTGCGCTACCGGCTCGCCATGCTGGCGTCGCCCCCCTCGCCCGAGGAGCAGCAGGGGCTGGAGCGGGATCTCGGCGCGCTGGACGGCCTCATCGAGGAGATGCTCACCTACGCCAGGCTCGATCGCCCCGAGCTGCCGCTCCAGTGCAGCGATCTGGAGCTGGGCCACTGGGCCCGGAGCCGTCTCGCCGACTGGCAGGCCCTGCAGCCGCAGAAGCGCCTCTCCCTCGACGCTCCCGACCAGCCCCTGCCCTGGCGCGGCGACGTCCGCCTGCTGGATCGGGCGCTGGAGAACCTCATCGGCAACGCCCTGCGCCACGCCGCCAGCCGGGTCAGCCTGCGCATGGCGCGGCAGGGGGACGACTATCTGCTGGAGGTGAGCGATGACGGCCCCGGCATCGATCCGGCCCTCGCCCCCCAGATCTTCGAGCCCTTCGTGCGCCTCGACCAGAGCCGGGACAGGCGCACCGGCGGCGCCGGCCTGGGGCTCGCCATCGTGCGCAGCATCGCCCGCCACCATGGCGGCGAGGTGCAGCTGCTGCCCTGCAGCAGCGGTGCCCGTTTCTGCCTGACCCTGCCCGTACATTTGGATACAAACCGTCACCAGTCCCTCACTGAACCCCAGACGCCGTCGCCCTAGGATGAAGCCATGGAGAAACGCTCCATGTCATCAACCGAATGAGGAACTGGAATATGAACAAGCTGATCCCCCTGAGCCTGGCCGCTGTCTTCGCCCTGACCTCCGGCTTCACCATGGCTGCCACCCCGACCAAGGCCGCCGCTCCCCACGCCACCCAGACCAAGGTCGTGAAAAAGCACCACAAGGCCGCCAAGGCGCCGACCGTCCAGGTGGCTCCCAAGACCAAGTAATCCATACACCAGCGTCCCGCAATGAAAAAGGGGCCCCATCACGGGGCCCCTTCTGTTTTACCGGTTGCAAGCCTGAAGCCCGATGGACCTCAACCCAGCATGTAGTCTGCCGGCAGTGCGATGCGGGCGACCCCGGATGCCACCGCCGCCAGCGCCACGGCGCGGGCGACCCGTGGCAGCAGACGGGCATCCATCGGCTTGGGAATGACGTACTCCTTGCCGAAGGTGAGCTCGCTCACGCCGGCGGCGCTCAGCACCTCGGCCGGCACCGGCTCCTTGGCCAGGGCGCGGATCGCCTCGACCGCGGCGATCTTCATGGCGTCATTGATGCGGCTGGCGCGCGCGTCCAGGGCACCGCGGAAGATGAAGGGGAAGCAGAGCACGTTGTTGATCTGGTTCGGGTAGTCCGAGCGGCCCGTGCCCATGATGAGGTCGCCGCGCACCGAGTGGGCCAGGGCAGGCTTGATCTCGGGATCCGGGTTGGAGCAGGCGAAGATCACCGGGTTGGGGGCCATCAGCGCCACCGCCTCGGCGGGCAGCACGTCTGGGCCGGAGACGCCGACGAACACGTCGGCCCCGTCGATCACGTCCATCAGGGTGCGCAGGGGAGTATCGTTCGCAAAGCGCTGCTTGTATTGGTTCAGATCGGTACGACCACTGTGGATCACCCCCTGGCGGTCCAGCATGAAGATGTTCTCGGGTGCCGCGCCGCACTTGATCAGCAGGTCCATGCAGGCGGTGGCGGCCGCACCGGCCCCCATGCAGACGATGCGGCTGCTGCCGATCGCCTTGCCCTGCACTTCCAGGGCGTTGAGCAGGCCGGCGGCGGTGACGATGGCGGTGCCGTGCTGGTCGTCGTGGAACACCGGAATGTCGCAGCGGGCGATCAGCGCCTCTTCAATCTCGAAGCACTCGGGGGCCTTGATGTCTTCCAGGTTGATGCCGCCGAAGGTGTCGGCGATGGCAGCGACCGTGTCGATGAACTGGGCGCAGGTCTCGTGCTTCACCTCGATGTCGATGGCGTCGATGCCGGCGAAGCGCTTGAACAGCAGGGCCTTGCCCTCCATCACCGGCTTGGAGGCCAGCGGGCCCAGGTTGCCCAGCCCCAGGATGGCGGTGCCGTTGGAGATGACGGCCACCAGGTTGCCCTTGCCGGTGTAGCGGTAGGCATCGGCCGGGTTGGCGGCGATCTCGCGCACCGGCTCGGCGACGCCCGGGCTGTAGGCCAGCGCCAGATCGCGGGCGGTCTCGGCGGGCTTGGTGAGGGCGATGGCGATTTTGCCCGGGACGGGCTGGGCGTGGTAGTCGAGTGCTTGTTGACGAAGATCGTGACGCTGATCGGACATGGGGGACCCCGATACGGAAATGAATGAGTGGTGCATTGGCTCGCCCACGGGCGAGGGCTGGGGATCATAATGAAAACCGCCGGGCTTTCACAGCAGAAAATATCGCCAAACAACGCCGACCAGCCACTCGGCAGCATGTACCACCAGCCACACCTACCCAATTAGATATAGATTCGTTTTCAATCCATCACCGGGATACCGGCCCTCTCCTCCGCCTGACGGGCGATGGCCTCCGTCATCCCCTGGAAGATGAAGAGGTGGAACGGCAGCATGGCGAGCCAGTAGGCCAGTCCCCAGGCCCCCTGGGGGTGCCAGTGGGCCGTCACCCTGAGCCGGGTGAGCCCGGACTCCAGGGGCTGGATGTTGAACTCCAGCCGCCCGACGCCCGGGGCCTTCATGTTGAACAGCAGATCCAGCCTGCGCCCCTCGTCCACCCCGAGGATCTGCCAGGAGTCCAGCATGTCCCCCTTCACGAAGCGATCCGGGTTGGTGCGCCCCCGGGTCAGGGCCGGGCCGCCGATCAGGTGATCCATCCACTCCCGCACCACCCAGAGCTCGTTCATGTAGAAGTAGCGCTGCTCGCCCCCCAGCTGCTGCAACACCTGCCACACCACCTCGGGCGCGGCGAGGCAGTCGGCCTCCCCGCTCGCGGTGCGGTCGTAGAAGCCGTATTCGGGATGGCGCCAGCGCAGGCCGAGCGGCGTCTCCTCCCCCTGCTGCTCGGCGCCGAGCTTCTGCTCCAGGGCCAGGCTCTCCGTCAGCGCCTCGTCGAAGCTGAGCAGATGCTGGGGCAGCAGGGTGCGCAAGGGGCCATCATCCGCCGGAATGTCGTGCTTGAGCCCCCCCACCAGCGCCTTGGCGATGGGTTGGGGGACCGAGGTGGCGAACTGCAGCCACCAGGCGGAGAGGCGCGGGCTGAGGAACGGCAGCGGCACTATGGGGCAACGCTTGCCGATGTGGGCGGCGAATTTCTGCAACTGCTGCTGATAGCTGAGCAGCTCGGGCCCGGCGGCGTTGAAGATATGGCCGTCCACCCCCTCTGCCTCCACCAGCCCGGCCAGATAGTGCAGCAGGTTGGAGAGGGCGATGGGGGGCGTGCGGGAGCGCACCCACTTGGGGGTCACCATCATGGGCAGGTTGAACACCAGATCCCGCATCACTTCGAACGCGGCCGAGCCGGGCCCGATGATGATGCCTGCCCGCAGCTCCACCGTGGGCACGCCGGCATCCCGGAACAGCTCGCCACAATAGCGGCGGGAGTTGAGGTGACGGCTGTTGCAGGGCTCGGGCTGGATGGCCCCCAGATAGATGATGCGCCGCACCCCGGCGGCGCGGGCGGCGGCGGCGAAGTTCTTCACCCCCTGCTGCTCCAGCCGGTGAAAGCCGGCCCCCGCCCCCATGGCGTGCACCAGATAGAAGACGGTGTCGACCCCGACGAGCGCAGACGACAGGGTGGCGGGCTTGAGGCTGTCGGCGAGGCGGAACTCCACCCCCTCCGGCAAGCGGCAGGGGCGGCGCGCCCCGGCGATGACCCTGTACCCCAGATCTTGCAGGTGAGGCACCAGGTAGGACCCTATGTACCCGGCCGCTCCCATCACCAGACATGTGCGCATCGACTCTTCTCCCTTGGTTGAGCCCACACCATAGGGCAAAGCGAGGGATTACAGAACGCCGACCAATAAAAAAGGCGCCCGATGGGCGCCTTTTTCAGAATGCTTCAGAAGCAAGATTACTTCTTGGAGGTCAAGCCACCGAAACGCTTGTTGAACTTGTCTACGCGGCCGCCGCTAGAAACTTCTTTCTGCTTGCCGGTGTAGAAGGGGTGGCACTCGGAGCACACGTCCAGGTTCAGATCTTTACCGATGGTAGAGAAGGTGTTGATGACGTTACCGCAAGAGCACTTGGCGGTGATGGCTACGTAGTCAGGGTGGATACCAGCTTTCATGGACAACCTCAATTATCAGGCCGTGTCGCCATCCGATCTCTTGTCGGACACCACACGATTGTTGAACACAGTTTCAAAGGCTGCGAATAATATAGGAAATGCCTGAGTTCAGGCAAGTGGCTTCGCAGAAAAAATAGGCAACATCTGGTGAATTCTTCCCAACCCCTGGATCTGGTTCGTGTGGCCGTGCCGGTGCCGTTACGCCGTCATTTCGACTATCTCTCCCCCCTGCCCTTGCCTGCCCCCGGCTGCCGGGTCGAGATCCCCTTCGGCCCCCAGACTCTGGTCGGTCTGGTGGTGGATCACCCCACCGACAGCCAGGTGCCGCGCAACAAGCTCAAACCCATCAAGCGCGTGCTCGACAGCGCCCCCGTCCTGGGGCCGGACATCCTGGCGCTGATGGCCTGGAGCGCCGGCTACTACCAGCATCCCCTGGGAGAGGTGCTACCCCACGCCCTGCCGGTGCTGGTGCGCAAGGGGGAGCCCGCCGCCTATCGGGAGCTGGAGTTCTGGTTTGCCACCGAGGCCGGCATGGCGCTCGATCTCAACGAGCTCAAACGGGCGGCCAAGCAGCAGCAGGCCCTCGCCCTGCTGCGCAAGGGGCCGCAGACGCCATCTGCCCTCAAGCAGGAGGAGATCCAGAGCGCCGCACTCAGCGCACTGGAGAAGAAGGGGCTGCTGGAGAAGCGCTCGCTGGAGCCAAGCCATGAGGGTGACTGGGCCGCCCGCTTCGAGCCGGGCGAGGGGCTGCGCCTCAACGGCGAGCAGGCGCTGGCGGTCTCTGCCGTCACCAGCCAGAGCAACAGGTTCGGCGCCTTCCTGCTGGATGGCATCACGGGATCCGGCAAGACCGAGGTTTACCTCAGCATCCTCGAGCCCCTGCTCAAGGCGGGCAAGCAGGCCCTGGTGATGGTGCCGGAGATAGGCCTCACCCCGCAGACCATCAACCGCTTTCGCCGCCGCTTCAACGTGCCCGTGGTGGCGATGAACTCCGCCATGAACGATCGGGAGCGGCTCGACGCCTGGCTGGCCTGCCGCGACGGCGGTGCCGCCATCCTGATCGGCACCCGCTCCGCCGTGTTCACCCCGTTTCACGACCTCGGCATCATCATCATCGACGAGGAGCACGACGGCTCCTTCAAGCAGCAGGACGGCTTTCGCTACCACGCGCGGGATCTGGCGGTGATGCGCGCCCACCGTGCCGGCATTCCCATCCTGCTGGGCTCGGCCACCCCGTCGCTGGAGACATTGCACAACGCCCGCACCGGCAAGTATCACCACCTCAGCCTGACCCGGCGCGCCGGCAACGCCCAGACCGCCCGCCAGGTGATCCTGGACATCAAGAACGTGCGGTTGCAGGCCGGCCTCTCCCCCCAGCTGGAGCAGCTGATGGCGGAGCATCTGGCGGCCGGCAACCAGGTGATGCTGTTCCTCAACCGCCGCGGCTATGCCCCGGCCCTCATCTGCCACCAGTGCGGCTGGAGCGCCGCCTGCGAGCGCTGCGACGCCTGGTACACCTGGCATCAGGCCGGACGGCGCCTGCACTGCCACCACTGCGACAGCGTGCGCCCCCTGCCCCATCACTGCCCCGAGTGCGGCAGCAGCGAGCTGATCGGCTCAGGGGTCGGCACAGAACAGCTGGAGCAGCTGCTTGGCACCGTTTTCCCGCAATATCCAGTGGTGCGCATCGATCGGGACAACACCCGGCGCAAGGGGGAGCTGGAGACCCACCTCGGCGACATCAAGGCGGGCAAGTACAAGATCCTGATCGGCACCCAGATGCTGGCCAAGGGCCACCACTTCCCGGACGTGACATTGGTAGGGCTGCTAGATGTGGACGGCGCCCTGTTCAGCGCCGATTTTCGCGCCGCCGAGAAGCTGGCCCAGCTCTATACCCAGGTGGCGGGCCGCGCCGGTCGCGCCAGCAAGCCGGGGTTGGTGGTGCTGCAGAGCCACCATCCCGAGCACGCCCTGCTGCAGGATCTGACCCAGAATGGCTACGGCCACTTCGCCGACACGGCACTGAAAGAGCGCCGCCTGCTGGGGCTGCCGCCGTTCAGCCATCAGGGGCTGTTCCGGGCCGAGGCCAACGGCCGCGACGAGGTGCAGCTGTTCCTCGTCCGGCTTGCCGACACCCTGCGCAGTGCCCGCTATCCCCAGGTGCAGGTGCTCGGGCCCATCAGTGGCTTCATGGAGCGCAAGGCGGGCAAGTTTCGCATGCAGCTGCTGGTGCAGGGGCCCAGCAGGGCACCGCTGGCCCAGCTGCTGGACTGGGCGGTGAAAGAGCTGGAGGCCTGGCCCGAGACCAAGAAGGTGCGCTGGAGCCTGGATATCGACCCCACCGAGCTGAACTAGACCCCCTCTGTCAGCACCGCGTGCGCCAGCCCCCTGGCCTGTTCCAGGGCCAGGGGCTGCTGGTAGCTGTGGGCCATCACCACGGCCCCCTCCAGCAGCAGGCACAGGCCCGTCGCCTGCGCTGCGGTGCACGCGAGCGCCTCCCTGATCCAGTGCAGCAGGGCCTGCTTGTGCGCCACCACCAGCTTGCGCACCGGATGGCGCGGATCGGAGAACTCGGCGCTGGCGTTGATGAAGTTGCAGCCGTAGAAGTCGCTGCGGCCAAACCAGTCGGCAAAGCCGTCGAACAGCGCCTGCACCCTGGCCTCCCGGCCAGAGACCCCCTCCATCCTGGCGTCGAGCAGGGCAAAAAATTCCGTATCCCGCGCCATCAGCACGGCCTCGATCAGGGCGTCCTTGGTGGGGAAGTGGCGATACAGAGTGCGCTTGGTGCTGCCCGCCTCGGCCCAGATGCGATCGATGCCGGTGGCGTGAAAGCCATGGCGGTTGAAGAGCTGATAGGCCGTCGTCATCAGTTGCTGGCGTTTCTCACTCACCTTGATTTCCCCCTTGAAGTACACCGATCTGTCTACCTAATGTCGCCATCAGGGTCAAGGGACCCTTCATCAACGAGGAGACAGAGATGGAGATGCAACGATGGAGAGCGGCCATACTGGCCGGGGCGGGCGCCAGCACGGCCATCGCCGTGCTCGGCTGGCTGGATCTGGGCTGGCAGTGGAGCCTGCTGATGGCACCGTTCGGGGCGAGCTGCGTGCTGCTCTTTTCCCTGCCGGACAGCCCGCTGGCCCGACCGCAGAACGTGCTGGGAGGGCATCTGCTCTCGGCGATCCTGGGGTTGCTGGTGCAGCTGCTGCCCCTGCCCATGGAGATCAAGCTGGCCCTGGGGGTCGGCCTCGCTGTCGCCCTCATGCAGGGCCTGGGAGTGATCCATCCCCCCGCCGGCGCCAATCCGCTGGTGGTGGTGCTCACCGCGCAATCCTGGCCCTTCCTCTGGCAGACGGTGCTGCCCGGCGCCCTGCTCCTGATCCTCATGGCGCGCGGCACCAGCTGGATGAAGCAGCGGCCGCTGCGAACCCCATGATCGACGAGGGGGCCCTGGGGCCCCCTCGTCATTGTCACCGCCCGGTGGTCAGGGCCTATTCGGCGACCTGAGACACCCCGGTCAGACGCACCTCGACCCGGCGATCCGGTGCCAGGCAGGCGATCATCTGCGCCTTGGCGCCGTCCGGGCAGCTGCCCCCGGTCACCGGAGAAGACTCGCCGCGCCCCTCGGCACGCACCTTGTCCGCAAACAGCCCCTTGGCGATCAGGTAGTCCGCCACGGTGCGGGCACGCTGCTCCGAGAGCGTCTGATTGTAGGCATCGGACCCCAGCCGGTCGGTATGACCGATCACCGTCGCCACCCCATCCTTCGGATTGGCGGCCAGGATATCGGCAAACAGCTGGTCGAGGGCCTGGCTCGCGGCCGGCTTCAGGGTCGCCTTGTTGAATTCGAACAGCACGTCGGAATCCAGGTTGAACTGCTTCTCCACCAGCACGGGCGCCGGGGCCGGTTCAGGGGCCGGCGTCGGAGCCACCGGCTCGTCACCCACCTGGCCGAAGCGGTAGAGCATGCCGACCGACAGCAGGCCGTTGTCCAGCTCGATGCCCGACTCACCGGGGGAGGTCTTGCCGAGCGGCGTGGTGTACTGGTATTCGAGGCGGGCGGCCCAGTCGCGATCGATCGAATACTCGAGCCCCAGCGCCCCCACGAAGGCGGCGCCGTTGTAGCTGCCGCTGTCCGAGTCAGACAGCGCGTTGACGCCGTCGTTGTACCAGGCGTTGATGGAGCTGTCCGTCCAGGCGTAGGCACCGCCCAGACGGCCATAGATCTCCAGCGCCTCGGTCGCCGGGAAGCCGATCTTCATGGTGGCCTGGATCATCTGGGCCTTGGCCTCGCCCTCCAGCCCGGAATCGATGCCGTTGCCCGAGTAGTGCCGGTCGACCTTGTACTTGCCGAGCCAGTCATAGCCCAGCTCGACGGCCACGTTGCGGTTGACCTGATAACCCACGAAGGCCCCCAGCCCCAGGTCGTCACTGTTCTCGTTCACCTTGGCGGCGTCCAGCAGGTCTTTGATGTCGGAGTCGTAATCCGCCCCGAAATAGTTGGACCAGCCGGCCTTGCCGCCGACATACCAGGTGTTGTCCTGGGCGGCGGCCTGCACCGTCCCCGTTGCCATCAGAGCGCCGATCAGGACGGCGAGCGTAGATCTGTTCATGGATGAGCCCCTGCAATGAATTGTTATGACGCGACTGCGCCTCTCTTCCCTGACGGGGCCCCGAACCCAAGCCCCGTATTCAGAGTATCCCATCTGCAACCAGCCTCAAACGACCAGGGACTCAGGAGTGTGATATTGGCGACATTATCGACAGTCATCCCCCCCCATCCTCCGGGTGGGTCAGGCGGCTGCCCATAAAAAAACGAAGAGCCAGGCTCTTCGTTTTGGATCGAGTGATAATTGCCGTCACTGGCGGCTCTGGCTCGCCAGGAACAGCCGGTAGGCGGGATCCTCGCTCACCTCTTTCCAGCCGTAGCCAATCTTGTGCAGGTAGTCGTGGAAGGCCGCCACGTCTTCGTCCGGCAGCTCGAAGGCGCACAGCACCCGGCCGTAGTCCGCACCGTGGTTGCGGTAGTGGAACAGGCTGATGTTCCAGCGACACCCCAGGGTCTCGAGGAAGCGCATCAGGGCCCCCGGCTGCTCCGGGAACTTGAAGCTGTAGAGCCGTTCGCCGAGGGGCCGGGCCGGGCGGCCGCCAATCATGTAGCGCACGTGGTTCTTGGCCAGCTCGCTCTCGGTCATGTTGACCACCGGGTAGCCGTTGCCTTCCAACTGCTGCTGGATCTGGCCGAGCTCCTCATCGCCGCCGGTGAGCCGCACCGAGACGAACAGGGACGCCTGCACCGCATCGGCATAGCGGTAGTTGAACTCGGTCACCATGCGGGGTCCGAGTTGGCGACAGAAGTCGAGGAAGGCCCCCTTGCGCTCGGGGATGGTCACCGCCAGCATGCCCTCGCGCTTCTCGCCGATCTCGCAGCGCTCCGACACGTAGCGCAGGCTGTGGAAGTTGACGTTGGCGCCGGACAGAATGGCCGCCATCCGGCCGCCCTTTACCTGCTCCCGCTCGCTGTAGGCCTTGAGGCCTGCCAGGGACAAGGCGCCGGACGGTTCGGCGATGGCGCGGCAGTCGTCGAAGATGTCCTTGAGCGCGGCGCAGATCTGGTCGTTGGAGACGGTCACCACCTCGTCCAGATACTGGTTGCACAGGCGGAAGGTCTCCTCGCCGATGCGCTTGACCGCCACCCCGTCCGCAAACAGGGAGACCCGCTCCAGGTTGACCGGCGTGCCGGCCTCCATGGCCGCCTTGAGGCAGGCGGAGCCCTCCGCCTCCACCCCGATCACCTTGACGTCCGGCAGCAGCTGCTTGATGTAGACCGCCACCCCGGCGGCCAGGCCGCCACCCCCCACCGGCACGAAGACGTGGGTGAGGTGGGTGTCCTGCTCCAGCAGCTCCTTGCCGATGGTGCCCTGCCCGGCGATCACCTCGACGTCGTCAAACGGCGGGATCAGGGTGTAGCCCTCAAGCGTGGCGAGGCGGCGGCTCTCGCCGTAGGCCTCGTCGAAGCTGTTGCCAAACAGCAGCACGTTGCCGCCCTGGCGGCGCACCGCGTCGATCTTGATGTCCGGCGTGGTCTGGGGCATCACGATGATGGCCTTGATGCCGAGCTTGGCCGCCGACAAGGCCACCCCCTGGGCGTGGTTGCCAGCGGAGGCGGCGATGACGCCGCGCTCCTTCTGCTCCTGGGTCAGGGTGGCAATCTTGTGGTAGGCGCCCCGCAGCTTGAAGGAGTGGACCGGTTGCAGATCCTCCCGCTTCAGGGCCACGTGGTTGCCGAGCCTGTCGGACAACTTCTTCAGGGTTTGCAAAGGGGTGACCCGCGCCGCCTCGTAGACGGGGGAGAGCAGCACCTTGCGTAGATAATCCGCCGCAGAGACCATGGTTTATTCCCCCAGCATCGAACGATCGCGCACCGCACCCTTGTCGGCACTGGTGGCGAACATGGCGTAGGCGCGCAGGGCAAAGGAGACCTGACGCTGGCGATCGAGCGGCTTCCAGCCGCGGGCCTCGACGGCGACGCGGCGGGCGGCCAGCACGCTGTCGGCCACCTCCAGCACCATGCTACGGGCCGGGATGTCGATGTTGATGATGTCCCCATCCTCCACCAGACCTATGGTGCCGCCAGAGGCCGCCTCCGGCGAGACGTGGCCAATGGAGAGACCCGAGGTACCGCCGGAGAAGCGGCCGTCGGTGATCAGCGCACACGCCTTGCCGAGACCCATGGATTTCAGATAGGTGGTGGGGTAGAGCATCTCCTGCATGCCCGGGCCCCCTTTCGGCCCTTCGTAGCGGATCACCACGACTTCGCCGGCCTTGACGGTGCCGTCCAGGATGCCGGTCACGGCGCTCTCCTGGCTCTCGAATACCCGGGCCGGGCCGCGGAAGGTGAGGTTCTCCTCGTCCACCCCGGCGGTCTTGACGATGGCCCCGTTCAGCGCCAGGTTGCCGGCGAGCACGGCGAGGCCCCCCTCCTGGCTGTAGGCGTGTTCGAAGGAGCGGATACAGCCCTCGGCGCGGTCCAGATCCAGCTCGGGCCAGCGGCAATCCTGGCTGAACGCCTTGGTGGTGCGGATCCCGGCCGGGCCGGCGCGGTAGAAGTCGTGCACGCCCTTGTCATCGCAGCGGCTCACGTCGTACTGCCCCAGCAGCTCGACCAGGGTGGTGCCGAGCACGTTGCGAGCGTCGCCGTGTACCAGGCCCGCCTTCTCCAGCTGGCCCAGGATGGCAACCACGCCGCCGGCGCGGTGCACGTCTTCCATGTGGTATTTCTGGGTGGAGGGCGCCACCTTGCACAGCTGGGGCACCTTGCGGGACATACGGTCGATATCGGCCATGGTGAAGTCGACGCCCGCCTCCTGGGCCGCCGCCAGCAGGTGCAGCACGGTATTGGTGGAGCCGCCCATGGCGATGTCCAGGGCCATGGCGTTCTCGAACGCCGCCTTGGTGGCGATATTGCGCGGCAGGGCGCTCTCGTCATCCTGTTGGTAGTAGCGGTTGGCCAGAGCCACGATGCGCTGACCCGCCAGCTTGAACAGCTGCTCGCGATCGGCGTGGGTTGCCAGCAGGGAGCCGTTGCCCGGCTGGGAGAGGCCCAGGGCCTCGGTCAGGCAGTTCATGGAGTTGGCGGTGAACATACCGGAGCAGGAGCCGCAGGTGGGGCAGGCGCTGCGTTCGATCTGGTCGCTCTGGGCATCCGAGACCTTGGGATCGGCGCCCTGGATCATGGCGTCCACCAGATCCAGCTTGATGATCTGGTCGGAGAGCTTGGTCTTGCCCGCTTCCATGGGGCCGCCGGAGACGAAGATCACCGGGATATTGATGCGCAGGGCGGCCATCAGCATCCCCGGGGTGATCTTGTCGCAGTTGGAGATGCAGACCATGGCGTCGGCGCAGTGGGCGTTGACCATGTACTCCACCGAGTCGGCGATGAGTTCGCGGGACGGCAGGGAATAGAGCATGCCGCCGTGGCCCATGGCGATGCCGTCATCCACGGCGATGGTGTTGAACTCCTTGGCGACCCCGCCGGCGGCCTCGATCTCCCGGGCGACCAGCTGACCCAGATCCTTGAGGTGGACGTGACCCGGCACGAACTGGGTGAAGGAGTTGACCACGGCGATGATGGGCTTGCCGAAATCCTGATCGGTCATGCCGGTGGCACGCCAGAGGGCGCGGGCCCCGGCCATGTTACGTCCGTGGGTGGTGGTGGCGGATCTCAACTTCGGCATTGTCTCTACTCCCTGAATGCCCCTGGGGCGCATTGTCTTTCAACATGAATGTGTGATTCGCGGATCGGGAATCGATCCTGGTCAGGGCACCGCCGGGCGCCCTCACCGGAAGCGACTCGGGGAGGCGTATCGCCTCCCCGCGCGCGTCAGTCCGCCACCGGGGTCAACCAGCCCCACTTGTCCTCGGTCTGGCCGTTGAACAAACCGAAGAAGGCGTTCTGCAACTGTTCGGTCACCGGGCCGCGGCAACCGGCGCCCACCTGCATCCGATCCACGGAGCGCACCGGGGTCACCTCGGCCGCCGTGCCGGTCATGAAGATCTCGTCCGCCACATAGAGCGCCTCGCGGGGCAGCGCCTGCTCGCGCACCTCATATCCCAAGTCACGTGCGAGGGTCATGATGGTGTCACGGGTGATGCCGGGCAGGATGGCGGCGGTGGCGGGCGGGGTGAACAGCACGCCGTTTTTCACCAGGAAGAGGTTCTCCCCCGCCCCTTCGCTCAGGTAGCCGTTCACGTCCAGCGCCAGCCCCTCGGCGAAGCCGTTGCGCCTGGCCTCGCGGCTGATGAGCTGGGAGGAGAGATAGTTGCCACCCGCCTTGGCGCCGGTGGGGATGGTGTTGGGAGCGAGCCGGTTCCAGGAGGTGACGCACACATCCACCCCGTTTTTCAGCCCCTCTTCCCCCAGATAGGCGCCCCACGGCAGGGCGGCCACCATCAGGTCAGCCTTGGCATCCAGCGGCGGATGCAGCCCCAGCCCCACGTTGCCGACAAAGGCGAGGGGGCGCAGGTAGCCGCTTTTCAGGCCGTTCTCGCGTACCACGGTGCGGCAGGCTTCATTCACTTCGGCCTCGCTATAGGGAACGTCCATCCAGTAGATCCTGGCGGAGTCGAACAGGCGGCGGGTGTGTTCCTGCAGGCGGAAGATGCAAGCGCCCTTGGGGGTATCGTAGGCACGCACCCCTTCAAACACCGAGGAGCCGTAGTGCAGGGCGTGGCTCATGACATGCACCTGGGCGTCCTGCCAGGGGACCAGCTTGCCGTTGAACCAGATGAATTTGGGTTGAGTCGCGGATTGGGAAGGCTGTGACATTGGCTTGGCTCCTTAAGCGCTGATCCGGGGTTGCTGTTCCAGTGCATCGACCCGGGAGACATCCACCAGCTTGACCAGCTGGCTCCACAACTGCTGGATGGGACGTACCGACTCGACAGTAACCGTGATCCGCAGCTGTTGGCAATCCTGCTCCATGTTGAGGGCGCAGAGATTGAAGCCGCGGTGACGGACCACCCGCAGCACCCGTTCCATCACTTCGGGTCTGGGCTGGGCGTGGATGTGCAGAGTGTGCTGGTTGTGCTGGTTCATGGGCGTTGCTCCATCATCTTGTGGTTGGCGACTCCTGGCGGTACCAGGGGCCAGACATTTTCTTCCTCTGAAATGGCCACATGCAGCAGATAGGCCGTGTCGCTCGCCAGCAGGCGATCCAGTGCCGGGGCTATCTCCTCCTTGCATGTGATGGTCTCGCCCGGAATGCCGAAAGCGGCGGCCAGGGCGACGAAGTCGGGGTTGTCGGAAAGGATGGTCTCGCTGTAGCGGCCGTCGAAGAACAGCTCCTGCCACTGGCGCACCATGCCGAGGCGCTGGTTGTCCAGCAGCACCATCTTCACCTTGAGCTGGGCGCGGCGGATGGTGCCAAGCTCCTGCACGTTCATCATGAAGGAGCCGTCGCCGCTCACCAGCACCACCTCGTCTTCGGGGCGCGACATCTTGGCGCCGATGGCGGCGGGCAGGCCGAAGCCCATGGTGCCGAGACCGGCGCTGGAGAGGTGGTTGCGCGGGCTGGTGAAGCGCATGTGCTGGGCCACCCACATCTGGTGCTGGCCCACGTCGCAGGCGACCACGCTGGTGTCAGGCAGCCGGCTTGAAAGCTCTTTGAGCAGGGCCGGGGCGTAGATGGCCTGACCCGGATGGTCGTAACGGAAGGCGTACTCGCGGGCCATGGTGGCGCAGTGCTCGCGCCAGGGCTCGATGGCCAGGGTCATGGCCAGGGCCGGCAGCACCCGCTTGAGATCCGTGGTGATGCCCACCTCGGCGGCGCGGCGCTTGCCAAACTCGGCGGCGTCCACGTCCAGGTGGATCACCTTGGCCTCGGGGGCGAACTCCTCCAGCTTGCCGGTCACCCGATCATCGAAACGGGCGCCCACCACCACCAGCAGGTCGCACTGCTGCACCGCCAGGTTGGCGGCCTTGGTGCCGTGCATGCCGAGCATGCCGAGGTAGACGGGGCTGTCGGGGTCGAGGGCACCTATCCCCTTGAGGGTGGTGACCGCCGGCATGCCGGTCGCGGCGGCAAAGTCGCGCAGCTGCTGCTCGGCATTGGCCATGCCCACCCCGCCACCGACGTAGAGCACGGGGCGCTCGGCAGCGGCCAGCAGGGTACGGGCGACCATCAGCTCGGCCGGGTTGAGAGGCTCGGGATCCTCCACCGCAAACAGCGGGCTCTGGGCCGGCACCGCGGCCAGCTGCACATCCTTGGGCAGATCGATCAGCACGGGGCCGGGGCGCCCTTCGCTGGCAATGGCGAAGGCCTCGGCAATCACCTGAGGCAAATCCGCCACGTCCGTCACCATAAAGGAGTGCTTGGTGCAGGAGAGGGACATGCCGAGCACGTCGACCTCCTGGAACGCATCCGTGCCCACGGCGGCGCAGGGCACCTGGCCGCTGATGGCCACGAGCGGCACCGAGTCGAGCAGCGCCTCCGCCAGACCGGTCACCAGATTGGTGGCGCCGGGACCCGAGGTGGCGATACAGACCCCCACCTGGCCGGAGGCGCGGGCATACCCCACCGCAGCCATGGCTGCCCCCTGTTCGTGGCGGCAGAGCTGATGGGCCAGACCGCCGTCATACAGGGCATCGTAGACCGGCATGATGGCTCCGCCCGGGTAACCAAACACCTGGGTCACACCCTGTTTCTTGAGAGCCTGTACCAAAAACTGCGCGCCGTTCATGTGGAAAATCCTGTCCTTTGGTCGAAAAAAAACCCCCGGGCCGTGAGGCTCGGGGGTCGCTTTGTTTCGTTCTGTCCGGTGGTGGGTCTATCCCTTGTTCCGTGCAGCCAAACGAGCCCCGAGCGGTGAGATAATAATCACCACTAGGACCACAATAATGCTGACGAAACGGGAGGCCATGTTCATAGTTACAACCGGGAATCCTGTGAAATGGGGGCGGAGCTTGCCGCGAATGGCTATTAGAACTAGCACGGTGATTTTTATTGGGCAAGCATTTTTTACCTGACAAGACTCTGATTTTAACTGCTCTGAAACCCGCCAACTGGAATAAAAAACTAATAAAGAACGGTTAACCAGCACATACATCAAACCAAGGACGGGATTTATGTCATTAGCTGTTGTTTATAGCCGTGCCAGCCTGGGGATAACGGCGCCGCAAGTCACGGTGGAGGTGCACCTCTCCAACGGCCTGCCCGCGTTCAACATGGTGGGCCTCCCGGAGACCTCGGTGAAGGAGTCGCGGGATCGGGTGCGCAGCGCCCTGCTCAACGGCAACTTCGAGTTCCCGAGCAAACACATCACGGTCAATCTGGCTCCCGCCGATCTGCCCAAGGAGGGGGGCCGTTTCGATCTGGCCATCGCCATCGGCATTCTCGCGGCTTCCAAGCAGATACCGGCAAAATACCTTCTCGATCACGAATTTTTAGGGGAACTGGCTCTGACCGGCGAGATCCGCCCCGTGCTCGGTGTGCTGCCCGCCGTGCTCGCCTGCCGCGACGCAGGGCGCACCCTGCTGGTTCCGCGGGAAAACGGCCCGGAGGCTTCGCTCATCCAGGACGCCGAGGTACGCACCGCCCATCAGCTGCTGGCCGTTACCGCCTGGCTGGCGGGTCAGTACGAGCTGCCGCTGCCGGATCCCCAGAGCGCGGAAACCCTGCCCGACGTGCCGGATCTGCAGGACGTGATCGGCCAGTCCCAGGCGAAGCGGGCGCTGGAGATCGCCGCCGCCGGCAGCCACAACCTGCTGTTCATCGGCCCGCCCGGTACCGGCAAGAGCATGCTGGCCAGCCGATTGCCCGGCATTCTGCCGCCGCTCAGCGAACAGGAGGCGCAACAGACCGCCGCCATCCACTCTATCGGCGGCCTCACCCCGCGGGCCGGTCACTGGCACCACAGGCCCTATCGCACGCCACACCACAGCGCCTCGGCAGTGGCGCTGGTGGGCGGCGGCAGCCACCCGAGGCCCGGCGAGATCTCCCTGGCCCACAACGGGGTGCTGTTTCTCGACGAGCTGCCGGAGTTTGAACGCAAGGTGCTCGACTCCCTGCGCGAACCGCTGGAGACGGGCCACATCACCATCAGCCGCGCCGCCCGCCAGGTGGACTTCCCCGCCCGCTTCCAGCTGGTCGGTGCCATGAATCCCAGCCCCTGCGGCCACTACGGTGACGGCCAGACCCGCTCCAGCCCGGATCAGGTGCTGCGCTACCTCGGCAAGCTCTCCGGCCCCTTCCTCGACCGATTCGATCTGACGGTGGAGGTGCCGCTCCTGCCCAAGGGGAGCCTGACCGGCAAGGCCGAGCGGGGGGAGTCGAGCGGTCAGATCCGCGAGCGGGTGCTGGGGGCGCGGGAGCGCATGCTGAGCCGCAATGGCAAGCTCAACAACCTGCTTGATAGCCGTGAAATCGAAGAGATTTGCCGCTTATCGCCGCAGGATGCCGAATTTCTGGAGAATGCGATCCAGAAGCTCGGGCTCAGCATCCGGGCCTGGCACCGCATCCTGCGGGTGTCGCGCACCATCGCCGACCTCGCCGGACGACCCGTCATCGAGCGGGAGCATCTGATCGAGGCGCTCGGCTATCGCGCCATGGATCGGCTGCTCTCGCGCCTGCGCAGCGGCCAGTGAGCGAGGGGCCAACCCCTCAAGCGGGGATGCCTTCCATGGTCTAGTCGTGCCTCGGCTGATATTATGGCCACTGATCTGACCACTTGGTTGCCATCCACAGACACGAAAACGGATTCCACCATGCCCAACAAGCTGATAGAGCGACTGCGCGGCAGCCTCTCGACCCTGCTCTATTTCATCAACACCCTGTTCTGGTTTGCCCCCGTCCTGCTGCTTGGCCTCATCAAGCTGCTGCTGCCCATCAAGGGGTGGCGCACCCTCTGCAACGCGCTGCTGGATGGCTGCGCCGGCTGTTGGATTGGTTTCAACAACCTGATCCAGAAAACCATCATCAGAACCCCTTTCGAGGTGGTCGGAGTGGACAAAGGGCGCCGGAATGAGTGGTATATGGTGATTGCCAACCATCAATCCTGGGTCGACATACTGGTACTGCAGCGGATTTTTAATCAAAAAATCCCCTTCCTGAAGTTTTTCCTCAAGAAAGAACTGATTTGGGTACCTTTTCTCGGTCTGGCCTGGTGGGCGCTCGACTTCCCCTTCATGCGACGTTATTCCCGTAAATTCCTGGAAAAACACCCGCATCTGAAGGGAAAAGACATAGAAACCACGCGAAAGGCCTGTGCCAAATTCCGCCACATTCCGGTGAGCGTGATGAATTTCGTCGAGGGCACCCGCTTCACCGCCAGCAAGCACGACAAACAGGGCGCCCCCTATCGTCACCTGCTGCACCCGAGGGCGGGTGGCGTCGCCTTCACCCTGGCGGCCATGGGGGATCAGCTGCACAAACTGGTGGATGTGACCATCGCCTATCCGGGTGGCATCCCCAGCTACTGGGACTTCATGTGCGGTCGAGTCAGGGAGATCAAGGTTCGGGTCCGCTTTCTGCCGATCGAACGCAATCTGGTGGGGGATTACTTCAATGACCCCGAGTTCCAACAAGAGTTTCAGCAGTGGCTGAACGGGATCTGGTGCGAGAAAGACCAGACCCTGGGCCAGCTACTGGCGGACAAGACGCAGTAAGACACTCATGCTAAGCCTGCTCCCCGGCCCCCTGGTGCTGCTCATCAGCGCCGGCCTGACCATACTGTTTACCGCCCTGTGCGCCAGCCTGATCCTGCTGGTGTCCCTGGCCAAGCTGCTGCTCCCCGTGCCGGCCTTCGGTCGTGCCTGCAGTCGCCTCAACAACCGTTTCATGCGCCTGTGGCTCGGCTGCAACGCCCTGGTGATCCGCCTCACTACCCGTATCAACTGGCAGATTGAGGACGACACCCGGCTGCGCAAGGATGGCTGGTATCTCATCATCAGCAACCACCTGAGCTGGACCGACATCGTCGTGCTGGGCCATCTCTTCCGCGATCGGCTGCCGGTCCCCAAGTTCTTCATGAAGCACGAGCTCATCTACATCCCGCTGCTGGGGCTCGCCTGCTGGGGGCTGGACATGCCCTTTATGCGCCGCTACTCACGGGAGTTCTTGCTGCGCAATCCGCACCTGCGGGGCAAGGACATCGAGACCACCCGCAACGCCTGCGAGAAGTTTCGCCACATCCCCACCACCGTCATCAACTTCGTGGAGGGAACCCGCTTCACCGAACAGAAACGCGACGCCTCCCGCTCCCGCTTCCGCCACCTGATGCCGCCCAAGGCGGCCGGGCTCGCCTTCACCCTGGCGGCCATGGGCGATCAGTTCGACAGCCTGATCAACGTCACCATCAGCTACCCGGACAACACCGAAACCCCCTTCAAGGACTTCCTGATGGGGCGGATGAAGCGCATCCAGGTGCGGATCGAGGAGCTGCCGGTGGACGAGCAACTGGTGGGGGATTACTTCAACGACAAGCAGTTCAAGCGCGGCTTCCAGGAGTGGCTGAACCAGCGCTGGCAGGAGAAGGACGAGGTACTGGAAGGCTGGCAGCGGGTTCAGGCACCCGTCCCATTGACCGCCAAGGAGAGCGCCGACGCCAGTTCGGGCAGCTGATCCTCGCTGAACACGGCGATGCCGTGGCGGCGCAGCAGGGCGGTGGTCTTGCCCTCTCCCGCCACCGAGACCCCTTCGAAGCGGCCGTTGTAGATACGGCCGCTGCCGCAGGAGGGGCTCCCCTCTTTCAGCAGGGCGAAGCGAATGCCCTGCTGCTGGCAGAGCGCCAGCGCCAGGGCGGCGCCGCGATCGAACTCGGTCGTCACATCCAGCCCACTTTCGGTGACCACAGACTCACCCTGCCGCTCGGCAGGCGGTCGCGGGGTAGGCAGCCCCCCCGCCACCTCGGGACAGAAGGCCAGCACCCGCCCCTCGGCACCGAGCTCCCTCAGCCAGTCGCTGACGATGCCCTTGCTGCGGCCGTCGTAACGCACTGGCTGACCCAGCAAACACGCGCTCACCAGCACCTTGGGCACGCAGACATCCATCATGCTTCCGCTCCATTCATCACCTGGTCGAACATCACGCAGCAGGGGTTCTCCAGCCGGTAGAGGATGGCGGGCCGCTGTTTGCCGGTGCGCTTGCGGCCGGTGTCCGTCAGGATGTCGGCCCGGTGGATCCGCTTGCGAAACGCAGCCGTGTTCATGGGGGTCTGCAGGATGATCTCGAAGGCGCGCTGCACCTCGGAGAGGGTGAACTCCGACCCCAGCAGGTGCAGCGGCAAGGTGCTGTAACGGCTCTTGATGCGCAGCCGCTCCAGCCCCATGGCGATGAGCTGGGGATGGTCGAAGGCGAGTTGCAGGCCGGGCAGATCGTCCAGGGGGTGCCAGCAGCCGCGCACGGCGCCGGCCTCGGGCTCCGCCAGGCACAGATAGACGAGGGTGGTGGACCAGCCCCGGGGATCCCGCTCCAGGTTGCCGAGGGTGCAGACCTGCTCGCTGTAGCACTGCGCCAGCCCCCATTGCGCCAGCAGGCGGTGGCGAGCGGCATCCAGATCCCGATCCCGGGTCTCGTCGATGCGCAGGGCCGGCAGCTGCCAGCAGTGGGCAAAGGGGGGGCGATCCCGGGTTTCGAGGAGCAGTTCGAGCCGCTCCTCGCGCAACCGCAGCACCACCATATCCAGACTCATTCTCGGCATCCTGGTCGACCTGCTCGCCTTCTAATAATGTTTGGTAGATAATATCACAAGAATATTATGTGCAGGAGTCACCCATGGGAACCATCGCCAGCCTGGATATTGATGCGCAGAAGGGGTTTACTCCGCTCTGTCCGAACGAGCTGCCCGTCGCAGGCGGGGATGACATAGTGGCGGCACTCAACGCCCAGGCCGCCCTCGCCACCCTGCGAGTCGGCAGCAAGGACGCCCACCCCGCGAACGCTGCCTGGGTCGTGAGCGAGCCGGCCGCCATGCTGCAACCGCTGACGCTGCCCAACGCCGACCTCACCTGGCCGGCCCATTGCGTGCCGGGCACCCCTGGCTTCGAGCTGCTCGACGGCCTGCCCGCCCCCATCGACTACGACTTCTTCGTCTGGAAGGGGGTCGAGCCGGATCTGCACCCCTATGGCGCCTGCTACCACGACCTGGCCGAGCGTCGCAGCACCGGGCTCGTCGAGTTCCTGCAGGCCCGCGGCGTCAGCACAGTGCTGGTCGGCGGCCTCGCCACCGACTACTGCGTCAAGACCAGCGTGCTGCAACTGCTCCGCGCCGGCTTCCGGGTCATCGTCCACCTCGATGCCTGCCGCGGCATCGCCCCCGAGACGATCGCCCAGGCCCGTGCCCAGATGATCGAGGCCGGCGCCGAGCTGGCCCAGACCCTGGCCGATGTACAACGCCTGCTGGACGCCTGATATGCCCCCGATCCTCAACAGCCTGCTCGACACCGATGCCTACAAGCTGCATATGCAGCAGGCGGTGTTCCATCGCTACCCGGATGCCGAGGTGGTGGCCGAATTCCACAGCCGCAACGAAGAGGATCTGCTGCCCATGATGGGCGAGATCGAGGAGCAGCTGCGCCTCGCCGGCTCCCTGCGGCTGACCCGACCCGAGCTCGATTTTCTGGCCGAGCGCCCCTTCTTCACCGCCGACTACCTCGACCACCTGCGCCGCAAGCCGCTGGATGCCTCCCTGCTCAAGGTGTTCGAGCAGGATGGCCGCATCAATGTGCGGGTCGAAGGGCCCTGGCAGGACGTCATCCTGTGGGAGATCCCGGTGCTCGCCATCATCAGCGAGATGCGCAACCGCTTCCGCTACCCCCAGTTCGGCGTCAGCCAGGCGCTGGAACGGCTCGACCAGAAGATCGACAAGCTGGAACGGGAGCTGAGCCCGGAGGAGATGACCGAGTTCAACCTCATCGACTTCGGCACCCGTCGCCGCTTCTCCCACGCGGTGCAGGATGCCGTGGTGGACCGCCTCCAGGAGCGGCTGCCGGCGTTTCGCGGCACCAGCAACTACCAGCTGGCCCAGAAATACCGGCTGCCGGCGGTGGGCACCCAGGCCCACGAGTGGTTCCAGGCTCACCAGCAACTCGGCTTCCCGCTGGAACTCAGTCAGCGCGCGGCCCTCACCAGCTGGCTGGACGAGTTCACCAACCATCTCGGCATCGCACTGACCGACTGCATCACCATGGATGCCTTCCTGCGTGACTTCGACTTCGAGCTGGCGAGCCGCTACCAGGGGCTGCGCCACGACTCCGGTGACCCCGTGGTCTGGGGCGAGAAGGCCATCAGCCACTACCAGCGCCTCGGCATCGATCCCGCCACCAAGACCCTGGTCTTCTCCGACGGCCTCGACCTCGACAAGGCAGTACGGCTGTTCCGCCACTTCCGCGGTCGCATCAACACCAGCTTCGGCATCGGCACCAAGCTCACCTGCGATCTGCCCGGGGTCACCCCGATGAACATCGTCTTCAAGCTGATGGAGTGCAATGGCGGCCCGGTCGCCAAGATCTCCGACAGCCCGGGCAAGACCCTGTGCCGGGACGCGGACTTCATCCGCAACCTCAAACAGGCCTTCCACGTCGGGGTATAAGACGCCTTTTTGAGTGCCCCATCTTGCGCACTGCGCCGATGGCCCCCTACCATGACTCACCTGAAAGGTCCGGCCCCCCGTCGGACCTTTCGCTTGTTCGAACGCCAGACCACAAGGAACCACCCATGACCTCCAGATGGATATTCGCCCTCACCACCCTGCTCGCCAGCCTGAGCGCCGTCGCCGCCGAGCCGCTGCGGGTCTCCGCCATCCCGGACGAAGCCCCCACCGAGCTGCAACGCAAGTTTGCCCCCCTGGGTGACTACCTGGCCGAGAAGACCGGCCGCGAGGTAGTGTTCGTGCCGGTCAACGACTACGCTGCCGTGGTCGAGGCGCTGGCCGCCGGCAAGCTGGACATGGCCTGGCTCGGGGGCTTCACCTATGTGCAGGCCCACCGCCGCGCCGACAAGGTGGTACCCCTGGTACAGCGCCAGGAAGATGCCCAGTTCACCTCCAAGTTCATCGCCAATGCCGACAGCGGCATCAAGACCCTGGCCGACACCAAGGGTAAGGACTTCGCGTTTGGCTCCCCCTCCTCCACCTCCGGCCACCTGATGCCACGCCACTTCCTGGCCGAGCAGGGCATCAACCCGGAGCGTGACTTCGCCCACGTCGCCTTCTCCGGCGCCCACGACGCCACCGTCGCCTGGGTCGCCTCCGGCAAGGTGCCGGCCGGTGCGCTCAACGCCTCCGTGTGGGAGAAACTGGTGGAAGAAGGCAAGGTCGACACCACCAAGGTCAAGGTGATCTGGACCACCCCGACCTACTTTGACTACAACTGGACAGTGCGTGGTGATATGGATCCGGCCCTGCAAGAGAAGATCAAGCAGGCCTTCCTCAGCCTGGATCCGGCGGTGCCCGCCCAGGCCGAGATCCTCAAGCTGCAACGCGCTACCCGCTTCATCGAGACCAAGCCCGAGAATTACCTGGGCATCGAAGCCGCCGCCACCCAGGCCGGCCTGCTGAAGTGATCACCGTCGCGCTGGACGGGGAAGGATTGCGGCTCGGCCAGAGCCGCATCCTGCAGCCGTTCAACCTGCAGATAACGGCAGGCGAGTGCGTGGCCATCATAGGGCCGAGCGGCGCGGGCAAGACCAGCCTGCTGCGGCTGCTCGGCACCGAGCTGCGCGGCGAAGGCAGGCTCACCCTCTGGGACCAGGATCCCTGGACCCTCTCCACCCGGGACCGCCAGCGGCTGCGCAGCCGGATCGGCATGGTCTGGCAGCAACCGCCGCTGCCCGCCTCCCAGCAGGTGGTGACCGCCGTGCTGGCCGGCCGGCTCGGTCAGTGGTCCCTCGGCCGTTCCTTACTCTCCCTGCTGCGCCCCTGCGACCCCGAAGGTGCGCTAGCCGAGCTGGCGCGCCTCGGCCTCGCCGACAAGTGGCAACAGCGCTGCGGCGAGCTCTCCGGTGGCCAGTTGCAGCGGGTCGGCATCGCACGGGTGCTCTATCAGCAGCCGGATCTGATCCTCGCGGACGAACCCGTCTCCGCCCTCGATCCCGTGCTCGCCCAGAGCAGCCTGGATGCCCTGCTGACCCAGGCCCGCGCCCGGGGCAGCACACTCATCGCCAACCTGCATGCGGTCGAGCTGGCGCTCGGCCGTTTCCCCCGCATCATCGGCCTGCGGGAGGGGCGAGTGCTGTTCGACTGTCCGGCGGCGGCCGTCACCCCGGCCATGCTGGCCGAGCTCTACGCCGGTGATGACGAGGCGGCGGCGTGCTCAACTTGACTAGCCGCTGGCGCCATCCCCTGCCCTGGTTGCTGCTGCTCATCGGCTACAGCCTGTGGCAACAGGCCGACGGCTGGCTCGGCCTGTTCGACGGCCAGAGCTGGCGGCAGATGGGCAACTTCCTCGCCACCAGCTGGCCGCCCCGCATGGATCGGGGCTTCCTCGTCCTGACCCTGACCGCGACCCTGGAGAGTCTGGCGGTCGCGACCCTGGGACTGGCGGGCGCCCTGCTGCTCGGTGTGCCGTTCGCCCTGCTCGGCTCCCGCGCCCTGTCGCTGGCCGAACTGGGGCCGGTGCCCAGCCCGCTGCGCGGCGCCTTTCGGGCCCTCTCGCGCCTCGTCGCCATCGTGCTGCGCAGCCTGCCCGAGCTCATCTGGGCGCTGCTGTTCGTGCGTCTGTCGGGGCTCGGGCCGCTCGCCGCCATCCTGGCCATCGCCGTCAGCTACGGCGGCATGCTGGCCAAGGTCTACAACGAGATCATGGAGAGCGGTGCCCTGCAACCGGCACGCGCCCTGCTGCTGGGCGGTAGCGGCCGGCTGCAGGCGCTCTGGTACGGCGTGCTGCCTGCGGTGCGTCAGGAACTGCTCTCCTACACCGTCTACCGCTGGGAGTGCGCCCTGCGCGCCTCCGTCATCATGGGTTTCGTCGGCGCCGGCGGGCTCGGCCAGCAGCTCGAACTCTCCCTGCGCATGTTTGCCGGTGGCGAGGTGGTGACCCTGCTGCTGGCCTTTATCCTGCTGGTGACCCTGGCGGATGGCCTCAGCGCCTGGTTGCGCCACAGCCGCTCCCCCGGCCTGCTGTTGCTGATCTGCCTGGGGCTGGCCGCCGTCCTCGCGCTGTATCAGCTCGACTGGCGCATGCTGAGCTTATCCCTGAGCGGGCTGGGTTCCTTCGTGGGGGAGTTTTTGCGACCGGACTGGTCATGGCCCTTCCTCAAGACAGTGGCTATGGGCCTGCTCGATACGGTGCAGATGGCGCTGCTAAGCACCCTATTCAGCGCCCTGCTGGCCCTGCCGCTGGCCTGCCTCGCGCGCCACTGCTGGCCGCTGCGGCTGCTGTTCAACCTGCTGCGCTCCGTGCCCGAACTCATCTTCGCCAGCCTGCTGGTGATCGCGGTCGGACTGGGGCCGGTGGCGGGCATACTGGCGCTGACCCTGCACACCACCGGGGTGCTGGCGCGGTTGTTCGTGGAGACCCTGGAGAACGCGGATCCCGCCCCTCGCCTCGCCTTGCAGCTGAGCGGGGCCGGCCCTACGGCCTGCTTCTGGTACGGGGTGTTCCCCCTGGTGGCGCGCCAGTGGCTGGCCTACAGCCTCTATCGCGGCGAGATGAACCTGAGGGCCGCCACCATACTCGGCGTGGTTGGCGCCGGCGGCCTGGGACAGCAGCTCTATGTCTCACTCAGCCTGTTCCGCTACGATCAGACCGCCACCCTGCTGCTGGCCATCCTGCTGCTGGTCTGGCTGGCGGAGGCCCTCAGCCGCCGCACCCGTTTGCCGCGCCCGGCCCCCAGCCAGCGGGACTGCCAGATCTGAGCCCCGCCTTGCATGGCCCTGATAAACAAAAAGCCCGCCGGTTTGCACCGGCGGGCTTTTTTCACGAGGTCAGTCTGAATCAGTCTTTCTTCGCCAGCAGGAATTGCACCAGCTGGTTGAACTGTTCCTGGGAGGTGATGGATTCGATTTTCACCATGTACTTGCCGTTCACCAGGAAGGCCGGCACGCCGCGCACGTTGTAGCTCTCGGTGTTGCGGTCGAACTGGGAGACCATGCCGGAGACGGCGAAGCTGTCGACAGCACCGTCGAACTCCTCGGCCGGCACGCCGTTGTCCACGAAGATCTGCTTCACGTCACCACGGCTCTGGGGGATCTGGCGCTGGGTGTGGATCTTGTCGAAGATGGCCGGGGTCAGCTTGCCTTCGACGTTCAGCAGGTTGGCGACAGCGTAGGCACGCTGCATCTCGGGCCCCATCTCACGGCCCAGGAAGGCCACCGGGTTCTTCTTCATGGGTACGCCTTCCGGCAGGCTCTTCTTCAGCTCTTCGGCGATCGGCTCGAACTTGGCGCAGTGCGGGCAGAAGTAGGAGAAGAACTCCATCACTTCAGGCTGGGCGCTGCCGGTCTGGGTGACCACGTCATAGTTGACGCCTTCCTTGAATTGCGGGGCGGCGTGAACCATGGGGATCATCAGCATGGCGGCGAGGAAAAATAGGATTTTTTTCATGACGTTTCCTGTTAAGGGATCACTGTGAGGCACGCCCGGCGAACCGAAGCAGTCCAAGCCTATTGTGTCCCCCTCGTGCCGTCAATGGCAAAGGCAGCCGGGGGAGGCTGGCATGCCTCCCCCGGCGACCTCCCTCACCACTGGGGCATGAGGCTCAAGGGAGGGGCCTTCAGCGCCGCCAGCTGGTCGTGCAGGGTGGCGATCTGCTGGCGCCAGTAGTGTTCGGTGTTGAACCAGGGGAAGTGGCGGGGGAAGGCGGGATCCTCCCAGCGTCTGGCCAGCCAGGCCATGTAGTGGACGATGCGCATGGCCCGCAGTGGCTCGATGAGCGCCAGCTCCCGCGAATCGAACTCCATGAACTCCTCGTAACCTGCCAGCAGGGTATCGAGCTGGAGCTGCTGTTCGTGGCGCTCCCCGCTCAGCAGCATCCAGAGATCCTGGATGGCCGGGCCAGTGCGACAGTCGTCGAGATCGACGAACAGGGGACCGTCACGCCACAGGATGTTGCCGGGGTGGCAGTCCCCGTGCAGGGAGATCCACGCCACGTCCAGGATCATGGCGTCGCACACGTGCCGGATCAGTTCGTCGAGCACGCCGAAGAACTGCTTGGCCAGGCCGCTTGGCAGCCACTCGCCGGACGCCAACAGCTGACGCGGCTCGTGCAGCATGGTCTCCACGTCCAGGGGGACGCGGTGATGGAACCCATGGCTGGCCCCGACCCTGTGGATGCGGCCGAGATAGCGCCCGACCCACTCCAGCTGATCCAGGTTGTCCACCTCGAACTGGCGGCCGCCGACGCTCTGCCAGATGGCGAAGGGGTAGCCCTGATGCTCCAGCAGGGTCTCTCCGGCGAAGCTGAGGGGAACGGCGACCGGGATCTCCGTCTCCCCCAGGCGGGCGGCGAACTCGTGCTCCTCCAGGATCTGGGCCCGGCTCCAGCGACCGGGGCGATAGAACTTCACCACGTAGCGGCGACGATCCTCGTCCTGAAACTGGTAGACCCGGTTCTCGTAGCTGTTGAGCTCGATGAGGCCGGAATCGATGCGCAGGCCGCTGAGATCGATGGCATCCATGATGAGGTCGGGATTGAGGTCGGAATAGTTGAAACGCATGTCATCCACCATAGGAAAGGGGCGCTGTTGCGCCCCATTCTATCCGATCCGGCCCGGGATGGACGACCCGCCCTCCCGTAAACCGTCACAACCTGCCGATAAAGTTGCCGGTCCGAGCAGGGTGCCCTTTGGCCATCCCGTCACAGCCTGCTGATAAATTTGCTCGGCTGACGCAGGGTACCCTTGCTGTCGTCCGGTGCCGCCCCTTCCCGCTTGAGCACGAACTGGACGTCCAGGGTCGGCCGCTTCAGGTTGAAGGGATCCACCGCCAGGCTCACCGGCAGGGTGAAAATTTCCCCTGGTTTGAGAGTCACTTCCCGCGGCCCGAACCACTGGAACTCGGGCAGCCCCTCCACGTCCAGCCGATAGGTCTGGGACTGCAGGGTCTTGTTGAGGATCTTGAGGGTGTAGGTGTTCTCGATGAGCCCTTCACTGTTCTCCCTGAACAGCTGGTTGCGATCCCGCAGTATGTCGAGCCCCATGGGCATGATGGACATGGCGTTGTAGACGAAGACCCCCAGCATGACGAGCATCACCAGGCCATAGCCGATCAGTTTGGGCCGCGCGACCTGGGTCTCGCTGTGGGCCAGCTTGTGCTCGGTGGTGTAGCTGATGAGCCCCCTCGGATAGCCCATCCGATCCATGGTCTGATCGCAGGCATCGACGCAGGCGCCACAGTTGATGCACTCGTACTGCAGGCCGTCGCGAATGTCGATGCCGGTCGGGCAGACCTGCACGCAGAGATCGCAGTCGATGCAGTCCCCCAGCCCCAGGGCCTTGGGATCGGCCTTGCGGCCACGGGCGCCACGGGTCTCGCCGCGCTTGCTGTCATAACCGACGATGTAGGTGTCCTTGTCGAACATGGCGGACTGGAAGCGGGCATAGGGGCACATGTGAATGCACATGATGGCCCGCATCCAGCCGGCGTTGCCGTAGGTACAGGCGGCGAAGAACAGCACCCAGAAGATGACCCAGCCACCCGCCTGCAGGGTGAAGAACTCGGGCACCAGCTGGAACACATCCTGGAAGTAGGCGACGAAGGTGAGGCCGGTGCCCAGCGACAGCAGGATCCAGGCCAGGTGCTTGGTCCCCTTGCGGGCCAGTTTCTCGCCGCTCCAGGGCGCCGCATCCAGCTTGCGCCGCTTGTTGGCAGCCCCTTCCAGCTTCTCTTCGAACCAGATGAACATGAAGGTCCACACCGTCTGCGGGCAGAGGTAGCCACACCAGACCCGGCCGAGGAAGGTGGTCACGAAGAAGAGGGCGAAGGCGGCGATCATGAAGACCCAGGCCAGCAGGGTGAGGTCCTGCGGCCAGATGGTGGCACCGAAGATGTGGAATTGCTGGTGCTCCAGATCGAACAGCACCGCCTGGCGGCCATCGTAGCGCAGCCAGGGCAAGGCGACGAAGAGCACGACGAAGAACCAGCCCATGGCCTTGCGCACTCGCTGCCAGTAGCCGGTCTGGGACCTGACGTAGATACGCTTGCCGGGGTTGAACCTGTCGTCACCCGCCTTGAAGGTGTTGGGATTGAAGGTCCCGGTGACGTCACCGGTCACATCCTTGATATCGATCTTGTCCTGGTCCGACATTGCAATACCTTGCTCCACTCACATTGTTATGAAGCCGATTATATCTTAAACAACCTGCTAATTGTGTGGGTTAAATGTATCTATAGTTCGAGTGCCGTCGCAGTTTCAGGTAACAAAAAAGGCCCATAGCCAGTTGACTATGCGCCTCTTTGCAGATTCTCTTGAAACCTTTCTCTCCCCGGGGCAGGGAGACCGGCTTACTTGATGCCGCGGGCCTTGAGCAGGGCCTCCTTGAAGTCGGGCACATGATCCTTGGCCAACCCTGGGATCATCGCCTGCTTGTCGGATTCCCGCATCTTGAGGTGATAGATCAGCATGTCGTCGGTCAGCTCGGACAGGGGGCCTTCAAATCCGGCCTCCTCGGCCAGCTTGGCGACAAACTGCACCAGGCTGAGATCCTGTTCCTTGATCCAGGCGGGCTGCAGCAGTTCGAGCAGCTCTTCGATACGATGACATTGCATAGACGACCTCTTTCAATCTGTCTTGTGAAACTCAGGCAACCTTACCCATCAAGGCTACTTCGATACGATCCCGGCCATTATGCTTGGCCTGGTAGAGGGCCGCATCCGCTTTTTGGACGAGATCGGCGATGGAGTGGTGCGAATCCGGCACCAGAGTCGCCACCCCGAAGCTGCAACTGACCCGACCCGAGACACGGGACTTGTGGTGGGGAATGCCGAGGGCGCTCAGGGCCGTGCGCACCTGTTCGGCGATCTGTATGGCTCCCTGCATGGTGGTGCAGGGCAGCAACAGGGCGAACTCCTCCCCCCCGTAACGGGCGGCCAGATCATCCTCCCGGCGCAGCACCCCGGCCAGCAGGCTCGCCACCTGTTGCAGGCATTGGTCCCCCAGCTGGTGGCCATAGTGATCGTTGAACTGCTTGAAGTAGTCGACGTCCACCAGCACCAGGGAGAGGGGCGCCCGGGCCCGGTGGCAACGGCGCCAGGCCCGCGCCAGGCTGTCATCGAGGTGAGCCCGGTTGGCGATGCCGGTCAGGCCATCGAGGCGGGAGGTGAGCTTGAGGTGCTCCGAAACCGCCTTGAGCTCCGCCACCAGCTCGGCGTTGGAGAAGCTGTGGTAGAGGGAGGCCACCTGATCCCGCCGCAGGCGTCGCAGCAGGGTGGGCAGAAACACGAACAGATAGCCCGCCAGCATGCAGGAGACGATCCGCTCCTGCTCGTTGCCGCCACCCAGTTCGAACAACATGGCGAGCCCCAGCGGCAACACGGCGCCGTAGAGGGAGCGGCGACTGCCGAACAGCATGATGGCGCTGCCGGTGAGGATCAGGCTGGAGAGCATCATCATGGCAGCGCGGTAGGTGTCCGGCAGCTTGCCCATATAAAGCAGCACGCCGAGGGCCCAGATGATGGAGGTGATGGTCACCCCGACAAAGAGTTCTCGCTCCAGCACCGGCAGCGGGAGCTGCGCCAATCCGGGCCGACGCCAGCGCAGGTGCCACCCGCGCCCCAGCAGCAACAGCAGCACCAGGCCGAGCCAGCCAAATGCCTCCCCGGCGGGCAGGTAGTCGTGGAACAGCAGGCTCCAGCCAAGCGCCAGCAGCGCCAGACAAGGCAGGCTGAAAGAGGCGTGGGTATAGAGCTGGACCATGATGGCCCGCCGAACCTGATGTTTCACACTCTGGGTCAACTGGGGGCTCCCTGTACAATAGCCGCCCAGTCTAACACTCCCCTTTCCTGCTCAACAATCAATCGACCGCTATTAAGAAGCCGCTCAGCGCCTCTCCCGCCTGGTGAGCGCCACGCCCCTCAGGGTGCGGCGCCAGCAGCCGGGGCTCTCCGATCACCCCTTCTCCAGCTCGTCGAGGATGGGGCACTCGGGGCTCGTGTCCCCATGGCAGCAACTCACCACCTCCTCCAGGGCACCGAGCATGGCCTGCAGCCCCGCGATGCGGGCCCGCAGATCGACGATCTTCTCCTGGGCCAGCTTCTTCACCTGGGCGCTGGTTCTGTGCTCGTCCCGGTAGAGCGCCAGCAGCTCCTGACACTCCTCCAGGTTGAAGCCGGTCTCCCGCGCCCGCTTGACGAAGCGCAGTTCCCGCAGGGCACCGTCGCTGTAGCTGCGGTAGCCGTTGTCACTGCGCACCGGCGCCGTGATGAGCCCGATGCTCTCGTAATAGCGGATGGTCTTGGCGGTCAGGCCGGTGGCCTTGGCAACCTTGCTGATGTTCATGGATGACTCCTCTTCGATTCGGATGGGCGCCGGCTGCCCGCTCCGGGTTGCCAGCGCTTCAGTAACAGGGAATTGCTCAGTACGGTGATGCTGCTCAGGGCCATGGCCGCCCCCGCCAGTTCGGGGCTGAGATAGCCCAGGGCCGCCAGCGGAATGCCGATCACATTGAACGCGAAGGCCCAGAACAGGTTCTGCTGTATGGTCCGCCAGGTTGCCGCCGAGATGTCGATGGCATCGGCCACCAGCCGCGGATCAGATCGCATGAGCGTGATGGCGGCGGTCTCCATCGCCACGTCGGACCCCGAGCCCATGGCGATCCCCACGTCCGCCGCGGCCAGCGCCGGGGCGTCGTTCACACCGTCCCCCACCATGGCCACCAGCCCGGAGGTCTGCGCCCGCAGCGCCGCGACCTTGTCCACCTTGCCGGCAGGCAGCACGGAGTCGAAGGCTCCGTCCAGCCCCAGCTTGGCGGCGATATGGGCCACCGGCGCTGGCGCATCACCGCTCACCAGCCAGCTCGCGATGCCGCGCCGGCGCAGGGTGGCGATGGCCTCGGGGCTCTCCGGCCTCAGGGTATCGGCCAGGGCAGCGAGGCCGGCGACCACGCCGTCGATGGCCACCCAGACCCGGGTCGCGCCGTCGGCGGGTTGTTCATCCTGCGCGGGCGCTTCGATGCCGAGCTGGGCCAGCAAGGCACTGTTGCCGATGGCAACCCCATGGCCCGCCACCTGGCCGAGTATGCCGGCGCCCACTCGCACCTCTACCGCCTCCGGCTGGGGCAGCGCGGCATCTTTACCGACAGCCTCCCGCATGGCCAGCGCCAGCGGGTGCTCGCTCGCCTGTTGCAAGGCGGCGGCGAGGCGCAGCTGCTCGTCGCTGCCGCTCCAGCTCGCCAGCACAGGCCGCCCCTGGGTGAGCGTGCCGGTCTTGTCGAAGATGAGCGCCTTGATGGCGTGGGCCTTCTGCAGGGTATCGACGTCTTTTATCAGGATGCCGTGGCGGGCCGCCACCCCGGTGCCGGTGACAATGGCCGCCGGCGTCGCCAGCCCGAGGGCACAGGGACAGGCGATCACCAGCACGGCGACGGCCGCCAGCAGCGCCTGGCCGAAGTCACCACTATAGGCATACCACGCCAGCAGGGTGAACAGGGCGATGGCCATCACCACGGGTACGAACACGGCAGAGACCCTGTCCACCAGCTGTTGCAGCGGGGCCTTGCCCATCTGGGCGCTCTCCACCAGGGCGATGATCTTGCTGAGGCTGGAGTCCTCCCCCACGGTCGTGGCCTCGATCTCCAGCACGCCGGAGCGGTTGATGGCGCCCCCCAGCACGGCATCCCCCAGGCTGCGCGGCACCGGCAGGCTCTCACCGGTGAGGATGGATTCATCCAGTTCGCTCTCGCCGCTCGTTATCTTGCCGTCCACCGGCACCCGCTCCCCCACCAGCACCCGCAGCCGATCGCCGCGCAGCACCTCGTCGATGCCGACGCTCTGCCACTCCCCCCCGCGCCAGACGGTGGCCGTCTCGGGGCGCAGGGCCATCAGCTCGCGAATGGCGGACTGGGTGCTGCGCCTGGCGCGCGCCTCCAGCAGCTTCCCGAGGGAGATGAGGGTGATGATGATGGCGCTCGCCTCGAAGTAGAGCTTGCCGCTGGCGGCCGCCCCCAGGGTGAGCAACAGATAGAGGCTGTAGAAATAGGCGGCGCTGGTACCGGTCGCCACCAGCACATCCATGTTGGCGGAGCGGTTCTTGAGGGCGAGCCAGGCACCGCGATAGAAGCGGGCCCCGATCCAGAACTGCACCGGGGTGGCGAGCACCAGCTCCAGCCAGGCGGGCAGATGCCAGTGCAGCAGGCCGGCCATGGAGAGCATGCCCACCAGCAGCGGCAGGGTCAGCAACGCCGAGATACAGACCTGGATCAGCGCCTGGTGGGCGGCGGCAGACTCCTGCGCCTCCCGCTCCAGCAGCTGCTGACGACGGCCGCTCGCCGAGCCCTGCGCCAGCTGGGCGTCAAAGCCTATCTCCTCGATCCGGGTGCGCAGGGCGGCGGGGGTCTGCATCCCCGGCACCAGCACGAGACGGGCCTGTTCGAGTGAGAAATTGACGTCGGCGGAGATGACGCCGGGCAGCGCGGTCAGCATCTTGTTGAGGCGGGCGGCACAGCCGGCACAGGTCATGCCGCCGATCTGGAAGGTGAGTGTCTCCTGGCCATAGTCGTAGCCCTGGGCCTTGATGCTCTCCAGCACCTCGGGCAGGCGGTCGCCATCGGTCAGGTCGATGGCCGCCTGCTCCAGCGCGAAGTTGACGGTTGCCTGCACGCCCTCCAGCTTGTTCAGGGCAGCAGAAATACGGCTGGCGCAGTTGGCGCAGCTCATGCCGGTCAGCGGCAGTTGAATATGTGTGGTCATGGTGTTCCTCCCCGGAACTGGTCGGCCAATAGAGTGCCGATGAACAAACCTTAACCTTTACTGTAAGGGTAAGCTCAAGCCACGATCGTTACTTTTTTTGGCCATGAAAAATGGCGCCACCCCGGCAAGGGTGGCGCCATTTTTCAGGATATGGCTCTATCAGATGCCGTACTGGGTGCGATAGGCCTTCATGGCCGCCAGTTGTGTCGCCAGCTCCGGCTGCTCGGCCTGCTTCTCTTCCAGATAAGCGATGAGATCGCTCATCTGGATGATGGCGATGATGTGGGCGCCGTAGTCACGCTCCACCTCCTGGATGGCGGAGAGCTCGCCCTTGCCCTTCTCCTGGCGGTCCAGCGCGATCAGCACGCCGGCCAGGGAAGCGCCGTTGGCCTGGATCAGATCCATGGATTCACGGATCGCGGTGCCGGCGGTGATGACGTCGTCCACCAGCATGATGCGCCCCTTGAGCGGGCTGCCCACCAGGTTGCCGCCCTCGCCGTGATCCTTGGCCTCCTTGCGGTTGAAGCACCAGGGCACGTCCACGTCGTGCTGTTCCACCAGCTGCACTGCGGTGGCGGAGGCGATGGGGATCCCCTTGTAGGCCGGGCCAAACAGCACGTCGAACTCGATGCCGGCATCCATCAAGGCGGCGGCGTAGAAGCGGCCGAGGCGGGCCAGATCGCGACCGCTGTTGAACAGGCCGGCGTTGAAGAAGTAGGGGCTCTTGCGGCCGGATTTCAGGGTGAATTCACCGAATTTGAGGACCTGTTTCTCCAGGGCGAACTCGATAAATTGACGCTGGTAGGCTTTCATTCTGGCTCCTTGCTTGGCTTGTCGTTGTCTTGTGTGGGGGTATAAAAAAACGCGGTCAATGCCGCGTTTTTAAAATCAGGAGAGCGACTGCTTCTGCAGCGCGATGATGTCCATGATGCCGCCCTTGGCGAGTGCCAGCATCGCCAGCAGCTCCTCGTGGGTGAAGGGCTCGGCCTCCGCGGTGCCCTGCACCTCGATGATGCGACCGTCTTCGGTCATCACCACGTTCATGTCGGTCTCGGCGGCGGAGTCTTCCACGTACTCCAGATCGCAGATGGCTTCGCCCTGGAACATGCCGACGGAGACGGCGGCGATCATCTGCTTGAGCGGGCTCTGTTTGATCAGACCCTTCTCCAGCATCCAGTTCAGGGCATCCACCAGGGCGACGCAGGCCCCTGTGATGGCCGCGGTACGGGTGCCGCCATCGGCCTGCAGCACGTCGCAGTCAACGGTGATGGTGTGCTCACCGAGCGCGGTCAGATCCACGGCGGCGCGCAGGGAGCGGGCGATCAGGCGGGAGATCTCCAGGGTGCGGCCACTCTGCTTGCCGGAAGCGGCTTCACGGTTCATCCGGGAGTGGGTGGAGCGCGGCAGCATGCCGTACTCGGCGGTGACCCAGCCCTGCCCCTTGCCTTTCAGGAAGCGCGGCACGCTGGTGTCGACGCTGGCGGTGCACAGCACGCGGGTGTGGCCGAATTCCACCAGCACCGAGCCTTCCGCGTGTTTGGTGAAGTGGCGGGTGATGGTTACCGGGCGCACCTGGGCGGCGCTGCGATCGCTGGGACGGGACATGGGACTGACCTCTGGGCTGGCTGAATTGGCGCAGGAGTATAAGCCATTGCTACTCAAATATCAGCCGCTAAAACCATGCCGTCGGCTGACGGGGCAGGCCTGGCTGAGTATACTGGCCGCACACTTCATCAAGCCCGGAACAATCAATGATTCACAGCATGACCGCCTACGCCCGCAAGGAACTCAAGGGCGACTGGGGCACAGCCGTTTGGGAAATTCGTTCGGTCAACCAGCGCTATCTGGAGACCTACATTCGCCTGCCGGAACAACTGCGCAGCCTGGAGCCGGTGCTGCGTGAGCGCTTCCGCGCCAAGCTGCAGCGGGGCAAGGTGGAGTGCAACCTGCGTTTCGAGGCCGCCCAGGCTGCCGCCAGCCAGCTCCACATCAATGAAGAGCTGGCCAGACTCATCATCGAGAGCGCCAACTGGGTGATGAAGGAAGCGGGTCAGGGCCAGCTCAACCCGGTGGACGTGCTGCGCTGGCCGGGCGTCATGGCTGCCGCAGAGCAGGACATGGACGTGGTCGCCACCGAGCTGATGGCCGGTTTCGACCTGACCATGGATGACTTCCTCGCCTCCCGCGCCAGCGAAGGGGCCAACCTCAAGGCGCTGATCGAGCAGCGTCTGGCCGGTATCCAGGTGGAAGTGAAGAAGGTGCGCGAGCACCTGCCACAGATCATCGAGTGGCAGCGCCAGAAGCTCACCGACCGGCTGGCCGAAGCCAAGGTGGAGCTGGATCCGGCCCGCATAGAGCAGGAGATCGTGCTGCTGGCCCAAAAGATCGACGTGGCCGAGGAGCTGGATCGCCTGGAGATGCACATCGGCGAGACCACCAAGATCATGAAGAAGGGGGGCGCCTGCGGCCGTCGTCTGGACTTCATGATGCAGGAGTTCAACCGCGAGTCGAACACCCTGGGTTCCAAGTCCATCAACGCCGAGGTGACCCAGTCCGCCGTCGAGTTGAAGGTGCTCATCGAGCAGATGCGCGAACAGATCCAGAACATCGAGTGATCCCCTCCTCGATGCACAGCCCCCGCCATGCGGGGGCTTTTTTATGTCCGCTTCCCACCGAGAACAGCGCCCTGGCTGATGGCAACCCTAGGCGAAGACAGCCTGGCCTTCGCAGCAGAGAGGGCCTGCCATGCAGACCCTCTCGTTTTTCCGAACCACTTAGGTTTGTCGCCCGTTCAGGCTAGACCGGTGACTTCAACTTGCGGCTTCGCAGCAGCAGGGGAAGCTGGTAGAGCACCAGGGCGCCGAGCACCAGGCCCACGCCGGCCAGCTTGGCGCCGCCCAGCGGCTCGTCATAGAAGAGGGTGCTGAGGATCAGGGTCCAAACAGGTTCGAGCAGCATCAGCAGGGCGGCGTGGGCCGTAGTCATCCCACTCAGGGCGTGGGTCAACAGCCAGTAGCGTAAGGTAGTGGCGATCAGGACGCTGGCGGCAAACCAGCCCCAGATGCCGTGGCTGATGTCGGCGGGCCACTGCTCGGTCAGCAGGGAGAGCAGGGTGCCGAGCAGCCCGGTCACCGCCAGCTGGATGCAGGTGAGCCAGGTAGGGGGGATGGACTGGGCGAAGTGACGGTGCACCGCGAGCTGGACCCCCAGGGTAGCGGCCGCCGCCAGAAACCAGAACAGGGAGAGCGACACGCCCCAGTGGGTGCTGCTGGAGAGCAGCAGCAGGCCGGCGACGGCGAGCGGCAGGGTCAGCCAGTAGTGGCGGCCGGGTCTGGCCTTGAAGGCAGCCCAGGCGGCGAGCGGCGCCATCAGGGTGGCCACGCTCATGATGAAGGCGCCGCTGCCGAGCGCATCGCTCTGGCTGATGGCGGTGACCCAGAACAGCAGGCTGGCCCCGAGCAGGGTGCCGCACCCGGCGGCCCGCAGCAGCTGCGAGCGGCTGGGCGGCGGCTCCCGCAACCAGGCGAGCGGCAAGAGCAGCAGGGCGGCCAGCAGGAAGCGGCTGCCGATAAAGGCGGCGGTGGGCAATTCGCGGATCGCCTCTTTCGAGAAGAGCCAGCCGGCGGCGGCCAGCAGGGTGACCAGTATCATCAGCAGCAGGGGAACGCGGTTCATCGGGGCATCGCAGGGTGAAGACAGAGGGCAGAGCATAAAGGAAAGAGGGCCGGATTGTCTCCGGTGGATTGCTCAGGGGGTGTGCCCCAGAGCCAGGCTGCGGCAGAGAGGCGGGCCGCCCGCTCAGTCGTTCTCCAGGCTGGCGAGGCAGTGGGACAGGGTGCGGGCCAGCGCCCCCTGGTTGCGCAGCACCACGGCGCGAGCCTGCTCACCCATCTCCCGGCGAGCGCCGGCATCGCCGAGCAGCCGGCTCACCGCTTCGCCAAGGTCATCGGCATCCGCCACCACGGCGGCGCCCCCCTGGGCCACCAGCTGGCGGGTGATGTCGCTGAAGTTGAAGTAGGCAGGGCCAGTCAGGCAGGGCTTGCCGAGCGCTGCCGGCTCCAGCAGGTTGTGGCCGCCGATCTTCACCAGACTGCCGCCGACGAAGGCCAGATCCGCCGCCGCCAGCATCAGTGGAAGCTCCCCCATGGTATCGCCCAGGTAGATCTTGTCGCTCTCGCCAACCGCACTGCCCGCCGTGCGCCGCACGCAGCCATAGGGGGCGCACAGCTCGGCCACCCGATCGAAGCGCTCGGGATGGCGGGGCACCAGGATCAGCAGGGCGGAGGGATGGACCTTGAGCACCCTATCGAAGGCGGCCAGCACCTGCTCGTCCTCTCCCTGATGGGTGCTGGCGGCGATCCAGGCAGGCCGGGCCTCTCCAAGCTGCTGGCGCAGGGCACGCCCCCTGGCCTGCACCTCGTCGCCGGACTGGATGTCGAACTTGATGGAGCCGGTCACCGCCAGCCGGCTGCGGTCTATCCCCAGGCGATGGAAGCGATCCGCGTCGTCCTGATGCTGACACAGCAGGTGGGTCAGAGGCCGGCTCAGGGCATCGAAGGCCCCCTGGAAACGGGCATAGCGCTGGCAGGAGCGCTCAGAGAGGCGGGCATTCAGGATGGTCACCGGCAGGTGGCGCGCCTCGCAGGCCGCCAGCCAGTTCGGCCACAGCTCGGTCTCCATCACCCAGAGGGCACGGGGCTTGAAGGTATTCAGAAACGCCGAGACGGCCCAGGGATAGTCGAGGGGCGCGTAGCGGTGCACCACCAGATCCCCTAGCTTGGCCGCCTGCTCGGCACCGGTACGGGTGGTGGTGGTGAGCAGGATGGGCAGCTCGGGCAGCTCGGCCTTGAGGGCGCGAATGAAGGGGGTGATGGCCAGGGTCTCCCCCACGCTCACCGCATGGATCCACAGCGGGGCCTCCTGCCCCGTGGCGGGCACCCGCCCCAGGTGTTCGGCCCAGCGCGTCCCGAAGCCGGGCTTGCCCTTCTTCGGTCTGTAGAGCGCCAGCAGTGCCAGGGGCAAGCCCAGATGGATCAACAGGTTGTAGAGCAGCCGGTAGATCATCTTATTGGCCTGCGCTCTCTTCACCCGTCCCAGCCACCGGCTGGCGCGCGATGAGCAGATCCGCCGACTCCCCCCGCTCCAGCCGGTTGCCAGCCTCGATGACCTGCTCGGGCATCAGCTCGATCAGGCATTTGAGGTGGCCGAACTTGCAGGTGCGCTTGAAGCAGGGGCGGCACTCGATGTCGGTGTGGACGATCTCGACCCTGTCCGCCAGCGGCGGCGTGTAGAGGGGCGAGGTGGATCCATAGACACCGATCAGCGGCCGGTTGAGGGCGGCCGCCACGTGCATCAAGCCCGAGTCGTTGGCGATGACCCGGCCAGCCAGCGCCATCAGATCGATCGCCTCGTGCAGGCTGGTCTTGCCCGCCAGCACGTGGCAGTTGGGGCGCGACAGGGGGTTGATGCGCTCGCGGATGGTGTTCGCCACCGCCGCATCCTTGCCGGAGCCGAAGATCCACACCTGCCAGCCCTCGTCGAGGTGCTTCTGCGCCACCACGGCGTAGTGCCCCTCGGGCCAGCGCTTGGCCGGACCGAACTCGGCCCCCGGGCAGAGCACCAGCACGGGGCGGGCGCGATTCAGACCGAGCCGATCCAGCGCCTTGCCCTGGTTGACGAGGTCCACGTGCAGGGAGGGATGGGGAATCGCGGGAATGTCGGCCCGGCTCTTCATCTGCCCCTTGGGGTAGGCCAGCGCCAGATACCCTTCCACCATCAGCGGGAAGGCCTTCTTGTTGCTGCGCATGTCGTTGAGCAGGCCGAAGCGATGCTCCCCCTTCCAGCCGGTACGCACCGGGATCCGGGCAAACCAGGGGATGAGCGCCGACTTCATGGAGTTGGGCTGAATGATGGCCTGATCGTACTTCTCTGCGGCCAGCTGCTTGCCGAGCCGGCGGCGTTCCCCCAGCTTGAAGTCGCCATGGCCGAGCGGCATGGGGATGGCCTTGTCCACCTCGGGCATGCGCTCCAGCAGGGCCACGCACCAGGCCGGTGCCATCACATGCAGCTCGCTGCCGGGGTGGTTGCTCTTGAGCGCCTTGTAGAGGCTCTGGGACATCACCATGTCGCCGACCCAGGAGGGGCCGATCACCAATATCTTCATCGCGCGTCTTCTCTCGGGACTGGCCCGGCTGTTGATCGTTACTGGGCGAGATTATGCCCCAAGAAAGGCCGAAGAAATAACAGAAGATCCCCGCCAGCCCTGCAAAGGGGCCTCATATCCGGGATCGCATGCCCCTGCGGCCGTGCCACCACGTGGCAGATGGGTCGGTCAGCGACCTCGCGTCAGGCGAATGCCTGCCGCCACCCCTTCCTGCGGGCCGGGGAACCGGGACAAAGCTGGCAGCGAGCCCATGCCCCGGGCAAGGTTTTAGGCTAGAATGGGCGCCAATCCGAGCATGACCCGCCCGCCGGGTGCCAACAAGAGTCCCTCGCCTGTGAAAAAACCGACCCTGGCGGCCGTCCTGATCGTCAAGAATGAAGCCGACAACCTGCGTGCCTGCCTCGCCTCTCTCGAGGACCTGGTGGACGAAATCGTCATCCTCGACTCCGGCAGTCAGGATGACACCCCCGCCATCGCCGCCGAATTCGGCGCCCGCTTCTTCGTCAACACCGCCTGGCCCGGCTTCGGCCGCCAGCGCCGTCTGGCCCAGTCCCATGTCCAGTCGGAATGGGTGCTCTGGCTGGATGCGGACGAGCGGCTCACCCCGGCGCTGCGAAGCGCCATCGCCGACGTCATGGCCAACCCGGGCCAGGACACCATCTACTCCATCCCGCGCCTCTCCTGGGTATTCGGCCGCTTCATCCGCCACAGCGGCTGGTATCCGGATCGGGTGCTGCGCCTCTATCCCAAGGCGCTGACCGGCTACAACGAGGCGCTCGTGCACGAGAAGGTGGAAGTGCGCGCCAACATGCAGATCGTCAACCTGCACGGTGACCTGCTCCACTTCACCTACCGGGATCTGGAACACTATCTGGTGAAGTCCGCCGGCTATGCCAGAGCCTGGGCCGATCAGCGTACCGCCCGCGGCAAGAAGGGCTCTCTGGGCCAGGGACTGGTGCACGCCGTCGGTTGCTTCCTCAAGATGTACCTGCTCAAGGCCGGCTTCCTCGACGGCAAGCAGGGCCTCCTGCTGGCCATACTGTCGGCCCACTCCACCTTCGTGAAGTACGCCGACCTCTGGATCCGCCAGCAGCCCCAGACACCGGACCAGGCGGGCAAGTAACCCGCCAGATCATCCGTATCACGAAACAGGGCCCATCGCGGGCCCTGTTTTTATTGCTCGATTTTTTCCTGCCAGAACGGCGGCGCCCAGCGGGCGATCGCCGCCGCCATGGCCTTGGGATCGAGCTGGCTCATGTCTTCCGGGTGATCGCTGTCTTCCGGCGGGCTGAACGCCAGGTGGCGTCCTTCACCGTTGAGCGGGCGCCAGCGCAGGGGCGTCGCCGAGCGGTGCGCCGGGAAGAAGCCGACGGTCGGCACGTCCAGCGCCGCGGCGATGTGCAGCGGCCCCGTGCTGCCCGCCACGAACAGGGCGGCGTTAGCCATCACCTGGCAGAACTTCGGCAACCCCTCGTCGGAGCGGTAGATCCAGCCGTTGCCGCCGTGGGCCAGCAGCTCGGCCGCCAGCTGTTCCGCCTTGCCCTCCTCCCCCGGCCCCGCTGTCAGCACGCACTGCAGCTCGGGACAGGCCTGGTTGAGCTTGATGATGAGGCGTGAATACTGCTCGATGGAGAGGTTGTTGGCCGAGCCACCGCTGCCGGCGTGCACCATCAGCCAGGGGCGGCCGGCATCCAGCTTCAGGCGGGTGGCGACCTGCTCGCGCACCTGTTGCAGGCTGGCGGGGTCGAAGTCGAGGTAGGGGCCCTGCGGCTCCACTGCCGCCTGATGCTGGTCGGCGAGGAAACGGCGCACCAGATCCAGGTTGTATTCGTACTCCGGCTTCTGGGAGCGGGAGCGGCGCTGCACCAGGCGATGGTTGTAGAGCACCTGGGCCAGCTTGGTGGCGGGGGCCAACCGGTAGGGAATGTGCGCCTTCCACACCAGCTTGGCGTTGCGGGTGTTGGAGAAGAGGCAGATGGAGGCATCGAAGGCGGCCGCCTTGATGCGCGCCAGCAGGGCGCGTTGCTGTTCCTTGTCGGCCCGGGCACCCGGGTCCAGGATGATCTCGTCGATCCAGGGGCAGAGGCGGGCCAGCGGCGCCGTGTAGGCGGGAACCAGGGCAGTCACATGACACTCCATGGAACGCTTGAGCATGGCAAAACTCGGCCAGGCCAGCATGAAGTCACCAATCTTGTCATTGCGGACTACCAGAATACGTTTCATAAAAAATCCCTTTGCTCCCAGTCACCCACGACGGAAGCTTGATGCGCGATGCGGGTATTCTTGCCTGATGCAGGGCGATTCTCAAGCGATGACACCGAAGGCCCCCGATTTGTGGGCAAGACGCGGGGGCTCGCGCCAAAAATCCGCGCCAACGCGGTCGCGCCCAACCCGCAACACCCCCTATAATGCGACCAATTTTCCGGCTTCAGGAAGTCAGCAGCATGACCAACAAGGTAATCTACCCCGGCACCTTCGACCCCATCACCAACGGCCACACCGACCTCATAGGCCGGGCCGCCAGGCTGTTTGACGAGGTGGTGGTCGGGGTGGCCAACAGCCCGAGCAAACGGCCGCTGTTCGATCTGACGGAGCGTGTCCAGCTGGCCCGGCAGGTGACGGCTCACCTGCCCAACGTCAAGGTGGTGGGCTTCTCCGGCCTGCTGGTGGATTTTGCCAGGGAGCAGCAGGCCAACGTGCTGATCCGGGGCCTGCGCGCCGTCTCCGACTTCGAGTACGAATTCCAGCTCGCCAACATGAACCGCCGCCTGATGCCGACCCTGGAGAGCGTCTTCCTCACCCCGGCGGAAGAGAACTCCTTCATCTCCTCCACCCTGGTGAAAGAGGTGGCGCTCCACGGCGGCGACATTCACCAGTTTGTCGATCCCTTGGTGGCCCAGGCCATCGCCGCCAAGCAGCAGCGCTAATTCCCTCCCCTGATGGGCCGAAACGAACAAGGGCTACCCGCGGGTAGCCCTTGTTGCATCAACGCACTGCACGCCTAGCTGTGGGCAAACTGCTGGCGGATCGCCCGCTCCAGCCCGTCCAGCCACTCGTAGCGACGCCGGTACATGGCCCGCTTCTTGGCGGCCACCTCCTCCAGCGGCTTGCGCACCACGGATTGCAGCCGCACGAAGTTGGCGTCCTGATCGAGAGCGCCAAACTCCTGCCACAGCTCGTCGTAGTCCGCCTGCAGGCAGGCTTTCTTCTTCTTGCTGTACCGTCTTGCCTGGAAGATGTGGGCCTTCATGCGCACCGCACAGACCCGGTGGGCCCCCATGGCCCCGGCCAGCGCCATCACCAGCATCACCACCAGCGACTTGGGTCTCAGACCCTGACCCGCCCGGGTCAATGCCCGCACCTGCTCCTGGGGCTGCTCGACACAGGGCTCTGGCCCCTGCACCGACCCGATCACCAGGGCCAGCTCCTGTTCGTTGCCCGCCAGGGAGAAGGCACAGCTGTAGAGTCGCTCCCCCCGCGCGTTGACGATGGAGAGCGCCAGCTCCGCCTCCCTGCGGAAGGTGCCGTCGTGACGCAGCACGATGCGCCAGCCGCCATCGGGAAAATGGCCCAGCACTATCCCCTCCCCCAGATAGAGCGGGTCGATGAGCTCGGGGTACAGGCCCAGCAGCAGGCGGTAGTGATCCTCCACCATCTTGACCCGCTGGTTCACCGTCGAGCAGGCGAAGCGATAGGGGCGCATCGGCTTGTCGAGCAGCTCGGGGTGGTGGGCGGGAAGCGCCCGCAGGGGGGCGCTCTGGAACAGCTCGAATACCCGGTTCAACTGCGCACGGTAGAGCAGACTGCGCAGCAAAAACTTGCCGCGATTGAAGGTCTTGCGGGCGCTGTCTTCGGGATATAGGAAGCGGGCCATATCGTGGGCACAATAGTGCCCCTGCCGGGATAAATGTTCCCAGTCTATTGATTTAGCTGTCATTTTATTACCTCGCAGCCTGAACTGGCGAGATAGTAGTCATGGGCTGACGCCGCTTCAACAGACCGGAAATACTCTCTTACAACTTGGCCGGTTCCGGCTCAAAAACCCCTCTTTCAACGTTGGCAGTGGGAGCAGAACACCGTGGTTCGCTGGCCCATCTTCACCTCGCTCAACAGGGTCTGGCAGTGGAAACAGGGTTGGCCGCCCCGGCCATAGACCTGCAGCTGCTGGACGAAATAGCCCGGCTTGCCGTCGGCGCTGGTGAAATCCTTGAGGGTGGTGCCCCCCTGCCGAATGGCTTCGGTCAGCACCCTCTTGATCTCGCTCACCAGGTTGCCCAGCCGCTCGGCGCTGATGTTGCCCGCCGCCCGCTTGGGGTGAATGCCGGCGGCATAGAGCGCCTCGTTGGCGTAGATGTTGCCCACCCCGACCACCACATGGTTGTCCATCAGGAACAGCTTGATGGCGGTGCTGCGCCCCTTGGCCCGCTCCCGCAGATAATCGGCGCTGAAGGCGTCGGTGAGCGGCTCCGGCCCCAGCTTGGCGAGCAGGGCGTGCGCCTCGGCCGGTTCACGGGTCCACAGCAGGGCACCGAAACGGCGCGGATCGTTGAGCCGCAGCAGTTTGCCGTTGGCCAGCTCGATGTCCACGTGATCGTGCTTCTCGGCCGGGGTGCCGATGTCCAGTACCCGCAGGCTGCCTGACATGCCCAGATGCAGGATGGCGGTACCGAAGTCGGTCTCCAGCAGCAGGTACTTGGCGCGGCGGCGGACCCGGTGAATGACGAGATCCACCAGCTCCTGGATTTCGCCAGGCACGGGCCAGCGCAGCCGGCCGTCCCGCACCACCACGCGGGTCACCTTGATGCCGGTGAGCCAGGGCGAGATCCCCTGGCGGCTGACTTCAACTTCCGGTAATTCAGGCATAGACGGGCCTCTCGCTCAGGGCGTGGTTAGGGGGTGGGCCGCATCAGATCGCGGTATTGCGCCTGACTCAGACTGAGCCAGGTCGAGGGGGGCAACAGGGCGCCAAATTTGCCGTCGTCCTGATAGAGCCCTACCTCGACGGGATCGCTCTGGCCGGCGATCCAGATCTTGAGGGTGACCGGCGCGCCGCGCACGGCCTCCCCCGGCGGCAGCAACCAGCCCTGCCACGCGTCGATACGGGCGGCCAGCTGGGCGCTGTCGAGCCCCAGATCCGGCCCGCTGCGCCACCCCTGGCCGATGCGCTCTATCTGCCAGCTCGGTCCCTGCCAGGTCAACACCACGGCATCCGCCGGCAACAAGGGGCGTGGTCGCTGGGCGCTGTTTTCCTGCTGCACCTGCTCGAGCCGGTGCAGCAGGGTAATGACGATCAGCACGCCCACGATGATCACGTTGTTCCAGCCTTTGCGGCTCAATTTAAACATGGCAAGCCTCCCTTCCAACCGGCAGTGTACTGAATTCCGACCATAAAAAAACCCGGCACAAGGCCGGGTTTTTGCAGCAAAACCAAGTAATTACTTGATTTTGCCTTCTTTGTAGATCACATGCTGACGAATCACGGGATCAAATTTCTTGATCTCCATTTTTTCGGGCATGGTGCGCTTGTTCTTGGTAGTGGTATAGAAGTGACCAGTACCGGCGCTGGAGTTCAGGCGAATCTTATCGCGAATACCTTTAGCCATGATCTAATTCCTTATACCTTAACGCCGCTGGCACGCAGTTCAGCCAGAACCACTTCAACGCCGCGCTTGTCGATGATACGCATGCCTTTTGCGGATACGCGCAGGCTCACGAAGCGTTTTTCACTCTCAACCCAGAAACGGTGAGTGTGCAGGTTCGGCAGGAAACGACGCTTGGTAGCGTTGTTAGCGTGCGAACGGTTGTTACCAACTGCCGGGCGCTTGCCGGTTACTTGGCATACTCTAGACATGTCAGTCTCTCCAAATCTTACTTCATTGCTCGAGCAAATATCTGCCCCGCTGGCCTTCGATTGCGGGGCAAACAGAAGGCGGCATTTTATACAGCATCCGTGATCAAAGATCAACTAATACAGTGCCAGAGCCCAGTCTATAGCCAACCACGCTCTGCAAAAGAAACCGTGATGCCGTCACCGATCACCAGGTGATCCAGCACTCTGATATCGACCAGGGCCAGGGCGGCCAGGATCCGATCCGTGATCTGGCGGTCGGCCCGACTGGGCTCGGCCACGCCGGATGGGTGATTATGCGCCAGAATCACGGCGGCTGCATTATGTTTGAGCGCGATCTGCACGATTTCCCTGGGCCAGACGCTCGCAGCGTCCAGCGTACCGTAAAAAAGTTCGACAAACTGGATGACCCTGTGCTGGTTATCGAGCAGCAGCAGCGCAAAGACCTCCCGCGGCCGATCCCGCAACTGGGCCTGCAGATAGGCCCGGGTGAGCCCGGGCGAGGTGAGCGCCTCCCCCCGTTGCAGCTGCTCGGCCAGATGGCGCCTGCCCATCTCCAGCACGGCCTGCAGTTGTGCGTACTTGGCCGGTCCGAGGCCATGCGCTTCGCAGAAGGTCTGCTGTTCGGCCCCGAGCAACGCCCGCAGGGAGCCAAACTGCCGCAACAGCTGGCGGGAGAGATCCACTGCACTCAACCCGCTCACCCCGGTGCGCAGGAAGATGGCCAGCAGTTCGGCATCGGAGAGCACCGTCGCTCCGCGGCGCAGCAACTTTTCCCGTGGGCGCTCCTCTTCAGGCCACTCCTTGATGCTCATTTGTCTCTCCCTGTCTGCCTATTGAGAGAAAACATAGCAAAGAATCCCGCGAGCCCGACCACAACTCCCCCATGTCAGCCTCTGTCGCCACCCACCGGCTGTGCTATCTTAGCCGACCAGTCAGATTGAGCCGGAAGAGATACAGCAGATGAGATTGGCCGATAAACGTATCCTGTTGGGTGTCAGCGGTGGCATCGCCGCCTACAAGAGTGCCGAGCTGGTGCGCCGCCTGAAAGATCAGGGGGCCGAGGTGCGCGTGGTGATGACCCGCTCCGCCAAGGAGTTCATCACGCCGCTGACCCTGCAGGCCGTCTCCGGATACCCGGTCTCGGACAGCCTGCTGGATCCGGCCGCCGAGGCGGGCATGGGCCACATCGAGCTGGCCAAATGGGCCGATCTGGTGCTGATCGCCCCCGCCAGCGCCAACCTGATGGCCCGCATGGCCGCCGGCATGGCGGACGAACTGCTCACCACCCTCTGTCTGGCCACCCCGGCCCCGGTTGCCCTGGCGCCGGCCATGAACCAGCAGATGTATCTGAACGCCGCCACCCAGGCCAACCTCCAAACTCTGGCCAATCGCGGCATCCAGCTCTGGGGGCCGGACTCCGGCAGCCAGGCCTGCGGCGACGTGGGTCCCGGCCGTATGCTGGATCCCCTCGACCTGGTAGAGCGCTGCTGCCAGCAGCTCGCCGCCGAGCCCCTGCTGGCAGGCGTCAGGCTGCTGCTCACCGCGGGACCGACCCGCGAGGCGCTGGATCCGGTGCGCTACATCAGCAACCACAGCTCCGGCAAGATGGGCTATGCCATCGCCCGCGCCGCCCGCGAGGCGGGCGCCGAGGTGATCCTGGTGAGCGGCCCCGTCAGCCTGCCAACGCCCCCCGGGGTGGAGCGGGTCGATGTGGAGAGTGCCCAGCAGATGCATGAGGCGGTGATGAGCCGGGTTGGCGAGTGCGATCTCTTCATCGGCTGCGCCGCCGTCGCCGATTACCGCCCCGAGCAGGTGGCCAGCCAGAAGATCAAGAAGACCGGCGACAACGACCAGATGGTCCTGACCCTGGTCAAGAATCCCGACATCATCGCCGATGTGGGAGCCAGGTCAGACAAACCCTTCACCGTCGGATTTGCCGCCGAAACCGTGGATGTGGAACAATACGCCCTCGACAAATTGCGACGCAAACGGCTGGACATGATCGCTGCCAACGATGTGTCCCGTGCCGGCCAGGGCTTCAATGCCAATGACAACGCCCTGACCGTCTTCTGGCAAGGGGGTCAAGCCGCGCTGCCCCTGGCCGATAAGCTGACGCTGGCTCGTCATCTTGTCGCCCTGATTGCACGCCACTATCGACCTTGAGCCCGCTCCCGGGCCCATTGAACATGCCGGGTGCCCCACAGGCACCCGCTGAACCACCCGATCGCCCGGCGATCCAATTGAACAATATTCATGACGACACAAATTGAACTGAAAATTCTGGATGCCCGCATCGGCACCGACTTCCCGCTGCCCGCCTACGCCACGCCCGGCTCCGCCGGCATGGATCTGCGCGCCCTGCTGGATGCCCCGCTGACCCTGGCCCCGGGCGACACCACGCTAGTGCCGACCGGGCTGGCCATCCACATCCAGGATCCGGGTCTGTGTGCCACCATCCTGCCCCGCTCCGGCCTCGGCCATAAGCACGGCATCGTACTGGGCAACCTGGTGGGCCTGATCGATTCCGATTACCAGGGCCAGCTGATGGTCTCGGTGTGGAATCGCGGCAACGACAGCTTCACCATGCAGCCCGGCGAGCGCATCGCCCAGCTGGTGATCCTGCCGGTGGTTCAGGCCAGCTTCCAGCTGGTCGACGAGTTCAATCAGAGTGAACGGGGTGAAGGCGGGTTTGGTTCTTCTGGTCGCCAATAACAAGACCACACGGCCCCTTGGGGCACGTGCCAAATAACAGAATCAAGCCATTGTTTTTTTAGGGGAATCCATGGCAAGCAGTAACCAGAAACAGAGTCGGCGCGATCAGATCCTGCAGGCACTCGCCCACATGCTGGAAACCAGCCCGGGCCAGCGCATCACCACGGCTCGCCTGGCGGCCGAGGTGGGTGTGTCAGAGGCGGCCCTCTACCGGCATTTTCCCAGCAAGGCGAGGATGTTCGAGGGGCTGATCGACTTCATCGAGGATTCCCTGCTGTCACGGGTCAACCTGATCATGGCCGAAGAGAAGGACACCATGGCCCGCTGCCACCACATACTGCAGCTGCTGCTGGTGTTCGCCGAACGCAACCCGGGTATCACCCGCATCCTCAACGGCGACGCCCTGCTGGGGGAGCACGATCGGCTGCGGGATCGCATCAGTGTCCTGTTCGACAAGCTGGAGACCCAGCTCAAGCAGGCGCTGCGGGAGAAGCGCCTGCGGGAAGGCCAGGGCTTCCAGCTCGACGAGACCATGCTCGCCAACCTGCTGCTGGCTTATGCAGAGGGCCGGATAAGCCAATTCGTTCGTTCCGAGTTCAAGCTCAAGCCCACCGCCGGCTTCGAGGACCAGTGGCAGTTCATGCGCAGCCAGCTGCTGCAAAGCTGATACCGAAGGGCGGATCAACCAACACGTCCGCTCCGAGTGCAAGCTCAAGCCCACCGCCGGCGTCGAGGACCAGTGGCAATTCATGCGCAGTCAACTGTTGCGGAGTTGAGACAACCTGACCCGAAAAGGGCGAGTACACAGGGAGGCCTTGGCCTCCCTTGTTTTTTATGACAGCGTGCCATGACAGGAAATAAGCACCAGATGCGACCCAGACTGTCGCGTTCAGGTGTTAGATTCATGCGCCATCCACCTTCAAACCAACAGGATATCCTATGGAACCCGAGATCATTACCGAAGCGCAAACCTGGCTGGTCAACAACCAGGGGCTGATCATCGAGTATGCGGTCAACATCACCGCTGCCCTGCTCACCCTGCTGGTCGGTTACATCGCCGCCAACCTGCTCAGTGGTGGTGCCGTCAAGGTGATGCAGAGCCGCAAGCTCGATACCACCATCACCGAATTCGTCGGCAGCATCCTCAAGTACACCATACTGGTGTTCGTGGTGATCGCCGCCCTGGGCAGGGTCGGTGTGCAAACCGCCTCCTTCGTGGCCATCATAGGTGCCGCCGGTCTGGCCATCGGCCTGGCACTGCAGGGGTCGCTCTCCAACTTCGCGGCCGGCTTCCTGCTCATCATCTTCCGCCCCATCAAGGCGGGGGAATTCATCGAAGTGGCCGGCACCAACGGCGTGGTTCAGGCGGTGCAACTGTTCACCACCACCCTCACCTCAGGTGACAACAAGATGGTGGTGGTACCGAACTCCGCCATCCTCAACGGCACCATAGTCAACTACTCCCGCATGGATACCCGTCGCGTCGACATGACCTTCGGCATCGGTTACAACTCAGACCTGCGCAAGGCCAAGCAGATCCTCGAGCGCCTGGTGAGCGAAGAGCCGCGCATCCTCAAAGATCCGGCCGCTACCATCGCCGTCGCCGCGCTGGCCGACTCCTCGGTCAATATCGTGGTGCGTCCCTGGGTCAAGACCGGCGACTACTGGGGTGTCTGGTTCGACTTCCACGAGAAGGTGAAACTGACCTTCGACGCCGAAGGCATCGAGATCCCCTTCCCTCAGATGGTCATGCACATGCAAAAAACGCAGGCCTGATCCCCTGAATGCGACAATGCCAGCCCCCGGGCTGGCATTGTCGTTTCTGGGCCCCGGTCACCCGGGCCGGCCTCCTTTGCCTCGTCACTGTGCTCAGCCGAACTCAGGCCAGCCGTCTGGCCAACCGGTTGAGCAGCGGCTGTATCAGCACATAGCCCCCCAGCACGGCCCCCATGACCGCCAGCACCCGCATCTCGAGCGTCGGTGCGGCCGTCGTCAATGCCAGGGTCAGCAGGCCGATGAGACCGGTGGCGATCAGGCTCAGGGCAAACAGGGACAGTACGCGTTTCATGTCGATCTCCTCGTTCCAATAACCTGGCCATCCCTGGGAGAATCGTCCATCTGGTCGGATAATAACCGGCTCCGGACGGAGCAAGTTTGCGTTTGCGCATAAAATCGACGAAAAGGTGTATTGCCAGGCGTCATTCGAGGGGATGGGCACAGTGTCTCTCCGGCCCCGGGCTGAAAACCCTTTCACCCGTGCAAGCCAGGCCAAGCATGCGCCAACGCAAGATCCTGCGGCCACGGGTGGCTCATAATCGCCGCGTTTTGGTTGTAAACTCCTTCGGTGCAGACAATTGGTAAAGCTCTGTTACACGGGCTGAACGCAGCGCCCGGTATAATGCTCGAATAAGAAGGTTTGGCGGGAGCCTTGCCTGCAAGGTTCAAACACAACTTGGCATTTCAGGAATCCTATGAAAAACATCAATCCGACCCGGACCCAGGCCTGGCAGGCACTGGAAGCCCATTTTGCAGCTAACAAGGAGAGCCGTCTCAAGGATCTGTTCGCACAGGATCCCCAACGTTTCGACAAGTTCTCCCTCACCTTCGGTGGCGACATCCTGGTCGACTACTCCAAGAACCTGATCACCGAGGAGACCCTCAAGCTGCTGGTCAACCTGGCCAACGAAACCGACCTGCGCAGCGCCATCGATGCCATGTTCAACGGCGACAAGATCAACATGACCGAAGGGCGCGCCGTGCTGCACACCGCCCTGCGCAACCGTTCCGATTGCCCCATCGAGGTGGACGGCAAGGACGTGATGCCGGAAGTCAACGCCGTGCTGGCCAAGATGAAGGGTTTCTGCGAGAAGGTCATCTCCGGTGAGTGGAAGGGCTATACAGGCAAACCGATCCAGCACGTGGTCAACATCGGCATCGGCGGCTCCGATCTGGGCCCCGTCATGATCACCGAGGCCCTGCGCCCCTACAAGAATCACCTGGAGATGCACTTCGTCTCCAACGTCGACGGCACCCACATCGCCGAGACCCTGAAGAAGATCGATCCGGAAACCACCCTCTTCCTGGTGGCCTCCAAGACCTTCACCACTCAGGAGACCATGACCAACGCCCTGACCGCCCGCGACTGGTTCCTCGGCCACGCCGGCGACAAGGCGCACGTCGCCAAGCACTTTGCCGCCCTCTCCACCAACGGCAAAGCCGTGGCCGAGTTCGGCATCGACACCGCCAACATGTTCGAGTTCTGGGACTGGGTCGGCGGCCGCTACTCCTCCTGGTCCGCCATCGGCATGCCCATCGCCCTCTCCCTCGGTTTCGAACACTTCGAGGCCCTGCTGCAAGGCGCCTTCGAGATGGACATGCACTTCGCCACTGCCGCCTATGAGCAGAACGTGCCCGTGCTGCTGGCCCTGATCGGCCTGTGGTACAACAACTTCTACGGCGCCGAATCCGAAGCCATCCTGCCCTACGACCAGTACATGCACCGCTTCCCCGCCTACTTCCAGCAGGGCAACATGGAGTCCAACGGCAAGTACGTGGACCGCGACGGCAACAAAGTCGACTACCAGACCGGCCCCATCATCTGGGGTGAGCCGGGTACCAACGGCCAGCACGCCTTCTACCAGCTGATCCACCAGGGCACCAAGCTGATCCCCTGCGACTTCCTGGCCCCGGCCATCAGCCACAACCCCATCGGTGACCACCATCCGAAACTGCTGGCCAACTTCTTCGCCCAGACCGAGGCCCTGGCCTTCGGCAAGAGCAAGGAGGCCGTGGAGGCCGAGTTCCTGGCCGCCGGCAAGACGCTCGACCAAGTTAAAGAGCTGGTGCCGTTCAAGGTGTTCGAAGGCAACCGCCCGACCAACAGCATCCTGTTCAAGAGCCTGACCCCGAAGACCCTCGGCTCCCTGATCGCCATGTACGAGCACAAGATCTTCGTGCAGGGCGCGATCTGGAACATCTTCAGCTTCGATCAGTGGGGTGTGGAGCTGGGCAAGCAGCTGGCCAACAAGATCCTGCCGGAACTGGGCAACGACGAGGTGGTCACCAGCCACGACGGCTCCACCAACGGCCTGATCAACACCTGGAAAGCCTGGAAGGCCTGATTGCTCACGCCCTCCTGAATGCAAAAGCCCCGCTCGATGAGCGGGGCTTTTTTGTTGGCTTCAACCGGTCTGCTTGCATCATCCGGACGACTGGCCAGGTGTCTAAGCCGGCCAGTAACGGGAATCGTCATCCCCGCCCCTTCTGATGCTGCGCAGCGAAGGCTTAGCCGCCGACGGCGATGCGCTTCATGTCCTTCATGTAGCCACGCAGGGTCTGGCCGATCTTCTCGCACCAGGCATGGTTGCGGGTCATGCCAGATTAGCCGCCGACGGCGATACGCTTCATGTCCTTCATGTAACCGCGCAGGGTCTGGCCGATCTTCTCGCACCAGGCATGGTTGCGGGTCATGCCAGATTAGCCGCCGACGGCGATGCGCTTCATGTCCTTCATGTAGCCGCGCAGGGTCTGGCCGATCTTCTCGATCGGGTGGTTGCGGGTCGCTTCGTTGGCAGCCAGCAGGGCCAGGTTGTCCACGGCCTTGCTCTCGGCGCGGGCGCTGCCCAGATCCCCGGCCTGCAGGGTCGGCATGAAGTGCTCGCGCAGCAGCGGCACGGCGGCGTTGGCGAACAGGTAGTTGCCGTACTCCGCAGTGTCGGAGATGACCACGTTCATCTCGTACAGACGCTTGCGGGCAACGGTGTTGGCGATCAGCGGCAGCTCGTGCAGAGACTCGTAGTAGGCGGATTCTTCGTAGATGCCGGAGGCCACCATGGTCTCGAACGCCAGCTCGACACCCGCCTTGACCATGGCCACCATGACCACGCCGTTGTCGAAGTACTCCTGCTCGGCGATCTTGCCGGCATAGGCAGGGGCATTTTCGAAGGCGGACTTGCCTGTTTCTTCGCGCCAGCCGAACAGCTTGGCATCGTCTTCGGCCCAGTCAGCCATCATGCCGCGGGAGAACTCGCCGGCGATGATGTCATCCATGTGCTTCTCGAACAGCGGGCGCATCAGGGTGCGCAGTTGCTCGGACAGCTCGAAGGCACGCAGCTTGGCCGGGTTGGAGAGACGGTCCATCATCAGGCTGATGCCGCCCTGCTTCAGGGCCTCGGTGATGGTCTCCCAGCCGAACTGGATCAGCTTGCCGGCATAAGCGGGATCTGTACCCTCGGCAACCAGTTTGTCGTAGCAGAGCAGGGAACCGGCCTGCAGCATGCCGCAGAGGATGGTCTGCTCGCCCATCAGGTCGGATTTCACTTCCGCGACGAAGGAGGATTCCAGCACGCCGGCACGATCGCCGCCGGTGGCAGAAGCCCACGCCTTGGCGATGGCCATGCCCTCGCCCTGGGGATCGTTCTCCGGGTGCACGGCGATCAGGGTCGGTACACCGAAGCCGCGCTTGTACTCTTCACGCACCTCGGTACCCGGGCACTTGGGGGCGACCATGACGACGGTGATGTCGGAGCGGATCTGCTGACCCTCTTCCACCACGTTGAAGCCGTGGGAGTAACCCAGTGCGGCGCCCTGCTTCATCAGCGGCATCACGGTTTTCACCACGTCGGAGTGCTGCTTGTCCGGAGTCAGGTTCAGCACCAGATCGGCGGTCGGGATCAGATCTTCATAAGTGCCGACCACGAAGCCATTGTCGGTGGCCTTCTGCCAGGAGGCACGCTTCTCGGTGATGGCGGCCTTGCGCAGGGCGTAGGAGATATCCAGCCCGGAGTCGCGCATGTTCAGGCCCTGGTTCAGGCCCTGGGCGCCACAGCCCACAATCACCACCTTCTTGCCCTTGAGCGCCGCACAACCGTCCGCGAACTCTTCGCGCTGCATGAAACGACACTTGCCCAGCTGGGCCAGCTGCTGGCGCAGGTTCAGGGTGTTGAAATAATTAGCCATGGTGATTGCTCCGTTCGATTGATTCCATGCCGGGTAACGGCGTTGTCCAAACCACTATAGCGCGGGACACTTATTGCCTGAACTGATATATTCGAAACAGTACGTTGCAATAATTGAAATGTGACGCCCCGCCATTTCCCACCCCGGATAGCCCCATTTCGGGTGCCAACCCGGGCAGGATACGGGCGGTACTGACGACTCGGCGCCGTGCGCCCCCAGGAATAGATAGATGGACCTTCGCAATCTCGAGCTGTTTCTCCACCTCGCCGACTCCCTCCACTTCGGCAAAAGCGCCGATGCCATGGCGGTCAGTCCCTCCACCCTGAGCCGCGCCATCCAGCGGCTGGAACAGGAGACCGGCTGCGTGCTGTTCGAGCGGGACAATCGCTCGGTACGGCTCACCCCGGCGGGGGAGAAGCTGCGAGAGTTTGGAGGAGCCCTGTTGCAGGAGTGGCGCCAGCTCAAGCAGGAACTCAAGCGCAGCGACGAACCGCTGCAGGGGCGGCTGCGGGTGTTCTGCTCGGTCACCGCCAGCTACTTCCTGCTGCCCGAGGTGCTGGAGCGCTTTCGCCGCCGCTACCCCCAGCTGGAGATCAAGCTGGAGACCGGCGACCCGGCCCTGGCGGTGGACAAGATCCTGGCGGACGAGGCCGACCTCGCCATCGCCGCACGCCCGGATGCCCTCTCCTCCAAGCTGGAATTTGCCAGTCTGCAGCAGGTGCCGCTGGTCTTCATCGCCCCACGCAATGCCCCCCAGCAGAGCCAGTGGTTCCAGCAGGGCGAGCCGGACTGGGAACGGCTGCCCCTCATCCTCTCCGAGCAGGGGCTGGCCAGAAAGCGCTGTGACCAGTGGTTTCGCAACAAGGGGATAGCCCCCAACCTCTATGCCGAGGTGGCGGGCAATGAGGGCATCGTCGCCATGGTGGCCCTCGGCTTCGGCGTCGGCGTGGTCCCCGCCGCCGTGATCGATCACAGCCCCATGGGTGACAAGGTACGCATCGTCGAGCCCAAACCGGCGCTCAAACCGTTCGACGTCGGCATCGCCGTGCTCAAGAAGCGGCTGGAAGAACCGCTGATCCGCGCCTTCTGGGATACGGCGCGCGGCCAGGGTGGCACGCGCTGACCCTGCGACGGGGTGTCGTGACTGCCGATACACAGTTATCAAGTGTCAAATGTATCAGTATGAAAGCGGGGGAGAAGGGGGGAGACTGGCCGGCCCAAACAGCCATCATCAGGGAATAGCACATGAGCCAGCATCTTGTCGAAATCCGGAGCGCCATCCTGTTCGCAGAATATCTGCAGAGTCTGGGGATACAACGCCATGAACTCGATCGGGAGCAGGAGATCTACCTGCAGGACCGGCACCTCGCCACGGTGCAATGCATCCAGGGAGAGCTGCGATTTTATCTGCGCGCCAATGCCCTCACCCGATCGTGATCCGCAACCGGTCACAGAACGAACGCGCAAAGCGTATTAGACTGGCACCATCCGTCACCCTCGACCCGGGGGTCGTCCTCAGGAGTGCCCATGAAACAAAGCGGCCTGGATCGGCTCTTCAAACCCCACTCTATCGCCGTCATCGGAGCCTCCGGCGATCCGCAAAAAGCCGGGCATGTGGTCATCAGACACCTGCTTGCGGGCCAGTTCCAGGGCCCCATACTGCCGGTTGCCCCCCACAGCCAGTCCGTCGCCGGGGTACTCGCCTATCCTGATGTCGAGAGTCTCCCCCTCTCCCCGGATCTCGCCATCGTCTGCACCCGGCGCGAACGGGTGCTGCCACTCATCGAGGAGCTCGGCAAGAAGGGGACGGGGGCGGCCATCATCCTGGCCGCCCAGTTCTCCGGTGACGAGCGCCAACGGCTCAGAGCGCTGTGCCGGCAGTACGGTATCCGTTTGCTCGGCCCCAACAGCATGGGCATGCTGCTGCCGGGCCAGGGCATCAATGCCAGCTTCTCCCCCATCGCCGCCACCCCGGGGCAGGTGGCGTTTCTCTCCCAGTCGGCGGCGGTCAGCACCACCATCCTCGACTGGGCCAAGCAGCGCGAGATAGGCTTCTCGGCCTTCATCTCCCTGGGGGATCACTGCGACATCGACTTCGGCCAGCTGCTGGATCAGCTCTCCCGCGACGGGACGACCCGCGCCATTCTGATCTACATGGACAAGCTGCACGATGCGAGGCACTTTCTCTCCGCCGCCCGCGCCGCCTCGCGCAACAAGCCCATCCTGGTCCTCAAGAGCGGGCGGCACGACCCGGCCAATGGCCTCGACAACGTCTATGATGCCGCCATCCGCCGGGCCGGCATGCTGCGCGTCCGGGATACCCACGAGCTGTTCGCCACCGTCGAGACCCTGAGCCACTCCCTGACCCTCAAGGGAGAGCGGCTCGCCATCCTCTCCAATGGGCGGGGTCTGGCCAACATGGCCGCCGATGTGCTGCTGGCGCGCGGCGGCAAGCTGGCGATGGCACCACTCGACATCGGCAGCGATGCCGATATCGAGTCCTACAAGAGTGCACTGGAGGCCCTGCTGCAGGGGGAGGCTGCCGATGCCATCCTGCTGATCCACGCCCCCTCCCTCACCGCCCGTGGTGCGACCCTCGCCAGCAGCCTGATCGACTTCATCAGGCAGCATCCCCGTGCTCGTCGCTTCAACATCCTCACCAACTGGGCGGGGGAATACTCCGCCCAGGAGGGACGTCGCCTGTTCAACGAGGCGGGGATCCCCACCTATCGCACCCCGGAGAGCGCCGTCACCGCCTTCATGCACATGGTGGAATATCGCCGCAACCAGAAGCAGCTGATGGAAACCCCGGCCTCCCTGCACGGGGACCGGCTCGATGTCGAACGCTGCCAGCAGCTGCTCCAGCAGGCGCTGGATCGCCAGCAGCGGGTGCTGGATACCCACCTGGTCCAACCCATCATGCAGGCCGCCGGACTGTCCACTCTGGCGACCTGGATCGTCACCGATTCTATCGAAGCCGCCCTGACGGCAGAGCAGATCGGTTACCCGGTGGCAGTGAAGCTGCGCTCACCCGACATCGCTCACAAGTCAGAAGTGCACGGCGTCATGCTGAATCTGCGAACCTCGGCGGAGGTGGCTCAGGCGGCGGATGCCATCCTGGACAGGGTACGTCAGCACGACCCGGGTGCCCGTATCGAAGGCCTGCTGGTACAGCGTATGGCGCGCCGCAGCGGCGGACTGGAGCTGCGGATCAGGTTGCAGCAGGATCCCGTCTTCGGACCCGTCATCCTGCTTGGCGAATCCGGCGCCGAGCCTCACGAAATGGTCGCGGCCCTCCCGCCCCTCAACCAGGCGCTGGCGCGCTACCAGATCATCGGAGCCCTCAAGGACGGCAAGATCCGCGAGCAGGCCAGCCCAATACGGCTCGATATCGACGCTCTGGGCCAGGTGCTGTGCCAGCTCTCCGAGCTGCTGCTGGCCTTCCCCGAGATACAAGAGCTGGACCTGCATCCGCTGCAGGCCTGTGGCGATGAGATGGTGATCCTTGATGCCCGTCTCGTCCTGATGGAGAGAGGGCAACAGATGCTGCCGCTCGCTATCCGCCCCTATCCGACCGAGCTGGAAGAGGGCGCCTGGCTCAAGGACAAGAGTCATGTGCTGCTGCGCCCCATCCGCCCCGAGGATGAGCCTGCCCACAAGCAGTTCGTAAAGCTGGTGTCCGATGAGGACAGGTACAAGCGCTTCTTCGCCGACGTGGGGGAGCTGGGACACGAGGAACTGGCCCGCATGACCCAGATCGATTACGACCGGGAGATGGCCTTCGTCGCCGTGGGGCAGGACGGTCCTTTCAGCCAGCAGATCCTGGGGGTGGTTCGAGCCATTGCCAGTCCGGATCAGTCAGATGCAGAGTTTGCCATCCTGGTGCGCTCTGATTTGAAGGGGCTGGGGCTCGGCAAACTGATGATGGAGAAGATTGTGCGCTACGCGAAAGAGCGAGGCATTGGCCAATTGTCGGGCATGACCATGCCCAGCAATCGCGGTATGATCAATCTGGCCAGGCGACTCGGCTTCAAGATCGATATCCAGCTGGAGGACGGGGTTGTCAACATGGCGCTGCTCTGTGCCGATGAGGCAGAAGGGGCCTAGCACCAGAAAATGGTGGGGATGAGAAATTTCAGGCAATAAAAAAGCCCGCTCGAATGAGCGGGCTTCTTCAATTGGGTGCCTGGCAGTGTCCTACTCTCGCATGGCGAATGCCACACTACCATCGGCGCTACAGCGTTTCACTTCTGAGTTCGGCATGGGGTCAGGTGGTTCCACTGCGCTATTGCCGCCAGGCAAAATCTTCAATCTTGGAAAGCTGACGTGAATAACGACTTGGCTAGTGTGCTGCCTCGCTATCACTGAATTTGTAAGTAGTTCATGCACTTGCTACAGGCCCAGAACACTTCTTGGGTGTTGTATGGTTAAGCCTCACGGGTAATTAGTATGGGTTAGCTCAACACGTCGCCGCGCTTACACACCCCACCTATCAACGTTGTGGTCTCCAACGGCCCTTTAGGACCCTCAAGGGGTCAGGGATGACTCATCTCAGGGCTCGCTTCCCGCTTAGATGCTTTCAGCGGTTATCGATTCCGAACTTAGCTACCGGGCAGTGCCACTGGCGTGACAACCCGAACACCAGAGGTTCGTTCACTCCGGTCCTCTCGTACTAGGAGCAACTCCCTTCAATCATCCAACGCCCACGGCAGATAGGGACCGAACTGTCTCACGACGTTCTGAACCCAGCTCGCGTACCACTTTAAATGGCGAACAGCCATACCCTTGGGACCGACTTCAGCCCCAGGATGTGATGAGCCGACATCGAGGTGCCAAACACCGCCGTCGATATGAACTCTTGGGCGGTATCAGCCTGTTATCCCCGGAGTACCTTTTATCCGTTGAGCGATGGCCCTTCCATTCAGAACCACCGGATCACTATGACCTACTTTCGTACCTGCTCGACCTGTCCGTCTCGCAGTTAAGCTGGCTTATGCCATTGCACTAACCTCCTGATGTCCGACCAGGATTAGCCAACCTTCGTGCTCCTCCGTTACTCTTTGGGAGGAGACCGCCCCAGTCAAACTACCCACCAGGCACTGTCCGCGGCCCAGATTCATGGGCCTGCGTTAGAACATCAAACATACAAGGGTGGTATT
>NZ_CP077363.1:1365000-1440000 GCF_019048365.1 Aeromonas sp. FDAARGOS 1415 | reverse complement strand
TGCCGTAGCGGATGGAGGCGCCGATCAACACCTTGGCATATTTGCTGAGGTTACACATGGGCAGGGTGTGCAGGTCCTGCATGACTACTTCGCATCCTGATATTTCCTCCAGCATGACATCCACAATTTTCCGTGTTTGCCCGTCACGGGAAGAATAAAGCACCAAAATCTTGTCCATACCAACCTCAACTACGCCAGAATGCAGGAGTAAACAGTACCAGAAGTGTGAAGATTTCCAATCGTCCAAACAGCATGGCCACGATCAGTATCCATTGCGCCGTGGCCGAGATATTACCGAAGTTGGCCGACACCTCCCCCAGCCCGGGCCCCACGTTGGTGAATGCAGCCGCCACGGCTGAGAAGGCCGTCACCTCGTTCAGCCCCGTCATCAACAGCAGCAGCATAAAGATGAAGAACAGGATGATATAGGTGGCGAAGTAGCCCCACACAGCTTCCACGATACGCTCGGGGACCGCCCGGCGCCCCAGCTTCAGGGTATAGATAGCGCGTGGATGCACCAGTCGCTTGAGCTCGCGCATCCCCTGCAGGAACAGGATCATGAAGCGCATTACCTTGATGCCCCCCCCGGTACTGCCGGCGCAGCAGCCGATGAAGGCGGAGAACATCAGCAGCATGGGCAGGAAGGAGGGCCACTCCGCATAGCTCGTGGTGCTGTAGCCTGTGGTCGTACCGAGGGACACGGCCTGGAACAGGCCGTGGTTGAGCGCATCCTGCCAGGTATCGTAGTGGCCGTGGAGCAGCAGGGAGACAAAACAGATCAGCACCAGCACGCACTGGATGCTCAGGAACACCTTGAGCTCCGAGTCCCGCAGGTAGCTGCTCACACGTACCGGCTTGTGGGCAAACACCATGAAGTGCAGCGCGAAGTTGACGCTCGCCAGCAGCAGGAAGAGCACGGTGATCAGGTTGATGGCCGGGCTGTCGAAGAAACCGATGCTGGCGTCGTGGGTCGAGAAGCCCCCCACCGACAGGGTGGAAAAGGAGTGGCAGATGGCATCGAATAGCGTCATCCCCGCCATCCAGTAAGCCAGGGCGCAGAGGGAGGTGAGCAGCAGATAGATGAACCAGAGCGCCTTGGCCGTCTCGGCGATGCGCGGGGTGACCTTGTTGTCCTTGACCGGCCCCGGGATCTCGGCGCGATAGAGCTGCATGCCCCCGATCCCGAGCAGCGGCAGCACGGCGACGGCCAGTACGATGATCCCCATGCCCCCCAGCCATTGCAGCAACTGGCGATAGAACAGGAAGGCCTTGGGCAGCTCGTCCAACCCGGTCAACACGGTCGCCCCCGTGGTAGTCAGGCCGGAAAATGACTCGAAGAAGGCCTCGGAGACCGACATGTCAGGCATGTCGCTCATGATGAAGGGGACCGCACCCACGCTGCCCAGCACCACCCAGAACAGCACCACGATGAGGAAGCCTTCCTTGGATCTCAGTTCTTTCTTCTGGTGGCGGTTGGGGAACCAGAGCAGGATGCCGAGCAGCAGGGCGATGAAGAAGGAGTTGACGAACTCGGTACCGCCGCCATCACGATACCCAAAAGCCACCATCGCAGGCAGCAGCATGGTCGAGCTGAACAGGGCGACCAGCAGACCGACGATACGAATGATGCTCAGAATCTGCATTCCGGCTCCCTTTTCAGGCTAAAAGAGCGATGGATTCTAGCCATCTAAGGGACGAAGGGATACCCGCCCCTGGGTTCGGTCGGTCAATTCTCGCGCCACCTGGGCCCACAGGGAGGCTTCCCATGCCACCTGCAAGGTGACGCTGGCGCCATAGTCGGCTGCCAGCAACTGGCCATGATGGGCAGAGATCAGCGCCTCCACCGCCCCCATATCGGTGTAGTCACACTGGATGAGGGAGGCGGTCTGCTGGCGTTTGATACGGGTCTCTAGCTGCTTGAGGGCCGCCCCCACGCCACCGCCGTAGGCCTTGACCAGGCCACCGGTGCCGAGCAGGACGCCACCGTAATAACGCACCACCACGGCGGCGACCTCACCGAGGCCTGCCCCCATCAGCTGGGCCAACATGGGTTTGCCCGCCGTGCCCGAGGGTTCGCCATCATCGCTGAAGCCATACACCTGGCTGTCCTGCGGGGACCCTGCGACGAAGGCCCAGCAGTGATGCCGGGCCCCGGGGTGTTGTGCTCTGATGTCATCGATCCAGGCCTTGGCGGCCGGCACTGTGGGTGTGTGGGCGATGAAGGTGATGAAGCGGCTCTTCTTGATCTCTTCACTCACCTCCACAGGCCCGACCGGTACGGGGTAATCCGCCGCCATCAGAGTCCTGCTTGCCTCGTCAGGTTCTCCACCCCGTTGGCGTGCAGCACCACGTTGTCTTCGATGCGGATGCCGCCATAGGGCCGCAGCGCCTCCACCTTGTTCCAGTTGACCCGCTTGCCCTGCTCACCCTGACGCAGGGGCTCCAGCAGGCTGTCGATGAAGTAGAGGCCTGGTTCGATCGTGAACACCTGGCCCACCTCCATCACCCGGGTGCAGCGCAGATAGGGGAACTGCTCGGGGGCAGGCAGATGGGTGCCGCGCTCGTCCTGCATGAAACCGCCGGCGTCGTGGACCTGCAGACCGAGGAAGTGACCCAGACCGTGGGGGAAGAAGACGTTGGTCACGCCGGTGTGGATCATCTCGTCCACCGACATGTCCACCAGCTCGCTGGCTTGCAGCAGGCGCGCCAGCCTGTGATGCATCTGCAGGTGCAGTTCGCTGTATCGGCGACCCGGCTTGATCTCCTTGATGATCTCCTGCTGCTGGGTATCCAGCGCGGCGATGAGATCGGCAAACTCGCCCCGACGCCAGGCCCAGGTACGGGTGATGTCGGAGGCATAACCATGGACGTCCACCCCGGCATCGATCAGGAAGGAGTGGCGCTCCGCGTCCGGCACCCGCTGGGTGGAGAGGTGGGTGTAGTGCAGGATGGCCGCGTTGCGGTTGATGGCGACGATGTTGCCGTAGGGCGCCTCATTGGCCCCCTGCCCGACCGCCTTCATGTAGGCCAGATTGATCTCGAACTCGCTCGCCCCCGCCATGAAGGAGTCCTTGGCCGCGATGTGGCCGCGCACGCCGATGCGGTTCGCATCCCGCAGGCACTCCAGCTCATAGGGGGTCTTGTAGGCGCGATGATAGTGCAGGTAATTGAGCACCGCCTCCGGATTGGGTTGCCCCAGCCCCAGCAGCTCGGCCACCTCGAGGTGCCCTCCCAGATAGGCCCACTCCTGCTTGTTGGCAGGCAGGTGATCCGCCACCTGCTCCGGCCTCGTCAGGAAGCGGATATCGAAGAAGTCGACCCAGAAGGCGTTGGGCAGATCCGCCACTTTGTGCCAGAAGTCCACGGGCCGGTAGAACAGCAGCACCGGCTTGCTCACGCCATCCACCAGCAACCAGCAGTGGGGGTTGTCGAGCACCGGCAACCAAGCCTTGAACTGGGGATTCACCTTAAACGGATAGTCCTGATCGTCGAGGAAGATGCGGTGGGTCTGACCCGAGTGGATGGCCAGGCCGCTGAGCCCCTGTTGTTGCAGTATGTCGCGGGTGCGCTGCTGCAGGGTATCGAGATGCTGGGCAAAAAGTTGACTGTAACTGCTCATGGCGTCCTGCTCCGGGCGAATGTGGGTTCAGCATAACATCAAGCGAATCAAGGCTCGAGCCACCAGGCCTTCGCTTCGTGAGGTAACGCATAGGTTACAGGGTTTTTGTTATTAAACGAAAACAGACAATTAACAAACAAAAAACAATTCAATACACTGCCCACAGACAGTAGATACCAGCCGTCAGGAACGACTCATGCAAAACCTTTGTCTGTGGACACCGGATCAGGACAGGATGCAGCACTCCAACCTCCATCAGTTCATGGCCGAGGTCAATCACTTCCACGGCCTGCAACTGCGCAGCTATGCAGACCTTTATCAATGGTCGGTGGAGAAGACCACCCGCTTCTGGCCCCTGGTGTGGCAGCATTGCGGCGTCAAGGGGGAGCTCGGCAACATAGTGGCGGAGAACCGCCAGGAGATGCAGCGCGCCCGCTGGTTCCCGGACAGCCGGCTCAACTTCGCCGAAAACCTGCTGCGCCGTCAGGACGACAGCCCTGCCATCATCTCCCGCATCGAAGGAGGCCCGAGCCAGACCCTGAGCTGGCGCGAGCTGGGGGATCAGGTCGCCAGGCTGGCCCAGTGGCTGCGTAGCCAGGGCATAGGCCGCGGCGATGTGGTGGCAGCCTATCTGCCCAATATTCCGGAGACCGTGGTGGCCATGCTGGCGACCACCAGCCTGGGGGCGATCTGGACCTCCACCAGCCCGGATTTCGGCGAAGCCAGCGTGGTGGAGCGCTTCGGCCAGACCCGGCCCAGAGTGCTCTTTGCAGTGGACGGCTACCGCTACGGTGGCAAGGCCATCGACATTCAGGAGAAGGTGGCCGGCGTGCTGAGCCAGATCGACAGCATAGAGCAGACAGTCATGATCCCCCTGCTGGGCAACCCATTGCAGCTCGGTCACGACTGGCATCAGGTGCTCGCGAGCCAACCCGGGGCCCAGCTCGCCTTCGAGCCCATGGCCTTCAACGACCCGCTCTACATCCTCTATTCGTCCGGCACCACCGGCAAACCCAAGTGCATCGTCCACGGCATCGGCGGTACCCTGCTGCAACACCTGAAAGAGCACCAGTTGCACTGCGACATCAAGCCGGGGGAGCGCATCTTCTACTTCACCACCTGCGGCTGGATGATGTGGAACTGGCTGGTGAGCGCGCTTGCCTCCGGCGCCACCCTGGTGCTCTACGACGGCTCCCCCTTCTACCCGGACGGCAACGTACTCTGGGATCTCGCCCGTGACGAGAGCGTCGCCCTGTTCGGCACCTCCGCCAAGTATCTCGATGCCCTGCACAAGCAAGGTTACGCCCCGATCAAGACCCACTCATTGCCGCAGCTGCGCCTTATCTGCAGCACCGGCTCGGTCCTCTCCCCCGAGGGGTTCGACTACGTCTATCAGGGCATCAAGGAAGATGTGCAGCTCAGCTCCATCTCCGGCGGCACCGACATCTGCTCCTGCTTCGTCATCGGCAATCCCTTGAGCCCCGTCTATCGCGGCGAAAGCCAGGGGCGCGGTCTTGGCCTCGCGGTCCAGGTGTTCAACGAGGCGGGCCAGCCAGTGCAGGGTGAAAAGGGCGAGCTGGTCTGCACCAAGCCGTTCCCGGCCCAGCCCATCGGCTTCTGGGGGGACGAGAGAGGTGACAAGTATCACGCCGCCTACTTCGAGCGCTTCGACAACGTCTGGTGTCACGGCGACTGGATCGAGTTGACCGCGACCGGCGGCATCCTCTTCTATGGCCGCTCCGACGCCACCTTGAATCCAGGCGGCGTGCGCATCGGCACCAGCGAGATTTACCGCTACGTGGAGCAGCTCGACGAGGTGGAGGAGAGCATCGTCATCGGCCAGCAGTGGCAACAGGACGAGCGGGTGGTGCTGTTCGTCAAGCTCAAGGCCGGCCTCAGGCTGGACGAGCCCCTGCGCGAGCGCATCCGCCAGCAGGTGCGGCAGCATTGTACCGCCCGTCACGTGCCCGCCCGCATCCTGCAGGTGGATGCCATCCCCCGCACCAAGTCCGGCAAGATAGTGGAGCTGGCAGTACGGGAAGTGGTGCACAACCGCCCCGTCAACAACACCCATGCCCTCGCCGATCCCGAGGTACTGAACCAGTATCGCGATCGGCCAGAGCTGGCCAGCTGACACATGCCTCCTATCGGAAACAGGCGCCACAAGGCGCCTCTTTTTTGTCCGCACGAGCCTGCGCCGCGGCAAAGGGCTTTTACTCTAAATGTGTTAAACGAATGTTTTAAATAGGTGTTGAAAATGTCTCCTTTTGGATCAATAGTGAGCCTCGCCCCCTGCTGGGGATAAAGGAGCACCACCCCCCACCATGTGGGAACAAGGAGACACTCTCATGATCTACCAAGGCGAAACCCTGACGGTCAGCTACCTCGACGACGGCATTGCCGAGCTGAGGTTCGATGCTCCGGGTTCAGTCAACAAGCTGGATCGCGCTACCCTGCTCTCCCTGAGCGAAGCGATCGCCGCATTACAACAAGAACGTGAACTAAAAGGTCTGATCCTCACCTCCGGCAAAGACGCCTTCATCGTCGGCGCCGACATCACCGAATTCCTGGAACTGTTCGATCTGCCGCAGGAAGATCTGCTCGGCTGGCTGAAAAAGGCCAACGACATCTTCAACGCCATCGAAGATCTGCCGGTGCCCACCCTCTCCGCCATCAAGGGCCACGCCCTGGGCGGCGGCTGCGAGACCATTCTCTCCACCGACTTCCGGCTGGCCGATACCACAGCCAAGATCGGTCTGCCCGAGACCAAGCTCGGCATCATGCCCGGCTTTGGCGGCACCGTCCGTCTGCCGCGGGTGATCGGCGCCGACAACGCGCTGGAGTGGATCACCACCGGCAAGGATTACCGTGCCGATGACGCCCTCAAGGTGGGTGCCATCGATGCCGTGGTCGCCCCGGATGCGCTGCAGAGCGCCGCCGTGCAGATGATCAAGGACGCGATCAAGGGCAAGCTGGACTGGCAGGGCCGCCGCGCCGCCAAGAAGGCCCCGCTGCGCCTCTCCAAACTGGAAGCCATGATGAGCTTCACCACCGCCGCCGGCATGGTTGCCGCCGTGGCGGGCAAACACTATCCGGCACCCATGGCCGCCGTGAAGACGGTGGAAGCCGCCGCCGGCATGGGTCGGGACGAAGCGCTGGCCGCCGAAGCCTCCACCTTCATCAAGCTGGCGAAAACCGACGTGGCCAAGGCGCTGGTCGGCATCTTCCTCAACGATCAGCACATCAAGGCACTGGCCAAGAAGGCCGCCAAGCAGGCAAACAAGGCCACCGGCCATGCCGCCGTACTGGGTGCCGGCATCATGGGGGGCGGCATCGCCTACCAGTCCGCCAGCAAGGGCATCCCGGCGGTGATGAAGGACATCAACGAGAAGGCGCTGGCACTTGGCATGGGTGAAGCCACCAAGCTGCTCAACGGCCAGCTCGAGCGCGGTCGCATCGACGGCATCAAGATGGGCCAGGTGCTCTCCGCCATCACCCCGACCCTCAGCTATGACAACGTCAAGCATGTGGACGTGGTGGTCGAAGCCGTGGTCGAGAACCCGAAAGTGAAGGCGGCCGTGCTGAGTGAAGTGGAAGGCGTGATCGGCGAAGACGCCGTGCTCGCCAGCAACACCTCCACCATCCCCATCTCCCTGCTGGCCAAGAGCCTGAAGCGCCCCGAAAACTTCTGCGGCATGCACTTCTTCAACCCGGTGCACCGCATGCCCCTGGTAGAGATCATCCGCGGCGAGCAAACCTCGGACGACACCATCAACCGCGTGGTGGCCTACGCCGCCGCCATGGGCAAGTCCCCGGTCGTGGTCAACGACTGCCCGGGCTTCTTCGTCAACCGCGTGCTGTTCCCCTACTTCTTCGGCTTCAACAAGCTGGTCGCCGATGGCGCCGACTTCGCGGCCGTCGACAAAGTGATGGAGAAGGAGTTCGGCTGGCCGATGGGCCCCGCCTACCTGCTGGACGTAGTCGGCATCGACACCGGCCACCACGCCGGTGATGTCATGGCGCAGGGCTTCCCGGCGCGCATGAGCAAGGAAGGTCGCACCGCCATCGACGTGATGTACGAGGCGAGCCGCTTCGGTCAGAAGAACGGCAAGGGCTTCTACGCCTATGAGCAGGACAAGAAGGGCAAGCCGAAAAAGGTGGCCGATGCCGCTGCTTACGAGCTGCTGGCCCCCATCGCCAAGCCGAAACAGGATTTCGACAAGGACGCCATCATCGCCCGCATGATGATCCCGATGATCAACGAGGTGGTGCTCTGCCTGGAAGAGGGCATAGTCGCCACCCCAGCCGAAGCCGACATCGCGCTGGTCTACGGTCTGGGCTTCCCTCCCTTCCGCGGCGGCGTGTTCCGCTATCTGGACACCATTGGTCTGGATCGCTATGTCGCCATGGCCGACCAGTATGCCGACCTGGGCCCGCTCTACCGCGTCAGCGACCGCTTGCGCGAGATGGCCGCCCAGGGCAAAACCTTCTACTGATTGCGGAAAGGAGATCCATTCATGAAAGACGTAGTCATTGTCGACTGTATCCGGACCCCGATGGGCCGGTCCAAGGGCGGCGCCTTCCGCAACGTGCGTGCAGAAGACTTGTCCGCGCACCTGATGAAATCCATCCTGCTGCGCAACCCCAACCTCGACCCGAACGAGATCGAGGACATCTACTGGGGCTGCGTGCAGCAGACCCTGGAGCAGGGCTTCAACATCGCCCGCAACGCCGCCTTGCTGGCCGGCATTCCGAAGCAGGTGGGGGCGGTTACCGTCAACCGCCTGTGCGGCTCCTCCATGCAGGCGCTGCACGACGCCTCCCGCGCCATCCAGGTGGGTGACGGCGACATCTTCATCATCGGCGGCGTCGAGCACATGGGTCACGTGCCCATGAGCCACGGGGTAGACTTCCACCCCGGCATGGCCAAGTCGGTGGCGAAAGCCTCCGGCATGATGGGGCTGACCGCCGAGATGCTCGGCAAGCTGCATGGCATCAGCCGTCAACAGCAGGACGAGTTTGCGGCTCGCTCCCACCGCCGTGCTCACGCCGCCACCGTGGAAGGCCGTTTCGCCAGGGAGATCGTCGGGCTGGAAGGGCACGACGCCAGCGGCGCCCGCTTCTTCTACGACTATGACGAGGTGATCCGCCCGGAGACCACGGTCGACACCCTGAGCCAGCTGCGCCCGGTGTTCGACCCGGTCAACGGCACCGTCACCGCCGGCAGCTCCTCGGCCCTGTCCGATGGCGCCGCCGCCATGCTGGTGATGAGTGCGGATCGCGCCAAGGCCCTCGGCCTCACCCCGCGCGCCAGGGTACGTGCCATGGCCATCGCCGGCTGCGATGCCGCCATCATGGGTTACGGCCCGGTGCCGGCCACCCAGAAGGCGCTCAAGCGGGCCGGTCTGACCGTCGGCGACATCGATCTGTTCGAGTTGAACGAGGCGTTTGCCGCCCAGTCCCTCCCCTGCGTGAAGGATCTGGGTCTGCAAGACCTGGTGGACGAGAAGGTGAACCTGAACGGCGGCGCCATCGCCCTGGGTCACCCGCTGGGCTGCTCCGGCGCCCGCATCTCCACCACCCTGATCAATCTGATGGAAGAGAAGGACGCGACCCTGGGGGTGGCCACCATGTGCATCGGCCTGGGTCAGGGCATCGCCACCGTCTTCGAGCGGGTGTAGCACCATCTCTGACCGGATTGGTCGGAACACCAGACGCGGGCCCACCCCTCTTTGCGGCGTGGCGGGCCCTCTTGCCGGTGTCGGGATCGGCCCGCCGCTCCCGCTCTCGAGTCTGTGGAGCCCACCACACGGGGTGTGCTCCTGTCGTCGGAATCTGCGTATTGGCCGGCCCGTTTGGGTCGGCCTTTTTTATTCCTTTCCCGCGATCTGGGTCAATCCTGAGGCTATATTGCCCATAACTTCACATTAGAGGGGGGCCTTGCTTGCTTTTTGCTCCCCCGACAGGTTCAATCTGCACAAAAAAATGGGTGGATGCACATACATATGTCAACGAGCAAACAACTGCTTATCGTCGACGACGATCAGGAGATCCGCGAACTGCTCAACGAATACCTGACCCGGGCGGGTTTCCAGGTGTTGACGGCGGCAGAGGGCAACGAGATGCGCCAGCAACTCGCCCAGCACAGCCCGGACCTCATCATTCTGGACATCATGATGCCCGGTGACGACGGCTTTACCCTCTGCCAGCAGATCCGTCGCGACTCTCAGGTACCCATCATCATGCTGACCGCAGCCTCCGACGAGGCGGACAGGGTGATCGGTCTCGAACTCGGTGCCGATGACTACATCGCCAAACCGTTCAGCCCGCGCGAGCTGCAGGCCCGCATCAAGGCGCTGCTGCGCCGCGCCGAATTCCGCCAGCCGGAGAAAGAGAAGGAGCCGAGCCGTCGCCTGCGCTTCGCCGAGTGGACCCTGGACACCCTGAGCCACCAGCTGACCCACGAGGACGGCAGCCTGCTGGATCTCTCCGGCAGCGATGCCATGCTGCTCGGCATGTTCCTGCAGCAACCCGGCGTGGTGCTCGACCGCGACACCATCTCGGACGCCACCCGTGGCCGCGAGAGTTTGCCGATGGAGCGCGGCATCGACGTGCAGATCAGTCGTCTGCGCCAGAAGCTGGGTGACAACGGCAAGAGCCCGCGCATCATCAAGACCATCCGCGGCAGCGGCTACATGCTGATCGCCGAGGTGCACGAGATCCCATGAGGGCCTGCAACGACGGCATGCTGATCGACACAAGGCGAGAGATCCCATGAAGAGCGGGTGGTTCTGGCGAGCCCTGGTGCCGCGCTCCCTGCTGTCGCGGATGTTGCTGCTGTTGCTGCTGGCCATCCTGCTCTCCCAGACCATACTCACCGGCATCTGGATGCAGCAGATCCAGAAGCGGGAGCTGGAGGGCATGCTCAGCACCACCCGCAACCTGGCGCTGTCGGCCGCCTCCACCGTCAACTTCTTCAAGTCCCTGCCGCTGCAGTACCGTCACATCGCGCTGGATCAGCTGCGCAACATGGGGGGCAGCCGCTTCTTCGTCTCCCTGAACGAGGAGGAGATCCACATCAGCGCCATCCCCGACAGCGAGCGCAAGACGCTGGTGCTGAAGGAGGTGCAGGAAGTGCTGACCCGCAAGCTCTCCGACGCCATGGCGATCAAGGTGGATTTCTCCCGCCCCGAGGAGCTGCACGTCTTCAACAACGACACCCTGCTGGCGGATCTGCCCTCCTCCTGGGCCCGCTACACCCTGTCGCTGGAACCCCTCAACCCGCCGGTGCTGGTGACCCAGATAGAGATAGAACCGGGGGAGTGGCTCTATCTGGCGGCCCTGCTTCCCGCCCCCTACATGACCCTGGATGACACCGTGATGCCGAGCAACCAGGTGCGCTTCATCGCCCTGATGACGGTGTTCCTCTGCTTCTTCACCTTCATGCTGGTGCGCTGGCAGACCCGCCCCCTGCGCCGGCTCGCCAAGGCGGCAGTCAACCTCGGCAAGGACATCGACCAGCCCTCCCTCAAGGAGGAGGGGGCCTCCGAGATCGTCGCGGCCACCCGCGCCTTCAACATCATGCAGCAACGCATCCGCCGCTTCATCGACGATAGAGAGCGGCTGTTCAGCTCCATCTCCCACGATCTCAAGACCCCCATCACCCGGCTGCGGCTGCGGGTCGAACTGCTCGACGATGAACAGCAGATCGCCAAGTTCAACAAGGATCTCGACGAGCTGGAGCTGATGGTCAAAGGGGCGCTGCAGACGGTGAAGGAGACCGACATTCACGAGAACCTCGAGCAGATCGACATCAACGCCCTGCTGGAGCAGATGGCGGAGTCCATGAACCTGCACGAGGATCTGCTCACCATAGAGGGGCACTGCAAGTGGCCCTACCGCGGCAAGCTGCTGGCCCTCAAGCGCTGCATCGGCAATCTGGTGGACAACGGCATCAAGTACGGCCAGCGCGTGCGCATCATCATCATGGATGACGAGGAGATGCTGATCCTCTTCATCATGGACGAGGGCCCGGGCCTGCCGGAAGACCAGTTCGAGCGCATCTTCGAGCCCTACTATCGCCTCAGCACGGATGCCGCCGGCACCGGGCTGGGCCTTGGCATCGCCCGCAATATCGCCCACGCCCACGGCGGCGACCTGGTGCTCGAAAATCGCCCCCAGGGCGGCCTGCAGGCCACCCTCTCCCTACCAAGGCAGTAATGCATGAAGTGGTTGTCTCTCTGTCGTCGCCCTGCTCGCTTTACCCGTTGCCGCCTCCCGGCGCATCGGGAACTGCACGGGTGGCGTGCGCTCGGCTCCGACCACTCTCCTTCAATCAAGGCAGTCACAGTATGAAGTTGTTCCCGTTTGCCATTGTCGCCCTGCTCTCCCTGCCCGCCGGCGCCTCCCAGGTGGAGGTGCTGCACTGGTGGACCTCCGGCGGCGAGGCCAAGGCGGTGGAGGTGCTCAAGTCGGAGTGGGCCGAGCAGGGCAACCAGTGGAACGACTTCGCCGTGCAGGGCGGGGGTGGCAAGAGCGCCATGACGGTGCTGAAGAGCCGGGCCCTGGCGGCCAACCCGCCGGAGGCCGCCCACCTCAAGGGGTACGAGCTGCATGAGTGGGGCAGCCTGGGCTTCCTGCGCGATCTCACCCCCATGGCCGAACACCTCGGCTGGTACCCGCAACTGCCGCCCATGGTGCGGGAGACCCTGAGCCAGAACGGCGCCCTGATGGCGGTGCCCACCGGCATCCACAGGGTCAACTGGCTGTGGCTCAACCGCAAGGTGTTCGAGCGGCAAGGGCTCACGCCCCCCACCGACTGGGCCCAGTTCGTGGCGGTGGCGGACAAGCTCAAGGCAGAGGGGATCACGCCTGTCGCCATCGGCAACGAACCCTGGCAGCTCGCGGTGCTGTTCGAGACGGTGGCGCTGGGGGAAGGGGGCAAGGCCTTCTATCGCAAGGCCTTCCTAGAGCAGGACAGCGCCACCCTGACCGGCCCCGACATGGTGCGGGTGCTGACCCGCTTCCAGCAGCTGCGCGCCTATGTGCCGGAGAAATACGCCGGCCTGAAGTGGCACCAGGCCACCACCCTGCTGGAGAACGGCGGCGCCGCCATGCAGGTGATGGGGGACTGGGTGAAGGGGGAGCTGAGTGCCGGCAACTACCGCCCCGGGGAAGACATCGAATGCCTGCCGAGCCCGGGCAGCCAGGGGCTGTTCAGCTACAACCTCGATTCCATCGCCATGTTCAAGCAGCGGGACCCCGCCCAGCTGCAGGCCCAGGGCGAGCTGGCCAGGCTGCTGATGACGCCGAAATTCCAGGAGGAGTTCAACCGGGTGAAGGGCTCTATACCGGCGCTCATCAAGCCGGATATGAGCAAGTTCGATCGCTGCGCCATCCGCTCCTATCGGGACTTCCTCCACGCCGAGCAGCAGGATAACCTGCTGCCCAGCATGGCCGAGGGGATGGCGGTGCCGACCAACATGCGCCAGGGGATCATGGACGTGCTGAGCAGCTTCTTCAACGACACCAGGGCCAACCCGCAGCAGACGGCGCAGCAGCTGGAGCGCGCCATGCGCTCGACCCGCTCCGGCGCGGAGCAGAAATGACAAAGGCGGACCCTGTCCGCCTTTGTGTGTCGAGAGCCTGACTCTCAGGAAGGATCGTTCTCGTCCTCATCCTCGTCGTAGTAGTCGCTGAGCTCGATCCAGAGCCCCAGCCCTATCATTACCATGGAGCCGAACCAGGTGCCGGTGTTTCCGATCGGGCTGCCCATGACTATCATGGCGAACGACAAGAACCCCATGCCCGCGTAGGCTTGCAATCTGCCGTAGGAGACCTGCATATTCACACCTCCTTGTTGAATATGGTTCATTTTTTATATTACTCATCGGGCGAGGCCTGGGTAGATCCTGTTCACACTTTGGTGGCATATGCTGCACAACCGCCCTCCGGTTTGATTATTTTTTCGCCTTGAGTATCATTGCTGGCTGAATTGGTTGAAGGTTGATTATTGATGAGTGCTTTATTCTGCGACGCAACTCATGAGTTGGACGCAATCGGGCTTCGTTGCCCGGAACCCGTGATGATGGTGCGTAAAAAAGTGCGGCTGATGGCCGAGGGCGAGACCCTGCTGGTCAGTGCCGACGATCCCTCCACCACCCGCGACATTCCCAGTTTCTGCCGCTTCATGGACCACACCCTGGTCGCCAGCGAGACCGAGCAGGCGCCCTACCGCTATCTGATCCGCAAGGGTCAATAACCCCCGTTTCGGAGCAAACATGACAACCATTACCCGTATCGGCACCACCCAGCGCTGGTCAGACGTGGTCATCCACAACGGCACCCTCTATGTGGTGGAAGTGCCCGCCACCGAGACCGCCGACATCCACCAGCAGACTCGCGAGGTACTGGAGAGTCTGCAGCGCCTGCTGGAGGCCAACGGCTCCGGCGTCGACAAGATCCTGATGGCCAACATCTATCTCAAAGACATCGCTGACATCGCCGCCTTCAACGAGCAGTGGGATGCCTGGATCCCGACGGGCACCGCCCCCGTCCGTGCCTGCGTCCAGGCCCGTCTGGCCCACGAAGGTTACAAGGTGGAAGTGCAGCTGACCGCCGCCGTCTAAACCGGCGGGAAGTCTGCCACGCTACGGCAGGCATTCGCTGACCAGACAGATGACAAAAGGCCCCGCCAGTACACTGGCGGGGCCTTTTTCATGACTGCAGCGCTGAGGCTTAGGCGGTCGGGGTCAGGGTGATGGTCACCCGACGGTTCTGGGCCTTGCCTTCGGCGGTGCTGTTGGTGGCGACCGGCTGATCCGGGCCCACGCCGCTGGTGGCGATGCGGCTGCCGGTCACACCCTGACCGATCAGCTGGGCGGCGACGGCGTCGGCACGCTGGGCGGAGAGCTTCATGTTCAGCTCGCGGGAACCGGTGCTGTCGGTGTGGCCGACCACGTTCAGGCGGGTCTTGTCGAACTCGGCGACCACCATGGCCACGCCGGACAGGGTGTTGGCACCGGCGGCCTTCAGCTGGGCGCTGGAGCTGTCGAAGGTGACGTTGTTCGGCATGTTCAGGATCAGTTGATCGCCGTTGCGGGTCACGCTGACGCCGGTGCCTTGCAGCTTCTCGCGCAGCTTGGCTTCCTGCACATCCATGTAGTAACCGATACCGCCGCCCAGGGCTGCACCGGCGGCCACGCCGGTCAGGATGCCCTTCTTGCGGTCACCCTTGCTGGAGGAGAGCGCGCCCACGGCGGCACCGGTCGCGGCACCCGCCAGCGCGCCCCAGGCGCCCTTGGAGGTCTGGGATTCACCGGTATAGGGGTTGGTGGTGCAGCCAGTGATGGCGATGGTCAGGGCAAGTGCAGGAACCAGTTTCTTGAAATGCATGAAAAAACCTCTGAAAAAGAACGACTCTAGCCGATGGCCGCGCATTCTAACCCAGAGAGGCGCCAAAGTGTGACGCTGGGGAGCGGGGAAGCGCCACAAGGAAACCGGGTCCCCTTGTGGCGCCCTAAGACGGGATCGGCCTCGTCCAGGCGAGGGGCATCAGTACTTGATGTCGCGGGCCTGGTCGCGCCCCTCCTGCTTGTTGTCGCGGTGCTCCTGGCGGCAGTCGGCATTGCCAACCAGCCCCTCCCGGCACTCCTGCTTGGCGTCACGGGACTCCTGACGGGTCTCCTGGCGCACATCGCGGGCATCCTGGCGATCGGTGGCCTGGGCGGGCAAGGTCATCAGCAGGGTGCAACCGGTCAGGATCAGGCTGCCGAAGGAGAGGGTGCGAATTGCGCTCAGTGACATGGGATATCCTCGTGATGGTGATCCCGATGGTGAATCCCTGCGACTGTATCCCGGCTGTACCGAGGGACGAAAAGGCCCCCGGCAACGACGACTTGCCCGCCAGGCAAGAGCCGACAAAGAAAGAGGGAGGCATAAGCCTCCCTCTTTCATCTGACGTGCGCCCGCTCTACCCCTGCTGCTGGCACTCGGCGTGACAGGGGCAGGTGACGAGATGATCGTTCACCATGCCCACCGCCTGCATAAATGCGTAGCAGATGGTGCTGCCGACGAAGGTAAACCCGCGCTTCTTCAGCGCCTTGGACATAGCATCCGACTCGGGCGAGGTCGCGGGAATGTCGCCGTTGCCCTGCCGCTGGTTGACCATGGGGGCGCCCCCCACGAAGCCCCACAGGAACTCGGCGAAGTCGATGCCTTCGGCCTCCAGCGCCAGATAGGCGCGGGCATTTTTGATGACCGACTGCACCTTGAGCCGGTTGCGAATGATGCCGGTGTCCTGCATCAGCCGCTCCACGTCCTGGTCATCGAACTGCACGATGCGTACCGGATCGAAGTCGGCATAGGCGCGGTGGTAGCTCTCGGTGCGCTTCAAGATGGTGATCCACGACAGCCCCGCCTGCTGGCCGTCGAGGCAGAGCTTGGCAAACAGCTCCCGCGGGTCGCGGACCGGCCTGCCCCACTGCTTGTCATGGTATTCGATGTATTCCGGGTCCTTGGTTACCCAGGCGCAGCGCAGTTCCATTTCCTCTCCCCTGTTTTTCCTCGGCCATCGGCCGGTCGCTTGCGTCGGCCACATCATAGGGCAAGCTCGGGTCGCGGCGCAGTATAGCCCCACTAATCCCCTGTAATTTCGCCTATTATCCGACCATGCCAGACGGTATACTCCCTCGGTTCACATTCAGCAAATCTTGCTCTGATTTCATTTCGCGCGAAAAACACTATGCAAAAATTCGATGTCAAAACCTTTCAGGGCCTGATCCTGCAGTTGCAGGACTATTGGTCCCGCCAGGGCTGTACCATCATTCAGCCGCTGGATATGGAAGTGGGTGCCGGTACCTCCCACCCCATGACCTGCCTGCGCGCCCTGGGCCCGGAGCCCATCGCCTGCGCCTACGTCCAACCGTCCCGCCGTCCGACTGACGGCCGCTACGGTGAGAACCCGAACCGCCTGCAGCATTACTACCAGTTCCAGGTCATCATCAAGCCTTCCCCCGACAACATTCAGGAACTCTACCTCGGCTCCCTGAAGGAGCTGGGCATGGATCCCGAGATCCACGACATCCGCTTCGTGGAAGACAACTGGGAAAACCCGACCCTGGGTGCCTGGGGTCTGGGTTGGGAAGTGTGGCTGAACGGCATGGAAGTGACCCAGTTCACCTACTTCCAGCAGGTTGGCGGCCTCGAGTGCAAGCCGGTCACCGGCGAGATCACCTACGGTCTCGAGCGTCTGGCCATGTACATCCAGGGCGTCGACAGCGTCTACGATCTGGTCTGGTCTGACGGCCCCCTGGGCAAGACCACCTACGGCGACGTCTTCCACCAGAACGAGGTGGAGCAGTCCACCTACAACTTCGAACACGCCGACGTGGAGTTCCTGTTCCACTGCTTCGAGCAGTACGAGAAGGAAGCCCAGAACCTGCTGGCACTGGAAAAACCGCTGCCGCTGCCTGCCTACGAGCGCATCCTCAAGGCTGCTCACTCCTTCAACCTGCTGGATGCCCGCAAGGCCATCTCGGTCACCGAGCGTCAGCGCTACATCCTGCGCATTCGCACCCTGACCAAGGCCGTGGCAGAGGCTTACTACGCCTCCCGCGAAGCGCTGGGTTTCCCCATGTGTCAGCGCACAGAGAACAAGCAAGGTTAAGGAACGGACATGGCACAACATACATTTCTGGTAGAGATCGGTACTGCTGAGCTGCCGCCCAAAGCCCTGCGCTCCCTGGCCGAAGCCTTTGCCGACAACCTCAAGAGCGAACTGACCAAGGCCGATCTGGCCTTTGGCGGTGTCGAGTGGTTTGCCTCCCCGCGCCGTCTGGCGCTGAAGGTGAGCGAGCTGGCTGGCGAGCAGCCGAGCAAGAGCGTCGAGAAGCGCGGCCCCGCCGTCGCCCAGGCGTTCGATGCCGAAGGCAAGCCGACCAAGGCTGCCGAAGGCTGGGCCCGTGGCAACGGCATCACCGTCGAGCAGGCCGAGCGTCTGGTCACCGACAAGGGTGAGTGGCTGGTTCACAATGCCCGCGTCGAAGGCCGTCCGGCCAAAGAACTGCTGGGCGAACTGGTCGCCTCCGCACTGGCCAAACTGCCCATCCCCAAGATGATGCGCTGGGGCGACAAGACCATCCAGTTCGTGCGTCCGGTCTTCACCGTGACCCTGCTGCTGGATGGGGATCTGGTGCCCGCCCACATTCTGGGTATCGACTCCGCCCGCACCATCCGCGGTCACCGCTTCATGGGCGAGAGCGAGATCACCATCGACAACGCCAGCCAGTACCCGCAGATCCTGCAGGAGCGCGGCATGGTGATTGCCGACTTTATGGCCCGCAAGGCCAAGATCAAGGCTGACGTCGAAGCGGCCGCGGCCGCCTTCGGTGGCGTGGCCGATCTGGACGACGCCCTGCTGGAAGAAGTGACCGCCCTGGTCGAGTGGCCCGTGGTGCTGACCGCCAACTTCGAAGAGAAGTTCCTGGCCGTGCCGGCCGAGGCCCTGGTGCACACCATGAAGGGTGACCAGAAGTACTTCCCGGTCTACGACAAGCACGGCAAGCTGCTGCCGAAGTTCATCTTCGTCACCAACATCGAGTCCAAAGACCCGAGCCAGATCATCAGCGGCAACGAGAAGGTGGTGCGCCCCCGTCTGTCTGACGCCGAGTTCTTCTTCAAGACCGACCTCAAGCAGACCCTGGCCTCCCGCCTGCCGCGCCTCGAAACCGTGCTGTTCCAGCAGCAGCTGGGCACCGTCAAGGCCAAGGTTGAGCGTATCGAGACCGTCGCCGGCTTTATCGCCGAGCGTATCGGCGCCGATGTGGCTCAGGCCAAGCGTGCCGGTCTGCTCTCCAAGTGTGATCTCATGACCAACATGGTCGGCGAGTTCACCGACACCCAGGGTGTCATGGGGATGCATTACGCCCGTCACGATGGCGAAGACGAAGCGGTGGCCGTGGCCCTCAACGAGCAGTACATGCCGCGCTTTGCCGGCGATGCCCTGCCGTCCGGTCTGGTAGCCTGCGCCGTCGCGCTGGCCGACAAGTTCGACACCCTGGCCGGTATCTTCGGCATCGGCATGCTGCCAAAAGGTGACAAGGACCCGTTCGCCCTGCGTCGCGCCGCCATCGGTGCCCTGCGCATCATGACCGAGAAGCAGCTGGATCTGGATCTGGTTGAGCTGGTTGAAGAAGCGGTACGCGTCTACGGCGACAAGCTGACCAACAACACCGTCGTCACCGACGTGGTCGACTTTATGCTGGGCCGCTTCCGCGCCGCCTATCAGGACGAAGGCATCGGTGCCGACGTGGTGCTGGCCGTACTGGCCCGCCGCCCGACCCGCCCGCTCGACTTCGATCGTCGCGTCAAGGCCGTCAGCCACTTCCGCACCCTGGATGCCGCCCTGGCACTGGCTGCCGCCAACAAGCGCGTGAGCAACATTCTGGCCAAGGTCGAAGGCGAACTGCCGACTGCCGTCAAACCGGAACTGCTGCAGGACGCTGCCGAGAAGGCGCTGGCCACCCAGGTTGCCGCACTGCAGGCCGAACTGGCCCCGCTGTTCGCCGCCGGTGACTACCAGGCTGCCCTCACCCGTCTGGCCGCCCTGCGCGAGCCGGTCGATACCTTCTTCAACGAGGTGATGGTGATGGCCGACGACGAGGCCCTCAAGGCCAACCGTCTGGCGCTGCTAAACAACCTGCGCAACCTGTTCCTGCAAGTGGCGGATATCTCCCTGCTGCAGTGATTTAGGTTTGTTGGCTAGATCAAAAAAACGGCGCCGAAAGGCGCCGTTTTTTTGAAAAAAATGATTCAGAAAGGGATCTCATCATTCAACCCTTCAATTTCCACAAAATATATTATCTGCGATGCTGTGACACTGAGGATATATTCAGCAACTTCCAATGTAGCAACGCCGCCCTCTGCTCCACCATGACCCACCCCATTTCCACCACTGCGGTAGGCATAAATTCCCTCTATTGTTTTTACCAATGCCTTTGGTATTTCATAGTCATTAGTTTTCAAAAACCATTTTGCTAAATCGCCTAGAGTAGCAGCTTTAGACTCTGGAAATAATGCTTTCCCTGCAGCTTCGACTGCACAAACTGCCTCTTTTACGCAATTTTCATAGTCAGGACTAGTGGGACTTCTGAAAAAATGAAGCGCTTTTGCATAGTGCTTTCTTGATTCATTCAACCTACTATCCCCCATTACAACCTGTGCTCTGGTTGCAGTGTCTTCTGTGTGCCTGCGCCCTCGACGACTCACCACACCATCAGCAAACTCAAATGCTAAATTTTCCTCAAGAAAAAGCCGCTCAATCTCACTAGCTATATAAGTTTGAACTTCTTTTTTCTCTTTTTTTATCCCTAAAGTAATGCCACCATACCGTACATCTTGAGCTAGATATCTATAAATTCTCTCACAAAAATCAAAGGCCTTATCCCAAGCCAGAGAAGACAATATTTTTTTCGCATCGTCTTTTGATCTTTCTATAGCCGAGAATGATGACAAATCATATATTACTGGTTGCACTCTAGATATCCTTTGCAATTCCCTAGCGATAGTGGGCCAACCAGATATATAATCCTTTTCCACTAGGTCATACAGCATATGAAGCACGGCTATCCTAGCGCTATCGGGAAAGGAATTATCTACATGCTGATATGGGCCACGATTTCTTGCTGAAAATGGCGATTTATTCTCGGTCACAACAACCACCTCTCCATATGGCATTAAAGTGATATTTATCATACACAAGTAGAATAGCTTTTATTATAAATAAAATTCTGGTTTAGCATGATTGGCATATATCGCCCCTACGACTTTAAAGACTACTAGCATGTCCCCCTCAGGCTGGCTGCCCCAGACTCGCCGAAACAGCCGAAGCAGCGGTATCTCGTTCGTCCGATTACGCTTCGCTAATCGAACCTACAGGGGCGGTGGCTTGGGCACATGCTGCTTGGCGCCAATAGACGCCATTTATGTCAGCCTGCATTGACAAGGCGGCGATAAATACGTGGATCCTTGGCGCTTGGACGGTTTTTCCGGATACAGTGGTTCCTTGCCATTTCCATTCAAGGATGAAGGAATTTGCCATGCTGGAATCACAGCTGACGACCCTGCACGTCGTCTCGCTGGCGCTCGAGTACCTGTGCCAGGAGGCCTCCCCCCCGCAGCAGGAGCGGGTCACCGCCGCCCTGCTCGCCCACAGCGGTATCGAGGCGGCGGACGTGCACAACAACGACGCCCGCATCACCCGCCACCAGGAGCTGACCGTGTGCGCCAACGGTCTGTCTCGCTGCCCGGATCTCGGGCTGAGGCTGGGGCAGCGCATGCACATCTCGGCCTATGGCCTGCTCGGCTATGCCGCCATCTCCAGCGCGACCCTGGGGGAGGCCCTGCAACTGATGTTCGCCTACCCCTCCCTGCTCGGCACCTATTTTCATCTGCAGCTGCGCATCGAGGGCGATCTGGCCTGGATCTGCGCCAGCGACTATCGCCAGCGGGAAGATCTGCGCCGCTTCAATATCGAGATGTGCCTCGCTTCGCTCCGCCAGACCTGCAGCGATCTGGTGGGCCATCCGCTGCCGGTGCGCCGCGCCGAGTTCAGCCAGTCCGAGACCGCCTACTCCGGCAGCTACCGCACCAGTTTCGGCCCGCACATCCGCTACGACGGCGAACAGGATGGCTTTGCCATCGATACCCGCGCCCTGGCGACGCGGCTGCCGCTCGCCAACCCGGTCACCCACAACGAGATGCTGGTGCGCTGCCGCAAGCTCAACGCCGAATTCAACACCCGCCAGCGATGGCTGGAGCGGGTACGCGAGCTGCTCGGCACCCAGCTGTCGGCGCCACCGCGGCTGGAGGCGCTGGCCGACCAGATGCACTGCTCCGCCCGCACCCTGCGCCGCCACCTCTATGAGATGGGTACCAACTATCAGGAGCTGCTCGACGAGCTGCGCTTCGAGCGCGCCAAGCAGCTGCTGGCAGAGAAGCGCCACGCCATCTACCAGATTGCCGAGGAGCTGGGGTTCAGCGAGAGCGCCAGCTTTCGCCACGCCTTCCAGCGCTGGAGCGGGGTGCCCCCCAGTCAGTTTCGCCACTGAGGTGCGCATAAAAGGGACAATCAGGCCGCCCAGATTGGCCTGATCTATCCCCTTTTGGCCGCTGCCAGCATTCACAGTTTTGCAACACTCCCCAACAATGGTGCCGTCACTTCCGTAAACCCAGCAAAAGGAGAGCCGGAATGCTCACCATCTACAGCGATGATCACCATCTGCACCACGGACGATGCGAGCTGATCGACGGTCAGTTGATGCCCTGCTTCGAGAAGCCGGAGCGGGCCGATTTCATCCGCGAGCGCGTGCAGGCACGCCAGCTCGGCCCCATCGAGCCGGCCAGGGACTGGGGGCTGGAACCGATCGCCCGGGTGCACGATCAGGGGATGCTCGACTTTCTGCAGGGGGCCTGGGCACGTTGGGCGGCCCTCGGTCAGGAGGGGGATCTGCTGCCCTACACCTGGCCGACCCGCACCCTGCGCCAGCAGAAACCGGACAGCGTGCACGGCCAGTTTGGCTACTACAGCTTCGATGCCGGCGTCCCCATCACCGCCGGTACCTGGCAGGCGGCCTACAGCTCCGCGCAGGTGGCGCTCACCGCCCAGCACCATATCGCGTCCGGTGCGACCAGTGCGTTTGCCCTGTGCCGCCCCCCCGGCCACCACGCGGCAGCCGATCTCATGGGCGGCTACTGCTATCTCAACAACGCCGCCATCGCGGCCCAGGCCTTCCTCGATCAGGGTTATCGCAGGGTGGCCATCCTCGACGTGGACTATCACCACGGCAACGGCACCCAGTCGATCTTCTACGAGCGCAGCGACGTGCTCTTTGTCTCCCTCCACGGCGACCCGGCCATCGAGTTCCCCTTCTTCCTCGGCTATGCCGACGAGACAGGCGCCGGGGCGGGTGAGGGGTACAACCTCAACCTGCCGCTGCCCGCCGGCAGTGACTGGCCGGTGTGGAGTGCGGCCCTGGAGCAGGGCTGCCAGGCCATCGACGACTACCAGCCCGAGGTGCTGATCGTCTCTCTCGGGGTCGACACCTTCGAGCTGGACCCCATCTCCCGCTTCAAGCTGACCAGCCCGGACTACCTGAAGATGGGCGAGCGCATCCGGGCGCTGAACCTGCCGACCCTGTTCGTGATGGAGGGGGGTTATGCGGTGGAGGCCATCGGCATCAATGCCGTGAATGTGCTGGAAGGGTTTGAACAACGCTGACTTGCGACCGTTTTTGCAACATGGAGATCACTGTCATGAAGACACTCACCCGCCTGTTTGCCACCAGCCTGCTGGCTGGCTCCCTGCTCTCTCCCGCCGTCCAGGCCAGGACCGGAGAGCTGCATGTCTACAACTGGTCCGACTATATCACCGACCAGGCGCTGACCGATTTCAAGGCCCAGACCCAGATCAAACTCTCCTACGACGTCTTCGACACCAACGAGGCGCTCGAGTCCAAGCTGCTGGCCGGCCGCTCCGGCTACGATGTGGTGGTCCCGTCCAACATGTTCCTGGCCAAGCAGGTGCAGGCGGGGGTGTTCCTCAAGCTCGATCGCAGCAAGCTGCCCAACTGGCAGCACCTCGATCCCAAGCTGATGCAGCTGCTGCAGGAGAACGACCCCGGCAACGAGCACGCCGTGCCCTACATGTATGGCACCGTGATCATGGGGTACAACGTCGACAAGGTGAAGGAGGCGCTCGGTGACCAGGCGCCGGTCGACAGCTGGGATCTCATCTTCAAGAAGGAGTACGCCAGCAAGCTCGCCAAGTGCGGCATCACCCTGCTCGACTCCCCTGCCGAGATCATCCCCATCGCCCTCAACTATCTGGGCCTGCCCCCCAACAGCACCAGCCCGGCGGACTACGAGAAGGCCAAGGAGCTGCTGCTGTCGGTGCGGCCCTATATCCGCTACTTCCACTCGTCCAAGTACATGAACGACATCGCCAACGGCGATATCTGCGTGGCGGTGGGCTATTCCGGCAGCTTCTACCAGTTCGGCAACATCGCCAAGGATGCCGGCAACGGGGTCAAGGTGGCCATGCGCCAGCCCAAAGAAGGGGCCCCCATCTGGTTCGACATGCTGGCCATCCCCAAGGATGCCCCCAACGTCGACGAAGCCTACCAGTTCATCAACTTCCTGCTGCAACCCAAGGTGATCGCCCCCATCAGCGACAAGACCGGCTATCCCAACCCCAACAAGGAGGGCATCGGCCTGGTGAAGAGCGAGATCCGCGACAACCCGGATCTGGTGCCCACCGCCGAGGGGATGACGCACCTCTTCCCCCTCAAGCCGCTGCCCGCCAAGGCTGAGCGGGCACGCACCCGCATCTGGACCACCATCAAGTCGGGAGTCTGATCCGACCGATGCAAAGAGGGGCCGTCAGGCCCCTTTCTGCATCTCCTGTCACCCGATCAGCCCACAAGTGCCATAGGCGCAGGGTGATCGGTCATCAGTGTCAGTGACGCTGCCACCACCCCGCCACGAAAAAAAGCGCCTTTGGAGGGCGCTTTTGGTGATCGATCGTTGCCGATCCCGTCAATGGCACGACAACCGCTACTCCACCGGCGCCATCAGGTGCTGATAGGGGGTACCCGACCACATGATGTAGGGGGCCGAGGTGTCAGGGGAAGGGCCTTTCGGATACTGATCGTAGAAGGCGTCCTCGGCGCCGACGATCATCACGTGGGGCCCGGTCTGCAACCAGTTGTTGCTGGTGGTGGGCTGGGTCGCGTAGGGGTCGGTATTGCTGGCATCGGTACCGCCCTTGAGCATGTACATGAAGCCGATCTTGCCCTTGGGCGGGGGCTCGTGGCTGATCCAGGCGTGGGCCCAGGCCATCGCGGCCGCGTCCATGCACATGGGGTCCGGCCCCGGCGTGGCCGGGTTGTCGGGCATGCAGGTAAAGCTGTTCTTGCCCTCGCGCAGGGTGCGCATCTTGCCATCGGCGCCCATGGCAACGATGGCGGCATTGGCGCCGACCCTGGCGGGGGCCGCCGACATGGCGCTGGCGATCATCGCCTCGTCTGTCATCGCCGCGCCATCGGCCATCTCTTCGGCCTGCGCCAGGCCGGCCAGGGCAATGGCCGCGAGCGCTCCAAGGGTGGACATGTGCTTGCACATAACGTCTGTCTCCCGATTGGTTGGAGGGATCACACAGGGCCTGACTACCATGGCGGCCATGCTGCCGGGCAGCAGCTGTCTGGTGGGGGACGGGGTGATCGACAGATGACGTCAGGGGATCACAGCCCGGGGGACTGCGTTGAACCCGGGGCGCCATCTGTCTGACTATAGCCCCTCCCGGCCCCTCCCCTGGACAACCTGGCCACAGGAGCAGACCTCTGGCTCCCTGGCCCCCCTGGGGCTATCTTGTCACCAGGCCCCGGCGAGGGGATCCGTTGAACGAACAAGGGGGAATGAATGAAAAGAGCCATCACGGCGGCCCTGCTGACCATGGCCATGGCCGCCGGCGCACAGGCCGCCGACAAGATCACCACTGTGCCCGTGCAGTTTGCCAAGGGGGCCCACAGCGCCCAGGTGAAGGGCAACTTCTCGGGCTACGACACCATCCACTACACCCTGGTCGCCAAGGCCGGGCAGACCATGAAGGTCACCATCGCCGGCAGCGACAACGCCAACTTCAATGTCTACGCCCCCGGCGCCATCCCGGGTCAGGCCGAAGCCATGGGCTCCGGCTATGTGGGCGAACAGTGGCAAGCCACCCTGCCCAGCTCCGGCAAGTACCTGATCCAGGTCTACCAGATGCGCGCCTCCGCCCGTCGTGGCGAGCAGGTGCCCCACACCCTGTCGGTCAGCATCCAGTAACCGTCTTGCCCCCATGAGAAACGGCGCCCGAAGGCGCCGTTTTGCTTTATCACCAGACGAGTCAGCCCTTGTAGGCGGGCAGCAGGTCCACCATGTTGAGCAGGTGGAAGGCGGCGGTCAGCACGCCGAACAGGATCACCAGGGCAATCATGAAGACGCCACCGGGGGCGCGGAAGCCCTCGCCCTCTTCCTCGCGCCGGGCCGCCCGCACCTTCCAGGCCAGCAGGGGCGGGATGATGCAGGTCCACAGGGTCGCCACGGCGCCCGCATAGCCGATGGCCACCAGGAAGCCGAATGGGAACAGGAGCGACAGCACCAGGGGTGGCAGGAAGGTCACCGCCCAGGACTTGGCACGGCCGCCGCGGCTGTTGTCGAACTTGAACAGGTCCGCCAGGTAGTCGAACACCCCGAGCCCCACCCCGATGAAGGAGGAGAGGATGGCCGCCATGGAGAAGGCGTTGAGGGCGCTGGCCACCGCCCTGGACTCAGTTACCGAGCCCAGTGCCTTGAGCAGGGCATCCACGTTGCCCCCTTCTGCGATCACCGGGCCGAACTCGCTGCGGGGCAGGTTGCCAAAGACGCTCACCAGCCAGATGAGGTAAAACGCGAGCGCGATCAGGGTGCCCCCCAGGATGGCACGGCTGGCACGGCGCTCCTCGCCGTAGTAGGCGCGCATGGACGACACCGAGTGGTGATAGCCGAAGGAGGTGAGCGCTACCGGCAGCATCACCAGGGCATAGGGGGCATAGCTGACTTCACTGCCCACCCGGTCGAGCAGCAGGTCGAGGCGGACGTTCATCGACAGGCCGGAGATGCCGAAGGCAAAGCTCAGCCCCATCAGGATCACCAGCAGCACGGAGATGCGATCCACCGCCCGGGTGGAGTGCCACACCAGCAGGGAGAAGACCAGGGTGAAGAGGATGGAGGATAACTGGCTGCCCATCCCCGTCATGCCGTCGATGATGAGGCCGGCCGAGGTGATGTAGGCGTAGAGCAGGATGCCGCCGACGAAGTAGACGCTCAGGTTGTTGAGGGCGTTGACCTTCTCCCCCAGCAGATCCCGGGTCACGGTATCGAAGGAGACGCGCAGGGGATAGCCCCGATAGGATTCCAGCAGCATCCAGCCGGAGACCGTCATCACCACCATGGTCAGTGCCACCGCGAGCATGGACCAGAGGGTCCAGGCGCCCGCCCCCGCACTCGGCAGCCCCAGCATGCCGGCCCCCACACAGACGCCGGCAATGATGCATGCCCCGCCCACCAACGATGGTTTCTGTTCCATTACTCCCCCAAACGGATTGTCGACTGGTCACGGCACACCGCCGTGCTTCTCCTGCGTTCGCCATTGCTGGCGCGGGGGACTTTACCCTGCATGCCTCCGGGTATCAAATCCGGAGGGAAAATGGGGGGAAACAAACGGGATCCTGCGCCCCGTCCATGACATGTGCTGGACGGGGCCAGGTTCAGACCACCCGGGTCATCCGGTGTAGACGGGCAGCAGGTTCGCCATGGCCATCAGGTGGAAGATGGCGGTCAGCACCCCGAAGACGATGACCGCCAAGATCATGGGCTGGCCGCCGGGGGCCCTGAAGCCCGCCTCTTCCGGGGCCAGCTCCCGGGACTTCTTCGCCAGCAGGGCGGGGATGATGCAGGCCCAGACGGTCGCCGCGGCGCCTGCATAGCCGATGGCCACCACGAAGCCGAACGGGAACAGCAGAGAGAACGCCAACGGCGGCAGGAAGGTCACGGCCCAGGACTTGGCACGCCCCTGGCGGCTGTTGTCGAACTTGAACAAATCCGCCAGATAGTCGAACACCCCGAGCCCCACCCCGATGAAGGAGGAGAGGATGGCCGCCATGGAGAAGAGGTTGATGGCCTGGGAGACCTGCCTGGACTCGATCACCGAGGCCAGCGCCCCGAGCAGCACGTCCACGTCGCCCCCCTTGGCGATGACGGGCCCGAAGGCGCTGCGGGGCAGGTTGCCGAAGATGCTGAGCAGCCACAGCAGGTAGAGGGCCAGCGCGATCAGGGTGCCCCCCAGGATCGCCTGCTTGGCCTTGTGCTCCTCGCCGTAGTAGGCGCGCATCGAGGCCACCGAATGGTGGTAACCGAAGGAGGTGAGCGCCACCGGCAGCATGGCCAGGGCGTAGGGGGCCTGGCCCAGCTCCTCGGCGACCGTGCTGAACAGCATGGCGGTGTCGATCTTGCTGGCGAGCCCCGAGACCCCGAACACGAAGCTCAGCACCATAAAGGCGATCAGGACCACGGAGATGCGATCCACCGCCCGGGTCGAATGCCAGACAAACCAGGAGAACGCCAGCACGAACAGGACGGAGGCCAGCTGATTGTCGATGCCGAGCAGGCCGCCCAAGATCAGCCCCGACGAGGTGATATAGGCATAGAGCAGGATGCCGCCCACGAAATAGACGGTCAGGTTGTTGAAGACATTGATCTTGTGACCGAGCAGATCTCTGGTCACCGAATTGAAGGAGGCGGTCAGCGCATAGGGTTTGAAGGCTTCCAGCAGCATCCAGCCGGAGACCGTCATGATGACCATGGTGAGAATGATGGCGAGCGATGACCAGGTGGTCCAGGCCCCGGCTCCCGCACTCGGCAGCCCCAGCATGCCGGCGCCAACACAGACGCTGGCAATGATGCAGGCCCCCCCGATGACGGACGGTTTTGATGTCATGTGTGTCACTCCCGAAACTTCACAAAGCTGCGAAAAAAAAGGGCACAGAAAAATCTGTGCCCCTGACTCGTTATGCTTCTATCAATTTTTTCTGCGCCTTGCCGGCTGCCTGGTCGTTATGCTCGACCTCTTTCAGTCTGGCGGTGAAGTGGCGCAGCACCGCCGGCTCGTAAATGAAGTCGAGCCCCTTCACCCGATGGGCGTTCTTCTTCACCTCGCCGAAGGCCTCGATGACAAAGTCCATGTGGGTCTGGGTATAGGTGGCACGCGGAATGGTCAGGCGCAGCAGCTCCGCCGGGCAGGGGTGCTGCTTGCCGGTGGCCGGATCCCGGCCCAGCAGCAGGGAGCCGATCTCCACCGCGCGGATGCCGGCGACCTTGTAGAGCTCGCACGCCAGGGCGTGGGCCGGGAACTGATCCGCCGGGATGTGCGGCAGCAGCTTACCCGCGTCGACGAAGGCCGCGTGCCCCCCTGCCTGCTGGCACACCACGCCGATGGCTTCCAGGCCGTCCACCAGGTACTGCACCTGGCCGATGCGATAGGCCAGCCAGTCCTGGCGCATGCCGTCACGCAGACCCACCGCCAGGCGCTCCATGGCCCCCCCTTCCAGGCCGCCATAGGTCGGGAAGCCCTCCTGCACCACGCACAGGGTGCGGCACTCGGTGTAGACGTCCAGCATGCTGTCGTCCTTGAAGCAGAGCAGGCCCCCCATCTGCACCATGGCATCCTTCTTCGCGGACATGGCGAGGCCGTCCGCGTACTTATAGGACTCCTTGGTGATCTCCTCGATGGTCCAGTTCGCGTAGCCGGGTTCGCGCTGCTGGATGAAGTAGGCGTTCTCGGCGAAGCGGGCGGAGTCCATGATGACCGGGATGTCGTACTTTTTGGCGATCTCGTAGACCGCCTTCAGGTTGGCAATCGACACCGGCTGGCCGCCGGCGGAGTTGCAGGTGATGGTGCTGACGATGTAGGGCACGTTGGCCGGGCCCGCCTCCAGGATGGCCGCTTCCAGCTTGTCGAGATCGAAGTTGCCCTTGAAGTCGGCGGTCACCGAGGTGTCGAACGCCTCCTTGGTGTAGACGTTCTTGGCGACGCAGCAGTTGATCTGGGTGTGACCCTGGGTGGTGTCGAAGAAGTAGTTGGAGAGCGCCACCATCTTCTTGCGATCCAGCCCCTTCTCCTGCTCCCGCTTCTTGATGAGCACCGGGATGTAGATCTGCTCGGCGCCACGCCCCTGGTGGGTGGGGATGGTCAGGGAATAGCCGAAGATCTCCTGCACCGCCTGCTGCAGCGCATAGTAGCTGCGGCTGCCGCTGTAGGCTTCGTCGCCGCGCAGCATGGCGGCCTGCATGTCCTGGGTGATGGCGCCGGTGCCGCTGTCGGTCAGCAGGTCGATGAAGACGTCCTCGCTGTCCAGCAGGAAGGGGTTCATGCCCGCCCGGACGATGGCCTCTTCCCGGTAGGCGCGGGTGGTGCGCTTGACCGGCTCGATGACACGAATGCGGAAGGGTTCGGGCAGATGTTTGAAGTTTTCCATAATATAAACACCCCAGAGTTAAATATTCAGAATGTGTCTCTTCTCCCGCCGAAAATAGAATATCCGGCAGGCAGAAAATATTGAGAATGGGTGCACGACATCGCCTCGCCAAATAAAGTGGCGAAGACCGGTGCAGCTTATTTCAGATTAGGTATTCAGACGGGCTCGTTGCATTGCGGGAATGCAGCGGCGCCGCGGGATATTACAGCGGGAAGAAGAACGCGATTTTATGGTCCAGGGTAAACCACTTGGGATAGCTGACCTTGATATTCATGTTGTTGCTCATCTGGTTGGAATTAACAACGCCAAATAACAGGGTTCATTATGGTGAGCCCTTGAATATGATCAATTGCAACATGAGCAATTTGGGATGGCGATAACAATTTGGCGGGGGATATTTATACAGGTCGCCGCAACGGGGCGGCCCTGTCCCGCCCCGACGCACCCGGTGACTCAGTGGCTCAGCCAGGGCAGCCGCTGCAGCAAGTCATAGCGGTCGGCCAGCGGTGTCTGGCTGACCCAGAGATCCAGCAGGCCGTAGGAGAGCAGCGGCAGCACCAGCAGCAACAGGCAGATCAGCCCCAGCAGCCGGTGAGGGGCGAGTCTGCGCTCTTGAGTACCGAGGTGCAGGGCATCGGCCCGCTTCGGGCAGGCGGCCACACAGCTCAGGCAGCTGGTGCACTCGAGACTGCGCACCGCGATGAGCTGGTGCACCTGGATGCGCGACGGGCAGGCCCGGCTGCACTTGTCGCAGTCGTGGCCCAGGCTTCGCAGGCAGCGGGCCGGGTCGCGGCGGATGCGCAGGGGCGTCAGCAGACCGAGCAAGGCCAGCCAGGCGCCATAGGGGCAGAGATAGCGGCAGAACCCCTGGCGGAAGGTGGCGGTGAGCAGCAGCACCCAGCCGAGGCAGAGGCCCGAGATCGGGGTCAGATTGAAGAAGAAGGCCCCCATCTTCATGTCCGCCGCCTGATGGTAGGGGCTGGCGAGGTAGCCGGGCAGGGCGGCGGCCGGCACCGCGATCAGTACGATGAAGAGCAGGAAGCCGAGCACCAGAAACTTCTGGCCGCGCAACACGACATCGAACCAGCGCGGCGGCGTCCACTCCCCCGGCCACAGGCGACTGCGCAGGCCGTGCAGCCACTCCCCCACCAGCCCGAGGGGGCAGAACCAGGCACAGAAGGCCCGCCCCAGCAGTAGGGCCGACAACGAGAGCACCAGCACGGTGACGGTGGCCGCCGGGTGGTGCGGATCCACCAGCCCCTGCCCGAGCCAGGCCCGCAGCCCGAGCCCGCCAGCGATGGGCAGGAAGGCGTCCACCACGTCAGGGCGCCCCAGCCAGGGGCTTATCCCCTGCCCCAGCAGCCAGACATGCAGGCCGTACTGCAGCGTCACCAGCCCCCAGCAGAGTAACAGCAGCTGGCGCGTGTACGCCCGCAGCCGCTGACCGTCGAGCACCCCGAGGGCGGGGAGCGGCCGATAACGGTGCCAGAGGGCGAGCGCGGCGGCCACCAGCCCCACGCCGAGCCAGAGCAGGCTGTCCGCCGCCAGCAACCAGAGCATGAGCAGCAGGCCGAGAGCGAGGCGCCACGGCCAGCCCGATCGCGCCTGCCACGCCAGCAGCACCAGATAGGCCAGGCCGGCGGCCATGGTCACGGCTTCGATCACGCTCATGTTTCCCTCACTGCCTCATCCACCACTGGCGGCAAGGATAACGGACATCTGAGTTGACTGTTTTGATCTGCATGGGCAGAGGGGACATTCGCGCCCGATGCCCCTCCCATGGTTGGCCCTTATGCCTTGCGGCTGTGGAACAGGGGCTGGTCCGACGAACCCTGTTCGGCCCAGAAGTGGATGTTGAAGCGGGCATCCTCCGACAGCTCGACCCTGTGCCAGTACCGGGGCGGGCTGGTGGCAAACTCCCCGGCCCGGATCACCAGGGTGAGCTCAGGCTCCTCGGCCTGCTCGTCGGCGAAGCCGTGGTAGGTGACGGTCCCCGCCATCACGCAGAGCTGGCCGAACACCCCGGCCGCGGTGTTGTGGTGGCTCAAGAGCGCCGCGGGCACGTTGTCACGGGTGAAGAAGGGGGTGGAACGGCGCACCACCCAGTGGGACGGGATCAGTTGCATGGACATAGAAGTTCTCCTCGCGTGGCCGGGTCTACCCGGCCGGTGCAATGAAAGGGGTTAACGGGGCAGCTGACGCAGCAGCGGGAAGGCCGCGCTCATCTGGTCGCCCCCCACCACGAAGCCACACAGCTCGCCGGCTTGGTCGCGCGCCTCGGCCACCATGCCCTGGCTGTTCCAGCGGCACTGCCAGGCGAGATCCTCGCCCTTGGTGCGGCCCGCCAGTTGCAGCGGGTAGCGCGGCGTCTTCACCTTCACCAGCATGGGCGGCAGAGACAGCGCGGTCGGCGTGCCGAGCAGCGTCTTGGCCAGGGCATTGGCTCCCAGCAGGATGGGTTGCAGGAAGGGGAGCAAGCGGCCCTGCCACTCGGCGCAATCCCCCAGGGCGAAGATATGGGGGTCGCTGGTCTGCAGCCGATCGTCGACCCGGATGCCGCGCCCCACTGCCAGCCCGGCTTGCCGGGCCAGGGCCAGATTCGGCCGAAGGCCGATCGCGGCGATCACCAGATCCTGCTCGCTGGTTCGGCCATCGGTCAGGGTGACGCGCCAGCGCTCACCCGGCTGGGCGTCAATCCTGGCGAGACCCGTCCCGAATTGCAGGCTGACCCCCTGGGTGCAGAGCGCCTGCTGCAGCGGCTGGGTCAGGGCGGAGGGCAGCAGGGCGCTGAGCGGGCTGTCGGCCAGCTCCACCAGCGTCACCTCCTTGCCCGCGCTCGCCATGTCCATTGCCAGCTCGCAGCCAATCAACCCCGCCCCCAGCACCAGGATGCGACGCGCCTGGCATAGCTGCGCCTCGATGGCGGCATACTCCTGCTGGCTGTTGAGGGTGACCAGGGATTCGCTGCCCGGCAGATCGGGCCGCGCCGCGCTGGCCCCGGTGGCCAGCACCAGCTTGCCGTAGGGGAATTCCCCTCGTTCGGTCAGCACCAACCGCCGGGCAGGGTCGATGCCATGCACCGGGCAGTGGGGCAGCAGCGCGATGCGCTGCTGCTCGGCAAAATCGCTGCCACTCTGGCGGGTCATGGCCGCGGCAGGGCAGCCCCGGCTCACCACGTGGCTCAAGTCGGGCTTGTTGTACTCGTCGCCGGCGTCGGGGGTGATGAGGCGGATGGGCTGCTCGGCGTCCAGCTTGCGCAGGCTCTTGACCAGCTGCTGGGCGGCAAAGCCGCTGCCGATCACCACTATCTCGTCACTGCTGGGGACGGCGTTCATACGCAGGCCTCCACGGCGCAGGCTTCGAACACCTCCTTGCCGATGCCGCAGCCCGGGCAGAGGAAGCTGTCCGGCACCTGGGCCCAGGGGGTGCCCGGTGCCACCAGCTGATCCGGCTCGCCCTGGGCCGGGTCGTAGACCCACTGGCAGACGGTGCAGAGCATGGCCTGATCGTCGTCCCATTCAGCCGCCGGGGCAGCTTTCGGCTCAACAGCAGGCATCGCGGGGACGGGCGTCACGGTTGTCTGGGTTGTGGTGATCGGGCGAGGTGCGTCCAGAGGGTGTAACGCCCACTGACGGGCGAGCTGGCGGCCATGCTCGCGGCACTCGGCCAGCGCCGAACCATCCGGGCGCCACTTGGCCTTGAGGGAGAGGCTGATATCGAAGCCCGCATCCATCAGCCGGGTCTGGATCCGGTCCACCGCGCCACCGGTCCAGCCGTAGCTGCCGAAGGCCGAGGCGCGCTTGTTGCGAAAACGCAGGCCGGTGATCTCTTCGAGCATGCCCGCCACCTTGGGCATCATGACGTTGTTCATGGTGGAGGAGCCCACCAGTATCCCCTTGGAGCGGAACACCTGGGTCAGGATCTCGTTCTTGTCGTGGCGGGCCACGTTGTAGATCTTCACCGCCACGCCCTGGTCCACCTCGTGGATGCCCTGGGCGATGGCGTCGGCCATCATGCGGGTGTTGTTGGACATGGAGTCGTAAAACAAGGTGATGCGGTCTTCCTGATAGTGGTCGGCCCACTCCAGGTATTTCAGGATGATCCGGGTGGGGTCCTCGCGCCAGACGATGCCGTGGGAGGTGGCCACCATGCTCACCGGCAGGTTGAAGCCGAGCACTTCCTTGATCTTGGCGGTCACCAGGGGGCTGAAGGGAGTAAGGATGTTGGCGTAGTAGCGCTGGCACTGCTCCATCAGCTCGGTCTGATCCACCTCGTCGTTGAACAGGTGCTCGTCGCAGTAGTGCTGGCCGAAGGCGTCGTTGGAGAAGAGCACCGCATCCTCGGTCATGTAGGTCATCATGCTGTCGGGCCAGTGCAGCATGGGGGTCTCGATGAATACCAGCTGCTTGCCGTTGCCGATGTCCAGGCTGTCACCGGTCTTGACCGGGTGAAAGTTCCACTCCGGGTGGTGGTGGTGGCCGGTGATGGAATCGATGGCGTTGTGGGTGCAGTAGATGGGGGTGCCGGGGATGCGGGCCATCAGCTCGGTCAGGGCGCCGGCGTGATCCTCCTCGGCGTGGTTGATCACCACATAGTCGATGGCGGCGAGATCGATCTCGGCCGCCAGGTTCTGCACGAACTCGCGGCTGAACTTGTGATCGACGGTGTCGATCAGCACGTTCTTCCCTTCGCGGATGAGGTAGCTGTTGTAGCTGGTGCCCTTGTGGGTCTTGTACTCGGTGCCGTGGAAGTCCCGCACCTCCCAGTCCCGTTGGCCGACCCAGTGGATGTTGTTCTTGACGTGAATGCTCATCAGGCAGTTCCTCGAATGCAATAGTGGATGTTCGACTGAACTGGCTATTGCAGCGGGCGTGCCAACCTATAACTTGTTGTTTTTATTGGCAACAAAAACCAGAAATTGTCATTTAGACAATCACCGCATATAGTCAAAATCACAAATACAATGTCATTTGGACAATCATCGTGATCTCGACCGACAGCCTGGCGCGCATCGCCCTCGACCTGCAACTCGGCATCTCCCATCAGGACCGCTTCCACCGCCTGATCCAGAGCGTGCGCAGCCTGCTGAACTCGGATGCCTCGGCCCTGTTGCGCTACGAGGGGGGCCAGTTCATCCCGCTCGCCATCGACGGCCTGATGCAGGACGTGCTGGGGCGCCGCTTCGCCCTCAAGGATCACCCGCGCATGGAGGCCATCGCCCGCGCCGGCGACGTGGTGCGCTTCCCCGCCGACAGCAGCCTGCCCGACCCCTATGACGGCCTGCTGCCGGATCACGACGACTTCAAGGTGCACGCCTGCGTCGGCCTGCCGCTGTTCTCGGATCAGGCGCTGATTGGCGCACTGACCATAGACGGCATGAACCCGACCCAGTTCGACGCCATCAGCGACGAGGAGCTGCGGCTGGTGGGCGCCCTGGCCGCCGCCGCCCTCAACAATGCCCTGCTGCTGGAACGGCTCGCCCGCCAGAGCAGCGAGCCACTGGTCCCCGGCACCCGGCCCGGCCCTGAGCAGCCGGAGATGATCGGTCAGTCCCCCGCCATGGCCCGGCTGCGCCACGAGATCGAGGTGGTGGCCAGCTCGGAGCTGAACGTACTGATCCTGGGGGAGACCGGTGTGGGAAAAGAGCTGATCGCCAAGGCGGTGCATCAGGGTTCACCCCGCGCCAGCGCGCCCCTGGTCTACCTCAACTGCGCCGCCCTGCCGGAATCGGTGGCCGAGAGCGAGCTGTTCGGCCATGTGAAGGGGGCCTTCACCGGCGCCATCCACCACCGGGCGGGCAAGTTCGAGCTGGCGGACAAGGGCACATTGTTTCTCGACGAGATCGGAGAGCTGTCGCTGGCACTGCAGGCCAAGCTGCTGCGGGTGCTGCAATACGGCGATCTGCAGCGCATCGGCGACGACACCCCCCTCAAGGTCAATGTGCGCATCCTGGCGGCCACCAACCGGGATCTGAAACAGGCGGTGGTCGAGGGGCAATTTCGAAGCGATCTCTACCACCGGCTGAGCGTGTTCCCGATCCATGCCCCGGCGCTGCGTGAGCGCCCCGGCGACATTCCCCTGCTGGCCGGTTACTTTTGCGAGCGCTGCCGGCTCGGCCTGGGGCTGGAGCAGCTGCGTATCCAGCCACAAGCGCTGCAACTGCTCGAGGGGCACGACTGGCCCGGCAACGTGCGCGAGCTGGAACACGCCATCCACCGCGCCGCCGTGCTGGCCCGGGCCGAGCAGGGCAGCCCCTCGCCGACGCTGGCCCCCCACCACTTCAACCTGGGGGGGACGGGTTCACCCCCGCCCGTCGGCGCCGTTAGCCAGGCCGCCTCCCCGGTCGTTGCCGGCCTGGGCCTTCGCGCCGCCACCGATCTGTTCCAGCGCCAGCTCATCGAGCAGACCCTGACGGCCCACCAGGGCAACTGGGCGGCTACCGCCCGGGCGCTGGATCTGGACGGCGGCAACCTGCACAGGCTCGCCAGGCGGCTCGGCCTCAAGGCCTGACGCCCCCAGAGACGAGAAGCGCCCAAAAACAAAAACCCCCTCGGGATGGAGGGGGTTTTTCATGGGCCAGCCTCGCGGGCGGCGCAGGGATCAGCGCAGGGATTTGACCGAGCGGCGAACGATAAGCTCTGGCTGCACCGTCATGGACTCGACTTCCAGCTCCTTGTTGCGGATCCGGCTCACCAGCTGTTGCACCGCCAGCAGGCCGAGTTCGGCCTTGGGGTGGCGGATGGTGGTGAGCGGCGGGCTGGAGAAGCGCGCCATCTCCACGTCGTCATAGCCGATCATGGAGATGTCGTCCGGCACCTTGACCCCGGCTTCCCAGGCGGCACAAATGGCGCCGATGGCCATGGGGTCATCGAAGGCGAACACCGCGGTCGGGCGCGGGGTGAGGGCCAGGATGCGCTGCATGGCATCGAAGCCGCTCTGGCTCTCGTAGTCCCCTTCGAAGATCTGCTCGTCCTTCAGGGTCAGGCCCTGCTCGGCCAGGGCATCGCGCACCCCGTCCAGACGCTGCTGGGTGGTCGGCTTGGCGAGGTGACCCGTGATGCAGACGATGTCGGTGTGGCCCTGCTCCAGCAGATGGCGCACGGCCAGACGCGCACCGATGCGGGCGTTGTCGTTGATCACGTTGGCGAAGTCGCACTCGTTGCCCCAATCCAGCACCACCTGCGGCACGTTCTTGTGGATGCGCAGCATGTCCCTGAACTGGGTATCGATGTCGGTTCCCAGCACCAGCAGACCGTCGACCCGCTTCTCCATCAGCATGCGCAGATAGTGCTGCTGGCGGGGCGGCTGGTTCTCGGTATTGCAGAGGATCAGGCTGTACCCCTGCTCGAAGCAGTACGCCTCGACCCCCTGCACCACTTCCGCGAAGAAGGGGTTGGCACTGGTGGTCACCAGCATCCCGATGGTCTTGGTTGCATTGATCTTGAGGCTGCGCGCCACCGAGTTCGGCGCGTAGTTGAGTTCGGCCACCGCCTCAAGCACTTTCTGGGTTGCATCTTCGCTGACCCGACGGGTGTGATTGAGTACATGTGAGACGGTGGAGATGGATACGCCTGCCCGTGAGGCGACATCTTTGATAGTGGCCATCTCTGTCTCCTGAATAACAAAAGCGGAACAGTAGCAGATTTCCCGAATAAAGGCTTGGTTTTAACGAGAGCTGCCAGTGAATTGTCAATGCTGGCTAATCTAGGCGGTCATTTCTATTTGCGCAAACGAAATTTGGTCAAAATGAGAGCAGACGCAGAATGAAATATCGTCAGCTTTTTACTCTGATTTTCTGCCAACCAGCCCTGTGTTGTTAATATGTTAACCAAACAAAACAGGATTAAATTCCAAAACGACAAACATGGCAGGTTGTTTGCTCCACAAAACGCCCCCCCACCCCCGTCCGGTTAGTATCTTTAACATCTTGTTATTGCACGGTGAGGAATGATAGAACCTTATCTATCGCCGGGCTGGCGGGACACAGGCTCGGAATGACGTGCATAAAATGAAACATTTCACTGATTAAGGGACGAATCAATGCATAACTTCAGCAAAATGGCAGTCAGAGCAGCGGTTTCTTTGGCTCTGTTTGGATCAGTCTCCATGGCCAATGCGGCCGACACCATCAAGATCGGCATCGCCGGCCCCCTGACCGGCCCGGTCGCCCAGTACGGCGACATGCAGTTCACCGGTGGCAAGATGGCGGTCGAGCAGATCAACAAGGCCGGTGGCATCAAGGGCAAGCAGATCGAAGCCGTCATCTATGACGACGCCTGCGATCCCAAGCAGGCCGTTGCCATCGCCAACAAGGTGATCAACGACGGCGTCAAGTTCGTGGTCGGCCACCTCTGCTCCGACAACACCCTGCCCGCCTCCGACATCTATGAAGATGAAGGGGTGCTGATGGTGACTCCGGCCTCCACCAACCCCAAGATCACCGAGCGCGGCTACCAGCTGACCCTGCGCACCATCGGCCTGGACAGCGACCAGGGCCCGACCGCCGCCAAGTACATCATCGAGCAGGTCAAACCCCAGCGCGTGGCCGTCATCCACGACAAGAAGCAGTACGGTGAAGGCATCGCCTCCAGCGTGAAGGCCGCCCTGGACAAGGCCGGCGTCAAGGTCGTGGCCTATGAAGGCATCACCGCCGGCGACAAGGACTTCTCCGCCCTGATCGCCAAGCTGCAGAAAGAGAACGTGGACTTCGTCTATTACGGCGGCTACCACCCGGAGCTGGGCCTGATCCTGCGCCAGGCTGGCGAGAAGGGCCTGAAGGCCAAGTTCATGGGTCCGGAAGGGGTGGGTAACAAGGACATCTCCGCCATCGGCGGCCCGGCTTCCGAAGGCCTGCTGGTCACCCTGCCGAACAAGTACGACCTGGTCCCGGCCAACGCTCCCATCGTGGAAGCGTTCAAGGCCAAGGGTCAGGACTCCTCCGGTCCGTTCGTCTGGACCACCTACGCTGCCATGCAGGCCCTGGCTGCCGGTATCGCCAAGGCGGGTGAGGATGACCCGGCTGCCGTGGCTGCCGCCATCAAGGCTGCACCGATCGACACCGTCATGGGCCCCCTGACCTGGGCACCGAACGGTGACCTCAAAGGCTTCGAGTTCGGTGTCTTCCAGTGGCACGCCGACGGAACCTCCACCCAAGTCAAATAATCTGCCGACCGGGGTGACGTGAGTCACCCCTCCTTTCTTTACGGGCAAGTACAGGGAACGCAGTATGTCCGAACACTTTCTCTATCTGGTTCAGCAGTTGCTGAACGGATTGACCATAGGCAGCACCTATGCGTTGATCGCCATCGGCTACACCATGGTCTATGGCATCATCGGCATGATCAACTTCGCCCACGGCGAGGTTTACATGATCGGCTCCTATGTCGCTTTTATGGTGATGGCGGGGCTCATGATGATGGGCATCGACAGCACAGTGCTGCTGCTGGGGGGCGCCTTCCTCGTCAGCATCATCATCACCGGCAGCTATGGCTGGACCATAGAACGGGTGGCCTATCGCCCGCTGCGGGGTGGCAACCGCCTGATCCCCCTCATCTCCGCCATCGGCATGTCGATCTTCCTGCAAAACATGATGCGGATGGCACAGGGCTCGCGCGACATCGCCATGCCCACCCTGATCTCCGGGGGCTGGTCCCTCGGCGGTGAGGACGGCTTCCAGGCCAGCCTCTCCTACATGCAGCTCATCATCTTCGTGGTGACCTTCGTCACCATGCTGGCCCTGACCCAGTTCATCGGCCGCTCCCGCATGGGCCGCGCCTGCCGCGCCTGCTCGGAAGACATCAAGATGGCGAACCTGCTGGGGATAGACACCCATGTGGTCATCTCCATCACCTTCGTGCTGGGGGCAGCCCTGGCCGCCGTCGCCGGCGTGCTGCTCGGCATGTATTACGGCGTCATCAACCCCTACCTCGGCTTTATGGCCGGCTTGAAGGCCTTCACCGCCGCGGTATTGGGTGGCATCGGCAGCATTCCGGGTGCAGTGCTGGGCGGCCTGCTGCTGGGGGTGGTCGAGGCGCTCACCGCCGGCTACCTCAGCACCGAGTACAAGGATGTCATGGCCTTTGCCCTGCTCATCTTCGTGCTGCTCTTTATGCCGACCGGCATCCTGGGTCGTCCGGAAGTGGAGAAAGTATGATGAAACGCCAATTCATCCATGCCTGCATCGCCAGCCTGATGCTGCTGGTGCTCTCCTTCTGGTTGCTCGGCTTCAAGCTGGAGACCGAGGGCTCCCGCCTGCTGGTGGTGAGCCGCCTCGATGTGTCGCTGGCCTGGCTGCTGGGGGGCGCCACCATCGTCTTCTGGTTCCAGATGCTGCGCGGCCAGATCGCGCGCCTGTTCCAGGCCTCCATCAGCGGCTTCTCCGTCGGCTTCACCAAGCTGGTGCTGCCGAGCCCGGAGGAGGCGCCCAAGCTCTATAACCTGACTGCCGTGCTGGTGCTGCTGTTCGCGGTGAGCTGGCCCTTCATGGCCTCCCGCGGCGCCATCGATCTGGCCACACTCACCCTGATTTACATCATGCTGGGGCTGGGCCTGAACGTGGTGGTGGGCCTCGCCGGCCTGCTGGACCTCGGCTATGTTGGCTTCTACGCGGTCGGTGCCTACAGCTACGCCCTGCTCAACAGCTACTTCGGCCTGAGCTTCTGGGAGTGTCTGCCCATCGCCGGCCTGATGGCAGCCACCTTCGGCTTCCTGCTCGGCTTCCCGGTGCTGCGGTTGCGGGGGGATTATCTGGCCATCGTGACTCTGGGCTTTGGCGAGATTATCCGCATCCTGCTCAACAACATGACCAGCCTGACCGGCGGCCCGAACGGGATCTCCGGCATTCCCAAGCCGACCCTGGGGGGCCTGGAGTTCAACCGTACCGTGAAGGATGGCGGCTTCGAGACCTTCCACGAGTTCTTCGGCATCGCCTACAACGCGAACCACAAGGTGATCTTCCTCTACCTGATGGCGCTGGTGCTGGTGATCGCCACCCTGTTCGTCATCAACCGCCTGCTGCGCATGCCGCTCGGCCGCGCCTGGGAGGCGCTGCGGGAGGACGAGATCGCCTGCAAATCCCTGGGGCTCAACCCCACCATCATCAAGCTGACCGCCTTCACCATAGGCGCCTGCTTCGCGGGCTTCGCCGGCAGCTTCTTCGCCTCGCGCCAGGGCTTCATCAGCCCGGAGTCCTTCGTCTTCATCGAGTCGGCCATCGTACTGGCCATCGTGGTGCTGGGGGGCATGGGCTCCCAGATCGGGGTGGTGCTGGCGGCCATCGTCATGACGGTGCTGCCGGAGCTCGCCCGCGAGTTCAACGAATATCGCATGCTGATGTTCGGTCTCTTGATGGTATTCATGATGATCTGGCGGCCGCAGGGACTGCTGCCCATGAGTCGACCCCATATGGAGCTGCGTAAATGAGCAACAATCACACATTGTTGGATGTCTCAGATCTGTCGATGCGCTTCGGCGGCCTGCTCGCGGTCAACGGCGTCAAGCTGGACGTGAACAAGGGGGAGGTGATCTCCATCATAGGCCCCAACGGCGCAGGCAAGACCACCATCTTCAACTGCCTGACCGGCTTCTACCGCCCGAGCGGCGGCGTCATCCGCTACAAGGGCGAGGAGATCCAGGGCCTGCCCGGCCACCTCATCGCCCGCAAGGGAATCGTGCGGACCTTCCAGCACGTGCGCCTGTTCAAGGAGATGACGGCGGTGGAAAACCTGCTGGTGGCCCAGCACAGGCACCTCAACACCGGCTTCCTCGCCGGCCTGTTCAAGACCCCCTCCTTCCGCCGCGCCGAGAAAGAGGGGCTGGAGCAGTCCGCCTTCTGGCTGGAGAAGGTGGGGCTCAAGGATCTCGCCAACCGCGCCGCCGGCAACCTGGCCTATGGCCAGCAGCGCCGCCTAGAAATAGCCCGCTGCATGGCGACCCGGCCCGAGCTGCTGATGCTGGATGAACCGGCCGCCGGCCTCAACCCCCACGAGACGGACGAGCTCAACGAGCTCATCTCCAACCTGAGGGACGAGTTCGGGGTGTCAGTGTTGTTGATAGAGCACGATATGAAGCTGGTGATGGAGATCTCCAACCGCATCTTCGTGGTCAACCAGGGCACGCCCCTGGCCAACGGCAAGCCGGACGACATTCGTAGCAACCCGGCCGTGATCAAGGCCTATCTGGGCGAGTCATAGGAAGAAGCAAGATGTTAGAACTTCGCAACGTATCGACCCATTACGGCAAGATCCAGGCGCTGCACGACGTCAGCGTCGAAGTGAAAGAGGGCGAGATCGTCACCCTGATCGGTGCCAACGGCGCCGGCAAGACCACCCTGCTGATGACGCTCTGTGGCGAACCCAAGCCCAGCAGCGGCAGCATCTGGTTCGAGGGGGAGCAGATCAACGACCTCAGCACCGCCCGCATCATGCGCAAGGACATCGCCGTGGTGCCGGAGGGGCGTCGCATCTTCGCCCGCCTGACGGTGGAGGAGAACCTGCTGATGGGGGCCTTCTTCGTCGACAAGGCGGAGCAGCAGGGCCTGCTGGATCAGATCTTCGCCCTGTTCCCCCGGCTGCACGAGCGGCTGGATCAGCGGGCCGGCACCATGTCCGGCGGCGAACAGCAGATGCTGGCCATCGGCCGCGCCCTGATGAGCAAGCCGCGCCTGCTGCTGCTGGATGAACCCTCCCTGGGGCTGGCCCCCATCGTCATCCAGCAGATCTTCGACACCATAGAGCAGCTGCGCCAGAAGGGGATGACCATCTTCCTGGTGGAGCAGAACGCGAACCAGGCGCTCAAGCTGGCGGATCGCGGCTATGTGCTGGAGAACGGCCGCGTGGTGCTGCAGGACACCGGGGAGGCCCTGCTGGCCAACCCGGCCGTCCGCCAGGCCTACCTCGGCGGCTAAGCGTGCATTGCCACCCCATCTCCCCCGACCGCGCCCACCCGGCGCGGCCGGGGGAGACTCCCGCCCGGGGGCTCACCCCTTGAGCCGGTCGAGGGAGAGACAGGATCACCACCACTTCTGGCACGACCCCGCCCTACCCTTCATCGAGGCGCGTGCGGTACAGGATGGTCGACGCGTCTGCTACGACAAGCACAGCCACCCCCACTTCTCCATCGGCGCCATCACCGGCGGCCACAGCCACTACCTCAACCAGCGCAGCCGGCAGGAGGTCGGTCGCGGCAGCCTGGTGCTGATGAACCCGGAGGAGGTACACGCCTGCAACCCCATTGCCGACCAGCCCTGGTCCTATCTGATGTTCTACCTGGATACCGGCTGGCTGCAGCGCCAGCAGGAGGAGGCGGGACTGGGGGCCGAATTTCGCCCCTTCGACATGACCGCGAGCCGGGATCCCCTGCTCTATCCGGGGCTGTGCCGGCTCCATCGGCAACTGGTGCAGGAGCCGGATCCCCTGGCTCGCGAGGTGGCCTGCCACCTCTTCAGCCGACAATTGCTGGCCAGGCTCACCCCGGCCAGCTGGGACGATCGCCCGCCCCAACACCTGCAACGGGCCGCCGAGCTGATGCAGGACGAGAGTGCCTGCGCCCTCACCCTGGCGCAGCTGAGCGCGGTGGCAGGGCTCACCCCCTCCCACTTCGTGCGCGCCTTCAGCCGCCACTACGGCATGACGCCCCACGCCTACCTGCTCGATCGCCGCATCCGCCACGCCCGCACCCTGCTCAGGCAAGGCCACCCCCTGGCCGACGTGGCCCTGGCGAGCGGCTTCGCCGATCAGGCGCACTTCCAGCGCCAGTTCAAGCGCCGGGTTGCCGCCACCCCGGGGCAGTACCGCGCCGGGCTCGCTCCTCAGGACGAGCGCACCAGATAGACCGCGCTGAGCAGCAACAGCAGCGCCATGGCCCGGTTGAACCCACGCAGCCGACGGGGCGACACCAGCCACCCCTGCAATCGACTGCCCGCATAGGCCCAGCAAGCGATGGAGCCGAGGCAGATCACCAGATAGAGGGCGGTGAACAGCATTATCTGCCCCACCCCGCCCGCGATCCCGTAGGCCCCCATCCCCATGCTGGCCGCCAGCCAGGCCTTGGGGTTGAGCCACTGCATCAGGGCACCGTACCAGAAGGCGGGCGGCACGCCGTCCACCCCCTCCACCCGACCGGAGTCCACCAGCAACTGCCAGGCCAGGTAGCACAGAAAGAGCACGCCGCCCCAGTGCAGGACGCCGGCCACCAGGGGCCAGCGGGACAGGGCGCCGCCAAGCCCCAGCCCCATCAGCAGGAGCAGCAGGATGAAGCCGAGGGTGGCCCCCACCACGTGGCGCAGGCTGGCCAGGAAGCCGTAACGGGCGCCGGCGCCGAGGGCGACCAGGTTGACCGGGCCGGGGGAGATGGACATGGCCAGGGCAAACCCGGCCATGGACAACAACAGACTGATTTCCATGGGTGATGCTCATACAAGGGAGTGAGTCACCAGCCTATCCAGCCCGCGCCGACCGATATTGAAGAAAATTGCGATCCCCTGAAATGCGGGCGCATTGCGCACTTAGCGCCAGCCCCGGCTTGCGGTAAACTGCCCCTCAATCCTCCATTTTCAGGACATCTCAATGGACCAGTTTGCCCATATCAGCGCCCATGATGCCCACCAGAAGCTGAGCGCCGGTGAAGCCCGTCTCGTGGACATTCGCGACCCCCAATCCTTCGAGACCGCCCATGCGGTCGGCGCCTTCCACCTGACCAATGGTTCTTTGGTTCGCTTTATGAACGAGGTGGACTTCGACACCCCGGTCATCGTGATGTGCTATCACGGCAACAGCAGCCAGGGGGCGGCCCAATACCTGCTGCAGCAGGGCTATGACGAGGTGTACAGCCTGGATGGCGGCTTCGAGGCCTGGCGCAGGGAGTTCCCGATCCAGGCGGGCGATGCATGACGGGTGACCAGGCCCCCTCCGGCATGATCCAGCTGCTGGTGCTGGGAGACGCCCGCATGGCCCAGGCGCTGGTGGACTACCTCGCCACCCTGGGCATCCCGTGCGAGCTGACCCAGTCCGAGCTCGGCGTCTCGGTCTGGCTGGCGGACGAGCGACGCCTCGCCCAGGCCCAGCAGGAGGTCAAACGCTTCCTGGCCGAGCCGAGCCACCCCCGCTACATGGAAGCCTCCTGGCAGTCCGGCCGGGCCGACGCCCGCATCGACTACAGCAAGGGGATGACGGATCCGGTCACCGATTTCCTCCACCAGGCGGGCCCCCTGACCCTGGTGGTCATCATCGCCTGTCTGGCCATCTACGCCCTGGATGCCATCGGCCTGCCCATCTTCGATGAGCTCGCCTTCCACCCCACCCTGGCCCAGTTCACCGACTGGCAGGCGTGGCGCTACATCACCCCGGCCTTCATCCACTTCTCGGTGTTGCACCTGGTGTTCAACCTGCTGTGGTGGTGGTACCTCGGCGGCCAGATCGAGCAGCGCCTCGGCAGCGGCAAGCTGTTCATCCTGCTCATCGTCGGGGCCGCCCTGCCCAACATCGCCGAGTTCTTCGCGAGCGGCCCGCGTTTCGGCGGCCTCTCCGGGGTGGTCTATGCCCTGCTCGGCTACAGCTGGCTGCGGGCCAGGCTGCAGCCAGCCTGCGGCCTCGCCATGCCGCCGGCCCTGATGGGCTTCATGCTGGTCTGGCTGGTGCTCGGCTTCTTCGACATGCTAGGCACCAGCACCGCCAACATGGCCCACCTGGCGGGCCTGCTGGTGGGACTGGCTCAGGGCTGGCTGGACAGGCACCACAAGCCGGTGTGAGGCCTGGTTGTCGGCCACTGCTCGGCAGCCATAGTGACCGCCAACATGGCTCATCTGGTGGGTCTGCTGGTCGGCCTGCTGCAAGGCTGGCTGGACAGGCACCACAGGCCAGCCTGACGATCCCTGTACTCATTGCCAGAAACGAAAACGCCGCCCCGAGGGGCGGCGTTTTTATTGGCCAACAGGCTTACTGCTTGAGCAGGGTGGGATCGGTCACCTTGACCGCAGTGCCGCCGCTCATGAAGAAGCTGGCAAACTGGGTCTGCATTTCTGTGGTGACGGCGCCGGTCGGATCGAAGTTCTCGTCCGGTGCCAGCAGCGAGCTGTGACCACCGGCCACGAAGCGGGCGGCATGATGGACCGCCCCCAGCTGGGTGTCGCTGAGCTCGCCCAGACCGAGCACCTTGAACAGCGGCTCGGTGCCCCCCAGAGGCGCGCTGACGATGCTGTTCGGGATCACCCGATCCGAGAGCTTGAGCGCGCCGTCGCCGACGACTTCAGTGGCAAATAGCGGGAAGCTCGCCGCGATGCCGCTGCCGAGGTTGATCGGGTCGGCCGAATCCAGCACCGACTGGGCCGCGAAGCTGTAGCTCTGCAGGGTGCTGGCCGCGCTCGCCTGGGTGGCGGCATCCAGGCTCGGCAGGAACTCGTTGACGAAGCAGGTCGGTACCGCCGCCTTGCAGTTCGGGGCGTAGGCGGTGAAGGCCGTCTTCAGGGCGGCGCTGCCAGAGGTCAGCACGCTCATCTGGATCGTCGGGCCGAAGGTCGGCGAGTTCAGCAGCAGCGGCGCTATGCCGCCACCCGGCATGGCCAGACCACCGGTGTCGAACTTGAACAGGGCATCCGCCTGGTCGCTGCCAAGAGACTGGTTGGCGACCCCCAGCAGGCTGGCCCCCGCGATGGCCCCCAGGGAGTGACCCAGGAAGTGAACCTTGAGGCTGCCCTTCTGACCGATGGCGTTCTGGCTGTTGGCCAGGCCCACCGCCAGACGCAGACCCAGCAGATCCGCCACGCTCTGTTTCAGGTTGTCTCGTGCCACCGTCAGGTAGCTCAGGTTCAGGTAGGGGGTCGGGTTGTCGGAGGTGGTCACCGAGTCCATGCTGCCGGTCAGGGCGAAGCCGCGCTCGCCGTGCAGCGGATGATCGATCACCACCACGGCCACGTTCTTGCCTGCCTGCATGCCGGCATAGATCTGACCCAGGGCCAGGGCGTAGGCGTTCTCCTTCACCGAGGTGACGCCGTGCTGATAGATGATCACGTCTGTGATGGTGTTCAGGGCATCCTTGGCGAAGATGCGCATCGGCACGGACTGCACCTCTTCCAGCGCCGGCAGCGGGTTGAAGCGACCCACGTTCATCTCGGGATCCAGCGCCTTGCCGCCGGAGGTGAGAGTCACCCCGATCAGCTTGCTCGCCTCCGCCAGCAGCTCGGCCTGACGGGTCGGATCGGCGATGAGTTCGCCCAGCAGGTCCGGATCCACGCCCGCCCCCACCAGACCGCCGATCACCTCGGTATCCTGAGCCTTCAAGGCGTTGGCGATGGCGTACAGGCTGGGGATGGCACCGTGCCAGGACTGGGTCTTCGCCTTGTCCCAGGAGCCGGCGGTGGCCGGGGAAGAGAGGAAGTAGGGCAGCTTGACGGTGCCGGTATAGACCTTAGTGACATTTGCGACAGGGGTTAAACCGGCGGCAGCGACTCCAGCTTTAATTGCCTCTTTTGAATCTACAGGCAGTAACAGGTCCGATACGTTATCAAGTGCATCCATGAAAAGAGGAGCACTAGCATCCCAACTAGCCATGTAAGTACCGGGCAGGCTGGTGTTGCCCAGGGCGTCCTGCTTCCATACCTTGGCGGCATCCAGAGTGGCCGGATCGGCCTTGAGCACGGCCGCGGCCGCCCCCTTCACCGCCACCAGCACGTCGGCACCGGACTGGGTACCGAACCAGTCGGAGAAGATGACGTGGTCGCTGGTGATACCGGTGGCTGCCTTGAACAGCCCTTCCTGCAGCGCGATCAGGCCGCTGATGGTCTGCTCCTGGGCGGTGCCGCCCGTGGTGCCCTTGTAGCTGCTGTAGTCGCTACCCGGACGCAGAGGGTTGCCGGTGCTGTCCTTGAGCGCATCGGTCGCCACTATCATGTAGTAGGAGGAGGGGTTGAGCGGCTTGAGCGGCACCAGATTCAGCTTGCCGGTCGACTCGGCGACCACGAAGTCCACCCCGTAGGTCAGGACCTTCTTCACGCCGCTCGGGCGCAGGGCGGAGCTGTCAAAGTCCAGCTCCATCAGGTAGAGGGGGGCCACCGAGGCGGCGAACTCGGCGGCAGCCGGCGCCTTGACCTGGATACCGGAGGCCGTCACGGGCACGATCTGGATCGCCTGGGTGGTAGACCAGCCATCCAGGGTAGAGAGTGCGGAGACAGGGTTGGAGAGATCGGCCGTTTCCGTCGAGAACTTCAGGGTGCCGTCGGTGGCACGGGCAGCCAGGGCGCTGGGTCGCACCGCATTGGAACCGCTCAGCAGATAATCGAGATAGCTTGAGGTATCGCCTGTGTTGTCGTCACTGCCACCACAACCGCTCAGCAGCGCACTGATGACGGCGGCATAAATTAGCTTTTTCTTCATATCCTTATCTCTTTTATGTTGTTATCCATGATGAGCCTGACGGGGTAGGGTTCAAACCCGACCGAGCCATATTAACAGCATCGCAACAATTAATAAGCCTCTGGTCGGTCATCTGATCTGATTTTTTTGTGTACAGCATCAAGGAATTGGAAATGAGCCCGGGCGCCAGAGGGTAGCAGCATTCCCCTCGCCACCAGACCCGACCAGAGCCTCATTTCCTCCGTGGCGCAAAAAGCCGCCCCGATCTCGGCAAAGGGGGGAATTTGTCGGTAGAATGGCGCCATTGCTTAAGGAGACCCTCATGATCGACCCGAAAAAACTGGAAGAGATCGCCAAACAGATTCACAACTCCCTGCCGCCCGGCATCCGCAGCATGGGTGAAGAGGTGGAGAAGAAGACCCGCCAGGTGCTGCAGGCCCAGCTGAACAAGCTGGATCTGGTCAGCCGCGAAGAGTTCGACGTTCAGACCAAGGTGCTGCTGCGCACCCGGGAGAAGCTGGCTGCCCTGGAGGCCAAGCTGGCCCAGCTGGAGCAGCAGCTCGCCGCCAAGGGCGAGTGATCCGGCCTGACCCGGCAGTAGATAGCACAAACCCCAGCCTGGCTGGGGTTTGTTGTTTCTGACGATCAGCGTAGGGGCGATTAGGCCGTGACATGCCGTCAGCGCTTATTGGCCGCCTGCATGTTCGGGGTCAGATAAACTCGTAGGCGTCGCCGAAGATGCGCTCGGGCTCGGCACCCAGCACCTTGAACTCTTCCCGGGCGGCGCCCGCCATCTCGAAGCGGCCCGCCACATAGATGTCGTAGTCATGCAGGCTGACGAAGTCATCCATGATGGCCTTGTGCACCAGGCCGGTCTTGCCGGTCCAGTCACTCTCGGGCTCCTGCACCACGGGGATGAAGGTCAGGGGGGCATAGTCGCGCTCCCACTGCTGCACCTGCTCCAGCTCGTAGAGCCAGTGCGCCTGACGCACGCCCCAGTAGAGGAACACGGGGCGCTTGCTGCCGCTGTCGATCAGATACTCCAGGATGGCGCGGGCGTAGGAGAAGCCGGTGCCACCCGCCATCAGGATCAGCGGACGGGGAGACTCGTCCCGCAGGAACGCCTTGCCGGCGGCCAGCTCGACCTCGATCTCGCCCTGTTCGCGCATGCGGGCCAGCACCTGGCCGGCATAGGCGTTTTCCGGGGTGGCGCCGATCTGCAGCTCCAGCCGACCGGCACGGGTCGGCGAGTTGGCGATGGAGAAGGGGCGCTTGTCCGAATCGCTCATCACCACCAGCAGATACTGGCCTGGCTTGAAGCTCACCTCCTGCTGCGGCGTCAGGGCCACGTGCCAGATGGTGTCGACATATTCGCGCAGTTCCTCTACGCGGCACTTGATACGTTGCATTCTTGTCCTTGTGAGGGGCCTGCCCGGCCCGCTTCGCTCATGGTTTCACTATTGTTGTGGCGACCAGTCAAGTGGTCAGGTCAGTCGAGCATACCCAATTCGGCACGGCAATACCGCACTTTTGCGTCGGCATGGCCGTCCGTCGGGGAGTTCCTCAGTCGAGGATCTTCAGCTCGTCCCAGATGGCGTCGATCTTCTGCTTCACCGCTTCGTCCTGGACGATGGGCTGACCCCACTCCCGATTGGTCTCCCCCGGCCACTTGTTGGTGGCGTCGAGCCCCATTTTGGAGCCGAGCCCCGACACTGGCGAGGCGAAGTCGAGGTAGTCGATCGGGGTGTGCTCGATCAGGGTGGTGTCGCGGGCCGGGTCCATCCGGGTGGTGATGGCCCAGATCACGTCCTTCCAGTCCCGGGCGTTGATGTCGTCGTCGCAGACGATCACGAACTTGGTGTACATGAACTGGCGCAGGAAGGACCAGACCCCCAGCATCACCCGCTTGGCGTGGCCCGGGTAGCGCTTCTTGATGGTGACCACCGCCATCCGGTAGGAGCACCCCTCCGGCGGCAGATAGAAGTCCACGATCTCGGGGAACTGCTTCTGCAAGAGCGGCACGAACACCTCGTTCAGTGCCACCCCCAGCACCGCCGGCTCATCGGGCGGACGGCCGGTGTAAGTGCTGTGATAGATGGCATCCCGCCGCTTGGTGATGTGGGTGATGGTGAAGACCGGGAACTCGTCCACCTCGTTGTAGTAACCGGTATGATCCCCGTAGGGGCCTTCCGGAGCCATCTCGCCCGACTCCAGGTACCCTTCCAGCACGATCTCGGCGCTGGCGGGCACCTCCAGGTCGCAGCTCAGCGCCTTCACCACCTCGGTGCGGCTGCCCCGCAGCAGACCTGCGAAGGCGTATTCGGAGAGGGTATCCGGCACCGGCGTCACCGCGCCGAGTATGGTCGCCGGATCGGCGCCGAGCGCCACCACCACCGGGAAGCGCTCGCCGGGGTGCGCCTCCTGCCACTCGCGAAAATCGATGGCGCCGCCGCGGTGATCCAGCCAGCGCATGATGAGCTTGTTCTTGCCGATCTTCTGCTGGCGGTAGATGCCGAGGTTCTGGCGCTTCTTGTAGGGGCCGCGGGTGATGGTCAGACCCCAGGTCACCAGGGGGGCCACGTCCCCCGGCCAGCAGTGCTGGATCGGGATCTGGTCGAGATCCACAGCATCCCCTTCCAGCACCACCTGCTGGCAGGGGGCGGAAGAGAGGCGCTTGGTCGGCATGTTGAGCACCTGCTTGAAGATGGGCAGCTTCTCCATCAGCTCCTTGAGCCCGCGGGGAGGCTCCGGCTCCTTCAGATAGGAGAGCCAGGTCCCCACCTGACGCAGGGCGCCGACGTTGGGCTGCCCCATCCCCATGGCGACCCGATCCGGCGTGCCAAACAGGTTCGTCAGCACCGGCATGGTGTGGCCCTTGGGGTTTTCGAACAGCAGGGCCGGGCCACCCGCACGCAGGGTACGGTCGCTGATCTCGGTCATCTCCAGATAGGGATCTATCTCGCGACTGATGCGCCTGAGCTGGCCGTTTTGTTCCAACTGCGCGATGAAATCACGCAAGTCCTTGTATTTCATGCAGGTACCCTAGCGGGATCAGGAGGTCCCGCATTATAACCCTGGCCGCGTATCCGGTGTACCCGTATCGGACACCATGACGGACGAGGCGTGACGCCGCTCCTGCCGGGTGAGCCTGTCCGCCAGTTGTCCCAGCAGCCTGGGCTCGTCCATCTCCAGCAGCAAGCCGGCCACCAGCCCCCCATATTGATGCTTGCCGAGCTCTGCCAGCAGGTATTGCTGGGCCCCTTCCGGCAGCGGCGACAGCCGGCTGAGCTGGCGCAGGGCGGGTACCATCAGGCGCTCGTTGCGGCTGGCGGCGATCAGCAGATCGCTCGCCTCCTGGCCTGTGTAGAAGCGGGGAATGGCGTGCAACGCCGCCAGGCTGTCGTGATCCACGGGCTGGCGCCACAACTTGAGGTAGAGCGCCGTGTCCCCGGTCTGCTCGATGAGGTGCAGCAGCAGCTGGTTGTCCGGCAGGAAGAGGTTGAGGGTGGCGAGCCGACCCGCCTCGCGCCGCAGCACGACCGGGGGCTGTCCATCGAGCACGGCCAGCAGCGCCTCCTGCTGCTGGGGCAGGTCCGGATTACTGCTGTAGTAGATCTGCTTGAAGTCGAAGCGATCCTGTTCCAGCAGCTGGCGGTAGTTGCCCTGCCAGGCCAGCTGCTGCCAGTGCTGCAGCACCAGCCTGGCCTCGGCCGCAAAGTCGTAGGCGGGCAGCTGGACCAGGAAGCCGTCCACCTTCCCCTCCACCAGCCATTGCGGCGCCTTGGCGGCCTGCGCCCGCACCCAGGCCTGCAGCGCCGGGCTGGGGGCGGATGCCGACTTGAGATCGCTCAGCAGCTGGAACAGCAGGTACTCCCGCTGCCCCACGGACAGCGTCTCCAGCAGCGAATCCATGGCATCAAACTGCCCCTGTGCCAGCCGGCTGTCCAGGTATTCACGGTGGCCCTGCAGCCCCTCGTCTGCCACCAGCGGCCCCTGCAGCTGCGGCGGCGTGTCGGCGTAGACGGGAGCGGCCAGCAACCAGCCAATCCATATGAGTAACACTAGCTTCATGACGTCCCTGTCCTTGTGACATCTAGGCTCACATACTACTAAGCCAGCCGTGAAATAGATAAACAAAAACCGCGACCTGGGCCGCGGTTTTGTCATGCCAAGAGGCAGTTACTTCTGCTGACGCTTCATGGAGTCGAAGAACTCGTCGTTGGTCTTGGTCGCAGACAGCTTGTCGATCAGGAACTCGATGCTGTCGATCTCCCCCATGGGGTGGATGATCTTGCGCAGGATCCACATCTTCTGCAGCTCGTCCGGCGCGGTCAGCAGCTCTTCCTTGCGGGTGCCGGAGCGGGTGATATCGATGGCCGGGTAGGTGCGCTTCTCGGCGATCTTGCGCGAGAGGTGCAGCTCCATGTTGCCGGTGCCCTTGAACTCTTCGTAGATGACTTCATCCATCTTGGAGCCGGTGTCGATCAGCGCGGTGGCGATGATGGTCAGGCTACCGCCTTCCTCGACGTTGCGGGCCGCACCGAAGAAGCGCTTCGGACGGTGTAGGGCGTTGGCGTCCACACCACCGGTCAGTACCTTGCCGGAGGAGGGGATCACGGTGTTGTAGGCACGGGCCAGACGGGTGATGGAGTCCAGCAGGATCACCACGTCCTTCTTGTGCTCGACCAGGCGCTTGGCCTTCTCGATCACCATCTCGGCGACCTGGACGTGACGGGAGGCCGGCTCGTCGAAGGTGGAGGCAATCACTTCGCCCTTCACCATTCGCTGCATCTCGGTCACTTCTTCCGGACGCTCGTCGATCAGCAGGACGATCAGTTCGCAGTCGGGGTGGTTGTAGGCGATGCTCTGGGCGATGTTCTGCAGAAGCATGGTCTTACCGGCCTTGGGCGGTGCGACGATGAGGCCACGCTGGCCCTTGCCGATGGGAGACGCCAGATCCAGCACGCGGGCGGTGATGTCTTCGGTAGAACCGTTGCCACGCTCCATGCGCAGACGCTCGTTGGCGTGCAGGGGGGTCAGGTTCTCGAACAGGATCTTGTTGCGGGAGTTTTCCGGGCGGTCGTAGTTGACGTCGTTGACCTTGAGCAGGGCGAAGTAGCGTTCACCCTCTTTCGGCGGCCGGATCTTGCCGGAGATGGTATCGCCGGTACGCAGGTTGAAGCGACGGATCTGGCTGGGGGAGACATAGATGTCATCCGGGCCAGCGAGGTAAGAGCCGTCTGCACTGCGCAGGAAACCGAAACCATCGGTCAGGATTTCCAGCACACCGTCGCCAAAGATATCCTCGCCACCCTTGGCGTGCGCCTTGAGGATCGCGAAGATGATGTCTTTCTTGTGCGCCCGAGCCAGATTTTCCAACCCCATGGATTCGCCAAGCTGTACCAGCTCGGACACAGGAGTGTTCTTTAGTTCAGTCAGATTCATAGTGGTGAAAGTCTGTAAGCAAGGATTGAAATGAGGAGACAGTCTGCTGGATTGATGCTGATCGGATTTGACTTGCCAGGCTTGTGAAGCAAAGAGTCAGGCAAAAAGGTTAGCAAACGAGCGATAAACTAGCACCAATCGGGATGAGCGTCTAGGTGATAAAACACAAGGAGCGCATTATTGCAATGCGCTCCTTCTTGATTATTACAGGTTACCGTCCAGGAACTCTTTCAGCTGAGTCTTGGACAGGGCGCCGACCTTGGTGGCTGCCACTTCGCCATTCTTGAACAGCAGCAGGGTCGGGATACCGCGAATGCCATACTTGGGCGGAGTGTCGGCGTTATGATCGATGTTCAATTTCGCCACGGTCACGCGACCTTCGTATTCCTGAGCAACCTCGTTCAGGATCGGGGCGATCATCTTGCACGGACCGCACCATTCAGCCCAGAAATCGACCAGAACGGGGCTGTCGGCTTTGATTACATCGGCCTCGAAGCTGGCATCGCTCAGCTGAACAATCTTGTCACTCATCTCCAACTCCAGTCAGTAATTAAGGCTTTATTGATGCTTCAACAAAGGCAATAGTTGCCCTATTTGAAATGATCCTGTTTATTATTGCAAGCCTAACCTGATAACCTACCGCCATGAGCAAAACACATCTAACGACCGAAAAATTCGCCCAAATGGGCCTCGAACCCGAAGTTCTGGCTGGTCTGGAATCAAAGGGATTTCACTATTGCACGCCCATCCAGGCACTCTCCCTGCCCCTGCTGGTAGAAGGTCATGACCTCGCCGGTCAGGCCCAGACGGGGACCGGCAAGACCCTGGCTTTCCTGGCGGCCACCTTCAACTATTTGTTGACCCATCCGCTGACCAAGCCGCGCCTCATCAACCAGCCCCGCGCCATCATCATGGCCCCGACCCGGGAGCTGGCTGTCCAGATCTACAACGATGCAGAGAGCATGTCTGTCTCTACCGGGCTCAAGCTCGGCCTCGCCTACGGCGGTGAAGGGTACGACAAGCAGCTGGCCGTGCTGGAACAGGGTGTCGACATCCTGATCGGCACCACGGGTCGCATCATCGACTACTTCAAGTCCAAGGTGATCGATCTCGGCAACATCCAGGTCGTGGTGCTGGACGAAGCGGATCGCATGTTCGATCTCGGCTTCATCAAGGACATCCGTTTCCTGTTCCGCCGCATGCCCCCCGCCACCGAGCGTCTGAGCATGCTGTTCTCCGCCACCCTCTCCCTGCGGGTACAGGAGCTGGCCTACGAGCACATGAACCACCCGGAGCATGTGCAGGTCGAGCCGGAACAGATGACTGGCGTGCGGATCAAGGAGGAGCTCTTCTACCCCTCCAACGAAGACAAGATGTTGCTGCTGCTCTCCCTGATGGAAGAGGAGTGGCCGGAGAAGGCCATCGTCTTCGCCAACACCAAGCACGTCTGTGAGGACGTTCACGCCTGGCTGGAAAACGACGGCCACCGCGTCGGCCTGCTGACCGGCGACGTGCCGCAGAAGAAGCGGATGAAGATCCTGGACGAGTTCACCAAGGGCACGCTGGATATCCTGGTTGCCACCGACGTGGCTGCCCGTGGTCTGCACATCCCCGACGTGACCCACGTCTTCAACTACGACCTGCCCGACGATGCCGAGGATTATGTCCACCGCATCGGTCGTACCGGCCGTGCCGGCAGAAGCGGTCACTCCATCAGCCTGGCCTGTGAAGACTATGCCTTCAACCTGCCGGCCATCGAGGAGTACATCCACCACCCCATCCCGGTCAGCAAGTACGACCGTGAGGCACTGTTGGATGACGTGACCGCGCCGAAACGGGTGTTCCGCAACCGTCAGCCGGTGAACCGCAACATGCGGGATCGCCAGGGCGGTGGCAACAGCAACAACCGTCGTCGTCCCCCCCGCAAGAACTGAGGGACAGGCCCAGTTGCACAACTCGCCTCTCTATGCCGCCATCGACCTCGGCTCCAACAGCTTCCATATGCTGGTGGTGCGCGAGGTCGCTGGCGCTCTGCGCACCGTCACCAAGGTCAAACGCAAGGTTCGCCTCGCCGCCGGCCTGGATGCCGATTTTCGCCTGAACCGCGCCGCCATGGAGCGGGGCTGGGACTGTCTGCGCCTGTTCTCGGAGCAGCTGCAGGACATCCCCTCCGACAACATCCGGGTAGTCGGCACCGCCACCCTGCGACTGGCCACCAACGTAGACGACTTCCTGCAGGAAGCGGAACGGGTGCTCAACCACAACATCGAGATCATCTCGGGTGAGGAAGAGGCCAAGACCATCTACGAGGGGGTCTCCTGGACCTCGGCGGGGGAAGGCAACCGGCTGGTGATCGACATCGGCGGGGCCAGCACCGAGCTGGTCATCGGCGAGCAGAGCGAGGCGAAGCTGCTCAACAGCCTGCACATGGGCTGTGTCACCTGGCTCAACAACCACTTCGGTGATGGCGAGCTCTCCGAGACCCGCTTCGAGCAGGCCATCGCCGCCGCCAAGGCGGTACTGGAGAAGGTGGCAGAGGATTACCGCGTCCTCGGCTGGCGTACCTGCGTCGGCGCCTCCGGCACCGTCCAGGCGCTGCAGGAGATCATGCTGGCCCAGGGCAAGAGCGAGCGTGTCACCCTGCCGAAGTTGCAGGAGTTGATGGGGCAAGCCATCGCCTGTGGCAGGCTCGATCAGTTGCAGCTCGAAGGGCTGGCCGCCGAGCGGCTGACCGTGTTCCCCTCCGGTCTCGCCATCCTGATCGCCATCTTCGAGACCCTCGGCATCGAGAGCATGACCCTGGCCGGTGGCGCGCTGCGCGAGGGGTTGATCTACGGCCTGCTCGGCAACAATCACGACTGTGACGCCAGGGATCGCACCGCAGACAGCCTGATCAGCCGCTATCAGCTGGACAAGGAGCATGCCGAGCGGGTGCGCGACACCGCCATCGAGGCCTTCGCCCAGCTGCAACCGGCCTGGCGCCTCTCCAAGCGCTACGGCCGTCCGATCCTGCGCTACGCAGCCCTGTTGCACGAGATAGGCCTCTGCATCGAATACAAGAAGGCGCCCCAGCACGCCGCCTACATCATCGACAACATCGACATGCCGGGCTTCACCCCTGCACAGAAGAAGCTGTTGTCGGCCCTGCTGTTCAACCAGCGGGACGAGTTCAAGCCAGAGCCGCTGGAGAAGCAGGGCGCTGTCACCGCTCGTCAGGCGATACGGCTGGCCCGCATCCTGCGCATCTCTCTCATCCTCTGCATGCGCCGCACCCAGGGCACAGTGCCCAGATTCCTGCTGCAGGCCGATGAGGACACCCTGACCCTGACCCTGCCCAAGGGCTGGCTGGATGAGCACTACCTGCGCGCCAGCGAACTGCGCCTCGAGGTGGAGCGCCAGCAGAAGATGGGCTGGCCCACCCGCCTGCTCGAAGCCTGAATGGGCGCCCCGCGCCCGTTCTGCTCTCTTTTCCGTCTGTTCCGACAAGCTCCTTCGCACCCACTGCTGGTGCCATTCAAGGCCTCGCCATTGATTTTATTATTTTTTTAATCAATTCCGGTCATGTCGCCTTTCCCGCCCGGCTAGTCAGTGCCAACCACTCGGCTAGAGTTGAATGGTCTCTCCCATAGGAACGGAAACCATGAAACACATACCCCTGATAGCCCTGACCGCCCTGCTGACCGCCTGCGGTGGCGGCGGTGACGGCGACAACAACAGCCAGCCGAATGCCCAGATGTCCCTGGCCTTCTCCGACGCCCCGGTGGACTCGGTCAGCAAGGTCTGCATCGCCGTCTCCAATATCAGCATCAACCCGGTCACGGGGGGGGAGCAGAACTGGACGACAGCCAGTTTCCTGACCTCGGCCCAGGACGACGGCTGCACCCCGACCGGGGAGAGCATCCCCCTCGATGGCAGCGGCCATCCGCTGTTCACCTATATCGATCTGCTGAGCTATCAGGGTTCCGCCAGTCGCCCCCTGCTGGCCAGCCAGAGCGTGGTCCCCGGCGAATACAGCCAGATGCGGTTGCGGGTACTGGACGGGCGTGAGGTGGCCAACCAGTTCCTGGACGGCACCCCCTACTCCTACGTCAAGCAGGATGACGGCGTGATCAAACCGCTGGAGGTGCCCAGCAGCGAGCTCAAGCTGGATGCCTTCACCATCGCCGCCAACGGCCTCAGCGCCTTTACCACCGAATTCGATCTGCGCCACTCCATGGTGCTGCCGGGCCACGAGGAGTACTACAAGCTCAAGCCCAGAGGGGTGCGACTGGTGAACACCACCGAGGTCGCCACCGTCAGGGGAACAGTGTCTGCCGGGCTCTGTGGCGGTCAGCTGACCGACAAGGCGTTCGTCTACTTCTATGACGAGCTGCGCCCGGAGGGCGACAACGCCTATCCCGACATGGCCGACAGCGACAACGGCTTCTATGCCAGCGCCCCCGTGGTGCTGAACAACGGTGTCTTCGGTTACGAGCTGGGTTTCGTGGAACTGGGGCACTATGATGCCGTGCTGGTCTGCAACGGTGACGAGGATGATCCCGAGCTGGCTGGCGACGCATTGCAGCAAGAGTTGGTAGTGAAAGACCGGATCGTGGCCGCCCCCGCCACCACCATCGACTTCCAGTAAGGCCTATGAGGAGGCGACGGCACCATGAGCGACTACCAACCCATCGCCTGCGACCTCTATGACTGGCTCGAGATCGCCGCCAGCTGGCACCTGCCGGTGACGATCACCGATCGGCATGGCCGCCAATGGACGGACGGGATCCGGACCATAGCGGCCAACGAGGGGGTCGAGTACTTGCTGCTGACCAGCAACGAGCGCCTGAGCCTGGCCGATCTGGCCACTCTGGATCTGGTCTGGCAGGGTGAGGCAAAGCGGATCCACTTCGCCCCCCTCCTCTGATCCCCCGACACAAAAAGGAGGGCCAACCCCGGGTTGGCCCTCCTTTCTTTTATCCCGCCATGGCGACTGGCATCAGCTCGCCCCCAGGGCCGCCATCACGTAGACGTCGAAGCGGTTGCTCTTGGTCTCGATGGCCATGCTGGGCTTGTGCTCGTTGAGCCAGCCTGCGTAGTCCGGGCGCTTCACCACCACCCGCTTGTCCGCCATCCTGAGCGCCGCCGGCAGCAGGGCATCGGCGTCCAGATCCGCCCCCACCAGAGACTGGAACACCCGCATCTCCTTCTTCACCAGAGCCGACTTCTGCTTGTGAGGAAACATGGGGTCGAGGTAGATGACCTCGGGCCGCTCGGCCAGCGCCAGCAGGGTCTCCACCGCCGGGCCTTGCCGCAGTTGCATCCGCTCGCGCACCCAGGGGCCTATTTCGGGATCCATGGCCGCCCGGCTCAGGCCGTCCTGCAGCAGGGCCGCCACCACAGGGCTGCGCTCGATCAGGGTCACCTTGCAGCCAAGGGAGGCCAGCACGAAGGCATCGCGTCCCAGACCGGCGGTGGCATCCACCACGGTCGGCATGGCCCCCGACTTGAGTCCCACCGCCTTGGCGATGGACTGGCCGCGCCCTCCGCCGAACTTGCGGCGATGGGCGACTGCCCCTTCCACGAAATCCACATAGACGGCCCCCAGCTTGGGTTCGTCCAGCTTGCGCAGCTCCAGCCGCGACTCGGTCAGCACCAGCGCAAAGGGGGCGGGAAACTCCACGTCGGCGAGGCGCTGGCGCAGGGCGTCGAGCTCGCCATCGCGGGCGGGGACTTCACTGAAAACCTGAATATGGGGCATAACACGAACTCATCACGGCGCAGAAGCCGGCATGATAGCAGATGCGGGGGATCAGCTCACCGTGGTCAGGTTCATCCCCTGACGGTTGAGACCCAGATACTCCACCAGATCGTCGAAGGGCAGCGGGCGGCTCAGCAGATATCCCTGGGTGAAGGCACATCCCTTCTGGCAGAGGAAGTTGAGCTGCTCCCGGGTCTCCACTCCCTCGATCACCACCTGCATGCCGAGGTTGTGCACTATGTTGATGATGCCGTCGAGCAGCAGCCTGTCCTGCTCGTTGAAGGGGATGTGGCGCACGAAGGAGCGATCGATCTTCACCAGATCCACCGGGAAGGTGCGCAGATAGTTGAGGGCCGAGTAGCCGGTGCCGAAGTCGTCGATGGCCAGCTTGCAGCCCGCCTCGCGCAGCGCGTCGATCCGCACCCTGTGCTGATCGCTGCTCTCCATCAGCAGGGATTCGGTGATTTCGATGATGATGTCCGCCGGATCCAGGTTGAAGTGGCGTATCACCCTGAGCCACTCGCTCGCCTCCGGATCTATCGTCTGGAACTCCAGGGTGGAGCGGTTGATGGACATCTGCAGATCCGGGAAGCCGGACTGCTGCAACCTGGCCAGATCCCGGCACGACTGCCACAGCACCAGAGCCCCGAGCCCCTGGATGAGCCCCGCCTCCTCCGCCAGGGGGATGAAGTCCGCCGGCGAGACCTGGCCCCACCGGGGATGATACCAGCGCACCAGGGCCTCCAGTTTGGCGACCCGGCCGCTGCGGTTGTCCCAGATGGGCTGGTAGGCCATGGTCAGCTGTCCCAGCTTGATGGCCTCCGCCAGATCGCGCTGCATCTGGTGGCGCTGGCTCACCTCTTCCCGCATGGAGGCGTTGTAGGATCCCAGGGGGCGCCCCTGCCGCTTGGCGACAAACAGGGCCTGCTCCGCGTTGCGCAGCAGCTCGTCACCATCCTCCCCGTCGTGGGGGCACAGGGTGATGCCCATGGTCGCCGTCACATAGAGGTGCTGGTTGGCCAGCATGAAGGGGCGGGCGAAGCCGCCGATCACCTGCTTGGCAAACACCTCGGCCTGGCGCCGGTTGACGATGCCGGGCACCAGGAAGGCAAATTCGTCCCCCCCGATGCGGGCCACCACATCCTCGGTCCGCACGCGGCTCACCAGCCGATCCGACACCTCCCGCAGCAGGGCATCGCCCACATGGTGATCCATGCTGTTGTTGACCGCCTTGAAGTTGTTGAGGTCGAGCACCATCAGGGCGAAACGCTCCCCCCGCTCGCAGAAGCGGGTGAGGCAGCGGCCGAACAGCCAACGGTTGGGCAGCCCGGTCAGGTTGTCGTAGTTGGCCTGGGTGGCGATCTTCTGCTCCGCCAGCTTGGTCTGGGAAATGTCGCTGAAAATGGCGATGTACTGGCTGATCCTGCCCTCTTCCCGCAGGGCGCTGATCATCAGCTGCTGGGGGTAGAGCTTGCCGTTCTTGCGCTTGTTCCACACCTCGCCGCGCCAGATCCCCACCCGTTTCAGGGCGTGGTACATGTCCGCGTAGAAGGTCTGATCGTGCAGCCCGGACTTGAGCATGCTGGGGCGCTGGCCGCAGGCCTCCTCCTCGCTGTAGCCGGTGATCTTCTCGAATGCCGGGTTCACCGAGATGATGCGGCTGTCACCATCGCACACCAGGATCGCCTCGGAGAGGTTGTCGTAGACCCGGTGGGAGAGCTTGAGCTGCTCGGCATGACGCCGGATGGAATCGATGTTCTCCAGCACCACCATCAGGTAGTCGGGCTGCATCCGCTCGTTGCGGATCAGGGTCACCGTGACCCGGCCCCACAGCACGCTACCATTCCGGTGCAGGTAGCGTTTCTCCTGGGTGAAGGCGGGGCACTCCCCCCGGTTCAGCGAGGCGTAGAGCGCAATGCTGGTCTGCCAATCGTCCGGGTGGTTGATCTCGCCGATGGTGAGCTGCTGCAGCTCCTGCTGGCTGTAGCCCAGCATCTTTTCGATGGCCGGATTGGTCCAGAGAATGTTCCCCGCCAGATCGAGCTTGCCGATCCCCACGGGGGCGTGGGACATCATGGTGTCCAGGAAATGGGGGCTGTCCGGTAGTTCAGGCTGGGTCTGACGCTCCTGCTGGTACATCAGCGCCAGCTCGCGGCCGGCGAGCGGGGCCAGCAGACGCAGCAGGCGCATGACCTTGTCCATCCTGGGCATGGCCCGCTTGAACATGACGCTGCACAGCCCCAGGGTCTCCCCTTCGGCGCTCTTGAGCGCGATGCCGGCATAGGCCCGAACCTGACAACGCTCCAGCACGGCGGCATGGGGGAAGAGCTCCAGGGCGCGATCGCTGAACCAGGCCTCTCCCTGCTGCATGGCGATCTCGCCAGGGGTAGCGGCGAGGGGAAAGCTGTAGGAGTTGATATCGAGGGAGGCGGGATAGGCGGCATGCACGGTGAAGAACAGCCCGGCCTGATCCTTGCCCGAAACCAGGACGAAATCGGCCCCGAGCACGTTGGCGATTTCACTCACGAAGGTATCAAAATATCCCCGACCACTCGCATGAGACAGGCTTGAGATGATTTGATAGACAGACTCGAGTGCTCGCCTCATGGCAAGGTTGTTTCTCTCCCGGCAAGGTAGAACCCGACTCTACTGAAGAGGCGGCGACAGTGCAAATATGCACTCCGCAAGATATTAAAAAGCCTTGTAAAAAGGGACCCAAAGGTCCCTTTTTATCTCAAAAATCACGTTTTGATCCCACTATGTCGCAAAAAGTACCTGATTGGCACTCGACATTGCGATGGATGGCAGAGAAAGAGATCCCCGCGGCCCCCTGGTCATCAACCGGCCAGGCACCCGCGGGAAGCCCGTCATGCCGCGATGCCGCTGTGGCGCAACAGGGCATCCACCTGGGGCTCGCGACCACGGAAGGCGCGGAACAGCTCCATGGGCTCCCTGGAGCCGCCCTTCTCCAGAATGTGCTTCAGGAAGGCGTGACCGGTCTCCGGATTGAAGATCCCCTCCTCCTCGAAGCGGGAGAAGGCATCGGCGGAGAGCACCTCGGCCCACTTGTAGCTGTAGTAGCCCGCCGCATAGCCCCCAGCGAAGATGTGGGAGAAGCTGTGCTGGAAACGGTTGAACGCCGGGGGCGTCATCACCGCCACCTGGCTGCGCACCTCGCTCAGCAACGCCGGGATCTGGTCCGGGTTGGCCGGGTCAAACTCCTGGTGCAGGCGGAAGTCGAACAGGGCGAACTCCAGTTGGCGCAGCATCTGCATCGCCGCCTGGAAGTTGCGGGCCGTCATCATCTTCTCCAGCAGATCCGCAGGCAGCGGCTCCCCGGTCTCGTGATGGCCGGAGATAAAGGCCAGCGCCTCGGACTCCCAGCACCAGTTCTCCAGGAACTGGCTCGGCAGCTCCACCGCATCCCAGGCCACGCCGTTGATACCGGCCACGCCGGCCACGTCGATCCGGGTCAGCATGTGGTGAATGCCGTGGCCGAACTCGTGGAACAGGGTGACCACTTCGTTGTGGGTGAACAGGGCCGGCTTGCCATCCACCGGGCCATTGAAGTTGCAGGTCAGGTAGGCCACCGGCTTTTGCAGCGACCCGTCCTGACGGTAGCGACGGCCGAGGCAGACATCCATCCAGGCGCCGCCCTGCTTGTGCTCGCGGGCATAGAGATCGAGGTAGAAGCTGCCACGCAGCTCGTCATCGGCGTCGAAGATATCGTAGAAGCGTACGTCCGGGTGCCAGGTGTCGATGCCGAGGCGCTCGCGCACCTTCATGCCGAACACCCGCTTGACCACCTCGAACAGTCCTTTCACCACCCGGCCGGCGGGGAAGTAGGGGCGCAGCTGCTCGTCGGAGATGGAGAATTTGTGCTGCTTGAGCTTCTCGGCGTAATAGGAGAGATCCCAGGCGGCCAGTTCGCTCTGGCCGTGTTGCTCGGCGGCGAAGGCGCGGATCTCGTCGAGCTCCGCCTTGCCTTGCGGCAGGGATTTGGCCGCCAGATCCGTGAGGAAGTTCACCACCTGCTCAGGCTTGTCCGCCATCTTGGTGGCCAGCGACAGCTCGGCGTAGTTGGCAAAGCCCAGCAACCGGGCCAGCTCGCGGCGCAGGGCGAGCAGCTCGGTCATGATGGCGGAGTTATCCCACTTGCCGGCATTCGGCCCCTGATCGGAGGCGCGGGTGGTGAAGGCCTCGTACAGCTCGGCCCGCAGGGCGCGATTGTCGGCGTACATCATCACCGGCAGGTAGGAGGGGATGTCCATGGTGAACAGCCACCCCTCCTTGCCCTTGAGCTCGGCCATCTGACGGGCGGCGGCTTGCGCACTCTCCGGCAGACCTGCCAGCTCGGCCTCGTCAGTCACCAGCTTGCTCCAGCCCTGGGTCGCGTCCAGCACGTTGTTGCTGAAGCGGGAGGCGAGCTCGGAGAGGCGGGCCTGAATTTCGCCGTAGCGCTGCTGCGCCTCGGCGGGCAGACCGATGCCGGAGAGGCGGAAGTCACGTAGGGTGTTCTGGATCTCCTTGCGCTGGGCATCGTCCAGGCGCGGGAAGTCGTCGCTCTCGAACAGCGCCAGATAGGCCTGGTAAAGCCCCTCGTGCTGGCCGACATAGGTCTGGAATTCGGAGAGCAGCGGCAGGCAGGCGTCATGAGCCGCGCGCAGCGCCTCGCTGTTCTGCACGGCGTTGAGGTGGCTGACGGGGGACCAGATCCGCGACAGGCGGTCGTTGACCTCCTCCAGCGGCGCGATCAGGCTGTCCCAGGTATGGGGCTCCTTCTGGGCCAGCACATCCTCAATCTTCTGTTTGCAATCGGCGATGGCCTGCGTCACGGCAGGTTGCACCTGATCGGGCTGGATCTGGCTGAAGGGAGGCAGCGAGTCCATTGTCAGCAAAGGGTTAGTCATCTGCGGTACCTCTAAATGCTCTGCAGCCCCTGCCGTCCAGAAGCTTGCTTGGACCATCTAAGATGTAGGCAGAAACCCCATTTATCAAGCCTTTGCAGCCAATAGACGGGCATGTTGCCCACTTTTTGGGATGAGTTGCTCACAAAACGAGCGGCCCGCCCGCCAGAGACGACAATGCCGGCCCGGGGCCGGCATTGTCAGCAGGATGACGCCACCGCCTCAGCGCTGGGCGTCCTCCTTCAGCCACTGGGCCACGCGCTTGGCGAAGTAGGTGAGGATGCCGTCGGCACCGGCCCGCTTGAAGCAGAGCAGGGACTCCAGGACGCACTCCTTCTCCTTCAGCCAGCCGTTCTGGATCGCCGCCATGTGCATGGCGTACTCGCCGCTCACCTGGTAGGCGAAGGTCGGCACACCGAACTGATCCTTCACCCGGCGGATGATGTCGAGATAAGGCATGCCCGGCTTGACCATGACGCTGTCGGCCCCTTCGGCGATGTCCAGCGCCACCTCGTGCAGGGCCTCGTTGCCGTTGGCCGGATCCATCTGATAGGTGGCCTTGTTGCTCTTGCCGAGGTTGCCGGCGGAGCCCACCGCATCGCGGAACGGGCCGTAGTAGTGGGAAGCGTACTTGGCGGAGTAGGCCATGATCTGGACGTTGACGAAGCCGTTCTCCTCCAGGGCCGCACGGATGGCACCGATACGGCCGTCCATCATGTCGGACGGTGCGACTATGTCGGCACCGGCGGCGGCATGGGAGAGCGCCTGCTTCACCAGGATCTCGGTGGTGATGTCGTTCATCACATAGCCTTCATCGTCAATGATGCCGTCCTGACCGTGGGTGGTGAAGGGGTCGAGCGCCACGTCCGTGATGACCCCGAGCTCCGGGAAGCGGGCCTTGAGGGCGCGGGTTGCCCGCTGGGCCAGGGCATCCGGGTTGTAGGCTTCCTCCGCCATCAGGCTCTTTCTCTCCAGAGGCGTCACCGGGAACAGGGCCACCGCCGGTACGCCCAGGGCGACCAGTTCGGCGGCCTCTTCGAGCAGCAGGTCGATGGAGAGGCGATCCACCCCCGGCATGGAGGCGACGGCTTCCCGCTGACCCTCTCCCTCCAGCACGAAGACGGGATAGATGAGATCGTCGACAGTCAGTACGCTCTCGCGCACCAGACGACGGCTGAAATCATGTTTGCGCACCCGGCGCAGACGGCGACCCGGGAAGGCCCCCGGAAGAGTTGTGGCCATGAATCACTCCAAAAGCGGAAGTTGGAAGAATGCGGCGGAGGTGGCCCGGGTATGGGCCAGCAAGGCCTCGGGCGCTTCACCACGGCAGGCCGCCACCACCTGGGCGATGTGCGGCAAGAAAGCGGGTTCGTTGCGTTTGGGCCTGGGCTTCAGATCCCGCGGCACCAGGTAGGGGGCGTCCGTCTCTATCATCAGGCGACCGGCCGGAATGCGGGCCACCTGCTCGCGCAGCAGCTGGCCGCGCCGCTCGTCACAGAGCCAGCCGGTCACCCCGATGTGCAGCCCCAGCGCCAGGCACTCGTCGAGCTCGGCGTCGGAGCCGGTGAAGCAGTGCAGCACGGCTCCGGGCAACCTGGGAAGCCAGGGGCGCAGGATCTCGACGAACCTTTCATGGGCATCACGGCAATGGAGAAACACCGGCATCCCGAGCTCGGCAGCCAGCGCCAGCTGGGCATCAAACACCGCGTCCTGCACAGGACGGGGGGAGAAGTCGCGGTTGTAGTCCAGGCCACACTCGCCGATGGCCACCACCTGGGGCAGCGCCGCCAGCTCGCGCAGGGCGGGCAGGGTCGCCGCGTCGACGCTCCTGGCATCGTGGGGGTGCACTCCGGCGGTGGAGAAACAGTAGCCCGGCCACTGGGTGGCCAGCTCCGCGCTGGCCTGGCTGCCGGCCAGATCGGTGCCGGTCAGGATCAGGGCCTCCACGCCGGCGGCGCGGGCGCGGGTCACCAGCTCGGCTTGCTCGTCAGCAAACTGGCTGCTGGTCAGGTTCACACCTATGTCGATCATGGGGTCAGCGGGTCCGAACAAAAGGAAGACATATCAGGCATTTGAAAACCATCTACTCGATGGGGCCTTACCATACGCCTCGAACGGAGGCATGAAAAGAGGAAGGGAGCCTCAGCTCCCCTCTTCCGATTGTTCCTGCTCCTGCTCGTCTTCTTTCTTCACGTAGAAGCGGGCGAAGAAGAGCCCCAGTTCCCAGAGCGCCCACATGGGGATCGCCAACAGGGTCTGGGAGAACACATCCGGCGGCGTCAGCAGCATGCCGACCACGAAGACCCCGACGATGACGTAGGGGCGCTTCTCCTTCAGGCTCTTGGGGGTGGTCACCCCGGTCCAGCACAGCAGTATGGTGGCGACCGGGATCTCGAACGCCACCCCGAACGCGAAGAACAGGGTCAGCACGAAGTCCAGATAGCTGGCAATGTCGGTCGCCACCGTCACCCCGGCGGGGGCAGTACTGGTGAAGAAGCCGAACACCAGCGGGAACACCACGTAGTAGGCAAACGCCATCCCCGCATAGAAGAGCACGGCGCTGGAGGCGACCAGCGGCATGATGAGGCGTCGCTCGTGCTGGTACAGACCGGGGGCGATGAAGGCCCAGGCCTGATAGAGCAGATAGGGGATCGCGACGAAGAAGGAAACCACCAGGGTCAGCTTGATGGGCGTGATGAAGGGGGTCGCCACATCCGTCGCTATCATGCTGGTGCCTTCCGGCAGCTGGCTGAGCAGCGGCTGTGCGATGAAGTCGTAGATGTCGTTGGAGAAGTAGATCAGCGCGACGAACACCAGCAGGATGGCGCCAACGGAACGCAACAGGCGTGTTCTCAGCTCCACCAGGTGGCTGATGAGGGGTTGCTCGGCCTGACTCATGGCTTCGCCTCCCCTTGCCTGGCATCTGGCTCGGTGCTGCGCACCTCATCCACGGGGGCAGCCTGCTCGGGATCGGCCACAGCGGCAGCTTGCGGCACCGACGCCTCCTTCACCTCGGCCACGGCCGGGGCGGGGCGGATGGTGTTCTGCTGTTCGTATGGGCGGTTCACCGACTGGGCAGCCGCCTTCAGCTGCTCGATGGACTCCTGCAGCTCGGGGCTCAGGTTGTTCATCTGCAGCTTTTCGGCCTTCTTCAGATCGTTGTGCAGCTCTTGCAACTTGAGCTCCTGTTCCAGCTCGGACTTCACCGAGTTGGCGGTACTGCGGATCAGCCTGATCCAGTGACTGGCGGTCCGGATCGCCACCGGCAACCGCTCGGGCCCCAGCACCACCAGGGCGACGACACCGATGACGATCAGCTCCCAAAAACCGATGTCGAACATGGCTTAGGCCTGATCTTTGTCTTTCTGCTTGGCGGTGTCGGCGCTGTTGGCCGTCTCGTTCAACTGCTTGGTCGGAAACTCGGCGTCCTTCTGCTCGGGCTTGGTGTCGGCCGGCTCATCGGAGAGCGCCTTCTTGAACCCCTTGACCGCCGCACCCAGATCGCCGCCGATGCCGCGCAGCTTCTTGGTCCCGAACAACAGCACGACGATGACTGCGATGATCAACAACTGCCAAATACTGATACCACCCATGACTTTCTCTCCAGGATTGGCGCCCGCAGGCGCACTGTGTTTAATGAGAACGGGTTCGCAGCCAACCCAGCAGCCAGCATAACCCGGCGCCGGCGAGGCTGATTTGTCCCCACTCAATGTGTTGTTTCTGGGCCAGCAAGAATACACCCGCCAATAGCAGGCTGGCTCCAACCCCTAAGAGGTAGCGCGCCTCCCCCTGGCGACGACTGTGCCGGCGAAAATCGGCGAACATCTGGTCGAAATGGTGCTGCTGATGTCGGGCCTGGCGCAGGGTCTCGTAGACCAGCTCAGGCAGCTCCGGCAGCTTCTCCGCCCAGAAGGGGGCCTTCTCCTTGATGGCATTCCACACCGCCTTGGGACCGACCTGCTCGTGCATCCAGTTTTCCAGATAGGGCTTGGCGGTCTGCCACAGGTCCAGCTGGGGATAGAGCTGACGACCCAGCCCTTCCACGTAGAGCAGGGTCTTCTGCAGCAGCACCAGCTGCGGCTGCACCTGCATGTTGAAGCGACGAGCGGTGTTGAACAGGTTGAGCAGCACGTGGCCGAACGAGATCTCGGAGAGCGGCTTCTCGAAGATGGGCTCCAGCACGGTGCGGATGGCAAACTCGAACTCGTCCACCTTGGTATCGGGCGGCACCCAGCCGGACTCCACGTGCAGCTGGGCGACCCGCTGGTAGTCACGGTTGAAGAAGGCGAGGAAGTTCTCCGCCAGGTAGCGCTTGTCTTCCCGGTTCAGGGTACCGACGATGCCGCAGTCGATGCCGATCCAGAGCGGATTCTCGGGGTGCTCGTAAGAGACGAAGATGTTGCCCGGGTGCATGTCGGCGTGGAAGAAGCTGTCGCGGAACACCTGGGTGAAGAAGACCTCCACCCCGCGCTCGGCCAGCAGCTTCATGTTGGTGCCGTTGGCCTCCAGCGCCGCGATGTCGGAGACGGGAATGCCGTAGATGCGCTCCATCACCAGCACCTGCTCACGGCAGTGATCCGTATACACCTCGGGCACATAGAGCGCCTCGGAGCCGGTGAAGTTGCGACGCAGCTGGATGGCGTTGGCCGCCTCCCGCATCAGGTTGAGCTCGTCGAGTATGGTCTTGCGGTACTCTTCCACCACCTCGACCGGGCGCAGCCTGGCGCTCTGGGGCACGAAGCGGGCCACCAGACGGGCCAGCGCCTGCATCAGGCGCAGATCGGCCTCGATGACGGGCTCGATGTCGGGGCGGATCACCTTGATGACGATCTCGCGGCCGTTCTCTTTCAGGCGAGCGGTGTGCACCTGGGCGATGGAGGCGGACGCCAGCGGCGTCTCGTCGAAGTCGTCGAACAGGGTCTCGATGGTACAACCCAGGCTCGCCTCGATCTGGCGGCGGGCGGCCTGCCCACAGAAGGGAGGCACCCTGTCCTGCAGCAGCGCCAGCTCCTCGGCGATGTCCGGCGGCAGCAGATCGCGCCGGGTCGAGAGCATCTGGCCGAACTTGATGAAGATGGGGCCGAGGGCCTCGAAGGCGAGGCGAATGCGGGCACCGCGGCTCATGCCTTGCTGCTTGTTCTTGAGCCAGAACAGGCTGCGGCGGGCCAGCCGGCCGGGCCAGGGCTGGTAACGGGCGGGCACCAGCTCGTCGATGCCCTGCTCCAGCAGGATGCTGACGATGCGATAGAGGCGTTTGAACTCCTTCGGGGTCATCAGCTCACCTGTTGCTCGAGGCGGGCCAGACGCAGTTCGACGGCCTTGAGCTGTTGGGCCAGCACCTCGACGTCGTCGTTGAAGCTCGCCACCTCCAGGGGGCCGGGGGCCAGCCTGGCCTCCTCGGTCAGGTACTCCGCCAGCTGCCGCTGACTGCGGCACAGCTCGCGTCCCACCAGGCGACGCGCCTGACGGGCTCCGCTGCACAGGGTGTGGGCCAGCACGTCGCCGGTATAGCGGGACAGCTCCTCCTCCCAGTCGATGTCGAGCTCACCCAACAGCGCGCTGAACGCCTGCACCAGCTGGGGATCGCCGCTCAGATCCAGCTTCTCCTCGCGGATGTAGCGGGTCAGGGCGGAGGGCTCTTTGAGCAGACCGAGGGCGGTCAGGGAGAGGCTGAGCACCGCATCGGCCTCCCCTTCATAGCAGGCCAGCACATCCAGCCGGCGGTCGGAGAAGACAAACCAAAGCGGCTTGAGCTCGCGCAGCTCCAGCTTGAGCACCTTGCCCGCCAGCTTGCGCAGCCGCTCAGGGCTCTGCTTGTCGAGGGTCAGCAACTGGTTGAGGCTGGTTTCGATCACCGCGGTGACCATGGCATCCATCGGCATAGGCGACCTTAAAACTTGTAACCGCGGTGCAGGGCGACCACGCCCTGGGTCAGGTTGTAGAACTCCACCTGCTCGAACCCGACCTTCTCCATCATGCCAGCCAGGGTCTGCTGATCCGGGTGCATGCGGATCGACTCTGCCAGGTATTGGTAGCTTTCACTGTCGTTTGCGACAATTTCGCCCATTTTCGGCAGCAGTTTGAAGGAGTAGAGATCGTAAAGCTTGGCGATCACCTCGCTCTCCGGCTTGGAGAACTCCAGCACCAGCAGGCGACCGCCCGGCTTGAGCACCCGGAACATGGAGGCGAGCGCCTTGTCCTTGTCGGTGACGTTGCGCAGACCGAAGCCGATGGTGATGACGTCGAAGTGGTTGTCCGGGAAGGGGAGCGCCTCGGCGTTGGCCTGCACGTAGGAGACGTTGTTGGCTACCCCCAGGTTGCGCAGCTTGTCGCGACCCACCTTGAGCATGGAGTCGTTGATGTCTGCCAGCACCACCTGGCCAGTCTCGCCGACGATGCGGGAGAACTTGGCGGTCAGATCCCCGGTGCCACCGGCCAGATCCAGCACCTTCTGGCCCTTGCGGACCCCGGAGCAGTCGATGGTGAAACGCTTCCACAGGCGGTGAATGCCGAACGACATCAGATCGTTCATCAGATCATACTTGGCCGCCACCGAATGGAAGACGCCAGCCACCAGAGTTTCCTTCTCGGTCGCCGCCACGGTTTTATAGCCAAAATGCGTAGTACTAGTCTGTTCCGACATCCCTCAAATACCCATAGAGCAAAGAATGGCCGCCAGTTTACCAGAGCAGCCAGCATCCGGACACCTCAGAACCTGTTTAGTGCCTGTCGTACAAGGGTGGCAAGGGCCGGGACAACGGGGTGGGGAGCTGAATCTCAGCTGCCCATTGTCGCTATCTCATTTGGCACCTGAGAGGAGATGGCGCCTCACAGCCGGCTCACGACCAGCTGAATCCCCAGCACGACCATGGCCAGACAGAGGAACAGATTGAGCCCCACGTTGAGCAGCGCCTTGAGATAGGCCCCCTGCTGGGCCAGCACTACTGTATCCAGGGCGAAGGAGGAGAAAGTGGTCAGCGCCCCCAGAATACCGACCATCAGCAGCGGCTTCATCGGGTGTTCCACCACCTGGGCATGGGTGATGAGCGCATAGGCTATCCCCATGATGAAGGAGCCCACGACGTTGACCACCAGAGTGCCATAGGGGAAGTGGCGCCCCAGCAGCAAGGCCATCAATTCGGCGATCCCAAAGCGAAGGCAGGCACCGAAGGCGCCACCGACCGCGACAAATAACCAGGTTTGCATGGAACAGGCTCCAAAGGTATCAGGTCCTTATTATGCAAAATGCCGGCTGACAGGGACAGCCGGCAATTAATCGGCGAGTTTGAGGCGGATCAGCGACGAAAATCGACTGGTTCACTCTGTGCCAGATGCAGGGACGTCTCGGCGGGGCGAGTTTCGGCGATCACCTTGCCATGGCGGATAGAGTAGCGAACCGGCACCTGGCGGCGCACCGCATCGAAGCCATTGTCCGCTGGCAGGATCAACAGGTTGGCGGGCTTGCCAGTCTCGATGCCATAGCGATCCTGCACATTCAGGGTGCGGGCGCTGTGCGCCCCGATGAGTTTGAGGCTGTCATTGATCTGCTCGTAGCCCATGATCTGGCAGACATGCAGCCCCATGTGCAATACCTGCAGCATGTTGCCCGTGCCCATGGGGTACCAGGGGTCGAACACGTCGTCGTGGCCGAAACAGACGTTGATGTTCGCCTCCAGCATCTCCTTCACCCGGGTGATGCCCCGGCGCTTGGGATAGGTATCGAAACGCCCCTGCAGGTGGATGTTCACCAGCGGATTGGCGACAAAGTTGATATCCGCCATCCTGAGAAGCCGAAACAGGCGGGAGGCATAGGCACCGTTGTAGGAGTGCATGGCCGTGGTGTGGCTGGCGGTCACCCGCTGGCCGATGCCACGCTCGTAGGCCAGGGCCGCCAGCGTCTCGATAAAGCGGGACTGCTCATCATCGATTTCATCGCAGTGCACATCGACAAGAACCCCGTATTTTTCTGCAAGATCGAAGACGTAATGCAGACTTTCTACCCCATATTCCCGGGTAAACTCGAAATGGGGAATGGCGCCGATCACGTCGGCTCCGAGCTTGAGCGCCTCCTCCAGCAGTGCCTTGCCGTTGGGATAGGAGAGGATCCCCTCCTGCGGGAAGGCGACGATCTGCAGCTCCACCCACTCCTTCATCTCCTCCCGCACCTCTACCATGGCCTTCAACGCCACCAGGTTGGGATCGGAGACGTCGACATGGGTACGCACGAACTGGATGCCGTTGGCGATCTGCCATTTGAGGGTCTGGATAGCGCGCTGCTTCACATCCTCGTGGGTAAGGAGCGCCTTGCGCTCGGCCCAGCGTTCTATTCCTTCGAACAGGGTACCGGAGAGGTTCCAGCTCGGCTCACCCGCCGTCTGGGTGGTATCCAGGTGAATGTGAGGCTCGATAAAGGGCGCCACCGCCAGCCCCCCTTCCCCATCCAGCTCCCGGGTCGAGAGGAGCATCTGGCTCATGGGTGCCATGGTCCGGATCAGGCCATCCTGGCAGAGGATCTGCCACATCCCCTCCCTGTCAGCCAGACGCACATTCTTTATCAGCATGTTCCTTTCCCCTTGAAGAGACAGATAGCCTTTGCCAATCCACAACTTAGCTCGGATCAATTCAATAGAGAAGGGTTCACCATAAAGGGCTTCAGTAGGGATGAAGCCAGGATTGACCCAGATCGGCAGCGCGGGCTTGTTTCACAACTATCTGGAAAGTCCATCAGAAAGCTGGCTCTGAACGCCATAGAGAGTCACTGTGAATATAAACACGATAAGCGCCTGGTCGCAGCCATCCAGATCGAGGCTGCAAGGCAGGCCCATTTCTACCTGGATGTCAGACAGATATCGGCGAGATGAAGGGGAGAAAGACAGAAACAAAAAAGCCTCCCGATAGGGAGGCTTTCTTTTTAATGGTGCTGATACCCAGAATCGAACTGGGGACCTCATCCTTACCAAGGATGCGCTCTACCGACTGAGCCATATCAGCACACTAACCGGTAAAGACCACGCTCAGTGCGCAATCTTGAAATGGGTGCCTGGCAGTGTCCTACTCTCGCATGGCGAATGCCACACTACCATCGGCGCTACAGCGTTTCACTTCTGAGTTCGGCATGGGGTCAGGTGGTTCCACTGCGCTATTGCCGCCAGGCAAAAATCTTCAATCTGAAAAAGCTGATTTAGTTATTCGTTCTCGGTATCTGCTACAAGTCTTCGAACACTTCTTGGGTGTTGTATGGTTAAGCCTCACGGGTAATTAGTATGGGTTAGCTCAACACGTCGCCGCGCTTACACACCCCACCTATCAACGTTGTGGTCTCCAACGGCCCTTTAGGACCCTCAAGGGGTCAGGGATGACTCATCTCAGGGCTCGCTTCCCGCTTAGATGCTTTCAGCGGTTATCGATTCCGAACTTAGCTACCGGGCAGTGCCACTGGCGTGACAACCCGAACACCAGAGGTTCGTTCACTCCGGTCCTCTCGTACTAGGAGCAACTCCCTTCAATCATCCAACGCCCACGGCAGATAGGGACCGAACTGTCTCACGACGTTCTGAACCCAGCTCGCGTACCACTTTAAATGGCGAACAGCCATACCCTTGGGACCGACTTCAGCCCCAGGATGTGATGAGCCGACATCGAGGTGCCAAACACCGCCGTCGATATGAACTCTTGGGCGGTATCAGCCTGTTATCCCCGGAGTACCTTTTATCCGTTGAGCGATGGCCCTTCCATTCAGAACCACCGGATCACTATGACCTACTTTCGTACCTGCTCGACCTGTCCGTCTCGCAGTTAAGCTGGCTTATGCCATTGCACTAACCTCCTGATGTCCGACCAGGATTAGCCAACCTTCGTGCTCCTCCGTTACTCTTTGGGAGGAGACCGCCCCAGTCAAACTACCCACCAGGCACTGTCCGCGAGCCCGATTCAGGGCCCTGCGTTAGAACATCAAACATACAAGGGTGGTATTTCAAGGACGGCTCCAGCGCAACTGGCGTCACGCCTTCAAAGCCTCCCACCTATCCTACACATGTAGGTTCAATGTTCAGTGCCAAGCTGTAGTAAAGGTTCACGGGGTCTTTCCGTCTAGCCGCGGGTACACCGCATCTTCACGGCGAATTCGATTTCACTGAGTCTCGGGTGGAGACAGCATGGCCATGGTTACACCATTCGTGCAGGTCGGAACTTACCCGACAAGGAATTTCGCTACCTTAGGACCGTTATAGTTACGGCCGCCGTTTACCGGGGCTTCGATCAAGAGCTTCGCTTGCGCTAACCCCATCAATTAACCTTCCGGCACCGGGCAGGTGTCACACCCTATACGTCCACTTTCGTGTTTGCAGAGTGCTGTGTTTTTGATAAACAGTCCCAGCCATCTGGTCACTGCGACTCCCGTCAGCTCCATCCGCAAGGGACTTCACCAACAAGAGCGTACCTTCTCCCGAAGTTACGGTACTATTTTGCCTAGTTCCTTCACCCGAGTTCTCTCAAGCGCCTTGGTATTCTCTACCCGACCACCTGTGTCGGTTTGGGGTACGATGACTTGTAATCTGAAGCTTAGAGGCTTTTCCTGGAAGCAGGGCATCAATGGCTTCCGCACCGTAGTGCGTTCGTCTCGTGTCTCAGTGTTGTGTCTCCGGATTTGCCTAGAAACACCACCTACGCACTTTCACCAGGACAACCGTCGCCTGGCCCACCTAGCCTTCTCCGTCCCCCCATCGCAATTACAAGTCGTGCAGGAATATTAACCTGCTTCCCATCGATTACGCCTTTCGGCCTCACCTTAGGGGTCGACTCACCCTGCCCCGATTAACGTTGGACAGGAACCCTTGGT
>NZ_CP077363.1:1247500-1360000 GCF_019048365.1 Aeromonas sp. FDAARGOS 1415 | reverse complement strand
CGGCTGATAGCGCCATTGCTTAATCGCCCCCATGGCCGCCCGCTCGAACTGACGCTTCGGCTTGGCCTCGACCACTTCCACATCCTGTACCCGGCCGTCGGCATCGACGCTGAAACGTAAGGTGACAGCCCCTTCGATGCCTGCCTGCTGGGCCCGATAGGGATAGACAGGCTCGATCCGCTGCAATGGAATCAGCATGTCACCGGCACCGATCCCGGCCCCCTGTTGCTGGCCATGGAAGTTGCCGCTCGCGACCGGGTTGGGGCTGGTCGCGACGCCGGGGGCATAGACCTGCACCGCGCTGAGGCTGGAGACCAGATCCAGGCTCGGCTGTACCGAGGGCAGCGGGGCCGCCGCCGGCATGGGCAGCGGCGTCGAGGCCAGGGCGGCAGGCGGCTCCGGCAGGGGTTCCGGCTCTTGGGGTACCGGGCGCTCGCGCACCTGTACCTCTGTCACCTCGTTCTGCATGTTGATGACGATGGACTTCTGCTCGGCGCTCGCCTTCTCCCCTCTGGGCGGCTCCACCAGGGTGGCCATGAACAACAGGATCCCCAGACTGAGGGCAATCCCCAGTCCCAGGCTCATCAGCTTGTATTTCATTTCGGTGCCACCGCCACGGCGATGTTGGCGATGCCCGCCGCCTTGGCCTCATCCATCACCCGCACCACCTTACCGTGGGGCACCCGCTCGTCGGCCTGGATCACCAGGCTGGCATCAGGCTGTTCCGCCAGCAGCCGGGCGACGCTGGTCTGTACTCGCTCCACGTCGATCTGCTTGCGGTCGAGGAATATCTGCCCCTGAGGACCGATCGCCAGCATGATGCTGGAGGACTTCTGCGCCTTGGCCTGGCTGGCCTGCGGCCTGTGCACCTCGAGCCCGGCTTCCCGCACGAAGGAGGTGGTGACAATAAAGAAGATCAGCATGATGAACACGATATCCAGCATGGGGGTCATGTCGATCTGCACTTCGTCGCGCTGGCGTTTGGATTGCCGTCTCATTGCATTACCTTCTCTTCTCGCAGGCCGTCCCGGGTCTTGGCCAGCGCACGCTTGGCCTGGCTCTCGAGCCGGCTGAGTAACAACACGCCGGAGAGCGCGACCACCATGCCAGCCATGGTGGGGATGGTGGCACGGGAGATCCCGCCCGCCATGCTCTCCGGGTTAAAGCGGTTGGCCGCAGCCAACGCATCGAATACCCCTATCATCCCGGTCACTGTACCCAGCAGCCCCAGCATGGGGCAGAGCACCACCAGGGTGCGGATGAAGATCAGATGACGATTGAGCTCAAGCTCGGCCTCGGCCAGCCAGCGTCCGCGAATCGCCCGAGCGTGCCAGCTGTGGCGCTCGCTGCGCGCCTGCCAGCGGTCGAGCAGCTGGCGCTGCAGCGGGGCAAACCCCAGGTTGAGGTAGAGCAGCCGCTCGATCATCAGAATCCACATCAGCACCAGCAGGGCCAGAATGACCCAGAGCACCGGGCCGCCACGGCCCATGAAGCTCTGCAGCTGTTGCCAGATGTCGAGCATCATGCCGCCCGCTCCATCCCGTCACGGTTGCTTTCGGCCCGCTCGGCCAGAATGCCGGCCACCTGCTGCTCCAGCACGTTGGAGAGCTCGGTGAAACGGGATTGCAGCAGGCTGTGGGCCAGGATCAGCGGAATGGCCGCCACCAGACCCTGTACCGTGGTGACCAGCGCCATGGAGATGCCGCCGGCCATGATCTTGGGATCGCCGGTGCCAAACTGGGTGATGGCCTGGAAGGTGCCGATCATCCCGGTCACGGTCCCGAGCAGCCCCAGCATGGGGGCGATGGCCGCGATCACCTTGACCATGCCGATGCCGCGCTCCATGCGAGGGGTCTCCTGCAGGATCGCCTCGTCGAGACGCAGCTCGAGGGTCTCCATGCTCAGCTCGGGATGCTTGTCGGCCACCGTCAGCACCCGACCGAGGGCGTTGTCGGCATGATACTCACCGCTCTTGAGCTGGCGGCGCACCAATGTCAGCTCACGAGAGAGGCTCCACAGCCGTACTCCAGCTATCCCCAGGCCGATGGCGGCCAGCAGCACTATGATGGCGCCGACCTGGCCGCCCTGCTGGACTTGCTGCCAGAAGGTGGGCGCCTGTGCCAGCATTGCCAGCAGGGTGCCATGGGAGGGATCCAGCGGCAGCGCTTCCCCTTCCTGGCCCTGATAGGCGGCCGCGGCGGAGAGCACGTTGCCGGGCAGGCCCAGCACAGGGCTCAGGCCTTCGACGGTTGGCTGCAGGAACCCCTGCTCGCCAAACAGGGCGAAGCTGCCGACCCGGGTCAGTGATTGCTCGCTGGCCGCACCCAGGGCATCCAGCACCTTGCCGTTGAACTGGGCAACCCGGCCCGACTCGCGGATCTCCTGCAACAAGGTGGCAGGCAGCAGGGCAAGGGCGGCACGATCCGGTACCTGCTTCTCCTGCGCCATCGCCTTGAGCGGCGCGAGGCGCTCGGGGTACTGGCCTTCGACCGAGGATTCGCTCAGCAGCTTGACCGCATCGCTGGCCCCCTGACGGGTCACCGCAAAGATCTCGTTCATGTCGCCGGAGGCTTGCTCCCACTGGGCATTGAGCTCCACCAGCTGCTTCTCATTGGTGGCGAACTGGCTGGCCAGCTCCTTGCTCAGGCGCTGGGCCTCGGCCAGCTTGGCGCGGGCACTGTTCAGCTCCTTGGAGACGGACGCCAGATCCTGCTGTGCCTGCTGTTCACGGGCCTGTTCCTGCTGCTGCCAGGCTTCCTCGGCCACGGCGGCAGTGGTGCCCAGAGTGAGGGCTAAGGCGAGGGGGAACCACTTCATGGTGACGCTCATGACTGGGCCTCCTGACTACGGCTGACGGAAAGGGGGACATTCAACAACTGGGGAACCTTCTTGTCGGCGGCCATCTCCAGCGCCTCGGCGATAGGGGAGAGCCACTGGCTGTCGAGGGACTGCCACTGCTTGCTCTGCGCAGACCAGCGCCACGCCTGGCTGCGATCGGCAGTCATGGCCAGCAGGGAGACGCGGCCCACCGCCAGCACGTCGACCCGGCGCGGTTCGCCGTCCAGTACAAGCTCGGCGACATAGCTGTCGAGCCGGCTGCCGTATTCGGCTTCGATCTGGTAGGCCTGCAGCAGCTGGCGGAATTTCTCCGCCTCGCTCACATCGGCCCTGGCCAGGGTGGCTTTCAGCTGTTCAACTCGCGCCATGCGATCTTCCTTGCGCAGCGGAATGTCGCTCTCCACCAGCTGTTCCAGGTCCGCCTGCATCTGCAGCATCAGCGGAACCAAACCCTGTCGAGTCTCCTGTACCGCCTCCAGTTGCTGGGTGAGCTTGCCCAACTCCTGCTGCTGATCGGCCACCAGCGTCTGCATGTAGCGGTTGTAGGCTTCCAGATCCCGCAGTTGCAGCTGCGCATTTTGCAGCTCCGCCCTGGCGGCAACGGCCGCATCGGCGGCTTTTTCAACACGCAATTGGGAAGACTTCCCGTCGGCTATGCTTTTTTTCAGTTCGGGCGCGACCATATCGTCGGCAGAGGCGACGAAATGAACGGCCAATGGCAACAAGGCCAGACCCCAAAACTTGTTCATGATATAAATCTTAACAATGATAACTATTCTCATTGTCTCAGAGAGTCGCGCCAGTGGCAATCAGATGATTTTCTTGGCCTGCGACCGAAAAAACAGGATACTTTTTAGACAAGTACGGGATTAACTGGCGTTGGAAGTCGCAACTCCATTCTAAATAACTAAAAAATGTCTTTTCGATCAGGATGATAAGTGGTCGAAAAAGGATATTTACATGTTTAACGATGCGATCTGGGAACACATAGATCGGTTCACGAAGGCCAAGAAGACTTGCGACATCCAGCAGCAACTGGAGCGTTTCAGTCACCAGATGGGTTTTGATTACTTCCGGCTGCTGATCATTTTTCCCATCAGCATGCAAAAGTCACATGTCGCCTTGTTCAACAACTGCCCCACCAGCTGGTTCGACGCCTACTCGGAGCGCCACTACCTGACCCAGGATCCCGTGGTCTTCCTGGGACTGAAGCAGACCCAGCCCATCTTCTGGAACAAGCTCGATTGCGACTCCCCCTGGTTGCCCAGTGCCAGCCAGGAAGTCATGAATCTGGCCGCCGACTTCGGAGTCAGAAACGGGGTCTCCTTCCCGCTCCACACCCCGCAGGGGGAGCACGGCATCCTCTCCTTCATCAGCAAGGAAAAATCCAGCTCCGACCTGATGTTTGAAAACGTTCCCTTGCTGTCGTTCTGCGCCAGCTACATCTTCAACTCGGCACTTCAGCTGATAAAAAGCAGGCCCGAGCTGATGAGGCACCTGACCGAGCTGTCGGATCGGGAGAAGGAGTGCCTGTTCTGGGCCAGCGAGGGCAAGACCTCCTGGGAGATCGCCACCATCCTCGGGATCAGCGAGCGCACCGTGAACTTCCACCTCAATCAGGTCACCAACAAGACGGATTCGAAGAATCGCAACCAGGCCATCGCCAAGAGCATCTCCAGCGGCATCATAGTGCCCTCCCTGGATGACGTGACCATCACCAACCTGCGGTTGTCGTGACGCCGGCCCGGCGGCACAGCCAATAAAAAAAGAGCCGCAATGCGGCTCTTTTTTCATTCATGACAATGGCTTATTCCACGGTCACGGATTTCGCCAGGTTGCGCGGCTGATCCACATCGGTGCCCTTGATGAGGGCGACGTGGTAGGAGAGCAGTTGCAGCGGCACGGTATAGACGATGGGGGCGATCACCTCTTCCACGTGGTTCAGGCACATCACTCGCATGGTCTCGTCGCTCTTGAAGCCGGTATCCGCATCGGCGAACACATAGAGGATGCCGCCGCGAGCACGCACCTCTTCCACGTTGGACTTGAGCTTCTCCAGCAGATCGTTGTTCGGCGCCACCACTATGATGGGCATCTCGGCATCGATCAGGGCCAGCGGACCATGCTTCAGCTCACCGGCAGCATAGGCCTCGGCGTGGATGTAGGAGATCTCTTTGAGCTTGAGCGCCCCTTCCATGGCAATGGGGTACTGGCTGCCACGGCCGAGGAACAGGCTGTGGTGCTTGTCGGCAAACTCTTCGGCCAGGGTCTCGATCTGCTTGGCCAGCGCCAGGCTCTCCTTGATGCGCAGCGGCAGGGCTTGCAGCGCCTTGACCAGCTCGGCCTCGGCGGCTGCGCTCAGGTTGCCACGGCAGTGGCCGACGGAGGCCACCAGCATCAGCAAACCCGCCAGCTGGGTGGTAAACGCCTTGGTGGAGGCTACCCCGATCTCGGCGCCGGCCCGGGTCATAAAGGCCAGGTCCGACTCGCGCACCAGAGAGGAGCCCGGCACGTTGCAGATAGCCAGGGAGCTCATGTAGCCGGACTCCTTGGCCAGGCGCAGCGCGGCCAGGGTATCGGCAGTCTCACCGCTCTGGGAGAGAGTCACCAGCAGGCTGTTGGGGCGCACCACGGACTTGCGGTAGCGAAACTCGGAGGCGATCTCCACGTCGCAGGAGACGCCGGCGATCTCCTCGAACCAGTAGCGGGCCACCATGCCGGAGTTGTAGGAGGTGCCACAGGCGACGATCTGCACGTGCTCGACCTTGTCGAAGATGGCGCGTGCGCCGTTGCCGAAGGACTCGACCACCACGTGATCACTGCCCAGACGCCCTTCCAGGGTGTTGGTGATGGCCTTGGGCTGCTCGTAGATCTCCTTGAGCATGTAGTGGCGGTATTCGCCCTTGTCACCGGCATCGTGGGAGAGCTCGGACTCCAGCTCCTCGCGCACCACGGCCTCGCCGTGGGTATCGAAGATATGCACGTCGCGGCGGGTCACCTCGGCCACGTCACCCTCTTCCAGGAAGATGAAGCGACGGGTCACCGGCAGCAGCGCCATCTGGTCGGAGGCGATGAAGTTCTCGCCGATGCCGCGACCGATCACCAGCGGGGAGCCGGAACGGGCCACCACCACACGGCTGTCGTCACGGCTGTCCATGACCACGGTGCCGTAGGCGCCGCGCAACTGCTTCACCGCGACCTGCATGGCCGCCAGCAGGCTGGGGGCGGATTTCAGTTCGTGGTGCACCAGGTGGGCGATCACCTCGGTGTCGGTGTCGGAGCTGAACACATAACCCAGCGCCTTGAGCTCTTCACGCAGCTCTTCGTGGTTCTCGATGATGCCGTTGTGCACCACCACGATATGCTCGGAGACGTGGGGGTGGGCATTGCGCTCGGACGGCTCGCCGTGGGTGGCCCAGCGGGTATGGGCGATGCCGGTACCGCCGTGTACGGACTGCTCTTCCAGCGCCTTGGCCAGCTCGGCCACCTTGCCCAGACGACGCACCCGCTGCAACGGACGATCGGCGCTGAACACGGCGACCCCGGCAGAGTCATAGCCACGGTATTCAAGACGGCGCAGGCCCTCTACCAGAATTTCAGCCACATCACGTTGGGCGACGGCCCCGACGATGCCACACATAGACTTCTCCTTGAGACGTAAGACGTTAATTCGATTGGATAATGGATTGTTCAGGTCAAACGGCCACGGGGGCGCAAATCAGCGTGATCCCCCTGGCCTGGATCTGTTCTCTGGCCTCACCAGCCAGCCCCTCATCGGTCACCAGGGTATGGATGCTGGACCAGGGCAGCTCGAGATTGGGGATCTTGCGGCCGATCTTCTCCGACTCCACCATGACGATGACCTCCCGCGACACCTCGGCCATGACCCGGGACAACCCCACCAGCTCGTTGAAGGTGGTGGTACCACGCTCAGGGTCGATGCCGTCGGCGCCGATGAAGAGCTGGTCGAAGTCATAGGATCGCAGCACCTGCTCCGCCACCTGGCCCTGGAAGGACTCGGAATGTGGGTCCCAAGTGCCTCCGGTCATTAACAGGGTAGGCTCATTTTCCAGCTCGCGCAGGGCGCCGGCCACATTGAGGGAGTTGGTCATTACGATGAGGCCGCGCTTGTTGCCCAGCATGGGGATCATGGCGCTGGTGGTGCTGCCGCTGTCGATGATGACGCGGTTGTGATCGCGGATCCGCTCGGCGGCGGCGCGGGCAATGGCCAGCTTTCGTTTCGAAACCTGATCTGGGTTGCTGTCCACCACCATCTCGCTAGGCAGGGGCACGGCACCACCGTAACGGCGCAGCAGCAGGCCACCGGTCTCCAGCACGGCCAGATCCTTGCGGATGGTCACTTCGGAAGTGGAGAAGTGCCTGGCCAGGGCGTCGACGCTCACTTCACCCTGTTCCTGTACCAGGCTGACGATGGTGTGGCGACGCTGTTGAGTGTTGCGTTTGGTCATCTTTAAGTTTCGATTCGAAAGAATGGCGAAATATTAATGCCTTTTCGGGAAAAATCAAACGGCAAATAGGATCCAATTTGGTTCGATGCCAGAATGGGCAAGCCGATTTGCGACGAGGACATCATGCAAAAACGACTCATCTGGCTGGTGGAAGACGAGGCCAGCATTGCCGACACCCTGATCTACGCCCTGCAGACCGACGGTTTCGAGGTGGAGTGGTTCCCTCTCGGCCAGCCGTTGCTGGCGCGACTGGAACAGACGCGACCGGACTTCCTCATTCTGGATGTGGGGCTGCCGGACATCAGCGGCTTCGAGCTGTGCAAGCAGATTAGGGCCCGTTGCGACGTTCCGCTGATGTTCCTCACCGCCCGCAGCGAGGAGATAGACCGCCTGATCGGGCTGGAGATCGGGGCCGACGACTATGTGGCCAAGCCCTTCTCTCCGCGGGAGGTGTGCGCCCGGGTGCGGGTCATCCTGCGCCGCAGCCAGCCGGTCGCCCCCCGGCAGGAGCACTTCCTGGTGCTGGACGAGGAGCGGGCCCGCATCTGCTTCCTGGGGCAGCCGCTGGCCCTCACCCGCTACGAATACCTGTTGCTCAAGACGCTCATGCAGTCCCCCGGCCGGGTCTACTCCCGCCAGCAGCTGATGGATCTGGTGTGGAGCGGGGCGGAGGAGAGCCTGGACCGCACCGTCGATACCCACATCAAGACCCTGCGCGCCAAGCTGAGGGATCGGGACCCGGAAGCCAACCTGATCCTGACCCACCGCGGGCTGGGCTACAGCCTGGAGCTGGCATGAACGCCCAGCTGCCGGGCACCTGCCGGAGGCTGACATGAGGATCGGACTGCAACTGCTGTGCGGGCTGGTGCTGATCTTTGCGCTGGCCGCCTGGTTCGTGCTGGAGATCTTCGTCGAGGAGATCAAACCCGGGGTGCGCAGCGCCACCGAAGACACCCTGGTGGACATGGCCCATATGCTGGCCCCCCTGGCCCTGGACGACATGCAGGAAGGGAAGATGGCGAATGGCCGGCTCGCCAGCGCCTTCGCCCGCCTCAACCAGAACCCCATCAACGCCCTCATCGACGGCCACCTCAAGCAGCAGGCGGAGTACCGCATCTATGTGGTCGACCGCTGGGGCAAGGTGGTTTACGACTCGGACGGGGTGGATCTGGGCAAGGACTACTCGCGCTGGAACGACGTCTACCTCACCCTGCGCGGCGAATACGGCGCCCGCAGCACCCGCAGCGATCCTGACGATCCCGCCAGCTCGGTGATGCACGTCGCCGCCCCGCTGCGGGAAGGGGACGACATCCTGGGCTCCCTCACCGTCGCCAAGCCCAACCGCACCCTGCTGCCCATGATAGCGCGCAGCGAGCACCAGTTGCTGCAGGGGGCGGCCCTGCTGCTGTGCATCTCCCTGCTCATCGGCGCCCTGCTGGTGTGGTGGCTCAACCGCGCCATCGGCAAGCTGGTGCACTATGCCGATGCGGTCAGCCAGGGCCAGCCCGCCACTCTGCCACGCCTCTACAGCCCGGAGCTGGATCGGCTCGGCCACTCCCTGGAGATCATGCGTCGCCAGCTGGACGGCAAGGCCTACATCGAAGCCTATGTGCACAGCCTGACCCACGAGCTCAAGAGCCCGCTGGCCGCCATCCGCGGGGCAGGGGAGATCCTGGCCGAGGCGCCGCCAGCCGAAATAGCGACGCGCTTTATCGGCAACATCAATCTGGAGACGGCCCGCATGCAGCAGCTGATCGAGCGGATGTTGCAGCTCGCCAGGCTGGAGTCGGGGCAGGGGCTGGACAGACAATCGGTGGAACCCGCCCGGCTGGGCAGGCGAGCGAGCGATGCCCGCCAGATCGCCGCCGAGCGTCGCCAGATCACCTTGTTGAGTGCGCTGGACGAAGCACAGAAACAGAAGTGGGATCCCCTGCTGGTGGAGCAGGCCCTCGGCAACCTGCTGGACAACGCCCTCGACTTCTCCCCCGTCGGCAGCACCCTCAGGCTGAGTGGCACCATGGAGGAGGGGGGTTACTGTTTCCGGGTACGGGATCAGGGGCCGGGTATCCCGGCCTACGCCCTGCCACGCATCTTCGAGCGCTTCTATTCGCTACCCAGACCCGACAAGGGCAAGAGCAGCGGCCTCGGGCTCAGCTTTGCCCTGGAAGTGGCGCGCCAGCACGGCGGCCGGCTGACCCTGACCAACCAGCCTGACGGCGGCGTGCTGGCAGAACTCTGGCTCCCCGCCAGCTAAGGCACTTCACACTGAACACACAGAGCCGGGCTAAGCTGCGCCCTCTCGATGCCGACCCTTCCCCGTCGATGCGCATTCCCATGAATCAAGGAGAGAGTGATGTCCCGTATTCTGTTGCCCGGCCTGTTTGCCGCCGGACTCTTCTGTGCCTTTCCCGCCAGCGCTGCCTCAGGCTGCACGCTGTTTGCCGATGGCACAGGCAAACCCCTCAGTGCCGAGGGAGAGTGTGCCGCCCAGCTGACCCCCGCCTCCACCTTCAAGATCCCGCTGGCCCTGATGGGTTATGACAGCGGCTTCCTGGTGGATGAACAGCTGCCCGCCCTGCCGTTCAAACCCGGCGATGCCGACTTTCTGCCCGAATGGCGTGAGACCGCCACCCCGAGCCGCTGGATGACCTATTCGGTGATCTGGTATTCCCAGCGCCTCACCGAATGGCTGGGGGAGGCGCGCTTCCAGCACTACGTCGACCGCTTCGACTATGGCAACCGGGATCTCTCGGGCAACCCGGGCAAGCACGACGGTCTGACCCAGGCCTGGCTCAGTTCGAGCCTGACCATCAGCCCCCAGGAGCAGGCCCGCTTCCTCGGCAGGATGGTGAGCGGCAAGCTGCCGGTCTCCGCCCAAACCCTGCAGTACACCGCCAATATCCTCAAGGTGAGCGAGATCGACGGCTGGCAGATCCACGGCAAGACCGGCATGGGCTACCCGAAAAAACTGGATGGCAGCCTCGACCGGGATCAGCAAATAGGCTGGTTCGTCGGCTGGGCCAGCAAACCGGGCAAACAGCTCATCTTCGTCCACACCCTGGTGCAGAAACCCGGCAAGCAGTTCGCCTCCCTCAAGGCCAAGGAAGAGGTGCTGGCCGCCCTGCCGGCCAAACTGAAATCCCTGTGATGCAAGACCGGCGCCCTGCGCCGGTTTTTTTATCCCCCTTCACCTCCACTTCACACAGCCCCATCCCCCCTTCACCCGCCCCAGTCACACTCGCGCCATCAACGAGGAGACGTGTCATGGTCAAACAGATATTCAGCCACAAGATCTTTCTGCTGCTGTTGCTCAGCCTGCTGCTGATGGTGCCGGTACATTCCATCATGGAGCTGAACCGGGAGCGCCAGGCCTATCGCAGCCAGGCCATCCACAGCATCATGGCCAGCAGTAGCGGGCCGCAGCGGCTGCTGGGGCCGGTCGTGGTGCAGCCTTATACCCGCACCGTCACGGTGGAACAGGATGGCAAGCGCTTCGAGCGCAAGCTACCGCTCTATCGCTACCTCTTGCCGGAGCAGCTGGATGTGCAGGCCAGCATGGAGGTGACCCCGCGCAAGCTCGGCATCTACCAGACCCAGGTCTATCACACCCGGCTCTCCCTCTCCGGGCGACTGCCTGCCGAGCTGAACGGTAAAACCCTGATCAGCAGTGAACCGGATCTGACCGTCGACGGGACCGATCCCGCGCTGGTGGCAGGCAAACCCTATCTGAGCCTGGTGCTGTCCGATGCCCGCGGCATCAACCGGGTACCCGAGCTGCAACTGGGGGAGCAGCGCATCCCGTTCGCCCCCGGCGCCTTGCTGGGTGACGGACTGGCCGGCATCCATGCGCCGCTCGCGGCCCTGCCGGGGGAGGGCGGCGCCTTTCACATCGAGCTGGATTTGCAGGGGATGAACCAGCTGGAAGTGGTGCCGCTCGGCCAGAACAGCAGGCTCAACCTCGCCAGCAATTGGCCCCACCCCAACTTCATCGGCGACTTTCTGCCGGGCAGCCGCACCCTTACCGCCAGCGGCTTCGAGGCCAGCTGGCAGAGCAGCTGGTTTGCCACCGACATGGAGAGCCGTTTCAACCGCATGATGCGGGGAGGGGACGAGCCGTTACCCAGCTTCAGCGTCAGCCTGGTGCAACCGGTGGATCACTACCAGCTGAACGAGCGGGCCGCCAAGTATGCGCTGCTGTTCATCGGCCTCACCTTCCTCAGCTTCTTCATGTTCGAGCTGCTCAGGGGGCTGCGGGTGCACCCGATCCAGTACGCCCTGGTGGGCATGGGGCTGGCCATCTTCTATCTGGTGCTGCTGGCGCTGACCGAGCATCTGGGCTTTGCCTGGGCCTATCTGGTTGCCGCCCAGGCCAGCGTGGCCCTCAACGGCTTCTACCTTAGCCATGTGCTGGGGGGGCCGAAACAGGGCATGGGATTCGCGGCCCTGCTGGGGCTGGTCTACGCCATCCTGTTCGGCTTGCTGCAGGCCGAGGAGATAGCCCTGCTGCTCGGCGCCCTGCTGTTGTTCGCCATCCTGGCGCTGGTCATGGTGCTGACCCGCAAGCTGGACTGGTATCGGGTGATGGGGAACGCCCCGACGCCCCCCGCCACCGGGCAGGAGAACTGAAAACAAAACCGGCGCCATCAGGCGCCGGTTTGCATTTCATTGATCGGGCATCACTTCTTTTTGACCGGGCGCGCCCAGTTCTGGATATGACGCTGGGGCACCCGGGTGATTACCAGCTCGTTTTCCGCCACGTCCTTGGTGATGGTGGAGCCGGCCCCCAGGGTCGCCCCCTTGCCGATCCGCACCGGCGCCACCAGCTGGGTGTCGGAGCCGACAAAGACGTCATCCTCAATGATGGTCTGGAACTTGTTCACCCCGTCGTAGTTGCAGGTGATGGTGCCGGCGCCGATGTTCACCTTGGCACCGATCTCCGCATCCCCCAGGTAGGTCAGATGACCGCACTTGGACCCCACTCCGAGCCGCGCCTTCTTCATCTCGACGAAATTGCCGACGTGGGCGTCCTGCTCCAGCACGGCGCCCGGGCGCAGACGGGTGAAGGGACCGACCGAGCACTGATCCGCGATCTGTGCCCCTTCAATGACAGAGTAGGGTTTCACCTCGGTGTGATCGCCGATCACGCAATCCTTCAGCACGGCTCCGGCCCCGATGCGCACGTGGTTGCCCAGTACCACCTTGCCTTCGATGATGACGTTGACGTCGATCACGACTTCTTCCCCGATCTCCAGGGTGCCGCGCAGATCGAAGCGGGCCGGGTCGATCAGGGTGGCGCCGGCGATCATCAGCTTCTCGGCCTGCATCTGCTGGTAGCTGCGCTCGAGTTGGGCCAACTGCACCCGGTTGTTGGCTCCTTCCACTTCCATGGCGCTGTCCGGATGAACCGCGGCGATGGGGCAGTTGTCGGCGTGGGCCATGGCAATGACGTCGGTCAGATAGAACTCGCCCTGGGCGTTCTTGTTGTCCAGACGCGACAGCCAGCTGCGCAGCTGGCCGCCGTTGGCCACCAGCACGCCGGTGTTCACCTCGCGGATGGCGAGCTGCTCGGCGTTGGCATCCTTCTGCTCGACGATGCCGACCACCTGGCCATTGCTGCGCACGATGCGGCCATAGCCGGTGGGGTTGTCCAGCACCACGGTCAGCAGGGCCATGCCATCGCTTGCCTTGGCCGCCAGCAGCCGCTGCAGGGTCTCGGGCTGGATCAGCGGGGTATCGCCGTACAGCACCAGCACGTCGTCTTCGTCGTTCCAGAACGGGATGGCCTGGGCCACCGCGTGGCCGGTTCCCAGCTGCTGGGCCTGCAGTACCCAGTTCACATCTTCCGCGACGATCCGCTCCTTGAGGAGCTCGGCACCGTGGCCATAGACCAGGTGCAACTGTTCGGCACCAATCTGGCGAGCGGTATCGATCACATGGGAGACCATGGGCTTGTTGGCCACGGGGTGCAGCACCTTGGGGAGAACAGAACGCATACGAGTACCTTTACCCGCAGCCAGGATCACGACATTGAGAGACATAGCTAGCCTTTGAAACAGGTGGAAATGCTGGGCGGAGTCTATCCAACGGGCAAAAAAAAAGCGACCCGAAGGTCGCTTTTTGCATCACCGTGATTAGCGGTAATTCTTTTTGACGATATCGATAACCCGCAGCTGGGCCATCGCTTTGGCCAGCTCGGCAGACGCCTGAGCATAGTCGATATCACCATGGGAGCTGTTGATCCGCTCTTCGGCACGACGCTTGGCTTCCTGGGCTTTCGCCTCATCCAGGTCATCGGCGCGAATGGCGGTATCGGCCAGCACGGTCACGGCTTCGGGTTGTACTTCCAGCATGCCGCCGGAGATGTACAGCACCTCTTCGCTACCATTTTGCTTGATCAAGCGGACCAGGCCCGGCTTGATGGCAGTCAGCAACGGAGCATGACCGTGGCGGAGACCCAGCTCACCTTCGGAGCCTGATACCTGGGCGGATTGCACGCGACCGGAAAACAGTTTTCCTTCGGCGCTCACCACATCCAGGTGAAAGGAGATCATCTCAGCCATGGGCCCTCCTATCGAGGCTTACAGTTTCTTGGACTTCTCGACGACTTCGTCGATGCCGCCAACCATGTAGAACGCCTGCTCCGGCAGATCGTCGTACTCGCCCTTCAGGATGCCCTGGAAGCCACGGATGGTTTCCTTCAGCGGCACGTATTTGCCCGGGGAACCGGTAAATACTTCGGCCACGAAGAACGGCTGGGACAGGAAACGCTCGATCTTACGGGCACGGGCTACGGTCAGTTTGTCTTCTTCTGACAGTTCATCCATACCCAGGATGGCGATGATGTCCTTCAGCTCCTTGTAGCGCTGCAGTACGGTCTGAACGCCACGAGCGGTCTCGTAGTGCTCCTTGCCTACCACCAGCGGATCCAGCTGACGGGAGGTGGAGTCCAGCGGGTCAACGGCCGGGTAGATACCCAGTGCCGCGATCTGACGGGACAGTACGACGGTCGCATCCAGGTGGGCGAAGGTGGTCGCCGGAGACGGGTCGGTCAAGTCATCCGCAGGCACGTAAACGGCCTGTACGGAGGTGATGGAACCAGTCTTGGTGGAGGTGATGCGCTCTTGCAGAACACCCATCTCCTCGGCCAGGGTCGGCTGGTAACCTACTGCGGAGGGCATACGGCCCAGCAGTGCGGATACTTCAGTACCGGCCAGGGTGTAACGGTAGATGTTGTCCACGAAGAACAGCACGTCACGACCTTCGTCACGGAACTTCTCGGCCATGGTCAGACCGGTCAGCGCCACGCGCAGACGGTTTCCGGGCGGCTCGTTCATCTGACCGTAAACCAGAGATACTTTGTCCAGTACGTTGGACTCCATCATCTCGTGGTAGAAGTCGTTACCCTCACGGGTACGCTCGCCTACACCGGCGAACACGGAGTAACCGCTGTGTTCGATCGCGATGTTACGGATCAGCTCCATCATGTTGACGGTCTTGCCTACACCGGCACCACCGAACAGACCAACCTTACCACCCTTGGCGAACGGACATACCAGGTCGATAACCTTGATGCCGGTCTCCAGCAGCTCGGTGCTGTTGGACTGATCTTCGTAGCTGGGGGCTTCGCGGTGGATGGACCAACGCTCTTCTTCGCCGATCGGACCCTTCTCATCGATGGGGTCGCCCAGTACGTTCATGATACGGCCCAGGGTCGAGGTACCGACCGGTACCTGGATGGCCTTGCCGCTGTTAACTACTTCCAACCCACGACGCAGACCGTCGGAGGAACCCATGGTGATGCAACGCACGACGCCGCCGCCGATCTGTTGCTGAACTTCCAGTACCAGACCCTGGCCTTGGCCTTCGCTGACAACCTTCAGTGCATCGTACACCTGGGGCACGGCATTCTGCGGGAACTCGATGTCCACCACAGCGCCGATGATTTGGACGATGAAACCGTTACTCATGTCAAATCCTCTAAACCTTTGATAACCCTTGCCTTACACCGCAGCAGCACCGGAAACGATCTCTGTCAGCTCCTGGGTAATACTGGCCTGACGGGCCTTGTTGTATACCAGTTGCAGATCGTTAATCAGGTTGCCGGCGTTGTCAGTCGCGGCTTGCATGGCAACCATTCGGGCTGCCTGTTCACTTGCCAAGTTTTCCACTACCCCCTGGTAGACCTGGGATTCGACGTAGCGAATCAGCAGGGTATCCAGCAGTTGCTTGGGATCCGGCTCATAGAGGTAGTCCCAGTGGTGCTTCTTGGCGAGCTTGCTGTCTTCTGTTACGGGCAAAGGCAGCAGTTGATCGACTTTTGGTTGCTGAACCATGGTGTTGACGAACTTGTTGTACACCAGATACAGCCTGTCAATCTCACCGTTGTCGTAAGCCTTCAGCATGACCTTCACTGAACCGATCAGGTCATTGACGCTCGGGTTGTCACCCAGTCCGGAGACGTGGGCTTTCACCTTGGCGCCGTGCCGTTCAAAGAAGTTGGAGGCCTTGTTACCGATCAATGCCAGGTCAACCTTGGCACCTTTCGCGCTCCATTGCTTCATATCATTGAGGGCAGCCTTGAACAGGTTGATGTTCAGACCACCACACAGGCCACGGTCGGTGGAGACGACGATGTAACCCACTCGCTTCACCTCACGTTCGATGAGGTAGGGGTGCTTGTATTCCAAGTTCCCCTGGGCGATATGGCCGATCACCTTGCGCATGGTTTCAGCGTACGGACGGCTGGCAGACATGCGTTCCTGCGCACGGCGCATCTTGCTTGCTGCCACCATTTCCATAGCGCTGGTGATCTTCTGAGTGTTCTTCACACTCCCGATCTTGTTACGTATCTCTTTTGCGCCGGCCATCTCTTCTCTCCATCAGGTGGCAGCTTGCGCTGCCACACACGCTTACCAGGTCTGGGTTGCCTTGAAGTCATCCAGCAACGCAGTCAGCTTGCCAACGATCGCGTCGTTGTAGTCGGCCTTGGCATTGATTTCAGCCATCAGCTCGGCATGCTGGGTATTGGCGTAAGAGAGCAGAGCGGCTTCGAAGTCGACGATTTTGCTCAGTTCGACATCGGCGAGATAACCCTTCTCGGCGGCGAACAGTACCAGGGACTGTTGTGCCACGCTCATCGGGGTGTACTGCTTCTGCTTCATCAGCTCGGTCACTTTCTGACCATGGTCCAGCTGCTTGCGGGTCGCATCATCCAGATCGGAAGAGAACTGGGCGAATGCGGCCAGTTCGCGGTACTGGGCCAGCGCGGTACGGATACCACCGGACAGCTTCTTGACGATCTTGGTCTGAGCAGCACCGCCCACACGGGAAACGGAGATACCCGGATCAACCGCCGGACGAATACCGGAGTTGAACAGCTGGGAGGTCAGGAAGATCTGGCCGTCGGTGATGGAAATCACGTTGGTCGGAACGAACGCGGACACGTCACCGGCCTGGGTTTCGATGATCGGCAGGGCGGTCAGGGAACCGGTCTGGCCTTTTACTTCACCCTTGGTGAACTTCTCGACGTACTCGGCGTTCACGCGAGCGGCACGCTCGAGCAGACGGGAGTGCAGATAGAAGACGTCACCCGGGTAGGCTTCACGTCCAGGCGGACGGCGCAGCAGCAGGGAGATCTGACGGTAGGCAACGGCCTGCTTGGACAGGTCATCATAGATGATCAGTGCGTCTTCGCCGCGGTCACGGAAGTACTCACCCATGGAGCAACCGGCGTAGGGAGCCAGGTACTGCAGGGCAGCCGCTTCGGAGGCAGAAGCCACGACCACGATGGTGTTGGCCAGGGCACCGTGCTCTTCCAGCTTGCGCACCACGTTGGCGATGGTGGAGGCCTTCTGGCCGATCGCAACGTAGACGCACTTAATGCCGGAGTCTTTCTGGTTGATGATGGTGTCGATCGCGATGGCGGTCTTACCTACCTGACGGTCACCGATGATCAGCTCACGCTGGCCACGACCGATGGGGATCATGGCATCGATGGCTTTCAGACCGGTCTGGACTGGCTGGTCAACAGACTTACGCTCGATAACGCCCGGGGCGATCACTTCGATCGGCGAGAAGCCGTCGTTGTCTACCGGACCCTTACCGTCGATCGGCTGACCCAGGGTGTTGACCACCCGGCCCAACAGACCACGACCGACCGGCACTTCCAGAATACGGCCGGTACCCTTTACTTTCATCCCTTCGGCCAGATCGGCGTAGGGACCCATTACTACGGCACCAACGGAGTCACGCTCCAGGTTCAATGCCAGAGCGAAGCGGTTGCCCGGCAGCTCGATCATCTCACCCTGCATGGCATCGGCCAGACCGTGGATACGAATGATGCCGTCGCTTACAGAAACGATGGTACCTTCGTTACGCGCTTCGCTTTTGACATCAAACTGCGCAATGCGCTGCTTGATCAGCTCGGCGATTTCAGTGGAATTCAGTTGCATGCTCTAATACCCCAATCAAGATTGCAGCGCATCGGCCATGCGATCCAGCTTACCGCGGACCGTGCCGTCGATAACCAGATCACCGGCCTTGATGAGCACCCCGGCCATCAAGGACGCATCTGTGCTGCAATTCAGCTTCACTTTGCGCGCGAGACGTTGTTCCAGAGAAGCCTGAATATTGGCTTTCTGCTGGTCGGTCAGTTCGATCGCCGAAATCACGTCAGCCTGAACCTCTTTGTCCAGTTCAGCCTTGAGCGCGACGAATTCGGCAACGACCGCCGGCAGCACACCCAAGCGACCATTCTCGGCCATCACCCGGATCAGGTTCTGACCGTGCTCGTTGAGCTGCTCACCGCAGACACCGACAAACAGCTTTGCCAGTTCTTCGGCAGCCACAGAGCCGTTTACCAGGCTGTGGATGGTCTCGTTTTCTGCCACCTGAGCGGCGAAATCGAGCATCTCCAGCCATTGGTCAACCGCCTTGTGCTCAACGGCAAACTCGAAAGCAGCCTTGGCGTAGGGGCGAGCGATTGTAGTCAGTTCAGACATAGCCCCGTTCCCGTTACAGTTCTGCTACCAGTTTGTCGACGATGTCGCTGTTGGCAGCCTGGTCGATTTGGCGTGCCAGGATCTTCTCTGCACCCGCGATGGCAAGAGCAGCAACCTGCTTGCGCAGTTCTTCTTTGGCACGATGACGTTCAGCTTCGATCTCTGCACGGCCCTGAGCCAGGATTTTCTCCCGCTCAGCTTGGGCTCCAACAGCAGCCTCATCAATGATCTGTGCCTTGCGTTTGTTGGCCTGATCGATGATTTCAGCAGCCTGAAGCTTGGCTTCTTTCAGCTGATCGGTGGCGTTGGCCTTGGCCAGCTCCAGATCTTTCTTGGCACGATCTGCAGAAGAGAGGCCGTCAGCGATTTCTTTCTGACGGGCTTCGATGGCAGCCATCAGCGGCGGCCATACGTACTTCATGCAAAACACTACGAAGATGAAAAAAGCAACTGCTTGGCCGAGGAGGGTGGCGTTGATATTCACAGCCGATGTCCTCTTTAGTTAGTTAATGGGTTCTGCGTGGGTCTTTACGACTTAGGCAACCGCAAACATCACATACAGACCCAGACCAACGGCGATCATCGGGATCGCATCCACCAGACCCATCACGATGAAGAACTGGGTACGCAGAACAGGGATCAGGTCAGGTTGACGAGCAGCACCTTCCAGGAACTTGCCACCCAGGATACCGATACCGATGGAGGCGCCGATAGCCGCCAGACCCATCATCATTGCAGCGGCGATGTACAGCAGGTCCATGTTCAAGTTTTCCATGAGGATCTCCATTTATTTAGATGTAATTGATTGTATAAAAAGGATTATTTGAGTTGCATCAACCATGGTCTTCCTGCGCCATCGACAGATAGACGATGGTCAGAACCATGAAGATAAACGCCTGCAGAGTGATGATCAGGATGTGGAAGATTGCCCAAGGCACGGACAGAATCCACTGTGACCACCAGGGTAACAAACCCGCAATCAGGATGAAGATCAGTTCGCCAGCATACATGTTGCCGAACAGTCGCAGACCCAATGAAACAGGCTTGGAAATCAACGTGACGGTTTCAAGGATGAAGTTAACCGGGATGGCAGCAGGGTGGTTGAAAGGCTGAAGCGTCAGCTCCTTCACGAACCCGCTGATACCCTTAACCTTGATGCTGTAATACAGGATCAAGAAGAACACGCCCAAAGCCATGGACATGGTGATGTTAACGTCAGCAGAGGGAACCACACGCAGATAGGGAACACCCATCAACTGTGCAGCGTGAGGGATAAAGTCAACGGGGATCAGATCCATCAGGTTCATCAGGAAGATCCACACGAACACCGTCAGGGCCAAAGGTGCGATGACCTTGTTGCGACCATGAAAGATGTCCTTGACGTTACCATTCACAAACTCGACCAGCATCTCCACAAAGCACTGAAGCTTACCGGGTACACCGCTGGTGGCCTTGACGGCAACCTTGCGGAACAACCAGATAAACAGGGCGCCTAGCACGACGGAAAATATCATGGAATCGATATTCACCGTCCAGAACCCGGACCCTACTTGCAGGTGGGTCAGGTGGTGGGAGATATATCCCTGAGGAGTCAGGACTTCTCCGGTTGCAGACATGAGTTTTCCTAATAGTGGTTGTTAAGCGTGAATGAAACTATCCACTGTACAACGAGGGCGAGGATATAAGTGGCGAAGAACGAAGCGGTGTCGACCTCGATCCCGGAGCCAAACATCAGGGCGAAAAGTCCTGTTGTAGTAATGAGCTTAATCCCTGCCCCACCATAAAAGTCCCGCAAGACCAGGCCCACGCTCTCTTTCGTCACCTTGCGGCGCAGAACCCAGAGAGTGAACAGGGCTTGAGGAACCCAGTACATCCCCCCTCCGTAGAGAGAGGATTGTCCGGCAAAGGCCCCCTTCTGGTAAAACCAGACGGAGCTGATTGCCAGGATCAGGACCAGCTGACAAACGAGCATAGCCAAGGCCAGCGTCAAACCTTCCAAGGCTATTTTCTGCTTCACCAACCTACCCCTGAACATTACAGAACTGTAAAAAATCGGGATCCGAAGACCCCAGGTTCACAGCTCAAAAAGCCGGTCAAATTATACCCGTGAAGACGGCTATTGCAACATGGCAAAAATCCTTAATTTTTGCGGCTTTCCGCGCGAAATTAAGGTTATGTTCATAACGAAAGGAATGGATGTTTTATTACTACAAAAAGCGTAAAAATCACGATTCTGACAGGCCAAAATAGCCCAATACTCGGTCCAAATCTGCCAAGTTATCGTAACTTATTACTAACTTGCCGCTATCCTTCTTGCCCGGCTGAAGTTGCACCTGATTGCCAATTTTTTCTGAAATCTGGCGCTCGAGGTAACCAAACTGCGGATCGCGGACGGGTTCACTCTTGGTTTTTGCCGGTTCCAGCGCTTTTTGCACCAGTTTCTCGGTATCTCGCACGGTCAGCCCCTTCTGGGCCACCAGTTTGGCCAGGTCGGACTGGGCCTGGCCGCTCAGGGCCAGCAGGGCACGAGCGTGGCCCATGTCGAGATCGCCGTGCTCCACGAAGCGCTTCACATCCTCGTTGAGCTGGTTCAGGCGCAGCAGGTTGGTGACAGTCGTGCGGGACTTGCCCACCGCTTCGGCCACCTGCTGGTGGGTCAGCTCGAACTCGGTCAGCAGCCGCTGCAGGGCCACCGCCTCCTCGATGGCGTTGAGGTCTTCTCGCTGGATGTTCTCGATGAGCGCGATGGCGACGGCAGCCTCGTCAGGCACGTCCTTGACCAGGCAGGGCACCACCTCGAGCCTGGCCAGCTGGGAGGCCCGCCAGCGCCGCTCACCGGCGATGATCTCGAAACGGTTCTCGCCGATGGAGCGTACCACTATGGGCTGAATCACACCTTGCGCACGAATGGAGTTGGCCAGCTCTTCCAGCGCATCCTGCGACATGTCCTTGCGCGGCTGGTACTTGCCGGACTGCAACCACTCCACCGGCAGCTTGCGCAGCTCCCCCTGGTTGGTGGGGGCCATGGCCTGCTCGGTGCGCTGGTCGCTCATCACCTGTTTCTGGCGGGCGGCCGTGCTGGTGCTGAGCAGGGCGTCCAGCCCCTTGCCCAGCCCACGTTTCTTCGGCGTCATATGCTCTCTCGGTCTGCGGTGATCGGCTGGGACTCCTGTTCCTGGCGACGCAGGATCTCGCCAGCCAGGGCCAGATAGGCCTTGGCCCCCACCGATGATTTGTCATAGTGCATGGCCGGCGCACCGAAGCTCGGTGCCTCGGCCAGTCTTACGTTGCGGGGGATGATGGTGCGATAGACCTTATCCCCGAAGTGCTGTTTCAGCTGATCGGACACATCATTGGCCAACCGGTTGCGATGATCGAACATGGTACGCAGCACCCCTTCGATCTTCAGCTCCGGGTTGACGACGGCCGCCAGCTTGCTGATGGTGTCCACCAGGGCGGTCAGCCCTTCCAGCGCGTAGTACTCGCACTGCATGGGCACCAGCACGGAGTCGGCGGCGGCCATGGCGTTGACGGTCAGCATGTTGAGAGAAGGCGGGCAGTCGATGAAGACGTAGTCGTACTTGTCCCGGACCGAGGCCAGGGCATTGCGCAGGCGGATCTCTCGGGCAAAAAATTCCATCAGGCGGATTTCTGCCGCGGTCACGTCGGCATTGGCGGCGATCAGGTGATAACCCCCGGTGGTTTCGGGGATGAGCACCTCGCCGATGGGGGTATCTTCGATCAGCAGTTCATAGGCCGTGCGCTCGACGTCGTACTTGTCGACACCGCTGCCCATGGTGGCATTGCCCTGCGGATCCAGATCGATCACCAGCACCTTGCGCCGGGTGGCGGCCATGGAGGCGGCCAGATTCACACAGGTGGTGGTTTTACCCACTCCACCCTTCTGGTTGGCTATGGCAATGACTTTTCCCACACTATCCCCTAAATGAATGCGGCGGCCCTATTCGGGCTGGATGGCTTTAAACTCCAGCAGATGGCGTTCGCCTTCCAGTTCCGGCACCACCAGTTTGTGGGTGGCGACCAGACGAATGCTGGCAGGCAGCTGTGCCAGTTCCTGCTCGGGGTATTGTCCCTTGAGCGCCAGGAAGCAGCCCTCGGGTGACGGCAGATGATGGCACCAGCTCAGCATGTCCTCCAGGGAGGCGAAGGCCCGGCTCAGTACACCATCAAATCCCGTCTCGGGTTGATACTCCTCCACCCGGGATTTGACGGGGGTCACATTGGTCAACCCCAGCTCCAGGATCACCTGGCGGATGAAGTTGATCCGCTTGCCCAGGCTGTCGAGCAGCACGAACTGTTTGTCCGGATTGATGATGGCCAGCGGCAGTCCGGGCAGACCCGGGCCTGTGCCCACATCGATGAAGCGCTCACCGTGCAGGTGAGGGCTCACCACCAGGCTGTCGAGGATATGCTTGACCAGCATGGCGTCCGGATCTCGCACCGAGGTGAGATTGTAAGCCTTGTTCCACTTGTGCAGCAACTCGACCAACTGCACCAACTGGGTCTTCTGGGTATCGGTGATAACAATTCCGGCCTGCATGAGCAGGCCGTTCAATCTTTCCAGCATGTTTTCCAACGGGGAATTCCTCAGGCGGTTTTACGCAGCAGGCCGTGTTTCTTCAGGTGCACCAGCAGAATGGAGATGGCCGCAGGGGTGATGCCGGAGATGCGGGACGCCTGGCCAATGGTCTCTGGCTTGGCATCGTTCAGCTTGGCGATCACCTCGTTGGAGAGACCGTTCACGTCGCGGTAGTTCATGTCCAGCGGCAACAGGGTGTTCTCGTTGCGCAGCTGCTTCTCCACTTCGTCGTGCTGACGCTCGATGTAGCCGGCGTACTTGATCTGGATCTCCACCTGATCCGCGGCGGCCGGATCGTTCAGGGCCGGACCGATCCCCTCGATGGCCATCAGGGCATCGTAAGTCACCTCGGGGCGGCGCAGCAGCTCTTCCAGGCTCTGTTCCCGGGTCAGCGGAGTGTTGACCAGGGCATTGACCGCTTCCAGGGAGGGATGTTGCGGGTGGATCCAGGTCGAACGCATGCGCTGGCGTTCCTGCTCCACCAGTTCCACCTTGGCATTGAACAGGCTCCAGCGGTGATCATCCACCAGACCCAGTTCGCGGCCGATAGCGGTCAGACGCAGATCCGCGTTGTCTTCCCGCAGCAGCAGGCGATATTCGGCGCGGCTGGTGAACATGCGATAGGGCTCGCGCGTTCCCAGGGTCGAGAGATCGTCCATCATCACGCCCATGTAGGCCTGATCCCGACGAGGGTGCCAGGCTTCCTTGCCCTGGGCGCGCAAGCCCGCGTTCAGACCGGCCATCAGCCCCTGGGCAGCGGCTTCTTCATAGCCTGTGGTGCCGTTGATCTGGCCGGCGAAGAACAGGTTTTCGATGCACTTGCTCTCCATGTTGGCCTTGAGATCCCGCGGATCGAAGAAGTCGTATTCGATGGCGTAGCCGGGGCGGGTGATGTGGGCGTTCTCGAAGCCACGGATCGAGCGGACGATCTGCACCTGCACGTCGAACGGCAGGCTGGTGGAGATCCCGTTCGGGTAGAGCTCGTGGGTAGTCAGCCCTTCCGGCTCGACGAAGATCTGGTGTGCCGTCTTGTCGGCGAAGCGGGTGATCTTGTCCTCGATCGACGGGCAGTAGCGCGGGCCAATCCCTTCGATCACCCCGGCGTACATGGGGCTGCGATCCAGGTTGTTGCGGATCACCTCGTGGGTCTGCTCGTTGGTATGGGTCACGTAGCAGGGCACCTGACGCGGGTGCTGACTGGCATTGCCGATGAAGGAGAAGACCGGACGAGGATCGTCACCGTGTTGTTGCTGCATCACGGAGAAGTCGACGGTGCGGGCATCGATGCGCGGCGGCGTGCCGGTCTTGAGGCGATCGATGCGCAGCGGCATTTCGCGCAGGCGCTGGGCCAGGGCGATCGAGGGAGGATCCCCGGCGCGACCGCCCTTGTAGTTTTCCATGCCGATGTGGATCAGGCCGTTCAGGAAGGTACCGACGGTCAGTACCACCGTCTTGCCGCTGATGCGGATCCCGCTCTGGGTAACGACACCCGCAACCCGATCCCCGTCCATGACGAGATCGTCGCAGGCTTGCTGGAAGATCTTCAGGTTCGGGTAGTTCTCCAGAGTCTGGCGAACCACGGCCTTGTAGAGCAGGCGATCCGCCTGGGCACGGGTAGCTCGTACTGCCGGGCCTTTGGAAGAGTTGAGCGTACGGAACTGGATCCCGCCGAGATCGATGGCCTGCGCCATGATCCCGCCAAGGGCATCCACTTCCTTGACCAGGTGTCCCTTGCCGATCCCGCCGATCGCCGGGTTGCAGGACATGTGTCCCAGCGTATCTATGTTGTGGGTCAGCAACAGGGTGTTGAGGCCCATCCGGGCTGCCGCTGTTGCTGCTTCGGTTCCTGCGTGACCGCCACCGACGACGATCACATCAAATTGTTCATGGTATTGCATTGGGGATCACCTTGATCTGCACGCCTGAAGATCTTTATTTGCCTGGTCTGAAGGGCGGATCATTCTATCTGTTTAGCATCCGGAGGGGAACGTCTACTTCAGGATCAGTATGGATCAGGGATCTCCTAAATAGATCTTAAGGATCTTTAGATCGATCTTTTACTGGATCTTTTATTAGGATCCGGAACTTCTGTTGATAAGCCATTTTTGATCATAAAGATCATTCGCTTAAAGGCGATCGCTGCTTGTGGAAAAGCTTGGATCCTGGGGCGGTGAACAGGGGGATAACCCGGGTTTTTATACACAGACCGGTCTTGGTTTGGATCTAATACATGAATAACTATAGGTTTTGCAGAGCTTTACACCGTAGTTATGCACATTTATCCGGAGGCGTCTGGGGAGCAGGCGGGAACAACTTCTGCGGATCTACCTGTTAATAACCTGGTGGATAGGGATCTGGGGATAAACGGGGGAGATCGGGGGCTGTGACCGGATCTCCCACCCTCTGATCAGGCGATCAAGGCCATCCAGTCGTGGATCCAGGCTTCGGCAGCATCTTCCGGGATCTCGTGCTGGGTGACATCTATCTCCAGACGGTCCCCGATCCTGGCGGCCCCGCACTCCGCCAGCAGACGATCCAGCGTCTTTCCACCCTGGCAGAAGGTGTCATAGCTGCGATCCCCCAATGCGATCACTCCATATTTCAATGTGTTGAGATCCGGGCGTTGGTCTGCAAGATCCCGGGCGAAGGGCTGCAGATTGTCGGGTACATCCCCTGCTCCATGGGTGGAGGTGATCACCAGCAGGATGGCCTGGGGCTCGGACAGGATCCTGGCCAGGCTGGCGGGGTTGTGGATCTCGGCTTGATGACCCGCCTGTTCCAGCAGGCTGGCCACATGATCTGCGACATATTCGGAGGCTCCCAGCATGGAGCCGACGACGAGGTTGAGTTTGGCCATCGAATGGATCCTGATGTTATCGAAAGGGTGAAGAGCCGGGATCTTACCGCCAAAGCATGTGGATAAATATGGATAAAGCTTGGGGATAAGGATCCTGCCCGACTTTTTCGGGTGAAACGGCCCCTGTGACCCTCATTTTCTCTCCTTCCTCTCCATCCCCATACGAATGAGTCCCTTCTTCGTGAAAACTCATCGTTGATATGACAGATAACAATACAGATGCAAATGATTAGCAATTATTGAATCGATTCGATCATGGCTCCTGTAGTAGCATGACGCTGCTTTATTCGCCTAAGGCGTCGGGCAGACCGGCAGCACAGGGCGCCAATAATAAGAAACCAAAACATAACTTGTTGATATTTGAGACACTTATATGATTGCGCAAAAAAATACCCCGAATGCAGTGATGCGAAAACGAGGTGCCCGGCTGTTGCCGCTCTCCTGCCTGCTGGCGACCCTGCCGGCGCTGGCTGCGGAGCAAGCGGATAAAGAGTTGCCCAAGGCCGGCGAGACCATGGTGGTGACCGGGACAGCGATGAAGGTCGAGGTGCCCATGGCCGAGACCCCGCGTGCCGTCTCCGTGGTCAATCGCGAAGACCTGGATCAACACGCCGTGCAGCAGCTGGACGAGTCCGTGCGTTACCGCTCCGGCATCCTCACCGGCCTCTATGGCTCCGACAACAACACCGACTGGTTCAAGGTGCGTGGCTTCGATGCTGCCTCCTATCTGGATGGCAACCGCCTGTTCGGCACCGGCTACTATGTCTGGACCCCGGAACCCTTCGGTCTGGAGAGTGTGGAAGTGCTGAAGGGCCCCGCCTCCATCCTCTATGGCGAAGCCCCTCCCGGCGGCGTGATCAATTCCATCAGCAAGCGTCCCACCGCGACTCCGCAGGGGCTGGTCAACCTGCAGTTGGGCAGCCGGGATCTGCGTCAGGTCGGGGTGGATGTCTCCGACGATCTGGCCGACAACAGCCGTTATCGCATGGTCGCACTCTATAAGGAGCGGGATGGCGTGCTGGACGGTACCTACAGCGAGCGCGCCTATCTGGCGCCCAGCGTGACCCTGGATATTTCGGATAGCACCAGCCTGACCCTGCTCTCCAGCTTCCTGCACGATGAAGGGGTGCCCACCAACGGCTTCTTCCCCGTCTACGGCACCCTGAATACCTCGGGTGGCCAGATCGATCCCAGCACCAACCTGAGCCAGCCGGGCTACGATCGCAACCGCAACACCCAGATCTCCGCGGGGTACGAGCTGACTCACCAGATCAACCAGACCTGGGAGTTCAAGCAGAACGTCCGCTTCAACTACAACGAGCTGCTGCTGCGCCAGACCTACATCTTCCCGACCTATCAGGGCACCACCGCCTATCGCGGTCTGGTCTACCGTGACGGCGACACCAAGAGTGCCACCATGGACAACCAGCTGGTGGGGTACTGGAACACGGATCGCACCGAGCAGACCCTGCTGATGGGGATCGATCTGCAGCGCCATGTGAATGAAGGGGACGAAGCCGACAACTACGGCATGGGCTCCATCAACACCATGAACCCGGATTACAGCGGCTTCCCCGGCTTCGACGAATCCACCGCCACCTATCAGAAAAACACCAAGGGTCAGAGCGGCCTCTATGCCCAGCACCAGATCCGCTGGGACGACCGCTGGTTGCTGACCGCCGGTGGCCGCTTCGACTATGTGGAGACCCATAACGTCAGCGAGGCCACCAGCAAGAACGAGAAGCAGTATGACGACAACCTCTCGCTCTCCGGCAGCCTGATGTACCTGGCCGACAACGGCCTCTCCCCGTACTTCGCCTATGCGGAGTCGTTCGAAGTGTTGCCGGGCATAGACCCGAACACCAAGAACTCCTACAAGCCGCTGGAAGGCAAGCTGTACGAGACGGGCATCAAGTACGCCCCCAGCTTCCTCGATGGCTACATCAACCTGGCACTGTTCGATCTGGAGCAGACCAACTCCCTCGTCTCCACCGGATCCGGCCAGCAGACCCAGGCGGGTGAAGTGACCTCCCAGGGCATCGAACTGGAAGGGAGCGTGCAGGCCACCGAGGCCCTGCGTCTGACCGCTGCCTATACCTACACCGATGCCAAGACCAACGACACCGGCAACGGCGATCGCCGTGCCAGCCTGATCCCGCGTCACCAGGCCTCCTTCTGGGGCAACTACAAGGTGCAGCAGGGTCCGGTCGCCGGGCTGGAAGTGGGCTCCGGGGTGCGTTACATCGGTTCCAGCGTCGGCATAGGTGCCGTGGATGCCAATTACAATCCCATTTATGGCTCCGCCGAAGTGCCGGCCCAGACCGTGTGGGATGCGATGATCGGGTATGACTTCGCCAAGAACTGGCGTGCCCAGATCAACGTGAACAACCTGCTGGACGACACCTATGTGGCGAGCTGTGACTACTACTGCTACTACGGCGAGCCGCGCAGCATAGTCGGCTCCGTCAACTACCGCTGGTAAGATCCAGGCCGGGCGGGGGCATCAGGCTCCCGCCCTCCTTCTTTCTGTCTACAGGCCTGTCATGGAACTCTTGTCACTGGTTTACCGCCAATACCGTTGGCCCTTCATCGCCATCGTCCTGCTCAGCCTGCTCAGTGCGGTGAGCGGCATAGGCGTCATTGCCTTTATCAATCAATCTCTTATCGAATCTTCTGGCGATCCGCTGCCGATCCTCGGCCAGCTGCTCGGCCTCATTGTCCTGCTGCTTGTTGTCACCCTGGGCGCCCAGCTGGCCCTGACCACCCTGGGTCATCACTTCGTTTATCAGCTGCGCGGTCGCCTGCTCAAGCAGCTGCTGGATACCGACGTCGCCCGCATTCGCCAGATAGGGCAGGGGCCGCTCCTGGCCTCCCTCTCCAGCGACATCGGCCAGATCACCATCGCCTTCGTGCGCCTGCCGGAGCTGGTGCAGGGGCTGGTGCTGACCCTGGGATCCGTCATCTACCTCGGCTGGCTCTCTCCCTCCCTGCTCACCGTCACAGCGCTCTGGGTCACCGTCACCATGGTGGTGGGCTGGCTGCTGGTGAACCATGTCTATCGCCATCTGTCGCGCATGCGGCTCGCGGAAGACAAGCTCTACCAGAATTACCAGTCCATCATCGCCGGCAGCAAGGAGCTGGCCCTCAATCGCGAGCGGGCGCATTTCGTCTACCACCAGCTCTATGAACAGAATGCCCGGGACTACCGCCAGGAGATCATCCGCGCCGACACCTACCACCTAAGCGCGGTGAACTGGTCGAACATCATGATGCTGGGGGCCATCGGCCTGGTCTTCTTCCTGGCGAACGGCCTGGGCTGGGCCAACACCAATGTGGCCGCCACCTTTGCCCTGACCCTGCTGTTTCTGCGCACCCCCTTGCTGCAGGGGATCGGCGCCCTGCCGACCCTGATTGCCGCCCAGGTGGCGTTTGACAAGATTGCGGCCCTGACGCTGGCCGAGCCCAGATCCGAGTTCCCGCTGCCGCCGGCCCCCCGCGCCTGGCGGCGCATCGAGCTGGAGCAGGTGAGCTTTCACTATCCGGGGGAGGGCGGCTTCGCCGTGGGCCCCGTCAATCTGGCCATCGAGAAGGGAGAGCAGATCTTCATCATCGGGGGCAACGGCTCCGGCAAGTCGACCCTGGCCATGCTGCTGACCGGGCTCTACCAGCCGGTCTCTGGCCGGATCCTGCTGGACGGGGAGCCCATCGCGGATCGCAACGCCTACCTGGCGCTCTTCTCCGCCATCTTCACCGACTACCACCTGTTCCAGCACCTGCTGGGGCCCGAGCCCAAGGACGCGCTGATAGCCGAGTGGCTGGAGCGTCTGCAGATGGGGAGCAAGTTGCGCATCGAGGATGACTTCATCACCGACATCGACCTCTCCCAGGGACAGCGCAAGCGGGTTGCCCTGCTGCTGGCTCTGGCGGAGCAGCGCGAGGTGATGCTGTTCGACGAATGGGCTGCGGATCAGGATCCCCAGTTCCGCCGCATCTTCTATCAGGTGCTGCTGCCGCGTCTCAAGGAGATGGGCAAGACGGTGATCGCCATCAGCCACGACGATCTCTACTTCTCCCAGGCCGATCGCCTGCTGGAGATGCGCCAGGGCCGGCTCACCGAGCTGCTCGGCGAGCGGCGCGAGCAGGTGAGCCGGGATGCGGTCGCCCACCTGGATAGCGAAGTGCCGGCCTGAGCCGGTCACGAGGGGCGGGCAGACCTGCCCCTGTAGTACAGGAACAGATTATGTTTGAGATGAAAGCGGCCAGCTTTGTGGTGAACGATCGCCCATTGCTCCACCCCACCGACCTGCGCTTCGAACAGGGCCAGGTCTATGGCCTCATCGGCCACAACGGTTCGGGCAAGTCGACCCTGCTCAAGCTGCTGGCCCGCCAGCAGCCCCTGAGCGGCGGCGAGATCCGGTTCGACGACAAGCCGCTGTCCGAGTGGGGCAACCGGGACTTCGCCCGTCAGGTAGCCTATCTGCCCCAGCACCTGCCAAGCGCCGAGAACCTGCTCGGCCGCGAGCTGGTGGAGATGGGACGCTACCCCTGGCGCGGCCTGCTGGGACGCATGGGGGCTGAGGATCACCGCCAGGTGGATCGGGCCATCGCCCTGACCCACACCGAGACTTTCGCCGATCGGCTGGTGGATACCCTCTCCGGCGGCGAGCGGGGCCGGGTCTGGCTCGCCATGCTGCTGGCCCAGGAGAGCCGCTTCATCCTGCTGGACGAGCCCCTAGCCGCCCTGGACGTGGCTCATCAGGTGGAGGTACTCACCCTCGTCAGGCAGTTGAGTCGCCAGCTCAACCTCGGGGTCATCATCGTCATCCACGACATCAACATGGCGTCCCGCTTCTGCGATCGGCTGGTGGCGCTGCACAGCGGCCGCCTGCTGACCCACGGCGAGCCCGAGCGGATCATGACCCGCGAGACCCTGCACGACATCTACGGCATCCCCATGGAGGTCATTCGCCATCCGGCCCATGACCACGCCATCGCCATCGTCTGACCGGGGGGATCTCTTGAACCGTTTATTGAAGATGGCGCCCTGCCTTGTCAGCCTGTTGTTGCCGCTTGCGGCACTGGCCGAGTCACAACCTGTGGCGACCGAACAACACGCCCAATCCATCCCCCGCATCGCGACCGTCGACTGGACGGTGGCGGAAACCCTGCTGGCCCTCGGCGTCACGCCTCTGGCCATGGGGGACGTGGCTTCCTACCGCGCCTGGGTAGGGGAGCCGGCACTGCCGGCAAAGGTGGTGGACATCGGCCTGCGGATGCAGCCCAATCGCGAGTTGCTGGCGGAGCTCAAGCCCGATCTCATCCTCATCTCGCCCCTGATGGCGTCGCTGGAACCCAGCCTCTCTCGCATCGCCCCGGTGCAGTCCATCGCCCTCTATGAACCCGATGCGGATCTCTGGCAACGGCTGCACGAGGCGACCCGGACCATAGCCGCCCTGGTGGGCAAGAGCGCCGAGGCCGAGCAACTGCTCACCGCGTTGGAGCGGGATCTGGCACGGATGAAGGAGCAGGTGCCCGCCGACACGCAACCCCTGCTGGTGGTGCAGTTCATCGACGAGCGCCACGTGCGGGTGTTTGGTCGCCACAGCCTGTTCGAGGCGGTGATGCAAAGGCTGGGACTGCGCAACGCCTGGCAGGGGGAGACCAATGCCTGGGGCTTCTCTGTGGTCAGCCTGGAACAGTTCCTGGACTTGCCAGACGCCCGGCTGGTGGTGGTCGACCCCATCCCCGTGGGGGTGGGTGAACGGCTGCAGGAGCCGGGTCTCTGGCAGCACCTGCCCCTGGTGAAGCAGGGCAAGGTCGTGCACCTGCCCGCCGTCTGGAGTTTCGGCGGCCTGCTCGCCGCCCGCCGTTTCGCCGATCTGCTGAGCGGGGCCCTGCAAGGGGAGCCTTCTCTCGCACCGGCAACCCATGTGACCGCCAAGGGGGCCACCCGATGAACCCGTTGCTTCCCGTCAGCCTGCTGCGCCCCGGCCTGGCCCTGCTGTTGCTGACCCTCGCCCTGGCCGGCTGGGATCTGGCCCACCAGCTGCCGGATGGGGCCTGGTGGCAGGCGATCTTCGCGCCGCAGCTGGAGGATGCCCGCCAGGCGGTGATCCATTTCAGCTGGCTGCCGCGGCTCGCCCTCTGCCTGCTGGCTGGCGCCGCCCTCGGCCTGGCCGGCACCCTGATGCAGCAGGTGCTGCGCAATCCGCTCGCCTCGCCCACCACCCTGGGGGTCGCCTCCGGCGCCCAGCTGGCACTGATGGTGGTGACCCTGTTCGTCCCCTCCTGGCTGCTGATCGGGCGAGAGTGGATCGCCATGGCGGGGGGCGGCCTCGCCATGGGGCTGGTGTTCGCCCTGGCCTGGCGCCGTCAGATCAATCCCGTGGTCATCGTCTTCGCTGGCCTGGTGATCAACCTCTACCTCGCGGCCATCAGCCTGGGGCTGCTGTTGTTCTTCCAGGAGGAGCTCAAGGGGCTGCTGGTGTGGGGCAGCGGCTCCCTGGCCCAGACCAGCTGGAGCGGGGTGAGTTACCTGCTGCCACGGCTGCTGGCAGCCGGTGTGCTGGCGGCGCTGCTGGCCCGTCCCCTGACGGTATTGGAGCTGGATGACGCCAGCGCGCGCAGCCTGGGAGTCTCCCTCAAGCACCTGCGTTTCGCCGGCCTCGGCCTCGCGGTCTTCATCACCGCCTGCGTGGTGAGCGTGGTGGGGCTCATCGGTTTCATCGGGCTGGCGGCGCCGGTCATGGTGCGCATGCTGGGGGTGAGGCGGCTTGGGCTGCGCCTGCTGTGGGTGCCCGTGCTGGGCGCTCTGCTGCTGGCGGCCACCGACCTGCTGCTGCAATCCCTGACCCGTTTCTGGCCCGTGCTGATCCCGACCGGCGCCATGACGGCCCTGCTGGGGGCACCACTGCTGCTCTGGCTGATCCCGCGCCTCAGTGTGAAGTCGTCGACCCCCAGATCCGCCGCCGGGCTGGTGGTGGCACGGCATCCCGCGCCACCCCGCCTGCTTGGCCTCATGTTCTTGGGACTGGTAGCCGCGGTGGTCGCCTCCCTGCTGTTCGGGCAGGGGATGGATGGGTGGAGCTGGCCGAGCTGGCTGCGGTGGCAGGCCCAGCTGGAGTGGCGCCTGCCGCGCACTCTGGCAGCCGGTGCGGCCGGTGTGCTGCTGGCCCTGGCGGGGACCCTGCTGCAGCGGGTCAGCAACAACCCCATGGCGAGCCCCGAACTGCTGGGGGTGAGTGGTGGCACCTTTATGGGGGTCATTGCCACCGCAGTCTTGCTGCCGGCCCTGCCGCTGCCCATGATGCTGCTGGGGGGCGTGCTGGGCGCCTTCACCTGCCTGCTGCTGCTGGTATTGATCAACCGCAGGAACGGGTTCCAGCCTGAGCGGATCCTGCTCTCCGGCATCGCCATCACGGCGCTGTTCGAGCCGTTGCAGGCCATCGCCCTGGCCAACGGTGACATGCGGGTGCAGCAGCTGCTCTCCTGGATGTCCGGCTCCACCTACTATGTCACCCAGCCGGTGGCCCTTGGCCTGACCGCATTGGCGCTGCTGATGCTGGCCGGCTGCCTGCTGGTGAGCCGCTGGCTGGATCTGATGCCCATGGGGCCGGCGGTGGCCACTGCGCTGGGCATTCGCCTCAGCCGGGCCCAGCTTGTCATCCTGCTGCTGGTGGCCGTGCTCACCGCCAGTGCGACCATGGTGATTGGCCCGCTCTCCTTCGCCGGTCTGCTGGCGCCGCACCTGGCCAGGATGATGGGACTGGTGCGGGCGCGCTGGCACCTGCTGGGTGCGGCGGGCTGCGGAGCCCTCTTGATGGTGTCGGCGGACTGGGTCGGCCAGCAGATCCTCTTCCCCCAGGAGGTGCCGGTCGGTCTGGTTTCCACCCTGTTAGGGGGCGCTTACTTCATGTGGTGCCTGCGCCGCATCTAGGTTTTTGGATGAAAAATGCACAAAAGAAGCCCGGGATGAACCCGGGCTTTTTATTGCCTGCCGTGAGGCGTTATTTGCCGATGCAGAAGCTGGAGAAGATCCGGCCCAGCAAATCGTCCGAGCTGAATTCGCCGGTGATCTCGGAGAGGGACTCCTGCGCCAGGCGCAGCTCCTCGGCCACCAGCTCGCCGGCGACGAACACCTCCAGCTGCTCCCTGGCCACCAGCAGCCGCTCGGCGGCACGCTCCAGGGCGTCCAGGTGGCGGCGGCGGGCCATGAAGCCCCCCTCGGTGTTGCCCTGGAAGCCCATGCAGGCCTTCAGATGCTCGCGCAAGGCGGGCAGCCCCAGCTCGGTCTTGGCGGAGATGCGGTAGACGGCGTGGCCCAGCTCTTCGCTCGGGGACAGATCCTCGCCGGTCAGGTCCGCCTTGTTGCGCACCACTGTGAGGCCGATGTTCTTCGGCAGGCGATCGACAAATTCCGGCCAGATTTCGTGGGGGTCGACCGCATCCGTGGTGGTGCCATCCACCATGAACAGCACCCGGTCAGCCTGCTCGATCTCAGCCCAGGCGCGCTCGATACCGATCTGCTCCACCTTGTCCTGGGTGTCACGCAGGCCGGCGGTGTCGATGATGTGCAGCGGCATGCCGTCCAGGTGGATGTGCTCGCGCAGCACGTCGCGGGTGGTGCCGGCGATCTCGGTGACGATGGCGGACTCGCGGCCCGCGAGGGCGTTGAGCAGGCTCGATTTGCCAGCGTTGGGACGACCGGCGATCACCACCTTCATCCCTTCCCGCAGCAGGGCGCCCTGCTTGGCCTCGCCGCGCACGTCGTCCAGCTCTGCCATGATGGCTCGGAGATCCCCGGCCACCTTGCCATCGGAGAGAAAGTCGATCTCCTCGTCCGGGAAGTCTATGGCGGCCTCCACATAGATACGCAGCCGGGTGAGGCTCTCCACCAGCTGCTGTACCTTGCCGGAGAACTGCCCCTGGAGGGAGTGCATGGCGCTGCGGGCAGCCTGCTCGCTGGAAGCCTCGATGAGGTCGGCGATGGCCTCTGCCTGGGCCAGGTCCAGTTTGTCGTTGAGGAAGGCGCGCTCGCTGAACTCACCGGGACGGGCGGGGCGAACACCCTCGATCTGCAGGATGCGGCGCACCAGCATGTCCAGGATGACGGGGCCACCGTGACCTTGCAGCTCCAGCACGTCTTCCCCGGTGAAGCTGTTGGGGGCCTTGAACAGCAGGGCGATGCCCTGATCCAGCGGTTGCCCCTGCTCGTCCTTGAACGGCAGGTATTCGGCGTAACGCACGCGGGGGAGCCTGCCGAGCACTATCTCGGCGACCCGCTCGGCGGCGGGGCCGGAGACGCGGACTATGCCGACGCCGCCACGGCCGGGGGCGGTGGCCTGGGCCACTATGGTCTCTGTTGTCATCTTGCTTGACTCGTCTGTTCGGTAATTGCGGACATTGTAATAAAAAAGGCGGCCCGAAGGCCGCCTCTTTTGTCATCAGGGAAGATTAGCTGCGGGAATGCAGACCTTTCTTCTCCAGCTGACGATAGATGATGGTCTGCTGGATGATGGAGATGACGTTGCTCACCAGCCAGTACAGGGTCAGACCTGCCGGGAACCAGAGGAACATGAAGGTGAAGATGATCGGCATGAACTGCATCACCTTCTGCTGCATCGGGTCCGTGATGGTGGTCGGGCTCATCTTCTGCAGGTACCACATGGAAGCACCCATGAGGATCGGCAGCACGAAGAAGGGGTCCTTCACCGACAGGTCGGTGATCCACAGGGCGAACGGCGCGTGGCGCAGTTCAACGGACTCCATCAGAGCCCAGTACAGGGCGATGAAGATGGGCATCTGCACCAGGATGGGCAGACAGCCGCCCAGCGGGTTGACCTTCTCCTTCTTGTACAGCTCCATCATGCCCTGGGACATCTTCTGGCGATCGTCGCCGAAGCGTTCCTTGAGCGCCGCCAGCTTGGGCTGGAGCATGCGCATCTTGGCCATGGAGGTGTACTGGGCCTTGGTCAGCGGGAACATGATGCCGCGGACCAGCAGGGTCAGCATGATGATGGCCAGACCCCAGTTCTGGACGAAGCCGTGGAACACGGTCAGCAGCCAGTGCAGCGGCTGGGCGATGAACCAGAGCCAGCCGTAGTCGACGGTCAGATCCAGGTGGTTGGCCACCTTGGCCATCTGATCCTGCAGCTTGGGACCGATCCACAGCTTGCCGCTCACCTCGGCCTGCTGGCCGGCAGCGACGTCAACCAGCGGCGCCTTGTAGCCGATGATGGCCTGGTCTTTGCCCGGGATCACGCGGCTGTAGAAGCTGTTGCTGTCGTTGGCATTCGGGGCCCAGGCGGAGACGAAGTAGTGTTGCAGCATGGCGACCCAACCACCCTGGGTGGTCTTGTTCAGGTCGGCATCCTTCATCTCGTCGAAGGTGTACTTCTTGTAGCGGCTGTCGTCGCTGGAGAAGGCACCACCACGGTAGGCGCTGGCCACCATGGCATGACCTTCCTGATCCTTCGGCGTGGTCATGGTCTGCTTCAGCTGACCGTAGAACTGTACCTGGACCGGCTCGGCAGACTTGTTGTCGATCTTGTAGTCGACGCCCACGGCGTAGTCACCGCGCTTGAGCACGAATTCCTTGGTGAAGACAACGCCCTTGCTGTCGGTCCAGGTCATCGGGACGACGACCTGATCCTGACCGTCTGCCAGCTGGTAGCTGGTCTGGGCGGCTTCATAGGTCGGACGGCCTTCTGGCTGGCTGTCCGGACCGTTACGGCCCACCAGGCCACTCTGTGCAACGTAGATATGCGCAGGTTGGCTGGTCAGCAGGGTGAACGGCTGTTCCTTGCCTTCTTCCAGCTTGTGGGCCAGCAGTTCGGCAGAGACGATGTCACCGCCCTGGGTATCCAGGGTCAGCTTGAGCACGTCGGAGGAGACGGTGATCAGCTTGCGCGCGGCGTTACCATTTGCTTGCTCGGAAACCTGAGGAATATCACCGGTCTGACCGGCTTCAGGTACGAAATGTTCGGTTTGGGCCACGGTAGTCGGGGCCGGCTTCGGAGCCTTGTCGGACTCCCACTGTTGCCAGAGCAAGAAGCTCACGAACAGCAAACCGATCAGGAGTAAATTGCGTTGTGATTCCATAGTCTTCAGTTTCTTCGCTTTGGTTGCGGAACCGGGTCATAACCACCCTCGGATAAGGGATGGCATTTTAATAGACGTTTGCTGGCTAACCAAACGCCTTTTATGAAACCGTGAAGTCGGATTGCTTCTATCGCAAATTGGGAACAAGTCGGGGTGAAACGGCAGCGCGGCCCGAGCAGGGGACTAATGATTAGCTGATACAGGCGTATCAGTTTGATGGCTACCCATTGCAACGGCGTGACAGAGTGCGCCATAGCTTTTCCAGTAACTTGAACAGCGCTTCGTTGTCCATCTCCTTCACGCCACCCTTGGCGATCACGACGATGTCGATAGCGGGCAGATTGGCTTGATTGAGGCGGAAGCTCTCCCGAACGACTCGTTTTACACGGTTGCGCCAGACGGCACGCTTGAGCGCCTTTTTGGGCACGGCGAGACCAAGACGGGGGTGTTCGAGGGAATTGGGGCAAGCGAGAAGCGTAATTTGCGGAGAAGCGGCCCGGACAGGCTCGGCGAAAACGCGTTTGAAGTGTTCGGGAGTTAACAGACGTAACTCCCGAGAGAAGGTGTGCTGGGTAGGCATTAGACTACCAGGCGGGCACGACCCTTGGCACGACGAGCGGCCAGAACTTTGCGGCCGTTGGCAGTAGCCATGCGAGCGCGGAAACCGTGAGAGCGCTTGCGCTTCAGGTTGGACGGTTGAAAAGTACGTTTCATGATTCGATTCCGTATTTCTGTACAGTTTTGATTGTCACACTTAGCCGACGCGCCAGCTATAGCGTGTGACGACTAGCAAAAGAGGCCGAATTCTAAACAGAGTTCAGCTTCTCGTCAATCCGCCGTTCCTTCCCGTCTCGCCCTGCTCGTCATACAAGCAGGAAAAGCTGGCAGGATCCGGAGGATCAAGGGCCCCGAATTATACTGGCAACCCGGGGTTAAACAAGGATCCCTCAAGAAAAAAGGCGGCAGAGCCGCCAAAGAGAGAGCTATTTAAGTACTTTGCGCAGGAATTCCCGGGTACGGGGATCCTGCGGATCGACCAATATCTGGCTCGGCGGACCCTGCTCCACGATCCGTCCTCCCTCCATGAAGATCACCCGATCGGCGACATCACGGGCGAACTCAATCTCGTGGGTCACCACCACCATGGTCTGGTGCTGGCGGGCGAGCTGCTTCATCAGGCCCAGTACCTCGTCGACCCACTCGGGATCGAGGGCGGAAGTGGGCTCGTCAAACAGGATCACCTTGGAGTGTGCTGCCATGGCGCGGCCGATGCCGACCCGCTGCTGCTGGCCACCGGAGAGGGAGGCCGGATAGGCATCCTTTTTCTCGGCGAGGCCGATGTCCTTGAGGATGCCAAGGGCGGTGGCACGGGCCTCCGCCTTCGGCTGCTTCCAGACGGTGATCAGCCCCTCGGCGATGTTGTCCAGCGCCGTCTTGTTGGCAAACAGGGCGTAATTCTGGAACACGAAGGAGGCACGCTTGCGCAGCTCGATGGCCTGCTGGTCGCTGGCCCTGGCCAGATCCAGCTGCAGATCGTCGATGGCGAGTCGGCCGGCATCCGGGGTTTCCAGCAGGTTGAGGCAGCGCAGCAGGGTCGACTTGCCGGTGCCGGATGGACCGATGATGACGACAATCTCACCCTTTTTAACCTCAAGATCGATGCCGTTGAGCACCTGATTCCCGTCATAAGCCTTGGAGAGGCCGGTTAGCTTGATCATGATGGCCCTCCTTTAATAGGCGCGGTTGAGTCGCACTTCCAGCAGGTGCTGCAAGCGGGTGAAGAAGATGACCACGACCCAGTAGACCAGGGCCACCGCCATGAAGCTCTCGAAGAACTTGAAGGAGGAGGAGGCCTCCATCTGCGCCTTGCCCATGATCTCGGCGACACCCAGGGTAAACGCCAGGGAAGTGCTCTTGATCATGTCGATGAAGTAGTTCATCAGCGACGGCGTCGCGATGCGTGCGGCCTGGGGCAGGATGATCCGCTGCATCGCCTGCAGCCGGCTCATGCCGATGCTGAGGGCGGCCTCCATCTGGCTCTTGTGGATGCCGAGGATGGCGGCCCGGATCGACTCGGCCATGTAGGCGGCAAAGTGCAGGGTCAGGCCGATGATGGCGGCGGTGAAGGCATCCATTCCCACGAAGATGGGGAAGAGTTGCGGTAGCCCGTAGTAGAGCAGGAACAGCTGGACGAGCAGGGGGGTACCTCGGAAGAACGAGATATAGAGCATCGCCAGCCAGTGAATTGCGGGAACGCGAAAGACCCGTACTATCGCCAGGATCAGCGACAGTACGAGTGCCAATACGAATCCCCACAGGGCCATTTCCATCGTGGTGCCCAGGTATTTGAGCAGGATGGGGAACAGCCCTAGTGTGTACTCGAGATCAAATTCCATCATTTATTTGCTGGTGATGTCCGCAGAGAACCATTTTTCGGAGATCTTGGTCAGGGAGCCGTCTTTGCGCATGGCGGTGAGGGCGTCATCGACCTTCTTCAGCAGTGCCTGCTTCTCCGGAGTCTTCAGGAAGGGCAGGGCGTTCTCGATGGTTTCGAACGGCGCGCCAGCCTGTTGCAGCGGCAGCTTGGACTCCTTGATCAGCTGGGCGGTGGAGACGCGGTCCATCACGAAGGCATCGATACGGCCCAGGGCGACGTCCTGTTCGAAGGCGGAGTCATAGGTACGGATGTCGATCTTCTTGTTCGGGTCGTTCTTGCGCAGCAGCTCTTCGAAGTTGGAACCCAGGTTCACCGCCACAGTCTTGCCTTCCAGATCCTTGAGACCGTGGATGGTGTTGTTGCCCTTGCGCACCACGATCTGGGCGCCGTCATAGACATAGGGCTGGGAGAAGTCGTACTTGGCCTTGCGCTCGTCGGTGATGGTGATCTGGTTGGAGATGGTGTCGACGCGGCCGGTTTCCAGCATGCCGAACAGGCCGGAGAAGCTGGCGGTCACGAATTCGACCTTGTAGCCGGTGCGCTCACCGATCTGGTTCCACATGTCCACCTCGAAGCCTTGCAGCTTGTCCTGCTTGACGAAGGTGAACGGGAAATACTTGCCGGACATGCCGACCTTGATGGTTTCCTGAGCGATGGCCTGACCGGACAGGCTGGCCAACAGAATGGCGGCGCCGGAAATCAGCTTGATGGTGGATTTCATGGGGATTCCTCTCTCTGTAGTGCAGTATTTTTAGTTGTATTCACGGAATGGCGCTGATGTTATTGGAATAAAGTATAAAAAATAAATGATATTTGGTTATATAAAATAACTGTGGTCGCAGAGTTCCATTCTGTCCACATTGCCGGTTGGCGGCTGTGGGTAACTTTGGGGATGAAATCAGATCCTGGGGCGTTGGATCCTTGAAAGTCAAGGATCTTATTTGCTGGATCCGTGCGGCGGCAACTGGAGATCCGGCCACTAAAAACGTAGAATAGCCGGTCTTTACTTAATCAATTGACGGGAGTCTAGAGTGACTGCTTCGCTATGGCAGCAGTGCCTTAACCGGCTGCAAGATGAGTTGCCCTCGGCAGAATTCAGCATGTGGATCCGGCCGCTTCAAGCGGAGTTGAGTGACAATACTCTGACCCTGTATGCACCGAACCGCTTCGTTCTGGACTGGGTACGCGACAAGTACCTGCTCCGGGTCAACGGCATCATCAACGAGCTGTGCGGAGCGGATGCGCCTACCCTGCGTTTCGACATCGGCAATCGTCCCCATCCCGTCGCGGCCGCAAGGGCCCCGGCGCGCGGTGTCGATCCTGTGAATAACTCTCCCAAGAGCTGGGAAAACAAGGCCGAAACCAAGCCCGAGCCGAACCACAAGAGCAATACCAATGTGAACTATACCTTCGAGAATTTCGTCGAGGGTAAGTCCAACCAGCTGGCTCGTGCGGCCGCCCGTCAGGTGGCCGACAATCCGGGCGGGGCCTACAACCCGCTGTTCCTCTACGGTGGCACCGGCCTGGGCAAGACCCACCTGCTGCACGCTGTCGGCAACGCCATCAAGGATCGCAAGAAAGACGCCAAAGTCATCTACATGCACTCCGAACGGTTCGTGCAGGACATGGTGAAGGCGCTGCAGAATAACGCCATTGAAGAGTTCAAGCGTTATTACCGTAGCGTCGATGCCCTGCTCATCGATGACATCCAGTTTTTTGCGAACAAGGAGCGCTCCCAGGAGGAGTTCTTCCACACCTTCAACGCGCTGCTCGAAGGTAACCAGCAGATCATCCTGACCTCGGATCGCTATCCGAAGGAGATCAACGGTGTCGAGGATCGTCTCAAGTCCCGCTTTGGCTGGGGCCTGACCGTGGCGATCGAGCCGCCGGAGCTGGAGACGCGGGTCGCGATCCTGATGCGCAAGGCGGACGAGAACCAGATCCACCTGCCGGACGAAGTGGCCTTCTTCATCGCCAAGCGACTGAGATCCAACGTCCGTGAGCTGGAAGGAGCCCTCAACCGGGTCATCGCCAACGCCAACTTCACCGGTCGCGCCATCAACATCGACTTCGTTCGCGAGGCGCTGCGCGACCTGCTGGCCTTGCAGGAGAAGCTGGTCACCATCGACAACATCCAGAAGACGGTGGCGGAGTACTACAAGATCAAACTGGCGGATCTGCTGTCCAAGCGCCGTTCCCGCTCCGTTGCCCGTCCGCGCCAGCTGGCGATGGCCCTGGCCAAGGAGCTGACCAACCACAGTTTGCCGGAGATCGGGGATGCCTTCGGTGGCCGTGACCATACAACCGTTCTTCATGCCTGCCGCAAGATCGAGCAGCTGAAGGAGGAGAGTCACGACATCAAGGAAGACTATTCCAACCTGATCCGTACTCTTTCGTCCTGATAACGGAACGGAGCGCACCGATGCAGCCCGGGATCCGAACCCTTTCCTCCCAATAACAACGGAGAGCACAGATGCAGCTCGAAATTAGCCGTGAGGCCCTGTTACGTCCTCTGCAACTGGTGTCCGGTGCCCTGGGTGGCCGGCCGACCCTGCCGATCCTCGGCAACGTCCTGCTCGATGTCAGCAATGGTCTGTTGTCGCTGACCGGGACCGATCTCGAAGTGGAGATGATCGGACAGGTTTATCTCAACAGCGACAGCCAGGATGGCCGCACCACAGTGCCGGCGCGCAAGCTGCTGGACATCTGCCGCGGCCTGCCGGAAGGGGCGGACATTCGTCTCAATACCGAGGGCGAGCGGCTGATCATCCGGTCCGGTCGTTCCCGCTTCAACCTGTCGACCCTGCCGGCGACCGAATACCCGAATATCGAGGACTGGGAGTCCGTGCTCGAGTTCGACATCAGCCAGCTGGAGCTGAAGAAGCTCATCGACGCCACCCAGTTCTCCATGGCCAGCCAGGACGTGCGTTACTACCTGAATGGCATGCTGTTCGAGAGCGAGGGCCACGGCCTGCGCACGGTCGCGACCGACGGTCACCGTCTGGCCACCTGCCGCCGCGAGGTGGTGGGGGAATCGCTGCCCGATCATCAGGTCATCCTGCCGCGCAAGGGGGTACTGGAACTGGTGCGCCTGCTGGAGGCGGAAGACAAGCCGGTTCGCCTGCAAGTCGGTCGCAGCAACCTGCGTGCCGCCCTCGACGGCTTCATCTTCACCTCCAAGCTGGTGGATGGCCGCTTCCCGGACTGGCGTCGCGTGATCCCCAGAGGGAGCGACAAGGCGCTGATCGCCGGTCGTGAGGACATGCGCCAGGCCTTCGCCCGCGCCGCCATCCTCTCCAACGAAAAATTCCGTGGGGTGCGTCTCAATCTGCAGGAAAACCTGCTGCGCATCACCGCCAACAACCCGGAACAGGAAGAAGCGGAAGAGCTGCTTGACGTACAATACGCCGCTGGCGAGATGGAGATCGGCTTCAACGTCTCCTATGTGCTGGACGTGTTGAATACGTTAAAATGTGACCAGATCCGGATCAGCCTGAGCGATTCCATCAGCAGCGCCATTATTGAGGATTTTGACAGCCAAGATGCCCAGTATGTGGTGATGCCGATGCGGATCTAGTCGTGTCTCTGGTCAAACTCCAGCTCAGCGACTTTCGCAACATCCAGCACGCCAGTCTCGCGCTGTCGCCCGGCCTCAACATCCTGGTCGGCAGCAACGGCAGCGGCAAGACCAGCGTGCTGGAAGCCATTCATTACCTTGGTCTCGGCCGATCTTTTCGCACGCACCTGACCGGGCGGGTCATCCGCCAGGGCGAGCGGGCCTTCACCCTGTTTGCCCAGTGCGAGCTGGAGGGGCGTCAGGTGCCCATCGGGCTTGCCAAGGACAAGGGGGGCGAGACCCAGCTCAAGATTGCCGGTGCCCAGGCTCAGCGTCTGGCCGATCTGGCCGAGCTGTTGCCGGTGCAGCTGATCCACCCCGATGGTTTCAGCCTGCTGACCGGCGGGCCCCAGGCACGCCGGGCCTGGCTGGATTGGGGCGTCTTCCATCAGGAGCCGACCTTCTTCTCCCTGTGGGGGCGGGTACGTCGGCTGTTGAAGCAGCGCAATGCCCTGCTGCGCCAGAGTACTCAGTATCGCCAACTGGCGTTCTGGGATCAGGAGCTGGTACGTCTGGGTGGTGAACTGGCGGGCTTTCGCGCCAGTTATTGTCAGGCCATTACCCCCCTGATCAAGGAGATGACGGCAGATTTCCTGCCGGAATTCGACATCAGTCTTGGATTCTATCGAGGCTGGGAAAAAGACACGCCTCTCAATGAGTTGCTGGAGGCGGGGTTCGAACGGGATCGTGCCATGGGGTACACTGGGGTAGGTCCGCAGAAGGCGGATGTGCGGCTCAAGGCGAACGGCGTTCCCGCTCAAGATATTTTGTCCAGGGGTCAGTTGAAGTTGCTGGTCTGTGCCATGCGGCTGGCCCAAGGGCTCTATTTGAATCAACATAGCAGCCGCGGCTGTATTTTTTTAATTGATGATTTTGCCTCTGAACTGGATGTCGACAAGCGTCGTCTGCTGGCCGCAAGGCTGAAGCAGTGTGCGTCTCAGGTGTTCATTACCGCCATCGATACCGGCCAGCTCGCAGACATGATGGATGCGAGTGACTGCAAGCTGTTCCACGTGGAACAAGGCAAGATCTCCGAAACGTTAGAGAAGGCAGAGAGTAAGCTATGAGTGAAAATACTTACGACTCCTCGAATATCAAGGTGCTGAAGGGCCTGGATGCGGTCCGCAAGCGCCCGGGGATGTATATCGGCGATACGGACGATGGATCGGGTCTGCACCACATGGTGTTCGAGGTCGTCGACAACTCCATTGACGAGGCGCTCGCTGGCTACTGCTCCGATATCCAGGTCAAGATCCACTCCGACGGCTCCGTCTCCGTGCGCGACAACGGTCGTGGCATTCCGGTGGACATCCACCCGGAAGAGGGCCGCTCCGCCGCCGAAGTCATCATGACGGTGCTGCACGCGGGCGGCAAGTTCGACGACAACTCCTACAAGGTGTCCGGCGGCCTGCACGGCGTGGGCGTCTCCGTGGTGAACGCGCTCTCCGACAAGCTGCTGCTGACCATCCGCCGCAACGGTCACGTCTACGAGCAGACCTATCACCTGGGCGAGCCGCAGGCGCCGCTCAAGCAGATCGGTGACAGCACAGGCACCGGGACCGAAGTGCGCTTCTGGCCGAGCCCTACCATCTTCAGCGACACCCTGTTCCACTACGAGATCCTGGCCAAGCGTCTGCGCGAGCTCTCCTTCCTCAACTCCGGCGTCTCCATCCGTCTGATGGACGAGCGCGATGGCCGCGAGGCGCACTTCTGCTACGAAGGGGGCATCAAGGCCTTCGTCGAGTACCTGAACCAGAACAAGACTCCGATCCATCCCAAGGTGTTCCACTTCACCACTGAGCAGGACGGCATCGGCGTCGAAGTCGCCATGCAGTGGAACGACGCCTATCAGGAAGGGGTCTACTGCTTCACCAACAACATCCCGCAGCGGGATGGTGGTACCCACCTGGTGGGCTTCCGTACCGCACTGACCCGTACTCTGAACTCCTACATGGACAAAGAGGACTACAGCAAGAAGGCCAAGTCTGCCGCCAGCGGCGACGACGTCCGTGAAGGCCTGATTGCCGTCATCTCCGTCAAGGTGCCGGATCCCAAGTTCTCCTCCCAGACCAAGGACAAGCTGGTCTCGTCCGAAGTGAAGACCGCCGTGGAACAGGCGATGGGTGAGAAGCTGGCGGACTTCCTGCTGGAAAACCCGGGCGACGCCAAGATCGTGGTCAACAAGATCATCGATGCGGCCCGTGCCCGAGAGGCGGCCCGCAAGGCCCGCGAATTGACCCGCCGCAAGGGGGCGCTGGACATCGCCGGTCTGCCCGGCAAGCTGGCGGACTGCCAGGAGAAAGACCCGGCCCTCTCCGAACTCTACATAGTGGAAGGGGACTCTGCAGGCGGCTCCGCCAAGCAGGGTCGCAACCGGAAGAACCAGGCCATTCTGCCGCTCAAGGGCAAGATCCTGAACGTGGAGAAGGCCCGCTTCGACAAGATGATCTCTTCCCAGGAGGTGGGCACCCTGATCACCGCCCTGGGCTGCGGCATCGGCCGTGACGAGTACAACCCGGACAAGCTGCGCTATCACAACATCATCATTATGACGGATGCGGACGTCGATGGTGCGCACATCCGTACCCTGCTGCTGACCTTCTTCTATCGTCAGATGCCGGAAATCATCGAGCGTGGCTATGTCTTCATCGCCCAGCCGCCGCTCTACAAGGTGAAGAAGGGCAAGCAGGAGCAGTACCTGAAAGACGAGGACGCGCTGCTGCAGTACCAGACCGCCATGGCGCTGGACGGTGCTACCCTGCACGTCAACGAGTCTGCCCCGGCCATCGGTGGCGAGGCGCTGGAGCGTCTGGTCAACCAGCACCGTGCCGTCTCTCACCTCATCACCCGCATGTCCCGCCGTGCGCCGGAAGCCGTGCTGACCCAGCTGATCTATCAGCCCGAGCTGAACGAAACCCTGCTGGCCAGCGAGAGCGAGTTGCAGGCCTGGTGCCAGAGCATGGAAGCCGTGCTCAACGAGAGCAACCACGGCATCCAGTACCAGATGCAGGTACGCCGCGACGAAGAGCGCAGCCTGTTCGTGCCGCACGCCGTGGTACGCCAGCACGGGGTCGACCGTGAATACCCGCTCAGCTACGACTTCCTGCAATCCGGCGAGTACCGTCAACTGGTCTCCCTGGGCAAGGAGATCGCCAACCTGATCGAGGAAGGCGGTTACATCAAGCGTGGCGAGAAGGTCAAACCGGTCGCGAACTTCGTGGAAGCGGTCGAGTGGCTGATGGGCGAAGGCAAGCGTGGCATCTACATCCAGCGCTATAAAGGGCTGGGCGAGATGAACCCGGACCAGCTGTGGGAAACCACCATGGATCCGGAAGCCCGCCGCATGCTGCGCGTCACCATCGACGATGCCGTCGGTGCCGACCAGCTCTTCTCCACCCTGATGGGGGACGCCGTAGAGCCGCGTCGCGACTTCATCGAGACCAACGCCCTGCGCGTGGCCAACCTCGACGTCTGATGCGACGCCCCTGATACAATTAAAAAGCCGCTCCCTGTGAGCGGCTTTTTTGTTTTTGGCGTCAGGAGTTATCTGGCTCGTTCCACGTGGAACATCTTATCCATACCCAATGACAGAGCGGGGAGGCGCTAGATCTGATCACCCCGGAAGGTGCGGCGCCACTCCCGCGGCGAGACACCGAAGCGGGTGCGAAAGTGCTGGCGCAGGCTGGCGGCCGTTCTGAGCCCGACCAGCTCGGCGATGCGCTCCATGGAGTGGTTGCCGGACTCCAGCAACTCCTGGCTGCGGCGCAGGCGCTCTGCCAGCAACCACTCGCCGAGGGAGAGGCCGGTGGCCCGCTGGAAGCGGCGGGTGAAGGTGCGCCGGCTCATCAGACAGTGCTCCGCCAGGCTGTCCAGGGTATGGGGTTCGGCCAGATGGGCGCGCAGGTGATCGAACAGCTGGTTGATCCTGGCGTCCCGGGTGGAGGCGGGGACAGGCTGCTCGATGAACTGGGCCTGGCCACCCTCCCGGTGGGGAGGCACCACCAGCCTCCTGGCCAGCTTGTTGGCGATGCGGCTGCCATGGTGCTGGCGTACCAGATAGAGACAGCAGTCCAGCCCTGCGGCGGTGCCGGCCGAGGTGATGAGGCCCTGGTCATCCACATAGAGGGCATTGGTGTCGAGCCGAACCTTGGGGAAGCGGTGGATGAAGTCCTGCTCGTATTCCCAGTGGGTGGAGGCCCTGTGCCCGTCCAGCAGGCCGGCGTAGGCCAGCACATAGGTGCCGAGGCAGAGTCCGACCACCTGCGCTCCCCGCCGATGGGCAGCCACCAGGGCGTCGAGCAGGGGTTGAGCCGGTCGCTCGGCCGGGTCGCGCCAGAAGGGAATGATGATGATGTCTGCCTCGGCCAGCCCCTCCAGCCCGTGGTCGGGATCGATGCGAAAGCCCTGGGAGGAGGCGGGGTGACGGATGCTGTCCCCGGCGCAGAGCCTGAGCTCGAACAGGGGCTGCCCCGGCATCATGGTGTCGCCAAAGATGAGGCAGGGCACGGCGCAGTGGAAGGGGCTGAAGTGATCGAAGGTGATGACGGCGACGACGGGGGTAGGCATGATGGCTGCTTCCTTTGCACTCAGGCCCCCATCATAAGGGGCCACCACAGAAAGTCGAAGGGCCATGCATCGCGCATGGCCCGGCCATCACAGGGAGAGTGTCTCGCCATCCTCGGGTATCAGGACGCTGTCCTGCATGTTGTGCTCGCGAAGGAAATCGCGCAGCTCGCCGCGTGACAGCAGCGCATGGTTGACGGCCTCCATATGGCTGGCGATCAGGGTGGCTTCAGGCGCTGCCTGATAGACGGCGCGCACGTCCTCCTTGCCCATGATGATGGAGCCCAGCCCGGGGATCTGGGCATCGCCGCAGTTGAGGATGATCACCTCGGGTTTGTGCTGGTGAAGTGCTTGCGCCACCTGTTCGTTCCAGACGGTGTCACCCGCCAGATAGAGGCGCTTCTCGTCCGGGTGGGAGAAGACCACTCCCGACACCTCGCCGAGGCGTTCACTCAGTGCCGCCATGACCTGATCGCTGCCGTGCTGGCCACCTGTCCGCTGCAGGCGGATGCCGGTGAATTCGCTCCCTTCGTCCAGCAGACGCACATCCTTGAAGCCACAGGCCCGAATGGCATCGGCATCCTTCTGATGCTGTACAAACAGCGGAAGGTGTTTGGGGATCTGCGCTCTCGCGACATCGTCCCAGTGATCGGGATGGTCGTGGGTGACGATGACGGCATCCACCTCGAGCAGGTCGGCGATTGGAAATGGCAGCGCGACCCGTGGATTGCGCAGGTGACTGTTGGCGGTGCCCTCGAAGCCAGGGAGGCTCTCCTTGGCTGCGAGCATGGGGTCGATCAGAAATCGGCTGCCGGCATAGTCGATCAGCAGGGTGGCGTTGCGAACCTGGGTTATCTGCATAGGATAGTTCCGTGATGGTGGATGTGCAGCCAGTATGCCGGGGAAGCAGGAGGGCCATCAGTGGCCCGCGGGTCGAGTTTCGTCATGATCGGGCCAGATGGGGATCCCGTTGCCGAGAAGGGAGGTGATCGCAATTTCTTCAGGGGTCGCCCTTGAAAGCCAAAAGCTGGGCCCTATATAGATAACAAGGCCGGAACGCTCGACAGAGGTTTCGACCAGCCGCCCGTCCATGAGGAGGGCAAACAATCCGTTATCGCTCACAAGAGGGTAATTCTATGCGTTCTATCGACTTTTCTCCGCTCTATCGTTCTGCCATCGGTTTCGATCGCCTGGCCAATCTCATCGAATCTGCGGCCAGCAATGGCAATGCCGGTTATCCCCCCTACAACATCGAGCAGCTGGGTGACAACGACTACCGCATCAGCATGGCGGTGGCGGGCTTCATCCAGGAAGAGCTGGAGTTGAGCTTTCAGGAAAACCTGCTGACGGTGAAGGGCAACAAGCAGGCCGAGGCCGGGCGCAACTATCTCTATCAGGGCATAGCCGAACGTGGCTTCGAGCGCCGCTTCCAGTTGGCCGACTATGTGCGGGTGAAAGGCGCCGATCTCAAGAACGGTCTGCTGCACATCGAACTGGTGCGTGAAGTGCCCGAGGCGATGAAGCCGCGCAAGATCGAGATCAACGGCTAAGCCGGATCCCTCAATCGCGTATTACCCCATTTCCCGGGTGCCGATGACGGGCCTGTGGAGAGTCAAACCTGTTGCTTATTAGAAGGATAGGATCATGCGTAACCTCGATTTTTCTCATCTCTATTCCAATGCCGTCGGCTTCGAGCGGATGGCCCGTGAGCTGGAAGGCCTGTTCGATCAGAAGACTGCGGCCTATCCCCCTTACAACATCGAGAAGCGGGATCCCGACCGCTACCTCATCACGGTGGCCGTGGCCGGCTTCGAGCACGACGAGCTGGAGCTGGAAACCGAAGAGGGCACCCTCAAGGTGAAGGGGCGCAAGGCTGCCGCAGCTGGCGAACGCCAGTTCCTCCATCAGGGCATTGCCGAGCGCGACTTCGAGCTTGCGTTCCGGCTGAGTCAGCACGTGGAAGTGCAGGGGGCCAGGCTGGAGCATGGCCTGCTGACTATAGAGCTGGCCCGTGAACTGCCCGAGGCACTCAAGCCCCGCGCCATTCCCATCGGCAAGGCCGAGTCGCTGGCCCTGCCCGGTTAATCCGGTCGCCCAGGTACAGAAGACAAGCGTGAAAATGAAGAAGGCCTGCAATTGCAGGCCTTCTTGTTTTGGCTCGCCGTTTAGCCGGCGGCGTAGAGGGCGTTGATCTCGTCGGCCAGGATGGCGATGCCGCGGCGTACCAGCTCCTCGCTCTGGGAGTAGTTGAGGCGGATACACTCCTGGCTGTGACGCCATTCCGAGTCGTCGATGCCGGGGAAGAAGTAGTGGCCCGGCACGATCAGCAGGTTCTTCGCCTTCAGCCGCTCGTAGAGTGCCTGGCAGTGGATCGGCAGGTCTTCAAACCAGAGCCAGAGGAAGAGGGCGCCTTCCGGCTTGTGGATGTGGAAGCGGGGATCCGGGATGGCGTCCCGCAACAGGCGCACCGCGAGATCGGCCTTCTGGCGATAGAAGGGTTTCACCACCTGTTCGCTCAGGGTGATGATGTCGCCGCTCTCGATCATCGGAATGGTGACGGCGGGTCCCAGACTGCCCGGTGCCAGATTGATGATGCCGCTCAGGTTGGTGATGGCCCGGATGATCTTCTCGTCGGCGATGACGATGCCGCAACGGGTACCCGGCAACCCCAACTTGGAGAGGCTCATGCAGAGGATGGTGTTGGCGTTCCAGAACGGCTTGGCCTCGCTGAAGATGATGCCGGGGAAGGGCACGCCGTAGGCGTTGTCGATGAGCAGCGGAATGCCCTTGTCACGGGCGATCTGATCCAGATGTTCTATCTCGTCATCGGTCAGCACATTGCCGGTGGGGTTGGTCGGGCGGGAGACGCAGATCACCCCGATGTCGTCACCCACCTGCAGGCTTTCGAAGTCCACGTGGTATTTGAACTGGCCGTCTGGCAGCTTCTCTATGGTCGGCTTGTAGGCCACGAAGTGATCGTCGGAGAGCGCCGAATCGGCATAACCGATGTATTCCGGGGCGAGCGGGAACAGCACCTTCTTCTTGCGGCCGTCGGCGAATTCGCCTGCCAGCAGGTTGAACAGATAGAAGAAGGCGTTCTGGCTGCCGTTGGTCAGGGCGATGTTGCGGGCCGAGATCTCCCAGCCCAGCTCCTTGCTGAGCAGTCCTGCCAGCGCCCTGGTAAACCTGTCCTTGCCTTGCGGGCCGTCGTAGTTGGCCATGGCCTTGATCAGTTCGCCGTTGTCCAGCAGGGTCTTTGCCTCGGCCTGGAAGCGCTCAAGCATGGCGGGGATGGGGGCAGGATTGCCGCCTCCCAGCATGATGGCGTCGGGGTTGAGCAGTCCCTGATTGAGGTCGTCCATGAGTTGGGTAATACCGGCGTGGCGAGTGAACTTCTCGCCGAACAAGGAGAATTCCATTCGGTGGCAAATCCAGAGTCAGTTGTTAGGGGGGAGCTAGCACCATAGCTCACTTCAAAAGCGGGTGTCGATCAAAAAAATGGAACGTTCCACGTGAAACAGGGCTGGCGCCCCGGGTGTGGTAAAAACAACCACTTGTTGGTTTTAAAATAACCAATAGACATGGTCTGGGTGCTATCAATAGCATCGAAAAAATACTTATATCAGCAAAATCATCAGCTTATAAATCTGGCACAACTATTGGAATACCTATCTGGTCATCTCAACCACACCGGAGCACGCCAGATGAAAACCCTGATCGCGACCCTGATTGCAATTGCAAGCAGTCTGAGCCTGAACGTCATGGCCAACGAGAACCCCAGACCCGAGCTGGATAGCGCCGGGTTGCAGCAGGAGGTGCTGACCCTGCAACAGCAGGCCTCCCGTGAGGTGGTCGAGCATGCCATCCACAACCTCAAGCCCCTGGCGCTGGAGACCCTGGTGGTGGAGGCGAGCTCGGCCGACGAGACTCATCCAGAGAGCTGAGATAGCGCAAGGGGGTCTGCCCCGTGTGCTGCCTGAAGAAGGCGATGAAGGCGCTGTCGCTGGCGAACTCCAGCGCAGCCGCCACCCGGCTGATGGGCCCGGCTTCGGCCAGCAGCTCCAGCGCCCGCAGCAGTCGCCACTGCTGACGCCAGGCCTGGTAGCTCATGCCGGTCTCCCGCATGAAGATGCGGCCTATGGTCTTGTCACTGGCACCCACCCGTTCGGCCAGCCGGTTGAGCCGATCGGGCAGGGCGCCACTCTGTTTCACCTCCTGCAGCCAGCCGGCCAGACGTACGTCTGACGGCAGCGGCAACTGCCAGGATTCCCGCGGCGCTTGCGCCAGCTCCTCTTTCAATAATGCCAGCGTGCAGGTCTGCTCTGCCTCCGGCTTGTCCCACGGCCAAAGCGCCATCCGTTCGATGATCTCCCGCAGCAGCGGGTTGACCGCCAGCACCGCCATCTCGGCCGGCAAGCCGGGTTCGGGTTTGAAATAGAGGGAACGATAGGCCACCACCCCGCGCATCAGCACCCGATGGGGCAGACCCGCCGGCAACCAGGCCGCCCGCGTCGGCGGCAGCAGGCAGACCCGATCGTCCAGTTCTATGGTCATGCAGCCGGTCTGGGCGAACAGCAGCTGATGGCGCCTGTGCTGATGACGGCCGGAGTCGTGCCAGCCGAGGGCGGCGGCGATCCCGATGGCACTGCCGTCGTGCTGGTCCGGATCAAAAGGGTGATCGGGAAGAATAAAGACCATGTGTCCGATTCTTGATGTTTATAGTCCTGCTTATTGTAATCGGACAATCGGTGTCACTCTAGAATGACGGCCTCTAGTGAAGGAGGTTTGTCATGAACAACAAGTTGCCACCGCTCTGGCTGGTGGTCGGACTGATGATGTTTCCGCAGATAGTGGAGACCATCTACAGCCCGGTACTGACCCATATCACCAGCCAGTTTTGGGTGAGCGAGGGGCAGGCGTCCCAGACCCTGTCGGTCTATTTTATGGCGTTTGCGGCGGGCGTGGTCTGCTGGGGCCGGTTGTGCGATCTCATCGGTCGGCGTCCCGCCATGCTGGCGGGGTTGCTGACCTATGGCGCCGGCACCCTGCTGGCGTTGCTGACCACTGAGTTTGAAACCCTGCTGCTGGCCCGGGTCATTGCGGCCTTCGGTGCCGCCGTGGGATCCGTGGTGACCCAGACCATGCTGCGCGACAGCTATCAGGGCAGCGATCTGGCGCGGGTCTTCTCGGTGATGGGCATAGCGCTCTCCCTGAGCCCAGTGCTGGGGCTGGTGAGCGGCGGCCTGCTGGCCGATGGTTTTGGTTATCTCGGGGTATTTGGCGCCCTGCTGGCGCTGGCAATCGGCTTGTTGCTGATGGCCTGCCGGCAGTTGCCGGAAACCCGGCCGATCACCACCCAGCGAGTGGCACTCTGGCCGCTGGCATGCCGGATGGTGCGTGATAGCGGCTTGTGGCGCCGCGCCGCTCTGGTGGCCCTGTTCAACACCATGCTGTTTGGCTACTACAGTCTGGCGCCCTTTCTGTTTGCCGGGCTGGGGCTGAGCGCGGGTGAGTTTGGTTACTCCGGTATCGTGCTGGCACTGGCGACCCTGGGGGGCAGCCTGCTCAACAAGCGTCTGCTGGGGCTTGGCTGGTCGCCTGCCTCCCTGATCCGGCTCGCCGCCGTGTTGGCTCTGGGCTCGGGTTGGCTGGTGTGGGCCAGCCAGGCGTCGCTCTGGTTTCTGCTGCCCATGATGGGGGTGGTAGTGGCATTCGGGCTGGCGATCCCCAATGTGCTGAGCCAGGCGCTGCTGGCCTATCGGGAGGTGGCAGGCAGTGCCGGCGCCCTGTTCGGGCTCGGCTACTACCTGCTGCTCAGCCTGGGGTTGGCGGTTGCTGCCAGCTTGCAGGATCTCGGTCTGCTGCTCGGTGGCTGCGGTCTGTTGGCCCTGTGTTGTTGCTGGCGACGTTCCACGTGAAACATCAGCTGCCGATAAAGCGGTAGCCGATGCCGGATTCAGTCTCGATAAGGGCGGGGTCTTGAGGGTTATCCCCCAGCTTCTTGCGTAGGCTGGCGATGACGATGCGCAGGTAGTGGGTGTCCTCCTTGTGGCTCGGCCCCCAGATGTCGTTGAGCAGCTGGGTCTGCAACACCAGCTTGCCGGGGTGGCACACCAGGGCCTGCAGCAGGGCGAACTCCTTGCGGGAGAGGGCCACCTCTTCCTCCCCCAGGGTGACCCTGTGGCTGCTGCTGTCCAGGGTCAGCCCGCACTGGGGGAAGTGGCGGCACTCACCGCTGCTGACCCCGGCCCGCTGGCGCAGCAGCACCCGGATACGGGCCATCATCTCGCCGACGCCGAACGGCTTGCTCATGTAGTCATTGGCTCCCGCATCCAGCAGGCGCACCTTCTCCTGCTCCGAGTCCCGCGCCGACAGCACCAGTACCGGATGCTGATGGTGCTCGCGAATGGCCTGCAACACCTGAAGGCCATCCCCATCCGGCAGACCCAGATCCAGGATCACCAGGTCGGGGTTGAGGTGGCGATACTGCGCCAGCCCCTCGTTGACGCCGACCGCCTCGCTGACCTGATGGCCTTCGGCGATCAGGCTGATCCGCAAAAAACGGCGGATGGCCGCCTCGTCGTCGATGACCAGTATGTGAGCCATTCAACCTCCAGCTCGCAGATGAAAAAGGGCGGCGACCATCAGGCCGCCGGAGCGTTGAGTGCCAGCGGCAGTGAGATGCGCATGCAGGTGCCGTTGCCGTTGGGGCCGGAAAAGGCCCAGATGCGGCCCCCGTGGACCTCTATCATAGCGCGGGAAATGGCGAGGCCAAGCCCGGTACCACGGCTGCCGCAGTCACCGACCGGCTGGGTGTAGAAGAGGTTGAAGATCTTGTCGCGGTCCGACTCGGCGATGCCGACCCCGATATCGATGATGTCGATGATGAGGTCTGGGTCCGCCAGCATCACCTTGAACTCGATGGGAGTGCCGGCCGGCGAGTAGCGGGAGGCGTTGTCGAGGATGTTGACCAGCACCTGCTCGATCAGGGCACCGTGCACATAGAGACGGGGGATCTGCTGATCGAAGTGCACCAGCAACTTGTGCTGGCGCCAGGAGGAGTCGAGCCGGCGGCGGGCATTCTCCACCAGATACACCAGATCGACCCAGTCCCGTTTCAGCTGGAAGTCCGGCGAACCGATCCGGGTCATGTCCAGCAGGTTCTGCACATAGCTGTGCAGGCGGCGCGCCTCCTCCTGCACCGAGTGCAACAGCTCGCTGCGGTCTTCGCTGCTGATCCGGTCACCATATTCCAGCAGGGTGCTGCCGGCCCCCATGATGGTGGCGAGCGGCGTCTTCAAATCGTGGGAGACAGAGGAGAGCAGGGCGGCGCGCATCCGGTCGGTCTCCGCCTGCAGCTGGCTGTCGGCCAGCCGCTCGTTGAGGTCGATCCGTGCCAGGGCGGCGCGGATGTCGGTGAGCAGCGCCTGCAGCTGATGCTCGGCCGAGGAGGCGAGCGGATTGGCCAGCAATATGCCCAGCACCAGGTCATCGCTGAGGTGATGGTACTGGGCCTCGGCCGCGTTGAGGGTGGCGGTGTGGGCGCCGGCGCTCTGCTTCTGGGCCAGACACCAGTCGATGGCGGCCTTGTCGGTCTGTCCCGGCTTGTGTTCGGTCGAGCCCGCCCAGTACTGGTAGTGGTGGTCGAGGGCGAACACCGGCTGGCCCAGCGCCAGCGAGATGGCCTGGCAGCCTTGCCTGAGCACCTCGACCGGGCTGCTGGCGGTGGCCAGCCCCTGGCTCAGGGAGAGCAGGGCGTTGCCCAGCTGCTGGGTCTCGCGCAGACTGACCAGCTGCTGGCGCTGACGGGAGGCGAGGCGTCCGGCCGTGATGCCGACGATGAGCAGCACGAACAGGGTGAGCAGGTCGCTGTGGCTGGCCACGCTCAACGAGAAATAGGGGACGGTGAACAACAGGTTGTGTCCGACGAAGCCCAGCACGGCGGCCAGGATGGCGGGCACCAGGCTGGTGGTGAGCGCGGTGGCCAGCACCCCCAGCACGAACAGCATGGGCAGGGAGGCGGGGGGCAGCCAGTGGGAGAGGCCCCAGACGGCGGCCGAGGTGGTCCCCATGATGACCACCGCCAGCAGGCTCTGGCGAACGTCCTTGGGGTGGGGCGGCTGCAACCTCGGTCCGGTTTTTCGCTGCTCCGTGTCCACCAGGGTGATCTCGAGTCCCTCAGCTTTCTTGAGCAGATGCTGCACCAGGGAGCGGCGCCAGGGCGGGTTGTGGGGTTTGCCGAGCAACAGCTGCGAGACCTGCTGCTGTTCGGCGGTCTCCAGCAGGGCATCGGCGACCGCCGGGCTGGAGAGGGTCAGCACCTTGGCACCCAGCTGGGAGGCGAGCGCCAGCGCCTGCTCCTGCTCGGCGGAACGCTGCCCCTTGCTGTCGACATGCACCACCAGCCAGGGCAGCTGACGGCGCTGGGCGAAGCGGTGGCCGTAGCGCACCAGGGCGGCGCCGTGCTCGTCGCCGAGGCAGACCATCAGCTTGCCCCTCAGCGGCAGCGTGGTCTTGCCGGCGGCCTGCCACTGCAGTTGCAGATCTCCCTCCACGTGGCTGGCGGCGGTCTGCATCGCCAGCTCCCGCAGGGCGGTCAGGTTGTTGAGGGAGAAGAAGGATTGCAGGGCGGCCTTGGCCTGGTGGGGCACATAGACCTTGCCCTCCTTGAGGCGGCCGAGCAGCTCCTTGGGAGGCAGGTCGATCAGCACCAGGCTGTCTGCCTCCAGCAGCACCTGATCGGGCAGGGTCTCCTTGACCCTGACGCCGGTCAGCTGCCACACCAGATCGTTGAGGCTCTCCAGGTGCTGCACGTTGAGGGTGGTATAGACGTCGATACCGGCACCGAGCAGCTCCTCCACATCCTGCCAGCGCTTCTCGTGGCGGCTGCCGGGGGCGTTGCTGTGGGCCAGCTCGTCCACCACGGCGATGGCGGGTTTGCGGGTCAGCAGGCCGTCGAGATCCATCTCCTCCAGCCGCTGCTGGCGGTGCAGGTACAGCTTGCGCGGCTGGATGGCGAGCTTGTCGAGCAGGGCCAGGGTCTCCTGGCGACCGTGGGTCTCCACCACCCCGATCAGGATGTCGACCCCCTCTCTGGCCTGTTCCCTCACCGCCTGCAGCATGGCGTAGGTCTTGCCCACACCGGGGGCGGCGCCGAGAAACACCTTCAGCTTGCCCCTGTGATCCTGCTCCAGACTGGCCAGCAGGGCATCGGCCCTCACCTCATCACGCATTCTTGTCCTTATCGAGCTGCAGATTCAGCTGGAGAATATTGACCACCTGGGGGCCAAGGATACCAGCTTGTGCCGCCGACTTGACCTGCTCCGTCAGCCGAGCGGGATCCAGTCCCCGTTGCCCGGCGACCCGGTCCACCTGAGCCAGCACCGCATCGAGGGGCAGATGGGGATCGAGGCCGGAGGCGGAGCGGGTCAGCAGGGCGGGGACCCTGGCTTCCGGCTGCGCCCTGGCCGCCGCTGCGGCAAACTCGGCCCGCAGGGGCGAGCTCATCCCCAGGTTGCTGGCGCTGCCACCTATGGTGGCGAAGTCGCTGGCGGAGGGGCGGGAGTGGAAGTAGTCGGCCCGCTCGAACTTCTGGGCCAGCAGGGCGCTGCCGATCACCTGCTGCTTGTCGTTGGTGAGCAGGCTGCCGTTGGCCTGCCAGGGGAAAACAAGCTGGGCCAGCCCGGTGACGGCTAACGGATACGCTACCCCCAGCAGCAGGGTCAGGGTCAGCAGGGTTCTGATTGCTATCATGATTTTCTTGCTCCAAATGCGTTGAGTGGATGCGGGTCTGCCCCGCATCCGGTGATGCCGTTACACCAGCCCCAGGCCGGTGATGACCAGGCCGATCAGCTTGATGCCGATGTATGGGTGCACGATCTGGCCGTGGATACCATTGCGCGGCGTTTTCATCACACCAGTCCCAGGCCGGTGATAACCAGGTCAATCAACTTGATGCCCATCCATGGGGGTATGGGGGCACGATCTGGCCGTGGATACCATCGCGCTGCGTTTTCATCACACCAGCCCCAGGCCGGTGATAACCAGGTCGAGCAGCTTGATACCGATAAAGGGCACGATCAGGCCGCCAACGCCGTAAATCAGCAGGTTGCGGCGCAGCAGGCTGGCCGCAGTGCCCTGCAGGCTGACCCCGCGCAGGGCCAGCGGCACCAGCGCGACGATGATCAGGGCGTTGAAGATGATGGCCGACAGGATGGCGCTCTCGGGGCTGCCCAGCTGCATCAGGTTCAGCGCCCCCAGCTGCGGATAGGCGGCGATGAACAGGGCCGGCAGGATGGCGAAGTACTTGGCCACGTCGTTGGCGATGGAGAAGGTGGTCAGGGCGCCACGGGTCACCAGCAGCTGCTTGCCTACCAGCACCACGTCCAGCAGCTTGGTGGGGTTGGAGTCGAGATCCACCAGGTTGCCCGCCTCCTTGGCGGCCTGGGTGCCCTCGTTCATGGCCAGCCCCACGTCGGCCTGGGCCAGCGCAGGGGCGTCGTTGGCGCCGTCTCCGCACATGGCCACCAGCCGGCCGTCGGCCTGCTCCTGACGGATGTAGGCCAGCTTCTTCTCCGGTGTCGCTTCGGCGATGAAGTCGTCCACCCCGGCCTCGGCGGCGATGGCGGCGGCGGTCAGCGGGTTGTCGCCGGTGATCATCACGGTGCGGATCCCCATGTGGCGCAGGATCTGGAAGCGAGCCTTGATGCCCGGCTTGATGATGTCCTTGAGGAACACCACCCCCAGCAGCTTCTCGTGGGTACAGACCAGCAGCGGGGTGCCGCCCTGGCGAGCTATGCTGTCCACCGACTTGAGGATGGGCTCGGGCACCGCCTTGCGATCGAGGGAGAGGTAGCGCAGCACCGCATCCACCGCCCCCTTGCGATAGTGATGGCCGTTGCGATCCAGCCCGCTCAGCCGGGTCTCGGCGCTGAAGGGGATCAGGATGTCGCTCTCCAGCTGGCTCGGTCTGGTGTGGCTCTTGCCCGCCAGGGTCAGGATGGATTTGCCCTCCGGCGTGTTGTCACCGAGCGAGGCCAGCATGGCGGCCTGGGCCAGCAGGGCCGGATCGATACCGGGGGCCGGGATGAGTTCATCCGCCATCCGGTTGCCGAAGGTGATGGTGCCGGTCTTGTCCAGCAGCAGGGTGCGTACGTCGCCGGCGGCCTCCACCGCCCGGCCCGACTTGGCGATCACGTTGAGCTTCACCAGCCGGTCCATGCCGGCGATGCCGATGGCGGAGAGCAGACCGCCGATGGTGGTCGGGATCAGGGTGATGAACAGGGCCAGCAGGTAGAGCCGGGGCACCTGGGTGCCGTTGTAGTCGAGGAACCAGGGCAGGGTGGCTACCACCAGCAGGAAGATCAGGGTCAGCCCCACCAGCAGGGCGTCCAGCGCCATCTCGTTGGGGGTCTTCTGGCGCTTGGCCCCTTCCACCAGCGCAATCATGCGATCCAGGGTGCTTTCGCCCGGATTGTTGCTGATGCGCACCCAGATCTCGTCGGAGACGACGGTGGTGTTGCCGGTCACGCCGCTGCGATCGGTGCCAGACTCGCGGATGACGGGGGCGGATTCGCCGGTGATGGCCGCCTCGTTGACCGAGGCGATGCCGGCGACCACTTCGCCGTCGGCGGGGATCATCTCGCCGCTGCGCACCAGCACCAGATCGCCCTTGCGCAGGCTGGTGGCCGGCACCCACTCCCCCTTGTCATCCTGCGGATGGGTGACCCGGCGCGCCCTGAGCTGGCTCATGCCGGCCTTCAGACTGTCGGCCCGTGCCTTGCCGCGCCCCTCGGCCAGGGTCTCGGCGAAGTTGGCAAACCAGAGGGTGAGCCAGAGCCAGGCGGTCAGCTGCCAGGCCAGCGAAGGGGCGACGCCGGAGACAGGCTGCCCCAGCAGGGATTCCACGCTGGCCATCACGGCCGCCAGCCAGAGAGTGAACAGGATGGGGCTGCCGAGCAGCGCCCTGGGGTTGAAGCGATAGAGGGCTTCCACCATGGCCTGCAGGATCTGTGATTTCTGTTTCTTGCCCTTCACCTTGAGGGTGTCGGTGCTCATTGAAGCGGACTTGCTCATTGGAAAGCTCCCTGCATCGAATAGTTGACCACGGCGATCAGTGGGGTGTGCAGCATCAGAAGGCACCTCCCAGCAGGCTCAGGTGTTCCGCCACCGGACCCAGCGCCAGCACCGGCAGGAAGGAGAGACCCCCCATCAGCAGCACGGTGACGATCAGCAGGGTGATGAAGAGCGGGCCGCTGACGGGGAAGTCCCCCTCGCTTCGCTCCTGGCGCGGGGCGCGGGCCAGCTGGCCCGCGATGGCCAGCACCGGAATGATGTAGCCGAAGCGGCCGAGCAGCATGGCCAGCCCGATGGCGATGCACTGCCAGCTGTCGGCGGCCGCCAAGCCGGCGAAGGCGGAGCCGTTGTTGCCGGCGGCCGAGGCGTAGGCATAGATCAGCCGGGACAGGCCGTGAGGGCCGCCATGACCGATGACGGTGGCGGAGTCCGGCATCAGCAGGGTGATCCCGCCGATCACCAATACCCCGACCGGCATCACCAGCATGCTGGCGACCACCCATTTCATCTCTGTGATGCCGAGCCGTTTGCCCAGATAGGTCGGGGTACGCCCCACCATCAGGCCGCACAGGAACACGGTCAGCAGCACGAACAGCATCATGCCGTAGATACCGGAGCCGACCCCGCCGAAGATGACCTCGCCGAGCAGCATGTTGATCATGCCGACCATGCCGCCGAGAGGTGTGAAGCTGTCGTGCATGGCATTGACCGAGCCGTTGGAGGCGCTGGTGGTCGCCACTTCCCAGATGCTGGAGAGCAGGGGGCCGAAGCGGCTCTCCTTGCCTTCCCAGTTGCCGGCCGTACTGCTGGCATCAGTGGTGAGCTGGGTGAGGGCGGGGTCCGGTTTCAGCTCCTGGGTGATGGAGACGAAGAGCCCGATCACCATCATCAGGGTCATGGCGACGAGGATGGCGCGGCTGTGGGCCAGGTCCTTTATGTAGCGACCCAGAGTGCAGACCATGGCGGCGGCCAGCGTCAGCAGGGCGACCATCTCCAGCCAGTTGGAGAGGGCGGTCGGGTTCTCGAACGGATGGGCCGAGTTGACGCCGAAGAAGCCACCGCCGTTGGAACCGAGCTGCTTGATGGCGATCTGGGAGGCAGCCGGGCCGAGCGGCAACAGCTGCTCCTGGCCTTCCAGGGCGTGGAACGGCAGGTAGGCCGACAGGCTCTGGGGTACCCCTTGCCAGACCAGCAGCAGCGCCAGGATCAATGCCATCGGCAACAGCACGTAGAGGCAGAAGCGCACCAGATCCTGCCAGAAGTTGCCGAGGTGGGTGGTCTGCTGGCGGGCGATGCCGCGGAACAGGGCGATGGCGACGGCGGCGCCGGTGGCGGCCGAGACGAAGTTCTGGGTGGTGAGCCCCACCATCTGGCTGAAGTAGGAGAGGCTGGCCTCGCCGGAGTAGGCCTGCCAGTTGGTGTTGGTCATGAAGCTGACCGCGGTGTTGAAGGCGAGTTGCCAGTTCAGCCCGGGCAGCTGTTGCGGGTTGAGGGGCAGCAGCCCCTGTGCCAGCAGGATCAGGAACAGCAGGCCAAAGCCGGCGCCATTGAAGGCCAGCAGGCTGAGGGCGTAGGACTTCCAGTCCTGCTCGCGCCCGTCCGTGCCGCAGCAGGCCAGGGTGGCGCGCTCGACGGGAGCCAGCCAGCTACTCTTGCCCTCAAATACCCGATACAGGTAGTTGCCAAGCAGAGGCGCCGGCAGCAGCACCAGCAGTACGAACGCGACGGGATAGATGATCTCTTGCCACATATCCGGTTCCTCACTCATGGGTGCGCGCGAGGGCGCGCAGCAGATAGCCCGCGAGGGCGAGGACCAGCAGCAGATATAGCCAATTCATAACGACTCCGTTGAGGTAATTAGCGTCAGGGACCAATGCATATCCGTGTCGATCCCTTCGATGTCATTGACGCTGAAAGGGTATGAAAGAGGGGCGTAAAGGCGCCATAACGCGGCCGGGAGCGGGCGTAAAATCGGCGTAAAGAAGGCGTGTTTTGCGAGGGAGCAGCGGTGGATGGAACGAAAAACCCGGCCTGAGCCGGGTTTGGTAGCAAGTCGCTGTGACCTTGATATGCGGTTAGCGCATGGTCGCAGACTCTTCCGTGCTGGTGGGATGAAGAGGGAGAACGCAGTTGTCGAGATAGTCCCCGAGTTTCTCCCCTCACACGGCCATCAGCGCATGGTCACAAACTCTTCTGCGCTGGTGGGATGGATGGCGACGCAGTTGTCGAAGTCCGCCTTGGTGGCACCCATCTTCATGGCGACACCGAAGCCTTGCAGGATCTCGTCCATGGCAAAGCCGATGCCGTGCAGGCCAACCACTTTCTCCTCGGGGCCGACACAGACGAGTTTCATCCGGGTGGGCTGGCGATGCTGGGTCAGCGCCGAGTACATGGCGGTGAACTGGCTGCGGTAGACCTTGACCTGGCTCTCGCCGTATTCGGCGATGGCTTCCGGCTCGGTCAACCCTATGGTGCCGATGGGCGGGTGGCTGAACACCACGGTCGGCACCAGATCGTAGTTGAGGTGCTCGTTCGGCTTGTTGTTGAACAGCCGCTCGGAGAGACGGCGGCCCGCCGCGACGGCGACCGGGGTGAGCTGGATGCGGCCGGTGTTGTCACCCACCGCATAGAGGTTGGCGACGGTGGTGTTCTGGAACTTGTCGGTCGGGATAAAGCCCTTCTCGTCCAGCGTGATGCCGGTGGCGGCCAGGTTCAGGTTGTTGGTGGCCGGAACGCGGCCGATGGCCCAGATCAGGCAGTCGACGGTAAGGTGGCGACCATCTTCCAGCTGCAGGGTCAGGCTGTCGTCAGCGTTCTTGACCACGGCTTTCGGAATGGCGTGGGTGTGCAGTTTGGGCCCTTCCTGCGCCATGATCTCCACCAGGGTCTCGTGGATCATGGGGTCGAAGTTGCGCAGCGGCGCGTGCTTGCGCACTACCAGATGGGTCTCGGAGCCAAGCGCCTGCATCACGCCGGCGATCTCCACGGCGATATAGCCGGCACCCACCACGGCCACCCGTTTTGGTTGGCTTTGCAGCTCGAAGAAGCCGTCGGAGTCGATGCCCAGCTCGGCCCCCGGGATGGCCGGCACTTCGGGGCGGCCGCCGGTGGCGATCAATATGTGATCGGCGCTGTAGTGCTCGCCATTCACCTCGATGGTGTTGCTGCTGATGAAGCGGGCGAAGCCCTTGATGACGGTGATCTGGTTCTTGCCCAGCACGTTCTGGTAGGACTGATGAATGCGGCCGATATAGGCCTGGCGGGACTCGACCAGCTTGGCCCAGCTGAAGTGGTTGAGGGTGGTGTCGAAGCCGTAGTCGGCGCCATATCTCAGGGCATCGGCGATCTGGCCCGCATACCACATGGCCTTCTTCGGCACGCAACCGACGTTGACGCAGGTACCGCCCAGCTCTTTGGCTTCGATCAGGGCGACGCGCTTGCCGTACATGGCGGCCCGGTTGGCCGAGGCGATGCCACCGCTGCCGCCACCGATGGCGATATAGTCAAAATGCTGTGCCATTGCGAGGTTCTCCGCTCGTTAAGAATGCAATCACAGCATGATGGGGACAAAGTGGCCGGCTCACAAGAGCCGGCGTTCAGTTCTGCTGGATGGGCAGGCTGATGTGGAACTGGGCTCCCTGGCCCGGTTCGCTGGCACAGTGGATGCGCCCGCGCAGCAGCTGCACCACCAGGTTGTAGATGATGTGGGTGCCGAGCCCGCTGCCGCCCTGACCCCGCTTGGAGGTGACGAAGGGGTCGAAGATGCGCGGCAGTATCTCCGGGGGGATGCCGCGACCGTTGTCTCTGTAGTCGATGATGAGCTCGTCGCCCTGCTGCTCCACCTTGATGGTGATCTTCCTGGGCCTGTCCCAGCCATCGAAACCGTGGTGAATGGAGTTGAGGATCAGGTTCGAATAGATCTGGGTGAAGCTGCCGGGGAAGGAGAAGATCGACAGTCTGGGATCGCACTGGATGTCGACCTCGCACTGGGCCTTCTTCAGCTTGTAGCCGAGGGAGACCACCACCTGGTGCAGGTTGTCGGCGAGGCTGAAGTTGTAACGTGCCTCGGACGACTGATCGACCGCCACCTGCTTGAAGCTGGCGATGAGTTCGGAGGCGCGCCTCAGGTTGCCTTGCAGCAGTTGCATCGACTCGTCGAGGTTCTGGGTGAACTCGTTGAGGTAGGAGCGGGAGAGCTGCTTGGCCTCGATATGCTGCTTGAAGTCGGCCACCCGCTCCTGCAGGTAGGAGGAGGCGGTCACACTGATGCCGATGGGGGTGTTGATCTCGTGAGCCACGCCGGCAACAAGGGATCCCAGAGAGGCCATTTTCTCTGACTCCACCAGGGTCTGCTGGGCCTGCTTGAGATCGTCATAGGCCTTGCCGAGCTGGTTGTTGGCGTCGCTCAGACTGCGGGTGCGCTCTGCCACCTTGCCTTCCAGCTGCTCGTTGAACAGGGTGATCTCCCGCTCCACCTTCTTCAGGCGGGTGATGTCGTAGCCGAAACCGATCAGATACTTGAGGTTGGGCCCCTCGTAGAAGGGAGCGAAGGTCCACTGCAGGACCAGCTCGTCGCCCTGCTGGTCATGCATGGTGATCTCCCTGTTCTCGAGGGTGCCCTGGTCGGCCAGGGTGGCCGCCAGCTCGTCTCGCTGTTCCGGGCCGACGAAGAGATCCAGCCAGTTGTGTTGCAGCAGTTCCTGATGGTGGTAGCCGGTCAGCAGGATGGCAGCCGGATTGATGCTGGCGATGTTGAGATCCGGCTCCATGCAGCAGATGACCATGTTGGCGGAATTGATCAGGGTGGCGGAGAAGTCCCGTTCCTGCTGCAACTGCTCGCTGGCCTGATGGCGGGCGGTGAACTCGTCGTTCAGCCGGGTACGCATCTGGTTGAGGGTGGCCGCCAGCGCGTCGAACTCGTCAGGATGTTTGCGGGGCAGGGGGCGGCCTTCCAGCGTCAGTTCCACGGCCAGCCGATCCAAGCTCAGCTTCTGGGCGTAAGTGACGATGCGGTTGATATGACGGATCACCAGATAGTAGAGAATGACCAGGATGCAGAAGGAGACCACCAGGGTCTTGATGGTCTGGCTGACCAGGATGAGCACGGACTTTTCTATCAGGCGCTGATAGACCTGATCTAGGGAGGCGGCGACGAACAGCTTGCCGACCACTTCCCCCTGATAGGTGAGGTTGAACTCGCGGGAGATGTCGTACTGGGCCTGTTGCGTCCCCTGGGTCAGCATGGGCACCTCGGAGTTGCCCAGCATCTCCTTGACCATCACGAACTGCATGTTGGGCAGGTTCATGATGCCCTCGATCTGCACCTTGACCTGCTCTTCATCCAGGTTCCAGAGGCTGGCGGAGATGGGCTGCAGGAAGGAGGCTTCGATCTGGTCGATGCTCGCTTCGATGACGGTCACGTCCTTGTTGTAGTCCCAGGCGAGCTGCAGCACTGTGATGGCCAGTGCCAGTACGGTACTGCAGATCAGAATGTAGGAAAGGAGGCGATAAGAGAGCCCGTTAAGGCCCACGGCCTTGGGGAAGATTCCTGACATGGCGTCCTTGCGGTCTGGATTGAGTGCGGTTTAGTGTAACTGCTTCATGGACTCATGTCGTGTGTCATCCAATGGATAAAAACAAGGCCCCGAAAGGGGCCTTGTTGCTGTGGGCAGGCAATCAGTGACCACCCTTGGCTTTCGCCGGAATGGACTCGTCGAATTCCTGCAGGGGTTTGTGCTCGGAGGCCAGGAAGGTGTAGATCACCGGCAGCACGAACAGGGTGAACAGGGTGCCGATGGCCAGACCCGCCACGATGACGATGCCGATGCTGAACCGCTGGGCCGCCCCGGCGCCGGTGGCATAGAGCAGCGGGATGAGGCCGGCGATCATGGCTGCCGTGGTCATCAGGATGGGGCGCAGACGCACCTTGGCGGCCTGCATCACTGCCTGCATCCGGTTCATGCCGTGCAGCAGCTGCTCCTCCTTCGCCACCTCGCAGATCAGGATGCCGTGCTTGGTAATCAGACCGACCAGGGTGATGAGCCCCACCTGGGAGTAGATGTTCATGGTGGCCATGCCCCATGCCAGGGCGATCAGCGCCCCGCTGATGGCCAGCGGCACCGACACCATGATCACCAGGGGGTCACGCACGGATTCGAACTGGATCGCCAGCACCAGGAAGATGATGGCCAGAGCCAGGGCGAAGGTGGCGTAGAGCGCGTTGCCCTCGGTCACGAACTGGCGGGCTTCCCCCATGAAGTCGTAGCGATAGCCCTGGGGCAGCTTCTCTTCGGCGGTCGCCTTGAACCAGTTGATCGCATCCCCCATGGCCACGCCAGGTGCCGGCACGGCGCCTATGGTGGCGGAGTTCAGCTGGTTGAAGTGGGGCAGGGCGCGGGGCTCTCCCACCACTTCAATCTTGATCAGGCTGCCCAGGGGGATCGACTTGCCGTCGGCGGCGCGCACGTAGTAGCCCTTGAGGGACTCGGGGTTGAGGCGGTACTTGCGCTCCACCTGCGGGATCACCTCGTAGGAGCGGCCATCCAGATCGATCCGGTTGACGTAGCCATCCGCCATCATGGTGCCCATGGTGGTGCCGATGTCCTGCATGGTGATGCCGTAGGCCCCTGCCTTGTCCTTGTCGATGCTGATCTTCATGGTGGCCGAGTCGTAGTTCAGATCGAGATCCGAGTAGACGAACTGGCCGTTGGCCTGGGTGGCCGCCAGCATCTCACCCGCGATCAGGAACAGGCTCTCGAAGCTGTTCGGGGTGGTGATGACGAACTGGATGGGCAGACCGCTGGAGGCACCCGGTAGTTCGGGGAACTGGAAGGTGGTGATGGCCATCCCGGGGATGTCCTGCACCAGACCGGCCACCCGATCCAGCACCTCTTTCTGACTCGCCTCGCGCTGGCTCCAGGGCACCATGGAGGCGATACCGAACGCCTGGTTGGAGTTGAACACCCCGGAGAAGACCTGGGAGTAGGCTATCTCGGGCTGGTCATCCAGGATCTTGTTCACGTCCGCCATGGTGTTTTCGATGTAGTCCAGGTTGGCGTTGGACGGCGCCGTCCCCAGCACCGCCATGACGCCCTTGTCCTCGTTCGGCGCGAGCTCGCTCGGGATGAACTTGAACAGCATCGGCAGGCTGGCGAACACGATGATGGCGAACACCACCACCACGAGACGCTTTTGCATCACGGCGTGGAGCATGGCGTCGTAGCGGGCCGTCATCCGGTCCAGCAGCTCGTGCACGGTGCGCTCGAACTTGCCCGGCTGCTCGTTGGCCTTGAGCATCTTGGCGCACATCATGGGCGACAGGGTCAGGGCGATGATGCCGGAGACGAAGACGGCGCCCGCCAGGGTCAGCGCGAACTCCTTGAACAGGGAGCCGGTGATGCCCCCCATCAGGGCGATGGGCGCGTACACCGCCGCCAGGGTGACCGTCATGGCGATGACGGGCACGGCGATCTCCCGGGTACCTATGATGGCGGCCCGGAACGGTTCCTCCCCCTCCTTGATGTGACGGTCGACGTTCTCCAGCACCACGATGGCGTCATCCACCACCAGGCCGATGGCCAGCACCATGGCCAGCAGGGTCATCAGGTTTATCGAGAAGCCGAACATGTCCATCATCATCACCACGCCGATGAGGCTCAGGGGAATGGTGATGATGGGAATGATGACCGCCCGGAACGAACCGAGGAACAGGGTGATCACCACCAGTACGATGGCGGCCGCCTCCAGTATGGTCTTGATCACCTCGTGGATGGACTCGTTGATGGCGATGGTGGAGTCATACAGGACGTTGGCCTGCATGGTGCTCGGCATGTTGCGCTTGAGATCCGGCAGCAGCTCCAGCACATCGTGGGCGATGTTGATGGGGTTGGCGGTCGGGGCGGCGTTGATGGCGAGGACCACGGCCTCCTTGCCGTTGGCGCTGGCACGGTAGATGTCGTGGCTCTTCTCCAGGGAGACCTTGGCGATGTCGGAGAGGCGGATCACCTTGCTGTCCCGGGACGCCACCACCAGGCGCTTGAGCTCCTCGATGTTGCTGACCTGGGTCTCGGCATTGCCGTTGAACAGGGTGAAGTAGCCGGTGGCCTGGCCGGTGGCGGACTGATAGTTGTTGCTGTTGAGCACCGTCATCACGTCGCTGGCCGTCAGGTCAAAGGCCGCCATCTTGGCCGGATCCAGCCACACCCGCAGGGCGAATTCGACCCCGCCGTACAGATCCACCTTGGAGACGCCGCCCACGGTAAACAGCTGGGGCTTGATGACCCGCTCCAGGTAGTCGGTGATCTGGCTGGAGTTGAGCTCCGGGCTGGTGAAGCCCATGTAGAGCACCGCCGTGGTGGAGCCGGTGGAGGAGGTGACCGAGGGGTCTTCCGCCTCTTTCGGCAACTGGGAGCGCACCGAGTTGACCTTGGCCAGAATGTCGGACAGCGCGGCATTCGGGTCGGTGTTCAGCTTCATGTAGGCCGTCACCGTGGAGCTGCCCAGCTGGCTGGAGGAGGTCATGAAGTCGATGTTGTCGGCTTGCGCGACCGCCTGCTCCAGGGGCTGGGTGATGAAGCCCTGGATCAGATCCGAGCTGGCGCCATAGTAACTGGTGTTGACAGTGATGACGGTGTTGATCACCTCGGGGTATTCGCGTACCTGCATCTTGAAGATGGCCTGGAAGCCCAGCAGGGCGATCAGGAAGCTGAGCGAGACCGCCAGCACAGGCCGTTTTATAAATATGTCAGTAAATCGCATCGCAGATCTCCGCGCTTACAGCATCGGGGTTTGTGCCGGAACGGCCAGGGCATCGTTCTCGACCACGCGCACCTTGGTATCGTTGCTCAGGCGGACCTGGCCCGACAGCACGATTTCGTCGCCAGCCTTGATGCCGGACAGCACATGCACGTCGTCGCCGCGACGCTCGCCCGCCTTGACCACCACCTGCTTGGCGCGCTTCACGCCGTCAGCCTCGTGAATGACATAGACGTTCTCGCCATAGAGGGTGAAGGAGATGGCGGACTGCGGGATCACGATCTGGTCCTTCACCGTGGGCAGTATGATGCTGGCGCGGGCGAACATGCCGGAGCGCAGCTGGCCGTCGTTGTTCGGGATGTCTGCCTGCACCTGGACCAGGCCGCTCTGGTAGTTGACCGCCGGTTCGATGGCGGTGATCTGGCCGTCAAACCTGGTCTGGGGATAGGCGTCCACATTGATCTTGATGGTCTGGCCCAGGCTTATCTTGGAGATGTCGGTCTGGGGCACGGTGAAGCGCAGGCGCATCACGCTGGTGTCCTCCAGGCGCACGATCTCGGTACCCGGCTCCAGGTACTGGCCCAGGAAGACGTTGCGCAGACCCACGGCGCCGCTGAAGGGCGCACGTACCTCGCGACGGGCGATGGTAGCCTTCAGGCTTTCGATATCCGCCTCCAGGGAGCGGTAGGCGGCTTCGGCGTCATCCAGCTGATCCCGGGAGATGGAGTTCTTCTGGTAGAGGTTCTTGTAGCGGTCGAACTTGGCCTTGGCCGCAGGCAGCCTGGCCTGGGAAGAGAGCAGATTCGCTTTTTCCACGCTGGAGTCCAGGCTCAGCAGCAGCTGATCCGCCTTGACGTGGGCCCCGGATTCGAACCGGATGGCGTCGATGGTGCCGGACAGTTCACTGGAGAGGGTGACCCCCTGGTTCGGCTCGATGAAGCCGATCGCCTCTATGGTGGGGACCCAGTCCTGTGCCTTGGTGACCATGGCGGTGACCGGGAACTCGGGCTCGGGTCGATTGGCCATGAACTCTGCAATCTTCTTCTGCTTGAACATATTGAAGCCGATGACACTGCCAAACAGGGCGAGCGCTATCAGCAACATGATGGCCATCCACTTTTTCATGAACGGGCTCCTGTGGTGGAAAAGTGAGGGTTTAAAATGGCATTCCAGCTGGCCCGGATCACCGTCTCCAGCTGTTCCTGCGTCAATTCGAAATCGTGAACCCGGCGTTGCTGTGCCAGGTTGGCCACGCAATCCAGACTCAATGACTGCAACACCGGCACGGGGAGATCGACGAAGAGTCCCTGTTGGCGTCCCTGCTCAAAGAAGCGCTCAAGTGGCGCCCATGCTGCCATTATGACCGGATCCCGCTCCAATTCAGCCCCCAATGGCGAACTTTCGTACTGCAATTTGCACTTGAGTGCATTGGGGATGCTGGTAAAGATCACATCGATGTTCAGCCAGAGGCGACGATACTGCGCATAGGACACCTCCTCTATCTGCACGCCTTCCATGACCTGGGGATGACATTGAAGGATGGTGTGCACATAAAGCTGACGGAGCAGATCATCCTTGTCGCTGAAGTAGCGATAGATGGTGCCGGCCGCCACTCGGGCCTTCTTGGCGACCACGGCAATGGAAAGGCCGTAGAAGCCCTGTTCGCCGAGGATCTCGCGAGCCGCTTCAAAAATGCGTTCTTTCTTGTCCATGGTTATCAGAGGTGAGTGAATGAACGTTCATTCATTCTAGGGGGGCTTTCAGGCAAGTCAAGGTATTGCCCACCATCTGGCCAGGGTGGGGGGGAGCCAAAAGCAGCGAATGATGCCGGATCCGCTCTGAACGAAACAAAAAGGCTTAAAAAGCGCCAGAAATGACTGAAAAACAATCACTTGGTTTTATGTCTCAAAAAAAGAGTAGACAAGCTTGGCGTCATCATCAATAATGCGCCCCGTTCGACAGCGTAGCGCCCGTAGCTCAGCTGGATAGAGCGCTGCCCTCCGGAGGCAGAGGTCACAGGTTCGAATCCTGTCGGGCGCACCATCAAAAGTGCGCCGGTTAAACGGGCGGTGTTGTGGAACGAAAACAGCTGTGGTGGCTGTAGCTCAGTTGGTAGAGTCCCGGATTGTGATTCCGGTTGTCGTGGGTTCGAGCCCCATCAGCCACCCCATTTTACAGCTTGTCAGGTACGCGAAGGTGGCGGAATTGGTAGACGCGCTAGCTTCAGGTGTTAGTGCCCCCCGGGTGTGAGGGTTCGAGTCCCTCTCTTCGCACCATACTTGCTGTATAACGAGGATGACCGCATGGTCGTCTTTGTTTTTTGTAGAATAAAAATATTTTCGGTGATTAGCGCAGCCCGGTAGCGCATCTGGTTTGGGACCAGAGGGTCAAAGGTTCGAATCCTTTATCACCGACCACATTCTGAAAAACCCCGCCTTGGCGGGGTTTTTTGCTTTCTGTCGTCCGCTTTCCATCCTATCTGTCACGCCCGGTTACATTTCTGTCGGCTCTTTCCTGCATTGGGGTCGGGTATGCTGGGGAGAGATCCTCGGCATATGGACATTCGTGATTGAACCCTTTCTGGCTCGCATGCCCCAAATCCCTTCCTTCTGTTTGCACCAGCACCCTGGCGCTGGTTGTCATGGCCCTCGCTGGTTGCACCTACCATCCCCAACCCCAGGAACTTCGGATGGAGGCCGCTCCCAGGCAGAGCGCTCCTCCGGTCTCGGCGCTGGTGACCGACGGGGGATTCTGCGTGGCCCTCGATGCCCGGGACAGGCTGGTCACCCAGCCCTGTGACCTGAGTGTCCGCCAGCAATTTGGCTGGGATGCAGGCGCCCTGCAACTGGTGCAGCGTTGCCTGGTCGCCAGCGGTGGCAGCGAGCTGACCCTGGCCGGATGCGAGGATGGAAGCCGCCAATGGCAGTGGCAGGAGGATCGCCTGTTCAACCGCAAGGCCGGTCTCTGTCTGGATGTGGCGGGGCGCCGCCACAAGGCCGGCACGCCGCTGCGGCTGGCCGACTGCTTCGGGGGCGCCAACCAGAGTTTCCAGTGGCAGCGTGAAGGGAACCTGCTGGATCGACTGGAGCTGAATAGCCTCATCCGTTGAGGCGTGTCATCCATGCCAGATCGCGTCAGCTCAATGGGGGTGGCTGTGGGAGGCCGCGGTGGGGGCGACCGGGACGGGCTGGGGGGCGACGCCGGTCAGGGAGACCAGACGGCAGACATCCTCGTGCCCGGCCCCTTCGAGGGAGTCGAGGCGGCTGATCAGCAGGGAGTGGATGCCCTCGAGCTGGTCGGCCTTTTGCAGGGCTGCAATCAGCTGGTCTTGCTGGGGTTGGGACGCATGTGCCTGAAAGAGGATCGGCTTGACCCCGCGCAGTATGGTCATCTGGTTGAGCAGCTGCGGGTTGTCTGACAGGGCCCAGATCGGGTTGTGGAGCCCCCCGCGCGAGATGGCGATCACCGCTTCTCCCTGATTGGTCAGCACGGCGATGCCACAGGAGCGATCCTGGCTGAAGGCGGAGGTCATGGCGGCCAGCGCCATGCAGCGACCCGAGTGGTCGGCCTGGCCGTGCTCCCTGCGCCAGCGTGGCTGCACGGGGTCCATCTCCTGTTCGGCACCCAGCGCGATGCGCGCCATGGCCTCGACCGCCTCGACCGGATAGAGCCCCGCCGCCGATTCGGCCGACAACATCACGGCATCCGTACCATCCATGACCGCATTGGCCACGTCCAGTACCTCGGCGCGGGTCGGCATGGGGTTGCCGATCATGGACTCCATCATCTGGGTGGCGGTGATGACGGGCCGACCCAGGGCGCGGCAGCGTTTGATCAGCTTCTTCTGCACCCCCGGCAGGCGGGCATCCCCTATCTCCACCCCCAGATCGCCGCGAGCGACCATGATGATGTCGGAGGCGCGGATGATCTCGTCCATGGCTTCGACAGAGGCCACCACTTCGGCTCGCTCCACCTTGGCGACGATGGCCGCCTCGCTGCCGGTCGCGCGGATGAGGGTTCTCGCCTCCTCGAGGTCGGCGGCGCTGCGGGGGAAGGAGACGGCCACGAAGTCCGCTTCCAGCTGGCGGGCGGTGAGGATGTCTTCCTTGTCCTTGACGGTCAGGGCCGGGGCGCTCAGGCCACCGCCCAGTACGTTGATGCCCTTGCGGTTGGAGAGGGGGCCGCCCACCAGCACGCGGGTCACGACCTGTTGTCCTTCCACCCGCTCGACGTGCAGCTGGATGCGGCCATCGTCCAGCAGCAGGGTGTTGCCTGCGTGCACCTCATGGACCAGCGCCGGGTAGTCGGTGCCGACCCTGTGTTGATCCCCCTGATGGCTGCCGAGGCCGGCATCGATCACGAAGGTGTCGCCGTTCTGCAGCTGGATCTTGTCATTGGCAAAGCAGGCGATGCGGATCTTGGGCCCCTGCAGGTCGGCCAGGATGCCTACATGGGTGTTGAGGCGAGCGGCGATGGTGCGGATCCGCGTGGCCAGCGCCAGGTGCTGCTCCGCGGTGCCGTGGGAAAAGTTCAGCCGAAAGACATTGGCTCCGGCCAGGATCAGCTTCTCCACCATGGCTTCCGATGAGCTGGCGGGGCCCAGAGTGGCAACAATCTTGGTCTTGCGCATGGGATACTCCTGTTGCGACGACGTGAAAAAAGGGTGGTCACTTGACCACCCTTTTTATGGGCAAATATCAGTAGTTGACGACTTTCTTGGCGTTCCACACCGTCATGGCGAGCAGCATGGAGACCACGGAGGCACCGAGCCAGAAGTACTGGGCGCTGCTGAAGTCGTAGTGGGTCACACCGTCGATCTCGCTGGTCTTGATGAGCGCGGCGGAGACCAGCTCCTGGACGGAGGCGGCGATGTAGGAGCACAGGCCGATGAAGCCTTTCACGGCACCGACTGCGGTCTTGGGCATCAGGTCACAGGCGGTCAGACCGGCCAGGAAGACCACCAGACCACCGATGGCGTAACCGATCAGGGCGAGGGCGACGGCGTCCATCATGCGGCTCTGCGGGCCCCAGAACATCAGGCACATGCCGGCGATGTTGGCCAATCCGTACAGCAGGGTCGGGATGTGGCGGTTCGCGTTGAACACCTTGTCGGAGATGATCCCGGCCAGGATGGCACCGAGGAAGCCGGCGATGGGGTAGGCCGACATGGCGAAGCCGGCGTCGATCAGGCTGTAACCCTTCTGCTCCTGCAGGTAGAGCACGGCCCAGGAGCTCATGGCGTAGCGGGACATGTACATGCAGGCACAGGCGGCGGCGATGAGCCAGACGGCGGGCTGCTTGAGGATGAACAGCTGGGCGCGGCGGATTTCAGCCGGGTCCACTTTCTTGGCGATTTCCGGTGTTTCACCGAAGGCAACGGCAGGTTCCGGCAGGCCATAGGTCTGAGGACGATCCTTCAGTACCAGGTACATGCACAGGGCGGCGATCAGGGAGGCGATACCGGCACCGATGAAGCCTGCCTTCCAGCCGAAGTAGCTGACGACGGTGGCGGTCAGGATCCAGGAGATGCCTTCACCGATGTTGCGCGAGCCGCCCCAGATGGAGTAGACCGAGCCCCGCTGCTTGGGCGAGAACCACTGGAAGATGGAGACGCAGGACGGCGCCGAGCCCACGGACTGGAACCAGCCGTTCAGGCCCCACATCAGCACCAGGAAGAAGGTGGCGGTGTTCATGCCCATCAGGATGGTACAGATGGACGACAGACCCAGGGCCACCGACATGAAGCGGCCGATGTTGGCGTAGTCGGACAGGAAGCCGTTGGAGAACTTGCCGACGGCGTAGGTGAACAGGAAGGCGGAGCCGATGACGCCCAGCTCTTCCAGGGTCACCACGCCGGAGTCCAGCATGGGTTTCTTGACCACGTTAAGGCTCATACGAACCACATAGAACATGGCGTAACCGAGTACCAGGCCCAGGAAGACCTGCCATTGGTACTTGCGGTAAATCGATCGAATTTTATCTGGCGAGGCATCCATGACCGGTAGGTCTGCTCGCGTCTTGAAGAAGTTGAACATGGTGTTCTCCGTTTCTATTTTGGCAGCATGGTTTCAGAGGGAGCTCTGAGCGCGGTTGCCATGATAAGAAGGGAGAAATTGCGGCGGCAAAAGGCCAAAAATGGGTCAGTTGTGACCCGGGTGAGGGAAAAGCACGGGTCAGAAATGACATATTCTGACTGTCTTATTGATAAGCGATGAATAACAATAGTCATATCGCCGAAGAGAGATGGGTCAGAATTGGCTCATCTCCCCTCTAATAAAAACAAGGTGAAAAACCAAATATTAGATGTACCGCACATAATCCGTTTTTGAGAGTGAGCAGACCGATCCCATGTCTCTATTTTCTCGACTGCTGCCCGTGAGTCTGGCGGCAATATTGTTGCCCTTTGGCGCCGTCCAGGCCGCGTCCCTGACGGTCCTCACCTCCTTCTCGGAGACGCCGGTCAAATCGGTGATAGACGGATTCGTTCAGCAATATCCTGATATCCGGGTCGAGGTGATATATCGGCGAACCATCCCGTCACTGCGCTTATTAGCGGAGGGGGAGGCTCCGTCGGTCGATATTATCATGTCATCGTCACCGACCTTTTTTAACACACTCGACAAAGAGGGGCTATTGGCCCCCTTGCCAACGACCACCATTCCACCGGACTGGTTGAGTCCCCATACCCTGGGATTAAGCAACAAGGTGGCGGTGGTGGGATATTCCAGCAGTGGCATCATGTATAACCGCCACTATCTGGCCAAATATCAGCTGCCACAGCCCACCAGCTGGCAGCAGCTGGCGTCGCCGGTATTCATGGGCCACGTCATGATGAGCTCCCCCTCCCAGTCCGGCACCACCCACATGATGGTGGAGAGCATACTGCAACAATATGGTTGGGATCGGGGCTGGGCCCTGCTGATGCGCCTGGGAAGCAACCTGTCTGCCATCACGGCGCGCAGCTTCGGGGTGAGCGACGGCATCGCCCGCGGTCTGGCCGGGGCGGGCCCCGTGATCGACAGCTACGCCCTCAACAGCCAGGCACTCTTCAAGCACATCGGCTTCAGCACCATGGCGGATTCGGTGATCCTGCCGACCTATCTCGGGGTGCCCCGCAGCACGGCCAACCCTAAGAACGGCGCCTTGTTCATCCAGTACCTGCTCTCCGACAAGGGGCAGGGGATCATCGGCACCCCCGGCATGGCCAAGACCACCCTGAGCCAGCCAGACCTGGCGAGGCAGACCCATTACGTGACCGACAAGGGGCTGCTCTACCGGCGGGCGGGGCTGCTCAAGGCCCTGTTCGAGCAGACCATCACCCAGCAGCTGCCGAGTCTGAAGCTGGCCTGGCGCGGGATCAACGGGGTGGATACCCGCGGCGATCCCGAACGGATCAGGCTGCTCGAACAGGCGAAGTTGCTGGCGAGCACGCCGCCGCTGAGCGAGCGGGAGGCCAGGGATCCGGCGTTGCTGGCGCTGTTTGACGGCATGTATGACAGGGAGCAGGGCAACCCGCAGGCCGAGCGCGTGATGCACCAGTGGCGCCAGACGACGGAGGCGCGGCTGAACGAGGCGCTGCGGCTGGTCGAACAGGCCGGCAAGCCATGAGCCGCCTGGGACGCAGCCTGCGTCTGCCGAGCAGCCTGGGGCGGCGGCTGATCCTCGCCTTCCTGGCCATCATGGCCCTGACCGGGATCATGGGAATGGCGGCCTACATGGTGTGGGACAGGCTGGGGCAACAGGTCAACCTGATCGTCAGGGAGAGCCTGCCCGCCGTCGGCAGCGCCTACCAGCTGGAGCGGGCCAGCTCCCGCCTGCTGCTGCTGCTGGCGCAGCTGCGCGACACCCGGGATCCGGTACAGTACAAGCGGCTCTCCCTCTCGGTCTCCACCACGCTGCAGGATATCCAGCAGGCTTACCTGCTGGGCTTGCAGAGCGATGACGAGGTGCTGGCCAGGCAGAAGGCCTTTGCGGAGCTGAGCGCCCTGGTGGCGGATCACGCCCGCTACCTGAAGCAGCAGATCGCCCATGCCGAGACGCTGCAGCAGCTACAAAAGCGCAGCAACTGGCTGCATCAGGATCTGGTGGACGACGTGGCGCCCCTGCTGCAGGAGGTGGAGTGGCACCTCACCAGCATGGTGACCAGCTCCGACGACATGAGCGAATTTGGCAATGTCATCAAGGAGTTCTCTGCCCTGCAGGATCTCACCTTCAAGGAGAACGAGCTGCAGGCACTGGTCAGCGAGGTGATTGACCAGCGCTACCAGCAGGATCTCGAGAGCGCCTTCCTGTTCATCGGCTACAAGATCGACGAGATGGACGAGCTCACCTACCGGCTGGCCGAGTACCCCTCGACCGTCAGCTATCGCCAGATCCTGCAGGACATCGTCACCCTGGTGAAACCGGATGGCCAGCTGCACCGGCTCTTGCAGGCCGATGCCCTGACCCACCAGCGGCTGATGGCCCTGCGCCCCAAGCTGGACGACGCCGTCTCGCGTTATCACCAGCGGGTCAGCGAGACGGTGAGCGAGGCGAACAGCTCCCTCCACGTGCTCGGCCACAACAGCAGCCAGATGGTGGCGACCGGCAAGCTGGTGATCCTGGTGGTGCTGGCGCTCGTCATCCTGCTCAGCATCTTCGTGCTGGTGGTGCTGATCGGGCGGCGACTGATCGGACGGCTCGATGTGCTGGGCCAGGATCTGGCCCGGGTGGCGGCCGGCAAGATGGACGTGCCTATCCAGACCGGCGGGCGGGACGAGATTGGCCAGCTGGGGGAGAGCCTGCGCCACTTCTGCCAGCAGTTGCAGCAGATGGAGCGCACCAACGCCCTGAACCTCATCAACAACACCCAGGCCTGCCTCATCACCTGCTATCCGGACGGCACCATCGAATCGGTCAACCCGAGCGCCCTGACCCTGTTCAGGCAGGCAACCATCAGGGCGGATCTGCCTCTGTGGCAGGTCTTCCCCGAGGAGGCGGGCGCCGTGCTGGCCAGCCAGTTTGAGCCGGATCAGCCGCTGCACCGGCTGGGGCATGGCGAATGCACCGTCGCCACCGGGCCCGACGAGGCCCCGCGCTTCCTGCACTTCAACCTGCGCCGCTTCGAGCAGGGGCGCGGTCATCGCTTCATCATCACGGTCACGGATGTGACCCGCCAGGAGCTGACCGCCAGGGAACTGGGCCAGCTGGTGGAGGAGCGCACCCGCGAGCTGACCGAGAACAACCGCCTGCTGGCGGCGGAGGTGGTGCAGCGCCAGCAGGCCCAGCGCAACCTGCTGCAGACCCAGGATGAGCTGATCCAGGCAGCCAAGATGGCAGTGGTGGGGCAGGCCATGACCAGCCTTGCCCATGAGCTCAATCAGCCCCTGTCAGCCATGATGACGTACCTTTACACCAGCCGGACCGCCCTCGGGGCCGGAGAGATCCAGATGCTGGACAAGGATCTCGGCAAGATGGAGATGCTCGTCCAGCGGATGAGCCGCATCATCAACGCCTTGCGCCATTTCGCCCGCAAGTCGCCGACCGAGGAGACCCGGGTCCGGCTCGAACTCGGGGAGTTGGCGGAGCAGGCGCTGCTGCTGCTGGAGACCCGGGCCAAGCGGGAGGGTTGTACCCTGAAGAATGAGCTGCCCGCCGGGCTCTGGATCGAGGCCGATCCCGTGCTGGTGGAGCAGGTGCTGGTCAACCTGCTGGTCAACGGCATGGACGCCGTCGCCGGACGGGAGCGGCGCGAAATCCGTCTGCTGCTGCTGGAGCTGCGTGGCGGCCGGCTGAAAATCGGGATCGCCGACAGCGGCACCGGTTTTGGCGAGGCCATACTGCCCAGACTGTTTACCCCCTTCACCACCTCCAAGGAGGTGGGGCTGGGCCTGGGGCTGACCATTTGCCGCTCCCTGCTGGCCCGCTGTGATGCCGGGATCCTGCTGGGCTCCGCCCTGGGGGGAGGGGCCATGGTTGTCCTGGAGTTTGGCGATCCCCCGTCGGCCAAGCCGCAGGAGGCCGAAACCGAAGTGTCTTTGAACGAGGAGAAGTCTGTCGATGTTGCTACCCCGTAATCGCCCGGCCAACGTCTTGCTGGTGGACGACGATGAGGACGTGCTGGAATCCTATTGTCACCTGCTGCGGCTTTCCGGCTATCAGCCCAGGGCGACCACCTCCCCTCACGAGGCGCTGGCATTGCTGGCCAGCCAGTGGCCCGGTGTCGTGGTTTCCGATATCTACATGCCCGCCATGAACGGCATGGAGCTGCTGACCCGGGTGCACGAGATCGATGCCGAGATCCCGGTCATCATGATCACCGGCCATGGGGACATCCCCCTGGCGGTGAAGGCGGTGAAGCAGGGGGCGTTCGACTTCCTGGAGAAACCGCTCAACCCGCAGGCCCTGCTGGGGCTGCTGGAGCGGGCCTGCAAGCAGCGCAGCGAGGTGCTGGCGCGGCGCAACGAGATCCAGGAGACGATCGACGACGAGCTGATCGGGACCAGCCCGCAGATCGTCGCCATCCGCAACCAGATCAACCAGCTGGCCCAGACCGACAAGGACCTGATGCTGGAGGGGCCTGCGGGCTCGGGGCGCCACACCCTGGCGCAGCTGTTGCACAAGATCAGCGCCCGCAGGGAGCAGGCCTTCCACCTGCATGACTGCGTGTCGGCCAGTTCGCTGGCCGAGGTGCAGGAGAGCCTGGCGCAGGCCGATCAGGGCACCCTGGTGCTGCAGTCCCCGGCCCGGCTGACGGCCGAGAGCCAGCGCTGGCTCGGCAACCATCTGCTGGAGCAGGAGCGCAGGGGAGGCAAGTCGCTGCGCACCATTGCCCTGTTCGAGGAGTCACCGGAAGGGCTGGTGGAGCAGCATCAGCTGATGCCGGAGCTTTACTACTTCCTCTCCCAGGTGCGGCTCAAGCTGCCCCGCCTGGTGGAGCGCAGCTGCGACATCATCCCCCTGTTTCGCACCTTCCTGCGCCAGGGATGCAAGCGGATTGGCAAGCCGGTGCCAGCGGTGGATCGCGCCTATCTGGAGACCCTCAAGCGCCACCAGTGGCCGGGCAACCTGAGGGAGCTGCGCAACGTGGCCGAGCTCTATGCGGTGGGCATCGTCAAGCTGGCCGGGGCGGAGCGGGCCATCCCGCTCGCCAATGCCAAGGAGCCGCTGGACGATCTGGTGGAGGAGTTCGAGCGGCGGGTCATCGAGGACACCCTGTTCCTGTTCTCGGGACGGGTGACCGAGGCGGCCCAGTACCTCGGCATCCCGCGCAAGAAGCTCTATCTGCGCATGAAGAAGCACAATCTCGACAAGGAGCAGTTCAAGCCCGCCGGCTGAGCCATCAGATCTTGAACTGCTGTACCCGGGTGGCCAGCTGCTGGCTCTGGGTCTCGAGCTGGCCACAGGTCTGGCGAATGCGCTCCAGGTTCTCCAGCATGGCGCGGCCGTTGCCCGTGACGACGCTGAGGTTGCGGTTGATCTCGGTGCTGACGCCGCTCTGTTCATGGGCGGCATCCCTTATCTGGGTGTTCATCTCGTTGATGATGGTGATGGCCCGGGTCATCTGACCCAGGCTCTCCCGGGTCTGGTGCGCCTGGCTGACGGCCAGGGTCCCGCTGTGGCTGCTGGCCCCCATCTTCTGTACCGCCTGCTGGCTGCCCTGCTGCAGCCGCTCGATCATCTGCTGGATTTCCCCCGTGCTGTGTTGGGTCTTGCTGGCCAGGGTGCGCACCTCGTCGGCCACTACGGCAAAGCCGCGCCCCTGCTCTCCGGCTCGTGCCGCTTCGATGGCGGCGTTGAGTGCCAGCAGGTTGGTCTGCTCGGCGATGCCGCGGATCACCTCCAGCACCGATGAAATGTGCCCGACATCCTGCTCCAGTCGCTGGATTCCCTGCTCCGATACGTGAATGTCCCGCGCCAGGGACTCCATCGCCGTGACCGTGTTCATCAGGTCCGTCGTGGCGCTCTGTACCTGGCCGGCCGCCTCGGCGGAGGCGTGCTCGGTCCGGCTGGCGTGGGTCACCATAAGGGCGCTGGTGGCACTCTGTTCCTCCACGGCGGTGGCAATCTGATCGCTCTGGCGCTGCTGCTCCTCGGCATGGGTGACCATCTCCTCCATCAGGACGTGCAGCTGGCGGGATGCGGATTGGACCGCATCGGCGGTCTGGCTGACGTCGCCGACAATCTTGTGGACCTGGCCGATAAAGCGGTTGAAGGTGGCGCCCAGGATGCCTATCTCGTCGCGGGAAGTGAGGGTGAGGCGGCGGGTAAGATCCCCCTCACCCTGGGCGATGTCCTCCAGGGCCCGTTGCATCTGGTCGAGGGGCTTGAGGGTGAGCCGGGTGACGGCCCAGGTGAGCACCAGAGCCAGCACAATGGCGATCAGGGTGCCCAGGCCCAGCACCTGCTGTGCGTGCTGGCTCGAGGCCTCGACCTCCTGCCTGAGCTGCTGCTGGGACTGCTCGATGGCATCCTTGAGCTGGTTGAGCTGCTGGCGGATAAGAGTGAACTGCTGTTGTGACGTCTGGAACTGGCTGGAGAGCTGATGGCTGTTCCCGTGGGGATCGGCAAAGACGGTCTGATAGTGGGCGAGCCAGCGATCGAACTCCGCCAGCATGAGGTCCAGCGAGGCCTGATGCTCTCTGCCGATGAGGCCCGCGTCGATCAGGGTCTGTACCTGGCTGATCCTGTCCCTCGCCTTGTGGCCATTATCAAGAAACTCCGCCTTCTGGTGCGCCACATTGTCGGTGCCGAGACCGCCCACGATGAGACCCTGGCCGGCGGCGATGACCTGATAGAGGTCGCGATAGGCATCTTCCAGTGAATTTTGTACCGGCAGTATCTGCTCGACGACGGTGCGGTTGACCCGCAGTTGTTCGGTGAAGCTGGTGTAGGCGACGGCGACCACGCTGGACATGATGATCAACACGATCACCACGGGCAGACGGGTCTTGGTCGTGAGGGACAAATGATGGAGGAGTGTCATGACGGTGAGTCTCGCAAGGGGAGAGGAGTGACGTTCCATTATCGGGCCAAGGGAATGGGTGGGCTTCATACGGGTGTCACGCAATCGGACGGGAGCCAGAAAAATTTGAGTTATTACCGGCACATAATCGAGTGCAGCCGATGCCGATCGGAGCGAAACTTGTTCAAGGAGTGAACAGGTTTTCTATTCTGCCGGTCAGAGGGGGCGCATCATGAGATGTCCGAAATGTCTGAAGGAAGGGGTCGAGAAAGCACTGGATGAGCGGGTAGGGCGAGCCTGCGCGCTGGGATGCGGGGCCGCTGGCGGTTTTGCCTGCGCAGCCAGCTTTGCCAAGGTGGGGGCCGGCATGGGGGCCGCACTGGGGGGGATTGGCGTGCCGCTCGGTGCCATCGCGGGGGCGCTGGGTGGAGCCCTGCTGGGCGGGGCGACCGGTGGCGGGGCGGGATTGTGGCTGGGCCGCACCCTGGATCGCCAGATCTCCCGGCAATACCGTTGTCAGGGGTGCGGTCACAGCTTCGAGCGTTGACCGGCGAGCCCATGGATACCACCCGGTGTGGCATCCATGGCGAGGGGATCAGGCTGCGGTGATCTTCCCGAGGGCGAATAGCTGCTCCAGATAGACGGCGACACCATCCTCATCGGAGCTCAGGGTCTGCTCGTGCCCGGTGAGGGCCAGCTTGAGGCGATCGTGGGCGTTGCCCATTACCACACCGCGGCCCACCATGCTCAGCATCTCGAAGTCGTTCATGCCATCGCCGAAGGCCACCGCCTGGGACATCTCCAGCCCGTGCTGCTCCAGCACGGCGCGCACGGCGTTGCCCTTGTGCACCCCGGCGTGCATCACCTCGAGACAGTCCGGCAGGGAGAAGGTGACGTTGACCCGATCACCATATTGCTGGTTGAGGTGTGCCTCGATCTTCAGCAGCTTCTCGTGGTCGCCGATGTAAAACACCTTGTTGATCCTGTCCATCGGGTGGTTGGCGAGATCCGCCAGGCGATAGGTGAAGCCGGAGTCGTGATGGAACTGCAGCAACCAGGGCAGCTCTTCTTCCACCAGCCACTCGTCGCCGTAGTAGACGTTGAGGTGGATGGAGGGATCCCGCTCCAGCGCGATCAGCTCGGCCGCCACGTTCTCCGGCAGCGCCTGGTTGTAGACCAGCTGATCCTGCTTGTCGTGGACGACGGCGCCATTGGAGGTGATGAGGTAGATATCGAGGCCGAGCGCATCGCGAATGCTGCGCACGTCCACATGGTGTCGGCCGGTGGCCACCACGAACTTCACGCCCTGTTCCACCAGACGGTGCAGGGTGTCACGGGTGCGGGGGGAGATCTGGTGCTGCTTGTTGAGCAGGGTGCCATCGAGATCGGATACAACGACCTTATACATCATCACCTCGGGGTTACGAATGAAAGCGGGAGCAGTGTACAGCAACCGCTCCCGCGACCCCATTTATTTAGGGATACAAAAAATAACCAGGTGTTAGTGGCGTGCGAAGAAGGCCAGAGTCGCGTTGAGCGCGGCCTGGCGCTGGGGATCCGCCTCGATGAAGAGCTCGTGCCAGGCGCCTTCGATGCGCAGCGGCTTGCCTCCCTCACACTTGGCCCTGGCGCAGAAGGCATCCTGCGCCGCGTTGTCCACCACGCTATCCTCGCCAGCCTGCAGCAGCAGCAGCGGCGTCCTGATGGCGCCGGCATCGGCGATCGCCGCATCTGCCCCAGTAATGCCCTGATGGATCCAGTGGGCGGTGGCTCCCCCGAGCTTGACCTGGGGATGCTGCTCGTAGATCTGGCGGAAGGCCTGATAGCGCGCCGTGCTGTGGGTCAGCTCGTTGTCGGCGAAGCCCTGATCCTGATAGGGCCCCTGGCCCGGGCCGTAGGGGGGCTCGCCCAACCAGCCGCCGACCGTGCCTATGGTGGCCGTCACTCCCTTGGCCAGCCACTTGGGCAGGCCGCCGAGGTTGATGCCCATCATGGGGGAGGAGAGCACGGCGGCCCGAATGTCGTCAGGCCAGCGCTCCAGATAGCGGGCCGAGATGGCGCCGCCCATGGAGTGGGCCAGCAGGAAGAGGCTGGCGGGCTTGTCCGCCAGGATCACCTCGTCGTGAAACTGCTTGAGATCCAGCACATAGTCGTCGAACTGGTCGACATATCCCTTCTCTTTGTCGGCCAGCATGCGCCCGGACATTCCCTGACCGCGATGGTCGATGAGGTAGAGGCTGTAGCCCTGGCGCCACAGATCCCAGGCCAGTTCCTGGTACTTGAGGTAGCTCTCGACCCGGCCGTTGACGATGAGGATGGCGCGATCGACGTTGGGCTGGCGCAGGGCGGCATAGCGGATGGCGATCCCGTCCTTGCCCTTGAATTCCCCCTCCACGGCATGTTCACGCCAGAAGTCGGGCAGGGTCTGTTGATAGAGAGTGGGGACGTCGGCTTCGGTGGTCAGCTGATAGGGGTTGTTCACGGCAAGGGTTCCGGCAGAAAACAGGGTCAGGGCCAGCAGGGGAAGAGAGAAATATTTCATCGGGCAAGCTCCTCTCGCCAATGGTGGTAGAGCGCCGCTATGTCGCTCGAGCAGATAAGAGGCATGGCGGCCTGCAAACGGGGCAGCGGCCAGTCCCACCACTGCATGGCTTGCAACATGGCGATCCGCTCCTCGTCGAAGCGGAGACGGATCGGTTTGGCCGGATTGCCGCCCACTATGGTGTAGGGCGGCACGTCCCGGGTGACCACGGCGCGGGTGGCGATCACGGCGCCATCGCCAATAGTGACGCCCGGCATGATCATGGCTTCCGAGCCTATCCAGACGTCGTTGCCGACCCGGGTGTCACCCTTGCGCTGGAAGCCGCTCTGCACCCCCTCGCCAAAGATACCGGGATCGAACGGGAAGGTGGAGGCCCACTCCATGCGGTGGCCCTGATTGCCCGCCAGCAGGAAGGTGGCACCGGATCCGATGGAGCAGAACTTGCCGATGATGAGGCGATCCACCTCGCCCCAGACGCCGCTCTCCCAGGTGTCACGGGTCGAGCCGTCACCGAGCAGATAACGTACGCAGTGATCCTCGAACGGCTTGCCGTGGTAGTAGCCGGAGTAGTAGCTGTACTCCCCGGCCTCGATATTGGGGTTGGTCAGGTGATCCCGTATGACCTGGGATTCCAGCCAGCTGCCAAAAGGATTCTCCATCACTGATCCTGCCATTCATCCTCTTCCTGTTGCGCGGCCCACCCCTTGCGGGTCAGCTGCATCTGCTGCCACCAGCGCTCGTCCGCCAGGATCTCGCCGGCCGGGCCGAGCTGGGGGTAGGGCATCTCTTTCTCCTTGCAGAGCTGGGCATAGACGGGATAGCCCCCCTCGAACAAGATGGTGTTCTGCTCTTCCAGGCTGAGCGGGCAGCCGCGCTGATAGCAACCGGCCAGCTGGCGCTGGCGCTGGGCCTCGTAGAGGATGGCGGCGGCCGCCACCGAGACGTTGAGGGACTGCACCATGCCCACCATGGGGATGACGATATGGTGATCGGCCAGGGCCAGCGCCTCTTCGCCGATGCCGTGCTTCTCCTGGCCCACCAGGATGGCGGTGGGTCTGGTGTAGTCGATGGCGCGAAAGTCCACCGAGCTGTCGGAGAGGTGGGTCGCCAGGATCTGCATGCCGGAGGCCTTTAGTTCGGCCACCGCGCTGCCGATGTCCGGGTGCAGTTTCACGTCCACCCAGTTCTGGCTGCCGCGGGCAGTGCCCTTGCGCTTGTGGATCCAGCTCTTGGGCCAGACCGCGTGCACCCGGTGGATGCCGATGGCGTCGGCGGTGCGCACGATGGCGGCCAGGTTGTGCGGCTTGTGGACCTCTTCCATGCAGACGGTCAAATCGAGCTGGCGCTGGGCCAGCATGTCGGTGATGCGCTTGAAGCGTTCAGGAGTCATATCGGTTTCTATGTCGTGAGGCTGGTGCATGCAACAAGGCTGGTGGCCTGCTGCATGGGGCCATGAGTGTCTCTTGAAAAGCAGCAGGCGGCTTGCGCCGCCTGTGTTCAGTTTTTCTGTCGGCTCACCCTGAGCACGTTGGGCATGACCCGGATCTTGCGCATGATGTTGGCAAGGTGGATCCGGCTCTTGGTGGTGATGAGCAGGGTGACCACATAGACCCGGCCGTCCTTCTCCTCGGTGCTGATGGCGTGAATGTTGGCGCCGGTGGCGGCTATCACGTTGGCCAGCTCCGCCAGGGCGCCCTGGTGGTTGACGATCTCGATGCTGATGCCGGTGCGAAACTCCTGCTCCTGCTCCTTGTCCACTTCCCACTGCACTGGCAGGTACTTGTCCGGCTCTTTGCTGTAGCCCTTGATGTTGCGGCAGGACTCCTGGTGGATGACCAGACCCTTGCCCGGGCTGATGTGGGCGATGATGGCATCCCCCGGGATGGGGCGGCAGCAGTTGGCGAAGGTGACCAGCATGCCGTCGGCACCCTTGATCGGCATCTTCTTGCTGTTGGATTTCGGTTGCTCTTCCGGCGGCAGCTCGTCACCGAGCATGCGGCGCGCCACCATGACGCTCATGGCATTGCCAAGACCCACGTCGGCCAGCAAGCCCTGCAGGTTCTCGTGCTTGGTGTCGGCCAGCACCTGTTTGACGCGGGCTTCCGGGATGTCTTCGATATTCTTGGCACCCAGCGCATGGTTGAGCAGGCGACGGCCCAGCACCACGGACTCTTCGGTGCGCAGGTTCTTGAGGAACTGGCGGATCTTGGAGCGCGCCTTGGTGGTCACCACGAAGTTGAGCCAGGCCGCGTTCGGACGGGCGCCCGGTGCCGTGATGATCTCCACTGTCTGACCCGAGTGCAGCGGGCTGCTCAGGGGATAGGGGTGGCGGTCGACCCGGGAGCCGACGCAGGCGTGGCCGATGTCGGTGTGCACCGTGTAGGCGAAGTCCACCGGGGTGGCGCCGGCGGGCAGCTCCATGATGCGGCCTTCCGGGGTGAAGACGTAGATCTCGTCCGGGAAGAGGTCGGTCTTGACCCCCTCGATGAATTCAAAGGAGCTGCCGGCACTCTGTTGCAGCTCGAGCAGGCTCTGCATCCAGCGCTGGGCGCGGATCTGGGCCGTGGTGCCCGAGCTGTCGCCATCCTGCTTGTAGGCCCAGTGGGCGGCGACCCCCTTGTCGGCCATCTGGTCCATGAACTCGGTGCGAATCTGCACCTCCACCGGCACACCGTGCGGCCCCACCAATGAGGTGTGCAGGGACTGGTAGCCGTTCGTCTTGGGGATGGCGATGTAATCCTTGAAGCGACCGGGGCGCGGCTTGTAGAGGCTGTGCATCTGCCCAAGCACCCGGTAGCAGGTGTCTATGTCTTTCACTCTCACTCTGAAAGCATAGATATCCATCACCTCGTGGAACTGCAGCTCTTTCTTCTCCATCTTGTTGTAGATGGAGAACAGGTTCTTCTCGCGACCGCTCACCTGGGCGTCGATGCCGGCTTCCCGCAGGCGACCCTCAATCTCGCTCTGGATGGAGTCGATGATCTCGCGGCGATTGCCACGGGCGCGGCGCACCGATTCCCGCAGTACGCGGGAGCGCATGGGATAGAGCGCCTCGAAGCCGAGCTCTTCCAGCTCGTTCTTCATGGTGTGAATGCCGAGGCGGTTGGCGATGGGCGCGAAGATCTCGAGGGTTTCCCGGGCGATGCGGCGGCGCTTGTCCGGGCGCAAGGAACCCAGGGTGCGCATGTTGTGGGTGCGGTCGGCGAGCTTGATCAGGATGACCCGGATGTCCTGGGTCATGGCCATCATCATTTTGCGGAAGTTCTCGACCTGGGCTTCCTTGCGATCGCGGAACTTCAGCTTGTCGAGCTTGGAGACGCCGGACACCAGCTCGGCGACGGCATTGCCGAACAGCTCGGCCAGGTCGTCCTTGGTGACCGGGGTGTCTTCGATGACGTCGTGCAGCACGGCGGCCATCAGGGTTTCGTGATCGAGGCGCATGTCGCCCAGAATGCGGGCCACGGCAACAGGATGGGTGATGTAGGGTTCACCGCTGGAACGCATCTGCCCCTGGTGAGCATCGCGGGCCACCACATAGGCTTGCCTGAGCTTCTCGACCTGCTCGGCTGGCAGGTAGGAACTGGCTATTTCTTTAAGGTTTTCAAATAAATACAAGACAGTCCCCGCAGCGGTTAAACGGCAATCCGTGAAATTGAGGGTATGCCCTCGAGTTTGCGAGGTTTTCGAGCGGTTGTAAATGGGGATAACAGCCGGCACCCGGGCGGGCGCCGACTATGGGAAACGACTGACTTAGCCGCGACCTTCGGCGATGGCGGCAACGGCAGCCAGCTCGGCGGCTTCCTGCTCTTGCTGCTCGTAACGGTCCTGGGTATCCATCACCTGGTTGTTGACCAGACCCAGTTCGATCTCGCGCAGGGCGATCACGGTCGGCTTGTCGTTCTCTTCGTCGACCAGGGGATCCTTGCCTTGTACCGCGATTTGACGGGCGCGGCGCGCGGCGACCAGCACCAGGTCAAAACGGTTACCTACCTGTTTTACAGCATCTTCTACAGTAACGCGGGCCATGCGGGACTCCAGTGTTTGGGCTTTCTGTGTTTGAAAAAGCGGTGTTTAAAAATGACGCAAAAGTTTACTTGTTTTTGGCTTACTCTGCCAGTAGCTGTTTCAGCAAGTTTTGCTGGGCCTGCTGTTGCTGGCGCAATTCCAGCCGCTGGCACTCGATAATGGCCCTGAGCTGGAACAGTGCCTGCTCAAAGTCTTCATTGATGATGACATAGTCATACTCGTCATAGTGCACCATTTCGGCAATGGCTTTCTCCATCCGGCCCCTGATCACCTCGGCACTGTCCTGGCCACGGCCGATCAGGCGGCGTTCCAGCTCCTCACGGCTGGGGGGCAGGATGAAGATGGACTTGGTCGGCATCTGCTCGCGGATCTGGCGGGCACCCTGCCAGTCGATGTCGAGGAAGACGTCGATCCCCTGAGCCAGGCAGGCTTCGATGGCGGCGCGGGAGGTGCCGTAGTAGTTGCCGAACACTTCGGCCCACTCCAGAAAATCGCCGCGCTCGATCAACTCCTTGAACTTCTCCACCTGCACAAAGTGGTAGTGCACCCCGTGTTCCTCGCCGGGGCGGGTGGCGCGGGTGGTGTGGGAGACGGAGAGCTGCATCTTGCCTGCACCGTTGTGTTTGGTCAGCAAGGCATTGAGCAGGCTGGACTTACCTGCCCCGCTCGGAGAGGAGATGATATAGAGAGTGCCTTGTTGCGCCATGTCATTACCTTTAATCGATGACCCGAGTTTTGGTTGTAGCAGAGGCCGCCGTCTTGTGCCCGAAAGGGAGACAGCCAAACGCAAAACGCGGAAAAAGTCAGAATCAGGGGGATGTAAAGGCGGCGAATGTTAGCAGATGGGGGCGGATAAAAAAACGGCCGGAATCATATTCCAGCCGATCAAAGTATTCGTAGCTTGCTGCAGGAGCGTTACCCACATTGGTTGCCATTCTGCCCCCGCTGCCGGGGGAGGGCCATCAGATTATCCCTGCCTCAGGGCTCGGTATTTCCGAATTGCCCGCCGCTGGCAACAGCTGACGATCGGCACAGAGCCGGTCAAACGCGGCGATGACCCGTTCGCGGGTGATCTTGCCCATGGCGTCCGGATCCTTGAGGCGGGTGCGCCAACCGAGCTCGGCCAGGGGCTTGCCGGTCTCCTGCTCAATCAGCTCCTGATAGACGCTTACTAGGTAGTCGCGGCACAGATAGGGGCCGGTGCGGGCCGGGTTATGGTGGGCATAGAGGCCGATCACCGGGGTACCCACCAGGGTGGCCATGTGGGCGGGGCCGGTATCCGGGGCCAGCACCAGGCTGGCCTCCTTGATCAGCGCCAGCAACTGCTTGAGATTGGTCTGCCCCACCAGATCCACCGGCTTGCTCTGGCTCAGCTGCTGGATGTCGGCAGCCAGATCCCGTTCCAGCTTGGCCGGTCCGCCGCACAGATAGACTTGAAAGCCCCGGTTGGCGGCGTGATCCGCCAGGGCGGCATAACCGGCCGCCGTCCAGTTCTTGAAGGCTTTGCTGGCGGCGGCGCAGATGAGCAGGGTCGGTTTGCCGCCCACCTTCTCCCTGGCCCAGGCCTGGTGTTCGGCGCTGATGGGCAGTTGCCAGTCCGGGGTAAGATCCTGGATGCCGAGCTCCCTGGCAAAGGCGAGGAAGCCGTCCAGCACGTGGGGAGAGGCGGGGGACGGCACGCTGTGGTTGGTGAACAGCCACTGGCCGTCGCTGGCCCGCTCCCGGTCAAAACCGAGTTTGACCTTGGCGCGGATCCCCAAGGTGGCGATGCTGGCCCGCAAGGCCGCCTGCAGATGGAGCAGGGCATCGAACCTGCGTCCCTTGAGGGTTTGCCACAGCTCGCGATAGCCTCGCCAGCCCTTGCTCTTGTCGAAAGGGATGACCTCGACACCGGGCAGGTCGGCAAACAGGGTCGCCTCAATCTTGCCCGTGATCCAGGTGATGCGGGTCTCTGGCCACGCCCGCTGGATGACGCGCACCAGTGCCAGCGCGTGACAGCAGTCGCCGATGGCGGAGAGGCGCAGGATGCAGATAGAGGAGGGCGGCGTTTGGAACAGCGGCATGATGTGGCGCAACGATGGCAAAATGGATGGATGGCATTATGCAAACTCCCTTGTGGATTGTAAAATTGCGCCAGTTGCCCGACCGGCACAGTCCCCTGACGGGATGCCCTGCGTCCCACTACCGACCGGAATTTTCATGATGCTGACACAGACCACCCACAACCAGATCTGCTGGTATGCCGACGGTGCCTTCCGCGATCCTTCCCCCTCCCTGTTCGACCCGGTCTGGTGGCAGACCCATCGCCAGGTAGTGGGGAGCGCCATCGGCCGGGGGGTGACCTGGTTCGTGAAGGATGAGTCGCGCCATCTGGTGCTGCGTCACTACTACCGTGGCGGCATGGTGGGCAAGCTGGTGCGGGATCGCTTCTGGTTCGAGGGGGTGGAGTCGAGTCGGGCCATGGCCGAATACCGCCTGTTGGCCACCCTGAGCGAGCAGGGGCTGCCGGTGCCGCGCCCGTTTGCGGCACGCATGGTCAAGCAGGGGCCCTTCTACCGGGCCGACATCCTGATCGAGCGCATCCGGGGGGCCAAGGATCTGGTGGCCCTGCTCAAGCTGGGGCCGCTGGCCGCCGAGGTGTGGCACAAGGTGGGGCAGACGGTGCGCCGGCTGCACGATGCCGGTGTCTGTCACGCGGACCTCAACAGCCACAACCTGCTGCTCGACAAGGAGGGCAAGGTGTGGGTGATCGATTTCGACAAGGGGGCCATCCGCGCACCCGGCAGCTGGCAACAGGCCAACCTGGAGCGGCTGCTGCGCTCCTTCAACAAGGAATCCCAGCTGCATACCAGTTTCCACTTCGTGCCGGAGAACTGGCAGGCACTGATGGCCGGTTATCAGGGCAAGGCGGGCTGAGTTCCACTGCTACTTCGTGTCTGCAGGTTGGCAGGCACTGATGGCCGGTTATCAGGGCAAGGCGGGCTGAGTTCCACTGCTACTTCGTGTCTGAAGGCTGGCAGGCATTGATGGCGGGCTATCAGGGCAAGGTGAATGGCGTTTTGCTGGGACCTGATATCTTGAAGTGGACAAGAGCGGGGGGCTGAGGGGCTGACATTGGCGCGGTTGCTCGGCGCCTGCGCCAATGTTACTTATTGAGAATGTTTGATTCAGATATTCAGATCCGGTTTCGAGGCGCGTGATGGAAAGGTATGAGACTCCCTGGGTAGAGATCACCACCCCCCTTGAGGTGACGCTGATGGCGCAGGCCATGGCGATGTTGGAGGCCGGGATCTGGACCTGGTCGGCCGAACAGGGCCTGAGGCGCGATCCCTCCTGTCTGCAGCTACTGGGGCTGGAGGGGGGATATCTGGATGATCTCGGCTGGCTGGCCCGGGTGCACCCGGACGACGGCCCCCGTCTGGCCGAGGCCATGGCGGCTTGCCAGGAGGGGCGCAGCAGCGGGGTGCGGCTCGAGTACCGCATCCTGCATCATCAGGGCCACTACATTCGGCTGGAGGAGCGGATGCGCCGCGACGAGCGAGGGCAGTTGCTGGGGGTGGTGCGCCATCTGGATGCTGCCATGGCGCCCCTGGAGGATCGCCACGACACGGATCCGCTCACCGGGCTTGAGAGCCGCAGCCATTTCGAGATGCTGCTGGATGAGCGGCTGGCCAGTGAAAGCGGCAGTTTCTGTCTGCTGCAATTTAGCGTGGATCACCGCAGCAAGATCCTGCAGCTGTTTGGCGAGGCCACTTGTGACGCCATGCTGGCCAAACTGGCTCGCATGGTCCGCCGCGAGCTGAGACGGGAGGATCCCTTTGCCCGCTGGGACGAGGACGGATTCATCCTGATGCTCTCCCAGACCGATCGGCTGAGCGGCCTGGAGATTGCCGAGCGGCTGCGTCTGGAGATAGCCGATGCCAGCCTGCTGCCCCAGCGCCCGGTGACCGTCAGCATCGGTCTGGTGCAGAGCCAGAGTGCCGAGCAGCTCGATCATCTGCTGGCGCGCCTGGCCTCCTGCCACGGCCAGGCGAAGCGGGAGCACAACACCGTCATCGGCTGATTTTTAGTCAGTGTTCACTCACCACGAACATCAGAGAATCCCAAGAGGGCCCGCCTGGGCGAGCCCGTTTTCCGTCAGCCTTCACTGACCCGCTGACGCTGGCAGACCCAGAGGGATGCCAGCATCAGCAGGGCGCCAAGGCTGAGCCTGAGCAGGTCGGTATCCTTGCCCCAGAGCACCAGGTTGACCAGCAGACCCGCCGGGATCAGGGCGTTGTTCATGATGGCCAGCACGCCGCTGCTGACCAGGGTTGCCCCCTTGTTCCACAGGAAGTAGCCAAGTCCCGAGGCACCAATCCCCAGCCAGAGCAGGATGCCCCATTGCAGGTTGCTTGTGGGGTACTGGGGCTGGCCCAGCAGCCACCAGGCGGGCAGGGCGATCACCAGGGCTCCCAGATAGAAGCAACCGAACACCGCGAGCTGGGGTGGCTGCTCGGCCTCCCGGGCCAGCAGCACCTTGTAGCCGACCTGACCCAGGGCGAAGCAGACGTTGGCCCCCTGTACCACCAGGAATCCCAGCACATAGCTTTCGGTGAGCCCGTCGAAGCGGATGACGGCCGCCCCCAGCACCGCTAGCAGGGCCCCCCACAGATAGACCGGCTTGAAGCGCCGCTCCAGCAGATCGTGGATCAGGGTGACATAGATGGGGGTGAAGATGGTGAACACCAGCACCTCGGGCACCGTCAGCAGCAGGAAGGAGTGGTAATAGAACAGATACATGATGCCGAGCTGGATGGCGCCGAGGCTCATCAGCTTGATCACCAGGTCGGGCCGCAGCCAGCGGCGGCGCAGGAAGGGGAGAAATACCAGGCTGGCGAGGACGATGCGGGTCAGCACGGAGAAGTAGGCATCCACCTGGCCGGCGAGGTAGACCCCGATCAGGCTGAAGGAGAAGGACCAGAGCAGGGTAACCCCTATCAAGTAGTTCATGTGATTGAATTGTCGTCAGTTGTCAATTTGGAGGGCGCTATGATGGCCGAGTTGGAAGGCGCGATCCAGCGTTTATGGGAAGGGTTGCCACAGATCGGAGCATTTGCCTTCGAGGCGAGCAACGGGGCCGGGTCCGCCACCGACTGGTGTGGTCGCGGGGAGGGGTCTGTGCGGGTGACCGATCACCAGGGTGGCTGGCTGTTTGCCGAGAGCGGGCGCTACACCACGCCCCATGGCCGGGTGTTGGCCATGCACAACCGCTTCTGGTGGCGGCGTACACAGCGGGGGATCCTGCTCTCCCATCTGCGTTACGAGCAGCCGGTCGAGCTGTTCGAGCTGCTGGCCGGGGAGAATGGGCGCTGGATAACGGCCGAGCCGCACCTGTGCGGGCAGGATCACTACAGCGCCGAGCTGACCGAAACCGGTGACGGCTTTCTGCTCGCCTGGCAGATCACGGGGCCGCGCAAGAACGAGCGGCTGAGCTACCGCTACGGGCCAGCGGAGCGGCCATAAAAAAACCGGCGCAGGGCGCCGGTAGAAGGGACAAATCGGAGGTTTTTTGAAAAACGGTCCCAAAAACAGGAGAGATATACTCTCGTCACACACGCAGAGGGTGTCTTCAGGCACTCAACGCATAACTCAGCATGGCCTGCAGCTTGCTGTCGAAGAACCAGGGCAGCAGCACCATCAAGAGGCCGACTACCCCGGCCAGCCGGTGGCGATACTGCCAGCCGGCGATCAGCACCAGACCGCCGCAGAGGCTGGTCAGGATGCCTGACATGGGGTGGCCTCCCGCTGCTGGCGGCGTTGCTGGGCCCACTGGTTGAGCGCGACCGAGCCCAAGATCAGGGCCAGTGCCACGCCGGTGGTGGACTGGATCTGCTCGCCGAGGAACAGGGCACCCAGCATGACGCCGAACAGCGGCACCAGGTAGTTGCTGAAGGAGGCGAAGGTCGGGCCCGCCTTCTGGATCAGCGCCATGTAGAGGAAGTAGACCAGACCGGTACAGAAGATTCCCAGCATGGCGACGGCGCCCATGGCCTGCTGGCTCGGCAGGGTGAAGGTGCTCAGGTCGGCCACGAAGGGGGCGGCCAGCAGCAGCTGGATGGCCGAGGAGATCAGGATGTTGCGGGCCACGACCACGGGGTGATCCTTGGCAAAGCGCTTGATCATCAGCAGACCGATGGCGAAGCAGCTGGCGCCGAACAGGATGGCCATGGCACCGAGCAGACCGGCATTCATGCCGTTGGCCAGCTTGGGCCAGAACAGCACCAGCACACCGACGAAGCCGATGAGCACGGAGACGAGGCCTCCCTTGGTGATTCTTTCACCAGAAATAAACAGGGGGGCTGCCAAAATGGTCACAAAGGGGATACAACCCATGACCACGGCGGCGATGGCGCTGTCCACATACTGCTGACCCCAGGCCACCATGATGAAGGGGATGGTGGCATCCAGCAGGGCGATCAGCATATAGGTACGCCAGGGGGTATGTTCGCTCTTGAGGCGCATGAACAGGCAGAGCAGACCCAGGGTCAGACTGCCGCACAGGGCGCGACCGGCCGCCACCAGGATGGGAGGCAGTTCCGCCACGGCCTGGTGCATGAAGATGAACTGGGAGCCCCACAACAGGCCTATCGCCAGCAACAACAGATAACTACGCATTTGAATCTCCGAGGTAATTCGCCAGCGCATTCTATGCAATCTGCTACTATGCCAAAAATGAATTGTCGTCATTCAACTATGGCCATTATCGATGGAACTTCCCCTCTCCCGACTCGACCTCAACCTGCTCACCGTGTTCGACATGCTGATGCAGGAGCGCAACGTCACCCGTGCCGCAGAGCGGCTGCACCTCTCCCAGTCCACCGTCAGCCATGCCCTGGGGCGCTTGCGCCAGGCGCTGGATGATCCCCTTTTCGTGATGAGCCGGCGCGAGATGATGCCGACCGAGCGGGCCAAGGCACTGGCCAGCCCGGTACGTCAGGCGCTGGCCATGCTGGAGCAGGGGCTGCGGCAGGCGAAGGGGTTCGATCCCGCCAGTGCCCAGCGGGTGTTTCGCATCGCCACCCCGGGGTCGGTGGAACACGGGCTGGTGCCCATGCTGGTGGAGCGCATGGTGCAGCTCGCGCCCCACTGCCGGCTGGAAGTGTGCGAGCTGGCCAATAGCGATTACGAGCGGGAGCTGGAGAAGGGGGAGCTGGATCTGGTGATCGGGTTCGCCGGCGCCAACCACCTCTCCCCCCGGTTGTGGCGGGAGGAGTGGTTCAGCAATCCCCTGGTCTGCCTGTCACCCCTTGGCAGCGATCTGCCCGATGCGCTGGGGCCGGACGAGCTGGTCAGCCGCCCTCACATCCACACCTCCAGCTGGGGTCACAGCCAGGCCATGGTGGATCTCTGGCTGGGGCGTTTCGGGGTGGCGCGGGAGCTGGGGGTCAGGCTGCCGAGCTTCATGGCGGTGCCGCCGCTGATGGCCACCGGTCGCTATCTGGTGGTGGTTCCCGAGATGATCGGGCGCCACTTCTGCCGCCACTACCCGCTGCGACTCCATCAGCTGGATCCCGCCATTCCCATCGTCTATCTGATGGCGGGCCACCCGCTCACCGCCCATGACGAGGCGATCGGCTGGTTCAAGGGGCTGCTCCACCGGCTGGCGTTCGAGCGCTACGGCCCGCACGCGCTGGGCGGTGCGGCTCACCCCAGTGCGCTGAAGTAATCCAGTCCCATGGCCCCCTTCACCTCGGCCAGCACCTCGCCGGTGAGGGCGCGGGCCTGCTCCGTGCCCTGCTGCAACAGGCGCAGCAGCCGGCGCTTGTCGGCAATGGCCGCCTGGCGCCGCTCCCGCATTGGGGCGAGCAGGGTCTGCAGGCAGTCGTTCAGCACCTGTTTGCAGCGCATGTCCCCCAGGCCGCCACGCTGGTAATGGGCCTTCATCTCGGCTACCAGCGCCTGGTCGGGGTGGAAGGCATCCAGGTAGGCGAACACCGTATTGCCCTCCACCCGGCCCGGATCGCTCACCTGGAGGTGATTGGGGTCGGTGTACATGGCGAACACCGCCTGCCTGATCTCGTCGCTCGACATGCCGAGCTCAATGGTGTTGCCGAGGGACTTGGACATCTTGGCCTTGCCGTCGATGCCGGGCAGGCGGCCGGTGTCGCTCAGGATGGGCTGGCACTCGGTCAGGATCTCTTTTCCAACCAGGGTGTTGAAGCGGCGCACTATCTCGTTGGTCTGCTCCAGCATGGGCAGCTGATCCTCGCCCACCGGCACATGGGTGGCGCGAAACGCGGTGATGTCGGCGGCCTGGCTGACCGGGTAGACGAGAAAACCGGCGGGCAGGCTGCGCTCGAACCCTTTTTGCTGGATCTCCGCCTTGACGGTGGGGTTGCGCTCCAGCCGGGCGACGCTGACTAGGTTGAGGTAGTAGGTCGTGAGCTCGGCGAGGGCGGGCAGGGCACTCTGCAGGCAGAAGGTGGTCCTGGCGGGATCCAGGCCGGCGGCCAGGTAGTCGGCCATCACCTCCAGTACGTTGTCGGTCACCTTGGCCGGGTTGTGGCCGTTGTCGGTGAGCGCCTGCAGATCGGCGATCATCACGAACTGGCGGTAATGGTGCTGGGCCTCGACGCGCTGGCGCAGGGAGCCGACGTAGTGGCCTATGTGCAGCCTGCCGGTGGGGCGGTCGCCGGTCAGTATGATGGGGTTGTGCATGTCACTCTCTCCGGTTGGGGTGAGCCGGGAGGCGACAAAGGGATGAAAACAATGACCGCCTCTCGGCGGTCACGGTGTTTTCTTTGGGAAATATTACATAGAAAAGCAGTGCCGCCTGTTAGAAGCAGCACCACCAGTAGTCGTGATTGAAGATGGCCATATTCATGGCAAATCAAGCTACGCCTGTTTGATCACTTCTGCAAGGGCACGACCAGCATGTCGCAGGGCACGGTATTCATCAGCTGGCGTGCGCTGGATGTCAGCAGGCTCCAGAAGCTCTGGCGGTGGCCGCACACCAGCAGGTCGATCTGGTAGTCCTTGACCGCCTGGTTGACCCGTTCGCTCAGGTCGCCGCAGATCACCAGCTTCTTCTCGATGGGGTAGTCCACCGAGGCTAGGAAGGTCTCCAGCTTCTCCTTCGCTTCGGCGATCACCTGATCCTGCACGTTGTCGATGTCGATATCGATCATCTCGGTGTAGAGATCCTTGAGGTCCACATCGACATGGATCACCGACAGCTTGGCGCCGTTGGAGCGGGCCCGGTCGACCGCCTTCTCGATCACCTTGCGGTTATCTTCCGACAGGTCGATCGCGGCCAGTACGTGTTTGTAATAGGTACCGTTCATGGGAGTTCTCCTCACTGATCCTGGGTCCACTATACCAATGTCTGCTGAAACTAAAACGACGGCGGTACCACAGTTTCAGGATTTGCATGGACCCTGTACACCCGGGTTGCCGTATCCGATGAAAAGGTAGTGCATATTTTGAGCGGGAGTTTGAAGCCGATCACAGCCCCTCTCTTGCTCCGGGGAAGGGAGGGGCATAGGATGTGCCCGTGTTTCGCAATGAGCACAACACAACAAAAAGCATCTGAATACCGCTTTGGGGAGCCTGGTGCTCCCTTTTGTTTTTCCGCCCCTTTCCTGCCCATATTCCCTCCGGCATCAAGGTAATCCAGTGCACCTTGGTTATGCTGTAGCCAGTTCCCTTGATGATGCCGCAGCGCGCGTTGTACCCCACCTTCAGGTTGGACGTGGATGCTCCTGCAGTGGCACTCCTTTTATCGTATTGATGCTTTGGAGCGTGTTTCATGATCATTCACCCCCAGATCCAGGGTTGCGTCGCCCGCAACTGTCACCCCCTCGGCTGCCGGGCCGCCGTGCAGCAGCAGATCGCCAGCGTCAGGGCCGCAGGCCCCTTCAACGGGCCCAAACGGGTGCTGGTGCTGGGGGCTTCGTCCGGCTTCGGGCTGGCGTCGCGTATCGCGCTCACCTTCGGCGCCGGTGCGGACACCCTGGGCGTGTCGTTCGAGCGGGGTCCCTCCGACAAGGGGCTTGGCAGCGCCGGCTGGTACAACAACATCTGGTTCCGTCAGGCGGCGGAGCAGGCCGGGCGCATCGCCATCAATCTCATCGGGGATGCTTTCTCCGACACCCTGCGCCAGCAGGCCATCGAGACCATTCGCCAGCAGTTGGGGCAGGTGGATCTGGTGATCTACTCGCTGGCGAGCGGCATCCGGGTGCTGCCGGACGGCACCCAGGTGCGCTCCGTGCTCAAGACCACGGGCCAGCCGTTCAGCGGCTGGGGACTGGATCTGGAGCGCGATACCCTGGTGCAGCAGTCACTGGCAACCGCCACCCCGGAGGAGATCCGCGATACCGTCACCGTGATGGGAGGGGAGGACTGGCAACTCTGGCTGCAGGCGTTGCAGCAGGCGGACTGCCTGGCCACCGGCGCCCAGACAGTGGCCTACTCCTATATCGGGCCCGAATCCACCTATCCCCTCTACCGTGACGGTACCATTGGCTATGCCAAGGAACATCTGCACGCCACCGCCGAGACCATCAACCTGCAACTGGCACACATCGGCGGTCACGCCTGGGTGTCGGTGTGCAAGGCACTGGTGACCAAGGCGAGCGCCTATATTCCGGTGCTGCCGGTCTACCTTGGTCTGCTGATGGGGGTGATGAAGGAGCGCGGAGTGCACGAAGGCTGCATCGAGCAGATGCAGCGGCTGTTCGCCGCCAAGATGTATGGCCCGCAAGGGGTGGTGGCCGATGGCAACCGGTTGATCCGCATGGATGACCACGAGCTGGACCCGGCCGTGCAGGCCGCCGTCTCGGCGCTCTGGCCCAAGGTGACGCCGGACAACTTCCACGCCCTGGGGGATTTTGCCGGTCTGCGTCGGGACTTCATGCAGCTCAACGGCTTCGAGCTGCCGGGAGTGGACTACGGGGAGCCGGTGGATGTGTCGTCCCTGACCGAGCTGGTTCCCTGATCACTGCATGGGGCTGTGAGGCCCCGGATCAGGCGACGTTGCAGGCGAGTTCGTTCCCGTCGCCGGGGTGCTGTGCCAGGACAGTCTGATTGCGCCCCTGACGTTTCGCCTGATACATGGCCATGTCGGCCCTGTGGATGAGCTGGTCCAGGTGCTCATCATCCGGTGAACGCTCCGCGACCCCGATGCTGACGGTCATGTGCGGGGCGGCGAGGTAGGCGACCCTGTGTCTCAGCTGCTCGGCGAGCTGCCAGCAGCTGGCTCCGTCCAGGGTCATGGCCACCAGAAACTCCTCTCCCCCCAGGCGCCCGAGCTGCTGCTGATCGGGCGCCCAGCTCTTGAGCTCCCTGGCCAGCTGGCGAATGGCCTCATCACCGGCCTGGTGGCCGTGCCTGTCGTTGATCTGCTTGAAGTGATCGATGTCGATGATGATCAGGGTCAGGGGCCCCCCCTGCTGCCACTGCTGCGCCAGCCGCTCCAGCAGGGCGCGCCGGTTGGGCAGCCCGGTCAGCTGGTCGAAGGTGGCGAGCGTGTAGAGATGGCGCGAGTTGCGGTGCAGCCTGCGGGTGGTGAGACCGAGCAGGATCAGGGCACCGGCCAGCAGCACCAGCAACAGCAGCTGGTAGTTGCGGGCGCTCTGTTGATAGAGCAGCTGCCGGCGCTTGTTCTCGTTCTCCAGTTGCAGTGCACGGTTGCTGGCCTCGCTGCGGGCCAGGTCCCGCTCGACCTGGAAGGCGGCGGCATGCTGGCTCAGGGTCTGGTTGAAGTGCTGCTTGTAGCTTTGCATGTAGCGGGCCATGGCGCCATAGGCCTCGGGGTAGCGCCCCAGATCGGCCAGCAGCCTGGCCTGCATCGCACGGCCATTCATGGAGAGAGGGCCGGACTGGGCCATCAGCAGTTGCAGGGCGAGCAGCTTCTCGCCGCGTCCCATCAGGGTTTTCGCCCTGATCTCGGCGAGGCGCGAGGCGGCCTGCGGGGTGCCGAGCCCGTCGTAGATGGCCTGTGCCTCTTCCAGGCTCAGCCAGGCGGCCCGCCACTCCCCTTGCGCGTTGAACACCATGGCCTGGTAGCCAAGCACAATGGCACGGTAGCGGGGAGAGAGCCCCGGGGTGGCGAGCAGGGCATCGAGCAGCTGGTTCGCCCTGGCAGGGTGCGCCATGTCGATGTAAAGCCTGGCCATGTTGGCCCGGATGATGGCCTGGCTGTTGGGGTCGTTGAGCCCCGTCATCTGCTCGAGGGCATCCTGATAGTAACGCTCGGCCTCCCGGTGGAGGCTGAGATCGGCGTAGAGGTTGCCGAGGGTCATCAGCAGGCGACCGCACTGCAGGGTGCCGAGCTGGGTGACGGGCTCCTGCTGTTTCTGCTGGAGAGCGGTCTTGAGCTCGAGGATCGCCTCCTTCATCTGCTGGGCACGGTAGAAGGCGAGGCCGTTGAGGGCGTGCCATTCCGATGCCTGCGCCGGGTGATCCCTGACCGCGGGCCAGAGCTGGGTCAGCAGGCCGAGGGCGCGCTCCGGCGTCTCTGCCTCCAGGGTCAGGGCGATCTGTTGCAGGCGGAAGTCGAGCAGGCGCAGGGATGCTTGCCGGGCGCTGGCCAGCCCGCGGGCACGAGCATTGTCGAGCAGGGCCTGGGGGTAGCGTCCCAGCGCGGCCTGGGCCAGGGCTCTGGCGTAAAACAGCTCCATGTCCTGCCGCGGGCTGGCATCGAGGCGCTGCAGATAGCCGACGGGATCCCGCGCCGCCTGCAGTTCAGCCTCGTCGAGCAAGGAGGGAGCGGCCTGCAGCTGGGTTATCCAGAGCAGCGCCAGTGCCATTATGAATCTCATTGAATCCTTTCCCTGACCACTGGCGCCATCATAATGGCTGACGTTACCTACACCATGTTTCTTTGCTTCTCTATAGCCGTATGGGGGTCAGGATGAGGCGAAAAGCCGCCCCGACTGCGCGGTTCTACGACGGTATCTGGTTGCGTCTGGCTGCAACAGTGGCGACAATCGTGGGCAAATCACAGTGGAGAATCATCATGTTGGCCAAAGCCATGATCGAGAAGTTGAACGAGCAGATTAATCTGGAATTCTATTCTTCCAACCTCTACCTGCAGATGAGTGCCTGGTGCGAGGACAAGGGCTTCGAGGGTGCCGCCACCTTCCTGCGCCAGCACGCGGTGGAAGAGCGCCAGCACATGGAGCGCCTGTTCACCTACGTGAGCGAGACCGGTGCCATGCCGGTGCTGGGGGCGATCGAGGCACCTCCCCACGAGTTCCAGTCCCTGGGGGAGATCTTCCGCACCACCCTGGAGCACGAGTACCACATCACCAAGTGCATCAACGGCCTGGCCCACGTCGCCTTCACCACCCAGGACTACTCCACTTTCAACTTCCTGCAGTGGTACGTGGCCGAGCAGCACGAAGAGGAGAAGCTGTTCAAGAGCATCGTCGACCGCCTGAGCCTGGTGGGTGAGGATGGCAAGGGTCTCTACTTCATCGACAAGGAGCTGGCCGAACTGGCCAAGGGCGCCCCTGCCAGCATCATGGACGGCAACGCCTGATAGTCGTGGACACTTAGTGTTCAGCCAGTACAATGACGGCCCCTTGCAAAGGGGCCGTTTTTTATTGGAAAAGCGATGAAACCGCGGCGGTGGTTTCTGCCGGGTACAATGACGGTCCTTCGTACAGGGGCCGTTTTTCTTTTGATGGGTGGGTGATGATGAAGCAGTTTGATGTGGTGGTGATCGGTGCCGGAGCGGCCGGGTTGATGTGTGCGGCCCAGGCGGGCTACCGGGGCCGTTCCGTGCTGGTGCTGGACAACGCCAAGAAGCCGGGCCGCAAGATCCTCATCAGCGGCGGTGGCCGCTGCAACTTCACCAACCATCAGGCCGGGCCCCATGCCTTCCTCTCGGCGAACCCCCACTTCTGCAAGTCGGCGCTGGCGCGCTACACCCAGCAGGACTTCATCGATCTGGTGGACAGGCACGGCCTGAGCTATCACGAGAAGACGCTGGGTCAGCTGTTCTGCGACGAGAGCGCCAAGGATATCGTCGACATTCTGCTGACCGAGTGCGACTGGGCTGGCGTGACCCTGCAGTTCCAGACCGAGATCCTCTCCGTCAGCAAGGGCGATGAGGGCTTCGTGCTCGACACCAGCAAGGGGGGGATCGCCTGCCACTCCCTGGTGGTGGCCACCGGCGGCCTCTCCATGCCGAAACTCGGCGCCACCCCCTATGGCTTCAAGCTGGCGGAGCAGTTCGGCCTCACCGTGCTGCCCACCCGCGCCGGCCTGGTGCCATTTACCCTGCATCAGGCCGACAAGGAGGCCTTCGCGGATCTGGCCGGGGTCAGCCTGCCGGTGGCGGTGACCGCCGAGGACGGCACCCGCTTCAAGGAGGCCATGCTGTTCACCCATCGCGGCCTCTCCGGCCCCGCCATCCTGCAGATCTCCTCCTTCTGGCTGGCGGGGGAGAAAATCCACATCAACCTGCTGCCGGAGCTGGACATCCCGGCGGCCCTCAGGGAGTGGGTCCAGGCCCATCCGGCCCAGGAGCTCAAGACCGTGCTGGGGCGCGAGCTGCCCAAGCGCTTCGTCGACAAGCTGGTGGAGCTGGGCCTGCTGATTAACAAGCCGATGCGCCAGTACAACGAGCGGGAGCTGGAGGCGGTCGCCACCCTGCTGGGGGATTGGCAGATCCTGCCCAACGGCACCGAGGGGTATCGCACCGCCGAGGTGACCCTGGGTGGGGTGGACACCCACGAGCTCTCCTCCAAGACCATGGAGGCGCGCAAGGTGGCTGGTCTCTACTTCATCGGCGAGGTGGTGGACGTGACCGGCTGGCTCGGCGGCTACAACTTCCAGTGGGCCTGGTCCTCCGGTTGGGTAGCCGGCCAGTACTGCTGATGGAGGTTGCCCCTGTCCGATGAGCGGGCTCGGCAGTGACAACTTCCAGTGGGGTTTTAGTCCCGGCGGGCTGGGGGGCCAGTATTGCTGAGGTCCCCTCGTGCTCATCCACTTCAGACGCGGCCTGCTCAGGCCGCGTTTTTTATGGTTGGTCGCTCCGACCGTCGATGCGGGCTGTCGCTTTGTCCCTAGTCCTTTCTGAGGTTGGGCAGGCAGGCGGTCAGCAGGCCGATGAGGGGCAGGTAGGCGCAGACCTGGTACACGGTTTCGATGCTGGTGGCATCCGCCAGCTGGCCCAGCAGGGCGGCGCCTATGCCCCCCATGCCGAAGGCGAAGCCGAAGAAGAGGCCGGAGATGGTGCCGACCTTGCCGGGGACCAGATCCTGGGCGTAGACCAGGATGGCGGAGAAGGCCGACGCCAGGATGAGGCCGATGATGACCGAGAGCACCGAGGTCCAGAACAGATCGGCATGGGGCAGCAGCAGGGTGAAGGGGGCGACGCCGAGGATGGAGATCCAGATCACCTGCTTGCGGCCGATGCGGTCGCCGATCGGCCCGCCGAGCACGGTACCCGCCGCGACGGCAAACAGGAAGGCGAACAGATGGAGCTGGGCGCTGTCCAGGGAGAGGCTGAACTTGTCCATCAGGTAGAAGGTGTAATAGCTGCTGAGGCTGGCCATGTAGAAGAACTTGGAGAACATCAGCAGGCCCAGGATAGCCAGCGACCAGCCGATCTGGCGGCGACTCAGGCCGTTGCCGGCATGGGCCTTCATCCGCTTATGGAAGCTGGCGCCGTGATGGCTGGACCAGCGTCCGACGAAGCTGAGCACGATGACGCCGACCAGGGCGAACAGGGAGAACCAGGCCGCACTGCCCTGGCCCTGGGGCACTATGATGAGCGCGGCGAGCAGGGGGCCGATGGCCGAACCCAGGTTGCCGCCGATCTGGAACAGGGACTGGGCCAGGCCGGGCTGGTTGCCCGCCGCCATGCGGGCGACCCGGGAGGATTCCGGGTGGAAGACGGAGGAGCCCATGCCGATCAGCATGGCCGACAGCAGCACGGCGCCGAAGCTGTCCGCCTGGGAGAGGGAGAGCAGTCCCACCAGGGTGAACCCCATGCCAAGCGGCAGGGAGTAGGGCATGGGCCTGCGGTCGGTGTAGAGGCCGATCAGGGGTTGCAGCAGGGAGCCGGTGAACTGGTAGGTGAGGGTAATGAGCCCTATCTGGGTGAACGACAGGTCGAGGCCGAGCTTGAGCAGCGGGTAGATGGCCAGCAGCACCGACTGCATCATGTCGTTCAACAGGTGCGAGAAGCTGATGGCGGCGATCACCGGATAAGCGGTGGTATTCGGGTTGTCCACCGCAGGTGGGGCGGTGATCGGAGTGTCGGTACTCAAGGTCTTGTCCATGGCTGGGGTATCTGTGACGGCATGCTCCCTCTACCATGCCCTATCCCGGCGCATCTGGACATAACCAAAGTGGGCGAACGCCGAGCTGATCTTGAGCGGCGTTCAGGCCGTTCATCCTGAAAGTGTGTGGATGGCTGGTCAGATCTTGTGCTTGGCGCGGGGCGGATTAGTATAGAAAGCCTGCCGCCGTTATCCGGCTCATCGCCCGCCATGGAGGGAACATGTTCGAAAGCCTGGGTGTCATCAATGTCTGGACCTATCTGGTGGGGCTCTTCTTCATCATCATCGCGCCTGGGCCCAACTCCCTCTACGTGCTGCGTACCGGGGCGGTACGCGGCATCAGTGCCGGCTACAAGGCGGCCCTCGGCGTCTTCGTCGGGGATGCCATCCTGATCTTCTGCGCCTATCTGGGCATCGCCTCCCTCATCCGCACCACTCCCCTGCTGTTTACCCTGGTGCGCTACCTCGGCGCCCTCTACCTGCTCTACCTGGGGGTGAAGATCCTGCACGCGAACTTCATCGCCAAACAGGCCGGGCAGGCGTCGGCGGTGGATCCGGGGGAGCGTTACTTCAGCAAGGCCCTTACCCTGAGCCTCACCAACCCCAAAGCCATCCTGTTCTACGTCTCCTTCTTCGTGCAGTTCATCGACTTCAGCTATGCCCACACCTGGATCTCCTACCTGGTGCTGGCGGGCATGCTGGAGGCCATGAGCTTCGTCTACCTGACCCTGCTGATCTTCGGTGGTACCCTGATGGCCCGTTTCTTCCGTCAGCGCCAGACAGCGGCTCGCCTGGGCAATGGTCTCATCGGCCTTTTCTTTATGGGGTTTGCGGCCAGGCTGGCCACCCTCTCCTGAGGACGGTTGTTTTGTCAGGCCCCGCGCGCTGGCGCGGGGCTTTTTCGTTTCTGGGGCCGTGACTCGCCCTCTCTCCTTGATCCCGGTCAGCGGCGGCCGGGCTCACAATCCCTATAGTGGGCCCCCGTTCGTCGTGGCCCGGAGGTATGCATGCTCGAGAATCAGATGATGTTGTTGGCGGTGTTCGAGCGGGCGGCGCTGATGTTGATGACGCTCTTCCTGCTGACGCGCACCCGGCCCTTCCAGCGCCTGTTCCAGAAGCGGGATCACACCCCGGCCGAGCTGGTGCTGGTGGCCGCCATCTTCTGCCTGTTTGCGGTGTTCAGCACCTATACCGGCATCCCGGTGGAGGGGGCGCTTATCAACGTGCGGATCATCGCCATCATCTCCGGCGGCATCCTGTTCGGCCCCTGGGTCGGCATTCCGGCCGGGGTCATCTCGGGGCTGCACCGCTACCTCATCGACATGGACGGTCACACTTCCATTCCCTGTCTCATCGCCAGCATCATCGCCGGCCTGCTGGCGACCTGGCTGCACCTGCGCTGCCGCAAGTCGCGGCTCTGGCTCTACGGCATCCTGGCGGGCATGGCCTGCGAGGGGCTGACCATGCTGCTCATCTGGCAACTGACCGAGCCCCACGCAGTGGGGGTGGAGATTGTCAGCCACATCGCGTACCCGATGATCGCGGGCACCCTCTGCATCGGCCTCATCATCAAGCTGGTGCAGGACCTGGATGACGAGAAGGAGCTGATTGCCGCCAAGCAGGCCAAGCTGGCGCTCGACATCGCGAACAAGACGCTGCCGTTTTTCCAGAACATCGACCGTCACTCCCTCGGCCAGGTGTGCGGCATCATTCGCAGCGAGATCAGCGCCGATGCGGTGGCCATCACCGACACCCGCGACGTGCTGGCCTACGTGGGGGTCGGCAAGGGGTACTACGAGCTGGACGAGCACCACGCCATCAGCGCCATGACCCAGCGGGCGGTACTGCTGGACCAGATCATCATCAACAACGATCTGCGCCAGTACCACCTGGCCGACTTCCACTCGGTCATCATTATTCCGCTGCGGGAGAACGGCGCCGTCAGCGGTACCCTCAAGATCTACTACCGCCGCACCCACAGCATCACCAGCTCGTTGCGGGAGATGGCGGTGGGCCTCTCCCAGCTCATCTCCACCCAGATGGAGGTGTCGCGCATCGAGCAGCTCAAGGAGATGACCCGCAAGGCGGAGTTCACCGCGCTGCAGAGCAAGATCAACCCGCACTTCCTGTTCAACGCCCTCAACGCCATCTCGTCGCTGATCCGCATTCGTCCCCAGCAGGCGCGCCAGCTCATCGCCAACCTCGCGGACTACCTGCGTTACAACCTCAACAAGGGGGATACCCTCATCGACATCCAGGAGGAGCTGCAGCAGGTGCGCGATTACGTGGCCATCGAGCAGGCCCGCTTCGGCGACAAGCTGGAGGTGGTGTTCGAGGTGGACGACGTGCACATCCAGGTGCCGAGCCTGCTGTTGCAGCCCCTGGTGGAAAACGCCATCCTGCACGGCATCCAGCCGCGCAGTGCGCCGGGTCGGGTCACCATAGAGGTGAAACAGCTGGCGGGCGGTATCCGGGTGGCGGTGCGGGACACCGGCTACGGCATCAGCCAGGCGGTGATCGACGGGGTCGCCGCCGGTCGGGTGGAGAGCCGCAGCATCGGCCTGATGAACGTGCATCAGCGGGTCAAGCTGCTCTACGGCGACGGCCTGCACCTCAAGCGGCTGGAGCCGGGGACCGAAGTCTGTTTCTATCTGCCTGACCAGGAGGCAATGCCATGCTGAAAGCCATCATAGTGGAAGACGAATGTTTGATATGGGAGGAGCTGGCCTCTCCTGTGCTCCTTATGGGGGCAATGTCATGCTGAAAGCGATCATTGTGGAAGACGAATACCTGGCTCGTGAGGAGCTGGCCTATCTGGTGGGGCAGCACAGCACCATAGAGATAGTGGCGAGCTTCGAGGACGGGCTGGAGGCGTTCAAGTACCTGCAGGATCACGAGGTGGACGTGGTGTTTCTGGATATCCAGATCCCCGCCATCGACGGCCTGCTGCTGGCCAAGAATCTGCACAAGTCCAGCCACCCGCCCCACATCGTCTTCGTCACCGCCTACAAGGAGTTTGCGGTGGAGGCGTTCGAGCTGGAGGCATTCGACTACATCCTCAAACCCTACAACGAGCCGCGCCTCATCAGCCTGCTGCAAAAGCTCGAACTGGCGGGCAAGTCCCAGCCCCAGAGCGCGGAGTCAGGGACGCCACAGAACCGCACCGTCAACCTGGTGAAGGGGGAGCGCATCATCGTCACCCCCTGTGAGCAGATCTACTACGCGGAAGCCGACGAGAAGCTGACCCATGTCTACACCCGCACGGATCGCTATGTGATGACCATGACCCTCAGCGAGTTCGTCAGCCGGCTGCCGGCGGAGGGCTTCTTCCGCTGTCATCGCTCCTACTGTGTCAACATCAACAAGATCCGCGAGATAGTCCCCTGGTTCAACAGCACCTATCTCATCCGGCTCCATGATCTGCCGTTCGAGGTGCCGGTGAGTCGCAGCAACATCAAGGCGTTCCGTCAGCTGATGCGACTCTGATTGTCATTCATTCCCGCCGATCTGCATTTCATGCCGTAATCGGTCGGCGGGAGCGGCGTCTTGCCTATAGTGGCCTCAACTTCCTGAAGTCCACTTTCCGAGACGCATCATGACCAGAGAGATGAACCGCACCCGGTACCTGACCTTGATCGGTACCATCATCACCCAGTTCGCCCTGGGCTCCGTTTACACCTGGAGCCTGTTCAACGCCCAGCTCTCCGACAAGCTGGACGAGCCGGTCAGTCAGGTCGCCTTCGCCTTCGGCCTGCTCAGCCTGTCGCTTGCGGTCGCCTCCTCCCTGGCGGGCAAGCTGCAGGAGCGGTTCGGGGTGCGCAACGTCACCCTGGGGGCCGGCGTGCTGCTCGGCATCGGTTTCTTCCTCACCGCCCACGCCAGCAACCTGGCGATGCTCTACCTCTGCGCCGGCATCCTGGTGGGCTTTGCCGACGGTACCGGCTACCTGATGACCCTCTCCAACTGCGTGAAGTGGTTCCCGGAGCGCAAGGGGCTCATCTCCGCCTGCTCCATCGGCGCCTACGGCCTCGGCAGCCTGGGCTTCAAGTACATCAACCTGCTGCTGCTCTCCAGCAACGGCCTTGAGACCACCTTCCAGCTGTGGGGGCTGATCGCCATGTCCATGGTGCTGGTGGGCGGCATGCTGATGAAGGATGCGCCCAGGCAGGCCGCCGCCGTGCAGCAGAGCGAGAGCCGCGACTTCACCCTGGCCGAGGCGATGCGCAAGCCCCAGTACTGGATGCTGGCGCTGATGTTCCTCACCGCCTGCATGAGCGGTCTCTACGTCATCGGGGTGGCCAAGGACATCGGCGAGAAGATGGTGGGCCTGCCGGCCGTGGTCGCCGCCAACGCCGTCGCCATCATCGCCATGGCGAACCTGGGTGGCCGGCTGGTGCTGGGGATCCTTTCCGACAAGATGTCCCGCATCCGGGTCATCACCATCGCCCAGCTAATTACCCTGGCCGGGATGGCGCTGCTGCTGTTCGTGCCGCTCAACGCCAACCTCTTCTTCGTGGCGGTGGCCTGCGTGGCGTTCAGCTTCGGCGGCACCATCACCGTCTACCCTTCGCTGGTGAGTGACTTCTTCGGTCTCAACAACCTGACCAAGAACTACGGCGTCATCTATCTGGGCTTTGGCCTGGGCAGCATCATCGGCTCCATCGTCGCCTCCCTGTTCGGCGGCTTCATGGCGACATTCAACCTCATTCTGGTGTTGCTGGTGGTAGCCCTGGTGCTCTCCCTCACCATCCGCCTGCCGGCGCCGGTATCGGTCGAACGGGCCTGACTCTTCGTCTGAAGGCTGCACCATAAAAAAGACCCGGGCCAAGGCCCGGGTCTTTTCGTTGGTACCAGCGACGCTTAGCGCGGCGGCAGGCCCAGCAGGGCACGCAACTGGTGCGCGGTGGCCTCGACCGTCGGCCAGTCGCGGCCGGTGACGGTGACGTGGCCCATCTTGCGGCCGGGGCGGGCCTCGCCCTTGCCGTAGAGGTGCAGGTGCACCCCGGGCAGGGCCAGGGCGCCGGCCCAGTCCGGCGTGCCGTCTTGCCACAGATCCCCGAGCAGGTTCAGCAGGATGGCGGGCTGAACGTCAGCCTGCGCCGGCAGCGGCAGATCGCACAGAGCGCGCACCTGCAGCTCGAACTGGCTGCAGCCGGCGTTGTCGATGCTGGGATGACCCGAATTGTGGGGGCGGGGGGCCATCTCGTTGACCAGCAGCTTGCCGCCGACCAGGAAGAACTCCACCGTCAGCACGCCCACGTAGTCGAGGGCGGCGATGATGTGCTCGGCGATGCGTTGGGCCTCGACCTCCAGGGCGGGCACGTTGGCCGGGGAGCGGGTCTGATCCAGGATGCCGCCGCTGTGCCAGTTCTGCACCAGGGGCAGGGCGCTGATGGCACCGCTCGGGCTGCGCGCGAGCGTCAGGGCAAACTCCCCTTCCAGCGGCAGGCGCTTCTCCAGCACGCAGGGCACGCCGCTTGCGGCCAGGGCCGCCGGCAGTTCGCTGGCCTGGTGGATGGTCCACTGCCCCTTGCCGTCGTAGCCTTCGCGGGCGGTCTTGAGGATGGCGGGGAAGAGGTCGCTGGGCAGGGCCGGCAGCGGCTCGTGGGGCAGCAGGGTCAGGTTCGGCGCGACGGGTACGCCAGCGCGGGTCAGGAAGGCTTTCTCTTCCCGGCGATCCTGGCAGACGCGCACCGCGCTCGCTGCCGGGCGCACCGGCTTGTGCTGCTCCAGCAGGGCCAGGGAGGCCGCCGGCACGTTCTCGAATTCGCAGGTGATGGCGTCGCAGCGACGGGCCAGTTCGGCCAGGGCCTCGGCGTCGTCATAGGCGGCCACGATCTGGCCATCGGCGGCGGCACCGGCGATGCTGGCGGGATCCGGATCCAGCACGATGACCTGATAGCCGAGGCGGTGGGCGGACATCACGAAGTAGCGGCCGAGCTGACCGCCGCCGAGCATTCCGAGGGTGGCGGGGGGCAGTATCATGCCGGGTCCTCCAGCTCCAGGGCCAGCACCCGGTCGCGCTCCTTGGCGCGGAAGCCGTCGAGCTGCTGGTGGTAGCGGGGGGCGTCGCCGTCCTGGGCGACGGAGAGCAGGGAGACCGCGAACAGGCCGGCGTTGGCGGCACCCGCCTCGCCGATGGCGAAGGTGGCGACCGGTACGCCCTTGGGCATCTGCACGATGGAGAGCAGGGAGTCCATCCCCTTGAGCTGGCGGGTCGGGATGGGCACGCCCAGCACCGGAATGGTGGTCTTGGCGGCCAGCATGCCCGGCAGGTGGGCGGCACCGCCGGCGCCGGCGATGATGGCGCGCAGGCCGCGATCGCGGGCACTTGCTGCATATTCGAACAGGAGATCCGGGGTGCGATGGGCGGATACGACGCGCGCTTCATAGGGCACGCCGTGCTCCTTGAGGATGCGGGCGGCGGCCTGCATCACGGGCCAGTCAGAGTCGGAGCCCATTACCAGGCCGATCATAGGGGGGGTCGTCATTACGGCTTCCTCGGATGTCAAACGTTTGCCGCATGTTACCAAAAAGCCGCGGGATCTGGCTCAACATTTCTTGTGTCAGCCCCTTCCTGATGGTCATCGGTGGGTGCCTGAGTGGCGGAGGAGGATGTAAGTTGTGCCACTCGGCACCTTCAACCGGGAAAAAACGATGCTGGCAATCCAGATGGCTATACATCCAATCCGGCTCTGCCTATAATCCCCCCGCTTTGGCGCATCATGCTTAAAAGGGAATCCGGTGAAAATCCGGAGCTGGCGCGCAGCGGTAAGGGGGAGCGAAGCGACATCAGGGCACTGCCATCGGGTGGGAAGCCGTCGCCGTAGGTCATCAGCCCCCAAGCCCGAAGACCTGCCAAAGTTCGTATTTCGGGCCGAGAGAAACCGGCCACGAAGTAGATGCTTACGCGAACTTAAGGATCTCTCATGTCCAAGACATTATTGGCGGCTGCCCTGTTGCCAACGGCGGCCTTTGCCCAACAGATGACCATCCCCGTCAACCCCACCATGGTGGTGACCGCCAACCGGGTGGAACAACCTGCCAGCACCGTGCTCGCCCCCGTCATGGTGATAGAGCGCGCCGAGATCGAGGCTCGCCAGGTGCAGAGCCTGCCGGATCTGCTGAAGACCCTGCCAGGGGTACAGATCACGACGTTGGGTGGTCGCGGTCATGTCAGCAGTCTGTTTATCCGTGGCACCAACTCCAACCACTCCCTGGTGCTGATGAATGGTCGTCCCGTTGCCGCCATGGTGGCCGGCACACCGGATCTGAGCCAGATCCCCCTCGACAATATCGAGCGCATCGAATACATCCGCGGTCCCCGCGCCGCCGTCTATGGTGCCAATGCCATCGGTGGCGTCATCAACCTCATCTCCAAGACCTCGGCCAAGAACGGCAGCGAAACCCACCTGAAGGGCGGCGTGGGCAGCCATGGCTACGGCCAGGGTCAGGTGCGTACAGTGCAGGCCTTGGGCGAGCAGACCGACATGAACCTGCTGGTGGGCTATGAGCGCACCGATGGCTTCGACGTGGTCGCCGGTGCCCAGCAGCCGGATAGGGACGGTTTTGATAGCCTGAACGGCCAGTTCGGACTGAACCACGCGTTCAACGACGCCTGGAGCGCCGATTTCAACGCCCAGGGCTATGACAACCAGACCGAGATGGACGACCCCTACATGTCGTCGGATCAGAGCCGGGTGCAGGCTTTCCAGTACGATGGCGGTCTCAAGTATCAGAGCGGCGCCCTGAGCAGCCGGCTGGAGGCCAGCTACGGCGAGAACAAGCTGAAGAGCTGGTGGGAGAGCAATGGGGAGTCCAGTGCCGAGCCCATCCACACCGGTCTGACCCGTTTCTCCTGGATCAATAACTGGAGCGGTGTGGAAGGTTTGTCCCTGACCGGTGGTGCCGACTGGCAGCAGGAACAGATGAAGTCAGATTCCCGCAGCTATGGTCAGTCGTTCAATGCGCCAGATCGCGACAACACGGGCCTGTTCGCCGTGGCGAGCTACCGCTGGCAGGCGCTGCTGGGTGAATTGTCCGGTCGTACCGATGACAACGATCAATATGGCCGCAACAACACCTGGTCTGCGGCAGCAGGGCTGGACATTAATGAGAACCACAACATCCGGTTGAGTTATGGCACGGCCTTCAAGGCACCGACCTTCCTCGACCTCTATTACCCAGGTTATGAGAACCCGGATCTGAAGCCGGAAGAGAGCAAGAACCTGGAGCTGGACTTCTCCGGCCGTTACACCGCCTGGGACTGGTCAGTGAACCTCTATCGCAACGAGATCGAGAACCTGATCTCCTGCCAGAGCGCATTCTCCACCTGCAAACCGGGTAACACGGATGCCGAGATCCGGGGTGTGGAAGTGGCCCTTGGGCTGGAAACCGGCCCGC
>NZ_CP077363.1:1197500-1242500 GCF_019048365.1 Aeromonas sp. FDAARGOS 1415 | reverse complement strand
AGCGACTTACATTTTGTAGCGAGGTTAACCGTATAGGGGAGCCGTAGGGAAACCGAGTCTTAACTGGGCGTCTAGTTGCAAGGTGTAGACCCGAAACCGGGTGATCTAGCCATGGGCAGGTTGAAGGTTGAGTAACATCAACTGGAGGACCGAACCCACTAACGTTGCAAAGTTAGGGGATGACCTGTGGCTGGGGGTGAAAGGCCAATCAAACTCGGAGATAGCTGGTTCTCCCCGAAAGCTATTTAGGTAGCGCCTCGGACGAATACTACTGGGGGTAGAGCACTGTTTGGGCTAGGGGGTCATCCCGACTTACCAACCCCATGCAAACTCCGAATACCAGTAAGTAATATCCGGGAGACACACGGCGGGTGCTAACGTCCGTCGTGAAGAGGGAAACAACCCAGACCGCCGGCTAAGGTCCCAAAGTTCTGGTTAAGTGGGAAACGATGTGGGAAGGCTCAGACAGCTAGGATGTTGGCTTAGAAGCAGCCATCATTTAAAGAAAGCGTAATAGCTCACTAGTCGAGTCGGCCTGCGCGGAAGATGTAACGGGGCTCAAACCAGGCACCGAAGCCGCGGATTTGCACTCAGTGCAAGTGGTAGGGGAGCGTTCTGTAAGTCTGCGAAGGTGTGTCGAGAGGCATGCTGGAGATATCAGAAGTGCGAATGCTGACGTAAGTAACGATAAAGGGGGTGAAAAGCCTCCTCGCCGGAAGACCAAGGGTTCCTGTCCAACGTTAATCGGGGCAGGGTGAGTCGACCCCTAAGGTGAGGCCGAAAGGCGTAATCGATGGGAAGCAGGTTAATATTCCTGCACGACTTGTAATTGCGATGGGGGGACGGAGAAGGCTAGGTGGGCCAGGCGACGGTTGTCCTGGTGAAAGTGCGTAGGTGGTGTTTCTAGGCAAATCCGGAGACACAACACTGAGACACGAGACGAACGCACTACGGTGCGGAAGCCATTGATGCCCTGCTTCCAGGAAAAGCCTCTAAGCTTCAGATTACAAGTCATCGTACCCCAAACCGACACAGGTGGTCGGGTAGAGAATACCAAGGCGCTTGAGAGAACTCGGGTGAAGGAACTAGGCAAAATAGTACCGTAACTTCGGGAGAAGGTACGCTCTTGTTGGTGAAGTCCCTTGCGGATGGAGCTGACGGGAGTCGCAGTGACCAGATGGCTGGGACTGTTTATCAAAAACACAGCACTCTGCAAACACGAAAGTGGACGTATAGGGTGTGACACCTGCCCGGTGCCGGAAGGTTAATTGATGGGGTTAGCGCAAGCGAAGCTCTTGATCGAAGCCCCGGTAAACGGCGGCCGTAACTATAACGGTCCTAAGGTAGCGAAATTCCTTGTCGGGTAAGTTCCGACCTGCACGAATGGTGTAACCATGGCCATGCTGTCTCCACCCGAGACTCAGTGAAATCGAATTCGCCGTGAAGATGCGGTGTACCCGCGGCTAGACGGAAAGACCCCGTGAACCTTTACTACAGCTTGGCACTGAACATTGAACCTACATGTGTAGGATAGGTGGGAGGCTTTGAAGGCGTGACGCCAGTTGCGCTGGAGCCGTCCTTGAAATACCACCCTTGTATGTTTGATGTTCTAACGCAGGGCCCTGAATCGGGCTCGCGGACAGTGCCTGGTGGGTAGTTTGACTGGGGCGGTCTCCTCCCAAAGAGTAACGGAGGAGCACGAAGGTTGGCTAATCCTGGTCGGACATCAGGAGGTTAGTGCAATGGCATAAGCCAGCTTAACTGCGAGACGGACAGGTCGAGCAGGTACGAAAGTAGGTCATAGTGATCCGGTGGTTCTGAATGGAAGGGCCATCGCTCAACGGATAAAAGGTACTCCGGGGATAACAGGCTGATACCGCCCAAGAGTTCATATCGACGGCGGTGTTTGGCACCTCGATGTCGGCTCATCACATCCTGGGGCTGAAGTCGGTCCCAAGGGTATGGCTGTTCGCCATTTAAAGTGGTACGCGAGCTGGGTTCAGAACGTCGTGAGACAGTTCGGTCCCTATCTGCCGTGGGCGTTGGATGATTGAAGGGAGTTGCTCCTAGTACGAGAGGACCGGAGTGAACGAACCTCTGGTGTTCGGGTTGTCACGCCAGTGGCACTGCCCGGTAGCTAAGTTCGGAATCGATAACCGCTGAAAGCATCTAAGCGGGAAGCGAGCCCTGAGATGAGTCATCCCTGACCCCTTGAGGGTCCTAAAGGGCCGTTGGAGACCACAACGTTGATAGGTGGGGTGTGTAAGCGCGGCGACGTGTTGAGCTAACCCATACTAATTACCCGTGAGGCTTAACCATACAACACCCAAGAAGTGTTCAGAGACTTGTAGCAGATACCGAGAACGAATAACTAAATCAGCTTTTTCAGATTGAAGATTTTGCCTGGCGGCAATAGCGCAGTGGAACCACCTGACCCCATGCCGAACTCAGAAGTGAAACGCTGTAGCGCCGATGGTAGTGTGGCATTCGCCATGCGAGAGTAGGACACTGCCAGGCACCCAATTAAACAGTGATGTGCAAAATCACGTTACTGGCTGCGAGGATGACACCTCAGAAGAAGCGGCAAAAGATTTAGCGCAAGCTAACCGAATGCGGAGCGGTAGTTCAGTCGGTTAGAATACCGGCCTGTCACGCCGGGGGTCGCGGGTTCGAGTCCCGTCCGCTCCGCCACTACTTAAGAAGCCCAGTCGAAAGACTGGGCTTTTTTTTTGTCTCTGCGATCTCTTTATCTCATCTCAGTTAGCCTGATTTCGTTGCCCCATCCCGTTTCATATTTATCTGAAATTCGCCGCCGCCCATGGTTGTCGCTATAATGGCCGCCCTCAAGCAAGGTGGTGGTATGAAAGCAGAGTATCTACAGCGATTCGGGGGCATAGCCCGTCTTTATGGTCAGGGTGCACTTGGTTCCTTCAGCCAGGCGAGAGTCTGCGTGGTCGGGATCGGCGGCGTCGGCTCCTGGGCGGCAGAGGCGCTGGCCCGTGCCGGCATCAACCAGATCACCCTGATCGACATGGACGACATCTGCATCACCAACACCAACCGCCAGATCCACGCCATGCAGGGCACGGTCGGTCGCCTCAAGACGGAGGTGATGGCCGAGCGCATCCGTACCATCAACCCGGATTGCGAGGTGATCGAGGTGGATGACTTCGTTACCGCCGACAACCTGGCCGAACATATCAAGCGGGAGTTTGACTATGTGGTGGATGCCATCGACTCGGTCAAGGCCAAGGTGGCGCTGATTGCCTTCTGCAAGCGCAACAAGATCCCGGTGATTGTGGCGGGCGGCGCCGGTGGGCAGATGGACCCGACGCAGATCACCGTGGCCGATCTGGCCAAGACCATTCAGGATCCGCTGGCCGCCAAGGTGCGCTCCGACCTGCGCCGGCTGCACAACTTCAGCAAGAATCCGGCGCGCAAGTTCGGGGTGGAGTGTGTCTTCTCTACTGAGCAGTTGAGCTACCCGGACGGGAATGGCGGTACCTGTCAGGCCAAGGCGGCCAGCGATGGCAACATGAAGATGGATTGTGCCTCCGGCTTTGGTGCCGTGACGCCGGTGACGGCCACTTTTGGCTTGGTTGCAGCGTCCCGGGTATTGAAGAAGATTGCCGAACGGGGGGCCCGCGCCGAGAAAGAGGCCGGGAATGAAGGCGCAGGGTCGATTGGTGAGGCCTGATCGGCCACTGAACAAGGCGGGTTAGACGGCCTGCTCCCGGATTGCCAACACGATTGCCCTGAGCCCGTTGCCCCGCGACGGGCTCAGGTGTTTCTCGAGCCCGATCTCGCTGAAATAGGCATCCATATCAAAAGCCTGGATAGCATCGGCAGTCTGATGATTGAGCGCCGCCAGTACGATGACGATGAGGCCACGCACGATGCGGGCATCTGAATCACAGGCAAAGTGCCAGTTGCCGTCCTCACCCACCTCTCCCTTTAGCCAGGCCTGGCTTTCACATCCCTTGAGGCGGAATTCCTCCTGCTGCCATTCGCCGGGTAGCGCGGGCAACAGCTTGCCGAGCTGGATGATGAGCCGGTACTGGTTCTCCCAGCCATTTGCCGCAGCAAACTGTCGGCGGATGCTATCTGCGTCGGGATCAAGGCCGATCCGGGTATAGGTTGCGAGGCTGTTCATCGGGTTGTCTGCCTTAGAAAAAGTCACTGAGTTTGTGCAGGGCGGCCAGCAGGGCGTCCACATCGTCACGGTTGTTGTAACAGGCGAGTGAGGCTCGCATTGTGCCGCCAATGCCAAGGCTCTCCATCAACGGCATGGCGCAGTGATGACCGACTCGCAGCGCTATGCCCTGCATGTCGAGCAGGGTGGCGGCATCCTGCGGGTGGATATCGTCGAGCAGGAAGGAGACGGCGCCTGCGCGCTGACCGGGTTCGCCGATGAGACGCAGGCCGGGGACCTGTTGTAGTCCCGCCACCAGATAATCGGTGAGCTCTTCCTCATGACAAGCCAGTGACGCTCTGTCTTGCTGCTCGATAAAGTCGATGGCGGCAGCCAGGCCGATGGCGCCAGCGATATGGGGGGTGCCTGCCTCGAACTTGAAGGGCAGGCTATTGAAGGTGGTGCCGCTGAAGCTGACTCTGTCGATCATCTCGCCGCCGGCCTGCCAGGGCGGCATCCGCTCCAGCAGTGCGGTGCGGCCCCACAGTACGCCGATGCCGGTCGGGCCGTAGAGCTTGTGGCCGGAGAAGGCGTAGAAGTCGCAGCCGATGGCCTGCACATCTACCTCCAGGTGAGCCACTGCCTGGGCACCGTCGATCAGGGTCAGGGCACCGACCGCCTTGGCGGCCGCCACTATCTGCTCAACTGGATTGACGGTACCGAGGGCATTGGAGACGTGAGCCACGCTCACCAGTCGGGTACGTGGTCCCAGCATGGCCAGATAGGCGGCCATGTCGAGATCGCCCCGTTCATCGAGGGGGACGACCCGGATGACGGCGCCGGTGCGCTGGGCAACCAGCTGCCAGGGGACGATGTTGGCGTGGTGTTCCAGGGTGCTGAGCACGACTTCATCCCCCGCCCTCAGCTCGCTCATCCCCCAGCTCTGGGCCACCAGGTTGATCGCCTCCGTGGTACCGCGGGTCCAGATCACCTCGTGGCTGCGAGGGGCATTGATAAAGCGGGCCACCGTCTCGCGGGCGGCCTCGAAGGCTCGGGTGGCCCGGCCGCTCAGTGCGTGGGCGGCACGGTGCACGTTGGCGTTGTCGGCTCGATAGTAGTGATTGATCGCATCCAGCACCGCCTGCGGTTTCTGGGTGGTGGCGGCGTTGTCCAGATAGATCAGAGGGTGGCCGTTGACCTCCTGTGCCAAGGCCGGAAACTGGCCACGCAGCAGGGCGTGCTGTTGCTGATTCATGCTCCCCTCATCTCATCTGGAAAAGTCGGTCATGATCCGGAAAATGGCGGGCAAACACAAGACGAAGTGACGGGCTCCCGTGTCCGGTTTCGGCTGCCCGCGGGATCTCTGCTACAATGCTGCCCCTCATCATAAGCCAAGAGATCCGGCCCATGAAGCTCAACCCCAATCAGAACGAAGCGGTCAAGTATGTCTCCGGCCCTTGCCTGGTGCTGGCGGGAGCCGGATCGGGCAAGACCCGCGTCATCACCAACAAGATTGCCTACCTGGTGCAGCAGTGTGGCTACAACGCGCGCAACATAGCGGCGGTCACCTTTACCAACAAGGCGGCGCGGGAGATGAAAGAGCGGGTCGGCCAGACCCTGGGTCGCAAGGAGGCGCGGGGGTTGATGGTCTCCACCTTCCATACCCTGGGGCTCGAGATCATCCGTCGTGAGCACAAGAGCCTGAACCTCAAGGCGAACTTCTCCCTGTTCGACGATACCGACCAGCTGGCCCTGCTGAAAGAATTGACCGAGGCCGAGCTCGACAACGACAAGGACAAGCTCTCCGCCCTCATCAGCCAGATCTCCAACTGGAAGAACGACCTCATCCTGCCTGCCCGCGCCATGCGCATCGCCCGCGGGCCGGAAGAGGTGCTGATGGCTCAGCTCTACGAGCGCTATCACCGGCAAATGGTGGCCTACAATGCGCTGGATTTCGACGATCTCATCGTGATGCCGACCCTGCTGCTCAAGAGCAACCAGGAGGTGCGCGAGCGCTGGCAGAACAAGATCCGCTACCTGCTGGTCGACGAATACCAGGACACCAACACCAGCCAGTACGAGCTGGTGAAGCAGATAGTCGGCGAGCGTGCCCGCTTCACCGTGGTGGGGGACGACGACCAGTCCATCTACTCCTGGCGCGGGGCCAAACCGCAGAACCTGGTGCTGCTGAACGAGGATTTCCCCAATCTGCGGCTCATCAAGCTGGAGCAGAACTACCGCTCGAAGCGGCGCATTCTCAAGTGCGCCAACATCCTGATCGCCAACAACCCCCACGTCTACGACAAGGCGCTCTTCTCCGAGCTGGACGAGGGGGTCAAGCTCAAGGTGCTGTTTGCCAAGAACGAGGAGCACGAGGCGGAGCGCATCGCCGCCGAGCTGATGGGCCACAAGTTCATGAACCGCACCCGCTTCAAGGATTACGCCATTCTCTACCGGGGCAACCATCAGTCGCGCATCTTCGAGAAGGCGCTGATGACCAACCGTATTCCTTACCGCATTTCGGGGGGCACCTCCTTCTTCTCCCGCACCGAGATCAAGGACATCATGGCCTACCTCAAGCTGCTGGTGAATCCGGACGAGGACACCGCCTTCCTGCGGGTGGTGAACCTGCCACGGCGCGAGATCGGTCCCACCACGCTCGAGAAACTGGGCCAGTACGCCAACCAGCGCGGCAAGAGTCTGTTTGCCGCCAGCTTCGAGCTGGGGCTGGAGCAGCACCTCTCCGGACGTGGCCTCACCGCCCTGCAGGCTTTCACCAACTGGCTGGTACGGCTCGGTGATCAGGCCCTGCGCGGCAACCCGGTGGAAGCGGTGCGGGACATGATCAAGGAGATCCACTACGAGGAGTGGCTCTACGAGACGTCTCCCAGCCCCAAGGCGGCGGAGATGCGGATGCAGAACGTCTCCACTCTCTATCGCTGGATCAGCGAGATGCTGGAGGGAGATGAGCTCGAGGAGTCGATGACGCTCGCCCAGGTGGTCACACGCCTCACTCTGCGGGACATGATGGAACGCAACGAGGGGGAGGACGAGGCGGATCAGGTGCAGCTGATGACATTGCACGCCTCCAAGGGTCTGGAGTTTCCCTATGTCTACATGGTGGGCATGGAGGAGGGGTTGCTGCCCCACCAGACCAGCATCGACGAGGACAACGTGGAGGAGGAGCGTCGCCTCGCCTACGTGGGGATTACCCGGGCCCAGGCCGAGCTGACCTTCACCCTCTGCAAGGAGCGGCGCCAGTATGGCGAGTCGGTGCGGCCGGAGCCGAGTCGCTTCCTGCTGGAGTTACCCCAGGATGACCTGGAGTGGGAAAACCAGAAGCAGGTGAGCGCCGAGGAGCGCCAGCAGAAGGGGCAGATGGCGGTGGCCAACCTGCGCGCCATGTTCAAGAAGGATTGATGTCGGAAGGTATCATTTCCCGACCCGTCTGACTCAGCAGGGGCAGGATGTCCGCTCCCGGCAGCGGGGGGGAGATGTGGCGCCCCTGCCCGAGGGCACAGCCGAGTTCGATCAGCTTCATCAGCTGCTGCTGGTTTTCGATGCCCTCGACCACCAGAGTGAAATCGAGATCCTGACAGATGTCGCGCATGGCGCGGATCAGCGCGAGATCCCTGGGGGAGTTCATCATGCGGTGGGTGAAGCTGTCATCCACCTTGATGTAGTCCACCGGGAAGTGGAACAGGGCGTTGAGGGAGGAGAAGCCGGTGCCGAAGTCATCCAGGCTGATCTGGATCCCCTTGGCCCTGAGCTCATGCAGCGCGGTGAGCGAGTCGGCACTCTGCCTGGAGATCTCGCGCTCGTTGAACTCGAAGATGAAATAACCTGGAATGACTCCCTCCTCCTCCATGATGCCGACCAGTCGCATGATCTGATCGCGGCTGGCCAAATGCTTGCCGGAGAGATTGAGGGCTATCTTGAAGCGACTGTTCCCCGAAACCGGCAACCATAGCTTCAGCTGCTGGCAGGTGCGCCTCAGGATCTGGCGATCCAGATCCTGGATGAGGCCGCACTGCTCGGCCAGGGGAATGAAGTCGAAGGCATCCTTGAGTTCCCCCTCCTCGGTGATCCAGCGCGCCATCACCTCCAGGCCGACCAGACGGCTGTCGCACAGCCGGATCACCGGCTGGAAGTAGGGGACGACCCTGCCTTCCCGCAAGGCCCTGAACAGCCGCTCCTCCGGTGAGCCGGCATGCTCGGTGCAGGCCTCGGAATACATGACGATGCGGCTGCGGCCGTTGCGTTTGGCCTGATACATGGCGAGATCGGCCTGGTGCAGCAGTTCGCTGATGTCGGCGGTCTGCTCCGACACACTGGCCACCCCCAGGCTGATAGTAATGGTCAGCTCATTGCCCTGCAGCCGGAACGGGTGGGCAATGCGGGCAAGGATGCGGTTGAGCACGGGGCTGATGTCCGCTTCCCGCTGGCTGTTGTCGAGATAGATGACAAATTCGTCCCCCCCGAGCCGTGCCACCATGTCATTTTGCCTGATGCAGCTCTGCAGGCGGTTGCCCAGCTCCTGCAGCAGCTGATCCCCTGTGCTGTGTCCCAATGCGTCATTGACCTGCTTGAAGTGATCCACATCGGCGAAGATCAGGGTGAAACCGGCGCTCTGGTAACGGCGGTAGCGTGTCATGGCATGGTGAAGGTGATTCATCAGCAGGGCCCGGTTTGGCAGCTGGGTCAGGGGGTCGTGCAGGGCGTTGAACTGGAGCCGCCGCTCCAGCTCCTGGTAGTGCTTGAGTCGTTTCTGCAGCCTGAGGTTGGTTTGGCGAAGCTGCTGGAGCCGCTGGTTGATGGACTCTTCCGAGTTGAGAGCATCCAGTTGTTGCCGGACTCTTTTCAGCTCCAGCAGCAGGGTCAGCTGATGGCGCAGGAAGTCGAGAAACAGCCTGTCATCGGCTGCCAAAGGTTGGGCCGTGTTGATGATGAGGTGAGCAAAATACTGTTGTTGCTGGCGCAGGGGCAGACTGTACCAGTAGAGGCCGGCGTCGTGGCGCTCGATGCTGTTGGTGCTGTGGCACAGGGCCTGGAGAATATCGTCATCGTACGAGAGGTGCGTCGGGTAGAGCCGATCCAGGCGCTGGTTCTCCAGCCGGATCAACAACATGTCGCTGACGGCCAGCATCTGGCGCAGCACCGCCTCCAGCTGGGCAAACAGGGCATGCTGCGGCAGGTTGTGAGCGAGCCGCATGATGCGGCCGATCTTCTCTATTTTTTCCTGCCAGTGGGGATCCCGCTGCATGAGGGGGGAGGCCTGCCCAGCCAGCTGGGCGCCGGCCTGGGTCTCGTGCAGGCGCTTGGCCAGGCACTCCAGCAGCAGCCGCAGGCTGGGTGTCTGCTCCGGGGTCGTGCGGGCCAGCAGCCACTGTACCTCGAGGTGCTCCACGATCTGCACGCACCAGCCCTGGTGCTCATCGAGCCGGGTGAGCTGTTCCGTGAGGCGGGGTTCTTCCCGTCCCAGCTGCTGCTTGAATGCCTCGGGCAGCTGATGTTCGTGCAACCAGCGCAGGCCACCGTTGACCAGCCCCAGCATGGCAAAGTGTTGCAAGGGGCAGAGTCTGTCCAGCTGGGCAACGAGTCTGGCGTAATCTTGGGGGGCGGCGATGCCGGGAGCGGGAAAATCCATGATGGATGAGATGACCGCCAGCAAAGAGGAGGAGTCTGGCGGCGTGGTGGACTGGACTGACATGCAATGCTCCCGAATCAACTTACCTTCAAGCGTAGTCGGAAGTGCTTGGATTGAAAGGGCTGCAATGGGAGCCCTTTCAGATACTTAGAGCTTGTCGATCATGTAGTGAATGGCGTTCTCGATCTCTTCGTCACTACAGGCTGCGCAGGTGCCCCGTGGTGGCATCATGCCGGCCTTGCCGGTGAAGCCTTCGATGGCATGCTTGCGCAAGGTATCGAAGCCCTGGGCGATGCGCGGTTCCCAGGCCGCCTTGTCTCCCCGTTTCGGGGCGCCGGCGGCACCGGTGTCGTGGCAGGCAAAACAGGCTGCCTTGAACACGGTCTCGCCATCCCGTGGACCGGACGATGCGGCGGCAGGGGCTGCGGCGGCCGTCGCGATCCCCTCCAGATCCTTGGCGGTATAGACCTGGCCGACCGGGGCGATGCGCTCGGCGATGGCTTCCGGTGACATCTCATCGGCGGCAAACACGGTGCCGGACAGGGTGGCGGCCGCCATCCCGGCAGCCAGCAAATAGCTCAGTTTTTTCAACACGCTCATGTACTCCCAGCAGGCTCTTATTATCCCTAGAAAACGACGGGATTATAACCGAATAGTTACAGGCATTTAAACGCTTGTGTGTGAAGTGTTAAGCAATCTGCGAACAAAGTTTCGGCGACGGGAGAGAGGAAGATCTGGTGGCCCCAAAAAGAAACCCGGTATGCACCGAGTTTCATGAGTCAGTCAAGGCGGGGGCCTATGTGCCCGGAACTTGTCAGTCCCAGCTCAGGATCACCTTGCCGGACTGGCCGGAGCGCATGGCGTCGAAGCCCTGCTGGAAGTCGTCGACCTTGAAGCGGTGGGTGATGATGGGGGAGAGGTCCAGCCCGGACTGGATGAGGCTTGCCATCTTGTACCAGGTCTCGAACATCTCGCGGCCGTAGATCCCCTTGATGAACAGTCCCTTGAAGATCACCTTGCCCCAGTCGATGGCCATGGTGGAGGGGGGAATGCCGAGCATGGCAATTTTGCCGCCGTGGTTCATCTTGTCGATCATGTCCTGGAAGGCGCTGGGTACGCCGGACATCTCCAGCCCCACGTCGAAGCCCTCGGTCATGCCGAGCTCGGCCATGACGTCGGAGAGCTTCTCCTTGCTCACGTTGACGGCGCGGGTGGCACCCATCTTGCGGGCCAGCTCGAGACGGTACTCGTTAACGTCGGTGATCACCACGTGGCGGGCGCCCACATGACGGCAGACCGCGGCGGCCATGATGCCGATGGGGCCGGCGCCGGTGATGAGCACGTCCTCACCCACCAGATCGAAGGAGAGGGCGGTGTGCACGGCGTTGCCGAACGGATCGAAGATGGCGGCCAGCTCGTCGGGGATGTTGTCCGGCAGCTTGAAGGCGTTGAAGGCCGGGATCACCAGGTACTCGGCAAACGACCCCGGGCGGTTGACGCCCACGCCAATGGTGTTGCGGCACAGGTGGGTGCGGCCGGCGCGGCAGTTGCGGCAGTGGCCGCAGGTGATATGGCCTTCACCCGACACGCGATCCCCCACGGCGAAGCCGCGCACTTCCTGACCGACGGCTACCACTTCCCCCACATATTCGTGGCCGACGACCATGGGTACCGGGATGGTCTTCTGGGACCATTCGTCCCAGTTGTAGATGTGGATGTCGGTGCCGCAGATGGCGGTCTTGCGGATCTTGATCAGCAGATCGTTGTGGCCGAGCTCGGGAGCCGGCACGTCTGTCATCCAGATGCCGACTTCGGATTTGAGTTTGGAGAGTGCTTTCATGACAGAGTCCTCACGGCGCTGTGCCGGGTACAGAGGGTAATAAAAGGGGCCCAACCTTGGCCCCTGTTTCAATCAATCATCCGGGTTCAGATCACGCCCAGTTCGCGGCCGATGCGGATGAAGGCATCGATCGCCTTGTCCAGCTGCTCCCGGGTGTGGGCGGCGGACATCTGGGTGCGGATGCGTGCCTGGCCCTTGGGCACCACGGGGAAGGAGAAGCCCACCACGTAGATGCCGGCGTCCAGCATGCGGCTCGCCATCTCGGCGGCCAGCTTGGCATCCCCCAGCATGACCGGGATGATGGCGTGATCGGCACCGGCCAGGGTGAAGCCCGCAGCGCTCATCCGCTCGCGGAAATAGGCGCTGTTCTCTTTCAGGCGGGCGCGCAGGTCGTGGCCGTCGGCCAGCATGTCGATCACCTTGATGGTGGCCGCGACGATGGAGGGGGCCAGGGAGTTGGAGAAGAGGTAGGGACGGGAGCGCTGACGCAGCCAGTCGATCACCTCTTTCTTGCCGGAGGTGTAGCCGCCAGAGGCGCCGCCCAGGGCCTTGCCCAGGGTGCCGGTGATGATGTCGACCCGATCCATGACGCCACAGTATTCGTGGGTGCCTCGACCGTTCTCGCCGATGAAGCCGACGGCGTGGGAGTCATCCACCATGACCAGGGCGTCGTATTTGTCCGCCAGATCGCAGATGGATTTGAGGTCGGCGATGACGCCGTCCATGGAGAAGACGCCGTCGGTGGCGATCAGCTTGAAGCGGGCGCCATCGGCATCGGCCTGCTTGAGCTGGGCTTCCAGCTCGGCCATGTCGTTGTTGGCGTAGCGGTAGCGTTTGGCTTTGCACAACCGCACGCCATCGATGATGGAGGCGTGGTTGAGCGCGTCGGAGATGATGGCGTCTTCCGCACCGAACAGGGTCTCGAACAGACCGCCGTTGGCATCGAAGCAGGAAGAGTAGAGGATGCTGTCCTCGGTGCCGAGGAAGGCAGACAGCTTCTGCTCCAGCGCCTTGTGCTGATCCTGGGTGCCGCAGATGAAACGCACCGAGGCCATACCGAAGCCGTGGCTGTCGAGGCCCTGATGGGCGGCGGCAATGAGATCGGGGTGGTTGGCCAGCCCCAGATAGTTGTTGGCACAGAAGTTCAGTACCTGCTCGCCGCCCACCGCAATCTGGGCCTGCTGGGCCGAGGTGATGATGCGTTCCTGCTTGTATAGCCCTTCCGCCTTGACCTGTTCGAGCTGCTCGGTCAGGTGACGATAGAATCCGTTAGACATCCTCGGTCCTCATTGCTGTATCGACTGGGTAATCAGGATCTCGGGCCGTGCAACCGCACGGGCCGGCGTCGTCACGGTCGCGACGAAACGCCGACAGACCCTAGAATGGGCAACATTTTACTGTAATCCCTGCGCATAAATTCAAATTTTTATGCTGGTATTAAACAATTGTGAAACAGATCTCACCCGGCTGGTTGGGCCAGTTGGTGGTAATGCTGCTCCAGCTGGTGGATCTGCGTGGCCACCTGAGGCTGCACATAGGGGCGCAGCAGGAACAGCACCCGCAAGACTCCCTGATAAAGCAATGGCTTGGTGATGCGGGTGTGGGGAGCCTGGGCGATCTGGAAGGGGATCCAGCAGGTGACGACCATCTTGATGGTCTGGCCCAGATCCGGCAGGTCTTCGTCACTGACAGCGAGTATGCCCCCCTCGCGCAGGCTCCTGAGCAGCGCCTCCACGGTGGCACGCAGCTGCTCCTGGGCTTTGAGGTATTTCTGTTGCAACGGTTCGTCGCGACTCAAAATGTCCGGCAGATTCGCGTAAAAGAAGCGGAATTGCCACATCAGGTAGAAGATGGCATCCAGATAACCCATCAGGTCTTCCAGATTGATCTCCTGTCTGCGCGCGGGGGCAAAGCTCTCGCTCAGGTGGCGGGCATATTGATCGAAGATGGAGTGGATGATGTCTTCTTTGTTGCGAAAGTGATAGTAGAGGTTGCCCGGGCTGATGCCGAGGTGCGCGGCAATGTGGTTGGTGGTGATGTTGCGTTCACCCTGGTCGTTGAACAGCTCGATGGCGCTGTGGATGATCCTGTCTCTGGTCTTCATCGCTGATCCCTCTGCCGGGCCCCGGGGGGAAAGTCATCGAGGTCGAATCCCTCTGCGGCCCGTGATAAACTTTTCGGCAATTTCAAATTGGCCCACTATACACAGCTTTAACAGGCAGTCACACGGGGCCACAACGTACGCGAGGCAAACTCCATGATCGTAGTAACTGGCGGTGCTGGCTTTATCGGCAGCAATCTGGTCAAGCAGCTGAACGCTCAAGGACGGACCGATATCGTGGTCATCGATGACCTGACCGACGGCACCAAGTTCGTCAACCTGGTCGATCTCACCATCGCCGATTACATGGACAAGGATGAGTTCCAGGCGCGCATCGTCTCCGGTGACGAATTCGAGGAGTGGGATGGCGGTATCGAGGTTATCTTCCACGAGGGTGCCTGCTCCGCGACCACGGAGTGGAACGGCAAGTTCATCATGGAGGTCAACTACGAGTACTCCAAGGATCTGTTCCACTACTGCATCGAACGCGAGATCCCGTTCATCTACGCCTCCTCCGCCGCGACTTATGGCGGTCGCAACGACAACTTCATCGAAGATCCCAAGTTCGAGCAGCCCCTCAACGTCTACGGCTACTCCAAGCAGTTGTTCGATCAGTACGTGCGCCGCTGGATGCCGGAGATCAACTCCCAGGTCGTGGGCCTGAAGTATTTCAACGTCTACGGTCCGCGCGAGCAGCACAAGGGCTCCATGGCGTCCGTGGCCTTCCACCTCAACACCCAGGTGAAGCAGGGGGACAACCCCAAGCTGTTCGAGGGCTGTGACGGCTTCCCGGACGGCGGCCAGATGCGCGATTTCATCTATGTGGACGACGTCTGCAAGGTGAACCTCTGGTTCTGGCAGAACCCGCAGCACTCCGGCATCTTCAACTGCGGTACCGGCCGTGCCGAGCCGTTCCAGAACGTGGCGGAAGCCGTGATCAGGCATCACCAGAAAGGCGCCATCGAATACATCCCCTTCCCGGATCACCTCAAGGGCCGCTACCAGAGCTTCACCCAGGCTGACCTCACCAAGTTGCGCGGCGTCGGTTATGACGGCGAGTTCAAGACAGTGGCCGAAGGCGTGGCCGATTACATGGCTTGGTTGAATCGGGTCTGATCTGATTTCTTCAGTGACAAGGGCTACTCCAATATCGGGTAGCCCTTGTATTCTTTCTTACGCCTTAAATAATGTGATTTCTAGTATGAAGAAAAAAGTGCTGTTCTTAATGGAAACATTGGAGGGCGGGGGAGCCGAAAAAGTACTGGTCAACATACTCAATCATCTCGATGAAGCGAAATATGAAATAACATTATTGCTGCTGCGATATGAAGGGGTGTATCTATCGACATTGCCTCATTATATTCATGTGAAATATTTGTTAGGACCTGAGCCGACAGGTTTTCTGCGCCGCGGTATCATCTATTCTCTGAAAAAGAGATGGTATTCCCTGGTCTTGGCCAAGCCCTGGTTGGCGAATAGTCTGCTTGCCGATCATTACGATGTCGGCGTTGCTTTCCTGGAGGGCGATGCAAGCCTGTTGTTGTCCTATCTCAATGGCCCCCGGAAGAAAATAGCCTGGGTGCATATCGATCTCGAGCGACACCAGACCTTGCCCAGGGATATGGAGAAGGTGATGTATGGGAAGATAGATGCAGTTGTCTGCGTGTCGGAAGGTGTCAAACAATCTGTGTTGAATCTCCATCCTTCTCTCGAGAGTAAGGTCTCGGTTATTTACAATCCTGTTGATACAAAATACGTCGCCACCCAAGGGCATGAATGTATCAAAGTTGGCCATGGATTGAATGTACTGGCAATTGGCAGATTGCTGAACTCGCAGAAGGCGTTTGATCTTTTGCTGGCGGCTCATCACCAGAATATTACTTCCGGGATGAACTACCATCTGACCATCCTTGGCGAAGGTTCGGATCGTGCAGTATTGGAGAAATATATCCACGAACACCAACTGGGTGACTACACCAGTTTGTTGGGCTTTCAGGACAATCCTTACCCCTATATAGCGGGTTGCGATATATTCGTGATGTCTTCCCGTTATGAGGGATATCCGGTCGTACTGGTAGAGGCCATGACCCTTGGCAAGGCCATTGTCTCGACGGCTTGTACCGGCCCCAAAGAGGCACTGAATGACGGAGAGTTTGGCTGTCTGGTGCCCGTTGACGATGCTCCTGCGCTGGCGGAGGCAATCAAGACACTTCTGGAAGATGAGGAGTGCCGCGCACGCTATGCCAGCCTGTCCAAACATCGCGCCGACATTTTCCGCTTTGAACGCAGCATCATGGACATCGAGCATCTGCTGGATAGCTAAACCCCTGAGTTGCTCCATCCTGAGCAGGCACAGCTACCGGGGAAGGATATGGTACAGTGGCAGCGTGGATGAGCAACCTTGGTCGTGACTTGGATACCTATGAATATACTGATGGCTCTCTCCCAGCTCGAAGTGACGGGCGCTGAGGTCTATGCCACGACGGTTGGCAATGAGCTGACCCGACGTGGTCACAACGTCTTCTATGTCTCGGATACCCTGACCAAGCCCACCCAAGGGCCTGTGTTCAAGCTGCGTTTCAACAAGCGCAGCATCCTGCGCCGTTTCTGGCACGTGTTTTACCTCGTCTACCTGATCAAGAAGCATCATATCCAGTTGGTGCATGCCCACTCGCGTGCCTCCGGCTGGAGCAGCTATGTGGCCTGCAAGCTGACCGGCACCCCCATGATCACCACGGTGCACGGTCGTCAGCCGGTGCATGCCTCCCGCAAGGCATTTCATGCGCTGGGCTACCGGGCGGTGGCGGTGTGCGAGGACATTGCCAGCCAGATCATCGACAACCTGGGGGTGGATCCCGCCATCGTCCAGGTGCTGCGCAACGGCATCGAGACCGACAAGTTCCAGCCCGTGCCGGCCCCGGACAACGACAAGCCGGTGATTGCCATCATCGGTCGGCTGAGCGGCCCCAAGGGGGAGCTCTGCTACCGGTTGCTGGATGAGGTGCTGGATCTGGATGCCTGCCGGGTGCGGGTCGTCAGCGGTACCCGGGTGCCGGAGCGGTTCGCCCGGTTCCAGGACAAGGTCGACTTTGTGGGCTATGTGGACGATGTGCCCGCCCTGCTGGCAGGTTGCGATCTGGTTGTGGGCGCCGGTCGGGTGGCGATGGAGGCTCTGCTGTGTGGTCGTCCGGCGTTTGCCATCGGTGAGGCCAAGGCGATCGGGCTGGTGGACGAATCGAATCTGGATGAGGCGCTCGCCAGCAACTTCGGTGACATCGGCCCCTGGGATCTGGCCATCGATTTTGCCGAGCTGAAGGTGCAGATTCCTTCGGCACTGGCCAGCAAGGTGGTGCCAGACCCTGTGCGCCAGCGTGTTTTGCAGGAGTATGACCTGCAAGGTGTGGTCACCGGGCTGGAGTCCATCTATCAGGATGCCGTGGTCGAGACTCTGCGCCGGGAGATGCCGGTCATCATGTACCACCGCTTCATCGAGCATGACAGCGAGAAGGGGGTGCATGGCACCTGGTTGCCCATCACCATGTTCGAAAAGCACCTGCGCTTAATGAAGTGGCTCGGCTATGAGACGCTGACATTCGCAGATATAGCGGGCAAGGGGTTTATCCATCGGCTGCAATACGGCAAGAAGTACCTGATGATCACCGTGGACGACGGCTATCGGGACAACCTGACCCGCATGTTGCCGCTGCTGGAAAAATATGGTTACAAGGCGGTGGTCTACGTGGTGACCGGCGAGGATCACAACCGCTGGGACGTGGAGCATCCGACCCACCCTGACACACCGGTGACCCTGATGAAACCGGAGGAAATCAAGGCGATCGTGGCCTCCGGGCACGTGGAAATCGGGGGACATACCCTGACCCACCCCCGTCTGAGCCAGCTGACGCCTGAGCAACAGGATCACGAGATCCGGGCAAACAAGGCGTGGCTGGAGCAGTTGCTGGGCCACCCGCTGCTCTCCTTTGCCTACCCTTACGGGGATCTGAACGACAGCGCAAAAGCCCAGGCCTGCGACGCCGGTTATCGCTATGCTGTGGCCACCAACAGCGGCCCCAGAGCCATGCATCAGGACCCGCTTCAGATCCGCCGGATCGCCATCTTCCCCCGTACCGACGTGTTCGGCCTGTGGCGCAAGATCCGTGGCAACTATGTCTTCAGGAAATAAGAGTTGATGTTTATTAAGCCTCTTGAGTTACTCGATAGAACAACGACGACAGTTTACGCACTGACTATCATGTTCGCCTTCTGCGGGCTATTCCTGGTTCCTTTTGGTCAAAGTATTTTTTCCAACCTGCTCGTCGTCACTGGTGTTTTTGGTCTGCTGAATTATTTCGTCGGGGGAAAGAGAGAAGTATTCTTTACTGATCGTCGCCTGATCTGGGTTTTCCTATTTTACGCTGCAGTTATTTTTATAAATAGAGTTATCCATGGTGACCAGTATGGTGTCATGCGAAACCTGCTATATGTGGCTGTTTTTTCTCTGGTGATGCCACGCAAGAAAATACTTTTAATACTAGGTTGTCTTGCCATTCTGGCGGGGGGGGCTGGACTGGGTGTATTGAGTGCCTGGCAACATGAGAACGGTATCGCCAGAGTAGAGGGGTTCACCAATGCCATTTTGTTCTCACAGGCTGCACTGACATTAGCCATTCTGAACTGGTGTCTGTTTACCAAGGCGAAGCAATATCCGTGGGTGAGAATCTGCGCCTTGATCGCCGTGGCATCTTCCCTGCTTGCACTCTATCTCTCACAAAGCCGAGGGGTGTGGCTGGCACTGGGTGTCATCATTATTTATGTGGTGCTTTATAAAGCGATTTTCAAACCATGGAAGTATAGTGCTATTGCCCTGTTGTTCGTGATAGGTATTGGGTGTATTTATCATACAAATACTATTGTACAAAACAGGATTACTTCCGCAGTATCGGATATCAATGAAATTGAGAGTGGTTCATACTACTCTTCGTGGGGACTGAGGGTGGTTGCCTGGAAGAGTGCCTGGCTGGGGTTTTTAGATTCACCCCTTATTGGAGTGGGCTCAGATGGGTTTAGAGCTGTCAAGGAGCAGCAAGTATCGCAAGGCTTGGTCTCACCATTAGTGCTGGATACTGCCTTGGCCCATGCCCATAACCAGTATATGCAGAGCCTGATTATCCGGGGAATGATGGGGCTGTTGGCCCTCATGGCCTTCATTTTCTATCCCATGAAAATTTTCATCGAAAAAAAGGGATGGGGATCGCCATATTCGATTATTCCACTTTCCTTTGCCATCAGCGCATTGAGCGATGTGCCTTTTGAACAGCAGAATACTCTATATCTTTATGTGTTGAGTCTGGTTTTTTGCTGGTGTGCGATAGAAATTAAATGTAAGAATGACGAGAAAATATCATGACCCCAGTATTCGTGATTAGTCTGGCAAGAAGCCATGATCGGCGAGACTTTATTGAAAAACATATGCGTAGTCGTTCCATTGACTTTTCATTTTTCGATGCCGTCGATGGGAGAAACCTCTCAGAGAAAGAGTTGGAACGAGTGAATTTTCCTGCGGCCAAGCAATTTTGTGGTCATGACCTGAGCCTGGGCGAAGTCGGCTGTGCCATGAGCCACATTAGAATATATGAGATGATGGTCGCCAAAAATATTGAGCGCTGCATAGTTCTAGAGGACGATATTTACCTGCATGGGAGTTTTCAAGCCATAGCAAAAAGGGCAATTGCTACCTGCCAGTCGGATATCATTTTCCTGCATCATGGCAAGGTGAAGTCTTGGCCATGGATGAAAAAAATGCCGGAAGGTTATCGTCTTGCCAAATACATTTACCCTAGTCGACATTCCAAGCGCGGAATTATATCGACAGCCGGGTATATCTTGACCCTGTCTGGGGCCAAAAAGTTGCTGAGCAAGGCATATCCTGTCCGGATGCCCTCAGATTATCTGACGGGACGCTTGCAATTCAATGGTCTGACGGCATCCGGGATCGAGCCATGCTGCATGGATGTCGGCCTGTTTGATACCACGATTGACGATCGTAATTATGGTCATCATACCGACAGCAAAGGGGTGTGATGGTGATCGGCTATCTGCAACTGTTGCGTGATCGGGTGCGCAGAGCGCTGGGTATACTCTTGTTTGACAAGAAGATTCCCCTCGGCATGCAAGGGGATGTCAACCACGTGCTGGTCGTCCGCTGGGATGCCAAATTGGGAGACTCGTTTATCTCTTCATTTTTCTTCAGGGAGATAAAAAAGCTGCCGGGGAGCAAGAGGGTGACCGTGATCACGACCCCTGCGTTGGCCAGCCTGTATCGGGATTGTTTCGGCGTTGATGAAGTCATCGAGATCAACAAGAGGCCCAGCTACCGTGCCATCGGCGAGATGGCGTCAACCATTGATCATGTCGATCTGGTGATACATCTCACCGAGGGGATGAAGATGAAAGATCTTTATCTCCTGCACAAGCTCTCGCCGACCAATGTTGCCTCCCTTGATGACAGTATCGGACGCGTCAATGTGAAACTCTCCAGGGCGACGGCGGGCATGCTGTTCCAGGATAAATATCGCCATCTGTTGTCTCTGCTGGGGGCTGGCGATATAGATCCCCAGTACATCATCCCTGTAGCAAGGAGGGGGAATGTGACCTCTGCCTGCGAGGATCTTGTTCTCCTCAATCCCTTCGGCAGCACCCAGTACAAGTCGTTCTCCCACGCCAAGGTGGTTGCGTTATTGAACACGCTGGGGAATGAATTCTCGGATTGCCGCTTCGGGCTTCTGTCCTCACCCGCCACTTATGACGCGGCAGCGTCCATGGTCGGCGCCTGTACAGCCAGCAATGTCATGCTGCTGGAGGGTGTGAAAACCATTGATGATGCGATCTATTGTGTTCAGCAGTCCAGGGCCGTACTGTCGGTGGACACCGCCATAGTGCATATCGCCGTCGGATTGGAGAAGCCGCTGGTGGCGGTCTACCCACGTCATGGTGAGGTGTTCAATCAGTGGCTACCGACCAGCACGCCGAAGGTCCGGATCCTCTTCAGCGATTCCCCGGGCCTGAATGCCGACATGAACAACGTCGATAATCGGACCGTCTGTGAGGCGCTATCTAGTCTGTTGGCTGCGACTGAGCAAGCAGAGTCTCCAGCCGCTGAATAACCAGCTCCGGCGTAATTGCGCGGAACAGGGCTTCATCGAAGGCGTCTTTCTCCTGGGGCGGGAGTCGATAGTCTGTCCCCTTGGCATCGAAGATATCGATGGCCTGATAACGGGGGTGGTTTACCGGGTTGGCGATGATCTTGTCGCCACCCGGTGCCACTATGGTCAGCAGCGGCAGATCGATGGCCTGTGCCATGTGCCGCGGGCCGGTGTCGTTGCCGACGAAGAGCTGGCAATGGGCGAAGAGCCCCACCAGCTCGCGCACCGAGCGGGTCTTGATCTGGTCAAACACGCTGGCGTGCAGCGCCTCAGGCAGTAACGGTCTGAGGCCCCGATTGTATTCCTCTTCCCCCGGCCCGCAGTAGATCAGGATCTGGGCGTTGTGCTGTTCGATCAGCCACTGGGCGACCTCGGCGAAGCAGTCAATGGGCCAGCGCTTGTAGTGGCCCAGCGAGTTGACCCCCATGGCGATGAGCGGGCGGCTCAGGTCGACGCCGGCGGCCAGCAGGGTCTCGCGCCCCCGCTGTCTCTCCTCGTCGCTGAGCCAGAGATAGTAGTTGCGATCCTCCCTGGCGAGGCCGAGGGGCTTGAGCAGGGAGAATCTGTCGTCCACCAGGGTGCTGTTGCCCCGATGCTCGGTGTCGTGTCGGAAGCGCACGATGCGATTGTGGCCGAGTCGCCAGGGGAAGGAGTCGAATCCGAGCCGCAGACCGGCCCCGGAGAGCAGGCAGGTCAGCAGGCCTATCATCTGGCCCTGGCTGTTGATCACCACGTCGTAGTGCTCGCGGCGGATCCCCAACAGCAAATCCTTCATATAGCGCCACTCGTTGCGGCGCGCCTTCTCGATGATGATCAGCTTGTCGATGTTGGGGTTACCCTCCGCCATCCCCGCACAGTAATCCATGACCAGATAATGAACCTCCCCGGCAGGATCGTGCTGCTTGAGGTTGTTGCACAGGGCGGTGGAGATCAGCACGTCCCCTATCTGTTTGGTTTGTACTACCAGGTATTTCATGGAGAAGGCCTCATGTGAGGTCATGGTTGAACGACAGCGAAACAGCATATCGCACTCGACCGTCAGATGCTGCCGCGACGGCGTGAAAATCCGATCCTTGGCACTGTGCTGACCCGATTTTTTTATCGCTGCTGGATTATTCGCCGCTCAAGGCGGGTCAGCGCGGTGAAATGCAGAAGGCACGACCCAGGGTCGTGCCTTTGCTTGGCAAGATGTCGGTGTGATCAGCGCACGATGAGGCCGAGCAGGATCCCCACAACGCCGAAGTCGGCATCGCTGAAGGTAGTGTTGGCAAAGCCGAGATCCCCCAGCACTGGTAACAGGAACACCGGCAGGAAGGTGATCAGCAGGCCGTTGGCGAAGGCCCCCAGCATGGCACCGCGACGGCCGCCGGTGGCGTTGCCGAATACTCCGGCCGCCGCGCCGACGAAGAAGTGCGGCACGACGCCCGGAATGATGACGGTGAGCCCCAGCAGATAGAGCAGCACCATGCCCACCAGACCGGCGGCAAAGCTCGACAGGAAGCCGATCAGCACCGCATTGGGGGCGTAGGGGAAGACGATGGGGCAGTCCAGCGCCGGTTTGGCGTTGGGCACCAGCTTGTCGGAGATCCCCTTGAAGGCCGGCACGATTTCGGCGATGACCATCCGTACCCCCTGCAGGATCACATAGACCCCGGCGGCGAAGGTGATGGACTGCATCAGAGAGAACATGAACCAGTGCTTGCCCTTGGCGACACTGGCGACAAATTCGGGGCCAGCGAAAGCTGAGGTGATAAGGAAGATGATGCCCATGGTGAAGGAGATGGCCACCGGGGTGTCACGCAGGAACAGCAGGCTCTTGGGCACCTGCACCTCCTCGCTGCTGTGGGCCTTGTTGCCGAACCTGGCGCCGATCCAGCCGGCCAGCACGTAGGAGCAGGTGGAGAAGTGGCCGAGCGCCACGTCATCCGAGCCGGTGATCTGCTTCATGTAGGGGTGGGCGAGGGCCGGGAACAGCACCATGGTCACGCCGACCACCAGGCTACCCACCGCGATCAATGGGATGCCGCTCATGCCGCCGGCGGAGAGGATGGCCGCCACCATCATCGACATGAACAGGGTGTGGTGACCGGTCAGGAAGATGAACTTCCACGGGGTGAGCCGGGCGATCAGGATGTTCACCAGCATGGCGAAGAACATGATCATCGCCATCTCCTTGCCGAACGACTGCTGGGCGATGGAGACGATGGCCTCGTTGTTGGGCACCACCCCCTTGATGCCGAAGGCGTGCTGGAAGATGGTGGCGAAGTCGCCCAGCGAGTTCACCACCAGGGTGGCGCCGGCCCCCAGAATGACGAAGCCCATGATGGTCTTGACCGTGCCCTTGATGCACTCGGTCACCGGTTTCTTCTGGGCGATCAGGCCGATGAGGGCGATCAGGCCGACCAGCACGGCCGGCTCCGACAGCACGTCAAACATCAGAAAATTGAAAAATTCCATGGTCAGCTCCAAGCAGATGGAAGCGGCGGCTCACCGGCCGCCCAGACAGTTGCAAAGGGGTTAGAGTGCGCCCAGCTCGCGCAGGGCGATGGCGAGTTTTTCTTTCATGGCGGCCTTGTCGACCATGTTGTCCAGCGAGACCAGCCGGCCGTCGACCCCCATGCTGACCAGCTGTTCGGCGATGTCGCGGGTGGCGACAAAGATCTCGGCGCTCTCGCTGCCGGCGGAGGCGAGATCCCGGTGATCCACCTCGGCCGTCACGGCCAGCTCCTTGAGAATGCTCTTGATGCTCATCTCCATCATCAGGCTGGTGCCCAGGCCGTGTCCGCATACAACCAGAATCTTCATTTTCTCTTCCTCTGTCGGGCGCAGGGCGCCACTCAATAACGCGCCAGGATGCGCAGGATGTCGTCTTTGCTGGTGGCCGCGATGATGGCCGCCACGTCTTCTTCATTCATGAACAGCTCGGCCAGCTGGGCGATGGTCTCCACGTGGGAGTCACTGTCGCTGGCAGCCAAGGTGATCAGCAGCCGGACCGGGTCGTTGCCCTCGGAGCCGAAGTTGACCCCCTCCTTCAGCACTGTCAGCGCCAGTCCCAGCCGGTTGACGCCGTCTTCCGGGCGGGCGTGGGGCATGGCCAGGCCCGGGCCCAGTACGTAGTAGGGGCCGAGCTCCTCGTGGGAGCGATAGAGCGCCGCCACATAGGAGGGCTCTATGGTGCCGTTGGCCAGAAGGGGGGCGGTGGCCAGCTCGATGGCGTGACGCCAGTCGCGGGCGCCCGCTTCGATGGAAATGACCTCCTCGGTCAGCAATTGGGTCAGCATGGCAGTGTCCGGGCTGGATAGGATGGCGCCAATCTAGCGATCTCCCTCGCCCGGAACCGTGATCATGATCTCGAAAGTTAGCGCTACCAGATAGCGCTAACATCGTTCTGTGATAGCGCTAACAATTGTGCCGCGCACGGGGTCCGTTTTGCCCCTTCTCGCTGCCGAAGGAGGTAAAATGCGGTTGGAGCAAATAGTCAGTATCCCGCTTTTGCCTTAAAGTGAATGCCCGTATGCCGAGGAAGGGAAAGGATGTCAGAAGCGAAGAAGCGCCGTAGCACGGGTCGGGTGACCCTTAACGATGTGGCCCAGCTGGCGGGCGTGGGGGCCATGACGGTGTCGCGTGCCCTGCGCACCCCGGAGCTGGTGTCGGACAAGATGCGCGAGCGCATCGAGGCGGCGGTGGATGAACTCGGCTACATCCCGAACCGGGCGGCGGGGGCGCTGGCGTCCGCCACCTCCCAGACCATAGTGGTCATCGTCCCCAGCCTGGCGGAGCGTGCCTGTGGCGACATGATCGCCGGCCTGCAGCAGACCCTGCTCGCCGAGGGCTACCAGATTATGCTGGGGGATGCCCAGCACCTGAAACAGCAGGAAGAGAGCTTGCTCAGCAACTTCCTGCAGCACAACCCGGCCGCCGTGGTGCTGTTTGGCGGCGATCCCGGGGAGGTCATCCGGCAACGCCTGCAGGCGGCCCGACTGCCGGTGGTGGAGGTGGGGGCCATGGCGCGCAATCCCATCGACATGAATGTCGGGGTCTCCAACTTCGATGCCGGTTATCAGCTGACCCGCCACCTCATCGAGCGTGGCTATCGCAATATCGGTTTCCTCTGCGCCCGCCAGGAGCAGTGGATGCTGCAACAGCGCATGCAGGGCTGGCAGAAGGCACTGCTCGACAACTACCTCTCCCCCGACGCCATCATCAACACGTCCGAGCTGCCGAGTTTCAGCACGGGGGCGGCCATGCTGGGGGAGTTCCTGCTGCGCTGGCCCGAGCTGGATGCCCTGGTCTGCGTCAACGACGAGCTGGCCGCTGGCGTGTTGTTCGAGTGCCAGCGCCGCCACCTGAGTGTACCGGGCAAACTCGCCATCGCCGGTTTCGACGATCTGGATGTGGCGCGTGCCTGCTACCCGGCGCTCACTTCGGTCAGGATCCCCTATCACCAGATGGGCCGGGAGGCGGCGGAGCTGATCCTGCGTCAGCTGGCGGGGGAGGCGGTGGCGGGCATGACCCTGGCCCTGGATTTTCAACTGCAACGGCGTCAAAGCACCTGACGGGCGATGGCACAACTGCGAGAGGCCGGCAGGTTCAAGGCACTCTTACTGGAAAGCCAAGATGGCAAGACAGTACTGACCCTGACCCTGACCCTGGCCCGGCTGGCGCGGGATCTGCCGGCTGGCTTCTTCACCCTGGCGGCGACCGGGATCGGGCTGAGACAGGTGGCTGGCCGGACCTTAATTAATCGCCGACTAGCGCCACTGGCGGGCCCCATTTTTCTGGATAGACTTTGAAGGCCGGTGCACTATCCAAGGAGAATGAGCATGGGTAAGCAGACACCGGATTTCGAGCTCGACGACGAGTGGGAGCCGGAATCCTGGGAAGACGAGCTGGAGGAGTTCGACGACGAGAGCTGGCTGGACGATGACCCTCTCGACGATCAATGACTCCCTGTAACGCCTGCGGGCGGGCCTTGTGCCCGCCCGATTTATTTGGCGGCCGGGGACGTCGCCCTTGGTGGGAAGGCGTCGGGCTGGTTAGAATGAATCTCTCAAATGGCGCTGTGCTTGGCGGTGACCCGTCGGGCCGGCGGCTGGATACACACGCAAACGACGATCAAGGATGATTATGCGCTCACTCGTCATCATGTTCTGTGTCGCCCTGCTCGGGGGCTGCGTTTCCAACTCGGACGATCCCTGCGAGAAGGTGTGGAGTGACGTCGGCGAGGCCGACGGCAAGCTCGGTTTTGCCGGCGACAGGGTGGCATTCCATCAGACCCAGTGCGCAGACAAGGTGGACGTCGCCCTGTGGGAGCAGGGACGACAGAAGGGACTGGCCTGGTATTGCCGGCCCGAGCACCTCTATCTGGCCGGGCGGTCGGGAGAGGAGTATCGCGGCGTCTGCCCCAACGACGTCCAGGCCCGTCGCCTGGTCGAACAGGGCCGCCACGGCTGGACCGATCAATAGGGCTCGGCCCGCCCTGCCTTTCCCCTCAGCTCCTGCAGAAACGGGGGCCTACTCCTCCTTGTTTTTCAGCCGCAGCGGCTGACACAGGTAGTCCTTGTCGTTGGCGCTGCGGGCACACTTGCCGCACACAAACTTGGGCTTGCGCAAGATTTTGCGCAGCGCCTTGAGATCGGCCGGGATCTCGTGGCGGCGCCATTCACACAGCGTCTTGTGACCCATGGCGTTATGTCCTCGACTGTGAATGTAAGGGGAGTGAGTTACTGGTACAGGTACTTGGTGAAAATGAGCTCGCGCACCGCCTTCTTGCCGGTCTCCTTGACCAGCAGTTCGTTGACTCTGGCCTCACACTCCTTGCGCAGCTCTTCCCGGCTCACCAGGGACTTGATCTGGGCGCCTGTCTTGCTGCCAATCAGGCGGATGATGGCGTCGCGGATCAGGGGGTCGTGCTGTTCCAACAGCGCGAGATCGGCGGCGTTTTCGGCCATCAGCTCCACCGTCACCCGCACGTAGCCCAGGGTTTTGCCATCGCCAAGGTAGTTGGTGATGATGTCCGGATCCAGCGCATGATAAGCAAAGCCCGGCTGGACGGCGGAGGAGGCAGCGTCGGTGGCTGCCTCTTCGTTGGCGAAGGCCTGCGTTTGCAGCAGGGTACAACCCAGGGATAACACCAGCAGAATTCTGAAGATCTTCATCTAGATGGCTCGGCAGCGATGGATGCCCCATTTTTGATGCTGTCATCGGGGCCGTCAAGCACGGATGTTCTTACAATTCGCCATTGATTTACGGATAATAAACCGGATTTTAACCTGACAACGGAAATCTCCGGATGGTGAAGCTGTGAAGTCCGAGTTGACTGTTCCCCTCATCCAGCTCGTCCCATGGCGGGCTCCCGCAGAGTGCGAACTCCCCGAGGCCTTGCGCCCCTGGTTGCTGGAGACCGATTCCATGACCCGGCGCCTGCGCCGTTACAATCGCCACCTCTCGGTGCAACTGCTCGGCAATCGCAGCGTGTCGCTGGCAGAGGACGAGCAGGCGCTGGTGGCGGTGCAAGATCCCGTTGGGATGTGCCGCGAGGTCATACTGCACGGGGACGGCGGGCCCGCCATCCTGGGCTGGACCCTGTTTGCCGAGGCGGCACTGCAGGGCGGCGGTCTGCAAGATCTGGGGGAGCAACCGCTGGGAGAGCGCATCTTCGGTGATCTGCCCGCGCGGCGCGATCACCTGCAACTGGCCTGTTTCGAGATCGCGAGCAATCCCTGGTGCCCGGCCGGCACCGTCTGGGGGCGCCGTTCCCGCCTCTATCTGGGGCAGTGGCCCTTGCTGGTCCACGAACTCTTCCTGCCCTCGCTATCGTCCAACGGGTTGCCATCGAATAAGGAGCTGGTGTGAAGCTGTTAACCAAGGAGCGGGGACTGGCCTATGCGCAGTTGGCCCGCATCGACAAGCCCATCGGCACGCTGCTGCTGCTGTGGCCGACCCTCTGGGCACTCTGTCTGGCCGCCGGCGGCCTGCCTGACCCCTGGATCCTGACCGTGTTCGTGATCGGCGTCTTCCTGATGCGCTCGGCGGGCTGCGTCATCAATGACTATGCGGATCGCAACTTTGACGGTCATGTGAAACGCACCGCCGGGCGGCCGCTGCCCATGGGCCGGGTCGCGGAGCGCGAGGTACTGATCCTGTTCGCCGTGCTGGCGCTCGTCTCGTTCGCCCTGGTGCTGACCCTGAACCCGCTCACCATCGGCCTGTCGTTTGCCGGTCTGCTGCTGGCGGTCTGCTACCCCTTCATGAAGCGCTTCATCCCCATTCCGCAGCTGGTGCTCGGGATGGCGTTCTCCTGGTCCATTCCCATGGCCTATGCGGCCCAGGCCAATGCCCTGCCGCCTGTGGCCTGGCTGCTGTTTCTCGCGAACCTGCTGTGGACCATCGCCTACGACACCGAGTACGCCATGGTGGACAGGGACGACGACCTCAAGCTCGGCCTCAAGTCGAGCGCCATCCTGTTCGGCCGCCACGACAAGCGGATCATCGGGGGGCTGCAGCTCGCGACCCTGCTGATCCTGCTGGGAGTGGGCCAGCTGATGGGGTTGGGCTCCGGTTACTACTGGGGTCTACTGGGGGCGGCGGCGCTGTTCGTCTATCAGCAGCGGCTCATTCGGGAGCGGCAGCGGGAGGCCTGCTTCCAGGCCTTCCTCAACAACAACTACGTGGGGGCCCTGGTGCTGCTCGGGGTGATCGTTCACTACCTGCAGGGCTAGCCCCACGAGATAAAAAAAGGCCGCATGATGCGGCCTTTTTCTTTTCCGGTTGCTCCTCAGAGCCGGTTCCCCGCCTGTATGGTGCGGCGGATCTTGGTGCTGAGCAGCGGCACTATGTTGTCCGCCAGCGCCTGGAAGCGGCCCAGATCCGGCTTGCAGCCCGGGTCCAGATAGCCTTCGCTGCGCAGGGTGTGGATCAGGGTGCTGAACAGCTTGGGGTCGAAGAACTCGGGGGCATTGATGCCGTGCAGGGTACCGAGGCGCTCCGCCATCATCAGACCGTCCGCCTCCAGCTGCTCCGCCTCGATGTGGGGCTGGGCCAGCATGCGGGTCAGCACGATGGCGTAGCGCTGCAGGGTCTCCTGGATGCTCTCGGCCAGCAGCAGCAGGCGTGTCTGATTGACCGGGTTGACCCAGAAGCCGCCGTCGCGCGCCTCGATGAGTTGCTGGCGCTGCAGTTCGGCCAGCAGGGCGTCGACCAGTTCCGGCAGCTCGTCTTCCTGGTAGCGCAGGAACAGCTCGGTCTTGAGCAGGGGGTAGATGTCGACACAGCGGGCGACGATTTCGTTGCGGGAGATCCCCTCGCACCGCTCGATCAGCGCCGCCACCAGGGAGGGCATGGCGAACAGGTGGAGGATGTTGTTGCGGTAGTAGGTCAGCAGGATTGCCTGGTAGCGGTCCAGGCTGATGATCTGGCCCAGCTTGTCCTCGCTCACCTCGAACTTGTTGAGCTCCATCGCCTGATCCAGCAGGGTCTTGGCATCCTCGGCCGGCATGGTGCTGTGCGGGCTGTAGGGCACCTGCTTGAGCAGGTCCAGATAGGTGTTGAGCTGGGCCTGCAGTTCGTCGCGGGTCAGAGCGTGGCGCTCGGCGGCCAGCAGCGCCAGGGCGCTCAGGGTCAGGCCGTTGACGGCGGCGGCATCGTTGATGCGGGTCATCATCAGCTCGGCCAGCTGGTTGACGGTGGGCGCCATCCACTCGGGGCGCTCCTCCTTGCCGATGTGGGCCTTCCACTCCGGCACCCGCTCGTTGAGGTAGCCGTTGATGGTCAGCGGCTCGCCGAAGTTGACGAAGCCGCGGCCGTAGTTGCGCAGCTTGCGCAGGATGCCGAGCACCTGCAGGAAGCTCTCTTTTTCCTTGCGGCTGCCCTTGAGCTCGTTGTGGTAGGTGTTCACCTCCATCACGTGCTCGTAGCCGAGGTAGACGGGGACCAGGGTCACCGGGCGGTCTAGCCCGCGCATCATGGCCTGCAGCGTCATGGCCAGCATGCCGGTCTTGGGGGGCAGCAGGCGGCCGGTGCGCGAGCGGCCGCCCTCGGTGAAGAACTCCACCGAGTAGCCCTTGGCAAACAGCAGGTTGAGGTATTCACGGAACACCGTGCTGTAGAGCGGGTTGCCCTTGAAGGTGCGGCGGATGAAGAAGGCACCGCCGTGGCGGAAGATGGGACCCGCCGGCCAGAAGTTGAGGTTGATACCTGCCGCGATGTGGGGTGGCACCATGCCCTGGTGGTAGATGACGTAGGAGAGCAGCAGGTAATCCATGTGGCTGCGATGGCAGGGCACGTAGACGATCTCGTGCCCCTCCTGGGCCAGCTGGCGCACCTGCTCGGCACCGTTGACCGACAGGCCGCGGTAGAGCTTGTTCCACAGCCAGCCGAGGAAGCTTTCGCCGAGACGGATCAGCCGGTAGGAGAAGTTGGAGGCGATCTCGTCCATGTAGCCGTGGGCGCGCTTCTGCGCCTTCTCCAGGCTGATCCCCTCGCGTCTGGCCTCTTCCTCGATGGCCTGCTGGATCACGCCGGAGTCCAGCAACTGCTTGAACAGCAGGTTGCGGTTCGGCAGTTTCGGTCCGGTGGCGGCCAGCTGCTGGCGGCTGAAGTGGGTGCGGGCGACCCGGGCCAGCTTGTGGGCGATGGCCTCGTCGGTGCCGTGCTTGTCCGCCATGTAGCGCAGGGAGAGGGGCGGGGAGAAGCGCACCAGGTTTTCACGCCCCTTGAGGATCACGATCAGCGCCTTCTTCAGGCGGTTCGGCGCCAGGCTGCTGATGATGTTCCAGCCGGAGGCCTCTTCGCCCTCCCGGCCCGGGGCGCGGCCCCAGAACAGGGTGACGGGGACCACCTGGATATCCAGCGCCGGATCCTGCTTGTGCAGATCCAGCAGCTGGTGGAACTCCTGCAGGAAGGGCAGGGGCTTGTTGCGCGTACCGAACAGGGGAGGCGGACGATCCAGACAGACGTAGCGCGGCAGCAGCTGACCGTTCAGCTCCAGCGGCGTGAAGGGGCCGGGCAGGCCGAGATCCTCGCAGCACTGCTGCAGGGTCATCAGGTCGGTGATCGAGCTGGTCTTCAGGGCATAGACGATGGGTCTGGCCGGATCCAGCTTGAGCTCGGTGATGGGGTTTTCCGGCAGGCTCTTGTGATTGACCAAGCCGCTGACCGGCCATTGCAGTATGGCTCTGGAAATCTTCTGTCCAAGGGACATGTGCGTCTGCTCTCCAAAAAAATGCGGCGTGAGCATAGCAAATCACCGGCGGCTTGTCGCCGAGAGGTACGATGAGTCCCGAGACGGGATCGAGGACACCCTTTTGGCTGCAATGGGGGACAAATGTCAGCAACGCCTTGCCTTGGCCACAGCACTGTATATACTGCCAGTGTGCTGTATAAAAAGACAGGTGCCCATGCTATGAAACCCCTTACCCCTCGCCAGGCCGAAGTCCTGGAGCTGATCAAGGCGAACATGAACGAGACCGGCATGCCGCCGACTCGCGCCGAGATCGCCCAGAAGCTTGGCTTCAAGTCGGCCAACGCGGCCGAGGAACATCTGAAGGCCCTGGCCAAAAAGGGGGTCATCGAGATCATGCCGGGAACCTCTCGCGGCATCCGCCTGCTGCTCGAAGAGGAGGAGGCGCAGCCGGAAGAGAGCGGCCTGCCGCTCATCGGCAAGGTGGCGGCCGGTGAGCCCATCCTGGCGCAGGAGCACATCGAGAGCCACTACCAGGTGGATCCTGCCCTGTTCCATCCGCGGGCAGACTTCCTGCTGCGGGTGCAGGGCATGAGCATGAAGAACATCGGCATCATGGACGGGGATCTGCTGGCGGTTCACAAGACCCAGGAGGTGCGCAACGGCCAGGTGGTGGTGGCGCGGCTCGACGAGGACGTCACCGTCAAGCGCTTCCAGCGCAAGGGCAGCCAGGTATGGCTGCTGCCGGAGAACGAGGAGCTCTCCCCCATCGAGGTGGATCTCGCCAGCCAGCACCTCACCATCGAAGGGTTGGCGGTCGGCGTCATCCGCAACGCCGACTGGATGTAAGCATCCGGCACGGTGAGGGGCCTCCTGCGGGAGGCCCCGTCATTTGGACACTCCTCCCCGGGCGCCAGTCTGTTCCCCCTTTCGTCGCTCCCACCGCCCTCCCCGCTGCAAACAGTCCCGCCACAGACAGTGCATTTCGGATATATCCTTTGATAAGGCTCGCACTGTCATGGCCGGGTTTCCCCCATGACGACGCGTGTGCCGCACCGGCCGGTTGGGCGGATGTGCAGGGATGCATCACCGTCGGGACGGTGCGGGAAGAAGGGAGAGTCGTCTGCAATGGCACGACTCGTACAGTCAGTACGCGACGGTGGTTGGCTTGCCTCCCGATGGCAGTAACACTGGTCGGCGTGACCTGTTGAGCAAGGAGGACAGGTATGGCTTCAAGCTCGCCGTGGGATCCGGTGCCGGTCGCGGCCCCCGCATCCTCCATCACCCGATTCATCAAGGGCAGTCGGATGACGTGGTTCTATGCACTCTGGGTCTACCACAAGGGAGATGGCTGGACCGTCTGGCTTGGGTGTCCCAAAGACAAAATCGTCCGTCTGGTGCGTCTGTTTCGCCGCCACCATGACATAGGCTTGCCGGATGCCCCCTGGACGGCGCCCGTGATCCCGCTGCGTGCGCCGATCAGACGTTCCCAGCCGTTGCGCAGGCTGAAACCCTGACCCTTTCTGTTTGCTGCGAGCCCCGCCCGGTGCGGGGCTCTTGTTTTCCTGCCGCCAGGGCCACCGAGTGTCCCTGAATGGCGCCATCCGGACGAAGGGCTAGCCATAAGCGGGGCCTGGCGGGTTACAATGGCCCCTCTTCTGGTTCTGCCCTTTGGGCAGCTGATACAGGCAACACATTGTTTCATATGGTTAAACCCCGCTTCTACCTGCTGCTGTTGCTCTTCATCGGCAGCCTCATGGTCGCCTATTACTGGAGCCAGCCCTCCCTGCCGGAGCAGGCCGACTACTATCCGACGGGGCGGGACATCAATCCCTTCGCCCTGACGGACGGGGATGGCCAGCCCTTTACGCCAGCGGAGCTCGCGGGTCACTGGACCTTCCTGTTCATCGGCTACACCTATTGCCCGGACGTCTGTCCGACTACGCTGGCGGATCTGCGGGCCGTCTATCCGAGCCTGAAGACGATCGCGTCCAACAGCCAGGTGGTGTTCATCTCGGCGGATCCCCAGCGGGACGACAGCGCCCGCCTCAAGAGCTATACCGCCTTCTTCGAGCCGGAGTTCAAGGCGGCGACCGGGCCCCACAGCGCCCTCTTCCCCCTGGTGCGCAATCTGGGCCTCGTCTATTCCATCGTGGAGAGCGATCGCAAGGATTATCTGATAGACCACTCTGCCTCGATCGTGTTGATCAACCCGGCGGGCAAGCTGGCGGCCATGTTCCGTCCCAGGGTGGCGCCGGGCGAAGTGCCTCACGTGGACATGCAGACCATGGTCTCCGACTTTGCGCGCATCGTGCGGCTGACCGGCGAGTGATCCCGCTCTCTTTGTATCGCCCATGCTGATGGCGCCCTGGTTGAGAGATGCCGGCCGCCACCGGGCCGTCTTTGCCCTGGCCCTGCCCATGGTGTTCTCCAATATCACCACCCCCTTGCTGGGGCTGGTGGACACCTGGGTGATCGGTCATCTCGGCGAGGCCTGGTTCCTCGGCGGCGTCTCGGTCGGTGCGACCCTCATCAACCTGCTGTTCTGGCTACTCGGTTTCCTGCGCATGTCCACCACAGGGTTGACGGCTCAGGCCCAGGGGGCGGCCAGCGCAGAAGGCCAGCTCGACACCCTGGCGCGAGCGCTGGGGCTGGCGATCGCCCTCGGGGTGGTGATCCTGCTGCTGGTGCTGCCTTTCCTCCCCGCCATCATCGCCCTCGGCGGCGGCTCCGCCGAGGTGCAAGCCTATGCCGGCCAGTATGTGTCGGTGCGGATCTGGAGCGCGCCGGCGGCGCTGTGCAACCTGGTGATCATGGGATGGCTGCTGGGCATGCAGGATGCACGCAGCCCCATGTGGCTGCTGATCCTGAGCAACCTCGTCAACATGGTGCTGGATGCCGGTTTTGTGCTGGGGTTGGGGTGGCAGGTGAAGGGGGTCGCGGCCGCCTCCGTGCTGGCCGACTACAGTGCGCTGGCGGTGGGGCTCTGGCTGGTGAGCCGCCACCTGCGGCGCCTCTCGCCGGCGGTATGGCAGAACGCCTGGTCGCGCTGGCGGCAATGGCCCGCACTGGTGTGCCTGCTCGCCCTTAATCGGGACATCTTCATCCGTTCCCTCTGCCTGCAGCTCTGCTTCGCCTTCATGACCCTGCAGGGGGCCAGGCTGGGGGATGTGGCCGTGGCGGCCAATGCGGTGCTGCTCAACTTCCTGATGCTGATCTCCTACGGGCTGGACGGCTTCGCCTATGCGGTGGAGGCCATGGTAGGGCGTGCCATCGGGGGGCGTGACCGGCAGGGGTTGCGGGAGGCCATCGTCCTTAACCTGGGCTGGGCCCTGCTGATCGCCCTGGCGTTCACCCTGGCGTTTGCCCTGGGGGGAGGCGTGCTTATCGCCCATATCACCGACATTCCGGCGGTGATCGTTGAGGCCAACCGTCAGCTGCCCTGGCTGGTGGCCATGCCGCTGCTGGCCGTCTGGTGTTTCCTGCTGGACGGGGTCTTCATCGGGGCAACCCGGGCCCGTGAGATGCGCAACAGCATGCTGGTGGCGGTGTTTGCCGGTTTCTTCCCGATCTGGTGGCTCTGTCAGAGCTGGGGTGTCGCCGCCTTGTGGGCCGCCATGAGCGCCCTGATGGCCGGACGGGGCCTGACGCTCGGCTGGCTCTGCTGGCGGCTGGAGCGTGACGGCCGACTGCTGACGGGGCAGAGGGCCAGGGGGGCGGCCTGACTCGTGATTCTGCCCGGCCGGGTCAGGCAGATCCTGCGTAGTCGAACTGTCGCCAGCTCTCGTAGACAAACACGGCGACCGCGTTGGCCAGGTTCATGCTGCGGCTCTGGGGCAGCATGGGGATGCGCAGCCGCTGCTCGAACGGCAGGCTCTCGAGGATCTCCGCCGGCAGACCGCGACTCTCCGGTCCGAACAGCAGGGCGTCGCCTTGGGCGAAGCGGACAGCCGAATGGGCGGTGCGTCCCTTGGTGGTGCAGGCAAAGACCCGTTGGGGGGCGACGGCCGCCAGAAATGCCTCGTAGCTCGGCCAGCGTTTCACCTCGGCGAACTCGTGATAGTCGAGCCCCGCCCGTTTCACCCGTTTGTCATCCCACGCGAATCCCAGAGGCTCGATCAGGTGCAGCCGATAGCCGGTGTTGGCACAGAGACGGATGATGTTGCCGGTATTGGGCGGGATTTCCGGTTGGTAGAGCACGATGTCGAGCATGACGGGATCCTGGGGTGGTGCGAAATGGGCGCCAGCATACCCAGCGCCCGTGTCGATGAAAAGGGGGCGACTCAGGCCATGGGCAGGCGGATGGTGATGACCAGGCCGGTCGGCTGGTTGCTGCTGGCCCGGATGGTGCCGCCATGGCGCTGGATGGCCTCGGCGGCGATGGCGAGCCCCAGGCCGGTGCCGCCGGTCTTGGCATTGCGGGCATCATCGACCCGGAAAAAGGGCAGGAACAGCCTGGGTTGCTGTTCCACCGGCACACCGGGGCCGTCATCCCGTATGGTCATCACCCACTCCCGACCCTCCCGGTACCACTCCACCTTGATGAACTCGCGGGCATATTTGAGCGCGTTGCGCAGCGGGTTTTCCAGGGCGCGCGCCAGCAGCTCAGGCCACATGGTGAGGGACTCCTCCGGCAGGGGGGGCAGCCTGAGCTGCTTGCCGTTCTGGTTTGCCTCGAACATGGCGTCATCCAGGATGGGCTCCAGCAGCTCCGCCAGCGGCAGGGACACCGGGGCCTCCACATGCTGCTGTACTCGCGACAGATCCAGCAGGTCCCCGATCAGCTTGTCGAGCCGGGCGATCTCCCCTTCAATGCGTGCCAGCTCGGCGCTGTCCCCCTGCTTGCGGCGGATCAGCGCCTGGGCCAGCTGGATGCGGGTGAGGGGGCTGCGCAGCTCGTGGGAGATGTCGGAGAGCAGCTGTTTCTGCTTCTGGATCATGTCCTTGAGGGTATCGACCATGTGGCTGACATGCTCCGCCAGCTGGCCGATCTCGTCCTTGCGACCGAGGTTGGGGATCTGCATCTCCAGGTTGCCCTGAGCCAGCCGGGAGACAGACCGTTGCAGCTCCAGGATGGGGCGGGTCAGGCGCCAGGCCAGCAGCAGGCAGAGCGGAGTGCTGACCAGCATGGCGATGCCGAGGATCTGGATGGGGTGATCCAGGATCTGGATGAACAGGAACAGGTAGGAATTCTCGACGTTGAGGCCGAAGTAGACGTGATAGACCTGGCCGTGGTGGGTCATCTGGAAGGGGCCGGCGATGGCGCGCTGGTGCTCGCTGCCGAGCATGGGCTTGGCCGGGTTGTCCGAGTCGAGCATGAAGCGGATCACGAACTTGCTGAGCCGGGTGCTGGCCTGCATCTGCCCCTTGGCGTCACGCAGATAGATGTTGTCCACCGGCAGGAGGCCGGCCGCATCGATGGCCTTGGCGAGATCGAAATCCTGGTCGGGATCCGCCCCCCGCTGCAGCGCCGCCAGGTTGTTGTTGAGGCGGGTGACCTCGTGGGCCGGTAGCGGAATGATGTTGCGGGGATCCAGGGTGGGCAGTATCACCACGGCCGCCACTACCAGCAGCAGCATGAACCAGAACCAGAGAAAGATCTGGGTCGAGATGCCGTTGAAGGGGCGGGCCATCTTCATGCCTGCTCCAGCCACAGGTAACCCCGGCCGCGTACTGTCTTGAAGCGGGGCTGGCCGTCGGTGCGTTCCGGCAGTTTCTTGCGCAGGTTGCTCAGGTGCATGTCGATGGATCGATCGAAGGGCTCCAGCTTCTTGCCCAGCACCTGTTCGGAGAGCAGGTTCTTGCTGACGATCTGACCCGGATTGCGCAGCAGGCACTCCAGCAGGCCGAACTCGGTGGCGGTCAGCTCCAACAACTGACCATCGCAGCGGGCCTGCTGCAGGCCGGGTTGCAGCACCAGATCCATGAATCTCAGTTCATCCGGGGTGCCGCGCTGGGGCTGGCTGCCCTGGGTGCGGCGCAGGATGGCACGCACCCGGGCCAGCAGCTCCCTGTCGTCAAACGGCTTGGCCAGGTAGTCGTCGGCACCCGCTTCCAGGCCGTTGACCCGATCCTGGCTGTCGCCACGGGCGGTCAGCATCAGCACCGGGGTGTCGTGGGTCTTGCGCAGCCGGGTCAACATGGCGAAGCCGTTGAGTCTGGGCATCATCACATCCAGCAACACCAGATCGAAAGGCTGCTCGCCCAGTCGCTGCAGCCCCTCTTCCCCGTCCTCTGCCACGGTCACCTGGAAGCCTTCCAGGGTCAGGATTTCGGTCAGCAACTGGGTCAGTTCGAGATCGTCATCGACCAGGAGTATTTTGTTCATCTGGGAGTCACTCTGTTGATTTCACACGCCAAACAGACGGTCGGGTCAGGGTATAATAAGTTTTTACGCGTCGGAGGAAAGCCGGTTTTGAGCCACCAACAATATTCCCGCTGGGTCACCCTGGCCAGCATGGCGGCGGTCGTCACCGCGACCCTGCTCATCCTGGGCAAGCTGATCGCCTGGCTGATGACGGACTCCTCCAGCCTGCTGGCCTCCCTGACGGACTCCTTCATGGACGTCAGCGCCTCCATCATCAATCTGGTGGCCATCCGCTACGCCATGGCGCCGGCCGACGCGGAGCACAGATTCGGCCACGGCAAGGCGGAATCCCTGGCGGGGCTGGTCCAGTCGGCCTTCATCTCGGGTTCTGCCCTGCTGCTGATGATGCACGGCATCTCGTCGATGCTGAATCATGTGCCCGTGGTGCGCCTGGAGGCGGGGATCTGGGTCAGCGTCGGCTCCATCGTGCTGACCCTGCTGCTGGTCAGCTTCCAGAGCCTGGTCATCCGCAAGACCAACAGCGTGGCCATCAAGGCGGACATGCTGCACTACCGCTCCGACCTGCTGCTCAACGGCGGCGTGCTGCTGGCACTGGTGCTGGCGGGGCAGGGGTGGTACTGGGCAGATGGCCTCTTTGCCATCCTGATCGGCCTGTTCCTGGTGTGGGGCGCCGTGCATATTGGCTACGAATCGGTGCAGGCCCTGCTCGATCGTCAGTTGCCAGAGGAGGAACAAGCGAGAATAATGGCCCTCTGCTGTGCCGTAGAAGGGGTGCATGGCGTACATGATCTGCGTACCCGCCAATCCGGTCCGACCCGATTCGTGCAGTTGCATCTGGAACTGGATGACCAACTGCCCCTGGTCAGGGCCCATCAGATAGCCGACGAGGCTGAACTGGCCGTCCGCCAGGCCTTCGAGCGGATGGATGTGATCATTCACATGGACCCCATCTCGGTGCTGACAAAAGAACGACAAAGCACTCACCCTGAACAACAGTAGGCTGCAACATGGATGATCTGGTTGCCAGAACCTGGCAAAAAATTCAGCAGGAAGCGCAGAGCATGGCGACCCAGGAGCCCATGCTGGCCAGCTTCTTCCACTCCACCATTCTCAATCACCGGGATTTGCGCTCGGCGCTGAGCTTCCAGCTCGCCAACAAGCTCGACAGCACCACCATGCCGGCCATCGCCCTGCGCGAAGTGATCGAGCTGGCCCTGCGCAGCGAACCCGAGCTGCTGGCGGCGGTGGCCGCCGACATCTGCGCCGTGCAGGAGCGCGATCCGGCGGTCGACCTCTTCTCCACGCCCCTGCTCTATCTCAAGGGATTCCATGCCCTGCAAGGTTACCGGGTCGCCAACTGGCTGTGGCGTCAGGGGCGTCGCGCCCTGGCCCTCTATCTGCAAAACCAGATCTCCGTGGTGTTCGGGGTTGACGTGCACCCGGCCGCGCGTATTGGCAAGGGCATCATGTTTGACCACGCCACCGGCATCGTCGTCGGGGAAACCGCGGTCATCGAGAACGACGTTTCCATCCTGCAGAGCGTGACTCTGGGGGGGACCGGCAAGGAGAGCGGTGATCGCCATCCCAAGATCCGGGAAGGGGTGATGATAGGGGCGGGGGCCAAGGTGCTCGGCAACATCGAAGTGGGCGTCGGCGCCAAGATCGGTGCCGGCAGCGTGGTGATCAATCCGGTGCCGGCCCACACGACCGTGGCTGGCGTGCCTGCCAAGATCGTGGGCCGTCCCGAGTGCGACAAACCCTCCCTGGACATGGATCAGTGTCTCTGATCCCCTGACCGAGGCCGTTGTATGGTCAAGCGCTGGTCAGGCTTTCTGATCCTGGGGATGTGGCTGCTCAACCTGCTCCATCTCTATCTGGGTTTTTCCCCCTGGCCGGCGGCTATCGCCGCCTGGGCCGCCTCCCTGCTCACCTGGCCCTGGCTGGTGGGGGCCGCGAGGCGCCAGGCCCTGGCCCTCTACGGTGCGGCGCTGCTGCTGCTGATCTTCTCCTGGTGGCGGGGGGCCGACCTCAGGCCAGGGGACTGGCTGCTGCCGAACATCAACATGCTCACCATGTTCGCGGCCGTCAGCACCCTCAACCTTGCCACCTCCGGACTGCTGACGGGGACCACCTCCTGGCAAGGTCGCAAGGGGCTGTGGAGCACCATGGCCAGCCTCAATCTGCTCGGTGCCGTCATCAACCTCTCGGTGCTCTTCATCATCGGTGATCGGCTGGAACGGGGCGGCACTCTGGAGCGGCGCCAGGTCATGGTGCTGAGCCGGATCTTCTGCGCAGCGGCCTTCTGGTCCCCCTTCTTCGTCGCCATGGCGGTGGCGCTCACCTACTCTCCCGGCCTGCAACTGGGCAGCATACTGCCCTTTGGCATCCTGGCCGCCCTGCTTGCCATGGGGCTGACGGCCTGGCAGGTGGAGCGGCTCGGGGTGGCGGATTTCGAGGGTTATCCGCTGCGACCCCAGACCCTGGGTTTGCCCGTGACCCTGGCGCTGCTGGTCCTGCTGATCCACCAGTTCTGGCCCGGGCTCAGCATCCTGGCGGTGATCGCGCTGGTGGCCCCCCTGCTGGCGCTGCTGTTCATGCCGCGGGCCGGACGCGGTGCCGCGCTCAAGCGGCAGGTGGTGGAGCGCTTCCCGGCCATCGGCGGTCAGCTGGTGCTGTTCCTTGGGGCTGGCCTGCTGGCGGCGGGCATCAACAGCGCGTTGTCGGTGCTCGACTTTGGCGGCGGGCACGGCCTGCCGCTGTTCATTCACTTCGGCTGGCTGGAGGCCAGCCTGACCCTGCTGCTGATTTTCCTGGTGGCCATCGTCGGCGTGCACCCCCTCATCAGCATCTCGGGGGTGGCGCCTCTGTTGTGGCCCCTGTCACCGGATCCCAGCCTGCTCGGCATGTGCTTCCTGCTGGGGTGGGGGCTGGCCACCGGCACCAGCCCGCTCTCCGGCTCCAACCTGGCCCTGGCATCCCGCTACAACCTGAGCGCCGCGCTCCTGCTGCGCTGGAACCTGCTCTATGGCCTGCTGATGTACGGGGTTGCCTGCCTGCTGATGGGAGGCTTCATCGCCCTGCACGGAGTCTGATCCGCAGGGCTGTGAATATTGCGGGACGTGCCATGGAAAGGGGGGCCTGCCACCTGCGAGAAAAACCGACGCATATTTAGGCAATACCGAGCTGGAAGGCGCATTTTGCAACGCGCTGGCTTGTTTGTGCCGCGCGCATCGGGGTATGCTGGCTTCACGCGCTTGAATCGCTCCCTGTGGGGCATCGCAATTGAACATACAGGTATGCATATGTCACTAGAAGTCCTTGAGCAACTCGAATCCAAAGTACAATCCGCCGTCGACAACATCTCCCTGCTGAAGATGGAACTGGACGAGCTGAAAGAGCAGAACAGCAAGCTGCAAGACGAGAACCATCAGCTGCGCAACGAGCACGTTGCCTGGCAAGAGCGTCTGCGTGCCCTGCTGGGCAAGATGGACCAGATGGGCGATGCCATCTGATCCTGTCGCTGCTGACCGGAATAAAAGCGGGCCGCTCCTTGAGCGGCCCGCTTGTTTTGGACGGACGGAGTATCAGAGCGCGAGCAGCTGCTTGACCGTCTTCTCGATGCCGTCGGCCGCCTCGACGATGTTCTGCGCCAGCATGTAGGCGGGGGTGGAGATCACCTTGCGCTCCTGATCCACCACGAACTCGCTCACCGGACAGTTGAGGTGGCTGCCGCCCATTGCCTCGATGGCGTTGGCGGCGCCTTCGTCATTGCCTATGGTGGCCAGGGTACCAGCGCCGTAGATGAGCGGGATCATGGCCGGCGCGATGCAGATATAGGCCGCCGGTTTCCTGGCCTTGGCAAAGCTCTGGCAGGCCTTCAGCACATCCGGCTGGATCTGGCAATCGGCCCCCTTGACGGCGAAGTCGCACAGGTTCTTGGCGGCGCCGAAGCCGCCGGGCAGCAGCAGGGCGTCGAAGTCGGCCGCATCCAGCTCGGCCACGTCCTTTATCTGGCCGCGGCAGATGCGGGCGGCCTCGACCAGCACGTTGCGGCTCTCCCCCGCACTGACCTCGCCGGTCAGGTGATTGATGACATGAAGCTGAGGGACATTGGGGGCGAAGCATTGAACGGATGCCCCCTGACGGGCCAGTGCCAGCAGGCTGATGACGGCCTCATGGATTTCGGCGCCATCGAACACGCCACAGCCACTCAAGATCACGGCCACTTTTTTCATGGCGGACTCCTCGTTGTTGAAAATGTGAGCCAGGGTCAATTGTTGTACTTTTGTATGGTTATCGTTCGACCTCGGCTGGTCAAGTCATCTTGCTGTGCTAGGATTGTTTCGTTTTGGATCCTGCCTCAGCTACCCCTCTCAATTTTTTTCCACATTGATCGAGATCATGGACTGCCTTTCAAGGTGTGTTTTGTTGATCTTAATGCTTTGTTTTAAATGTATTTTTATATTTTAATCCACAGCTTTGTCAGGGTGGTGTCGTCACGCGGCTATTTTTGAGCACAGAGTTATCCACAAGGTGGTCTGCTTGCGATGGCGTGCAGAGGGGAGGGGCTGCCCCTTGGTGTGGTGCGGGCCCTGTGGCATCCTAGCGGCTGTTTATCTCTGGCAGGACGATTTCATGGCCCCTAGCAACCCCCTTATTCTGGTCGACGGCTCTTCATACCTTTACCGCGCCTTCTTTGCCTCCCAGCAGGCCGATCTGCGCACCTCGACCGGTTTGCCTAGCGGCGCCGTCCGTGTCATGGCCAACATGATGCGCAGCCTGCGCAAACAGTACCCCGACTGCCACGTGGCCGTGGTATTCGACGCCAAGGGCAAGACCTTCCGCGACGACATCTATCCCGAGTACAAAGCGACCCGTGCCAGCATGCCGGACGATCTGCGCAGCCAGGTCGCCCCCATCCACCAGATGATCAAGGCGATGGGCTTCCCCTTCCTGATGGTTGAAGGGGTGGAGGCGGACGACGTGATCGGCACCCTGGCCCGTCAGGCGACTGAGAAACAGTTGCCGGTGCTGATCAGCACGGGGGACAAGGACATGGCGCAGCTGGTCTCCGACCATGTCACCCTGATCGACACCATGAAGGACGTGAAGACCGACAGGGAAGGGGTGATCGAGAAGTTCGGGGTGCCGCCCGAGCTCATCATCGACTACCTGGCCCTGATGGGGGACAAGGTGGACAACATCCCCGGCATGACCGGCGTCGGGGAGAAGACGGCGCTGGCCTTGCTGCAGGGGATCGGCAGCATCGACGAGATCGCCGCCAACCTGGACAAGGTGGCTGCGCTCGGCTTCCGTGGTTCCAAGGCGTTTGCCGACAAGTTCCGCGAGCAGGAGGAGCAGGTGCGCCTCTCCTATGTGCTCGCCACCATCAAGACTGACGTCGAGCTGGAGCAGAGCCTGGAAGAGCTGGAGCTTGGCCCCATCGACAAGGAGGCGCTGCTGGCGGTCTATCGCGAGTACGAGCTGCGCAACCTGATAAAAGAGCTGGAGTCCGGTGGTGAGGAAGGGTCCGTTTCTACTGAGGAGGAGGCAGACGCCGCTCCACAGGAAGCGGCCATCGAAACCGACTACTGCTGCATTCTGGACGAGGCCGAGTTCGACGACTGGCTGGCACGCCTGAAGGCGGCGCCGCTGTTTGCCTTCGACACCGAGACCACCAGTCTCGACTATATGGAGGCGCGGGTCGTTGGCGTCTCCTTCGCCATCGAACCGGGCAAGGCGGCCTATGTGCCCTTCGGCCACGACTATCTGGGTGCGCCGGTGCAGCTGACCGAGGCCGTGGTGCTCGGCAAGCTCAAACCGCTGCTGGAAGACGCATCTCATCTCAAGGTGGGACAGAACCTCAAGTACGATCGCAACGTGTTGCTCAACCACGGCATCGAGCTGCAGGGTATCGCCTACGACACCATGCTGGAGTCCTATGTGCTCAACTCCACCGCCAGCCGTCACGACATGGACTCGCTGGCCCGCAGGTATCTGAACGTCGAGACCATCTCGTTCGAAGAGATTGCCGGCAAGGGGGTCAAGCAGCTCACCTTCAACCAGATCGAACTGGAGCAGGCGGCCCCCTACGCGGCGGAAGATGCCGACATCACCCTGCGCCTGCATCAGGCGCTGTGGGGCAAGCTCGCAGCCGAGCCTGGCCTCGCCAAGGTATTCAGCGAGATCGAACTGCCGCTGCTGCCGGTATTGGCCCGGATGGAGCGGCTCGGCACCACCATCGAACCCAGGCTGCTGCATCAGCAGAGCCAGGAGATCGAAGTGCGTCTGGCAGAGCTGGAGAAGCAGGCCCACGAGCTGGCCGGGCAGGAGTTCAACCTCTCCTCGCCCAAGCAGCTGGGGGAGATCCTCTTTACCAAGCTGGGGCTGCCGATCATCAAGAAGACTCCGAAAGGAGCCCCTTCCACTGCGGAAGAGGTGCTGGCCGAGCTGGCGGAAACCTATGAGCTGCCGCGTCTTTTGATGGAACATCGTGGCCTGGCCAAGCTCAAGTCCACCTACACCGACAAGCTGCCGCTGATGATCAAGCCGCAGACCGGGCGGGTGCATACCTCCTATCATCAGGCGGTGGCGGCGACCGGGCGGCTTTCGTCTACCGATCCCAACCTGCAGAACATCCCGGTGCGCAACGAGCAGGGGCGCCGGATTCGGCAAGCCTTCATCCCGAGCGCCGGTTACAAGCTGGTGGCGGCGGACTACTCCCAGATCGAGCTGCGCATCATGGCCCACCTCTCCGGTGACAAGGGGCTGCTGACCGCTTTCGCCGAGGGCAAGGACATCCACAAGGCGACCGCCGCCGAGGTATTCGGGGTTGAACTTGATGCGGTGACCAGCGACATGCGTCGCAGCGCCAAGGCGATCAACTTCGGCCTCATCTACGGCATGAGCGCCTTCGGTCTTGCCAAACAGCTGGGCATCGGCCGTGCCGAGGCGCAGAAGTACATGGATCTCTACTTCGAACGCTACCCGGGCGTGCTGGAGTACATGGAGCGTACCCGCCAGCAGGCGGAAGCCCAGGGCTATGTCGAAACCCTGTTTGGCCGTCGCCTCTATCTGCCGGACATCAAGTCCCGCAACGCCGGTCTGCGCAAGGCAGCGGAACGGGCCGCCATCAACGCCCCCATGCAGGGTACGGCCGCCGATATCATCAAGCGCGCCATGATCAACGTGGACGGCTGGATCCGGGGGATTGAAGACGAGTCGATCCGCATGCTGATGCAGGTGCACGATGAACTGGTGTTCGAGATCCGCGAAGAGAAGCTGGAGGAGTACATCGCGCTCATCAAGGAGAAGATGTCAGCCGCTGCCGAATTGCATGTGCCGCTGGTGGTTGAGGCGGGCACCGGTGACAACTGGGAGCAGGCCCACTGATCTCTGGCAGTCGCCATCGACACCTATATAGCTATATAAGACGCGAAGCCCGGCATCATGCCGGGCTTCCTGTTTGTGGCTGAGTGTACTCAGGCCTCTTGCAGATATTCGTCCTTGAGCAGGACATAGTTGTCGGCCGAGGTCTTGAGGAAGGCGATCTCGGCGGGCTTCAAGGGGC
>NZ_CP077363.1:1075000-1192500 GCF_019048365.1 Aeromonas sp. FDAARGOS 1415 | reverse complement strand
TGAACATTGAACCTACATGTGTAGGATAGGTGGGAGGCTTTGAAGGCGTGACGCCAGTTGCGCTGGAGCCGTCCTTGAAATACCACCCTTGTATGTTTGATGTTCTAACGCAGGGCCCTGAATCGGGCTCGCGGACAGTGCCTGGTGGGTAGTTTGACTGGGGCGGTCTCCTCCCAAAGAGTAACGGAGGAGCACGAAGGTTGGCTAATCCTGGTCGGACATCAGGAGGTTAGTGCAATGGCATAAGCCAGCTTAACTGCGAGACGGACAGGTCGAGCAGGTACGAAAGTAGGTCATAGTGATCCGGTGGTTCTGAATGGAAGGGCCATCGCTCAACGGATAAAAGGTACTCCGGGGATAACAGGCTGATACCGCCCAAGAGTTCATATCGACGGCGGTGTTTGGCACCTCGATGTCGGCTCATCACATCCTGGGGCTGAAGTCGGTCCCAAGGGTATGGCTGTTCGCCATTTAAAGTGGTACGCGAGCTGGGTTCAGAACGTCGTGAGACAGTTCGGTCCCTATCTGCCGTGGGCGTTGGATGATTGAAGGGAGTTGCTCCTAGTACGAGAGGACCGGAGTGAACGAACCTCTGGTGTTCGGGTTGTCACGCCAGTGGCACTGCCCGGTAGCTAAGTTCGGAATCGATAACCGCTGAAAGCATCTAAGCGGGAAGCGAGCCCTGAGATGAGTCATCCCTGACCCCTTGAGGGTCCTAAAGGGCCGTTGGAGACCACAACGTTGATAGGTGGGGTGTGTAAGCGCGGCGACGTGTTGAGCTAACCCATACTAATTACCCGTGAGGCTTAACCATACAACACCCAAGAAGTGTTCAGAGGCTTGTAGCAAATAGAACGAACTACTCAAATTCAGTGATAGCGACACAGCACACTAGCTAAGTTGTTATTCACGTCAGCTTTCTGGATTGAAGATTTTGCCTGGCGGCAATAGCGCAGTGGAACCACCTGACCCCATGCCGAACTCAGAAGTGAAACGCTGTAGCGCCGATGGTAGTGTGGCATTCGCCATGCGAGAGTAGGACACTGCCAGGCACCCATTTCAAGATTGCGCGCTGAGCGTGGTCTTTACCGGTTAGTGTGCTGATATGGCTCAGTCGGTAGAGCGCATCCTTGGTAAGGATGAGGTCCCCAGTTCGATTCTGGGTATCAGCACCATTTTTAAGTAAGCAGCTTTAAACGCTTTTTGCCTGACGGCATTAGCGCCGTGGAACCACCTGAACCCATGCCGAACTCAGAAGTGAAACGCGGTAGCGCCGATGGTAGTGTGGCATTCGCCATGCGAGAGTAGGACACTGTCAGGCACCTATTCAGAAGAGGCCTCCCATTCGGGAGGCCTTTTTGCGTTTCTGCCATCACCCTCTCTTCTGGCGGTTTTTTAGTAAAAACGCTGGGCTATCAAGGAATTGCTCGTTACTCTTTAGCCGTTGCCGATTAACACGTGATGCTGCCAGCGAGGTATTGATGGCTACGTTGAAGGAAATTGCACAGGAGGCGGGCGTCTCGCTCGCGACCGTATCCAGGGTGCTGAACGAGGATCCCAGCCTGAGCGTCAAGGAAGAAACCAGACAGCGGATCTTCGAGATTGCCGAGCGTCTGGAGTACAAGACCAGCAGTGCCCGCAAAGGGGTACATAAGAGCAAGCTGCATTTCCTGGCGGTCTATGCCTACCCGCAGAGTACCGAGGTCAACGACCCCTATTACCTCGCCATCCGCTACGGCATCGAGAGCCAGTGTGCCCGCCTCAATATCGAGTTGACCCACTGCTACAGCGGTGCGGAAGGGCGTGAGCTCTCCGCCGTCGACGGCATCCTGGTCATCGGGCATCTGCCCGAGGAACGTCTCGCCGCGCTTCACTCCCTTTCTGCCCAGCTGGTGTTCGTCGATTGCCGCTCCCGGGGGGAGTTCGACTCGGTCGACGTGGATCTGGCGCTCATCAGCCAGCAGGTGGTGGATTTCTTCATCGCCCAGGGCCATCAGCGCATCGGTTATATCGGTGGCCAGGACGATGGGCCCGATCTGCGGGAGCTTGCGTTTCTCGACTACGGGCAGCGGCTGGGGGTGGTGCAGGAGCAGGATCTCTATCGCGGGGACTTCTCCAGTGCCTCCGGCTACACGCTGGCGAAGGAGATGCTGGCCGGGGACTGGCCCAGGGCGCTGTTCGTTGCCTCTGACTCCATCGCCATCGGCGTGCTGCGTGCCATCCACGAGAAGGGGCTGGCTATTCCCCAGCAGATCGAGCTTATCAGCGTCAACGATATCCCTACCGCCAAGTTCACCTTCCCGCCGCTCTCCACGGTGCGGATCCACTCCGAGTTGATGGGCTCCCAGGGGGTCAATCTGCTGGTTGAAAGGCTGCGTGACGAGCGGGATATCCCTCTGCGGGTGCTGGTACCGAGCAAATTGACCCTGCGTGGCACCACTCGATAGTTTTAGTAAAATTAAATGGATTTTAGCCGCACCATCTTGCAGTGGTGCGGCAGCTCTTCCTGGTAAATCTCTTTCCCATCAGTAGCCAACGAAAAAGTATCATATTGTTATATATCGAATTAATTGTCAGTAAACCTGTGCTCGTCAACATCCATGCCAGCCCTCTCTGCTCCGCCCTCTTTTATCCTCCGCTTCTGATCTCGCTCACAAAACCATCCAGCCATTGTGATCAGCTTAAAACTTTACCGATTCAAAACTGATATTTAGTAAATGTTTATCTAGAGTTTACCCAGTTAACGTTGCCTTGTTCCGGGAGGACATGTGAATAACTGGGAAAACGTCCAATTTGTTGGTGAAAACAGGCTGGCCCCGCGCGCCTACTTCTTCTCTTATGCCGACCACGGGCTGGCGGTCACCATGCAGCGGGAGCTGAGCCGCCGTTTTCTGAGCCTTAGCGGCCAGTGGCAGTTCCACTACTTCGACCACCCCCTGCAGGTGCCGGAGGCCTTCTATCACACCCCCATGAACGAGTGGGGCCAGATCGCCGTGCCCAACATGTGGCAGATGGAAGGGCATGGCCAGCTGCAGTACACCGACGAGGGTTTTCCCTTCCCCATCGACGTGCCCTTCGTGCCGACCAACAACCCCACCGGCGCCTATCAGCGCAGCTTCACGCTGAGCCCGGCCTGGGACGGTGAGCAGGTGATCATCAAGTTTGACGGGGTGGAGACCTACTTCGAGGTCTATGTGAACGGCCACTACGTCGGCTTCAGCAAGGGCAGTCGCCTCACCGCCGAGTTCGACATCAGCGCCTATGCCAACACTGGCGATAACCTGCTCTCGGTGCGGGTGATGCAGTGGGCGGACTCCACTTATATCGAAGATCAGGACATGTGGTGGATGGCAGGGATCTTCCGCGACGTCTATCTGGTGGGCAAACCGGCCGCCCATGTGCAGGACTTCTTCATTCGCACCGCGCTGGCGGATGACGATCAAAGCGCTACCCTGAGCTGCGATATCCAGCTGGAGAATCTGGGGGCGGCTGCCCGTGATCACCGCCTGGTCTGGTCGCTGCTGGATCAGGGCAGCGAGATCGCCAGCGGCTCGCTCGACCATCTTGTCATCGACGGCAAGTGTGATTGCCGCTTCACGCTGGATCTGGCCAACCCCCATCTGTGGAGCGCCGAAGATCCTTACCTCTATCAGCTGCACCTCTCCCTCTACAACGGTCAGGGGGATCTGCTGGAAGTGATCCCGCATCGGGTCGGGGTGCGTGAAATCAAGGTCAAGGACGGCCTCTTCTACGTCAACGGCCACTACCTCAAGCTGCACGGGGTGAACCGCCACGACAACGACCACCTCAAGAGCCGCGCGGTCGGTATGGATCGGGTGGAGCGCGACATCGTGCTGATGAAGCAGCACAACCTCAACTCGGTGCGTACCGCCCACTACCCGAACGACCCGCGCTTCTACGAGCTGTGCGACCAGTACGGCCTGTTCGTGATGGCGGAGACCGACGTGGAGACCCACGGTTTTGCCAACGTCGGCGATCTCAGCCGCATCACCGACGACCCTTTCTGGGAGCCGGTGTTCGTGGATCGCATCGAGCGCCACGTGCACGCCCAGAAGAACCACCCCTCCATCATCATCTGGTCGCTCGGCAACGAGTCCGGCTACGGCTGCAACATCACGGCCATGTACCGGCGCTGCAAGGGGATCGACCCGACCCGGCTGGTGCACTACGAAGAGGATCGCGATACCGAGGTGGTGGATGTGGTCAGTACCATGTATTCCCGCGTCTCCCAGATGAACTGCTTCGGCGAGTTCCCTATGCCTAAGCCGCGCATCCTCTGCGAATACGCCCACGCCATGGGCAACGGTCCGGGTGGCCTCAGCGAATATCAGCAGGTGTTCGACCGTCATCCCCACATTCAGGGTCACTACATCTGGGAGTGGTGCGATCACGGCATTCTGGATCAGGACGAACAGGGCCGCCCTGTCTACAAGTACGGCGGCGACTTCGGCGACTACCCCAACAACTACAACTTCTGCATGGATGGCCTCATCTATCCGGATCAGACTCCGGGGCCTGGCCTGCGCGAATACAAGCAGGTGATCTGCCCGGTCAAGGTGCGCGCGCTGGATCTGGCGAGCGGCAAGCTGGCGGTGGAAAACCGCTACTGGTTCTCCAATCTCGACGACATCCGTCTGCTGGTCGAAGTTAAGGCCGAAGGTGAACTGCTGGCCAGCCAGCAAATCCGGCTGGAAGGGATTGCTCCCGGTGCCACCGCAGAGCTGCAGCTCGAACTGCCATCCCTCGATGGGCGGGAGACCTTCGTCCAGCTGCGGGTCATCAAGGCCAGCGCTACCCGCTACAGTGCGGCGGAGCACGAGCTGGGCCAGTACCAGTTCCAGCTCAAAGAGTCGACCCGTCAGCTGCAACCCTTTGCCAACCCCAACGCCACGGCATTGCAGATTGCCGATGAGCGGCTCGATCTAACCCTGAGTGGCAGCGGCTTTGCCCTGCGTTTCTCGCGCCTCGATGGCAAGCTGGTGAGCTGGCAGCAAGACGGTGTCGAGCTGATCGAACGGGCGCCGCGCCTCACCTTCTTCAAGCCGATGATCGACAACCACAAGCAGGAGTACGAGAGCCTGTGGCACCCGAACCACCTGCAGATCATGCAGGAGCACTTCCGTACTCTGAGCTGGCGTCAGCTCGGTGACGCGGTCGAGGTGACGGTGGAAAGCCTGATCGCGCCGCCGGTGTTCGACTTCGGCATGCGCTGCCGCTACGTCTACACCCTGAGCCCGAACGGCCAGCTGCACGTGGCCCTTTCCGGTCAGCCCTACGGTGGTTATGACGACATCATTCCCAAGATCGGTTTCGAGCTGGGTATTCGCCAGGATCTCGACCGGGTGCACTACTACGGCATGGGCCCGGGCGAGAACTATCTGGACAGCCGCCAGAGCAACTGGATCGACTGCTTCCAGAGCACGGTGGGCGAGATGTGGGAGCACTACCCCTTCCCGCAGGACAACGGCAACCGTCAGCAGGTGCGCTGGGCAACCCTGACCAACCGTCACGGCGCCGGTCTCTACGTGCGGCCCGATGCCCCCATCAACCTGAGCGTCTGGCCCTACAGCTGGGAGCACATCCACGCGGCGCAGCACATCAACGAGCTGGAACCGAGTGGCTATCTCACTCTCAACCTGGATCACAAGGTGCTGGGGCTCGGTTCCAACTCCTGGGGCTCCGAGGTGCTGGACTCCTGGCGGGTGCGCTTCGAGCCGTTCAGCTTCGGCCTGACCCTGCTGCCCATTGCCCGTGGCAACCTCAATCCGGCTGCGCTGGCCGGGCTCGATCTCACCATCAACGGCGGGAGGAACCTCGCATGATCACCCTGGACAACCTGACCCTGTTCAAAAACATCTACCGGGAGGGCAAGAAGTGGGGCCGTTGCGTGGAGGCCATCAACAACGTTGGCAACCTCAAGCCGGGGATCTGCCACTCCATCGGTGACTCCCTCACCTACCGCTTGCAGGAGGGGGCCAGCCCGGCCACCTCATTGTTCGAGGGGCAACGTCGTTACTTCGACGTCCACTACTACCTGGAAGGGGAGGAGACGGTGGAGTGGGCTGCCAAGAATGAGCTGCGGGTCGAACAGGCTTACGACGACACCACAGACCGCGAGTGGCTGGCCGGCGAGGTGCAGGAGCGCCAGAAAGTCGGCAACGGCCAGGTGGTGATCTTCGAGAACGATGAGGCCTATCGCTTCGCAGGCGACGGCCCGGTGCGCAAGGTGATCATCAAGGTCACCGTCGAAGGCGGCTACTTCAAAAACAAATAACAAGCCGCTGATTTTGTACTGATAAAAAGCCGGAAGGCGCGGGGCTCACCCTACAGCTCAGGCCCCGCCCTTTCGCAGACAACTACTACAGGTCTGGAGATGCACCATGTCTGATTCCAAACGGAATACGATAGGCAAGTTCGGTCTGCTGTCGCTCACCTTTGCGGCGGTATTCAGTTTCAACAACGTCATCAACAACAACATCGAGATCGGTCTGGCGTCAGCCCCGATGTTCTTTCTGGCCACCATTTTTTACTTCATTCCGTTTTGCCTGATCATTGCGGAATTTGTGTCACTGAATAAGAACTCCGAAGCGGGGGTTTATGCCTGGGTGAAGAGCTCCCTTGGCGGTCGCTGGGCCTTCATCTCCGCCTACACCTACTGGTTCGTGAACCTCTTCTTCTTCACATCTTTGCTGCCGAGGGTCATCGCCTACGCCTCTTACGCCTTCCTGGGTTACGAGTACATCCTCACCCCGCTGGCCACCACTTTCTTAAGCATGATCCTGTTCGCCTTCGCCACCTATGTCTCTACCAACGGCGCCAAGATGCTGGGCCCCATCACCTCGGTGACCTCGTCCCTGATGCTGCTGCTGACTCTCTCCTACATTCTGCTGGCGGGTGCGGCCCTGATCGGCGGCGTGCAGCCGGCCGACCCCATCACGGTGGAAGCCATGGTTCCCGATTTCAGCTGGGCCTTCCTGGGTATTACTACCTGGATCTTTATGGCGGCCGGTGGCGCCGAGTCGGTGGCGGTCTACGTCAACGACGTCAAGGGCGGCTCCAAATCCTTTGTGAAGGTGATCATCGTCGCCGGCATCTTCATCGGCGTGCTCTACTCCATCGCCTCCCTGCTGATCAACGTCTTCGTGCCGAGCGGCACCCTGAAATACACCGGCGGCTCGGTGCAGGTGTTCGAGGGGCTGGCCTCCTACTTCGGTCTGCCTGAAGTCCTGGTGAACCGCTTCGTGGGTCTGGTCTCCTTCACCGCCATGTTCGGCTCCCTGCTGATGTGGACTGCCACTCCGGTAAAGATCTTCTTCTCCGAGATCCCGGCCGGCATCTTCGGCAAGAAGACCGTCGAGCTGAACGAGAACGGCGTGCCCGCCCGGGCGGCCTGGATCCAGTACCTCATCGTGCTGCCGCTGATGGTGATCCCGACCCTGGGCTCCAACACAGCACAGGATCTGATGAACACCGTCATCAACATGACCGCCGCCGCCTCCATGTTGCCGCCGCTGTTCATCATGCTGGCCTACCTGAATCTGCGGCTGAAGCTCGATCACCTGCCGCGGGAGTTCAAGATGGGGTCGCGCACCACCGGCATCGCCGTGGTGTCGGTGTTGATCGCCATCTTCTCGGTGGGCTTCCTCGCCTCCACCTTCCCCACCGGCGCCGACATCATGACCATCATCTTCTACAACGTCGGCGGGATCGTGATTTTCCTCGGTTTTGCCTGGTGGAAATACAACAGATACGAGGCCTCCCTCAGCGCCGAGGCGCGCGCGAAAGAGGCCCAGCCGGCGGCGCAGGTCGCCATGCAGGCGCCATAGGCACTGCATTGAATCCCAATCAGACCGGGTGGCCGTTGGCCACCCGCAAACCATTGAGCCAGATAAGGAGAAGAGCATGAGCGAGACGATCGAGTTTGCCGAATTCAAGCGGGTCGAGATGAAGGTGGGCAAGGTGCTGGAGGTGGTGCGCCACCCCGGGGCCGACAAACTCTACATCGTCCAGATCGACGTGGGGGGCGAGCGACCGCTGCAGACCGTCACCAGTCTGGTGCCTTACTACAGCGAAGAGGAGCTGATGGGCAGCGAGGTGGTGGTGCTGACCAACCTCAAGCCCACCCGAATGCGCGGTGAGCGCTCCGAGTGCATGTTGCTCTGCGCCGAGACCCCGGACGAGAGCCAGAGCGTGCTGTTGCAGCCGCGGGTGCCGATGGCACCGGGCACTCCGATCGTCTGACTGGTTTTGCGAGCCGGTGCGGGAGACTGCACCGGTTCACCAACGAGGCCGCCCAAGCGGCCCGATCATAACAAGAGAGTAAAGCGCAGGGCCGACAGACCCTTGCCAAACACATCACAGAGTCACAGCGTTACCCGCAGGGAGCGCGAGTCCATTGGAGGACACCATGTCTGAATCCGTACGCGACACCATAGGCAAGTTTGCCCTGTTGTCGATGACCTTTGCCGCCGTGTTCAACGTGCGCAACATCGTCAACAACAACATCGAGCTGGGGCTCAGCTCCGCCCCCATCTTCCTGCTGGCGACCATCGTCTACTTCATCCCGTTCGTCTTCATCATCGCCGAGTTCGTCTCGGCGAACAAAAACTCCGAGTCTGGGATGTACGACTGGCTGAAAAAGCCGCTCGGCACCCGGATGGCCTATCTGGGTTCGTTCCTCTACTGGTTCGTGAACCTGTTCTGGTTCGTCTCATTGCTGCCCAACGTCATCGCCTACGCCTCTTACGCCATGCTGGGGTACGAGTACAGCTTCTCCCCCATGGTCACCTCGATCATCTCCATCGTGCTGTTTGCGGCGGCGACCCACATCTCCACCAAGGGGGCGAGCTGGCTCGGCAAGATTGCCGAGATCGTGGCCTACGGGGTGTTTGCCCTGTTCGCCATCTATGTGCTGGGTGCCCTGATGGCCCTCGGCGGCGATCACGTGCCGGCCCAGCCGATTACGCTGGAGGCCATGACCCCCACCGTCAACTGGGCGACGCTCGGCATCATGTGCTGGATCTTCCAGGCGGCGGGCGGTGCCGAGACGGCAGCGGCCTACCTCAATGACGTGAAGGGGGGCCAGAAATCCTTCATCAAGGTGATCATCAGTGCCGGCGTCGTCATCGGTGCCATGTATGCGGTCGGTTCCCTGCTGGTGAACGTGTTCGTACCGCGCGAGAGCCTCACCTATGCCGGCGGCATGGTGGAGATCTTCACCGGCATGGCCCAGTACTTCCAGCTGTCGGAGGCGCTGGTGGGCCGCTTCGTCGGCGTGGTGCTGTTCATCGCCATGTTCGGCTCCATGATGATGTGGACCTCGGCGCCGGTGAAGATCCACTTCTCCGAGATCCCGCAAGGGGTTTACGGCGAGAAGACCACCCAGCTCAACGAGCACGGCGTGCCGGTGCGCGCCGCCTGGTGGCAGTTTGCTTTCGTGTTCGTGATGCTGGTGGTCAACGGCTTCGGCTCGGAATCGGTGCAGCAGATGATGAACACCGCCATCAATCTCACCGCAGGGACTGCCATGTTGCCGCCGATCTTCATCATGGTGGCCTACTTCGTGTTCCGCTGGAAACATGACGACACTCCCCGCGAGTTCCGCATGGGGTCGCGCAAATTCGGCATGGCGGTGGTGTCGGTGCTGATCGCCATCTTCGTGGTGAGCATGAGTGCCTCCGCCTTCCCGGCGGGGGTCGATCTGGTGCGCGCCTTCTTCATCAACGTCTTCATGACGGCGGTCTTCTCGGCGCTGGCCTACTGGTGGATCTCCCGCTTCGAGAAGCGGCAGGCCCGCAGGCTGGCCGGTGGAGCGAACGACGGCGGCACGCTGGCCAAGCAGAGTTGAGACACAAGGCTGGCCGGATCCGGTGGCCAGCCGGGCTTGCTTAATTTCCGGCAGATAAAGGGGGGGCGCTCAACTTTGCGCCTCCCGCTTATCGGGGTAAGCTGGGGATTCGTTTCAACAGGAGCTGTGCCACAGCTCCTGTTGTGTTTCCTGTCGTCCCCGATCACCGGCCCCGCGCGGGGACGGGATCTGCTTTCACCGGAGACCGCTCGTGCGTCTGGATCCCTTTACCTCTGTACTGATTGTGGTGGTCGCGCTGGCCTCCTTCTTCCCCTGCGAGGGGCAGGTGGCCGTCTGGTTCGGTCTGCTGACCAAGCTGGCGGTGGCGCTGCTGTTCTTCATGCATGGTGCCAAGCTGTCGCGCCAGAACCTGCTGGCGGGCCTCGGCCACTGGCGGCTGCACCTGGTGGTGATGGCCAGCACCTTCGTGCTGTTTCCGCTGCTGGGGCTGCTGCTCACGCCCCTGGTGCCCCACTGGCTGAGCCCGGCCATCTACCTCGGCTTCCTTTATCTCTGCGCCTTGCCCGCCACCGTGCAGTCGGCCATCGCCTTCACCTCCATGGCCGGCGGCAATGTGTCGGCGGCGGTGTGCAGCGCCTCGGCCTCCAGCATCCTCGGTATCTTCCTCTCGCCTGTGCTGGTGGGGCTGATGATCAATGTACAGGGGGAGGGGGTCGATACCTGGCACTCCATTCAGGCCATCATGGTGCAGCTGATGCTGCCGTTCGTGGTGGGCCATCTGTCGCGCCCGCTCATCGGCCGCTGGGTCGACAGTCACCGGCCGCTCATCGGCAAGCTGGATCAGAGCTCCATCCTGCTGGTGGTCTATGTGGCCTTCAGCGAGGCGGTGGTGCAGGGGATTTGGCACCAGGTCGGCTGGTACGATCTCGCCAGTATCGTGCTGCTGAGCTGTGTGCTGCTGGCACTGGTGCTGGGCTGGAACGTCTGGATCAGCCGTCGCCTCGGTTTTGGCAAGGCGGACGAGATCACCATCGTCTTCTGCGGCTCCAAGAAGAGCCTGGCCAACGGGGTGCCCATGGCCAACGTCATGTTCCCGGCTGCCAGCGTCGGGGTCATGGTGCTGCCCCTGATGATCTTCCACCAGATCCAGCTGATGGTGTGCGCCGTGCTGGCCCGTCGCTACCGCGAGCAGGAGACGGTGCCCCAGGTGCAGCAGGGGTAAGACGTCCGGATAAAGAAGAGGGAGGCCAGTGGGCCTCCCTCTTTCGTTTGCCGCCTCGTCAGCGTCTGCGCCAGACGGTGAGCTGGGCCACCGTGTGCTGGTACTTGCGGGCGGTCTCGCGGATGACGAAGGGGACGTCCCTCGGGGGCATGTATTCCTCGAACTCCTCCGCCAGCAGCCGCTGCAGCGCCTGATAGGTGCCGAGGGCCTCGCCATTTTCCCGGATGCCGCCGAGCCAGTTGGCCCTGGGGGTGTAGTCGGTCAGCCAGGTGTAGGGACTGGTGAGCACCAGCAGGCCGCCGCTGCGAAGGCGCGGAGCAATGTCCCGCAGGAAGCGGGCGGGTTCCCGCAGCCGGTCGATGAGGTTGGAGGCGAGCACCAGATCGTAGTCCGCATACTTGGGCTTGAGGTTGCAGGCATCCCCCTGGCTGAAGTGGACGCGATCGGCCTGCTCGCGGCCGAGCTCATGGCGGGAGAGCCGCGCCTCGCAATACTCCACCAGCTCCCCTTCCACCGGCACCGCGTAGCGGAAGCTGTCCTGGCTGGCGAGCGCCAGCGCCACGTCGATGAAGCGGGCCGAGTAGTCGACCCCGTCCACGTGGGCGAAGTGGCGGGCCAGTTCGAAGCTGGCGCGGCCGGTGGCGCAGCCGATGTCGAGCGCCCGCTCATGGCGGCCGCAGAGCTCGCTGGCAAGACCGGCCAGAGCCTCGGCGTAGTTGGCGACCCCGAAGTGGCTCGGACCGTACTGGAAGTCGAGATACTGGGCGACCAGGGTGTCGGTTTCATAAGGGTTCACGATGACGGGCTCCTGATGGCGTGAGACCAGGTAGCGGAAGCCCGCGTGCTGGAAGAAGTGGCGACGGAAGGCGTAGCGGGAGGATTTGAGTGCCTCGTTGCCGGTGCTGATCCAGCTCCCGCCCTTGATGAGGGTGTGCTTGCCGTCGAAGGTGGGGGTGGAGAAGTCGTCGTAGAGGGGATGCACCTTGAACCCCTCGAAGCCGTCGATGGCGGTGCTGGTCCACTGCCAGACGTTGCCCACCAGATCGAAGAAGCTGCCCTGGGGGCAGGCATCCACCGGACAGGAGGAGGCGAAGCGGGCCAGGTTGATGTTGCCGGGCGCCTCGATCCAATCCGGCTGATCGCCGGCCAGTTGCTCCCGCAGCAGCATCCACTCCGCCTCGCTCGGCAGCTGGATGGGCAGGCCGGTCTGATCCGCCTTCCAGCGGCAGAAGGCGGCGGCCTCCAGCTGGTTCACCTCCACCGGCCAGTCCCAGGGCATGGGGACCTGCTCGGTCATCAGCCGCAGTTGCAGTTGCTCGGGCTCGGCGGGGTTGCCGACCCAGAAGGTGGGCATGCGCGCCCTGGCATACTGGCGCCAGCCCCAGCCTTCGTCATCCCACCAGGCCCGGGTCTCGTAACCGCCGGCCTGCACGAAGTCGAAAAATTCTGCGTTGCTCACCAGCATGCGGCTGGCCTGGAAGGGGGCCAGTTCGATATGGCGCTCGCCATATTCGTTGTCCCAGCCGTAGGTGGCGTCCTGCTTGCCGAGCCGCACCCGGCCAACGGCCACCGGCAGCAGGCTGTTGGCGGGCACTTCGTCACGGCGATGGCGCGCCTCGGGGCAGACCGGCCACTGGGGCTGGCTGCGCACCCAGGCGAGCGGCAGCTGGCGGATCAGCACGCTGGAGGTCTCGAGATGGATGCGCTCGTGCTCTATCCCCATCAGGATGACCCAGGCCGGGCTTTGCCAGCCGATGGGCAGTTCGATCGGCATCTTCTCGATGAAGTCGACCACCAGGGCGCGCACCCGGCCGCGATAGGCGCGCAGCTCGCTGACGGAGGGCCAGTCGTAATGGGTCTCGTCCAGATCGTCCCAGCTCATCTCGTCCACCCCGATGGCGACCATGGCCTCGATGCGGGGATCGAGGCGCCCTTCGATGAGGCGGGCCGCCAACAGTTTGTTGACGAAGAAGGCGGCGGTGTGGCCGTAGTAGAAGATGAGCGGGTGGCGCAGGGGGATCGCCTTGTTGAACCAGGCGCGCTCGTCGGCCAGGCACTCGAACAGGGAGTCATAGAGATCAAACGTCTGGCAGAAGTAGGCGAGCAGCTCGCGGCGCTTGTGCTCGGGATCCGTGCCGGTCAACAGCGGGGTTCGTGTGGGGGCGGGCAGGCCCTCTGGGGTGACGAAGGGGTGGCTGGCTTGGGTCACGCTCTGACTCCTTGTTGGTATGCATCGATGGAGTGCTCTATACGCACCAGGTATCACTATTGGCTCAACAGACCGGCGCGACAACAAAAAACTGTCGATCTCTGCCGCCATGGCGGGGGGCCGCCGGGGGAACGCCTCCCCGTCCGGGCATGGCCAGTTTTGCCAACATATGGTCTAAATGGCACCTTACAGCCTGATGACATGACCAGGTAAAATAGAAAAGAGCATATAAATCATATAATTGAGATTATGGCACAGGGATTGCCATCATCTGGTCCGAACGAGAACCATTGGGCCGAAACCGGCCATCAACAGGGAGAGAGACATGAAGTGGATTCTGGGGGCGATGCTGGCTCTGGGGCTGGGGGGCTGCAATCAGCTGGATGATACCCTGGTGAGGGGGAGTGGCCCCGTCATCGAGCAGCACCATGGCCTGGGCCTGCAGGTGACCCGGGTGGAGGCGGCAGTGCCGGCCAGCATCCACCTGAAGGCGGGGGAGCAGAGGGGCATAGTGATCCGTGGGCAGGAGGATCTGCTGCCCTATCTGGTGCTGACGGAGCGGGACGATACCCTGGAGATGAAGGTGAGGGATGGCTACCGGTTCGAGCTCTCCGAGCCCATCGACATCGACATCACCCTGCCCCGGGTGGAGGCGCTGGCCCTGGCGGGCCTGGCTCGCGGCGACCTGAGCGGCTTCAAGGGGAATGAGCTGGTGCTGTCGGTGGCGGGCCTGGGCGACATCGTCGCCGACCGGCTGGAGGTAAACCGGCTGGAGGGCAACGTGGCCGGGGCGGGCAGCCTGGCTCTGGGGCAAGGCTCGGCCAGGGAGATCGAGCTGAACGTGGCCGGTGCCGGCGGCGTCTCGGGCGAGGGGTTCGAAGGCAGGGAGGTGGAGGTCAACATCGCGGGCAGCGGCGACGTCAAGGTGCGGGCCAGCGGGCAGCTGAAGATCGGCATCGCCGGTGCCGGCTCGGTCGGTTACTGGGGCGATCCCGCCCTGACCAGCGAGATCGCGGGCTCCGGCCGGGTGAGCCGGCTGGGGGGCTGAGTCGCCCGCCCTATCCTGATAAAGACGCAGGCCCGGCAGGGCCTGTTTTGTTATCCGCGGGTGTTGGGCCTTGTCTCAGGCGAGGGGCAGGGCGAGGCGATGATCCGCATTCAGGCGCATCAGCAGCCACTGCATGCCGGCGAGGTGCTGGTGGTCGTGGCTGACGAGCAGGCGAACCAGGCCATCCAGGGTCACCTCCCCATAGTTGCCGTAGCGTGCCCGACGCTGCCAGGCGTCGGACGGCACCGTCTTCAGCCATTCGACGGTCTGCAGGCGGGCGGTGCGAAAGCGCGCCAGCTGCACGGCGGGAGCCTGCTGCCGGTACAGGTTGTCCTGCGCCAGCTGATAGCCATCGAGGGAGGCCAGTTCGGGCAGGCTCTCCGCCAGGGTGCGGCGAAAGCGCACCTGATAGCCCAGAGTTTCGATGTCCAGCAGGTGGCAGAGGTGCCCCCGGGCGCTGAAACGCTCGGAGGGGATCCCGGCCCAGTTGGCGGGCTCCCAGTCCAGGTACTCGTCGGGCACCTGGGCAAGCAGTCCCTCGAACTGATCCGGCATGGCCAGCAATGTGGTGAATAGAGGCATCCTTGTTTCTCGTTCCTTGTGTCTCGGGGCGGCCAGCATGGTGGCCGCCACCAGGTCTGGCCCCTTACTTCTGGGCCGCGTCGCCCAGATGGCGGGCGTGGAAGCGAAGGTGCGCCTCGATGAAGCTCGCCACGAAGTAGTAGCTGTGGTCGTAGCCGGGGTGACGGTTGAGCTCGAGGGGCCAGCCCTTGGTGCCGGCCACCTCGGCCAGGGTATCGATGCCGAGCTGTTCGGTCAGGAAGGGGTCGTCCAGCCCCACGTCCACCAGGGTCGGCAGGGGCGGGCTGTCGTGATGGCGCAGCAGCTGGCAGGCATCCCACTCCTGCCACAGCAAGGGGTTGTTGCCGAGGTAGGCTCCGAGCGCCTTCTGGCCCCAGGGGCAGCGGCTCGGGTGGCTGATGGGGCTGAAGGCCGACACCGAACGGTAGCGACCGGGTTCGCGCAGGGCGGCGATGAGGGCACCGTGGCCCCCCATGGAGTGGCCGCTGATGGCGCGTTTCGTCGAGACCGGGAAGTGGGTCTCGATGAGATCGGGCAGCTCCCGGGTGACGTAGTCGTACATCTGGTAGTGGTCGCGCCAGGGATGCTGGGTGGCGTTGACGTAGAAGCCGGCCCCCATGCCAAGGTCATAGCCGGGATCGTCTGCCACTCCCTCGCCGCGGGGGCTGGTGTCCGGTGCCACCAGGGCGATGCCGAGCTCGGCGGCGATGCGCTGGGCCCCGGCCTTCTGCATGAAGTTCTCGTCGGTGCAGGTGAGGCCGGAGAGCCAGTAGAGCACGGGCACCTTCTGGCCGGTGAGGGCCCGGGGTGGCAGGTAGATGGCGAAACGCATCTCGCAATCGAGCGCGGTGGAGCGGTGGCGATACTGCTTGTGCCAGCCGTCGAAGCTCTTGTTGCTGCTGATGATGTCCAGATTCATCGAAGGACTCCTCGCCCCGCCTATTCATCGATGGGCGGGGCTCTCATGGGATCAGTAGTGGATAACGGTGCGGATGCTCTTGCCTTCGTGCATCAGATCGAACGCCTCGTTGATCTGCTCGAGGGGCATGGTGTGGGTGATGAAGTCGTCCAGTTTGAACTCACCCTGCATGTAGCGCTGCACGTAGCTCGGCAGCTCGCTGCGACCGCGCACGCCCCCGAAGGCGCTGCCGCGCCACACCCGGCCGGTGACCAGCTGGAACGGACGGGTGCTGATCTCCTGGCCCGCACCGGCCACGCCGATGATGACGGATTCGCCCCAGCCCTTGTGGCAGCACTCCAGCGCCGCGCGCATCACCTTGACGTTGCCGATGCACTCGAAGGAGAAGTCGACGCCGCCGTCGGTCATCTCGACGATCACCTCCTGGATGGGCTTGTCGAACGTGTTCGGGTTGATGCAGTCGGTGGCACCCAGCTTGCGGGCCAGCTCGAACTTGCTCTCGTTGATGTCGATGGCGATGATGCGGCCGGCCTTGGCGAGGCGCGCGCCTATGATGGCGGAGAGGCCGATACCCCCCAGCCCGAAGATGGCGACGCTCTCACCCTCCTTGACCTTGGCGGTGTTCATCACGGCGCCGATGCCGGTGGTGACGCCGCAGCCCAGCAGGCAGACCTCTTCCAGGGGGGCGGCCGGATCCACCTTGGCGATGGAGATCTCCGGCAGCACAGTGTATTCGCTGAAGGTGGAGGTGCCCATGTAGTGATAGATGGGCTGGCCATCCTTGGAGAAGCGGGTGGTGCCGTCCGGCATCAGCCCCTTGCCCTGGGTGGCGCGGATCTTCTGGCACAGGTTGGTCTTGCCGGACTTGCAGAACTTGCACTCGCCGCACTCGGGGGTGTAGAGCGGGATCACGTGATCGCCCACCTTGACGCTGGTGACGCCCTCGCCGACGGATTCGACGATGCCGCCCCCTTCGTGGCCCAGGATGCAGGGGAAGACCCCTTCCGGATCTTCGCCGGACAGGGTGAAGGCATCGGTGTGGCAGACGCCGGTGGCGACGATCCGCACCCGCACTTCACCGGCCTGGGGCGGCATGACCTCGACCTCTTCGATGGAGAGGGGCTGGCCTGGTCCCCAGGCGATGGCGGCCTTACACTTGATGCTTTGAACCTGTGCCATGAATGACGTCCTCGTAGTGGTTGGATGAACGGAAATGAGTTCGGAGATCCAGTGTAGTTTCCCGCCGATTTGGTGATAATAAGGTGAAATCTGAAATCACTTTTACACACAGGTAATAATGTTCGGTTGGGAAGGGGTCTGTGAATTTGTCAGCGTGGCGGAGCAGGGGGGCTTTACCCCGGCCGCACGCAAGCTCGGGGTCTCGGTGGCCCAGGTGAGCCGCCAGGTGGCGCAGCTGGAAGACAGGCTGCAGGCCAAGTTGCTGCTGCGCACCACCCGCCAGGTGCGGCTCACCGAGCTCGGGGAGATCTATTTTCGCCACTGCCGCCAGCTGCTCGACAACCTCTACGAGGCGGAGCTGGCGGTGGGGCGTCATCAAGCGGTGCCGCAGGGCACCCTGCGCATCACGGCCCCCGTCTCCTACGGCGAGAGCCGCATCGCCCCCCTGGTGAACGACTTCATGGTGCGCTTCCCCCAGCTGGAGGTGACCCTCAACCTCACCAACCAGCTGCTGGATCTGGTGCACGAGGGCTACGATCTGGCGCTGCGACTGGGCCACCTCAAGGACTCCAGCCTGGTGGCGCGCAAGCTGGCGCAGCGGGTGCCCTATGTGTGCGCCTCCCCGGCTTACACCGCCCGCCACGGCATGCCCAACAGCCTCTCCGAACTTGCCCGTCACACCTGTCTGGTGGGCAACAGCGACGAGTGGCACTTCACCCTGGATGGCCGCCCCCACAGCGTGCGGGTCCACGGCCTGCTGCAGTGCAACAGCGGTCACGCCCTGCTGGATGCGGCCCTCAAGGGGATCGGCATCATCCAGCTGCCGGACTACTACGTCAGCGACCACTTGGCCCGGGGGGAGCTTATCGAGCTGCTGCCGGAGCTGCGGGCGCCGGCGGAGGGGATCTGGGCCCTCTATCCCCACAACCGCCACCTCTCCCCCAAGGTGCGGCTGCTGGTGGACTACCTGGCCGAGCGCCTTAGCGACCCCCATCAGCCCGCCCTGGTGCGGCCGGTTGGTTGAGCGTTCAAAAAGAAAAGGCCCGCACAAGCGGGCCTTTTTGCATGGCATGAAGGACGGGGCTATTCCCGCTCCTTGACGTAGGGAGTGCCGAGGGCCTTGGGTGCCACCGCCTTGCCGATGAAACCGGCGAGCAGGAAGACCGTCAGGATGTAGGGCAGCGCCTCGATGGCCTGCACCGGGATCGGGAAGTCGCCGATGCTGACCCCTTGCAGCCGGATGGCGACCGCATCGAGGAAGCCGAACAGCAGGCAGGCCGCCATGGCGTTCCAGGGGCGCCACTTGCCGAACACCAGGGCCGCCAGGGCCATGAAGCCCTTGCCCGCGCTCATGTTGGGGATGAACTGGGCGGTCTGGGCCACCGCCAGATAGGTGCCCCCGATGCCGGCCAGCAGGCCGCCGATGATGAGCGCCGTGTAGCGCATGCGCACCACGGAGATACCGGCGGTGTCCACCGCTGCCGGGGCCTCGCCCACCGCCCGCAGGCGCAGGCCGAAACGGGTGCGAAACAGCACCCACCAGGCCAGGGGCACGGCGGCGAACGCCACGTACTCCAGCAGGGAGTGACCGCTCAGGAGCTCGCTGTAGAGCTGGCCGATGACGGGCACGTCATAGAGCTCCTTGGCGTAGGGCAGGTCGATGGGAGCGAAGCGGGCATCACCGGAGAGCGCCGGCGTCTGGCCGCCCTGATCGAACCAGTAACGTCCCAGGGTGACGGTCAGGCCGGCTGCCAGGATGTTGATGGCCATGCCGCTCACCACCTGATCCCCCCGGTGGGTGATGGTGGCGAAGCCGTGCATCAGGGCGAACAGGATGGAGACGCCCACCCCGACCCCCAGCCCAATCCAGGCGGAGCCGGTGACGGCCGCCGCAGCCGCGCTCGCGAAGGCAGCTGCCAGCAGCTTGCCCTCCAGGGCGATGTTGACCACCCCGGAGCGCTCGCAGAACATCCCCGCCATGGCGGCCAGGATCAGCGGCGGTGCGGTACGAATGGTGGCATCCAGCATCAATATCAGCGTTTCGAACATGGTCAGGCTCCTTTGACTTGCGCGGCCGTGCGGTTGGCGAAGGCCAGGTAGGCCTGCTCGATGCGCGGGCGCAGCATGTGCTCCAGCGCGCCGCAGAACAGGATCACCAGACCCTGCAGCACCACGACGATGTTGCGGTCCACCCCGAACTCGAAGCTGAGCTCGGCGCCGCCCTGGTAGAGGAAGCCGAACAGCAGACTGGCGATGATGACGCCGACCGGGTGGTTGCGACCCATCAGCGCCACTGCTATGCCGGTGAAGCCGAAACCTTCCACGAAGTTCAGCTTGATCTGGTGCAGCTCACCTTGCAGCACGTTGAGGGCGAAGAAGCCCGCCAGCATGCCGGAGATCACCATGGCCAGGATCACCACCCTGGGGTAGGAGATGCCCGCATAGGCGGAGGCACTCTGGCTCGCACCCACGGAGCGGATCTCGTAGCCCCAGCGGGTATGCCAGATGAAGACCCAGACCAGGAGCGCACAGATCAGCGCCCAGAAGAAGCTGATGTTGAGCGGGCTGTTCGGGACTTCCATGCCGAAGCCGGCCAGCAGTTCGCTCATCTTCGGCAGCCAGCTCGCCTCGGCGAACACCTTGCTCTCGGTGGCCATGGAGCCCGCCGGCTTGAAGATGTCGACCAGCAGGTAGGCCATCAGGGAGGCGGCGATGAAGTTGAACATGATGGTGGTGATGACGATGTGGCTGCCCCGCTTGGCCTGCAGCCAGGCCGGGATGAAGGCCCAGGCCGCGCCGAACAGGCCGCCGGCGATGATGGCCAGCGGCAGCAGCAGGGCGAACGGCAGCACGTCGCCGAGCAGCAGGCAGACCAGCCCGACGCCGAGGCCGCCGATGTAGGCCTGCCCCTCACCGCCGATGTTGAACAGGCCGGCGTGGAAGGCCACCGCCACCGCGAGACCGGTGAAGATGAAGCCGGTGGCGTAGTAGAGGGTGAAGCCTATCCCCTCGCCGGTGCCGAAGGCGCCGTACCACATGATCTCGGCCGCCTCGACCGGGTTGATGTCGAGGTAGTAGAACAGGATGGCCGACACCAGGAAGGCCAGCAGGATATTGAGCGCGGGCAGGACGCCCACGGAGATCCAGGCGGGAACACGTGCTTGGCTCATGGGCGAGCCTCCTTGGCAGTCTCGTCGGGGACGAAGGGGTGGGCGGTCATCCGGCCCACGGTGTTGCGAATGGGTTGCTGGCTCATGGGGTCACTCCCTGGGGCTGGCTGGCCGCCACCTCGTCGGGAACTATGTTTGCCATCATCAGGCCTATGGTGCGTTCATCCGCCCTGGCGCCGTCCAGCTCGCCGACGATGCGGCCATCGGCGATGACCAGGATGCGGTCGGAGAGGCTCATGATCTCGTCCAGCTCCACCGACACCAGCAGCACGGCCTTGCCCTTGTCGCGCATGGCGATGATCTGCTGGTGGATGTACTCGATGGCGCCGATGTCGACGCCCCGAGTCGGCTGACCGACCAGCAGCACGTCCGGATCCTGCTCCACCTCCCGGGCGATCACCAGCTTCTGCTGGTTGCCGCCGGAGAAGTTCGCGGTCTTGTGCTCCGGGCTCGGCGGGCGCACGTCCCACTTGTCCATCTTGGCCTGGCAATCCTGGCGGATCGCCTCCTTGTCCTGCAGCCAGCCCTTGTTGTACTGGGCACGGCGGTGATAGCCGAGGATGAAGGCCTCTTTCGCCTCGAAGCGATTGATGAGCCCCATCTTGTGCCTGTCTTCCGGGATGTGGCCGAGGCCGAAGTTGCGCACCTGCTCCGGATCCGCCGGGTGGCTCAGGCTCACCTCGTGGGTCTGCTCCCCGACGAGGGTGAAGCTGCCCTTGCTCGGCTTGAGGATGCCGCCGAGCAGGCTGAGCAGCTCGGACTGGCCGTTGCCGGAGACCCCGGCGATGCCGACCACTTCCCCGGCGCGCACCGCGAAGCTGACGGACTTGACCCGCTCCACCCCGGCGTCATCGACGTAAGAGAGACCCTCGACCTTGAGCTTGGCCTCGCCCGGATGGGCGCTGCCCTTGTCGACCTTGAGGCGCACCTTGCGGCCCACCATCAGCTCGGCGAGCTGCTCCTTGTCGGTGTCTTTGGTGGCGACGTGGGCCACCATCTCGCCCCGGCGCATGATGGAGACCTGATCCGTGATGGCCAGGATCTCCCGCAGCTTGTGGGTGATGAGGATGATGGTCGCCCCCTGATCCCGCAGCTTCTTGAGCACCTCGAACAGGTGGTCCGCCTCTTGCGGGGTCAGCACCCCGGTGGGCTCGTCCAGGATCAGGATGCGGGCGCCGCGATAGAGCGCCTTGAGGATCTCGACTCGCTGTTGCAGGCCCACCGGCAGATCCTCGACCTTCTCGTGCAGCGGCACCTCGAGACCATAGTCACGGGCCAGCTCGCCGAGCAGTTTCTCGGCCGCCGCCAGGCTCTTGCCCAGGTGCCAGCCGTTTTCCGCGCCGAGGATGACGTTCTCCAGCACGGTGAAGTTGTTCACCAGCATGAAGTGCTGGTGCACCATGCCCACGCCTGCGGCAATCGCATCTTGTGAGCCATGGGGTTTGAAGGGTTTACCGTCGATCAGCATCTCGCCTTTGTCGGCGTGGTAGAAACCGTAAATGATGCTCATCAGGGTCGACTTGCCGGCGCCGTTTTCACCGACGATGCCGTGAATGCTGCCTTTACGAACCTGGAGGTCGATCTGCTTGTTGGCGTACACGTCGCCGAACCGCTTATCGATACCTCTTAATTCGATGGCATAGCGATCTGTCTGGTCCATGATGCAGTCCTTGCGGGTCATGAAGTAGAGACTAAAAACCGGCCCGTGCGGGCCGGTCATCACAGGTTGAGAGTCGTAGCAGTGACTCAGTACTTACAGGCGTTGTCGCTCATGTAGTCGTGCACCTTGATCTTGCCGGCGATGATGTCGGCCTTGATGCTCTCGACCTTGGCCTTCATCTCCGGGGTGATCAGCTTGGCGTTGTTGTCGTCCAGCGCCCAGTCAACACCGCCTTCGGCCAGACCCAGGGACTGGATGCCCGGCTTCCAGCTGCCCTTGGCAGCGTCATCCCAGCTCTTGTACGCAGCCAGACCCACGGACTTGACCATGGAGGTCAGCATGGTGCCCGGTTGCAGGTGGTTCTGGTTGGAATCCACGCCGATGGCCAGCTTGCCTTCGTCCTTGGCAGCCTGGTAGACACCGATGCCGGTACCGCCGGCGGCGGCATAGACCACGTCGGCGCCCTTGGCGAACTGGGACTTGGCCAGCTCGGCACCCTTGGCCGGGTCAGCAAAGGCCGCCGGGGTGGAGCCGGTCATGTTCTGGTAGACGTCGATCTTCGGATTGATGTACTTGGCGCCCTGCTCGTAGCCGCACTCGAACTTGCGGATCAGCGGGATGTCCATGCCGCCCACGAAGCCGACCTTGCCGGTCTTGGAGGCGATGGCGGCCAGCGCACCCACCAGGAAGGAACCTTCATGCTCCTTGAAGATGAGGGACTGCACGTTCGGCTTGTCGACCACCATGTCGATGATGGTGAACTGGGTGTTCGGGAACTCGGTGGCGACCTTCTCTACCGCAGAGCCCATGTTGAAACCGACGGCGACGATGGGGCCGTTGCCACGGCTGGCCAGACGGCGCAGGCCCTGCTCGCGCTGGGCTTCGTTCTGGGGCTCGAACTCCTTGACCTTGACGCCTTTGTCCTTGTTGTAGACTTCGACGCCGTTGCGGAACACGGCTTCGTTGAAGGACTTGTCGAATTTGCCGGCGGTGTCATAGATGACGGCGGGCTCGGAGGCTGCCTGGGCGGACAGGGCAGCGAGGGTGAGGGCGGCCACGGTGGCCAGCTTGAGCACTTTAGTCACGATCGTATCCTTGATTGTTATGTTGAGGGTCCACAACCCGCCGTAGCAGCAGGCTATAAAGCACGCTGGCTAACTGTAAGTGAGCCAGTCTGTGGGTCAAGGGGATCATAGAGGAAAAACGTTTGCGTTAACGGTTTGAAATATAAGCAAATTGCCTTATAAGTGTTTGTTTTTGTGCTTTTTTGTAGATTTAAATTCTGGGATTAATAGGTGCCGATCGACATTTATGTTTGTATTCATAGTGTTAGGCGCAACCGTTTTCCTCCCTCGATGAAAAAAGTGGTGCCTATCGACGCCTTTCTCTGCGTGGATGCCGCATCCGTCTTGCCTCGTCTGCCGTTGTGGATGAGATCCCTCTGATCAGCCTCAGGAGGCTGAGTTATTCATCCACCGAAGGTGGCTATCGCTCGCCAGTCGGCGAGTTTCTGCCCGATATGCATGCCCATGACGAAAGCCATATTGATAGTGATCACACTCATATGGAAACGCGTTGGTATTTGTCATATGAGTACGATAGGGTGTGCCCGGATTTATTGCGTCCCGGGATGGGACGTGTTTTTTCAATTTGTTCGGGTGATAAAAAATGAAAAAAAACGTGCTGAGTATGGCTGTGGCCTGCATCTTGTCCGGTGCCATGTTGACCGCTTGCGGGGGCGGTGGTGACGACAATGGTGGGGGTAGCAACGGCGGTGGCAATAACGGGGGAGGAACCGATACCGGCAGCAAGCCTCAACATACCGCCGTCTTCCTGGATTCGGTTGTCGGCGGCCTCAACTATCAGTGCGGCGATTACAGCGGCGTCACCAATGCCAAGGGGGAATTCCTGTTTGATGATGGTGACGACTGCACCTTCACCTTGGGCAATCAGCGTCTGGGCTCCGTGGTCCTCAAGGCGGGCAGCTCTCTGGTCACGCCCTACACTCTGGCCGGTGATGACAAGGAGAAGGCGATCCGCATCGCGGCGCTGTTGCAGACCCTCGACAGTGACAGCAACCCGGAAAATGGTATCACCCTAGACAAGGAACAGGTGGAGAAGCTGGGGATCATCGAGCTGGGCAGCGACGAGGCATTCAACACGTCCCTGAGCGAAGGACTTAAAACGGCGGGTCTGGTCAAGACAGTCGTCTCCCTGGCGGCTGCGAAAGACCACCTCTCTGCCACCCTGGCAGGGGTCAATGGTCGTTCAGTGGCGGTCGACAAGGTGCTCTCCGATCTGCAGGCATTGACCGATCTGAAGACGCTGGACGTCGAGAGCAAGTTCAAGGAATACAAGGAGACCCTGCAGGCAGAAACCAGCGATAGTGGCAAGGTGGATCGTGAGATCGTACTGGCGATGCTTACGCTACTAGAGGTAACGAATGATCCGATCATCAGCCAACGGTTTGAGCTCCAACCCACTTCTCAATTGGGACAGGGTTATGAAACCTCTCTGGCCAAAATCCTGGATATTATTATCAATCCGGGGAAAGCCATGGCATTTGCCATCAAGACGCAACCAGAAAGTACAGTGGATATTGCGACCTTGATGGGAAAATATGCAGCCGAACTGGATAAAGTGAGCAGCAATCTCGCCAATATTTCCGATCCTGATTATGCCGCGACTTACGAAAACGGCGATGCCTCCTTTACAATCAATTTTGACACAGTAAAGGAGTTACGAGCATCAGCACTTGCCCTGGCATCGGCGATGAATGTCATAGCATCGTATCAGTATGGATCTGCCAGCCTGTGGCAAGCACACAGCGATGAGCAGGTTACTTTTGATACATTTGCTAAGACCTATAAATACACACAAGAACAAAGCCAGACAGAGTTCACCTTTGGCCGTGAGACAATTAATGCTGAATATCTTCAGGCCAATATCAGACCGGCCTCACTGCTTGAGGACAAAAATTTCTTTGTACAGGTACCAGGTTATGCAGCGTTGCTGACAAAAGCTAAACAGCAATTGCAGGAGTCGTTGGATATCGCTGCGACGCTGCAGACTCTTGGCGACACGTTGGTTGAGCAAAAATCTTTCATCGAAAAGCTCAGAAAGCACTTGATGGGGGATACCAGTGTGCCGACCATTGAGATGCATGATAATGTCCATATCGATGATGAAGGTGAATGGTTGGGTCGGGACATCGAAGCTAAATATATGGTGAATATCAATCAGTTCTTTGCGCTTGGTCTTGACCGTTCAGCAGTGGACATTAATGTCACCGAATACTGCAAGTATCGTGGAAAAACGGCTGGTGAATATGATGAGTCGATGTCCAAGGCGCTCGATATGGCCATGTGTCGAGTATCAGAGTCTGAAGTCAAAAATATTAATCAGCAGTCTGAAGAATTCGGTGCATTCCTTCCCTTCTATTTCTTGGATCACGAGTCTCTGCAAAACGCTGAAACAGGTGATTGGGAGGGGTATGTTTACCATTTTGCTCAAGGTATCCCTATGAATTGGTTCAGCGATATCAGGGCAAAATCGGATACCAGCTTTGGCAAAGTCTTTGTATCGTGCAAGGCCAGACTGGATGGAAGTGAAGAGTGGCAGGAGAAACCGTGTGATTGGTTGTTCTCGAACTCACTCTCCGAGAATAGCTGGAAGTAATAATGCCAAAGTTGGCAATTTTATTCTGGCTGTTAACCCCGATGGCTTATGCCATCGGGGCTATTCAAATATATAAAGACTATCACCAGACGACCTATGATAAGCAAGGGCGATTTTTATACAGTCTATCAGTAGATCATCTCACGGAACGCCTGCCAGATTTATCCTCCCGAAAATTTACTGAACTGCTCAACTTTAACCGCTGGCAGAGCCAGAGCACTCAAATAAGCGCTGGGCGATTCGAAACGCGAAAAGGAACTATCCAGTTTGCCAGGGGGCATTTCAGCGGTGGCGATCTGCTGTTGTTTGACGCCCGTGGAGAGATTGTGTCGGGTCGGATATCCAGTCCGGAAGTACGTATCCGGCTCACCGATCTGCACATGACGGCCCGCAGCGCTATCCGGTTTGATACCAACGGCAAGATGATAGCGCATCAGCGCCTCTTCCAAGCTTCCTTGTATTAATCCTGTGTTTGGTCTCTGGCCCCGCAGGCCGTATAATCGCCGCCTGTATAAATAAACAGGAGTGGTGATGGACGTTTCAACCCTGCTCGACGGGCTCAACGACAAACAACGTGATGCCGTTGCGGCCCCTCGCTGCAACCTGCTGGTGCTGGCCGGTGCCGGTTCGGGCAAGACCCGGGTGCTGGTGCACCGCATCGCCTGGCTGATGCAGGTGGAACGCTGTTCACCCTTCTCCATCATCGCGGTGACCTTTACCAACAAGGCGGCGGCCGAGATGCGCGGCCGGGTCGAGAAAGTGATCGGTGACGGCGTGCGCGGCATGTGGATAGGCACCTTCCACGGTATCGCCCACCGATTGCTGCGGGCCCACCATCTGGATGCGGGCCTGCCCCAGGACTTCCAGATCCTCGACTCCGACGACCAGTACCGCCTCATTCGCCGGGTGCTCAAGGCGCTCAACCTCGACGAGAAGCACTGGGCTCCTCGCGCCGTCATGGGCTACATCAACGGCAAGAAGGACGAGGGGCTGCGCCCCGGCGACATCGATCTTTACGGCGACCCCGTCACCCGCACCTATCAGCAGATCTACAAGACCTATCAGGAGACCTGCGATCGCTCCGGGCTGGTGGACTTCGCAGAACTCTTGCTGCGTGCCCACGAGCTGTGGCTGAACAAGCCCCACATCCTCGAGCACTACCGCGATCGCTTCCAGAACATCCTGGTGGACGAGTTCCAGGACACCAACGGCATCCAGTACGCCTGGCTGCGCATGCTGGCCGGCGACACCGGCAAGGTGATGATCGTCGGCGACGACGACCAGTCCATCTACGGCTGGCGCGGCGCCAAGATTGAGAACATCCAGCGCTTCCTGACCGACTATCAGGGCGCCGAGACCATTCGCCTCGAGCAAAACTACCGCTCTACCGCCAACATCCTGAAAGCGGCCAACAGCGTCATCGCCAACAACGCCGAGCGCCTTGGCAAGGAGCTGTGGACCGAAGGCGCCGAGGGCGAGCCGATTTCGCTCTATGCCGGCTTCAACGAGGTGGATGAGGCCCGCTTCGTGGTCGGCCGCCTCAAGGACTGGAAAGAGAAGGGCGGTTTGCTGGCCGACTGCGCCATCCTCTATCGCTCCAACGCCCAGTCCCGGGTGCTGGAAGAGGCGTTGATGCAGGACGCCATGCCGTACCGTATCTACGGCGGCCTGCGCTTCTTCGAGCGCCAGGAAATCAAGGACGCCATGGCCTACCTGCGCCTTATCAACAACCGGGGCGATGACGCCAGCTTCGAGCGGGTCGTCAACACCCCGACCCGTGGCATCGGCGATCGCACCCTCGAGATCCTGCGCAACAACGCTCGTGATCAGGGCCAGAACCTGTGGCAGTCCGCCAAGACCCTGCTGGCTGACAAGGTGCTGACCGGCCGCGCGGGCAACGCGGTGCGTGGCTTTGTCGAGCTGATCGACGCGCTGGAGGAACAGGTCTCCCTGCTGCCCCTGCACCAGCAGGCGGATATCGCCATCCAGCACTCCGGCCTCAAGGCCATGTATCTGGCGGAAAAAGGCGAGAAATCCCAGGCGCGGGTAGAGAACCTGGACGAACTGGTTACCGCCTGCCGCCAGTACCAGCGCCCGGACGAGCTGGAGGACATGAGCGATCTCTCCGCCTTCCTCGCCCACGCGGCGCTGGAATCCGGCGAGAATCAGGCGGACGAATACGCCGACGCGGTGCAGCTGATGACCTTGCACAGCGCCAAGGGGCTGGAGTATCCCCTGGTGCTGCTGGTCGGCGTGGAGGAGGGCATGTTCCCCAGCCAGCAATCCACCGAGGAGTCGGGTCGGCTGGAGGAGGAGCGGCGTCTCTGCTATGTGGGCATGACCCGCGCCATGGAGAAGCTCTACATCTGTTATGCCGAGAGCCGCCGCATCTACGGCCGCGAGATGTTCCACAAGCCGAGCCGCTTTATCCGCGAGATGCCCGCCGAGTGTCTGGAAGAGATCCGGCTGCGCACTCAGGTCAGCCGCCCCACCCAGTACGGCCGTTTTAGCCAGAACGAGGTGCAGCAGAGCTTCGACGCCAGCGGCATCAAGCTCGGCCAGCGGGTACTCCATCCAAAATTCGGGGAAGGGATCGTGCTGAACTTCGAAGGGGTCGGCCAGCAGAGCCGGGTGCAGATCCAGTTCGACGACGTCGGCGCCAAGTGGCTGGTGACGGCGTATGCCAGATTGGAAGCGCTTTGATTTTTCCCGCTCTTGATGCAATCAACCCGGCTTAGGCCGGGTTGATTTTTATATGACCTATCGCAACAACTTGAAATACGCGATCGTCCGAATACGCTTCGCTATTCGAACCTACGGACCTACGGACCTACGGACCTACGGACCTATTACGTTTCGCTGATTGAACGTTTAGAACTATTTTTTATTTCATCTAAAAGTACAGGTTTATTAGTTGGGCTTTTTGGTGAGGGTTTTTCAGAAAATAAACGATGATATAATGCATTCGCCTTGCTCAGAGCAAGAACCCACTTAGCAAATGACATTGTATATGCACTAGTTAATACCAATAGAGCCAAATAAGTATAGAAATTGCTATGTATAGATTTTTCTACATAGATTTTAGTACGCTCACTTTTAATGTCTTCCTGAAGGAGGTTAACAATTTTTGTTGGAATGGGGTTTTCAGCTACGCTTATGAATCGATCACTATATATAATCCATGGGTCATTGAAATATGTTAACTCTTCGATTCTATCTTTATACACCCATACCCATTCCCCATTAGCTTTTATTGTAGAAAGGATAGCATTTGACAATTTCGTTTTTATCGCCACATTAATAATGAACATAGATAGAGCCATAAAAGCAGCGGCTGTTATTACGCTGATTAGATATGTTATAAATTTAGGTTTTTTTAATGTAACAGAGTCATTTTTATAAGTTAAATGAGAGTCAATGCCTTTGATTTCATCATGACCAACCCTATTGTTTTTACACCAAGATATAATTGCTCTTGCATGATATATACTAGAAAATTTAAATGCCGGAAGAAATATCCGTATCTGCTCTAGCTCTATTTGGTCATTACTAGCAGAGGCTAATTCCTCGTCTGAAAACTCTAATCTCCTTCCCATAACCTTTTCCCAAAAGAAGAGGTTTCTAATGTTCCTGTGTTTGATAAGGGTAATTATCATCCAGCCAGTAATCAAAATCGCCATGATAATTGACAGTAGGTTGCTAGTGATTACATTTATTAATTCTGAGTTGATATCCATTCATGTTTCCTGATTACATTGGATTGTATTAATTTAAAGCACCATCGAATGTTTTCTCTATTTTCTTGGCATCCAAAAGTAGAGATTATGCAGCCTGTGCTAAGAGTTGTTTTTGCGTGTGCCAACAGGGACCCATATTGGGCCGCTCATGGTTATAAACCCACTCCCAGTTCGTGGCAAGTCCGTAGGTTCGATTAGCGAAGCGTAATCGGACGTTCGCGTAATCGGACGCTTACAACGGAACAACCCTTTCAGGGGGTTACTCCAATCCCCCCAAGACCCCATCCACCGACTCGCACCAATCCGGTGGATAGACGCCGCTCGCCACATAGCGATGGAAGGTGGAATACGGCCAATCGGCCACCCGCGTAACATGACCATGTTTGAGCGGGTTGATATGGACGTAATCCATATGGCGGCGGTAATCCTGCTCGTCCCGGATCAGGTGTTCCCAATAATGGCGTTGCCAGATGCCCCGCTCCCCGTGGCGCAACCGGGTCTGGCTGCGGCGTTCGGTCACCGGCAAGGCGCGGGAAAAGTGACTTTTGATCAGCCGCCAACGCAGGGGGAAGTCGGTGTCCCCTTCCGGCAAGGAGAGCATGCAGTGGAGATGGTCGGGTAGCACCACCCAGGCGTGGATGGCGAAGGGGTGAGCCTGCTGCACCCTGGCAACACTATGGCGCAGCAGGTCGATCTGCTCCACCAGCAGCCGGTTGTTGCGCCGCTCCAGCAGGTTGACGGTAAAGAACCAGGTTCCGCCGGGCCACCATGCCCGCCGCCAGTTGGCCATGCTGCTCCTCCCTTGTGGTGAAAGCCAAGGATAGCCTCGGAGGGGTTTGATGACTTGAGTTGCAGGGTACGGGAACCTGGGGTGACACGATAGCCTGATGACGCGATCGTCCGATTACGCTTCGCTAATCGAACCTACGCAATAAAAAACGGTGGGAACGAGGGAGGGAACCAGAAACCCGGCCACCGATGGGGCGCGGCGGCCGGGTGAATTGTAAAGAGTAGGGTGACAGGTAAATCCGGGTATCAGCCTAGTCTAATCAACTCGATGGGCGCGTAACGCTCTTGGGAGTTGGTCAGCAGCACGCACTTCTCGTGCTCCGCCTCGTAGGGGCTCAGGTGGTCGGTGTGGGCCTCCTTCAGGGTGTCGACGGCGCCGGTGGCGGCGATCATGACGCGCTGGCCCAGGGTCAGCACATTGCGGTTCCGATCATAGATCTTCATGGCATTCTCCTTTCGGGTGGGTGTCCCGGCCCGTGCCGGGAACAACGGCCCCAGACTACTCCCCTGAAAAATGCGATGCCTGTCACAGATCAAAAAAGGGCGCAGAAGGGTCAGGGGGAGGCGGACAGGGGGGGTATCCGCTCCCTGTCGCCAGCCATCTCCTGTCGCAACTCATGCCCGCTTTTTGCGGCCACGGGCTCGAACTGCAAAAGGGATGCGCTATAGTGGAGGCCGCTCGTTTATCCGCCTTCAACCAACCGAGAGTGCATTATGAATCGTGAGATTGCTGCCCAGTTTATCAAGATGCTGACCAACCTCGACCAGTGCCTGGCCAAGGCCGAAGCCCACGCCGAGGCGAAGCAGTTCAATGTGGAGAACTTCTTCAATGAGCGCCTGATCGTGGACATGCTGCCCTTCTCCAAGCAGGTGCTGATCTGCTGCGACAGCGCCCGCGCCCTGGTGGCCACCGCCAGCCTGAGTGAGCCGCCGGTGCTGGGGGACGATCCCAAGACCATGGCGGATCTGCGCGCCCACGTGGCCAAGACCATCGCCTATCTGCAGAGCAAGCTGGACGCCGACTTCAGCCAGTATGCGAGCGGCCACTACACCCCCTACTGGGCCGGTGGCAAGGGGATGGACGGCCACACCTGCGTACACGAGTACGGCATCCCGAACTTCTACTTCCACCTCACCATGACCTATGCCCTGCTGCGCCAGGCCGGGGTGGACCTCGGCAAACGTGACTACCTGGGCGGCCTGAACCTGCAATAAGCACCCCTCCAATCAGGCTATTTGAGTCGCCATGTTGAACCCAGGCAGTGCTCGACACCTCACGTACTCCAGTACGCGCCGGTTTCTGCGCGCTGGCTGTGTCCACACTGCCTTCGACAATGACGTCTATTGGGATAGGTTGTAAGTCGGGGTCTGCCGCAATGAAGAGAGCCTGCCACTGTGGCAGGCTCTCTTTTTTGGGCTGGCGAAGGGCCGCGGGTTATTCGTTCGGGATCTCGGGCTCCACCAGGGCGGCGAGCTGGAGGAGGGACTCCTGCCAGCCGAGGTAGCACATGGCCACCGGGATCTGCTCGGGGATCCCCGCCTGTTCGATGGCAAGGTCGGTGCCGCACAGCACCTGGGTCAGGGTGATGGTGACCCGCATCTCTCCCGGCAGGTTGGGATCGTCGAAGCGGTCGGTGTAGCGGATGAGGCTGCCCGGCTCCAGCGCCAGGTACTCGCCGCCGAAGGCGTGGCTGTGGCCGGTGCCGAAATTGAAGAACGCCATGCGGAAAGTGCCGCCGACCCGGGCCTCCAGGGATTCCACCCGGCAGGTGAAGCCGTGGGGCGGCAGCCACTTGGCGAGCGCGTCCCCTTCGATAAAGGCGCGGTAGACCCGCAGCGGTGGCGCCTTGAGGACGCGGTGGAGTGTCACTGTGCCTGTGCTCATAAGGAGTTCCTTCTCGTTGGTGTTGGAGCCAAGGATAGTCGTCACCGCCGGGCCGATCCCGGCCGGAGGGGAAAAGCGGGGTGGCAGCTGCCTCGCCTGTCGTCGTTTTACTCTTCAACCGCCGAGGGCGATGGTGGCCATCACGATGGCTACCCCGGCGGCGGCGAAGAGCACGCCGATAAGCCAGGAACGTCGCGAGCCGGCATAGCGGGCCAGGCCGTACCCAATGCCCATCAGCATGGCCAGGGCGATGGCGTGGGAGAGGCGCAGGGCCGGCACCGGCTCCGTCAGGAAGAGGAAGGGCAGCAGTACGGGGAAGGTGGAGAGGAACACCATGAAGAAGACCCCCAGGCTGTTGAGGAGATCGTTCAGGCGAAAGAGGGAGCCCTGGATCAGCTCGGGACGCTGGCGCAGGCGCGCCTGCCAGTCGGCGATCTCGTCGTCGCGGCAGATCGCCGCGAGCAGGGGCGGCAGGGCGTCTCGCAGGGCCGCCGTGCCCCTGTCATCGCCAGCAGGCAGCTGGTTGAGCCGTTGCAGCAAGCGCTGGGCGTGGCCGCGCTCGGCCAGGGTGGTGATGAGGTAGACGATGGCATCGATCATGCCCCAGGCGATGTTGCAGCCGATGCCGGCGATCAGCAGATCCCGCACCTCGGCCCGCCCCGCCTCCAGGGCGTTGAAGCCGCCGGTGAAGGTCAGCACCATCAGCAGACCGAACAGGATCTCGGCGTAGCGGGAGATGGGATCCAGGGGGGAAAAGCGGCATTGGTTCATAGGGATTGCCCGGCACAGTCCGTCAGATCATGAGCATGGGTCGGCCCCGGGACGGGGTCAAGGCAGCGGGAAAACGGCCACGGCAGAGGGGCGCCGGGAGGCGAAGGGGTCATGGGCGCGTCTGGTCCCCGCGACCGGTTTCTTCGCTAACAGAATGATTTTGCGATGGATTGGCGAGGAGTTGATCAAGTTAGCGGTTATTGTCACCGTTCGCTCATATAATCGCCGCCATGGACGCGACTCGGAAGGATTCGATGACACAGCTGATGGCGGCCCTGCTGGGGCTGTTTTACGCCGGCCTGATCTGGGCGGCGCCCGTTCCCTTCGTGGCCGTTCCGGCCAGTCTCTCCCCGACACAGGCCAGGATGGAGCCGTTGCTCTCCTGGTTCGCGGGGGAATTTTCCAGCCAGGAGCAGGCCGGTTATGACAAGCGCTTCACCAGCGCCGAGCTGCGGCTGGTGGAGATCTGGCCGGGGGAGGGCCCCTTTCGCTGGGTCTATGCGGAGCAGTTTCTGACCGAGCGGGCGCAGCGACCGTTTCGCCAGCGCATCTACCGTTTCTCCCCCTTGCCCGATGGCCGCATTCTGATGGCCGAGCTGACCATGCCGAGGGCCACCGACTTCGCCGGTGCCTGGCGCCGACCCGAATTGCTCGACTCCCTCACCCCCCAGCAACTCTCCCTGCGGGAGGGGTGCGAGATCTGGCTGACCCGGGAGCCGGGCGGGGAATACAGGGGGAGCAGCCGGGTCGGCCGCTGTGCCACCGACTTTGGCGGCGCCACCACCCTGGTGCAGTACCTCTGGATCGGGCCGGACAGCGTCAGGCTGCTGGATCGGGCCTATGACAACGGCGCCCGCCAGCGCTGGGGCAGCCCGGGGGAGGGGTACGTCTACCTGCGCAAGGGGACCCGGCGCGGGGAGTAGCGCCCGGGTTCTTCCCCAGGCGATCCTCGCTGGATGATGCCAGCGGATGGGGCCACCTCTGCTCTCTATACCACTCCCAGCCAGTGCGCCTGCAGGTCGAGCAGGATGGAGAGGCTGACCGCGCCGAACAAGAGGCCGGTGACCAGGTTGAGGGGGCGCTGGATGCGGCCGAGCAGGCGCTGGGCCCGGACGGTGGAGAGGCTCCAGGCCAGGGCGCCGAACCAGAGGAGGGAGATCAGGAACAGCTCCAGGATCAGCAGGCCCCGGGTCAGGCCATCCACCTGGGGCGTCACCATGGCGGCCAGCAGCCCCATGAAGAACAGCAGCGCCTTGGGGTTGAGCAGGTTGGTGGCCAGCCCCCGTCTCACCCCCTTGCGCCAGCCCGGTCGCTCGTTGCCCGCCTGCAGCACGGCATCCCCCGACCCCTGCCAGGCCGCCTTCAGCGCTCCCCAGCCGAGCCAGCCCAGATAGAGGGCGCCCACCACCTTCACCGCGAGAAAGAGCCAGGGTTGGCTCGCGATCAGCAGGCTGATGCCGGTCAGGCTCAGGGTGGCGTGCAGCAGGATGGCGAGGGCGATGCCCAGGGCCGCCCCGAGGGCGGTGGGCCTGTGCAGGCTGGTGCGCAGGATGAGCGCGAAATCCGGGCCAGGGCTCGCCAGGGCGACGAGGTGGACGAGACCCAGGGTCAGAAACAGGCTGGTGAACATAAAAGACCTCCGACAGCGGTATGGAGGTGACAGCATGGGGCAGGACGGGGGGCGCTGGATTGTAAAAGATTGCAGCGACGACGATCAGGCGGGCAGCATCTGCTGGCGGTACTCCGCCGGGGTGAGCCCGAAGGCCTGACGAAAACCGTGGTGGAAGTGGCTCTGATCGAAGAAGCCTACCGCGAGCGCCACCTCGCTGACCGGCAGGCCGCTGCCAAGCAGGCGCTTGCCCTGCTCGAGGCGCAGCCTCTTGAGCCAGGCGTAGGGTGTCATGCCGGTCTTCTTCTTGAACTGACGCAGGAAGGCGAAGCGATCCAGTCCAAACAGGGCGGCCAGGTCTTCCAGACTGTGGCGCTCGTCCAGCCGGGCCATCAGATGGTCGCGCAGGTATCTGAGTTGGGGATCCGCCAGGGCGTGGCGCTCGGGGGCGAGCCGGAAGAGCTCGCCGAGCAGGGCCAGCAGCTGGCTCTCCGCCAGCAGGCCGTCGGGGTTTGATTGATCCAGATACATGTGCAGACGGGCGAAGCCCTGATAGAGGTCGGGGCGACTCTGCAGCCCCTTGTCGAAGAAGGGCTCCGGGTGCTCCGGCAGCCAGCGGGCCAGCTGCTCCGGGGCGATGGCGAACACCCGCACCTCGTACCCTTCCGGCAACAGGCTCAGGCCGTCGTGCATCTCGTCCGGGTTGACGGTGGAGAGTTCGCCCCGCACCAGATTGTGGCTGCTGCCCTTATGGATGAACTTCTGGCCGCCCTGCTGCACCAGACCGATGTGGTAGTCCAGGTGCACGTGGCGGCCATAGCTGAACTCCCTGTGGTGGGAGTGGGAGAGTTCAACCCCCGGCAACAGCCGGGATTGCCAGTAGTGGATGCGGGATGGGGAGGTGCTCATCCCCTATAGATACCCCGAAAGCCGCCCCTTGGCTTGTAGATTATTGCGCCGGCGCTTCAGCCGGCCTCCTGGCGCCGCTTGCCGCTGCGCAGACCGTCCAGGCTGAACAGTACCAGAGCGCTCCAGATGCAGCCGAAGGTGATCATCTTGTCCAGCGCCAGCGCCTCGCCATACAGGGTCACCGCCAGGATGAACATCAGGCTGGGGCCTATGTACTGGAAGAAGCCCAGGGTGGAGAGCTTGAGCCGGGTGGCCGCCGCGGTGAAGCAGAGCAGGGGCGCCGTGGTGACGGCGCCGGCGGCGATGAGCAGCAGGTTCAGGTGCCAGTCATTCTGGGTGAGGTGGCTGGTGGGGCTGTCGGCGATGCCCCACAGATAGAAGGCGGCCGGCGGCAGCATGATCAGGGTCTCGATGAGCAGGCCGGTGAGGGCATCCAGCGCCAGCTTCTTGCGAATGAGGCCATAGATGGCGAAGCTCGAGGCCAGTACCAGGGCGATCCAGGGCAGGGAGCCGAATGCGATGAGCTGGACGGCGACACCGACAAAGGCGAGCCCCACCGCCCACCACTGCAGCCGACGCAGCTTCTCGCTCAGAAACACCATGCCGAGCAGCACGTTGAACAGGGGGTTGATGTAGTAGCCGAGGCTGGCATCCAGCATGTGGCCGTTGTTGATGGCCCAGATGAACAGCAGCCAGTTGCCGCCGACGGTGACCGAGGTAAAGGCCAGGGTGAGCAGTACCCTGGGCTGGCGCAGCACCGCCTGCACCTTGTGCCACTGGCGACCGAGCAGGACCAGCACCATCAGCAGGGCGCAGGACCAGATCATGCGGTGAGTCAGGATCTCGGCGGCCGGCACGGCGGACAGGGACTTGAAGTAGATGGGAGCCAGGCCCCAAAGGGTATAGGCGCCGAGGGCATAGAGGACGCCCTGGCGCTGAACGTGTTGTTGCATGTGGATAGCCTTCACTGGAGAGCGGATGTCGGGGAACATCGCAAAAAGTCAGTGTAGCGATCCTTTTGAGGGGAAAGAAGACAATAAATGGGTCCGATGGGGCTTTGGCAGCAGAAATGGGGTCAGCGGCCGCCCCCGCGGCGTATCTTCTCCACATCCAGCAGCAGCCACAGCATGAGCGCGATGGCGGAGATCCAGGGGCCCCAGGTCACATAGGCCTCGCCCTGTCCCAGGATGAAGAACAGCAGCGGCAACCCCACGACCAGAAACAGTACACTTCCCAGAAAGAACAGCATTTTTATCTTTAAATTTAATGGCTTGCTATTTGACGATTATATCGATTGGGCGCGGGGATAAAAGCGTAAAAACGAGAAAGGGGGATTTATCCCCCTTTCTCGTCGGCAAGCGTCATTTATGACGTTATTCGAGCTGGATCCAGGTGCTTTTCAGCTCGGTGTACTTCTCCAGCGCGTGCAGGGACTTGTCGCGGCCGTTGCCGGACTGCTTGAAGCCGCCGAACGGCATGGTCATGTCGCCCCCGTCCCAGTTGTTGACGAAGACGGTGCCGGCGCGCAGGGCGCGGGAGCCCTTGACCGCCTTGTTGAGATCCGCCGTCCAGATCGCCGCCGCCAGACCGTAGTCGGTGTCGTTGCCGAGCGCGATGGCCTCTTCCAGGGTGTCGAAGCCGGTCACCGCCAGCACGGGGCCGAAGATCTCCTCCCGGAAGATGCGCATCTCCGGGGTCACGTCGTCGAAGATGGTGGGCTCGATGTAGAAGCCGCCGCTCTCGGTCTGGGTGCGCTTGCCCCCCAGCAGCAGCTTGGCACCTTCCTGCTGGCCGATATTGATGTAGTTGAGCACCTGCTCCATCTGGACGCTGTCCACCATGGCGCCGATGCGGGTGGTGGGATCCAGGGGGTTGGCCGAGACCCACTCGCGGGCGTGGGCCAGCAGCCGCTCCATGAACTGCGGCTTGATGCTGTTTTGCACCAGCAGGCGGGAGGCGGCGGTGCACACTTCCCCCTGGTTGTAGAAGATGGCGCCCACGGCGCTTCTGGCGGCGGCATCCAGGTCCGGCGCGTCCGCCAGTACGACGTTGGGGCTCTTGCCGCCACACTCCATGAAGGCGCGCTTGAGGTTCGACTTCCCGGAGCACTGCACCAGGTGTTTGCCGATCTTGGTGGAGCCGGTGAAGGTGATGCAGTCCACGTCCATGTGCATGGCCAGCGCCTCGCCAACCGTGTGGCCGAAGCCGGGCAGCACGTTGAAGACACCGTCCGGAATGCCCGCCTCTTTCGCCAGACCCGCGATGCGCAGGGCGGTGAGGGGGGACTTCTCGGAAGGTTTCAGGATCACCGAGTTGCCGGTGGCGAGCGCCGGGCCCAGCTTCCAGCAGGCCATCACCAGCGGGAAGTTCCAGGGCACGATGGCGGCCACGACGCCGAGGGGCTCCCGGGTCACCAATGCCAGGGCGGCTTCCTCCACGGGGGCGACCTGATCGTAGATCTTGTCGATGGCCTCGGCGTTCCAGGCGATGCAGTTGGCGGCGGCGGGGGCGTCATACCCCATGGCGTCACCGATGGGCTTGCCCATGTCCAGGGACTCCAGCAACGCCAGCTCCACCAGATTGAGGCGCATCAGCTCGGCGAAACGCTGCAGGGTCAGCTTGCGCTGCTTGGGGGAGAGGCCGCACCAGCGCTTGTCGTTGAAGGCGGCGCGGGCCGCCTGGACAGCCAGCTCGGCATCGTCGGCGTCGCAGGAGGCGACCCGGGTCAGCAGCTGGCCGTTGGCCGGGTTGATGCAGTCGAAGGTGGCGCCATTGATGGCGTCCCGATAACTGCCGTCGATAAAGGCCTGCGAGGGCAGGGTCAGATGGGCGGCCTTGTGTTGCCACTGGGCCAGGGTCAGGTCACTCATGTTCACTCCTTGAACCGGTCTTAAGTCAGTTCCCGCGTATCAATATGCTAAACATCCTGCCGCTTGTAAATCCATCTTGTAACAATTCGTTAAACACTGCCCCCTGTCATCACCGCTGGCGACCGCTTCGGTCGCAGTGACGGAACGCGAGCATGGCTCCCGTCAATGGCGGTCTGGGCCCCGGTTTTAGCCGCGCCGTCAGGGAGTTGGCACTCCCCGGGTTAGCGGGCGCAGCAGGTTGTTCTTAGAAGCTGGCGGGGGTGTTGGCGGAGATGAGCACGCACTCCTGCTCCCCCACGTTGCGAAAGCGGTGCGGAGTGCGGCTGTCGAAGTAGTAGCCGTCCCCCGGCGTCAGCAGATAGACCTGCTCACCGACGGTCACCTCCACCTCGCCCCGGATGATGATGCCGCACTCTTCCCCTTCGTGGCTCAGCATGTCGTCGCCGGTGTCGGCGCCCGGGGGCAGGATCTCCTGCATCATGCCGATGGCTCGGTTGGCGCGGCTGTGGCCCACCAGGCGGTAGCTGATGGGGTGGGTGCCGAGATCCGGCATGTCGTCCGCACGGAAGATCACCTCGGAATCCATCTCCGTCTCGTCGGTGAAGAAGCTGGCCAGGGACATGGGGATGCCTTCCAGCACCTTGCGCAGGGAGGCCACGGAGGGGCTCACCTGATTCTTTTCGATCTGGGAGATAAAGCCGTTGGTCACACCGGAGCGTTTGGCCAGCTCGCGCTGGGAAAGGGCCGCCTTGGTGCGAACCGCCTTGAGGCGGTGACCGATATCCATCGATAGACACTCCTTGACTGTTTACTATTATTAAAATTGTGTTAAATATCTTATACCACCCCTGAGGGGTGACACCAAGCGGGGCGATAAAAGCCCTTTTTTATGGATTCAGGTGTTTAATTTAATAGGCAAGAGCCGGGTGTTACTAAACGCCTTAAGGATGAGGTGACCATGAAACCTGTCAGCGACATCAATACCCCCGACATGTCCGCCTTCTGGATGCCCTTTACCGCCAACCAGCAGTTCAAGGCGGCGCCGCGCATCCTGAAGTCGGCAGAAGGGATGTATTATCACTCAGAGGATGGCCGCAAGATACTGGATGGCACTGCGGGCCTCTGGTGTTGCAACGCGGGCCATGGTCGGCGCGAGATTGCCGAGGCGGTCTCCCAGCAGATCTCCCACCTCGATTTTGCCCCAACGTTCCAGATGGGTCACCCCCTGCCGTTCGAACTGGCCAACCAGCTGGTGGAAATCGCCCCCAAGGGCTTCGGCCATGTCTTCTATACCAACTCAGGTTCGGAGTCCGTGGACACGGCACTCAAGATCGCGCTGGCCTGGCAGCGAGCTCGTGGCCAGGGTACCCGCACCCGGCTGATTGGCCGCGAGCGAGGCTACCATGGTGTCGGCTTCGGTGGCATCTCTGTGGGCGGCATCCCCGGCAACCGCAAGTGGTTCGGCTCCCTGCTGACCGGGGTGGATCATCTGCCCCACACCCTCAACATCGCCAGGAATGCCTTCACCAAGGGGCTGCCGGAGGAAGATCTCAGCCTGGCTGACGAGCTGGAGAAGATCGTCTTCCTGCACGACGCCAGCAACATAGCGGCGGTGATCGTCGAGCCCATCGCCGGCAGCACGGGTGTCATCATGCCGCCCAAGGGCTACCTCAAACGGCTGCGGGAGATCTGTACCAAGCACGGCATCCTGCTCATCTTCGACGAGGTGATCACCGGTTTCGGTCGCCTCGGCTCTCCCTTCGCCGCCCAGGAGTTCGACGTCATCCCCGACATGATCACCTGTGCCAAGGGGCTCACCAACGGGGCCATCCCCATGGGCGCCGTGCTGGTACAGAACCACATCTATGACGACATGATGGCGGCGGGCAAGGGAGCCATCGAGCTGTTCCACGGCTACACCTACTCCGGCCATCCGGTGGCGGCCGCCGCGGGCCTCGCGACCCTCGAGATCTATCGCAAAGAGAACCTGCTGAGTCGCGCCGCCGATCTGGCGGGTTACTGGGAAGAGGCTGCCCACTCGCTGAAGGGCTGCAAGCACGTGAAGGACGTGCGCAACTACGGCCTGGTGGCGGGCATCGAACTGGAGCCCATGCCCGATGCGCCGGGCAAGCGCGCCTACGAGGTGTTCGTGCGCTGCTTCGAGAAGGGGGCGCTGATCCGGGTGACTGGCGACATCATCGCCCTGTCGCCACCCCTCATCATAGAGCGCAGCCAGATCGACGATCTCTTCACCCTGCTGCAGGACGCCCTGCAGGCCCAGGACTGACCCCTTTATCGCACTGGATGGTGCCCGCCCCGGGCGCCATCTCCCTGTGCCGCCCCCGACGCGGCGAGGGGAGGACGGATGACCCATCACGGAGGATTTATGAGTTACAGGATCGACAACTTCATCGACGGCGAGACGACCGAGAGTCGCAGCGAACGTTTCGGCGCCATCTTCAACCCGGCCACCGGTCAGCAGCAGGGCTCCGTCGTCCTCTCCACTGCCGCCGAGTGTGCCGAGGCGATCGCCAGTGCCGAACGTGCCTTTGCCGACTGGTCCCAGACCCCGCCCCTGGTGCGCGCCCGGGTGCTGTTCCGCTTCAAGGAGCTGATGGAGCAGCACAGGGACGAGCTGGCCCAGCTCATCAGCCGCGAGCACGGCAAGGTCTTCTCCGACGCCCAGGGTGAGCTGACCCGGGGCCTCGAGGTGGTGGAGTTTGCCTGCGGCATTCCCCATCTGCTCAAGGGGGAGCACTCCCTCAACGTGGGCCGCGGGGTGGACAGCCACTCCATGATGCAGCCGGTGGGGGTGTGCGCCGGCATCACGCCGTTCAACTTCCCTGCCATGGTGCCGCTCTGGATGTTCCCCGTGGCGCTGGCCTGCGGCAACACCTTCATCCTCAAGCCCTCCGAGAAGGATCCGTCCCTCTCTCTGCGCATGGCCGAGCTGCTCAAGCAGGCGGGTCTGCCGGACGGGGTGCTCAACGTGATCAACGGCGACAAGGAGGTGGTGGACGTGCTGCTCACCGACCCGCGGGTCGGAGCTGTCTCCTTCGTGGGCTCCACCCCCATCGCCCAGTACATCTATGCCACCGCCTCGGCTCACGGCAAGCGAGTGCAGGCCCTGGGCGGCGCCAAGAACCACATGGTGGTGATGCCGGATGCGGATCTCGATCAGGCGGTCTCCGCCCTGATGGGGGCGGCCTATGGCGCCGCCGGCGAGCGCTGCATGGCGATCTCGGTGGCCGTGGTGGTGGGGGACGAGACCGCCGACGCCCTGGTCGCGAAGCTGTCGCCCCTGGTGGCGGCCCTGCGGGTCGGGCCGGGCCTCGGCCAGAGTCCGGAGAACGAGATGGGGCCCCTCATCAGCCGCGAGCACCTGGCCAAGGTGCGCGGTTATGTGGATCAGGGGGTGGCCGAGGGGGCCGAGCTGGTGGTGGATGGCCGTGGGGTGAGTCACGGTGAGGGCTACTTTATCGGCGGCAGCCTGTTCGACCGGGTGGCGCCCGAGATGCGCATCTATCGGGAGGAGATCTTCGGCCCCGTGCTCGCCATCGTGCGGACACCGGACTACGAGACGGCGCTGCGCCTCATCAACGAACACGAGTACGGCAACGGCACCGCCATCTTTACTTGTGACGGGGACACCGCAAGGGACTTCACCACGCGGGTTCAGGTCGGTATGGTAGGGGTGAACGTTCCCATCCCGGTGCCCATGGCGTTTCACAGCTTCGGTGGCTGGAAGCGGTCCATCTTCGGGCCACTCAACATGCACGGGCCGGATGGGGTGCGCTTCTACACCCGGATGAAGACGGTGACTGCCCGCTGGCCCCAGAGTCTGCGCGCCGGCGCCGAGTTTTCCATGCCGACCATGAAATGATCAACATGCAGCAGCTAGCCCGGACATGGCCCGGCGGAAGGGATCCGCCGGCGTGCCCGCTATCCCTGTGAAGGAGTGACAGATGCGACTGGGTATTCTCGATTGTGACCGGCTGGACCCCGATTTGGTGGGGGATTTCGGCCCCGTTTACTCCGAGATGTTTATCAAGGGTTTCCGGGCGCTGGCGCCGGAACTGGAATTCCGGGTCTGGTCGGCGCTCGACGGCGAGCTGCCTGATGACCTGACCGAGTGCGATGCCTGGCTGATCACCGGCTCTCGCCACGACGCCTACAGCGACGTGCCCTGGATCCTGGCGCTGCGGGAGTGGATCCGCCGGGCCCACGATGCCAACGTCAAGCTGGCGGGGGTCTGCTTCGGCCACCAGGTGATCGCCCAGGCCCTGGGGGGCGAGGTGATGAAGTCCACCAAGGGGTGGGGGCTGGGTGTCTCGGTGCACGCCATGCAGGCGGTGAAACCCTGGATGGCGCCGGGGCTCGAGACCATCCGCATCCTGGCCAGCCACCAGGACCAGGTGGAGCAGCTGCCGCCGGGGGCGACCCTGCTGGCGGGCAATGACTTCTGCCCCAACTTCATGTTTTTGCAGGGGGACAACATAGTGGCCATTCAGGGCCACCCGGAGTTCTCGGTGGAATACAACCGTGCGCTGATCGAGCGGCGGCGGGACCGGCTGCCCGATGCACACTACCAGAGCAGCCTCTCCTCCCTGGAGGGGGAAGTGGACTCCGCCACCATGATGCAGTGGCTGCTGCAGTTCCTCGGCATCCTGCCGGTCGGGGTTGCCGCGCACTGAGCCGCCGTTTGTCATATCCGCCGCGCTGATGCTAGATTTTGTAGCAAAATGAAGGATCAAGCGGCGATATGCCCAGTTCGGATGATACACTGGCCGCCATTTTTGGCGGCCTTGTCCATCAAGGACAGCCGCGCCAGCCTGTGAGGGTGCAACCTTGAAACTACAGCAGTTGAAGTATCTGATCGCGGTGCGGGACCACAATCTCAACGTCTCCGTCGCTTCCGATGCGCTCTATACCAGCCAGCCTGGGGTGAGCAAGCAGATCGGCTTGCTGGAGAGCGAGCTGGGGGTGCGTATCTTCGAGCGTCGCGGCAAGCACCTGCACCGGATCACCCCGGTGGGGGAGGAGATCATCAAGTGTGCAGAGGCCATGCTCAACATCGAGAGCAAGATCAAGGCCATCTCCCGGGAGTATCTGGATCCGACCGTGGGCACCCTCAACATCCACACCACCCACACCATCGCCCGTTACCTGTTGCCGAAAAGCGTCACCTACTTCACCAAGAAGTACCCCAAGATCTCGTTCCACCTGCACCCCGTGATGTCTGCCACCAAGGAGCAGATCAGCAAGGGATATTCGGATTTTTCCATCGTGGCCCACGAGATAGGCTTCGACAAGGAGCTGATCGCGCTGCCCGCTTACCTCTGGACCCTCTCCCTGGTGGTGCCGCAGGATCACCCCCTGGCCAAGGTGAAGAAGCCGACCCTGGAGCAGCTCTGCCAGTACCCCATCCTCAGCTACGAGAGCGGTGCCACCGGGCGCCAGGTGCAGGACAAGGTGTTCCAGGCCGCCGGCCTCACCCCCACTTACTACATGACGGTGATGGATGCCGGTGTCATCAAGCGCTACGTGGAGTTGGGCTTTGGCATCGGCATCATCTCCTCTCTGGTTGCCAACGACCACGACGCCCCCGGCCTCGTGGCCATCAACCTGGAGCACCTGTTCGAGCCCTGCCCGGCCCAGATCTGCTTCAGCAAGAGCATTCTCTTGCAGAACTACATGTATGACTTCATCAGCTCCTTCTCCCCCCATCTCACCAAGGAGATGATCCAGAACGTGATGCAACAGCCGACCCAGGCGCGCATCGACGAACTGCTGGCCGGGGTGGAACTGCCCGTCTACTGAACGCTCTCCCGTTGTCTGTCCGGCACCCCGGGTGCCGGCGCCTGCCCGCCCTGTCGAGGTTCCCATGTCCCGCATTCTGCTGCTCGCCAATCTCAACTGTGATCACGTCCTCTCCCTGGCCGAGCCTCTGGTGGCGGGGGCGCGGTTGCAATACGTGGATCAGGGCCGCCGGCTCGGGGGCGGTGCCGCCAACACCGGCATCGGGCTGGTCTGGGCAGGGCACGAGGTGATCATCGCCTCCCGGATCGGGCTGGACGAGACCGGCGACTGGCTGCTGGAGCAGGCGGCCTCCTATGGCCTGGACTGCAGCCACGTGGAGCGCTTCGGCGGCGAGACGGGGGAGCTGCTGGTGCTGGTGGATTCCACCGGGGAGCGCACCATACTGCGCCGTCCCCGTCGCCCGGATCTGCCGGGGGATCTGCCGAGCGAGGGGGTGGATTGCCTCTATGTGAACTATCCCGGCACCGCCATCATCGGCTACATGCGCCAGATGCTCGGCAAGAGTTTCGTGGTGGCCCAGTACCCCAAGGGAGGGCAGGCGCGCCGCCCCTGCCATGTGCTGGTGGCCTCCCGCTCCGATCTCGGCGAGGTGAGCGACCCCTGGCAGCATGCCCGCCAACTCGCCGGCGAGCAGCTCGAATGGCTGGTGCTCACCGAGGGCAAGGCGGGGGCCGTGGCCATCCACGGTGAGGAGCAGGTGCGGGTGGCGGCGCGGCCCGTCTCCGTGGTGGACACCACGGGGGCGGGGGATGCTTTCGCCGGCGGCCTCATTCACGGGCTGGCGCGAGGCATGGCGATGGGGGATGCCCTGCAGTGCGCGGTGGACTGGGGCGCCTTCGCGGTCGCCTCAGAGAGTTCCATCCCCTCCCAGGCCCTGAAAAACTGGCTGAAACATCCTCACTGAGCCCCTCTTACGGCAGGCTGCCCGGGGTGACGGTAACCCTCCTCTCCCCGGCATGTTGACGCCGGAAACGGCCAAAACCCCGGGCCAAGGCGGCAAGTTTGCGATCAATCAAAGAAAGTGCCGATTTATGTACATCTTCATCGACACCCGTCCGGGCTGCTCTTAACCTTGTCACTCCACGACTCGGTCGAAGCGGCAACCCCGTGCGAAAGCATGTGCAGTCTCCCCTCTTTGGCCATCGGCTGTCGTCCTGATTTCTGGCTTGTAGTAAGAGGCAAGTGCGACCATGCAACTGACACGATTTACCGACTACGCCCTGCGTACCCTGACTTTCCTGGCGATCCAGCCCGGTGATCGCCTGTCGACCATCACGGAAGTGGCCGACACCTTCGCCATCTCCCGCAACCACGTGGTCAAGATAGTGCACCAGCTCGGCATCAAGGGTTACATCGAGACGGTGCGCGGCAAGCATGGGGGTATCCGGCTCGGTCGTTCCGCCGTCTCCATCAACCTGCGGGATGTGGTGATGGACATGGAACACGTGCTCTGCCCGGTGGACTGCAAGCGCGAGAACTGCCGCCTCTCCGGCGGCTGCCGCATCCAGGGCATTCTGCGCCGTGCCATGAACGCCTTCCTCGAGGTGCTGGGGGAGTACACCCTGGCCGATGCGGTGCGGGACCCGACCCGGCTCTGCCACCTGCTTGGCATTGAGCAGGACAATATCCTGACCATGGCCTGAGGGCGATGGCAGAACAAAGGGGCCTGATGGCCCCTTTTTGCTGTCTGCATAAATCTGGCTTGGAAATCGGTTCAGGGCTGGGGGACAAGCGTGATGGCGCCGTGCAGACAGGCAAGGCCGCAGGCACCGCAGCCATCGCAGGCCGCCATGTTGACGCTGACCCCGCCGTTGCTGACCTTGATCGCCTGCAGGGGGCAGGCATCCTCGCACAACAGGCAATAGAAGCCCTGACGGGCCTGACAGCTCGCCTCTATCCTGACCCGGGTCTGCACCTGGCGGCCGAGGCGCAGGTCCAGCGCCCCGGTGGGACAGGCTCTGGCACAGCTGCCGCAATAGCTGCACTGGCCGCAGGCGAGATCCAGCACCGGGGTGCCGGCGACGGGGCTGCCAGCGTACTCGGGCCGGTCGGCGGGCTTGAGCAGGCCGTTGGGGCAGGCCTGGAAGCACGCCCCGCAGCGCTTGCACAGGGTGAGGAACTGGGACTCTTCGATGGCCCAGGGCGGGCGCGCCTCATGGCAAACCACCTTGGGTCTGCGGGGGCCTCTCAATGCGTGTGCCAGCCAGCGACAGAAAAAATGAGTCATGCTCACCCCTATACCTATTAGGGGTTAATTTTATCCAGTTTTCACCGGGCAAGCCAGAGAATAGCTCGGGGCAGGATCGCAAGCCGGGTTGCCCTTGTGTAAGCTAGGCGGATCTTTTTGCGGGATGAATGAACTCATGTGGCTATTTCTGTGGCGTGCTTCTCTGCTCTATGTCTTCCCCCTGCTGATGTGGGCTTACTGCCATCTCAAGGGTATCGAGTTCAGCGAACTCGATACCGGGGTCAACAGCCACAAGTGGGTGGTGCTGGCGGCCTATCTGATCTACGTGCTGCTCTGGTTGCTGCTCAACCGCTACCTCGAACTCTTCCTGCGCCAGCGGGGGCGTCGATGATGCCCGGGATAGCCGCACTGGCGGCGCCACCTGTGCTCTCCCGTGCCCAGGCAGGGCGGGGTGACCGATGAGCCCGCTGCTGACCTGGTGGCCCGCCGTGCTGGCGGCCCTGCTCGCCCTGCTGCTTGGCTGGCTGGCGGGGCGCCGCAGTGCCCGGGAAGAGGCCCTGCGCCTCGAAGAGCGTCATCAGGTGCTGCAGGATCGCTGTGACGAGCTGCAGGACGACAAGATGCTGGTCCAGCAGAAGCTGGAGCAGCAGCAGACCCTCTTGCTCAAGCTCACCGCCCGTCTCAAGGATGCCGAAGCCACCCTGCGCAGCGAGCGCCTCGCCAGTGCCGAGAAGTTGCAGCTGCAGCAGCAGGCGGAGGTACGCCTCAGCCAGCAGTTCGAAAACCTTGCCAACCGTATCTTCGAGCAAAACTCAGGTAACTTCCGCGAACTCAATCAAAATAGCCTGGATCTGCTGCTAACCCCGCTCAAGGAGCAGATCGAGGGCTTCCGCCGCCAGGTGGGAGAGACCCACGCCCAGGAGACGGCCCAGCGCCACAACCTCAAGTTCGAGCTGGAGCGCCTCGCCGAGCTCAACGCCCGCATGACGGAAGAGGCGGCGGCCCTGACCCGCGCCCTCAAGGGGGACAGCAAGCAGCAGGGCAACTGGGGCGAGGTGGTGCTGGCCCGGATCCTCTCCGAGTGCGGCCTGCGGGAGGGCCACGAGTACCACACCCAGGTCAACATCGAGGTGGACAAGGGCAAGCGCTATCAGCCCGACGTCATCGTTCACCTGCCCCAGGACAAGGACATCATCATCGACGCCAAGGTGTCGCTGACCGCCTATGAGCGCTGGTACAACGCCGGCGATGAATTGGAGAAGGCGGTGGCGATCAAGGAGCACGTCGCCTCGGTGCGCAACCACATCCGCGAGCTGGGCCGCAAGGATTACCAGCAGCTGCCCGGGGTGCGTACCCTGGACTATGTGCTGATGTTCGTGGCGGTGGAGCCCGCCTTCCTCACCGCCCTGGAGGCGGATCCCTCTCTGGTGCGCTACGGGCTGGATCACAACATCCTGCTGGTAAGCCCCACCAACCTGATGGTGGCGCTGCGCACCATAGAGAATCTGTGGCGCTACGAGCGGCAGAACCAGAACTCGCGTCAGATCGCCGAACGGGCCGGCCGCCTCTACGAGAAGCTGAGGTTGTTCGTGGAGGAGATGCAGCAGATGGGGGGCAGTCTGCACAAGGCGCAGGAGAGCTACGACAAGGCGATGGGGCGGCTGGTCAACGGCCGCGGCAACCTGATCGCCCAGGCCGAGCGATTTCGCGAGCTGGGGGTGGAGGTCACCAAGCCCCTGCCGGAGTCCCTGGTCGACAGGGCGCTGGAGCGGGAGGAGTCGGCCGACTGAGGCGCTCGCTCACTTGGATGACGACAGCAGAAAGGGCAGCCAGTGGCTGCCCTTTCTGCGTCTGCGCTCCTGTGGGACGGCGGCTTACTGCTTCCAGAAGGAGGGGAAGAAGAGCACCGCCACGGTCAGGATCTCGAGTCGTCCCAGCAGCATGCCGAATGACAGTATCCACTTGGCGGAATCCGGCAGGCTCGCAAAGTTGGTACTGGGGCCGATGACCGGCCCCATGCCCGGGCCCACGTTGGCCACGGCGGTGATGGAGCCCGAGATGGCGGTCAGGGGATCCAGGCCGATGGCGGCCAGCAGGGCGGCGATCAGCAGGATGATGGCGAAGTAGACCAGCACGAAGGAGATCAGGGAGCGGATGATGGCGTCGTTCACCGGGCGGCCGTTGTACTTCTGCGGGAAGACGCCGGAGGGGTGCATCAACTGGCGCATCTGCTTCTTGAACAGGGCGAAGGCCACCTGTACCCGGAAGATCTTGAGGCCGCCGGAGGTGGAGCCGGAGCAGGCACCGAGCGCCAGCAGGATCATGAAGATGATGCTGGTGAGCGGCCCCCAGGTACCAAAATCACCGAGGCCGAAGCCGGTGGTGGTGAGCACGGAGACGATGTTGAAAGTGCTGATGCGCAGGGCGTCCATGAAGCCGTAAATATCTCTGACCCACAGATAGAAGGTCACCACCACGGTCACCCAGACGATCAGCCAGAAGAAGCCCTGTACCTGGGCATCCCGCAACAGGCTGTTGTCACGGCGGGAGAGGGCCTGTACGTAGAGCAGGAAGGGCAGGCCGCCAAGGAACATGAAGAGGGTGCCTATCCAGTGCGCCGCGTTGGAGAAGTGGGACATGGACTGATCCGAGGTGGAGTAGCCGCCGGTGCTGAGGGTGGTCATCGAGTGGTTGACCGCCTCGAACAGGGTCATGCCGCTCACCCAGTAGGCCAGGAAACAGAGCATGGAGAGCACCAGATAGACCAGCACTATGTTGTTGGCCACCGTCTTGGCGCGCGGGGCGCTCTTGTCGGACCAATCCGAGCTCTCGGTCTGGAACAGCTTCATGCCCCCCACGTTGAGGTAGGGCAACACCGCCACCGCCATCACGATGAAGCCGACCCCGCCCAGCCACTGCAGGATGGATCGCCACAAGAGGATGCTGTGGGCCATGTTGTCCAGCCCGGAAAGCACGGTGGAGCCCGTAGTGGTCACCCCCGACATGGTTTCGAAGTAGGCGTCGGCAAACCCGATGTGGGTGATGAAGACGAACGGCAGGGCGCCGAAGACGCAGGCCACCACCCAGACCGAGGTGGTGAGCAGGAACATCTCCCGCACCCCGAGGTGGAACTCCTCCTTGCGCCCGTAGTGCAGGCAGAGCAGGGCGGCGCCGTGGGTGATGAGCACCGACTTGAGAAATTCGACGAAGCCTTCCGAGCCGGTCAGTAGGGCCAGCAGGGTGGGCAGCCACATGAAGAGGGCCAGCTTGGAGAGCACCAGCCCGAGGGTGAAGACGATGGGACGCAGCTTGATCATGCAAGATAACCTGGTCGTTGATTAAAAAAAGACCCGGACCTTGCCTGCGGGAAGGTGCCGGGTCTGGATGCCGTTGCCTGGTACATGGCCGGCTTACAGGAAGAAGGGACTGGGTTGGAACAGGCGTTCCACTTCCGGGATGTACTTCTTGTCCACCAGGAACATGACCACATGGTCATCCTGCTGAATTTTGGTGCGATCGTGCGCGATCAGCACCTCGTCCCCCCGGACCACTGCGCCTATGGTGGTGCCGGGCGGCAGCTTGAGCTCGCCCACCGTTTTGCCCACCACCTTGGAGGTGTTCTCGTCCCCGTGGGCGATGGCCTCGATGGCTTCGGCCGCACCGCGGCGCAGGCTGTAGACGTTGGCGATGTCGGCCCGGCGCACATGGGTCAGCAGGGCCGAGATGGTGGCCTGCTGGGGGGAGATGGCGATGTCGATGGAGCCACCCTGCACCAGATCCACATAGGCGCCACGCTGGATCAGCACCATTGTCTTCTTGGCACCCATCTTCTTGGCGAGCAGGGCCGACATGATGTTGGCCTCATCCTCGTTGGTAACCGCGATGAAGACGTCGATCTGATCGATGTGCTCCTCCGCCAGCAGCTCCTGATCCGCCGCATCACCACAGAAGACGATGGTATGCTCCAGATTCTCGGATAGCTGCTCTGCCCGCTTCTGGTTGCGCTCGATGAGCTTGACGCTGTAGCGCTTCTCCAGCTGGCGGGCGAGGCCGGCGCCAATGTTGCCGCCCCCGACGATCATGATGCGCCGATAGGGACTCTCGAGGCGTTGCAGCTCCGACATCACGGCGCGGATGTGGCCCGCCGCCGCCACGAAGAAGACCTCGTCGTCCGCCTCTATGATGGTGGTGCCCTGAGGACGGATGGAACGACCCTGGCGGAAGATGGCGGCGACCCGGGTCTCGATGTTGGGCATGTGATCCCGCAAAGTGGAGAGCGCATTGCCCACCAGGGGGCCGCCGTAGTAGGCCTTGACCGCCACCAGACCCACCTTGCCGCCGGCGAAGTCGACCACCTGCAGGGCACCGGGATACTCGATGAGACGGCGCACATAGTCCGTCACCAGCTGCTCGGGGGCGATCAGGTGATCCACGGGCACGGATTCCGGCAGGAACAGGCGATCCCGCTCCACCAGGTAGGCCGGGGAGCGAATGCGCGCTACCTTGTTCGGGGTGTTGAACAGGGAGTAGGCCACCTGGCAGGCGACCATGTTGGTCTCGTCACTGTTGGTGACCGCGACCAGCATGTCTGCATCCTGGGCACCCGCCTCGCGCAGCACCCTGGGGTGGGCGCCGTGGCCATTCACCACCCGCAGATCGAACTTGTCCTGCAACTCCCGCAAGCGATCACTGTCGGTGTCGACGATGGTGATGTCGTTGTTCTCGCCGGCGAGGTTCTCGGCCAGGGTGCCACCTACCTGACCTGCGCCCAGAATGATGATCTTCATATGGACATCGTACTCAAGGTTGTTGCTTCGAAATGAGGCGGCCCGTCACCGGGCCTGCCATCCGCCTGTTCGGTCTACAGCTTGATGAGCTTGGCATAGTAGAAGCCATCCATCTCCGCCTCACCGGGCAGGAACTGGCGGCCAGGACTGGCCGGGGTGTCCGCTGCATGCAGTGGCACCAGGCGGGCATCCGGGGTATCGGCCAGGAAGGCGCGGATCTGCTCCCGGTTCTCTTCCGGCAGCACGGAACAGGTGGCGTAGAGCAGGGTGCCACCGCTTTTCAGCTTGCCCCAGAGCGCGTTCAGGATGCGGCGCTGCAGTTCGGCCAGTTCACGGATGTCCTGGTCCCGGCGCAGCCACTTGATGTCAGGGTGGCGACGGATGACGCCGGTGGCGGAGCAGGGGGCATCCAGCAGGATGCGGTCGAACTGCCCCTGTGGCCACCACAGATCCGGCGTGCTGGCATCCCCGTGGATCACCTGGGCATGGAGGCCGATGCGATCCAGGTTTTCCTGCACCCGCTTGAGGCGTTGCTCGTCGGCATCCACCGCGACGACGCCAGCCAGCTTGGGTTGGCGCTCTAGCAGGTGGGCCGTCTTGCCACCGGGGGCGGCGCAGGCATCCAGTACCCACTCGCCCGGTTGCGGGTCGAGCAGGCGGGCGGCCTGTTGGGCGGCGCCGTCCTGCACGGAGCAGTCACCCTGCTCGAAGCCGGGCAGTTTGGTCACGTCGCAGGGGCGTTCCAGCAGGATGCAGTCTTCCCCCTCTTCACCGGCAGAGGCCGGGATACCCGCCTCACTCATGCGGGCCAGCATGGCCTCGCGGCTCTGGCGCTGGCCGTTGTTGCGGATCCACATGGGGGGACGCTGGTTGTTGGCCTCCATGATGAACTCCCAGTCGTCTGGATAGGCCTGACGCAACCGCTTGGTGAGCCACTCCGGGTGGCCGAGGCGGATGCTGGGCACGCGGTCGATGCGCAGCAGTATGACTTCGGCGCTGCGCTGGAAGTTGCGCAGCACCCCGTTGATGAGGCCGCGCAGGGAGGTGCCCTTGAGCAGCTTGACGGCGTTGACGGTCTCGGCCACTGCGGCGTGAGCCGGGATGCGGGTGTAGATGAGCTGATAGAGACCGACCAGGATCAGGTAGTGGAAGATGCGGCTCTTGTTCTTGAGTGGCTTGTCCATCATCTCGCCGACAGCGGCATCGAGACGGGGCAGCCAGCGCAGGGTACCGTAGCAGAGTTCTTGCAGGAGGGCGCGATCGCGGGGCGCGACTTTCTCCTGGGCAGCAGGCAGAACGGCGGAGAGGGATTGGCCCTGATCCAGCACCTGTTGAATGACGAGAGCAGCCTGTGCGCGTGTTTTCATAGCGTTACCTTAGATGCACAAGTCGGGGCATGAGCCCCGCCTGTGTCAATTCAATCCAGATCAAAGCAGTTGCGTGCCGGCTTCAAACCAGTCGCGGCGAGAGTTGAGCAGATCCGTGACGGACATGGCCTTCTTGCCGGGGGGCTGCAGGGTCAGCAGGCGCAGCACACCCTTGCCGGTGGCCACGTCAATCCCCTGCCTGTCGGCCTTGAGCAGGGTGCCGGCCGCCTGGCCGTGCTCCTGTGCGACGACCTCGGCCTGCCACACCTTGACGGTCTGGCCGGCGACCTCGAACCAGCTGATGGGCCAGGGGTTGAAGGCGCGGATGCAGCGCTCGATGGCGGTAGCCTCCATGGACCAGTCGATGCGCGCCTCTTCCTTGGAGAGCTTCTCGGCGTAGTTGGCCAGGGTGTCGTCCTGCGGCTCGGCGGCGGTGTTGCCGGCGGCCATGGCATTGAGGGTGTCGACCAGTGCCTGCGGGCCCAGACCGGCCAGCTTGTCATAGAGGCTGGCTGAGGTTTCGTCGGCCGCAATGGGGCAGGTCACCTTGCGGATCATGGCGCCGGTGTCCAGTCCCACGTCCATCTGCATGATGGTGACGCCGGTTTCGGCATCGCCCGCCCAGATGGAGCGCTGGATGGGGGCCGCGCCGCGCCAGCGCGGCAGCAGGGAGCCGTGCACGTTGATGCAGCCCAGACGCGGGGTGTCGAGCACCACCTTGGGCAGGATCAGGCCGTAGGCCACCACGACCATCAGATCTGCGCCCAGTGACGCCAGTTCAGCCTGTGCCTCTTCGTTGCGCAGGGAGGCGGGCTGATAGACCGGCAGTTCGTGGGCCAGCGCAAGCTCCTTGACCGGGCTGGCGGTGAGCTTCTGGCCACGGCCGGCGGGCTTGTCGGGCTGGGTGTAAACGGCGACGACCTCGTGGTCGGAAGACAACAACGCCGCCAGGTGACGGGCGGCGAAGTCGGGGGTACCGGCAAAAATCAGTTTCAGCTTGTTCAATGGGGCAGATCCTCAGAGGACTTTGCGATCTTCACGGGCCATCTTTTCCAGCTTCTGACGAATGCGCTGGCGCTTGAGCGGGGACAAGTAATCCACAAACAGCTTGCCGACCAGATGATCCATCTCATGCTGTATGCAGATGGCGAGCAGATCGTCCGCTTCCAGCTCGAAGGTGTTGCCGTGGCGATCTTGCGCCCTGACCTTGACCCACTCGGCGCGCGGCACCAGAGCCCGGTTGCCGGGCACGGAGAGGCAACCCTCTTCGATGCCGGTGCTGCCGGACTGCTCCAGGATCTCCGGGTTGATCAACACCAGCTGATCTTCACGGTTTTCAGAGACATCGATGACGATGATACGCTGATGAATGTCGACCTGAGTTGCGGCCAGGCCGATGCCTTCCTCCGCGTACATGGTTTCGAACATATCATCTACAATGTGTTGTAACTCGGGTGTAAAGGCCTCGACAGGGGCCGCGACTGTGCGCAGGCGTTCATCGGGGAAACGCAATACATCTAGAATGGCCATAATTTTTTCTTTAGTTTCATATAAACGCAGTCAATATTGACGTAATTCTAGTCATTTACGCCGACAAAAAACAGCAACACTTTGCGTGCAGAAGTAACAGGGAGTGTTATGTATCTGAAGCAAATCGTCGTCGCCTGCCTGGCGACAGCCCTGGCCGGTGGCGCCATGGCACAGCAGTTGACCCTGAAATCCGGTTATCCCGAGGCCTATGTGGTCCGGAAGGGAGATACCCTCTGGGATATCTCGGGTCAGTATCTCGCCGAACCCTGGCTCTGGCCACGCCTCTGGAACATCAATCCCCAGATTGCCAATCCACACTGGATTTACCCCGGTGACGTGCTGCATCTGAGCTGGGTCAACGGTGAGCCACGCCTCGGCAAGGCCAGCCAGGGGGGCAAGCAGGTCATCCGCCTCTCGCCCAAGAATCGGTACGAGAACAAGGCCAATCCGATCCCGACCCTGCCCCTCAGCGAGATAGGCCCTTTCCTGCAAACCGATCACATTCTAGCCAACAGCCAGCAGAGCAAGGATCTTCCCTATGTGCTTGGCAACAATGACAAACACATAGGCATGCTGGAAGGTGACACTCTCTACGTGAAGGGTTCCCTGACCCCCGGCCAGAGCTACGGCGTCTATCGCCCCGGCGTGGCATACAAGGACAAGCACACCGGCGAGCTGCTCGGTCAGGAGGCTGTCTTCGTCGGCACGGTGCGGGCGGAGGAGCGCCTGGACAACGACAGCACGCGCGTCACATTGACCCACAACAGGCGCGAGGTGTACCAGGGGGACAAGGTGATGCCGCTGCCGTCACAGGAGAGCCTCTCTGCCGTGTTCATGCCCAAGGCGGCGCCATCCATCTCGCCCGGGTATGTGATCGAGTTGCCGAGCAAGGTACACGGGGGAGGCAAGTTTGACGTCGTGCTGATCAACAAGGGGCAGCGGGATCAGGTTGCACCTGGCGATGTGCTCGAGATCCAGCGCCCAGGCGCAGGGCTGGTGGACAAGAATGGCAAGACGTCATATCGGGAATATGCATCCGTCTATGACAAGGCATTCTACTCTTCGGGCAAGTCGACCCTGCCTGCCGAGGCTGTTGCCAGGGTCATGCTGTTCAAGGTGTATGACAAGTTGAGCTATGGCCTCATCCTGCAGAGTCAGGATCTGGTCGGTTCTGGTTATCAGGTCAGTAACTTCTGACGTGCCCGTCCCTCTCGAACGGCTGTCACGGTGGCTGACGCTGGATGCGATCACCGGCATCGGCCCGGTGACCGCAGCCCGGCTGCTCGCACATGTCGATGGCAATATCGACACCCTTTTTGAACGTGATGACGCCGAGTTGCAGGCCCTCGGCCTGCTCCCGACCCAGATCAGGCAGCTGAGGCAACCTTCCCTCGTGGTGGAGCAAGGGCTGCGCTGGGCCGAGGTGCCTGACAACGTCCTGCTGTGTCCGGATGATCCTGCCTATCCTGCGCTGCTCAAAGAGATCCCCGCCGCTCCGCTGCTGCTCTATTGCCGCGGGAATATCCCATCCCTCGCCTTGCCACAACTGGCGATGGTGGGTACCCGTCACCCCACTTATGCAGGCAAGGACAACGCGGCACGTCTGTGTGCCGAGCTGGTTGAATGCGGTCTGGCGATCACTTCGGGGTTGGCGCTGGGTATCGACGGCGTCTGCCATCAGCAGGCGATGGCATCGGGGGGCGTGACCCTGGCGGTGCTGGGCTCCGGGCTCGACTGCCTCTACCCAAGGCGCCATCAGGGGCTGGCGATGCAGATCCTCGAGCAGGGCGGTCTGCTCCTGTCCGAGCTGGCACCGGAAAAGGGGCCGCTGGCCGAACACTTCCCCCGCCGCAACCGCATCATCAGCGGTTTGTCGCTGGGGACGCTGGTGGTGGAGGCGGCCGAACAAAGCGGCTCGCTCATCACGGCTCGCTACGCGCTGGAACAGGGGCGCGAGGTCTTTGCCGTGCCCGGTGCTCCACAGAATACCCAGGCTGCCGGATGCAACCGCCTGCTTCAGCAGGGTGCCAAGCTGGTCTTGAATGCGGCCGATGTGCTGGAGGAGTTGCCTGTTCTGGTGTCGACCATGGGAGGAAGGGGAATTGCTTCTGAGGCATTGCATAATGGCGAATTGCCTTATGCCGATTTGTTGGATAACGTAGATTATGAAGCCACGAGCGTGGATACCGTTGCCGAGCGGGCCCAGCTTCCTGTCGAAGTCGTGTTGGGCAGGTTGGTTGAGCTGGAGCTGATCGGCGCAGTGATGGCGGTAGCCGGTGGATACGTCAGAGCGAGGAGGGCGAATCATGTTTGATGTATTGATGTACCTTTTCGAGACCTACATCCACAGTGATGCAGATGTGATGGTCGAGCAGGATGAACTCACCGACGAACTGAGCCGGGCCGGTTTCAATCAGGACGAAATCGAGAAGGCGCTCAACTGGCTGGAGCGGCTGGCCAATCTGCATGACAGCGAGCGGGAGGTGTACGTCACCGCCAGCGCGCAAGGGTCGATGCGGATCTACGCCCCGCAGGAACTGGCTCGCCTCAGTACCGAGTGCCGCGGTTTCCTGCTGTTCCTGGAACAGGCCCAGGTGCTCAATGCCGAAACCCGCGAAATATGTATCGAGCGTCTGCTCGAGCTGGACAAGCCGGACATCGAACTGGATGACCTGAAGTGGGTCGTCATGATGGTCCTGTTCAACGTGCCGGGCAGCGAGAATGCCTACCAGCAGATGGAAGAGCTGGTGTTTGACGAGTCAGACGGCGTCATCCACTGACAGTCACGTGCCGCGCTGGTAGAATTCAGGCCATCTGGATTTCAAGGCGCGGCTCATGTCAAAGATCGATCATCACCTCTTTTCTGCCCACGAACACGCATTCGAGCGCGAACCGTGCCCGCAGTGTGGTGCCGATCTGGTGATCCGCCAGGGCAAGCACGGTCCTTTTCTGGGCTGCTCGGCCTATCCCGCCTGCGACTATATCCGCTCCCTCACCCCCTCCGGTCGCGACATCGAGAAAGTGCTCGAGGGGTCGGTCTGCCCGGATTGTGGTCATCCCCTGGCGATCAAGAAGGGGCGCTACGGCCTGTTCGTGGGGTGCACCCAGTACCCGACCTGTCAACACATCGAATCCCTGCAGGAGAGCGACGACACACAGATCCTCTGCCCCGAGTGCGGCAAGGGGCACCTTGTCAGCCGCACCTCGCGCTACGGCAAGCAATTCTACTCCTGTGATGCCTACCCCCATTGCAAGTATGTGGTGAACGACAAGCCGGTTCCCATGCCTTGCCCCGAGTGTGGCTGGGGCATCATGGTGGAGAAGAAAGTGAGGGGGAGCCTGCGCTGGGTCTGCCCGCAAAAGAAATGCTCCCATCAGATTGAGCGGGTATAATCCTGCCGCCATGCCGCGACGGTTTCCCCTCGCCATGATCTACCTTGAGATGGCTGTGCCGATGGGCTGGCATTTGACTGTTCGGCTACCCATTGACGTGGCGAGGCGCCTGCCGTAAGGGGCCGCACATCAGGTTTCCATGAGGCCTGCATGTGTAAGATGATGGCCCTGAGGGCTGCCATGGCGGTTCAACCAACAACCCAGTGATGAGAGGCGACAGCTCGGCTGTCGCATTTTTTATGTCAAACGAATTTGAACAAGCCGTCATCGCCCTTGAAGGTGAAGGGGTGATTGCCTATGCCACTGAGGCCGTGTTTGGCCTGGGGTGTGACCCGGATTCCGAAACTGCGGTGCAGCGCCTGTTGGCCATCAAGCAACGACCTGTTGAGAAGGGACTGATCCTGATCGCGGCCGAGCTGGCGCAGTTGCAGGATTACATCGATCTGAGCCAGCTCAGCGATGACCAGCTGGCGCGAGTCGAAGCCAGCTGGCCAGGCCCCTTCACCTGGATCATGCCGGCTCGCCCGACGACACCGTCCTGGCTGACCGGTCAGTTCGATACCCTGGCGGTGCGTGTCTCGGCGCATCCTCAGGTGCAGGCCCTGTGCCGTGCCTTTGGGAAGCCGCTGGTCTCCACCAGTGCCAACCTGACCGGCGAAGAGCCTGCGCGTCGGGTTGCTGATATCGGTGAACTGCTGGCGAGCCAGCTGGCCTATATCCTGCCCGGTGAGGTGGGGGGCCAGGCCAATCCGTCGGAGATCAAGGACGCCCGTACCGGCGCCATCATTCGCCCTTCCTGAGCGGAGGCGGGATCCCGCGTAGCACTTTGGGTGATAAGCCCATGACATTGCGATAAAAATGGACAGGGCGTTCGAGATCCTGTCTGACTGGAGACAAGATGAGCAAACCGGATGTGGCCCAGGTCAAGGCCTTCCTGCTGCAGCTGCAGGACGAGATCTGCCATGGCCTGGAGCAGGCTGACGGCATCGGGCGCTTTGTGGAGGACCTCTGGCACCGCGAGGGCGGTGGTGGTGGCCGGACACGGGTGCTGCGCCATGGTGCCGTGATAGAGCAGGGGGGCGTCAACTTCTCCCATGTCTATGGTGACGCCATGCCGGCGTCGGCGACCGCGCATCGTCCCGAGCTGGCCGGCCGCAGGTTCGAGGCCATGGGAGTGTCTCTGGTGATCCACCCGAACAACCCCTATGTGCCGACCAGCCATGCCAACGTCCGTTTCTTCATCGCCGAGAAAGAGGGCGAGGCGCCCATCTGGTGGTTTGGTGGTGGCTTCGATCTGACACCGTTTTATCCGTTTGAAGAGGATGTGCGGCACTGGCACCAGGTTTCCCATGATCTCTGCCGACCCTTTGGCGAGGAGATCTACCCCGAGTTCAAATCCTGGTGTGATCGCTACTTCTTCCTCAAGCATCGCAACGAGACGCGCGGAGTCGGTGGGCTCTTCTTCGACGACCTGAACCGCTGGCCGTTCGAGGAGTGCTTCGCCTTCATGCAGGCGGTGGGCAAGGGGTATCTCGATGCCTATCTGCCCATAGTGGCACGGCGCAAGGCGCTGCCCTATGGCGAGCGGGAGCGGGAATTCCAGCTCTACCGCCGGGGCCGGTACGTGGAGTTCAACCTGGTGTATGACCGGGGGACCCTGTTTGGTCTGCAAACCGGGGGACGTACCGAGTCGATCCTGATGTCGATGCCACCGCTGGCTCGCTGGGAGTATGACTGGCAGCCGGAGCCGGGGAGCCCGGAGGCGTTGTTGTATGCCGATTACCTTGCACCACGGGAGTGGCTGTGAACCGAGGGGCCATGACGGCCCCTTTTTACTGGCCGATATTCGGCTTGTCCCCGCATCAGAAAACCCGTTAAATCGGGATATTGCCCCCTGATGGAACTCTTCGATGGATCGTTATCTGGTTTTTGGCCACCCGGTGCGCCACAGCAAGTCCCCTTTCATCCATACCCTGTTTGCCAGACAAACCCAGCAGGATCTGGAATATGGTCTGGCCGAGCCGGCTGTCGACGAGTTTGGCGAAGCCCTGCGTACCTTCTTTGCCCAGGGCGGCAGGGGATGCAATGTCACTGTGCCCTTCAAGGAGCAGGCATTCGCCCTGGTCGACCGGCTGAGCCCCAGGGCCAGGCGGGCGGGCGCGGTCAACACCATCAAGCTGACCGATGACGGCGTGCTGCTCGGGGATAACACGGATGGTGCCGGGCTGGTTGCCGATCTCAAGTCACATGGCGTGGCGCTGGCCGGGAGCCGGATCTTGTTGCTTGGTGCAGGCGGTGCTGCTCGCGGTGCCCTGGCACCGCTGCTGGCCGAAAACCCGAAGGAAGTGGTCATCGTCAACCGTACTCATGCCAAGGCCGAGCAGCTGGCTGCCGAGTTTCACGATCTGGGGGCGGTCAGTGCCCAGACCTATGCCGGGTTGGCTGGCCGGTTCGACCTCATCATCAACTCGACCTCTGCCAGCCTGCAAGGGGAGTTGCCCCCCCTGGATCCTGCCCTTATCCATGCTGACATCACCATCTACGACATGATGTATGGTGCAACGGACACCGCCTTTATCGGTTGGGCCAAAGAACAAGGTGCGCGTCAGACGATGGACGGGCTCGGCATGCTGGTGGAGCAGGCCGCGGAAGCCTTCACCGTGTGGCGTGGCATCCGGCCTGGTACCAAGCAGGTATTGAGAGAGCTGAAACGCAACCTGGGGATGCTATAACCTGGCCTGTGGGCCGGGTGGCGTGGTTAATTAGCCGAGCCGGCTCACCCCGGCTCGCGTCGTTGATGGGCGCCCCAGCCTCTGCATATGCGCAGGGGCTGGGCCTCTTTTATTTGGCTGCGTGCATTTGCTGATGCTCTACGAGCGCAGGTACAGGTCAATCCTATATAAATCAATTTAAAAACAGAGACTTATTTGTCTTTTGGCTTGCGCCCTTCATCTTTTTTTCAGTTTTTTCTCTAAGCAGCGGAACTAGTGCGGCGAGCTGCTGACTAACAAGATAGTTGAGGAAGTGCTAGCTAGTCACCTTTATAACGCCCCGGTATTCGTACTGGGGATTTTTTTATGCGGCTGATAAATAAAGAAATTTATCTCTGTTACCTTGAGTGAAACTAAATTACATAAATTACTTTCACTTTCTGCTGCTTTGCTGTACAGTTGTCTGCGTAGGGTACAGAGGTAAGATGTTCTATCTTTCAGACCTTTTATTTCACGTAATTGAATGTGGCTGAATAGCAGCCCCGATGAGTCATCGTCGGGGCGTTTTTTTATGTGTTCGCGTTAGAGCAAATGCTTTAATTTGCGCAGTCTTTTGCTAGAATGAGACTGTTTCTTGAGGAAAACCAATCGTCTTTGTTCTCGAGAACTCGCTTTTTCCCAATTTTTTGAATTCATTTCTCAGGCCGGTCCGCAGCAGCGAGACTGGCCTCATTTTTATCCTTCCTCACGTTCCTTTGGTAATAAACTTTCAGTTTCGTTTGTGACAATCCTTTTGTCACATTTTTATAACTTGAGTGATGAAAACGGTGCCAAGGGTGTGAAAAGTTAATTCTCACAGCAGCCAAACAGGCTATCTATATGATTATAAAGGGTGGTGTGGTCGCGGAACGCGTATCAAGATGACGTGCGGAGGGCGCTTGTCTGAGGCTTGGGAGGGATGAAAGTCTTTCAATCAGCGGAGGGTCAACTCCGCTCATTGTCGCATGGAAGAGGAGCGGGTTACTCCTCTGTCTGATGCTCTTCGTCGGTGTCTGCCGGGTCGCTATCGGCATTGGACTGGTACCAGCCACTCAGTGTCTGTGCCAGCTTCTCAACCCCGATATTGGTCAGGGAGGAGAATGCTTCAACCTGGATCTGCGGACCCAGCTCAGCCACCGCCTGGCGCACCTTGATCACCTGGTTGTTGCGGGGACCGGGGCTCAGCTTGTCAGCCTTGGTCAGCAGCAGCATCACCGGCAGTTCGCGATGGGAGCTCCACTCCAGCATGTTCATGTCGGTCTCTTTGAGCGGATGGCGGATGTCCATCAGGATGACCAGCCCTTTCAAGGACTCCCGGCGTTGCAGATATTCTGCCAGGGACTTTTGCCACTTAAGCTTCATTTCCAGCGGGACTTGTGCATAACCGTAGCCAGGCAGGTCGACCAGGCGCTTGCCCGGCTCCAGTTCAAACAGGTTGATCAGCTGGGTACGACCCGGCGTCTTACTGGTGCGCGCCAGATTCTTGTGTTTGGTCAAGGTATTCAATGCGGAGGATTTGCCGGCGTTGGAACGCCCTGCAAACGCAATCTCGACACCCCCATCATGTGGCAGGTGGCGGATGTCGGGTGCGCTGGTCACAAAATGCACCTTATTGAAATTCAGAGTTTGTGTATCCAACGTAAATTCCCCATAGAGAGAGAGGGTTATAGAGTTACTTTTTTGTGAAATCGTGTAAAATGGCGTCGCTTAAACGCGTTTATTTTAACATGCCTTCGGCGGCATGGGATCTGGAAGCCTAATAACGAGAAAGTTGGAACGCCATGAAGAACCTAGTCATTACACTTGCTCTGATGGTTGGCGTAACTGGGATGGCACAAGCCAAGGGCGATGCCGCTGCGGGACAAACCAAGGCTGCCGTCTGTGCGGCCTGTCATGGACCGGACGGCAACAGCCCAGTCGACATGTATCCCAAGATTGCTGGTCAGCACGCATCATATATCAAAAAACAATTAGTTGAACTGAAGGCTGCCGCTTCCGGCCAAACTGGTCGGGTGGCCCCCGTCATGGGACCCATGGCACTGCCCTTGTCCGATCAGGACATGGATGACCTGGCTGCCTACTTCTCCAGCCAGAAGGTCACTCCGATCGCCGTGCCTGACGAGGTGGTCGCTGCAGGCAAGGCGCTCTATATGGGTGGAGACACAGCACGTGGCCTGGCGGCCTGCACCGCCTGTCATGGGCCCCGTGGATCCGGTGTCGAGCAGGCCAAGTACCCCAGTCTGTCGGGGCAGCACCCTGCTTACATCAAGGCCCAGCTGGTCGCCTTCCGTTCGGCGACACGGGACAATGATCCCAACGGTATGATGCGCGATGTGGCGAAGAAGTTGACGGATCAGGATATCGAGGCGCTCTCCAAATATGTGGCAGGCCTGCACTGATCACCTCCTGAATCTATCTTGTTGAAAAGCAGAGGGAACCATGGTGTTCCCTCTGCTTTTTTGACATTGTTATCAACTTGTCAAAGTAGCCTGCCTTTTTGTGAGAGATTTTCCATTCTCATGGCTGTCCGTGGCTGAAAAAAGTATGAAATCCATATTGTATAGTCTATGTATTTCAATCTGTTAATGGCAGGTTCTGCTTTCTATCAGTACTTGGATGCATCCTTGGTTGATTGAGCAGGGCGTGAAAATTGTTACAGTGTGCACATGGATTGATCGTGCAGGGCGGGACACCGCGTTCGCCGGTATGACAGGAGGTCGGCTCAAGGCATGGCGGTGATGAGCCGCACATGCAAAGACCAGGATGGTGACCGCCAGGGATGCGCGGAGTTGCGGGATGCAACCACCCCAGTGGGAGGCAGGATGCCACCAGTTCGGGTTAAACAAGCACACGCACATTCAGGACAGGCCAACAAGGGTCAGGAAGACCCAACGACATGATGCGCAGCGGTACGCCCAGGGACAAGGCGATGAGACACCAGGGAACGGGACTTGCATGACAGGATCAAGGCAGCTTCGGCTGCCTTTTTTCTATTGGGTCATTAACCCGCCAAGGCATTCTGTGTCAAAATACCAGCAACATGCCCAGAGGATGCCGATCCTGCGGTGTTCAGCGACCCTAAATGGTCGAATTGGTGCGGGATCCCACTCTTGTTCCAGATTTACTGTTCCCCGCTTCAGCATGCTCCCCGGACGAAACGATACCGGGCGGGTTCAATCCAGTTATTTGTCGGAGTCATTCATGTCGGCCAAACAACCCACCCGCAAGCCTACCGGCAAGCGCAAAGAATCAGATGCCAGTGCCCAGGAAGGTCGTGAGCGCAAGCGCGCCGCCAAGCGCAAGGGCTTGAAGGCGGGCTCCCGCCAGCAGGTCGATCAGGCCACCAAAAAAGGCGGCAACAAGCAGGCCAAGGATCCGCGCATCGGTTCCCGCAAACCCATCGCCCTCGTCGTGGACGAGAAGAGCAGCAAGCCGCAGGCACCCAAGGCCATCAAAGAGAAGAAGCTGGTGATGACGCCCGAGCAGGAGCTGGCCTCCATCGAGAATGATGATCGCCTCAACGATCTGCTGGATCGCCTCGATGCCGGTGAAACACTGGAAGCGGCAGAACAGGCCTGGGTCGACCAGCGTGTCGATCGCTATCAGGAGCTGATGGACGAGCTCGGCATCATCGACACAGACGAAGATGACGACGGTGACTTCGACGACATCGAGTATGAAGAATCCAAGGCACCGGCTTCCGAAGACGAGCTGTGGGAGCGTTTCAACCAGGCTGACTACCAGCCTGAAGCCAAGCCCGAGCCGAAGAAAAAGTGATGAGTGGATGGATGCTGGCCGCCCTGTTGGGGGGCCTTCTCTTGCTGGGGCTGGCGGTCTACGCCGGCACCCTGTTGGCCCGCCTGAAGCGGCAGCAGGATATGCAGCAGCGGGCAATTTCCGCCCGCAACGAGCGGATTCTCGAGAGCGTCAGGGTCATCGCCCATGCGGTGCGGGATGGTCAGTGCGACTACTCCGAAGGCGCCATCCGGCTGACCAACCTGCTGGATGCCTTGCAGATCAAGGGGGGGCGAGCCTTCGCCGACGAATTCCCCGGTCTGTACGGCCTCTACGACAAGGTGAAAGAGATGCCGACCCACGAGGCGCGGCGCGCCCTCAAGCGCAACGAAGTGATGAAGATGGATCTCGAACGCAGCGGCTACGAGGCCGAGCTGGAGGCGAAGATCCTCGACGATGTCGCCAGACTGAAGGATTTTCAGTTAAGCCGGTGAACGGATAACAAAGAAAGAGGAAGCAAGCGTGCAAGCAGAACAGATTGTGTGGGATCAGGCCCTGATCGAGAAATATAACTACAGCGGCCCGCGTTATACCTCCTATCCCACCGCGCTGGAATTCAACGAGGACTTCGGCTATCCGGACTTCGTCCAGGCTGCGGGCCAGTATCCGGCGCGTAATCTGTCGCTCTACGTGCACATCCCCTTCTGCCACAAGCTTTGCTACTACTGCGGCTGCAACAAGGTGATCACCCGTCATCAGCACAAGGCCGATCACTATCTCGATTACCTCGAGCGTGAAATCAAGGCCCAGGCTCCCCTGTTCAAGGAGCGTCTGGTGACCCAGTTGCACTGGGGTGGCGGCACGCCCACCTACCTGAACGAACCCCAGACCCGTCGTTTGATGGCCATGCTCCGGGAGCATTTCCATTTCGCCGAGGAGGGGGAGATCAGCATAGAGGTGGATCCGCGCGAGATTGAGCTCTCCATGCTGGACGTGCTGCGGGAGCTCGGTTTCAACCGCATCAGCCTTGGCGTGCAGGACTTCAATAAAGAGGTGCAGGTCGCGGTCAACCGCGAGCAGGACAACGACTTCATCTGCGCCATGCTGGTGAGGGCCCGCGAACTGGGGTTCCGCTCCACCAACCTCGACCTCATCTACGGCTTGCCGCACCAGAACCGGGAGAGCTTCCACCACACCCTGGAGGAAGTGCTCAAGACGGATCCGGCTCGCCTCTCCATCTTCAACTACGCCCACCTGCCGAGCCGCTTCGCCGCCCAGCACAAGCTGAAGGAGGCGGACATGCCGGCCCCCCGGGAGAAGCTGGCCATGTTGCAGGACACCATCGCCTTCCTGACCGGTCGCGGTTATCAGTTCATCGGCATGGATCACTTCGCCAAGCCCGATGACGAATTGGCCGTGGCCCAGCGCGAGGGCAAGCTGCACCGCAACTTCCAGGGCTATACCACCCAGGGAGACTGCGATCTGCTGGGGCTGGGGGTCTCCTCCATCAGCATGATCGGCGATGCCTATTCCCAGAACCAGAAAGAGCTCAAGGCCTACTACGCCCAGGTGGAGACCCTTGGTCACGCCCAGTGGAAGGGGTGCTCCCTCAATCGGGATGACCTGATCCGCCGCGAGGTGATCAAGCGCCTCATCTGCGACTTCTCCCTGAACTTTGCCGCCGTCGAGCAGGCCCACGACCTGGTGTTCAAGGAGTACTTTGCCGAGGATCTCAAGCTGCTGCAGACCTTTATCGATGATGGTCTGGTACGCATGACGGACGAGGGACTGGAGGTGGTCTCCACCGGCCAGCTGCTGATCCGCAACATCTGCATGTGCTTCGACGTCTACCTGCGCAGCAAGGCGCGCCAGCAGCAGTTCTCCCGGGTGATCTGAGCCGGTCGCTGCCGTTGGAAAATAAAAAAACCGCCTCCCGGCGGTTTTTTTATTGGGCTTGTTCCTGCTCAGCGCTGAGCCGCGCGGGCACGCAGTTCGGCCTTCTCGGTCTCGCTCAGGAAGGCCAGGGTCAGGCCGTTTTGCTGGGCGGTGCGGATTTCGCCTGCCGTCATGCCGGCGGCCGGTGCGGCCACTTCATACTCGTGGGGCAGGTCGATCCCCTCCACTGCGGGATCGTCGGTGTTGAGACAGGCCAGTACACCGGCGGCCAGGAACTGGCGGATAGGATGCTCGGCCAGGCTCGCCACCGTGGTGGTCTGCAGGTTGGAGGTGAGGCAGGACTCGATGCCGATGCGGTGCTCCGCCAGGTAGGCCATCAGGGCCGGATCCTGAATCGCCTTGACGCCGTGACCGATGCGTTCGGCACCGAGATCGCGGATAGCCTGCCACATGCTTGCGGGGCCCGCTGCTTCACCGGCGTGCACGGTCACGCGCATGCCCGCATCCCGCACCCGGCGGAAGTGGTCGGTAAAGAGTTCACCCGGGAAGCCCAGCTCGTCGCCGGCCAGATCGACGGCGACCAGCTTGTCGCGATGGGCCAGGCAGGCCTCCAGCTCGGCCCGGCACTGTTCGGTGCCGAAGGTGCGGCTCATGATGCCGATCAGGTTGGTCTTGACGCCGAAGTCACGGCTGCCGGCGGCCACACCGTCGATGACGGCCTCGACCACGCCCTGCGGGTGCAGCTTGTGGGCCATCGCCATGTAGGCCGGGCTGAAGCGCAGTTCGGCATAGTCGATACCGGCGCGGAGCAGATCTTCCACGTTCTCGTAGGCAACCCGGCGACAGGCGTCATAGTCGGCCAGCACGGCCACCCCCCAGTCCAGTTTCTTCAGGAAGGCCACCAGGCTCGGCTCGTTCTCGACGATCTGCACGTGAGGGCGCAGGGCTTCCAGTTCATCGGCCGGCAGTCGGATGTTGTGCCGACGTCCCAGCTCGAGAATGGTCTGCGGGCGGATGTTGCCATCCAGATGGCGATGCAGGTCGGTCAGGGGGAGGGATCTGTCAATCATGGGGCACCTTCTGCGAGTCGGGTTGGAAAGCCTGCCATTCTAGGCGGGGCGCTCGAAAAAGATACCCCGTTTTCAGGCAAACGGGGTCGGATTGATCAGGCTTTCCCTCAAGGCGTGATGGGAATCGTTTTTCCCGAAGACTCAGGGAATGTCGAGCTCCTTGAGCTTGCGGGTCAGGGTATTGCGGCCCCAGCCGAGCAGGCGGGCAGCCTCCTGCTTGTGACCATGGGTGTGGTCCAGCGCCGTCTCCAGCATGATCCGCTCGAACTGGGGCATGGCATCAGCCAGGATGTCGGTCTCGCCCAGTGCCAGCTTGGCGGCCACCCAGTCCTGCAGCTGCTGCTGCCAGCCGCCGGGCAGCGCGGGCTGGCCGGGCTCTGCCGTGGTGGTGATGGGGGTCAGCAGCTCGGTGGGCAGGTCGCTCACCAGTACCTCCTGACCCGAGGCCATCACGGTGAGCCAGCGGCAGACGTTCTCCAGCTGGCGCACGTTGCCCGGCCAGGGCAGGCGGCTGATGTAGGTCTGGGTATCCGGGTGCAGGCTCTTGGCCTCCACGTTGAGCTCCTTGGCGGCCCGGAGCAGGAAGTGGCGGGCCAGCTGGGGGATATCCTCCCGCCGCTCCTTGAGGGCCGGGATGTGAATGCGGATGACGTTGAGGCGATGGAATAGATCCTCGCGAAACTCGCCATCCGACACCCGTTTCTCCAGATTCTGGTGGGTAGCGGCGATGATCCGCACGTCCACCTGCACCGGCTGATGGCCGCCGACCCGGTAGAACTGGCCGTCCGCCAGCACCCGCAGCAGCCGGGTCTGCACATCCAGCGGCATGTCGCCTATCTCGTCGAGAAACAGAGTGCCACCGTCGGCCTGTTCGAAGCGGCCGTGGCGGATGTTGTTGGCACCGGTGAAGGCCCCCTTCTCGTGGCCGAACAGCTCGGATTCGATGAGATCCTTCGGGATGGCCGCCATGTTGAGGGCGATGAAGTTCTTGTGGGCGCGGGGGCTGTGCTTGTGCAGCGCGTGGGCGACCAGCTCCTTGCCGGTGCCGCTCTGGCCGTTGATGAGGACCGAGATGCTGGAGCGCGACAACCGGCCGATGGCGCGGAACACCTCCTGCATGGCGGGGGCCTCACCGATGATCTCGGGCGTGGTGGTAGCCTCCTGCTGACGCGCCTTGCGCTTGGTGCGCTGCTCCTTGAGGTGATTCTCTGCACGGCGCACCAGGGTGACTGCCTCGTCGATGTCGAACGGTTTGGGCAGGTATTCGAAGGCGCCGCGCTGGTAGGCGTTGACTGCGGAGTCGAGGTCCGAGTGCGCCGTCATGATGATGATGGGCAGGTCGGCCTGGCGGCGATGGATCTGTTCCAGCAGGCTCAGGCCGTCGATGCCCGGCATGCGGATGTCCGAGAGGATCACGTCAGGCGAGCGCATTTCCAGGGAGCTCAGCAGGGCTTCGCCGTCGGCAAAACTCTCGCATTCGAAGCCTTCGCTGCCAAGGGTGCGCTCCAGGACCCACCGGATGGAGCTGTCGTCATCGACGATCCACACTTTTGCTGTCATGAGGTTCCCTTACTTGCGAAGTGGTAGGTAGATGGTGAATTCGGTGTGGCCGGGCCAGCTGATGCAATCGATGCGCCCCTTGTGCTGATCGATCAGATTCTGGGCGATGGAGAGGCCGAGGCCGGTGCCCCCCTCCTTGCCGGTGATCATGGGGTAGAAGAGGGTGTCGCGAATGGCGTCGGGAATACCGGGCCCGTTGTCGATGATCTTGATCTCGGCCGCGAGACGATAGCGTTGGCCGTGGATGGTGATCTGGAAAGCGGTACGGGTCTTGATGCGGATGAGCCCGGCCTGATCCCCGAGGGCCTCGGCGGCGTTGCGCACTATGTTGAGAAACGCCTGCTGCAGCTGATCCGATTCCATCTCGAATTCGGGAATGCTGGGGTCGTAATCCCGCTCGATGCGGATCTGGGGGGGCAGTTCCAGATCCACCAGGCGGCGCACCTGCTCCAGTACGGAGTGGACGTTGTGCACCTTGTGCTGGCCGGGGCGCTGGGGGCCGAGCAACCGGTCGACCAGCACCCGCAGACGATCGGCCTGCTCGATGATGATGCCGGTGTATTCCCTCAGAGCCGGGTCGGGCAGCTCCTTTTGCAACAGCTGGGCCGCACCGCGCAGGCCGCCGAGGGGATTCTTGATCTCGTGAGCCAGGCCGCGTACCAGCTCCTTGGCCGCCTGCTGCTGGGCATGTTGCTGCAGCTCCTGGCTGATTTTCTTCTGCTGATCGATCTTGCGCAGCTCCACCACCATCAACCGCTGCTCGTGATCGGCCATGGGGCTGACGCTGATCTCCACCAGTCTGGGCTCCCCTTCTACCACCAGGGTCACCTCGCTGTCGGTGAAGCCCTGCCCCGAAATGAGGCACTGCTTGAAGCGTTGCAGGTCGAGGGAGATGTGTTCCAGCAGATGGGGCAGCTCGATGCCGATGAGCCGTCGCTCGCTGAGGGAAAGCAGTTGTTCTGCCGCCGGGTTGACGAATTGAATGCAGAGCCGCTCATCCATCAGGATGACGGCGGTCAGCAGGTTGTCCAAGAGTGTCTTGGCGTGATCCATGCGGGTTGGCACTGGTTTCTCCCTAAAACGGTGCTGCACACCAATTATGCACCAATATGGTGCATCAAGTTTACCCGCATCGGTGCATCACATCATCCCTAATTGGTCTTGGGAGTGGCCTTGGCGGCCTGATTCACCCTCGTTCGATGCAGGTAAAAGGTGGCTGGCTTAGATTTAGCAAGGATCGTACCGTCTTTGGCGAGTAGTTCGAGCTGGGCCTCGTAGGCGCCACGATCGAGGTTTTCGACCCGGATGGCAAGGCTGTTGTGGGCGAGGGGGGCGGCCTTGCCATTGAGGATAAGGCGCATGTCGTATTGCCCCGGCGGCTGGGGAGAGACCTGACCCTGAAAGACGATGTTGCCTGTGTTGTCGCGCAAGGTGCTGCCCGGCTCCGGGGAGAGCAGTTCTATCACCAGGGGGGCTGCTTCCTGGGCTTTCTTGGCATCGGCGCCGGTCAGGTGGTTGAAGTCATCGACCTGGACCGAGTGGGGGGAGGTTCCGACGAGAGGAGAGACCCGCATGTCCACCTCTTTCGCGTTCTTGCCCGGGGGAGGGGCATCGGTGTAATGGGTTACCCCCTGGGGGTCGACCCAGGAGTAGACCTTGGCCGCCTGCGCGGTGCAGGAGGCGATCAGCAGGAGGCTCAGCATCCAGGGTACAGTGTTCATCCATCTCTCCTTGACGGGGTTCACCTTAATCCTATCAGAGAAAAAAGCATCGGACCGACAGTCGGCGCACTGATCACGCTGCGATCTCAATCAGGGCGATACCGCGACATGATCGTGAAAATCCCGATGTTTTTCAGCAGTCTGAATGAAAAAACCCGCCTGATGGCGGGTTTGTCACAATGATGCGGATTAGACGGAGTAGTACAGCTCGAACTCCAGCGGGTGCGGAGTCATGCGGACGCGGTCTACGTCGTGCTGCTTCAGCTCCAGGTAGGAGTTGATGAAGTCGTCGCTGAACACGCCACCACGGGTCAGGAACTCGCGGTCTGCGTCCAGGGCGGCCAGGGCTTCGTCCAGAGAGCCGGCCACGGTCGGCACTTCGGCAGCTTCTTCCGGCGGCAGATCGTACAGGTTCTTGTCCATGGCATCGCCCGGGTGGATCTTGTTGATGATGCCATCCAGGCCGGCCATCAGCTGGGCAGCGAAGGCCAGGTACGGGTTGGCAGCCGGATCCGGGAAGCGTACTTCGATGCGGCGAGCTTTCGGGCTCGGCACCACAGGGATACGGATGGAGGCAGAGCGGTTGCGGGCAGAGTAAGCCAGCATGACCGGTGCTTCATAACCCGGCACCAGACGCTTGTAGGAGTTGGTGGTCGGGTTGGCGAAGGCGTTGATGGCCTTGGCGTGCTTGATGATGCCGCCGATGTAGTGCAGTGCCATCTCGGACAGACCGCCATACAGGTCGCCTGCGAACAGGTTGACGCCGTCTTTGGCCAGGGACTGGTGGCAGTGCATGCCGGAGCCGTTGTCACCGAACATGGGTTTCGGCATGAAGGTCACGGTCTTGTTGTAGGCGTGGGCCACGTTGTGGATCACGTACTTCAGGACCTGTACTTCGTCAGCCTTCAGGGTGAGGGTGTTGAAGCGAGTGGCGATCTCGTTCTGACCGGCAGTGGCCACTTCGTGGTGGTGAGCCTCGACGACCTGACCCATCTCTTCCAGCACCAGACACATGGCGGCACGGATGTCCTGGGAGGAGTCAACCGGTGCAACCGGGAAGTAGCCGCCCTTGACGAAGGGACGGTGACCCTTGTTGCCGTGCTCGTAGTCGGTACCGGAGTTCCAGGCAGCTTCTTCGGATTCGATCTTCACGAAGCTGTGGCCCATGGTGTTGGAGAAGGTGATGTTGTCGAACATGAAGAATTCCGGCTCCGGCCCGAACAGCACGGTGTCAGCGATGCCGCTGGACTTCAGGAAATCTTCGGCACGCTTGGCGATGGAGCGCGGGTCGCGGTCGTAGCCTTGCATGGTGGCAGGTTCAAGCACGTCACAGACGATGTTCAGGGTGGTCTCTTCGGTGAACGGGTCCAGTTTGGCGGAGGCCGCATCCGGCATCAGCACCATGTCAGACTCGTTGATACCCTTCCAGCCGCCGATGGAGGAGCCATCGAACATCTTGCCGTCTTCGAAGAAGTCTTCGTCGACCTGGTGGGCAGGGATGGATACGTGCTGCTCTTTACCCTTGGTGTCGGTAAAACGCAGATCGACAAACTTGACTTCGTGTTCCTGGATCAGGGCCAAAACGTTTTGGGCTGACATGCTAAGTAACCTCCGGTGTTAAAACTCTTTGGGTGAATGCGTCGTCATATTCACATAAGCCAGTATCGTGCCAAGTTTGTGACAGCCTGATTTCAGGGCACTTGCACCGTTTCAGGTTGTCGGGACACCCGCTCTCAAGCCGGTTGCTGCATTAAAGTGGTGCAACCTTGGATCGTTTTGGTGCACCACCATGGTGCGCCAGCGTATCCAGGCCATCTAAGCAGGGTTTTGCGCCGGGGTCCATGATCCCGATCCTCCCTTGTGCGCGAATGTGTTGCAATTCTGCTAGGCAGATCACAAAGGCGAGAGTACAATTAGCGCCCAATTTTACCCGGTGTATTGAGGCGAGAATGTTAGAGAATTTACGCAATATTGCGATTATTGCGCACGTTGACCACGGCAAAACCACGCTGGTGGACAAGCTGCTGCAGCAATCCGGCACTCTGGATCGCACCAGCGAAGGTCAGGAACGGATCATGGACTCCAATGATCTGGAACGGGAACGTGGCATCACCATTCTCGCCAAGAACACTGCGATCCGCTGGAACGACTACCGCATCAACATCGTGGATACCCCGGGTCACGCCGACTTCGGTGGTGAAGTTGAGCGCGTGCTCTCCATGGTTGACTCCGTACTGCTGCTGGTCGACGCCGTTGACGGCCCGATGCCGCAGACCCGTTTCGTGACCCAGAAGGCGTTCGCCCAGGGTCTGAAGCCGATCGTGGTCATCAACAAGATCGACCGTCCGGGTGCTCGTCCTGACTGGGTAATGGATCAGGTCTTCGATCTGTTCGACAACCTGGGCGCCACCGATGAGCAACTGGACTTCAAGGTTGTTTACGCCTCTGCACTGAACGGTTGGGCCACCCTGGATCAGGACGTCCCGTCCGAGAACATGGAACCCCTGTTCCAGGCCATCGTCGACAACGTGGAAGCCCCCAAGGCTGACGTTGACGGTGCCTTCCAGATGCAAATCTCCCAGCTGGACTACAACTCCTACGTGGGCGTCATCGGTATCGGCCGCATCACCCGTGGTCGCGTCAAGACCAACCAGCAGGTCACCATCGTCGGTGCCAACGGCAAGCCCCGTACCGGCAAGGTTGGCCAGGTGCTGGGTTACCTGGGCCTGTCCCGTACCGAAGTGACTGACGCGCAAGCGGGCGACATCATCGCCATCACCGGTCTGGGCGAGCTGAAGATCTCCGACACCATCTGTGACAACAGTGCCGTCGAAGCCCTGCCGCCGCTCTCCGTTGACGAGCCGACCGTGAACATGACCTTCCAGGTCAACACCTCGCCGTTCGCCGGTAAAGAAGGCAAGTTCGTCACCTCCCGCAACATCCTGGAGCGTCTGAACCAGGAGCTGGTCCACAACGTGGCCCTGCGCGTGGAAGAGACCGAAGATCCGGACAAGTTCCGTGTCTCCGGCCGTGGTGAACTGCACCTGTCCATCCTGATTGAAAACATGCGTCGCGAAGGTTACGAACTGGCGGTATCCCGTCCGGAAGTTATCCTGCGTACCGTGAATGGCGAACTGCAAGAACCGTTCGAAACCGTCACTGTGGACGTGGAAGAAGCGCATCAGGGTTCCGTGATGGAGCAGCTCGGCCTGCGTAAGGGCGAGATGACCAACATGACCCCGGATGGCAAGGGTCGCGTCCGTCTGGACTTCATCATCCCGAGCCGCGGTCTGATCGGCTTCCAGACCGAGTTCCTGACCATGACTTCCGGTACCGGTCTGCTGTACCACACCTTCGACCATTACGGTCCGCACAAGGGTGGCAGCATCGGTGAGCGTCAGAACGGCGTGCTGATCTCCAACGCTACCGGCAAGGCCCTGACCTTCGCCCTGTTCGGTCTGCAAGACCGTGGTCGTCTGTTCATCGGTCACGCGACCGAAGTGTACGAAGGCCAGGTGATCGGGATCCACTCCCGCTCCAACGACCTGACCGTCAACTGCCTGAAAGGCAAGCAGCTGACCAACATGCGTGCCTCCGGTACCGACGAAGCCCAGGTGCTGACTCCGCCGATCCGCATGACCCTGGAACAGGCCCTCGAGTTCATCGACAACGACGAGCTGGTGGAGATCACTCCCAAGGCCATCCGTATCCGTAAAAAGCTGCTGACCGAACTGGATCGCAAGCGCGCAGGCCGTGCTTGATATCTGTTCATCGACAGACAGAGAGAGGCCTCAGGGCCTCTTTTTTTATGGCCGCGAGACGGAGGCTAGGTCGTTGCCACACCCAGGCGGGGCGCATCCGGCGGGCCGGCGGGTGGTCAAATGGCCACCCTATCTGACACAATGACTGCATGATGACGCTTACGAGAATCAAGATGCAGCAGCAGAACCGCGGCCGTCTGGCCCATTTCCTCTCCTTCTTGCGCCACGACGGCGCCCACTTTGCCCAGTTCGTCTGGGGCCGCTTCCAGCAGGACAGGTTGACGGTCACCGCCGGTTACCTGGCCTATGTCACCCTGCTCTCCCTGGTGCCCATGATCGCCGTGGTGTTCGGCATGATGTCGGCCTTTCCTGTCTTTCAGAGCCTGAAGCAGGGGATCGAGCAGTTCGTCTATCACAACTTCGTCCCCACAGCGGGGGAGATGCTCAAGGAGTACATCGACGGCTTCGTGGCCAACGCCACCAACACCACGGCGGTCGGCATCGGCGCCCTGATCGTGGTGGCTCTGATGCTGATCTCGGCCATCGACAAGAACCTCAACTACATCTGGCGCTCCACCCAGAGCCGGCCGCTGGCCCAGGCGTTCGCCATGTACTGGATGATCCTGACCCTGGGGCCCGTGCTCATCGGGGCCAGCCTTGCCATCTCCTCCTATATCCTCTCCCTCAGGCTGTTCGCTGCGGACAGCCTGTTCGGCATCGGTTACCTGCTGCTGCGCAGCCTGCCATTCCTGTTTTCAGTGCTCACCTTCCTGCTGATCTATACCGTGGTGCCCAACTGCCGGGTGCGGCTGACCCACGCCTTCATCGGCGCCCTGGTGGCCGCCACCCTGTTCGAGCTGGCCAAGCGTGGCTTCGCCATCTACATCACCAACTTCCCCTCCTACCAGGCCATCTATGGCGCCCTGGCAACCATCCCCATCCTGTTCGTCTGGGTTTACCTGAGTTGGCTGGTGGTGCTGCTGGGTGCGGAGACCACCGCCTGTCTGGGTGAATATGAGAAGCCGGGCACCGAGGAGCTGGCCTGACGCCGGTCTTTCATCGCCCCTGGTCCCTGTCGGGAAAGACTTGGCCTGAGCAGGGCATTTATTGGTAGCATCGACGACCGCCCCGTCTTGTGACGGCGGCGGTCGTGTCGTTTATGAGAGGAGAGAGGCGTGATTGCATTGATTCAGCGGGTGTCCGAGGCCAGCGTGACCGTCGAGGGCGAAGTGACCGGGGCCATAGATCAGGGTCTGCTGGTGCTGCTCGGGGTGGAACAGGGGGACGACGAGGCCAAGGCGGACAAGCTGCTGCACAAGGTGAGTGGTTACCGCATCTTCTCCGACGAGAACGGCAAGATGAACCTCAACGTGGGACAGGTCGGGGGCAGCCTGCTGGTGGTTTCCCAGTTCACCCTGGCGGCGGACACCCAGAAGGGGATGAGGCCCAGCTTCTCCGGCGGGGCGCACCCGAGCGAGGCCGAGCGGCTCTACGACTACTTCGTGGCCCGCGCCAGGGAGAGCGGCATGCCGACCGAGACCGGCCGCTTTGCCGCCGACATGAAGGTCAGGCTGCTCAACGACGGCCCGGTGACGTTCTGGCTGCAGGTCTAGCCCCGCTCTGACGAGAGAGGGTGGCGGCTAGGTCGGCCGGCTGGTGGCGTGCAGGATGACGTTGCGATAGCCGGGCACCTGGTGGGTCTGGGTGGGACCAATCCACTCCTCCGCCAGTCGCAGTGCCTGGGCTTGCTCCAGGTGGGTACGTGGCAGCAGGTTGATGATGAGGGTGCCACTGAGGCGAAGGGCCAGCGCCTGATAGAGCGGAGCCTGAAACAGCAGCAGGGGGTTGCCGTCCTGGCTGAACAAATCCAGCAGCACCAGATCGTACTGCTCCTGGCTCTGCTGCAGGAAGTGCAGTGCATCCGCATGGTGCAGGCGTGGAGCGTCTCCCGCCCGGGGTAGGAAGAACTGCTGGAACAGGGTGAGGATCTCCCCATCCAGATCCACGCAGTCGTGGTGGGCGTCGGGCCAGCGCGCCGCCAGATGGCGGGTGAGATCCCCCCCGCCCAGCCCGAGCTCCAGGATCCGGTTTGCCTGCTCTGGCAGGCGATCGGCGATGCACCTCTGATGGGGCAGGCAGAGGCTGGCCGGCTGGCTGAGGCTCATGGCGGATTGCACCACGCCGTCCATTTCCAGCCAGCGGTGGCAGGTATTTTCCAGGATAGAGAGGCGGCGCGCGGGCTTGGCGCTGAGGTGCAACAAGTGGTCGGCTTGGTACGCTTGCAGATTGAAGTCCATGAATTTGCACGGCAAGATGGCTTTCGACCAGTGTAACTCAAGGATGTTGTTATGTACCGGGTGGTTACTCCCCAAACGCCAGCGGAGCTGGATGCCCATTATCAATTGAGCTGCGAGGCATTGGTGCGCAAGCCTTTCAGTCTGTCCGTTGGCGCCAACTCAAGGATCGCTTTATGTACCGGGTAGTCACTCCTGAAACCGCAGCCGAACTGGATGCCTACTACCAGTTGCGCTGGGAACTGCTGCGCAAACCCTTCAACCTGCCGATTGGCTCCGAACGTGACGAATACGATACGGTTGCCGTCCACCGGCTGATGCTGACCGAGGACGGTACCCCCATCGCCGTGGGCCGCCTCTTTGTCGGCGGCGACGAGGCCCAGATCCGCTTTATGGCGCTGCGCCCCGAGTACCGTGGTCAGGGGCTGGGGGCCCGCATGGTGGAGGATCTCGAACAGCTGGCTCGCGACGAGAAGGTGAAGCGGTTGGTGATGAACGCTCGCCAGGAGGCGGTGGAGTTCTATCGCCGCTGCGGCTTCCTCGAGGTGGGCGAGGGGCCCGTCTCCTTCGGGCGCATTCCCCACCGCCAGATGATCAAGTCCCTGAGCCCGTTGCAGACGATCCAGTACCGCCCCGAGTGGTGCCAGGATCTCACCACCCGCTGGTCGCGCGGGATCCCCATCAGCGAGAAGATGGGGGTGCACATCACCCACTACGACGGCCAGACCTTCCACCTCAAGGCGAACCTGGCGGCCAACCTCAACGTTCACGACACCATGTTCGCCGGCAGCATCTACAGCCAGTGCGTGCTGGCGGGTTGGGGCCTCATCTGGTTGCAGCTCAAGGAGACTGGCCTTGGGGGAGACATAGTGCTGGCCGAGGGCAACATCAAATACTACAGACCGGTGAGCGAGGAGCCGGAGGCGCGGGTGGCCCGGGAGGGAATGCCCGCCGTGCTGGAACCGCTCAGGGAAGGGGAGTCTGCCAAGTTCAGCCTGCGGGTGCAGTTGTTCAGCGCTCGCAAGCTGGCGGTGGAGTTTGTCGGCCAGTACGTGGTGCTACCCATCAAACGCGGTGGTCGCTGATCCCGGCCGCGCTCCCCCCTCTCGACAACAAGGCCTCATTGCGAGGCCTTGTTCGTTATTGGGAGGCGGTGGCGGGAGCCGGCGCTTGCGCCTGCGGTCGCCAGAGCGGGCCGCTGCGCCCCTGTGCCGGATAGCGTACGCCAGCCTCCCAACCGCAGGCCTCCTGCCCGGTGGGGAACTGCCACTCCAGGCCGGGATCCTTGAGGGGGCCACGCCAGCGGGCCAGCAGTTCGGCGCAGCGCCGCTTGTTCAGGATACCGAGATCCAGCTGCCACTGGTCGGCGGCGAGATCGACGCCACCCTGCAGCGCCAGCAGGTGGGTGATGGTGGAGGCGCCCCCCTGCTCGACCCGCACTTTGCCCTGCTCGGCCCTGGCGTTCAGCTTGATCTGGTAGAAGGGCGTGTCTCCTTGCTGCATCGCCTGCCACAGCGCCTGTGGCGTCAGGGTCGGCGGTGTCTGCTCCTTGAACCAGGCATCCAGCAGGGGATCGATGGCAACCCTGTCCCAGAAGGGATCCTGGCTCTCCAGGCTCAGGCTGCCCTGCAGGGTGCGGCGCCAGCTGGCCGTCTCCTCGCCGGGCTGGCCGTTGAGGTCGGCCCGCAGATCCGCCGTCAGATCCAGCTTGCCCGCGAGCGACACCGGGGCGTGCAGCAGCCTGCCCCACTGATCCAGATCCAGCTGCTTGCCCTGCACCTGCACGCGGCTCTCCTGCCCTTTTGACTTGCCCCACTGGCCGCTGAGGCTGAGGGAACCTTCATCCGGCAACGTGCTGGCCAGCTTGTTGAGTTGCCAGGCCTCCGGAGTCAGCTCGCCGTCCAGCGCCCCGTTGCGGGCACTGAGGCCGTCCCACACCAGTTCGAACCACTTGCTCTCGATACGGGCCCGGCCCAACAGCGGGGAGGGCTGGTTGCCCCGCAATGCAAGGTCACTCAGGTAGAGCTGCCAGCCCGTCAGGGAGAGGGGAATGGCGTCGTCAAACGAGAGCACCTTGAGGCGGTCGAACGCCAGCTTGCGGATCTCGATCTGTTGCGGGCGCCAGCCCTGCCAATCCTGCCACCACCCCGGCGGCAGGCTGATGTCCATGCCGCTCAGGGCCATGTCTTTCAACGTCAGCCTCTGCTGCTGGGGGTCGAGGGCCAGATCCAGGCTGAACTCCCCTTCATAGGCCTTGCCCTGCAGCTCGGCATCGATCTGGCGGGGGGAGAAGGCGAGTTTGCCCGCGATGGCTTCCAGCTGGAACAGGCCGCGCCCGAGATCTCCCAGGGTGCCGGCGAGGTAACCGCTCGGCTGGGTGCCCGCCTGCCAGTTGAAGGCGGTGAGCTCACCGCTGAAGTTGTTGAGGGAGAGCTCCTGCTCGATGGCATTGACGCTGATCCCGGAGAGCCTTCCCCGATCCAGGCTGATGTGGCGCAGGGGGAATGCCCCGGGTGGAATGTCACCGAGTTCGACCCGCATGGCACGAGCCTGGAGATCGTGCAGCTGCAGGCTGCGCTCGGGCCAGTTCAGCACCATGCCGGTCTCGAGCAGGCCGTCGAAGAGGTTGGTGGTGAGCTTGTCGGTGCTCAGCACCTGACCTTCCAGCCTGCCCTTCAGGCTGAGGCGGGCCAGGGTGAACTGCGGGGTTTCCAGCTGGTTGATGCCAAGACTGAGGTTGGCCTGAGGCTGGCGCTTGGGATCGATCAGCTCCCAGTCGCTCAGGGTGGCGCTCAGGCCGCGCAGGGTCAGGGCCTCGCTCTGCAGGCTCAGGTTGTCTATGGTGCTGTCGCTGATGGAGAGGGAGTTGACCGGCAGGGTCGGCAACTGGTTGGGCAGCGGCAGCTTGATGACGGGGCGGATGAGATCCAGGTGAGCGATACGCACGTCCCGGTTCAGCCAGTCTATCTGGTCTATCTCCAGGTACACCTTGTCCAGCTGCACGGCGTCACCGTAGCGCACCTGCTCCGCCAGCAGGGTATAGGGGTGCAGGGGGTTGAACACCAGCCGCCCTATGGTGACGGGCACCCCGGTCTGCTGGCTGAGCCAGTTGGCGATGGGGCCCTTGGCCCGTTCGGCGTCGAACAGGCCGAGGCCGACCCAGACGAACAGCAACAGGAAGGCGAGGGTGTAGAGCAGGCCGCGTAGCCAGGAATTCATAAGCGCTTTCCTCCTGTGTCTGTTGGTCTATCAGGGGTTGGGGTAGTGATTCCGCAGGTCAGGCGTTGGAGTAATGGTCCCGCAGCCCCATCCATCGGCGGATCAGCGGGTCCACATGACCAGGATGCCTGTCCATCAGGAAGCGCGCCATCTTCTGCACCTGAGGGATCAGCGGCTGATCCCGCACCAGATCCGCGATCTTGAGGTCGGCGAGCCCGGTCTGGCGGGTGCCGAGCAGTTCCCCTGGGCCGCGCAGCTCCAGATCCCGCTGGGCGATGAGGAAGCCGTCGTTGGTCTCCCGCAGTACCCCGAGCCGGCTCTGGGCCGTCTTGGAGAGCGGGGCGTGATAGAGCAGCACGCAATGGGAGGCCACGGACCCTCGCCCGACCCGGCCGCGCAGCTGGTGCAGCTGGGCCAGCCCCAGTCGCTCCGGGTTCTCGATGATCATCAGGCTGGCGTTGGGCACATCGACCCCCACCTCGATGACGGTGGTGGCGACCAGCAGTTGCAGTATGCCTGCCTTGAACTCCTCCATCACCCGCTGCTTCTCCACCGGGCGCATCCGGCCGTGCACCAGGCCGATGTATAGGCCGGGCAACCGGGCTTGCAGCTCGGCGGCGGTGTCTTCGGCGGCCTGGCACTCCAGCACCTCTGACTCCTCGATCAGGGTGCAGACCCAGTAGGCCTGCTTGCCCTCCTCGCAGGCGAGCCTGACCCGCTCGATCACGTCGCCCCGCCGGCTGTCCGGCAGGGCGACCGTGGTGATGGGGGTACGCCCCGGCGGCAGCTCGTCGATGACGGAGGTGTCTAGGTCCGCATAGGCGGTCATCGCCAGGGTGCGCGGGATGGGGGTGGCGGTCATGATGAGCTGGTGGGGATGCACTCCCTCCCGCTCGCCCTTCTCACGCAGGGCGAGGCGCTGGTGCACCCCGAATCGGTGTTGTTCGTCGATGATGACCAGGGCCAGGCGCTGGAAGACCACCTGCTCCTGGAAGATGGCGTGGGTCCCCACCACCATCTTGACGCTGCCGTCCGCGATGGCAGCCAGCGCCTCTTCCCGTGCCTTGCCCTTCTGCTTGCCCGCCAGCCAGCCGACCTGGATGCCGAGCGGCTCCAGCCACTTGGCGAAGTTGATGGCGTGCTGCTCGGCCAGGAGCTCGGTCGGCGCCATCAACCCCACCTGACAGCCGTTGCCGATGGCCTGCAGGGCGGCCAGCGCCGCGACCAGCGTCTTGCCGGAGCCTACGTCCCCCTGCACCAGCCGCATCATGGGGTGGCTCTGCTGCAGATCCTTCGCTATCTCCGCCACTACCCGGCTCTGGGCACCGGTGGGGGTGAACGGCAGGGCGCCGAGCAGCTGCTCCACCAGGGCTGGTGCCGGCTTGAGGGCGCGGGCGAGCTGGGTCTGCGCCTGGGCGCGAACCTTGAGCACCGAGAGGTTGTGGGCCAGCAGCTCTTCCAGCACCAGCCGCTGCTGGGCCGGGTGCTGGCCGCTCTCGAGCAGGGCCAGCGCCACCGAGGGGGGCGGGCGATGCAGCAGGCGCAGGGCGGCGGCCAGGTCGATCTGGTGGGGATAGAGGCCGACGGGCAGCAGCTCTTCCACCCCGTAGAGGTCGAGCTGGGCCAGGGCCTGGTCGGTGAGGCTGCGCAGGGTGAGCTGGCGCAGCCCCTCTGTGGTCGGATAGACGGGGGTGAGGGCCTCTTCGGTCTGGCCGGCCTGCTCCTCGCCGAGCAGCTTGTACTCGGGGTGGGCCATCTCCAGACCGTACTTGCCGGGGCGGGTCTCGCCGAAACAGCGGATCAGGCGTCCGGCCGCCAGGCTGTTCTTCTGGGCGGCGGTGAAATTGAAGAAACGCAGGGTCAGGCTGCCGGTGCCGTCGCTGATGCGGCACACCAGCATGCGACGACGGCCCATGACCAGCTGGGTGTCCTGGATCTCGCCCTCGACGGCGCCGTGCAGGCCGGGGGGCAGATCGCCGATGGGCCACACCTGGGTGCGGTCCTCGTAGCGCAGGGGGAGGTGGAACAGGAGATCCTGCACCGTGGCCAGCCCCAGCCGCTCGAGTTTCTCCAGCATCTTGCTGCCGACGCCCTTGAGGCTGTCGAGAGGGATTTTATCCAATTTCATCAATTAGATGCCCGAAAACACTGTAAATATGTCCAGATGATAGGGGTTGTTGAGGCCAGGATGCAAGCCGCGTTGCAGCCGGCGCTGGCCGGATGTGACAAGGGCCCGCCGAAAGACGACGGACCCTTGTGATGGATTGGGCGGCGATGCCTGGGTCGGCGCTTGTGCCTCAGATGATGCGCTTGCGCAGGAGATGGTCTTGACCCTGTGGCATACCAGCCAGCAGCAAGAGTGCTGGCCTGCGCCTCAGATGATGCGCTTGAGCAGCAGGTGGGCCTTGACCCTGTGGATCCGGGCCAGCAGCTTGCGCACCTGATCCGGGTAGTCCTTGATCTGCTCGATCTGGTCGAAGTGGCTGATGCGACGGGTGTGGGTCAGGATGCAGTCGCGCTCCTCACGGAAACGCGCGCGCAGGTGGTGGTGTTCATCGTGCACCAACAGGCCGTTCTCCAGATCCAGCGCCCAGGCGCGGGGATTGAGGTTGTTGCCGGTGAGCAGGGCCCACTCCTCGTCCACGAAGATCCCCTTGAGGTGATAGGAGTTCTTCTCGCAGCACCAGAGCATCAGGTTGAGACGGCCGCTGTCGATGTGGTGCTGGTTGCGCTCGGCAAACTTGCGCAGGTTGGTCTCGTAGAGATAGGGGAGCCCGCCTATGGTGGAGAATTTCTCCTCCGGGGGGATGAAGAAGTCGTTGGCGGTCTTGTCGCCCACCACGATCGTCACCTTGCAGCCGCGCCTGAGCAGCGCCTCCACGTCCTTGTTCAGCTCCTTGGGCGGGTTGAAATAGGGGGTGCAGACGAAGATCTCCCGCTCGGTGGCGCGCACCAGGTTGCGGATCATCCGGTTGAGCAGGTTACCCCGCTTGCCCAGGCCCACCATGGGGGTCACGGCGATCTCACGGTCGTTGGCCGGGATGCTCTCGAAGCGATACTGGCTGGTGCGCAAGCGCTGCTTGAAGCGGCGGATCTGGCCCTTGAGCTGCTTGGCACCGGGGATGCCGGTGCGATCCAGCCGCTGGACGGCCTCGCTGCCGAGGAAGACGTCGTCCACATAGTTGACCATGCTGCGGGTCAGGGCCGGGCTGGTGATCTGGTGGTAGCGATCGAAGCGGTAGCGCTCCTGCTGGTGCAGGTAGATATCGTTGAGGCTGGCGCCGGAGTAGAGCAGGGTGTCGTCGAAGATGAAGCCCTTGAGGTGCAGCACCCCGAGCAGCTCGCGGCCCTTGACCGGCACGCCGTAGATCTCTATCTGGTGCTGGTGGCTGGCGGCCATGGCCTGGTACATCAGGTGGTTGCCCCCCTGCTTGCCCTTGCCGATTAGGCCGCGCTGGGCGCGGTGGAAGTCGACGAAGACCTTGATGTCGAGGGCGGGATTGCGCTGCTTGGCGGCATAGAGGGCGGTGAGGATCTCCCGTCCAGCTTCGTCATCCTGCAGATAGAGCGCGATCAGGTAGATGCGCTGGGTCGCATGGGCGATGAGCGACAGGATCCGGCTCTTGAAGTCCTTGGCGCTGCTGAGCACCTGAAACTGATCCGCGGCAACCGCGATCTGGGGTAAGCGGGTCAGCAACTGTCGATAATGTGCCGATGAATGCATAGAGAAGCCTGAAATCACGGGATGAAGCGTTCCACTCGGGGCGAAGAATAGGCAATTCTAACAATCTGTGGCGATGGGCCCAAGCAAGAATCCGTAAAAAGTCGATGCAGAGTCACATCGGGGCCGGCAGAGGCGGCCCCGATGTCGGCGGGTTAGAAGATGGCGCTGGCCGTGGCCACGATGAGGAAGGCGATGGTGCCGAGCAGCGTCTCCATCACGGTCCAGGTCTTGAGGGTGGTCTTCTCGTCCATGTTGAGGAAGCGGCTGACCAGCCAGAAACCGGAGTCGTTGAAGTGGGAGAGCACGGTCGCGCCCCCGGCGATGGCGATGACGATGAAGGTCAGATCCAGCTCGCTCAGACCAGTGGTGGCGGCCACGGTCGGCGCCATCAGGGCGGCGGTGGTGGTCAGGGCCACGGTGGCAGAGCCCTGGGCGACCCGCAGCGCGGCGGAGACCAGGAAAGCCGCCAGGATCACCGGCATGCCGGTGTCGGAGAGGACGTCGGCCAGGGCCGCGCCGATGCCGCTGGCACGCAGCACGCCGCCGAACATGCCGCCGGCACCGGTCACCAGGATGACGGCACAGACCGGAGCCAGGGCGTCGTTACAGAACTTCTCGAGCTGCACCTTGCCCTGGCTCTGACGGAACATCCAGAGGGCGTAGAGCACGGTGATGAGCAGGGCGACCGGCGTCTTGCCGACCATGCGCAGCACGTTGACCCAGTCCGCACTCTTGTCGATGACGCCCATGACGCTCAGGGTGTTGAGGCCGGTATCCATGAAGATGAGCACCAGCGGCAGCAGCAGGATGGAGAGTACCTGGCCGAAGCTCGGCGCCTTGTCAGCGATCTGCTCGGCACTGGCGGTGAAGCTCGGGGGCAGGGGCAGTTCAAACTTCTTGCCGGACCAGAGGCCGAACAGGTAGGCACCCAGATACCAGGTGGGCAGCGCGACCAGCAGACCCACGACGGTGAGCAGGCCGATGTTGGCACCCAGCAGCTCGCTGGCGGCCACCGGGCCCGGGTGGGGCGGCAGGAAGGCGTGCATCACCGCGAAGGCGCCGGCGGAGGGCAGGGCATATTTGAGGACAGAGCCGCCAAACTGCTTTGCCACGCTGAAGATGATGGGCAGCATGACGATGAGGCCGGCGTCGAAGAAGATCGGGAAGCCGAACAGCAGGGAGGCGATCCCGAGCGCGAAGGGCGCGCGGTGGGAGCCGAAGCGGTTGATCAGGGTATCGGCCAGTACCTTGGCGCCCCCCGTCATCTCCAGGATCCGGCCTATCATGGCGCCGAGGCCGACCAGCAGGGCGACCGAGGCCAGGGTGCCGCCGAAACCGGTCAGCATGGTGGGGATCACCTGGTCATAGGTGACCCCGGTGGCCAGGGCTGTCAGCATGCTGACCAGGGTCAATGCCACGAAGGCATGCACCTTGAATCGCATGATCAGCACCAGCAACATGACAATGGCTCCGCCCGCTACCGAGAGCAGATAGGTGACATCGGGTGTGTTCATTGCTCCGTCCATAAAGTTGTCCTCAAATGGTTCTAGTTGTTGTTCTGCACATTTCTGTGCTGCACTTCACATTGCGAAACGTTACCGGTAACATGTTACCGGTAACGTGGTAGCTTAGAACCCATCAGGCGAACGTTTTTTGAAAAGTGAGAGAGAGGTCAAATAATGGCGGGCAAGTGCATTATCGTGATGGGTGTGTGTGGCAGCGGCAAGTCCAGCATCGGCCTCAAGGTGGCCAATGCCCTGGGCGCCAAGTTCATCGACGGCGATGATCTGCACCCTCGCGCGAACATCCAGAAGATGGCGGCGGGCAACCCGCTCAACGACGAAGACAGGGCCCCCTGGCTGGAACGGATCCGCGATGCGGCCTACAGCCTGGAGCGCAAGAACGAGCTCGGCGTCATCGTCTGCTCGGCCCTCAAGAAGCAGTACCGCGATCAGATCCGCGAGGGCAACGACTCGGTACACTTCCTCTTTCTGGATGGCAGCCAGTCTCTCATTCTCGAGCGGATGCGGGCACGGCAGGGCCACTTCATGCGCGAAGCCATGGTACAGAGCCAGTTTGATACCCTGGAGCGGCCGGATGGCGAGGCCGGCGTCTTCCGCATCGACATCGACGGGACCTTCGAGCAGGTCGTCGACCGTGCCGTCACCGCGCTGCAGCAGGCGCAATGAGCCATGTCGCGCGCCCGGTCACTGCCGAACGCGCCCGTATATAGAGTTGGAGAGATAGCTATGACCCATCCCGTGATCACCCTGGTGACCGACCGCATCCGCGAGCGCAGCACCGCCCGCCGCGCCCGCTTCCTGGCCCGCATCCAGCGCCAGGCCGAGCAGGGCAAGACCCGCGCCTCCCTCTCCTGCGGCAACCTGGCCCACGCCGTGGCCGCCTCGAGCTGTGACGAGAAGGGGCGCATCCTCGACATGACCCGTGCCAACGTCGGCATCGTCAGCGCCTACAACGACATGCTGAGCGCCCATCAGCCCTATCAGGGCTACCCGGACATCATCAAGGGCGCGCTGGCGGAGCTCGGTCACAGCGCCCAGGTCGCCGGCGGCGTGCCCGCCATGTGCGACGGCGTGACCCAGGGCCAGCCGGGGATGGACATGTCCCTCTTCTCCCGGGATCTCATCGCCCAGGCCACCGCGGTCTCCCTTTCCCACAACACCTTCGACGCCACCCTGCTGCTCGGCATCTGCGACAAGATAGCCCCGGGCCAGATCATGGGGGCGCTCTCCCACGCCCACCTGCCCACCGCCTTCGTCCCCGCCGGCCCCATGGCGAGCGGCATCAGCAACGACGAGAAGGTGAAGGTGCGCCAGCAGTATGCCGCCGGTGAAGTGGGTCGCGACGCCCTGCTGAAAATGGAGTGCGGCGCCTACCACGCGGCGGGCACCTGCACCTTCTACGGCACTGCGAACACCAACCAGCTGGTGTTCGAGGCCATGGGCCTGATGCTGCCGGGCTCCGCCTTCGTCCACCCCCACAGCGAACTGCGCCACGCCCTGACGGAAGAGGCGGCTCGTCGCATCAGCGCCATGATCCCGGGCTCCCCGGCCTATCGCCCCCTGAGCGAGGTGGTGGACGAGCGCGCCCTGGTCAACGGACTGGTGGCCCTGCTCGCCTCCGGCGGCAGCACCAACCACAGTATCCACATGGTGGCGCTGGCCCGCGCCGCCGGCCTGGAACTGACCTGGGATGACCTGAGCGATCTCTCCGACGTGGTGCCGCTCCTGGTGCGCATGTACCCGAACGGCCCGGCCGACGTGAACGCCTTCGAGCAGGCGGGTGGCGTGCCCGGCCTGATGCGCCGTCTGGCAGAGGCGGACCTGATCCACCTGGACGCCACCCCTGTGTTTGGCGAGATGGCGGACTACCTCACTCGTCCAGCGCTGGTGGATGGCAAGCTGGTGTGGCAGCCGGTGGGCGAGAGCCAGGATCCGACCGTGCTCTCCCCCTACGGCAGCGAGTTCCAGGCGACCGGCGGCACCAAGCTGCTCTCCGGCAACCTGGGCCGCGCCGTGGTCAAGGTCTCTGCGGTCGCCCCGGAATACCGTGTCATCGAGGCACCGGCCCGGGTCTTCTCCTCCCAGCACGCGGTGGAGGCAGCCTACAAGGCGGGAGATCTCAATCAGGATGCCGTCATCGTCGTGCGCCACAATGGCCCGGCGGCCAACGGCATGCCGGAGCTGCACAAACTGATGCCGGTACTCGGCAACCTGCAGAAGGCGGGTCACAAGGTGGCCCTGGTCACCGACGGCCGCCTCTCCGGCGCTTCCGGCAAGATCCCGGCCGCCATCCACGTCACCCCGGAAGCACTGCACGGCGGGGCCATCGGCCTGTTGCAGGATGGCGATCTGCTGCGGGTGGATGCGGTGACCGGCAGCCTCGACTGCCTGACCGATTTGAGCGGCCGCACCCAGGCCGAGATCGACCTCACCCTGGAACAAGAGGGGTGGGGCCGTGAACTGTTCAGCGTGATGCGTCGCGCGGTATCGAGCGCCGAGTGTGGCGCCACCATCTTTGACTAAGGAAGAGCTATGCAGAACTGGAAAGTGACCCCTGCCGAGGTGTTTGCCGCCTCCCCCCTGGTACCCGTGATGGTCATCAACGACCTGGATCAGGCCCTGCCGATGGCGAAGGCCCTGCTGGCCGGCGGCATCTCGGTGTTCGAGATCACCCTGCGTACCCCGGTGGCGCTGGACGCCATCGCCCTCATCGCCAAGGCGATGCCGGAAGCCATGGTCGGGGCCGGTACCGTGCTCAACTGCGCGCAGTTTGACGCCGCCGTCGCCGCCGGTGCCCGCTTCGTCATCTCCCCGGGCATGACCCCGGCCCTGCTGGCCCACGCGGCCAAGAGCACGGCGCCGCTGATCCCGGGCGTGGCCACCCCGTCCGAGGTGATGCAGGCGCTGGAAGCGGGCTACGACCACCTGAAGTTCTTCCCGGCCGAGGCGAACGGCGGCACCAAGGCGCTCTCCGCCATCGCGGCGCCGCTGCCCCAGGTGAAGTTCTGCCCCACCGGCGGGATCGGTCCGAAGAACGTGGCGGACTACCTGGCGCTGAAATGCGTGGCCACCGTGGGCGGCTCCTGGATGCTGCCAGCAGAGGCCGTCAAGAACGGCAACTGGGAGGAGGTGACCCGCCTCTCCCGCGAAGCGGTTGAACTGGTCAAGCGCTAAGCGCGAGGCGTCGTTCGCAATGCAACAGGCCACCCCAGGGTGGCCTGTTTCATATCTGGCGGCGGGAGATCAGCCCAGACTCTCCCCCTCGTAGAGGGAGAAGCCCATGTCCTTGCACCGCTCGGGTAGCGCAGCCCCGCCGAGGCGGGCAAGCAGCATGATGGCGGCTTCGCGGCCGATGGCCTCGCGGGGGGTGACGATGCTCGCGAGCTTGGGGGTCATGGCGTGGCCGATGTCGAGGGCATTGCTGCCGGCGATGGCCACCTGCTGGGGGACCGGGATCCACCTGGCCTGGCACTGTAACAGGGCTCCCACCGCCAGGTCGTCGTTGGTGCAGAACAGGCCGTCGAGATCGGGGAAGCGCGCCATGGCCTGGGCCAGCAACTCGCCCCCCAGGGTGAAGCTGGAGGACTGCTCGGTCAGCAGGTGCTGGCCGGTCAGGCCGAAATCGGCCATCGCCTGGTAGTAGCCCTCCATCCGCAGCTGGGTCCGCACGTCGAGCCGGGCGCCGAGGTAGATGACCTTGCGCCGTCCTCGCCGCAGCATCTCTGTTACCATGGCCCGGGCAGCTGCCCGGTGATCCATGCCCACCACCATGTCGATGGGGGAGAGGGGCAGATCCATGGTCTCCACCACCGGAATGCCGGCGGTGGCGATCATCTTGCGGGTGCGCTCGGTATGCTGGGTGTCGGAGAGGATGAGACCGTCCACGTTGTAGGAGAGCAGCGAGGCGACCTGCTCCTCCTCCCGCTCCGGGCTGTAGCCGTAGTGGGCGAGCAGGGTCTGGTAGCCGGCGGGCCGGGTCACCGCCTCGATACCGTGGATCACCGCCGAGAAGACCTGGTTGGAGAGGGAGGGGATCAGGATGCCGATCGCCTTGCTGGTGGCATTGGAGAGCATGTCCGGCGCCCGGTTCGGGATGTAGCCAAGCTCCTCCACCGCCGCGGCGATGCGCTCGCGGGTCCCCTCGGCCACGGCAGACGGGTCGCGCAGGTAGCGGCTGACGGTCATCTTGGTGACCCCGGTCAGGTCGGCGATGTCCTGCAGGGTGGGGCGGCGCTTGCGGGTGTCGTTCATCTGGGGATCCGGCAGTAAATGTTACAGGTAACATTACCGTTTTTGCTCAACAATGTCAGCATATGACGCCACCGGGAGGGTCGTGATGATCAGGGATAAGTGCTTCGTGGAGGTGCGCTTCGAGCAGCAGGAGGTAGAGGGGGAGCAGTTTGAGGGGTGCCGCTTCATCGGTTGCCACTTCTCCTGGCTGGATCTCGCCGAGAGCCGTTTCGTCGGCTGCAGCTTCTACGACAGGGAGCGGGAGCTGGGCTGCCTGTTCCAGGGCAGCGATCTGCGGGAGGCGAGCTTTCTGCGCTGCGATCTCACCCTGGCGGATTTCGGCCGCAGCCAGTGTCTGGGGCTGGAGATGCGGGACTGCCAGGCCATGGGCATCAACTTCGCCCACGCCAGCTTTGCAAACCGGATCACCGCCAGAAGCTACTTCTGCGAGGCTCACCTCACCGGCAACAACTTCAGCTATGCGAACTTCGAGCACTGCCTGCTGGAGCGGTGCGAGCTGAGCGGCAATCGCTGGCAGGGGGCCAGCCTGCTGGGGGCGTCCCTGGCGGGTTCCGACCTCAGTGGCTCCGAGTTCGGCCAGCTGGAGTGGACCAGCTTCAACCTGCAGGGCTGCGATCTGCGCCAGTGTGATCTGCCCGGGCTGGATCTGCGTCGGGTCGACCTCACCGGAGTGCAGATCAATGAAGAGCAGCAGCAGGGGCTGCTGGAGCAGATCGGGCTTGTCGTCTTCCCCTGAGTGAATGGAAAAAGAGGTAATTTTTCATCAAAGGACGTCGTCTGTGGCGGCAGAGCCTTTCACCATGAAAAAAGCCTGCGCAAGGCAGGCTGTTCGTTGTGAGGAGCCGGGGTCAGCGTCTGGCCAGCCACTTGGTCGGGTTGATGGCCTCGCCCTGGTAGCGAATTTCGAAGTAGAGGCCGGCGCGCTCCTGGCCCCCGCTGTCGCCGACCAGGGCCACGGGCTCACCCTGTTCCACGTTCTGCCCCACCTGGCGCAGCAGCGATTGATTGTGGCCATAGAGGCTCATGTAGCCCTTGCCATGGTCGATGACCAGCAGCATGCCGAAGCCGTCCAGCCAGTCTGCATAGACCACCTGGCCCGGCGCGACCGCCTTGACCTGGGTCCCTTCGCTGGCGCCGATCAGGGTGCCCTTCCACTTCAGCTCGGCGGTGCGCGGTGATCCGTAGGAGATGAGGATGGGGCCCTGGACCGGCCAGCGCAGGTTGCCACCCGTGCTGAGTCCGCCGTAGCCGCTGCTCGCCTTGGCGCTCTTGCGGGCGGCCGCCTGCTGCTCCGCCACCCTGTCTTGCTGTGCGGTGACTCTGCGCTGTTCGGCGGCGAGTCGTTGCTGCTCGCCGACCTGACGCTGCTGGGCGGCGATCCGCTGCTGCTCCGCGAGGCGCTTCTGTTCGGCGGCCAGACGCTGCGCCTCGAGGCGGCGCTGGCGTTCCTGCTCGGCCTTGATCTTGGCCAGACGCTCCCGCTCGGCCCGCTCGCGGCGCTCCTGCTCTTCCCGCTGGCGACGCAGCTCTTCCAGCCGTGCCTTCAGCGCCTTCTCCGCCTTGACCAGCCTGGTCAGTTTCAGCTCATCGTTTTGTACCGACTGCTGCAACTGGTTGCGCACCTTGGCGCGGCTCTGCTGGCTGGCCAGCAGGCTCTGGTGATGTTGTTGCTGCTCGCCGAGAAGGGTCTGGAGACGGTTCTCGGTCTCCTTGGTGGCCTGCTGGTTCTTGGCCAGCTTGTCGCGGGTGGCACGCAGGGCTTCAATGGCCTCGATGCGGGCCTTGTTGAGGTAGTCGAAATAATCGAGGGCACGGCTCAGTTTGGCCGGATCCTGCTGGTTGAGCAGCAGTTTGAGGTAATCGTGGTTGCCCGCCTGGAAGGCGCTTTCCGCCTGCTTGGCCAGCAACTGCTTCTGATGCTTCGCCTGTTGCTCCAGCGCCAGCTTGTCCTGCTGCAGGCCGACCAGCTTCTGCTGGTTCTGCCTGAGCTGCAGTCTAGTCTGATCGAGCTTGGCGGCGGCGGCCGAGATAGCCTGCTCATCGGCCTTGAGCTGGGTGTTGAGCTTGGCCAGCTCCTGCTTGCTGAGCTTGAGCGTCTGCTGTTGTTCCTTGATCTGGGACTGCATGGCGCCAAGCTGCTGGTTGGCAGCCTGGGCCTGAGTACCGATCAGGCAAAAAAACAGCGCGCCGGCCAACAGGCCGACGCGACTGGTTTTCTGTGAAATAGCTTCGCATCCCCGCATGGGGCGGATTATTTCAGAATCATCAGGGGCTTGCCAGTCATTTCCGGCGGCACCGGCAGGCCCATCAGAGTCAGCATGGTGGGGGCCAGATCGGACAGTTTGCCACCTTCCACTACCTCGGCTTTACGACCGAAGTAGATGAGGGGAACCGGCAGATTGGTGTGGGCGGTGTGAGCCTGACCAGTCTCCTCGTCCATCATCTTCTCGGCGTTGCCGTGGTCGGCGGTGATGAGGCACTCGCCACCCACTTCCGCCAGGGCGTCGGTGACGCGACCGATGCAGTGGTCGACGGCCTCACAGGCCTTGACCGCAGCATCGAATACGCCGGTGTGGCCGACCATGTCGCCGTTCGGGTAGTTGCAGATGATGACGTCGTACTTGCCGCTCTTGATGGCCGCAACCAGCTTGTCGGTCAGCTCTTCGGAGCTCATCTCCGGCTGCAGGTCATAGGTGGCCACTTTCGGGCTGGCGACGATCTCGCGATCCTCACCGGTGAAGCAAGCCTCTTCGCCGCCGTTGAAGAAGAAGGTGACGTGGGCGTACTTCTCGGTCTCGGAGATGCGCAGCTGGGTCTTGCCCTGCTTGGCCAGCCATTCACCCAGGGTGTTCACCAGGGCGGTCGGCGGGTAGGCGCAGGCGGTCTTGATGTCGGCCGCGTACTCGGTCAGCATCACGAAGTTCAGGGCCGGGGTGGCGGTGCGGGCGAAGCCGGTGAAGTCGGTGTCGACGAAGGCGCGGGTGATCTCGCGGGCGCGGTCAGCACGGAAGTTCATGAAGATCAGCGCATCGCCATCTTCCATCGGTGCAGCGTCGCCGATACGGGTGGCCTTGACGAACTCGTCGTTCTCGTCGCGGGCATAGGCGGCAGCCAGCGCTTCGGTGGCGGACGCGGCGGTGAACTCGCCCTTGCCCTGGGTCATCAGGTCATAGGCCTGCTGTACGCGGTCCCAGCGGTTGTCGCGGTCCATGGCATAGTAACGGCCGATCATGGAGGCGAAGCGACCCTTGCCCAGTTTGGCAAACAGGGCGTCAAACAGCTCGATGGAAGACTGGGCACTGCGCGGCGGTACGTCGCGGCCATCCAGGAAGGCGTGGAAGTAGATCTTCTCGGCGCCACGCTTGGCGGCCATCTCGATCATGCCCATGATGTGCTCTTCGTGGCTGTGGACGCCACCCGGGGACATCAGCCCCATGATGTGTACGGCCTTGCCCTTGGTCACGGCGGCGTCAACGGCCTTGGCCAGCTCGACATTCTGGAAGAAGGGGCCGTCCTGGATGTCCTTGGAGATGCGGGTCAGCTCCTGATAGACGATGCGGCCGGCGCCGATGTTGACGTGGCCCACTTCGGAGTTGCCCATCTGGCCGTCTGGCAGACCCACGTCCAGGCCGGAGCCGGAGATCAGGGTGCTGGTGTAGTCACGGGCCAGGCGGTCCAGGTTCGGGGTCTTGGCGGCAGCGACGGCGTTGTGCTCTTGCTTGGTGCTGTAGCCCCAACCGTCCATGATGACCAGAACCAGCGGTTTCTTAGCTGTTGACATAAGGCTATGTCCTCTCGGATAGGAATGAATTGCGGGAAGTGAAACTAGCGTAATATTACTACATCTGCCGAAATAGTCACCTGATAGCCAAGTCCCTCTCCAGCCTCGCTTTTTAACTGTTATCCCGCTGTTTTCGGCATGTTGCCGGCTTGTCTGCCGCGGCGGCTTTTCCTCTTTTGCTCCCCTCTTTTCGGCAGCGCGCATCCTTTTGTTTGGCCCGGACGGAGGAGGAAGAATCGGCAGCAATCCCTGATGGGAGCTTGCTCTCGCTTTGCCGCCAAGATGGCTGATCTTATGCAGGCCCCCATGTATACTCGGGCCCTTGTCTTGGTCCCTGGATAGTAGAAGATGCAAGAGTATTTGGATTTCGCGGCCCGCAACCCGCTGCTGACCGCAGCCTGGCTGGGCCTGGCAGGCACCCTGGTGTATACCACTGTGCGTGCTCGTTTTTCTCCGGTGAAGGCAGTCAACAACCACGCCGCCACCCTGCTGATCAACCGTGAAAATGCCACCGTCGTGGATATTCGCAGTCAGGATGAATTTGCCAAGGGCCATCTGGCCGGGGCCCATCACCTGCCGCTCACCCAGATCCAGGCGAATAATCTGGGCCCGGTTGAAAAGCACAAGGATGCCCCCATCATAGTGGTGTGCGAGTCGGGGATGACCGCTGGTGGCGCGGGTCGCCAACTGAGCAAGGCCGGTTTCAAGCAGGTATATGTGCTCAGCGGTGGCATGGCCCAATGGCGTGCAGACAATCTGCCGGTGACCAAAAAACGCTGATTTAAGGGCCTGCGCCCACTCATTATCTTAAAAAGGAATCAAACGAAATGGCTGACGAAATCAACAACCAGGAAGTGCAACCGGAATTCCACATCCAGCGTGTCTACACCAAGGATGTCTCCTTCGAAGCCCCGAATACCCCGCACATCTTCCAGAAAGAGTGGCAGCCGGACGTCAAGCTGGACATGGATACCAAGACCAACGTCCTGGCCGACAGCGTCTATGAAGTGGTGCTGACCCTGACTGTCACCTGCAAGCTGGAAACCGAGACCGCCTTCCTGTGCGAAGTGCAGCAAGCCGGCATCTTCACCATCGGCAACCTGCCTGAGCCGCAACTGGCCCACTGCCTGGCGGCCTTCTGCCCGAACATCCTGTTCCCGTATGCCCGCGAAGCGGTGTCCAACCTGGTGAGCAAGGGTTCCTTCCCGCAGCTGAACCTGGCACCGGTCAACTTCGACGCCCTGTTCGCCCAGCACATGGCGCAGGTACAGGCCCAGCAGGCGACTGCGGAAGCCTGATAATGGCCGACCAGATCGCAATCTCGGTCCTGGGGGCGGGGTCTTATGGCTCCGCCCTTGCCATTTCTCTGGCGCGCAATGGTCATCCGACCCTGCTGTGGGGTCACGACCCTGCCCATGTCGCCGAGCTGGAACAAGATCGCTGCAACAAGGCATTCTTGCCGGATGTCCCCTTCCCGGCCGATCTGCAACTGACGTCGGATCTGCAGGCGGCGGTGCAAGCCGCTCCCGTGCTGCTGCTGGTGGTGCCGAGCCATGTGTTCGGCCAGGTACTGGCCCAGGTCAAACCCTTCCTGCGCCCGGATACTCGGATCGCCTGGGCCACCAAGGGGCTGGAACCGGATAGCGGCCGTCTGCTGCAAGAGGTGGCGCGGGAGGTGCTGGGGGATGCCATTCCACTGGCGGTCATCTCGGGCCCGACCTTCGCCCGCGAGCTGGCCGCCGGTCTGCCGACCGCCATCTCGGTGGCCTCGACCCACGACGACTTTGCCGACGATCTCTCCCACCTGCTGCACTGCGGCCGCTCGTTCCGGGTCTATACCAATCCGGACTTCATCGGTCTGCAGCTGGGCGGGGCGGTCAAGAACGTCATCGCCATCGGTGCCGGTCTCTCTGACGGACTCGGCTTTGGCGCCAACGCCAGAACCGCGCTCATCACTCGGGGTCTGGTGGAGATGCAGCGTCTGGGCGCCGCCCTCGGGGCCGACGCCAAGACCTTCATGGGGATGGCGGGGCTCGGGGATCTGGTGTTGACCTGTACCGACAACCAGTCGCGCAACCGCCGTTTCGGTCTGGCGCTGGGAGCGGGCAAGTCGGTTGACACCGCCATGGCCGAGATAGGCCAGGTGGTGGAAGGCTATCGCAACACCAAGGAGGTGCATCTGCTGGCGGCCCGCTGTGGCGTCGAGATGCCCATCTGCGAACAGATCTTCAAGGTGCTCTACGAGGGCAAGAATCCGAAAGAGGCGGCCATCGCCCTGCTGTCGCGAGACAAGAAGGACGAGTGATCTGCCAGCCGCAGAATGCAAAAGGCCCCGCCAGCTGGCGGGGCCTTTTCTTTGCCGCAAGGGGGCAAATCAGTAGTAGGAGTGGTCGCCGCGCTGGTGCTCGGTGGCATCCTTGACGCCGTTGAGCTCGCCCGGGAATTTCTCCAGCAACTGCTTCTCGATCCCCTCTTTCAGGGTGTAGTCGACCATGGAGCAACCGTTGCAACCGCCGCCGAACTGCAGGATGGCCAGTTTGTCGTCGGTCAGCTCGACCAGGGTGACCTTGCCGCCGTGACCGGCCAGCATGGGGTTCACCTCGGACATCAGCACGTATTCGATACGGTCGATCAGCGGGGCGTCGTCGGCCACTTTGCGCATCTTGGCGTTGGGGGCTTTCAGGGTGAGCTGGGAGCCCATCTGATCGGTGACGAAATCGATGGTGGCATCCACCAGGAAGGGGGCGCTCAGGGGATCGACCAGGCAGTCGAAGCCGCTGAAGGGCAGGTGCTGATCTTCCGGATCGACCGCGTCGGGTGGGCAATAGGATACGCCGCACTCGGCATTCTGGGTTCCCGGATTGACCACAAACACCCGGATGTTGGTGCCATCAGGCTGCTTCTCCAGCAACTTGCGGAAGTGGGCCTGGGCGGTGTCGGAAATGCTGATCATCACTATCCTCATAAACCTGAGTGTACGACTAGGGTATTCATGATAACTCGCTTGGCGGGGCTTGGGTAGCGTGCCGATGGCGAGCCTGTGAGCCCGGGCGTATCGGAATCATGCCGCCAGCGGTCTCCCGGGCCGGATCCCAGCCCGGTTATTTCAGGTGTCGGAGGGTACGGCAGATGGCCCACACCTCTACCGTGGTGACGCCGTGCTCATGAAGCAACCGGGTGAGCTGACCTGCGGTGGCGCCCGTGGTGACCACATCATCGAGCAGTGCCACATGCCGGTAGTGGTGAGGTGCCATGTCGAAGGCGCCACGCAGATTGCGTCGCCGCTGGCCGGCACTGAGCCGGGTCTGTTGCGGGGTCGACCTTGTCCGGCGCAGTATGCGGGTGTCGCAAGGAATGCCGGTGAGTGCGCTCAGGGCATGGCCGATTTCTTCTGCCTGATTGAAGCCGCGCCACCACTGGCGCCACCAGTGCAGGGGAACCGGAATGATGACCTGTGGCGGGTTGGCGAGATCCAGATGATCTGCCAGCAGGCGGGCAAGCAGCGGCGCGAGCAGGATCTGACCGGAATACTTCAGCTGGGGGATGAGTTGGGCATAAGGTGCCTGATAGTCGCCGATCACCTGCAAACGCTCCCAGGGGGAGGGTCTGCGCTGGCAGCGACCGCACAGCAGTTCGCTCTCGCGATGTTGCTCCGGCAGCGGTGCTGCACACATCAGGCATCGTCTGTCGTGCTGGCGCTGGGCGTGGCGGCACCAGGAGCACAACAAAGGCGTCTCGTCACAGGGTTGGCGACAGAGCAGGCACAGACCGAGCCAGTCGGACTGGGTGCCAAGGATCGGACTTGCTTTGGCGAGCAGCCGCTTTAACATGCAGGCTCCAAGCAGATAAACAGGGATCTTGAGTCTAGATGAGCGTATCGGTTGAGCGGTTTGGCCAGGGCCCGGACCTGGTGTTGTTGCATGGCTGGGGCATGAACGGTGCCGTCTGGCACGGTATTGCCCAAGAACTGGCTGCCCACTATCGGTTGCATCTGGTGGACCTGCCCGGCTTTGGCAACAGCCCCCTGCAAGCAGGGACAGACTACACCCTGCCCTGGCTGGCAGAGCAGGTGGCGGCCATATTGCCTGAAAAATGCCATCTGCTCGGCTGGTCCCTCGGTGGTCTGGTGGCGAGTCAGTTGGCGCTGACCATGCCTGAACGCCTTCACTCTCTCATTACCGTAGCCAGTTCTCCCTGCTTCATGGGCCGCGACGAGTGGCCCGGGATTGCCCCCAAGGTGCTGGCGGGGTTCAACCAGATGCTGGCCGGCGACTTCATGCAGACCATAGAGCGCTTCCTCGCGATCCAGGCCATGGGCAGCGAGCACGCCAGAAACGACATTCGCCAGTTGCGCCACTGGCTGGCGGAGCGCCCGGCCCCTCAGCTTGCCGCGCTGGAAGGAGGGCTCGCTCTGCTGGCAGAGGTCGACCTCCGGGAAGCGCTGGTCAACCTGGATCTGCCCTGGCTGCGCTTATACGGCAGACTGGATACCCTGGTACCCAAGGCGGCCATCCCGCTGCTGGACGAACGTTATCCCGCCAGTCGCAGCCGGGTGCTGGACAAGGCGTCTCACGCCCCTTTCATCTCCCATCCCGAGCAATTCGTCACCCTGCTGCGGCAGTTCATTGGCTGAGATTTGAGCGGCAGGCTTCAATAACTCGTCAGGTTGGTGGATAATTGGCCAATCCATAGAGGAGTGTGCCAATGCGTATCGAATCAGCCATGACGATGGGCGTGCAGGGATTCCAGCGGGCCGAGCAACTGGCCGACCAGGTCTCCAGCCAGATCGCCCGTCTCAATACGCCGGCGGGCGACCAGGTGCAGTTGCCCGATGAGCTGGTCAATCTCAAGGTGGCCGAAGTGCAGGCCGGGGCCTCCGCCAAGGTGATCCAGACCGCCAGCGACATGCTGGGCACCCTGATCGACATCCGGGTGTGAGATGAACATCAACGTCAGCCTGCCGTCGCTCATTCCCAACCAGCTGCAACCGCAGACGGAATCGGCTCAGACTGACAACCGCCGCGCAGAGCTGGTTCCCCCCAGCCGTCAGGGCGAGGCATCCAGCGCCGAGTCCGGCGTCGGCTCCCAGAAAGAGAGAACCCGCACCGCTCAGGCCAATCCCGCCGCCTCATCCTCGTCCACGAAAGAGAACGGCCAGACCGGCCCCGTGACGGTGGCACACCGCTTTGTCGAGGCAACGGGGGAGGAGGGGGAGCGTCGCCAACGGCAGGATGCCGATCAGCAGGAACAGCAACAGCAGAAACAGCAGCGCCAGGTAGCTGCGCTGGTTGAGCGGGATCTCGAGGTGCGCAAGCATGAGCAGGCGCACCAGGCGGCCGGCGGCGAGCATGCGGACAGCCCCAGCTACCAGTTTTCCCGGGGGCCGGACGGCAAGCGTTACGCCACCGGGGGAGAGGTCGCCATCGACATCGGCGCCATCCCTGGGGATCCGGCAGCGACCATTGCCAAGATGCAGCAGGTGCGAGCCGCCGCGCTCGCCCCGGAACAGCCATCGTCACAGGACCTGAGCGTGGCCCGTACCGCCTCCACCAAGGAAGCCCAGGCCCGCAAGGAGCTGATGGTGCTCAGGCAGGACGCCATCGGCCCGCTCGGTGTCTATATGGATAGGCGCAATCAGGTGATCGCCCAGCACTACCAGCAGTCCGTGCGGCCGGCTTCTCCTCACCACTTCAGTCAGGACGTGTGATCAAACCCGCCCGGATGGCAGAGCAGAGATGAAAAAGCCCCTTTCGGGGCTTTTTGCATTTTCAGGGGCTTATTTCTTCAGCTTGGAGAGGGCGGCGGCGAAGGCATTGCCCATGGCGCCATCGGTCGGGGCGCTCTGACGGGGGGCCGGTTTCGGTTTGGGGTTGCCAGTGTGACGCGGCTCGGCCGGTTTGCGCGCCGGCTGGCCGGCTTTCTCATCCAGGCGCATGGTCAGGCTGATGCGTTTGCGCGGTGCGTCCACCTCCAGCACCTTCACCCGGACGATGTCGCCCGCCTTGACCACCTCGCGGGGATCCTTGACGAAGCGATCAGTCAGTGAGGAGATGTGCACCAGGCCATCCTGATGCACGCCGATGTCGACGAAGGCGCCGAAGTTGGTGACGTTGGTGACCACCCCTTCCAGCACCATCTCCGGCACCAGATCGCTGATTTTCTCCACCCCTTCCTTGAAAGTGGCGGTCTTGAACTCGGGGCGCGGGTCGCGGCCCGGCTTGTCCAGCTCGCCGATGATGTCGGTGACAGTGGGGACGCCAAACTGCTCGTCCGTGTAGTCGGAAGGCTTGAGGGTGCGCAGCAGGCTGCTGTTGCCGAGCAGGCTGTCGACGGTCTGTTCCAGTTTGGCCAGGATCCGCTCCACCACGGGGTAGGACTCCGGGTGTACCGCCGAGCCGTCCAGCGGGTTGCTGCCGCCGCGAATGCGCAGGAAGCCGGCACACTGCTCGAACGCCTTGGGGCCGAGCCGGCTCACTTTCAGCAACTGCTGGCGGCTCTTGAAGGCGCCGTGCTCGTCCCGGTAGGCGACGATGTTCTGGGCCAGGGTCTGGGAGAGGCCGGAGACCCGGTTTAGCAGGGCGACCGAGGCGGTGTTCACATCCACACCCACCGCGTTCACACAATCCTCGACCACCGCATCGAGCCGGCGGGCCAGCTGGCTCTGACTGACATCGTGCTGATACTGGCCGACGCCGATGCTCTTGGGATCGATCTTGACCAGCTCGGCCAGGGGATCCTGCAGACGGCGGGCGATGGAGACGGCGCCGCGCAGAGAGACGTCCAGACCCGGGAACTCCAGGGACGCGAGCTCGGAGGCGGAATAGACAGACGCCCCGGCCTCGCTCACCACGATTTTCTGGGCCTGGGCGGCCGGGTAGCGCTCGAACAGGTCGCTCACCAGGCGGTCGGTCTCCCGGGACGCGGTGCCGTTGCCGATGCTGATGAGCTCGACCCTGTGTTTCTGGCACAGCTCGCTCAGGGTCTTGAGACTCTGGTCAACCTGGCGCTTGGGTTCGAACGGATAGATGGTCGCGGTATCGACCAGCTTGCCGGTGGCATCCACCACGGCCACCTTGACCCCGGTACGGATGCCGGGATCCAGCCCCATGGTGCAGCGCATGCCGGCCGGTGCCGCCATCAGCAGATCCTTGAGGTTCATGGCGAACACCTTGATCGCCTCCTCTTCTGCGGATTCGCGGATGCGGCCGATGAGCTCGGTCTCCATCTGGAGCGACAGCTTGATCTTCCAGGTCCAGCTCACCACCCCCTGCAGCCACTTGTCGGCAGGGCGGCTCTGCAGATTGAGCTTGAGATGGTGGGCGATGATCCCCTCGCAGGGGCTGGCACTCTCGTCGTCACCGGTGACCAGCGCCAGGTTGAGCATCCCCTCGTTGCGGCCGCGCAGCATGGCCAGCACCCGGTGGGAGGGGGCCTTGTGCAGGGGCTCGTCATGCTCGAAGTAGTCCTTGAACTTGGCCCCTTCCTGCTCCTTGCCTGCCACCACGCGGGCGCGCAGGGTGGCGTTCTGCCACAAATAGTCCCGCAGCTTCTCAAGGAGATCCGCCTGCTCGGCGAAGCGCTCCATCAATATGTAACGAGCACCGTCGAGGGCGGTCTTGCTGTCGGTGATCCCCTGCTCGGCATTGAGGAAGCGGGCCGCCTCCTGCTCGGGATCTTTCATCGGGTCGCCCAGCAGCAGGTCGGCCAGCGGTTCCAGCCCCGCCTCGATGGCCATCTGCCCCTTGGTACGGCGCTTGGGTTTGTAGGGGAGGTAGAGATCTTCGAGCCGGGTCTTGCTGTCGGCCTCGTTCAGCTCGCGCATCAGTTCGGGGGTGAGCTTGCCCTGCTCCTCGATGGAGCGGAGGATCACCTGGCGGCGATCCGCCAGTTCGCGCAGGTAACCGAGCCGGCTCTCCAGGGTACGCAGCTGGCTGTCGTCCAGGCCACCGGTCACCTCTTTGCGGTAACGGGCGATGAAGGGGACGGTGGCGCCTTCGTCCAGCAGGCGAACGGCGGCCTGTACCTGTTCCGGTCGGGCATTCAGCTCACCGGCAATCTGATGTTCTATTACGTGACTTTGCATCGAAGATCTCTTGGTCGGGTCCTGTCTAACTGGCCAGCGCGGGGCTATGTCGCCGAACAGGGGGTCTGTCCTGGCGATACTTTAGATACCTGCCAGGCCACTGCCGCACGGGCCGGTTGGCGCCGCAAGGCGCCGGGTGTCAGCACTATATGGGCTCAGGTAACGGGATTCCACCCCGGCAGAGAGGGCAGTGAGCCTCCCCGGCTGGCAGGGGTGGCTGGCCCATGCCGACAGAAGGGAACCCGTCAGCGGTTCTGGTGATGGCGTGAAGCCGGCTTATTTGGGGTAGTTGATCTCATTGACGTACCAGCAGGCGTCACCCACTGGCGTGCGAACCATGGCTTCGTCGCCGATCTCTTTCTTGAGCAGGGCGCGGGCCATGGGGGAGTCGATGGAAATGTAGTCCTTGCGGCCGAAGATCTCGTCATAGCCGACGATGCGAAAGCGCTTGGTCTCGCCCTCGTCGTTTTCCACCTCGACCCAGGCACCGAAGAAAACCTTGCCTTCCTGGGAAGGGGAGTAGTCGACTATGGTGAGCTCCTCCAGGCACTTGCGCAGGTAACGAACCCGGCGGTCTATCTCCCGCAGACGCTTCTTGTTGTACTGATAATCCGCATTCTCGCTGCGATCGCCGAGGCTGGCCGCCCAGGCCACCTTCTTGGTGACTTCTGGCCTCTCCTCCCGCCAGAGCTGGTCGTGCTCCTGCCTGAGCCGGTTGTAGCCTTCACGGGTAATGAGTCTGGTTTTCATGGGGTTGTCACTCCCTGGCACGTTGCATCGTTGTGCTCGGGATCTTAGTCATTGCCGCTTTCCTGTCGAGCAAAAAGCGCAGAGGAGGTACACCCGTCAAGGAGGACATCTCCCCGTCGGACAACGATGGAGGGTAATAACCGGTAACATATTTATGCTTTGTGGTTGCAGGGGGGACCCCTAGTATTGAGGAGCAACAGAGAGGAGAGGTGGCAATGAGTCAGCAATACAAGGTTCTGGTGGTCGACGACGATCTGAAATTACGTTCCCTGCTGGAGCGTTACCTCACCGAGCAGGGATTTGTGGTGCGGGGCGTCGCCAACGGTGAACAGGCGGATCGTCTGCTGACTCGCGAGAACTTCAGCCTGATGGTGCTCGACCTGATGTTGCCGGGAGAAGATGGCCTCTCCATCTGTCGCCGCCTGCGCGAGGCCGGGAACCAGATCCCGGTGCTGATGCTCACCGCCAAGGGGGATGAGGTGGATCGCATCGTCGGCCTGGAGATGGGCGCCGACGACTACCTGCCCAAGCCGTTCAACCCGCGGGAGCTGCTGGCCAGGATCCGCGCCGTGTTGCGCCGGCATACCGTCGAGCTGCCCGGGGCGCCCTCGGCGGCCGAGAAGGTGGTGAGCTTCGGCGGCTATCAGCTCAATCTGGCGACCCGTGAGCTCAGCCGCGATGGGGAACCGGTCTCGCTGACCAGCGGCGAGTTCGCCGTGCTCAAGGTGCTGGTGAGCCATCCGCGCGAACCCCTCTCCCGCGACAAGCTGATGAACCTGGCGAGGGGACGTGAATATACCGCCACCGAACGCAGCATCGACGTCCAGGTCTCCCGCTTGCGCCGCCTGCTGGAGCAGGACCCGGCCCAGCCCCGCTATCTGCAGACCGTCTGGGGCCTCGGTTACGTCTTCGTGCCGGACGGTGAGAACGAATGAAGAAAGTGAGCAGCATGTTCTCCCGCATGCTCTGGTTTCTGGCCGCCGTGCTGGTGGTCTATCAGTTCGTCTCCTACGCCACCTTCTACAACTATCTGCTGGCACCCACCGTCAAGCAGATCAGTCACCTGCTGGCCAATCAGGTCAAGCTCATCTTCCCGGTCGACAGCAACCAGCTGGCCCTGAGCGAGGATGCCGAGGCCTTGGTCTATGTGGCGACCGGCAGCGACATCTATACCCAGAGCGAGGCGGAGCAGCACGGACTCAACGACGCCAAGCCCTACCCCTATCTGGAGGAGAGCATCAGCCGCGAGCTGAAGGGGGAGACCAGGGTCAGGGTGGAGATCCAGGATCACTACATCATCTGGATCCAGCCGCCCCAGGCCAGCCAGATGTGGGTGCGTATACCCCTGACCGAGATCGAGGATGACGACATCGAGCCGCTCATCCTCTATATGAGCGTCCTGCTGGTGCTGACCCTGTTCGCGGCCTGGCGCTTTGCCCGCCAGCTGGTGCGGCCTCTGGAGGATCTGGAGGCGGGCGCCGTGGCGGTGGCGCGCGGCAACTTCCCCGATGCGCTGGGGGAGCAGGGCTCCCGGGAGGTGCGCCGGCTGACCCGTACCTTCAACCATATGTCCAGCTCCATCAAGGGGTTGATCGAGGAGCGCAACCTGATGATGGCCGGCGTCTCCCACGATCTGCGCACGCCGCTCACCCGTATCCGGCTGGCCACCGAGATGATGTCTTCCGAAGATGAGTACCTCAAGGAGAGCATCAATGCGGATATCGACGAGTCCAATGGCATCATCGATCAGTTCATCGACTACATCCGGCCGAACGAGGGGCTGGATGCCAGGCCCGTCGACCTGACCCGGCTTGTCCACGATGCGCTCCTGATGCAGACCGATCAGGGACTGGAAGTGGAGCTGCTGCTGCCGGAGGAGGCGGTACGGGTCGCCTGCCATCCCATCAGCATGCGCCGCATCCTCAACAACCTGTCAGGCAATGCGCTGCGTTACGGGGCTACCCGGCTGCAGGCCGAGCTCAGAGATGACGGTCATTGGGTAAGGCTGCGCCTGTCTGACAACGGTCCCGGGATCGCGGAGCAGGACTATTCCCGGGTGCTTAAGCCCTTCACTCAGGGCAATGTGGCGCGCACCGGCGGTGGCAGCGGCCTGGGGCTGGCCATTGTCGCCAAGATAGTCTCCCAGCATCACGGCACCATCAGGCTGGGACGCTCCGAGCTTGGGGGCTTGCTGGTCGAGATGCGGCTGCCCAAGAACCAGCCGCTGGAGTGGATGGATTGAGAGAAGGGCGTATCCGTGGATACGCCCTTCTCATTCAGGCCCCTGTCTCGCTCGCCTTGCGGTAGCGCTTGCCGTATTTCAGTTGCTGGATCAGCAGGGCGGCGACGATCAGCACCAGCCCGATGGGGGTGGCGGGATGAATGGCCTCTCCGATCAACAGGTTGAGCAGTACCAGTGAGGCGAAGGGCGAAATGAAGATGAGGTTGCTGATGGGGGCCGTGTTGGTGGCGTGGCGTAGCGCCATCAACCAGAGCACGAAGCCGAAGCCCATCTCGAACAGCCCTACATAGATGGCTCCGACCCAGCCTTGCCAGGCGGTCATGGCAAAGTCGGCGAGCAGCCAGGTTGCCACGACGATGAAGGGCAGGCTGATGAGGAAGCCAAGTAGCAGGCTGACGATGGGATCCCCCTGGTTGCGGGTGTTGAGGATCCAGTAGCCCGCCCAGATCAGGGTCGACACCAGGGCCAGCGTCACCCCGAGCGGGCTGTCGAACTGCAGGCCGAACACATCCCCCCTGGTGGCAATCACCAGAGCGCCGAAGTAGCCGAGCACGATGGCGACGCCGTCGCGACGGCGCAGCTTCTGCCCGAGGAAGGGAACCGCCAGCAGGCTGAGGGTGATGGCCCAGGTGTAGTTGAGGGTCTGGGCCTGCTGGGCTGGCAGCAGGTCATAGGCCTTGAACAGCAGCAAATAATAAAGGAAGGGGTTCAGCACCCCAAGGGAGAGGTAATAGAAGGGACGGGCCTTGAGATAGGAGAGCAGCAGCGGCAGCTTGCCCTGACAGGCCACGATGCAGCCCAGAGTCAGGGTCGAGGTGCAGGCGGCGACCAGCAGCAGCTGCACCGGTTCGAAGTAGGTGAGGGAGATCTTGAAGGCGCTGGCGACCGTCGACCAGAGGGCGACCGCACAGAGCCCGTATTGATAGGCTTTCTTCTGATTCTTGAGCATCCACATCGTTCCGCTGACAGGGGGCGAGGGCGCAGTCTATCAGCCCCTTTGCAATATTGTCGTTACCGGCGTACGCGGGAAGGGCGAGAGGGGCTTTGCGAGATCCATCTGCCACACAAATATTGCGCACAATCTGTCCGCCTTCTCTTGCGTGAATTGAAAAAATCCGTATAATTCCCTCCGCTTGCCCATGAGGCAGCCAGACGATATGTCTGCTTGCTGAGCTTCCCGTTTACGTGTCGCCAGCCATACAGTCTCCCCGATATGGGGAGAAACGTGAAAAATCGCACCTCTGGCGGGAGTAATCTCGGTCGGGCGGTGTTGATTTATGTTCTTTTATCTATTGGAGCTCTGTCAATGCAGAACCAAAGAATCCGTATCCGCCTGAAGGCTTTTGATCATCGCCTGATCGATCAATCCACTGCGGAAATCGTTGAAACTGCTAAGCGCACTGGCGCGCAGGTTCGCGGTCCTATCCCGCTGCCGACTCGCAAAGAGCGTTTCACCGTTCTGATCTCCCCGCACGTCAACAAGGACGCGCGTGATCAGTACGAGATCCGCACTCACAAGCGTCTGGTAGACATCGTTGAGCCGACTGACAAGACCGTAGACGCACTGATGCGTCTGGATCTGGCAGCTGGTGTAGACGTCCAGATCAGCCTGGGTTAATTACGGAAAGAGGTTGATAACAATGACAATCGGTCTTGTAGGTCGCAAAGTGGGTATGACTCGCATCTTCACTGAAGATGGCGTTTCTATCCCGGTGACTGTTATCGAAGTTGAAGCTAACCGTGTAACTCAGGTCAAATCTGTAGAAACCGACGGCTACAACGCTATTCAGGTTACCACTGGCTCCAAGAAAGCCAGCCGCGTAACCAAGCCGGAAGCTGGCCACTTTGCCAAAGCTGGTGTAGAAGCCGGTCGCGGTCTGTGGGAATTCCGCCTGAACAACGGTGAAACTTTCACTGTTGGTAGCGAGCTGAAAGTAGATCTTCTCGCTGACGTTAAGCTGGTAGACGTTACCGGCACATCCAAGGGTAAAGGTTTTGCCGGTACTGTTAAGCGCTGGAACTTCCGCACCCAGGATATGACCCACGGTAACTCTCTGTCCCACCGTGTACCTGGCTCCATCGGTCAAAACCAGACCCCGGGCCGTGTATTCAAGGGCAAAAAGATGGCTGGTCACATGGGTGCTGAGCGTGTAACGACTCAGAACCTGGAACTGGTTCGTGTTGACGCTGAACGCAACCTGCTGCTCATCAAAGGCGCAGTACCGGGTGCAACCAACGGCAACGTGATCGTCAAACCTGCCGTCAAAGCGTAACGTCTGAGGAGATAGTAATGGAATTGGTAATGAAAGACGCCAAGAGCGCTCTTGAAGTTTCCGAGACTACCTTCGGGCGCGAATTCAACGAAGCTCTGGTTCACCAGGTTGTCGTTGCATATGCCGCTGGTGCCCGTCAGGGTACTCGTGCGCAGCTGACTCGCTCTGAAGTGTCTGGTGGCGGCAAAAAGCCGTGGCGTCAGAAGGGTACTGGTCGTGCCCGTGCTGGCTCCATCCGTTCGCCCATCTGGCGTTCCGGTGGTGTGACCTTTGCTGCTAAGCCGCAAGATCACAGCCAGAAAGTAAACAAGAAGATGTACCGCGGCGCTATCCGTAGCATCCTGTCCGAGCTGGTACGTCAAGAGCGCCTGATCGTTGTCGAGAAATTCGGCATCGAAGCGCCGAAGACCAAAGAACTGATCGCCAAGCTGAAAGAGATGGAACTGACTGACGTTCTGATCGTGACTGCTGAAGTCGATGAGAACCTGTTCCTGGCTGCTCGCAACCTGTACAAGGTCGACGTGCGTGATGTTGCCGGTATCGACCCGGTCAGCCTGATCGCTTTCGACAAGATTCTGATGACTGCAGACGCAGTTAAGCAAATCGAGGAGATGCTGGCATGATCCGCGAAGAACGTCTGTTGAAAGTTCTGAAGGCTCCGCACATCTCTGAAAAGAGCACCATGGTCGCAGAAAAGCAGAACACTATCGTGTTCAAAGTTGCTGTTGATGCCACCAAGGCGGAAGTCAAAGCTGCAGTTGCGAAACTGTTCGAGGTCGAAGTTGAGACCGTCCGTACCCTGAACATGAAGGGTAAGACCAAGCGCGCAGGTGCACGCGTAGGCCGTCGTTCCGATTGGAAAAAGGCTTATGTGACCCTGAAAGCTGGTCAGGACATCGACTTCATGGGCGCAGCCGAGTAAGAGGAGTTCTGAAAAATGGCAATCGTTAAGTGCAAGCCTACTTCTCCGGGCCGCCGTCACGTCGTCAAGATCGTCAACCAAGAGCTGTACAAGGGCAAGCCCTTCGCCGCTCTGCTGGACAGCAAAAGCAAGTCCGGTGGCCGTAACAACAACGGCCGCATCACCACCCGTCACATCGGTGGTGGTCACAAGCAACACTACCGTCTGATCGACTTCAAGCGCGACAAAGACGGCATTCCGGCCAAAGTTGAGCGTCTGGAATACGATCCTAACCGTACCGCAAACATCGCCCTGGTGCTGTATGCAGACGGTGAGCGTCGTTACATCCTGGCTCCGAAAGGCCTGAAAGCTGGTGATGCAATCGCCTCTGGTGCTGATGCTGCCATCAAGGTGGGTAACACCCTGCCGATGCGCAACATCCCGGTCGGTTCTACCGTTCACGCCGTTGAGATGAAGCCTGGTAAAGGTGCCCAGCTGGCTCGTTCCGCTGGTACTTTCATCCAGATCCTGGCTCGTGAAGGTAACTATGTAACTCTGCGTCTGCGTTCCGGCGAAGTACGTAAAGTTCTGGCCGAGTGCCGCGCTACCATCGGTGAAGTGGGTAACTCCGAGCACATGCTGCGTCAACTGGGTAAAGCCGGTGCTAACCGCTGGCGTGGTATTCGTCCGACCGTTCGTGGTATGGCGATGAACCCGGTTGATCACCCGCACGGTGGTGGTGAGGGTCGTAACAAGGGCATGCAGCCTGTGTCCCCATGGGGCCAGAAGGCTAAGGGCTTCAAGACCCGTAAGAACAAGCGTACCGACAAGTACATCGTACGTCGTCGTAACAAGTAATTGTTAACATAGAGGAATCACCATGCCACGTTCTCTCAAGAAGGGTCCATTTATTGACCTGCACTTGCTGAAGAAGGTAGAGAAAGCGGTGGAAAGCGGGGATAAAAAGCCGGTTAAGACCTGGTCCCGTCGTTCAATGATCATCCCGAACATGATCGGTTTGACCATCGCTGTCCATAATGGTCGTCAGCACGTTCCGGTTTTCGTTACCGAAGAAATGATCGGTCACAAACTGGGTGAATTCGCACCGACTCGTACTTATCGCGGCCATGCTGCTGATAAGAAGGCTAAGAAGCGCTAAGGGATAAATGATGGAAGCTATCGCTAAACACCGTTATGCCCGTACTTCTGCCCAGAAAGCTCGTCTGGTAGCCGATCAAGTACGTGGTCTGTCCGTAGACAAGGCTCTGAACATCCTGACCTTCAGCCCGAAAAAGGCTGCAGTTCTGGTGAAGAAAGTGCTGGAATCTGCCATTGCCAACGCTGAGCACAACGAAGGTGCCGATATCGACACCCTGCGTGTTGCCACCATCATGGTAGACGAAGGTCCCTCCATGAAGCGCATCCGCCCGCGTGCCAAAGGTCGCGCGGATCGTATCCTCAAGCGTACCGCTCACATCACTGTAGTGGTATCCGACGCTAAGGCTGGGAGATAAGCAATGGGTCAGAAAGTACATCCTAATGGCATTCGCCTGGGTATTACCAAGCCTTGGAATTCTACCTGGTTCGCGAACACCAAAGACTTCGCTGACAACCTGTACAGCGATTTCCAAGTACGCCAGTTCCTGACCAAGGAGCTGAAAAACGCTTCCTTGTCCAAGATCACCATCGAGCGTCCGGCCAAGAGCATCCGTGTGACCATTCACACCGCTCGTCCGGGTGTCGTGATCGGCAAGAAAGGCGAAGACGTTGAAAAACTGCGCAAAGCTGTAGCCGCTATTGCTGGCGTGCCTGCTCAGATCAACATTTCCGAAGTCCGCAAGCCGGAGCTGGATGGCAAACTGGTTGCCGACAGCATTACTTCTCAGCTGGAACGCCGCGTTATGTTCCGTCGCGCTATGAAGCGTGCCGTACAGAACGCCATGCGTCTGGGTGCCAAGGGCATCAAGGTAGAAGTATCCGGTCGTCTGGGCGGCGCTGAAATCGCGCGTACCGAATGGTACCGTGAAGGTCGTGTGCCCCTGCACACCCTGCGTGCCGACATCGACTACGCAACTTCTGAAGCCCACACCACTTACGGTGTGATCGGCGTTAAAGTTTGGATCTTCAAGGGCGAAGTTCTGGGCGGTCTGGCTGCAGTCAATGCTGCCGCTGCTCAAGAGCAAGCTCCTGCAAAGCCCAAGCGTGACAACAAGCGCCGCGCTGCTAAGTAAGGAGATTCGGTAAATGTTGCAACCTAAGCGTACTAAATTCCGCAAGACCCACAAGGGTCGTAACCGCGGTCTGGCCAATGCCGGTAACGAAGTATCCTTCGGTACCTTTGGCCTGAAGGCGACATCTCGTGGTCAACTGACTGCTCGTCAAATCGAAGCAGCCCGTCGTGCCATGACCCGTCACGTTAAGCGTCAAGGCAAGATCTGGATCCGTGTGTTCCCGGACAAGCCCATTACCGAAAAGCCCCTCGAAGTTCGTATGGGTAAAGGTAAGGGTAACGTGGAATACTGGGTTTGCCCGATCCAGCCTGGCAAGGTTCTGTACGAGATGGATGGTGTACCTGAGGCTCTGGCGCGTGAAGCGTTTGCCCTGGCCGCAGCTAAGCTGTCCGTTCAGACCACTTTCGTAATTAAGACGGTGATGTGATGAAAGCCCAAGATCTGCGTCAAAAGAGCGTCGAAGAACTGAACCAGGAGCTGCTGGGTCTGCTGCGTGAGCAATTCAACATGCGCATGCAAGCTTCCACCGGCCAACTGGCTCAGACTCACACTCTGAAACAAGTGCGTCGTGACGTCGCACGTATCAAGACTGTACTGACTGAGAAGGCAGGTGCGTAATGACTGACAAGATCCGTACTCTGCAAGGTCGTGTAATCAGCGACAAGATGGACAAGTCCATCACTGTTGCTATCGAGCGCAAGGTAAAGCACCCGATCTACGGTAAGATCATCAAGCGCACTACCAAGCTGCACGTGCATGACGAGAACAACGAGTGCAAGGCTGGCGACCTCGTGGAAATCCGCGAGTGCCGCCCGCTGTCCAAGACCAAGTCCTGGACCCTGGTTGCTGTCGTAGAAAAGGCCTAATTCGGTACTTTATAGCCCAAACGGCCCCCCATCGGGGCCGTTTGTTTTTTAGGCTACCTTTTCAAAAATAGCTGTGTTATAGTTTCGCGCCTTTTGAAGGCAGCCAGATCCCGAGAGGGATAAGAAGTAAACAAAGCGGAGCACTAAGATGATCCAGATGCAAAGTATGCTGGGTGTTGCCGACAACTCCGGCGCTCGCAGTGTAATGTGTATTAAGGTTCTGGGTGGTTCGCACCGCCGTTACGCCGGCATCGGCGACATCATCAAGGTTTCTATCAAGGAAGCCATTCCTCGCGGTAAAGTGAAGAAAGGTGATGTGTATAACGCGGTGGTCGTACGCACCCGTAAAGGCGTTCGTCGTCCGGACGGCTCTGTCATCCGTTTCGACAACAATGCGGCTGTGTTGCTTAACAACAACCAGCAGCCGATCGGTACTCGTATTTTTGGCCCGGTGACCCGTGAACTCCGTAATGAGAAGTTCATGAAGATTGTGTCCCTGGCACCCGAAGTACTGTAAGGAGTCGAACGATGGCAGCTAAAATCCGTCGCGAAGACGAAGTAATTGTTCTTACCGGCAAAGACAAGGGCAAGCGTGGCAAAGTCACTCAAGTTCTGATTGCCAAAGGTAAGGTAATCGTGGAAGGCATCAACCAGGTGAAGAAACACCAGAAGCCGGTACCCGCACTGGGTCAGGCTGGCGGTATCGTCACCAAAGAAGCCCCCATCGATGTATCTAACGTAGCGCTGTTCAACTCTGCCACTGGCAAAGCTGACCGCGTTGGTTTCCGGATTGAAGACGGCAAAAAAGTCCGTTTCTTCAAATCCACCGGCGAACTTGTGAAGTAATTGGAGTTTAACGATGGCGAAACTGCATGATTACTACAAATCCGATGTAGTAAATGAACTGACCAAGCAGTTCGGTTACAAGACTATCATGCAAGTCCCTCGGATCGAGAAAATCACCCTGAACATGGGTGTTGGTGAAGCGATCTCTGACAAGAAGTTGCTGGAAAATGCTGCTGCCGATATGGCCGCCATTTCCGGTCAGAAGCCGCTGATCACCAAAGCACGCAAATCTGTTGCGGGCTTCAAGATTCGTGAAGGCTACCCGATAGGTTGTAAAGTAACCCTGCGTGGCGAGCGTATGTGGGAGTTCCTGGAACGGCTGATTTGCATCTCCGTACCGCGTATCCGTGACTTCCGTGGTCTGAACGCCAAGGCGTTCGATGGCCGTGGTAACTACTCCATGGGCGTGCGTGAGCAAATCATCTTCCCGGAAATCGACTATGACAAGGTCGATCGCGTCCGTGGTCTGGATATCACCATCACCACTTCCGCGAATACCGACGAAGAAGGCCGTGCTCTGCTGGCTGCCTTTAACTTCCCATTCCGCAAGTAAGGTTAGGGTTATGGCTAAAACATCCATGAAAGCACGTGAAGCAAAGCGTGCGAAGCTGGCAGCCAAGTTCGCGACCAAGCGTACCGAGCTGAAAGCTATCATCGTTGATATGAACGCTTCTGAAGAAGCGCGTTGGGATGCTGTCTTGCAACTGCAACAGCTGCCCCGTGATTCCAGTCCGTCCCGCCAGCGTAACCGTTGCAACATCACTGGTCGTCCGCACGGTTTCCTGCGGAAGTTTGGCCTCTCTCGCATCAAGGTGCGTGAGCATGCCATGAAGGGCGAAATTCCGGGCCTCAAAAAGGCCTCTTGGTAAGAATCTCGGGAGTTAGACTATGAGCATGCAAGATCCGATCGCGGATATGCTGACCCGCATCCGTAACGGTCAGGCGGCGAGCAAAGTTGCGGTTTCCATGCCTTCTTCCAAGCTGAAAGTGGCTATCGCCAAAGTGCTGAAAGAAGAAGGTTACATCGCTGGCTACACCGTAGCTGGTGACGTGAAACCGGAACTGGAAATTGAACTGAAATATTTCCAGGGCAAGCCGGTTGTAGAACTGATCCAACGCGTGAGCCGTCCCGGCCTGCGTATTTACAAGCGCACTACTGATCTGCCGAAAGTCATGGGCGGTCTCGGTGTTGCAATCGTGTCCACGTCTAAAGGTGTGATGACCGACCGTGCTGCTCGCAAGGCAAGCATGGGTGGTGAGATCATCTGCTACGTCGCCTAATAGGAGGTCGGAAATGTCTCGCGTTGCTAAGGCACCCGTCACTATTCCTGCTGGCGTAGAGGTGACTCTGAACGGTCAGGAACTGTCCATCAAAGGTGGTAAAGGTTCCCTGGTTCGTTCCATCCACGCCGGTGTAGAAGTGACCAAAGAAGACAATGTACTGAAGTTCGCCCCGCGCGATGGCATCGCTGGTGCTGACGCTCAGGCCGGTACTGCCCGTGCATTGGTCAACAACATGGTAGTCGGTGTTACCCAAGGCTTCGAGCGCAAGCTGCAGCTGGTTGGTGTAGGTTACAAAGCCTCCATCAAGGGCAATGCTGTTGCGCTGGCACTGGGCTTCTCTCACCCGGTAGAGCATGCGCTGCCGGCTGGTGTCACCGCTGAATGTCCGTCCGCCACCGAAATCGTTCTGCGTGGTGTGGACAAGCAGCTGGTTGGCCAAGTCGCCGCCGATATCCGTGCTTACCGCGCTCCGGAGCCCTACAAGGGCAAGGGTGTACGCTATGCCAACGAGCAAGTGCGTACTAAAGAAGCTAAGAAGAAGTAAGGTAACACTATGGACAAGAAAGCAGCTCGTCTCCGTCGTGCTACTCGTGCTCGGAAAAAGATGCAGGAACTGGGAGCTACCCGTCTGGTTGTTCACCGTACCCCGCGTCATATCTATGCGCAGGTTATTGCAGCCAACGGTTCCGAAGTTCTGGCCTCTGCTTCCACAGTAGAGAAGGCCATCAGTGAAGCTCTGAAATACACCGGTAACGCAGACGCTGCTACCGCTGTAGGCAAGGCTATCGCTGAGCGTGCCATTGCCAAAGGCGTTCAGAACGTATCTTTCGATCGTTCCGGTTTCAAGTATCACGGTCGTGTAGCCGCTCTGGCTGCCGCTGCTCGTGACGCTGGTCTTCAGTTCTAAGCTAGGAGTCGAAGATGGCTAAAGTCGAATCTCAAGCCGGCGAACTGCAAGAAAAGCTGATTGCAGTAAACCGTGTTTCGAAAACTGTTAAAGGTGGTCGTATCATGTCCTTCACCGCGTTGACCGTGGTGGGTGATGGTAACGGCCGTGTAGGTTACGGTTACGGTAAGGCCCGTGAAGTTCCGGCCGCCATTCAAAAGGCGATGGAACAGGCTAAGCGTAACCTGAGCAAGGTAGAACTGAACAACGGCACCCTGCACCACCCGGTGAAAGGTGTTCACTCCGGTTCCACCGTGTTCATGAAGCCGGCCTCCCAAGGTACTGGTATCATCGCAGGCGGCGCTATGCGTGCCGTTCTGGAAGTTGCCGGTATCCACAACGTGCTGGCCAAGACCTACGGTTCCACCAACCCGATCAACGTTGTTCGCGCAACTGTAGACGCTCTGGTTCACGGTCAATCACCGGAACAGATCGCTGCCAAGCGTGGTCTGCGCGTTGAAGAAATTCTGGGGTAATGCGACATGGCTAACACTGTAAAAGTAACTCAAACTCGCAGCTCTATCGGCCGTCTGCCAAAGCACAAGGCGACTCTGCGTGGTCTGGGTCTGCGTCGCATTGGTCACACCGTTGAGCTGGAAGATACTCCCTGCGTACGCGGCATGATCAACCAGGTTTATTACATGGTTAAGGTGGAGGGCTAAGCATGCGTCTGAATACTCTGTCTCCGGCCGCTGGCTCCAAGCGCGTTAAGCACCGTCCGGGCCGTGGTATCGGTTCTGGTCTGGGCAAGACCGGTGGTCGTGGTGTTAAAGGTCAAACCTCTCGTTCCGGTGGCGGCAAGGTCCGCAACGGTTTCGAAGGCGGCCAGATGCCTTTGAAAATCCGTCTGCCGAAGTTCGGTTTCTTCTCTCGCAAATCTTTGGTTTCTGCCGAAGTGCGCCTGAACGAAATCGCCCTGGTAGAAGGTGATGTGGTCGACGTGAGCACTCTGAAGCAAGCCGGTGTTATTACCAAGAACATCGTGTTCGCTAAAGTTGTTCTGTCTGGCAACATTGACCGTGCTGTGACCGTTCGTGGTCTGTCCGTCACCAAGGGTGCACGTGCAGCCATCGAGGCCGCTGGCGGTAAAATCGAGGAATAATCAGTACAATGGCTAAGAAACCAGGATTGGATGTTAAAGCACAAGGTGGTCTGAGCGAACTGAAGAGCCGTCTGCTCTTCGTTCTCGGGGCAATTATCGTGTTCCGTGCAGGCTCTTATGTGCCGATCCCTGGTATTGACGCCGCCGTACTGGCCGAGTTGTTCCAACAACAGAAGGGCACCATCATTGAGATGTTCAACATGTTCAGTGGTGGTGCACTCTCGCGTGCTTCTATTCTTGCGCTGGGGATCATGCCGTACATTTCGGCGTCGATCATTATCCAGCTGCTGACTGTGGTTCATCCTGCTCTTGCTGAACTCAAGAAAGAGGGTGAATCCGGCCGTCGCAAGATTAGCCAATATACCCGTTGGGGCACGCTGGTTTTGGGAACGTTCCAGGCCATTGGTATTGCAACCGGTCTGCCGAATATGATGCAAGGACTCGTGACTCATCCGGGTTTGGGCTTCTATTTCACAGCCGTTGTGAGTCTGGTCACCGGTACCATGTTCTTGATGTGGTTGGGTGAACAGATTACCGAGCGTGGGATTGGTAATGGTATCTCGTTGATTATCTTCACAGGTATCGTTGCCGGTCTGCCTCATGCCATTGGCGCTACGGCCGAACAGGCACGTCAAGGGGAATTGCACATCCTGCTGTTGTTGTTGCTGGGCTTGATTGTTTTCGCAGTGACTTACTTTGTGGTGTTCGTGGAGCGTGGTCAGCGTCGTATCGTCGTGAACTATGCCAAGCGTCAACAGGGCCGCCAGGTATTCGCCGCGCAAAGCACACATCTGCCGTTGAAAGTGAATATGGCCGGTGTGATTCCTGCGATTTTCGCATCCAGCATCATCCTCTTCCCGGGGACCATTACCTCCTGGTTTGGTCAGGGTGAGGGCAAGGTCGCTGATGTTCTGCAACAGGTCTCTATGGTCCTGCAGCCGGGTCAGCCCTTGTACGAGATGCTCTATGCAGCAGCCATTATCTTCTTCTGCTTCTTCTATACCGCGCTGGTCTTCAATCCACGCGAGACAGCAGATAACCTGAAGAAGAGTGGAGCCTTTATCCCGGGGATCCGCCCGGGCGAGCAGACAGCACGTTACATCGATAAGGTTATGACTCGCCTGACATTGGCAGGTGCGCTCTATATTACCTTTATCTGTCTGGTACCCCAGTTCCTGATGACTGCCTGGAACGTACAGTTCTACTTCGGCGGCACCTCGCTGCTGATTATTGTGGTAGTTATCATGGACTTCATGGCTCAGGTTCAGACCCATATGATGTCTCATCAATATGGCGACGTCCTGAGGAAGGCCAACCTGAAGGGCTACGGCCGCTAAAGGTCGGCGTAGTTACGGAGTTAAGCAATGAAAGTTCGTGCTTCCGTTAAGGCAATCTGCCGTAACTGCAAAATCATCAAGCGTCACGGTGTGGTGCGTGTGATTTGCAGCGAGCCAAAGCATAAACAGCGCCAAGGCTAATTTTTTACGGTTAGTACTTGCAACAAATAGTTGTGCTGGCTAATATAGCCAGCCAACTTTTGTTGTGTATTGGTTGACCGCCACGTATCCGCTCACGGGCTTTGTGGTGGTCGTAATCTACTATATGTAGGAGTGAATAGTGGCCCGTATCGCTGGCATTAACATTCCTGACCATAAGCACGCAGTCATCGCGTTGACTGCTATTTATGGCGTCGGTCGTACCCGCTCCAAGGCAATTTGTGCCGCAGCCGGTATCGCTGAGAATGTGAAAATTAAAGACCTGGACGAAGCTCAGATCGAGAGTCTGCGTGAACAAGTAGGTAAATTCACCGTTGAAGGTGACCTGCGTCGTCAGATTTCCATGAACATCAAGCGTTTGATGGATCTGGGTTGCTACCGTGGTTTGCGTCACCGTCGTAGCCTGCCTGTTCGTGGTCAACGTACCAAGACCAACGCTCGTACCCGTAAGGGTCCGCGCAAGGCTATCAAGAAGTAACGGGAAGGTAGAAAATGGCTAAAACTCCGACTCGTGCTCGCAAGCGCGTTAAAAAGCAAGTGAGCGACGGTATTGCGCACGTTCATGCATCTTTCAACAACACAATCGTGACCATTACTGACCGTCAGGGCAACGCTCTGTCTTGGGCTACCTCTGGTGGTTCCGGTTTCCGTGGTTCCCGTAAGTCCACTCCGTTTGCTGCCCAGGTAGCTGCTGAGCGTGCTGGTGAGATCGCCAAAGAATACGGCGTGAAGAACCTGGAAGTCATGGTCAAAGGTCCGGGTCCCGGTCGTGAGTCTTCCATCCGCGCTCTGAACGCGGCTGGTTTCCGCATCACTAACATTACTGATGTGACTCCGATCCCGCACAACGGTTGTCGTCCTCCCAAGAAGCGCCGCGTGTAACGCGTTTAGCTACTTGGTCTAGGATTGTTGGAGAAAGAAGATGGCAAGATATATCGGTCCTAAGCTTAAGCTTAGCCGTCGTGAGGGCACCGACCTCTTCCTGAAGTCTGGTGTTCGTGCGATTGATTCTAAGTGCAAGATTGACACTGTCCCGGGTCAACACGGTGCGCGTAAAGCGCGTCTGTCCGACTACGGTGTGCAACTGCGCGAGAAACAAAAAGTACGTCGTATCTACGGCGTATTGGAAAAACAGTTCCGCAACTACTACCGCGACGCTGCCCGTCAAAAGGGTAACACCGGTGAAAACCTGTTGCAGCTGCTGGAAGGTCGTCTGGACAACGTCGTCTACCGCATGGGCTTCGGCGCCACTCGTGCTGAGTCTCGTCAGCTGGTGAGCCACAAAGCCATCATGGTAAACGGCCGCGTTGTGAATGTTCCTTCTTTCCAGGTATCCCCTGAGGACGTGATCTGCGTTCGCGAGAAGGCTAAGAAGCAAGCGCGTATCAAAGCTTCCCTGGAAGTTGCTGGTCAGCGCGAGAAGCCGACTTGGGTAGAGGTTGACGCTGCTAAGATGGAAGGTGCTTTCAAGCGCCTGCCGGAGCGTTCCGACCTGTCTGCCGACATTAACGAACAGCTGATCGTCGAGCTTTACTCCAAGTAAAGCTAGCTTCTAAAGAGAGGACACAATGCTGGGTTCTGTAACAGATTTTCTTAAACCGCGGCTAGTTGACATCGAGCAAGTTAGCCCGACTCACGCGAAAGTGACTCTCGAGCCGCTTGAGCGTGGCTTTGGTCACACGCTGGGCAACGCCCTGCGTCGTATTTTGCTGTCATCTATGCCCGGTTGTGCAGTTACTGAAGTCGAGATCGACGGAGTACTGCACGAGTACAGCAGCAAAGAAGGTGTGCAGGAAGACATTCTTGAAATTCTGCTCAACCTGAAAGGTATCGCTGTGAAACTGGAAGGCAAGGACGAGGTAACTCTGTCCCTGACCAAGTCTGGAACAGGCCCCGTTACCGCTGGTGATATCACTCACGGTGATGAAGTCGAGATCGTAAACCCGGAGCACGTAATCTGCCACCTGACTGGCGCCAATGCTGAGATCAGCATGCGTCTGAAAGTTCAGCGCGGTCGTGGTTATGTGCCTGCTTCTGCTCGTGT
>NZ_CP077363.1:680000-1070000 GCF_019048365.1 Aeromonas sp. FDAARGOS 1415 | reverse complement strand
GGTGAAAAGCCTCCTCGCCGGAAGACCAAGGGTTCCTGTCCAACGTTAATCGGGGCAGGGTGAGTCGACCCCTAAGGTGAGGCCGAAAGGCGTAATCGATGGGAAGCAGGTTAATATTCCTGCACGACTTGTAATTGCGATGGGGGGACGGAGAAGGCTAGGTGGGCCAGGCGACGGTTGTCCTGGTGAAAGTGCGTAGGTGGTGTTTCTAGGCAAATCCGGAGACACAACACTGAGACACGAGACGAACGCACTACGGTGCGGAAGCCATTGATGCCCTGCTTCCAGGAAAAGCCTCTAAGCTTCAGATTACAAGTCATCGTACCCCAAACCGACACAGGTGGTCGGGTAGAGAATACCAAGGCGCTTGAGAGAACTCGGGTGAAGGAACTAGGCAAAATAGTACCGTAACTTCGGGAGAAGGTACGCTCTTGTTGGTGAAGTCCCTTGCGGATGGAGCTGACGGGAGTCGCAGTGACCAGATGGCTGGGACTGTTTATCAAAAACACAGCACTCTGCAAACACGAAAGTGGACGTATAGGGTGTGACACCTGCCCGGTGCCGGAAGGTTAATTGATGGGGTTAGCGCAAGCGAAGCTCTTGATCGAAGCCCCGGTAAACGGCGGCCGTAACTATAACGGTCCTAAGGTAGCGAAATTCCTTGTCGGGTAAGTTCCGACCTGCACGAATGGTGTAACCATGGCCATGCTGTCTCCACCCGAGACTCAGTGAAATCGAATTCGCCGTGAAGATGCGGTGTACCCGCGGCTAGACGGAAAGACCCCGTGAACCTTTACTACAGCTTGGCACTGAACATTGAACCTACATGTGTAGGATAGGTGGGAGGCTTTGAAGGCGTGACGCCAGTTGCGCTGGAGCCGTCCTTGAAATACCACCCTTGTATGTTTGATGTTCTAACGCAGGCCCATGAATCTGGGCCGCGGACAGTGCCTGGTGGGTAGTTTGACTGGGGCGGTCTCCTCCCAAAGAGTAACGGAGGAGCACGAAGGTTGGCTAATCCTGGTCGGACATCAGGAGGTTAGTGCAATGGCATAAGCCAGCTTAACTGCGAGACGGACAGGTCGAGCAGGTACGAAAGTAGGTCATAGTGATCCGGTGGTTCTGAATGGAAGGGCCATCGCTCAACGGATAAAAGGTACTCCGGGGATAACAGGCTGATACCGCCCAAGAGTTCATATCGACGGCGGTGTTTGGCACCTCGATGTCGGCTCATCACATCCTGGGGCTGAAGTCGGTCCCAAGGGTATGGCTGTTCGCCATTTAAAGTGGTACGCGAGCTGGGTTCAGAACGTCGTGAGACAGTTCGGTCCCTATCTGCCGTGGGCGTTGGATGATTGAAGGGAGTTGCTCCTAGTACGAGAGGACCGGAGTGAACGAACCTCTGGTGTTCGGGTTGTCACGCCAGTGGCACTGCCCGGTAGCTAAGTTCGGAATCGATAACCGCTGAAAGCATCTAAGCGGGAAGCGAGCCCTGAGATGAGTCATCCCTGACCCCTTGAGGGTCCTAAAGGGCCGTTGGAGACCACAACGTTGATAGGTGGGGTGTGTAAGCGCGGCGACGTGTTGAGCTAACCCATACTAATTACCCGTGAGGCTTAACCATACAACACCCAAGAAGTGTTTCGAGCCTTGTAACGAATACGAAACTACTTACATCAGCTTTCTCAGATTGAAGAATTTGCCTGGCGGCAATAGCGCAGTGGAACCACCTGACCCCATGCCGAACTCAGAAGTGAAACGCTGTAGCGCCGATGGTAGTGTGGCATTCGCCATGCGAGAGTAGGACACTGCCAGGCACCCAATTAAACAGTGATGTGCAAAATTACGTTACTGGCTGCGAGGATGACACCTCAGAAGAAGCGGCAAAAGATTTAGCGAAAGCTAACCGAATGCGGAGCGGTAGTTCAGTCGGTTAGAATACCGGCCTGTCACGCCGGGGGTCGCGGGTTCGAGTCCCGTCCGCTCCGCCACTAACAAGAAGCCCAGTCGAAAGACTGGGCTTTTTTCTTTTCTGGCCATTTCCATCTCCGGTGTCCGCTACATCGGGCGGTTCTTTTGCTTATAAAAGCCGGGCCCCTCTGATAGCGAGAGATAAAGGATATAGTGAATCGCCCCGGCTTCTCTAGACACTTTTGAGCCGTTCGAAATATTGCTTTTCACACTCTACTGGCGATAGCCCGTTGTTGAAACTGTGCCGACGCTTGGGGTTGTAAAACATTTCAATGTAATCGAACACATCCCGCCGGGCCTCCTCGCGATCCGCATAGGTTTTACGTCGGATCCGCTCGCGTTTTAGGAGCTGGAAGAAACTCTCCGCCACCGCGTTATCATGACAGTTACCACGTCTGCTCATGCTGGCCTTGAGCCGGTGCTCCCGCAAAAAATCCTGCCAGTCATAGCTGCTAAACTGGCTACCTTGGTCGGAATGAACCAACACTTCCTGCTCAGGTCGCCGTCGCCACACCGCCATCAGTAACGCGCTGATGGCTAGCTCTCGGTCGATCCTTGGCCTCATTGACCAACCAATGACTTGTCGTGAAAACAAATCCAATACTGCGGCCAGATAGAGCCAGCCTTCATGGGTTCGGATATAAGTGATGTCCGTTACCCAGACCTTATTTGGCTCAGTCACATCGAACTGGCGCTCAAGATGATTCGGTGCAACCACTGCCGGCTGGCCACCATAATGACCGGGACGGCGACGATAACCGGTTTGTGAACGTAAACCCTCATGACGCATTAATCGCGCCACCCGGTGTTTCCCGCAGGTCTCTCCCATCTCTCGCAGGTCATCCCGGATCTTACGATAACCATAGACGCCCCCGCTTTCTAGCCAACATTGCTTGATCTGGCCCAGGAGGCGTTGGTCTTCCAGGGCTCGGGCAGATAAAGGCTGGAGCTGCCAGGCGTAATAACCGCTCGGGTGGACATTCATCATTCGACACAGTCTGCGGATGGGATATGTGGACGCGTGCTCCCGGATGAAGGCGTACCTTACCCTGACAGCTTGGCAAAGTACGCGGCGGCCTTTTTTAAGATATCTCGCTCATCGGTGACGCGGCGCAGTTCAGCCTTGAGGCGCCTAATTTCGGCTTGCTGGCTGGAGTCATGCTGTTGCTGCACGTCGGGTTGGCTGTAGCGCCTGATCCAGGCGTAAAGACTATGGCTGGAAACACCAAGCCGCTCAGCAACCTCTGCCACTGGGTAATTCCGCTCAGTCACTTGCTTGACGGCGGCCAATTTGAATTCTTCCGTGTAACGTTGCTGTTTGCTCATAACACCTCCTGAATGACCTCAGTTTGAGGCTCTTGGGGTGTCTAGGAAAGTAGGGGCGATTCAGTGGTAGACAGATATAAGAAAAGGGGACGGCGTCTGCCGTCCCCTCAAGTCATGTCGTCCAGTCCCTGAACTGCCATGCTCCCTGCAATCCTTGACTCTATCCCTTCCTTTGGAATTTCCCCTTCCCATTCCGTTGGGGTGTCCTGTGGCCATCCTAGCCTGGCAATCGCTCCTGATTGCTTCACCCTCTCCATCCTGGAGGTGTCCATTACCACATCCCGTGGTGTTCCATGTGTCGTCCTGACAGATAACCACCCTGGTTATCTCGCTTCATCCTGAAGCTGGTTCCTGCCGCTTCCTGCGGGGTTCCCTTGCCATCCTTGAGAGTGACTATCCGTACCACTCATCCTCGTCCCGAGGTGTCCAGCGACCGCATCCCGCGGTTGTCCTGTCTATCCTTGCGATAATCATCCAGGTCATCGGCCTCATCCCGAGGTGTTCCTTGTCCACGTCCTGTGGATTATTCCCTGATTATGCGCTGTTTCTGCATCCTGCCGAATCAGCTCGTCCTTGTGAGACCCATACTAAGGCAATCGAGCGCATCTACAAGGCATCTGAAGTCATTGGGATCGATTGGCTGACAAATCCAAGTGTGATGATGACGTTAATTTCCTAATAATATCAAACTGTTAATTAGTTTCCATGGAAAGCATGCCGTACCCTGGATGGCTTCACGTACGGCCAGAGACTGAGGGGTCTTACAGGGGGAATGGCAGATCTCTCACAAGCAGAAAACGGCAGGAAAACGATGGTACTGCGGGTTCAATCAGGGGAGTAAGAGTTAAAAATTAATTGAATAAATATGTGTGAAAAACAGACAAAAGCCGAGCGCAGGCTCGGCTTTTCATCATGGATGGCTGGGGAGATCAGCTCACTCGGGTACCCGGTGTCGTATATGCCTTGCGCAGGGACTCGGGGGCCAGAACCTCCAGGTTGCCGCTCATGTTGTTCAGCCAGGAGCGAAACTCGGGCGTGTCCTGCACTTCGGTCTCGACTACCACGCTGCGCTTGTCATAGCGGGTCATACGCGGGTTATGTCCCGGGATTTGCCCGTCGATCAGGGTCGGGCAGTTTGCATCGATGCGCCCGACGAAGCGGATCGGGCCGCTGACGTCCTGATAACCCTGGTCGCGGATCAGCTTCTGGATATTGAAGTCCTTCGGCTGGGTCGCGCTGAAGTTGGTCAGCTCCACGTTCTTGATGTGATCGAACGGAATGCCGTAGACCTTGGGATCCAGCTCGGACAGGGTGCAGAGCAGGATAGGGCCATCGGTCTGGTTCAGGATGCCGAGGGGATTGATGCGGTCATAACAGAGCCACACGGTGCGCTCCTTGATGACACGCTGGATCTCGGCGCTGAACTTGCGGCCGCGCCAGAGGGCGTCGCGGATCAGGGTGCTGCGACGGATCTCCGGGTTGCCGGCAAACGGACGCGGCGACTGATGCACGCTTTCCAGCCAGCGTTCGGCCAGTTCGCTCTGGCTGTCGCGGATCACCTGGCCGGCCTTGTCGACCAGCGGGTTCAATTCGGTCAGCACGCTGGCTGGCAGCAGTTGGCTCGCCTGGTCGCTCCAGGTCTTCAGGGCCACAGCCAGGGAGAGCGGCATGATGTTGGCGAAGTCGTTGAGACCGTGTCGTTCGAAGCACCAGCCATGGGGCTTGCTGCGCTCATCGGAGGTGAGATCGAACAACCCCATGCCGGACATCTCTTCCAGGTCCCGTTGCACGGTACGGAGACTGACGTGAATGCCTTCCTCTTCCAGTTTTACCTGGAGTTGGCTGGCGGTCAGCTTGTAAGGGCGGTGCGGGATGCAACGCGCCAAGGTCAGTTGTCGTAACAGCTTCTTACTCATGGTGCTTGCCTTCACTGGTTTAGCGTTGAGTGTATCCTAGCCATGGGTTGCGACAGTCTATGTCGCAAGTTTTGCTGCGACAACTGTCGCCATTTTCATACATAGTTCTGCAAGCTATTGATAATAAATATGAATCGTCAACATAGAGGGGTTGTTTGAGGCTTGTTTTGGTTGAAATAAAGTCTTGTCAGGGTTGTCGCCGCCGTGACGGCTGCGAGGAAATGAGGATCAAACGGGGATACAGAGGAGCGGGAGAGGGGGGAGAGAAGCCTCCCCCCAGGAGGTCATCAGGCCAGCCAGGACCAGGGAGACTTGGTGAGGGCGGCGCCCACCATGTAACCGAATACCACCAGGGCGGCGACACCTGCCAGCACCTTCTGGCCGCGGGCCGGGCGCTTGAGCGCCATGACGCCGAGGCCGATGTAGACCACCAGGGCGATCAGCTTGGCCATCAGCCAGGGTTGCTGACCCGGGCTCATCTGCAACGTCACCGCCAACAGCACGCCAAGCAGTAGCAGGAAGGTGTCGTTGACGTGGGGCAGCACCTTCAGCCACTTCTGCTGCAGGCGAGCACTGCCCCCGAGGGCCAGCAGCCAGCGATAGAGGAACAGCAGCAGGCTGACCAGGGCCAGGGTCATGTGCAGGTGTTTGAGCAGGGGATAATAGGCAATCATATTGCTTCCTTGTCGTTGTCGGGCAGACCGCTGTTCCAGTTGTGGGCGTGGGTACGCTCCTGTCCTTCCTGATCGTCTTGCAGCAGGTCGGAGAGGATCTCGCGGTATTGCAGGCTCTTGTTGATATAGGTGTGCTCGTCGTCCAGGTAGTTGACCTGCTCGCGCAGCAGCCGATTGTCGTACTGCTTGAACATCTGGCCGGCGCGCCAGGCCTGGTTGGCCCGGAATCCCAGCTGGGTCAGTGCCTCTACCCCCAGATCCACCGCCGATCCCAGGGTTTCCCGGTGCACGCTGTCGATGCCCTGGCGCAGGATCTCGTGGGCATGGGGTCTGTCCTGGGCACGGGCCAGGATCCTGAGGTGCGGGAAGTGCTTCTTCACCAGCTCGATCACGGCGATGGAGGTGGCCGGGTCGTTGATGGAGAGCACCAGCAGCTTGGCCTTGTGGGCACCGGCGGCATGGAGCAGGTCGAGCCGGCTCGCATCGCCGTAGAATACCTGATAGCCGTACTTGCGCAGCATCTCTATCTGGCTGGCGTCCTGCTCGAGGATGGTGGTGCCGATGCCGTGGCCGTGGAGCAGGCGCCCCACGATCTGCCCGAAGCGGCCGAAGCCGGCGATGATGACGGGGTGCTCCACCAGTTCCGGCTGCTCGTGTTCGGGGGCATCGCTCTGGTTGCGGTAGTCGAACCAGGGCTGGATCACCCGATCGTTGAGGATCAGCAGCAGAGGCGTCAACGCCATGGAGAGGGCCACCACCAGGGTCAGCAGGGAGATGGTATCCCCCGGCAGCACCTTGTTCTGGGCGGCGAACGAAAACAGCACGAAGGCGAATTCCCCTCCCTGGGCCAGGGCCAGGGCAAAGGTCCAGCGCTGGCTCGGCGAGATGCGGATGGCGAAGCCGAGCCCCATCAACACCAGCCACTTCAACACCATCAGGCCGACCACCAGGACCGGGATGAGCAGGGGATGGGCCGCAAACAGGCTGAAGTCGATGCCGGCCCCCACGGACATGAAGAAGAGGCCGAGCAGCAACCCCTTGAACGGCTCTATGTCCGCCTCCAGCTCGTGGCGATACTCGCTGTCGGCCAGCACCACACCGGCGAGGAAGGATCCGAGGGCGGGGGAAAGACCCACGGATTCCATCAGCACCGCGATGGCGATCACCAGCAGCAGGGCGGCGGCGACGAAGATCTCCCGCATATGGGCCTCTGCGATGGCGCGAAACACCGGCCGCATCAGGTAGTGGCCGCCCAGCACTATGCCGGCGATGGCGGCCACCACCAGCAGGCCGTGCTGCCAGCCGGCGAGTTCCGATCCACCGTTGCTGGCGACCGGAGCGATGGCCAGCAGCGGCAGTATCGCCAGTATGGGGATGACGGCGATGTCCTGGAACAGCAGCACCGCAAAGCCGGAGCGGCCGCTCTCGCTCTGCATCAGCCTGCGTTCCTGCATGCTCTGCAGCACGATGGCGGTAGAGGAGAGCGCGAGAATGAGGCCGATGGCGAGCCCCTGTTGCCAGGGCAACCCGACGAGGCTGGCCACCCCGGTCAGGGCGGCACTGGTGAGCAGTACCTGCAGGCCGCCGGTGCCGAGGATGGGCCCCTTCAGTTGCCACAGCAGTGCCGGACGCAGCTCCAGGCCGACCAGAAACAGCATCAACACCACTCCGAACTCGGCGAAGTGCATCACGTCCTTCTGCTCCCCCACCAGGCCGAGCAGGAAGGGGCCGATGATGATGCCCGCCAGCAGGTAGCCGAGCACGGAACCCAGCCCCCAGCGCTTGGCCAGCGGCACCGCGATCACCGCGGCACAAAGATAGATCAAGGCGTCAAACAGCAGTCCGTGTCCCATCAGTGATTCCTCCGCCCTTGTGGTCTTGTTTCTTGCCTCATGATGACAGCCCCCCCAGGAGATCGCGCAGGTAGGAGGTGCCGGTGAGCTGGGCCGGGGTCAGCTGCTCGTCCCGCAGGGCGCACAGCAGCTGACGATAGTCCTGGCCGCAGCGACGCAGTGCCTCCGGATCCCGCATCTTGTGAAAGGAGTGCAGCACGAAGGGGGGCAGCCAGGTCATGCCGCACAGCTGCGCCGTCTGCTGAAAGGGGAGCAGGAAGTCGAGCAGCGGGCGCTGGTTGTAACCGGCGCTGCAATAGGATTCGGGCGCGCCCCCCGTGGTGATGGCCGAGAGCCACTGCTTGCCGCTGAGGGCGTGGGCCTCGGGGCCGTAGGCGTAGCCATACTCCAGCACCAGATCCATCCACTCCTTCATGATGGCGGGGCAGGAGTACCAGTAGAAGGGGTGCTGGAAGACGATGATGTCGTGGTTCGACAGCAGGGTCTGTTCCCGCTTCACGTCGATGTACATGTCCGGGTAGTGGTGGTAGAGGTCGTGCAGGGTGACACCCTCCAGACCGTCGATCGCCTGCAGCAGCTGCCTGTTTGCCCGGGAGCTCTGCAGTGCCGGGTGAGAGAAGATAACCAGAATGCGTTTCATGGGGTCATAACCTGAAGGGAAGGACTCGGCAAAGGTACATCGAGTTGCGACGTTATCAAGAAGCGCCCCGGCTCGCCACTGTCCATGTCGACTGACGGGCGTTTACACCAGGGCCGGTGCCGATTTGCCTCTATTGCCTCTTCTTTTGATCTCCCTCAGGTGACGGGCTTGACCCTCACCCTGGGCCAGGGGTTACCATAGCCCCATCTTTCGTCAATGAGTCCTGTCATGGTCCTGACCCGTCGCCAATTCGCTCGCGCCCGCCGCTGGCTCCCCCTGTGGGGCCTGCTGATGGTGCTGATGTCGTTTGGCAGCCAGGCCGCCACGGATCTCTGTACCCTGACGCCTCATTGCAGCCAGAGCGAACGCACCCTGGAGAAGGCCATGCCCTGCGGCAGCTTCACCTCGGCCCTCGCCATGACGGTGCTTGCCAGCGACAGTCTGACGGTCGCAAGACTTGAGCCTGACGCGCCAGCCTTCGTCTCCCCCTCCCTGTTCACGCCGGATGCGCCGCTGGAGCGGCTGGAACGCCCGCCCCGTCACCTCTGCTGAGTCGATCCCCCCTTTTCTGGGCATTTCTTCTTATCCGAGGTGAGTTATGTACAAGTCCCTGTTACTGGCCGTGCTGGCCAGCACCATCAGTCTGTCTGCCCTGGCAACCGAGCAGATGACCGTCTACAAGTCCAAGTATTGCGGCTGCTGCAAGACCTGGGTCAAGCACATGGAAGAGAACGGCTTTGAGGTCAAGGTCGTGGAAACCGAGCAGCTCGATCCCATCAAGCAGCAGCACGGCATTACTCCGCAGCTGGCTTCCTGCCACACCGGGGTAGTGAATGGCTATGTGGTGGAGGGGCATGTGCCCGCTGCCGACGTGCAGAAGCTGCTCAAGGAAAAACCGGCGATCCGCGGTCTGACCATTCCGGGCATGCCCCAGAGTGCGCCGGGCATGGATATTCCGGGCCAGCCCTATGAGGTGCTGAGCATCGACAAGGAGGGCGCGACCAAGGTCTGGTCGAGCTATCCCGGCTGATGCAGGCTGACCCTGAGCGGGCACACTTTCATCATGTGAGGCACACCTGAGCGAGCCCGTGCCGCTCATGGTCAGCAAGAGGGGCCGCCATCGCGAGATGGCGGCCCTTTTTCGTCGATTTGGGGGGAATGTCAGGGGATCGCTTGCAACCCAGAACGACAAGGGGCAGATTGAACGCCAATTTGTTTTCTCAGGGACGATGCCCTCCCGTCTGCCTTGCCGTCCTCCTGGTGGCCTCGGTGGTGCGATCGTCGATGCATGACGTTCCCCCGGGGCCGTCAGCCCTGTTACCGCGCAGAGGATGCGACATGTTTACCTTTTCCCGAGGGTTGCTGCTGGCTTGCCTGCTTGCCGCACCCTGTACCCATGCCAATGAAGAGCCAGCCATGCCTACAAGCGATACCTCCCCTTCGTCCACCCTGCTCCCCCCGGTAGCGGCCAAGCACCCTCACACACTCAAGAAGCACGGGGATACGCGGGTCGACAACTACTACTGGCTGCGCGACGACGAGCGGCAGAATCCCGAGGTGCTGGACTATCTCAAGGCCGAGAATGCCTATACCGAGGCCATGCTCAAGCCGGCCAAGCCGCTGCGCGACCAGCTCTACAAGGAGATGGTGGCCCGCATTCCCCAGCAGGATGAATCCGTCCCCTACGTGAAGAATGGTTACCGCTACCAGACCCGCTACGAGCCCGGCAAGGAGTACGCCATCTACTCCCGCAGCAAGGTGGACGGGGATGGGGCCCAGAGCCTGCTGCTGGACAGCAACCAGCGTGCCGAGGGCCACGAGTTCTACTCCCTGGGCGCCCTGGAGGTGAGTCGCAACAACCGCTGGATGGCGGTGGCGGAAGATTTCCTCTCCCGCCGTCAGTACCAGGTGCAGTTCCTGGATCTGGAGAGCGGCACCTGGGCCGTCGACAAGCTCGAGAACACCTCGGGCAACCTGGTGTGGGCCAACGACAGCAAGACGGTGTTCTACGTGCGCAAGCACCCCCAGACCCTGCTGCCCTATCAGGTCTATCGCCACGAGCTGGGCACGGATCCCGCCAAGGATCAGCTGGTCTATGAGGAGAAGGACGACAGCTTCTACGTCAGCCTCTACGCCACCACCTCGGAAGACTTCATCGTCATCAATCTCTCCAGCACCACCACCAGTGAGGCGCGGCTCATCGACGCCAACACCCCGGTGCAGGCGCCGCGCCTGTTCCTGCCCCGCCAGGTGGATCACGAGTACAGCCTGGATCACTATCGTGGCCGCTTCTATGTGCGTTCCAACAAGGACGGCAAGAACTTCGGCCTGTACGAGACCAAAGAGAGCCCGGTGGATCGCTGGAAGGCGGTGATCGCCCCCAATCCCGACGTGCTGCTGGAGAGCTACGCCCTGTTCAAGGAGTGGCTGGTGCTCGAGGAGCGCAGCCAGGGGCTGACCCGGCTGCGCCAGGTCAACTGGCAGAGCGGTGAGCAGAAGGAGATCGCCTTCGACGATCCCGCCTATGTCACCTGGCTCGCCTACAACCCGGAGCCGGAAACCAGCGCCCTGCGTTACGGCTACTCCTCCATGACCACGCCGTCCTCCACCTATGAGCTCGACATGGACAGCGGCAAGCGCACCCTGCTCAAGCAGCAGCCGGTGGCGGGCTTCAAGGCCGAGCAGTATGCCAGCGAGCGGCTCTGGATCGCCGCCCGCGACGGCGTCAAGGTGCCGGTCTCCCTGGTCTATCGCAAGGACAAGTTCAAGCACAATGGCCAGAACCCCTTGCTGGTCTACGGCTATGGTTCCTACGGTGCCAGCATGGATCCGGACTTCAGCAGCTCTCGTCTGAGCCTGCTGGACCGGGGCTTCGTCTATGCCATCGCCCACATCCGGGGTGGCGAGGAGCTGGGTCGCGCCTGGTATGAAGACGGCAAGCTGCTGAAGAAGCAGAACACCTTCAATGACTTCATCGACGTCACCGAGGCGCTGGTGGCCCAGGGCTATGGTGCCAGGGATCAGGTCTATGCCATGGGGGGCAGTGCCGGCGGCCTGCTGATGGGGGCCGTTATCAACCAGGCGCCCCAGCTCTATCGCGGCGTGGTGGCCCAGGTGCCCTTCGTCGATGTGGTCACCACCATGCTGGACGAGTCCATTCCCCTCACCACCGGCGAGTACGACGAGTGGGGCAACCCGAACCAGAAGCGCTACTACGACTACATGAAGTCCTACAGCCCCTACGATCAGGTCAAGGCGCAGGCCTACCCGAATATGCTGGTGACCACGGGTCTGCACGATTCCCAGGTGCAGTACTGGGAGCCGGCCAAGTGGGTGGCCAAGCTGCGGGAGCTGAAGACAGACGACAGCCAGCTGCTGCTCAGCACCGACATGGATGCCGGCCACGGGGGCAAGTCGGGCCGTTTCAAGGCCTATGAGGATATCGCCCTGGAGTTCGCCTTCATTCTGAAGCTGGCCGGCAGCAAGGCGTGACCCTCGGCATCGAATGAAAACGAGTTGTAACAGACCCCCGATCCGGCAGCGGATCGGGGGTCTTGCGTTATGGCGATGACCGCGTCTTCGACATCGCGATTATGCTGTATATGGTCGCCGTTTCGAGATAACACACCAGGCTTGCAATCCCTGCCAGCAAAGGGTTACGAAAGAATCTGATGACTTTTTTTATTGCTTCCATTCGATGGCACATCTAATTAATCTGCCATTGAGAAATGAATGATCCGCTTCAAAATTCTCGCTATTTAAATCCGCCATTTTGCTGTTTTGTTTGATTTATGTTGGCGTTATGTGCTTAATCGGGGCGTTGATGCTTTTGAACTGACCTGGTCGTGGTCAGATCATCTCCGATCGGCATGACGCTGATTATCTCACCGCAGGATGATGGTGGCTTATGGAAGAGCGCGTGTCGCTCGACCATTTCCTCGTACGAGGCTGTATAGGCAATCCCGTCGCAGAGCGGGCCTGCCTCATAATCACCCGGGAAACGGGTGGGATTAATCAATGAAAAGGATGAAGAACATGAAAGGATTATCCTTGGCGTGCGCCTTGTCGGCGGCCCTGGTCGGTGTGTCATTTGGTGGTCCGGTACAGGCGCAGGAGCGCTTCGTGACCATAGGCACCGGCGGTCAGACCGGCGTTTACTACGTGGCGGGCCAGTCCATCTGCCGCTTCCTGAACCGCGGCGCCGCCGATCACCAGATCAAGTGCAACGCACCGGCCAGCGGTGGCGGTGTTGCCAACGTCAACGGCATCCGCTCCGGTGAGTTCAACTTCGGCATCATGCAGTCCGACCACCAGTACAAGGCGATGAAGGGCGTCGAGCCGTTCAAGGCCGAAGGGGCCATGGACGACATCCGTGCCGTCTTCTCCCTGCAGAGCGAAGTGTTCACCATCCTGGCCCGCAAGGATGCCAAGATCGCCGGTTTCGACGATCTGAAGGGCAAGCGCGTCAACATCGGCAACCCGGGCTCCGGCCAGCGTGACACCTTCGAAGAGATCATGGCCGTGAAGGGTTGGGACAAGTCTGCCTTCAGCCTGGTCTCCGAGCTGAAACCCGCCGAGCAGGCCTCCGCCCTGGGTGACAACAACATCGACGCCATGAGCTACTTCGTCGGCCACCCGAACGGTGCCATCCAGGAAGCCTCCACCACCACCGACACCGTGCTGGTGCCGGTGACCGGCCCCGAGATCGACAAGCTGCTGGCCGAGAAGAGCTACTACAGCAAGGCCGAGATCCCGGGTGGCCTGTACAAGGGCAGTCCGAACCCGACCCCGTCCATCGGTGGCAAGGCCGTGCTCTCCACCAGTGCCAAGGCCGATCCGGAAGTGGTCTACCAGCTGGTCAAGTCCGTGTTCGACAACCTGGATCGTTTCAAGCGCCTGCACCCGGCCTTCGCCGACCTGAAGGAAGCCGACATGATCAAGGTGGGTCTCTCCGCCCCGCTGCATGAAGGCGCGGTGCGCTACTACAAGGAGCGTGGCTGGATGTAATCCGGTTGCAGCTTCGGATGTGCCCCTGACTCGCTCCTCCTTCGGGGGAGCGAGTCTCGTTTATTGCAGCACCAACAGAGTCACACTATGCAGCAAACACAACAACAAGAGGCGCTCTCGGCCGAGGAGCTGATCGCCCAGGACGTGGGAGCCCGCCTGCCGGTGGGCACCATGAGCTGGATCATCGCGGGCCTCGCGCTGATCTGGTCCCTTTTCCAACTCTGGATCGCTTCGCCGCTGCCGTTTTCTCTCGGCATCGGTGTTCTCAACGACACTGAAACACGCTCGATTCACCTGGCCTTCGCCATCCTGCTCGCCTACCTGGTGTTCCCGGCCATGCGCAGTTCGCCGCGCGACCGCGTGCCGCTTGGCGACATCGCCCTCGGCCTCATCGGGGCCGCCGTCGCCAGCTACCTGTTTGTCATGTATGACCAGCTGGCCCAGCGCCCCGGCAACCTGACCACCATGGACTTCGTGGTCGCCTGTATCGGCGTTCCGCTCCTGCTGGAAGCAGCCCGCCGCGCCCTTGGCCCGGCCCTGGCGGTGATCGCCATCGTCTTCCTGGCCTACAGCCTGGCCGGCCCCTGGATGCCCTCCCTGCTGGCCCACCGCGGGGTCAGCCTGCATGCGCTGGCCAACCACCAGTGGATCACCACCGAAGGGGTGTTCGGCATCGCCCTCGGGGTCTCCACCAGCTTCGTCTTCCTGTTCGTGCTGTTTGGCGCCCTGCTCGAGCGTGCCGGCGCGGGCCACTACTTCATCCAGCTCGCCTTCAGCCTGCTCGGCCACCTGCGTGGCGGCCCGGCCAAGGCAGCCGTGGTGGCCTCGGCCCTGACCGGCGTCATCTCCGGCTCCTCCATCGCCAACGTAGTGACCACAGGCACCTTCACCATCCCCATGATGAAACGGGTCGGCTTCTCCAAGGAGAAGGCCGGTGCGGTGGAAGTCGCCTCCTCGGTCAACGGCCAGATCATGCCCCCCGTCATGGGGGCCGCCGCCTTCCTGATGGTGGAGTACGTGGGCATTCCCTATGTGGAGATCATCAAGCACGCCTTCCTGCCTGCGGCCATCTCCTACATCGCGCTGCTCTACATAGTGCACCTCGAGGCGCTCAAGCTCGGCATGGAGCCCATCGGCAACCGTCAGCCGCGCCCCTGGCTGCGTCGCCTGACCGGCTTCGCCTTCGGTGCGGCGCTTATCAGCGGCCTCTCCATGGCGGTCTACTATGGCCTGGGCTGGCTCAAGCCGGCGCTGGGTGACTACGCTCTGCCGGGGATCAGCGTGCTGCTGGCTGCCGCCTACCTGGGTCTGCTGAAGATTGCCGCGAGCAACGAGCCGCTGCCGTCGGAAGATCCGGACAAGCCCCTGGACGAGCTGCCGGAGACCCGCGCCGTGCTGCTCTCCGGCCTGCACTTCCTGCTGCCGGTGGTGGTGCTGGTGTGGTGTCTGATGGTGGAGCGCCTCTCCCCCGGCCTGTCGGCCTTCTGGGGCTCGGTGATGCTGATCATCATACTGCTGACCCAGCGTCCGCTGCTGAACTGGCTGCGCACCGACGGCAAGCATGACTACGGCAGCTTCACCGACGGTATGGTGGACCTGCGCGAGGGGCTGATCGCCGGTGCCCGCAACATGATCGGCATCGGCATCGCCACCGCCACCGCCGGCATCATCGTCGGGGCCGTCTCCCAGACCGGGGTCGGCCTGGTGCTGGCGGATCTGGTGGAGTTCCTCTCCATGGGCAACCTGCTGCTCATGCTGATATTGACCGCACTGCTGAGCCTGATCCTCGGCATGGGGCTGCCCACCACCGCCAACTACATCGTGGTGTCGAGCCTCCTGGCGCCGGTGATCGTGACCCTGGGGCAGCAGAACGGTCTCATCGTGCCGCTCATCGCCGTGCACCTGTTCGTCTTCTACTTCGGCATCATGGCGGACGTGACCCCGCCGGTGGGACTGGCCTCGTTCGCCGCGGCCGCCGTCTCCAAGGGGGATCCCATCAAGACCGGGATCACGGCGTTCTACTACAGCCTGCGCACCGCGGCGCTGCCGTTCCTGTTCATCTTCAACACCGATCTGCTGCTCATCAACGTGGACTTCGCCCACGGCGTGATGATCTTCATCGTGGCGACCATCGCCATGCTGATCTTCGCCGCCGCTACCCAGGGCTACTTCCTGGTGAAGAGCCGCTGGTACGAGAGCGTGCTGCTGCTGCTGGTGGCCTTCACCCTGTTCCGTCCCGGCTTCTGGATGGACATGCTGCACGACCCGTATCGCGACGCCGCGCCGGCCGAGCTGGCCCAGACCATGGGGCAGGTGGAAGCCGAGAGTACCCTGCGCCTGCGCATGGAAGGGGAGGACGCGGTGGGCAAGCTGCGCCGCTTCACTGTGCTGTTGCCGGTGCCGGATGGCGCGAGCGGTGAGGATCGTCTGGCCAAGCTGGGGATCCAGACCTACGAGCAGGACGGCAAGATCCTGATCGACACCGTGACCTTCGGCAGTCAGGCCGCCGAGCTGGGGCTGGAGATGGATCAGCAGATCCTGAGCGTCAAGGCCCCCACCGAGCGTTGGAACAAGGAGCTGATGTGGCTGCCTGGCTTCCTGCTGTTTGGCGCCGTGGTCTGGCTGCAACGCCGCCGGGCTGCCCGCCCATAAACCAGTGCAATGAAAAACGGCGCCTTCGGGCGCCGTTTTCTATGGTGGGCTGGGGCCAAGCTGTTGGCAGGCCTGCTCTAATCCGATGCCCGGAGTATTAGTTGGACTGGTTCTGCTTTTGCAGCAGATCGAGGGTCTACTGTTCCTGCGGGCTGAGGCCAAGCTGCTCGCAGGCCTGTTCGAAGCTGATGCCCGGCATGTGGCACATCGGGATGCCGATGCCGGGAAGATTAGTTGGACTGGGTCTGCTTCTGTTTTTGCAGTTGGTCGAGGGTCTGCTGTTCCTGCGGGCTGAGGCCAAGCTGCTCGCAGGCTTGCTCAAAGCTGATGCCAAGGTGGCACATCATGATGTCGATGGCGGGCAGGTAGTTGGTCATAGCGTCTTCCATGGTGATCTTCCAGAGCTGTCTCTTATGCCCGAGCCACGAGGGAGGGGCAATTAGACTTTAGGTGTAGGGTGCCATATGTCTCACCCTCTGCCACTGGCCGGGGGAATTTGCTACTCTTGCGTGCACTAAAGGGGTTGCCGCCCGAGCGCGCGCAGTCGGTGAGGAGCAGGGTATGGTATTGAGTTTCTTGATCATCGCATCGGGCTGGTGGCACATCCGCGCGGCCTATGGCTCAGACTCCCGTCAGTTCTACATCAGCAAGCCCCTGACCATGCTGTTCATCATCGCCCTGGCGTTTGGCTACCAGAGTGACGATCACAATGGCTCCCATGCCTGGATCCTGATCGGCCTCTGCCTCTCCCTGGCTGGCGACGTACTGCTGATGTTGCCACGGGATCGCTTCATCCAGGGGCTGGCGGCATTTCTTGTCGCGCACCTCTGCTACATCGTCGGTTTTGCCCAGGGCCCCCTGGTGCTCAAGCTGGTGGACGGCCTGCTGCTGCTGGGGCTGGCAGCCCTGGTGTTCGGCCTGCTGTGGGGCAGTCTTGGGGAGATGCGGATCCCCGTCTTCTGCTACATGCTGGTGATCATCGCCATGGCCTGGGTGGCCGCCGGCGCCTGGCATGCCTCCCTCACCGCCGGCAGCGCCGCCGCCCTGGTGGGGGCGCTGATGTTCCTCTTCTCCGACAGCATGCTGGCCCTCGACCGTTTCCGTCGTCCGTTCCCCCATGCCACGGCCTGGGTGATGACCAGCTACTTCGCCGCCCAGTTCCTGATCGCCGCCTCCCTGGCGGGCTGACCGGCAGGCAGCAATGAAAAACGGGCCTTCTGGCCCGTTTTGCTATTCCATCTCCACCGTTTTCACGCCTCGACCGGTTCTGCATCAGGCGCTCTCGGGGCCGGCTGCTTGAGCAGCAGCATCAGGGCGCTGGCGATGAGCAGGAAGATGCCCATCACGTAGAACACCTGGTTGTAGGCCATGATGGCTGCCTCGCGGCTGATGGTGTTCGACAGCATGGCTCTGGCCTGTTGCTGCGCCAGTGCCGGATCCGAGCCCTGAGTCATCATGCTCTGGGCCAGCTGCAGCAGGTAGCTCTGCCCCTCGATGCTGGTGGCGGCCAAGGTGCTGCCGATCTGGCTGACATGGATGCGGGTATCGTTGTCGATCAGGGTGGCGATGATGGCGATGCCGAAGGCACCCCCCAGGTTGCGCAGCACGTTGAGTAGGGTGGAGGAGGAGGGTATCTCGTCCGGGGTCAGGCTGGCGGTCGCCACCAGGGAGAGGGGTACCATGATGAAGGGCTGCCCCAGCGCCCGCACGATGAGCGACTGGATCAGCTGGGGGCCGGCGTAGTCGGCGCTCATGTTGACGTTCATAAAGCAGCTGATGGCAAAGACCAGAAAGCCGAAGCTCACCAGATAGCGCGGGTCTATCTTGTGGGTCAGCTTGGGCACCAGGGGCAGCACCAGCAGCTGGGGCAACCCCATCCACATCAGCACCTCGCCGATTTCCAGCGCGTTGTAGTTGTGGATCTGGGTCATGTAGAGGGGCAGCACATAGATGGAGCCCATCAGCGCCATGCCGAGCACCAGGTAGGCGAAGCAGGCCAGGGCGAAGCGCGGGTTGTGCAGCAGCCGCAGGTTGACCAGCGGGTGGCGGCGCAGCAGCTGGCTGATGACGAAGAACACCAGGGCCACCACGGAGATGACGGTGAGCCGCACAATGAAGCTGGAACCGAACCAGTCCTCCCGGTTGCCCTCCTCCAGCACCACTTCCAGCAGACCCAGCCCCGCCGCCATGGTAAGGATGCCGATGAGATCCACCCGCTTGATCACCTCCCAGTCCACCGGCTTCCGGTCCAGTCCGTGGGCCAGCATGGCCATCACCAGCAGTCCCGGTGGCACGTTCAGGTAGAAGATGTAGTGCCAGGACATCTGTTCCGTCAGCCAGCCCCCCAGGGTCGGACCGATGGCGGGAGCGAAGGTGGCGCACAGGCCGAACAGCGCCATGCCGGTGGCCCGCTTTTGCAGCGGCAACAGGCTGACGATGAGGGAGAAGGCCATAGGGATCAGGGCTCCGCCGGTGAAACCCTGCAGCGCCCGAAAGACGATCATGCTGGTGAGGTTCCAGCTGAACGAGCAGAGCACGGAGGCGACGATGAAGGCGCCCGTGGTCCACAGCAGGTAGCGCCGCACGCTCAGTCCCCGGCTCAGCCAGCCGCTCAGGGGGATGGCGATCATCTCCGCCACCAGATAGGAGGTGGAGATCCAGGAGCTTTCGCTCAGGGTGGCCGAGAGCGCCCCCTGAATGTCCTTCAGGGAGGCGTTGGTGATCTGGATGTCGAGGATGGCCATGAAGGCGCCGATAAGGCCCCCCATGACCGCGATCCAGTTGCGGCGTGGAATGGGTTCCATCAGTGGGCGGCCACCACGGGTTCAGGGGGGCGGGTATCCACTATCACCTCGGTAGAGAGGCCCGGCAGCAGCTTGCCCGCCAGCGCACCCGGCTCCGGGATGCGGATCTTGACCGGCACCCGCTGCACTATCTTGGTGAAGTTGCCGGTGGCGTTCTCCGGCGGCAGCAGGGCGAACTTGGCACCGGTGGCCGGCGCCAGGCTGTCGATGATCCCCTCGACCGGCTGATCCGGGTAGGCATCCAGGATCACCTCCACCTTCTGCCCCGGCTGCATGTGCTGCAACTGGGTCTCCTTGAAGTTCGCCTCGACCCATACCTGCTGCAGCGGCACCAGGCTGGCCACCTGCATGCCGGACTGGACGTAGAGCCCCTCCCGCAGGCTGCGCTTGCCGATGATGCCGTCGGCCGGTGCCCGCAGCTCGGTGTAGCCAAGCTCCAGCCTGGCCTGTTCTAGCTGAGCTTCACTCAGGGCCAGCTTGGCCTGGTTCTGCTTGGCTTCGGCATCCAGCACCAGCAGCCGCTCGCGGGCGGCCTGCAGGGCGGCTTTGGCCTCCTGCTCCTGGGCCTGGTTGACCTGCAAGCCGGCGCGCACCTCGTCCAGGCTGTCCTGGGAGCTGTAGTGGCGCTGATTGAGCTGGCTGACCCGGCGCACCTGCTGCTGGGCCCGAATCTGTTCGGCATTGGCCGAGCTGACCTTGGCCTCGGCTTGACGAATGAGGCTCAGCTGCTGGGTACGGGTGGCGGCGAGATTTTCCGCCGTCGCCTGGTTGAGACGCAGGTCGGCCTCGGCCTCCGCCACCCTGGTCTTGTATTCGCGGTCGTCGAGGCGAGCGATGAGCTGGCCGGCCTTCACCGCCTGGTTGTCGGTCACCAGCACCTCGCTGATGTAGCCGGAGAGCTTGGAGCCGATGCCGGTCACCTCGCTCTGCAGGTAGGCGTTGTCGGTGCTCTCGAAGTAGCGGCCGTGCAGATACCAGTAGGCGGCGAACAGCATGCCCAGCAGTGCCAGCAGCAGGGCAGCCAGCAGGGGGATCTTCTTGTGTTGACTCATGATATTGGTTTTCCTGAACTGTGGCGGGCAGGCTAACATCGCGAAACTGTTTCGATTAGTATCCATTCATGAGATATACAGTTTCACTGGTGAGACAATGGACCTGAACGCAGCTCTAATTCTGGTGCGCATCGTCGACAAGGGCTCCTTCACCGCCGCCGCCCAGGAGCTGGGCATGACCAAGGCCACGGTGAGCCGGCGCATCGCCGAGCTGGAGCAGCGTCTCGGGGCGCGGCTGCTCTACCGCTCCACCCGCCAGCTCACCCTGACCGAGGCCGGGGAGCAGTACTACCTGCGCTGCAGCAAGGCGGTGGAAGAGCTGGCCCAGGCCGAGCTGATGCTGAGCGCCAGCCAGCAGGAGGTGACCGGTACCCTCAAGCTGGCGGTGCCCATCGAGACGGGGCAGCTGGTGGTGGGCAGGCTGGTGGCCAACTTCCTGCAGGCCTATCCGGGGCTGCGGGTGGAGCTGGAGCTGACCAATCGCATCGTGGATCCCATCAGCGAGGGGCTGGATGCCATAGTACGGGTCGGCGACATGAGCGACTCCAACCTGGCGGCTCGGCGGCTGTGGAGCACGGAGCGGCTGCTGTGCGCCAGTCCGGATTATCTGGCGCGCAGCCCGGCGATCGGCCGGCCCGAGGATCTGGTGCACCACGAGCGGATCGCGGTCAGCAGCGGCTTTCTGTCCTCTCACTGGTGTTTCGAGCGGGAGGAGCGCGAGGTGCTGGTGGACCCGCCTTCCCGTTTCCAGGTCAACAACATCACCTGTGCCCGGGAGGCGGCCAAGGCCGGGCTGGGGCTCGCCTCCCTGCCCGCCATGCTGTGCCATGATGAGCTGGCGAGCGGAGCTCTGGTGTCGCTGCTGCCCGAGTGGCAGCAACCCAGGGTGCCCATCTACCTGCTGTTTCCGGAGCGGCGGCTGATGCCGCGCAAGTTGAGGGCATTCATCGATTTTCTGGTGGCCAACGGCCCCGAGTATGGCATCGACAAGCTGTTGTGAGCGGCGCCCGGGGGCGGGTGCCGGTGTGGGGATGACAGGGAGGGGCCATAGTGGATCACAGGCCATCGGACCAGGCGCCCGGGGTGGCATGGCTCGGGCGGGAGGCTTGCGATAGGGGAATGGTGAGGAGATCTTTTATGGATCCATGGCTTGGCTTGTATCTGGTCTCCCATTCCCTGGAGGTATTCGCCCTGGCATGAGGGTCGCGCTGGCGGCACTGACAAGCGGTTTCGAGGACAACGTATGGATCAGTGGATTAACTTGTATCGGGCCTCCCACTCCCTGGAGGCGCACGCACTCAAAGGGGCGCTGGAGGTCGAGGGAGTCAGGGTGAGGCTGAGCGGTGAGGGGCTCTCCGGCGCGCTGGGAGAGCTGCCGGTGGATCTGCTGCAGGTCACCCTGATGGTGTGCGAGCAGGATCGCAGCAAGGCGGGGCGGATCATCGAACGCTACCAGCAGCGGCAGGGCAACGGCTGGTTGTGTGGTCAGTGCGGGGAGGAGAACGGCGCCAATTTCGACATCTGCTGGCGCTGCCATCACGATCCCCACGACCACTGAGTGCCGCCCGCGCGGCCTCAGCGCAGGGTGAAGTCGATGTCATCCCCCGCGCTGGCGTCGTGGTAGGTGGCGAGATCCAGCTCCTTCTCGCTGCGGGCGATGAGGACGGAGACCAGGATGTCGCCGGAGACGTTGACCGTGGTGCGCGCCATGTCGAGGATCCTGTCTATGCCGGCGATGAGGGCCACCCCTTCCAGTGGCAACCCCACCGCAGTGAGTGTCAGCGTCAGCAGCATGAGCCCGGTGCCCGGCGTGCCCGCCGTGCCGATGCTGGCGAGGGTGGCGATGCTGATGATGGTCAGGTAGTCCACCAGGTGCAGATCCACGCCGAAGGCCTGGGCCACGAACAGGGCGGTAACTCCCTGGTAGAGGGCTGTCCCGTCCATGTTGATGGTGGCCCCGATGGGTAGCACCTTGGCGGTGATGGCGGGGGAGACCCCGAGCCGACGCTCGGCGCAGGCCAGGCTGATGGGCAGGGTGCTGCTGCTCGAGCTGCTGGTAAAGGCCACCGCCTGGGCGTCGACGATGCTCTTGAAGTAGTGCAGCGGATTGAGGCGGGCCAGCAGGATAAGCAGGCTGCTGTAGACGCCGAGCACGTGCAGCAGGCAGCCGAGGTAGACGGCCCCGATCACCTTGAGCAGCGGCAGCAGCAGGCTGACGCCGTATTTGCCGGTCATCCAGGCCATCAGGGCGCAGACGCCGTAGGGGGCCAGTGACATCACCATCTGGGTCAGTTTGAACATCCCCTCCGCCAGGGAAGTGAAAAAGAGGATGGCGGGGCGGCCACGCCGGCCAGTGGCATGGAGGGCCAGGGCGAGGGCCACGGCGAACACGATCACCTGCAATATCTTGCCATCCACCATGGCCTGCATCGGATTGCGCGGCACCAGGTGGCTCAGCACGCTGGCCAGGGTCGGCTGCTCTGCCATGGCACCCCGCTCATAGGGCCCCATATTGGCACCCATGCCCGGCTCCAGCAGCCAGCCCATCATCAGGCCGATGCAGATGGCGATGGCGGTGGAGCTGAGGTAGAGGGCGATGGCCTTGCCGGCGATACGGTCCAGGCGCTTGCCCTTGAGCAGAGCGGTGAGGCCGGCGATGACGGAGCAGAAGATGAGGGGGACCATCAGCATCTGTATGGTGTTGACGAACAGGACGCCGACGGGTTTGAGCAACAGCGCCTGCTCATTGAAGCAGAGCCCCAGCCCTATCCCGGTCAGCATGCCGAGCAGTGTCTTCAACCAGAGCGGGCGGCGGGTCCAGATCCGCCAGGGTTTGAAGACCAATCCATGGAACAGCATGACGCCAATGTCCTTATTTTCTGTCTGCGATGGCAAAAAGGGGCGCCAGTGTAGCCGTCCCACCGTCAGGTTGCCACATTATCGACAAAGCGGTGAATACGATCACCCCGGTGGCGCAAAAAAGGGCGCTTTGTTGGCTTATATCAAGATCATGCTGCGGACTTTTGGTTTTAATTGGCATCTGACATGATGATTAACGAGGTTTGAGATGTCCCAGTCGATACACGGCCACGAAGTGATGGAGATGATGCTGGCGCAGGGAGGGCAATTTACCCGGGCCAGCCTGAAGCAGGCGATCGAGACGCACTTTGGCGCCGATGCCCGTTTCCATACCTGCAGCGCGAGCGAGATGGATGCCGAGGCCCTTATCGCCTTCCTGGCCCAGCGCGGCAAGTTCATCGAATCCGACGAAGGGTTCCAGACCCGCGCCGACAAGATCTGCAACCACGGGTGATCCCTGGCGGCGGGCACACCTGGGTGCTCGCCGAATCCCGCCACCTTTGTTATATTTCGCCCTCTTTTCCCCTCTTGTTGAAAGGCTCTGCCTGGGCGTTGTATGGACACTTTTTCCGCTGCCGTCATGCTGTTTCTGATCATGGATCCCCTGGGGAACCTGCCGGTCTTCCTCTCGATCCTTCGCCATGTCGATCCCAAGCGGCGGCGCAAGGTGATGATCCGCGAGCTGCTGTTCTCTCTGGTCATCATGATGGGCTTCCTGTTCGCCGGTCAGCAGATCCTGAGCTTCCTCAACCTGCGCCAGGAGGCGGTCAGCATCGCTGGCGGCATCATCCTCTTCCTCATCGCCATCAAGATGATCTTCCCGAGTCCGGGCGGCGTGACCGGGCTGGCGGCGGGGGAGGAACCCTTCCTGGTGCCCATGGCCATCCCCATGATTGCGGGCCCCTCCATCCTGGCCTCCCTGCTGCTGCTGGCGAACCAGGAGCCGACCCGGATGGTGGACTGGTCCCTGGCCCTGTTGATGGCCTGGGGGGCCAGCGCCGTCATCCTGATGTTCTACGAGCTGTTCAACAAGCTGCTGGGTGAGCGAGGACTCACCGCGGTGGAGCGGCTGATGGGCATGCTGCTGGTGATGATCTCGGTGCAGATGCTGCTGGACGGCGTGCACCACTATCTGGCGGTGACGAACCAGAACTGACGAAGCGGGGCTGAGACAGCCCCGTTTTTTTGCGCGTCAGGCGGCACTCTCCACCGCGCTGGTGGGGGACTCCAGCTTGCCCATGATGAGGGTGAGCAGGGTCTCCCGCAGCCAGCGGTGCCCCGGATCCTCCTCGTGGCGCTGATGCCAGATGAGCAGATGGGAGATGCTGTCCAGGGCGATGGGCAGCGGCAGTGGCACCAAGGGGTAGACCTGGGTGGCATGACGGGCATAGAGCCGGGAGAGGGTCACTATCATGTCCGAATGCATGCCCATGCGCAGGGCCGCCTCGAAGGAGGGCACGGTCGCCTCGATCCGGCGGTAGAGATCCTGCTCCGCCAGCTTGTGATCCAGCATCCAGCGATCCCGCCCCTCGCAGTAGGTTTGCACGTGGGGGTAGGCGAGGTAGCGGGCGAGATCCCAGTCGGGCTCGCGCAGGGCCGGGTGATCCCGCTGCACCAGGCAGGTGAGATCGTCGATGGTGAGCAGCCGCTGGCAGATGGCGTTGGGCAGGGTGTCGAGCCGGAAGTCCGAGTTGATGCAGTTTTCCCGCACCGTGAAGGCGATGTCCACCTGACCCTGACTCATCTCGGTCAGGCTGTGCTCGGTCCACTCCTCGTAACGCAGCCGGATACCGGGGGCCTGGCGCTTGAGCTCGCTCAGGTAGAGGGGCGCGAACAGGGTGAAGGCGCTGTCCATGCTGGCGATGACGAACTCCCGCTCCGTGCTGGCCGGATCGAAATCCGGCGGCTGGATCAGGTTGTCCAGGGAGAGCAGTATGGGCTGCAACTGCTGCTGGAGATCCAGGGCGCGGGGGGTGGGGTCCATCCCGTAGGCGGAGCGGACGAACAGGGGATCGTCGAAGGTTTCCCGCAGACGGCCGAGGGCCTTGCTGACGGCAGACTGACTCAGGTGAAGGCGGCGGGCGGCCCGGCTGCCATTGCGCTCTTCCAGCAAGACTTGCAGGATAATCAAGAGATTGAGGTCTATACGCCCCAACTGTTCCAGCAACATGATATGAATCCTCTTCAATTCTTAGATGAATTTATACCATTTGTTTTCATATCTTGGCGATCCTATGCTCAATCCGTCTCTCGCCCTGGTGGCGGCTGGTACAGGATGTAGCGGTTGAGGGGACAAGTAGCACTGATTCATACGGCGACTCCAGGTCGCCGTATTTTTTTGCCTCGAACGTCCGCATCTGAGCGATTTTCCCGCCAACTTGCACCTGCCTTGATTTTGCCCAACAATCGAGGCGCTTTCTTTTGATACAACTTCAGGGTATCTAATCTGTCAGGAGTATCCCTATGGGGCTGGGTGGAATCCATATCTGGCACCTGCTGATCCTGCTCGTCGTCGTGGTGGTGGTGTTTGGCAGCAAACGCCTGGCCGGCGCCGGTGAGGACCTGGGCGCCGCCATCAGAGATTTTCGTAACGCCTTGCGTGACGATGGCAATATCCGGAATAAGTAGGAGTAAACATATGTCTGTAGACGAGAAAGTGGAATTGAACGAGACCTGTGACAGCTGCGGTTGCTTCGCCGAGATCGGGACCATCATCGGCGAGGGTGATGACGTGATGGAGCTGGTGATCGAGGCGGCGGAAGAGACCGATGCCCGCGCCAAGCTGGCGGCCTATGAGGCGCTGGCCCGGCAGGTGACTGCCGAGGCGAAGAGCAGCAGCGAGCTGAGCCAGGGGGCCCACGGTGTGATCCTGAAGGCCCGCCTGCAATTTACCTGCACCGCCGAGAAACTGATCTTCGAGATGCGTGCCCGCTCGCTCTGAGTTCGTGATGAAACGGCAGGCTTGCCTGCCGTATTGCCCCTCCGATAGCCTTCCCCGTTGTATAGTGAGTTATCCCGCGGACGTTCCCGGTGCCAGAGCGGAACGAGCCGATGGGCGGACGCGCGCCCGCACCGCTATGGCCCCAGCCATGGGGCGCAGGCGCCACGGACGTCGTTCTGCTGACGCTTCCCCCGACGCGAGTCGGCCCACGATGAGGTGGCTGGATCATGATACGGCGATGGATCTGGGCCCTGCTGGCCCTCTGCTCTCTCCCCCTGCTGGCGGCGGATCCCGTGCCTCTGTCTGACGCAACGCCTTCACGTGTCCCGGATGTCAAACCCAAGCTCCTGTCCCAGGCCGGGGATCTCGATCACATCCTGGAGAAGAAGGAACTCAGGGCCCTGGTGGTCTATGAGCGGGGCTTCTTCTTTTTCGACAAGGGGGCCCAGTACGGCATCCTGGTCAATCAGCTGCAGGGGTTCGAACGCTGGCTGAACCGGACCTATCTGGCCAAGGATAAACTCAAGCTCAAAATCATCTACATCCCGGTACGCCAGGACAAGTTGCTGGACTACCTCACCGAGGGGCGCGGGGATCTGGTGGCGGCCAACCTGACGGTGACGCCGACCCGGCGCGAGCAGGTGACCTTCTCCCAGCCGCTCATCTCCCCCATCGAGGAGTGGGTGGTGAGCCAGCGGGATCTGCCGGCCTTCAACCGCATCACCCAGCTCTCCGGCCGGCGGATCTGGGTGCGGGCCAGTTCCAGCTATTACGAGAGCCTGCGCCAGCTAAACTGGTTGTTTCGCGAGCTGGGGCTGCCCCCCGTCTACATAGAGACGGTACCCGAGTACCTGCAGGACGGGGACCTGCTGGAGATGGTGGCGGCCGGTATCATCCCGCTGACGGTCACCGACAGCTTCAAGGGGCGGATCTGGCTCGACATGATAGGGGGGCTCAAGGCCCACAGGTTGATCCCGCTGCGGGATCAGGGGCGCAGCGCCTGGGCTCTGCGCAACAACAGCCCGGAGCTGCTCAAGGCGGTGAACGCCTATATTTCGGAGTCGAGCAAGCGCACCCTCTACAGCGACATGACCCTGCGCCGCCTGATGGCGCAGAGCGACCAGATGAGCAACATACTGGCGCCGGATCCCCTGGGCCGCCTGTCGACCATTCGCAAGGTGCTGGAAACCCAGGCCGACAAGTACGGGCTGGACTGGCTGATGCTGGCGGCCCTGGCCTACAAGGAGTCGGGGCTCAACCCCAATGTCCGCTCCCACCGGGGGGCGGTTGGCATCATGCAGCTGCTGCCGAGCACCGGGGGCGAAGTGGGGATCCGCGGCGCCAGGCTCACCAGCCTGGAGGGGAATGTGGAGGCGGCCTGCCGCTACATGCGGCTCATTCTCGATACCTACTTCAACGACCCCGGGATGGACAGGGTCAACCGCCACCTGTTTGCGCTGGCCGCCTACAACGCGGGCCCGAACCGGGTGAAGGCCCTGCAGGCCAAGGCCGGGGAGCGGGGGCTGGATCCCAACGTCTGGTTCGGCAACGTGGAACAGCTGGTGGCCAACGAGGTGGGCCAGGGGCCCATCAACTACGTCGGTACCATCTACAAATACTACGTGGGCTACCGCTTCAGCCTGCCCCAGCTGGAGGGCAAGTCGGAGGCCATCGAGGCGCTGCAACCCTGAACGCTCAATGCCGCCCGGGAAGGCGATCCCCGTGAAGCGGGGGGAGGGGGTCCCAACCCAGATCCTGGTGCTGCAGGTACCAGGGCATCAGCAGCCTGGCGGGGGTCGGGTCCGGCTGGCTGGCCTGGGGGCCCTGGCTGAGAGAGGGGTGGTCGCGCAGTTCCATCATCGGCTCCTTGACACGTGGCGATCGGGGCGGTTGTCTGGGTTATGCCACGACCAGATGACAGGGAGATGACCCTTGCTCACCGCCGACTTCGCCCTGCTGGATAACCCCGGTGACGCCCTCAAGGCCCGTTGCCAGCTAATCCGCCACGCCCGCCACCGGATCCTGGCCCAGTACTACAGCTGGGAGGAAGACGGCAGCGGCAAGCTGCTGCTGGCCGAGTTGATCCGGGCGGCGAGGCGCGGGGTCCGGATCCGGCTGCTCATCGACGACCTCTATGGGGGCGACAACCGCTTCCTGGAGGCGGTGGCGGCAGAGCCCGGCATCGAGGTGCGCCTGTTCAACCCGTTCTGGCTGAGGGGCTGGCGCCCCCTGACCCTGCTGCTGGAGGGGCTGCTGAGCTTTCGGCGCATCAACCACCGCATGCACAACAAGCTGCTGCTGGTGGACGGCTGTCAGGCGGTGATCGGGGGGCGCAACATCGGCGACCGCTACTTCGGTCTCGGCCCCCCCCCCCATTTCATCGATCTGGATCTGCTCTGCCGGGGCCCGCTCTGCCAGCAGGCCGAACAGGGGTTTGACCTGTTCTGGTATAGCCGCTGGAGCCACCCCATCCGGCGCCTGTTGCGGCGCGCCTTGTCGCCCGCCGAGGTCACGGTGCTGAACGACTTCCTGCTGACCCTGAGCGAGCCGGCGGTGGCTGCCGTCTACGATCTGCCCGCCAGCCTGTTCGACGACGAACCTGTCTCCCTGCGCTGGCACCCCGGGCGGGGGGAGTGCTGGTTTGACCGGCCCGGCAAGGGGCTGGTCTCCCGGCCCGCCACGGCGCCCCTGCTGGGGCGCAAGCTGGGCGGTAATCTGGGGGATCTCAGGTTGGTGAGCCCTTACCTGATCCTGACCCGGAGCCTGCGCCGCCAGCTCAGGGCGCAGCGCAGGGCGGGGGTCGGCATCGAGATCCTGACCAACTCCCTGGCCAGCACGGACGTCCCCCTGGTGTATGGCGCCTATCGGCGTCACCGCCCCTGGCTCGAGCGCCAGGGGATAGCGCTGTTCGAGCTGGTGGGGGAGGAGGTCAGCCTGCACGCCAAGCTGATCCTGATGGGGCGGGAGGAGGCGCTGCTCGGCAGCTTCAACCTGGACCCCCGCTCCCTGATGCTCAACACCGAGCTGATGCTGCACCTCAGGTGCCCGGTGCTGTGCGACGAGTTGCAGCAACTCATCGATGGCTGGTTGCAGCAGGCCGTTCACCCGGTGGCGGCGTCCCCCTCTGCATGGCGGCGGCTGCTGGCGCAATTGAGCGATTGGTTACCGTTGCACCGCTGGCTGTGAGGGGAGCAGGGCTTGTGCGAGATCTCGCAAAGCCTTGTGCGCCTTCGAAGACAACGTTTGCCATCCAAAATCGGGTGGGGATTTTATCGTATTGTTTTTAATCGGTTTATCTCTTGAGGCTGGCGATGCGATCGCCACCAGGTCTCCATGGCGGGCCGGATAAAGCGGTTTTTTATTTTATTGAACTGCGTAGTATTTCGGTTGCAAGGACAAACACGGCGGCTGGTCTGCCGTGTGGGTGAAAGCAGCAGGGGAAATGGGCTGGCCGGATTGCTTCGGCTGGCAGCGCGGATCGGGAGCGGAAACCCGAGAGGCACAACGGCTCCCCGTCGTTGCCGGATCCCAATATGGAACATGCTATTTGCGAGGGGGTGACATGCGAATGTCGCCCCATTTTTTTATGCCCGCTTCCAGCCGGGACCAATGAAAAGACCGCCCGGAGGCGGTCTTGTCGGCAAGGCGTTCCGACGTCAGGCAATGCCGGCCAGGAGGCGGCTCCAGTTGCGTTTGCTGGCGAGGAAGCCATCGCGCAGCGTGCGATACTCCAGTTGCAGCTTGAGCCTGTCGTAGCGTGCCATGGCTGTGCGCTTGCGCTGCTCCAGCAGGGACTTGCGACTGGCGTAGTAGTGCTGTATCTGCAGGCTCAGCTTGTCGTACTCCTCCTGCAGCAGCGCCTGCCACCGCTCCCTGTCCTCTCCCCTGTGCAGCCTTGCCTGGGCGCGCTTGAGCTGCATCTCCAGCCTGGCCTGCTCGATGCGCTCCTCCGGGCAGGATCTCAGGTCCTTCGCCAGACCGCACCAGGCGGCGCTGCGAATGAGCCACTTGGTGGGATCGAACTGCCACCAGTGAATGCCGTTGCGATAGTCGTTCTCGAACAGGTGGTGGAAGTTGTGGTACCCCTCGCCGAAGGTGAAGAAGGCCAGGATGCCGTTGTCCCGGGCGCTGTTGCGATCGGTGAAGGGCTGGCTGCCCCAGATGTGGGCCAGGGAGTTGATGAAGAAGGTGGTGTGGTGGGTCATCACCATGCGCAGCACTCCGGCCAGCAACAGCATGCCGAGCAGATCGCCGTGGACGAGCCCCAGCAGCAGCGGGATGCCGATGTTGGTGGCCAGGGTCAGCGCCAGATAGTGCCTGTGCTGGAAGGCGACGACGGGGTTGTTCTGCAGATCCCGCACATTGGTGTAGTCGTGGTAGATGTCGCGCTGGTATTCCCGCAGCATCCAGCCGATGTGGGAGAACCAGAATCCGCGGCCCGCGCTGTAGGGATCCTTGTGGTTGTCGTCCACGTGGCGATGGTGGCGACGGTGATCGGACGACCAGTGCAGCGCCGAGTTTTGCAGGGCGAGGGCCCCGCCGATGGCGAAGATCCATTGCAGGATAGGGTGCGCCTTGTAGGCCTTGTGGGACCAGAGCCTGTGGTAGCCGGCGGTGATGGAGATGCCGCAATAGCAGAACAGCAGCAGGAAGCTGCCCCACTGCCAGAGGTCATAGCCATGGGTCATGCCGTACCAGGGCACGGCGATCAGTGCGGTCAGCCCGGAGAGGGCAAACAGCAGGGTGTTGGTCATGATGATCGGGGGGCGTTCCATCTCACTCGGTTCCTTTCAGCGAACAGCTGTTCACTATTCTCCATTGAGCCGGAATGCGGGTCAATGGTAAAAAAGTCGGAGACAAACCTGATCCCGCCCCTCCCTTCGGGTTATCATCTGGCCTCGCTCATCTCAAGGTGACAGTTTTCGTGGGTATTCGCGCGCAACAAAAAGAAAAGACCCGGCGTACGCTGATCGAGGCGGCGTTCAGTCAACTCTGTGCCAACCGCAGCTTCTCCAACCTCAGCCTGCGGGAAGTGGCCAGGGAGGCGGGCATAGCGCCGACCTCCTTCTATCGTCACTTCCGCGACATGGAGGAGCTGGGGCTGACCCTGGTGGACGAGGGTGGCCTGACCCTGCGTCAGCTGATGCGCCAGGCGCGCCAGCGCATCGCCGGTGGCGGCAGCGTCATCAGCACCTCGGTGCAGACCTTCATGGAATTCGTCGAAAACAACCCGAACATCTTCCGCTTGCTGCTGCGCGAGCGCTCCGGCACCTCGGCGGCGTTCCGCCAGGCGGTGGCCCGGGAGATCCAGCACTTCATCGCCGAGCTGACCGACTATCTGGAGGCCACCACGGAGGCGCCACGGGAAGAGGCCTACATCCAGGCCGAGGCCATGGTGACCATCGTCTTCAGTGCCGGTGCCGATGCCCTCGACATGACCAGTGAAGAGTGTCGGGCCCTGTCGGAGCGCACTATCAGCCAGCTGCGGATGATCGCCATGGGCGCCGAGGTACAGAACCGCAAGCGTCGCGAATCACTCTCTTAACGCAAGGATGGACAGCCCCATGCACGAACCGACCCCGATCCCGAAGAAGCCCCTGTTACTGGCCCTGCTGATAGGCATCTGCGGCGATGCTTTCTTCGCGGTGGTGACCGAATCCGTGGTGCCTTTCTCCTTCTTCCCCCTGATCGCCCTGCTGCTGGCGGCCAGCCAGCTCTATCAGTACTACCGTCAGGAGCCCATGGTGGGCAATACCCCCAGCTGCATCCTGCTCTGTTTCTTCATCGGCGCGTTCGGCCACTCTGCCCTGATCAAGGTGCAGTACCCCGAGCTTGGCAGCAACTTCTTCTCCCTCATCGCCATGCTGTTGCTGCTCGCCGTGCTCTCCATCAGGCTCGGGATCAGCCTCGGAAAAACAACGAAGGAGTGACGTGTCACTCCTTCTGGTCAGGCATGGCGGCTCGACGCTAGTCGACCCTGGGCGGGTTCTCGCCCTTCTGTCTGGCGTCTATGATGGCCTGCAGCTTGGCGCGGATCTCCATCATGCCGAACACGCCGAAGATCAACACCTGGGTGAACTCCAGGCGCGTGACCGCGAAGTAGGGTTTGCAGGCCGCCTTGATCATGCTCGCCTGTACCCAGTGCATCAGTATCACGATGACGCCGCAGACCGGCAGGAAGCCGTTCAGCTTGCCGGGCAGGGTGCCCAGCAGGGCGAGCGCCACGCCGAACCAGAAGAACAGCAACACCCCCATCGCCAACAGATTAAACACCCGCTTCATCACCTACCTCCCGTACATAGAGTTGATGGCAGACCTGATGTGATTGACCTGCCTGTCCTTGAGTCGTTGTCCAGATTGACGGGGAGGGGCACTGCGCCCATCTCCCCCCTTTAAACTGCTGCGTCATTTTTGGTGTCCCGCAGATAGAGCTGATAGCAGACCTGACCGGCCTGCTTGTCCTTGAGTAATTGCCAGCTGGCGGGCAGGGCCAGATCGGCCATCTCCTTTTCCCGCTCCAGATAGATGAGGGCGTCTGGCGCCAGCCAGCCGCGCTGCTCCAGCAGGTCGCACACCTGGGGCAGCAGCTCGCGGCGAAACGGCGGATCCAAGAACACCAGATCGAAGGGGGTGACCGGGCCTTGTAGCCAGCTCACCGCATCGGCCTGGATCACCTGGCCCTGGCTGCTGCCGAGCACGGCCAGATTCTTCTTGATCTGGTCGGCGGCGCCCTTGTCCATCTCGATCAGGGTCACCTGCTCGGCGTAACGGGACAGAGCCTCCAGCCCCAGGCCGCCGCTGCCGGCAAACAGATCGAGGCAGCGGGCACCGCGCACATGGGGCGCCAGCCAGTTGAAGATGGTTTCCTTGACGCGATCCGTGGTGGGTCTGAGACCTTCCACATCCCTGACCGGCAGTTTGCGACCCTTCCACTGGCCGCTGATGATTCTTACCACGCCCGCTCGCCCCTGGGGGGCCGGGCTCTTGCTCGGGCTGCTACGGCTGGATTTCACTCTGGGCATCGCGTTTCGTCGTCAGAAAATAAAGTGATAGTATAAGGCGGTTCATTTTTATGCCGACCCGCCGAGGGACGGCTATCTTAGCAGTCAGCCTTTGATGTGAGTATTTTTAGATGGCAAAAGGTTTGTTTTCCTGGCTGGGTTTCGGCCGCAAGAAAGAAGAGGCTGAGGCCGTCCAACCACAGACACCCCAAGCCACCCCTGAGTCCGAAGTCGCGACCAGCCCTGCCCCCGTTTCCGATACCGTGCAGCCCGAGGCTGTCGAGACGCCGGCCAGCGCACAGAATGCTGGTGTGCAAGAGGAGTGCGCCCCCTCCGCCGAGCTGGATGACCACGGTCCCGTAGTGGTCGAGGAGTGTGCGTCCGAGCTGGAGCCGGTGATCGTCAATGACGCCCTGCTGGCCGAGGAAGAGGCCCGTCTTGCCGCCGAAGCCCGCGCCGCTGAAGAGGCTCGTGTTGCCGCCGAGGCTCGCGCCGCGGAAGAGGCGCGTCTCGCCGCCGAAGCTCGCGCCGCAGAAGAGGCTCGTCTTGCCGCCGAGGCCCGTGCCGCGGAAGAGGCCCGCATTGCCGCCAAAGCCCGCGCCGCGGAAGAAGCCCGTCTGGCCGCCGAAGCCCGCGCCGCAGAAGAGGCCCGTCTGGCCGCCGAGGCTCGCGCCGCGGAAGAGGCCCGTCTTGCCGCCGAAGCCCGCGCCGCGGAAGAAGCCCGTCTTGCCGCCGAGGCTCGCGCCGCGGAAGAGGCCCGTGTTGCTGCCGAGGCTCAGGCCGCGGAAGAAGCGCGTATTGCCGCCGAAGCTCAGGCAGCCGAGGAAGCCCGTCTCGCCAAAGAGGCCCAGCGCGCGGAAGATCTGCGCCTGGTCGCCGAGATGGAGGCGGAGGCCGCCGCCCTGGCTGCCCTGCCGCTGGCCGCGGCCGTGGACGACGACACCCAGGACAAGCCGCAGCGTGAGGGCTTCTTTGCCCGTCTCAAGCGCAGCCTGGTACGCACCAAGGAGAACATCGGTTCCGGTTTCTTCGGCCTGTTCCGTGGCAAGAAGATCGATGACGATCTGTTCGAGGAGCTGGAGACCCAGCTACTGACCGCGGATCTCGGCGTGGACACCACCAGCCGCATCATCGAGGGTCTGGTGCAGCACGCGGATCGCAAGCAACTCAAGGACGCCGAGGCGCTCTACGGCCTACTCAAGCAGGACATGGGTGCCATGCTGGCCAAGGTGGAGCAGCCCCTGGTCATCGACACCAGCAAGAAGCCCTATGTGATCCTGATGGTCGGCGTGAACGGCGTCGGCAAGACCACCACCATCGGCAAGCTGGCCAAACAGTTCCAGGCCGAGGGCAAGAGCGTGATGCTGGCCGCTGGCGACACCTTCCGCGCCGCCGCCGTCGAGCAGCTGCAGGTGTGGGGTCAGCGCAACAACATTCCGGTGATCGCCCAGCACACCGGTGCCGACTCCGCCTCCGTCATCTTTGACGCCATCGAGGCTGCCCGCTCACGCGGCGCCGACGTGCTGATCGCCGACACCGCCGGCCGCCTGCAGAACAAGAGCAACCTGATGGAGGAGCTCAAGAAGGTGGTGCGGGTGATGAAGAAGCTCGACGAGGAAGCGCCGCACGAGATCATGCTGACCCTGGATGCGGGCACCGGCCAGAACGCCCTGAGCCAGGCCAAGCTGTTCAGCGAGGCGGTGGGCCTGACCGGCATCACCCTCACCAAGCTGGATGGGACCGCCAAGGGGGGCGTCATCTTCGCGGTGGCCGACAAGTTCCAGATCCCGATCCGCTACATCGGGGTGGGCGAGGGGATCGACGATCTGCGCCCCTTCGTGGCCAACGACTTTATCGAGGCGCTTTTCAGTCGCGATGAGTAAGGCCGTCACTTGAGTGAAGGCATCCCGTCGGTTCGATTAACCGCAAAGTGGCGTAATCGGATGTTCGCGATCTGAGCCCCAATACATGCCCCGACCCAGGTCGGGGCTTGTCACTGTCAGGGAACCGTTATGATTCGTTTTGACAAGGTCAGCAAGGTATACAGCGGTGGCCACCAGGCGCTGCAGAAGGTCAGTTTTCACCTGCGCAAGGGGGAGATGGCCTTCCTGACCGGCCACTCGGGGGCGGGCAAGAGCACCCTGCTCAAGCTCATCAGCGTGATGGAGCGCCCGACCGACGGCCGCGTCTTCTTCCACGGCGATGACGTCAGCCACATCCAGCGCAGCCAGATCCCCTATGTGCGGCGCCAGATCGGCATGATCTTCCAGGATCACCGCCTGTTGATGGACCGCACCGTGTTCGACAACGTGGCCCTGCCCCTGGTCATCGACGGCTACAGCCACGCCGACATCAACAAGCGGGTGGCGGCGGCGCTCGACAAGGTGGGCCTGCTAGGCAAGGAGCGTTACCAGCCGCGCATGCTCTCCGGCGGGGAGCAGCAGCGGGTCGGCATCGCCCGCGCCATCGTCAACAAGCCGCCACTCTTGCTGGCGGATGAACCGACCGGCAACCTGGATCCCCAGCTCTCCATGGACATCATGCGCCTGTTCGAGGAGTTCAACCGTTTCGGCGTCTCCGTGCTGATCGCCACCCACGATCTGGGGCTGATTGCCCGCATGCGCTATCGCACCCTGACCCTCAAGGCAGGGCGTATGTATTCGTCCGGGGAGGAGCTCTGATGGCTATTGTTCGTCATAAACAGCCGCCGTTGCGTCGTTTGATGATGTATGGCGTGGACCACGTGCGCCAGGCCTTTGCCAGCCTGGGAGAGCTGTGGCGCAATCCGCTCGCCTCCCTGATGACCCTGGCCGTGCTGGGGGTGAGCCTGGCGCTGCCCTCCTGCTTCCACGTGCTGCTGAAGAACGCCGAGGTGGTGGAGGGGAGCTGGCAGACCAGCTCCCAGATCTCCCTCTATCTGCGCAAGGATCTGCCGGAACAAAGCATCCTCGACATGAAGCAGCGGATCCTGCTCTACCCCGAGGTGGAGTCCGTCACCTATATGAACCGGGATGAGGCGCTCAAGGAGTTTCGCGAGATCTCCGGCTTCGGCGATGCCCTGGATTACCTCGACAGCAACCCGCTGCCGCCGGTACTGAGCGTGATCCCGGATCCGCGCTGGCAGAACCCGGAAGGGGCCGCCGAGCTGCTCGCCAAGCTGGAGAACGAACCCGGCATCGAGCAGGGCAAGCTGGACCTGCAGTGGCTGACGCGGCTGCAGGGGATCATGAACCTGCTGCGCCACACCATCACGGGGATCGCCGTGCTGCTGCTCTCCGCCGTGCTCTTGATCGTCGGCAACACCCTCAGGCTGAATATCCTGAACCAGCGCTCCGAGATCGAGGTGCTCAAGCTGGTGGGGGCGACCGATGCCTTCATCCACCGTCCCTTCCTCTATACCGGCATCTGGTTCGGTGTCATCGGTGGCATGCTGGCCTGGTGGCTGACCGAGGTGATGGTGATCTGGAGCGAGGGGGTGGTGAAGGAGCTGGCGGGACTTTACAACAGCAACTTCCGGCTGGTGGGGATGGGGGCGTTCGACGGCTTCAACCTCATACTGCTCGGGGCCTTGCTGGGGTTGATCGCCTCCTGGTTTTCGGTCCACAGGCATATTCGCGACATCGAACCTTCCTGATGAATTTACCAGCAGTGCAAAGCACTGGATTTTGAGAACTGGATCAAGTAAAAGAGTGGCCCGTTTCTGGCAAGGCCCACTTTCTCGGGGTAATCTGAATTGTACCTGAATCATCAGGCGCTTCTCCGAGTCTTGGGAACCTTCCAATTTGTTAGCGGTCTACTAGTTCGACAAATTTATACGGGTATGGCCCCTATGCCTTGCTCGTCTGACTTGGCAAGCATGTGAAGGTTGCGAGCTCCGCAACAATGGACTTAGCATGCTACTTTTCGGGGGTCCTTCACTGTGACCCCTTTTTTTTGATTGTTCATTTATGATTCATGGCGTCAGCCTAAGATAGGCCGGGTTCATGCTGGGGTTATGTATGATGCAGCCCGCAGAATGATACCTGGTCGGTAGACACGTCTTCTCAGGGTGTTAGACTGATTCGATTGAAAAGTAAGAGGTAGAACATGGGAACTTCATTGCAGCGCACTATGGCTCTGATTCCGCAAGGTAGTCTGGAAGGCTATATCCAGGCCGTCAACTCGATCCCTGTGCTGAGCGCAGAGGAAGAGCGCGAACTGGCGATGCGTTTGCAGCAGGACGGTGATCTCGAGGCTGCCCGCCAGCTGGTCATGTCACATCTGCGTTTTGTCGTTCACGTGGCCAAGAGCTACTCCGGCTATGGCCTGCCTCAGGCCGATCTGGTGCAGGAAGGCAACATCGGCCTGATGAAGGCGGTCAAGCGCTTCGACCCGAGTGTCGGTGTGCGCCTGGTCTCCTTCGCCGTGCACTGGATCAAGGCCGAGATCCACGAATACGTGCTGCGCAACTGGCGCATGGTCAAGGTGGCGACCACCAAGGCCCAGCGCAAGCTGTTCTTCAACCTGCGCAAGTCCAAGAAGCGTCTGGGCTGGCTGAACCACGAAGAGGTGCAGGCCGTGGCCGCAGACCTCGGGGTTTCCGCCGCGGACGTCACCGAGATGGAAGCGCGCATGAGCAATTACGATCAGGCCTTCGATCTGGTCGGTGACGATGAAGACGAGGGTGGCTTCGCACCTGTGCACTATCTGGAAGACAAGTCTTCTGATCTCGCCGCCACCATCGAGAACGACAACTGGGACAGCCATGCCACCCGTCGTCTGAGTGCGGCCATGGCCACTCTGGACGAGCGCAGCCAGCACATCATCCGTGCCCGCTGGCTGGATGAAGAGAGCAAGACCACCCTGCAGGAGCTGGCCGACAACTACGGCGTCTCCGCGGAGCGGGTCCGCCAGCTCGAGAAAAACGCGCTGAAGAAGCTGAAAGATGCGATGGATGCCTGAGGGCTTCCGCCGAGATTAAGCAGGGCCTGATGGCCCTGTTTTTGTTTCACGGGGAGCTGGTCGGCCTTGCCTTGGTTACCCTTGTGTATGGTATGTTGCCGCCACTGCCACAGTAGGGAGAGCAGAAGTGAAACTGTTGAACGACCTGTTTACCAATAACCGCGAGTGGGCGGAACGGATCAAGGCCGAGGATCCCAATTTCTTCGCTACCCTGTCCGCCCAGCAGGCCCCCGAGTATCTCTGGATCGGCTGCTCCGACAGCCGGGTGCCCGCCAACCAGCTGATGGGGCTGCTGCCGGGGGATGTCTTCGTCCACCGCAACGTTGCCAACCTGGTGGTGCACACCGATTTCAACTGCCTCTCCGTGCTACAATACGCGGTGGAAGTGCTCAAGGTGAAGCACATCATCGTCTGCGGCCACTATGGCTGCGGCGGCGTCAAGGCGGCGATGCAGAACCAGGAGCTGGGCCTCATCGACAACTGGCTGCGCAACATCAAGGACGTCTACTTCAAGTATGGCGAAGAGCTTGAGGCCATCGAAGACGAGCACGAGCGCTTCGACTACCTGTGCGAGCTGAACGTGGCCGAGCAGGTAGCCAATGTTTGCCACACCACCATCATCCAGAATGCCTGGCGCAAGGGTCAGGAGCTGGCGGTGCACGGCTGGATCTATGGCATCAAGGACGGCCTGCTGCACGATCTCGATCTCTGCATCAGCGGTCCGGACCAGATCCCGGACGTCTACCGCGCCTGGCCGGACATGCGTCCGCCCCACCGCCGTCGCTGAGGCGCCTAGGTGGCCCCCGCACTCTACCTGCAGATAAAGCAGCACATCCTGGACGGGATCCGCGAACGCCACTACCAGGCGGGAGACAGGATCCCGACCGAAGCCGCCCTGTGCGAGCAGTTTGCCGTGAGCCGGATGACGGTCAACAAGGCGCTGCGTGAACTGGTGGCCGAGGGCTGGCTGGTGCGCACCGCCGGATCCGGCAGCTTCGTGGCCGACAGGCGCACCGAGTCGCCGCTGCTGGCCATACGCAACATCGCCGACGAGATCGCCGAGCGGGGCAGCCAGTACAGTGCACGCGTGATCCGCCTGCAACGCCAGGCCGCCGACGAGAAGGTAGCGGTGCGTCTGGGCCTGCGGGTGGGTGCGCCCACCTTTCACAGCCTCATCGTCCACCAGGCCGACGGGGAGCCGCTGCAGCTGGAGGAGCGCTTCGTCGATGCGGAGCGCCTGCCGGACTACGGCGAGCAGGACTTTACCCAGCAGACGCCGAACAGCTATCTGATGGAAGTCTGCCCCCTCTCCGAGATGGAACACGTGGTGGAGGCAGTGCTGCCGAGCGCAGGGGAAGCCGGATTGCTGCAGGTACGGGTCGATACCCCCTGCCTGCTGCTGCACCGGCGCACCTGGTCGGATGGCTACCTGGTCTCCTATGCCAGGCTGCTCTCGCCGGGCTCCCGCTACAAGCTGAGTTCCAAGACGCGCCTCGCATGATTGTATATACAAATTAAGCATTTAAAAGCCCACCCCTCGGTGGGCTTTTTTGTGTTTAAACTCTAATGAAGCCGCTGTTATCAAGATGTGAACTTGATCCTTTCTTTCTCGTCAGAGATCGGCTATAAATTATTGTATATACATTTAGAGGTCGGTATGAACAAGGAACTGTTGAACTGCGAGCGGGTCTGGCTCAACGTGACACCCGCCACCCTGCGCTCCGATCTGGCGGACTACGGTCTGCTGGAGCCCCACGCCCTCGGCGTGAAAGAGGGGCGGATCCACGCCATGGTCCCCATGCAGGATCTCAAGGGGCCCTATCCCGCCCACTGGCGCGACATGAAGGGCAGGCTGGTGACCCCCGGCCTCATCGACTGCCATACCCACCTCATCTTCGCGGGCAGCCGCGCCGAAGAGTTCGAGCTGCGCCAGAAAGGCGTGCCCTATGCGGAGATCGCCCGCAAGGGGGGTGGCATCCTCTCCACCGTCAGGGCCACCCGCGCGGCCAGCGAGGAGCAGCTCTACGATCTGGCCCTGCCGCGGATCAAGTCCCTGATCCGGGAAGGGGTCACCACGGTGGAGATCAAGTCCGGCTACGGGCTGACTCTGGCGGACGAGCTCAAGATGCTGCGGGTCGCCCGCCGTCTGGGCGACGCCCTGCCCATCCGGGTCAGGACCACCCTGCTGGCGGCCCATGCGGTGCCGCCGGAGTATCGGGACGATCCCGACTCCTGGGTCGAGACCATCTGCCAGGAGATCATCCCGGCAGCGGCCGAAGAAGGGCTGGCCGATGCGGTAGACGTCTTCTGCGAGCACATCGGCTTCTCCCTGGCCCAGACCGAGCAGGTCTATCTGGCGGCGGCCCAGTACGATCTCGCGGTGAAGGGGCACATGGATCAGCTCTCCAACCTGGGGGGCAGCACCCTGGCCGCCAACTTCGGTGCCCTCTCGGTGGACCATCTGGAATACCTGGATCAGGACGGCATCCAGGCGCTGGCCCATCGCGGGGTGGTCGCTACCCTGCTGCCCACCGCCTTCTACTTCCTGAAAGAGACCAAGCTGCCACCGGTGGAGGCCCTGCGCCGTGCCGGTGTGCCCATGGCGGTCTCCTCCGACATCAACCCGGGTACGGCCCCCATCGTCTCCCTGCGCATGGCCATGAACATGGCCTGCACCCTGTTCGGCCTGACCCCGGTGGAGGCCATGGCCGGTGTGACCCGCCACGCCGCCCGGGCGCTCGGCGAGCAGGAGCGCCTGGGACAGCTGAGAGTGGGCATGCAGGCCGATTTTCTCATCTGGAATTGCGGCCATCCGGCCGAACTCAGCTACCTCATCGGCGTCGATCAGCTGGTGAGCCGGGTACTCAACGGCGAGGAGACGCTCCATGGATAAGTGCAACCCGGTCGACATGTCGGTCTGGCAGGGTCGCCAGGATCCGGAAGACGGCGCTCTGGCCCTGCGCTGGCACGACAAGGTGCAACCCTGGCAGGGACGGGGTGAACCCGGCGTGGTACTGCTCGGCTTCGCCTGTGACGAAGGGGTGCGCCGCAACAAGGGGCGTGTCGGCGCCGCCGGTGCACCGCTGGCGGTGCGCAAGCTGCTCGCCAACAGCGCCTGGCACCTGGACCAGCCCGTCTATGACGGCGGCGACGTGCGCTGCGAGGACGGGGATCTCGACGCCGCCCACGGCCGGTTGGCCGAGCGGGTCGCCGCTGCCCTGGAACAGGGCCAGTTCCCGCTGGTGCTGGGGGGCGGCCACGAGGTGGCTTTCGGCAGCTGGAGCGGCCTTAACCGCCACCTTCTGCAACAGAACGCTGGCCGTGGCAAGGTCGGAATCATCAACTTCGACGCTCACTTCGATCTGCGCATGAAACAGGAGCAGGCGAGTTCCGGCACCCCCTTCTACCAGATCGCCGAGCAGTGCGCGGCCCAGGGCTCGGTGTTCCATTACGCCTGCCTCGGGGTCGCCGAGACCGCCAACACCGCGGCGCTGTTTGCCCGCGCCGAGGCGCTGGGGGTGTGGCACATGCTGGACGAGGCCATGACCCAGGCCGATCTGCCGGTGCTGCTGGCGGGGCTGGATGCCTTCATTGCCCGCTGTGACCATCTCTATCTGACCATCGATCTGGACGTGCTGCCCGCCGCCGTGATGCCGGGGGTGAGCGCTCCCGCCGCCCGCGGCGTGGAGCTGGCCGTCATCGAACCCCTGATCGCCCATATCCGGGCCAGCGGCAAGCTCAGGCTCGCCGATCTGGCCGAGTACAACCCGAACCTGGATCAGGACAACCGCAGTGCCCGCGTGGCCGCGCGCCTGGTCCACCAGTTGACCAAGTAGCGGCGCACCGCGCCGCCTGACCGTATCGATAAACAAGGAGTGTCTATGTCTGTACAACACCAGGATCCCCGCCACGATCCGAGCCGGATCATCCGTGCTCCCCACGGTACCCAGCTGACTGCCAAGAGCTGGCTCACCGAGGCGCCCCTGCGGATGCTGATGAACAACCTGGATCCGGAAGTGGCCGAGCATCCCCAGTCCCTGGTGGTGTACGGCGGCATCGGTCGCGCCGCCCGCAACTGGGAGTGCTACGACAAGATCGTCGAGGTACTGACCCGTCTCGAGGATGATCAGACCCTGCTGGTGCAATCCGGCAAGCCGGTCGGCGTGTTCCAGACCCACAAGGACGCGCCGCGCGTGCTGATTGCCAACTCCAACCTGGTGCCGCACTGGGCCAACTGGGAGCACTTCAACGAGCTCGATAAGAAGGGCCTGATGATGTACGGCCAGATGACCGCCGGCTCCTGGATCTACATCGGTACCCAGGGCATCGTCCAGGGCACCTACGAGACCTTCTTCGCCGTGGCCAACCAGCACTTCAACGGCGAGCCCAAGGGCCGCTGGATCCTGACCGGGGGCCTGGGTGGCATGGGCGGCGCCCAGCCCCTGGCCGCCACCATGGCCGGCTTCTCCATGATCGCCGTGGAGTGCGACGAGACCCGCATCGACTTCCGTCTCAAGACCCGCTACGTCGACAAGAAGGCCTACAGCCTGGATGAGGCGCTGGCCATGATCGAGGAAGCCAAGCAGAGCGGCACCGCCGTCTCCGTCGGCCTGCTCGGCAACGCCGCCGACGTCTTCGCCGAGCTGGTGGCCCGTGGCATCACCCCGGACGTGGTGACCGACCAGACCTCCGCCCATGACCCGGTGCATGGGTACCTGCCCCAGGGCTGGAGCGTGGCCCAGTGGCGCGATCTGCAGAAGAGCGCGCCGGAAGAGGTGAATCTCGCCGCCCGCCGCTCCATGGCCCGTCAGGTTGAAGCCATGCTGACCCTGCAGTCCCGTGGCGCCGCCACGCTCGATTATGGGAATAACATCCGCCAGATGGCGCTGGAAGAGGGTGTCAAGAATGCCTTCGACTTCCCCGGCTTCGTCCCGGCCTACATCCGTCCGCTGTTCTGCGAAGGGATCGGTCCGTTCCGCTGGGTCGCGCTCTCCGGCGATCCGGAAGACATCTACAAGACCGACCAGAAGGTCAAAGAGCTGATCCCGGACGATCCGCACCTGCACAACTGGCTCGACATGGCCCGTGAGCGCATCGCCTTCCAGGGTCTGCCGGCGCGTATCTGCTGGGTCGGGGTCAAGGATAGGGTTCGCCTCGGTCTGGCCTTCAACGAGATGGTGAAGAACGGCGAGCTGAAGGCGCCGGTCGTCATCGGTCGCGATCACCTGGACTCCGGTTCCGTGGCGAGCCCGAACCGTGAAACCGAATCCATGATGGATGGCTCCGATGCCGTCTCCGACTGGCCGCTGCTCAACGCCCTGCTCAACACCGCAGGCGGCGCGACCTGGGTCTCCCTGCACCACGGTGGCGGTGTCGGCATGGGCTTCTCCCAGCACTCCGGCGTGGTGATCGTCTGTGACGGCACCGACGACGCCGCCAAACGGGTCGGCCGCGTGCTGCGCAACGACCCGGGCACCGGGGTGATGCGTCACGCCGATGCCGGCTACGAGATTGCTATCAACTGTGCCCACGAGGCGAAACTGGATCTGCCGATGCTGGACGCAGCAGGCAAAGGGGTGAAATAAGATGTTCGAACTCAATCTGCAACCGGGCAAGCTCTGCCTCGCCACCCTGCGCCGCGTCAGCCGCGAGCCGGTACACGTCAGTCTGGACCCGTCCGCCCTGCCGGGGATCCACGCCTCCGCCGCCGTGGTCACCAAGGTGATCGAGCAAAACCGCGTGGTGTACGGCATCAACACCGGCTTCGGCCTCCTGGCCAATACCCGCATCCCGGTAGAGCAGCTGGACGAGCTGCAGCGCTCCATCGTGCTCTCCCATGCCGCCGGTATCGGCGAGTACATGGATGACGCCACCGTGCGCCTGATGATGGTGCTGAAACTGAACTCCCTGGCCCGCGGCTTCTCCGGCATCCGCCTGGTGGTGCTGGAGGCCCTGATGCGCCTCATCAACGCCGAGGTGTACCCCGTGGTGCCGAAGAAGGGCTCCGTCGGTGCCTCCGGCGACCTGGCGCCCCTGGCCCACATGAGCTGCCTGCTCATCGGGGAAGGCAAGGCGCGCCACAAGGGTGAGCTGATCGACGCCGCGACTGCCCTGAAGATTGCAGGCCTGGAGGCCATCTCCCTGGCGCCGAAAGAGGGGCTGGCCCTGCTCAACGGCACCCAGGCGAGCACCGCCTTCGCGCTGGAAGGGCTGTTCCACGCCGAAGACCTCTACGCCGGTGCCATCACAATCGGTGCCATGAGCGTGGAGGCGGCCCTCGGCAGCCGCCGGCCGTTCGATGCCCGCATTCACGAGGTGCGCGGCCAGCGTGGCCAGATCGACGCGGCCGCCTGCTACCGCCACCTGCTGGTGGATGGCAGCGAGATCGGCATGTCCCACCACAACTGCGAGAAGGTGCAGGATCCCTACTCCCTGCGCTGCCAGCCCCAGGTGATGGGCGCCTGTCTGACCCAGATCCGTCAGGCCGCCGAGGTGCTGGTGTGCGAGGCCAACGCGGTCTCCGACAACCCGCTGGTGTTTGCCGAGGATGAGGAGATCATCTCCGGCGGTAACTTCCACGCAGAACCCGTGGCCTTCGCCGCCGACAACCTGGCCCTGGCCATCGCCGAGATCGGCTCCCTGTCTGAGCGTCGCATGGCGCTGCTCATCGACTCGCGCATGTCCGGTCTGCCGGCCTTCCTGGTCAACAATGGCGGCGTGAACTCCGGCTTCATGATCGCCCAGGTCACCTCGGCGGCGCTCGCCTCCGAGAACAAGACCCTGGCGCACCCGGCCTCGGTGGACAGCCTGCCCACCTCGGCGAACCAGGAGGACCACGTTTCCATGGCCACCTTCGCCGGTCGCCGTCTGGCGGACATGGCGGAGAACACCCGCGGCATCCTGGCAGTCGAGCTGCTGGCCGCTGCCCAGGGCCTGGATTTCCGTGCGCCGCTGCGTTCTACCGAGCTCATCGAGCTGGCCAAGGGCCGTCTGCGGGAAGAGGTCAGCTTCTACGACAAGGATAGGTACTTCGCGCCGGACATCGAGGCGGCCGCCGCGCTGCTGGGCCGTGCCAGCTACAACGACCTGATCCCGGCCGGGACTCTGCCCAGCCTCTGAATCGAAGCCTGAGCAAACCATAAAAAAAGACCGCCCATGGGGCGGTCTTTTCATTTCTGGGTTTTGGGTGCAGCTCCTGTCCTTGGCCATCGGGAGCGGGCAGCGCGGCAACGGCAGGCGCCCTTATCCGTGCTCGAACATCAGGAACAGGTGGGCTGTGAATGGAACCATGCAGAGTCGGCGCCGTTAGCCATGTTCGAACATCAGGAACAGGTAGACCACGAAGAGCACCAGATGGGTGGCGCCGTGCAGGGCGTGGGTGCGGCCACTGCTGAAGGTCACCTTGCACACCATGAGGGTGGTGACGAGCAGCACCATGTCGGCCGGGGAGAGGCCGAGGCGCACGTCGTGGCCCACCAGGGAGCCGATGAAGAGCACCGAGGGAACGGTGAGGGCGATGGTGGCCAGCACGGAGCCGAAGTAGAGGTTCATGGCGCGCTGCAGCTGGTTGTTGAAGGCCGCCTTGATGGCGCCGACCGCCTCCGGCGCCAGCACGATACAGGCGACGATGAAGCCACCCAGGGCCGCCGGGGCCTCCATCACATGGACACCGTGATTGATGGGGATGGCCAGCGTCTTGGCCAGCAGGATCACCACCACCAGATAGGCCAGCAGCAGCAGGGTGTGATAGACGTTGCTGCGCAGGGGGCCGTGGTGCTCCTCGTGATCCTCGTGGTCGCTGTCGACGAAGAAATGGCTGTGGCTGCGAGTCTGGATCAGCAGGAAGACGCCGTAGAGCAGCAGCGAGATGATGATCAGCATCCAGGACATGGCGCCGGACAGGCCGCCCTGGGAGCCCCCCTGGGTGAAGTTGGGCAGCACCAGGCAGAGCAGGGCCAGGGGAATGATGGCCACCAGATAGGATTTGACCCCGTCCAGATTGAAGTTCTGGGTGTGGTAGCGCCAGCCGCCGAACAACAGGGTGAAGCCCACCAGGCCGTTGGTCACCAGCATCACCACCGCAAACATGGTGTCACGGGCCATGGTGGGGTTGGGCTCGCCGGTCAGCATGACGGAGGAGATCATCACCACCTCCAGGGAGATGACCGACAGGGTGAGGATCAGGGTGCCGAAGGGTTCGCCGAGCTTGATGGCAAGGGCATCGGAGTGACGGACGACGGAGAAGATGGCCCAGGTGACGACGGCCAGCAGGAGCAGCGACACCGGCAGGTAGACCGCAAGGGGGGTTGCCTCCGTCAGCAGCTCGCTGCCGAGCGTCTTGAAGAAGAGCAGGGTCAGCAGGCCGGCGGGCAGGGCAATCTCTTGGCGGATAAATGACTTCATAGGCAGTGGTTCTCATCTCGGGGCGGCGGTGGCCGACAGGGTATGGAGCGACTTGGCGTCGTCACCGGCGTGACGAACCCGCAGATGATAAAGGCTGTTGTCCGTTCAGGGGAAAATCATTTTGTTACAAATCGCGAGAGCGCCGGACCCGTCACCCGGATCCGGCGCCGCCATCAGGTGCTCGTGCGGCTCTGACTCCAGGCCATCTGCCAGATCTTCAACTGGCTGAGGGACATGGGTTTGGCATAGACATAACCCTGGATGAGATACACGCCATGCTCGCTCAGATAGTCGACCTGGGCCTGGGTCTCGACCCCTTCGGCGATCATCTCCATGCCCGACTTGCGGCCGAAGGCGATGATGGCGTCCAGCACACTGCGCTTGAGATCGTCCGTGCCTATGGTGTCGACGAACATCTTGTCGATCTTGATCTGGCGGATGCCGAGGCGCTGCAGGTAGGCAAAGCCGCCATAGCCGGTGCCAAAATCGTCCAGCTTGATGTGATACCCCTTCTCCTGCAGCGTGGTGATCTCTCCCATGGCGGTCTTTATATCCTTGATGGGCTCACGTTCCGTGAGCTCGAAGGTCAGCCTGATGGGGGAGGGCCAGTCGTTCTGCTGCAACAGCTCGCGCAGGTGGGGGTGTTCGAGGTGGGTGGCCACTATGTTGACGCTGACCCACTGTCCGTCGGCGAGCTTGGGCAGATCGGCGATCACTTTCTCCAGCAGCTGGCTGGTCATGGGCAGGATCAGTCCCTGTTCCTCCGCATAACCGATGAAGGCTCCTGGGGGGACCAGGCCGCCCCCCCGCTGCCAGCGCAGCAGGGCCTCGAACCCCACCACCTGCCGGGTACGGCTGTCCACCACGGGCTGGTAGAAGGGGATGAACTCCTTGCGTGCCAGCCCGGCCTGCAGCAGGCCCTTGAGGGAGCGCCGGTAGTTGCGAAGCCCCCAGTAGGCGGCGACCAGCAGCAGCCCCAGGGCTCCGCCGAACCAGAGGCCGTCATGGCGAACCTGGCTTCTCGCATAGTCGTGCAGCGCCTTGCCCGCCCACAGGTCTTGCTCCACCCGATGGAGCTCGTCCATGCTGGTCACGCGGATGGCGTTTGCCTCTTCCCGTATGTGCTTGTTGCCCCGGGGGAAGTAGAGCCCGGCCCGGGCCGGATCCTTGTGGTTGAATTCGAGGTAGAAGCAGTCGTCGCATGGAGTACGCAGCAACTCATGGCTCCAGCTGCTGTCGAGCACCCAGAAGGCGAGGTTATTGTCGCGCTTCCCATAGACCAGGGTCTCCCGCTCGGTGTCGAACATGGGGACTGTACTGGTGAAGTGGAGACCCGGGTCGGTAGGCATAGTCGCACCGGACAGCAGGGGGACTGCCAGCCCCAGGGTCGAGCAGCCCGTCCCATTGGCCAGTTGCAGGCCGGCCAGGCGGATATGGCGGTTGTAATATTCCGGTTCTCTCAGCAGGGCCATGTCCTTGGGGCCGCAGTCAAAGACGAAGCGATCCAGCTGGAGGGGCACATGGTGATCCAGTATCCGGGTGCGTTCCTTCTGGAACTCCGCCAGCTCCATTCCCTTCGACTCGAGCAGGTGGCGAGCCAGCCAGTCGGTCAGCAGGGGGCTGAGAAGCAGCATCAGGAGGAGGGGGGCACAGAACAGCCCCAAAGAAATCCATAACGGAGAGCGTGTCGACATAGGGAAACCCTTCTTCCATGAAACAAGGTCACTCGATTGAGGCTCAACCAGCATAACATTAGCTACATCGATTTGAGTCGAATCGGTCACACTTGGAACAAAAATGCTAATTCCTTGATAAACAACCAATATGACAAAGCGAGCGGTGAAGATTCAATCGCTGACCTGTCATAAATGACAATTGTCCAGCTTATCTGAAATGGCTAGAGTAGCAGTGCGGTTTGACTCACCGTGTGTTCAATACTCCTGTATCTATTTTTGTCAGTAGCACAGAGTGTTAGTTTTGATATGAGTGTTTCTTTTGGTCCCCATAGTGGGACCATTTTTCTGCCCGTTTGTCACCTCCTTTCTTCCTGATTTCGCTCCCGTCCCCCATTTTTCCCTCGCGCCGTGGTGCCGCGGTCTGACGCCTGCCATCGCTTATTTGCAGAAGCGGGATCTTCATCCATAGGCGCCTTTTGGCCAAGGCTGATACCATGAGGGTCAATGGATGCTGTCGGCTACGGAAAGGCACATGAAACTGACCACTCAACTCGTCTCCTTTATTACCCTGTGCGTGATCTCGGCCATGGCCATGGTGATGCTGGGGGGGGTCTTCAGTTTCCGCCAGATGGGGATGGAGCTGCAGCAGAACCGGGTCGACTCCCTGGTGGAAATCATCGACAAGCAGCTCGGGGTGACCGACGACCAGCAGGCCCTGGCCCGCTGGCTGCCCTCCCTGTTGCGCGCCTCCCACGTGGTCGAGCTGGAGATCCGCCAGGACAAGCAGCGGGTCTACTGGTTTCGCGACGTGCAGCAGCAGACGGACGAGAGCCTGCTGATCCCCTACAGCAAGGCGATCCCCAACCAGGCCGGCATGCGGGCCGAGTTCAAGCTGGACAGGCCGTTCAAGGAGTTCGAGTACTCCATGCGGGCCATGTTCGGCATCTCCTTCGGGGTCTTCATCGTGGTGTTCGGGCTCTGGTACTCCATCCGTTGGTTGCGCCAGCAGCTGCGCGGCGCCGAGCTGCTGGCGGATCGCGCCCAGCTGATCCTGGACGGCAAGCTCACCAAGCTGGCCCATGATCCCGCCGAGGAGTGGCCGGCTCCCGCCAGCCAGGCCCTCGACTACCTGCTGGCCGAGCTGGCGGACGCCCGCAAGGAGCGCAGCCGGTTCGACAACTTCATCCGCAGCAACGCCTTCGTCGACAAGACGACGGGCATCGGCAACCGCCTCTTCTTCGACAACCGGCTGGAGAGTGCCATCATGGAGGCGAGCGTGATCAGTGGCGGTGTGCTGCTGATCGAGCTGGCCGGTCTGGAGGAGCTGGATCCCGAGCTCAGCAGCCGCCCGAGCCAGGATCTGCTGATGGAGGCGAGCGCCTCCATCGGTACCTTCGTGCGCAAGCACAGCGGCGCTCTGCAGGCCCGCTATGCCGGCCAGGTCTTTGCGGTGTTGCTGCCCAACATGTCCGAGAGCGAGATGGTGGACGGCGCCAGCCAGTTGCTCAAGAGCCTGCAGCGTCTGCACTGGCCGGAGTCGGTCAATGTGGAGACGGCCGTCTATCTGGGTGCCGTCTGCTATCAGGCGGACGATTCCCTGCTCAAGGTGCAGGAGGAGGCCGAGCTGGCGCTCAAGAGCGCGCGCCTGCAGGGACACAGCGGCTGGTTCCTGTTCGAGAAGTCCCTCAACGAGGAGGCGAGCAACAAGGGGACGGTGCGCTGGCGCACCCTGATCTCCCGGCGTATCGAGGAGCAGGGGATCTCCTTCTACCTGCAGCCGGTGCAGCAGGAGCGGGATCAGGTGGTGCTGCAGCAGGAGCTGCTGATCCGCATCCACGACGAGCAGGGGCGGGAGTTGCAGGCGGGGGTCTTCATGCCCATGGCGGAGAAGGCCGGGCTCTTGCTGCCGCTGGATCGGCTGGTGATCGCCAGCACCCTGCGCCTGCTGCGCCAGCGGCCGGCGTCGAGCTGCCCCGTCAGCCTCTCCCTCAGCGCCCAGAACCTGCTCAACCGGGAGTTCCAGCGCGAGCTCTTCTTCGAGCTGTTCCAGCTGCCGCGCAGCACCAACGAGGGGCTGATCCTGCAGTTGTCGGAATCCCAGGTGACCCGCCACTACGAGGCGCTCAAGCGACCGCTGCGGGCGCTGCGCATGCTGGGTTGCAGGCTGGCCATCGATCACGCGGGCCAGGACGTGGTGAGCACCCAGTACATCAAGGAGTTCGAGATCCACTTCCTCAAGCTGCATCCCAGCCTGGTGCGGGAGATCCACCTGCGTCAGGTCAACCAGATGGCGGTACGCAGCCTGGTGGGGGGTTGCGCCAACACCCAGACCCGGGTGATCGCGGTGGGGGTGGAGAGCGGCGACGAGTGGAAGATGCTGCGCCACCTCGGGGTGCACGCGGGGCAGGGGCCCTGGTTCGCCGAGCCTGCGCCGCTCACCATGCCCGTCTGACCGCCCGGCGGGGCGACAACAGGGAGGGCGACTACAGGCGTCCCTGTTCCCGCAGCCCCGCCAGCCCTTGCAGGCCGCCGGTGTGGAGGAAGACCACCTCGCTGCCGCGGGGGATGCGGCCGGCCTCCAGCTCCCTAAACAGTCCCCACATCGCCTTGCCGCTGTAGATGGGTTCGAGCGGCAGGCCGGTCTCGGCGCTGAAGTCCTGCACCCACTGCCAGAGCGCCGGGCTGAACCTGGCGTAGCCGCCGTCGTGGTGCTCCAGGGCGATGCGCCAACCCTCCGTGGTGGCTGCCCCGGGATGGAGCCGGCACACCTCGTCACGCAGCTGGGTTCCCCCCTTGATCACGGCGATGGCCAGGATCCGCTCCCGTTCACGCTTGCCCGCGATGAGCCCTGCCAGGGTGCCGCCGCTGGCGCAGGGCAACACCCAGAGATCCGGCGAGAAGGGCAGCTCGTCCACCAGTTCGGCCACCCCGGGGAGGGCCAGCGGGCTGCTCCCCCCCTCCGGGACTATCAGGGTGTCGGCATCCTCGAACTGGGCCAGCCAGGCGGGATCCTGGCGGCGCCGGTAGCTCTGGCGATCGACAAAAACGAGATCCATTCCCCAGCCTCTGGCGGCGCTCAGGGTCGCGTTGCTGACGCTGGCGGCTTCGCCGCGTATGATGCCTGTTGTGCGCAGCCCCAATCTGCACCCTGCCGCCGCCAGGGCGTGGATGTGATTGGAGTAGGCACCGCCAAACGACAGTATGTGGGTCTTGCCCTGTGCCCGGGCTTGCTGCAGATGGTACTTGAGCTTGCGCCACTTGTTGCCGGACAGGCTCGGGTGAATGAGATCGTCCCGTTTGCACCAGAGCGTGACCCCATGGGCCGTCAGCAGCGGGTGGTGGATCCGGTGCAGGGGGGAGGGAAGTTGCAGAGGTTCAATCGGATTGCATCCGGAGGGCGCCCCCTCGTCCTTCAAGGCATCGTCTGTCATAAAGTTGGAGGCTAATCGCCTGTTTATGTTAAGGTTTAATCCGTTTCATACCGCCAGGTGCAGGTCCAGATGAAATCATTGTTCAGACGCTCGCCTCCCAGCCATCAGGTCGGACTCCTGCTGGCCAGCGATCGCATCCTGCTGGCCTGTCCGGGATCCGCGCCCGTGTTCACCAGTCGCGCCGTCAATGGTCCCCACGAATGGGCCAGGGCTACGACGGAGCTGTTCGCCCAGCACGGTCTGGCCAAGTCTAAGGTGCGGGTGGCCCTCGGGGCCAGCCTTTATCAGCAGATCCAGATCGACAAGCCCGCCGTGCCCGATGCCGAGATGGCGGGGGCCCTGCCCTGGGCCGTGAAGGACTTCGTCAACGAGCCTGTGCTGCAGCTCGCCATGGATTACGTGGATCTGCCGACTCCCCCCGCGGGCAGCCCGAGGATCAACGTGATCTGCGTGCCGAAGAGCCGGATCCAGCTGGTGGCGGACGCGGTCAACGGCGTGGCCACCCTGGACGCCATCGTCAGCGACGAGCTGGCCATGACGGCCCTCTACGAGGAGGATCAGACGGTGCGCATGCTGCTCTGGCAACCCAGGGGGCAGGAGCTGCAACTGCTGGTCTTCCACCGGGGCGGGCTCTGCTTCTCCCGCCAGTTGCGCGGCTTTGCCGCCCTCACCGGCCCCCGTGAGCCCGACATCGAACAGCTCGACGGGCTGGCGCTGGAGCTCCAGCGCTCCATCGACTACCTGGCCGGCCACCTCAAGCTGCCGGAGCCGGGCCAGCTGCAACTCGCCATCGCCTCTTCCGCCATCGGGTTGCTGGTTCGCCACCTGGAGCAGGCTTTCGGCTTCCCGGTCTCCGCCATGGCCAACAAGGCGGTCCTCGCGGGGGTTGAATACCTCTGCGCCTATGGCGCGGCCCTGGGCAGGAGCGAGCGATGAAGCATCATATCAACCTCTATGGGGCCGAATTCCGGCCAAGACGCCTGTGGGCCAGCCTCTCCCAGATGAGCCTGGTCTGGGGAGCCGTTCTGCTGGTGCTGGCCGCGGTCACCCTGGCCTATGGCTGGCAGCAGCGGGGCGTCGATCGCGAGCTGGCCCAACTGCGGGCGCAGCTCGACGTGCAGCGCGGCGAGGCGGCACGGCTCGACGGCGAGCTGGCACGCCACCAGGCGGACGCTCGGTTGCAACAGCAACTGGCCGACAAGCGGGAAGAACTGGGGGCCAAGCAGGCGCTGATGCAGCAGCTCGGCGACCTCTCCCTGCAAAAATCCCGGGGGTACGCCGGCGTGATGGCGGATCTGGCCCGCCTGCGGGATGACCGTCTCTCCCTGCAGCGGATAGAGATAAGCGAGGGGCGGATCAACCTCTCCGGGGTGGCCGAACGCAGCCAGGATGTGCCCGCCTGGGTGAACCGCTTCAAGCAGACGCCCTCCCTGGCGGGCAAGGAGTTTGGCGAGCTCACCCTGAGCCGGGACAAGCAGGGCCAGCTGGCCTTCCAGCTCAGCGGCATAGCGCGGGAGACCCCTTGATGGAGATGAAGGCACAGTGGCAGGCATGGGCGGCGCGGGTCGCCGCCCTCAGCCTGCGGGAGCGGGTCCTGATCCTGCTGACCGGGGTGATCCTGCTGGGCGCCGCCGGCGTCTATGGCTGGCTGGATGCTGCCGATACCCGCCTGAACCAGACTCGGCAGGCGTTGACCGCCGCCGAACGGGATCTGGAGATCCTGACCCTGGAGAACCAGGGCAAGCAGGCCCGGCTGGGGCGGGATCCCAACGCCCGCGCCCGGGAACAGCTGGCCAGTGTGGAGGCCTCCCTGGCCCAGCTGGATGCCAGGCTGCAAGCCCAGACGGTGGATCTGATCCCGGCCCGGGAGATGCCAGCGGTGCTGGAGGCCCTGTTGTCTCGCTCCGCCAACCTGCATATGCTGGCGCTGACCACCCTCAAGCCCGAGCCGCTGATGGCCGGGCAGCAGAAGGCCAACCTGTTCAGGCACGGGCTCCGGCTTCAGCTGGAGGGGGGCTATTTCGACGTCTACCAGTACCTCAAGGCGCTGGAGGCCCTGCCTCGCCACTTCTACTGGAAGGGCTTCGACTACAGGGTGGTCGAGCACCCCAGGGCGGTGGTGGAGATGGAGATCTACACCCTCAGCACCAGCAAGGAGTTTATCCGTGGTTAAGTGGCGTATCGGCGGGACAGGATCCCGCGTCTTTGCGCTCTCGTCCTGCCGCTGGCTGGCCCTGTGGGGCTGCCTGTTGGGACCGCTGGCCCAGGCCGAGGTGTTGCAGGATCCCACCACCCCCCTGGCCGGTTCGGTACCGGCGGCGAACGCGACCAGGGAGGCCGGCCTGCCCCGTCTGCAGAGCGTCATCCTGGGCAACGGGCCTGCCCTGGCGGTGCTGAACGGCCAGAGCTACCGGGTGGGCCAGCAGGTCAACGGGTTCCGGCTGGTGGGCATCAGCGCCGACAGCGTGGTGCTGGAGAAGGCGGGCAAGCGCCAGACACTGACCCTGTTTGGCAGCAAGATCCGGATGTGAAGTGGTTGCCGCGCGGGATGCTGCGGGCCAGATGTGTCGAGTTTCATTGCGAGTCAGGTGCACGAATAACATGAAAAAACACCATTTTTGTCTGCTTCCCCTCGCACTGGCGGTGGCGGGTTGCACTACCTATCGTCATCCCGAGCCGGTACAGGCCAAGGATGCGATCAAGCAGGCCATGAGCGAGCAGACCCCGACCGCCCCGCTGACCACCCTGCCTCCTTCGGTGCAGAGCGAACTGCTGCAGCTCAACCGTCCCCAGCAGCCCCTGAGTGTGCCCGAGAAGCGGATGCGCATCGCGGCCCACGACGTGGATGCGGTGGAGTTTTTCGGCTCCCTGTTCAAGGGCTCCCGCTACAGCGTCGCCGTCCACCCCGGGGTGGCGGGCGTCATCTCGGTGGAATTGAAAGACGTGACCCTGCAGGAGGCGCTGGCCACGGTGGGGGACATGTACGGCTTCGACGTGCAGCGCAAGGGCAATGTCTTCCACGTCTATCCGGCGGGCCTGCGCACCGAGACCATCCCGGTCAACTACCTGATGATGGCCAGACGCGGCCTCTCTCGCACCTCGGTGAGCACCGGCGGGGTGACGGCCAACGACAACAATGACAACGGCAATAACAACAACTTCGACAACGGCCTGAACAATAGCGGCAGCAACAACAACAACAGCAACAGCTTCGACAACGGCAACAACGGTAACGGCAACAGCAACGGCACCCGGATCGAGACGGACAGCAACAACGACTACTGGACCGATCTGCGGGATGCCCTGCAGACCCTGATTGGCAGCGGCGAGGGGAGAGCCGTCATCACCAGCCCCCAGGCGGGCCTCGTCACGGTGCGCGCCTATCCGAAGGAGCTCAAGGCGGTGCGCGATTTCCTGGAACAGTCCGGCGAACACCTCAAGCGCCAGGTGGTGCTGGAGGCGCGGATCCTGGAAGTCTCCCTCAACGAGGGTTACGAACAGGGGGTGGACTGGAGCGGTCTCTCCGCGAGCTGGGACGGCGGCAAGGGCATCACGGGGGGCGGCTCTCTGCTCGACAGCCCGATCGCCTCGACTCCCAACCAGATCTTCCGGGCGCTGGGGGGCGGTGCCGGCTTCACCATCTCCGACGGCAACTTCAATGTGGCGGTCAGCCTGCTCAAGACCCAGGGGGACGTGAACACCCTGTCGAGCCCGCGCGTCACCGCCACCAACAACCAGAAAGCGGTGATCAAGGTGGGGACGGACGAGTACTTCGTCACCAACGCCTCGACCACCACCACCACCTCGGGCAATTCGGCCCCCATCGTCACCCCGAACGTGGAGCTGACCCCCTTCTTCTCGGGCATCGCCCTGGACGTGACGCCGCAGATCGATGAGCAGGGCCGGGTGCTGCTGCACATCCACCCCTCCGTCATCGATACCGAGGAGCAGAGCAAGACCATCAACGTCGGCACCACCGATCCCCTGGTGCTGCCGCTCGCCAAGAGCTCCATCCGCGAGTCGGATACCGTGGTGCAGGCCAACAACGGCGACATCGTGGTCATCGGCGGCCTGATGAAGACCGACAAGCAGGAGATCGTCAGCAAGGTGCCCCTGCTCGGGGACATTCCTTGGGTCGGCGAGGCCTTTACCAACCGCCGCGAGAGCAACCGCAAGGTGGAGCTGGTGATCATGCTCAAGCCGACCGTGGTGGAGAAGGACACCTGGCAGCAGGAGCTGCAACGCTCCTCCGAGCTGCTCGACAAGTGGTATCCGCCCAAGGGCTAAGCCATGATGCGCCCCCCCATAGTGCCAGCGCCATCTCGCCGGCCTGTTGCCGCAGCGGCCCCCCATCTTGGGGCTGACGGGAACGGGGAGGGAACATGTATCTGAGCCATTTCGGCCTGCGGGAGGCCCCCTTCGGCCTGACCCCGAACACCGGCTTCTATTACGGCCTGCCGCCCCACGAGGAGGCGATGCAGGTGCTCAACTGGGCGCTGGGGCAGGGAGAGGGCTTCATCAAGGTGACCGGCGAGGTGGGTACCGGCAAGACGCTGCTCTGTCGCAAGCTGCTGAGCGAGCTGGGCTCGGAGGCGCACCCGGTGCGCCTGGCCTGGCTGCCCAACCCTCACCTCACCCCGGGGGAGCTGCGCACTGCCCTGGCCCTGGAGCTGGGATTGCCGCTGGCGGGGGAGAGCGAGCTGGATCTCACGGATCGCATCCACCGCCACCTCATCGCCCTGCACAGACAGGGAAGCCGGGTGGTGGTGCTCATCGACGAGGCGCAGGCCCTGCCGGACGAGACCCTGGAGGCGATCCGGCTGTTTGGCAACCTGGAGACCGAATCGAGCAAGCTGCTGCAGATCGTGCTGTTCGGCCAGCCCGAGCTGGATAAGCGGCTCGGCAAACCCCATCTGCGCCAGCTGCGCCAGCGTATCGGCTTCTCCTACCGTTTGCGGCCGCTGCGGCTCGACGAGACCCGGGCCTATCTGGAATACCGGCTGCAGGTCTCGGGCTATCGCGGGGCTGCACTGTTCGAGGGGCGGGCCCTGCGCCGCCTGTGGCGGGCCTCCCGAGGCATTCCCCGGCTCATCAACGTGCTGGCCCAGAAGTGCCTGATGCTGGCCTACGGCCGCGGGGAGCGCCGGGTCGACAGCGCCCTGGTGCGTCTCGCCATCCGCGATACCGATGATGCCGGCGTGCGCAGCGTCCCCCGCTGGTGGCCCCTGTTGCTGTTGCTGGGGGCTGCCCTGGCCTATGGAGTCTGGTCATGAGCGTGATCAATCAGATGTTGAAGGATCTGGAGCGACGCCAGCCGGGCGCCGAGGAGAGCGCCGTCTACGTGGCGCCGGTGCGCCAGCAGGGCTGGTGGATGCTGGTGCTGACCCTGCTGTGCACCCTGGCCCTGGCGATCCTCGGCTGGCGCACTTGGATCTACTGGCAGCAGAGCCAGCGGGCCACCCAGCCAACGGCGCGGGTCGAGCTCCGGGCCGTCGCATCTCCGGCCCAGGTGTCGTCTGCGGTTGTCACTCCAATCGTCTCGTCCGCTCTCCCTGCGATGGTGAGCACGGCAGTGCCCAGCGCCTCTTCGGTGGGCGCGACGAGCGTGCTGGCGGCGTCCCCCGCGAGGGCGTCGATCCCGGCCCAGACGCAGGCGCCTGTCGATGAGGCCCAGCCGGCGTCCGTGGCCCAGGCCGATGAGGATCAGGCGGATGAGAACCAGGTAGACGAGGTGCCGGTGGACGAGGCGATCCCGAGCGACGAGGAGTTGCAACCGGATCTCTATGCCGAGCTGGCCGTGGAGCAGGAGGCACAGGAGGCGGCGCCGGCCGTCCCGGCCCCGCGCAAGCCCGGGATCCTGAAGATCGAGACGGTGGAGCTCTCCCCCTCCGAGCTGGCCGCCCTGGCGGAACGCAAGGCGACCACCGCCATGGCCAAGGGACAGATGCAGGAAGCCCAGGACAACTACTACGAGGTGCTGGCCCATGACCCCCACAATCAGGGCGCGCGCGAACAGCTGGCGGGCCTGCTCTACGGGGCGGGGCGGCTGGCGGAGGCGGCTCGTGTATTGGAGGAGGGCTTGAGCCTGGATCCGGCCCAGGCCGATCTGCGCCTGCTGCTGGCCCGGGTGGCCATCGCTGGTGGCGAGCGCCAGAAGGCGCTGGACTGGCTCACCGGCTATCGGCCCGAGCTGGCCACCAACCTCGACTACTACGCCACCTGGGCCGGGCTCGCCCAGGAGCTGGGCCAGTCCGGCCAGGCGTCCGAGCTGTACGTCAGGCTGCTGCGCCAGCAGCCGGATCAGGGGCGCTGGTGGCTGGGGCTCGGCGTGGCCGAGGACGGCCAGGGCCACCGCCAGCGGGCGCTGGATGCCTATCGCAACGCCCAGCTGCACGGCGAGCTGGGCGAGGCCTCGACCCAGTGGCTGGAGCAGCGCATCGCCCAGTTGAACCCCTAAGAACCCGCCGTAACCCGAGGGCGACCGGCACAGGTCGGGCGGCCCAAGGGCGGGAGTGAAGCAACCGATTTGGAGTGTAAATGGCACAACCCAGACTGAAGATGCGCCTTGGCGACCTGCTGGTTCAGGAGCAGATCATCTCGGATGATCAGCTGCAGCTCGCCCTGCAGCAGCAGCGCCACACCGGCCGCAAGCTGGGCACCACCCTCATCGATCTCGGCTTCATCAGCGAGGTGCAGCTGCTGACCTTCCTCGCCCGCCAGCTGGACGTGCCCTTCTTCGATCTCAACAACCTCACCATAGACGCCTCGGCCGTGACCCTGCTGCCCGAGGTGCAGGCGCGCCGTTACCGGGCGCTGGCGGTGAACCTCACCGACGACAAGGTGACGGTGGTGATGTCGGATCCCGCAGATCTCAGCGCCCTCGACGCCATCGCGGCGCTGCTAAACCCGCGGGAGCTGGTGCTGGCGGTGGCCAGGGAAGGGCAGCTGCTGGAGTATTTCGACCGCCTCTACCGCCGCACCCGGGAGATAGAGAACTTCGCGGTGCAACTGCACGAGGAGCACCAGGAGACCGGCTTCGAGCTCGGCAACAGCGGCCTGAATACCGGTGCCGACGAGGGAGAGGCGACGGTGGCCAAGCTGCTGCGCTCCCTGTTCGAGGACGCGGTGCAGGTGGGGGCGTCGGATATCCACATCGAGCCGGACGAGAAGGTGCTGCGCATCCGCCAGCGGATCGACGGCGTGCTGCATGAGAACATACTGAGCGAGGTGCGCATCGCCCAGGCGCTGGTGCTGCGCCTCAAGCTGGTGGCGGGGCTCGACATCTCGGAGAAGCGACTGCCCCAGGATGGCCGCTTCAACATGAAGGTGCGTGGCCGCGACGTGGATGTGCGGATGTCCACCATGCCGGTACAGTACGGCGAGTCCGTGGTGATGCGCCTGCTGGACCAGTCTTCCGGCATCCTCTCCCTGGTCGAGACCGGCATGCCACCGGCCATGCTGGCGCGCTTCCGTCGCCAGCTCAAGCGTCCCCACGGCATGATCCTGGTGACGGGCCCCACCGGCAGCGGCAAGACCACCACCCTCTATGGTGCGCTCTCCGAGCTCAACCAGGCGAGCCACAAGATCATCACGGTGGAAGATCCGGTGGAATACCGTCTGCCGAGGATCAACCAGGTACAGGTCAATCCCAAGATAGGGCTCACCTTCTCCCAGGTATTGCGCTCCACTCTGCGCCAGGATCCGGACATCCTGCTGGTGGGGGAGATGCGGGACAACGAGACGGTGGAGATCGGCCTGCGCGGCGCCATCACGGGCCACCTGGTGCTGACCACCCTGCACACCAACGACGCCGTCACCAGCGCCCTGCGCCTCATCGACATGGGGGCGCCCGGCTATCTGGTGGCGAGCGCGCTGCGGGCCGTGGTGGCCCAGCGCCTGGTGCGGCGGGTGTGTGAACACTGCGCCTGCGAGAGCGCGCCGGACGAGGGGCAGGCCACCTGGCTCGGTGCCCTCAGCGGCGAGGTGCCGGGCCAGCATGTCTATCGCAAAGGGCGCGGCTGCCAGAGCTGCAACTTCACCGGCTATGCGGGCCGGATCGGGGTGTATGAGCTGCTGGAGCTGGATCAGCCCATGATGGACGCCCTGCGCCGCAACGATGCCGAAGGCTTCGCCCGGTCGGCGCGGGAGCACGCACACTACAGGCCCCTGGCCCTCACGGCGCTCGACTATGCCCGGGAGGGGATCACCTCGGTGGACGAGGTGCTCAGGCTGGCGGAGGATCTGGGGTAAGTCATGACTCACACCCATAGCAGTGCATCACAGTGCCCCCCGGGCGATCGAGGCCGCCCATGAGCCGCTTTGCCTACAAGGGGCGCGACAACCAGGGCCAGGCCGTCAGTGGCGTGGTGGAGGCGGCCAGCGAGCTGGCGGCAGCCGAGCAGCTGATGCGCCGGGGGGTGATGCCCACCGAGCTGAAGGCCAGCCAGGCGAAAGCGGCGTCCATCGACTGGTCCCTGCTGCTGGAGGGGGGTGTCAAGCTGGAGGAGCTGGTGGTATTCAGCCGCCAGATGTATGCCCTGACCCGGGCGGGCATCCCCATACTGCGCGCCATCGCCGGGCTGGAGGAGAGCGCCCACAGCAAGCCCCTCAAGCGGGCGCTCCACGCTCTGGGGGAGGATCTCGGCAACGGGCGGCCGCTGTCGAGCGCGATGCAGTCGCACCCCAGGGTGTTCAGCAACCTCTTCGTGGCCATCATCCACGTGGGGGAGAACACGGGCCAGCTGGAAGAGGCCTTTCTGCAGCTCGCCAATTATTTCGATCTGGAGCTGGAGACCCGCAAGCGGATCAAGACCGCCATGCGCTACCCCAGCTTCGTGATGATCGCCATCGGCGTGGCCATGGTGATCCTCAACATCATGGTGATCCCGGTCTTTGCCAACATGTTCGCCAAGTTTGGCGTCGAGCTGCCGCTCGCGACCCGGATCCTGCTCGCCACCTCCCACTTCTTCGTCCACTACTGGTGGCTGCTGCTGGCCATCCTGGTGGGGGCGGTCGTCGGCTGGCGCCGCTGGATTGCCACGACCAGGGGCAAGCTGGCCTGGCACCGCTGGCAGCTCCGGTTGCCCATCGTCGGCTCCATCATAGAGCGCTCCCTGCTGGCCCGCTTCGCCCGCAGCTTCTCCATGATGCTCAAGGCCGGGGTTCCGCTGAACACGGCGCTCACCCTGGTGGCCGATGCGGTGGACAATGCGTATATGGCCGGGCGGATCCGCGACATGCGGGGCGGCATCGAACGGGGGGAGAGTCTGCTGCGCACCGCCGGGGCCAGCGGCCTGTTCACCCCCCTGGTGATGCAGATGATCGCCGTGGGGGAGGAGACGGGCCAGGTGGACGAGCTGCTGCACGAGGCGGCCGAGTTTTACGAGCGGGAGGTGGACTATGACCTCAAGAGCCTCACCGCCCGCATCGAACCCATCCTGATCGGCATCGTCGCCGTCATGGTCCTGGTCCTGGCCCTGGGGATCTTTACCCCCATGTGGGACATGATGCGGGCGGTGCGTGGTCAATGATGGGGTTCTGCCTCTTCACTCCTCCTGGAGGGGGACATGATGAGGGCCGTGCGTGGTCAATGATGGGGTTCGGCCTCTTCACTCCTCCTGGAGGGGGACATGATGAGGGCGGTGCGAGGACAGTAAAGGGATGAGCAGACAGTCCGAACTGGATGATCGCTGGCTGGGAGGGTATCGGCGGATGGTCGCCCTTGCCCTGCTGCTGATCATCCTCGCCACCCTGGCCATGAGCTATCGCAGCCACAGGGAAGAGGCGCTGGCGGTCAGCCTGAGCCTGCTCGGGGAGCAGTTTGCCGAGCGGATCCAACGGCTGCACGGGCGCTGGCTCGATGAGCGGCGCCCCGCCGTGCTTCACGCCGAGGGCCTGGCCTGGCAGTTCGACGAGCGGGGCTGGCCGCTGGGGGTGCTGCCACTGGGTTCACCGTCCGAGAACTGCCGCCAGCTGTGGCTGGCCCTGATAGGGCCGGAGGAACAGGGGATGCCGTCATGGCAGGGGCTCGCCAGCCGGGATGGATCCGGGTGCGAATTCGGCCGGGAGGCGCACTGGCTGAGCTACCGTTTTCACGATGGCAGGGTGGTCAAGCCTTGAGCGCCCCCTCTCAAGTACTTCATCGACATGATTTTTTTCTATCTGCATGAAATAATGCACAACATTACGGAGGCAGCATGACAGCAAAGAGAGTGAGTCCCTGTCGGGGCCCCGGCAGGATGGGGGGCTTCTCCCTGATCGAGCTGGTGATCGTCATTGTCATCCTGGGGATCCTGGCCGTCACCGCCTTGCCCCGCTTTCTCGACGTGACCGACGAGGCGAAGAAGGCGAGCGTGGAGGGGGTCTCCGGCGGGTTCGCTACCGGCGTCTCCCTGGTGCGGGCACAGTGGGAGGCGGAAGGGCGCGCCAAACAGGATGGGCTCAACACAGTGCTCTATGACGGCTCGCGTTTTTACCTGACGACGCCAACCGACACTCAGGTCAATAACGGCGAACTCTCCCCGGGGTATCCTATGGACACGGCGGCGAGTGGCAGCGCCGATGTGAACCCGGCCAGCCTGACGGCGGCCCGCTGCCTCAATATCTGGGAGGGACTGTTGCAGAATCCGCCCAAGGCGACCACCAGCTTTAACGAGGTACGCGGCAGCGGCAATGACCTGAAGTTTTATGCTACCGTGAGCAGAAACGGACTCGATTCAGTCTGTCGTTACTATCTGGTCAACAGCCTGAGCAAGGGCAGCGATGGGCGCTATCAGGACCCGCAAGGGAGCACGGACGCCTACATGAGTTTCAGTTACCGCCCGGCCTCCGGCCAGGTGACCACCCATATCAATTGATAAACCGAGGAAAGACGTAATGAAGAAGCAATCGGGTTTCACCCTGATCGAACTGGTCATCGTGATCATCATTCTAGGCATTCTGGCGGTCACCGCCGCACCCAAGTTCCTGAATCTGCAGGATGATGCGAAAAAAGCAGCTGCTAATGGAGTGTTGGCGGCGGTACAAAGTTCTGCCCAGCTGGTGTATAGCCGCGCAGTGCTTGATGGGAAAGAAAAAGATGAAACCGGAAATGCGACTGTAAGCGGAGCCGGGTCAACAACAATCAAGATTTTTGCTGGTTATCCAAAAGCCTCCAAAGACGGTATTGAGGCTGCTATCAATCTTGATGGTGGCTGGAGTGGTTCCACCGTTTCTGGCAGTACTACAACTTATCAATTTGTACCGACTGCAAATAAGAAAGATGCTGAGTGTGTTTTGTACACCCAGGGTTCAAGCACTACAGCTGCCACATCCAAGGTGGGCAAGCTGGATGCTGATGCAGGGAAATGTAGTTAATTCAGTGATAAGCAAGCGAGGCTTCGGCCTCGCTTTCTCTTTTGTTCCGGTGAGAATCCGAATGGCAACAACCAAGGGCTTCACCCTGATTGAACTGGTCATCGTGATCCTGTTGCTCGGGATTCTGGCCGCCTTTGCCGTGCCCAAGTGGCTGGGCAAAGGCGGCTTTGAAACCCATACCCTGCGCGACGAGCTGGTGGCCCGGCTGCGGCTGGTGCAGACCATGAACATGCATGAAGGGGAAGGGCGTTGTACCCAGCTGGTGCTGGAGGCCAACCGCTTCGGCCACCTGACCCGGACGGGGAGCTGTACGCCCGGACCCATCGCTGGCTGGAGCGGGGATGAGCAGACCCGGGGGCGGCTGGTTACGGCCTCCGGTGGCCTCTCCCTCCCCCAAGGCAGCTTCTCTTTCGACAAGCGCAGCGGCCGCCCCCTCTCTCCGTCAACCTGCACCGGTGGTTGTAACCTGGTGGTGAGCGACGGCAGGGAAAGCGCCCGGCTGCGCATCGAGCCCGAAGGCTATATCCATGCGATCCCCTAAGGCTCGCCGCGGCTTCACCCTGGTCGAGTTCGTGGTCGGCATCGTGCTGCTGGCCATCGCGTTGACCGGCATCCTGGGGCTCCTTATCAACCAGGCGCCCCAGGCGGTGGATCCGGTGCAGCAGGTGCGGGCGGCCCAGCTGGCCCAGCGCATCCTGAACGAGGTGCTGCAGAAGTCCTTCGACGAGCATTCGGATCACAACGGCGGGCGTTTTCGCTGCGGCGAGACGGCAGATGAGCCTGCCGTAACCTATTCCCCCTGTACAGCCCCTGCCGACTACGGCCCGGACGGCGGCGAAAGCCGCCCCTATGGGTTCAACGACGTGGACGACTTCGACACCGGGGGGAGCTGGGTGGAGGCCAACCGCTTTACCCAGACTGCCGCCGGTGTCAGCGACGAAGAGTATCGCCACTATCAGGTGAAGATTGCTGTCACCCCCGACACCCTGTTCGGCAGCACGGGCCATGGCGCCGAGTCCATCGGCAAGCGCATCGAGCTGTGGGTGCGCCTGCCGGACAAGAGCGAGCTGGCCTTTGCCCTTTATCGGGGGAACTACTGATGCGCGCGCTATCGAGAGGGTTCACCCTGGTGGAGTTGGTGATGGTGATCCTGCTGCTCGGGGTCTTGGCCACCTTCTCCAGCCAGTTCATCGGCATCGGCACCCAGATCTACGGGGATGCCAGCCGCCGCGAGCAGTTGATGAGCGATGCCCGCTTCGCTCTGGAGCGGCTCAATCGCGAGGTGCGGGACGCGGTGCCGGGGTCGGTGCGCATCGAGGACGAGGGGGGCAACGCCCTGGAGCAGGGGGCCTGCCTGCGTCTCTGGCCCATCGCCACCGCCAGCCGTTACCTGGGCTCGGCCCTCGGCAACGGGCTCACCATAGTCGAGCCGGATCCGCTTCCCCGGGACGGGGAGAGTGCCATCGTCTACCCCCTTGCCGACCCCGTGCTGACCCTGGTTCAGGGCTGCCTCCATGGCACCTGCGTGGCCCGGGTCGATACCGTGGGCAGTCCGGTCTCGGGGGCACTGGCGATGACACTGGGCAGTGGCTTTGCCAGGGAGTCGCCGGGACAACGGGTCTACTTTGCCAGCCAGCAGGTGCGTTACTGCGTGACGGGCACCACCCTGACCCGGGCCAGCGCCGCCATCGGCCTGGATTTTAGCGGGAGCACACCGGCCCTGATGGCCGAGCATATAGGTACGGGTTCCTATTTCTATCGGGATCCCGCTGCCTTTATCTCGAGTGAGGTGGGGCTGCGGCTGGAGTTCGAGCAGCGCGGCGAGCGCGTCCTCTTCAACCACAAGTTGGAGACGCTCAATGTCCCCTAGGCCCCCCCGTATGCGACACGCCCAGCGCGGCAGCGCCATCATGATCGCTCTCTTCGTCATCGTCATCATGGCGCTGCTGGCGGCTGCCATGGGCCGTTTCCTGGTGGACAGCGGCGAGAAGAATACGGTGGAGGTGCGCGGAGTGCGGGCCCTGATGGCAGCCCAGAGCGGGCTGGAGATCGCGCTGTACCGACTCTATCCAAACGACGAGTGGACCGCCCAGCGGTGTGATGCATCGACCACGACCGCCTTTGCGCTGCCCGGGCTGGCGGATTGCGAAGCCGAGGTGAGCTGTCAGCAGATCGCCGTGAGCGCGGCCGGAGGGACCCAGACCGGGTACAGATTCCGCAGTGAGGGGCGCTGCGGCGATCCGGGCGTGAACAGTGGCCCCAACCCGGATTTTGCCGTCAGCCGGACTATGGTGGCTGAAGCCTTCGATGGAGTAAACCCATGATGCGTCGCCTGTGTGCCGCCCTGTTGCTGTTGCTGTGCCTGCCGGTCCAGGCCGCGCTGGATTGTAACAGCGTCTTCCCCGGCCCCATCCAGAGTCACGATACGGCCGGTACCCTCTATATGCAGTCCGGTGCCCGGGTGGAGAATTACAATGGCCTGGAGGTCTGCTTCAAGCGGGTCACCGGGTATACGAATGAGATGAACGCGCTGGCCTGCGGCACGGGCAAGTGCCAGATCACCGGGGTGGCGAGCCTGAAGCAAACCCGCCCTGCCTTTCCGGGCAGCACGGATTCGGCCAGCTATACGGTGGCGAACTGGACCACCCCCACCGTCATCCTCGGGACCACCCCCAACTACGGCAAGGAGGCCAGCAGCAGCCGCTGGGATCTGGGCAGCCTGACCATAGATGGCTTGGTCAATGCCAACGGGTCTGGCAATGTCAGCTTCTCGGACAAATACAGCACCTATGTGATCAAGAGCCTGACCATGCAAAATGGCGGCGTGATGACGCTGACGGCTGGCAAGACCTACATCATAGAGGGTGATCTGCAACTGACGGGGGGCAGCCTTATCAAGCTGGTTGGCAGCGGCACCACCTCGTTTTACGTCAAGGGCGACATCACGGCGCACAACGACTCGCAGCTGCAGACGGGGTCCGCCTTCAAGGCCTATGTGGTCGGCAGCCTCATGCTCACCGGCAGTGACCAGCTGGCCGGGACCTATTACGCGGAAGGGGACGCCACCTTCGAGAATGAGGTGGTGCTGCGGGGCCAGCTGAGCGCCAGGAACGTCAATCTGAAGGGCAACAGCAAGGTCATCTATGACAGCGGTGAGCCCTTGCTCACCTGCTTCAGCGACGACTTCTCCGCCAGCGCCCTCGGCAATAATTGGGTGGTGGCCCGCAGCAGCGGCAGCTTTACCCCGGCCATCGTCAATGGTCGGCTGGGGATGACCCAGGCCAGCACCAAGCAATCCACCTCGGCCACTTACCAGCGGCTCTTCCCCGCCGCCAACAACCTGGTGACCATAGAGTTCGACCAGTACGCCCACAGCGGCAACGGGGCGGACGGCATGGCGGTGGTGCTCTCCGACGCCAGGGTGACCCCCCAGCCCGGTGCCTTCGGCGGACCGCTCGGTTACGGCTTCAAACCGGGGTTGAACGGGTTTGCGGGGGGCTGGCTGGGGATAGGCATCGATGAGTTCGGCAACTTCTCCGGCGAGGGGGGCACGATCAACGTGGGCCAGCGTCGCCAGTCGGTCGTGGTGCGGGGCTCGGGTTCGGGCACCAGCGGCTACAACTATCTCAAGGGAACCTGCAACGACGGCACCACCAACACTACGGGCAACTGCCTGTCGCCGACCGTGGACAGCGGCACCAACACCAACCGGCCACACCGCTATCGGCTGACGGTCGACTCCCGGGTCAGCGGCCAGTCTCTGGTCAAGGTGGAGCGCAACACCGGCAGCGGCTACAGCACCCTGATCGGCAGCTTCAATGCCGCCGCCCAGAGCGGCCAGGCGGCGATCCCGGAGAACCTGCTGCTGTCGTTGACAGGCTCCACGGGGGAGCTGACCAACGCCCACCAGATCGACAACGTCCAGATCTGCGCCCTGCGTTCGAACCCGGTGGGCACCCAGATCGATCACTTCGAGTTCGATCACAGTGGCAACGCCCTGACCTGCAATCCGGAGACCCTGACCATACGCGCCTGTGCCAACGCCAGTTGCAGCCTGCTGGTCACGGGTCAGGTGAGCGCCACGCTGACCCCGCTCAAGAGCGGCAGCAATGGCTGGGTGGCCAGCAGCCAGGTGGCCTATGGAGGCAACGCCGCCACCGTGACCTTCAGCGGTGGCACCACGACCCTGCAGCTTCGCAACAATCTGGCGACGGCCATGACCGTCGGGGTGAGCGGCTCGACACCCGCCACCAGGCCGCTCAGTACTACCCTGTGCCGCGCCGGCAGCGGCGCCCTGAGTGCCGCTGCCTGTACCCTCAATTTTGCCGACAGCGGCTTCGTGTTCGATGTGCTGGATACCTATGCCAACAGGCCGCAGGATGTGGTGATCAGCGCCGTCAAGAAAGACGATGCGACCAAGCAGTGCGTGCCCGGCTTCGCCGGCGTGAGCAAGCCGGTCAGCTTCTGGGGCGCTTATATCACTCCCGATGCCAATGCATTTGGCAGCAAGGTCGCGATAGATGGCAACCCTGTCTCGACATATGCGGCCAATGTGGCGTCGCCGACGGGCACTGTCATCAACGTGAACTTCGATAGCCAGGGCAAGGCGACCCTGAAGAATGTTCGCTATCCAGACGCGGGCCAGATGCGGCTCAATGCCCGCCACGATGGCAGCGGAGATACGGCGGGGCTGGTGATGACGGGGTCGGACACCTTCATCAGCCGTCCGGTGGGGCTCTGCATCACGCCAACCCAGGGAGCCTGCGCGGCAGGCAACAGTAGCTGCCCGCTGTTCAAGCGAACGGGAGAGGCATTCCCGCTGACCGTTGCTGCCATGGCCTGGCAGGCCGACATTGATACCGACTTCTGTAGCGGCAACCTGCCCACTCCCAACTTTACGCTGGCCAATATCGCCCTTGGCAGCCAGCTGGTGGCTCCTTCACCCGGTGTGGAGGCAGTGGTCGGCACTGTCAGCTATGACCACTCCAACCAGCAGGGCAGTAGCAACCTCAACCCCCTCACCCAGACGGTCAATGAGGTCGGGGTGTTCCGGATGACGGCGACCCCGCCGGCCTCGGGTTACTTCGGGTACACCATCCCCCCTGCCAGCAGCGTGCCGGTGGGGCGCTTCGTACCCTGGGACTTCAATCTGGTGAGCGGCACCGTCACTCCGGCCTGCGGCGGTTTCAGCTATATGAGCCAGCCATTTGACGTGCAGACAACGGTGCAGGCGCGCAACAAGGAAGGGAGCGTCACGAAGAACTACCGTGATGCCTTTGCCAGGGGTGCCCTCACCCTGGTGGTCGCCAACAACCAGGACGGGGTGGACAGATCCAACCGGCTGGATCCCCTGGTGACCAGCTGGTCCGCCGGCGTGGCGGACTTCACCGGCCAGAGCCGCTTTATGCGGTTGCGCGAGCTGACCCCGGGCCTGAGTGCGCCGGAAGAGCCGTTGCGGCGGCTGCAGTTCGGCCTTCGGGTCGCGGATGGCGAGACGCCCGAGACCAGCTTCCTCGCCGACCGGGACATGAATCCCGCCGTGACCGGCACCTGCCAGAGCGGGGTGAATTGCACCGCGAAGCGGCTCGATGTCCCGCAGGGGACGGACAACACCATGATCGCCTACTACGGCCGCCTGCTGGCCAGCACCCGTCAGGGGGCCGCCAGTGCCCCCCTGGCACTGCCGCTCCAGGTGCAATATTTCGAGGCGGGCCTGTGGCGGGTGAATCAGGACGATCTCTGTACCCGGATATCCCTCGCGAACGAAGGCATTCGCTTTACCGATGGCGAGCAACATTACGACGCCGCGACCGGGGAGCTGGGCCTCCAGGATGGCGCCCGGATCCGCCTCGGCCTGGGGCAGGTTGCCCCCGGTGGCAGCGAGGGGCGCGTCGAGGGCGGGGAGACCCGGTTCCACTTCGCCGCGCCGAACCAGAGTGTGCGCATTCCCTACGAGATCCTGCTGGACAAACAGCCCCTCTCTCCCCTCTGGCTGGCGGACCCGGCCACGGCGGATCACCTGCTGGGGGAGGCCATCTTTGGCCGGGATCGGGGTAATGACAGAATTATTTATCGCCGGGAAGTGATGCCCTGACACCCGTGCCGCGGCGATGAGAGAGACGCATTGGTGTACACCTGCGTCTTATCTCCTTGTTTCGTAGAGTTTGTCGGCTTGTGCGGGTGAGTGATGACTCGCATTTTTGTCGCGCCTGATTGATTGGCGACAGTTTGAGCGCTTGCCCATTGGGGTGGGCATTGGTAAAGTTAGCCGGTTTTCTGCACCTCAAAATTCTTAGGATTTCCCGTAGCCATGTTCAAAAAGCTCAGAGGCGTCTTTTCCAACGATCTGTCGATCGACTTGGGAACTGCCAACACCCTGATCTATGTAAAAGATCAAGGGATCGTCCTTAACGAACCCTCAGTTGTCGCCATTCGCCAAGAGCGCGGGAACGCCAAATCGGTCGCTGCTGTCGGTCATGCCGCCAAGCAGATGCTGGGTCGTACCCCTGGTAACATCTCCGCCATTCGTCCGATGAAAGACGGCGTGATCGCCGATTTCTACGTGACCGAGAAGATGCTGCAGCACTTCATCAAGCAGGTTCACGACAACAACTATTTCCGCCCCAGCCCGCGCGTGCTGGTGTGCGTACCGTGCGGCTCCACCCAGGTGGAACGTCGCGCCATCAAGGAATCCGCCCTGGGCGCCGGTGCCCGTGAGGTTTACCTGATCGATGAGCCCATGGCTGCCGCCATCGGTGCCGGCCTGCCGGTTTCCGAAGCGACCGGTTCCATGGTGGTGGACATCGGTGGTGGTACCACCGAAGTGGCCATCATCTCCCTGAACGGCGTGGTCTACTCCCAGTCCGTCCGTATCGGTGGCGACAAGTTCGACGAAGCCATCATCAGCTACGTGCGTCGCAACTACGGCAGCCTGATCGGGGAAGCCACCGCCGAGCGCATCAAGCACGAGATCGGCTCCGCCTACCCGGGCGAAGAGGTGCGCGAGATCGAAGTCCGCGGTCGCAACCTGGCCGAAGGGGTGCCGCGCAGCTTCACCCTGAACTCCAACGAGATCCTGGAAGCGCTGCAAGAGCCGCTGTCCGGCATCGTTTCCGCCGTCATGGTGGCCCTGGAGCAGTCCCCGCCCGAGCTGGCGTCCGACATCTCCGAGCGCGGCATGGTGCTGACCGGTGGTGGTGCCCTGCTCAAGGACATCGACCGTCTGCTGATGGAAGAGACCGGCATCCCGGTCGTCGTGGCTGAAGATCCCCTCACCTGTGTCGCCCGAGGTGGTGGCAAGGCGCTGGAGCTGATCGATATGCACGGTGGCGATCTGTTCCACTACGAATAAGACCCAAAGCCGGCCGAGCGCCGGCTCTTTTTTGACGACTCATGAAACCCATCTTTGGTAGAGGCCCTTCGCTTCAGTTACGGTTGTTTCTCGCCGTCATCATCTCCGTCGCTGCCATCGTCGCGGATTCCCGCTTCGGTGTGTTCAGCCACGTCCGCGTTTACCTGAGCTCCCTGGTGAGCCCGCTGCAGTACATCGCCAACACCCCCGGTACCCTGCTCGACACCATGTCGACCCAGGTGCAGACCCGTGCCGATCTCATCGAGCAGACCAAGCAGCAGGAACAGCAACTGTTCACCCTGCGCTCGCGCCTGCTGAAGATGGATCAGCTGGAGCACGAGAACCAGCGCCTGCGGGAGCTGCTCGGTTCCCCCGTGCACAAGGAGTCCCGCAAGATGGTGGCCGAGCTGCTGTCGGTGGATTCCGATCCCTTCAGCCACCAGGTGCTGATCAACAAGGGGGCGCTGGACGGCGTCTACAACGGCCAGCCGGTGATCAACGATCAGGGGGTGGTCGGCCAGGTGCTGCACGTTGGATCCACCACCAGCCGCGTCCTGCTCATCACCGACTCCAGCCACGGCATCCCGGTGCGGGTGCTGCGCAACGACTTGCGCGCCATTGCCTCCGGCAGCGGCGAGCTCGACAAGCTGGAGCTGCGCAACCTGCCGCGCAACACCGACGTCCAGGTCGGCGACCTGCTGGTCACCTCGGGCCTGGGCGGCCGCTTCCCGGAAGGCTATCCGGTGGCCACCGTGACCCGTTCCGACTACGTGGAGGGCAAACCCTTCGCACAGATCGAGGCCAAGCCCCTGGTGGCGCTGGACAGACTGCGCTACCTGCTGCTGCTGTGGACCGACAAGAAACCGGACGTGCACGACAAGGATGAGGAGCCCGCGGCGAACGCCTCGGCGGCGACGGCGACCTCGGCGGCGGGGGCGACGCACTGATGCTGCAACCCGCCAGCGGCAGGATCTGGATCTGGTGCTCGATCCTGCTGGCCCTGTGCCTCTCCATCCTGCCGCTTCCCTTTCAATTCGAGCCCTTCCGGCCGGACTGGCTCGCCATGGTGCTCATCTACTGGGCGCTGGCGCTGCCGCACCGCACCAACGTCGGTACCGCCTGGGTGGCGGGCCTGCTGCTGGACGTGCTGCTCGGCAGCACCCTCGGGGTGCGGGCCATGGCCATGGCCATCACCACCTACCTGGCGGCCTTCCAGTTCCAGAAGATCCGCAACTTCTCCCTCTGGCAGCAGGCGCTGATCATCGGCCTGCTCTCCCTGGTGGGGAAGATCACCGTGTTCTGGGCCGAACACCTGTTCAGCCGGGCCAGCCTCAATTTCGCCTACTTTTGGTCGACGTTGACAACGATGTTAATATGGCCCTGGATTTTTATGGTCTTGCGCAAGGTGCGGCGTCGCTTCAATATCAAATGAATCTGAGCAAAAACAACGGATTGTGACTGCTCCTCGTCTCATTGAGTGAATATGAACAAGCACAACGAACTGCAACTGTATCTCGCCTCGGGCTCGCCCCGCCGGCACGAACTCCTGACCCAGCTGGGCTACCGCTTCGAGGTGCTCAGGCTGGATGTCCCCGAGCAGCGGGAAGCGGACGAGAAGCCACAGGACTACGTCTGCCGGCTGGCCCGGGACAAGGCGATGGCCGGCGTGGCCGCGGCCCCCACGGCGCTGCCCGTGCTGGGTGCCGACACCATAGTGGTGCTGGGTGACCGGGTGCTGGAGAAGCCCTCCGATCTGCTGGACGCCAAGGACATGCTGGAGGCACTCTCCGGGCGGGTACATCAGGTGATGACGGCGGTGGCCCTGGCCACCCCGGAGCGCTGCGACGTGCGGCTGGTCACCACCAACGTGGCGTTTCGCAAGCTGGACGAGGCGGAGATCGAGGCCTACTGGCGCACCGGTGAGCCCTGTGACAAGGCCGGCGCCTACGCCATCCAGGGCATTGCCGGCAAGTTCGTCAGCCGCATCGAGGGGAGCTACAGCGCCGTGGTCGGCCTGCCCCTGCTGGAGACGGACCTGCTGATCAAACAGCATCTGGAACAGCTCAAGTAACTTCCCGTCAGCTGGGCTCTGCTGCGTTTTCCTTGCGCGAGTTGTGCCGGATTGGCTTCATTGAATTCAACACTGGAACAGGCAAGGTAACTTATGTCGGTAGAACTGCTGGTGAACGTCACCCCCTCCGAAACCCGGGTCGCCCTGGTCGAGAACGGTCTGCTGCAGGAAGTGCACGTGGAGCGTCAGGCCAAGCGCGGCATCGTGGGCAACATCTACAAGGGCAAGATCAGCCGGGTGCTGCCCGGTATGCAGGCGGCCTTCGTGGATATCGGCATGGACAAGGCGGCCTTCCTGCACGCCTCCGACATAGTGCCCCACACCGAGTGCGTGGCGATCAAGGAGAAGGAGCAGTTCCAGGCCGGCAACATCGCCGAGCTGGTGCGCCAGGGTCAGGACATCATGGTGCAGGTGGTGAAAGATCCCCTCGGTACCAAGGGGGCCCGCCTCACCACTGACATCACCCTGCCTTCCCGCTACCTGGTCTTCATGCCGGGCAGCGCCCACGTGGGGGTCTCCCAGCGCATCGAGTCAGAGGCGGAGCGTGAGCGTCTCAAGCGCACCGTTGCCGGCTACGTGGACGAGCTCGGCGGCTACATCATCCGCACTGCCGCCGAAGGGGTGGGGGAGCAGGAGCTGGAGCAGGACGCCGCCTTCCTGAAGCGCCTGTGGCGCAAGATCCTGGAGCGCAAGCAGAAGTACCCGCCGTGCAAGATCCTCTACGAGGATCCCAGCCTGGCGTTTAGGGTGGTGCGCGACTTCGTCGGTGCCGAGCTCGACAAGATCCGGGTGGACTCGCGCCAGAGCTTCGACCAGCTCAAGCGCTTCACCGAGGAGTACGTGCCCGAGCTCGCCGGCAAGCTGGAGTATTACCTGGGGGAGTCCCCCATCTTCGATCTCTACGACGTGGAGAACGAGATCCAGCGCGCCCTGGAGCGCAAGGTGGAGCTGAAATCCGGCGGCTACCTCATCATCGACCAGACCGAAGCCATGACCACGGTGGACATCAACACCGGCGCCTTCGTGGGCCATCGCAACCTGGAAGAGACCATCTTCAATACCAACATCGAGGCGACCGCCGCCATCGCCCGCCACCTGCGGCTGCGCAACCTCGGTGGCATCATCATCATCGACTTCATCGACATGCAGTCCGAGGATCACCGCCGCCGGGTCTTGCACAGCCTGGAGCTGGCGCTCGCGAAAGACAGGGCCAAGACTAACGTCAACGGCTTCTCCCAGCTCGGCCTGGTGGAGATGACCCGCAAGCGTACCCGCGAGAGCCTGGAGCACGTGCTGTGCGCCGAGTGCCCCGAGTGCAAGGGGCGCGGTCGGGTCAAGACGGTGGAGTCGGTCTGCTTCGAGATCCTGCGGGAGATCATCCGGGTCAACCGCGCCTACGACGCGGATCAGTTCACCGTCTATGCGGCCCCTTCCGTGGCCGACTACCTGCGGGGCGAGGAGTCTCACAGCCTTGCCGAGCTGGAAGTCTTCATCGGCAAGCAGGTCAGGGTGGTGTCCGAACCGCTCTGTGGGCAGGAACAATTCGATGTGGTGATGATGTAATTGATCTATCGCTGGCTGAGTCGGGGCTGGTTGGCCCTCGGAGTCCTCTTCGTACTGCTGGCCATTCTGGTCAGCGTGGTGCGACTGGGCGGCCCCATGCTCAACCAGCACCGCCAGGCCGTGATCGCGACCCTGCTCGGGGAGAGCCAGCTGGAGGTGAGCGTCGGGCACGTCGGGCTGGACTGGACCCAGCGCGGCCCGGCCATCGAGCTGGAAGGGCTCGTCATCGCCCCCGATTCGGGCCGCTTCTCCCTGCGCCTTGGCAAGGTGTGGGCCCACCTCGACTTCTGGCGCTCCCTCCACGACTGGAAGCCGGTGTTCGGCCAGCTGCTCCTGAGCGACGGCGACATCGCGCTGGATCTGACCCAGCCGGCCACCCCGGCCAACGACAAGGGCGTGAACCAGCAGGAAGCCCTGCTGCGCTTCCTGCTGACCCAGCTCTCCACCTTCGACATTCACGACAGCCGCCTCAGCCTCACCACGGCGTTCGGCGAGGTGCGTGCCCTCAGCATCGCCCAGCTGCGCTGGCAGAATCGCGGCAAGCGTCATCAGGGGGTCGGCAAGGCCTACCTCATCAACGGGATGGGCGAGAGCACCCTGGATCTCATCATCGACGTGGATGCCCCCGAGGCGCGCCTCGACCGCCTCAGGGGTCAGCTCTACCTGGGGGCCAGCGAGCTCGACATCAGCCCCATGCTGGCCAGGATCCACGCCGGCGAGCCAGCGGTGAGCGGCCAGCTCGATTTCCAGCTCTGGAGCGACTTTGCGGACGGCAGGCTGGGAGACTCCCTGCTGGCGTTTGGCAACAACCATCTGATCTGGAAGGATGAAACCAAAGGCGAGCCCCATCGACTCGATCTGCGGGGCGGCAAGATCCAGTTGCGCCGCGACGGCGAGGAGTGGCAGCTCGCGAGCCACGACGTCACCTTCAAGCTCGACGGTGCCACCTGGCTGCGCAGCCGGCTCCAGCTCGAACGGGTGGGCTCCCGCATCCAGGGCTATGTGCCTGCCATCGATCTCGACCAGGTCGCCAACCTGAGCCAGCTGGTGTCCGGCCTCTACCCCGAATTGACCGAGACCCTCAAGCGCACCCGGCCCAGGGGTCAGCTGCAGGAGCTGGTGCTGCAGGCTGATGGCGACTGGCAGGATCTGTCCCTGAGCGGGCAGCTGAAGGGGTTCGAGACCCAGGCCTGGCACGACGTGCCAGGCCTGCAGAAACTGGATGGCGACTTCTGGCTGACCCCGACCGGTGGCAGCGCCCGCCTCACCCTGGGCAAGGGGAAGGTCGACCCCGCCCGTCACTTCAAGGAGCCCATCCCGGTCGACAGCCTGAGCGCTCGGCTCGACTGGTGGCAGGTGCCGGAAGGCTGGGTGCTCTATGGCCAGGACATCGCCCTGGACAACCCCGACCTGCGCCTCGTCAGCCGCTTTCGCCTCGAGTTGTTCGAGCACCCCTTCCTCGCCCTGACTGGCCGCATCGACGTCAAGAATGCGGCCCATGCGGATCGCTACTACCCCCTGGCCGTGATGAGCGACGATCTGGTGGATTACTTGAGCGGGGCCATCAAGGGGGGCAAGGCGAAGGGGGCAGACCTGCTCTGGTACGGGGAGTTCAAAGACTTCCCCTACGCACACGGAGAGGGGGTCTTCCAGGTGGCGGTGCCCCTGGAGCAGGCCACCTATGAATTCTTCCCCGGCTGGCAGCCGCTGACCGACCTGCAGATTGATCTCCTGTTCCAGAATGCGGGGCTGGACATGCGCAGCAGCGCGACCCGGCTCGGCAAGGCGAGCTCCGACTCGGTGCACGCCTGGATCCCGGATCTCTCCCCCGGTGCCCACCTCTATGTGGATGCCAGGGTCCAGGGGGAGGGGCAGGCCATCAGCGACTATCTGCAGGATTCCCCCCTCGGCGACTCGGTGGGGAAGGCGCTGCGGGAGGTGGAGATCCACGGTCCCATGAAGGGCACGGTCAAGCTGGACATTCCCCTGGATGGAGAGGGCGAGGTCAAGGCCAGCGGAGACGCCAGCTTCCACGACAACAAGGTGAGGATCGCCTCCCTGGACCTCCCCTTGGAGAAGGTGGAGGGGCGACTCGAGTATGACAACGAGCAGACGCGCATCCACAACCTCAAGGCCAGCCTGTGGAACCAGCCGCTGACTCTGGACTATCAGGGCAAGCGGCTGCCCCATGCCTACCAGGCCGACCTCAAGTTCAAGGGCAGCTGGGACAGCAGTCGCCAGCGCCAGGACATCCCCGCCCTGGCGATGCTCCAGGGGCGCAGCAACTGGGCGGGGACCCTGGGGCTGACCCTGCCGGAGAAGCAGGCCTTCAGCTTCCAGCTCGCCCTGAACTCCGACCTGCAGGGCATGGGGCTGGATCTGCCGGTGCCGCTGACCAAGGCCCCGGGGGATCGTCTTCCCCTCAGGGTGACGGCGCGGGGCAGGGACGGCAGCGCCGACATCCGTGCCGTGCTGGGGACGGACGTCGACATGCAGAGCCGCCTGGTCTATGGCGAAGGGGCGGCATACCTGAGCCGGGTGCGAGTCAATGTCGGTCAACCCGGGGCGCGGGTGATCCAGGACAGGCCCATGCTGCTCACCATCAACCAGCAGCAGGCGGACGTGGCGGGCTGGCTGGCCCGGCTCGCACGCTGGCTGCCCGGCAAGGGCGAGGAGACGGGGGCGGCGGTGGTCGGTCCCGCCTTCCTGCCCCAGGAGTGGTGGGTCGATGGCCAGCTGGCCCGTGCCGACATCGGCAGCGCCAACCTCAAGGCGGTGCACTTTACCGTGGGGCCGGTGAACCAGGCGACCGAGGTCGTGATCGACAGCCCGGACGTCATGGGGGTGGTTCGCCTGCCGGTGGCACCCCGTCAGCCCGTCGACGCCAGGTTCGCCCGCATCTACTGGTCAGGCAAGGGGGCCGATCTCAGCCCGGATCCCGATGAGCGACAGGACAAGGCCATCATGGATGCCATCCCCTGGCTCACCTTCAGCTGCGTGGACTGCCGCTTCGGCAAACTGCCCCTGGGCGAGCTGAAGGGGGAGCTGGTCCCCGGCGCCAACCGGCTCGATCTCAAGGGGCTGGAGATGCGCCTGGCCGGCAGCACCCTGACCGGCAGCGCCGAGTGGCTGGCGCGCAGCGGCCAGATGCAGACCCGTGCCCGGGTTCACCTCGCGACCCCGAACAGCGAGATGCTGCTCAAGCGCCTTGGCTTTACCTCGCCCATCGGCGATGCGCCGGGCAAGCTGGCGCTGGATCTGGCCTGGCGTGACACCCCCTACCGCCTGAACCTGCAGAGCCTGGCCGGCAGTGCCGACTATCAGCTGGAGGGGGGGACCCTGCGGGAGGTCAACGACAAGGGGGCACGGCTGCTCTCCCTGCTCAGCCTCGACTCATTGCTGCGCAAGTTGCGCCTCGATTTTCGCGACGTGTTCGACAAGGGCTTCTACTTCGAGTCCATGTCCGCCTCGGCCAAGGTCAGGCAGGGGGTGGTGGAGAACAACGACTTCTACATGAAGGGGGCGGCGGGCAACCTGCGCGGGGAGGGGATCGCCGACCTGGTACGCTGGCACCTCGACTACGAACTGAGCTTCTCGCCGAACCTGGGGGGCACCCTGCCGGTGGTGGCGGCCTTCTCCCTGACCCCGATCACCGGGCTCTATGTGCTGGCGCTCTCCAAACTGCTCGAACCCGTGGTGGACGTGGTGACCCGCATCGATTTTCGGGTCTCCGGCCCGCTGGATGATCCCAAACTGATCGAGGCGGGGCGCAACCGGGCTCGCATCAAGCTCAACCAGGAGCAGAAGGAGGCTGTCGATGCGGTGGCTCCCAGCCTGCCGGCGCATGAGGTGACCCCCTTCCTGCTCAGCCCCAAGCACGACGGGCCAGGTCAGCGTTGAGACGGGCAGACTTTCACCCCGCGGGGTAAAGGGCCATAGTGCACCATGAGGGCCCGGGGCAGTCAGCCTCCCGGCCGAGAACACGACAAGGAGCGAGTCATGTGGTTAGCCGCAATACAGCTGGTATCGGGCCGTCAGTGGCAGGATAACCGGGAAGAGATCGCCGCCCAGCTGGCTGCGTTGCCGGCCGGGCGGCCGCTGCTGGCCCTGCTGCCGGAGAACTTCGCCCTGTTTGGCGAGCGTCAGGGCTACCTGGACGGGGCCGAGGCGATCGGTGACGGCCCCATCCAGGCCCAGCTGGCCGAGTGGGCCCGCGAGCACGGCATCTGGCTGGTGGCCGGGGCCATGCCCACCACCATCCCCGGGTCCGATCATATCCACACCAGCTCCCTGGTGTTCGATCCGGCCGGGGAGCTCAGGGGCCACTATCACAAGATCCACCTGTTCGACGTGGACGTGGCGGACAACCATGGCCGTTACCGGGAATCGGAAACCTTCAGTCCGGGGGCGTCCCCCGTGGTGCTGGACTCCCCCTTTGGTCCCCTCGGCCTCTCGATCTGTTATGATCTGCGCTTCCCCGAGCTTTATCGCCAGCTGGCCCGGGCCGGTGCCCGCGTGTTGCTGGTGCCCGCCGCCTTTACCGCCGTGACCGGCGAGGCGCACTGGGAGCCGCTGCTGCGGGCCCGTGCCATCGAGAACCAGTGCTATGTGGTGGCCGCCAATCAGGGGGGCACCCACGAGACGGGGCGCCAGACCTGGGGCCACAGCATGGTGATCGATCCCTGGGGCCGGGTGCTGGCCTGCCGGGACAGCGGGTGTGGCACGGTGCTGGCACAGATGGACGAGCAGCTGGTTGCCGAGCTGAAGCGCACCATGCCCGTGATGGAGCACGCCCGTTTGCTCTGATGCTGTGGTGAAGAACTGAAGCGCAGCCGTTTACCGGTGCTGCAACACGCCAAGCCGTTGTGAATATACGCAGGTTCGATTCGCCCCATGGCGGCGTACTCGGATGTTCGCGAATCCTATAGTGTATTTGACGTCCGCTGACGGTTCGCGAATCGAACCCAGGGTCGGGATTTCACCATTACGACATCTCACATCGAGATTGGAGAGAAAGATTTGAGTCTATTGAGCCAGGTTAGTGCCTCCCTGTTGGCCCCGAATGATCTCGACGAAGGGCGCCTGCAACAGCTGCTCGGCAGCCTGATGAGCCATCAGGTAGAGTTCGGCGACCTCTATTTCCAGCGCAGCTGGCACGAGTCCTGGATGCTGGAAGATGGCATCGTCAAGGACGGCAGCTACAACATCGATCAGGGGGTCGGGGTGCGCGCCGTCAGCGGCGAGAAGACCGGTTTCGCCTACTCGGACGAGCTGAGCCTGCTGGCGCTGCAGCAGTCGGTGACCGCCGCCCGCGGCATCGCAGCCGCCGGTGCCCAGGGCAAGGTGAAGGCCTGGGCCCGCACGGAGGCGAACCTGCTCTATCCGGCCATGGATCCCCTGCAGACCCTCGACAAACAGCAGAAGATCGCCCTGCTCGAGCAGATGGACAAGTTCGCCCGCAGCCTGGATCCCGCCATCAATCAGGTGATGGCCTCCATCAGCGGCGTCTATGAAGAGATCCTGGTGGCCGCCACCGACGGCACACTCGCCGCCGATGTGCGTCCCCTGGTGCGCCTCTCGGTGACCGTGATCGCCGAGAAGGGGGAGCGCCGGGAACGCGGCAGCGCCGGCGGTGGTGGTCGCTTCGGCTACGACTACTTCCTAGAACTGGACGGGCTGGAGAGCCGCGCCTTCGGCTATGTGCGCGAAGCCGTGCGCCAGGCGCTGGTCAACCTGGAAGCCATCGACGCCCCGGCCGGCACCATGCCGGTGGTGCTCGGGGCCGGCTGGCCCGGCGTGCTGCTGCATGAAGCGGTGGGCCATGGCCTGGAGGGGGACTTCAACCGCAAGGGCTCCTCCGCCTTCGCCGGTCGCATCGGCGAGCAGGTGGCCTCCAAGCTCTGCACCATCGTCGATGACGGCACCCTGGTGGGCCGTCGCGGCTCCGTCTCCATCGACGACGAGGGGACACCGGGCGGTTACAACGTGCTGATCGAGAACGGCATCCTCAAGGGGTACCTGCAGGACAAGCAGAACGCCCGCCTGATGGGCGTGCCGCTCACCGGCAACGGCCGGCGCGAATCCTACGCCGCCCTGCCGATGCCGCGCATGACCAACACCTATATGCTGGCCGGGGAGTCGGATCCCCAGGAGATCATCGCCTCGGTCAAGCGCGGCATCTATGCCCCCAACTTCGGCGGCGGCCAGGTGGACATCACCTCCGGCAAGTTCGTCTTCTCCGCCTCCGAGGCCTACCTCATCGAGGATGGCAGGATCACTGCCCCCATCAAGGGTGCCACGCTCATCGGCAACGGCCCCGAGGCCATGAGTCAGGTCTCCATGGTGGGCAACGATCTGGCGCTGGATCGCGGGGTCGGGGTCTGCGGCAAGGAGGGGCAGAGCGTGCCGGTCGGTGTCGGCCAGCCCACCCTCAAGCTGGATCAGCTCACCGTGGGCGGCACTTCGTAGGTTGGGTTAGCCGCGCAAAGAGGTAACCCGACACATTCAGACCCCGGCCCTTGCCGGGGTTTTGCTATTCAGGGGTCACAGACAACAAAAAGCCCCGGTCAGTAGGCCGGGGCTTGCAGAATAATCGGTGTCAATTGACCGAGATGGCGCGGGCATCGATGTAGTAGCGGGTGTGGCCCTTGGCATCGCGCTTGATCAGGGCCACCAGGCGGTCGGCCTCCTTGTATTCCCACCCCTGCGTACCTTGGGCGGGGGTGGGGCCATCGACACCGACCACGTTCAGATACTCGTGAAACAGGCTGTAGCTTCCAATCTCGGTCAGCGTATCTTCCATGGTATCTCTCCTGAGGGTTGATGTGCCGGATCCATTCTAGGCCCACCCGGCTGAATGCCAGCTGTACAAAAAAACATCGCAATGCGTTCGAGGCAGGCTCACCTGTCAGGGGGCGGTACTCGGTGCCTGTGGCAAGGTCTCCTTGTCCGCTACAGGCACGGGGTGCTCGACCTGGACTGCGGCAGGACCGTGGAACACGGGATCCTGGGCCACCTCCTTGACGCCGTTGATGCAGAACTGCATGCCCATGCACACCAACAGGAAGCCCATGATGCGGGTCATGGCGTCAATCCCGGTGGCGCCGAGGATCTTGCACACCGGATCCGCCAGTTTCAGCACGCCCCAGCTGAGCAGGCTCATCAGGGCGAAGGCGGTGACCATGCCGGAGTAGATGACAAAACGATTGTAGTCTGCCGGCAACTCGGCGATCTGGGCGGCGCCGCTGATGACCAGGGCCATGGTGCCCGGCCCGCACATGCTGGGCATGGTGAGGGGCACGAAGGCGATGCTCTGGTTGATGTCATTCTCGGTGGCCTGGCTCGGCGCCGGGAACAACATGCGAAAACCGATGAAGGCGATGATGAGGCCACCGGCGAGGCGCAGCCCGGGGATGGAGATCCCGAACAGATCCAGAATGGAGGATCCGATGAAGAAGCTGACGCACAGGGTGGCAAACAGATAGAGGGCGGCCAGATTGATCTGGCGGCGAATGTGCTCGCGGGACATCCCCTTGCTCAGGCCCAGCAACAGGGTGGCCGTGGTGGGGGGGTTGACCATGGGCAGCAGGGCCAGCAAGGCGAGAAATACGACCTGGAAGAACATCTTGCACCTCGGGGGGGTTGGCAAAAACAGGGGGGCGGACGACGGATCCGACCCAGGGGGGTGGCAACTCTACAGGAGCCCGGCTGAATATAGCCGGAACGAGCGGGCCCCGACAGTCGGGGCCCCTGTTCATCTCATGTCATCAGGCGTCGCCGGCGCAGGCCGATCAGGCTGCCTGGGGCGTGACCTGGCGTTGGCCGCGCTGACGCAGCCAGAGCCAGCAGCCGAGCACGAAGCCGAGGCCGGCCAGGCTGACCACGTAGTGGGAAGGGGCCAGCACGTCGCTCTTCATCCACAGGGTCACCAGCATGGGCGTCAGGCCGCCGAAGATGGCGTAGGCCACGTTGTAGGAGAACGAGAGCCCGGAGAAGCGCACCACTGCCGGGAAGGCGTTGACCATGACGTAGGGCACGGCGCCGACGATCCCCACCGCAAATCCCGCCAGCATGTAGAGGGGAACAAGCTGCTCCGTACCGGCCGCCAGACCGTGATAGAAGGCGTAGGCGGAGCCGGCCAGCAGCAGGGAGCCCAGGATGAAGGTCGGGCCGCTGCCGAGGCTGTCTATCAGGCGGCCGTAGACGATGCAGCCCAGGGTGAGCGCGACTATGGCCAGGGAGTTGGCGGTCAGGGCATCCGCAGGGCTGATGCCGTGCACCTTCTGCAGGTAGGTGGGGGTCATCAGGATCACCACCACGATGCCGGCGGAGAGCAGCCAGGTCAGCAGCATGGAGACGACGACGCTGCCCTTGTGCTCGCGCAGCACCGTCTTGAGCGGCAGCTCCTCGGCCAGGGACTTGTTGGCCTGCATCTCGGCGAAGACCGGGGTCTCGTGCAGCCAGCGGCGCAGGTACATGGCGACGATGCCGAATACCCCGCCGAGAACGAAGGCCAGGCGCCAGCCCCACTCGCTCACATCGCTCGGACTCATGCTGCGGTTGATGGCGGTGGCGACCAGGGAGCCGAGCAGGATGCCGGCGGTCAGTCCCGCCGTGAGGGTGCCGCAGGCGACGCCAACCCGCTTGGCGGGTACGTGCTCGGCCACGAAGACCCAGGCACCCGGCACTTCGCCGCCGATGGCGGCACCTTGCAGGATCCGCAGCAGCAGCAGCAGCAGAGGCGCGGCGATGCCGAGGGCGGCATAGGTGGGCAGCAGGCCGATCAGCAGGGTTGGCAGCGCCATCATGATGATGCTCAGGGTGAACATGCGCTTGCGGCCGATGAGATCGCCGAAGTGGGCCATGATGATGCCCCCCAGGGGGCGGGCCAGATAGCCGGCGGCGAAGATGCCGAAGGTCTGGAACTGGCGCAGCCACTCGGGAATGTCGGCCGGGAAGAAGAGTTCGCCGATGACAACGGCGAAGAAGACGAAGATGATGAAGTCGTAGAATTCGAGGGCGCCGCCGAGGGCAGCCAGGCTCAGGGTCTTGTAGTCCTGTCGATTGAGGGGACGACCGTGGTCGTGAGGTGTGCTGACTGTACTCATATCCTTATGTTTCCCATCGTTTTTTTAGTTATTCTCCCCCATGCTCTGCGGGGATACGCTCAACCACGAGGGTATGCTTTTGTATCCCGCAATGTAAATCGCACAATTTGCAACACTGTCTTTCAGCTTCTTGCCGGGGCGGGACAGTCGGAGAAATCATGACCAAGACCAAGGTGCTGCTCTCCTGGAGCAGCGGCAAAGACAGCGCCTGGGCCCTGCATCGCCTGCGCCAGGATCCTTCCATCGAAGTGGTCGGGCTCTTCACCACCCTCAACGAGGCCTTCGAGCGGGTCGCCATGCACGGGGTGCGCAAGCGCCTGCTGGAGATGCAGGCCGAGTGTGTGGGGCTGCCCCTGCACTGCATCGATCTGCCCTGGCCCTGCAGCAACGAGGAGTACGGCCGCATCATGACGGGTTTCATTGCCGGGGTGCTGGTGCAGGGGATCCACCACGTGGCGTTCGGCGATCTCTTCCTCGAGGAGGTGCGGGCCTACCGGGAGAAGCAGCTGGCGGGTACCGGGATCACGCCGCTGTTCCCGCTCTGGGGCAGCGACACCACGGATCTGGCCAGGGAGATGATGGCTGCCGGGCTCAAGGCGAGGATCTGCACCCTGGATCCGGGGAAGCTGGATGTCGCCCTGGGGGGGCATGAATTTGATTCGGGGCTCCTCGCGGCCTTGCCCGCCGGGGTGGATCCTTGCGGCGAGAACGGCGAGTTCCACACCCTGGTGTACGACGGGCCCATGTTCCTCCGCCCCCTGGCGGTCCGGGTGGGAGAGACGGTGCAGCGGGACGGCTTTGTCTTCACCGACCTGCTGGCGGGCGGCCCCGTATGAGAGGTAGCCCTGGCCGGCGGTAAACAGAAGGGGCCGGCTCCCGAAAGAGCCGGCCCCTCGTGCTGACTGCGTTCAGCGGGCGGCGAAGGTGTCGCAGCTGGCGGGGCTGCCGCTGTCAAAGCCCTTCTTGAACCAGGCGAGGCGCTGGGCCGAGGTGCCGTGGGTGAAGCTGTCCGGCACGACCCGGCCCTGGCCCTGCTGCTGCAGCCGGTCGTCACCTATGGCCTGGGCGGCGTTGAGGGCCTCCTCCAGATCGCCACGCTCCAGCACCTGCTCCTGTTCCATGTAGTGGCCCCAGACGCCGGCAAGACAATCGGCCTGCAGCTCCAGCCTGACCGACAGCCGGTTCTGGGCAACCTGGCTCAGCCCCTGCTGTTGCTGGCGCACCTTGGTGGAGATGCCGAGCAGGTGCTGCACATGGTGGCCCACCTCGTGAGCGATCACGTAACCCTGGGCAAAGTCGCCGTCGGCACCCAGCTTGTCGCGCATGTCCTGATAGAAGGAGAGATCGATGTAGACGGTGCTATCCGCCGGGCAGTAGAAGGGCCCCATCACCGACTGGCCCTGGCCGCAGCCGGTGCGGGTCGCCCCGCGATAGAGCACCAGTCTGGGAGGCTGGTAGCGCTTGCCGCTCTGCTGGAACTGCTTGTCCCAGGCATCCTCGGTGGAGGCGAGCATCACCGAGGTAAAGCGGGCGAGAGGATCGCTTGATGCCTGTGACGGGTTCTGGCGCTGGGTCTGGCTCTGCGGGGCCGGCTCGTCGAGCAGGGGGCTGAGGTCCACGCCGTAATAGCCCGCCACCATGACTACCAGCAGCAGGATGAGGCGCCCTTTGCCGCCGATGGGCAGGCCGCCACCCCCGCTGCCACCGCCCTCCTGGCGCCTGTCTTCCACGTTGTTGCTCTCACGGCGATCTTGCCAGCGCATGTCCCCATACTCCCGTCATTGGTGGTGGGAGTAATGATAATGGCTGGTCACCCGCCTTGCCTAACGAGGGGGCTTACTCGGCCCAGGGCATCTCGGGCAGGCTGTCGAGGAACTCGGCGTAGCGGGTCAGGTTGAACGGGCCCTGCTCGGCCTCCATGGCCATGAGTTCGGCACCTAGGGCACAGGCGATGTATTGCAGCGCCTCCTCCCGCGGGGTGCCCTTCATCACCAGCCGCATCAGGGTGGCCTTCACCTGCAGGGGATGGCCGTCGGCGAGCTGGTTTTCCACCATCTCCAGCAGCGTCTCTTCGTCAAAGAATTCGGGGGTCCCGGTCATGGTGGCTCTCCTGCCTGTTGCATGGGGTTGTCGTGGGGTGGGCAGTATAGCGGGAAGCGCGGCGCGGCTCATGTCATCCCGGCAGAAATGTCGGCAGGCCCTTGCCAAGGGCGGGCGGCGGGCGCAGTCTTGGGGCCTGTTTCTGCTGAATGGAGCCCTTGCCATGATCCTCTCCGAGCGCCTGATGCTGCGCGAACTGACCCCTGCCGACGCCCCCTTCATTCTCGAGCTGCTCAACGACGGCGACTTCCACCGCTACATCGGCGATCGGGGTCTGCGCACGCAGGGGGATGCGGAAGAGTACATTCAGCAGGGACCTATGGTGAGCTATGCCCGTCACGGCCACGGCCTCTACCTGGTGACGCGGCGGGAAGATGGTGCCAGCCTCGGTATCTGCGGCCTGATCCGGCGCGATACCCTGCCCTGTGAAGACATCGGCTACGCCTTCCTGCCGGCCTGGCGCGGGCAGGGCTACGCCATTGAGGCGGCGCGGGCGGCGCTGCAGGATGGTCGTGAGAGGCTGGGGGTAAACCGGGTCGTTGCCATCGTCACTCCGGGCAATGAACGCTCGGTCCGGCTACTGGCCAAACTGGGGCTGAGTCAGTGCAATCGGGTCAGACTGGGTGACAGCGAAGAGGAGTGCCTGCTGCTGGAGGTGCCTGAACCGGCTGCCTGCCAGGTCTAGGACTGTCCGGGACTAAGAGTGCAAGGGGCCGCCGTGAGATGCGGCCTGCCTGCATCACGCAGGATCAGTTGAGTTCTTCGATGGAGAACTCGCCCGGGATGCCATCGCAGGAGATGGCGAAGCCACCGCTGAAGCGGGTGCTGAACTGGATCAGAAACGCATCGTCGTCGTGCTCTTGCACAGGCAGGTTGATGGGTTTGCTGCGACGCAGGGGTTTGCGGGTTTGTACGCTTTTCATCATGGTATTTCTCTATATAAATTAAGTGTTTGCTCCTTGTGTTGGCAAATGTCAGGTCAATGGGCGCGGTCAGATCTCTGGCTGACGGGCGCGCAGGAATACCCAGCCCGGTTCAGGGGCGTCTGCACTTTCAAGGAATGCGCCAAGGACCATGCGGATGCATGATGCTACTTGGGAGTGGGCAGATCGGGTCTGCACCGTGAGAGCCGGGCAACGCAGGCAGACAGCCTGAACGGTTCTCAAGGCGAGTAAATCAGAAGAAGGTTATGCGGGTACTGGCAGGATTCATCGTGAGGTGAAGCATTGCGAACATAATCAGGGCTGATTAACTAGCCGGCGCGCATTCTCTCCTCGAAAAGCATAAAAAGCAAACACTAATTGTGTCGTGACGGGGCGGGGGCTCTCCCTGCCCGGTCAGGACGAACGAAAAGGGCTCCCGAGGGAGCCCTTTTTCAGGTGGCCAGTCAGGGAGTGGCTCAGGCGTCGCCACAGGCCTTCTTGGCCGCGGTGATCATGGGGGTGATGGTCATGCCCTGGACCACGATGGAGAACATCACCACCGAGTAGGTCATCACCAGGATCACCTGGCGCAGATCGACGCCGTGCTCCGGCAGCATCATGACGCCGGAGGGCAGCGCCAGTGCCATGGCCATGGCCAGACCGCCGCGCAGACCGCCCCAGGTGAGGATGCGCACCGAGAAGGTGTTGTAGCTGCGGAACTTGCGGAAGGCCACATAGGGCAGGGAGACGCTGATGAAGCGGGAGGCCAGGCAGAGCGGCACCGCGATGACCAGCAGGATCCAGTCTTGCCAGGCGAGATCCAGCAGCACCAGCGCCAGACCGATCAGCAGGAACAGCAGGGCATTGAGGAACTGATCCATCAACTCCCAGAAGTGATCCAGGTGATGGCTGCTCTGCTCGGAGAAGCCGGAGTGGCGGGTCCAGTTGCCGATCATGATGCCGGTCACCACCATGGCCAGGGCGCCGGAGACGCCGATCATGTTGGCGAAGGCGAAGCCGGCGGTCGGGATGCAGAGGGTCAGCAGCAGCTCCAGGGAGCCATCATCGGTGGCGCTGATCATCACGTGGGCGATGAGGCCCAGCACGGCACCGAACAGGATGCCGCCGAGGGCCTCATGCAGGAACAGGCCGGCCACGCTGGTGAAGGTGGGCTCGACACCGCCAAAGGCCACGGCAAACACGGTGGCGAAGATCACCAGGCCGACGCCGTCGTTGAACAGGGACTCCCCCTCGATCTGGATGGCAATCTGGGGTGGCGCCTTCATCTTCTTGACGATGGCCAGCACGGCGATGGGGTCGGTGGGGGAGATCAGGGCACCGAACAGCATGCAGTAGACCAGCGGCACATCCCAGCCCAGCAGCCTGGCTATGAACCAGAAGCCGTAACCGATGAGGAAGGTGGAGAGCAGGGTCGCGGCGATGGAGAGAATGGTGATCTCCCACTTCTGGCTGCGCAATGCCTTGAGGTTGATGCCAAGTCCGCCGGCGAACAGCAGGAAGCCCAGGATCCCCTTCAGCAGGAAGTTCTGGAAGTCGATGCTCTCCATGGTCTTGACGGCCAGGGGTTCCAGATTGAACCAACCCAGTTTGCCGAACAGCACCATCAGCGCGGAGATCAGCATGGAGCCGGCGGTGATGGCGATGGTGGTCTGGATCTTCACAACATACTGGTTGGCAAAGGCGATAAAGATCGCCAACGCTGCCAGGAAGCAGAGTGTGTAGTAGACGCTCATAGTTGTTTTTCTCTTTTTTAGTAAACAGCAAGCACGTATCCCTCTTGAGGACGGGCATAGGGTACTCTTGGGCCACATCTTACTCATTACCTACTTATGAGTATATGCTCGAATCTTCGGACAGATAGACGGCTAGATTTCCATTTGATTTGTTTGCTGCTAGGATGCTGTTTACGCAGTTGCATGGATGTAAGAGGAACGAGCGGTGTCGAACAAAAAGTCGGATGTGACAAACAAGCTGGAAGCCTGTCTCAAGGAGCGGATCCTGATCATCGACGGGGCCATGGGCACCATGATCCAGGGCTACAAGCTCGGTGAGGCGGACTACCGGGGGGAGCGGTTTGCCGACTGGCATACCGACATCAAGGGAAACAACGACCTGCTGGTGCTGAGTCGTCCCGCCGTGATCCGCGAGATCCACGACCAGTACTGCGCCGCCGGCGCCGACATCCTCGAGACCAACACCTTCAACGCCACCCGCATCGCCATGGCCGATTACGAGATGGAGGATCTCTCTGCCGAGATCAACCGGGAGGCGGCCCGCCTGGCCCGCGCCGTGGCGGACGAGTGGACCGCGAAAGAGCCCCACAAGCCGCGCTTCGTGGCCGGGGTCCTGGGGCCCACCAACCGTACCGCCTCCATCTCGCCGGACGTGAACGACCCGGGCAAGCGCAACGTCACCTATGACGAGCTGGTGGCCGCCTACACCGAGTCGACCCACGCCCTGATCGAGGGCGGTGCCGACCTCATCCTGATCGAGACCATCTTCGACACCCTCAACGCCAAGGCGGCAGCCTTCGCGGTGGACCTGGTGTTCGAAGAGCTGGGCTACAGCCTGCCGGTGATGATCTCCGGCACCATCACGGACGCCTCCGGCCGCACCCTCTCCGGCCAGACTACCGAAGCCTTCTACCATTCCCTTCGCCACGTCAAACCGGTCTCCTTCGGCCTCAACTGTGCGCTAGGGCCCGATGAGCTGCGCCAGTACGTGGAGGAGCTCTCCCGCATCAGCGAAACCTTCGTGAGCGCCCACCCCAACGCCGGTCTGCCGAACGCCTTCGGGGAGTACGACCTGGATGCGGTCGAGATGGCGGAGCATATCCGCGAGTGGGCCCAAAGCGGCTTCCTCAACCTGGTGGGGGGCTGCTGCGGCACTACTCCGGCCCATGTCCGTGCCATGAGCGACGCCGTGGCGGGCATCACGCCCCGCGCCCTGCCGGATCTGCCGGTGGCTTGCCGGTTGTCGGGCCTGGAGCCCCTCATCATCACCCCCGAATCCATGTTCGTGAACGTGGGGGAGCGGACCAACGTCACCGGCTCGGCCAAGTTCAAGCGACTCATCAAGGAGGGGCTCTACGACGAGGCCCTGGATGTGGCCAAGCAGCAGGTGGAAAACGGTGCCCAGATCATCGACATCAACATGGATGAGGGGATGCTGGACGCCGAGGCGGCCATGGTGCGCTTCCTGAACCTCATCGCCGGGGAACCGGACATCGCCCGGGTGCCGGTGATGATCGACTCCTCCAAGTGGGAGGTGCTGGAGGCGGGCCTCAAGTGCGTGCAGGGCAAGCCGGTGGTCAACTCCATCTCCATGAAGGAGGGGGAGGAGAAATTCATCGAGCAGGCGAAACTGCTGCGTCGCTACGGCGCCGCCGTCATCGTCATGGCGTTCGACGAGGTGGGCCAGGCGGATACCCGCGCCCGCAAGTTCGAGATCTGCCAGCGTGCCTACCGCATCCTGGTGGACCGGGTGGGTTTCCCGCCGGAAGACATCATCTTCGACCCCAACATCTTCGCGGTGGCGACCGGCATCGACGAGCACAACAACTACGCGGTGGACTTCATCGAGGCGGTGAAGGACATCAAGGATAACCTGCCCCACGCCATGATCTCCGGCGGTGTCTCCAACGTCTCCTTCTCGTTCCGTGGCAACGAGCCGGTGCGCGAAGCCATCCATGCCGTCTTCCTCTACCACGCCATCAAGAACGGCATGGACATGGGGATCGTCAACGCCGGCCAGCTCGCCATCTATGAAGACATCCCGGCCGAGCTCAAGGAGAAGGTCGAGGCGGTGGTGCTTAACCTCAATGACAACGCCACCGAGGAGCTGCTGGCCATCGCCGAGAAGTATCGCGGCGCGGGCGCCCAGGCCGAAGATCCGCGGGATCAGGAGTGGCGCGGCTGGCCAGTGGGCAAGCGGCTGGAACACGCCCTGGTCAAGGGCATCACCGACTTCATCGAGGAGGACACCGAAGAGGCGCGCGCCCAGGCCGAGCGGCCGCTGCACGTCATCGAGGGGCCGCTGATGGACGGCATGAACGTGGTGGGCGATCTGTTCGGCGCCGGCAAGATGTTCCTGCCCCAGGTGGTGAAGTCGGCCCGGGTCATGAAGCGGGCGGTGGCCTACCTGCAACCCTACATCGAGGCGGAGAAGTCCGGCGGCTCCAGCAACGGCAAAATCGTGCTCGCCACCGTCAAGGGAGACGTGCACGACATCGGCAAGAACATTGTCGGCGTGGTGCTGCAGTGCAATAACTTCGAGATAGTTGACCTCGGGGTCATGGTCTCCTGCGAGACCATCCTCAAGACGGCCCGGGAAGTGAACGCCGACATCATCGGCCTGTCGGGCCTCATCACCCCGTCCCTGGACGAGATGGTGCACGTGGCCAAAGAGATGGAGCGCCAGGGCTTCAAGCTGCCGCTCTTGATCGGCGGTGCCACCACCTCCAAGGCGCACACTGCGGTGAAGATAGAGCAGAACTATTCCGAGCCCGTGGTCTATGTCTCCAACGCCTCCCGCGCCGTGGGGGTAGCCCAGAGCCTATTAAGTGCGGATCTCAAGGAGGCGTTTGTCGCCCGCATCGACAAGGAGTACGAGATTGCCCGCGAGCAGCACGCCCGCAAGCAGCCGCGCTCGCGCCCCATCACGCTGGCGGAGGCCCGTGCCAACCGCCATCAGCTGGACTGGGTGGGGTATGAGCCGCCGGCGCCCCGGGAGTCCGGCGTGCAGAAGTTCGAGAACGTGCCCATCGCGGTGCTGCGCCCCTACATCGACTGGACGCCGTTCTTCCTCAGCTGGGAGCTGGCGGGCAAGTTCCCCCGCATCCTGGAAGATGAAGTGGTGGGGGAGGAGGCGACGCGCCTCTTTGCCGACGCCAACGCCATGCTGGACCAGCTGGAGAAGGATCAGAGCGTGCGCTGCGCCGGCATCGTCGGCCTGTTCCCCGCCAACGCCGTGGGGGACAGCATCGAGGTCTACACCGACGAGTCGCGCACTGAAGTGAAGAAAGTGCTGCACCACCTGCGCCAGCAGAGCGAGAAGCAGGGCTTCCCGAACTACTGTCTGGCGGACTATGTGGCCCCCAAAGAGAGTGGCAAGCCTGACTGGATCGGCGCCTTTGCGGTGACCGGTGGCATCGGTGAAGAGGCCATCGCCAAGGCCTACAAGGCGGAGCACGACGACTACAACGCCATCCTGATCCAGGCGGTGTGCGACCGTCTGGCGGAGGCCTTTGCCGAGTACCTGCACGAGCAGGTGCGCAAAGTGCACTGGGGCTATGCCCCGGACGAGGCGCTCTCCAACGAGGAGCTGATCCGCGAGAACTACCGTGGCATCCGCCCGGCCCCCGGTTACCCGGCCTGCCCGGAGCACACCGAGAAGGGGAGCATCTGGGAGCTGCTGGACGTGGAACAGGCCATCGGCATGCAGCTCACCGAGTCCTACGCCATGTGGCCGGGGGCGGCGGTGTCCGGCTGGTACTTCTCCCACCCCGACAGCAAGTACTTCGCCGTGGCCCAGATCCAGCCCGATCAGGTGGAAGACTACGCCGTGCGCAAGGGGATGACCCTGGAGGAGGCCCAGCGCTGGCTGGGGCCGAACCTGCACTGATCCCTGCCCGCCCCGCATCACGCGTGCGGGGCAGGCTTCGGGAACAGACGCCATATCGAGGTTGCCATGAAGGTTGGATTCGTCGGCCTAGGGGCCGTGGTGCAGACCGCCTATCTGCCTGCACTCGCCACCCTGGCGCCAGATGTCGAGATACGGGGCTTTGACCCCGCCATCACCCTGCCCGGTGTCATCCCTGCACCGACCCTGGCGGCCCTGCTGGCCGCGCCGCTGGACAGGCTGGTCATCGCCACCCCATCCCTGTTGCACCTGCCCGTGCTGGAACAGGCGCTGGCCAGTCCCGTTCCCCTTATCCTGGTGGAGAAACCCGTGGTGGCCACTCTGGCCCAGCGCGATCGTCTGCACGCCCTGCTGGCAGACCCCGCGGTAGCGGGCCGGGTGCTGGCGCTGGATCACTGGATGGCTCGCACCGCCGTGCAGCGGTTGCTGCTGACTGGCGGGCTGGATGAAGGCTGGCTGCCTCGGGAACAGGGCAGCGTCGGTATTGCGCCCGCCACCCTCGCCGAGGTGAGCGCGGTGGAGGGCTTTCTGCTGGAGCCCTGCGGCCTCGACGAGGCGGGACATCCCTATGCCCTGAATTTTGCCACCGGCGAGCCGGATCGGCGGGAACTGCGCCACCCCGACGGGGTGATCCTCGACATCGGCACCCACCTGCTGGCGATGATCCGCGAGTTGCTGGTGGCCCTGGGTGGGGACGACAGCCTGCGTCTGGTCGCGGACGGTGTCTGCGATCGCCTGGGGCAGCCCATCCGGCGCGGGGATCTGGAGACCGCCGAGGGACGGGCCTGCCTGCGCGGCGAGGCGGCGGGAGTGCCCCTGATCCTCTGGCTCGACAAGTACGCCGGTCCCGGGGTGGAGAAGAAGGGGCTTTGCCTGCACTTCAAAGACGGGCGGCGCATCGAGCTGCTTCGCCGCGGCAACCTGGAGTGGTTGCACCATCACGACGTCGACGGGGTGCGGGGCTGGCAACATGAGGGGCCCCTCTATCGCCACTGCATCGCCCAGACCCTGCTGGCCCCCGTGCCGCCGGGCGGCTGGGGCGGGGTCACAGCCCGCCGCCTGCAGGAGGTGGCCCTGCTGCTGGCACTGCAACAGGGGTTGCGCGGCTCCCATTGATGCCAATCTGGCCCTTTTGCAGTGTGGCTCCCTCTGTTTTGTACCGTTCTTGCAGAACCGCGCATGGTGAGGGGAAAGGATTGGCGTTGCCAGTCGTTCATGGCACCTTATACTCTCCAGTCCGATTATCAGGTCTGCCATTTCCATGAATATTGCCATTTTATCCCGTGAGCCCAACAACTACTCCACCCGCCGTCTGGTCGAGGTGGCCCGGGCCCGTGGGCATCAGGTCGAGGTGCTCGACACCCTGCGCTGCTACATGAACATCGCCTCCCACAGCCCCTCCATCCATTACGAAGGACGGGAGCTGGAGAGCTATGACGCCGTGATCCCGCGCATCGGTGCCAGCATCACCTTCTATGGCACCGCCGTACTGCGTCAGTTCGAGATGATGAGCACCATGGCCCTCAACAGCTCGGTGGCCATCTCCCGCTCCCGGGACAAGCTGCGCGCCATGCAGCTGCTCTCTCGCCACGGCATCGGCCTGCCGGTGACCGGCTATGCCCACAGCACCCACGACGTACCCGACCTCATCAAGATGGTGGGGGGCGCCCCCCTGGTGGTGAAGCTGCTGGAAGGGACCCAGGGGATAGGGGTGGTGCTGTGCGAGACCCAGAAGGCCGCCGAGAGCGTGATCGAGGCCTTTATCCAGACCAACAACAACATCCTGGTGCAGGAGTACATCCGCGAAGCCAATGGCGCCGATATCCGCTGCCTGGTGGTCAACGGCAAGGTGGTGGCCGCCATGCGCCGCCAGGCCCAGCCGGGGGAGTTTCGCTCCAACCTGCATCGGGGTGGCGAGGCCTCGGCCATCAAGATCACCCCGGAGGAGCGAGCCACTGCGGTGCAGGCCGCCAAGATCATGGGGCTGGACGTGGCCGGTGTGGATATCCTGCGCTCCGCTCGTGGCCCCCTGGTGCTGGAGGTGAACTCCTCTCCCGGCCTGCAAGGGGTGGAAGCGGCCTCCGGCAAGGACGTGGCGGGCAAAATCATCGAGTTCCTCGAGCTCAAGGCGAGCCGCAAGCACAAGCCGGCGGAGTAAACACCGGGCGAGTGTCAGACAGGTAGAAACAGGGCGCCCTCGGGCGCCTTGCTGCTATCTGGCGGGTGGGTTGGAGGGCAGCGAGCTTGCCGGGACGTGTCTCCCTTCTCCCACTCTGTTGCATCGCCGGGGAGAAGGGTCGGGGATGAGGGGCTATGCCTTCGTGGTTTCGCCGGGGATCATCGCCAGCCGGGCGCTGAAGATGCCGTCTTCCAGCCGGGTCTCTATCTGCCAGCCGAGCTTCTCGCAGATGCGCTGGATGATGGTGAGGCCGCAGCCGTAACCGAGGATCTGATCCGGCGCTGCCGCCGTGGGATTGCTGATGGTAAGCACCTGCTCGTGCAGGGTGATCTCGATGTGCCCCTCGGCGTAGCTCAGGGCATTCTTGAGCAGGTTGCCGAGCGCAATGGCGAGCAGGGAGAGGGGCGCTTGTACCTCGCTCTCCTCGTCCAGGTGCAGGCGGATATCCAGCGTCTCCCGTTGCAACAGGGGAGCGAGGCGGGTCAGCTCCCGGCGAATGAGCGGCGCCACCTGTTGGGGTGGGCGCTCCACGGCCTCCTTGCGGCCCAGCAGCAGGAAGGTCTCGGTGAGCAGGGCCATCTCGTCGGCGGCAGCGCGGATGCGGGCCACGGCACGGGTCGCCGGGGCGGGCAGATCCGTCACCTTGCCGAGCAGGGCGGCGGATCCCTGGATCACCATGTTGGGGGTGCGCAGCTCGTGGCTGGCGAAGCGGCTGAACTCCTGTTCGCGGGCAAACACGGCGGCTACCTCGCGCTTGCCCGCCAGCAGCGCCTGCTCTATCTCTCGCAGCTCCTGCCAGGGGGCATCGGGCACGAAATCGCCCTGATCCGGGGTGAGATGAGCGACCCGCTGGCGCAGCCGCTCCAGGGGCCCCGTGATGTGGCGCACCAGCCAGATACCGAAGGCGAGGCTCCCCAGCAGCAGGGCCAGGCCGATGAGACGGGTGACCAGGTGCAACCTGTCTTCGTAGGGGTCCAGATAGTCGTCGGCGTCGTCGTTGAACACCAGGTAGAGCAGCCCCTGGCCGGACGGATGGTGCCGCACCAGGAAGTGTTTGTCCTCGCGGCCGAGCTGATGTTCGAAGAAGCCGGGGTTGCGGTAAGCCTTGAGCCAGGCCGGCAGGCGGCCCGCCTCGGTCCAGTAGCTGGAAAACTGGCGCGGGCTGGGGGCGGGAGCCAGCTCGCCCAGGCGCAGCCAGTCATCGCCGTAGCGGGTCGCCTCGGCTTCCAGCCAGTGGCGCAGGCTCAGCTCCTCCATCTTGTCCTCGGCCACCACCATCAGCAGGCTCAGCAGCATCAGCAGCAGCAGGCCGGCGCCCCCCAGCGCCAGGATCAGCCGCCGGCGCAGGCTCGGCAGCGGCGGGCCAGGGGGCATAGGGGCACTCATGGTTTCACCAGCCGGTAGCCCTGGCCGTGCAGGGTCTCCAGCATGGGGGTGGGGAAGGGTTTGTCGAGGGCGCTGCGCAGGGCGTAGATGTGGCTGCGCAGGGCGTCGGAGTCCGGTTCCTCGTCCCCCCAGACGGTGTCGAGCACCTCCTGGCGCGTCACCAGCTGGGGGGCGCGTTTCACCAGCAGGGTGAGGATCCGGAACGGGATCTTGCCGAGCTTGAGCTCCACTCCGGCGCGGGTGGCGCGGCTCTCGGCGGTGTCTACCGTCAGATCGCCGAAGCTGAGGGCGCCCATGTCACCCCGGGGGCCGCGCAGGGCAAGGGCCTGCAACCTCACCTCCAGCTCCTCCATGGCGAATGGCTTGACCAGGTAGTCGTCGCCCCCGGCCTTGAAGCCTGCGAGCTTGTCTTCCAGGCTGTCGCGGGCGGTGAGGAAGATCACCGGTGTCGAGATGCCGTCTGCCCGCAGCCGCTCCACGGTGCTAAGCCCGTCGAGGCGGGGCATCATGACGTCCATGATGATGACGTCGAAGCGCTCCTCGGCCAGCCGCTGCAGGGCGGCCTGGCCGTGGTAGGCGCAGTCCGCCCTGTGCCCGGCCAGCTCCAGATAATCCATGATGGTTTCCGCCACCTGGGGATTGTCTTCCACCACCAGTATTTTCATGCTCTGATCTCCTGGTTCTGGCCGGGATTTCACGGCCATTTCACTCCGGATGCGTCATCCTGTGTGCCAGTGTAACCCCGAGGATCCCCGATGAAGAAGTTTCTCTGCACCCTCTGGCTATTGATTTCATTACCTTTTGGTCTGGTGCAGGCGGCCGAGTTCAAGCTCACCGGCCGCACCAGCTGGCAGCTGGGCCAGCTGATGGTCAACGGCATGCCCTTCGTGCTCGATGAGCAGACCCGCTTCAAGGAGGGTCTCGGCGAGGACGATCTCGGCGGCACCTGGGTCGAGCTGGAGGGGGTCGTGCAGGAGACGGCGGCGGGGCCGTCACGGCTGATCCGCGAGGTGGAGCCCCTGGAGGAGGCGGACGAGATGGAGCTGGAGGGGCCGGTAGCGCAGGGGCGGATCTGGGGCTACACCACCTCGGACGACAGCCTGGCACCGTTCGAGGGGCGCTGGCTGGAGCTGGAGTGCAGATTCGACGGCATGCGCCTGAGCCAGTGCCGGGAGGAGGACTGAGGCGCGCCACGAGGGGAAAAATCGCGCATCCCGGCCCATAGTTAAACCTCATCGTGCTGACCCCGGGCCACCCTGTCATGACCAGAACCGCATTGTGTTTGCTGCTGTTGCCCTTCTGCACCCTCGCCGACGACACCGAGCTCTGGCTGGTGGAGCTGGAACACAACGACGGGGTTCGCCTGCAATTCCAGGGGGCTGAGCTCGAGCTCGGCAGTGCCGAACTGCACGGCGTGGCAGGCGATGACGCTCTCAGGCCCGGCATGCGCCTCGCCATCCAGAGCCGCTATGGCGTGGCCGAGACGATCCGTGTACTCCACGCGGCGCCGGATCCGGTGCAGGAGGGCCACTGGCGGCGGGCGGAGGATCGGCTGCTCGCCAGCTCGGGCCAGGCATTGCTGCTACAGGATCTCGGCGTGCTGGTGTTTGATGCCGAGACCCGCTGGCTGAACGGCTCCGCTGCCGATCTGCAACCGGGGCGCCGCCTGGTGCTGAGCCGGGATGAGGAGGGGCGTCTCACCGAGATCCTCATACCCAACCCGGAAGATGAATAAATAGCGCCACGGAGTGGCGCTATTTTTGTCTCTTATTGGAAGTGTATGTGCTCGAGAGGTATCTGGATGGCGTTCCAGGAGGTGGCACAGGGTGTTGGGCTCGGATAGGTGAACTCGAAGAGTTTTTGCTTGTCCTTGTTTATGCCCTGAATGACGACCTTGCTCCGGTTGTCGGCAGCAGCATAGTTGATGAGAAAATCACCTTGAGTCGCCAGTTTATCTTCATAGATGCTGGAACAGATGTCTGAATAGATACCATCGTCGAAACTCCAGGTTACCTGAGCAGTCCTGTTGAGGTTGTCTATATCAAAGATCGCGGTTTGGCTGCTGGCAAGATCTATACCGGCCGGTGTGCCGGCAGGGTTATTGAAACTTCTTAGCCCATTGTTGAACAACATCAGCTTGCCATCTTTGGTCATGGAGACGGCGTGCTGTCCTATCGGGGTCTGTCCGGAGGAGAGCGAAAGAGCCAGTTTCTGCAGGGAAGGGTAGGAGTACCAGTGCTTGGTCTCATCTCCTAGTAGCCAGATCAGTTTGCCGGTGTTGTAGTCCAGCTTCACGACAAAATTTTCCCGGCTGGAGATCACCAGGGTGTCATCAGTTGGATCATATGTGGCTGCATTCATGTGGAACCAGTCCACGCCATCTCTTACAAAGTTGCTGGGGTCATCTCCCTCTTGCACCATATATTCAGAAAATATTTTCCCGAGGTCCCACTCTTTAATCACATTGCCAGAACCATCTATCTCACTTAAAAAAGACTCTATTTTTAACGTGCCGTTAGTTGTACCATCGAGCTCAATCAATATACCTTGTTTGCCAAGATCTATATTGTGATGAAAATAAGCGTCGCTACCCATTGTTGTACCATTGATATGCAAAGTGCCAGACTTTCCATATAGAGATAAAATCTCAATTCTGGTGGCTGCATTCTTAATGTTGCCTGTCCAGAATGCATTGTTTATAAAGGCAGATGAACTTGATACTCTCTTAATGTCGGCATCCCAACGAACTTCTCCATCGACATCCATGATGATGGGGGATTTGAGAGCCCCCTTTAGATAAAAATAACTGTAACTCGGTGTGGCGGTTGGCTTGATACTGATACTAACGTTGTCATAAATGCCAGCACTATCAACATAGGTAGCCGTGGGGATCACTTTCTGAAATGAGTAGATGCTGTCATCGATGTACTTAATGTCTATCGTGAGCTCATTCAGATAGCCGCTGTAGAGACCGAATATCGGGAGCTGTAAGCTGTTATTGACGCTGTCGTATAGTCCATTGCTGGACAGGTAGCTCCAATCATATGTAACAGATACGGGCTTGGCAAAGTTGCCGTCTTTTGTTTTGATGTTGAAGGATATGTTTTTTATCTTTTCTGTATCAAGCCCAGTCATCTTCAAGGCTGAGATAAATACTGATGTATGTGGGTCGTCTTCAAAAACCTGCGTCGTAGGGTCATAAGCGAATTGTTCAGCCAGAGTCCTGCTGTCATTGCTACTATCGCATCCATATAACCCGAAGCAGGTCATGCCAAGAAATAGTGCCTCTTTATGATTCATAATAAACATCATCCCTATGTTAATGAACAAGATTCATTATAGTGAGAAAATCATGGTTGAGTTAAAAGATAGGCCGTATATACTGGCGCCATCTTGTCGGAGTGCTGACCGTCGAACGACGCTAAGCTGAGACCGTTAATTCGGGATCCGTGGAACCTGATCAGGTTAAGACCTGCGAAGGGAAACAAGGGTAACTTGCGGGTTACCGCACCGGGGAAGGAGCACCTTCCCGCCAGCCAGGGGCAGACCGCCTCTGACTGGCACAGGGGGGGAGGCTGTCCCATCCGGTTGTCCATAGGGCGCCGGGTTTCCAGACTAGGGAAACACCGGGACGGCAGAGCTGGGAAGATCCATGCCCGACTCACTCCCCCGAGCACATCCCGCCGCAAGTTCATCTTCTCCTCGAACTCCAGACAAGCAAACACCCATAACTTCAACCAGTTAATGTGAGTTTTGCTATGTCTACCAATGTTTCTGATACCACCAAATCCAGCCGCCGCGAGCAGCGCTCCAGCGCGCAGACCTTTATCGACAACCTCAAGGGGATGGCTCACCCCAACTCCCGCCGCATCTTTATCGAAGGTTCTCGCCCCGACATCCGGGTGCCTTTGCGGGAGATCCAGCTGGCCGACACCTTCGTCGGCGGCACCAAGGAAGCCCCCCAGTTCGAACCCAACGAGCCGGTGCCGGTCTACGACACCTCGGGCCCCTACGGGGAAGAGGCTGCCCCCATCGATGTGCGCCGCGGCCTGCCGCGCCTGCGCGAGGAGTGGGTGCTGGAGCGCGCTGACACCGAGGCGCTGGAGGGCTTGAGCTCCACCTTCACCCAGGAGCGCCTGGCCGACGAGGGGCTGGATCACCTGCGCTTCGAACACCTGCCGAGCGCTCGCCGCGCCAAGCCGGGCCGCCGGGTCACCCAGCTGCACTACGCCCGCGCCGGTATCGTCACCCCCGAGATGGAATTTATCGCCCTGCGCGAGAACATGGGCCGCGAGCGGGTGCGCTCAGAGCTCTTGCGCACCCAGCATCCGGGCCAGGGCTTTGGCGCCAGACTGCCCCAGAACATCACCCCTGAGTTCGTGCGCGATGAAGTGGCCGCCGGGCGCGCCATCATCCCCAGCAACATCAACCACCCGGAAGCGGAGCCCATGATCATCGGCCGCAACTTCCTGGTGAAGATCAACGCCAACATCGGCAACTCGGCGGTCACCTCCAGCATCGAAGAGGAAGTGGAGAAGCTGGTGTGGTCCACCCGCTGGGGCGCCGACACCGTGATGGATCTCTCCACCGGCCGCTACATCCACGAGACCCGCGAGTGGATCCTGCGCAACAGCCCGGTGCCCATCGGTACCGTGCCCATCTACCAGGCGCTGGAGAAGACCAACGGTATCGCCGAAGACCTCACCTGGGAGCTGTTCCGCGACACCCTGCTGGAGCAGGCCGAGCAGGGGGTGGACTACTTCACCATCCACGCCGGCGTGCTGCTGCGCTTCGTGCCCATGACCGCCAAGCGCCTCACCGGCATCGTCTCCCGCGGCGGCAGCATCATGGCCAAGTGGTGCCTGTCCCACCACAAGGAGAACTTCCTCTACGAACACTTCCGCGAGATCTGCGAGATCTGCGCCGCCTACGACGTGAGCTTGTCGCTCGGTGACGGCCTGCGTCCGGGCTCCGTCTATGACGCCAACGACGAGGCCCAGTTCGCCGAGCTGCGCACCCTGGGCGAGCTCACCAGGATCGCCTGGGAATACGACGTGCAGGTGATGATCGAGGGCCCCGGCCACGTGCCCATGCACATGATCGAGCGCAACATGACCGAGCAGCTGGAGCACTGCCACGAGGCGCCGTTCTATACCCTGGGTCCGCTCACCACCGACATTGCGCCGGGTTACGATCACTTCACCTCCGGCATCGGTGCCGCGCTCATCGGCTGGTATGGCTGCGCCATGCTCTGCTACGTGACCCCCAAGGAGCACCTGGGCCTGCCCAACAAGGAAGACGTGAAGCAGGGCCTCATCACCTACAAGATCGCCGCCCACGCCGCGGATCTGGCCAAGGGCCACCCGGGCGCCCAGATCCGCGACAACGCCATGTCCAAGGCGCGCTTCGAATTCCGCTGGGAGGATCAGTTCAACCTGGCGCTGGATCCCGACACCGCCCGCGCCTACCACGACGAGACCCTGCCCCAGGAGTCCGGCAAGGTGGCCCACTTCTGCTCCATGTGCGGGCCCAAGTTCTGCTCCATGAAGATCACCCAGGACGTGCGCGACTACGCCGCCAAGCTGGAAGCCGTAGAGATCAAGCTGGTGGGTATGGATGGCCAGCAGGAGCGGGTCGTGGCCGAGGTGGAGAGCGGCATGGCCCGCATGGCCGAGACCTTCAAGGAGACCGGCGGCGAGATCTACCACCAGGCGGCGACCCTGAAGCAGGCCGCAGGGGAGGAGGCGTGAGCAGCAAGCGCGGGGCTGTCAGCCCCGCCGACCTGTCCGCCGTGACGCAGGCCCGCCCCGTGGTCTGGACCATCGCCGGGTCAGACTCCGGCGGCGGCGCCGGCATTCAGGCCGACCTGCACACGATGCATGACCTTGGCGTGCACGGCTGCTCGGTCATCTCCGCCATCACGGCCCAGAACTCGGTGGCGGTGAAGATGGTCGACCCCGTGCTGATGCAGACCTTCACCGCCCAGATCGACGCCCTGGGGCTGGATCTGCCGCCGGCTGCCATCAAGATTGGCCTGCTGCCGACCCGGCTGCACGTGGAGGTGCTGGCCCGCAGGTTGTCGACCGTCGATGCTCCCTTCGTGGTCTACGACCCGGTGGCCATCGCCAGCACCGGCACCCCCATGGCGGAGCCCGGCATGCTGGCGGCGGTGCGCGAGCAGTTGTTGCCGCGCCTCTCCTTGATTACCCCCAACGGTCCCGAGCTGGAAGCCCTGACCGGTCTGCCCGCCACCAGTCCCGAGCTGGTGCGCCTCGCCGCCCGGCGGCTGCGCGAACTCGGCGCCCGCGCCGTGCTGGTCAAGGGGGGCCACCTTGAATGGGGCGAGGATCTCTGCCTCGACTACTACCAGGACGAGACCCGCGAATTCTGGCTCGCCGCGCCGCGCCTCGATACCCGCCACGGCCACGGCACCGGTTGCTGCTACGCCAGCGCCATCGCCGCCGTGGTGGCACAGGACTACCCGGTGGAAGACGCCATCACCCTGGCGCGCGCCTACCTGCAACAGGGCTTGGCGGCGGCGCAGGGGGTGGGGGCGGGCCCGGGGCCCATCGCCCACCTGGGTTGGCCAGACAATCTCGCCCACTTCCCCCGTGCCGTGCTGGCAGGATCAACCCTGGATCGCCGTTTCGGCCTGTATGAGGTGAGCAGCGCCCGCCTGCCGCAGGGCCCCTTCGCGCCGACCGAGCACAACCTCGGCCTCTATCCGGTGGTGGATTCGGTCAAGTGGCTCAAGCGCCTGCTGGGGGCCGGGGTCAAGACCATCCAGCTGCGCATCAAGGACCTGCCCGCCGCCCAGGTGGCACCGGCCATTCGTGATGCGGTCGCGCTCGGTCGCCGTCATGGGGCGCGGCTCTTTATCAACGACTACTGGCAGCAGGCCATCGAGGCGGGCGCCTGGGGCGTACACCTGGGGCAGGAAGACATGGAGACCGCCGATCTCGCCGCCATTCAGGCCGCCGGGCTGCGCCTTGGCATCTCCACCCACGGCTACTTCGAGCTGATGCGGGCCCGCGAGCTGGCTCCCTCCTATATCGCGCTCGGTCATATCTTCCCGACCAACACCAAGGCGATGCCCTCGCGCCCGCAGGGGCTGGCGCGGCTGCACCACTACCGCGCCCTGATGGCGGAGTGGCCCACGGTGGCCATCGGCGGCATCAGCGAGGAGCGGGTGGCGGCGGTCAAGGCAAGCGGGGTCGGCAGCATTGCGCTGGTCTCGGCCATCACGGCGAGCGACGACTGGCAGGGGGCGACCGAGCGGCTGTTGGCTGCCGTGGGGGCGGGGGACGAGCCACGCTCGGCCACTGATATAAGGGAGGTGGAACATGCGCTCTGATGCCGCGTCCCTTAGTGACGAAGAGTATTTGCGATACGGCCGTCAGCTGATGCTGGCGGAGATAGGGGAAGCCGGTCAGGCGCGACTGAAAGGCAAATCCGTGCTGATTGTGGGCCTGGGCGGGCTCGGCTCGCCGCTCGCCCTCTATCTCGCCGGGGCCGGTGTGGGCACCCTCTGGCTCGCCGATGGCGACACGGTCGATTCCAGCAATCTGCCGCGCCAGATCCTGTTCGACTCTGATGCGGTCAACCACTCCAAGGCGGAGCTGGCCCGCGAGCGCCTTAGCCAACACAACCCCCTGGTGGAGCTGATCGCCATCAATCAGCGGCTCGATGCCACCAGCCTGCCCGGCTTTGTGGAAGAGGTGGATCTGGTTGTCGACTGCTGCGACAACCTGGCCACCCGCCAGGCCATCAACGCCGCCTGCGTGGCCCAGGGCAAACCCTGGATCTCCGCCGCCGCTGTGGGCTGGCAGGGACAGCTGATGGCACGAGTAAACAGCGATCACGCCTGCTACGCCTGCCTCTATCCGCAGGATAGCAAGGTGAGCCAGAGCTGCGAGACCAGCGGCGTCACCGGCCCGCTGGTCGGGGTGATGGGCTCTTTGCAGGCCCTGGAGGCACTGAAACTATTGCTCGGCCTGCCGAGCCCGGTCGCCGGCACATTGCGCCGCTTCGATGCGCTGGCCCATCAGTGGCAGACCCTCGCTCTGGCCCCCGATCCCGATTGCCCGGTTTGCGGGCCGCACAAGGAAATCACCCCATGACCTTGACCATTCGACTCAACGATAAAGCCCAGCCGCTGGCGGCAGGGCAGAGCGTGGCCGACCTGCTGGCCGCCCAGGGCGTCCATCCTCAGGGGGTGGCGGTGGCCCTTAACGGCGCCGTGCTGCCACGAGGCCGCTGGGCCGAGATCCGTCTCAACGACGGGGATGAACTCCACCTCTTTACCGCCATTGCAGGGGGCTGACATGCTCAAGATTGCCGATCACACCTTCTCCTCGCGCCTCTTTACCGGCACCGGCAAGTTTGCCCGCCCGGATCTGATGGCTGCCGCCATCGAGGCGAGTGGCTCCCAGCTGGTCACAATGGCCATCAAGCGGCTCGAACCGGGCAAGACCCACGACGATATCCTCAGCCCCTTGCTGCAACTCGGGGTCAAGCTCTTGCCCAACACCTCGGGCGCCAAGACCGCCGCCGAGGCGGTGTTTGCCGCCCACCTGGCCCGCGAGGCGCTGGGGACGAACTGGCTCAAGCTCGAGATCCACCCCGACCCGCGCTATCTGCTGCCAGACCCCATCGAGACGCTGAAAGCCGCCGAGCAGCTGGTGAAAGAGGGCTTCGTGGTGCTGCCCTACTGCGGCGCCGACCCTGTGCTGTGCAAACGGCTGGAAGAGGTGGGCTGCGCCGCCGTGATGCCGCTCGGCGCCCCCATCGGCTCCAATCAGGGGCTGGTGACCCGGGAGTTTCTCTCCATCATCGTCGAGCAGGCCAATGTGCCCGTGGTGGTGGATGCGGGGATCGGTGCGCCGAGCCATGCGGCCGCCGCCTTTGAGCTGGGCGCCGACGCCGTGCTGGTCAACACCGCCATCGCGGTGAGCGGGGACCCGGTCGCCATGGGCCGCGCCTTCGCGTTGGCCTGTGAGGCAGGCCGTAGCGCCTATAAGGCGGGCCTGGGGGCCCGCGGCGTGCAGGCCCAGGCCTCCAGCCCGCTCACCGATTTTCTGGGGGCCCTATGAGCGTGCACTTCGACTCCATCGAGGGCGTGAGTTTTCTCGATAGATGGCAGGCGCTGGAGTGGGACGACGTGGGGATGCAGGTACGCGCCAAGACCGCCGCGGACGTGGAGCGGGCGCTTGCCACTCCACGCCGCAGCCTGGATGACTTTATGGCGCTGATCTCGCCGGCTGCCGAGGCGTATTTGCCGCAGATGGCGGCCGAGGCCGAGCGGCTGACCCGCCAGCGCTTTGGCAACACCATCGGCTTCTATGTGCCCCTCTATCTGTCGAACCTCTGCGCCAACGACTGCACCTACTGCGGCTTCTCCATGAGCAACCGCCTGAAGCGCAAGACCTTGAATGCAGAGGAGATAGAACGCGAGTGCCTCGCCATCAAGGCGCGCGGCTTCGACAGCGTGCTGCTGGTGACCGGCGAGCACGAGACCAAGGTGGGGCTCGGCTATTTCCGCGAGGTGATGCCCATCATTCGCCGCCACTTCAGCACGGTGGGGATGGAGGTGCAGCCCCTCTCCCAAGACGAATACGCCGAGCTCAAGACCCTCGGCCTCGATTCGGTCATGGTCTATCAGGAGACCTACCACGCCCCCACCTACGCCCGCCACCACCTGCGCGGCAACAAGCAGGACATCGCATGGCGCCTCGCCACGCCGGACCGGCTCGGCCGCGCCGGTATCGACAAAATCGGGCTGGGGGCGCTGATCGGCCTCTCCTCGGACTGGCGTGCCGACAGCTACTTTGTCGCCGAGCATCTGAGCTGGCTTGAGCGCCACCACTGGCAGAGCCGCTATTCGCTCTCCTTCCCGCGCCTGCGCCCCTGCACCGGTGGGCTGGAGCCTGCCGTGGTCATGTCGGATCGCCAGCTGGCCCAGCTTATCTGCGCCTGGCGCCTCTTCTCGCCCACGCTGGACTTGTCCCTTTCGACCCGTGAGTCGGCCACCTTCCGCAACGGCGCCGTGCGTCTTGGCATCACCCAGATGTCGGCCGAGTCGCGCACCCAGCCGGGTGGCTATGCCGAGGGGGATAAAGAGGAGCTGGAGCAGTTCGCCATCCACGACGACAGACCGGTGGGGGAAGTGGCCGCCGCGGTGCGGCAGGCAGGGTTGCAGCCGGTGTTCAAGGACTGGGAACCCTTCCTGGGCCGATAGGGGCGGCCAGGCCCCTCTTTGCCGGTCGCATCCGGCATGGTTGGGCGGTGTTCGGCCACACACCTTGCTGGTGGCGATGCTTTGGCTCCCTCCCCTGCGAAGGGGAGGGCTGGGGAGGGGTCTTGATGCGATGTTTCATTGCCATCGTAGGGTCGATTAGCCGTCAGGCGTAATCGTCCGCTTTGTGGTGTGTGTGATGGATGGCTCGGCTGTGCCGTGCAGGACGCGAGGCCGCTGGCCTCGAAGGGGTTTCGCCCGCCCTTCGGGCTTGGGCGAGTAACTTTTCTTTGCGTGGCCAAAGAAAAGTCACCAATCGAGCTGCCACCCCCGCCAACCCGACCGCTACGCGGTTTCTCTCGGGTCAGGTGCAAGGTCGGACGGACCGCCGCAGACGGCACATCCCTTCCCTGGACGGATTGGGGGATGATGTTGTGGCTGCCAGAATTCGGAATCAACCTTGGAGTAAACTGCTTCGGCTCCATGAAGTCATTACCAAGCGAGTAGTTTTTATCTCGAAATACCAGTAGATTAACTACTCAACAAAAAAACAGCGCCAAAAGAAAATGACAGCATCATTGGTATCTGCACGCTACACCTACTTGCATTATCTATTAATTGCCAGTGTTCTTGGCATGTTTAGCTCCATTTCCAATGCTGCTACAGAACAGCCAACCTCACGATTTACTGAAGAACGGCAGGAGCAAGTTCCCAATCATTTAATTGGTGTGATGTACACAAACCAACAAATGCAGCTTGAAACGGTCAAGGCTCAGCAGAAACTGGAATTTGAAAGGCTACGTGATGACTTGTCTAAAATGGATAGCCGCATAGATAGTTTTCAGGAGAGTTTGAACAGCCAGAAACAGAGTCTTGAGACTGGTAGACAAGAACTAGCAACGGTTAGCAAGCGAATAGATGATTCACTGATATATGCAGCTTTGAGCCTCGATAGATTTGGTCTTGGTATCACAATAGGTTTAGCTGTCGTGGGTTTTGTTGGTTACTTCTCCTTTGCTGAGAAGACCAAGCGTGAAGCGAAGATGGTTGCTAAACAATGGTTTGACAGTCAGGCATCAGAGCTTCAGAAAAAGATAGAGATTTTAGAGGCTGAGTTTATCAGCGCCAAGGATAAAATATCAGAGCATGTTAATGCTTTTGGTCTATTTGCAGAAGAATCTAAAGCAGAAATCAAGCGGAATGGCGCTCTAGTAGTATCAGATACGCAAGAGCAGCATTTCGATTTGTCCTCTGTAGTGCAGCAACGGGCAGACTTTCTGAGAGATATTCCTATCAGCAGTTATAAGTATGATGACTGGAATTCACTTGCCTATGCATCCTACTCAAGCAGCAAGTTTGAAGAAGCAGCTTTCTATTGGCTTAAAGCCTCGGAAGAAAAGGGGGTTAGTGATGTTGAAATAGCAATCTCACTTTATAACCGAGGTGTGGCACAAGGCCAGCTGACCCAGCTAGAAGCATCTGTTGGGAGTTATGACGAAGTGGTAGACCGTTTTGGTGACACACTCGAACCTGAGTTGGAAGAGTTTGTTGCTAAGGCACTACTTAATAAAGGTTTTTTACAAGCCAAGCTAAATAAGCCAGACGAAGCACTGAGGACTTATGAGGAGGTGTACCGTCGTTTTGGTGATGCAATCGAGCTTGTGTTAAAAGAACAGGTTGCCAGCGTGCTGGTCAACAAAGGTATTTTACAGGGGCAGTTAAACCAGCTAGATGCCGCAATTATTTCCTATGGTGAGGTAGTGCGTCGTTTTGGTGATGCGGGTGAGTATGCGCTGAAAGAACAAGTGGCGAGGGCACTGGTCAACAAAGGTATTTTACAGGGGCAGCTAAACCACTCAGATGCCGCAGTTAGTTCTTGTGATGAGGTTGTTCGCCGTTTTGGTGATGCAACCGAGCTTGTATTAAAAGAACAGGTTGCTAGGGCGCTAGTCAACAAAGGCTTTTTACAGGGGCAACTAAACCAGCTAGACGCTGCGGTGGGTACTTATGATGACGTGGTTTGTCGTTTTGGTGATGCAACCGAGCTTGTATTTAAAGAATCGGTTGCTAGGGCTCTAGTTAACAAAGGAGCTCTCCAGAGACAACAAAACCAGTTAGATACAGCGATGGGTACTTATGAAAATGTAGTTTGTCGTTTTGGTGATGCGGGTGAACTTGTGCTGAAAGAACAGGTTGCCAGAGCGCTGGTTAATAAAGGAGCTCTACAGGGACAGCAAAACCAGCTAGACGCTGCGGTAGGCACTTATGATGATGTGGTTCGTCGTTTTGGTGATTCGCCCGAACTTGTTTTAAAAGAAGCGGTTGCTAGGGCTTTGGTGAACAAAGGTGCTTTACATGGACAGCAAAACCAGCTAGATGCTGCAGTTGTTACTTATGACGAGGTGGTTCGCCGATTTGGTGCCGCGGTAGAGCTTGCGCTGAAAGAACAGGTTGCTAGGGCGCTGCTTAACAAAGGAATTCTACAGGAGCAACGAAGCCAGCCAGATGCTGCAGTTATTACTTATGGCAAGGTGGTTCACCATTTTGGGGATGCGACGGAGCTTGTGCTGAAAGAACATGTTGCCAAGGCGTTGATTAGGAGAGGGGCTATAGAGAGCCAACGAAACCAGCTAGACGTAGTGGTGGATAGTTATGAAGAGTTAGTTCGTCGATTTCGTATGGCAACCGAGCTTGAGTTAAGAACAGCTGTTGCCCACGCACATAATGGTATTGGCTTTAACCTACTGTGTAAAGGTAAACGAGACATAACTGAACATGGTATCGCTGAAGCTGAAATGAAATTCAAGAAGGCTCTTGGGCATTTTGATATAGCATTAACCTATCTTGATTCCAATCAATATAATGGCTTTATTTTGGGGAATCGAGCTTATTCCTTAGCGTTGCTTGGGGAAAGTAAGTTAGCAGAAGAGGTATTTTGGACAGCATTGTGTGCCCCCGACAGTGGTGGGGAAACGCTTTATGAGGCGACACTGTCTGACTTTGATATCTATCCCATTGTTCAGGATACGGTAATGAGGGAATTAGTTGAGCGTCAGTGGCAACTTTGGCTTACGAAACATGAATCTGAACATTAAGCAGTATTAAAAATATAAGGATGTTGGGGTTCACATATCATCATCTTCATAAAAACATGGGTATCCCCAATGAGAAGTGACTATTGATACAGGCCTTGGCGAGGGTTGTAATATCATCAGTTATCCTGCTTCTTCAGAAAGTAACTCACATGCCCCGGCGGCATATCGGGCAGCTGGCCAAAGACCTCGTAGCCCTGCTTCTGGTAGAAGGGGAGGGCCTGGAAGCTGGTGGTTTCGAGATGAAAATTGGTGATGCCCTGGCTTCTGGCGTACTGCTCCATGGCGCTGAGCAGGCGGGCACCCCAGCCAGTTTGACGGATGGCGTCATCGACCCAGAGCCCCTCAAGATGGAGCCAGCCCCATTTTATCTCCCCCAGGATGCCGCCCAGCACCACCCCTCTTCACCCTTGATAAAGCTGGCGATCCGCTCGCGATGGAGGGGGCCGGTTACTGCTTCGTTGAAACCGTTAAGGCCACGCCGCAGGGCCTCGAATTCATGGGCCTGAGGCGGTTGGGGTGGGGTTAGTTGCATGGTGCTTCCTGCTTGATGGTGGTCGTCTCTATCGGGTTGCCGCTTCCAGCGTGGCTATCTCGCCGCCGCTAATCAGCGCCACGTGCTGGCTGATCCGTTCCACCGGCCAGTCCCACCAGGCGATGGCGTTGAGACGGGCGATGGTGTCGTCGTCAAAGCGATAGCGGATCACCTTGGCGGGGTTGCCGCCGACCACGGCGTAGGCGGGCACGTCGCCGGTGACCACGGCGCGGGCGGCGATAATGGCGCCGTTGCCGACCTTGACCCCCGGCATGATCAGGGCCTCGTAACCTATCCAGACGTCGTTGCCAACCACGGTATCCCCCTTGTAGGGGAGGCTACCCGGGGCGGGGGCTGTGCTTTCCCAGCCGTTGCCGAAGATAAAGAAGGGGTAGGTGGAGGGGCCGGCGCTCTGGTGGTTGGCGCCGTTCATGATGAACTTCACCCCGCGGGCGATGGCGCAGAACTTGCCGATGATGAGCTTGTCGCCGATGAAGGGGAAGTGGTAGAGGACGTTGCGCTCGAAGCCTGCCGAATCCTCGGGGTCATCGTAGTAGGTGTAGTCCCCCACCTCGATATTGGGCCCCTTGATGGTGTTCTTGATAAAACACACCTGGGGGAAGCCCGCCATGGGGTGCGGGTTGGCGGGGTCGGGTCCGTGCATGGGGGGGCTCCTCTGGTGTCTGGGCTCAGGCTACCCTAACGGAACCGGGTGGGGCCGGGCCACCCTTTTGTGCGCTGCCGGTTCGCCAGCCTTTGTCGCCCCCTGACCATGTGCGCATCGACCCGGGGCAGGTTTGTCTCTAGCATGGAGGGGAGGCGGAGCCTGGCTCCGCAAAATGGACTGGATTATTGGCGAAGTTCGTCCTGCGAACTTCAGGCGGAGAGAAAAAGATGAAGCTGCGTTCCTTGTTGATGGTGGGGGCCCTGATGCTGGGCGGTTGTGCGGTCAATCCCTATGGGGAGACCCCGGCGCCGGTCGGCGAGCCGGACAAGCCGGTGACCCAGCCGCAAAAGCCGGCGACCCAGCCCGGCAAGACGGAGCCGGTGCCGGCGCCCAAGCCGGTGGCGCCGACGGGGCTGGCGGTCTCCATGGCGGATGCCTTCCTGAAGTCTGCCGAGGTGCAGTCGATCGCGGGCAGCAGCCCGGTGCTGTTGCTGATGGCACCCCAGAACGGCACGGGGGAGGCCTTCAGCACCCAGCCCATGGCGGTGGCCATGATCCAGCGCATTCAGGCCAACAGCGGCTTTCGCTTTGCAGACCCCGGCCAGGTGGCGGCCATCACGGGTCAGCTTGAATACCAGCAGGGGGGCATGAACCCCGCCTCCCTGGTGCGCCTGGGTCGCCAGACCGGCGCCGGCTACATGCTCTACGGGGATCTCGTCTCCGAGGGGAGCCGCTACCGTCTCGCCATGAGCCTGATGGATCTCAAGAGCGGTGAGCTGCTCTGGAACGGGAGCCGCTCCGCCCCCCGCTGATCCCCACTGCACGCCGGATCCCCTCCCTCGCGGGGGGATCCGGCCTTGCCAGCAAGCCACTTGCGACCCCTCTTCACACGCCGGCCCTGTGCCACCTGCGTTCCCAAGGCGCTGCCCGCCCATCCCCCTGTGCGATACTCGATGAGTCCTGTATAACAGGGGTATCGAGGCCTCACCCGCAGACAGCAAGGAGCTTGGATGGCGCTCTCAGTAGTACAACTCTATGAAGTGATGGCCCAGCTGCCGGACCCGGTCTTCATCCTCAGCGAGGATGGCTACTACATCGAATACATCGGTGGGGTGGAGCAGCAGTCCTACCAGAACGGCAACCCGCTTGTCGGCAAGCGGCTGCTGGACGTGCTGCCCGAGGAGAAGGCTCTGTGGGTGATGGAACAGGTGGCGCAGGCCCTTGCCAGCGGTCAGGTGCAGGTGGTGGAGTACGAGCTCTCCCCTGCCGAGGTGGACGGCATCGATGCCGAAGCGGGCCCCCAGGGGATGCAGCGCTTCGAGGGCAAGATAGCGCCGCTGCCTTCCCTCTACGAGGGCAAGCGGGCGGTGGCCTGGGTGACCCGCAGCATCACCCGCCAGCACGAGCTGCAGCAGCGGCTCAAGCGACTCGGCGAGACGGATCAGCTCACCGGCCTCTACAACCGCCACTTCTTCTTCGAGCACTACCACCACAGGGTGCAGGGCCAGCAGCTCACCGGCCTCATCATGCTGGATCTCGATCACTTCAAGCAGATCAACGATCGCTTCGGCCACCAGGCCGGGGACGAGGTGCTGTGCCGGGTCTGCGAGTGCGTGGCGGCCCAGTTGCGGGGGGAGGATCTGTTCGTGCGCAGCGGAGGGGAGGAGTTTCTGATCCTGCTGCCGCAGATCGACGAGGGGATACTGCTGAAGGTGGCGGAGCGGATCCGCGCCGCGGTGGCGGCCATGGCGCCGGATCCGGCTCCCGTCACCGTGAGCCTGGGCACCACTCTGATCCGGCCGGGTGAGGAACTCGGCGCCGTGCTGGCCCGGGCGGACGAGTGGCTCTATCGGGCCAAGCGGGGTGGGCGCAACCGCATCGCCCACGACGGAGAATCCTGAAGAGGCGAGGACTCTGACGAACGAGGGCGACCCTGTTTGGCTGACACGGTCGCCCTCGTCGTTGTCGGCCCCCGCCCGGGTCAGCCAAACAGGGTCGAGATATTCTGGCCCGCCATCAGCAGGCCGATGGCCAGCACGCTGAACCAGACCAGGGTGGCGCTGACCAGGGTGTAGCCAAGGGCGACGAAGAGGCCGTCCCGCTGCAGCATGCCGATGGCCAGCAGCAGGATGGCCCAGGCGGGCATGGCGTTGGTGAAGGGAATAGCGCCCAGCGGCAGCATCAGCAACAGGGCCGCCAGCATGATCAGCAGGCCGTTGCAGCGGTTGATGGCGTAGCTGCCGGTCAGGATCAGCAGGCGCGGCCGGATGAAGCGGTCGATGCGGGCCAGCAGATCGGCCCCCTTGTGCAGGGTCGGCTTGAGGTGCTCGGCGGCGAAGCGGCGCTCCATCAGGAAGGCGGGCAGCCAGGGTACCCGGTTGAGGGTGATGCCGACGCCGATGAAGAGGATCAGCAGTCCGAAGGGGGTGCTGACGCCGGGAATGGAGACCGGCAGCAGGAAGGGGACGGTGAGCAGCACGCAGAACAGCAGCATGCCCTGCTCGCCCACCAGGGCCAGCATCTGGCGCAGGCTGATGTGGCTCTCCTCGATGGCGTGGGCGGTGGCCCTCAGGGTATCGGAGAGCGTGCTTTGTGGGTCGTTGAGTTGCGTGGCAACCATTCCTGGGATCCTCATCCTGTTGACGCCACCGCTGTGGCGCCGCCAGCTTACGGAGGCGAGGTTAATCCGAGATGAACATGGTGAGCCGGCGCAAAAAATGGGGGTGGAGGGTGCTGATCCCCCAGTGGCAGGCCAATATCGGCTTGACCCTGAGGTTCTGAGTCCCATGATGGCAGGACGCTTCCAACAGGATCCTGCGCCTTGAACCCACAGCCATCCCTGCCCCGCACACTGCCCCTGCTGTCGACCCGGCGACTGCTGCTGCGCCCGCTCACCCCACAGGACGGCGCGGATCTCTTCGCCATCTACGGGGATCCCGAGGTGATGCGCTTCGTCGGGGAGCCGCCGTTTCCCGAGCCGGCCACCGTGGGGCTGATGTTGGCGAGCGTGGCGCGCCTGCTGGCCGCCGGGGAGTCCCTGGAGTGGGGCGTGACGGCACGGGAGGGGGGCCGCGTCATCGGCACCTGCGGCTTTCACAGTTTTGACGAACACCTCTGCCAGGCAGAGATGGGCTGCATGCTGGCCCGGCGCCACTGGGGCCATGGCCTGATGGGGGAGGCGCTGACTGCCGTGATGGAGTATGCCGGGGAGCTGGGCATTCATACCCTGCTTGCGGATATCGAGCCGGAGAATCTGCCCAGCCAGCGGCTGTTTGGCCGGCTGGGCTTTGTCTGGCAGGGGGAGACCCGCTACCGACTGCTTCTGGGGGAAGGGGTCAGGCCAGACCGCGGGTGAGACGGCTGAGGGGCTCGTTGACGTCGAATACCCTGTACTGCACCGCACTGGCGCCCATGGCGAGCACCCGCTGCTCGTGCATGGTGGCGTAGGCGAGGGCGCTCGCTTCGTCTTCGAACAGATAGATGCCGCCCGCCTCGCCGGTGCGCGGGTTTTCGGTCCAGATCTTGGAGATGAAGCCCGGCTCCCGGGTGATGGACTCGGCCAGCGGCATGGCCGCGCTCGTGAGGGCTGGCCCCATCATCTCGGCGGGGAAGTTGAAATGGATCTGCAGCAGGCTGGGCATGATGAAGCTCTCTCGGGGGAATGATGGAATCCGCATCATAGGAAGCCGGCATCTTGGCTGCAAGAAGGCACATTTTCGTGGCATAGTTACCGCAAAGTAACCACTCGCGAGCCATCCTGTGTCCTCACTGCCCTGTCCCGCCTACCGGGTGCTGCGCCTGCTGGCCGGCAAATGGAAACCGGCCATCCTGTTTCATCTGCGCGAGCAGACCCTGCGCTTTGGCGACCTGCGCCGCTGCCTGCCCGAGGTGAGCCAGAAGGTGCTCACCGCCCAGCTCAAGGAGCTGGAGAGCGACGGCGTCATCATCCGCACCCTCTACCCCGACGTGCCGCCCCGGGTAGAGTACACCCTGAGCCCCCTCGGCATCGCCCTGATCCCCCTGCTCCAGCAGATGCACGACTTCGCCCTGAGCCACGGCGATCTGTTGGCCGGGTCGGAACCGGTCTCTTCTAGCGAGCCCGCAGCAGCCAGCGACTGAGCGGGTTTGCCGCCAGCAGCCCATAGGCGAGCAGGGTGAGCGCCAGCAGCACGGGCACCTTGATGATCTCCCACCACACCAGCTTGCCCTGGGGGCCGAAGATCATCAGCCACACCACCAGCATCATGTGCAGGCAGTAGAGGCCGAGCACCTTGGGGGCCTGGCGCTCGAGCCAGCTGCCCTTGCCCCACGCAGGGTTCGCCAGCAGCAGGCCGAACAGGCCGAGGGCCCAGGGAAGCGAACCCAGCAGGAAGTCGTGGCGGTTGAGGGGGACGGCGGCAAAACGCAGTAGGCCCCAGGCCTCCAGGGCGTAGAGCCCCATTCCCGTCACCATCAGCAGGGCGCAGCGCCGCCCGTCCGGGCGCCAGGCACGGTGGCGCAGCTCGGCGCCAAGGGTCACGAACAGCAGGGAGAAGAAGGGGCCGTTGCGGGTCAGCAGGGCCCACTCGCCCCCCGGCAGCAGCGGGCCATAGGAGCCGCCAAGCAGGGCCAACCCGAAGAGCAGGGCGCCGAGCACCAGGGCGAGCCGGGGCAGTCCGGCGCGCTGGCAGAGCGCCAGGATCAGCACCGCCAGCATCAGGGCGGGCAGGAACCAGAGGTGGATCATGCCGCCCACCCACCAGACGTTGAGAGGATCCCCGAGCTGCATCTGCCACTGGCTCGCCATGGCGGGCAGGTAGCCCTCGCTCACCGCCGCGAGCGGATTGAAGGGCACCAGCACGTAGAGCAGGCTCCACGCCAGCCAGAGTCCCAGCAGGGGGCGGCAGTAGCGCAGCGCCACCGTCAGGGGATGGCCCGCAACCAGGGCGGGTTGCAGAAAGTAGCCGGCGCAGAGGAAGAAGAGCGGCACCGCGAAGCGGCAGAGCTGGTTGATAATGGCTCCGACCAGAGGGTAGGGCGTGCCGTCCCACAGGGCGGGGTCGAAGGGGTTGCTGAAGGGGGAGAGGTGAATGGTCATCACGGCCAGGATGGCCACCACTCGTCCGCATTCGATGCTGGAGATGCGCATGATTCCTCGCGGCGTTCGGGGTGTTGGCACACCCTAGCAGCCCCACCCGACCCCGGCCAGCGCGCCGGCCGACAACTGTGACCCCGTCCCTCGCCGGTTACCCTTTGTTACCTGTGCCGACGGGGTGTTACGCCCCGCGGGCTTCGGGCCGCGCTCAGATCAGGGCGACCAGCAGGGTCGCCAGGGCCCCCAGCAGCAGCAGGGCGATGCCGCGCCCGGCCGGGCCGTGCAATTTGTTCCACATAAGCAGGCTGGTGAGGGCCAGCAGCAGCATGGCCAGGGCCGCCAGATCCCCGAACAGCTGCCAGGAGAGGCCCGTACCCATGCCGCGGTGCAGCCGGTTGAGGCTGGCGGCGAAGTTCGCCTGCTGCAACTCGGTGCGCACCAGCAGGGTGCCTTCCACATAGCTGGCCGCCACGCTTTCGCTCAGGGTGACGCCGCGCAGCTCCCAGCGGGCCGGCAGGGTGAGGGGGCCCGTCGGGGTAGGCAGGATCTGGGGCGGGGTGATCTGGGGGCGGGCCTCCTCGAACACGTCGGTATAACGCCGTTGCAGCAAGGTTTTCAATTCATCCGGGCTGGCCAGGGGGGAGGTCAGCACTATCTCCTCGCTGGATTTCGCGGTGTGGGGGCCCGGCAGGGGCAGCACGGCCCTGTGCTGGAGCCAGAGACCGGTGAGGCCATAGAGCAGGATCAGGGTGAGGGTGGCAAAGCCGGCCCAGGCGTGGATGCGGCGCACCCACTTGTTGTTGTGCAAGGGAAGTCTTCTGCGTCTCATTGCTCGGTGCTTCATAAGAATCTGGCCAGCAGGAGCTGGCCAGAGGGGTCGGTAAACAGGGAGGATCAGAAGCGGTAGGCGGCGGTCAGGTTCAGCTGACGGGGCGTGCCCGGCATGATCTGGGCCGCGCTGGTGGCGCTGACGAAGTAGTCGTGGTCGGTCAGGTTCTCCACGCTCAGCTGGGTCTCCCACTGGGACCAGCGGTAGCCGGCGCGGGCGTCGAAGCGCGCGTAGCCGGGCAGGGTGGTGGTGTTGGCGTTGTCCGCGAAGCGATCCCCTACCGCCGTCACCCCGGTCTCGCCGAACCAGCCCTGCTTGCCGCTCTGGTAGCCGGCGAACAGCTGGCCGTTCTGGCGGGAGACGTTCATTGGGCGCTTGCCCTGGAGATCCGCGTCCGCCTTGACCTGCTCCGCATCCTGGATGGCGATGCCGCCGCGCAGGTAGAACTCGTCGGTCAGCTGGGCGCGGGCGCTCAGCTCGATGCCGTCGGTGCGCTGCAGGCCGGTGAGGAGCACCAGGGTGGGATCCAGCGGATCCTTGCTGCGCTTGTTGTACATCTCCAGCCGGTAGAGGGAGAGTGTGGTCGCCAGGCGGCCATCCAGCCAGTCGCTCTTCACGCCGCCCTCATACAGCCGGGTGTGCTGGGGATCCAGGTGGTTGTTCTTGTCCCCCGGGGTGATGCCGATAAGCTCCCCGCCCACCGGGGTGAAGGTCTTGCTGTAGGAGGTGTAGAAGGCGTGATCCTCGACGGGGTTCCACACCAGGCCCAGGCGCGGGCTCAGGCTGGTGACGGAGAGGGTCTCCTCCTTGTTCAGGTCGTTGCGGCGGCTGGTGACGGTGAAGTCGTCCCGGCGCAGACCCGCCAGCAGGTGCCAGTCACCCAGGCTGAGCTGATCCTGCACGTAGAGGCCGTAGCCGCGCACCCTGTGGCGGGAGTCGCTGGCAAGCTTCATGGTGCCGTTGTAGCTGGGCAGGGAGCCGGGATCGTAGAGATCCCCGGCCGGGATCGCGGTGGCGTTCTGGTAGAGCTTGGGGGTGCGTTCCTGCCAGCCCTGCTCCAGGCCCACCAGCAGGCGATGCTCGACGGGGCCGGTCTGCAGCAGGCCTTCGGCCTCGGTGTTGCTGGTGAGGCTGCTGGCCTTGAGATCCTGCTGCCAGCGGGCACGGGTCACCTTGTCCCCCTTGACGCTGGTGACATAGGTGTTGTCGAACTGGCTGTCGAGGGTGGTGTAGCCGAGCTGCTGGCGCAGCTGCCACTGATCGTTGATGTCCCAGGTGAAGCGGGAGCGGGTGGACTGGGCCAGGTCATCGATGAAGTCGCGGCGGGTGTCGCTGTAGACGCTCTCGATGGGGACGTCGGCCGGGCGACCGTCGACGCCGGGGATGCCGCGATCCGGGGTGCGGTCGTGCTCGTTGCGCTCGTACTGCACCAGCCAGTTCAGGCTGTCGCTGATCTCCCAGTTGACGGAAGGGGCGAGCAGGGTGCGCTTGCTGGTCACGTCGTCGCGGAAACTCTCCTTGTCTTCCTGAGCCAGGTTGAGGCGCAGCTGCACCCGTTCACCCGCCTCGCCGTTGAGGTCGGCGGCGAAACGTCGGCTGTCGAAGCTGCCGACCCGGGCGGTGACGCTGGAGGCCTGCCCCTTCTGGGGCGTCTTGCTGACCCGGTTGACGATGCCGCCGGTGCTGCCGCGGCCGTAGAGCACAGCGGCCGGCCCCTTGAGCACCTCGACCCGCTCGATGTTGCCAAGGTCGCGGGTGTACTGCATGTCGTCGCGCAGACCATCCAGATAGAAGTCGTTGCTGGCGCTGAAGCCGCGGATGTTGACCCCGTCGAAGCGGGTGTCACCGCTGGCGTTGACGCCGGGGATGCCGGTCAGGGCCTCGCTCAGGGTGGGCTGGCCGTAGGCGGTCAGCTCGCTCGCCTTGACGCTGTCGATGGTCTGGGGCACCAGCTTGGCCGGGGTGTTGGTACGGGTGGCCGTGGCGACCTCTTCGTGCTGGCTGCGTTTGCCAACCACGGTGAGGGTCTCGTCTTCGGCGCGGGCGCTGGCACAGAAGGCCAGCAAGGCGACGCCCAGCAGGGCGCGCGGGGAGTTGGAGTTATGCATCTAGGTGTGACTCTTGTCGACCTGTTGGCCTGAACTTATTGATTTATTTGTAGTTATTGATGTCCCCAGTGCTGGGGGATGCCAATGATATTGATTTTCATTTGCCTTGCAAGGAGAAGATGTAGGAAAACTACATGGATGGCGCAGGAGGGGATGACAGGCCCTCACCGGGCGGGGGTATCCGCCTTGGTGCCGGCGGGTGGCCCGGTTACCATGGCGACACGACGCCGCCGGCGTACCGCTCACGACAGGGACAGGGAGAGAGACATGGTAGAGATCATCCGGGCCGATCTGCACGACAGCCGCCACGGGGAGGCGCTGATCGCGCTGCTGGACGAATACGCCAGGGACGAGATGGGGGGCGGGACCGCCCTGGCCGACGAGGTGAAGGCCAATCTGGCCCGGGCCCTGGCGGATCGCCCCGGTGCCCACGTGCTGCTGGCCTGGGTGGACGGGGAGCCGGCCGGCGTGGCCACCTGCTTCGAGGGTTTCTCGACCTTCGCCTGCCAGCCCCTGCTCAACCTGCACGACCTGGCGGTGCACCCGGCCCATCGCGGCCGCGGCATCGGCAAACGGCTGCTGGCCGAGGTGGAGCGGCTCGGCCGGGAGCTCGGCTGCTGCAAGCTGACTCTGGAGGTGCTGGAGGGCAACAAGGTGGCCCAGGCCGCCTACCGGGCGAGCGGTTTTGCGGGCTATGAACTCGATCCCGAGGTGGGCCGAGCCCTGTTCTGGCAGAAGACGCTGGGGTGAGCCGGACGGCAAACATGGACTTTCGGGCTTGCCTCCCGGGCTCGCAGCCCCTAGAGTGGCGCCAGCTGATTTCCTTCTTTCAACGGCCAGCCTTGGCCAGGTGAACGAGATGACCCTTTATGCCTCGGATCAACGCGTGACCCGAGTGAACTCCGTACAGATGCGCGCGATGAAGCATTGTCCGGAGCCCGGGGAGGCCTGAGCCTCCCACCCATTCATCGTATTGCACCGGCCGGATCCCCTTTATCGCGGGATCCGGGCCCTTGCCGTACGACTGAACAAAGGCCATAGACGCTGCCTCGTCTATGGCCTTTTTTGTTGGCCCGCAGCCAGGTTGCGGGCGCGAGACAGAGCAGAGGCCCGCCCGGGTTCTCTGCTTTTTTTATGGCCGGCGCTGGCCGACGGGTATGCTTGGCAAGGGCCGGGCCGCCGATCGGACAGGTTGGCAACATCCACGAGGAAGACGTGACATGTCACAAAATATCTATGACAACCCAGGTTTCTTTGAAGGCTATGCCCAGCTGCCCCGATCGCAGCAGGGGTTGGCGGGGGCCCCGGAGTGGCCGGCGCTGCAGGCCATGCTGCCGACACTGGCCGGCAAGCGGGTGCTGGATCTGGGCTGCGGTTATGGCTGGTTCTGCCGGGCAGCCAGAGAGCTCGGGGCTGCCGACGTGGTCGGTATCGATCTCTCCGCGAAGATGCTGGCGCGCGCCGCCGAGCTGACCCGGGATGAGGCCATCCGCTATCGGCAGGGGGATCTGGACGGTCTTGCGCTGTCCGATGAGCCTTTCGATCTCATCTACAGCTCCCTGGCGCTGCACTACCTGCCCGAGGTGGCGCCGCTGTTTGCGGAGATCCACCGTGCGCTGGCGGCGGGGGGCAGCCTGGTGTTCTCGGTGGAGCACCCCATCTTCACCAGCCCGCAGCCACAAGGCTGGCTGGTGGACGGAGAGGGGCGCCGTTCCTGGCCAGTCAACGGCTACCAGGCCGAGGGCAAGCGGATCAGCAACTGGCTGGCGGATGGGGTGATCAAGTACCACCGCACCCTGGGTACCTACCTCAATGCGCTCATCACCGCAGGCTTCGAGATCCGCCGCGTGGAGGAGTGGGGGCCGACGGCGGCGCAGATCGCCGCCAACCCGGCCCTGGCGGAGGAGGCGGAGCGCCCCATGCTGTTGCTGGTGTCGGTGCAAAAGCCCCTGGCCTGACGCAATAAAAAAACGGCGCGCAGAGGGATCTGCGCGCCGCGTCGTCAGGTGGCTGCCGACTTAGAAGTCGTAGCGGGCTGCCAGCTGGAAGTCATCCTTGGTGTTCAGCTTGCCGCTGTCATTGCTGTCCAGATTGTTGATGCGGTACTCGCCGATGACGCGCAGGTTCTTGTTGAACTTGTACTGGGCACCCAGGGTGTAGTAGTCGATGGAGTCGTAGTCAGACTTGCCGGACTGCTCCACCTTCTGCTTGTTCCACAGGGCCATCAGGCCGAAGCCGTTCTCGAAGTTGTAGCCCAGGGCCCCTTCCCAACCGGTGTGATCCTTGCCGGTGGCCAGGAAGTCGCTGCCGTCCGCATAGCTCAGGGCGGCGTAGACGGCCTTGTTGTCGTACTTGGCGGAGAGCAGCCACAGCTTGGCATCCTCTTCACCGCTCTTGTCGCGGATACCCACGTTGTAGGCGGTCCCCAGCGACAGGTTGAACGGGAAGGTGTAGGCCACGGCGGCACCGTAGGCGGCATCGCTGTCCTTGCTGGTGGTCTCTTCGGTGTCACCGCCGTCAAACTTGTAGCTGGTGTCGACCTGGAAGCCGTTGAACAGGCCGGAGTACTTCAGCACGGAGCCGGCGCGGTTGGTGGCGAAGGTGTCGGTCTTGGCGCCCAGGGCCTCGTTGCCGTAGCCGTCGGAGAGGGAGACGTCAGTCCAGTCGGCCAGGAAGCCCGGGGCCCCCTTCTGGCGACCGAAGGTCACTGTGCCCCAGTCTGCGCCCACCCCGGCGAAGGCCAGGCGGGTGCGCATGTTGTCGGAGTTCTCGCTGACAGTCTTCTCGCTGTCGTTGATGTAGATCTGCAGCTCATACTGCGCCAGCGCCTTGAGGCCCGGGTTGATCTCGCTCTCTGCCTTGGCGCCCAGGCGGACAAACTGGTTGGCACCCTGCTTGTCGCTGTATTCGTTCTTGATGTCACCGTTGGCATCCAGCTCCTTCTTCTCGCCGAAGAACTGGCCGGCGTAGATGCGGCCGTAGATGTCCAGCATGGTGCTGTCGTTCTTGTAGACTTCGACGGCTTGAGCCTGGAAGGCGGCGGTGAGTGCCAATGCGACTACTGTGAGCTTTTTCATCATGATCCCTTGTGTTGCAAGCTTCTGTTTTGAAAGACGGGGCCATGCTAGGAGGGGTAGATGACAGCGGGGTGACCGCACGGTGAACAAACCGTGTCGGTTTCATGTCAGCGGGATGAAAACCGCGATTTATGTGGCTGACCGCCACTTTTACGCGCAAAGGTTTGCCCTTGTGATAGAATGCCGCCCGTTTTTCGAGCTCCTAAGGTTGGATATGCGATGAGACGTGAACTGGCAATCGAATTTTCCCGAGTGACGGAAGCGGCGGCACTGGCTGGCTACAAGTGGCTCGGACGTGGTGACAAGAATATCGCCGATGGCGCGGCCGTGGCGGCCATGCGTCACATCCTCAATCAGATCCAGATCGATGGCGAGATTGTGATAGGCGAAGGGGAGATCGACGAAGCCCCCATGCTCTACATCGGCGAGAAGGTGGGCACGGGTCAGGGCGACGCCGTGGACATCGCGGTCGACCCCATTGAAGGGACCCGCATGACCGCCATGGGTCAGGCCAATGCCCTGGCGGTGCTGGCGGTCGGCGACAAGGGCTCCTTCCTCAAGGCCCCCGACATGTACATGGAGAAGCTGATCGTGGGTCCCAAGGCCAGGGGCGCCATCGACCTCGACCAGGCCCTGGAGCTGAACCTCAAGGCCGTGGCCAAGGCGCTAGGCAAGCCGCTCTCCCGTCTGACCGTCATCACCCTGGCAAAGCCGCGTCATGACAAGGCGATCAAGGAGATGCAAGGGCTGGGCGTGCGGGTGTTCGCCATTCCCGACGGCGACGTGGCCGCCTCCATCCTCACCTGCCTGCCGGACAGCGAAGTGGACATGCTCTACGGCATCGGCGGCGCCCCGGAAGGGGTGATCTCGGCGGCGGTGATCCGCGCCCTGGATGGCGACATGCAGGCCCGCCTGATCCCCCGTCACCAGGTCAAGGGTGACAGCCCCGAGGTTCGCGCCCTGGGCGAGCAGGAGATCGCGCGCTGCGAGGAGCTGGGCATCGACGTGAACAAGGTGCTCAAGCTGGAAGATCTGGCCAAGAATGACAACGTCATCTTCTCCGCCACCGGCATCACCAAGGGTGATCTGCTGGAAGGGATCACCAGCGACGGCGTCATGGCCACCACCGAGACCCTGCTGATCCGCGGCAAGTCGCGGACCATCCGCCGCATCAAGTCGATCCACTTCCTGGATCGCAAGGACAGCGTGGTGCGCGACATCATCCTGTAAGCAGGAGGATGGTTGTGGCGGCAAGTCGCATCCTCTCATGCCGCCGCAACGAGTCGATCCACTTCCTGGATCGCAAGGACAGCGTGGTACGAGACATCATCCTGTAATCGGGATGTACGCGGGGCAACCCGCATGATACCGCCTGAAAAGCCCGGCACTGCCGGGCTTTTTGCTGCCTGGTGCCATGTTGCCCGGGCAGGGATAAGGCTTAGGAGAAACCGGACTCCTTGCTACACTGCGGTGCCCCACAGAGGAATAGATCACATGGAATGTCGTCAAGGTTGCGGTGCCTGCTGTATCGCCCCCAGCATCAGCAGCGCCATTCCCGGGATGCCGGGTGGCAAGCCGGCGGGCGTGCCCTGCGTGCAGCTCGATGCGCAGCTGGGCTGCAAGATCTTCGGCCAGCCGGAGCGCCCGGCGGTGTGCGGCGGCTTCCGGCCCATGGTGGACGTCTGCGGCTCCCATCGCCAGGAGGCGATCTGGCTCATCGGCGAGCTGGAGCGGCTGACCGCCTGAGGCGCAGGCCGCCAGAGAACCCGGACAAAAAAAGAGGCCGCAATCGCGGCCTCTTTTCACATTCCGGCAGATATTCCGGCAGATACGCCGATCAGACGTCCGCCAGTTGCAGCGCCTGACGGTAGTACTCGTTGGCCTTGTTGGTCAGCCGGCGCTTGTCCATCACCTGGCCGAGGGCGTGGTAGAGGGCGGCATCCGGCGCCTTGGCCACTTCCTGTTCCAGCAGCTGCTGGGCGTCGTCCAGCTGACCTGCCAGCAGGTAGACACGGGCCAGCGCCGCCTGGGCACCCGGCTGATCCTGGCTCTTCTTGAGCAGGGTCAGCATGGGCTGGTAGTCATCCAGCTTGAGCCTGGGCAGGCGGGCGAACAGCTCGGGGGAGGGGTCCTTGCGCAGGGCCTCCAGCCAGAGCTCGGCGGCCTCGGCATCGGCACCCAGCCGGCGCAGGTGATCCCCATAGCTGGCCAGCAGCGCCGGCTCCTGGCGCAGCTTGCGGGGCATCTCCTGCCAGACGGGGCGCAGGGTCTCCAGGGCCTCGCTGGCGGCCTCGAGACGGCCGGACCAGGCCTGGTGCAGCAGGGCCTCCTCTTCGTGGGCGGTCAGCTTGCCCACCTTGCGCAGGGTCGGGGCGAGATCGATCAGGGCCGGCCACTCCTGGCGGGCCAGATACACCTGGCGCAGCTGATCCAGCACCATGGGATGGCGCGGATGGAGGGCATAGATGGACTCGAGGCGACCGAGGGCGCTGTCGTACTGTCCCTGCTCGATCTGCAGCTGGGTCTGGATCAGGGTCAGGGCCAGCTCGGCCTTGGGGTTCTCCTCCTGAGCCTTCTGCAGGTAGTGATCCCGGCGCACATCATCGCCCCGGGCCTGGGCCACCCGGGCCGCACTCAGGTAGTTGAGCAGCGGGGTGTCGCTGTTGTCGGCCCCCTTGATCAGGAGCTTCTCGGCCTGGTTGTAGTGCCCCTCGGCCATGGCCAGGGTGGCGTTCACCGTCTGCAGGTTCGCCTTGCGACGACGGCGGGAACCGAACCAGCCTTGCGTCTTGCGGCGCAGGCCGAACACCCGGACCAGCAGCCACTCGACGATGAGCAGGGCGCCGTAAAACAGCACCGCCAGGATCACCGCGCTGGTAACCGAGGACTCCACCGTGTAGTTGCCCAGCGAGATGAGCACATACCCCTTGTTGCCGGAGGCTTGGGGGCCGAAGATAAGGCCCGCCACCATGACGGCCACCACGACGATCAGACGAATCATGGTCTCCTCCTCAGTTGCCGGCCAGGATGCGTTGCAGGCGCTCGTTCAGCACCTGCTCCAGCATGGCCTGGGTCTTGAACTGATCCGGGTAGTCAAACTGGATCTGCTCGCCTTTGAGCTTGTCGAGCTCGGACTGCATGTACTGGGTGGCGCTGTTGTCCGCATCGAAGTACTGGGTCAGCCAGCGCTGGGCCTTGTCCAGGCTGTCGGTGTAGAGCGTCTGCTGCTCGCGGTAGACGGCGAGCTGGGCCTGCAACAGCTTGGTCTTGAGGTTCTCCCGCAGGAAGATCTCCTGCTGGGGGGAGAGCAGGGCCTCCACGGCGCCGTCGCGACGACGGATGGTGATGAAGTTCTCGGTGAACTTGACCCAGTTCTTCTTGAGGTTGCTCTCCCACTCGTTGGGATTGGCGCTGACCGCCTGGTCCGGCTCGGCCTTGGCTTCCGGCATGCTCACGGTGGAGAGGGGCAGCAGTTCGATCTGGTCGGAGAGGGCGGCCAGCTTCAGGGTCAGCCCCTCGCGGTCGACCCGCGGCATCCCCTTGAGTTTGGCGATGTCTTCCGCCAGCGCCTGGCGGATGGGCATCAGGCTGGGATCGTTGAGCGCCCTGATGCGCTCGTCGGCGTTGCCGAGCAATGTGATGGCGGAGACGAGATCGTGCTCAAGCCAGAGCTTGCGGCCCGCCATGCGCACCAGGTATTCGGACTCGGCCAGCATCCAGTCGTTGGGGCGCTTGTCGTTGAGATCCAGCACCCGGGTCTGCAGACCTTTGAGCTCGCCCTGCAGCAGTTGCTGCTGCTTGTCGAGGCCGGCGATCTGTTCGGCGTCCTTGCTGCTGTTCTGATCCAGCCTGGCCATGGCGTCGGCCAGCTGCTGCTTGAGGGCGCCAAGCTCGGCCTTCTGGGCGACGGCGTTCTGGTGCCCGTGCAGATAGAGGCCGCCGGTCAGGCCGAGGGCCAGCAGAATGGCGATGCCGCCGAGCACTGCACCCGAGCCGCCCTTCTTGCCGTTGGGGGCCTTCTGGCCGGGCTGGTTGTTGTCGGCCACGGGGGCCGCGGCACTCGGCTGGACTTCTTGCTGTTCAGTCATTCCATCTTCCTCAGTTCCAGGGCGGCCACCAGAGCCTGGTTGGATGCACCTTGGGCAATCACGATACGGGTAAAACCAGCCTCCCCGGCCATCTCGGCCACCCGGGGGCTGGGCACCACCAGCAGGCGGTCATAAAGCCAGGGGTGCTGCGGGCCGGGCACCAGCGCCAGCAGCCGCTGCAGCAGTTCACCGCTGGTAACGAGCAGGCTGTCGAGGCCGGCCCCCTGCCAGCGGCGGGTCAATGCGTCCCCGTCAAGGTCGGGGTAGTGGCGCTCGTAGGTGGCACAATAGTGCACCAGTGCGCCGCGTGAGGCCAGCGTCCGGGCGATGAGATCCCGCCCGTCGTTGCCACGCAGGATCAGCACCCGCTTACCGCTCACCTCCTGCAGGGCCGGGAGGGCCAGCAGGCCTTCGCTGCGGGGGTCGTCCGGGCACAGGGCCTGGATGCCCGCCTCGGCGAAGGCATCCGCGCTTGCCTGACCGACCGCAAAGTAATCAATATGTGGCCAGGTCAGACCAGTTTGCAACAGAAAATGATGTGCAAAATGAACGGCATGCATGCTGACGGCGATGACGATATCCGCTGCAGGCAGCCATTCGGGCAGACGGGCGAGTTCGCTGCCCGGCCGGGTTTCCAGCAGCGGGCAGCAGAGCGGAGCGTGACCATGCTGACGCAGCAGGGCTGTCAGCTCGGCGGCCTGGGCGGCCGGACGCACCACCAGGGGGACCATCAGGCCGCGCCCCGGCAGGGTGGCCATGATCCGATCCTGACCGGACTCATGCCCGGTAGACCTCGGCCAGTATGGTGTCTGCCCCGTCGGCCAGCAGACGCCGGGCCAGCGCTTCTCCCAGGGCCTCGCCGTCGGCCAGGGGGCCGCGGATCTCGTCGCGGATGACGCGGGCACCGTCCGGGCTACCCACCAGGCCGCGCAGCCACACTTCCTCTCCCTCTACCAGGGCGTAGGCGCCGATGGGGACCTGACAGCCCCCTTGCAGGGCGCGGTTCATGGCGCGCTCGGTCAGCACCCGGATGCGGGTCTCGGCGTGCTCCAGCGGCGCCAGCAGGGCGTGCAGCTCAACATCGTCCAGGCGGCACTCGATGCCGACCGCCCCCTGGCCGTTGGCGGGCAGGCTCTGCTCCGGCTCGATGAAGGCGGTGATGCGGTGGGCCATCTCCAGCCGTTTCAGACCGGCGGCGGCCAGGATGATGGCGTCGTAGTCACCGGCATCCAGCTTGGCGAGGCGGGTGTTGACGTTGCCGCGCAGGTCGCGGATCACGAGATCCGGGCGGGCCGCGCGCAACTGGCACTGACGGCGCAGGCTGGAGGTGCCGACCACGGCCCCCTGCGGCAGCTCGTCAATGGCGGTGAAGCGGTTGGAGACGAAGGCATCGCGCGGGTCTTCCCGCTCGCAGATGGTGTGCAGGCCGAGCCCCTCGGGAAACTCCACCGGCACGTCTTTCATGGAGTGGACGGCGATGTCGGCCCGTCCTTCGAGCATGGCAGTCTCCAGCTCCTTGACGAACAATCCCTTGCCACCGACCTTGGCGAGCGGGGTATCGAGGATCTTGTCACCCTGGGTGCTCATGGGCACCAGTTCGACCTGCAGATCGGGGTGGAGCGCCTCCAGCCGATCTTTCACAAAGTTGGCCTGCCACAGGGCCAGTGGGCTCTTGCGAGTGGCAATTCTCAGGGTTCGGGCTGCCATATCAATCAGTTGTTTCATCTTTAGAGAGGAAAACGATCTTACCACCCTTTGCAGGGGCTTTCATGGCGCAGCCCGCAAAAGCGGGGCCAAGCTCAAAAACGGCAGTTGAAAAGAATTTTCATTACGCCAAAAATTGATTTTAAGACACTGAAAATACAGTGTTTTATTGCTTTCCATTGATACCGTTAAGGCAGTGCTCAGAAATAATCCGGTGATTGTGTGCGGGCTTGTTTACCACCGCTGTTTGCATTGTTAACATGATCACACTTTTTTGACGTCTCCCCGTTTTGGTGCGTCATTTCTCTTCCCCCATAGGTAGGGCATTGCTGGTAAAACTCGACACGCTGGTGGCGCGCTACGACGAGCTGAATCGTCTCAAGACGCAACGAGCGCTGGATCTCATGAGCCGGTACGGGCAGCAGGTTTTCCAACTGCTGCCCGTCATGCTGCACTTCAATCATCCCCTGCTGCCCGGTTATGTGGCAGGGGACGTGCCTCATGGTATCTGGAGTTTCGTGGCAAACGACGCCCAGCAGGCCTTCATCCAGGATCTCTGCCAGAACGCGAACTGCCAGGGGGGGCTCAGCACCCACGACAAGTCCATCCAGGGCCTCTACTCCATGGGGAGCACCTCCTCTATCGGGCAGTGCTGCCACTCGGATCTCGATATCTGGGTCTGCCACGTGGCCGGCCTGTCGAGCGAACGCCTCGCCCTGCTGGAGCAGAAGTGCCATCACCTCTCCCTGTGGGCCGAGCAGCGGGGGGTCGATCTCAACTTCTTCCTGATCCCCGAAGACAAGTTCCGCCAGCGCAACGATGCCCAGATGCAAGGGGAGAGCTGCGGCAGCGCCCAGCACCTGCTCTTACTCGACGAGTTCTACCGCAGCGCCATGCACATCGCGGGCAAGCGGCTGCTCTGGTATCTGGTGCCCGCCGAGTATGACGATCACTACGACGACTATGTGAAGGGTCTGTTCGCCCACGGCAAGCTGAGCCAGGACGACTGGCTCGATCTCGGGGGCTTCAACCGCATTCCTGCCGAGGAGTACTTCGGTTCCGCCCTGTGGCAGCTCTACAAGGGGATCGACTCCCCCTACAAGGCGGTGCTCAAGTCGGTGCTGATGGAGGCCTACTCCCACGAGTACCCCAACACCCGGCTGCTGTCTGTGACCAGCCGCGACTGGTTCCAGCACAACGAGGGCATGCACTACCGCCTCGACAACTACTGCCTGATGCTGGACAAGGTGACCAACTACCTCAAGTCCATCGGCGACATGCAGCGCCTCGATCTGGTGCGCCGCTGCTTCTACCTCAAGGTGTGTGACGGCCTGAGCCATCCGAAGGAGGATCACTCCCCGGACTGGCGCCGGGAGCAGATGGCCCAGCTGGTGGCCTACTGGGGCTGGAGCCCGGAGCGCCTGCACCACCTGGATCACCGCCAGGAGTGGAAGGTCGAGGACGTCAAGGTGGCCTACGCCGAGCTGCTGGAGGCCCTGATGCAGAGCTACCGCAACCTCATCCAGTTCGCCCGGCGCAACAACATCAGCGAGTCCATCAACCCGGAAGACATCGGCATTTTGTCGCGCAAGCTCTATGCCGCGTTCGAGAGCCTGCCGGGCAAGGTGCAGCGCATCAACCTCAAGATAGCGCCGGATCTCGGCGAGCCGGACCTCAGCCTGGTGCAGGTGCCCCACGGCCGCCTGAACCGTGCCGGCTGGTATCTCTACAAGCATTCCCTCGAGCCCGCCGACATCATAGGTCGGGCGCCGCTCGAATATAACGGTTATATCAGCAAGCTGGTGGCCTGGGCCTATTTCAACGGCCTGCTGACGCCCCAGTCCCGGGTGCACCTGTTCAACCAGGGCTCGGATCTGCACATTGACAACCTGCACCAGTTCTGCCGCGACCTGTCCGGGACCTTCCCGGTCAAGTACCCGCGCGCCACCAACCTGGCCCTGAGCCGCCCGTGCGAGATCCGTCAGCTCTCCATCTTCCTGAACCTGGAGACGGACCCGTCCAGCCACTGGGTCGGCCAGGTGATCGAGTTCGACGCCAACGCCGCCGATGTCTTCTCCTTCGGTCGCAACCAGGAGTGCCTGGTGGGCTCGGTGGATCTCGTCTATCGCAACTCCTGGAGCGAGATCCGCACCCTGCACTTCGAGGGGGAGGAGGCCGTGGTGGACGCCCTCACCACCATCCTCGGCAAGATGCACCAGGATGCCGCGGCCCCCGAGATGATCGAGGTGTTCTGCTACAGCCAGCACTTCCGCTCCCTGGTGCGCTCCCGCTTCCAGCAGCTGGTGGCCGAGTGCATCGAGCTGCGCCTGGCCCGGGACAAGCAGCAGCTGGTCAAGACCCTGGCGCTTGGCAAGGAGAAGTACGGCATCTTCTTCGAGCGGCGCGGGGTGTCGGTCAAGAAGCTGGAGAATGCCATCGACTTCTACCGCCACATCTCCCACAACAAGCTGGATCACCTGCCGCTGCGCCTCGACAAGACCCACAGCCAGCACCTGCCGGGCATCGTCGACGCCTACGCGAGCGAAGGGCTGGTGCAGTTCTTCTTCGATACCCGGGATGCAGGCACCAACATCTATATCCTGGACGAGGCGAACCGGGTGGAGATCTACCAGCACTTCGCCGGCAACAAGGACGAGCTGGTGCAGGGGGTGAACCGCTTCTACACCTCGGGCCACGAACGCTTCAGCCATGCGGGTCAGTTCAGCAACTTCAACCTGCCCCAGTACTACGAAATCGTGCAGGTGGGTGACAAGCTGGAGGTGATCCCCTACCGCAGCCAGAGCCCGCAGCGGGAGAATCCGGGGGCGGCCCGGGAAGTGGGATGAGGGACGCGGATGTGCCGCGCACATCGTCAACGGGATGAAAGCAAACGGCCTGCATGATGCAGGCCGTTGTCATATTCGTGGTCCGAGAATCAGGCGCCGAGGCGGGCCAGCAGCCAGCGGCGAATGTCGCCCAGCTGGGGGCGGCAGATCTCGTGGCGCATGGGGTACTCGTGCCACTCGGGACTGAGCCCCGCCGCTTCCAGCCGGTTCTTGGCGTCCCAACCCATGGAGAGGTTCACCACGTCGTCATAGATGCCGTGCATGTAGCAGATGGGCAGGCTGCGGGCGGCCTCGCTCATCTCCCCCAGCAGGGCATCGGGCGCCGCCAGGTAGGTGGACATGCAGAGCAGGCCCGCCAGCTGCGCCGGATAGCGCAGGGCGGTGTCGGCGGCGATGACGCCCCCCTGGGAGAAGCCGGCAAGCACGATGCGCTCGGGGGCAAAGCCCTCGGCCATCAGCTGATCCAGCAGAGCTGCGATCCGGGTGGACGATTCGTGTACATGGGAGGCCACGGCGCGATCCGCCGGGTCGTCGAAGCTCTTGATGTCGTACCAGCCGCGCATCCGGTAGCCCATGTTGATGGTGATGGGGCGCTCGGGGGCATCGGGCAGCAGGTGGCGTACCGGCAAGCCGGCGGGCAGGGCCAGCGCGTCCACCAGGGGGGCGAGGCCGGCGCCGGAGTCACCCAGCCCGTGCAGCCAGACTACCGCATGGCGGGCACCCTGGGGGTGCAGGTCGATCATGGGAAGACCACGGGCTCGCCTGCCTGGCTGGTGCAGGCACGGGTCAGCAGGGTCTTGAGCTCGTCGCCGAAGCGGTTGTCGATCCAGCTGTCGCCACGCAGTTCGAAGTGGAAGCCGTTCTCCCGGGTGGCGACCCAGATCTGGTGCAGGGGCTCCTGCTTGTTGATGATGACCTTGGTCTTGTTCTCGAAACTCAGGGTCAGCACGCCGCCGGCCCGTTCGCAGTCGATATCCGGATACCCCTCGTCGATAACGTCTTCCACGTACTGGAAAAAGGCGTCGGTCAGGGCGTGATACTCGTGATCCTTCATCGGTTTATCCTGTTGCTTTTAACAATGTGAGTGCGATTATAGAGGGCCAAAAATTTTTTCGCAGCGAACCATTATGATTACCCAGCTCACCAAGTGCCTGTTTGCCGTGTCGCTGTCGCTCGGGTTGGCCGCCTGCGGCCTGACGGGGCCGCTCTACATGCCGCCGGCCGAACAGCCCGCTCCTGCAGAGCAGACACAACCCAAGACAGAGAGTACACCGCAAGCCGCCTCGCCTGCGACCGCTACACCGGCCTCAGAGGCCGCGCCGCAATAATCTAGGAAGGAACCGCCCCCTTGGATCACTTTAACTACGACGCCGACGGTCAGCTTCAGGTCGAACAGCTTCCCCTGCAACAGCTCGCCGATCAGCACGGCACCCCGCTGTACGTCTACTCCCGCGCCACCCTGGAACGCCACTGGCACGCCTTCGATCAGGCGGCGGGCGACATCCCCCACCTGATCTGCTATGCGGTCAAGGCCAACTCCAACCTGGCGCTGCTCAACCTGCTGGCCCGCCTGGGCTCGGGGTTCGACATCGTCTCCGGCGGGGAGCTGTCACGAGTGCTGGCGGCGGGCGGTGATCCGGCCAAGGTGGTCTTCTCCGGCGTTGCAAAGAGCGAGGCCGAGATGCGCCTGGCGCTGGAAAAAGAGATCCTCTGCTTCAACCTGGAGTCGGAAGCCGAGCTGGAGCGCCTGAACCGGGTCGCGGGCAGCATGGGCAAGAAGGCGCGGGTCTCGGTGCGGGTCAACCCCGACATCGACGCGGGCACGCACCCCTATATCTCCACCGGCCTCAAGCAGAACAAGTTCGGCATCCCCATCGAGCAGGCGCCCGCCATCTACCGCAAGGCGGCGGCCATGGCCCACATCGAGATCAAGGGGGTGGATTGCCACATCGGCTCGCAACTCACCGAGCTCAATCCCTTTATGGAAGCGGCGGACAAGCTGCTGAGGCTCATCGACGAGCTGGCGGCGGAAGGCATCCACATCCATCACCTGGACGTGGGCGGGGGGCTCGGGGTCAACTATGGCGCCGAACAGCCGCCGCACCCCACCGAGTATGCCGAGGCGCTCAAGCAGAAGCTGGCGGGCCGTGACCTGACCCTCTTGTTCGAGCCGGGCCGTGCCATCGTCGCCAACGCCGGCGTGCTGCTGACCCGGGTCGAGTTCCTCAAACCCGGCGAGACCCGCAACTTCGCCCTGATCGACGCCGGCATGAACGATCTGCTGCGCCCCTCCCTCTACGGCGCCTGGATGAACATCATCGAGGTGGACAGCCGCGCGACCCACGAGAAGGCGCTCTACGACGTGGTGGGCCCGGTGTGCGAGACCGGCGACTTCCTCGGCAAGGAGCGTACCCTGGCCATCGCCGAGGGCTCCCTGCTGGCGGTGCGCTCCGCCGGGGCCTACGGCTTCACCATGTCCTCCAACTACAACACCCGCCCCCGTGCGGCCGAGGTGCTGGTGGACGGTGACCAGGCCCACCTCATCCGGGAGCGCGAGCAGTTGGCCGACCTCTGGCGTGGCGAGCACTTGCTGCCGTGATAGGTATGGAATGTCAGCGTTCCTCCATGTGAGAGCGTGATTAACGGTGAGACAGGAACGCGCGATGTTGATTGAGTTTTCAAAAATGCACGGCCTCGGGAACGACTTCATGGTGGTGGATGGCGTCACCCAGAAGGTGTTCTTCAGCAACGACATCATCAAGAAGCTGGCGGATCGCCACTTCGGCATCGGCTTCGACCAGCTGCTGCTGGTGGAGCCGCCCTATGATCCCGAGCTCGACTTCCACTACCGCATCTTCAATGCGGACGGCAGCGAGGTGGAGCAGTGCGGCAACGGGGCGCGCTGCTTCGCCCGCTTCGTGCGCCTGAAGGGGTTGGTCAACCGGGATCGCATCGCGGTCAGCACGGCCCGGGGTCGCATCACCCTGCAACTGGAAGGGGAGAACCAGGTCACGGTCAACATGGGGGTGCCCCAGTTCGAGCCGGGCAAGATCCCGTTCCGGGCCCAGAAGGCGGAGAAGACCTACCTGCTGCGGGCCCAGGAGCACACCGTGATGTGCGGCGCCGTCTCCATGGGCAACCCTCACTGCGTCATCGAGGTCCCCTCGGTGGCGGACGCCCCGGTGGAGACCCTGGGGCCCATCATGGAGCGCCACGAGCGCTTCCCCGAGCGGGTCAACGTCGGCTTCATGGAGATGGTCAACGCCAGCGAGATCAAGCTGCGGGTGTTCGAGCGCGGGGTGGGGGAGACCCTCGCCTGCGGCACCGGCGCCTGTGCGGCCGTGGTGATCGGCATCAGCCAGGGCAAGCTCAAGGAGCGGGTCACCGTCACCCTGCCGGGGGGCAAACTGACCATCGCCTGGAAGGGGCCGGGTCAGCCGGTCTACATGACGGGCCCGGCCGAGCACGTGTTCGACGGCCAGATAGAGTTGTAGACAGCGAGCGGGGAGGCCCCCGCTCCGCCACATGTCAATGTCGGGGCCTTTGGCCCCTTTTTCGGATGGATCAACCAAGTTATGAGCGAACTCAAACGGCAGGAATCACTGGTGGATGAAGCCACAGTGCTGGAGTACCTGGCCCGTTACCCCGAGTTTTTCCAACGCCACGGAGCCATGCTGGACCGGATCCGCATTCCCCACGCACAAAAGGGCGCCATCTCCCTGGTGGAACGCCAGCTGGACAGGCAGCGCGAGCGCATCGAACAGCTGGAGCAGGAGATCACCGAGCTGATGGGGGTCGCCAGCGAGAACGAGCGGATCTTCCGGATCTACGCCGACCTTTATGGGGAGATCTATGGCTGCCAGAGCCTGTTCGAGCTGAGCGCCGTGATGGGCAAGGCCTTCGTGCAGCGGCTGCGCCTCACCGGCCTGCGGCTCTGGCTCAGCCCGAAGCAGTTCCAGCTGAGCGGCCCGGAGCAGCGCTTCCTGGCAGAGGGCAGGCAGCTCGATCAACTGCTCGGGCAGCGTCTGCCGGGCACGGACTACTATTTCGGCCGCCTCAACCAGAGCGAGAAACAGGCGTTGTTCGGCAACGACGTCCTGGTCAACTCGGTGGCCCTGATGCGCCTCGGCGATCTCGGCGTGCTGGCTTTCGCGAGCTCGGATCCCAGCCACTTCGCCCCCCACAACGACACCCTGCTGCTGGGCCAGCTGGGTCGCCTGCTGCAACTGCGCCTGCCCGAGCTGGCCCGTGGCTAAGGCACCGCCCCGATCACCTGCCAAGGCGCCGCCTGCCGCCGAGCCTCTGCCGGCTGTATTGGCTGACGAGCTCGCGGCCTTTATCGAATACCTGAGGGTCGAGCGCCAGCTCAGCCCCCACACCCGCAACAACTACCAGGCCCACCTGGAAGCCATGACCGCCGAGCTGGCGAGGCTGGGGCTCGATGACTGGGCCCGGCTCGAGGCGAGCCAGGTGCGCAGCCTGGTGACCCGGATGCACAAGGGGGGGCTGGCGCCCCGCTCCCTTGCTACCAAGCTCTCCGCCTTGCGCAGCTTCTGCGACTGGCAGGTGCGCCAGGGGCGGATCAGCGCCAACCCGGCGCGGGGCATCGCCACCCCCAAGCTGGGGCGGCCCCTGCCCAAGAATCTGGACGTGGACGAGATGTACCAGCTGCTCAACATCACCGACGAGCAGGATCCACTGGCGGTACGGGATCGCGCCATCATGGAGCTGATGTACTCCTCCGGCCTGCGCCTCGCCGAGCTGGTGGGGCTGAACCTCGCGGACGTGAAGCTCGATGATCGCCAGCTCAGGGTGACCGGCAAGGGATCCCGGGAGCGGGTGCTGCCCATCGGGCGGATGGCGGTGGAGTGGCTGCAGAAGTGGCTCAAGGTGCGGCCACTGCTGGCGGGCGACGAGCCGGAGGCGCTGTTCGTCTCCAAGCGCCGGCAGCGGTTGTCGGCCCGCTCGGTGCAGGAGCGGCTCGATGGCTGGGGCAACAAGCAGGCGCTCAACGCCCACGTGCATCCCCACAAGCTGCGCCACAGCTTCGCCACCCACATGCTGGAGTCTTCCGGTGATCTGCGGGCGGTGCAGGAGCTGCTGGGCCACGCGGATCTCTCCACCACCCAGATCTACACCCACCTCGACTTCCAGCATCTGGCCAAGGTGTATGACAGCGCTCATCCCAGGGCCAAGCGGGATCCCGCCGCGCCGGATGAAGAGTAAACAGGAGTAGCCATGCAGTTTTATCGTCGCTGGCAGCCGGTGGCCGCCATTACCTTCGATCTCGACGACACCCTCTATGACAACGGCCCCGCCATCGCGCGGGCCGAGCAGTGGATGCTGAGCCACCTGCGCAGCGAATACCTGGCCACCGCCATGCTCGACAAACCGCGCTGGCTGGCGCTCAAGCGCCAGCTGCTGCTGAGCCGGCCGGAGCTGCGCGACGATGTCAGCCTGGCGCGCTTGCACGGCATCCGCGAGGCCCTGGTGCAGGGGGGCATGGCCCCCTCGCAGGCGGCGCTGGAGGCGGAGACGGTGTTCGCCGGCTTCCTGGCGGAGCGCTCGAAGATAGAGGTGAGCGACGAGACCCACGCCTTGCTGGCGCAGCTGGCCGGGCGCTATCCCCTGGCCGTGATCACCAACGGCAATCTCGACCTGGTCCAGGCTGGTCTCGCGGATTACTTCACCCTGGTGTGCAAGGCGGGGGCGGGCGCCCGGATGAAGCCGGCGCCGGACATGTTCATGCAGGTGCAGGCGGCCCTCGGGCTCGCGCCAGACCGGATCCTCCACGTGGGGGATCACCCGGAGACCGACGTGCTGGGGGCCAGATTGCACGGTTTTCGCGCCGCCTGGCTCAACGAGCGTGGCCAGTCATGGCAGTCGCTCTCCCTGCTGCCGGACGTGGAGCTGGGGGGGCTTCACGAGCTGGCAGGGCTGCTGCTCTAGGCGGGAGCGGGCATCGGGCAAGAGGCGCCGGAGGTGGCGCGGGTGGTTCGGGCTGGGGAGCGGCCACCGGGAAAAAGATGCGCCAGAGAGGCGGTTTATTTATCCTTGACGCGAACTGACAAGGGAGTGCAGGCGTGAGTGGAATGAAGAGTGTCATCTGGTTGGCCATCCCCCTGGTGCTGGGGGGGTGCGACCTGCTGCGCGACAGCTACCGGGTGGAGTTTCGGGATGGCTCCTGGCGGGAGATCACCATCTCCTCTTTCTCGGATGAGGCGCTCTGGCGCGAGGGGTGTGCCACCGGCGAGATCCTGGTGGACATGACCTTGCCCCTGAAGCGGGGCAAGGTGGTGGAGGGTCGCGAGCAGCTGCTGATCGGCGGCGAGCTGTTCGAGCTGGAGGAGGCCCGCCTCTATCGCGGCAACGGCACCGTGCTCGGACAGGCCCCGGATCACATACAACGGGGCCTCAAGGGGCTGGATGTCTGCCGTACCCTGCGTCCTGCCCGCGGCTCCCTGCCCAGGCTCAAGACCAAGGGGTTTGGTGACTAGCCCGCCTGCTGCCGGTACTGGCGGCAGGCGTCACCGAATGCCTTGAACAGCTTGACGGAGTGGGGGTTGTCGTTCGCCTTCCACTCCGGGTGCCACTGCACCGCCAGAGTGAACTGGGGCAAGCTGGGCGCGTGGATCGCCTCGATCAAACCATCCTCAGCGTGGGCCAGGGGCGCCAGCCCCTGTGCAAGCCGCTTGATCCCCTGGCCGTGCAGGGAGTTGACCGGGATCTGCTCCTCCTCCATCAGATCGGCAAACCAGGTACCGGGCACCAGGCTCACCTGGTGGCTGTGGCCATACTGCTCATCCACGGGATCGTCCGCATCCTCTCTGTGATCCGCATAGCCGGGTTCGCTATAGACCTTCTGGTGAATGTCGCCACCCAGGGCCACGTTGATCTCCTGCATGCCGCGGCAGATGCCGAGCAGGGGCAGTCCCCTGTCGATGGCGGCGCGCACCAGGGGGATGTCGAACAGATCCCTATCCCTGTCCTGGGGCTTCTCCGGGGTGAGGTTCTCCTGGCCGTAGAGGGCGGGATCTATGTTGGATCCGGCGCCGCTCAGGTAGACGCCATCTGCAAGATCCAGATACTGCTCCAGATCTTCGGTGCCGCAGCAAGTGGGGACCAGCAGAGGCACGCAGCCGCTGATCTCCACCAGGGGCTTGATGTATTTGTGGGTCATTACCTGGTAGGCGTGGCCACTACGGGCCTGGGCCCCCATGGTCATCAGCACAACGGGTTTGGTTTGGGAACTGGGGTTTGGCATAGGTCACCTGGCTATCCTTGGCGGTCTCATCCTGCGCCTTGGGAAAGCCCTTGCCGCGCCATGCTGGCAAAGGCATGCCTCAAGGCATGGTCATGGGATCAGGGTCGTGCCGCAGTACCAGAATCGTCGGTCAGCCTGGGCAACGACAGCCTGGATCCTGTTCCCAGTCTGCCAAGGCCGTTCAATATGTCAAACGAAATGATGCGGTTATGTTAATAAAAAACATAACAAAGCCAGCTTGAGTCCCGTTTTAAGGGGGCTGCAGGGGAGGGGCTGGCGAGGGGGGATGTGAAATGGTGGATATATTAAACATTTGACCCAGAGGGCCGGATAGCAAAAGGGGCCGAAAGGCCCCTTGTCGTTTGGTCAGGCGTTCAGGATGAACCGTTCGATCACCCTGGCCACGCCGTCGTCGTCATTGCGGCTGGTGATGTGCTGTGCCAGCGCCTTGATCTCGTCGGTGGCGTTGCCCATGGCGACCCCGAGGCCGGCATATTCGATCATGTGGCGGTCGTTGCCCGCATCCCCCACCGCGATCACCTGGTCGGCGGTCAGGCCGAGGTGCTCCGCCAGGGCGGCCACGCCGGTCCCCTTGTTGCTGCGCTTGTTCATGAACTCGAGGAAGTAGGGGGCGCTGCGCACCACGGTGTAGCGTTCGTAGAGTTCGGCGGGCAGTTGGGAGATGGCGCGGGAGAGCTGGGGCTCGGGATCGATCATCATCACCTTCATGATCTGCTCGTCGGCGGGCAGGGTGGCAAAGTCCACCAGGTTGATGGGCATCCTGATGAGGCGGGACTCGTGCTCGGTATAGGTGCTGACCCTGGGACTGATGAGGCCCTGGCGGACGGAGAAGCCGTGGACGTTGACCCCCAGCTCGTTGGCCAGATGGGCGATGGCGCTGGCATCGCTGCCGGTCAGCAGCTGGCTGCGGATGATGCGCTGCTCCGCAACCTGCTGCACCAGGGCGCCGTTGTAGCAGATGACGTAGTCATCCTGACCGGTGAGGCCGAGCTCGGCCAGGGAGGGGGTCATGCCTTCCAGGGGGCGACCCGACGCCAGGACCACGGTCACGCCCTGGGCGCGGGCCGCCGCGATGGCGTCACGGGTGCGGGGGGAGATCTGGCCCTCTGGGTTCAGCAGGGTGCCATCCATATCCAATGCGATCAGCTTGTACATCTTCTCACTACCTGAGTCTGGCCGGCCCGCCCGATGGGGCCAAGGGGAGGCCGAGTGTAGCGAAAATCGCCGCCGGGATCACGCCATCGCCTCCCTGGGCATGCCCCCGATCCTTCAGCGCTGGCCCTGGTAGGGGGTCAGTTGCAGCTGATCTTCCCGGATGGCGAAGTGGATGGGGCCGTGCTCGATGTCGACCCTGTTGTGATGATGGGCCATCTCCACCTCGACGCCGGGAAAGAGGCGCTGGGTGGCGATGATGTCCATGCTGGCCATCAGCGCCTGCAGCTCGCGCTGTGCCTCGACCAGCTGTTCGTCCAGGGACTTGCTCTCGTCGAGCTGGCGGGTGCGCAACGTCTTGATCTTCGCCAGGGTCTCGGGGTTGCGCTTGTCGCCGGGCAGCTGCAACAGGCGCAGGATGAGATCCTGCAGCTTGTCGAGCTGCTCCCGGCAGCTCTGCTTGCGCTGGCGCAGGGCCAGCTCCTGCTCCTTGTGGCTGAAGTAGCCGCCGAGGATCTGCAGCCGGGTCCGGTTGGCCGCCGAGGCCCCGAGCACCGGGGCCATGATGAGGCGGTTGGCGATGTTGACGCCCCCGATGAGGTGGCCCTTGCGCATGGCGCTGTCGCCGACCTTCAGATCCTGGCCGCTGCGGCAGTAGCAGTGGCTGAGCTGGCTCTGGATATGGATGTCGCCGTCGGCCTCCAGCCTGGCGTACTGGGCATAGCCGGCGTGGATCTCGCCACCGGCGCTGAGGTGGCAGAGGTACTCCTCCTCCCCCAGCTTGCGGCCTATGATGCCGTTGCGCACCGTGATGGTGCCGCCAGATTCGATAACCCCCCCCTCGACAAAGCCACCGATCACCACGTCCCCGCGGGTCTTGATGCGCATGCCGGGCATGACATCGCCGGTGACCAGCAGGGAGCCCTCGAACTCGACGTGGCCGTGGCGGATGTCGACCTGCTTGACGTTCAGCACCTCGTCGACCCGCATGCCTGCACGCTCCTGGCAAGGGAGCCCGGTGCGGGTCGCCAGCAGCAGGTCAGGATCCTCCCGAGAGAGGCTGGTGCCGTCACCCGCGCTCATGGCGATCTCCTTGCCGTCCCGGGCCGGCAGCGTCTGACCCGTCACGGTGACGCCGTCCAGGCCCTGGGTGGCGGGGTGGCGGCGCATCAGCGGCGACCCCGCCCTGACGGTGAGCAGGGTGCCCAGATCGCGCATGTCCACCTTGCCGTGGTCGAGCTCCTGGGGTTTGAGGATCCGCTCGGCCGCGGTTTCCACCAGCCGCTCGAAACGGGTGTCCTGGCCGTGTTTCGCCGCCCGGCCGAGGGCGATGACAGGGCTCAGCTGCGCGCCGGGGGCGGCTGAGCTGGCGGCCTGGAGGGCGGCGGCGAGCAGCCGCTCGCTCACCCCCACCCTGACCGGACTAGCCGCCAGGGCCTCATGCAGCTGGGCCAGGGTGAGGGGGTTGCCACCCCAGTCCGCGGTGATCTGCGCCCTGGCGCTCATCTGATCCTTGTCGACCTGGATCAGCAGCCTGGCATCCTGGCGCCGGGCGATGGGCACGGGGGGATGAGCCGGGGCATCCGGCTGGCTGAGCAGGGCGTTGAGCAGGGTGACAGCCTGGCGGATCCCTTCGTCGAGGGGCTGGTAGCGCCGGCAGTTGGAGAGCCGCAGCAGGGCGAGGACGTCCGCCTCCTGGATGGGGGCGCCAAGGCCGGGGATGATGCGCAGGCAGACACAGGTCATGTCTGCCGACAGCTGAAACCACGCCTTACTCAACACCGGGGCACCTCCCTCGTCGTCCCGATCCGGCGTTCCCCGGTGACCGGGGCGGATCCCTGCCGGATGCCGCGGCCGCCGGGGCGGCCCAAAACCGCAGTATTCGGGTCTTTTTCCTTCCGGGTCAACGCGCTGGGTGCAAATGGGTGATCCGGGTTGAGGAAATTTATGCTGACAGGGGGGCGGGACCCCGCCTTGTCGGACGGTGGCTGCCTGAGCTTTGAGCGATCGCGCCTGTCCCCGGGCACGGGCGGGGGATTCTCCTTGCCAGACGGGAGACAAGGGATTCTAATCTGCCGCCGCGAGGCGCCGGGGATGACTGTCACCGGCCATCCTGCCCATCTGTTCCACCGAATGCCCAACCGAACGAGCCCCATGACCGCCCAAGGCCACCTGCTGTTTTCCGTCACCTGCGTCCTGCTTGCCCACAAGGTCGAACTCACCCCGGCCCTGGCCGACGCCAGCCTGTGGCACATCATTCCCATGGCCCTGGCGAGCGCCCTGCTGCCCGACCTGGACCATCCCCACTCCCTGCTCGGCCGGCAACTGCCCTGGATCTCGGGACCCCTCTCGCGGATCTTCGGTCATCGCGGCTTCACCCACAGCCTGCTGGCGGTGGCCATGGGGGTCTGGGGGCTGGCACAGGCCCCGGGCCTGCTGTCGGGGGCGGTGAAGGATGCCCTCATCGTGGGTTACCTCAGCCACCTGCTGGGGGACTGGCTCACCCCGATGGGGATTCCCCTGTGCTGGCCCTGGCGCCGCCGCTTCCGCCTGCCCGGTCTGCCCCTCAAGAGCGGGGGTGGCTACGAGCGGGCCTTCTGCCTGCTGACCCTGGCGCTCGCCGGCTACTGGGTTCACGGCGATCTGGGGCTAGGCGCCTTCTAGCCGGGGTCAGGCGAGGCGGCTGGCGGTGCGCGTCAGGGTGAGGTAGTCGGCGAGCACCGGCAACCCCAGCAGGTGACGGCGCAACATGTCGAGGGCGGCGAAGGCGAGGATCCGGCGGCCGCTCTCGGGATCCGGGTGGCTGACCTTGAGGGTCTGGCCGACGGTGATGCCGTCGATGCACAGCAGCAGGGGCACGCCGTCCGGCCCGGCCCGACCTATGGTCAAGCCCAGGGTCAGGCCAGGGCGAGGGCCGTCACTCACCAGCTGCTGGAGCTCGTCGGGGAGGGCGTGGCTGTAATGGGCCTCCAGCGCGGGGTGGGCGTGGCACATGGCCAGCAGGGCACCCCGGGTCTCCCCTTCTCGCAGGCACAGTGGCCGCTCCCCCAGCAACGCCAGGATCTGGCTGGCCGGCTCCTCGTCGCCTCGTCCCACCAGCCAGGGGGTGATCACCTGCAGCAGGCGGGCTTCGGCGGCGTCCATGTCCGCAGGGGCAGCGCCGTGGCCGATGAGCTTGAGCTCGATCAGCGGCATGGAGGAGCGGTAGCCGAGTTCTATGCCCGTGGGCCAGGGGGCCGCATCCAGCCGATCCGAGAGGGCGGATTCCGAGATGCCGAAGGTGTAGAAGCGGCGCAGCTCGGTGTCGGTCTGCGCCCCCGCCAGCGTCTTGAGACGCGGCACGATCTGCTCGCGCACCATCTGCTTGAATTCGAACGGCACGCCCGGGGTGAAGAAGAGCCGGCTCTGGCCCGTCTGCACCAGGAAGCCGCAGGCGGTGCCGACCGGGTTGTCGAGGATCTCGCAACCCTGCGGCAGCCAGGCCTGCTTGGTGTTGCTGGATGGCATGGCACGGCCCCGGCTGGCGTAACGGGCCTCCATGGTGGCGAGCCAGTCGGGGAACAGGGTCAGGGGCTGGTCGAAGGCCTCGGCCGCCGCCTGGGCGGTGAGGTCGTCGGCGGTGGGGCCGAGCCCGCCGCACACCAGCACCACTTCGGCGCGGCTGGCGCACTCGCGCAGCACGGCCTTCAGATCGGCGAGGTTGTCCCCGACCGTGGTGCGGCGGCGTACCTGCCAGCCCTGCTCCAGCAGCAGGGCGCTGAGCCAGGCGGCGTTGGTATCTACCACCAGGCCGGTCACTATCTCGTCGCCGGTACTGAGGATCTCGATGCGCATGCAGACTCCTTGGAAATGGCGAACCCGGATCAGGACTGGTTGTGTTCGAAGTAGTAGCTGATCCGGGTACGCGGGTTGAGGTATTCAAACACCGCGGGGGGCAGGCGTTTGGGGTGGATCACCTTGACGATGGCAAGCCCGGTCTCCTCGAGATCGATGATGGCCGCCTCCTGGCGCGGGATGCGCGGATCGTACACCAGCACCGCGGGGTAGAGCAGGCGGGAGGCGTTGACCGACATCACCAGCCCCACCTGGCCATTGGAGAGTTGCACCACGCTGCCGGGGGGATAGATCCCCATCAGCCGGATCAGCATGCCGAGGTGATCGGCGTTGAACTGGGCCTTGCGCTGCTTGTAGAGGCTGCCGAGGGCCGAGTAGGGCACCTTGGCCTGCAGGTGGCAGAGGTTGTCATACTCGTTGATGAGGGAGACGATCTGGGTGAGGGGGTCGAGCTGGGCCCCCTTGAGCCCTAGTGGCCCGCTGCCGTCCAGGTATTCGTGGTGGTGCCGCACTATGTTCCTCGCGGGCTCCGGAAATTCCCTCGCCAGGCTCAGCAGCTCCAGCCCGTAACGCGGGTGCTGGGCCACCAGGTTCTGCTCGGGCCTGGTGAGCGGCTCCGTCTTGCGCAGGATCTGGCTCGGGAGCTTCAGCTTGCCGATGTCGTGGAACAGGGCCCCCATGCCGACCTGGCGGATCGCCTCGGCCGGCAACTTGCACTCCCGGGCCAGCAGCATGCTGAGCACGCTGACGTTGAGGGAGTGAAACTGCAGGCTGTTGCCATCCGAGCTGTCGGACACCAGGTGCAACACCATCTCGTCCACCGACAGCAGCTGCTCCGTCATGGCGTTGATCAGCTCCTGCGCCTCCCCGATGGCGTTGAGGGGGCGGGACTGGATCTTGCCCATCAGGTTGCGCACCTGGGCCAGGGACTGGCGGAACTGCTTCTCGCACTGCTGCAGATCGCGGCGATAGCGCTGCAGCTGTTCGATGCGCCGGCTCTTCTCGGATTCCATGGCCTGCTGGCGGGCGAGGAGCACCTCGTCGTCTTCCCCCTGGAGGGCAGGCTGACCGAGGGGCTTGGGGGGCGTGTCGCTCTTGTCGGGAATGATGGTCACCAGCTTGAGCCCCAGCCGGCGGATGAGCTCTATCTCCTCCTCGCGCTTCAGCTTGAAGCTGGAAAACAGGAAGGGGTGCTCGCGCCACCCCAGCGGCAGGGAGACAAAATTGCCGACTTGCAGCCGGTCTACGGAGATCTTGATGCCTGTCATGGGGTTGGACGCGAGGGACACACTGAGCCGTATGCTAGTCAAAGGCCGGAGTGAATAAAAGGTATCTGGTGACAGCGTGGGCGCTTTATTATAGGCTTCTAGATGTCCAGACATATTTACCGATGCAGTACAGGGAGTCAGCATGCCGATCAAGATCCCGGACCAGTTGCCCGCCGCCGAAGTGCTGGGGCAGGAGAACATCTTCGTGATGACGGAATCCCGGGCCGTCACCCAGAACATCCGTCCGCTGCGGGTGCTCATCCTCAACCTGATGCCCAAGAAGATAGAAACCGAGATCCAGCTGATGCGGATGCTCTCCAACTCGCCGTTGCAGGTGGATGTGGATCTGCTGCGCATCGACGATCGGGAGTCGAAGAACACGCCCCAGGCGCACCTGGAGAACTTCTATCACGACTTCGAGCAGGTGCGGGGGAACAACTACGACGGCATGATCATCACGGGGGCGCCGCTCGGGCTGGTGGAGTTCGAGGAGGTCATTTACTGGCCGCGGATCGTCGAGATCATCGAGTGGTCCCACCAGCACGTGACCTCCACCCTGTTCCTCTGCTGGGCGGTGCAGGCGGCGCTGAAAGCCTTGTATGGCATGGAGAAGCAGACCCACGGCGAGAAGCTCTCCGGCGTCTATCGTCACCACCGCCTCGACGAGCACGAGCCGCTGCTGCGCGGCTTCGACGACGAGTTCGTGGCGCCCCACTCCCGCTATGCGGCATTCGACGGGGACCTCATTCGTGCCCACACGGATCTGCAGATCTTCGCAGAATCGGAAGAGGCTGGCGTCTATCTGGCGGCGACCAAGGACTGTCGCCAGGTGTTCGTCACCGGCCACCCGGAGTACGACGCCCTGACTCTTGACGGGGAGTACCGGCGGGATCTGGCGGCCAGCCTCTCCCCTGTGGTGCCGGTCAACTACTACCCGGACAACGACCCGAACCAGACCCCGCGCGCCACCTGGCGCAGCCACGGGCATCTGCTGTTTTCCAACTGGCTCAACTACTACGTCTATCAGCTGACCAGCTACAGGGTGGAAGACATCGGCAAGGTATTCACCTACCAGCCACCCAAGGGGTAGGCCGCCGTCAGTCGAGCCCGGCCAGCTCTCGTCCCCGGGTGTCGAGCCAGTGGCGGTGGCAGGCCAGGGTGAAGGCCCGTGGCCGCCTGGCCCGGATGACGGCCATGGCCTCCTGCTGGGGCAGCCCCTGGGTCATCAGCAGCAGGGCCGCCGCCAGCCCGGTGCGCCCGCTCCCCCCGTGGCAGTGAATGACCAGATGCCGCCCCTCCCGCAGCAGGGCGAGCAGCTCGGGCAAGACCCGGGGCCAGGCCTGTTCGAAGGCGACATCGGGGGCCTGGTCGTCCGCGATGGGCAGGTGAAACCACGCCATGCCCCTGGCGTCCACCTGGGGACCCAGGTCCGTGAGGCCCTGGGCGGTCAGCTCCTCCTGCGTCATCAGCGTGAGCACCCCGCCGGCCCCGGCCAGCTGCAGCTGGGCCAGGGCCCGGGTCAGGGCGACCTGCTGGCTGCCAGGACAGGGGGTGAGCAAGAGCTGCCCGTCGAGGCGCAATACCTCCAGGCTCCAGAAGGGGTGGGCACTGAGCATGGGGCGTCTCCTCGCCGTCGGAAAAGCGGCGGGATGGGGCACCCCGCGCGGGTGCGGCACAGCATAGGGGGGACGGTGGCGATGTCAATGCGCGTTGTGTTCGTCCCGGTTTACGGGCAGAGTCTAAAAAAATCGAGCGATGCAAGGACAAGGAGTAGAGATGAGAAACCTGGATCAACTGGACTTGGACATCCTGGCCCATCTGTTTCGCGACGCGGGCATGACCAACAAGGATCTGGCGGCCCTGGTCGGGGTGGCGCCCTCCACCTGCCTGGAGCGGGTACGCAAGCTGCAGCAGGACGGAGTGCTCAAGGGGGCGCACTGCGAGGTGGATTATCAGGCGCTGGGTGGTCATATCCAGGCCATGGTCTCCCTGCAGTTGGCACGCCACAGCCGCCAGATCATAGACGCGTTTCGCGACGCCATCCTGGCGCTGCCCGAGGTGATCAGCCTGTTCCACATGGGCGGCAAGGACGACTTCCTGGTGCACCTGTGCGTCTCCGACACCGAGCACCTGCGCAACTTCGTGTTCGATCACTTCACCTCCCGGGAAGAGGTGGTGCACCTGGAGACCTCCCTGGTGTTCGAGCACAGATTCAGCCGCTCCCTGCCCTGCTTCCCACACGGCTGAGCCAGGGGAAATGAAAAAAACCGCCCGAGGGCGGTTTTTTTGTGGGCGCGCCCTCAGTTGAGAGCCAGTCTGCTGTCCTGTGCCGTCCGGTAGAGCCCCTGCTGATAGGCCAGGCTGCCCCACAGAACCAGCCCCAGGGCGGCATCCTTCATGGTGCCTGGTTGTGGTGCCGGGGTGAGCGTCTCTGTCGCATCCTCGTAGATGAAGCCTTCCGGCGCCCGCTCGGGCTGCAGGATCACCACATCCTTTCCGCGCATCAGGGCGAAGTTCTTGTCGTATTGCATGATGGCGCGCCCCGGCCAGTCGGCGGGCATGCGGGTGAGATCCTTGCCCAGCATGGGATAGTCGGCACTTATGCCCATCAGGGAGAGCAGGGTCGGGGCCATGTCGATCTGGCTGACGATGCGAGGATCCTTTCTCGGCGTTATACCGTCCCCCAGGATGATGCCCGGGATGTGGAAGCGGGGGATGGGTACCAGGCTGGCCCCCCCGACCCGACTGTCGTGATCGGCGATGACCAGGAACAGGGTGTCCTTCCAGTATGCCGATGCCCTGGCCTTCTTGAAGAACTCGCCGACGGCGTAGTCCGCGTACTTGGCGGCGTTGTTGCGGGTCTGCTTGGGCTGCTCGTACAGGGCGATGCGGTTGTCGGGGAATTCGAAGGGATCGTGGTTGCTGGAGCTGAACACCAGGCTGAAGAAGGGTTTGCCCTCTTTGTGCAGCGCCGCGAAGGTGTCGTTGGCCTTGGCCATCAGATCTTCATCCGAGGCACCCCAGGATCCCTCGAACACCGGGTGCTTGAAGTCCTTCTGCTCGACAATGGTGGGGAAGCCGTTGCCGAGGAAGAAGCTGCGCATGTTGTCGAAGTGGCTCTCGCCGCCGTAGATGAAGCTGGTGTCATAGCCTTGCCGCTTGAGCAGGTCGGCGATGGTGAAGAAGTTGGTCTGGCTCTTGCCGAGCTTGACCACGGCCTGGGCCGGGGTCGGCGTGAAGCCGGTGAGCACCGCTTCGATGCCGCGTACCGAGCGGGTACCGGTGGCGTAGAGCTGCTCGAAGGCCCAGCCCTGCCGGGAGAGTGCATCGATGTTGGGGGTGAGCGGCAGGCCGCCGAGGGAGCCGACGAACTGGGCCCCCAGGCTCTCTTGCAGCAGGATCACCAGGTTTTTGGGCTTGCCCTGGTAGCTGGCCGTGTTGAAGGTCTGGCTCGGCAGCTCGGCGGAGGTGAAATCACCGAGCGGGCGACCGCTCTCCTCGCGGACTATCTCCAGCACCTGATGGTCAGCCATCTTGCCGTAAAACTGGCTGGCGTCCTCCTCGGCCCCCATCTGCTTGATGGCAAAGAAGAGGGAGTAGGCGGAGTTGACGGTGAGGGCGTTGACCAGGGGATCGTCGGCAAAGGCCACCATGGCCGGGTTCAGGGCGCGGTGGCCGAGACTGGAGCGGGCGCCGAGAAAGCCGACGGCGAGGATCAGCAGGGCGAAGGCGGGGCGCCAGTACCAGCGGGGGAAGCTGAGGTCGCGTACCAGGCGGCCGCTCAGCCACCAGCCACCGCCCAGCACGGCGCCGCTGAAGATCACGGCCAGCAGCAGCTCTCCCTTGCGACCTGCCCACAGCATGGAGAGCACCTCCTTCGGATAGATGAGGTACTCCACAAAGAGGCGGTTGGGGCGCACTCCATACTCGGTGACGAAGGCGGGGGTGGAGATCTCGAGAAAGAGCATCAGCCAGAGCCCCAGGGTGAGCCAGACCCGGATAAGCTGCATCCAGAGCCGCCCCGGCGTGTGGGGCCCGGCCAGCAACTGGGTCAAGACGGCGGGCACGCCCCAGACCCAGCAGAGGGTGGCGACGTCGACGCGAATGCCTTGCAGCAGCATCTCCTGCCAGCCAGAGACGGCATCCACCCGTTCCAGTTGCCAGAGCCCGAGGCCAAGGCGGCTGACGGTGAGGGAGATGAGCGCGATCAATGAAAAGACGGCGATGGGCCAAACCGGTCCCAGCCATTGTCTGATGGTGGTCATATTGTTCCTGCAAACCTGTTTGCGCCCATTCCCCGGGCACATTGTTGTTATGGTGCGGGAATATGACCCTGGGGCTGAGCAAAGGTTGCATGGGAATGGGGATATATGGAGAAGTTGGCACGTTTTATGATTTTTTGTGACCGGAAGCAGGGTTTGAAGAGAGCATAAAACGCTGGGAAAACTGTGATCCTGCCAGCACAGCGAGGCAATGGCTGTGCCTATAATAGCGCCGAATTTCTCAATCGGAGCCGAAGGGATGCCGGTCTTTATCGATGTGGAATATCTGCGGGGATGGAGCCTGTTCGTGGTGCTGTCCGACGGCACCACGGGGGCGCTGGACCTGACCCCCTGGCGGACCCAGCCGCTGTTCGCGGCGATGGATTCGGAGCGGCGCTGTGCCCGGGTATTCATCAACCGCCGTCACCAGCTGGAGTGGCCCTCTGGCTGCACCCTGTCGGCCCAGGAGGTTTACCACCTCATCACCCCCATCGACGAGCGTGAGGTCTTCAACGATCGCCAAGGCCGTTGAAAACGACGTGCTAACCCGTTGAGGCAGGTAACGTTTTCAGTCACAGACCCGCTCCGGTCTCACCGTTATCATGACCCCAGTGGGGCGCCTTTCGCGCCCGCAACACCACAGCGGGAACATAACAATGAAACAAGGAACGTTGCGTCGTGGCGGCCTGATCGGGGCCGCCCTGTTACTGACGGCTTGCGGCAGCGGAGGCGGTGGTGCCAGCACCGAGACCGCGCCGCCGGTGGTCAATCCTGCCCCCCCGGCTGCGGCCCGCGCCTGCTACGGCGATGATCAGCCGGCCTGCAACCTGCGCACCTACCAGGTGATGGTGGAGTCCTTCGTCGACGGCGACGGCAGCGCCAACTACGGCGTCGGCTACGGCCCCTCCCGCCACAACGGCGATCTGCAGGGGATCATCGACAGCCTGGACCACATCAAGAGCCTCAACGTCAACGCCATCTGGCTGACCCCGGTGTTCGACTCCTGCGCCGGGCAAGGCGGGGACGACAGGCTGGATGCCACCGGCTACTTCGCCTGCGACTTCTTCAACGTGGACCCCAACTTCGGCAGCAACGCCCAGCTCAAGACCCTGGTGGACGCGGCCCACCAGCGCGGCCTCTATGTCTTCCTCGACGGGGTGTTCGGCCACGTGGGCAAGGTGGGGGTGAGCAAGCTCTCCCCCGAAGGGCGCCTGCCCGCCCTCAAGAGCGGCGGTGCCGGCTACCCGGGCCAGCTGGTGGATTACGGCCAGCCCGAGAGCCTCGCCTACTTCAAGGAGGTGGCCCGCTACTGGGTCGAGCAGTACGGTATCGACGGCTGGCGCCTCGACCAGGCCTATCAGCTCGATCTTGACGACTGGCGCGCCATTCGCAGCGAGGTGGAGCAGGCGAGCGCGGCGCGCAAGGCCGCCGGCCAGCAGTGGGGCACCCTCGGCTACCTGGTGGGGGAGGTGTGGAAGGGGGCCGACGAGATCCGGGCCCAGGCCTATGGCTCGAGCGACAACCCGGCACTCTCCTCGGCGTTCGACTTCCCGCTGCGCTACGGCCTGGTGCAGGCGCTGGCGGTGGAGGAGTCCGGCAAGGGCGGGCAGGGGGCTGGTGTGCTCGATGCCAGCTGGAACAAGGTGGAGAACTACCCGGACCACGCCATGCCGAACCTGATGCTGGGCAACCACGATCTGGTGCGTTTCGGCGATCTGCTGGAGCGCGGCAACTTCAACCCGGAGGACTACTGGCAGCGCCACAAGGCGGCCTTCAGCTTCCTGGCGGCCCGCTCCGGCCCCATCACCCTCTACTATGGCGAAGAGTTCGGCGACGAGGTACCAGGCTTTGCCAGTCAGGTGGGGGGCGACTGTGCGGCCCAGGGGCTCTGTGACGATCACGTGGCCCGCAGCGACGGCAAGGTGCCCGGCGTGACCGGCTTCGTGCCGAGCGGCGAGCAGGCCGAGCTCAAGCAGTGGCTCGGCGATCTGCTGGCCCTGCGCGCCAAGCATCCCGCCCTCTATCAGGGGGAGCGGGTAAAGCTGGTGGCAGAGGGCAGCGTCTACGGCGACATCAAGCAGACGGCGGGCGAGCAGATAGTCTACCTGCTCAACGTCTCCAGCACGCCCCAGAGCTATGCCCTGCCGGCGGGCAAGCTGCGCAGCGGCAGCGCCCTGGTGGATCTGCAGAGCGGCGAGCGCCTGGCCATCGGTGGCAGCAGCCTGACGGTGACGCTGCCCCCGCTCACCGGCCGCTTCCTGTTGCTGCAATGATCCTGCGGCCATGACCCGTATGATGACAAAAGGGCCCCTTGCGGGGCCCTTTTTGCGGGTTCAGGCGACCGCGCTCTGGCCCCGGTTCTCCAGCCGCTGGCGGAAGGCCCGGGCGAGGCGATCGTAGAGATCCTTCGCCTCCCTGTCCTCCACATCCCCCCGGATCCAGGGGTTGTCGATGATCTCCAGCAGCACGCAGCCCTGCCCCTGCTGGCGCAGATCCACCCCGAACAGGCCGTTGCCGAGCAGGTGGACGGCGCGGCGGGCGGTTTGCAGCACCCGCTCCGGCACCTCGGTGAGGGGCAGTGCCTCGATGCGGCTCATGTCGAGGGGGTGCTTGCGGCGGCGGATGCGGTTGCCGGGCTCGGGCCGGTAGCGGCGGCAGGCGAACAGGGGCGAGCCGTCGAGAAAGCCGATGCGCCAGTCGAACTCGGCGGGGATCCGGCTCTGCACCAGCAGCAGGGCGGAGCGCGCCAGCCCCTCGTCCAGCAGGCGGGCGAGCTGGGTCTCGTCGCTTGCCATAGCGAGATCCCGCCCCTGGGCGCCGTCGGGCACCTTGACCATCAGCGGCAGGCCGAGGCGCTGCACCAGCTCGTCCACGTGCTGGCGGCCGCGCCGGGTCACCACCATGGTGGGGGGCATGGGCACGCCGCTGCGCACCATCAGCTCGTAGAGGTAGAGCTTGTTGCTGCAGGCCAGGATGGCCCGGGAGCTGTCGATCACCGGCATCTTGAGCTGCTCGGCACGGCGGGCGAACTCGAAGGTATAGTGGCCGACCGCGGTCTCGGCGCGCAGCCACAGGGTGTCGAACTCCGGCAGCCGCTCGATGGCGGAGGGGGCCAGGATCTCGGCCCGGATCCCCTGGGCGGCGGCGGCCTCGATGAAGCGCTCGAGGGCGAGGGCGTCGCTGCTGGCGCGGCCGTCCCCCTGATCCACCAGGATGGCGAGCTGGTAGCGCGGTGCCGCCTGCTCCTCGTCGCCCACACCCACCAGGGCCTGGGCGTGCTGCACCATCAACGCCTGCTCGCTCTGGCTCAGCGCCAGCGGCGACAGGCTCTCCTGCTGGCGCACCGACCAGCCGTGGCGACCGCGCTTGAGGGTCAGCTCCTGCAGCGGCAGCTGGCTCAGGCCGTAGTAGTAGCGGGCGAGCCCCGCCAGCTCGCACTGCTCGCACTGGCCGAAGATGGCGCGTACCCGGATCCTGTCCTCGCTCTGCTGGCTCAGCCAGCCCTGCAGCTTGCGCCACAGCTTGGCGGGAGGCTGCTGGGGTTGCAGCCGGCCGATGGCCTGCAACCCCGGCAGGCAGTGGTGGCCACGGGCCTGGGCCAGCAGGGAGCAGTAGTAGCCCGCGCTCAGGTGCTCCAGACTGCGGCAGAGGTTGATGATGCGCGGACGCCCGCCCGTGGTGGGCAGGCCGTGCTGCAGGTAGGTGCGGGCGGTCAGCAGGTAGTCGGCAGGGCAGGGCCAGTCGCCCGGCTCCTCGACGATGACATAGGTACTCATATTTTGGGCTCCACGGATCAGACTGCCGGAAACGGCAGTATCCCCAGTGGGCTTCGATGCACCGACAAGCACGACAATGGCGCGAGGGGAAACAAGAGGTTACAGTGCCTAATATTCTGCCTTGGTAACTTGTGATACAAGTCGCATTTCTGGTGCTGAGGATAAATAACCGAACAAGGACTCCCCGTGTTGACCGTCCGCGCCGCCCGAACCGACGATCTGGGCGCCATCGTGAAGCTGGAACGCTACTGCTTTCCCCCCGAGGTCGCCTTCGGTCGCAGCCGTTGGCACTATCTGCTCAGCCAGGCCAAGGGGCGCACCCTGATCCTGCAGGACGACAGGGCCCAGCTGATGGGCTACCTCAGCGTGCTGGAGCACAGGGGCTGGGATCGCCTCGTCATCCAGACCCTGGCCATCCGCTGGACGGTGCGCCGCCAGGGCTGGGCCCGCCGCCTGCTGGAGCAGGTGATCCGGGAGGGACGGGAGGCCGGCTGGGGGGCCATCCGGCTCGAAGTCGCCGACGCCAATGCCGAGGCTCAGGCTCTCTACCACGGGCTGGGGTTTCGCCCAAGGCTGCGGCTGCCCGATTATTACGGGCCCGGCCAGCATGCGCACCGCCTGGTACTGGCGCTGGGGGATGAGCGGCAGGAGCCATCATGAGTTGCGAGGATTGCCTGGCCACGGCCATCCGGGCCAAGCTCGGGCGCTGTCCGGTCTGCGCCGGCCAGACCTTTCTCATCGGCGCCGTCGGCTGGCTGGTGTGGTGGTGGTGCGGTGCCGACACCTCGGTCAACGCCCTGACCGGTCTGCTGTTTGCGCTGGGTGGCTCGGGCCTCTTCCTGCTGCACCTGGTGGCCTTTGCATGGCGAAAGCTGGTGAAACGCGACAGATAACGTGCTGATTTTAAAAGAAGACAAATAACAATGGAGGTTCACATGATTGCAATGGTAACAGGCGCCTCGTCCGGCTTTGGTGAGGCCATCAGCCGTCTGCTGGTGAGCGCCGGCCATCGGGTGATCGGCACGGGTCGCCGCGCTGAGCGTCTGGCCGTCCTGGCCAACGAGCTGGGGGACCACTTCCTGCCCCTGGTGTTCGACGTGCAGGACAAGGCCGCCACCCGCGCTGCCATCGAGGGGCTGCCGGCCGCCTGGCGCGAGGTGGATCTGCTGGTCAACAACGCAGGTCTCGCCCTTGGGCTGGAGCCCGCCCATAAAGCAGATCTCGAGGACTGGGAGCAGATGATCGCCACCAACGTCAGCGGCCTCACCCTGATCACCCGGCTGCTGCTGCCGGGCATGGTCGAACGCAATCGCGGTCACGTCATCAACATCGGCTCCATCGCCGGCACCTACCCCTATCCGGGTGGCAACGTCTACGGCGCCACCAAGGCCTTCGTGAAGCAGTTCAGCCTGAATCTGCGGGCCGATCTGGCGGGCACCGCCATCCGCGTCACCAACGTGGAGCCCGGCCTGTGCGGCGGTACCGAGTTCTCCAACGTGCGCTTCCACGGGGATGATGCCAAGGCGGCCACCGTCTACCAGGGGGTGCAGGCCATCCAGCCGGAGGACATCGCCAATACCGTGCGCTGGATCAGCGAGCAGCCCCCTCACGTCAACATCAACAGCATCGAGATCATGCCGGTGGCCCAGACCTTCGGCCCGCTGCACATCAGTCGCCGCTGAGGTCGGCCTGGTGACTCACCCACCCAAGAGAGGCGCCCTTCGGCGCCTCTCTTTTTTTATGGCGGTGATGCCGGGGGGGCGTGACTCCGGGTTGTCTGGCGCAAGGTACTCATGTTGGCCCGCAATTTGCTGCCCCAGGCCATGGCGGGGCGAAGTGCCCCAAAGGCCGGTGCGACCGGCAGTCAGCATGGAGTCTTCATGGATATCAAACCCTATGGTCAGCAGCTCGCCCAGAGCGCGTCCCAGAGCCGTGCCCTGGCCACCCTCGGCGACAGCGACGGCAAGCAGAGCGGCTGGTCCCAGCAGGTCAGCCTCTCCAGCCAGGCGCTGACCGGCAAGGCGCAGCAGGCACTCACCTACGAGCACCTGGCCAGGAATGGCAAGAGTACGGCCCTGACCGGTGGCGTCAAGGATGCGCGGGTGCAGCAGATGGTGGACAAGGCCCTGGGCTTCGATCGCAAAAAATTTGACGATCTCGAGAGCCAGATCAAGCGCCTGGCCGACGACAAGACACTCCCGGATGAGGAGCGGGAGAGCCAGACCCGGGGACTCACCGAGCAGCGCGACGCCATGCTCGAGGCGGCCATGGATCGCCTCACTGGCAAGTCGTCGCTCGTGCAGGCGTGACGGGAATGAAAGAGCGTCCTGACGGGGCGTCGAGATCCCGGGGGGACCGGGCCGGATGAAAGCAGGGAGGGTCTTGATCCTCCCTGCCCAGCGCGGGGATCAGGGCTGTTTCGGGGCTATGCCGATGGCGATGGCCGTGGTCTGCACGGCCTTGATCTGATCCCCCTTGGCAATCAGGGCAAGCTGGGCGGGATCCTTCACCTTGAGAGTGAGGGTCTTGTCCACTCCCTTGACCCTGATGGTCTGCTGCTCCTTGTCGACGTCGATGACGTCTGCATAGATAGTCGTCTGCATGCCGGCGCCGATCGCGGGTTGCTCCCCCGGGGCGGCCTTGCTCTCCTCCGTTTCCACCACCCGTTTTCTCACCCCGGCGGTGCCCTTGAGCAGCGTCAGATCCAGCAGTTGCAGGTATCTCAGGGCAACCACGTCCCCGACCTTGAGGCGCTGCAGGTTGCTCACCTTCTCGTCGGCGACGAGATCGAAGGTCCGGCCTTCGGCATTCTTCAGGCTGACCTTGCGGGTGGCCAGATCGATGGCGGTGACGGTGGCCTCGGCCTTCAGCTCCTCCGCCAGGCTGGCCTGACCCGGCGTGACCGCGACATGGGTGGCCACCTCGGCGGCCTGTAACAAGGGATGAGTGCAGAGGGCGAGTGCGCCGGCGATCCATGCGTGCTTCAGTTTCATGATTGAGACCCTGTGGCTGGGAAAGGGACCCCGGGAGGGGTCGTGACGACGGGAGGGCGAGGTTGCCCCCCGCTTTCACCATAGCAAAACCGGGTCAGGGTACCCGTTCGGCATCGCAGTTTTGACGGAGCGCTCTCGCTTTTGACCTGGCGGCACGGCAGGCGCACAATCCCCCTGCATGCATTCAACCGAGGGCTCAGCCGTGTACAACTTCCAATATGCCAATCCCACCCGCGTCTGTTTCGGTGAGGGCCAGATCGCCACCCTGGCCGAGCTGATCCCGACCGGCAGCCGTTTGCTGGTGCTCTACGGCGGCGGCAGCATCAAGCAGAACGGGGTCTATGACCAGCTGACCCGGGCGCTGGCAGGCCGGGAGTGGCTGGAGTTCCCCGGCATCGGCGCCAATCCCCAGTACGATCAGCTGATGGAGGCGGTGGACCTGGTCAAGCGCGAGCGTATCGACTTCCTGCTGGCGGTGGGGGGCGGCTCAGTGGTGGACGGCACCAAGTTCGTGGCCGCCGCGGCCAGCTTCGAAGGGGACGACCCCTGGGACATCCTGCTGCACAAGGCCCCCGTCAAGGCCGCGCTGCCGCTCGGCTGCGTGCTGACCCTGCCGGCCACCGGCTCGGAGAGCAACCCGGCCGCCGTGGTGAGCCGGGGAGAGGCCAAGCTCTCCTTCATGAGCCCGCTGGTGCTGCCGAGCTTTGCGGTGCTGGATCCCACCACCACCTACAGCCTGCCGCCGCGCCAGGTGGGCAATGGCGTGGTGGATGCCTTCGTCCACATCCTTGAGCAGTACCTCACCTTCCCGGTGGGGGGCGAGGTGCAGGATCGGCTGGCGGAAGGGCTGTTGCAGGTGCTGGTGGACAACGGCCCGCGGGCGCTGGCGGAGCCGACCAACTACCAGGTGCGCGCCAACCTGATGTGGGCGGCCAGCCTGGCGCTCAACGGCCTCATCGGCCGCGGCGTGCCCCAGGACTGGTCCACCCACGCCATCGGCCATCAGCTCACCGCCCTGCACGGGCTGGATCATGCCCAGAGTCTGGCGGTGGTGCTGCCCTCCCTGCTGCGGGAGCAATCGGCCCAAAAGCAGGAGAAGCTGGCCCAGTTCGCCGAGCGGGTCTGGCACTCCAGCCGCGAGGACAGGGCACTGCGCATCGAGGAGGCGATTATCCGCACCGAGCAGTTCTTCCAGCAGATGGGGGTGGGTACCCGTCTCGCCGACTATGGCCTGGATGCGCGCTGCATCCCGGGGATCTGCTCCAACCTCAAGCTGTTCGGCCTGACTGCCCTCGGGGAGCAGCAGGACATAGATCCGGACAAGGTGGCCAGGATCCTGTCCCACGCGCTTTAAGTCATCCTGGCAACCATAGTGGTGTGGATCCTCTCTCACGCCCTCTGATCACTGACAGGCCAACGGAAAAGACAACGCCCCGATCATCGGGGCGTTTTGCATGGTGAGGCGCACGGGATGGGGATCAGGCGCTCTTGTCCAGTTCGTGCTCGAGGGCCGCCGCCTTCTGGCGGGCCGGGTGGGTGTTGAGCCGCTGCCAGTAGGCCTGCAGGTGCGGGAACTGGTCCAGCTGGCCGCTCTGGGCCAGCAGATCCACCAGGAAGGAGTTCAGGATGTCGGCACCGGTGAGGCGATCGGCCACCAGGTAGCGGCGGTTCGCCAGCACCTCGTTGAGGTAGCCCAGCACCTTGGCGCACTCGGCTTTGGCGTAGTCCGGCAGGAAGCGCATCGGGCTGCCGTCCTTGCGCACGAAGATGTCGAGCAGCAGCGGCAGAATGCCGGAGCTCTCGGCGAAGTGGAGCCACTGCAGGTATTCGGCATACTCCGGGCTGTCGGTGGCCGGCGCCAGCCGTTCCGGGGCGTGGCGGGCGATCAGATACTCTGTGATGGCGCCCGATTCGGCCAGCACCCGGCCGTCGAACTCGATGACCGGCGACTTGCCGAGGGGATGGACGGCCTTGAGCTCGGGGGGCGCCAGAAAGGTGGTGGCGTCGCGCTGGTAGGCCTTGATCTCATAGGGCAGGTCCAGCTCTTCGAGCAGCCAGATGATGCGCTGGGAGCGGGATTTGTTCAGGTGGTGCAGGACTATCATGGGAACCTCGACGGGATGACGGAAGGGCATGATACGCACCGGCATGGAAACCGGTTCACCGGTTCACAGAAGAAAAGAGCGGGGCTGCCCCCGCTCTGCTGCTGGCTCAGGCCTCCAGCGCCTGATCCAGGTCTGCCAGTATGTCCTCGATGGCCTCGATCCCCACCGACAGCCGGATCATCTCAGGTTTCACCCCGGCCTTGGCCTGCTCCTCTTCGCTGAGCTGACGGTGGGTGGTGGAGGCGGGGTGACAGGCCAGGGACTTGGCATCCCCGATGTTGACCAGCCGCTTGAAGATCTTGAGCGCATCGTAGAAGCGCACTCCCGCCTCGTAGCCCTCCTTCAGGCCGAAGGAGAGGATGGCGGACGGGCGACCTGCCATGTACTTCTCCGCGAGGGGATAGTGGGGATGGCCCGGCAGGCCGGCGTAGCTGACCCAGGCCACCTTGGGGTGGTGCTTGAGGTGGTGGGCCACCCGCAGGGCGTTGTCCACGTGGCGCTCCATGCGCAGGCTGAGGGTCTCCAGCCCTTGCAGCAGCAGGAAGGCGTTCATGGGGGCGAGCGCCGCGCCGGTGTTGCGCAGGGGCACGGTGCGCACCCGGCCGATGAAGGCGGCAGGGCCGAAGGCCTCGGTGTAGACCACACCGTGGTAGGAGGGCTCGGGCCGGGTGAGCTGGGGGAAGCGTGCTGCGTGATCCGCCCAGGGGAACTTGCCCGCGTCGACGATGACGCCCCCCAGGGAGTTGCCGTGGCCGCCGACATATTTGGTCAGGCTGTGCACCACGATGTCGGCGCCGTGCTCGATGGGCTTGCACAAGACCGGGGTAGCGACCGTGTTGTCGACGATGAGGGGCACGCCGCGGGCATGGGCCGCCTTGGCCAGAGCCGCGATGTCGACGATGTTGCCCGCCGGGTTGCCGATGCTCTCGCAGTAGACCGCCTTGGTCCTGTCGTCGATGAGGGCGGCGATGGCCTCGGCGCTGTCATCCCTGGCGAAGCGTACCTCGACCCCGAAGCTTGGCAGCATGTGGGCGAAAAGGGTGTAGGTGCCGCCATAGAGCTGGGGCGTCGAGACGATGTTGTCCCCGGCGGCGGTCAGCGCCTGGATGGCGTAGGTGATGGCGGCGGAACCCGCCGAGACCACCAGGCCGGCGATCCCCCCTTCCAGGGCGGCCATCCGCTGTTCCAGCACGTCGTTGGTCGGGTTCATGATGCGGGTGTAGATGTTGCCCGGCACCGCCAGGTTGAACAGATCCGCCCCGTGCTGGGCGCTCTCGAACTCGTAGGCCACCGTCTGGTAGATGGGCACGGCCACCGCCTTGGTGGTGGGGTCGTTGGCAAAGCCGTGGTGCAGGGCCAGGGTCGCATCTTTCATCACACACTCCTTGTTGGATGTCGCCATCATGGATGGATAGACGTCCAATCTAGCAGGCCCGGCGCCGATGTAAACCACCCAATCCGGCAAAGCTATGCCGGAGAACGCCATGGCCCGTCCGGAGCTCGTTCAGAGGCGGCGGCGATATTCCCGATCGTCTATCTGGTGCATGTCCCACTGCATCAGGCGGTTGAGCTGGCTCATGGGATCCTCGACCAGTGCCAGGGGACGGGGCAGGATCCGCAGGAAGTAGCGACGCAGGGTTTGCTGGATCCGGTTCGGCTTGAGGGGGGTGGCTTGGCTCATGATGGTACTCCTGTGCTGTGGTGTTCACGTTCGCCAGCAGTATTGAGCTAAAATGAGGAAGTAAAAACTGATGACTTTAAGCAATGGGATTTCCTCTTTTATGCCCAGCAGCCGCCTCTACCAGCAATTCCAACGGCTCGCCCAGCAGCTTGGCGGCGACGAGCGGGAGACAAGCCTCGCCGAGGTGGCGGATCTGCTCTGCTGCACCCCGCGCAACGCCCGCCTGCTGCTGCGCCGGATGCAGGAGCAGGGCTGGCTCGACTGGTCGGCCGAGGCCGGGCGGGGGCGGCGATCCCGGCTCACCCTGCTGGACAACCAGGAGAGCCTGACCCGCCGGCGGCTACGGGATCTGCTGAGCCAGGGCCAGCTCGCCCAGGCGGTGCGGCTGGCGGAGGATAGGCTGGATCTGCTCACCCCGCTGCTCATCGAGCAGCTCGGCCAGGCCACCCGGGAGGGGCGCCAGATCCTGCGGGTGCCTTACTACCGGCCCTTGCCGCGCCTGCTGCCCACCGATCCCCTGCGCCGCTCCGAGGTGCACCTGAGTCGCCAGATCTTCAACGGCCTGACCCGGCGAAATGAGGAAAATGGGGAAATCGAGGGGGATCTCGCCCACCACTGGGAGTGTCTGGGCCCCTGCCACTGGCGCTTCTACCTGAGGCCGGCGGTGCGCTTCCACCACGGTCGCATGCTGGCGGTGGAGGACGTGATGGAGAGCCTGCAGGAGCTGCGGGATCGCCCATTGTTTGCCCATCTCGTCCGGCTGGAGAGCCCCTGGCCCCGCACCCTGGATCTGCACCTCGACAGCCCGGATCCCCTGCTGCCCCATCTGCTGGCGGAGCCGGTGGCGGCCATCCTGCCCCGCGAGCTCAAGGGGGAGCCGGGCTTTGCCCTGCAGCCGGTGGGGACGGGCCCTTATCGGGTGACCACCAACGATCCCCTGCACCTGTGTCTGGAGGCATTCGACGACTACTTCGGCCTGCGGGCTCTGCTCGACGAGATCGACATCTGGATGCTGCCGGAGCTGGCGGATCGGCTGGAGAGTCACCTGCGGCTCGGCAGCGACAGCCCGGAGCTCGGCACCATGCGCGGCGAGTCCGAGCTCGAATCCGGCTGCTACTTCCTGCTTCAGGATGACAGATCCGCACAACTGCAGGATCCCGCCCTGCGCCAGTGGCTGAGCCGGCTGCTCAACCCCATCGCCCTGATGGCACGGGTCGCCCCCGAGCTGCAGCGGGGCTGGACCAGCGCCCTGGGCCTGCTGCCCCACTGGCGCGAGGCCCTGCCTGCCCCCGAGCCCGCCCCGGCCTGTTTGCCGACCCGCCTGGTGCTGGCCTGCTTCAACCAGCACCTGGAGTTTGAGGAGTGCGCCGGCGCCATGAGCAGCCTGCTGGCAGAGCAGGGCATAACGCTCGAGGTGCGCACCCTGGACTATGGCCACTGGGTGAGCGGGGCGGACGAGGACGTGGATCTCTGGCTCGGCACCCTCAACCTGGAGCACGAACACGCCTTCGCCTCCTATGCCTGGCTGCAGGGGACACCGCTGCTGCGCAGGGTGTGGGGTAAACGACAGGCCCTGTGGCAGGGATTGACGCAGTGGCGCGCCAGCGGCGTCGAGCCCGGCCCCCGGGCCCTGCTGGCCGAGGTGCAGCGCCAGGGCTGGTTCGTGCCGCTGTTTCACCACTGGCTGGAGCTGGAGAGCCGGGTCGGCGTGCACGGGGTGCGGATGACGGCCCTCGGCTGGTTCGATTTTCGCAGCGCCTGGCTAAGACCCGAGCAGGAGATGGCGGCGGCGGAAACCGGAGGAGGCTCTCACCCCCTGACCGGAACGCTTGAGTCGTGAGGGTTGGCGCGCTAGCCTGTGCGCGGTCCTACGACAAGGAGTCGATACCCATGCTGGAAATGCAGATCCAACCCCGTTTTCAGGAGACGGACGCCCTCGGCCACATCAACAATACGGTGCCGGCGGTCTGGTTTGAATCGGCCCGTGATCCCCTGTTTCGCCTCTTTTCCCCCGAGCTGGATGTGCACGACTGGCATCTGATCATCGCGGGCTACACGGTGCAGTTCAAACGGGAGCTCTTCTATGGCCAGCAGGTGTCGATCAGGACGGGAGTGCGCCGCATCGGCAGCAGCTCCTTCACGGTCTGGCAGGAGGCCTGGCAGGACGGCGAGCTGGCCGTGACGGCCGAGACGACCCTGATCCATTTTGACTACCGGACCCGCCAGTCCATCCCCCTGAGCGACGCTCACCGGGAGGGGTTGCGGGCCTGGTTGGTAGAGAGTTAATCCGGCCTGCGGGCCCATCACAGGACAACTATGCGCAACACCCTGATCGCTCTGACGCTGGGACTCTGTTCCCTGCCGTCTCTGGCCGCCACGCTGGCGGAGCAGTTCACCCTGATGGAGAAGGGGGCCGACAGCGCCCTCGACACCCGGCTGTTCAGCCATGACGGCGTCGACATCAAGGCCTGGATCGACGGCACCCCCGTCATCATCGCCGTGCCCATCATGAACGAGCAGGGCAAGCAGGAGGGGGAGAGCCGCTACTACTTCAAGGGCGGCAAGCTGTTCGGGGTGAAGGAACCTGCCGCCCAGTTCGCCTTCGACGACAATGGCAAGCTGACCCGGTGGCTGGACGACAAGGGCCAGCCGGCCGAGTTCGTCAGCAAGATGAGCATGCAGCAGCGCGAGGCCTGGCTCACCAAACGATCCGCCGAACTGGGGGCGCTGTTTGCAGCTAGCCCCGCCGAGGAGAAGGCAGACAAGGGGGGCGTCAAGCTCAAGGGCGCCGAGCTTGCCCATTGGCTCTGCAACGGCAAGCTGATGACGCTCGCCGGCGGGGACAAGGTGACCTTCGAGCAGGGCAAGCTCAAGACGACTGCCGAGGGTATCGAGGGGGAGGTCTCCCTGCGCCGGGAGAAGGGATGGCAGGATCTCTGCCTCACCTGCGAGGTGCAGGGCAACCGGGTGACCCGCCTTACCTGGCAGCCGCTGCCGGGGGCCAACAAGCCTCAGTGAGTACGGCTGCAGCATGAAGCAAGGGGGCCGTCGGGCCCCCTTGTCGTTGTGGTCTATTCCCCTCCAGGCAGCCGCTGCCGGGGTCAACAAGCCGCAATAAGCGTGACAGTATCAAAGCGAGGGGGCCCGGGTGTGGGCCCCTTTTCATTGCGCCGATGACTCGCCCAGCTTGAGCCGGGTGAGGGCCTCCACCCGTCGCCACTGACCGGGTTCGAACCAGCGCGCCAGTATCTCCTGCTGCTGGCTGGCCCGCGCCTCGGCAGGCAGGGGGGCCAGCTCCGCCAGATAGCCCGTGAGACGCTGCTCGAACAGCTGCTGGCTCTGGGCGAGCTGGTGCAGCCTGTCCACCGCCTCGGGGCCGAGCCGCTCCAGCAACACGGCATCCCGCTCGGCCGGGGGCGCCTGCTCCAGGCGCTGCAGATCCCCGAGCAGACGGCCATTGGCCTCCGCCTCCTGAAACCACTGGGGCTGCTCTGCCAGCCAGAGCGCGAGTTCCTGGCTCAGGGGTCCCTTGTCGGCATCGTCCGCCTCCGCCAGCGCCTTGCGCTTCATGGTCCACTGCTCCATCAGCCGATCCTCGGCAAACAGCCTGGTCTGCTCGGCCGGGCTGAAGTGTTGCCGGCGTAGCCGCTCCCGTTCGTCAAATAGCTGCTGCAGGCTGGCCAGGCCGGGATCCGTCGGCACGGTCAGCCCCCCTTCAGCCCGCAGAAACTGCCGGTAGCGGGCAAGCAGCGGATCCTCTTCCCCCGTCTCCCCCTGTGCGAGGCGCTGGGCCAGCTGGTGGCGCAGGGCACCGCGCTCCGGGGCCGCTGCCAGGTCGGGGGCGGGGGCAGGCCAGAACAGGACGCCTCCCAGGAGGAGGGCACCCAGGGCGAGGGCGCCTGGCAGCAGGCCTCTCATAGCCCCAGCCCCTGCAGCCGGTTGGCATGCTGGCGATAGAGGCTGACCGGATCGGTGTCGAACAGGTGGTGGATGCCGAAGGACTGGTTCACCTCGTCCAGGTGGTTCATCCGGTAGCCGGTGCCGATCACCTTGCCGAGATGGCTGCTGCAGACCCCCACCAGGCCGTCATTGGGTTCGCCGAAGAAGGTGCCGGTCAGCGCCAGGGCCGGATCCACCGGATCCAGGATGTTGGTCATGTTGCCGCGCCCGCTCCAGGAGAAGTAGTAGACCCCGTTGGCGGCCAGCATGGGCCCCTCGCCGCAATGCTGGTCGGGGAGCCCTTCCGGGTAGCGCTGGTTGAAGCGCCGGGCACCTTCGCTGGTCAGGGCGTCGAGGGAGGCGAGGGGATCCTGGGGCAGATCGGCACCTCCGGAGAGCAGGGAGATGACCCCGGAGAGTGCCGAGGCGGCGGCCACCGCCAGCTGCTCGGCCGCCGAACCCGGCGCCACCTTGGCGCGCACCAGGTCGGCGATTTCAGAGCCCTGGTTGACCCCCCCCACGCTGGTGGCGGAAGCGACCAGCTCGGGGGCGACCGAGGCGACGTAGCGAATGGTGGGGCCGCCGTGGGAGTGGCCGATGAGGTTCACCTTCTCAGCCCCGGTGATGGCGAGCACCTGCTGCACCTGCCTGAGCAGCTGCTCGCCGCGCAGCTCCGAGCTCTGGGTCGCGGAGACCTGGGCCACGAAGACCCGGGCACCGTCCCGGGTGAGGGCCTGAGGAATGCCGTAAAAGTAATCGACCCCCAGCAGCCGGTCAAAGCCGAACAGGCCGTGCACCAGCACTATGGGGTAGCGGGTCTGGGTATAACCCGCGCTCTGCCCCAGCATGGGCAGGGTGCACAAGAGCATCAAGAGCCATCTCTTCATCTTCACCGTCCTTGTGAAAATCGGCTGCCCATCCGGCAGCGACCGGCATCATGCCAGTGTCACCAGCATGGTATGCGAACTCAAATGCATCTGTGGATGGGATCACTAAACCGGGCATTGTGGGAACCTCCTCCCCATATGGGCGAGGCGGTGGCGCCAACCAGATCTTGTGTTCATGACCAGTTCAAGTTAAATAATAATTATTATCATTTAAGTGGTCAAATCATGACGGGAACCTGGGTGAAGGGGTGGATCGGCACCACGGAGGCGGACAGCAGCATGGCGCACTGGAAGGGGCAGACCCTGAGTGGCAACCGCCATTTCGAGGCGGGGGAGCACGCCAGGGCGCTCGACTGCTACCAGCAGGCCCTGTGGCTGGCTCGCCAGCAGTTTGCCAGCTGGCCGGATGCCGACGAGGCAGTGGCAGCCCTGGTGGTGGCCCACCACAACCTGGCGGATCTGCTGGTGGCCATGACGCTGCCAGAGCGGGCGGCCGATCTGCTGTGCCACATCCACGACTGCCTGCTTGCCACCAGCCAGTCTCCCGCGAGCTCCGAGGTGCTGCGGGCTGCGGCCCAGCGTCACAGCCGCAGCACCCGCACCGAGCTGCTTGCCTTCGTGCGCAGGCACGGTCACCACGACGGCATACAGCATTGCCTGGGTCAATGCCACTGCCAGGCCGGGCCCGCCCATCAACTGCATTGAATCCAACACGAGAGAGAACGAACATGAGCCATACCCTGCCCGCCCTTGCCTATGCCTATGCCTATGACGCCCTGGAGCCCCATATCGACGCGCTGACCATGGAGATCCATCACAGCCGCCATCACCAGACCTATGTCACCAACCTCAATGCCGCCCTGGCCGATCTGCCGGAGCTGGCTGCCCTGCCGTTGGAGGCCCTGCTGGCCAGCGTCGACAGCCTGCCAGCCGCGGTGCAGGGGGCGGTGCGCAATCACGGTGGCGGCCATGCCAACCACAGCCTGTTCTGGCAGGTGATGAGTCCGCAAGGGGGCGGTGAGCCGACGGGTGAGCTGGCCGCGGCGATCCAGCGGGATCTGGGCGGGCAGGAGGCCTTCAGGCAGGCCTTCACCCAGGCGGCCCTGAGTCGCTTTGGCAGTGGCTGGGCCTGGCTGGTGGTGGACGAGACGGGCAAGCTGCAGGTGGTGAGCAGCGCCAACCAGGACAGCCCCCTGATGGACGGGCTGGTGCCCATCCTGGGGCTGGACGTGTGGGAGCACGCCTACTACCTCAAGTACCAGAACAAGCGTCCCGACTACATTGCCGCGTTTTACAACGTCATCGACTGGCCCGAGGTGGCGCGGCGCTACCGTGGGGCGCTGGCATAAAGCTGGCGGATGTGCCTGACGTACCCAATGAAGAGACCCGCCAATCGGCGGGTCTCTTCATTTGCTGGGCTCGGGGATCAGTCGGTCGCGCTGGTCGGTGCCGCCGCACTGGTGGGGCTGGTGGCACTGGTCGGGGTCGCGCCGCTGGCGGGGGCAATGGCCTGGGTGGCCGCACTGGTGGCCACGGCGCCGCTGGTTGATACGCTGGCGGCGGGATCGGTTGCCGGCACCCGGGATGGCGGGGGCAGGCAGGGCTGGCTCGCCCCTATGGTGCTCAGGGACTGGCAGGGGGCGGGGGCGCCGATGACGATGGGCTCGCCGAGGAACTTGGGCCCCTTGTCCAGCACGTAGAGGTCGAGCAGTCCCATCAGGCGGGCGAACACCTCGCGTACCCGGGTCTTGATGCCCTGGTAGGCGCTGGGATCCACGGCGTTGAAGCCGACCGCCTCGATGCCGAAGTGGCGGGCGATGAAGATGGCGCGCTCGTTGTGGAAGGCCTGGGAGACCACGGTGAAGTGGCTCTGGCCGAATACCTCCTTGGCCCGGACGATGGAGTCCAGGGTGCGAAAACCGGCGTAGTCGCTGTAGATGGCGCTGGCCGGGATGCCGGCCTGGATCAGGGCTCGCCGCATCTGGCGCGGCTCGTTGTACTGCACGGTGGCGTTGTCGCCGGAGACCAGGATGTAGTCCACCTTGCCGTTGTTGTAGAGCTCGGCGGCGGCCTTGATCCTGTACTTGAAGTAGTGGTTCGGGCTGCCGCCGATCAGGTATTTGGAGGTGCCGAGCACCAGGGCGACCCGGTTGTAGGGCACCGCATCGACGTCGTCATAGGTGTAGTGACGGGCGTCGGAGACGGTCCACTCGCTGTAGCCGAGCAGGGCGGCGGCGAAGGCCAGCAACAGGCAGAGGCAGGCGAGCAGGATCTTGGCAAACTTCTTCATGCGCGGTGCGGTTCGGGTCTGAAGTAAGAGATGACAGGGGGCCATTCTATTACAAGTTGCCGCGGCGCGTCAGGTCTGATGGCGGTGAAGGGAGTCACTCGGGCAGAGGTTGTCGCATGACGGGAGTGGCTAACTGCTTGATCCTGTCCCGCTTAACATCCTCCAATCAAAAGGGCGGCCATGGCCACCCTTGGGAATCGATGCCAGCGTCTCAGTGGGAAGAGTCGTTGGCCTGCGCGGCCAGCAGGGTGCGGGAGGGTTTCAGGTTGCCGCCGAGATCCGGCCAGGGGAGCCACTGGTCCGGCACCATAAAGCCGGGTAACGACAGTCTGATCCAGGCGGCCAGCTCGGCAGGGGGGACAGGTTCGCCGTGCCAGTCGATAAAGGCGGCGGGGCGCTGGCCCCACTCCTCGCTCGGCACCGGTACCACCAGGGCCTGGGCCACGGCGGGGTGATCCACCAGCCGCTGCTCTATGGTCTCGGGCTGGATGTTCTCTCCCCCGGAGATGAAGAGGTTGTCGAGGCGCCCCTCCACCACCAGCTCGCCGCCTGTGGTGAGGTAGCCCTTGTCCCGGGTGTGGAACCAGCCGTCCTGATCGAGGGGCAGCGCCAGCGCGCCGTCCCTGAAATAGCCCGCAAACAGGGTCTCGCCGCGCACGCAGATCTCCCCCTGACGGATGCAGACCTCCCGCCCCGGCAGGGGCAGGCCCACCACGCCGGCCCCGGCGGGTTGGCCGGTACAGACCTGGCTGCCCATCTCGGAGAGGCCGTAGCTCACCTTGGGTACCAGCCCCATGGCGGTCAGCCGCGCCACCAGGGGCGCCGGGATGGCGGCGCCCCCGAGCAGCAGCTCGCGCAATCGGGTGCGGGCGGGATCGAACCCCTGCGCCAGCAGGCGCCAGAGCTGGGTTGGCACCAGAGAGAGGTGGGTGATGGGTTGGCGCTCGAGCCGCTCCCCGAGGGGGCGGCCGCGATCGTCCAGCACCAGGGCGGCCCCCGCGAGGAAGACCCGGAAGAGGATGGCGTAGCCGCCGACGTGGAACAGCGGCAGGGAGAGCAGCCAGCCGCAGCGCTCATCGAGCGGGATCTGGCTGGTGGACCCCCGCGCCGAGGCCAGGTGGTTCGCCAGTCGGTGTACCACCGCCTTGGGCGTGCCGCTGGAGCCCGAGGTGAGGATCATGTTGTTGAGCCGCGCCGGCACCAGCCAGACGGGCTCCTCGTCCATCTCCTGCTCGGCCGTGAAGTCCAGCCGCAGTGCCTGCCAGGGGCCGGTCGGGATCTCGCCAGCCGACCAGCAGGCGGCCACGTCAAGCTGGCGCGCCAGTTCGGCCTGCCTGGCAACGGGGAAGGCGGGGTTGAGGGGGCAGAAGACGAGGCCGGTGCGCACGCAGGACCAGGCCAGCAGGACATCTTCCAGGGCCCCGCGCACCACGGCGGCGAGGCGGTCTCCGGCCTTCAAGCCCGCCTGTTCCAGCTGCTGGCACAGGGCGTTGAGCCGTGCATCCAGCTGCCGGTAGCCGAGGGTCAAATCCGGATGAGAGGCGCCGTGGAGGGCGATGCGGTCGGGTGCAACCCGTGCCCAGTGGCGTACCGGGCAGGGTTCGACGGGGTGAGGCTCCGGCGACAGGCTTTTCCGGTCAGTCACGGTGGAACAGGGGCTCCATCTTGCCGGGATCGGGTTGACCCTGCGGGTCCAGCAGATCCCCGGCCAGCCAGCGCCGGGTGTCGAGGCCGGGGGCCTGATCCGGTGCCCACTCTCCCGCGAGGCGGGCGAGCTGGCCCAGACCCACTCCGGACTCGAAGCAGGAGGAGACGATGACCTTGAGGCGCAGCTCCCGGGCGCGGGCCACCAGGGCCTCGCAGCGGGTCAGGGACCCGAGCAGGGTCGGCTTGAGCACCAGGGCGCGCAGCTGGGGGATGGGCTCCCAGGCCTTGCCCTGGGCCAGCAGCTCGTCCAGCGCCACCGGCATGCCGGTGCGGCTGGCGACGAAGGCGATGTCCTCGAAGTCGGCGCAGAGATCTTCCAGATATTCGATCCGGTTCGGATCCAGGTGGCCGCAGAAGGCCCAGGCCTCCTCGCGGGTCCAGCCCTGGTTGGCATCCAGCACCAGCTTGAGATTGGGGCGCCTGTCGAGCAGCAGGCGGATCAGGGCCAGCTCGTCCCGCATGGGGTAGCGGGCCACCTTGAGCTTGGCCTTGAGGGGCGTCTCGTGCAGCCACTGCTTCCAGTTCTTGAGCAGCTCCTGGGGAGAGCCCTGAATGAGCGGATAGGGCTCGGGCAGTGGGGCGCCCTGCTCGGGCCAGTGACGGTGCGCGCAGTCCAGGCCGAACTGCACCGAGGGCAGCCGGGGGGCCGTGGTCTGCCCCCGTGCCAGCCTGGCGAGGCAGTCGAGGGCTTCCGCCTCGGCCTCGGCCAGGGTCTCTCTGGAGAAGCCGGGCAGGGGGGCTATCTCCCCCCAGCCGTTGCCGATGCGCACCAGCAGGCCCTCTCGCGCCACCTCCACCTTGCCGTGAAAGGTCAGGGGCTGGGTAAAGGGCAGCTGGTAGCGATAGAGGGCGAGTGTCATCAGGGATTCCGCTTGTATTTGGAGAAGTCGGGACGGCGTTTCTCGTTGAACGCGTTGCGCCCTTCCTGACCCTCTTCGGTCATGTAGAACAGCATGGTGGCATTGCCCGCCAGCTCCTGCAACCCGGCCTGGCCGTCGCAGTCGGCGTTCAGGGCGGCCTTCAGGCAGCGCAGCGCCATCGGGCTGTGTTGCAGCATCTCGCGGCACCAGCGCACGGTTTCACGCTCCAGCTCGGCGACCGGCACGACGGTGTTGACCAGCCCCATGTCGAGGGCCTGCTTGGCGTCATACAGACGGCACAGGAACCAGATCTCGCGGGCCTTCTTCTGGCCGACGATGCGCGCCATGTAGGAGGCACCCCAGCCGCCGTCGAAGGAACCCACTTTCGGGCCGGTCTGGCCGAACTGGGCATTGTCGGCGGCGATGGTCAGGTCGCACATCATGTGCAGCACGTGGCCGCCACCGACCGCGTAGCCGGCCACCATGGCCACCACGGGTTTCGGGCAGGTGCGGATGTCGCGCTGGAAGTCGAGCACGTTGAGGTGATGGGTGCCTTCATCATCCTTGTAGCCACCGTAGTCGCCACGGATCTTCTGGTCACCGCCGGCGCAGAAGGCCTGCTCGCCGAAGCCGGTGAGGATGATGGTGCCCACCTGATCGTCGTAGCGGGCATCGGCCAGGGCCTGCAGCATCTCCTTCACGGTGCGGGGGCGGAAGGCGTTGCGCACCTGGGGACGGTTGATGGTGATCTTGGCAATGCCATCCCGGGACTTGTGATAGAGGATGTCCTCGTAACCGGCGGAGCAGTCTTGCCACTCGACAGGGGCGTAGAGCTCGGCTTCCGTCATCGCTTCAATCATGGATCTTCTCTTCTGGTTGGTTGACCCACTCCCGCAGGAGCCGGGCAAAGGTATCGGGCTGGCCGGCGTGCAGGTTGTGCCCGCCTTCCAGAGCCAAGTGTTTGATATTGCAGCCTTGCTTTACCAGCTGGCAAGCCAGGCCATGGAATTTGTGATCCCGGTTGCCGGAGACCCAGCACACCGGCAGCCCGGTTTCCCCGAGCCAGGGGGCGAGGCTCGGCTGCCTGCCCAGGGAGGTGGCCCGCAGCATGGCGGCCACGGCCCGGCCGTCGTTGCCAAGGCGCCGGGCAGCCTGACGGGCCCGGGCTGCGTCGTCCAGATCGGCGAACACCCCTTGCAGATACCAGTCTGCCAGCACCTCTGTCAGGGGCTCGCTCTCGAATCGTCGGGCCCAGGCCTCGTCGTGGGCCAGGCGCGCGGCGCGCTCCCCGGCGGGCAGGCCGGGATGGCAGTTCTCCAGCAGCAGGGCTTGCAGCCCCGCCGGGGACTGGCTGGCGTGATAGAGGGCGAGGCGTCCACCCAGGGAATAGCCCACCAGGCGGTAGCGACGGATGCCACGGGCGGCGAGCTCGTCGCAGAGCCAGCGATGGGCCTCGTCAAAGCCGCTCACCCGCAGTGCCCGGTTGCGGCCGTGGCCCGGCAGATCCAGGGGATGGCATTCGACATCGGGCAGGGCCCGGATGACGGGCTGCCAGTCGTCGGCGTCGCCGAGCAGACCGTGCAGCAGCACCAGGACTGGCCGGTCAGCGTTAGACGCCACGGATAGCCGCTCCCAGCGCCTTGAGATCCTCGGCGACTTCACTGCTCGGCACCTTGATTTCAATCAGGGTAACCCCGCTTTGCAGCGCAGCGGCGTAGTCCCGTTCAAATTCTGCGAGGGTGGTCGGCGCCCGGTACTGCAGGCCGAACATGGCGGCGGCGTGCTCGAAGTGCAGGCCGTGGGGCAGGCAGTAGTAGGTCTCCAGCAGTGCGTCTTTGGTCGGCACCGGCAGCATGCGGAAGATGCTGCCGCCGTCGTTGTTGAGCAGGATCACCACCATAGGGTGGCTCCCCTTGCCGAGCAGGGCCAGGCTGTTGAGGTCGTGCAGGGCGCTGAGATCCCCGAGCAGCAGGGTGGTGGGCTCGTCGCTGTCCGGCCGGACCGACTGGGCGAAGCCATGGGCGGTGGCGATGAGACCGTCGATGCCGGAGGCGCCGCGGTTGGTCATCACCCGGCTGGGGCCGTGACCCGCCTCGCCCAGCATGTCCATCAGCCGGGCCGGCATGCTGTTGCCGACAAACAGCTGGCCCCGAATGAGCCGATTCAGGCGATGGCAGACCCCGAGCTCGGAGAAGCGATCGCAGGCGGCCCGGATCTGCTGGCTGATGCCCTGCTGGCGTTCCGCCAGCCTGTGCCAGGGTTGCTGCGGATTTGCCACCGGATGGGCTGCGGCAAAGGCGTCGGGTTCGCACACCAGGCGCCGGCGCAGCCGGTAGTCGGGGTCGAGCCGGGCCGGCTGCGGATCCACCAGCCAGTAATCCTGCCAGGGGTGCTGCTTGATGAACTGGCCGAGGCGCTTGGAGATGAGGCGGGCGCCAAATTGCAGCAGTACTTCGGCGCGGGCCAGCTCGGTCACGAAGCCGCTGTTCTGCAGGGCGAGGTCCGTGTGCACCAGATTGCGGGTGTCGAAGCGGATCTGGCTCTGCAAGTCCGCCAGCAGCGGCCAGCCGAGCCGCTCGGCCAGCGCGGCGACCGCCTTGCCTTGCGCAGGATCCTGGATGCGCCCGGCGACGATGACGCCGCGCCTGCCGGTGAGGCTGTCCCAGTCGGGTTGACGGGGGCAGTGCTGTTCGCTCTGCTGCCAGGGACTCCAGGGCTCGCTCGAGTGGAGCCAGTCCCCGAGGGGGGCCAGATAGGCGGAGAAGTCCAGGTAGGCATCGCCGGGATAGAGGGGCTCGGGGTACATGCAGTTGAAGTGTACCGGCCCCGGCGTATGCGCCTGCCGGGCCAGCGCCTGATCCACCGAGCTCAGCACGAAGGCGGCCGGGATGCTAGGGGTGGGGCTCGGCAGGTTCTGCTGGTGGACGGGGTAGCGGCCGAAGATCCCCTGCTGGTCGATGGCCTGGTTGGCCCCGTTGTCGATGAGCTCGGGTGGCCGGTCGGCGGAGAGAATGATGAGCGGCACGCCGGTCAGCTGGGCCTCGGCCACTGCGGGCCAGAGGTTGGCCACCGCCGTGCCCGAGGTCATGATCACCGCCACCGGGCGACCGCTCCCCTTGGCCAGCCCCAGCGCCATGAAGCCCAGACCCCGCTCGTCAAAATGCAGGTGACGGCGAAACCCCGGGTGGGCGGCGGCGGCCATGGTGAGCGGCGCCGAGCGCGAGCCGGAGGCCAGGGCGATGTCGCGCACGCCGAGGCGATAGAGCTCTTCCAGCAAGAGGGAGGACCAGACGTGGTTGAAGGTGGCATGGTGGCTGGCAAAGGCGGGATGCGCGGACACTTGGCTGGCGGACATGGGGCTCTCGCAGTGAGGAAACGGTGAGAAACGCTATCCCAACAGGGAGAGCACGTTGGCGATCTTGTTGTCGAGTTCGGCCCACTCGGCGGCAGGCTCCGAGCCCGCCACTATGCCGGCACCGGCAAACAGGCTGATGCGCTGCCCCCTGATCCGGGCGCTGCGAATGGCGACCGCAAACTCCGAGGTTTCCCGGCTCAGCATGCCGCAGGCACCGGCATACCAGCCGCGATCATAGGGTTCGAACTCGCGGATGAAGGCGAGCGCCGCCTCCCGTGGGGCGCCACCCACGGCGGGGGTGGGGTGCAGCGCGGCCAGCAGCTGCCAGTCGCACACGCCGGGCTTGAGCTCGGCCTCGATGTCGCACTTGAGGTGCTGCAGCAGCCGCAGTTTCAGGATGCGCGGCTCGGTCAGGGTGGCATCGGTGGTGAGGGGGGCCAGACGGTTGAGAATGTCGGCGTGGACCAGCCGGTTCTCCAGCCGGTTCTTGTTGTCGGCCAGCAGCTCGGCGGCCAGGGCCGCATCGGTCGCTTCGTCGCCGGAGCGGCGAATGGTGCCCGCCAGCGCCTCGGTGAAGAGGTGGCCGCGCTCCCGGCGGTAGAGGCGCTCGGGGGAGCAGGAGATGAAGCTTTGCTCGGGGGAGAACTGGAAGCCGAAGTGGAAGCACTCCTGGGCCAGGCTTGCCCACTGGGTCAGCAGGGACCAGGGGCAGAGGGGGGCCTCCTTCTGCTCGCTTTCGAGCAGGCTCTCCCGCGACAGCACCACCTTGGGGGTGCGGGCCTGGAAGCCGGGATCCGTCACCCGCGTCACCAGGGTCTGCCACTGGGCCTGGCCCGGCACATCCCGGCGCTGCCATGGCCGCTTCTGCAGCACAGGCAGGGGGGCCTCAGGTTGCAGCGCATCGAGGGCGGACTCGGCCGCCTGCAGCTCGGCCTCGAACTCGGCGCCGTGGGCCGGGTCGGGCAGCCAGAGGTTGAGACACAGGCTGGTGCACTCCCCCCGGCGCACCAGCTCGACGCGGGGCAGCACAAAGCGGCAGGGACCGAAGCCCTGCCAGCCCGGCTGATCCGGGTCGAACGCCAGGCCGCCGTAATAGCGGGGGCTGTCTTCGCTGCCGGCGGCGGCGAGATCGCAGACCCGCTGGATCTCCTCCGGCCGGGTCAGCTCATGGATGGCGCCGAGCGCGACATACTCCGGGCTCTGCTGCCCTCTGGCCTGCCAGTAGATACGGGGGTAGAGGGTCTGGGCCGCCAGCCAGCCCGGGAAGGCGTCGACGCTGGCCGCCACGCGCAGGCGCACGAAACCGCTGACATTGCTGTGACGCAGGGCGTCCAGTTGTTGCTTGAGATGGGTCTGAGCCAACATGGATGTCTTGTCTGAGCCGGATAGTCGCGCTCGCTCTGGGGGAGGATGGCGCAGGTTGATGCCAAAGGGCGATGATTTCCTATATATTATCTGCCCATTCTTCCATGTAAATTGCCCGAGGGAGCCCAGCCCCCACGGAGCCAAGTATACCTAAATCCGGTTCGATAACCCTTAACACGATCAATATCCGATCGTTTGGCCATCACAATATGACTAATACCCTCTCTGTTTGGTTGCTGGCGGCGCGTTTGCGAACTTTGCCCCTGGCGTGCTCCTCCATTCTGCTGGGCTCGGGGCTCGCAGCCAGTCGGGGTGCCTTCGATGGCACCATCATGGGTCTCTCTCTGCTGACCGCCATCCTGCTGCAGATCCTCTCCAACCTGGCCAACGACTACGGGGATGCGGTCTCCGGCGCCGACAACGGGGAGCGGATCGGCCCCCAGCGCGCCGTGGTCTCCGGCCTCATCACCAAGAAGCAGATGTGCGTGGCCATGGGGCTGACCGCCCTGGCGGCCGTGGTGAGCGGGCTGGCCCTGCTGGCCTGCGCGTTTGGCGAGGAGTGGCGGCAGATCCTGGCCTTCATCCTGCTGGGGGGCGCAGCCATCGTCGCGGCCATCACCTACACGGTGGGCAAGACCCCCTACGGCTATCGCGGCTTCGGGGATATCTCGGTGTTCCTCTTCTTCGGCCTGTTGGGGGTGCTCGGCTCCTACTACCTCTTCACCCATAGCCTGGCGTGGGACCTGCTGCTGCCAGCCACCGCCTGTGGTCTGCTGGCCACCGCCGTGCTCAACATCAACAACGTGCGCGACATCGAGACCGATGCCGCCAGCGGCAAGATCACCCTGGCGGTGCGCCTGGGTCGCAACCGCGCCATCGCCTATCACTGGGTACTGCTGGGGGCGGCGCTGCTGGTCACCATCGCCTTCATCCTGACCCAGCCCGCCAGCGTCTGGCCCTGGATCTTCCTGCCCGCCATGAAGCCGCTGACCGATGCGGCCAGGACACTGCGAGAGAGTTTCGATGGTGAGGTGCTGACAGGTGCTCTCAAGAAGACCGCCATCAGCGCCTTCCTCTACAGCCTGCTGCTCTCCATCGGGCTGGCGCTCTCCTGAGTCGCGACCTTGTTTGGCAATGAAGAAAGGCTCCCGCAGGGGAGCCTTTTTGCTGGCGGGTGCGTCAGGTTGCGTTAACCCTGGCCTGCGACTAGCTGGCCCGTGCCAGTCGGGAGGCCCGACGGCGAGCGAAGAGCAGGCTGTCCAGCAGCCAGATCACCAGCATGGAGCCGCCCACCAGGGGGAAGCAGATCCCGAGCACCACCAGCACGGCGATGGCACCGCCCATGGGGGGCAGGGTTGCCGGCAGGGGCGGGGCGGCGAGGCGGCCGCTGGGGCGGCGGCGCCACCAGATCCAGAGCCCACTCACCGAGCTGGCCAGTATCATCAGGCAGATGATCAGCATGACGAGCTGGTGGGGCCAGCCATACATCTTGCCCATGTGCAGCATGACGCCTGTCTCCACCGTCTTGGCGAGCGGGCTGTAATCCTGCCAGCGCACGTCGGCCAGCACCTCGCCGCTGTACTGGTCGATGTGCAGGGTGGCGTCGTTGCGCGGATCATCGGCAAAGATGGCGATGGTGTAGACGCCGGTGTCGCCGGCGGGCGGGGTGATGCTGTAACCCGGGCTGACCCGGCGCTCGGTGGCGATGTCGACCACCCGTTGCAGCGGAATGCGGTGGCTGGCCATGACCATGCCCTCGTGTCCGCCGCCATGGTCCATGGCGCTGTGATCATGGCTCTCTGGCTGGGGTTGCGAGCTCGGCATGGGCAGGGTCTCGGTCCCCCAGGGCAGGGTCTGCTCGTGGGCATGGTTGAGGCTGCGGCCGAGGGGGGCCGACTTGGGCACCTCGTTCCACATGGCGGCGGGGAAACGGTTCCAGAGGTCGGCGAACTGGCTGCCCCAGAAGCCGGTCCAGGTCATGCCGCTCAAGAGCAGCAGCAGCAGGAAGCCCGCCCCCCAGAAGCCGACCACGGCGTGCAGATCGCGCCACCAGAGGCGACCGTGCTGGCTGCGGCGCGGCCAGAGGATGCCGCCCATCCCCGGCCCCTTGCGGGGCCACCAGAGATAGAGCCCGCTGATGAGCAACACGATCCCCCAGCCAGCGGCGAGTTCGATCAGGCGATCCCCCGTGGTGCCGAGCATCAGCTCCGCGTGCAGGGCGCGGGCCACCGCCTGCAGATTCCACCTGTTGTCCATGGTGCCGAGCAGGGCGCCGGTGGCCGGATCCAGGAAGAGGGTCAGCTCCTGGCCGTCACGCATGACGATGAGCTGGGCGCTCGCGTCCTCCGCCGCCGGGGGCAGATATTTGCGCAGGCTGGCATCCGGCATGGCGATCTGCGCCTTGGCCAGGAGCGCATCGGCACTCAGGGAGTGGGTCGCGGGCGTCACCTTCATCAGCTCGGGATACATGAGGTTGTCCAGCTGGGGTTTGTACAGATAGACGATGCCGGTGAGGGAGAGCAGGATCAGGAAGGGGGCGACGAAGAGGCCGGCATAGAAATGCCAGCGCCAGATCCTTTGGTAACAGGCGGTGTCTTGGTGCTTCATCGTGGGTCCCCGGGTGGATGCCAAAAGGTTTCAGTTGGTGGAATGTTTTGAGTCGGCGCGGATGATAGCAGCAACGTTTTGTTAACTGCAACCGCAAAAATGGGCCGATATGGGTCCTTAAATGTTGCCGGGTTGCGGTGTTTCGCGAGGGATGACGACCGGTTTTCGCCGGGGCAAGGGCGGGGGCTCTGACGCTATATCCTTACCTCGCTGCCACATTGGAGGCGGTATCGCGAGGCGAGGATCCAGGACGGAAGGGAGGCTTGGGGTAGTGTCGGGATGCGATCCCTTCGGAGCGCGTTATTCGAGCCTGATAAACCACTTGTCCCGTTCGTCGAGGCAGTCGGGTTCCCCCATCTCGAACTCGCGGCAGATGAGCGGACGCACCTCGTAGATACGGCACATCATGGTGTTGCGGTCGAGCGCCGCGCACCAGCCATCCTCCAGCCGGTGCATCACCGGCACCTCTCCCTCCCGCTCTTCCACATAGCGATCCGGCACGCCGGTATCGGTAAACAGCATCACCTCGAGGCGGCAGCAGCAGGCCTCGCAGTTCTGGCAGCTGACATCGGTCTGGGTTGCTTGGCTCATGGCACCTGTCTTGCCGCAGGGCGGCATCGAACTATATGAAACAGGCGCCTGTCAGGCGCCTGTGGTCTGGATCCGGGGATGTAGAAAACCTTAGCCCAGTTTGCGGGCACGGTAGCTGCGCCCCTTGATCTTGCCTTCCTGCAGTCGCTTGAGCGCCGCCTTGGCCACGCCCTGCTTGACCGCAACGTAGGAGTACTGCTCGGCGATCTGGATCTTGCCCACCTCGCTGCCGGCAATGCCGCCCTCGCCGGTCAGGGCACCCAGGATGTCGCCGGCCCGTACCTTGGTCTTGCGGCCCGCATCGATGGAGAGCGTCACCATCTGCGGGGCAATCGGCTTGACGGCGCGGCCGATGGCGTCGAGATCCCCCAGGGGCATAGGGGCCCGCTGGTACTCCTCGATGAGGTTGACGCGCTGGGCTTCATTGGGCTGATAGAGACTCAGGGCCAGACCCTGCTGACCGGCGCGGCCGGTGCGGCCGATGCGGTGCACGTGCACCTCGGGGTCATAGGTGAGCTCGTAGTTGATGACGGCACCCAGCTCCTTGATGTCGAGGCCGCGGGCCGCCACGTCGGTGGCCACCAGTATGGTGGCGCTGCCGTTGGCGAAGCGCACCAGCACCTGATCCCGCTCCCGTTGCTCCAGATCGCCGTTCAGCGCCAGGGCCGAGAAGCCCTTGGCCGCCAGGTGGTCGGCCACGTCGCTGCAGGCACGCTTGGTGTTGCAGAACACCACGCAGGAGGCGGGTTGATGGTGGCTCAGCAACCAGGTGAGGGCGTCGAGGCGCTGACCGGTCGGCACTTCGTAGAGCTTCTGTTCGATGGCGCTCTCCTCGTGCAGGGACTCCACGCTTACCTCCACCGGGTTGCGCTGCACGCCGCGGCTCATCCGGGCGATCCCCTCCGGGTAGGTGGCGGAGAAGAGCAGGGTCTGACGCTCGTGCGGGGCATAGCCGATGACCCGGTTGATGTCTTCGCCAAAGCCCATGTCCAGCATGCGATCCGCCTCGTCCAGCACCAGCGTCTTGAGGCAATCCAGATCCAGGGTGCCCTGCTCCAGATGCTTGAGCACCCGGCCCGGCGTGCCGACGGCGATGTGGGCACCAAAGCCCAGGGTGGCCGACTGGGGGGCGGTCGGTGTGCCGCCGCACAGGGTCACCAGCTTGACGTTCGGCAGGGTGCGGGCCAGCCGACGGATCTCGGTGGCCACCTGATCCGCCAGCTCGCGGGTCGGGCAGAGCACCAGCGCCTGTACCTCGAGCCGGTTGACGTCGAGGTGGGAGAGCAGGCCGAGGCCGAAGGCGGCGGTCTTGCCGCTGCCGGTTTTTGCCTTGGCGATCAGATCTTTGCCATCGAGAACCAGGGGCAGGCTCTGGGCCTGGATCGGGGTCATCTGCAGATAGCCCAGGCTGGCGAGGTTCTCTTGCAGGGCGGGGGAGAGGTTCAGGCTGCTAAATTCGCTGTTGTTCACAAAAGGACTCTATTTCACTGAAAACGGGGTGCGCGGCGCGCAAGGGGGCGCATCATACCAGAATGTGGCGTTCGATGTGGCGGAAATTTGAGCTGTTGTCCATGAGGTACCGGGAGGGTGCCATACCATCTCCCGACATGGGGGGCTGGTCATGGGACTGCTCCGTATGACAACCATCCTGCCGGAATCATTATTTCCCGGAGAGAAAACGTTTTTAATTAGACGCAAGACGCGGGGCAGTGAATAAGATGGGTTTTATATTCTTGTATCATGATGTAGAGAAAAAACGTTTGCTAATGAAAGTGGGCGCATTGTGTCATTATATAATTGTTTTTTAACAGGTTTTATAGCTGGTGAAAAAATGATTAATAACGCTGGAAAGGGGAATTAATTTAAAAACGTTTGTATTATCTGGGATGCATATTTTTACTGCGGATTGTGATGGCCATCTGATTTTTAAATATGCAGTTATTTATGATGGCGCCAGTCAAAAATTACCACTTACTCAGGTGCTACTGGTATGGAATACGTTCACTTTGTGCTCGGACTCGTGATGGTCCTCGCTCTGGCGTTGCTGGCAAACCGCCGCAACTGGAAACAGATCAAGCTGCGCTACATCGGCCAACTGTTGGTGGTCGAGCTGGCGCTGGCCTGGTTCATGCTGAACTCCGAAGTGGGTCTGGCCGTCATCGGTGGCTTTGCCGCCGGCTTCACCAAGCTGATGGAGTTTGCCAAGCAGGGGACCGACTTCGTGTTCGGCGGTCTGATGAATGAGGGGGCCTTCTCCTTCTTCCTGATGGTGCTGATGCCCATCGTCTTCATCTCCGTGCTGATCGGCATACTGCAGTACATCCGCCTGCTGCCCATCGTCATTCGCGGCATCGGCACCGTGCTGGCCAAGATCAACGGCATGGGCAAGCTGGAGTCCTTCAACGCCATCAGCTCCATGATCGTCGGCCAGTCCGAGAACTTCATCGCCCTCAAGAACATACTGCCGCACCTCAACGAGAAGCAGATGTACACCCTGGCGGCGACCGCCATGTCCACCGTCTCCATGTCCATCGTCGGTGCCTACATGCAGATGATCGAGCCGCGTTACGTGGTGGCGGCCCTGGTGCTCAACATGTTCAGCACCTTCATCGTGCTCTCCCTCATCAACCCCTACGAGCCGGACAATACCGTGACCGACGCCAAGGCGCTGGCCGAAGGTGACGAGCACCACACCCCGAAGCAGGAGAACTTCTTCGAGATGCTGGGGGAATACATCATGGCCGGTTTCACCGTGGCGGTCATCGTCGGTGCCATGCTGGTGGGCTTCATCGCCCTGATCGCCCTCATCAACTTCCTGTTCGAGGCGGCGTTTGGCGTCAACTTCCAGCACGTCATGGGCTACATCTTCTACCCCATCGCCTGGGTCCTGGGCATCCCGAGTGGTGAGGCGCTGCAGGCCGGCTCCATCATGGCGACCAAGCTGGTGACCAACGAGTTCGTGGCCATGATGGATCTCGGCAAGGTTGCCGCCGAGCTCTCCCCCCGCACCGTCGGCATGCTCTCCATCTTCATGGTGTCGTTCGCCAACTTTAGTTCCATCGGCATCATCGCCGGTGCAGTGAAGGCGCTGAACGAAGAGAAGGGCAACATGGTCTCCCGCTTCGGTCTGAAGCTGGTCTACGGCTCCACCCTGGTGAGCCTGCTCTCCGCCGTCATTGCCGGCGTGATGATCTGATTCGTCCGCCCGCATTCGCGGTGACAAGCCCCTGCCCCGGCAGGGGGTTGTTTTTTCTGTACCGGGTGTTTCTATTGTTTGTTCCGTCCCGTCTGAATTAAGAAGAGAGGGGAGGATACAGTGACGATATGCTGGCCCTGGACATCGCCAGTGCCGCGGACGGCTGTGTCGCCAAAGGAGGATGCGCTGGCTGCGTGTGCTGGGCCGACGATGAGCCAGTCGCCTTGGCCAAGGTGCGGACCGGACCGTGACGCAGTCGCGTTGTGAACCCTGGATGACAGAAGGGCCACCCGGCAGGGTGGCCCTTCTGTTTTGGAAAGGGAGCCAGTCGTCGACTCCCGAGTTTCTCCTCAAGGGCAGGTAATGCTGTTGCTGGTCACGCCATTGAGGCTGGCCTGGTAAGTCACCGACTGGGTCAGCAACAGTATGTCGGTGTTGTTCAGGGTGACCCCGATGACCACGCCGTTCTTGCTCCAGGTCACGCTGTTGCTGACATCCAGGGTGCTGGAGTCCGAGAAGGTGGCGACGGCCTTGCGTGTCACCAGGTTGGCGACCGGGATACCGAGTGCCCCCAGCTGGACCTGTGTGGTGCAGCTGACAGCCAGGCTACCCAGAGTCGCTGCCGTGACGGTGACGGGCTTGCTGTCAGTGCCGGTCAGGAAGCTGGCACCGATGTTGGCCGTGCCTGCCGCAACCCCATATGCCAGCCCGCTGCCGGAGACGGTCACCACCCCGGTGTTGTCGCTCTGCCAATTGACCAGGCCGGTGACATTCTGGCTGGTCAGGTCGCTGAAGGTGGCCGTTGCCTTGAGCTGCACCTGGTTTCCGCTCGCGAGGTTGGGGATGGGATCTATGGTGAGCCCGGTCAGGGTGGCAGCCGTCGCCGCAATGTTGATGTTGGCGGTGGCGCCTCCCAGGCTGCCACTGATGGTGGCGGAGCCCACGGTCAGCGCCTTGATCTGGCCGCTGGCATCGACGCTGACCAAGGCGGGGGCGCTGCTGCTCCAGCCGACCTGGCTGGTGACATCGAGCACCGTATTGTCGGAGTAGGTCGCAATCGCCTTGAGTTGGCCACTGGTTCCCAGTGCCAGCGACGTCAGGGGAGTGCTGATCTGGATGGCACTCACCGTTGCCGCCGTGACCGTGATGGTCAGAATGCTGGTTTGCCCGCCGAAGCTGCCGGTGATGGTCGCGGTTCCCGGAGCAACGGCGGTGACCTGGCCGTTGGTATCCACGGTGGCGACGCCGCTGTCACTGCTGCTCCAGGAAACCAGGCCGGTAATATCCTGGCTGGAGCCATCGGAATAGGTGGCGATGGCGGTCAGCTGGGTCTTGGTTCCCGCCGCCAGGGTGGATGCCGTTGCCGACAGGTCGATCTGGCTCACGCTGGCATTGGTCACGGTCAGGCTGACTCCGTTGCTGCTGACTCCACTCTGGCTGGCGGTCAGGGTTGCGCTGCCATTGCTGACGGCACTGACTTCGCCGGACAGGTTGATGGTGGCGACGGCGATATTCGAGCTGTTCCAGACGACCTGGCTTGAAACGTCCTGGGTCGTGCCATCGCTATAGGTGGCGGCTGCCGTCAATTTACCCTTGGTTCCTTTGGCCAGTGAAAGGCTGGGTGGCGCGATCTGGATCTGGCTGATGGTGGCATTGGTGACCGTCAGAAGGGTGCCGGCACTGGTCACGCCGTTCAGGCTGGCGCTGATGGTGCTTGAACCAGCAGCAACCCCTGTCGCAAGCCCTTGGGCATTAATGGTGACCTTGGTCTGATCGCTGCTGAACCATGCTGCCTGGTTGGATATATCCAGCGTACTCCCGTCACTCAACACGGCTTGCGCCTTGAACTGGACCGAACTGCCCTTGGCCAGGGTGCCACTGCCGCCGTTCAAGACGATCTGGATGCTGTCTATGGTGGCATTGGTAACCACCAGCGTCACGGTATTGCTGGTAACCCCTTGGAATCTGGCCGAAATGTTCGAGCTGCCTTCACTGAAGGCGGTCGCCTCACCGTTCAGGTCCATGGTGGCCACGCTGATATCCGAACTGTCCCAATCCACCTGACTGGTCACATCCTGCGACGAGTTGTCGCTGAAGGTGGCGATGGCCTGGAATTGCAGCTTGGTCCCTTTGGGCAAGGAGGCGGTAGGCGGGATGACCTGTAGCGACGTCGTAATGGCATCGGTGACCGTCAGTGTTGCACTGCGACTGATGACATCCAGGGTCGCGGTGATGAGCGCCTGACCTATGCCCTGACCCGTGACCAGACCGAGGCTGTCGACACTCGCAACAACGGGGTCGCTGCTGCTCCATTGGACCTGACTAGACACATCCTGGGTGGAACCATCGGCAAAGGTCGCGATGGCCTGCAATTGGTTCTTGGTGCCGATGGCCAGGGTGCCCACGGCTGGGATTACCTGCAAGGATGTGGCGCTGGTATTGTTGACCTGAATACTGGTGCTGGCCGTGACGCCCAGCAGACTGGCTGATAGGGTGACAGAACCGGCTGCGATGCCGCTGACCAGGCCGGTGTTGTCCACGGTGGCGACAGCCGTATTGCTGCTCAGCCATGCCACCTGGGAAGAGACGTCCTGAGTGCTCTGGTCGGCAAAGGTGGCGACGGCGGTGAGCCTTGTCTTGGTACCAATGGCCAGTTGCACCGTGGCCGGAATGATCTGGATCTGGTTGATCGCCAAATTGACCGCCGAGACGCTGACCTGGCCGGAAACGCCCTGCAAGGTGGCAGTTACTGTGGCGTCCCCCAGTTCGAGAGCGGTGATTTTTCCCTTGGGATCGACACTCAATGCGGTCGGGTTGCTGCTCTGCCAGGTGGCCTGGGTCGACACATCCCTGGTGCTGTCGTCAGAGAAGGTAGCGATGGCCTGCAGTTGCAGAGTCAGCCCCTTGGCCAACCTGGTCGTCGGAGGAATGACGGAGATCTTGGTGGTGATCGCATCCGTGATGGTCAGGGTGGACGTGTTGCTGGTCACCCCCGCATAGCTGGCCGAGATCTGGGTACTGCTGAGCTTTAGTGCCTTGACCAAGCCCTTCTCGTTGACAGTTGCAACGCTGGGATCGGCGCTGCTCCAGGTGGCCAGATCGGTAATATCGGACGTGCTGTTGTCACTGTAGGTGGCGATGGCCAGATACTGGGTGCTGAGACCAAGGGGAATTCTGGGATTGACCTCAGCCCTGGCCTGGGTGCCGGCAGTGTCGGCAGAGATGTCTATCCTGGTCAACGTCTTGGCCGAGGGATTGGTGGGAGTGGTTGGCTTGGTGCCCCCTCCTCCGCCCCCTCCACCGCAGCTGAATAAGAAGAAGGTCAGGAAAAGTGAGAGAAATACGTTTATCGACTTGCTCATGGATATTCCCCTTTTATCTCTGTGCTTAATATGGGATCTGGATTGCCCTGTTTCGGGGATGACAAACCCCACAGAGATGACAGTCTCTGCTATGAAGCCTTTTTGGTTTTCATATACTCTATTGATATTTAATGATTTTATGTTCTCTCATTATTGTTGTGCATATATTTTTAGGCATTTTTGTTTGTTCTTAAAATGCCACAAAAACACTAATGATATTTTTGTTATATTGTGTTTTTAATATGTCTAGGTGAGGGTAATGGTTATTGCAACTCTACTGACAAAAGTAATGTTATTGTCCGGCGAAAAGGCTAGAGGTGACCTTTATATCGGGATTTCCAGTTGACTGAGGTGGTTGGGGCTAGGTGATGGGGATGGCTGAGGCTCTCTTTATGCCCGGAGCATGTATGCCGGAGTCGGTTTCAGAAGTGGGGCAGACGGGGCAGGCAGAGAGGATGGTGTTTGCCGACGGCAGGATGATGGGGGCGCGCATGCTGCGCCTCCACACCTCTTTGTCTGCGTCGCGCGTTTGTGTTCGAGTGCTGGCTATGCGAGCGAGCCCCTGACCAGCCACTTGTCCAGCGCATTGGCGAAGCGCTGCTTGTCGGCGGCGTTGAGGGGCGCGGGGCCGCCGGTCTGAACCCCGGCGGAGCGCAGCTCCTCCATGAAGTTGCGCATGCCGAGGCGCGCCTTGATGGTTTCGCGGGTGTAGATCTCGCCGCGGGGGTTGAGCGCCTCGCCGCCGGCATCGATCACCCAGGAGGCGAGCGGAATGTCGCCGGTGATCACCAGATCGCCGGGTTTGACCTGCTGGGCGATGACATGATCCGCCACATCGAATCCCTTCTCCACCTGCTGGGTCTTGATGAAGGGGGAGGGGGGAACTCTGAGCCCCTGGTTGGCCACTAGCGTGGTCACCACCTGGGCGCGGTGGGCGGCGCGGTAGAGGATCTCCTTGACCGGAATGGGGCAGGCATCGGCATCGACCCAGATGGGCATGGCATGGCTTCCTGTGACTGAAACGGGGTTGCATGTTAGCACGGCCGGCGCGGGGCGGCTGCCCCGGGGCTGAGTCGGCCGCGGCTTTGGTGTAAGCTCTGGGCCAACAACCATGATGAGAAGGACGTGTGGATGGATCGGGTGCCCAGTGATGTGATTTATGGCCTGACCCTGGATGGCAAGGGGGGGATGACTCCGCTGGCCGCAGGGAGCGAGATCCCGGGAGCCCGGCCCAGCTGGCTGCATCTGGACTACGGCAATCCTGAGGCGGCGCGCTGGCTGCTGCAGACCCCCTTGCTGGGAGACGCGGCGCGGGAGGCCCTGCTCGGCCAGAGCAACAGACCCAAGCTGGTGCGGATGGGGGAGACGGTGCTGCTGATCCTGCGGGGCATCAATCACAACAAGGATCACCGCCCCGAAGAGATGGTGGCGCTGCGCATCTACATCACCCCGGATCTCATCATCAGCAGCCGCCGCCGGCCGCTGTTGTCGGAAAAAGATGTCTTCGAGCAGCTGAAGCTGGGGGGCGGTGCTGACTCTCCGGCCGACTGGCTGGTGGAGATCTGCGACGCCCTGACCGACCGGGCCGGGGAGTTCGTCGAGGAGCTGCACGATCAGATCCTGGATCTGGAGGAGATGGTGCTGATGCGTGATCTGCCCCCCAATGGCCGTCTGGCAAGGATCCGCAAGCAACTCATCATGATCCGCCGCTACCTCTCCCCCCAGCGGGATCTGGTGGCGCGTCTGGCCAACGAGAAGATCAGCTGGCTGGACGAGGATGACAGGCGCCGTCTGCTCGACATCGCCGACCGGCTGCGGCGCTGGCTCGACGATCTGGATGCCGGCGTGGCGCGCACCGCCGTGCTGGCGGACGAGATCAACAACCTGATGGCCGAGGCGACCAACCGCCGTGCCTACCAGATGTCGGTGATGGCGCTGCTGTTCCTGCCCGCCAGCTTCCTGACCGGCCTGTTCGGCATCAACCTGGGGGGGATCCCCGGGGCGGAGAGCCCGACCGCCTTCTGGGTCTTCTGCGGATCCCTGCTGGCGCTGGCGACCGGGCTGGCGGTCTGGCTCAAGCACAGGCGCTGGTGGTAAGGAGCCGACATGACGACATGGGAATCTTTTGGCGTGACCCTGGTTCTGCTGCTGGGGCACACCCTGATCCGCGGGTTGATTCACAAGAGCCTGATGGCCCTCGGCCAGAGCCGGCAGGTGAGCGAAAACCGGGTGCTCTACGTAGAGCACGTGTTCCATTTCCTGCTCGGCTGCGCCACCCTGCTGATCCTGGCCGGGGTATGGGGGCTCGACTTCTCCCGGCTGGTGGTGCTCGCCTCCTCCTTCTTCGCGGTGCTGGGGGTGGCCATGGTGGCCCAGTGGTCGATCCTCTCCAACATCACCGCCAGCATCACCATCTTCTTCGCCTTCCCCTACCGGATTGGCGATCGCATCCGTATCCTCGACAAGGATGACTCGGTGACCGGCGTCATCACCGAGATCGGCCTCTTCTATGTGCGGGTACGCGATGACAACGGCGATCTGGTCACCTATCCGGCCAACCTGATCCTGCAAAAACCGGTCAGGCGGCTGGAGGGCAAGGAGCCTGAGCCCCTGTCTCCGGAATAAGAAGGCGGAATGAAAAAGGCTCCCTCGGGAGCCTTTTTGCTGAGCAGACACTCAACGTTCGAAGAAGCGGTAGAGGTGCTCGACTTGGATGGGACAATCGGCCACGAGGTGGATGTGGTCACGAGCCTCTTCGGTGGAAGAAAAACTCATCGGGCATCCCAGGGTATCCGTCATCACGTAGAGATGGCCGTCCAGCCCCCGAAACTCCACTATCCAGCCGGGCGCGATGACGTCGTGCATGATCTCCGCTTCCTTGAACCTGTGTTGCTGGTGAAGCGTGCGCAATTCGCTGACTGTCATGACATCCTCCTATGACTCATGGCGCACCCTCAAGTCTAGTCGTCAGCCTCCGTCATCCGCAAAGCGGGGTCAATCCGTTGTCGGCGTCTCCCGCGGGGGCTGCAAGGCGATCAACAGCTCACCGGCCAGCGGCGAGACGGGACCGGTGACAACCCTGGGTTTGCCCCTGGCATCCAGCACGAACAGGGGGATGGCGCCCGGATTGGCTTCCTGATAGCGATCCCAGTCAAAGGCCTCGCTCAACCGGGTTGCCTTGATCTGGCCGCCCCGGCCCAGCAGGCCGCTCAGGCGGGCGAAGTTCATGTCGGGGCCGAACAGGTTCTGGCGGGCGCGGAAGGTGGCGCTCTCCCGGTTCGCCTTGCCGTGCTGCTCGCTGGATCGCAGGGAATGGACCCGCTCCTCGCCGTAGAGGTGGGCGAAGTGCAACACGCCGAGGGCGTTGTTGTGGCGGTTGGGGGAGACGGCGAGCACTGTGCTGATGCTGGTGAGGGGCAGGTGCAGCTCGGCGTGCTCCGACTGCGGGTTGCCGAAATAGCAGGGCAGGCCGCTCATGCGGGCCAGCTTGCAATGCTCCCAGGCGGGATCGGAGAGATGGACGGGGATGCCCTGATCCGCCAGCGCCTTGCCGATGGCCCGCGCCACCGAGTTGGCACCGATCAGCAGCCAGATATTGGGGGCACTCTGGCGCATGCCGAGCAACCTGGCGAGGGGGGTCGCCGTCAGGCTCTGCAGCACCACGGTGAAGATGATGACGGCAAACACCAGGGGCACCAGCTTGTCGGCATCCGCAATGCCGGCCTCGTGCATGCTGATGGCGAAGGAGGCGCTGACCGCCGCGGCCACTATGCCGCGGGGGGCTATCCAGGCCAGCAGGGCGCGCGCCCGCCAGGGGAGATCCGAGCCCCAGGTAGAGAGCAGGATGCCGAGGGGGCGGGCCACGAACTGCACCACGCACAGCAGTACCAGCACCATGGGGCCGAGCTGCCAGAGCTGGGCCAGATCGAGGCGGGCCGCCAGCAGGACGAAGAGGGAAGAGATGAGGATGACGGCGAGATCCTCCTTGAAGGCCAGCACCTCCTCCAGGTCCAGCCCCTCCTGATTGGCGAGCCAGATGCCGAACACGGTGACCGCCAGCAGACCGGACTCATGACTGAGCCAGTTGGAGAGGGTGAAGGTGACCAGCACCAGGGCCAGCACCCCAAACTTGTGCAGGCTGACCGGCAGCCAGTCCTTGCGAATGAGCAGGGTGGTGAGCCATCCCGCCGCTATCCCGATGAGGGAGCCCACGCCCACCGTCTTGGCCAGGGCCAGCAGGGTGTGATCGATAAGATCCCCCTGGCTACCGAGGCGCACCGCCTCGAACACCAGTACCGCAAACAGGGCGCCGATGGGGTCGATGACGATCCCCTCCCAGCGCAGGATCTTGTCCACCTCCCGCACCGGCCGGATCACGTTGAGCATGGGGGCGATCACCGTGGGGCCGGTGACCACCAGAACGGCGCCGAGCACCATGGCGACCCGCCAGTCCAGTCCCAGCAAGAAGTAGCTGGCCCCGCCAATCACCGCGAAGCTGACCAGCATGCCGGTGGAGCAGAGGTTGCGCACCACCTTGCCGATCCCCTTGAGCTCTGCCAGGTGCAGGGTCAGTGCCCCCTCAAACAGGATGATGGCGACCGACAACGACACCAGCGGGAACAGCAGGTCCCCGAGCAGGGCATCCGGGTCGAGCAGGCCGGTGACCGGGCCGAGCAAGAGGCCGCTCAGCAGCAGAAACAGAATGGCGGGAACGCGCAGCGACCAGGCTAGCCACTGGGCCAACAGGGAGATCAGGGCGATCCCGGCGAGGGAGAGTGCAATCATGCCAACCTCGAGCAGATGATGGGGTTGGGAGTAGTGTAGCGGGGAAGCGGGGCACATTGACACCCGCCAGCAGGGGGCTCAGCGCGCAGGCCTGATCAGATGGGGCTCTCTTTGTGGAGTTCGGTGACGCAGTCGGTCACCGCCAGCACCAGGGCGGAGCGCACCATCTGATCGAGCCGGTTGAGTTGCATCTGGTAGAGGGGCCAGTCTTCCTCGTTGGCCGGGGGATCCTGCGGCATCATGCTGGCCTGATTGATGGCATTCAGGCGTTCGAGCAGATCGCGGATCGGCTTGTCGCTGAAGCGGTAATCCTTGGGATCGCGCACCAGAAAATCGCGGATCTTCAGGTAGGCCTCGAGATCCTGATAGCACTCGAGGGAGATGAGGCCGAGGGCGAAGATGAGCTTGAGGCGCACCTCCAGCTGGCCGAGGGGGCCGCTCTGGTTGAGCAGGGGTTCGATGGCGTATTTGACGGCATACTCCTCCTGGCGAAAGGCTCGCCGCATCAGGGAGTCGACCGCCTCTTCCAGGATGGTCACGACCTCGAGAAAGAAGCCACGGGGGCCATCCTGCTCGTTCAGTCGTTCCAGTACTTCATCTTCCTGGTGTGTGGTCATAAGTGCATTGGGTCCAGCTGACAGGGAGAGAGCCGGCCTCTCTCCCGGTTTTTATCGTATGAGGCGCTTCACGTGTCAGCCTGTCGGGGCCGGCGGCAGTGAAGGCGCCTTATCGGGTCACTTCAGGTTGTTGTAACGGGCGACTATGGTACGGACGATGTCGCTGTCCTCCTCCAGACCGGTCACCTTTGCCAGGGCCCGGGCCGGGCCCTGCTCCGCCAGCAGGGCTTGCAGCTCCACCGCCTGGGGATCATCGGCGTTGCGGTAGTGCAGCGCCGCGGCGATGCCCTCCTGCAGATGATCGCTCGGCAGACCGTACTCCAGGGTGCCCAGCAGCGGCTTCACCAGCCTGTCCCCCGCCGCCAGCTTGCGCAGCGGCTGGCGACCGACCCGGTCAATCTCGTCCACCAGATAGGGGTTGGCGAAACGGGCCAGGATCTTCTCGATGTAGGCGGCGTGCAGGCGTGGGTCGAAGCCGTAGCGCTTGACCAGCACGGCCCCGCTCTCTTCCATGGCGCGGCGCACCTTGCTGCGGATCACCGGATCCTCGATCGCCTCGCGCACGGTGTGATAGCCCCTGAGCTTGCCCAGGTAGGCGGTGACGATGTGACCCGTGTTGAGGGTGAACAGCTTGCGCTCGACGAAGGCCATCAGGTTGTCGGTGGTCTCCATGCCTGCCACCTGGGGCAGCTCCCCCTTGAACTGGGTCTTGTCGACGATCCACTCGCTGAAGCTCTCCACCGTCACCTCCAGCGGGTCGTCGTTTGCCGCTGCCGTGGGCGGGACGATGCGATCCACCGCCGAGTCGACAAAGCCGACGCACTGCTCGAGGGTGGCATGATACGCGACCGGCAGGTACTTGAGTACCTCCTCCTTGAGGTGGCTGGTGCCGCGTACCATGTTCTCGCAGGCGATGATGTTGAGCGGCGTCAGGTTGCCGGCATCGAAGCGGGCCTGCAGCCCCTTGGCCAGGGTGCTGGCAATCTTGTCCAGGATGTTGGGGCCGACCGCGGTGGTCACCAGATCGGCGGTGATGATGCGGGCGATCACCTCGTGGCCGGCGGAGCTGACGGCGGCGACGTTGCGCACCACGTCCAGCTTCTGATCCGTGCCCACCACGTGCACCTTGTACTCCTGCCGGTGGTTGAGCTGATCGATCAGGGTCTCGTTGACGTCGGCGAAGGTGACCTGGTGGCTGGCGTCAGCCAGCAGTTTGCCGATGAAGCCACGACCGATATTGCCAGCACCAAAATGCAATGTTTTCATGATATTAACCTCTATAACCAAAGACGATGAAGGATGTTCAGGCGGCCTGTTCGGCGCCCAGCAAGTCCAGGAACTCCTGGGGATCCTGGGTGCTGGCCAGCCGGTCGATGAGACCGGGCTCATCCAGTGCATTGGTCAGTCGGGTTATTACCTGAATGTGTTCGTCATTGCGGGCGGCGATGCCGATCACCAGGCGTGCGACCTCGTCCGCTGCCTCGCCGAACGGCACGCCGGCCGGATACTGGCAGATGACGATGCCGGTGCGCTTGACGTGCTCCTTGGCGGCGATGGTGCCGTGGGGCACGGCGATGGACTCGCCGAGGTAGGTGGAGACCAGTTTCTCCCGTTCCAGCATGGCGTTGACGTAGTCCGGTGCCACATAGCCCCGCTCGGCCAGCAGTTTGCCGGCGGTGAGGATGGCGGCTTCCTTGTTGTCGGCCTTGAGGCCCAGGTGGACGTCCTGCAGGCTCAGGGTGAAGACTTCCGGCTCCTGCTGTTCGTAGCTGTCATCGTTGGCCGCTACCAGCAGCTGCGGGTTGGCCACGTCGTCGTTGGCCGCATTGGCCATGCTGAGGTTCATCACCAGCTCCTGGTAGAGCTCGTTGTCCAGGAAGTTGCTCAAGGAGATGTGCTGGGCGTGCGGCGCATGGCGACGGGCGCGGTCGGTCAGATCCTTGTGGGTGATGACCAGGTCGACCTGATCGTCCAGGTTGTTGATGGCGCGGTTGGTGACGCTGATGTTGAGGCCGGCGGCCTGCACCCGCTTGCGCAGCATGCCGGCGCCCATGGCGCTGGAGCCCATGCCGGCGTCGCAGGCGACCACGATGTTGCGTACTGCGGTCAGCTCGGCACCCGGCTTCTTGGCCGCTGTGGTCTCGGGTCTGGCCCCCTTCATGGCTTTCATCTTGCGAGTGGCTTCATCCAGGGCATCGGCCTCGTCGGCTTCCGGCTGCTGGGCGCGAACGAACACGGAGGCGACCAGGAAGGAGACGGTGGCAGAGGCGATGATGGAGAGCAGCACCCCGATCAGGGAGGCTTTCGGCGTCATCAGCAGCACGGCGAAGATGGATCCCGGGGAGGCGGGGGAGACCAGACCTGCGTTGAACAGGGTCAGGGTGAAGACCCCGGTCATGCCGCCAGCGATCACCGCCAGGATGAGGCGCGGATTCATCAGCACGTACGGGAAGTAGATCTCGTGGATGCCGCCGAAGAAGTGGATGATGGAGGCACCTGCCGCGGATTGTTTGGCATTGCCACGGCCGAACACAATGTAGGCCAGCAGCACGCCCAGACCCGGGCCCGGGTTGGCTTCAATCAGGAAGAAGATGGAGCGGCCCTGTTCGGTGGCCTGCTGGATCCCCAGCGGCGAGAAGATGCCGTGGTTGATGGCATTGTTCAGGAACAGGATCTTGGCCGGCTCGACGAAGATGGAGGTGAGCGGCAGCAAACCGTGGGCGACCAGGAAGTCGACGCCACCGGCCAGGGCACCGGAGAGCACCTTGACGAAGGGACCGATGACGAAGAAGGCGAGGATGGCACACAGCATGCCGATGATGCCGGCGGAGAAGTTGTTGACCAGCATCTCGAAGCCGCTCTTGACGCGACCTTCCATCGCCTGGTCGAAGCGCTTGATGGCCCAGCCACCCAGCGGGCCGACCATCATGGCGCCCATGAACATGGGGATGTCGGTCCCCACGATGACGCCCATGGTCGTGATGGCACCGACCACGGCACCGCGATCACCCCCGATCAGCTTGCCACCGGTATAGCCGATGAGCAGCGGCAGCAGGTAGGTGATCATGGGGCCGACCAGCTTGGCCAAGGTTTCGCTCGGCAGCCAGCCGGTGGGGATGAAGAGGGCGGTAATGAAGCCCCAGGCGATGAAGGCGCCTATGTTGGGCATGACCATATTGGACAGGAAGCGTCCAAAATTCTGTATCTTGACTTTGGTATCCGGTGATAACATGACGGCACCCCGTTTAAGCCTGTGTGATTGTAAGTGGTAGTCGGAATGGTCGGTTTTGCAGAACCCCATCCCTGTCGTCTAAGCAACTTCAATCTACCAGCTTGTGATCAAATTAGGCTGAAAACGGGGGGTATTGTGATCCGGATCTCGAATACCCCGATCCCCCCCCTCCCTTCATGGTGATGTAGATCACATCATTGCTCCGTATTTCGGCTACATTTCGTTCTCTTCTGTCGCGCAGACCCTATTTATGTGAAGTGGATCACCAATTACGGTTTGCGCAAACCTCGTGTCAATGTGATTCACATCACATATATGAAATGTGTATTCATTTGATGCCTGTCTGGCGGTGGTGTGAACCAGGGTTTCAGCGATGGATTTTCCATTATTGCCTGTTAACAGCCGATGGATCTGGAAAGATGTAATTTACTTTCAGTTTTTCCGCTCCCACGACAGAGCAGCGTATGGGGCACCATCAGCCACCAAGGGGGAGGTGATACCCATGTGCTACTTCTCCGACCCGGAGGAGCGGGGGCTGGGATCTGCTCGCGTCGAGGGGACGTTACCGGGTATCCATCCCCGTTGTTTGCTGGTTGGAGAGGGCCGACACCGACAAGGGGAGCGAAACATGCCGGGCTGGTGGGGGTAGGGTCGTGCCCTGTGACTCCTTCCTCACGCTTTGACTGCCACCGGCACGCATAAAAAAAGCCCGCATCATGCGGGCTTTTTTGGCGAAAAGGCGGGGTGGGATTATTCCGCCTTGGGAGCCTCGTCGGTCGGCGCTGCCACGGCATCGCTGGCCGGCGCCACCGGCGCCGGGCCCGGCACCAGATCCACCGCCGGCTTGGCGATGAGGGAGCGGGTCTCTTCCACCGCCTCGGTCAGCTTCACCTCGATGATCTGGCCCAGTTCATAGACCACCTCGGTCTTGTCCAGATAGACGCGGCCGTTGTCCCAGTTGCACTCCAGCCGTTCCTTGTTGTCCAGGATGTGGCGGGCGGGCATGAAGACCACGGCGCCGTTCTCCTGCAGGCGCAGCTTGAGGCCGGCACGCATCACGTCGATGATCTCGGCGTTGAATACCTGATCGGTGCCGGCAGCCGCCTTCAGGTAGCGCACATAGAGCCAGTCGCCGATGTCGCGCTCCACCATGCGGTGCAGGCGGCGGCAGGCGGTCAGGTGCTCGGTGAGCTCCAGGCTCGGGCGCTCACCCGGGGTCTTGCCGGCGATGACGGCCTTGAGCAGGCGATGGTTGACCATGTCGCCGTATTTACGGATCGGGGAGGTCCAGGTGGCGTAGGCGTCCAGCCCCAGGCCGTAGTGGGCGCCCGGCTCGGCAGACATCAGCGCGTAGCTCTGGAAGCGGCGGATCTTGCCGTCCAGCCAGCGAGTATCCAGGTTGTCGATCCAGCGGCGCAGGGCGCAGAAGCCGGAGAGGCTGGCGATATCTTCCTTCTCGAAGGGGGCTTCGGCGCTCTTGAGCAGCTCGATGGCACCGTCGAGGGACTCCTCGTCAAAGCCGGTGTGGACGTTGAAGATACCGTAGCCGACGGTCTTGCCCAGCACGCGACCGGCGCAGATGTTGGCGGCGATCATCGACTCCTCCACCATGCGGTTCGCGATGCGGCGTGGCTCGACGTGGATGGCCAGCACTTCGCCGTTCTCGCCCAGCTCGAAGTCGTAGTCGGGGCGGTCCGGGAACACCAGGGCGTGCTCGGTACGCCACTTGATGCGCGCCTCCGTCATCGCCTTCATCAGGGGTAGCTGGGCCAGCACGCCTGCGTCGATATCCAGCGCTTTGCCGTGCTCGGCCCAGTCGGAGACGTCGTCATAGCTGAGGCGGGCGTGGGAGTTGATGCGGGCGGCGAAGAACTCGGTCTCCTCCAGCAGCAGGCCGTCCTCGGCGATCAGCAGGCGGGCGCACAGGGTGTTGCGCTCCTCGCCCTCCTTCAGGGAGCAGAGCTCGTCGGAGAGGGTGCGCGGGATCATGGGCACGTTGCGGCCCGGCATGTAGACGGTGAAGGCGCGCTGGGCGGCCTCCTTGTCCAGCTCGCTGCCTTCGGCCACATAGGCGGTCGGGTCGGCGATGGCCACCAGCAGCTCCCAGCCGTTCTCCAGCTTGGTGATGGCCAGGGCATCGTCCATGTCCTTGGTCTTGGCGCCGTCGATGGTGAAGAAGGGGACCTGGGTGAGGTCGCGGCGGGGCAGCTCTTCCTCTTCGATCACCTTCCACTCCGGCAGATCCGCCGGCTCGACCTGGGCCAGATTGTGGCGTGCCAGCACCACCCACCAGGGCACGTTGTGGTCTTCCTGGGTGGCGATGAGCTGGGTGATCTCGGCGGAGAAGTTGCCGTCCGCCAGGGCGTGGCGCTTGAGGGTCGCAACCACCCAGTCCCCTTCCTTGAAGGATTTCTCGTCCAGACCCTTCTTGGCGCGGGCCTTGATGGCGTCCTTGATGAGGGGATGGTCCGGCACCACGTTGAGGCGGTCGCGGAACATCTTGACGCGGCCGACGAAGCGGGTGACTGCCTGCTCCAGCAGGGCATCCGGCTCGGCCACTTCCTTCTCTTTTTCGGTACGGATCAGGGCGCTCACCCGGTCACCGTGCATCACCTTCTTCATATAGGGAGGCGGCACGAAATAGCTGGTCTTCTCATCGACCTCCAGGAAGCCGAAGCCCCGATCGGAGGCGCGGATAACACCCTCTTTCTTGGGGATGTTTTCGCGGATTTGTTGTTTGAGCTGGGCCAGCAGCGGATTGTCTTGGAACATAAATGGGGAACCTGAGTGGAGACCTGATGGTTAATCGCCCAGCACTATACGTTTTTACCCCTCCAAAGCCAAGGTGAACGGCCCCCTCAGCGCGGCTGCAGTGCCCGGCGTCCCTGCTGGATGAGGCGCTGGGAGATCTGCTTGTGCAGCCCTCGCTCCAGCACCCAGCGGTGCCAGTAGAGTCGCTCTATCAGGTGGTGCTCCGGGCTGAGATCGAGCAGGCGCCCCTCGGCAAGTTGCTGACGGATCTGCAGTTCAGGGATGAGACAGCAGGCCAGCCCCTGTTCGGCCATGGCGACAAAGGCCTCGGACGAGCGCACCGTGTGGCAGGGGTAGCCACCGGGGGGCAGTGCGAAGTGGCGGGCCATGAAGCTCACGTGCATGTCGTCCCGCTGATCGAAGGCCACCGCCGGCGCCTTGGCGAGTGCCTCCGGGGTCAGGCCGTGGGGGAAGTGGCGGGCGACGAAGGCGGGGCTGGCGGTCAACAGGTAGCGCATCTCGCCGAGCTCGTCGACGCAGCAGCCGGCCAGTGCCTGGGACTGCAGGCTGACGGCGCCGAACGCCTGCCCCTCGCGCACCCGATCCAGAGTGCGGCTCTCGTCGTCCACCAGGAGATTCAGCTCGATGGGGTGCTGCTCCAGCAGCGGCGCCAGGGCGGGCAGGAACCAGGTGGCCAGGCTGTCGGCATTGACGGCGATGCTGACCCGGATCGGCGCCTGGGGCGCGGCGGGAGAGAGCTCCCCGGCCAGCTCCAGTTCCAGCTGGCGCACCTGACGGTAGTGGGCCAGCAGCTTCTGGCCGAGCGGGGTGGCCTGCAGGGGCTGGCTGCGGATGAGCAGGGGCTCGGCAAACTGTTGCTCCAGCTGCTTGATGCGCTGGGAGATGGCAGACTGGGTGATGTGCAGGCGCTGGGCGGCGCGCTCGAAGTTCTGCTCCTGCATCACCGCATCCAGCGCCAGCAGCAGCTTGTAGTCCAGCGTCTTCATCAGCATTCCTTATGAGAAGGAGGATTGAGCAAGAATGCTACTGGAGCGGCGCCGGGAGGACAACCCGCTGCGGATGGTGGAGAGGGGGCGCCACTGTGAGATGTGACAGTAGAGGTCAAATGAGATTCATAAGATACTCATTTGGTCCGTTTTTGCATGGGGTGGAAACGGGCCATAGCGAGCGTCTTGGTCCCGGGCACAGCCCCGGGGCCTTTTTACGGGATCAGGTCGCCGCAACCAGCGTGCTGGCGACTCTGTACTCCCCTTGCAAGGGGGCTGAACACATATCGCTCTGGTAAAGCTGAGCAGGTGGTGTCAGCTGCACAGGTTATGCTCCACTTCCGCTCTGTACCCGATGGGTATCCAGTTTGGCGATGTCGTTCCGGGTGGGTTTCCTTCAGGTTTTTGCCTCGATTGAGTCTATTTAGGGGGCTCGTTTGCGAAACCGATTGCGCTCGTTTCCGGCCTACCATCTGGGGTGTTCGGCTGATTTTTCTTTGAAAACAAGCATTCATATCTCTGTATTTCAGGGTTAGCCGCTATAATCCCAGGCCTTGGCCACGGGGAGGCTTGCCCATGACACGCGACCAACTGCTTGAGTATCTGGAACATTTCACTCTGGTGACCGATGGCAACCGGCTGTCCGAGCTGATCGGTCGTTTCTCTCGGGGTATGGGCTACGACTACTATCGCTTTGCGCTCATCCTGCCCATGTCGATGCAAAGGCCCAAGGTCGTGCTGTTCAACCAGTGCCCCGACTCCTGGGTGCAGGCCTATACGGCGAACAACATGCTGGCCTGCGACCCCATCATCCAGCTTGCCCGCCAGCAGACCTTGCCTATCTACTGGAATCGACTGGACGAGAAGGCGCGCTTCCTGCAAGAGGGGAGCATGGACGTGATGGGACTGGCGGCGGAGTTCGGGTTGCGCAACGGCATCTCGTTCCCGTTGCACGGCGCGGCGGGGGAGAACGGCATACTGTCGTTCATCACCCGGGAGCGGGCGTCGAGCGACCTGATGCTGGAGTCCTCGCCCATCCTCTCCTGGATGTCCCACTACATCTTCGAGGCGGCGATCCGGGTCGTGCGCAGCAGCATGAGGGAAGATGCTCCCCAGGAGGCCCTGACGGAGCGGGAGACCGAGTGTCTGTTCTGGGCCAGCGAGGGGAAGACGTCGGGGGAGATCGCCTGCATTCTCGGGATCACCGAGCGTACGGTGAACTACCACCTCAATCAGGTGACCCGCAAGACGGGCTCGATGAACCGCTACCAGGCCGTCGCCAAGGGTGTCAGCAGCGGCATCCTGCTGCCCAACCTCGAGCAGGTCGTGGTCACCAACTTCCCCAAGTTGCCGCAGTGAGCCCCGACCGGGCCGCGCACTCCTGTCGTTCGATATTTTCCCAGTCGCCATCCTCACCATCCTCGCCTTCTCACCCGTACTTCCTATCCCGCCGATTGTCGGGGCTGTGTCAGGGCGCCACAATGGCCAGATCCTGCCACTGACAGCCCGCCTCCGAGCAACTTCCCGTTCTGGTCATAAGATTTTCGAATGCACCAGAAAATGAATGAATTTCTCTGATTGCGTGCTCCCCTTTATAGTGCGTCCAACTCTTCTACAGGAACGCATGTCCATGTTTGCCACCACCCTGCAAGGCTTTACCCTCGGCCTCGCCATGATCATCCCCATCGGAGCCCAGAATGCCTTCGTGCTGAGCCGGGGCATCCACCGCAACCACCACCTGCTGACGGCGACCCTCTGCTGCCTGTGCGATCTCGTGCTGATCGGCATAGGTGTCTTCGGTGGCGCCAACCTGCTGGCGGCCAGTCCGGTGGGGCTGGCCCTGCTCACCTGGGGCGGCGTGCTCTTCCTCGGCTGGTTCGGCGTGCGTTCCCTGCGCAGCGCCTGGCGCGGCCAGGAGGCGGCGCTGGCGGATTCGCCGCAGCTGATGGGGGTCAAGAGCGTGCTGGCCATGACACTCGGGGTGACCCTGCTCAATCCCCATGTCTATCTGGATACCCTGATGCTGCTCGGCTCCTTCGGCAGCCAGTTTTCCGAGGAGCTGCGGCCTGCCTTTGCGGCCGGTGCCATGCTGGCGTCCCTGGTCTGGTTCTACGGGCTGGCATTCGGGGCGGCGGCGCTGTCACCCTGGCTCGCTCGGGGAAGAGTGCAGCAAGCCATTGATCTTGTTGTTGGTCTCATCATGCTGGTGTTGGCGGCCAAGCTGGCAGGCGGGGCCATCCTGGCCTCATAAGGCTATTTTTGTGCCGGGCTTCATAAAAATGAGTCCCGGTGTCATCTGCTGACATATTCGTCTGTTAAATTCCCGGCGCTGGTAAAGCGTTACTCATAATAAAAGGGAAAATACAGTGAATAACACCATGAAGCTGGGGGCGATTGCCGCCATCGTGCTGCTGTCTGCCTGCAGCAACGAAAACGACAGCAAGGCGCAGCCGGGGACCGTCTCCCTGCGCCTGATCCAGACCTCCGATATCCACTCCAACGTGCTGGGGTATGACTACTACCAGAACAAGGAGGACCGCAAGTTCGGCCTCTCCCGCACCGCCTTGCTGATCCGCGCGGCCCGCGCCGAGAACCCCAACAACCTGCTGCTCGACAACGGCGACCTGATCCAGGGCACGCCGCTGGCGGACTACATCTTCGAACAGTCCGGCGCCGGTTACCTGGAGAAGCAGGCCCACCCTGTGTTCAAGGCGATGAACGAGCTCGGCTACGACGCCGGCAACCTCGGCAACCACGAGTTCAACTACGGCCTGGACTACCTCGGCAAGGTGCTGGCGGGAGCCGAGTTCCCCTATGTGAACGCCAACGTGTTCGAGGCGGCGGCCTTCAAGCGGGACGCCAAGGGGCAGATTGAGTGGAGTGGCAACAAGTTCACCCCCTACCTGCTGCTGGATCGCGAGGTGACCGACGACAAGGGTCAGCGTCAGACCGTCAAGGTGGGCATTCTGGGCCTGACCCCGCCCCAGGTGCTGCAGTGGGACAAACGCCATCTGGAAGGCAAGGTGGTGGTGGCCGACATGGTCGAGGCCGCGAACCACTACGTGCCCGAGATGCGTGCCAAGGGGGCCGATCTGGTGGTGGTGGTGGCCCATACCGGCATCAACGCCAGCAGCTACGAGGCCATGATGGAGAACTCCGCCTGGCACCTGGCCAAGGTGAAGGGGGTCGATGCCCTGATGCTGGGCCATGCCCACAAGAACTTCCCGGGGGATTTCCCGGATCTGCCGGAGGTGGACAACCAGGCCGGCACCCTCAGCGGCATCCCGACCGTGATGCCCGGCTACTGGGGCAACCACCTCGGCATCATCGACCTCAAGCTGGAGCAGGTGGACGGCAAGTGGCAGGTGAAACAGAGCCAGGCCAGCCTGCGCAAGATCGACGCCAGCGAGGGCAGCGCCGTGGATCAGCGGGTGGTGGACCTAGTGCAGGCGGATCACGACGCCACCAACCAGTGGCTGGACGAGCCGCTGGGCAAGATCACCTCTCCCATCCACAGCTTCTTCGCCCTGGTGCAGGACGACCCCTCGGTGCAGCTGGTGAGCGATGCCCAGCGCCGCCACGCCGAGCAGCTGCAGCAAGACGGCCTGCTCAAGGAGTCCTATCCGATCCTGTCGGTGGCGGCCCCGTTCCGTGGCGGGCGCAACGGCATCAACGACTTCACCTATGTGGCCCAGGGCGACATCTCCCTGCGCAACGTCTCCGACCTCTACATCTACCCGAACACCCTGCAGGTGGTCGAGGTGAACGGGGCCACCGTCAAGGAGTGGCTGGAGATGAGCGCCGGCCAGTTCAACCAGATCGACACCACCAAGACAGAGGTGCAGTGGCTGGTGAACGAGAACTTCCCCACCTACAACTTCGACGTGATTGACGGGGTCAGCTACGAGGTGGACATCACCCAGCCCGCCCGTTACGGCAAGGACGGGGTCAAGGTGAGCGACGGCCAGCGCATCAGCGGCCTCACCTTCAACGGCCAGCCCATCGATCCGGCCCAGAAGTTCTACGTGGTGACCAACAACTACCGTGCCAGTGGCGGCGGTCACTTCCCGGGCATCGATGGCAGCAACATAGTGCATGAAGATCCCTTCGAGACGCGCGAGATCATCGCCCAGTACCTGAAGACCCAGTCCGCCGAGAACCCGGCCGGCTTCAGCCCGGCAGCCAACAACAACTGGCACATGAAGGCTCTGCCCGCCAGTGTGGATGTGCGGCTCTACTCCTCGCCGACGGACGAGGCCAAGGCCCTGGCGGGGGCGGATCTGGCGTACCAGTCCACCCTGCCGACGGACGACGCCAAGCACCCCGGCTACGCCATCTACCGCCTGACTCGTCAATAACGACCACCCAGGCAGATAACACAAAGCCCTCGCAGTGCGAGGGCTTTGTCATTGGGGCCGGTGGCAAGGCGCTGTCGGCAGTGTCACCCTCCGGCGTCGGGAGTGACGGGCCGGCCATCAGTAGTAGCCGGGATCTTCCGGATTGGGACGGGTCTTGAAGCGGCGGTGCAGCCACATGTACTGCTCGGGGGCCTTGCGCACGGCGGCTTCTATCTCCCGGTTGGCGCGGCTGGCATCCGCCACATCGTCGCCGCTCGGGTAGTCTGTCAGCGGCGCCCCTATGTGCAGGGTGTAACCGGTGGCGGTACGGATGTTGTAGCAGGGCAGGGTGACGGTGTTCTTCACCCGGGCCAGGGTGGCGGTGCCCGTGATGGTGGCCGCCTGCTCTACCGCGAAATAGGGCACAAAGACGCTGGCATGGCTACCGTAGTCGTGATCCGGCGCATACCAGAGGGCGTCGCCGTTGCGCAGCGCCTTGATCATGCCCTTCACGTCCATGCGGTCCACCAGGTATTTGTTGGAGGCGCAGCGGCCGTGGTACTGGGCGTACTCCAGCACCGGGTTGGTGTTGGGGCGATAGACGCCGACTCCGGGCCGCACCAGGCCGAAGCAACGGGCATTGAGTTCAAGGGTGAGGAAGTGGCAGGAGAGCAGCAGCATGCCCTGGCCCTGCTCCACGGCGCGGGCGACGTGCTCTTCCCCTTCCACCTTCATCAGGCGGCGCATCCGCCAGTCCGGCCAGAACCAGGCCATGCCCACCTCGAAGATGGCGCAACCCACGCTCTCGAAGTTCTGCACCAGCAGGGCCTCGCGCTGATCCCGGCTGAGCTCCGGCATCGCCAGCTCCAGGTTGCGGCGGGCAACCTTGACGCGGGATTTCAATACCTTGCGGGCCAGGGTTCCGAGCTGGCGACCCAGCCACATCTGGCTGCGCCAGGGCAGCAGCACCAGCAACCAGAGCAGACCGAGGCCCAGCCAGCTGCCCCAGTAACGGGGATGGAACAGGCGGGGTTCGAGTCGGGGAGCTTGTTCTTGGGCCATGAAGAGTCTCTTGTTCACAAACGCAAAATAGGGGAGTCCAGCCGAACGGGGCGGGCCGTGCTTGTGCCTGGCCGTGCGGATGGTGCCACTCGCAATCTGGGGATTCTATCCGAAAAAGCGGGACGGGTGCGAATCACCGTCGCCTGGTCAGAGGGGTCGGGAGGGATGGGGCCGGTGACCACGGCAGCGCTTTTTTCACGTCGGAGAAAAGAGTGTGATAAAATCGACCGCTGAATTTTTCAGGTTTTGAGAGCCGATACAGATGAAGATCACCCTGCCCGAGTTTGAAAAAGCCCGCGTTCTGGTCGTTGGCGATGTCATGTTGGATCGCTACTGGCATGGCCCCACCGGCCGGATCTCCCCCGAGGCACCGGTGCCCGTGGTCAAGGTCGAGCACATCGAGGAACGCCCGGGTGGCGCCGCCAACGTGGCGCTCAACTCTGCCGCCCTCGGCGCCCAGGCCGTGCTGCTGGGGCTGACCGGTCAGGATGAGCCTGCCGATGCCCTCGCCGGCCAGATGGCCGGGGTCAAGGTCGCCTGTGATTTCGTTCGCCTGGCCGACTACCCGACCATCACCAAGCTGCGGGTGCTGTCGCGCAACCAGCAGCTGCTGCGCCTGGACTTCGAAGAGGCCTTCCACGACGTGGATGCGAGCCTGCTGATGGGCAAGGTCGAGCAGGCGCTGCCCGAGGCGGACGTGATGATCCTCTCCGACTATGGCAAGGGTGCCCTCAACGACGTGCCCGGCATGATCCGCCGCGCCCGCGCCGCCGGCATTCCCGTGCTGGTCGACCCCAAGGGGACCGACTTCGAGAAGTATCGCGGCGCCACCCTGCTGACCCCCAACATGTCCGAATTCGAGGCCGTGGTGGGCAAGGTGAAGGGGGAGGAGGATCTGGTCGCCAAGGGGCTGGATCTGGTCAAGCGCTTCGAGCTGGACGCCCTGCTGGTGACCCGCTCCGAGAACGGCATGACCCTGATCCGCGAAGGGCAGCCCGAGCTGCACCTGCCGGCCCAGGCCCACGAGGTCTATGACGTGACCGGTGCCGGCGATACCGTCATCTCCACCCTGGCCACCTCGCTGGCCGCCGGCATGAGCCTGGACGAGGCTTGTGCCCTGGCCAATACCGCCGCCGGCATCGTGGTCGGCAAGCTGGGGACCTCCACCGTCAGTCCGGTGGAGCTCGCCAACGCGCTCTACACCGAGCAGGAGACCGGTTTTGGCGTCATGTCCGAGGCCCAGCTCAAGGTCGCCGTCCAGGCCGCCCGTCTGCGGGGCGAGAAGGTGGTGATGACCAACGGCTGCTTCGACATTCTGCATGCGGGCCACGTCTCCTACCTGGCCAATGCGGGCAAGCTGGGGGATCGCCTGATCGTGGCGGTCAACACCGACGAGTCCGTGCGCCGCCTCAAGGGGCCGGGCCGTCCGGTCAACCCGACCGAGCGCCGCATGACGGTGCTGGCTGCCCTGGGCGCCGTGGACTGGGTGGTTCCCTTCAGCGAAGACACCCCCCAGCGCCTGATCGCCGAGATCCTGCCGGATCTGCTGGTCAAGGGCGGCGACTACAAGCCTGAAGATATCGCGGGTTACGCCGAAGTGACCGCCAATGGCGGCGAGGTGCGGGTGCTGAACTTCGAGGACGGCTGCTCCACCACCGACATCATCAAGACCATCCGCGAGCGCGGCTGAGGCGAGAGACCTTGTGCATGGCCGGCCCCGCAAGGGGCTGGCAAGCAGGCAGCAAAAAGGCGACCCGAGGGTCGCCTTTTTTCATGGGGTGCGCCTGGCTCAGGACTGCTTGGTGACCTGAGGGGCGGGCATCAGACCCTGGTTCACCTCTTCCAGATCCTTCTGCTCCAGAATGCCGGCGGCCTGCTTGAGGGAGAGGATGCTGAGGATGTAGTTGTAGCGGGCCTCGGAGAGCTTCTGCTTGGCCTCGTACAGCTTGCGGGTGGAGTCCAGCACGTCGACTATGGTGCGGGTACCGACCTCGTAACCGGCCTCGGTCGCCTTCAGGGCGCTGTCGGCGGAGATGACGGACTGGCTGTAGGCGCGCACCGAGCCGATGCTGGCGTTCACGTTGTTGTAGGAGGAGCGGACAGTGCTCTGCACCGAGCGGAAGCTGCGCTCCAGCTGCTCGCTGGCGGCCACGTAGTTGAACTGCGCCTGCTTGACCTGGGAGGTGGTGGCACCACCGGTGTAGAGCGGCAGGTTGAAGTTCAGACCGATGTTGCCCTGGTTGCTGTTGCTCTCGGGGTTGCGGATCTCGTCCTTGTAGTCGTTGTAACCGGCGCTGAGGCCGGCGCCCAGATCCAGGGTCGGCTCGTGGCCGGTCTTGGCCAGATCGATCTGCTCCTTGGCGATGTCCTTGCCGATACGGGCGCTGTGCAGCTCCAGGTTCTTGTCCAGCGCCAGCTCCAGCCACTTGTCGGAGTTGAAAGCGGTCTTCTGCGGGCTGAAGCGATCGGTGTTGAGCACGTCCAGCTGGCGGTGATCGATACCGGTCAGCTCGCGCAGGCTCTCGTAGCTGTTGTCCAGGGTGTTCTCGGCGTTGATCTCGTCCGCCAGCGCCTGATCGCGCTCGGCCTCGGCTTCGTGCACGTCGGTGATGGCGGTCAGGCCCACCTCGAAGCGCTGCTGGGTCTGTTCAAGCTGACGCTCGACCGCGGTCTTGTTGGCCCGCACGAACTCCAGGGTATCCATCGCCTTGAGCACGTTGAAGTAGGCCTGGGCGGTACGCAACATCAGGGTCTGGTATTCCAGGTTGTAGGCCACGTCGGACTGGGTGGCGCTCTTCTCGGTGAGGTCCAGGTTGACCCAGTTGCTGCGACGGTAGATGGACTGATCCAGGGTCAGGGAGCCGGTGGCGCCGGTGTTGGTCTGGGTGTCATCCTTGTTCTGCAGGTAGTTCAGGCCGGCACCCAGGTTGATCTGGGGCAAGAGGGCGGCACGGGATTCGTTGATCTTCTCGAAGGCTTGGTCGCGCTTGGCCTTGGACTCCAGCAGTTGGGTATCCTTGAGCTGGGCTTGTTGGTAAATATCGAGCAGGTTTTCGGCATGAGCGGTCGCGCTCACACCCAGCATCACCATGACTGACAAGAGTGTTCTTTTCATATGATAGTTTTAACCTTTTGTATCAACCCAAAGCTGTCCGCTGGATGAAGAGAGGGATTGTCACCGACCAAGCTTGATTTCAGCTTAACCACTCTACTATAAGCAGATTTCATTGCGAACTGTCTCTTTTCCAGCAGGGGCAACGTCAAGGTTTGGGGCGAGTTTTCTCGGCAAGGCGCCTAGCCAAATGTCCTGTGACTGCTAAAATCCTTCCCTCATCGTCGGCGAGCACGAGTGAATGAATGTTCATTCATGACCCCGAATATTATGGTCAAACCAAGCCAAGTCAAGCTGGCAGGAGTCTCGAATGTCACAGCAAGCCTTGCCTCAAACCGCCCACTTTGCCAGTGATGATGTGAAAATCATCGATAAATCAGCTGGATATAACGGCTTCTTCAAGGTGAACGTCTACCGTCTGCAACACAGGTTGTTCGCCGGTGGCTGGAATGAGCCCATAGTACGCGAGCTGTTCGAACGGGGCCATGCCGCCGCCCTGCTGCCCTATGACCCGGTGCGCGATGAGATAGTGCTGGTGGAGCAGTTTCGCATCGGTGCCATGGAGACCAGTGCCACCCCCTGGCTGCTTGAACTGGTGGCCGGCATCATAGATGAAGGGGAGACCGCCGAGGCTGTGGTGCGCCGCGAGGCGGTGGAAGAGGCCGGCATCGAGGTGGGCCTCTGCGAGCATGCTATCAGCTACCTGGTGAGCCCGGGTGGCAGCACAGAGCGGATCGAGGTCTATGTGGGCGAGGTGGATGCGAGTCGGGCCTCGGGGATCCACGGTCTGGCGGAAGAGGGGGAAGACATCCGGGTTCACGTGGTGAGCCGTGAGCAGGCCTATGCCTGGCTCAAGGAGGGGCGCATCGACAACGCCGCTTCCGTCATCGCCCTGCAATGGCTGGCCCTCAATCACGGCGAGCTGCAAGCCCGCTGGCTGGCGGGGCGCTGAGGTGGCGCTCGTTCAGACCGGGGTCAGGTGTCGTGTGGCCGACTGGAACACTGTGCAGTGGGTCCACCCTTCATGGACCCTGATTGAGGGAGCCGCGACATGTCATTAGTCCAGAGCCCGATGAAGCGCTATGTGCCTGATCTGATGTCCTTGCAGCGTACCTGCGAGGTTAATTACATGGCCTTGATGAAGCTCTTGCCCCCCGACTGTGTCGTGGGGGCCGAGCGCCGCTATCAGGTGGGCAACGGCCTGCAGTTCCGGCTCACCGTCACCGAAGAGAGCCGCTTCACCAGCCAGGTGATCCTGGCCCAGCACAATCCCGAGTTGCCGAGCTACTTGCAGGCTCGCATTGAGATTCGTTTGTATCACGACGTGCGGATGGCGGAAGTGTGTGCGGCGCAACAGATTTCGATGTTGCAACCACGTTATGATTATCCCAATCAAAAAATGCACCACAGGGATGAAAAAGAGCAGGTAAATCTATTTCTGGCCGATTGGTTAAGATTTTGTCTCAAACACGGCACCAGCCTGATCAACATCCTCTAGTCGAACTCATAAAAAAAGAAGCGTGATTTTGGAAACAGAGCTACCTCAGGCGCCGGACGGCAGTGTGCGCCTGTTACAGATTACCGATACCCACCTCTTCGCCAGTGCCGAGGGGCGGTTGCTGGCCGTGCCCACCGCAGCGAGCCTGGCAGCCGTGCTGGAGCAGGTGCAGGGCAACGACCATCCGTTCGATCTCATCCTCGCTACCGGGGATCTCTCCCAGGATCACAGCCCGGAATCCTATCAGCGCTTTGCCTCCATGATGGCTCCCCTGGCGCGCCCCATCTACTGGCTGCCCGGCAACCACGACGACGGCCCCCTGATGACCGAGTACCTCCATGCGGCCGGGATCAGCGAGGCCAAGCAACTGGTGGGGGAGCACTGGCAGGTGATCCTGCTCGACACCCAGGTGCGTGGCAAACCCCACGGGGTGCTGGGGGATCACCAGCTAGCGGCGCTGGACAGCGCACTGCGCCAGCATCCCGAGCGGCACGCCCTGATCGCCCTGCACCATCAGGCGGTGCCGGTGGGCTGCGCCTGGCTGGATCAGCACAACCTCAAGAATGCCGACGATCTCTTTGCCGTGCTGGCCCGTCACCCGCAGCAGAAGACCATTCTGTTTGGCCACGTCCACCAGGAGTTTGACGAGGTGCATCGCGGTGTGCGGCTCATCGCGAGCCCCTCCACCTGCATCCAGTTCAAGCCGCTCTCCGACGGTTTCGCCCTGGACGAATCCGGCCCGGGCTGGCGCTATCTCACCCTGCATCCGGACGGCCGGATCGCGAGCCAGGTGTGGCGCCTGCCGCTGGGGCAGTTTGTGCCAGACCCCAATGCCACCGGTTATTGAGGAGCACTGCATGACCTCAGTTCTCCTGTACCTGCACGGCTTCAACTCCTCACCGGGTTCCGCCAAGGCGCAACAGATGGCGGCCTGGGTGGCAGAGCACAGGCCCGACATCGAGGTGGTGATCCCGGCCCAGCCCAATACTCCGGTGCAGGCCTGGGCGGCCATCGAGCAGACCCTTGCCGAGCTGCAGGCCCGTCATGGGGAGGGGCTGCGCCTCGGCGCCGTGGGCAGCTCCCTCGGCGGCTTTATGGCGACCCGGGTGAGCGAGTTCTATGGTTGCCGCGCCGCGTTGATCAACCCGGCGGTGCGCCCCCACGAGCTCTTGTGCGACTATCTCGGCCCCCAGACCAATCCCTACACGAACGAGCAGTTTGAACTGCTGCCGGCGCACATGGACGAGCTGCGGGCGCTGGCGGTACCGGTCACGGCCCCCGAGCGGCTCTGGATCCTGCAGCAGCAGGACGATGAAGTGCTCGACTATCGCAAGGCGCTGCAGGAATACGCCTTCGCCCGCCTCTCCCTGGAGTGCGGTGGCAATCATGCCTTCGTGGGCTTCGAGCGCTATCCCGCCCAGATCATCCGCTTTCTCGGGCTCTAGCCGTGCAACCGCCGTTGGCCGCCTTCCTCGAACAGGTGCTGGCCACGGCGCAGGCCGGGCTCACCTACTCCAAGGATCCCTTCGACATCGGCCGCTTCGAGGCGCTGCGAGCGGCCACGGTTGCCTTGATCGCCAGCCAGAGCGGGCTGGATCCCGCAGCCATCGGCGACTGGATTGCCCTCGATAATGGCTACCCCACCCCCAAGCTGGACGTGCGGGCATTCATTCAGAACGATGCGGGCCATATCCTGCTGGTGCAGGAGCGCAGCGACGGGGCCTGGACCCTGCCGGGAGGCTGGTGCGACATCGGCGACTCGCCATCGGATGCCGTGGTGCGCGAGGTGGCGGAGGAGACCGGCCTGGCGTGTCGGGCCGTGCAGCTGCTGGCCTTGTTCGACAAGCTCAGGCACCCCCATCCGCCTCAGCTGCCCCACGCCCACAAGGCCTTCTTCCTGTGCGAGGTGACGGGGGGCGCTCTGCTCACCGAGACCGACGAAACCCTGGGCGCCGCCTACTTCCCCATAGACCAGTTGCCCGAACTCTCCCGCCACCGGGTCGTGGCATCCCAGCTGCGCACCCTCCATGACCATGTGCGGCAGGGGCGGCGGGATACCCTGTTCGATTAACCGGTTCGAAGCCTGACCCCGTCTGCAAGGAGGCAGGATGATCAAGCGTATCGGCAATACCCCCATCCAGGAGAAACACAAGGCGAGCTGTCATTGCGGCGCCGTGGTGCTGGAGCTGACCCTGCCGGACGGCGTGGTGGATCCGCGTCGCTGCGACTGTTCGCTCTGCCGGCGGCGGGGGGCCATCGTCGCCTCGGTGCCGCTCTCCGGCATCCGCATCCTGCAGGGGGAGGCGGCGCTTCGCTGCTACCAGTTCAATACCCGCACCGCGAAGCACTATTTCTGCTCTGTCTGCGGCATCTACACCCATCACCAGCGTCGCTCCAACCCGGCGGAGTATGGCTACAACCTGGCCTGCCTCGAGGGCGTCAATCCCTATGAACTCGGTGAGGTACCTGTGCTGGACGGCATCCACCATCCTGCCGACCGTTAAGACCGGCCCGGCGTTCTCCCGAAAAATGGCAGGGCACCCATTCAGATCAAGCTTTCTGTGCTGGGAGTTTGTTCTGCCCCCGCCTAGCAGTTAAGATTCCCCTCAAACGTCAATTCGCAAGGCCCTCCATGTCCACTCAATACAATGCGGATGCCATTGAGGTCCTCAATGGCCTCGAACCGGTGCGTCGTCGCCCCGGCATGTACACCGACACCACCCGGCCCAATCACCTCGGCCAGGAGGTCATCGACAACAGCGTCGACGAGGCGCTGGCGGGGCATGCCCGCAATCTGGAGGTGATCCTGCACGAGGACCAGTCCCTCGAGGTGATCGACGACGGTCGAGGCATGCCGGTCGACATCCACCCGGAGGAAGGGGTCAGCGGGGTGGAGCTCATCCTCTGCAAGCTGCACGCGGGGGGCAAGTTCTCCAACAAGAACTACCAGTTCTCCGGCGGCCTGCACGGGGTGGGCATCTCGGTGGTGAACGCCCTCTCCGATAGGGTCGAGGTGACGGTGCGCCGGGACGGCCAGGTCTATGACATCGCCTTCGAGCGTGGCGAGAAGGTACAGGAGCTGACCATCACAGGCACCTGCGGGCGTCGCAACACCGGCACCCGGGTGCGCTTCTGGCCCCAGCCGAGCTATTTCGACTCGCCCCGCTTCTCGGTCTCCAAGCTCGAGCACCTGCTCAAGGCCAAGGCCGTGCTTTGCCCGGGCCTCACCATCAAGTTCCTCGACAAGAACACCGGCATCCGGCTTGAGTGGTGCTACGAAGACGGCCTCAAGGATTACCTGGTCGATGCGGTCAAGCAGTTCACCTGCCTGCCGGAGCAGCCCTTCGTCGGCTCCTTCAGCTCCGAGCAATCGGCGGTGGACTGGGCCCTGTGCTGGCTGCCGGAAGGGGGCGAGTGCCTCGCCGAGTCCTATGTGAACCTGATCCCCACGGCGCTTGGCGGTACCCACGTCAACGGCCTGCGTCAGGGGCTGCTCGACGCCATGCGCGAGTTCTGCGAGTTCCGCAACCTCTTGCCCCGCGGGGTCAAGCTGACCCCGGAAGATATCTGGGATCGCTGCGCCTACATCCTCTCCATCAAGATGCAGGACCCCCAGTTTGCCGGCCAGACCAAGGAGCGGCTGTCGTCCCGCCAGAGCTCGGCGTTCGTGTCGGGCGTGGTGAAGGATGCCTTCAGCCTTTACTTAAACAGCAACACCGAGCTCGCCGAACAGCTGGCGGAGCTCTGCATCTCCAGCGCCCAGCGCCGGATGCGCGCCGCCAAGACGGTGGTGCGCAAGAAGATAACCCAGGGTCCGGCCCTGCCCGGCAAGCTCACCGACTGCGGCTGCGCCGACCCCATGCAGGGGGAGCTGTTCCTGGTGGAGGGTGACTCCGCGGGCGGCAGCGCCAAGCAGGCGCGGGATCGCGAGTTCCAGGCCATCATGCCGCTTCGCGGCAAGATCCTGAACACCTGGGAGGTCGAAGCCGGTCAGGTGCTCGCCTCCCAGGAGGTGCACGACATCTCGGTGGCCATCGGGCTCGACCCCGACTCCAACGACCTCAGTGGCCTTCGCTACGGCAAGGTGTGCATCCTCGCGGATGCGGACTCGGACGGTCTGCACATCGCCACCCTGCTCTGCGCGCTCTTTGTGAAGCACTTCAGAACCCTGGTCGAAAAGGGTCACGTCTATGTGGCCATGCCGCCCCTCTATCGCATCGATATCGGCAAGGAGGTCTTCTACGCCCTCGACGAGGACGAGAAGAACGGCGTGCTGCAGCGGGTCGAGGCCGAGAAGAAGAAGGGCAAGGTGATGGTGACCCGATTCAAGGGGCTGGGCGAGATGAACCCCAAGCAGTTGCGGGAAACCACCATGGATCCCAACACCCGCCGCCTGGTGCAGCTCACCATGGGTGCGGAAGGGGAAGAGGGTGACGAGACCCTGCAACTGATGGACATGCTGCTGGCCAAGAAGCGCGCCGGTGATCGCCGTGAGTGGCTGGAAGAGAAGGGCAACCTCGCCATCATCTAAGCCGTCGGTCACCTGCCGACCCGCATTTCAGGCGTGCCCTCCAGGGGCGCGCCATAGCAAGAGAAAAACATATGAGTGATGCTATCGAGCTCAGTCTGGACGGGGTAGAGCGCCAGCCAATGCGCACCTTTACCGAGCAGGCTTACTTGAACTACTCCATGTACGTCATCATGGATCGGGCCCTGCCGCATATCGGCGACGGTCTCAAGCCCGTGCAGCGGCGCATCATCTACGCCATGAGCGAGCTGGGTCTGTCGGCGCTGTCCAAGCACAAGAAGTCCGCCCGTACCGTGGGTGACGTGCTGGGTAAGTACCATCCCCACGGCGACAGCGCCTGTTACGAAGCCATGGTGCTGATGGCCCAGCCCTTCTCCTACCGCTACCCGCTGGTGGACGGTCAGGGCAACTGGGGGGCGCCGGACGATCCCAAATCCTTCGCTGCCATGCGTTACACCGAGGCGCGGCTGTCGCGCTTCTCCGAGCTGCTGCTCTCCGAGCTCGGCCAGGGCACGGTGGAGTGGACGCCGAACTTCGACGGCACCATGAAGGAGCCGGTGGTGCTGCCCGCCCGCCTGCCGCACATCCTGCTCAACGGGGTGACCGGCATCGCGGTGGGGATGGCGACCGATATCCCGCCCCACAACGCGCGGGAAGTTGCCCACGCCTGCGTGGAGCTGCTGGATAACCCCAATGCCGGCCTGGATGCCCTGATGGCCCATGTGCAGGGGCCGGACTATCCGACCAACGCCGAGATCATCACGCCGCGGGACGACATCCGCAAAATCTACGAGACCGGCAAAGGCTCCATCAAGCAGCGAGCGGTGTGGAGCGAGGAGGATGGCGACATCGTCATCACGGCGCTGCCCCATCAGGCCTCCGGCGCGAAGATCATGGAGCAGATTGCCGCCCAGATGGTGGCCAAAAAGCTGCCCATGGTTACCGATCTGCGCGATGAGTCGGACCACGAGAACCCGACCCGTCTGGTGATCGTGCCGCGCTCCAACCGGGTGGACGTGGAGGGGCTGATGGCCCACCTGTTCGCCACCACGGACTTGGAGAAGAACTACCGGGTCAACCTCAACATCCTGGGTCTGGACAACCGGCCTCAGGTGAAAGACCTCAAGACCATCCTCACCGAGTGGCTTAGCTTCCGCCGCGAGACGGTGCGCCGCCGCCTGCAGTATCGCCTCGACAAGGTGCTGGCCCGCCTGCACATCCTCGAAGGTTTGCTCATTGCCTACCTCAACATCGACGAGGTGATCGAGATCATCCGCACCGAGGAGGAGCCGGGCCGGGTGATGATGGAGCGTTTCAATATCAGCGAGACCCAGGCCGAGGCGATCCTCGAGCTGAAACTGCGCCACCTGGCCAAGCTCGAAGAGTTCAAGCTGCGCGCCGAACAGAACGAGCTGGCGGAAGAGCGCGACAAGCTGGAACTGATCCTGGGTTCCGAGCGCCGTCTCAGCACATTGCTGAAGAAAGAGATCCTGGCGGATGCCGAGAAGTACGGCGACGATCGCCGCACCCCGCTGGTGGAACGTGCCACCGCCGTGGCCTTGACCGAGAAGGAGCTCACCCCGAGCGAGCCGGTTACCGTGATCCTCTCCGACAAGGGGTGGGTGCGCGCCGCCAAGGGGCACGACGTGGATGTGGCCGGCCTCTCCTACAAGGCGGGGGACGGCTATCTTGCCCACGCCCATGGCCGCAGCAACCAGCAGGCGGTGTTCCTCTCCACCCTGGGGCGCACCTATTCGCTGGAGGCCCACACCTTGCCCTCTGCCCGCAGTCAGGGGGAGCCGCTCACCGGTCGCTTTGCGCTGGGGGCTGGGGAAGAGGTACGCCATCTGGTGATGGGTAACGAAGGCGAGCCGTACCTCGTTTGCTCCGACGCCGGTTACGGCTTCGTCTGCCAATACGACGACCTGACGGCTAAGAACAAGAACGGCAAGGCGCTGCTGACCGTGCCGGAAGGGGGCGTCGTCATGGCGCCCCAGAGGATAGGGGCGCCGGAGACGGATCTCTGCATGGCCATCTCCAACGAGGGGCGCATGCTGCTGTTCCCGCTCAATACCCTGCCGGTACTCGGCAAGGGCAAGGGCAACAAGCTGATCAGCATCCCCTCGGCGCGGGTGAAGGCGCGGGAGGAGTTTGTGGTGATGGCCGCCGTTATCCCGCAAGGCCAGTCGGTGACCCTGTTTGCCGGCAAGCGCAAGCTAACTCTGAAACCGTCCGATCTCGACTACTACCGCGGCGAGCGCGGCCGCCGCGGCGCCAAGCTGCCTCGCGGTCTGCAGCGGGTCGATCGTATCGAGATTGAACCCGTCGCCGGCGCCGAGCTGGCAGCCGGGGAAAATCAGGAAGGGTAAGGGAGTACAGTACCCCACCAATAGAAGGGAGCGATTAGATCGCTCCTTTCTCTTTTCATCAGCTTACAGGAGACAAAGAGAGATATTTATTCTTCACCCATCCATATTTTCCCCGCTTACTAACGTAGGCCCATTCCCCTTCTGTTTTATATAGTAAAACGAAATCACCCTTTATAAGCTGTGTTGTTATATATGATGAAGTATTTGGTTCCGTTCGGACATTCAATTCCGAGGGGATGACGTATCTGATAAGGATGTTACTAGACTTCAGCGTGCTATCTCTCTTTTCATAGACCTTTGGTGTGGATAATTTCGATGAGGTCGATGGAGTAGACGATTGGTAGTTATGTGTGCTTATTCGGCATGTTTTACTCCATGAAATGCATGAATTACCACATGGTTGTCCTTTCTTGCAGTTTTTGGCATGTGCTGGGCTGATAAGGAAAAGAAAAACCGATAACAATAGCGCGATGTATTTCATAAAAACTCTTTTATTGTTAATGGCTCTCTAGGGGGCACGGTGGATAACTGTGCAGTAAATTCTGTTTAATAACGGCAGTAAATATAAAAGTTAATATAGATACCAGCAGACTAGCACCATCAAGTGACACTTTATCGTGAGCCAAGTCCTCTTTTATATCCATGGTTACATATTTGAGTCGTGAACCTTAATCAGGTTCTCGAGAAAATCAGAGCCCACTGTCCTGCCGGCAACCCCTCTTATTGTCCCTTCTTACCAATATCCACTGTGCCAATAGCATGGACATTCAAACCTCGTCCACCGTCCCCGCTCGCTAAGCTTAAAGGGAGCAGCACAGTGCCAGGAGGCCAATCATGGAGATCGACAAAGCCATCGGACTGATCGAGGCCCACGGGGTCTTTCACGGGGATCACTACAGCTTCAACAGCGGCGAGTTCGTACAGTGGTGCCAGGAAGATGCCCACCAGACCCTCAGCCTGGAGCAGGCCAATCACGATCTGGCGCCCTTCTGCATCCGGGTCGGCTACGCCGAGCCGGTCCGGTCGTGGCGTTACTACCTCACCTGAACTACTTCACCCGAGGGGTAACGCAGAGGGCGGGACAAGCCGCGCGATACGGGGAGTCAGTGAAAAAGGAGCCGGCAAGGCTCCTTTCTTGTGATGGGCATAGCGAAGGCGGGAGTGGCCCTAGTTGTCGAAGTTCCACTGTATGGGCAGCTCAAGATCGAAGACGAGCCGATCCCCGTCGAGGATAAAGGCCAGGCTGGTCTGGTGCTGGTCGTATTCATCGATAAGACGGCAGCCCTCTGAAAAGTTGGACTCGTAGTGGAGGCGGGCAGTGCCGCCGGTGTTAGCCCCATCGAGTTTCACCCCCAGTACCCGCAGCGGCTCTTTCTGGCTGAGCTTGACCCGACTGTCACCCACATCCACCAGCCGCTCCAGCAGGGGAAAGAAGTCCTGCTTGTTCGCCTCAATGGCCCGGGCGATGGCCTGCTCCAGCTCGGCACGGCTGGCAAGGGGGCCATTTAGCGTATAGCGGGTCTGTATCCTCTCCTGGGTCATCAACGGTTCCTCTCAGATGTTGCCGGCGGGGGCCTTAGTCCTGGCTGCGATGGGGCGCTCAGGCGGGAATGCGGCCATTGCGCACCAGGGCCCGGCGGATGTTCTTGCACATCTTGCCGAAGCGCTGGATCTCGTCGAAGGAGGGCGGAATGCCGCGATCGATCTGATATTGCCAGTAACAGAGGTCCGTATCCACCAGCTCCATCAGCTTCTTGGGGCAACCGATGCAGGTGTTGTCCGGCCCGCACTTGAAGGTATCCGGTTGGTAGAGCGGAAACTCCGCCTTTACGGCGTCGATGATTTGCTGCATCGCGGTGATCCTGTCGGGCTTTCTGCTCATGGCCTTGCTCCCCGGCTCTGGTATGAGGGAGTCATTATATCCCTGTCAAAAATGTGGCCAATCACGCTTACGGGGTAGTTTTCTGCCGAGGGTGGTGGCCATTGCTAGTGTTCGTGCTAAAAACGGGACGCTGGATAGCACAACGCCCGGCAAGCCGGGCGTTGGAATACGGTGAAGGGAAAGGCCCGTCATCAGAAGTCGTGGTAGAGCGGCCAGCCGAGCAGGGGGTGCTTGAGCCCGGCGCGCATCTCCATGTTGTCGAGCTTCTCCGGGGAGGCGTCCTCTTTTTGCAGCTGCTGGTACTGGCGCACAAACCCCAGGGTGTGCAGCAGGTTCGGCACGAAGCCCGGGCTCAGCTCCTGGCGCAGGGCCGCGGCCATGTCGGCGGGCAGCTCACTCAGCATCAGGGCGAGCTGGGTGGCCAGATGGTCGGTGTCGAACCAGGCCTCATCGAGCACAATCTCTCGCGCCAGCTTGCGCTTGAGATCCTGCTTCACCTTGAGGGGGGCGGCGCCGCTGCCCTTGCCGCAGAGGATGCGATAGAGCAGGGCCTCGGCCAGCTTGTCCTCCATGGTGGGGTGGTCGCTCTCGCTGGCGAAGAAGTGCTGATCGATAAGCCCCATCAGGCGGCTCTTGTTGTGTTCGGCCAGCGCCTTCTCGTACTCCTGCCACCCTTGCCACTCCTCGATGTCGGGGGGGCTCGAGATCTTGTCCAGCAGGCGCGCATCCACGTCACCGTAGAGGCTGTTGCCAGCCTGCTTGGGGCTGACGGTGATGAGCATGGACCAACCCTTCTGGAACGGCTTGATGGGGCCTTCCGGCGCCTGCAACAGGGCCAGCGCCTTGGCCGGATCCCGCTGGGAGAGCTCCTGCAATCCCAGGCTCACCACGCCGATGACGTCGTGAGCGGCCTGCTCCAGCAGGTGCATCTTGTACTTGTTGTAGTACTTGTCGGCGAATTTCAGGCTCATCAGCACCGCCTTGCCCTTGATGGCGGCCAGCTGTTGCTCGCTCAGGCGTTCATTGTCGCGGCCAAAGCGCAGCACCTGGGTGAGATAGGGGCCCTGGTTGGCATCGCGAATGACTAACTGCATGAATGGGCTCCTTAATCCAGAAAGCTGAACATGTCGTCGACGTCGCCGTACTCGTCTTCCTCGACCTTGTTCTTCTCTTTGGCCTGCATCACCAGCTCGGCGGCAAACTTGTTGATGATGCCGTCCCAGGTGGAGTGCTCATTGCGCAGCAGCGACTTGATGGACTTCTCCACCTCGGGGGCCAGCTCGCGGATCAGCATCAAGAGGCTGCGCGGGTCGTCCAGGGCGTAGTCGTGGACATCCTCGCTCTGCTGGCGTTCGCTGTAGCGCAGGGACTCTTCGAGATCTTCCTCCTCGGCGTGCAGCACGTCGCGATAGCCTTCCTCTTCTTCATAGCGATCGCCGCGATAGAACTCGATAAAGGGGATGGCGAGGTAGAAGAGGCCGGCCGGATCCTCGGCCACGCATTCGAGGATCTCGCGCTGCTTGGCTTCGCTCTCCTGGGTGCGGATCAGGTAGTTGAGGAAGTCGAAGGTGTGCTGTTGCAGCTCGTCGGCGTTGTTCTTGATCGCCTCTTCCCAGTAGAGGGGCTGCTGGCAGACGATGTCGCGGATCCGCTCCGGGGTCATCAGCTCGGAGATGATAGAGGGGAAGGAGATGTCGTGCTGGCCGTTGATCTGGGTCAGGGTGACGATATCAATATTTTCAATGACTTCCGCCAGCTGGTCATCAGACATGGTCTTGGCGATCAGCTCGAACTTCTCGCTGGCCTGCTTCGGCTCGATGACGGCCAGCTCTTTGATCTCGATGGCGGTAATTTCTATCAGACTGTTGCTCATGCCTTGCCCCAATTAGAAACGGACTTCGTCGTACATATCCTGCTCGCCCTGGTCGTCGCCATAGCGATCGCGGCGGCCACCGCCGTGGTAGTCGGCGTCGGCATCTTCCCCGTCATCTTCTTCCTCGTCGCGCAGCTCATAGTCGTCATCGGCACGGTGGCCGCCGCGCGGCAGCGGGTTGTCGAGCAGGAACAGCACGGCGCAGGCTTCCATCAGCTGATCTTCGCTCTGGGCCCGCACCGCCTTGACCAGCGGCAGGGCGGCGTTGTTGAAGCCGACGCTCACCTTGAACTCGTCCCAGGAGGGCTGCTCGCCGCTGGTGAGCCACTTGTTCCACTGCCCCTTGGCCTTGGGCGGGAACTGCACCCGGCCATAGAGGGCGAGCGGCAGGTACTCGGGCATGAACTCCAGCATGCTCATGTCGGCCAGCAGCAGGGCCTTCATCTGGTCGGTGAACTGCTCCAGCCCCTTGGGGTCGTCCTGATCCCGGTAGGATTCGATATTCTCGCTGGCATCGCTTTGCAGGGCCTTGAGCCGTGCCTGGTCCCATTTCTTTTGCATAGTCGCCTTCTTGCCTGGTGTCTCAGGGGTAGAACTGGTCCCACATCTCCTGCATGGCAGCAGCGGGATCGGTCACGATGACGTTGTTGAAATCCTTGATGAAGGCGGCCCGCTGTTTCGGATCGGACAACACCTCATAGGCCTGCTTTATCTGGTGCAGCCGGGCGGCTGCCTGCTCTTTCTCTTCATCCGTGGCCCCGTGCAGCTTGTCGGGGTGGTACTGGTTCGACAGCCGTCGATAGGCTTTCTTGATGTCGTTTTCACTGGCGTTGGACTTGACGCCCAACACCCGGAAGTAGTTGTTCATGACGGATCCTGCCTCACTGGCATCGTGGAATTCACCCTGCGGGGGCCTGGTGACGGGAAAGGTGGCAAACCAGGCTTGGCAAAAACCGGTGATTTTAACGCAAAGCTCCCGCCATCGCCATGAATAGGAAGAAAAGTAACCAGACGGAGAGTGCGGCCGGTGCGCTCTGGGATCTGGCTCCCGGTGGGGGACGGCCCCGGGGCTACACTACAGAAGGCGCCGGGCGTTGCCCCGGCGATCTTCAGCAGGCCTCGGCGGGGCCGAGACCCTTACTTAAGGAATGGACAGCCATGCTCAAATTTTATCTTTTGCCTCTGGTACTGCTTGGCGGCGCCGCCCTTGCTGCCGAGGAGCCCCTCGACGAACCCATGATGCTCATCAAGGGAGACATCACCAAGGCCCAGTTCATGGAAAGAGCCGAGCAGCGTTTCGCCCGGCAGGACACCGACAAGGATGGCACCCTGTCGGTGGCCGAGAGAGAGGCCGCCATGGCCAAGATGCACGAGGCGATGCAGCAGTCCGGCAAGGCCATGCCGGGCAAGATGGGGAACATGGGCAACATGAGGCCGATGCAGGACACGACCAAGGAGCAGTTCATGGCGCGCCATGAAGCCGTCTTCACCCGAATGGACAAAAACGGGGACGGGGTGCTCGACGAGGCCGAGCGGGCCAGCGTCAAGGGACGGCTCGGGCAGGGGATGATGACCCCCGCGCAGCAATAGGCTTGGCAGCCTTCAATAAAAAAAGAGCCCGGTAGCGATACCGGGCTCTTTGCATTTCTTGCGTGGCGACGGTTTACCAGCTGGCCCACAGCAGCCGCAGCTTGAGCCCCCAGCGGCTGCTCCAGCCCGTGGTGCTGCTCACCAGCTGCCCATCCCTGACGATGAGGAAGGTGGGGGTCACCCCCACTTCCCAGCGCTCGGCGAGGGCCCCGGACGCATCGTTGTGGGTGGGAAAGGCGAGCCCTTTCTTCTCCATCCCCGCGTGCAGCCGGGTGTCGTCGCCGGAGCGCAAGGCTACCGTCAGCACGTTCTCCCCCTCCTGCCAGAGCCGGTCCACGGTCGGCGTGGTGAAGCGGCACACCCCGCACCAGCTGGCCCAGTAGTAGACCAGCAGCGGCCGGCCCTGGCTCAGGGTCGCGAGATCCGTGGTGGTTCCATCCTGCAGGGTGAGGGAGGCGGTCATGGCGCCCTCCGGCAGACTGGGGCCGCGCCACAAATCCAGCAGAGTGGAGACGACCAGCGCCATCAGCAGCAGCCAGAGCGCTTCCTTGCCCCAGCGCCGCCAGCGCGGTGCCTTTTCAGCGGCATCCTCAGCCATGGTTTAGCTCCGCTTGGCCAGCTCGGCTTTCACCAGCTGATCCAGTTCGTCATAGGAGATGGCGCCCGGCACCAGCTGGTTGCCGATAAGCGTCGCCGGGGTGCCCTGCACGCCCAGGAGAGTGCCGATGCGCAGGCTGTTGCGCAGCTCCTCGGTCGCCTTGGCGTTGGGGGTGAGGCTCAGGTTGTCGGTGGCGGCCAGCGCCTTGTTGATGTCCGTCTCGGTTAGCATGCCCTGCTTGCTCATCAGCTTGTCGTGCAGGGGGAGGAAGCGGGCGGGATCCTGCTGCCACAGGGTGAGGCTGTACTGGGCCGCCTTGGCGGAGCTCTGGCCCTTGAACGGCAGCAGCTTGATGACCAGCCCCAGATCGTCCGGATAGGCCTTGAGCAGCTTGGTCAGCTGGGGATCGAACTGCTTGCAGTAGGGGCAGTTGTAGTCGGTGAACAGCACCAGGGTCAGCTTGGGGTTCTTGGCCCCCAGGCGCGGGCTGGTGGCGCTGTTGAACAACACATCCCGGTTGCCCTTGATGAAGTCACCAAGCTGGGACGCCTGGGCTGCGGCGTTCTGCTTCTCCCAGGATTCGGCCGCCTCGTCGAGGATCTTCGGGTTCTGGACCAGGGTCTCGCGGATCAGCTCCTTGATGCGGGCCTCCTGCTCCGGGGTGAAGGGGGCGGCGTGCAGGGCCGGGGCCAGCAGGCTGGCAGAGAGGGTGGCGATCAGGGTCAGGGTAGGCAGTTTCATGGCATTCTCCTTAGAACTGGGAGGCGGGCTGGATGAGGCCGGCCTTTTTCAAGACGATGAGCAGGTCAGCCCTGTCCAGCAGGGGGGAGAGGATTTCTCCCTCTGGCAGACCGGGCCCGTAGATCTGGTTGAAGGGGACGGCGGCCGCGCCGCGCTGGCGCAGGAAGGCCGAGATGGCGTCGTTCGGCCGGCTCCAGTCGCCGCGCAGGGCCACCACGTCCGGTGCCGACAGGGCGCTCTGCACCTCATCGCGCAGCAGCACGTTGTACTTGTTGGCCTTGCAGGTGACGCACCAGTCGGCGGTGACGTCCACGAAGACCCGTTTGTTCTGGGCCAGGGCGTCGGCGATGGCCCGCTCGGAGAGGGGCTGCCAGGCCACCCGGTCGACGCCGCCAGACCCCTGCGCGGTGAGCGCGCCCCCCAGCAGCAGGGCGCCGCCGATGAGGGCCGAGAGGGCGAGGGCCAGCGTGGCGCCCCGGATGCCGTAACGCCAGAGGATGCCCACCAGCAGCAACAGCACCATGGCCGCCATCAGCCAGCCGGTCGCCGTGCTGTCCAGGTGGTTGCCGAGCAGGCTCGCCAGCCAGAGGCTGGAGCCCAGCATCATCAGGCCGAGCAGGATGCGCAGGTGCCCCATCCAGCGACCCGGCTTCGGCAGCCAGAGGGCGAGGCGGGGCAGGGCCGCCACCAGCAGCCAGGGCAGGCTCATGCCAAGGCCGAGGGCCGTGAAGATGAGCCAGAGCTGGCCGAGGGGCGCCGCCAGGGCAAAGGCCACCGCGGTGCCGAGGAAGGGGGCGGAGCAGGGAGTCGCCAGCAGGGTGGCGAAGCTCCCCTGCAGGAAGTGCCCGCCCAATCCGTTACCGCCGCGGGTGGCGAGACGGGTACTGAGACTGCTCGGCAGCCTTATCTCGAACAGCCCCAGCAGGTTGGCGCAAAACAGCAGGGTCACCGCCACCATGAAGCCGATGAAACCGGCGCTCTGGAACTGGATCCCCCAGCCGACGGCGCCCTGGGTCGCGCGCAGCAGGCTGCTCATGGCCGCCAGCACCCAGAAGGAGGCGAGGATACCGGCGCTGGCGGCGAGGAACTGCCTGCGCACCTGTCGCTGTTCCCGTTCCTGCTGCTGCAGCACGGTGCCGAGTTTCAGGGCCAGCACCGGCAGCACGCAGGGCATCAGGTTGAGGATGAGACCGCCGAGCAGCGCAGCCCCCAGCAGCCAGAAGAGGGGGTGACCCTGGGTGGGCAGGGCCAGCGGCCCGGCTATGGTGGCACTGGTCTGCCAGGCTTGCTCGCCGCTGGCGAGCAGCAGGCCGAGGCGCTGGCCGCGCAGGTCGGGGGCATCCCCCTGCCAGCCGTCGCTCACCGGCACCCGGGCGATCAGGGTGTTGCCCTGCACGTCTATCACCGGCTTGCCGAACTCGGCTCCCTCCAGGGCGTCGATGAAGAGGGACGGGGCCTGCCAGCCGTCCGCCCGCTCGGCGCGCAGCTGCAGCTGGTTGTGCTGGTAGCCGAGCGCGACCCGTGTGTCGGCGGGCAGGGGCTGGGGCAGCGTGCTCATGGCCTGGGCCCAGGCGAAGTCGAAACCTGCGGGCGCCTGCCCATCCACCGCCAGGGTGAAGGGGTAGTCGGTCAGGATGCAGACGTTGCTGCAGGTGGAGAGGCGCAAGGTGCCCGTGAGGGGTTGCCCGGCCGGATAGCTGAGGCTCAGGGGGAAGCGCACCGCCTCGTCGTAGCCCTGGGTGCTGAGCCCGGCCACCTCGAAGGGGCGCGGCGTGGGCCAGTGCCACTGGAAGTCGCCGACCGGACCATCCCACAGGATCTGGGGCGCTATGCCCCCTTCACCCGGGCTGTGCCAGTAGGTCTTCCAACCCGATTCGAGGGCGACCTCGAGCAGGATGCGGGTGTGGTCCGGCGTGCTGCGGTCGGCCTGCAGCCGCACTTTGGCGTGATCGTTCCGGGGGCTGGTGAGCCAGCCGGTGTCGCCGGCCAACCCTGCGGATTGCCACAGCAAGCAGCCCAGTAACAGGGTTGCCTTGAAGAGATTTGACATCTTGTTGTCTCGCAAAGAAATGAATGACGGTGGATGAGAGAAACCGTCGAACTCATTCCCGCCAGACGCAGAGGGTGAGATGAAGACGCCGTTCGGGCGGGGAGATGACCCTGGGTGGGGGCAGAGGGGGGGCGTATCGCCAGAGCGGTGCCAGCAGGGCGACCACCAGTGCCACCGCGAAGAAAAGCTGTTCGACGCTGAGCAGGGTGGTGGCGCTCAGCCACTTGCCGTTGAGCTGGCAACTGGTGGGGTGCGGACTGGGGCTGGCATCGGCCTGCTTGTCGTCCGTCACCTGGGTGAGCTGGATCTGGCAGCCGATGGCCTGATCGAGCAGGGCGAGGCGGGCCAGCGGCTGGGCAGCGCAATTGAGCACCAGCAGGCAGACCAGCAGCAGGAGTCGTTTCGCCACGCGTTGTTGGTGAATCATGCTCGCCCCGTTCATCAAGATGGGCACATCCTAACGGCCAATGGCGGGAGGGGCAAGTCGGGGTGCGGATGGCCGTCCGGGGCTGGTCGGTTCTGTTTGGCGAACGCTTGTTCGCTAAAAGGGGGACCAGTATACTGCGCCGAATCACATTTCGAGGTGTTCGATGCTCAAACTTGCCCGTGTGCTGCTGCTGGCCCTGCTGCTCGTCTTCTGGTTCGTCTTTGGCCTGTTGCTCTGTCTGGTGCGCCCGCGCCATCCGAACAACGTCTATGTCTTCGCCCGCATGTACCACGCGGTCTGCCCCCTCATCGGGCTCAAGGTGCGGGTCACCATTCCGGACGAGGTCAAGTCGGTGGGCCCGGCGGTCTATGTCTGCAACCACCAGAGCAACTTCGACATCTTCACCGTGACCGGTGCGGTGCGACCCGGCGTGGTGGCGGTGGGCAAGAAGAGCCTGCTGTGGCTGCCCTTCTTCGGCCTCATCTTCTGGCTCTCCGGCAACGTGCTGATCGACCGCTCCAACCGCTCCCGCGCCATCGGCACCATAGGCCAGGTGGTGGATCGCATCAAGGCGCGTGGCACTTCCATCTGGATGTTCCCGGAGGGGACCCGCTCCCAGGGGCGCGGCCTGCTGCCGTTCAAGGCCGGCGCCTTCCATACCGCCGTCCAGGCCGAGGTGCCCGTGGTGCCCATCGTCTGCTCCAGCTATTTCGGCCAGGTGGATCTGAACCGCTGGGACAACGGCGAGGTGTTGCTGGAGATGCTGCCTCCCCTGTGCTCCAAGGAGCACGGCGCCGCCGGCATTCGTGAGCTCTCCGACACCTGCCGGGCGCAGATGGAAGCCAAGCTGGCGGAGCTGGACGGCAAGCTGGGTCACCGCCCGGCGGCCTGAGCCAGCCACAGCTGACAGAGAAAAGAGGGAGCCAGGGGCTCCCTTTTTTGTTGGTAAATATCGCCATAAAGGTGGTTTTTTTCACCACGCCAGGCCGGCTAGTAGCGAGCCTGAAATTCATATCCATATGTAAAACAACGATAATTTATCTTGGCACGGCTCTTGTAATGTCATGGGAAGAGATTGTCATCCCATCAACAAGGAGCCAGACCATGAGCGTATTCAGCCGCCTGACCGACGTGATCAATGCCAACCTGCACAGCCTGCTCGACAAGAGCGAAGAGCCGGAGAAGATGCTGCGGCTGATGATCGAGGAGATGGAGCAGGTCCAGATCGAGATGCGTACCCAGGCCGCCCGCGTCATCGCCGAACAGAAGCAGCTGGAGCGCCATCAGCAGGCGCTGCGCAACCAGATCCAGGAGTGGTCGGCCAAGGCCGAGCTCGCCATCCAGAAGGGCCGGGAAGATCTCGCCCGCGCCGCCCTCACCGAGAAGCTGGCCGAGGTGAAGCAGTGCGAACGGCTGGAAGAGGACAAGGCCCGGGTGGCCGAGGTACTGGCCCAGCTCACCGCCGACAGCGAGCGGCTGGCGGCCAAGCTGACCGAAGCGCGGGAGAAGCAGAAGCTGCTGACCCTGCGGGAGCAGACCGCCCACAGCCGCCTTCGTGCCCGCGCCCAGGTGGACAACCAGCGCATGCACGAGCTGGTGGCCCGTTTCGACGGTTTCCAGAACCGGGTCGATCAGCTGGAGGCGCAACTGGAGGCGGCGACCCTGGGGCAGAATCCGTCCCTCGAGGCCCAGTTCCGCGAGCTGGAGCTGAACGACGAGATTGAGCGGGAGCTGGCCCGCCTGAAAGGCCACAAGGCGGAGGCGTGATCATGACTCCCTGGCCCAAGGACCTGGCCCATCGCAAGCTGACCGGCGTCTGCGCCGGTCTGGCCAAGGGGCTCGGGATCTCCAGGGTGACGGTGCGGGTGGTGGCCCTGCTCACCCTGATCCTGATGCCACCGCTGGCCCTGGCCCTCTATCTACTGGCGGTGCTCGTCATGCCGCCCCGTCGTGAATTGAAGCGCTGGCTGGAGTGATCCCAGGATCCGTCCCGCCTGCAAGTGAAAGCCTGTGAGGAGCACAACATGCTGGAATTTATCGTCTTGATACTGGTGCTGATCGGCATGGCGCTGACCGGATTCACCGTGCTGGCCATGCTGCTGGTGAGCGGGCTCTTCGTGCTGTTTGGCGCCCTGGCCGGCATGTTTGCCCTCATCATCAAGCTGGCGCCCTGGTTGCTGCTGGTGCTGGTGGTGTGCTGGTTGCTCAGCAACAGGCGCAAGCAGTCGAACACCTACCGTTAAGCCTCCCTGACACTTTTCGGCCACCGCTTGCGGTGGCCTTTTTCATGGGGCGGGTGAGGGGAATCGCGAGTCTTGGGGTGGTGACTTCAGTTAGCCTGGGGAGCCGGCACGGGCTCGGCGGGGGCGTTTAGCCAGGACTGGCTCCAGTCGTGCCATTGCGCGGGATTGAGCACCAGACGCTCCTTGAACGCCTTGCTCTGCTGCTTGAGGCGGTACTCGAGGCGCAGTGCCTCCCCCTTGCCCGGGACTTCCTGCTGCCACACCAGGGAGAGGGGCCCCTTGCCGCGCAAGGCTCTGGCCCCCTTGCCGCTCTGGTGCTGGCGCAGGCGCCGCTCGGGATCCGTGCTGATCCCCGCATAGAGAGCCCCTGCGCCGGTGCGCACCAGATAGACAAACCAGCGGGATGACGGGGCGGCGGTCATGACGCTCGCCACCCGGCCCGCTGGCGCCGGAGCCGGTGCAGGGGGAGCAGGCTGACCAGCAGGCCGGCCCAGACGAAGGCGAATCCCACGGATTTCACCGGATCCGGGATCTCGCCAAACCAGAAGATGGCGAGCAGGAAGGCGAGGCTCGGCTCTATGTATTGCAGCAGCCCCACCGTGCTCATGGGAGTGCGCGTCACGGCATAGCAGAACAGGCCGACCGGCAGCAGGGTGGCGGGGGCGCTGCCCATCAGCAGCAGTCGCTCGGTCCAGTCACCGGCCATAAACTGGCTGGCGCCTTGCAGGGAGAGCCAGCCGATGATGAGAAGGGCGACGGGCAGCTGCACCAGGGATTCGAGATAGAGGCTGCTGCCGGCGTCCAGCTTCACCTGCTTCTTGATGAGGCCATAGAGGGCGAAGTTGGCCCCCATGATGAGGGAGAACCAGGGCAGCTGGCCGTAGGAGAACAGCATGTAGGCGAGCCCCGCCAGCGCCAGGGCCACCGCCAGATGCTTCTGCGGGGTGAGCCTCTCTTTCAGGAAGAGGACGGCAAAGGCGATGTTGAACAGGGGCGTCATGAAGAAGGCGAGGCTGGTGGCCAGCACCTGGCCCGTGGTCAGACACCAGGTGAACATGCACCAGCTGATGGACATGACGGGGCCGGCCAGCAGGATGAGGCCGAGCTGGCGGGGTTCGCCGCGCAGGGTCGCCCAGGGCACCCGGTGACTGAGCAGCAGGAACAGGCCGGCCAGCAGCACCACGGACCAGAGTACCCGGTGGGAGAGCAGCTCCCACATGTTGATCTCGGGCATGAACTGGTAATAGAGGGGTAGCATGCCCCATAGCACGAATGAGAGGGCCGCGCTGCCGGTGCCCATCCAGTTCTTCATCTCTCTCCGTTTATTAAACTAAACAATGGCGGCTGCATGATAAGTATCCGCTGACACTTTCACAAGCGGGAGCGGGGGAAAACTCTGGTACTATCTGGCCATGAACCAACTCGATTCCCTGTTTGAACAGATCCGGGCCTGCCGCCTGTGCGAGGCTCACCTCCCCCTGGGACCGAGGCCGGTGATCCGCGGCAGCGAGTGCGCCCGTCTGCTGATCATCGGCCAGGCTCCGGGGACCCGGGTCCATGCCAGTGGCATTCCCTGGGACGACCCTTCCGGTGATCGGCTGCGCCAGTGGCTAGGAGTGGACAAGAGCGTCTTCTACGACGAATCCCGCCTCGCCATCATGCCCATGGGGCTCTGTTACCCCGGCCGGGGCAAGTCGGGAGATCTGCCCCCCAGGCCCGAGTGTGCGCCGACCTGGCACGACAAGGTGTTGATGCTGCTGCCCAATATCGAGCTGACCCTGCTTATCGGCCAGTATGCGCAAGCCTATTACCTGGGCAAGGCGGGCAAGGAGACCCTCACCGAGACGGTGCGACACTGGACGGACTATGGCCCGGCCTGGTTGCCGCTGCCGCACCCGTCCCCGCGCAACACCCTCTGGCTCAAGAAGAATCCCTGGTTCGAACAGGAGGTGGTGCCTCACCTGCGGCAGAGGGTCGCCCCATTCTTGGGGTAAACCGCGTCTCCTAGAGCGCCGGTTCGACCTGGGGCTTGGGTTTGCGGGCCATGGCGATGAGCGGCAGTATGATGCACAGGCACCCCAGCAGCAGCGGCAGGCCGGGTTGCTCGTCGAACAGCCAGACCCCGATGGCGACCGCCATCAGCAACCCCGTGTACTCTGCCGAGGCGATCTTGCTCGCCTCTGCCTTGCGATAGGCCATCACGCACAGCCCCGCGTAGACCATGATCAGCGCCGAGGAGCCGAAGGCGGGCCACCACATCTGCCACTGCCACTCTCCCCCTTCCCACCAGGCCAGCGCCAGGATGAGGGGCATGCTCAGCACGTTGGTGAAAAACAGGGTCTGGGCGATGGGCTGCTGGAGCGGGATCCGCTTGATCAGCAGGTTGTTGAGCGCCAGGGAGAGGGCGACCCCGAGCGCCGCCAGGGCGGCCCAGTTCACCTCGGTCGGGCGCAGCACGATGAGCACCCCGACAAAGCCGAGCAGCGCCGTCAGCACTTTCTGGCGCGACAGCGCCTCCCCCGCCAGCCAGACCGCGAGCGGCACCATCAGGAGCGGCGCTGCATAAAAGAGGGCGTTGGCGGTGGCGAGCGGCAATCGGGTGAGGGCGACCACCATCAGGCAGACGCCGATGGCCCAGATGTGGGCCCGCAGCAGATGCCACTTGAGGGCCACCGGCGGGTGACGACGCCAGGACCAGAGCAGCCAGGGGGCGAGCAGCAGGGCGGCGGAGAGCTGGCGGAAGAAGACGAACTGGAAGAGGGGCTGGTCCGGTTCCAGCACCTTGACCAGTGCATCGGAAAAGACCGCCACCATGTTGCCCAGCACCAGATAGAGGATGCCTATTCCGACTGCGTTCATACCACCTCCAGATTCAGATGAGAGGAGGGTAGCCCGCCCTCAGTTATCCAGTAAAATGATAAAAAATCACCATGCATGAGAATTTTGGATAATGAAGCTGCCTCCCCTCCGTGCGGTGCAATATTTCGAGGTGGTTGCCCGCCTGCTGAGCTTCTCCCGCGCCGCTCTGGAGCTCAATGTCAGCCAGAGCGCGGTGAGCCACCAGATCCGCCTGCTTGAGGATTTTCTGGGGGAGCGGCTGCTGCTGCGCCAGGGCCGGCTGTTGTCACTGACGCCCCAGGGGGAAGTCTACTTCGAGGGGATCTCCGCCGGGCTCGGCCAGATAGCCCAGAGCAGCGAGCAGTTGCGCGGCGGCGGCGAGATGCGGGTGCGGCTCGCGGTCTACAGCTCCTTCGCGGTGAAGTGGCTGATCCCGCGCCTGGCGGGGCTGCGTCAGCTCCATCCCGAGCTGGATCTCAGCCTGGAGATGGTGGCGGAGGATCCCGAGCTCTCCGACCGGGTGGCGGACGGCTTTATCACCGTCTCCCCCGAGGGGCCGGGCTATCTGCACGACCTGCTCTACCGGGAGCGGCTGATGCCGGTGTGCAGCCGGCGCCTGTGGCAGCAGGTGGAGGGGGAGTGGCCCGCGGCCCTGTGGCAACTGCCGCTGCTCTCCATCCAGGCGATCTACCGGGAGAAGGGGGAGGACTGGCGGCGCTGGGCCGAGGTGGGCGGGCTGACCATTCCCCCCGAGGCGCGGATGCACCACTTCAGCCATATCCTGCTGGCGCTGGAGGCGGCCAGCTGGGATCAGGGGGTGGCGCTCATCAATGACTACATGCTGCGCCCGGAAGACCCGGGTCTGGTGCGGCTGCCGCTGCATGCACTCGAGACCGGTGACAACTTCTATTTCGTCTGCAAGCGCTCGCGGGCCCATGAGCCCGCCATCAGCCGGTTGCGCCAGTGGCTCTGGCAGGAGGCGCAGGCGAGCCTGCGCCCCGGGGAGAATGAGCCGTTCAGGAGAGGGTGAACCGGCTCAGGTGCGCTTGAACTGGCTCAGCACGAACAGACTGGTGGCGCAGACCACGACAGACGGACCGGCCGGCGTGTCCTGATACCAGGAGAGCGAGAGCCCTCCCAATACCGCCAGGCACCCGATCAGGGCGGCAAAGCCGGCCATCTGCTCCGGCGTCTGGCTGAAACGGCGGGCGGTGGCGGCGGGAATGATCAGGAGCGAGGTGATGATCAGCGCCCCGACAAACTTCATCGCCACCGCGATGACCAGGCCAATCAGCAGCATCAGCACGCAGCGCAGCACGTCCACCCGAACCCCTTCCACTCGGGCCAGCTCCTCCGAGATGGTCATGGAGAGCAGGGGATCCCACAGCCGCCACAGGGTGAGCAGCACCAGGGCGCCGCCGCCGTAGATCCAGAGCAGGTCAATGGGCTGCACCGAAAGAAGGTCGCCAAACAGGTAGGCCATGAGATCCACCCGCACGTTGTCCATGAAGCTCAGGGTGACCAGGCCGAGCGACAGGGCGCTGTGGGCCAGGATGCCGAGCAGGGTGTCGGTGGCCACTTGCTGGTTGCGGCTCATGATCACCAGCAGCATGGCCATGGCGAGGCAGCAGACCACGACCGCCAGGGTCAGATCCACCTGGAGCAGGATGCCGAGCGCGATGCCGAACAGGCAGGCGTGGGAGAGGGTGTCGCCAAAATAGGCCATCTTGCGCCAGACCACGAAGCTGCCGAGAGGGCCTGCCAGCAGGGCGATGCCGAGGCCGGCCGCGAGGGCGTATAACAGAAAGCTGTCCACGGGGTGATCCTATTTGTTGCGAGAGGGCAGGCGGATGACGGGGGCCTGCGGTTCATGGTGGTGATGTTCGCCATCGCAGTGGTGATGGTGGGTGTAGACCGCGAGGACTTCCCGCTCCGGCCGGCCGAACAGGCGGGCGAACTCGGGGTGTCGGGCCACGCTCTCCGGCTCGCCGTGGCAGCAGACGTGGCGATTGAGGCAGATCACCTCGTGGGTGCTGGCCATCACCAGGTGCAGGTCGTGGGAGACCATCAGCACGGCGCAGTGGAACTCGGCGGCGAGCTGGCTGATGAGGGCGTAGAGCTCGATCTGGCCCGTGATGTCCACCCCCTGCACCGGTTCGTCCAGTACCAGCAGCTCGGGTTTCACCAGCAGGGCCCGGGCCAGCAGCACCCGCTGCATCTCGCCGCCGGAGAGCTTCTGCATCCGGTTGTCCAGCAGATCCTGGGCGCCGACCCGGGTCAGGGCCTCCTCGATGGAGAGGCGGCCATTCTTGCCGAGCTGCAGGAAGCGGCGCACCGTCAGCGGCAGGGTGGGATCCAGATAGAGGCGCTGCGGCACATAACCGACCCGCAGATCGCGGCGGCGGGTGATCTTGCCGGAATCCGGTGTGAGCAGGCCCAGCACCAGTTTGCTCAGGGTGCTCTTGCCCGCGCCATTAGGGCCGACGAGGGTGGTGATTTTGCCTTTGTTCAGGGTAAAGGAGACCTTGTCGAGCACGGATCGCCCGTCAAACGACAGACAGACCTCTTTCAGCTCCACCAGTTGGGTCATGACAGCTCCGGGGTTTACAGCCTGTGAGAGTTATAATATAACAGCGATGTTGGTTTGTTATATTATCACACACATACTCCCTGACGAGACCCCTATGCGAATTCTTGCCCTGATCACTGCCTTGCTGGCGGTGAGCCTGCCTGTCCGTGCCCTAGAGGTGCTGACCACCATCAAGCCCCTCGGCTTCATCGCGGCGGCGACCACCGACGGCGTAAGCGAGCCCAAGGTGTTGCTGCCGACCGGCGCCTCCCCCCACGATTTTTCCCTGCGTCCTTCCGACATCCGCAGCATCAACGACGCCGGCCTGGTGGTGTGGGTCGGCCCTGAACTGGAAGGTTTCATGGCCAAGCCACTGGCTAGGCATCCCCATGCCCTGACCCTGACTCAGGTGTCGGGCATGCCCCTGTTCAACTACGCCACCCAAGCGAATCACGACGACCATGATCATGATGACCACGATCATGGTGCCCATGAGCAGGGTGACCATGACGAAGGACACGAGGGGCACCACCACGAAGGGGTGGATCCCCATCTCTGGCTGGGTCCGACCCAGGCCAAGGTGATCGCCAGGGCGATCGCGACCGAGCTGGGCAAACTGGACCCGGCCAACCAGGCTCGTTATGCCGCCAACCTCGCGGCGTTCGAGCACAAGGTAGATGCCAGGGACAAGGTGATCGCCGAGCAGATGAAGGTGGTCAACCAGAAAGGCTATTTCGTGTTTCACGAAGCCTATGGCTACTGGGAACGCCACTACGGGATGAGTTCCAGGGGGCACTTCACCGTGAGTCCGGAGCGTCGCCCCGGCGCCAAGACCCTGGTGGAGATCCGCAAGGCGCTGGAAGAGAAGAAGGCGAGCTGCATCTATGCGGAGCCACAATTCTCGCCGGCGGTGATCGAGTCGGTCGCCCGCAACACCGGGGCCAAGGTGTTGCTGCTGGATGAGGTGGGCGAGCAGGTGCCGCTCGGCCCGGATGCCTATCCGCAGTTCATGCAGCAGCTGGCCGACGCCTTCGCCCAGTGTCGTTGAGCCACGCCCGACATTTCTGATAGGACTGTCACTGCCAACTATACTGACCTCCAGCATCCGACATGGAGTGTCTGTTATGAAATGGTGGTTAGTTCCCGTCTGCACGTTGGCCCTGCTGGGCAACGTGCAGGCGTCTCGTCTCTCCAAACACGTTGTCAGCCCCGAGCTCAAGGCAAAGATGCAGGCCGTCTATGGGGCAAGGGCTATCCAGCGAGCCGAGGCCTTTTCTCGCCTGCTCACGCCAAGGGCTGGTACGACGGACCAGCAGAAGCTGGAGCTGGTCAACAACTACTTCAACAATCTGACGTACAGCGAAGATCCCAGGCTGTGGGGAGAAGAAGACTACTGGGCCAATCCGCTGGAGTTTATCGGTGCCCGGGGGGGGGATTGCGAGGATTACAGCATCTCCAAGTACTACACCCTGATGGAGCTCGGCGTCGACGAGAAGAAACTGCGGCTGGCCTATGTGAAGGCGATCCGTTACAACCAGTTTCATATGGTGACGCTCTATTTCGCGACGACCAAGTCCGATCCCATGGTGCTCGACAACATCAATGGCCGCATCTTGCCGGGCAGTCAGCGTACAGATCTGCAACCTGTCTACAGCTTCGATGCCAGGAGCATCTGGATCATGAAGTCACGCCGTGATGGGACGCTGGCGGGGAGTGCCGATCGCCTGACCCAGTGGACCTCGATGCAGAGCCGCTTCTCCAGCGACCATCTGCGCACTCCCCGCCGCCAGCTATAGCTTGCCTGCCGCCTTCAACTCCTCGAAGTATTTTGCTGCTCCCGGATGCTGGGTGACGCTCAGCACCGGACCCACCTTGTTGCGGGCCTTGTGGAACAGGTTGGCGTAGCCGTAGGTTTGCTCGTTGAAACTGGTTTGCCGGCTCAGCATGGCTTTGGTCAGGCGATAGACATCTTCGTCTGGCGTGGCGGCATTGGTCACCAGGGTGGCGGCGATGGCAAAGGTCGGGGTTGCCTTGAGGTTGCCGGGATAGATACGCGCCGGCACCTGGCTGCGCTGATAATATTTGACCCCCTTGATCAGCTGATCCCGTGTTTCCCCCTCGATCGGCAGGAAGCGGATGGCGCAGCGTTTCGCGGTCTCCAGGACGATCCGGTTGGGGTGTCCCATCACCAGCCCATAGGCATCGATCTGCTTGCTGCACAGCGCTTCGGAGAGATTGGCCACGCTCTTCAGGTCGAGGTCCTGCTCTCTGGTGCCCAGTGCGTTGAACAGTGCCAATGCCGTCTGGCGGGTGCCCGAGTGTTTCAGCCCCATGTCGATGGGCGCGAGCTTGAGCTGCGCCAGGGTGGTGATATCCCCATCGGCTCGCACCACTATGGTGAAGGGCTCGGCGTGGGTGGCGAAGAGCGTCCGCAATTCGGGTTGGGGTTTTTGGGCGAAAGGCCCGGTTCCGTTGCTGGCTTGATAAAGCCAGTCGGACTGGACGAGGGCGTAGGGTATGTCACCTGTCTGCAGCAGGTGCAGATTTTCGATGGAACCCGAACTGGCCTGCGGCTTGCATTGCGACCCGGGGTCACTCTTTTGGGCCAGCCGGCAGAATTCCTTGATGACCTGGTAATAGATGCCCTGCTCACCCCCCGTGCCTATGGTCAGCATGGCGGCATGCAGACCGGGTTGCCACAGCAGGGCCAGCAACAGCAGTGGGGTTCTCATACGGCCTCCTGGGCATAACCATCGATGCCCCAGTTGCGCAGGGTGTCCACGTCGCTCACCTCGCTGGCTTCGGCGAGCAGGGTATAGCCGGAAGCATGGAGGCACTGGGAGAGCAGGTTCCAGTAGAGGGGGGCCTGGGTCAGCTGGCAGCAGATGAAGACGGGCCTGACGGGGTCGAGCTTGGCCAGGTTGTCGTTGCTCATCGGCACATTGCTGAAGGCCATCTCGACGCCTTGGGCTCGCAGTGTATCCAGTCGCTCCTCGGCGAGGACAGGAAAGGCTGACAGATCCCAGCGCCAGTCCAGGGTCCTGCCTCTGGCGCCGGCCAGGACGGGCGCAAACTGTGCCCAGTCGGGATGGCTGAGCAGACTGAGAGGCAGCTGGAGCCCCTCCGCCTTCTGGGCAAGCCAGTCGTGGATCAGGGACCGGATCTCGTCGGGCGAGCTGTCCGTGCCGGGGGGATGTTTGGGCAGGAGCCGGCTATACAGCCTGATGCTGCCCTGGGTGGAGACGAAGTGTTGCAGGTACATGTCACCTGCGGTGTCGATCAATCCCGTCAGCTTCTGATGGGCTGACGGGGTGGCCTGCTTGCCGAGCTGGGTGATCTTGAGCCGTTGTTGCAGCAGATCCCGTTTGCGTTCCGAGACCAGCTGGTTGATGGACGCGACGACCTCCTTCAATTCGCGCAGCCAGGGAGTGGGCAGACTGCCGCTGAACTGGCGTTGGCGAAGCTGCGTCAGTTGCAGGCTGACTTGCTCGAGCGGACGCAGCAGGCGATGGCATACCCAGGTGATGATGAGGGTAAAGACCAGCACACCGGCGAGCAGTGCGAGCCCGGTGCGGCTGATGGCATTCCACAGGTGCTGGTAGGCATATCCCTCGTGCCCTTCCAGGGTGAGGGTGCCGAGGATCCGCCAACCATCGGTCAGCTCCTGCTCCACCTTGACCGGTGGCATGTGGACCAGGGAGGGGAGCCAGCTCGGCACGTTCTGCTGTGCAGAGTGGAACACCCTCTGGAACAACGGCTGGCCGTCCGGATCCAGCAAGACGACGGAGCTGACAAACCCACCGTCGAACATGGCGTTGACGATGGTTTCCGCGAGGACTTTGTCATCATTGAGCAGGGTGCCCTGCAGCACCAGACCGAGCGCCGTGATGGAGGTCTCAAGATTGGCGGACATCTGGTCGAGAATAGATTGCCGGACCGTGGTGATCTCCAGCAGCAGCAGCAAGGCGGCACCGATGGCGAACAGAACCACAATGATGATGTTTAACAATTTTGCCAATGACATACCCACTCCATGGAAATGTTTTTGCAACATGTGCGGGGCCAGGGGGCCACGCAACCGGACAGGGTTCTTAAAAATAGAAAAAAATGGCCCAAAACGACGATCATTTCTGCCCATGCTGGAAGGTTATGCATAAAATGTGAGTTTCGTGCATGTAGGTATGAACTTTTTGTAAGTATTTAGGTCTAACACCCAGATATTCGATTTTCATAATAAAAATTTATAAAGACAGACCCACAACCACCCTTAGATCTAATAACAGGATAGCGGATGAAACGTCTCCGTCCCTTGGTAGCGCAGGCTGCCAACTGGGAACCCCCGGTTCCCCGCAAACACTTTTACGCCATGCTATTGCTCACGGCCATGACGCTGTCAGCGGTAGCCGTATTGCCAGCTCCGGGTGACATCCTGGAGCGGCCACTGCGTCTGGAATTGCCGATTGCCACGACAGGCACGGCCACCAACGAAGACAACACCGACTTCAACGACATCCCGGATCACGAGCTGGTGGAGGCTGCGGCTCCGGATGATGACATTCCGGCCGATGCCACCCCCCAGTGGCAGGATTACCGGGTACGAAACGGCGAAACTCTCACCACCATCTTCAACAACCTGGGGCTGTCCACCACCACCCTCTACAAGGTGCTGGATGCGGATGCCAAGAACAATCTGGCTCGCCTCAAACCCGGTCAGACCATAGAGTTGCTGATCGATCAGGACAACATACTGCAGCAGCTCAAGATCCGCCTGAACATAAAGCAGACCCTGGTGCTGGAGCGCACGGATGACTCCTACAGCGCCAACATGCTCAACGAAGAGGTGGAGTGGCAGCAGAAGAGCTATGAGGGTGTCATCAATGGCAGCTTCTACGTCAGTGCCCGCAACGCAGGGATCCCGGCGAATCACATCCAGAAGATCGCCAACCTGTTCCAGTGGCGCATGAACTTTGCCAAGGATTTGAAAAAGGGCGACAAGTTCAAGGTGCTGGTGAGACAGGAGACGGTCGAGGGCAAGAGCACGGGCAACACCCAGTTGCTGGGGGTCGAAGTGCTCAGCCAGGGCAAGGCGGTGTCCGCCTGGTTGTCCGAGGATGGCAACTATTATGACGGTCAGGCGAACAGCCTGGAGCGCGGTTTCCGTCGTTACCCGACCCACAGCCGCTATCGCGTGAGCTCCAACTTCAACCCGGCACGACGCCACCCCATCACGGGTCAGGTGCGCCCTCACGAGGGGACCGACTTTGCCCTGCCGGTCGGGACGGCCGTCATGGCGACCGGGGACGGTGTCGTGCTCAAGGCCACCCGTCACCCGCTGGCCGGTACCTATGTGGTCATCAAGCATGGCCGTACCCTGACGACCCGTTACCTGCACCTGAGCAAGCTGCTGGTGAAACCGGGTCAGAGGGTGAAGATGGGGGACAAGATCGCGCTCTCCGGCAACACGGGCCGCTCCACCGGTGCCCACCTGCACTACGAGGTGCGGATCAATAACCGTCCGGTGGATGCCATGAAGGTCAAGCTGCCGATGGCGGAACCCCTCTCCGGCAAGGAGAAGCGCCAGTTCCTCGCCAAGGTGAAAAGCTACCGCAAGGAGATGGAGGCGGGTTGATCCTCCTCCCTCGCACAAACGAAGGCCCCGCCAACTGGCGGGGCCTTTTCGTTGGGCGGCTAGTAGCCCTTGTCGAAGTCAATCCGGCCGTCGAGTTGCTGGCCGTCGATGAAGCGGATGTAGTTGCGGATGAAGATCTGGGCCACATCCTCGGGGAAGCTGTAGGCGCTGTTGTGGGGGGTGATGATGAGGTTGGGCTGGCGCCAGAGCGGGCTGTCGGCGGGCAGGGGTTCCTGCTCGAACACATCCAGCACCGCCGTGCCGAGCTGGCCGCCGCGCAGGGCTGCCAGCAGATCCCCCTCGTGGACCGCGCTGCCCCGGCCGACGTTGAAGAAGATGGCGCCCGGTTTGCAGTGGTTGAAGCGATCGGCGGTGAACAGGTGGCGGGTCTCGCGGGTCGACGGCAGCACGCTGACGATGACGTCGGCCTGGGCCAGCATCTTGTTCAGGGCCGGCAACTGATATACCTGATCGAACCCGGCGCACTCATGGCCGCTGTGGCTGATGCCGAGCACCCTCATTCCGAAGTGTTTGCCGGTGTGGGCGATGTGCTGGCCTATGCTGCCGGTGCCGAGCAGCAGCAGGGTCTTGCCTCTCAGCCCCTGATAGGGGTGGCTCTGCCACAGCTTCTGCTGTTGCTGATCACGATAGAGCGGCAGCTGACGGGTGAGACTGAGCAGGTGGCCGAACACGTATTCACTCATCAGCGGGCCGAAAATGCCGCGCACATTGGTGAGCAGGTAGTCACGGCGGCAGCTCGCATCCAGCAGGACGTCGACCCCGGCATAGGTGGACTGGAGCCAGCTCAGCCGGCCGGCCTTGGCCAGCAGGGGTTTGGCCCTCGCCGGCTCGGCCATCAGGATGTGGGCATCGCCGATCAGTTTCTCGGCCTCGCCCTGATTGTCGGCCCGAAGGATGCGCAGATGGGGCAGATTGGCCGCCTTGAGCAGACGCTCGTAGTGGTGGTTGTCCTGGCTGAGCAGAAGCAGGGTACGTTGGCTCATACTCTTGTTCCTTATCATGTTTATGGCAGGGCGATGAGGGTGCTGTACCCATCTTACCCCAGTTGATTGGGCAAGAAAGTCGAGCTGGGCGCTTTTTCATTTTCGCCGCGCCCCTCGTGGGCTACAATCTGCCCCACATTTTGCAAAGGATCCGACTCCAGTGTTTGGTGACAAGTTTTATAAGCGACTGGCCGAGCTGCAACCCTGGCAGCAGACGGTCTACACCCTGGCGCTGGCAGAGCGCATGTACCCCAACTATGTGCTGTTTACCCAGGCGACCGGCTTCGGGGATGCAAAGGCGTTTCGCCACGCCCTGGATCAGATGTGGAACTACCTGACCGTCAAGGGATCCCGCGTCAATCTGGGCGCCATCCTGGAGGCGTTCGAGGTCTATATTCCCGAGCCCAGCAAGTTTGAATCCTATGGTGCCTATCCGGCGCTGGATGCCTGCGTGGCGCTGGGTTGTGCCTACAACTCGGTGATCTGCCGGGTGGGTGAGGAGGCGAACGACGCCAGCCATGCCTCGGTGGGGACGGTGGCGGGGTTCATCGACATGCTGGAAGGGCGCGAGCTGACCGACGAGGAGCTCTACGAGCACGAGCACATGGAGGCCGAGCTGGAGTTCCAGGTTGAGCTGCTCAAGCGGGTGGCTCACGAGCGCGACAGCGATCGCATCCTGGCCATCCGCAAATTTGCGGCCCAGGACGGTGTCTCCAACATCGGCATCAGTCTGGAAGAGTGAGCCTTTTCTTCAGGCCCTCATAAAAAAAGCTCCCGTCAGGGAGCTTTTTTTATGGCTGGCGTTCAGGCCCGCTCTTCGGTCAGGGGGCGGACGCTCAGCACCGGGGCCGCGTCGATCCCGTCGGCGTTCATCATGGCCGAGATACGCTGGAGGGAAGAGAGCAGCAGGCCCTGCTCCCAGTTTTCCAGGGCCTGGAAGCGTTGGATGAAGCTCTCCTGCAGCGGGGTGGGGGCCTGGGCGAGCAGGGCGCGTCCCGCGTCAGTCAGGGTCGCATGGACCTTGCGCTTGTCGGTATCGCTGCGGATGCGCTGCACCAGCTGACGACTCTCGAGCCGGTCCATGATGGTGGTCGCGGTGGCCTGACTCATGTTGGTGTGATCCGCCAGCTGGCGCATGGAGATCTGGCCCAGCTCGTCGATCCCCTTGAGCAGCAGGAGCTGGGGCGACGTCAGCCCGGCCTCCTTGATCAGGCGTTTGGAGTGCATGTCGATGGCACGGATGATCTGGCGCAGTGCGATCAGCACTTCATCATGTTTTTCCATGGGAGTCCGGGTTAGTGCAGGGCTGTGGAGAGGCGCAAAATTCTCCACCTAATTCACCATCGGGTCAATATGGTTTTTGGTGTAATCATTTCTACTCTAAATAATATTGTGTTAGGTTATTGAACCATTTTCCCATGAAAACCCGATATTTAAGGAGTGACATCATGCATGACGACCTGGATATCAAGTCCCTGGTTGCCGACCTGCGCGTGGTCAGAGTCCGTTATGAACTGCCTGATACTGCGGCTTTCGTACGTTATCAGCCCGCCTATGACGAGGACCCCAACAACCTCAAGGTGCATCACTATGATGGCGAGTTGCCCCTCTCCTGCAGCAATACAGGTTCTTTCAGCCTAAAGGAGTTGGTCAATGAACTGCGCTATGCCTATGTGCTGGTGCACCTCTTCCCCGACGAGAGCGCCATGAACTTCTACCTGGCGGGTCTGGACAACGGCCTGGCCCAGCTCGAGTTCATCGGCGGCTCCTACGATTTCAACCGCCTCTGGATCACCAGCGGTGTCTCCAGCCTGGGGGTCCCCATGGCCATCTTCCTCGGCAAGCGCCACGCGGTGAACGGTCAGCCTTCCGTCAGCCTGGTGGATCACCGTGAGCAGGTCGCCGGTCGACTGGTCTATCGTGCCATCGGCGGTGCGGGTGATCACGTGGGCGAAGACTTCTTCAACAACGACTAAGGAGGGTTGATGAGAGCAACCAAAGGGCTATTGAAAGGCCTCAATCCCACCATGGCCATGACGGCCCTGACCGTCGTGACCCTGTTCCTGCTGTTTGGTGTATTTGATCCCGACACCGCGGGCACCTGGTTCACCGGCGCCAAGGACACCATCATTGCAGGCTTCAAGTGGTACTACATTCTGGTGGTCGCCCTGTTCCTGTTCTTCGCCGTCTATCTGATGTTCAGCCGCTTTGGCAGCATCCGGCTGGGCGACGACGACCAGGTACCGGAGTTCGGCTACTTCGCCTGGTTCTCCATGCTGTTCAGCGCCGGCATGGGGATCGGTCTGGTGTTCTGGAGCATCGCCGAACCCATGTACCACCTGCAGGGCAACCCCTTCGTCACCGAAGGCATGACCCCGGAGGCGGCGCAGATCGCCATGCGTCTCACCTTCTTCCACTGGGGTCTGCACCCCTGGGCCATCTACGTGATCGTCGGCCTGTCGCTGGCCTTCTTCAGCTACCGGCGCAAGCTGCCGCTGGCCATTCGCTCTGTGCTTTACCCCATCCTCGGCGATCGCATCTACGGCTTCTGGGGCCACGCCGCCGACGTGCTGGCGGTGTTCGGCACCGTGTTCGGGGTGGCGACCTCCCTCGGCCTCGGGGTCTCCCAGATGAACACGGGTCTCAACCAGATGTTCGGCATGGAGGTCTCGCAGGCGAACCAGCTCTGGCTCATCGGGGGCATCAGCCTGATCGCGACCCTGTCGGCCATCTCCGGTGTCGGGCGCGGGGTGAAGATCCTCTCCGAGCTCAACATCTGGCTCAGCGTCTTCGTCCTGGCCCTGTTCCTGGCGCTGGGCCCGACCACCTATATCCTCAATGCTTATGTGCAGAACATCGGTGACTACCTGCAGAACATCGTCCGCCTGAGCTTCTGGACCAACACAGAGGCGAACGGCACCTCGGCCTGGCAATCGAGCTGGACCGCCTTCTACTGGGGCTGGTGGATAGCCTGGGCTCCCTTCGTCGGCATGTTCATCGCCCGCATCTCCAAGGGACGCACCATCCGCGAGTTCGTGCTCGGCGTGCTGCTGGTGCCCTCCCTGCTCGGCATGCTCTGGCTCACCGTTTTCGGCGGGACAGCCATGCACCTCGAGCTGTTCGGCTCGGGTGGCGTGGTAGAAGCGGTCAACCAGGACGTCACCCTGGCGCTCTACAAGACGGTGGAGTTGCTGCACTGGGAGACCTTCGGCTGGATCGCCAAAGGGGTGCTGACGCTGCTCATCTGCACCTACTTCATCACCTCCAGCGACTCGGGCACCCTCGTCATCACGACCCTGCTCTCCATCGGGGATCAGGATCCCCCCGTGCTGCACCGCGCGGTCTGGGGGCTGGGTCAGGGGCTGGTGGCGGCCATTCTGCTGGTCTCCGGCGGTCTGGCCGCCCTGCAGGCGGCCAGCATCATAGCCGCACTGCCCTTCTCCCTGATCATGCTGGCCATGTGCTACTCCCTGATGCTGGGCCTCAAGCAGGAGAGCCAGCGCCAGTTCGAATACCGCCAGAACCTCAAGCGCCACGATGGCTCCAGCCACATGAGTCTGATGGACAGGATAGGGCCGGCCTGATGACAGGCAGAACCATGACAACGAAAAGGGGAGCCTCGCGGTTCCCCTTTTTTTATGGCTGTGTTGGTGACGGGTTACAGCATCTGCTTGAGGCGATAGAGCAGATCCAGGGCCTGACGCGGGGTCAGCTCGTCCGGGCGCACCGCTTCCAGCTCCTCCACCACGGGATGGCTCTGGGGCGGCAGGGCGACCGGGGTCGGGCGCACTTCGCCGGCGGCCACCGGGGTGGCGCTCTCCAGCTCGTGCAGTTTGTGGCGGGCCTGCTGGATCACCGATTTCGGCACTCCCGCCAGGGCGGCCACCTGCAGGCCGTAGGAGCGGCTCGCCGCCCCCTCCTGCACCGCGTGCATGAAGGCGATGGTGTCACCGTGCTCCACCGCATCCAGATGGACGTTGGCAAGCCCGTTCATCAACTCCGGCAGCCGGGTCAGCTCGAAGTAGTGGGTGGCGAACAGGGTGTAGGCGCCAATCTTGCTCGCCAGCTGCTCGGCGCAGGCCCAGGCCAGGGACAGGCCGTCATAGGTGCTGGTGCCGCGGCCGATCTCGTCCATCAGCACCAGGCTGCGGGCGGTGGCGTTGTTGAGGATATTGGCGGTCTCGGTCATCTCCACCATAAAGGTGGAACGGCCGGAGGCGAGATCGTCCGACGCCCCGATCCGGGTGAAAATGCGGTCGATGGGGCCGATACGGGCGCTGTCGGCTGGCACGAAGGCACCGATGTGGGCCAGCAGCACGATGAGCGCGGTCTGGCGCATGTAGGTGGACTTACCCCCCATGTTGGGGCCCGTGATGATCAGCATGCGGCGTTCCCGCTCGAGCCGGATAGGGTTGGCGATAAAGGGGTCCGTCATCACCTGCTCCACCACCGGATGGCGGCCCGCCTCGATCAGGATCTGATCCTCGTCGATGAGGGTGGGGCAGCGGTAGTCCAGGGTTTCGGCCCGCTCCGCCAGGTTGGCCAGCACGTCCAGCTCCGCCAGGGCGGCGGCGGACTCCTGCAGCTCGCCCAGGTGCGGCAGCAGGGCATCGAGCAGCTCCTCGTAGAGGCGCTTCTCCAGCGCCAGCGCCTGGGCCTGGGCGGTGAGCACCTTGTCCTCGTACTTCTTGAGCTCGTCGATGATGTAGCGTTCGTTGTTTTTCAGCGTCTGGCGGCGGATGTAGTGGGCCGGCACCAGGTGGCTGTTGGCCCGGCTCACCTCGATGTAGAAGCCGTGCACCTTGTTGTAGCCCACCTTGAGGGTGTTGATGCCGGTCAGCGCCTTTTCCCGCTCCTCGATGCGGGCCAGGCTTGCGGTAGCGCCGTTGGCGAGATCCCGCAGCTCGTCCAGATCAGTGTTGAACCCTTCACGGATGACGCCGCCATCGCGGATCAGCACAGGCGGCACCTCCATCACGGCGCGCTCCAGCAGGTCGAACAGCTCGGGGAAGGTGCTGGCCCGCTCGCGCAGCTGCTGCACCGCCTCGTGCTCGCTCTCGGCCAACAGCCGCTGAAGCTCGGGCAGCTGGGCGAAGGCCTGGCGCAGGCGGGTGAGGTCACGCGGACGGGCGGAACGCAGGGCCAGGCGCGCCAGCACCCGCTCCACGTCGCCGACCCGGCGCAGCAGGCCGCCGAGATCGTCATAGAGGTTCTGCTCGATGAGCTCCTTGATGGTGCTCTGGCGGCCTTTGAGGATCACCCGGTCGCGGATCGGCTGGTGGATCCAGCGCTTGAGCAGCCGGCTCCCCATGGGGGTGGCGGTGCAGTCCAGCACGGCGGAGAGGGTGTTGTCGTGGCCGCCGGCCAGGTTCTGGGTCAGCTCCAGATTGCGGCGGGTGGCGGCGTCCATGATGACCGCATGATCGGGCTGCTCGAGGCGCACACTGCGAATGTGGGGCAGGGCGGTGCGCTGGGTGTCTTTCACGTACTGCATCAGGCAGCCGGCGGCGCACAGTGCGGTCTCGCTCTGCTCGACGCCGAAGCCCACCAGATCCTGGGTGCCAAACTGCTGGCACAAGAGCTTGCGGGCGGTGCCGAGCTCGAATTCCCACTCCGGGCGGCGGCGCAGGCCACGGCGACCCTCGACGTGGCGCAGGAACTCGAAGGATTCGGGGTAGAGCAGCTCGGCCGGGTTGGTGCGCTGCAGCTCGGCGAGCAGGGTCTCTTCCTTCTCGAACTGGTTGATGAAGAAGCGGCCGGAGCCGATGTCCATGGTGCCGTAACCGAAGCGGCGGCCGTCGTGGTAGACGGCGGCGATCAGGTTGTCCTGACGCTCGGTGAGCAGCGCCTCGTCGGAGACGGTGCCCGGGGTGATGATGCGAATGACCTTGCGCTCCACCGGCCCCTTGCTGGTGGCCGGATCCCCTACCTGCTCGCAGATGGCGGCAGACTCGCCGAGCTGCACCAGCTTGGCCAGATACCCCTCGATGGCGTGATAAGGCACCCCCGCCATGGGGATGGGGCTGCCCGCCGACTGGCCGCGCTTAGTCAGGGAGATATCGAGCAGTTGGGAGGCCTTGCGGGCATCGTCGTAGAAGAGCTCGTAGAAGTCGCCCATGCGGTAGAACAGCAGGATCTCCGGGTTTTCTGCCTTGAGGGTCAGGTACTGCTGCATCATGGGGGTGTGAGCGCTGAGATTGGCGCTGCTGACTGGGTGCTGTGCTGTCATGTGCTTTTCCAGAAGGTGCTCTGGCAGGCAAGCGTCTGCCATCATGGGTCTGAATCTGGAGGCCATTCTACATGCTCGGGAGCGGATGGTGAGGAGTTATCTCCGTCTTGGGGGCAAAGCCGGCGTCCTAGCCTGGCTTGGTCGCAGCTTGCTGGGTCGGGGAGGGGCTAAGAGAGGGGGCTCCTGAGCCTTGTCCAACCGGGGCAGAAGAGGAGGAACAGACAAAATCCCCGCATCGGCGCGGGGATTGGGGTCAGAGGAGGGAAACCGCCTCTCAGTACATCGCCTCGCCGCCGTTCAGCATCTCGTGCAGCTTGGCTTTCTGCTCAGGTGTCAGCACCTGGCTCACCTCGAACAGGTAGTGGGCGCGATAATAGCGAGCTTCGGCCTGTACGTCGCTGATGGTTTGCAGCTGTTTCTTGGCGGCCGCCTCGTCCCACTTGCCGGACTTGATCATGTTGACGATGACGTCCTGGCCGATGGCATCGAGCTTGACGGCTCCCAGGTCCTTGGCTGCCTGCTCACGCAGTCCCTTGATCTGCTCCATCTGCGCGTTCGAGAGGTTGAGCTCCTGGGCCAGGGTTGTCTCGGTCTGCAGCTCCGGGGTCGCCTCGGCTGCAAAAACCTGGGTGGTGGCGCAGAGGGCGAGGGCAGCCATGGCGGCTTTGAACGGGTGTTTCATCGGTGTGTTCTCCTTTTCTGTCACGGGGTGAAACCGCACGCATGACGGTGCCATGAGATGATACGAGGTGCCCTTGTACTGGAGCTTAAGCCGTGACAACTTGCTGACGCGCACGAACCCGGGTCGGTTGCCCGGGGGGCGGGGCAACTGCATAATGAGCCGCATATTTCGCCCTGCAAGGGGCAACTGAGGAGATGACGATGGGACTTGAGGCAGAGATCACCCGTTTATCCCAGGAGCTGGGCGAAGCATTGCTGGCCAAGGGCTGGCTGGCCGCCACGGCGGAGTCCTGTACCGGCGGCGGCGTGGCCACGGCCATTACCGATATCGCCGGCAGCTCGACCTGGTTCGATCGCGGCTTCGTCACCTATACCAACGAGGCCAAGCAGCAGATGCTGGGCGTCAGCATCGACAGCCTGCTGCGCCACGGCGCCGTCAGCGAGGCGGTGGTACTGGAGATGACCCGAGGCTGCCTGGCCCGCTCCGATGCGGGGATCTGCGTGGCCATCAGCGGCATCGCCGGGCCCGGCGGCGGTAGCGACGAGAAGCCGGTCGGTACCGTCTGGTTCGCCTGGGCGGATCGCACCGGTCGCCATCACTCTCTGCTCGCCCGTTTCGACGGGGATCGCCATCAGGTTCGTCGGCAGGCGGTCAGACAGGCCTTGTCCGGACTGCTGGCCCTGCTCAAATAAATTGGGCTTGATACTGTATGCATAAACAGTATACTTAGCCCAACTTCACTTCTTCATCACGATTCCCAGCGGAGATTGGCATGGATCAGAACAAACAGAAGGCACTGGCGGCTGCGCTGGGCCAGATCGAAAAGCAGTTTGGCAAAGGCTCCATCATGCGTCTGGGCGACAGCAAGACCATGGACATCGAAGCCATCTCCACCGGCTCCCTCTCCCTGGACGTGGCGCTGGGGATCGGCGGTTTGCCGTGCGGCCGTATCGTCGAGATCTACGGTCCGGAATCCTCCGGCAAGACCACGCTGACCCTGCAGGTGATCGCCGAGGCCCAGAAGAAGGGCAAGACCTGCGCCTTCGTCGATGCGGAGCACGCCCTGGATCCCGTCTACGCCGCCAAGCTGGGGGTCAATGTCGACGACCTGCTGATCTCCCAGCCGGATACCGGTGAACAGGCGCTGGAGATCTGTGACATGCTGGTGCGCTCCAACGCCGTCGACGTCATCATCGTCGACTCCGTGGCCGCCCTGACGCCGAAAGCGGAAATCGAAGGGGAGATGGGTGACTCCCACGTCGGCCTGCAGGCTCGTCTGATGTCCCAGGCCCTGCGCAAGTTGACCGCCAACATCAAGAACGCCAACTGCCTGTGCATCTTCATCAACCAGATCCGGATGAAGATCGGCGTCATGTTCGGTAGCCCGGAGACCACGACCGGTGGTAACGCGCTCAAGTTCTACGCCTCCGTGCGCCTGGACATCCGTCGTACCGGCGCGATCAAGGAAGGGGACGAAGTGGTCGGCAACGAGACCCGCGTCAAGGTGGTCAAGAACAAGGTGGCTCCCCCCTTCAAGCAGGCCGAATTCCAGATCTTCTACGGTGCCGGCATCTCCAAAGAGGGCGAGCTGGTGGACCTGGGGGTCAAGCACAAGCTGATCGACAAGGCCGGTGCCTGGTACAGCTACAACGGCGAGAAGATCGGTCAGGGCAAGGCCAACGTCATGAAGCTCTTCTCCGAGAACAAGGCGCTGGCTGGCGAGGTAGAAGCCAAGCTGCGCGAGCTGCTGCTCTCCGGTGCTGCGCCGGTGGAGGAGAAAGCCTCCGCCGCCGAGTACGACGAGTTTGAAGCCGAAAACGAACAAGAGTTCGAATAAGAGCAAAAGGAAGGCCGGGTTGATACCCGGCCTTGTCATTTATGGTTGATGAATCCGTTACCGACCCTGCCGAGCCCGTCGAACCCACCTTTGAGGAGCAGTTGGCCGCCGCCCGCGCCTTCGCCATGCGCAGCCTGGCACGGCGCGAGAGCGCCGAGTCGGAGCTGGCCAGGCGCCTGCGTCAGCAAGGCTTCAAGGAGGAAGTGATCGACGCCGTGCTCGACTACTGTCGCGGCTATCACTGGATCGATGACGAGCGCTACGGTGCCATGGCGGTGCGGGCTGGTGCCGCCAAGGGGCATGGCCCGCTCAAGATCCGTTTCGACTTGCGCCGCAAGGGGCTGAGCGATGTCCAGATTGATGCCGCCTTCGAGCAACCCGAGCTGGACTGGTTCGAGCTTGCCCTGGCACTGCTGGCGCGGCGTGCCCGGGCCGCCGATCTCGCCGACTTCAAGTTGCGCATGAAATGGCTCAAATACCTGCTTGGCCGGGGGTTCACGCAAGATCAGGCTCGCTATGCCCTCTCTACTTTGCAGGAGGAGGGGGAGTAGACACGTCTTGGTGTGCGGTGGCGGCGCCCTCGCTCGCACGACCATGTTTGTACTCCCATTAACCCCTCCGATTGCAGCCAGAGGGCTGCCAGTGTCAGCCGGCCGACCCCCCATTTACGCCCCGCTTGCGAACGCGTCGCTCGCCGCCGTATCCGTTGCGGGCTTTTTCACCCGCAAGGGGCCCGCGCGTTTTACTTTACCCGGCAGAAAACTTACATTAATGCGGTTAAAAGTCCGTATTCGAATCAAGCAGGATTTTCCATGTATATGTCCACGTCAGAGATACGCGCCGCGTTTCTCGAGTATTTCCGCTCCCAGGGGCACCAGGTTGTCACTTCCAGCTCGCTGGTACCGCACAATGACCCGACCCTGCTGTTCACCAACGCAGGGATGAACCAGTTCAAGGACGTGTTCCTTGGCGCAGACAAGCGTGCCTACAACCGCGCCACCACGGCCCAGCGCTGCGTGCGTGCGGGCGGCAAGCACAATGACCTGGAAAACGTCGGCTATACCGCGCGTCACCACACCTTCTTCGAGATGCTGGGCAACTTCAGCTTCGGTGACTACTTCAAGCAGGACGCTATCCGTTTTGCCTGGGAATTCCTGACCGGTACCCTCAAGCTGCCCAAAGAGCGCCTGCTGGTGACCGTCTATGAAACGGACGACGAAGCTTTCAACATCTGGGCGAACGAGATCGGCGTACCGGCCGATCGCATCGTGCGCATCGGTGACAACAAGGGCGCCGCCTTTGCCTCCGATAACTTCTGGCAGATGGGCGATACCGGTCCGTGCGGTCCCTGCACCGAGATCTTCTATGATCACGGCGACCACATCTGGGGCGGCCCTCCCGGTTCACCGGAAGAAGACGGCGACCGTTTCATCGAGATCTGGAACGTGGTCTTCATGCAGTTCAACCGTCAGGCAGACGGCACCATGGAGCCGCTGCCTCGTCCGTCTGTGGACACCGGCATGGGCCTGGAGCGTATCTCCGCCATCATGCAAGGCGTGCACTCCAACTACGAGATTGACATCTTCCAGGCGCTGATCAAGAAGGCCGCCGAGATCGTCGGTACCACGGATCTGAGCAACCAGTCCCTGCGCGTCATCGCCGACCACATTCGCTCCTGTGCCTTCCTGGTGGCTGACGGTGTCATGCCCTCCAACGAAGGCCGGGGCTATGTGCTGCGCCGGATCATCCGCCGCGCCGTGCGTCACGGTCGCAAGCTGGGCGCTACCGAGGTCTTCTTCTACAAGCTGGCGGCCGAGCTGGCCGTGCAGATGAAGGACGTGGCCGAAGAGCTGATTGCCCAGTTGCCCCTGGTCGAGCGCGTGCTGCGCATCGAGGAAGAGCAGTTCGTCCGCACCCTGGACAGGGGTCTGCTGCTGCTGGAAGACGCGCTGGCGAACCTCGGCGACGCCAAGGTCATCCCGGGCGAGGTGGTGTTCAAGCTTTATGACACCTATGGCTTCCCGGCGGATCTGACCGCTGACGTGGTGCGCGAGCGCGAGATCGGCATCGACGAAGAGGGCTTCAAGGTCGAGATGGAGAAGCAGCGCGCCCGCGCGAAAGAGGCCTCCAGCTTTGGCGTGAACTACAACGAGGTCCTGAAACTCGATTTCGAGACCCCCTTCACCGGTTACAAGCAACTGAGCCAGAACACCCAGGTGATCGGCATCTACAAGGATGGCGTCGAGGTCAACGGGCTGATCGCTGGTGAAGAGGCCGTGATCGTGCTGGCCGAGACCCCCTTCTATGCGGAGTCCGGTGGCCAAGTGGGCGACAGCGGCATCCTCAAGGTGGACGACGGCATTTTCGCCGTGACCGATACCCAGAAGGCCGGCAAGGCGATCATTCACAAGGGCTATCTGGAGCTGGGCACCCTGGAGAAGGGCGCCGAGGTCGAGGCCGTGGTCGATGGCGACCGCCGTCAGGCCGTGGCTCTGAACCACTCCGTGACTCACCTGCTGCACGCGGCCCTGCGCCAGGCGCTGGGCGAGCATGTGACCCAGAAGGGCTCCCTGGTGGGCGCCGAGCGCATGCGCTTCGACTTCTCCCACTTCGAAGGCCTGACCATGGCGACCATCCGCCGGGTCGAGGAGCTGGTCAACGCCCAGATCCGTGCCAACCACGAAGTCGCTACCCAGCTGATGAACCTGGACGCGGCCAAGGCGGCCGGTGCCATGGCGCTGTTTGGCGAGAAGTACGAAGACGACGTGCGCGTCGTGCGCATGGGCGACTACTCCACCGAGCTGTGTGGCGGTACTCATGCCAAGCGTACCGGTGACATCGGCTTCTTCAAGATCGTCGCCGAGAGCGGTATCGCCGCCGGTGTGCGCCGTATCGAGGCGGTGACCGGCAAGGGCGCCATCGACTTCATGCACCAGATGGGTGAGCAGATCGAAGAGGCGGCCGCCCTGGTGAAGGGGGATCAATTCTCCATCGTCGACAAGGTGCGCCAGGTGCTGGACAAGGCCAAGATGATGGAGCGCGAGCTGGAACAGCTCAAGGCCAAGCTGGCCGCCCAGGCCGGCAACGACCTGCTGAGCCAGGTCATCGAGATCAATGGCCAGAAGGTGCTGGTCGCGGCGCTGGAAGGGGCCGATCCCAAGTCCCTGCGCGGCATGCTGGACGAGCTGAAGAACCAGATGAAGTCCGGTGTCGTGCTGCTAGCAACCAGCAGCGACGGCAAGGTCAACCTGATTGCCGGTGTGACCAATGACCTGACCGCCAAGGTCAAGGCTGGCGAGCTGGTCAATCTGGTGGCCCAGCAGGTGGGTGGCAAGGGCGGTGGTCGTCCCGACATGGCACAGGCGGGTGGTACCCAGCCTGAGGCGGTGCCGGCGGCGCTGCAATCCGTTCACTCCTGGCTGGAAGAGCGCCTGTAATCGGGCGAGGTGATCTGTGGCACTCTTTGTTCAGAAGTACGGTGGTACCTCGGTCGGAACGCTGGAGCGGATCGAGGCAGTCGCCGATCGCGTTCAGCTGACCCGCTCCCAGGGACATGATGTGGTGGTGGTGGTTTCCGCCATGTCGGGTGAAACCAACCGGTTGCTGGGCATGGCCCAGCAGCTGGATCAGGATGCCAATCGGCGCGAGATGGATGTGCTGATCTCGACCGGTGAGCAGGTCACCATAGCGCTGCTGGCGATCGCGTTGAACAAGCGCGGTTGTCCCGCGGTCTCGATGACCGGCGATCAGGTTCGTATCCACACCGACTCCGCCTATGGCAAGGCGCGCATCACCCGGATCGACACCGAGCAGGTTCAGGCCGAGCTCGGTGCCGGCAAGGTGGTGGTGATCGCCGGCTTCCAGGGGCGTGATGAGCACAATGCCATCACCACCCTGGGGCGTGGGGGTTCGGACACCACGGCCGTGGCCGTGGCTGCGGCCATCAAGGCCGACGAATGCCAGATCTTTACCGATGTGGATGGTGTCTACACCACGGACCCGCGCATCGAGCCCAAGGCGCGTCGCCTCGATACCATCACCTTCGAGGAGATGCTGGAGATGGCGAGCCTGGGGGCCAAGGTGCTGCAGATCCGTTCGGTGGAATTCGCGGGCAAGTACCGCGTGCCGTTGCGGGTGCTGTCGAGTTTTGTCGACGGAGAGGGAACCTTAATCACATATGGAGGTGAGAGGATGGAAGCACCCCTGGTATCCGGCATTGCGTTCAATCGCAACGAGGCAAGCCTGACCATTCTGGGTGTGCCGGACCGGCCGACGGTGGCGGCGCAGATCCTGAATCCGATCAGCGATGCCAACATAGATGTCGACATGATAGTGCAGAACACCATGGGGGATGGCACCGCCGATTTCACCTTCACGGTGAATCGCGATGACTACCGCCGGGCCCGCGCCTTGCTGGAGGAGACCGCTACCCAGCTGGGGGCCGCCTGCGTGCAGGGCAACGGGGAGATCGCCAAGGTCTCCATCGTCGGGGTCGGCATGTGGAATCATCCCGGCGTCGCTCGCACCATGTTCAAGGTATTGGGCGAGGAGGGGATCAACATGCAGTTGATTTCCACCTCTGAAATCAAGATATCCGTGGTGATTGACGAGAAGTACCTGGAGCTGGCAGTGCGTTCGTTGCACTCGGCGTTCGGGCTGGATCAAGAGCCTCACGAGCAGCCCTTGGGAAACAATCCCTGATTGATTTAGTTTCAACCATTTACCATATCGGTATCTTTGTAAGATAATGGCGCATATCGATATAAATACAAAACAGGATACAGGAGCAAGCGAATGCTTATTTTGACTCGTCGTGTAGGGGAAACCCTGATGATTGGTGACGAAGTGACCGTGACCGTACTGGGCGTGAAGGGTAACCAGGTTCGTATCGGTGTCAACGCGCCGAAAGAGGTCTCCGTACACCGCGAAGAGATCTACATGCGGATACAGGCCGAGAAGGTGCCGGGTCAACCGAACTTCTAAGCAGTACAGGTAGCAGCTATCAGGCGACATATCATGTGTCGCCTTTTGTTTTTCCGGGCCCCCGCAATCGGCCTGCAGGGCGCGGCAGGACTGGGTAAGTGCCGATATTGCTTGAATATTCCACTCTTTGGCCAAATGCTGAGCGAACGCTCTGTTTTCTCCAAAAAAGTGTTTGACTAAAAATCCCTGTGAAGTATTATCAGCCCCGCAAACGGAGAGGTGGCCGAGAGGCTGAAGGCGCTCCCCTGCTAAGGGAGTATGCGGCTTATACCCGCATCGGGGGTTCGAATCCCCCCTTCTCCGCCATTAGCGCCCGTAGCTCAGCTGGATAGAGTACCTGGCTACGAACCAGGTGGTCAGAGGTTCGAATCCTCTCGGGCGCACCATATTGGACTCTTGGAGAGTCATGTGTTGACCATCAGCAAGTCGGCACTGAAAGAAGGCTTACTGTTGAGTAAGCTTTTTTTATCGCTTTAAATCAGGGCGCCCGTAGCTCAGCTGGATAGAGTACCTGGCTACGAACCAGGTGGTCAGAGGTTCGAATCCTCTCGGGCGCACCATTTAAAGCAAAATCAAAAGTTTATGAGCGCCCGTAGCTCAGCTGGATAGAGTACCTGGCTACGAACCAGGTGGTCAGAGGTTCGAATCCTCTCGGGCGCACCATATTTCAAGCAGTACCAAAGTTTGTGAGCGCCCGTAGCTCAGCTGGATAGAGTACCTGGCTACGAACCAGGTGGTCAGAGGTTCGAATCCTCTCGGGCGCACCATATTTCAAGCAGTACCAAAGTTTGTGAGCGCCCGTAGCTCAGCTGGATAGAGTACCTGGCTACGAACCAGGTGGTCAGAGGTTCGAATCCTCTCGGGCGCACCATACAGACAGCCTCGACTTCGGTCGGGGCTGTTTTTTTATGGACCGTTCCAGGCGTGTCGATACGACTCGGCTGGTTGTGATACTCGTCTCTTCACCTCTTCACCTCTTCACCTCTTCACCTTTTTGCCTCAGCGCTGCTGCTTCGCTGCTGTGGTCGCGATCATCCCATCCTGGCCATCCAGGCGGTCACCAGCAGGCTCGTGACAACGGCTGCCACGCCGGCATGGCGGGCGCTCGCTCGGTGCCTCACCCTGCCTCCTGTACCAACTCTGCCCCCCCACTCACGCTATCGCGCCCTATGCGTATCCCTTCGTCCGAGACAACACCTTGTCACCTTCTGCTGGTGCATGTGCTCAGATGTGGATAGAGGCGGTTTGCGGGCAATAAAAAAGGATGCCGCAGCATCCTTTCTTGTCGTCGTGGAGAGAATCAGCTTTTCAGCCACTTGCGGATGCGGTTGGCATCCCCGACCGGAGTGCGTTTCCCCACGGAGTTGAGCAGCACGATGGCGAGCTCCTGGCTATCCGGCTTGGCACGCATCAGCAGGCAGCGGCCCGCCTCGTCGGTGTAGCCGGTCTTGGAGAGGCGCACACCCCAGTCCGGGTTCTTCACCAGGGGGTTGGTGTTGTTGAACATCAGGCTGTAGGCAGGAGTGCTGAAGCGCATCTCCTTGCTGGTGTCCTGGGTGAATTCGCGGATCAGCGGCTGGCGATAGGCGGCGGCGATGAGCTTGGCCAGATCCCGGGCAGTGGAGACGTTGCGGGTCGACAGGCCGGTGGCGTCGTAGAAGCGGCTGTTGCGCATGCCGAGCTGTTTGGCCTTGTTGTTCATGGCGCGAATGAAGGCCGAGCGGCCGCCCGGGTAGTGGCGGGCCAGCGCCGAGGCCATGCGATTCTCGGAGGACATCAGCGCCAGATGCAGGGCGTCGCGGCGGCTCACCTTGGTGCCCATGCGCACCCGGGAGTAGGTGTGCTTGAGGTTGTCCCTGTCGTTCTGATCGATGGTCAGCGTCTGGTTCAGGCTCTGGCGGGCATCCAGCACCACCAGCGCCGTCATCAGCTTGGTGAGGGAGGCAATGGGACGGACCTGGGCGGGGTTCTTCTGATAAAGCGTCTTGCCGGTGTTGACGTCCATCACCAGGGCGCTGCCCGACTTGAGTTGCAACTTGGCCGGGTTCGGTGTTGCCAGGGCGGCCGGCGATCCGAGCAGTCCCATCAATCCACCTACCAGCGCGATTGCGCGAATCCAACACCCCATACGACCGACTCCATCCACAGCGAAAAAAGGCGGTAGATTCACTCATTTTTGCCCTTGCTTTACAAGAGCGGGCAGGGGGAATTCGCCACTATTTTCCATAAAAAAGGGCCGCCTGCCGGCGACCCTCTGATTTGCCTCACTTCGGAGAGACACCGGCCTTGCGTTTGCTCCACCAGCGCCAGACCAGGGCGATGAGCCCCCCCACCAGCAACACCACGGGCAGATAGAGGATAACGCTGAGAAATTGGGACTCATACTGCGCGGCCAACTTGGTGTGGCTCAGGTAGTAGCCCAATCCGACCAGGGGGCAGATCCACATGATGGAGCTGATGAGGTTGACTACCAGGAAGCGCCCCTGGGGGATCTCGTTGGCGCCGACGATATAGGGGTAGGCGGTGCGCACGAAGGCGATGTAGCGGGCGGTGATCAGGGTGATGATGCCGTACTTGTTGAGCAGGTAGTGCACCTTCTCCTTGTGCTTGTCGTCCAGATGGGACATCAGCCTGTGATACATCTGGGTGTGGCCAAGGAAACGCCCCTGCATGTAGCCGAGCCAGGTGCCGCAGAAGGTGGCCAGGATCAGCAGCGGGACGACTGCCAGGGGCAGCACGCCCTGATAGATGAGCACGCCGGTCAGGATCAGCAGGGTGTCGCCGGGCAGAAAGGCAGTGGGGATGAAACCATTCTCCAGCACCAGGAATGTCAGGAGGACGACATAGACCATGAAGACCATGTCGGGATTGGAAAGCGTCGCCAGATCCTGATTAATGAAGGCGTGAGCCAGGTGGTAAAACTGCTCCATACATGCAAACTCCGCAGGTTAGCTGGGTTGGTCGGTCAAGGGCATGGCAAGCACCTTGTCGATGCGCAGGCCGTCCATATCCACTATTTCCAGTTGCCACTGTTCCAGGGTGACCAGGTCTCCGGTCTGGGGAAGGCGGCCAAGGAGCAGCATGATAAGCCCTCCAAGGGTGTGATAGTGATGTTTTTCTTCTTCTGGCAGTCGCACCAGCTCCAGACAATCCTTCAGTTCGGGCAGGGGGATGAGGCCGTCGAGCAGCCAGCTGCCGTCGGCGCGCTGGAAGGCCCAGTTGTCCTCCCCACCTTCCTGCTGGAAGTCGCCGGCCAGGGTTTCCAGCAGATCCTGCTGGGTGACCAGCCCCTGCAGCTCGCCATATTCATCCACCACCAGCACCATGTGCTCGGAATGGGTGCGGAAATGGTTGAGCAGCTCCAGACCGTTCAGGGTCTCCGGCAGCAGGCTGCCATCCTGGGTCAGGGCCGCCAGATCGATGGGCTCCCCCTTGATGTAGGCGTGCAGCACCTTGCTGACGTTGAGAATGCCCACCAGATCCGAGAGGCTGCCGTCGCAGACCGGGAAGAAGCTGTGGCGATACTCCACCAGGCGCTGCAGGTTGGTTTCCAGCGGCAGGGAGAGGTCGATGTAGCGGATGTCGCTGCGGGGCACCATCAGTGACGAGAGGCTGCGCTCGTCGAGGCGGAACACATTCCGCAACATGGTGTGCTCGTGATCCTCGATCACCCCGGCTTCCGAGCCCTCCACCAGCATGGCGTGGATCTCCTCCTGGGTGACGTTGGCGCCGCTGCTCTGATCGACCCGCAGCAGGCGCAGGGTGGTGTTGGTGGAGGCGGACAGCAACCAGACGAAGGGGCGGGTCAGGGTCGCGAGCCAGAGCATGGGACGGGCCACCAGGCAGGCGATGCGCTCGGCGCTGAGCTGGCCGAGACGCTTGGGCACCAGCTCCCCCACTACGATGGAGAGGTAGGTGACCAGGACCACCACGATGACGGTGGCGAGGAGGCTGCTGCTCTTGGGGGAGAGTCCCCACTCCTGCAGCCAGAGGGCGAAGGGCTGGGCCAGCAGGGATTCGCCATAGATACCGTTGAGCAGGCCGATGCTGGTGATGCCGATCTGGACGGCAGAGAGGAAATGGGTCGGATCTTCGCCCAGCTTGAGGGCGATGGCGGCGGAACGACTCCCCTCATTCGCCATCTTGGCAAGCCGTGCCTTACGGGCGGTGACGATGGCGATTTCCGACATGGCAAAGACGCCATTGAGCAAAATCAATCCAAACAGGATCAATATTTCCATACTGCAGCAGCACTCCCGATAGATAAGACCGCTGGCAGTGTAATGAATTTGCGGGCGATGCGCTTGTGAAAGGAGGTGATTTGGCTCGTGAATTTTTCAATCAGCCTCCTCTGCAGGCGGCATTTTCACGTTAAGTCGGGCCGTAAGGGCCGGGCTAGGGTGCCAAGACGGGCCTGCGCCAGAAACGAAAAAGCCCCCGATGGACGGGGGCTTTGAAGGAGACAGACTCGCTTACAGGGCGGCGATCTCGGCCTGCTGGGCTTCCAGCTTGGTCAGCTGGAGACGGTAGTCCTCCAGCTTCTCGCGCTCCTTGGCGATGACCGCTTCCGGCGCCTTGGCGACGAAGGCCTCGTTGCCGAGCTTGCCCTCGATGCGGCCGCATTCGCCCACCAGACGGGCCACCTCTTTGGCCAGACGGGCCAGTTCGGCTTCCTTGTCGATGAGACCGGCCATCGGGATCATCAGCTCGGTGGCACCGATGAGCTTGGTCACCGACAGGGGAGCAGCTTCACCATCCGCCAGTACACGGATGGACTCCAGACGGGCCAGGGACTTGAGGAAGGCCTCGTTGTCAGCGGCACGCTCGGCATCCTTGGCATCGCATTTCAGCAGCACGTTGAGGGGCACGCTCGGTGCCACGTTCATCTCGGCGCGGATGTTGCGGATGCTGACGATGAACTCCTTCACCCACTCCTGATCCGCCATGGCGGCTTCGTCCAGCTTACGCTCGTCCACCTGCGGGAAGGCCTGCACCATGATGGTGTCGGCGTTGACGCCGGCCAGCGGGGCTACCGACTTCCAGATGGTCTCGGTGATGAACGGGATGATGGGGTGTGCCAGACGCAGCAGGGTTTCCAGTACAGTCACGAGGGTGTGGCGGGCAGCGCGCTGCTCGGCCTCGGAACCCTTGGTCAGCACCGGCTTGGTCAGCTCCAGATACCAGTCACAGAACTGGTTCCAGATAAATTCGTACAAGACGCCGGCCGCGATGTCGAAGCGGTAGGTATCCAGCGCGGTGCGGAAGTCACGGATGGCTACCTGCAGTTGGGACTGGATCCAGCGGTCCGCCAGGCTGAACTGCATCTCGCCGCCATTGCCTTGCGAAGAGAAGCCACAATCCTGGTCTTCGGTGTTCATCAGCACGTAGCGGGAGGCGTTCCAAAGCTTGTTGCAGAAGTTGTTGTAGCCATCCAGACGCTTCATGTCCCAGTTGATGTCACGACCGGTAGAGGCCAGCGCCGCCAGAGTGAAGCGCAGGGCGTCGGTGCCGTGGGCGTCGATCCCTTCCGGGAACTGCTTGGCGGTACGCTTGGCGATCTTCTCGGCCATCTGCGGCTGCATCATGTTGCCGGTGCGCTTCTCCAGCAGGTCTTCCAGGCTGATGCCGTCGATCATGTCGAGCGGGTCCAGCACGTTGCCCTTGGACTTGGACATCTTCTGGCCTTCCTCGTCGCGGATAAGACCCGTGATGTAGACGGTTTTGAACGGGACTTGCGGCTGGCCGTTCTCATCCTTGATGAAGTGCATGGTCATCATGATCATCCGGGCAATCCAGAAGAAGATGATGTCGAAGCCGCTCATCAGCACGTCGGTCGGGTGGAAGGTCTTGAGCGCCTCTGTGTTGTTCGGCCAGCCCAGGGTGGAGAAGGTCCACAGGGCGGAGCTGAACCAGGTGTCGAGCACGTCTTCGTCCTGACGCAGCACGGTCACGGACGGGATGCTGTGCTTGGCGCGCACCTCTTCCTCGCTGCGACCGACGAAGACATTGCCGGCATCGTCATACCAGGCCGGGATGCGGTGACCCCACCACAGCTGACGGGAGACGCACCAGTCCTGAATGTCGCGCATCCAGGAGAAGTACATGTTCTCGTACTGTTTCGGCACGAACTGGATGCGGCCATCTTCGACGGCTTCGATGGCGGTCTTGGCCATGGGGGCCACGCGCACGTACCACTGGTCGGTCAGCATGGGCTCGATGGGCACGCCACCGCGATCGCCGTAAGGCTGCTGCAGCACGTGATCCTTGATCTCGGCCAGCAGACCCAGCTCGTCCAGCTTGGCGATTATGGCCTTGCGGGCGGCGAAGCGCTCCATCCCGGCGAACTCGGTCGGCAGGGTGGCGTCATAGGCGGTGCTGGGGTTGCCGTTGCTGTCGACCACTTCGGCCTCGGCACGCACGTGGGCGTCCAGGGTGAAGATGTTGATCATCGGCAGGTTGTGGCGCTTGCCGACTTCGTTGTCGTTGAAGTCGTGGGCCGGGGTGATCTTCACGCAGCCGGTGCCCTTCTCCATGTCGGCGTGCTCGTCGGCGACGATGGGGATCAGGCGGTTCACCAGTGGCAGCAGGATGTGCTGGCCGATCAGCGCCTTGTAGCGCGGATCTTCCGGGTTCACAGCCACGGCGGTATCACCCAGCATGGTCTCCGGACGGGTGGTGGCGACGATCAGGTGATCCTTGCCTTCGGCGGTCTTGGCGCCGTTGGCCAGCGGATAACGCAGGTGCCACATGTGGCCCTTGATCTCGCGGTTTTCCACTTCCAGGTCGGAGATGGCGGTGTTGAGCTTGGGGTCCCAGTTCACCAGGCGCTTGCCGCGGTACATCAGGCCATCTTCGTAGAGACGGACGAACACTTCCTGGACGGCGGCGGAGAGGCCTTCATCCATGGTGAAGCGCTCGCGCTCCCAGTCCACGGAGTCGCCGAGACGGCGCATCTGGCGGGTGATGGTGCCGCCGGACTCTTCCTTCCACTGCCAGATCTTGTCGATGAAGGCTTCGCGGCCGTAATCGTGGCGGGTCTTGCCCTCTTCGGCGGCGATCTTGCGCTCAACCACCATCTGGGTGGCGATACCGGCGTGGTCGGTACCCGCCTGCCACAGGGTGTTCTTGCCCTGCATGCGGTTGTAGCGGATCAGGGTGTCCATCAGGGTCTGCTGGAAGGCGTGACCCATGTGCAGGCTACCGGTGACGTTCGGCGGCGGGATCATGATGCAGAAGGAGTCTTTGCTGGTGTCGCCGTGGGGCTTGAAGTAGCCCTGGGCTTCCCAGTGCTGGTAGAGCGCCTGTTCGATGGCGTTGTGATTAAAAGTCTTTTCCATGGTCTCGCCGTAATCTGGATGGATGGATTCTGGTGCTGATGGTGGTGGAGGAAACGGGGGGCAGTCAGGGCTGCGCCGGATCCTGAGTCGCGACGGGCTGATCCCTCATCTCGAGGGTGTGTCCCGCCTGGCGATAAAGCTTGTAGCGCTCGCGGGCCCGCTGCTTCTGCGTTTCGTCAGTGGGGACAAAATCTACCACTTGAGCGAAGTGTCCTGCAAACAAAGGTGTCTGCCGGGCCAGGTTGATGAGGCAGGCATAGCGCCGCCGTGGTGGCTGATGGCCTATCTCCACCGGGGCCTGGCCGCTCTCCCCCTGCAACTGGTGCGGCACGAAGCGATCCGGCGGCAGTTGCCACAGCAGTTCGTCCAGGCGCAGAGCCTGGGCCTCGTCGTCGCAGAACAGGTAGAGGTGGCCCGCGCTCCAGCCATCGGCCGCAAGCTGGCAGGCGAGGCGCTCGACGGCAGAAGCCTGGCCGTCGTCCGGCTCGCTCATCAGGTAAAAGGTCACTTGGCTCATCAGGTTGGTCCCGTTTGGCTGTGACGGACAGCGATTGGCCGTCTTCGGAGTACCGTGCCGGGCACGGATTTCCCCGGATTCTCTCAATGAAACAAGGAAGAGGGTGGCCTCTTCCTTGTGGTACAGGGTAATGCCTTGCGCATCGCTCATGGAGTCGATGGGGAAGGGGAATTACTCCTTGTCTTCGACGTCCGCCACGCCGGCTCGATTGAGCAGGAACTGGGTCAGCAGGGGCACAGGTCGGCCGGTGGAGCCCTTCTCCTTGCCGCTCTTCCAGGCGGTCCCGGCGATGTCCAGGTGGGCCCAGTTGTACTTCTTGGTGAAGCGCGACAGGAAGGCTGCGGCGGTGATGGTCCCCGCCGGACGGCCACCGATGTTGGCCATGTCGGCGAACGGGCTCTCCAGCTGCTCCTGATACTCGTCGAACAGGGGCAGGCGCCAGGCGCGATCGCCAGCCTGCTCGGAGGCGTTGAGCAGCTCGTGGGCCAGCGGGTTGTGGTTGGCCAGCAGACCCGAGGTGTGGTGGCCCAGGGCGATGATGCAGGCGCCGGTCAGGGTCGCCACGTCGATCACGGTCTCGGGATCGTAGCGGTCCACGTAGGTGAGGGCATCGCACAGCACCAGGCGACCTTCGGCGTCGGTGTTGAGCACCTCGACGGTCTGGCCGGACATGGTGGTGAGGATGTCACCGGGACGGTAGGCATTGCCACCCGGCATGTTCTCGCAGCCCGCCAGCACGCCGATGACGTTGATGGGGAGCTGCAGCTGGGCCAGGGCGTGCATGGTGCCGAGCACGGAGGCGGCACCACCCATGTCGTATTTCATCTCGTCCATGCCGTCGGCCGGCTTGATGGAGATGCCGCCGGAGTCGAAGGTCAGCCCCTTGCCCACCAGCACGATGGGCTTGGCATCGGCGTTGCCCTTGTATTCGATGATGGCCATCATGGCCTCGTTCTCGGAGCCGCGGGCCACCGCCAGGTAGGAGTTCATGCCGAGCTCGGCCATCTCCTGCTCGCCGATCACCTTGGTGGTGATGTTGTCGTAGGCATCTGCCAGACGGCGGGCCTGGGAGGCGAGGTAGGCCGGATTGCAGACGTTGGGCGGCATGTTCGCCACGTCGCGGCAGATGCGCACACCCTTGGCCACGGCCAGACCGTGGTTGATGGCGCGCTCGCCTATGGTCAATTCACGACGCGTTGGCACGTTGAATACCAGCTTGCGCAGGGGGCGGCGCGGTTCGGCCTTGTTGGTCTTGAACTGGTCGAAGCTGTAGAGGCCCGCCTTGGTGGTTTCTACCGCCTGGCGTACCTTCCAGTAGGTGTCCCGGCCCTTGACGTGCAACTCGGTCAGGAAGCAGACCGCCTCCATGGAGCCGGTTTCGTTCAGGGTGGTGATGGTCTTGTTGATGATCTGCTTGTACTGGCGTTCGTCGAGTTCCCGCTCTTTGCCGCAACCCACCAGCAGCACGCGCTCGCTGAGTACTCCGGGTACTTGATGCAGCAGCAGCATCTGGCCTGGTTTGCCTTCCAGATCGCCGCGGCGCAGCAGCGAGCTGAGGTAGCCGTCGCTGATCTTGTCCAGCTGTTCGGCAACCGGAGAGAGGCGGCGCGGCTCAAAAACGCCGACCACGACGCAGGCGCTGCGTTGCTTCTCAGGACTGCCACTCTTTACACTGAACTCCATGGAATCTCCTACATCCTAAAGACAAAAGGCACCTTTTATTGAATAATGCGGTGCTTGTTGGGGTATCAGAGGCGGAGCGAACAGCCACAGGCTCCGCAGTTCAAACTGGTAAAAATCCAATATAGGGCCCTATTTTTCAGGCATTCGACTAAAAACACAAGTTTACTTGGGAATGACTGTGATCGTTTTCCGATATTTGTTCAGGGAGACCCTGAAAACCCAGCTGGCGGTGCTCTTCGTACTGCTGCTTATCTTCGTCAGCCAGCAATTCATCCAGATCATTGGCGATGCCGCCGATGGCGAGGTGCCGACGCGCCTGGTGTCCACCCTCTTGCTGCTCAACCTGCCGAATATGGCCCTGTTGATGCTGCCGATCAGTCTGTTTTTAGCCATTCTGTTTGCTCACGGTCGTCTGTACGCAGAAAGCGAGATGACGGTGATGCACGCGGTGGGCTTCAGCCACCGTTTCATCATGGGAAGTGCCATGGTGCTGGCCCTGCTGACGGCGGCTGTCGCGGCATTCAACACCGGCTGGATTGCCCCCCAGGCCAAGGAGCGCGAGTACCAGGTAATCGACGAATTCAAGGCCGATCCGGGCATCTCTTTCCTGCAGGCTGGCCGATTCATGGAGCTCGACAAGGGGCGTCTGGTCGCCTACATCCAGGATCTGAACGACAAGGGCTCCGAGCTGCAGAAGATCTTCGTGCTGCAACGGGCAGAAGGAACGTCCCCTCCCTCCGTGGTAGTGGCGACGGAAGGGGTGGTCACGGTCGACGATAACGGACTGCAGTGGCTGACCCTGAAGGATGGCTCCCGCTACGAGGGGCGTTTCGGCACCCGCCAGTTCCAGGTCTCCGAGTTTGCCGAGTACAGCCTGGTGATCCGCCAGCAGGAGATGGAGCGTTCCAACCGCAAGGCGGCGGCCAAGCCGACCATGGAACTGCTCGGCACCCAGGACAACCAGCTGATGGCCGAGCTGCAGTGGCGTCTGTCGTTGCCGCTCTCCATCCTGGTGCTCACCTTCCTGGTGGTGCCGATGGCCAGGGTCAACCCCCGCCAGGGGCGTTATGCCAAGCTGCTGCCGGCCATCCTGCTCTATCTCTCCTACTTCCTGCTGCTCAGCGCCGCCCGCTCGGCCATCGACAGCGGGCGTCTGCCCCACTGGCCCGGCATGTTCCTGGTGCCGCTGGTCTATCTGCTGCTGATCGGGTTGCCGCTCAACCTGCAGGGCACCAGCTGGTGGAACGGGGTGAAGGGTCACTTCTTCCAGAGAAAGTCAGCATGATGCTGCAACATAGGAGTTTCTGCTGATGTTCGGCATTCTCGACAGATATATCGGCCGGGTCATCTTCATGTCGATCCTGCTGTGCGAGCTGACCCTGGTCGGGTTGGCAGCGCTCATCAAGTACGTGGAACAGCTGAAGGCCGTGGGGGAGGGCAACTATGACATGCTCAACGCCCTCTACTTCGTGATGCTCTCCATGCCCAAGGAGGCCGTGCTCTTCTTCCCGCTGGCGGCCCTGCTCGGTGGGCTCATCGGTCTCGGCCAGCTTGCGACCAGCTCAGAGCTGGTGGTGATGCAGGCGGCGGGTCGCTCCAAGATCAGCATCGTCATGGCGGCGCTCAAGACGGCGATCCCCTTGATGCTGCTGGTAGGGCTGATGGGAGAGTACGTGGCTCCGGCCGCCAAGCGGATGGCCGATGACATCAAGGCGGGCGCCATGTCGGAGGGGCGTCTGACCGTCTCCGCCTACGGGGTCTGGGCGCGGGATGGCAACAACTTCGTCAGCATCAACGGGGTACGCAACGACGGCGCCCTGACCGGCATCACCCTCTATCGTTTCACCCCCTCCCGGGATCTGATCGACGTGGTGCAGGCGCAGGAAGGGGTGTTCGAGCAACACCACTGGCGGCTCAACAATATCTCTGTCACCCGGTTTGACGATCCCACGCAGATAGTGACCGAGCAGCATCCCCAGATGGAGTGGCAGTCAGAGCTGACCCCCAAGCAGCTCGGGGTGGTCAGCATAGATCCCGAGAACCTGCCCGTCTCCGGGCTGATGGACTACATCGGCTATCTGGATGCCAACAAGCAGGATGCCGGACGCTACAAGCTGGAGATGTGGCGCAAGCTGTTGTCCCCCCTCTCCGTGGTGGCCATGATACTGCTGGCCTCCTCCTTCATCTTCGGCCCGCTGCGCTCGGTGAGCATGGGGGCGCGGATGCTGATGGGGATCATGACAGGCTTCGCCGTCTACGTGAGCGACCGGGTCTTTGGCCCCGTCAGTCTGGTCTATGCGGTGCCTCCCATACTGGCGGCCATCGCCCCCAGCCTGTTGTTCGGTGGCATCTCCTTCTATATCCTGAGCCGCAAGCAGTAACGGTGGCCGGGAGCACTGCGGCGTCAGCCATGCTCGCGGCCATGTGATGTCAGCAGATGCAAAGAGGGCACCCCAGGGTGCCCTCTTTCTATGCGTGCTGGCTCCGGTCACTTGTTCAGCTGTTCCAGGTTCTCCTCCTTGCTCAATACCACCACCTCGCACTCGGCCCAGATGTCCTGGAAGGCGCGGGGGCGGGCGCGGTTGAACACGCAGAGCAGGTTGCCAAGGCCAAAGGCCGAGGTGGCGAGCCGGATCAGGGCCTGAGTGATACGGATATTGCTGCCGTCCAGATTCTGGATGCGCAGCCGCCAGGCGCGCATGCCGATGGTCTGACCGGCGCGGGTCCAGAACCAGGTGTAGAAACCACAGATCACCAGGGCCAGCCAGGCGCTGTAGAGGGGGCTGGTGAGCAGCCAGGACGCATCCTTGCCCTCGGGGACGGTCGCCATGTCGGTAGCCAGCAGGAGTTGCGCTACCCCTATGCCGATGAAGCCGGCGATGATCAGGAGAGCGATGACCACCAGATAGTCGTAGAGCAGTGCACCCAGGCGTCGCAGCAGGCCGGCCGATGGGTGTCGATGCAGGGGGGGGGGCTGGAGAGAGGAGGGGGTCTTGCGCTTGGCCATGGTGATTATTCCATTAATATGATGCGGGCATTCTATGTAACAGATCCTGCATCGGCAAGGCGTTGAATAAATGAGCAAACAACAGTGGGCGAAAGAAAAACACCTTGCATGCCCAAACGCCATTCGTATAATCCCTCGCAGTTGCCCGGGTGGCGAAATCGGTAGACGCAGCGGATTCAAAATCCGCCGTAGCAATACGTGTCGGTTCGAGTCCGACCCCGGGCACCATTATTTTCCCCTGTTTGGTCAACAGGTTATAGCGCTCAAGAGCGCTCCTGCTCAAAGTTTCTGCGGTTGATAACACTCATTCATGTGCAAATCTGTGCAAGAGGTTTCAACCAATGGCAAGTATCCAAGTTCTCACTCGAAAAACCGGCAAGTCCTATCGCGTTCAGTTCATGCGTAACGGCAACCGTGTATCCAAAGTTTTTACCCGCAAAAAAGACGCAGAGCAGTTCCTGGCTCAGATCACCGTATCTGACGAGCTGGCAGATGCCTTAACCAACGTCACCCTCACTAGCACTACCATTCAACAAGCTATTCATGAGTACCTTGAACAGCACAAGGGGCGAGACAAGTCTGTACCCCAGCGTCTGGGCTGGCGGGTTGAACATCTTGGCGACAAGACGTTGAACAAGGTCAACCGCCAGCGGATCAAGAATGCTATCTCTATTCTGGAGGCGGAAGGGAAGGCCCCTGCGACCCTTAACCGCTACAAAGCAGCGTTGTCAGCGGTTTTTGCGTACATGTGCGATAGGTATGACCTCAAGGTAAATCCTTGCCTGGAAGTGAAGCAGAAGCGGGAAGACAATGCTCGCACACGCTTTTTGTCGGCAGATGAACTGGCTCGATTGATGAAGGCCACTGAATCGCCCCTACTTTCCTAGACACCCCAAGAGCCTCAAACTGAGGTCATTCAGGAGGTGTTATGAGCAAACAGCAACGTTACACGGAAGAATTCAAATTGGCCGCCGTCAAGCAAGTGACTGAGCGGAATTACCCAGTGGCAGAGGTTGCTGAGCGGCTTGGTGTTTCCAGCCATAGTCTTTACGCCTGGATCAGGCGCTACAGCCAACCCGACGTGCAGCAACAGCATGACTCCAGCCAGCAAGCCGAAATTAGGCGCCTCAAGGCTGAACTGCGCCGCGTCACCGATGAGCGAGATATCTTAAAAAAGGCCGCCGCGTACTTTGCCAAGCTGTCAGGGTAAGGTACGCCTTCATCCGGGAGCACGCGTCCACATATCCCATCCGCAGACTGTGTCGAATGATGAATGTCCACCCGAGCGGTTATTACGCCTGGCAGCTCCAGCCTTTATCTGCCCGAGCCCTGGAAGACCAACGCCTCCTGGGCCAGATCAAGCAATGTTGGCTAGAAAGCGGGGGCGTCTATGGTTATCGTAAGATCCGGGATGACCTGCGAGAGATGGGAGAGACCTGCGGGAAACACCGGGTGGCGCGATTAATGCGTCATGAGGGTTTACGTTCACAAACCGGTTATCGTCGCCGTCCCGGTCATTATGGTGGCCAGCCGGCAGTGGTTGCACCGAATCATCTTGAGCGCCAGTTCGATGTGACTGAGCCAAATAAGGTCTGGGTAACGGACATCACTTATATCCGAACCCATGAAGGCTGGCTCTATCTGGCCGCAGTATTGGATTTGTTTTCACGACAAGTCATTGGTTGGTCAATGAGGCCAAGGATCGACCGAGAGCTAGCCATCAGCGCGTTACTGATGGCGGTGTGGCGACGGCGACCTGAGCAGGAAGTGTTGGTTCATTCCGACCAAGGTAGCCAGTTTAGCAGCTATGACTGGCAGGATTTTTTGCGGGAGCACCGGCTCAAGGCCAGCATGAGCAGACGTGGTAACTGTCATGATAACGCGGTGGCGGAGAGTTTCTTCCAGCTCCTAAAACGCGAGCGGATCCGACGTAAAACCTATGCGGATCGCGAGGAGGCCCGGCGGGATGTGTTCGATTACATTGAAATGTTTTACAACCCCAAGCGTCGGCACAGTTTCAACAACGGGCTATCGCCAGTAGAGTGTGAAAAGCAATATTTCGAACGGCTCAAAAGTGTCTAGAGAAGCCGGGGCGATTCATTTTGTGATTTTTCACTTTCCGTCAGATCCTTTCACAAGTAGAGATGTAATGAATGAAAATGAGTAATTCAGTGAGCCAAAAGCACTCGTTTAAATATATTTAAAATACAAAATAAAACGCCCCCCATTTGATGGGGGGTGGTGTTGTTTATGGCTTAAAAAGCCGATCTTTCAGTCTGTCTATAAGGAATATTGAACCTGGTTTGGTCAGATGTCCCCAATCAACGGCAGTAATTCCACTAGGACCTTCTGAGGTCCTGGTCAAACACGCGCCATGTGTACACATTTCTGAATAAGATGATAGATATTCAACCCCTATTTTAGGCACGTTTTGTGAAAGGAACGCATCCCATTCTTTGATATCAGGTCTAAGACCATTAGCCATATATGTTGGCGGTGTTCTGCGATACGTTGAGTAGTACGTTACAATTTGCCAGATTAAAGTTCCATTCCATTCCGGAACAGGCCCTATTACTACAACTCTACTATCAGGGGATGCACCTCTTATTTTGTTAATGGTTTCTTTCAGTCCATGCATGGCAGCTTCTTTATCTGTGATTGAATTTTGCCCAAATATCATCCATGTAATAACGATGATTTTGGGTTGATATTGTTTCACAAAAAAAAGTCTTTCATTATTTGCTTCAGATAGTGTTTTATGTGTGTCAGTTAATTTTTTATCACTATAGAATGGTGGGCCATTACCATCCGTCATTTGACTTACATGAATATCGATCTTATATTCATCAATGCTATTTTTAATTCCATTATATAAAGCGGCGGCGTATGAATCGCCCCAAATAAATATCTGGTTACGTGATGTTGATATACAACCAGATGATATGGCTTGTGCTGGAGTCACCGAGTGGCATTGGTTACTCCTCAGTAACGTAGGATACTCAAAATAATCATATACATCAGTAATAGATGTGTACTCTTTAGCGATAGAGTTCACCTCTCTATCAAACACTCCATCTAGTCTATATATTGTTAGACCAATAAGTCCGATAGACGCCAGTATGCTTGTCACTAAAATGGCCTTTATCCCCTTCTTTTTTCCAAACCTAATTCTTTTTTCAATGAGAACATAAGTTAAAACCGAAAGAACAAAGGCCAATGTGATTAATACAGCTCCAGTTAATATGCCAGGCGCTTCTGCAGTTTTTATCCGGTAAAATGAAAGAATAGGCCAGTGCCATAAATAGAAGGGATAGCTGACCATTCCTATATATACTAGCGGTCTGATAGTTAATATTTTACCTATCAAAGAATGATTGCTAGCAGCTATAAAAAGACATGTACCTAATATAGGGGTGGCAGCAATATATCCGGGAAATTCAAGGCTTTTGTTAATAAGTGAAATCGAGAGAGCTATGAGTAAAATCCCTATCAAAGAAAGTAAGTTTCTATGATTTTTAACAAGGCGTTCAAAAATGGACTCTCTCATTATTATTGCAAGGAATGCCCCTGCCATTAATTCCCAGAATCTTGATATTGGAGAGTAGTAACTAACTGATGGGTTATGGATTGTTGAATATATGCAGTATGAGAAACTGACCAGGAATATAAGTATTGCTAATGCTTTTCCTGCTTTTTTATTCGAAAATAGCAGTAGTATTGTAATGGGCCAAACAATATAGAACTGCTCTTCAACACCAAGAGACCAAAGATGTAAAAGTGGTTTTAATTCTGATGCGCTATCAAAATATCCTGACTCTAATAAAAGCGCTAAGTTGGCGACAAAAAACGAACCTAAAAAAACGTGTTTACCAAGAAGTCTATACTCTCCTTGTAGTAAATTAAACCATCCGTACAATAAACATGCGAAAAGAACAGCTATTAATGCTGGGAATATGCGAAGAGCTCGGCGCTTATAAAAATCAATATAAGAGAAATTATTAGATTCTGCATCTTTGTATATGATGGATGTTATTAAATAACCCGAGATGACAAAAAATATATCAACCCCAACAAATCCACCAGATAGGGTTTGAGGAAAAAAATGATATATAATTACGGATAAGACAGCGACTGCTCTTAATCCATCTATCTCTGGCCTATAGTTTAGCATTTAATTTGGTGGCTCCATGTTTGATTGGCTGAGATTCTAGCATTGATAGTTTTGCATGGTTACTATCCGACTTAAATCTAAATCGGACTGTGGTCAGCGATCACCTGATGCAGTGCTGGCTGGTATGTGGGTGTACAGCTCTAGTTATCACCTGACACCGGCCTCAAACCGGTGTCTTGTTTACGCTACTTTAGAGCGCACTTCCTTCGGTATCAATTTCAGACCCTTTTTGAACATGCTGTAGGGGGTCTGACCCTCCATCATCCTGCCCTGATGTGGTCGCTGGTTGTTGTAGTGATCCAGATAGCTATCCAGGTCTGTCTGCATCTGCTCCACCGACTCATACCAGGTTGTCCTCCCTTTGATACGGAAGTGTTCATCCAACAAGGTTCGATGCAGCCGTTCGATAAAGCCGTTGCTCTGTGGCCTGCGTACCTTGGTGGTTCGGTGCTCAATCCCCTCCAGTTGCAGGAACAGCTCGTAGGGATGATGGTCAGGGCGCCCGCAGAACTCGCGCCCATTGTCCGACAGGATGGTATAGACCCGTGCCTCATGAGCCTCGAAGAACGGCAGCACCGTTTCGTTGAGTACATGGACCGACGTCACCGGCAGCTTGCTGGTGTAGAGCCGTCCCCAGGCGTGGCGGCTGTAGCAGTCCAGCACGGTTTGCAGATACACCTTGCCCACCCCCTTGAGTGCACCGACGAAGAAGGTATCGACCGCCACCAGTTCCCCGGTGTAGTGGACCTCTATCTGGCGTTCGCGGAACTCGGGACTGAAGCGCTCGAGCAGGCGAATTTGCTCGTCATTGAGCTCAATGGTCTGTTCCCTATGGGTTTTCTCGAGGCGCAACAAGCGGTCATGTTTGGAGAGCAAGTCATGACGTTGCCACACGCCACGCACACCGCCCGCACTGACGTTGATGCCTTGCAGAGCCAGTTCTTGCGCGACCCGCAGCGGGCCATGGGTTGGTCTGATGAGGGAGTAATCGAGGATGGCCTGTTCAATCTCGGGCGCAACCCGGTTGGGATGCGCCCCTTTACAGCCGGGGAGTTTGTCGAGCAACCCCTCGGCGCCATAGGTTTGGTAGTTACGGCGGATCTCGTAGAACTGCTGACGGCTGTAGCCGATGAGCTTGCAGGCTTTGCTGACGTTATTGAGCTCTTTGGCGAGCTCTAGCAGGCTGAGTTTACGACGTGCTACTTTCTCGTTGGTGGTCATACGGTGACTCCGGATAACACGGTAGGGGTACCGTTTTGTTATCCGGTTTGAAGCCGTATGACCACTCCCTTTTGTGGGCAACTGTCAGGTGAATACCATCTCCATACACCCCGGCACCATCAACAAATTCAATGACATAAGGCCACCCAAATGGGTGGCCTTATGTTTTTCTGGCGCCACACCATGGGCGGCTGCTCATCATTCCATCCAGGGGGGAAAGATCATTCTCCCGAGGCGTCTGCTTCCCCGTTCGACTTGGCCTGTGTGGCCGGACGCACCCCATCTTATGTCACCACATTCCCGCTCTTCATGACCCAGGCAAGTGGATGACGACTTGCCCGACCATCCCGCTCCTCGCTTCCGCCCAACCTTGTGCCGCAACAATGGGGCATCAGCTTCGCGTCCTGGTGGTATGCAAGGCCCCCTGTCCCATATCCCGGGATGACACTTTCCCCGGGGGATTGAGTCATCCTGGTGCACTCTTCCAGCGATGCACAGCCAAAGTGCGATTTTCCCTCCGTTGCGGGGCATGGTGCGCCAACATGGTGCATTAAAGTCATCATTTAGATATAAGAAATTGAATTTAAATGAAAATTTTTGTTGGCCTGCTTTATGCTTTTGCCCATGTCATGTCGCCATCACAAGTCTGCGACCTCATCCCCGGGTGGTACCTGGCAAGCGGAATGAACAGGACGGGTGATGATCAGGAATGGAATTCAAATCAGGAAATGGACCCGGATGCCGGGACGACAAGGAGAGGGCTGTATGTTCAAGAGACTCGTAATGACTGGCCTGCTGGCGTTGAGCGCCACCATGGCCGCCCCTGGCTGGGCCGAAGAGGTGGCCGCGCAGGCCGATGTGGTACAGGCGGCAACCGTGACCATCAACAAGGGGGACAATACCTGGCTGATGGTGGCGGCGGCTCTGGTGATCCTGATGTCCGTTCCCGGGCTCGCCCTCTTCTATGGTGGTCTGGTGCGCGCCAAGAATATGCTGAGCGTGCTGATGCAGGTCTTCACCCTGTTCTGTCTCATCACCGTTCTCTGGGTGATCTACGGCTATTCACTGGCCTTTACCGAGGGCGGCGCCTTCTACGGCTCCTTTGACAAGGTGCTGCTGGCCGGGGTGACGCCGGACTCCATCGCCGCCACCTTCAACAAGGGGGTGGGGATCAGCGAGTTCATCTATGTGGTGTTCCAGGGGGCCTTTGCTGCCATCACCTGCGGGCTCATCGTCGGTGGTTTCGCCGAACGGATGAAGTTCTCTGCCGTGCTGCTGTTCTCGGTGATCTGGTTCACCTTCGCCTACATTCCGATGGCGCACATGGTGTGGTACTGGGCCGGCCCGGATGCCTACACGGATGCCGCCGCTGCCGAGGCGGCTGGCGCCACTGCGGGTTATCTGTTCCAGCACGGCGCCCTGGATTTCGCGGGCGGCACCGTGGTGCACATCAACGCGGCGGTGGCCGGCCTGGTGGGTGCCTTCATGGTCGGCAAGCGCGTTGGGTACGGTCGTGACCCTATGACGCCCCACAGCCTGACCATGACCATGATCGGCGGCGCCCTGCTCTGGTTCGGCTGGTTCGGTTTCAATGCCGGCTCCTCCCTGGAAGCCAACGGCACGGCGGCCCTGGCCTTCGCCAACACCTGGATCGCGCCGGCCAGTGCCGCGCTCTCCTGGACCTTTGCCGAGTGGGCGATGAAGGGGCGCCCCTCCCTGCTGGGGGCGGTCTCCGGTGCTGTGGCTGGCCTGGTCGCCATCACCCCCGCAGCCGGCTTCGTCGGTGTGGGCGGCGCCCTCATCATCGGCCTGCTGAGCGGCGTTGCCGGTCTGTGGGGCGTACACGGTCTCAAGCGCCTGCTGGGGGCCGATGACAGCCTGGACGTGTTCGGCCTGCACGGAGTGTGCGGGATCCTGGGGGCCGTGCTGACCGGCGTGTTCGCCAGCCCGGATCTCGGTGGCACCGGGGTGTGGGACTATGTGACCAACCAGGTGGCCGAAGGTTACTCCATCCTGGCCCAGGTGAAGGTGCAAGTCATCGGCGTGCTGGTGACCGTGGTCTGGACCGCGCTGGTCTCGGCAGTGGCCTACAAGCTGGTGGACCTGCTGATCGGTCTGCGGGTGAAAGAAGATGCAGAGCGGGAAGGGCTGGACGTGACCAGCCATGGCGAGAAAGCCTACAGTCTGTGATCCCGTGAGCCTTGATGAGAGACCGCCGGCACCGTCCGGCGGTTTTTTTATGGCGGCAACGGGCCGCCATCGGGGCCAGGGGTGCAGTTCCCGCCGATATTTGCCTGACGAGGCGGTTTTGTGCCTGCATTTTGGGCGGATCTTCGCTAAACTCTGCCACCCTTTTATTCGGGGCCGCCGGATCCGCCCCGTCGCCCCCTTCTTTTACGCCTTCGGAGCCGCTCATGCCGTTAGTGGGACACCAACATCAGATCGATATTCTGGAACTGACCGACAAGGGGGATGGCAAGGGTCGCCTGTTCGATCGCCCCCTGTTTGTCGAGGGTCTGCTGCCCGGTGAGCAGGCGCTGGTCGAGTTGACCGAGGTCAAGCCCAACTACCTGCACGGCAAGCTGGTGGAGCTGACCCAGCCGTCTGCCGACAGGGTCGCCGATTTTTGCCCCAACACCGAATGCGGTGGCTGCCAGGTGCGCCCGCTAGCCTATCCGGCCCAGCTCGCCCTCAAGCAGACCCTGGTGCAGCAGGCGCTCGAGCAGGCTGGTCTGGGTGAGACCCCGGTCAACCCCATCCTCGGCATGGAGAGCCCGTTCGCCTATCGCAACAAGGCCCAGTACGCCGTGCGCGGGAGCGAGGCGGGGGCCGAGATCGGCTTCTATCGCAAGCACTCCCACGACCTCATCACCGCCGACGACTGTGCGGTGCAGGATCCGCTCCATGTGGAGTTGAATGCCCGGGTGCGCCAGTGGATGCGCGCGCACGATATCGCGGCCTATGACGAGGTCAACCACACCGGCTGTGTGCGCAACCTGATGACCCGCAAGGGTTTCAAGAGCGGCGAGCTGATGGTCGTGCTGGTGACCCTGAGTGAGGAGCTGCTGTTCGAAGCGGAGCTGCTGGCCGCCCTGAGCGATCTGCCCATCACCACCCTGGTGCAGAACATCAATGACGAGCGTACCAACCGCATCCTGGGCGCGACCAACCGGGTGCTGCTGGGGGAAGGGGTGATCCGCGACAAGATCCACGACCTCGAGTTCGAGATCTCGCCGCTCTCCTTCTTCCAGAACAACCCGAGCCAGACCGACGTGCTCTACTCCAAGGCGCTGGAGTATTGCGAGCTGACCGGCAGCGAGACGGTGTTCGACATCTATTGCGGCATCGGCACCATCTCCCTCTTCCTGGCAGGCAAGGCTGCCAAGGTGGTGGGGATAGAGTCGGTGGAGAGCGCCATCAGCGATGCCCGTCGCAATGCGGCCCTCAACGGCATCGAGCACACCGAGTTCCACGTGGGTAAGGCCGAGCAGCTGATGCCCGTGCTGCATGCCGACGGGGTGAGCGCCGACGTGGTGGTGCTGGACCCGCCCCGCAAGGGTTGTGACAAGGCGGTGCTGCAGACCCTGGTGGCCATGGCGCCGCGCCGTCTGGTCTATGTCTCCTGCAACCCGCAGACCCTGGCCCGGGATCTCGCCTGGCTGGTCAAGCAGGGCTTCGTGCTGGACGAGGTGCAGCCGGTGGACATGTTCCCGCACTCCATGCACGTGGAGGCGGTCGCCCGTCTGAGCCTGCCGGCGCAAGGCTGATCAGGCCTGGTTGGGAGGCAGCCTCGCCATGGAGGCATGGCATTAGCCAGATGGCTCTGATAAAAACGACTCCAAATGGAGTCGTTTTTTTATGGTCGGCCCGGGGTCGATCGGCAGGGAGCCCGATATGAGCATTCGTTTGGCCGGGGTGGAGGATGCCGCCATCCTGGATCACTTCTTCCGGCAACTGGATGGGGAGACCCGCTTCATGCTCTATGAGGCGGGGGAGCGCCCCTCGGATATCGAGGGGCAGCGCCAGCGTTTGGCCGCCATGGTAGCCAGCACCAATCAGCGCCTCTGGATCCTCGTTTTGGATGGGGAAGTGCAGGGGTTTGCGGTGATGATGGGGGGCGCTCTTAGGCGCAACCGGCACTGCGCCCTGGTAGTGATGGGGCTGCTGACGGGGGCGCGGGGCCTGGGGTGGGGAGAGCGCCTGCTGCAGACCCTGATCGCCGCCGCGCCGGGGTGCGGCCTCCAGCGGTTGGAGCTGGGCGTGATGGTGCACAACGAGGTGGCCCACACCCTTTACCGCAAGTGCGGTTTCATGGATGAGGGGCTGAGACGGCAGGCGTATCGACTGGACGAGGGCTATGTGGACGAGATCAGCATGGGCCTGTTGCTGCCGCTGGACGAGGCATGACGCCGCTGGCCCCGTGACGCTGGCACGGGGAGCGCGTCTGGGGCAGGCTGTGTCAGGAAGCAATCGAAACAAGGAGGCGTTCATGAAGGGGATATTGCTGCGTTGGCTCGCTCGCTACGATGCCTGGTGCGAGGAGTGGGGACTCACTCCTGAGAACCGGCGCTGCTGCACACCGGTGCGCCGCGAGCAGGATGAGCAGGCGCCAAAGCAAAGGGAGGAGGCGTCACTCACGGATACTGGCGGGTCACGGCACCAATGATGTCGTTGATGTCGAGGTTCTGCGTCCCCAGGGCGCTAAAGTGATAGAAGGACAGCGGTTCCTCCTTCACCTGGACCAGCCCGGCCGGCATGGGCGAGCTGCCCGCCGTCACCGAGAAATGGCTTTTGAGGGCATCGCTCTGGACGTTGATGATGTGGGGAGGGTGGTGACAGCCAGGATCCCCGGTACCGGCATGACAAGTTCCGGCATGAGGCTGCGGGAGATGCGTTGTGGCATGAGATGCACCCATTGAGTACGACCGACAGGTAAGCGCGACATGAAACTGATAGATACCCACTGCCACCTGGATTTTCCCGTCTTCGATACCGAGCGTGAGGCATTGCTGAACCAGTGGAACCAGCTGGGGGTGGGCGAGTACATCATCCCCGCCGTGGGGGAAGAGAATTGGGCCAGGGTGATGGCATTGGCAGGGAGCCACGACAGTATCCGTTATGGCCTGGGGATCCACCCCTGGTACGTGGGGGCCCAGACGGAGGGGGCGCTGGACAGACTCGCCGCCCTGCTGGCAAGCCGGCCCCGGGGACTGGTGGCGGTGGGCGAGTGCGGACTGGATCTGCGCAGCCAGGTGCCTCAGGAAGGGCAGGTCGAGGCATTCGAGGCTCAGGTCCGGCTGGCCATGGCCCATGAACTTCCGCTCATCGTGCACTCGGTGCGGGCCAACGACACGGTTGCCAGGATCCTGCGGCGCTTCAAACCGGCGCAAGGGGGCGTCATTCATGCCTTCAGCGGCTCCCTTCAGCAGGCTGAGGCCTTCTGGCAGCTGGGGTTTCGGCTGGGGATAGGGGGGGTCATCAGTTATGAGAGAGCCAACAAGACAAGGGAAGTGGTGCGAGCCATGCCGCTGGAGGCCCTGCTGCTGGAGACCGATGCCCCCGACATGCCGCTGCAGGGACGACAGGGGGAGACCAATACCCCGGCCAGCCTGCCGGAGATCGCCGCCTTGCTGGCGCAGTTGCGCCAGCAGCCGCTGGCAGATGTTATTTCGGTGTTACATGAATCCACCCAAAAACTGTTCCCGCTGAAAAATCACCAAATTAACATATGATTAACTATTGATGCCGGTGTGGTAAAAAACCAAACCCATAAAAATCGTTTTCGGTCTAATTAAACGATGTCCGGTCCGTTTCCGGCTTATAAAATGTGACCAGTATTCTATTTTGTCGCACCGTAATTAGTATAATGCGCACCCTTGATTAGCGGCTTCAATACACAAATCGTTAACAAGCTGGCAGGTGCTACTAAAGAGGAAGTATTAATAATGAATCTGATAATGGGTCTGGTAGGGATGGCGACGCTCATCCTGATTGCGGTGCTGTTCTCCAGCAACCGCAAGGCAATCAAAATACGTACCGTAGGCGGCGCCTTTGCCATTCAGGCCGGCCTGGGTGCTTTCGTGCTGTATGTCCCGGTTGGTCGCGACATCCTGGTGGGTGTATCTGACGCCGTTTCCAGCGTCATCGGCTATGGCCAGAACGGCATCGAGTTCCTGTTTGGTGGTCTGGTCGGCAACAAGATGTTTGAAGTGTTCGGTGGCGGTGGCTTCGTCTTCGCCTTCCGCGTCCTGCCCGTTATCATCTTCTTCTCCTCCCTGATCGCGGTGCTCTATTACCTTGGCATCATGCAGTGGGTGATCAAACTGCTGGGCGGTGGCCTGCAGAAAGTACTGGGCACCTCCCGTACTGAATCCCTGTCTGCGACTGCCAACATCTTCGTCGGTCAGACCGAAGCTCCGCTGGTGGTGCGTCCCTTCATCTCCAAGATGACCGACTCCGAGCTGTTCGCCGTCATGTGTGGTGGCCTGGCCTCCGTCGCCGGTTCCGTGCTGGCCGGTTACGCCTCCATGGGCGTCAAGATGGAATACCTGATCGCGGCCTCCTTCATGGCTGCACCGGGTGGTCTGCTGTTCGCCAAGCTGCTGGTACCGGAAACCGAAACCCCGAGCTACGACGAGAGCAGCGCCGAGAGCGAGCTGGACGACAAGCCGGCCAACGTGATCGACGCGGCCGCCGCCGGTGCTTCCGCCGGTCTGCAACTGGCCCTGAACGTCGGCGCCATGCTGCTGGCCTTCATCGGCCTGATCGCCATGATCAACGGCATCTTCTCCGGTGTGGGTGGCTGGTTCGGTTATCCGCAGCTCTCCCTGGAACTGCTGCTGGGCTGGCTGTTCTCCCCGCTGGCCTTCCTGATCGGTGTGCCCTGGAGTGAAGCCGTCGTTGCCGGTTCCTTCATCGGTCAGAAGCTGGTCGTCAACGAGTTCGTGGCTTACCTGAACTTTGCCCCCTATCTGAAGGACGAAGTGCTGATCAATGGCGTGGCCATGTCCGAGCACACCAAGGCCATCATCTCCTTCGCCCTGTGTGGCTTCGCCAACCTGTCCTCCGTCGCCATTCTGCTCGGTGGTCTGGGTTCCATGGCACCGAACCGTCGCGGCACCATCGCCAAGTTCGGTCTGAAGGCGGTACTGGCAGGTTCTCTGTCCAACCTGATGTCTGCGACCATCGCAGGCTTCTTCCTGGCGCTGTCCGGCATGTAATATCGCCTGACAGTCAGGGTAAAGACGAACGCCACAGCGAAAAGCTGTGGCGTTCTCGTTTGGGGCGGTGACAACCGTTTTCCTTTCTAGACTAATAATAAAATGAGTCAAATCGGAGGTTCTATGAACGAAGTGCTACTGGCAATGGCCGCCGGCTTTATCGTTGGGGTGTTGTTTTCTTTCCTCAAGTTGCCGATCCCGGCGCCCCCCGTACTGTCCGGGGTAATGGGGATTGTGGGGGTGTATCTGGGGGGGATTGCCTACTCCTGGATCCTGACCCGCTTCTTCTCGTAAGCACCTGTCAGTGCTGGGTTTGCCGGGTGTGAGATACCTCTGAAATTGGCAAATCCGGCTTGCAAACACGGGGTATCTCGGCTGAAATAGGCGATGCCAGCAGGGTGCTGGCATTGACTAATGCCCGGTGCATCCGGGTGTTGGCGGTCAAATGGAATTGATTGGGAAGTCGGGTCAGACCTTGTCTGCCTTTCTCAAGTCTTCATGGAACCAAGTCCGCACTTTTGTAAGAAAGTGACAGGGCTCTTGCCTAATTTGCAGCCGTATTGCCTGTGCACTTGCGCTGCAATTCCATATCCCGTTGCGCCGGGATCGCTCCTTGCCGACCTTGGTGTCCGGTGACGGCCGATCGTGGAGGGACGGGGCTTATCAAGACTTTGGAGACATAGCATGACTGATCTGAAACTGGCCGCCCAACGCGCCCTGAACCTGATGGACCTGACCACCCTGAACGATGACGACACCGATCAGAAGGTGATCGACCTGTGCCACAAGGCCAAGTCTCCGGCCGGCCTGACCGCCGCCGTCTGCATCTATCCCCGTTTCATCCCCATCGCGCGCAAGACCCTGCGTGACATCGGTGCTGCCGACGTGCGCATTGCGACCGTGACCAACTTCCCCCACGGCAACGACGACATCGAGATCGCCGTGGCCGAGACCCGCGCCGCCGTGGCCTATGGTGCCGACGAAGTGGACGTGGTCTTCCCGTACCGTGCCTTCATGGCTGGCAATGAACAGGTCGGCTTCGATCTGGTCAAAGCTTGTAAGGAAGCCTGTGGCGCCAAGGTGCTGCTGAAGGTGATCATCGAGACCGGCGAGCTGAAAGAAGAAGCGCTGATCCGCCGCGCCTCCGAGATCTCCATCGACGCCGGTGCCGATTTCATCAAGACCTCCACCGGCAAGGTGCCGGTGAACGCGACCCCGGAAGCGGCCAGAATCATGATGGAAGTGATCAAGGCCAAGAACCCGAGCGTCGGCTTCAAGCCCGCAGGTGGCGTGAAAGACGCCGCCGTTGCCGGCCAATATCTGGCCATGGCCGAAGAGATCCTGGGCAAAGACTGGGTATCCGCCCGCACCTTCCGCTTCGGCGCCTCCAGCCTGCTGGCGAGCCTGCTGGCAACCCTGGGGCACGGCGACAAGCCGGCCAACACCAGCGGTTACTAAGCGACGGCAGGGGGCGGTGTGCCGCCCCCTCTCCGGATCCTGTTCGGTCAGTGTTCGTGCGTGACGCACGGAGGGAATGAAAGATGTTTTTGCCTCAAGAAATCATTCGCAAGAAGCGCAACGGTGAAGCGCTCAGTACCCAAGAGATTCAATTCTTCGTTCAGGGCATTACCAACAACACCATCGGCGAGGGCCAGATTGCGGCCCTGGCAATGGCGGTCTACTTCAAAGACATGACCATGGATGAGCGGGTTGCCCTGACCTGTGCCATGCGCGACTCCGGCATGGTGCTGACCTGGGACCACCTCAATCTGGGTGGCCCCATCGTCGACAAGCACTCCACCGGTGGCGTGGGTGACGTCGTCTCCCTGATGCTGGGCCCCATGGTCGCGGCCTGCGGCGGTTTCGTGCCGATGATCTCCGGCCGTGGCCTGGGTCACACCGGCGGTACCCTGGACAAGCTGGATGCCATTCCTGGCTACCAGACCTCGGTAGACAACGACCGCTTCCTGAAAGTGGTAAAAGAGGCGGGTGTCGCCATCATCGGCCAGACCGGCGATCTCGCACCTGCCGACAAGCGCATCTATGCGGTGCGCGACATCACGGCCACCGTCGAATCCATCGCCATGATCACCGGCTCCATCCTCTCTAAGAAGCTCGCCTCCGGGCTCGAAGCGCTGGTGATGGACGTCAAGGTGGGCTCCGGCGCCTTTATGCCGACCTTTGAGGCATCCGAGGAGCTGGCCAAGAGCATAGTCGCGGTGGCCAACGGCGCCGGCTGCCGCACCTCTGCGCTCTTGACCGACATGAACCAGGTGCTGGCCTCCAGTGCCGGCAACGCGGTGGAAGTGCGCGAGGCGGTGCGCTACCTGACCGGTGAATACCGCAACCCGCGTATCCACGAAGTGACCATGGCCCTGTGTGCCGAGATGCTGATCTCCGCCGGTCTGGCCCGCGATGAGCAAGAGGCCCGTGCCAAGCTGCAGGCCGTGCTGGACAACGGCAAGGCGGCCGAGATCTTCGGTCGCATGGTGACCGGCCTCGGTGGCCCCGCCGACTTCATGGAGCGCTACGACGCCTACCTGCCCAAGGCTGCCATCGTACGCCCGGTGTACGCGGCCAACGCCGGTTTCGTCACCGCCATGGATACCCGTGAACTGGGTCTGGCCGTGGTCGCCATGGGCGGTGGCCGTCGCGCCGCGGGCGACAAACTCGATTACGCAGTCGGTCTGACCGACTTTATCCGCCTGGGGCAGAGCGTCGAGGCTGACAAGCCGCTCGCCCTGATCCACGCTCAGACAGAAGCTCAATTTGCCGAGGCCGCCCGCATGGTGCAGGCTGCCGTCAAGATCGGTGACACCCGACCAGAGGCACTGCCCGAGGTCTACCGTCGCATCGGTCTGGCTGATTTGTAACAAGGGGAAGTCCCATGAAACGTACCTTTATTCTGATGATGGACTCTTTCGGTATCGGCGCTGCCGCCGATGCCGACAAGTTCGGAGATGTGGGCGCCAATACCCTTGGCCATATCGCCAAGGCCTGCGCCGCCGGCGAGATCGAGGGCCGTGGCGCTCTCAACCTGCCGAACCTCAACAAGCTGGGTCTGGGTCACGCGGGCGAGCTCGCCAGCGGCGTCTTCCCAGCCGGCCTGAAGAAAGAGATCGAGGTGATCGGCGCCTACGGCTTCGCCCAGGAGCTCTCCTCCGGCAAGGACACCCCGTCCGGCCACTGGGAGATTGCCGGTGTGCCCGTGCTGTTCGAGTGGGGCTATTTCCACGATCACCACAACAGCTTCCCGCAGGAGCTGCTGGACGCCATCGTCGAGAAGGCCGGCCTGCCGGGCTACCTCGGCAACTGCCACGCCTCCGGCACCCAGGTGCTGGACGATCTCGGCGAAGAGCACATGCGCACCGGCAAGCCGATCCTCTACACCTCTGCCGACTCCGTGTTCCAGATCGCCTGCCACGAAGAGACCTACGGCCTCGAGAAGCTCTATGAGCTGTGCCACATCGTGCGCGAGCTGCTGGAGCCCTACAACATCGGCCGCGTCATCGCGCGTCCGTTCGTGGGCAGTGGCAAGGGCGACTTCAAGCGCACCGGCAACCGTCACGACTACTCCGTGCTGCCGCCGGCGCCGACCGTGCTGGACTACATGAAGGACGCGGGCGGCCAGGTGGTCTCCATCGGCAAGATCGCCGACATCTATGCCCAGCAGGGCATCACCAAGCAGGTGAAGGGCACCGGTCTGGCCGAGCTGTGGGACAGAACCCTGGAAGAGGTGAAGGCCGCCGGTGACAACACCATCGTCTTCACCAACTTCGTGGACTTCGACTCCTCCTACGGCCACCGCCGTGACGTGAAGGGCTACGCCGACGCGCTGGAGTACTTCGACTCCCGTCTGCCTGAGCTGTTCGAGGTGATGCAGGAGGGCGATGTGGTGGTGCTGACCGCCGACCACGGCTGCGACCCGACCTGGAGCGGCACCGACCACACCCGCGAATACATTCCGGTGCTGTTCTACGGCAAGCCGGTCAAGGCGGGCTCCGTCGGTCGTCGCGAGACCTTTGCCGACATCGGCCAGAGCATCGCGGCCTACCACGGCCTGCCCAAGCTGCAATACGGCACCAGTTTCCTGTAATGTACCGGCCCGCCGCCGCGAGGTGGCGGGCAACCCAATAAAGACAATAAAACTCAACCTAGTGTGAAGGAATAAAGAGAATGGCAACTCCTCATATCAATGCGAAAGATGGCGCCTTTGCTGATACCGTGCTGATGCCGGGTGACCCCCTGCGTGCCAAGTACATCGCCGAGACCTTCCTGGAGAACGTCGAGCAGGTGTGCGACGTGCGCAACATGTACGGCTTCACCGGCACCTACAAGGGTCGTCGCATCTCCGTCATGGGCCACGGCATGGGCATCCCGTCCTGCTCCATCTACGCAAAAGAGCTGATCACCGACTACGGCGTGAAGACCCTGATCCGCGTGGGCTCCTGCGGTGCCGTGCGTGAAGACGTGAAACTGCGTGACGTGGTGATCGGCATGGGTGCCTGCACCGACTCCAAGGTGAACCGTCTGCGCTTCAAGGATCACGACTTCGCCGCCATCGCCGACTTCGACCTGGTGGCCAATGCCGTGCAAGCCGCCAAGAACAAGGGCGTCGCCGTGCGCGTGGGCAACATCTTCTCCGCCGACCTGTTCTACACCCCGGATCCCTCCATGTTCGACGTCATGGAAAAGTACGGCATCCTGGGTGTCGAGATGGAAGCCGCCGGTATCTACGGCGTGGCCGCCGAGTACGGTGCCAAGGCACTGACCATCTGCACCGTTTCCGATCATATCCGTACCGGTGAGCAGACCACCTCCGAAGAGCGTCAGCTGACCTTCAACGACATGATCGAAATCGCGCTGGACTCCGTGCTGCTGGGCGACAACTGATCCCGCCACATCGGTATTCACGCAAAACGGCGACCTCGGGTCGCCGTTTTTTTATTCCTCGTGAGCGTCAGTGGCAGCCAGGTTGCGCTGTCTATACTTTCGGGCAACTCCTCACGAGGCTGACACCATGAAACGAATACATATTTTGACCCCGTTGCTGCTGATCCTGCTGGTGCCCATGGGATGGCAGGAGGTGGCGGCGGCGGAGGGCAGGCTCCAGCAGAGGGCGACGCAACACAGGGTCCCACAGCACAGGCCGGTGCAGCACAAACCGGTCCAGCCCAAGGCGGTGCGCCAGCATACCGCGCCGCGCCAGGTCAATCGGGAGTCGGTCAAGTTCAAGGAGGGCTGGGGCAACGTGCGGGCGCGGGACAAGGCGACCCGTCCGGTTCACTCGAGCGACCGTCAGCTGCATGTTCAGAATCGTCATGTGGATGGCAACCAGATCAAGAATCGTCATATCGACGATCACCGCAAGTTTGACAACAGTCGCGACATCCATGGCAATAACGTGGTCATCAACAATCGGCACAACCACATCGTCGTTCCCCCCAACCGGCGCCGGGTCTATCACGACGTGGTGGTGGTGCGCCCCTATGGCCACTGGTACGGGGGCTATGGCAACTACTACGATGACAACGATGCCTGGAAGTGGCTGGCCTTCACCGCCATCACCCTGAAGATCCTCGACAACCTGAATGAAGCGCAGCAGCGTGAACACGAGAGCGCCCAGGTCAGGGCAACCACGGCTCCCCTGAACGATCCCATCACCTGGAGCGACGGCAATGCCAACGGTTCGGTGACGGCGGTGCGGGAAGGCACCAGCAACAACGGTCGTTACTGCCGTGAATTCCAGCAGACCGTCAATGTCGGGGGCAAAAAGGAGGATGCGTTCGGTACCGCTTGCCAGAACGCGGACGGTTCCTGGGAGATCGTCTCGGACTGAGAAAATCTCGGGACGGGTAAAACGAGCAGGGAGGCATCACGCCTCCCTGTTTCTTGATGTTTGTCAGTCAGCGCCCTGGCGTGTCGGTCACAGATCGAGGGCAAAGCGCCCCTTGCCAGCCTGTTTTGCCTGGTACATGGCGCTGTCGGCCCGGTGCAGCAGATCGTCGATGTGGCAGTACTGGCCGGAGCGGCAGAGGGCGCCGCCTATGCTGCCGGCGAGGGGCAGCGGGTGGCCGGCCACGTCGGCGGGCACGGCCATGGCTGCCAGCAGGCGCTCGCACAGGGCGGGCAGCTCCAGCTCTGGTTGGCGCAGAGCGGGAAGTATGACGGTGAACTCGTCACCGGCGAGACGCGCCACCATGTCGCCAGGGCGCACCTCGGCCGCGAGCACCTCGGCAAAGCGTTGCAACAGGGTATCGCCGACGTGGTGGCCGAGGCGATCGTTGATCCCCTTGAAGCCGTCGAGGTCGAGGAACAGCAGGCCCAGGGGCTCGGCATTCTGATGCACCCGTTCCAGCTCACGGGAGAGGCGCAGGGTGAAGGCGCGCCGGTTGGGCAGGCCGGTGAGGGGGTCGTGGGCCGCCTCGTGCTCCAGCTGGTCCTGCAGTGCCTTGAACTCGGTGATGTCGCTACCGAGGATGTAGACCCCGGGCTCGTCGCCACGACTCGGGATCATGGTGATCCTGAGATCGCGGCGCCCGATGGGCAGCTCGAAACGGTTCTCGAAGCTCACCTGCTCGCCCGCCACGGCCCGATCCAGGTGAGTGATGGCCCGATCATAGGCCTCCTCGCCGATGACGTCCCGCACGCTCATCTCCCGCATCCGCTCGGGATCCAGCCCGAAGTAGCGGCAGTAGGCCTGGTTGGCAAACAGGTAGCGCCCCTCGGGGGAGACCATGCTGATGGTGACCGGCAGGCCGTCGGTGATGGCCCGCAGCCGGGCTCGCCCGCGCTCGATTTCGGCCAGCACCTGGCGCCGTGCGCTGATGTCGTGCAGGAACAGGGCGAGGCGTACCTTGCCGTCGAACTGGTAGCGCTCGGCGATCACCTCGACCGGGATGTGGCGGCCGGCGCGGGTACCTATGTCGCACTCGAGACGGCGAGGCGTGGTCTGGGAATGGGTCAACTGAGCCAGCAGAGGGTGCTCGTTGCCGAGCAGGGCGGGCAGGGGGCGCCCCAGCATCTCCTCGGGATGCCAGCCGAGCAGGGTGGTGGAGGCCGGGTTCCAGCCGGTGATGACCAGCGTCTCGTCGAGTTCGAGGAAGGCGTTGCTGGTGTGCTCCAGCATGTGTTGCAGCCGGCGCTGCTCCTGCCACAGGCGCTGCTGCACGGTGCCGCGCTCCTGCATCTCGCGATGCAGCTGCTCCACCGTGCTCGACAGCTCGTGGGTGCGCTCGCGCACCTGCTGCTCGAGTCCTTGCTGCAGTTGCAGCATCTCGGCTTCGACCTGCTTGCGCTCCGTGAGGTCGGCGAACACGGCGATCAGGTGAGGGGCCATGGTATGGTTCTGGCACAGGGTCACGCTGAGCTGCACCCAGCAGAGGCTGCCATCGGCCCGGATCATCCGCTTCTCCAGGCGATAGTCCTGGCGCTGCCCTGCGAGGAGTGCAGTGAACAGGGCGAGCTCCCTCGGCAGATCCTCGGGGTGGGTCATGGCGTGCCAGGTGCGGCTGAGCATCTCCTGTTCGCTGTATCCGAGCAGCCGTTCCAGCCCCGGGTTGGCTCGCAGCCACCGTCCTTCGACCGAAGACAGGGCCATGCCCACCGACGCCTGAGTGAAGGTGAGGGTGAAGAGGTGGTCCTTGTCCTCCAGCACCTGGTTGAGGCTGCGTACCTGATGGCGTCGCTCCAGATCGTGCAGTGTGCTCTCCACCAGGTGGCCGAAGTCGTCGAGATCGCGGCAGTCTTCCTCGTCGAGGTGGCGCGGTGCATGATCCACCAGGCAGAGGGTACCGAGCACCACGCCATCCAGTGCCCGCAGCGGTCGGCCCGCATAGAAGACCACGCGGGGCTCGTCCGTCACCAGCGGGTTGTCGGCAAAGCGCGGGTCAAGCCTGGCATCCGGCACCTGCATGATGTCGGGGCGCAGGATGGCGTGGCCGCAGAAGGAGTGTTCCCGGCTGATCTCGCACAGCGCGACGCCGGTGCGGGCGAGAAACCACTGCCGGTTCACGTCGGTCAGGGAGACCATGGCGATGGGCAGCGAGAAATGGCGGGTGATGAGCCGGGTGAGGCGATCCAGCTGGTCGATGGGCTCGCGGTCGAGCAGGCCGAGGACGCGCAGTCGCTCCAGTCTGCTGTGCTCGTCCAGCGGCAAGGGGGGGGCAATCATGTGGTTCTCCTGCCAGTCATCCTGTCAGAGTTATATACAAGCAGGCTGGCGCGATCTACCCCCCTTCTTGCGGTGTGACCGGCTTGCTCTGCTTCTTGTGCTTGCGAACCCGCACATAGTTGCGGCGCACCCCGTAGGAGATGAGCAGGCCGGCAAGCAACATGACGAGCAGCATCAGGCGCTGCTTCTCCTGATTCACCTTGAGGTGGGTATCCTGCGCAGCCAGCAGCTTCTGCTCTTCCAGGGTGATCCTCAGGTAGCCCAGGGTCAGGTTCCCCTCCAGGATCTCCTGCACGAACTGGACGCGTCCCTTGCCCTGTTCCGGCAGGGACTTGTTGTCGGTGCCGATGGGCAGCAGGCTGTCCAGGGGCACGGCCTTGTCCGACTGGGCGAGGGGAATGCCGCGGGCGTCATACAGGGTGACATCCAGGATGTCGGGCTCGGCAGCCAGATCCTGGGCCAGCCGCTCCAGCTCGCTCTCCTTGTCTTCCTTGATCCAGCGCCTCATGTCCCGGGCGGCATAGGCGACCAGAGCCTGGGCCCGCTCCCGCGCCGCACTGTGCAGCGCGGCCTGACTCTCTCCCTGCATGTGAATGAGCAGCACCAGCACCCAGAGACCGAGCAGGATCCCCGCCGCCAGGCTGATGACTCGTTTGATGGGAAGGTGACGCACGGCACAGGCCTCTGGTGATGGATGAACTAGGAAGGCGGACGGCTTGCCCGCCCGGCACGCGGGATCTTGGCGCTTGCCTGTACAAAAAGCAATACGCTACTCTGGGTCGGCATGTTGAACCCCATGATTTCCAAGGAAGGCGTCTCTCTTATGTTGTTGTCCCAACTCCCCCGTTCCCTGCATGACTGGTCCACCGCCCTGTGTAGCGCCCCCTGCTGGCAGCTCACTCCCGAAGCCTTGCTGCCGGCGGCCAGTGCCCATGACGGCGCCTGGCTCGTTCTGTTTGGCAAGGGGCTGGAGGCCGGTCATCTGGCCCGCCTGGCCAGCCTGCTGGCCAGTCATGACATGGCGGCGAGCCTCTATCCCGTGGGGGGGCAGGCCGGCATTCCCCTGCTGCTGCTCGGGACGGACCGTTTCTCTCCCGAGCTGGTGCAGGCCCTGAAGAGTCAGGAGTGGGACATCGATCTCTGCCATCTGGCCGCCCTGCCCACCCTGAGTGAGCCAGGCCTGCTGGTGATGGACATGGATTCCACCGCCATCCGGATCGAATGCATCGACGAGATCGCACGACTGGCTGGCGTCGGCGAGCAGGTGGCGGCCGTCACGGCGGCTGCCATGCAGGGCAAGCTGGAGTTCGCCGACAGCCTGCGGGCCAGAGTCGCCCTGCTGGAAGGCGCGCCTGTCACCATCCTCGACGAGGTGGCGGCCGACATGCCCTGGATGCCGGGCCTGCAGCTGATGGTCGATACCCTCAAAGAGGCCGGCTGGAAGGTGGCCATCGCATCGGGCGGCTTCACCCGTTTTGCCGGGGAATTGCAGCGGGCACTGGGTCTGGACGCCATCTTCGCCAATGAATTGGCGGTGGAAGGGGGCCTGCTGACTGGCCAGGTGAGCGGCGCCATCGTCGATGCCGCCGTCAAGGCCGAGGTGCTGCAGCGCCTGGCCGAGGAGCACGGGATCCCCGCCGCACAGACGGTGGCCGTCGGCGATGGCGCCAACGATCTCAAGATGATGGGGGTGGCCGGTCTTGGCATCGCCATCCACGCCAAACCCCTGGTGCGCACCCAGGCGGCGGCGACCCTCAATCACCACGATCTGGAAGGGGTGCTCTGTCTGCTCGGTGCGCTCGCCTGCCGAGATCTGCGCTGGGGCTGAGTCTGCTCAAGGAGGAGCCGAGAACAAGATGGAACTGTTGCAACAATCCCTGTTCGTCCCCTGCGGCGAACACCGGCTGCACGTACGCCATATCCAGCCCGGTGTCGCCGTGCACGCGGATCCCATTCTGATGGTGCACGGCGCCATCGAGAACGGCCGCATCTTCTACACCGAATCCGGCAAGGGGCTGGCCTGCTTCCTGGCACGGCACGGCTATCAGGTCTATGTGGCGGACCTGCGTGGCCGGGGGCTCAGCACCCCGGCCATCGCCGAGCGGGCCGGTCACGGCCAGCATGAGCTCATCACCGAGGATCTGCCCGCCCTGCAACGCTGGGTGTCTGCCCGCCATGCCGGTGCCCGAGTGCACTGGATGGCCCACTCCTGGGGCGGGGTCATCATGGCGTCCACCCTGGTACGCTTTCCCGCGCTGGCGGACGAGATCGCGAGCCTGGTGTTCTTCGGCACCAAGCGGGGGGTCTCGGTACAGAGCCCGGAGCGCTGGTTGAAGGTGGATCTGATCTGGAACCGCCTGGCCCCCTGGCTGGCACGGCACAGCGGCTTCCTGGCTGCTCGCAGGTTGAAGATCGGGGCCGACGACGAGCCCCTGCGCTATCTGCAGGAGACCATTCCCTGGGTGAAGTGCGGCCCCTGGCGGGATCCGTTCGATGGTTTTGCCTATGACGAGGCGGCGGCCGGGGTCAACTGGCCACCGCTCTGGATGATCTCGGCCAAGGCTGACAAGGTGCTGGGCCATCCCGTCGACGTGCGGCGCTTCAGCGACGAGATGGGCTCGGCCGTGCGGCACACCCGCCTCGGACGGGACAACGGCAATCGGCTCGACTACGACCATATCAACATGCTGACGGCGCCCCAGGCCCAGGAGGATCACTTCCCCGAGATCCTCGCCTGGCTGCGTAATCCCCAGGCGGCGTGATACACGAAAAACGGGCACCCCTGGTGCACGTTGTTCGTTGTGGCGCCTGGCCCGACCGGCTAAGGCGTACCTGACGGTATGCCGAGGCGGAACAGGGTGGCCTCGGTGGTGTCGGTCAGCTCAACCACCCCCACGACACTCCACAGCTCCTCCTCCAGTTTCTTGGCCTTGTGAATGGCGAACTTGGCGATGTAGTCGAGCTCGTTGGCGATGAAGCTGGTATCCGGGCGGCCGGTACGGGAGATGCCGACCAGTACCGAGTAGAACTCCCCCTGTTGCAGGGCCAGCTCGATGAAGTGGCGCTTCTGCTCCACCGACACAAAACTGCTGGCCAGGTGGCTGCGAAACAGGGGGGCGCCTCCCTGTGAGTGGAGGTTGGCGATGTAGACCTCCTCCTCTTCCGGCTTGTCTTCCCGAACGATGGCGCGCAGGGGGTCGAGCAGCAGCGTCTTGAGCAGCGCCCCCTGGAGAAGGGGGTAGAGGTTGAGCTGGTCCTCTTGCTCGGCACAGCTTCGCAGCAGCCGGGAGAGGCTGCGCGGCCGGGAAGAGAGGCCGGCTGCGGCCGGCCTGGGGGCCGCCTTGAGTTTGTTCACATAGATAGGGGTATTGAACAGGTGATGGGTATAGAGGTTGCGCAGGGCACGGGCCATGCCGCGATAGCGCTTGTGCTCCACCGTGGTCTTGAGCTTGTTCTGGTTGCTCTCGATGAGCAGGCTGAAGAACTGGTGGCCGATGTGGCGCTCCGCCTCCCCCTCGATGCAGAGGTGCAGCACGGTACGGCTCAGATTGAGGCTGACCAGCCGATAGGGCAGGTGCTGCAGATCCATGTTCCTGGCGAGATCCTGCAAACGGGGCAGGGCGACCCGGATGATGTCCCCCTTTTCCCCGTCGAGGGGCTCCTCCAGCTCGATTTGCATGCCGTGGGCCGAGATGTCGCGAGTCCAGCCGACCCAGGCGCGCTCCTTGTGGCGCAGTACTATGGCCGTCTTGTGTACATAGCGGGCCTCCTTGCGCAGCTGCACATAGTGCAGCGTCTCTGTCTCGAAGGGGACGGCATGAATGTCGTGGCCAAAGCGCTGCAAGGCGTTGGCATTGTGGGTCTGGCTGGCGTCGAACTGGAATTCGTCACGCTGGGTGTCGAGCCCGATCTCCTGCAGCATGCCCACATAGCCCAGGCGGCCGAGCCGCTCGCGTAGCAGCATGTCCTGCAGGTGGTGCCCTGCGCCGCCCTTCTGGCTGTCGAGGTCGGCCTCGTGCAGCGTGCAGGCCTCCAGGCTGAATTTGTAGACTCGCCAGCTGGGGCGGCGGGAGCCTATCTGGAAAAACAGGGCCGTCAGCCCGCTTTGCTCCAGCTCCTCCCGGGTGGCGGAGAAGAAGTAGAGGTGGCTGCGCACCGAATGGGTGAAGCTGTAGATCAGGGTTTCGCGCAGCCCCTCCTTGCCCGGCAGCAGGGAGGGCATCCGCGCCGCCGTGAACAGGGTGGCGAGCATGTCGCGGTTCTTGGCGTCGCGCCAGTACTCGAGGATGTGCTGGTTGTTCTCGGTGCGCAGGGCGATCTCGAGGGCCGGGGTGCTGCCCTTGCCGAAGAAGAGCGGCATGCCCGTCATGCGCGGCAGATAGAACTGCTCATACCCCTTGATGACGGCGGCCGACAGCAGGTAGTCGACGCTGACCCGGTAACGGCTTCGGTTGCGCTCGATGAAGTCGCGCAGGAGGTCGTCGAAGGCGGGGGTGTCGCCGCTTTTGAGCAGGCGGAGCCAGTATTTGCCCTCTTTCTGCTCCTCCCCCAGGATCTGGTAGCCGATCGGCTGGCGCAGCATGGGGTGGGGGTGCTCACGCTCCAGGCCGGTGAAGAAGACGTCGACCTGATCGCCGCTCTGGTATTGGGGCAGATAGGGCACCGAGACCCGGATCCCGCCGAGGGAGATGTCCGAGCTCTTGGCCTGCAGTCTTTCCCCGCTGGCCAGGCGCAGCACCATGGGGGAGCTGAAGTGCATGCGCTCCTCCTGGCGGCCATAGTGGCTGGCGAAGGGTATGGCGCTGACATCGAAGGAGCGAACCGGGTTGAGCGGCAGGGCGAGGTTGTCACTGCGCCCCTGATTGAGCTTGTACCAGGCTTGCAGCGTCTCGTAGACCCCCAGGGTATAGCTGTCCCGGTAGAGGTAGCACTGGGACTGAAACAGCTCGATGGCCTCGGCAGGCATGAAGTGGATCACCCCGTCGAACTCGTGGACATGGCAGAGGGCACCGAGCTCGTTGCGCATGTCGATCACGCGCCGGCAGGGGGTACACTTGCGCTTGAGCTCCATCTTCAGCAAGAAACGACTGTTGGTATTCTCGTTCTGGGTCAAGCGGTTGAAGATGTCGTCGAAGTCCTTTTCCCGAAGCAGGGGGACGAGTTGTTCTATCAGGTGTAGGGGCTGTTCTGAATCCATGTATTCCTGCCGCGGAAAGTCACTTTTCCGATTCTGGGTTTGATCTGTCGGTCGCAAACCAGTATATCAAGCAGGAATTCATCCTGTCCCCGAGTTATCCATGGCCAAAAACAAAACCGCCTATGTTTGTTCCGAATGTGGTGCCGCCTTCAGCCGCTGGCAAGGCCAGTGTGGCGAGTGCAAGGAGTGGAACACCATTACCGAGGTGAGACTGGGGGTTGCGACCCCCGGCAAGAGCGCCCGCTATACCGGTTATGCCGGTGCCATCGGCAGTCAGGTACAGACGCTGGCGGAGATCGCCACGACCGAGATCCCCCGCTTCAGCTCGGGATTCAAGGAACTGGATAGGGTGCTTGGCGGCGGTGTGGTGCCCGGTTCCGCTATCCTGATCGGCGGCAATCCCGGGGCAGGCAAGTCGACCCTGCTGTTGCAGACCATGTGCGGGTTGGCGGAGCGCATGAAGACCCTGTATGTCACCGGAGAGGAGTCCCTGCAGCAGGTGGCCATGCGTGCCAGTCGTCTGGGCCTGCCCACCGACAAGCTGCGCATGCTGTCGGAGACCAGTGTCGAGCAGATCTGCCTCATCGCCCAGCAGGAGCAGCCCCAGATCATGGTCATCGACTCCATCCAGGTGATGCACGTGGCGGACGTGCAGTCCGCGCCGGGCTCCGTCTCCCAGGTGCGGGAGGCGGCCGCCCTGCTGACCCGTTATGCCAAGCAGAACCACGTGGCCATCTTCATGGTGGGCCATGTCACCAAGGACGGCACCCTGGCCGGCCCCAAGGTGCTGGAGCACTGCATCGACTGCTCCGTGCTGCTGGATGGCGGGCATGACTCCCGCTTCCGGACCCTGCGTTCCCACAAGAACCGCTTCGGCGCGGTCAACGAGCTCGGCGTCTTTGCCATGACGGGGCAGGGAATGAAGGAGGTGAGCAACCCCTCCGCCATCTTCCTGAGCCGCGGGGAGGAGCAGGCTCCGGGATCCATCGTCATGGTGATCTGGGAGGGAACCCGTCCCCTGCTGGTGGAGCTGCAGGCGCTGGTGGACTACTCCCAGCTCTCCAATCCGCGCCGGGTGGCGGTGGGCATGGATCACAACCGTCTCGCCATGCTGCTGGCGGTGCTGCATCGCCACGGCGGGTTGCAGATGGCGGATCAGGACGTCTTCATCAACGTGGTCGGCGGGGTCAAGGTCGAGGAGACCAGCGCGGATCTGGCACTGCTGCTGGCCATGGTCTCCAGTTTCCGGGATCAGGCCCTGCCCAAGGATCTGGTGGTCTTTGGGGAGGTGGGATTGTCCGGCGAGATCCGGCCCGTGCCCTCCGGTCAGGAGCGGCTGCAGGAGGCGGCCAAGCACGGCTTCCGCAGAGCCATAGTGCCCCACGCCAATGCCCCCAAGCATCCCATCGAGGGGATGGAGGTGGTGCCGGTGAAGAAGCTCTCCGATGCCCTCGAGGCCTTGTGAGACAAAGCAAAAAGTGATGGAAAACAAAAGGAGCGTCGAGACGCTCCTTTTTGTTCTCTGACCCTTGTCAGGGCGCGGTCGGGGGAATGTGCTCCCTGTGCTCTTGCAGCAGTTGTTCCAGCTCGCGATAGAGCAGCTGCTCCTCCCCTATGTTCAGCTCGATCATCCGCTTGAGATGGGTCGCGCTGTCGATGTCGATGTGGTGGCAATAGAAACCGAGCTTCTTGCTGGCCACGTGGGTCAGCTCGACCTGCATCCTTATCTCGATGTCGCTGCCCCCCAGCATGAAGCTGATCTCGTACTCCTTGTCGTCGCCGGGGGACCACTCCTCGGGCCTGAGCAGCAGGGCTCCCTGCAGGGAGACATCGACCAGCTGGGTGTGCCACCGGTTCGCGCCCTGGGTGAGCTTGGCGGCGGTCAAATAGAAGATGCGTGTAAAGTGGCGGCGCTCGGCCATGGTCGTCTCCGGTCTGCGTGCGAGCACAGGGCTAGTCGTTCATGTTCCAGAGTGTAATGCAGCTGGCACATCAGGATCTTGAACTGGCTCCGGTATTGGCTATCAGACCCGCTGATGACTGAGGGACTCGACGACCTGCAACGCCTTGACCAGTCTGTCTTCCTGCTTGAACCTGTCCTCCAGGACGGGCCCCAGCTGATTCAGATCTTCGTCGAGTTGCAGCAGCTGGGCCTCGTCGGCATTGCTGTACTTGTCGTTGAATTCCAGTGCGAACTCGGTGCAGGCCCGGATGTGGGGGTAGATGCGCTTGGCCAGTTCCAGCTTGTCGCCACTGGCCTGCTCGAAGGCGGTGACCACGTGGTTGTAGATCTCGAAATGACCGGCGCTGACGTAGTCGACCAGCTGTTCGCAGAAGCGTTGCAGCTCGACATGGCCGGGAAGGGAGCGCTGTTTGGCGCGGGTCGGCATGAGCCCGGCCAGCCGCATGTACTCGACCAGCAACGCCTGCCTGGCATCCAGCCAGTCGTCTATCGCTCTGTGCTTGCCTGCCAGTGCGCGCTTGGTTTTTTCCAGTTCAGTTAACATAGTCCCTCCATGGGCATGGCCTGCGACACCCTGGCCGCACGCCTCCGGTCATTCTCATCGACTGACGACACTCCTATAACTAGGGAAAATACTGTTGACCGTCAATAGGAGTGTAGGGATATTGTTACATCAGGCAGGGGGCCGCATACAAGTCTCCGCCGGATTCTCGCGTCCCGTCACCCATCTGGAAGGCAAAGGGACGAGATATGTGACTATTTCCGCAGATCTTGATGAAAACCCCAGCATTCAAGCCAATCCGGCTGATAAAGCCTTTGCCTGAGGGTTTTTTTTTGAATAGAGTGGCCCGGTGCTAAATGCCCGATCATAAAGGAAATGTTATGAACAAAGCTCAACTTGTCGATGCAATTGCCGCCAAAGCAGACCTGAGCAAAGCTCAGGCCAAAGTCGCTCTGGAAGAGATCATCAATGGTATTACCCAGAGCCTGAAAGAGGGCGATGCCGTTCAGTTGGTGGGTTTTGGTACCTTCAAGGTCAACCATCGCGCGGGCCGCACCGGTCGCAACCCGCAGACTGGCAAAGAGATCCAGATTGCAGCCGCCAATGTGCCGTCCTTTGTGGCAGGCAAGGCGCTGAAAGACGCCGTCAAGTAATCGCGTTAAGTAATCAGATGAAACCCGGCACCTGCCGGGTTTTTTCTTGCCATCTTCATTGGAATTGGTTTCAGATACACTCAGGATATGGCATGCGCTGTAGTGAGGTGGATATGGAACAGAAGAATGCCATTCGGCAGGTGGCCATCCCCTGGGCCCCCGCTCGCCAGCTTCCCCCCGGCCTGGTCGTGGCCGAGCTGCACCAGGACATCTGGAGCGATACCCTGATCGTCATGCTGGGTCGCGCCCGTAGCATCGACCTGCCGCCACAGCCCATGTGCCGGGTCAGCTTCCGCCACATCTTCGCGGTGAGGGTGATGGAGGACTGTGATCTGGCGGAAGGGCGTGACAGCCACGTCATCGAGGAGCAGATCCAGCTGATCACCCCGTCCCGTTTCGCCAGCTGGTTCCATCAGGAATCCGATGGCCTGCATCTGGATGAAGACTTGCAGCACTATCGCATCTCGACCTGGGATTACTGCGCCGACGTGCTGACCTCTTCTCCCCCGGAGCTACAATTCGTGGCGCAGGAGGAGTGAGCCTGGCCCAGAATGGTCCGCGCCGCAGACAAAAAAGCCGGAGCATCGCTGCTCCGGCTTTTACTTGTCTCTATCTTGTCAGCCAGGGTCAGCCCAGGATCTGATCCCGGTGCAGCCCCAGCACGATCAGCAGTCCGATGAAGTAGAAGGCGCTGAGCTTGATGCCCAGGATGGCGAGCAGGCCGGCACAGAGGCGGACCAGCGCCTTGTGCAGCCAGGAACCGGTGAAGCGATACATGATTACTCCACCGAGTCGGCTGGCGCGAATTCCGGCACCTTGGCCATGGCGTCCAGCACCACCTGGATGTCGGCCCCGGGCTTGCAGGCGTTTTCGCTGAGATGACGGCGCCAGGCACGGGCGCCCTGCATGTTCTGGAACAGGCCCAGCATGTGGCGCGTCATGTGGGAGAGGTAGTTGCCCTTGGCCAGCTCCTGCTCCATATAGGGCAGCATCATCCGCACCACCTCGTGGCGGCTTGGCACCTCGCCGGTCATGCCGAAGATCCGGTTGTCGACCTCGGCCAGGATGTAGGGGTTCTGGTAGGCCTCGCGTCCCATCATGACACCGTCGAGGTGTTGCAGGTGTTCGAGGGACTGCTCCAGGCTGGTGACGCCCCCGTTGATGGCGATGGTCAGATCCGGATAATCTCGCTTGACCTGGTAGACGCGGGGGTAGTCCAGCGGCGGGATCTCGCGGTTCTCTTTCGGACTCAGGCCGCTTAGCCAGGCCTTGCGGGCGTGGACGATAAAGGTATCGCAGCCGGCATCCCGCACTTGCTCGATGAAAGCCTGCAAAAACTCGTAGGAGTCCTGCTCGTCGATGCCGATGCGGGTCTTCACGGTCACCGGAATATCCACCACGTCGCGCATCGCCTTGATGCAGTCGGCCACCAAGGCGGGTTCGCCCATCAGGCAGGCGCCGAAGCGGCCGTTCTGGACACGATCAGACGGGCAACCCACGTTGAGGTTGACCTCGTCATAGCCACGCTCCTCGGCCAACCTGGCACAGCGAGCCAGATCCGCCGGGTTGCTGCCACCCAGTTGCAAGGCGATGGGGTGCTCCTGCTCGCTGTAGCCCAGGTAGTCCCCCTTGCCGTGGATGATGGCGCCCGTGGTCACCATCTCGGTATAGAGCAGGGTCTGACGGGTCATCAGACGGTGGAAGTAACGGCAATGCCGATCGGTCCAGTCCAGCATGGGGGCGATGGAGAAGCGCTGCGCCTGCATAAAAATCATCCGGGTTGGCCAAACAAGGGGGCGGATTCTACCACAACGTGAGACAGGCTCCGAAAATGAATTTTGTCCCCGCGCCAGGGAGGCCCTGTGATAGTATCCGGCTAATTGACAGGGTATCTGCGTGAACATGAATCAAGACCAACTTCTACAACGAGCGGAGCGCCTCTGCGAGCAGCGCGGGATCCGTTTCACTCCGACCCGGCGCCAGGTGTTCCGGCTGCTTGCCGCCCATGGCAATGCCATCAGCGCCTATGATCTGCTGGCCCAGTTGCAGCAGACCGAGGCCCATGCCAAGCCCCCTACCGTCTATCGGGCCCTCGACTTTCTGCTCGAGCAGGGATTTGCCCACAAGGTGGAGTCGCTCAACGCCTTCATCTTCTGCTGCCACTTCGACCATGCCCATCCGATGCAGCTGCTGATCTGCGATCGCTGCAAGGAGGTGGTGGAGCTGCACGATCCGGCCATCGACGCCGCCTTTTCCGAGCAGGCTCGCCTGCATGGTTTTACTATTACCAACAAGACCATAGAAGCCCATGGTCAATGTGCGAGCTGCTCTGCCACCGTAGGGAGTCAAGATGAAGGCTGATTTTGTAAACCCGTTCCTGCTCTCCCTGCTCAACGTGCTCTCCACCATGGCGCAGCTGGAGCTTAAACCCGGTGCCCCCAAGCGCAAGACGGACGAGCTGGCGCGGGGGGACGTCTCCGGCCTCATCGGCATGGTGGGTCCGCAGACCCGGGGCTCCCTCTCCATCAGCTTCGAGAAGGGGCTGGCGCTGGAAATCATGCGCCGCATGCTGGGGGAAGCGCCGACCACCATCAATGAGGAAGTGACCGACATGGTGGGCGAGATCACCAACATGGTGACGGGCGGCGCCAAGCGCATGTTGGGGGAGAAGGGATATGAGTTCGACATGGCGACCCCCGTCATCGTCTCCGGTCCCAATCACACCATCACCCACCGGGCCGACGGCGCCAAGATCATGATGCCGTTCGACTCGGAGTATGGCCGTGCCACCATAGAGATCTGCTTCGAGTAACCGCCATGTGGAAGATGCTGAAATGGAGTTTCATCGGTGGGGTGGTGCTGCTCATCCTGTCGGATATCGAGATCAGTACCTCCATCTACAAGTACGAAGACAACAGCGTGGAGATCAACTTCCCGCGCTGGCAGGCCGATCAGCCCTGGTGCACCCTGCGCTGGCATGCAGGCCGGATTGAGCACCACTGGTACGGCCTGGCCGGCAAGCCCAAGCCGGTGTCCCTGCTCTGAGATCCCCTGTCGATAGGTGGCATGTTCCAGTCCCCATGACCGCTCAAAAAAAAGAGGCCAGCATCAGCTGGCCTCTTTTTTATCTTGTTGGCGATGTCGCGAGATATCAGGCGGCTTCGGCAGCCAGTTTATCGCCACCGCGCACCATGACACCCAGACCGCAGGCCAGCAGGGTCGGCAGCAACCAGGCCAGGCCCTTGTCAAACAGCGGCAGGAAGGCGAACGCATCCATCTTCATGCCGGCGGCACCCAGGCCGTCCAGGCAGCCAAACAGGAAGGCGACCAGCAGCACGGAGCGGAACACCAGGCGGGGACGCCCGAAGTAACCCTTCAGGAAGGTGACCAGCACCAGTGCCACGGCAACCGGGTAGATGGCGACCAGTACCGGGATGGAGAGGCTGATGAGCTGGCTCAGGCCCACGTTGGCCACCACGGCGCAGATGACGCCCAGCAACACCACCAGCTTCTTGTAGCTCATGCCGGTGAGGTTGTGGAAGAAGTCGGAACAGGCGGAGATCAGACCCACGGCGGTGGTGAAGCAGGCCAGGGTGATGATGGCGGCCAGAATGAACTGACCCGGCTGTCCAAACAGGCTCAGCACATAGGCATTGACGATGGCGCCGCCATTGGTCACGTCGGTGGCGACGCCGGCAGCGGTGTTGCCGAGCTGGAACAGGGAGACGTAGACCACGGACAGGCCGATGGCGGAGATGATACCCGCGATGGCCAGGTACTTGAACTGGCTCTGGTAGTCGTTGATGCCTTTCTGGCGCAGCAGATCGACGATCAGGGCGCCAAACATCAGGGACGCCAGGGTATCCATGGTGTTGTAGCCTTCCAGGATGCCCTTCACGAAAGGTGCGCTCTGGTAGTCACCGGATGCGGCAGGCATGGTGCCCTGGGGGGCGACGAAAACGCCGATGGCCAGGGTCAGCAGCAGTACCATCAGCACCGGGGTCAGGTACTTGCCGATTGCGTCCATCAGCTTGCCCTGGTTGAGGGAGACCAGGATGGCGACCCCGAAGAAGAGCACGGTATAAGCGGCCAGACCGGATTGGCCCATGTCGCCGAGGAAGGGCTTGAGGCCCATTTCATAGGCGACCAGGCCGGTGCGGGGGGCGGCAAAGGCCGGGCCTATGATGATGTAGATGGCGACGGCCAGGGCGGTGGCTACGCCCGCTGGCAGCAGCTTGGTCATGCCGGCCCAGCCGTTGCCGGCCTTGGCGACGGCGATGATGGTGATGAGGGGCAGACCCACGGCGGTAACCAGGAAGCCCAGCATGGCCAGGGAGAGGTGCTCACCGGCCATGAAGCCGGCCAGGGGCGGGAAGATGATGTTGCCTGCGCCCAGATAGAAGGCGAAGGTCATGAAGCCCAATCCGAGTACGTCGGACAATGTGAGTGATTTCGTCAAGTTCAACCTCGTCTGTCTTGTAAACTATTGCTTGTTATAGTTTTTTATTGGTCAGTGACCGGTACTGTTCGGGGGTAAAAAAAAGAGCCCCGCTGATTTTTTCATCGCGACCAGTGGTTTGAACTGGTCTTGAGCGGGCGCTCATTTGGTAGTCAGCATAATGATGTGAAAAAATAGTTCAAGACAAAATTTACATCTTCAAATAGAAGGGGCTGGTTAGTTGGATGTATCTGTCGGAATAGGTTCCATCAGCAGAATGGATCACAATTTCACCCCTCTCGCACTTGTTTGATCCTCTGCCAAGCAGCAATAAAACACGATTTGCCTCTTTTCCCGCTCTGGTGATAACAGCTGTATAACAAACAGCGTGCAGATCATAACTCGACGAAATGCATAAAATTTCATCCGCCATCGCCGTGGGCAGCACCAGGGCCAGCAGGCCATCCTGACTCAACAGGCGCTGGCTGGCGGCCAGCAATTCGCGGGAATCCAGCGCCCCCGTATGGCGGGCCAGCGCCCTTGCCGGGTCGCTAAATGTCTGGCCTGCCACGAAGTAGGGTGGGTTGGAGACGATGAGGTCATAGGGGGCGGCACTATAGTCCTGGATGGCGCTCTCTATGATGCTGACCCGGCCCTGCCAGGGGGAGGCTGCCACGTTCTTCCTGGCCTGCCCGGCTGCATTTTTGTCCAGCTCGACCCCGTCAATCATGCAATTGTCGGTGGTGCGCTGGGCCAGTATCAGGGCGATGAGGCCGCTGCCGGCTCCTATGTCCAGCACCCGGCGGGCTCCGGCAACGGGGGCCCAGGCGCCCAGCAGGATGCCGTCGGTCCCCACTTTCATGGCGCAACGGTCGTGGTCGATGTGAAATTGCTTGAAGGTAAAACCGCTGTTTCGTCCCATCCGGCTCCCGTCCTGTGCCTGCCCGCAGAAAATGGTCGGCGATTATAGCGGCTAAGACACAGTCACCATAGGAGCCGACGACATAATCGCCTATAATCTGCCGTTTCCTTAATGACCGAGTATTGCCATGAGCCAGTCCTTTGATGATTTCGACCTGAATCCAGCCCTCAGCCGGGCCTTGGCCGAGATGGGATTCACCCGCCCCACCACCATTCAGCAGATGGTGCTGGAGCCAGCCCTGGACGGCCGCGATATTCTGGCATCCGCCCCGACGGGGACCGGCAAGACCGCCGCCTTCCTGTTGCCGGCCATGCAGCACCTGCTGGATTTCCCGCGCCGCAAGCCGGGCCCCTGCCGCATGCTGATCCTGACCCCGACCCGCGAGCTGGCGCTGCAAGTGAGTGCCCACGCCAAGGCGCTGGCGGTGCACACTCATCTCAGCATCGAGACCATCATCGGCGGCGTGAGCCACGAAGAGCAGCTGCCCGCCCTGACCAAGACCACCGACATCGTCGTGGCGACCCCTGGGCGCCTGCTCGAGTACATCGAGAAAGAGGAGTTCGAGAGCCACGATATCGAGGTGCTGGTGCTGGATGAAGCTGACCGCATGCTGGACATGGGCTTCATCAAGGACGTGAACCGCATCGTGGAAGAGGCGCGCTACCGCAAGCACACCATGCTCTTCTCCGCCACTCTGGAAGGGGCCGGCCTTGAGAAGTTCGCGAGCGAGATCCTGAAAGATCCGGTGGAGCTGCACGCCGAGCCGCCCCGCAGCGAACGCCGCCCCATCACCCAGTGGGTCCATCTGGCGGACGACGCCGCCCACAAGCTGGCCCTGCTGGTGCACATCCTGAAGAACCCGGAAACCCAGAAGGCCATCATCTTCGTCAAGACTCGTGAGCGGCTGGCGGAGCTCTCCGGCCAGCTGCAGGCGGCGGGTGTCTCCTGCGCCTGGATCCGTGGCGAGATGGAGCAGGCCAAGCGCATCGAGTCGATCCGCAAGTTCCACGAAGGGGAGGTGCCCTTCCTCATCGCCACCGACGTGGCCGCCCGCGGCATCGATTTGCCGAACGTCAGCCATGTCATCAACTACGACATGCCCTACGGCGCCGATGTCTACGTGCACCGCATCGGCCGTACCGGCCGTGCCGGCAACCGCGGCTGCGCCATCAGCCTGGTGGAAGCCCACGACATGGCCATGGTGGCCAAGATTGAGCGCTACACCGAGGAGCGCCTCAAGCGCCGGGTGATCGACGAGTTGCGCCCCAAGCACAAGGAGGCGCGAGTGCCGGTGAAGAAGAAAAAGCCGAAGGATGCCAAGAAGTCGGCGAAGAAGAAAAAGAAGTAATGCCCCAGAGCGCAGTTGCAACGGCCATCCTCGGATGGCCGTTTTGCTGCCTGGCGGGCCAGCACCGGGATGCAGCGGACAGAAAAAAGCCGACGCATGAACGTCGGCCAACAAAAAGTGCTTACAACAGAGGATTCACAGAGTCAGACCCGAGGATCCCTGACTTGGTTCCCTCCGTTTGTAATTAATTTTCAGCGCGCTTGAACATCAGCGTGTTGGCATCGGACTCTTCCGGCACGAAATAGTAGCCTTCGGCGTCGAAGCCCGTCAGCTGCTCCACCCTGGTCAGGCGGTGCTTGATGATGTGGCGGGCCATCATGCCGCGCGCCTTCTTGGCGTAGAAGCTGATGATCTTGAACTGGCCGTTCTTCTCGTCCTTGAACACCGGCGTGACGATGCGCCCCTGCAGGGATTTCGGGCGTACCGATTTGAAATATTCGTCGGAGGCGAGGTTGATCAGCACGTCGTCCCCCTGGGCCGCCAGCGCCTGGTTGAGACGGGCGGTGATGATGTCGCCCCAGAACTGGTAGAGATCCTTGCCGCGTGCATTGTCCAGGCGAATGCCCATCTCAAGGCGATAAGGCATCATCAGGTCCAGCGGGCGCAGTACCCCGTACAGGCCGGAGAGCATACGCAGATGGTTCTGGGCGAAGTCGAGATCACCATCGCTGAAGTCGTCCACCGCGAGCCCGGTGTAGACATCCCCCTTGAAGGCCAGCAAGGCCTGGCGGGCATTGGCCGGGGTGAAGTCCGGCTGCCACTCGGCAAACCGGGCAGCGTTGAGACCGGCCAGCTTGTCGCTGATCTTCATCAGGCTGGCGATCTGGTCCGGGCTCAGCTCGCGGGCCCGCGTTATCAGCTCGGCGGAGTGGTCCAGCAGCTCGGGTTGGGTGAAACGGGACGTCACCAGAGGCGACTCGTAATCCAGCGTCTTGGCCGGGGAAACCACAATCAGCATAACTCTCCTTTCATTGCGGTGACGGACGCCCCCTCATTCATCCAGGGTGACGTTGTCGAGTGTGCCGGCTCCCAGTTGCTCGCGACCGGACAGCTTGATGAGCAGCCGCAGGTCGTTGGCGGAGTCGGCATGAGCAAGGGCCTCACTGTAGCCAATTTGGCCGGCACAGAACAGGGTGAAGAGCGCCTGATCGAAGGTCTGCATGCCGAGTTCGCTGGATTTGGTCATCACCTCCTTGAGCCGCTGCATCTCTCCCTTGCGGATGATGTCGGTGATGAGAGGCGTGTTGAGCAGGATCTCGAAGGCGGCGACACGGCGCTGCCCATGGGTGGCGGGCAGCAGCTGCTGTGCGACGATGGCGCGCAGGTTGAAGGAGAGATCGAACAGGAACTGGCGGTGCTTCTCCTGCGGCACCAGGTGGAGAATGCGATCCAGTGCCTGGTTGGCGTTGTTGGCGTGCAGGGTGGCGAGGCAGAGGTGACCGGTCTCGGCGAACTGGATGGCGAACTCCATGGTTTCCTGGGAGCGGATCTCGCCGAGGAGAATGACGTCCGGCGCCTGGCGTAGTGAGTTCTTGAGTGCGGTGTCGAAGGACTCTGTATCTAGTCCCACCTCCCGCTGGGTCACCAGGCAGCGATCGTGCTGATGGACGAACTCCACCGGATCCTCCACCGTCAGGATGTGGCCCTCACCATGCTGGTTGCGGTAACCGATCATGGCCGCCTGGGTGGTGGACTTGCCGGCGCCCGTGGCGCCGACGAACAGCACCAGCCCGCGCTTGGCCATGACGACGTCCTGCAATATGGGGGGCAGCATCAGCTCGTCAAAGGTGGGGATCTTGGTCTCGATGCGGCGCAGCACCATGCCCGGCATATCCTGCTGCCAGAAGGCGCTGACCCGGAACCGGCCGAGGGCTGCCCGCTGAATGGCGCAGTTGGCCTCCCGGGTGCGGGTATAGCGTTCAAAGTGGGCCTGATCCAGGCTCTCCCTGACCAGGGTCAGGGCTGCTTCCCTGTCGAGCGGTTTATCGCCGAGGGGGATGAAGCGCCCGTTCACCTTGAGGGTGGGAGGGGCATCGACGGTGATGAAGAGATCCGAGCCCTTCTGTTCAACCAGTGCTGCGAGCAGAACATCCATGTTCATAACGTCTCCTTGGGGGCTGGCTTAAATGGTGTTGGGATCGACTGCCTTGGCCTTGGCATCGAGGGCGGCGACTATGCCCCGATTGACCAGCTGTTTGAGGCTCTGGTCCATGGTCTGCATGCCGTGGGTCATCCCGGTCTGGATGACGGAATAGAGCTGGGCCACCTTGTCTTCACGGATGAGGTTTCGCACCGCAGGGATGCCCATCATGATCTCGTGGGCCGCCACCCGGCCGCCGCCGATCCGTTTGAGCAGGGTCTGGGAGATGACCGCCCGCAGGGATTCGGAGAGCATGGAGCGCACCATGTCTTTCTCGGATCCCGGAAAGACGTCGATGATACGGTCGATGGTCTTGGCCGCCGAGGAGGTATGCAGGGTGCCAAACACCAGATGACCGGTCTCGGCCGCTGTCATGGCGAGACGGATGGTCTCGAGGTCGCGCATTTCCCCCACCAGTATGATGTCCGGGTCTTCACGCAGGGCCGAGCGCAGGGCATTGCTGAAGCTCTTGGTGTCGCGATGCACCTCCCGCTGGTTGACTAGGCAGCGTTTGTTCTCGTGCACGAATTCGATGGGATCCTCGATGGTGAGGATGTGGTGGTGGAAGTTGTCGTTGATGTAATCGACCATGGCCGCCAGAGTGGTGGATTTGCCCGAGCCGGTTGGCCCGGTCACCAGCACCAGGCCGCGGGGGAATTCCGCTATCTTGCGGAATATCTCCGGTGCCTCCAGATCGTCCAGGGTCAGGACAGTGCTCGGGATGGTCCGAAACACGGCGCCCGAACCGCGGGCCTGCTGGAAGGCGTTGACCCGGAAACGCGCCATGCCGGGCACCTCGAAGGAGAAGTCCACCTCGAAGTTCTCCTCCAGCTCCTTGCGCTGGTGGTCGTTCATGATGTCGTAGATGAGGGCGTGAACTTTCCGGTGATCCAGGGCGGGCAAATTGATCTTGCGAACCTCTCCGTCAACCCTGATCATCGGAGGAACCCCGGCGGAGAGGTGTAGATCCGAGGCCTTATGCTTTACACTGAATGCCAATAACTCTGTGATATCCATAGATTTGTTATTCTCCCATCACAAGATCACGAACGAAAAATGAGCCAGATTGCCCAGCACCTGCTTCAGGTAAAGGAACGTATTGTAGAGGCCGCCCGGCGCGTCGGCCGTGGCGCCGATCACATCCAGTTGCTTGCGGTCAGCAAGACCAAGCCACTGGGGGACATCCAGGCTGCCTATGCCGCCGGGCAGCGTCGCTTCGGCGAATCCTATGCCCAGGAGGCGGCGCTCAAGATAGATACCCTGCGCGAGCAGGCCGCCTGTACAGACATAGAGTGGCACTTTATCGGCCCGCTGCAATCGAACAAGTCCAAACTGGTGGCGGAGCGGTTCGACTGGGTGCAAAGCGTCGATCGCGACAAGCTCATCGAACGGCTCAACAGCCAGCGTCCTGCCGGGTTGGCGCCGCTAAATGTCTGTCTGCAAATCAATATTAGCGGAGAGAGCAGCAAATCCGGTACGTCTGAGCAAGAGATTTTCCGTCTGGCTGCCCTGGTGGCCCGCAGTGAACATCTGGTGCTGCGGGGTCTGATGGCCATTCCGGAGCACACCCGTGACGAGGCGGTGCTGGCCGCCCAGATGGCGCGCATGCAGGCTCTGTTCACCGAGCTTGCGCAACAATACCCGAGCGTCGACACCCTTTCGATGGGCATGACCGAGGATCTCGAGCTCGCCATCGCCCATGGCAGCACCATGGTGCGGGTCGGTACCGCCATCTTCGGCGCCCGCGACTATTCACAGGCATGACACAGACAAGGGCTCGCACCAGGATGCGCGGGCTCCCCATTCATATCATCAATGAGGAGTGCGGGATGGTTCGCCGCGTTGCCGCCGGAGCGGGCAGGCACGGTAGTCCCCTTCACCCCTGCGACAGGAGAGAGTGATGCAACACAGAGTGCTGGCCTTCATCGGCGCAGGCAACATGAGCCGCAGTATCATCGCAGGCCTGATCCAGGCCGGCTATCCGGCTGAACGTATCATCGCGGCCAACCCCAGCCGGCCCAAGCTTGACGAACTGGCCAGCCAGTTCGGCATTCGCATCACCCAGGACAATGCCGAGGCAGCCCGCGAGGCCGAAGTGATCGTGCTGGCGGTCAAACCCCAGCTGATGGCGGGAATGCTGGCCGCGCTGGTGGCCGAACTGGGCTCGCTGGCGGGCAAGCTGCTCGTCTCCATCGCCGCCGGCATCCGGGTCGCGCGGTTGCAGGAGATGGCGGGGGGCCATGACCGCATCATCCGCACCATGCCGAACACCCCCTCCCTGCTGGGGCTGGGGATGACGGGGCTCTACGCGCCGCCCGGCATCGAGCAGGCCGATCGCGACTTCGCCGAGCAGATGATGCAGTCGGTGGGCAAGACCCTCTGGGTGGAGCAGGAGTCCGGTATCAACGGTGTCATCGCGGCGGCGGGCAGTGCCCCGGCCTACTTCTTCCTGTTCATGCAGGCGATTGCCGAAGAGGCGGAGGCCATGGGCTTTACACCGGAGCAGGCCCGCCTGCTGGTGCAGCAGACGGCGCTGGGGGCTGCCGCCATGGTGGCGCAGAATCCCGAGCTGTCGCTGCAGACCCTGCGCGAGCAGGTGACCAGCAAGGGCGGTACCACGGCCGAGGCCGTCAAGACCTTCCAGGAGCAGGGGCTGATGCCGCTGACCGCGCGTGCCATGCAGGCGGCCGTTACCCGGGCCGGCGAGATGGAAACCCTTTTCTGAACCCTCTTTTAGCAAGGAGCCCGGATGAACACGGCTTACTTTTTGATTAACACGGTTTTTGATCTCTACCTCATGGTGGTGCTGCTGCGGGTCTGGTTGCAGTGGGCCCGCGCCGACTTCTACAACCCCATGAGCCAGATGGTGGTCAAGCTGACCAATCCGCTGGTGGTGCCCTTGCGTCGCGTCATTCCCGGCTTTGGCGGGCTGGACATGGCCTCGGTGCTGCTGGCGATCCTCATCGCCTTCGCCAAGCTGGCGCTGCTCAAGAGCATGAACGTGCTGCTGACCGACTGGCTGACCCTCAGCCTGTTTGCGGCGCTCACCGTGCTGAAGAAGGCGGGCTCCATGATCTTCTGGATCCTGTTGATCCGCGCCATCCTGAGCTGGGTCAGCCAGGGTCGCAACCCCATCGAATACGTGATGCACCAGCTGACCGAGCCCTTCCTGGCGCCGATCCGCCGCATCCTGCCGGCCCTGGGCGGGCTGGATCTCTCCGTGCTGGTCGCCTTCATCGCGCTGCAGGCCATAAACTATCTGTTGGGGGATCTGTTCGGTCAGCTGTGGTGGATGATCTGATGCCAGCCGTCCTGCGGGAAGGGAACGAGCTTGTGCTGCATCTGATGATCCAGCCCAAGGCAAGCCGGGATCAGATCGTCGGATTGCACGGGGACGAGTTGAAAGTGGCCATCACGGCGCCGCCGGTGGATGGCCAGGCCAACAGTCACCTGATCAAGTACCTGGCCAAGCAGTGCAAGGTGGCCAAGGGGCAGGTTCGCATCGTGCGGGGGGAGCTGGGTCGCCACAAGACGGTTGCCATCGAGGCGCCGAGGCAGATCCCCGCCGAGATTGCCGCCCTGCTGGAGAGTGGAACACGAGAAGGATGACATCATGAAAACAGTCTGGATGAGCTGCCTGCTGGCACTCCTGATGGTGCTGCCGGTGCGGGCCGAACAGATGAAGGAGCTGGGCCCCTGGCGGGTGCACTACAGCGCCTTCAACTCCAGCTTCCTCACCCCCGAGGTGGCCAAGGCCTATGGTCTGGAGCGCAGCCGCTACAACGGCATCGTCAACATCGCGGTGCAGAACAAGCAGGGCGTGGCACAGGCGGTGGGGATCAGCGGCGAGGCCAAGAACCTCACCGGGACGCTCCGTACCCTGCAGTTTCAGGAGGTGAAGGAGGGGGATTCCATCTACTACCTGGCGGTGCTGCCCTATCGCAACGAGGACACCTACCAGTTCACCCTGACGATCATGGGGGAGGGGCAGAAGCAGACGCTGACCTTCCAGCAGACCTTCTACGTGGACTGACACCCCGGGCCTGACGAGATGCCCCGCACCTGCCGGTGCGGGGCATTTTTTTATCCGTGAAACCGAGGCTTGTCAGCGGCTGGCCAGCGGGTAGGTGAACAGGGCCAGGTGGGCGAAATTGAACAGGAAGTGGAGCAGGATGGCGACGCCGAGCCGCCCGCTCAGCTGGGATGCCAGACCGTAGCAGGCGCCGGCCAGGGTGGCGAACAGCACCAGCAGCGGGCCACCGGCCAGGTGCGCGGCCCCGAACAGCAGACTGGCGACGCAGATGCCTGCCCAGGCACGGCTTCGTGTCGTGATGGCCTGCTGGATAAACCCCCGGAACAGTGCCTCCTCCGCCACGCAGGTGAACAACAGGTTGTTGAACGCGAACAGCCACCACCAGCGGGGCAGGCCGACCTCGGGTTTGAGGGCGCCCAGTTGCCAGGCGGCGATCAGCAGGGCGGCCAGGGGTAACAGCAACAGGGCAAGTGGTCGCCAGCGCAGGGGGGCCTCCTGGGCCGAGCAGGGTGGGCCAGGCCAGCAACAGGCCGAAGAAGATGAGCGGCTTGTCCAGGTTGAGGTAGAGGGTGAAGGGCACGCTGGCGGGGCCTGCCTGCACCCTGTGCAGCACCCGCAAGTTGTCAAAACCCGGTACCAGGTGCAGGGTCAGGGCGATGGCCCAGATAATCACCAGCGCGAGGGCCATCCCGCGCCAGGGCTGGGGCAGGGTGGGGGTACGCCAGGCGAGCAGCAAGCCCGCGACGCTGACGGTGAGGGCCAGCGGTGTGATGCGGCCCAGCCAGAACGCGCCGAGCAGGGCGATGCCAAGCAGAAAGAGGCCAGGGATACGCCGGCGGGCCAAGCAAAGCAGTACGGCCAGCGCCAGTACGGCCCAGATCAGGGAATCAGGAAGTGGCAGCATTGAGTCTCCTTTGGTCTTCGAGGGGACGCACCTTAACGAGCCGCCCCGCCATGACACAAGGGTCAATAGCGTAGTCGTAGCCCTTGCTGCCGGTGAGCCCTCTACCGGCACCATAAAAAAAGCCGGAGCAGGGCTCCGGCTTTTTGCACGGTCTGACGACCGGGTCGGCATGTCTCGCCATCGGCGTGAGCGTGGGCCTTAGCGGCCGGACTCGGCGATGACCCGGGCGATGATGTCGGCGCGCTTGGTCGCTTCCAGCTCGCCCAGGGCGATGAGGCCGGCCTTGAAGATGACGTTCTTCGGCAGGCTGACGTCGTCCAGGGTGGTGATGGCTTCCACGTGCATGCCGTTCAGGCGGCTGGCATCGCGCGGGCTGAGGTTGACCTGGGTGTTCAGCACCTGCTTGCCTTTTTTCTTGGCCGGGGCGGCTTTCTTCGGCTGATCCTGTTCGTCTTCTTCTGGCAGTTCGTCGTCAAAATCGTAAATAGACATAGTCAATCCTGTTGGGTTGCAGCGGGCGGTCGCGCCCGGTCGATAAAAGGGTCTAGCCCATATCCTCGTTGCGGATAAAGGCGCGCCAGGAGGTGAGGACCTGGGCAAAATCTTCCAGCCCGCACATGGCCAGCTGTTCATCATCGTAGTAGGCGAGATCGTCGAGATCCTCGTCCAGCGCGATATTGAGGACGTTGGCCTTGACCTCCGCCTCCTCATGGGTGAGCAGCAGGGAGTAGTCCCCCCCGGCCAGCTGGTACTCGACGCGAGTACGGCTGGAGAGATCGTCGATGATGGAGAATAGCTGGTCGAGCTTCTCCTCATCCTTGCCCACCTCGTCGATCAGCCACTGGCCGATGGCTTCGTGGCCCATGGAGAACCGGGCGCGATAGCCACCGAACGGGTCGCGGCGAAATTCATAGTCCATAGCGGAATCCATCAGATAACGGCAGGTGCATCGCCAAGGGTCGCGTCAAATCCGTGATCCCGAGCGGGTCACACCTGAGGTAAAGTGGCCTATTCTAGCGATCCCCCCCTCGCTTGTCTTGATGATGTGGCATCTTTGCGCTGCTACCCAAGCTTTTACACGGAGTTTCCATGCCCTTCATGTACTGTTCCCCCTTCGTAGAGCGGAGTCCTCATGCAGCTTGATGCCATTCTCGCGCGGCAGATCGTCAGCCGGGCCATGAAGATCCTCTCCTTCTCGGTCAACGTCATGGATGAGCGCGGCCTCATCATCGCGTCCGGCAATCCGGAGCGGCTGCATCAGCGCCACGAGGGGGCGGTGCTGGCCCTGACCGAGAACCGGGTGGTGGAGATCAGCGAGGCGACGGCCCAGCAGCTCAAGGGGGTGAGGCCCGGCATCAACCTGCCCATCGCCTACCAGGGGGAGTTGCTCGGGGTCATCGGCATCTCGGGGGATCCGGACATCGTTCGCGCTTACGCCGAGCTGGTGCGCATGACTGCCGAGCTCATCCTGGAGCAGGCCGCGCTCACCGAGCAGCTGCAGTGGGACAAGCGCCACAAGGAGGAACTGGTGTTGCAACTCATCCGTGGCGAGGGGCGGGTGGACCAGCTGCAGCAGGCGGCCCGCTTCCTCGAGCTGGATCTGACCCAGCCTCGGGTTGTGGCGGTACTGGCCCTGGAGGAGGCAGAGCCCGCCCGCCTGCGGGAGCTGGTGCATCTGCTGGAGCACCCGGAGCGGGACAACCTGGTGGCCATCAACGGCCTGGACGAGATAGTGGTGCTCAAGCCGGCCCAACTGAGCGACGGCGTGTGGCAGTCGGCCCAGGAGCGCAGCCGTATCAGGCAGCTGCTCGCCCGCATTCCCCACTTCCGGGTGCGCATCGGGGTGGGTGATTACTTCGCCGGGATAGAGGGGCTGGCGCTCTCCTACCAGACGGCGCGGGACACCTTGCACCGTGGCATGCGCCAGGCGCCGCGCAAGCAGGTCTACTTCTTCGAGGATTACCGGCTGCCCGTGCTGCTCGGCAGCCTGGCGGACTCCTGGCAGGCGGATCAGCTGCGGGCGCCCCTGCTGGCGCTCGCGAAAGAGGACACCAAGGGGGTGCTGCAAAAGACGCTGCGCCAATATTTCTTGCAGGATTGTGATCTGCATCCCTGTGCCGATGCCCTCTTCATTCACCCCAATACCCTGCGTTATCGGCTGACCCGGATAGAGCAGATAACCGGGTTGAATTTCAACAAGTTAGACGACAAGTTTCTGCTCTATCTCGGGCTCAGTCTCGACAGTTGATTTGTTTTTTTGAACATAAATGTTGATTTTAAAACGGTGATTTTTGGCTTTTTTGCCAAAGCATTCCGGGCGGGGATCTCCATAATGGCGCCACTCATTACAACAAAAGGTGCCCGTCATGATCCCTGTATCCGCGCTCGGCGCTCTCGCCGCGCTCTCCATCGCCATCTTCCTCATTCTGAAGAAGGTGCCGCCCGCCTACGGCATGATCGTCGGCGCCCTGGCCGGCGGCCTGATCGGCGGGGCCGATCTGACCCAGACCGTCGCCCTGATGATCGGCGGCGCCCAGGGGATCACCACCGCCGTGATGCGGATCCTGGCGGCCGGCGTGCTGGCCGGCGTGCTCATCGAGTCGGGCGCCGCCACCACCATCGCCGAGACCATAGTCCGCAAACTCGGTGAGACCCGTGCCCTGCTGGCATTGGCCCTGGCCACCCTGATCCTGACGGCGGTCGGCGTCTTCGTGGACGTGGCGGTCATCACGGTCGCCCCCATAGCGCTGGCCATCGCGCGCCGTGCCGATCTCTCCAAGGCGGCCATCCTGCTGGCGATGATAGGCGGCGGCAAGGCGGGCAACGTCATGTCCCCGAACCCCAATGCCATTGCCGCTTCCGATGCCTTCCACCTGCCCCTCACCTCGGTGATGGCGGCCGGCATCATCCCGGGCCTGTTCGGCCTGGTGATGGCCTACTGGCTTGCCAAGCGCCTCAACAACCGGGGCAGCAAGGTGGCTGCCGACGAGGTGGTGAGCTTCGACGGCGTCAAGCTGCCGGGCTTTGCCGCCGCCATCAGTGCGCCCCTGGTGGCCATCCTGCTTCTGGCCCTGCGCCCTGTCGCCGGCATAGTGGTGGATCCGCTCATCGCGCTGCCCTTGGGCGGCCTGGTCGGCGCCCTGATGATGGGCAAGTTCTCCAAAGTGAACCAGTTTGCGGTCTCGGGCCTCGCCCGCATGGCGCCGGTCGCCATCATGCTGCTGGGGACAGGGACTCTGGCTGGCATCATCGCCAACTCCGGCCTGAAGGATGTGCTGATCAGCGGCCTGACCGCCTCCGGCCTGCCCTCCTACCTGTTGGCCCCCATCTCGGGCGCCCTGATGTCGCTGGCGACCGCCTCGACCACGGCCGGTACCGTGGTTGCTTCAAACGTGTTCAGCGCCACCCTGATCGAGCTCGGCGTCACCAGCCTGGCGGGGGCCGCCATGATCCACGCCGGTGCCACCGTGTTTGACCACATGCCCCATGGCTCCTTCTTCCACGCTACCGGGGGCAGCGTCCACATGGGGGTAAGCGAGCGGCTCAAGCTCATCCCCTACGAAACCGCCGTCGGCCTGACCATTGCCGCCGTCTCCACCCTGATGTTTGGCGTGTTTGGCCTCGCCTAAGGAACTGATATGAAAATTGTGATCGCCCCGGATTCATTCAAGGAGAGCCTGAGCGCCATGGCGGTGGCTGATGCCATCGAGGCCGGTTTCAAGCAGGTGCTGCCGAATGCCACCTACGTCAAGCTGCCCATGGCCGATGGTGGCGAGGGGACGGTGCAGTCCCTGGTGGATGCCACCGGAGGCCGCATCCTGCCGGTTGAGGTAACCGCGCCCCTTGGCAACCGGGTGCAGGGCTTCCTCGGCTTGCTGGGGGATGGCAAGCGTGCCGTCATCGAGATGGCGGCGGCCTCCGGCCTGCATCTGGTGGAGCCGGAGTTGCGCAATCCGCTGCTCACCTCGAGCTATGGCACTGGCGAGCTGATCCTGGCGGCCCTCGATCTGGGGGTGACCCACCTCATCCTCGGCATCGGTGGCAGTGCCACCAACGACGGCGGTGCCGGCATGATCCAGGCCCTCGGCGGCAAGCTCTTGAAGGCGGACGGTTCACCCATCGCCCTGGGGGGCGGTGGTCTGAGTGAGCTGGCCAGCATCGACCTGAGCATGCTGGACTCGCGCCTGAGTGGGCTCCACATCGAGGTGGCCTGCGACGTGAACAATCCGCTGTGCGGGCCCAAGGGGGCATCTGCCGTGTTTGGTCCGCAGAAGGGGGCCACACCGGCGATGGTGGCCGAGCTGGATGCCAACCTGGCCCGCTATGCGGACTGCATCGAACAGGCGCTGGGTCATCAGGTGAGAGAGATCCCGGGCACTGGCGCCGCCGGTGGCATGGGGGCCGCCCTGATCGGCCTGCTCGGCGCCGAGCTCAAGCCCGGCATCCAGATCGTCATCGAGGCGCTCAAGCTGGCCGACGCGGTGGCCGATGCGGATCTCGTGATCACGGGGGAGGGGCGGATCGACAGCCAGACCATTCACGGCAAGACGCCCATCGGCGTGGCCCGCTGCGCCAAGCAGTTTGGCAAGCCGGTGATCGGCATCGCGGGCTGTCTCACCGACGACTGCGGCGTGGTGCACGAGCACGGGCTGGACGCGGTCTTCGCCGTGGTCAACCGGGCCATGTCCCTGCCGGAGGCGCTCGCCACCGCGACCACCAACCTGCAGCTCACGGCCCGCAACGTGGCCGCCCTCTATCTGCTGCGCAATTGATGCTCTTCTGGCCGGTGCCTGGCACCGGCCTCACCCTGCCCCGTGCAACCGAGGTGGCAGCTTGCCTGCCGCGCCTTCGACGCACTTGCCGATCCCCGGATCGGCTTTTTTATTATCCTGCTGTCTTTTATATGGTTTTTGTATTCTGACGAGAGGCTTTGCGGCATAGTGATCTCCTCAATTGCGAGGGGCAATGTGCGAGGAGCCACCCATGATCCTGCTGACCCTGGGGGTAGTGCTGTTTACCCTGATCCACCTCTATCCCTGCTTCGCCGCGGCCCACCGGGCCCGCCTGCGCGAGCGGCTGGGGGAGAACCGCTACAAGGGGCTCTTCTCGCTGCTGGTGTTCGTCGCCATTGCCTGCATCCTGGCCGGCTGGCGCAGCGCCAGCCCATTGCCGCTCTACCCGCTGCCTGACTGGGGCCCGACCCTGACCATGGCGGCCATGCCGCTATCCCTGATCCTGCTGTGCAGCGGGCAGGGCCAGAATCACCTGCGCCGCTGGCTGGTGCATCCCCAGCTGCTCGGTGCCCTGCTCTGGGCCGGCGCCCACCTGACGGTCAACAGCGAGGCCCGCTCCCTGGTGCTGTTTGGCGGTATCGGCCTCTGGGCGCTGGTCAGCATCGTCTGGATTTCGGTGCGGGACTGGCAGCAGAAGCCGCGGCCCGAAGCGAGCTGGCAGGGGACAGGGATCAGCCTGGGCGCCGGTCTGGCGATCACGGCCTTGCTCATCTTCTGGGGCCATGGCTGGTTGACCGGGATCCCGCTGCACTGATCCCTGAACCTTGTGCGTGGATCTTGCGTATGATGGAGAAAACGCGAGGAGTCAGGTCGATGAAATGGTTCACCCTGCTGTTGTTGCTCGGCTCGGGCGCGGCGTCTGCCGCCTGCCCCGACTACTTCAACGTGGAGATGCGGGAGCTCAACAGCATCCGGCGCCACAACCTCTGCCAGCTGACCGAGGGCAAGGTGGTACTGGTGGTCAACACCGCCTCCTACTGCGGGTACAGCGGCCAGTTCCGGGATCTGGAGGCGCTCTATCAGGGTTACAAGGAGCAGGGGATGATGGTGCTGGGCTTCCCCTCCAACGACTTCTGGCAGGAGGCGGGCAACGAGAACAAGACTGCGGAGGTGTGCCGGCGCGATTACGGGGTGACTTTCCCCATGTTCAACCGGGTGGCGGTACGGGGATCCGATGCTGTGCCCCTGTTCAAGGGGTTGGCGGCCGCCGCCGACGGTGACGCGCCCAACTGGAACTTCCACAAATACCTGGTGGGCCGCGATGGCAAACTGATCGCGAGCTATGGCGCCAACCAGAATCCGGCGAGCGATCCGCTCAAGGGGCAGATCCTCGAGGCGCTGGCGCACTGACCCTACCCCCTGGCGGGCCGCTCTGGAATAATGGGGGCCCGCCCTTCACTCTGGTTATCCCGTGCTGCAACGTCTTCCCCAAATGGTGATCTTCGATGCCCTGGTTCGCGAGCAGGGCATCTCGGCGGCCGCGCGCCGGCTCGGGGTCTCCAAGTCCCACATCAGCAAGCAGCTCGCCCTGCTGGAGACCGGACTCGGGGCCCAGCTGGTACAGCGCACCACCCGCCGCTTCGCCCTGACCGAGCTCGGCCAGGAGTATGCCCGCCACTGCCATGCCCTGGTGGCGGTGGCCCAGGAGGCGGAGTCCATGGTGGCGGAACGTCGCGGCAAGGTGAGCGGCGTGCTGCATCTGGGTGTCGGCCAGTCCTTCGGCCGGCTGCACGTGATCCCGCTGCTCAAGGCCTTCCAGACCCGTTACCCCGATCTGGAGCTGGAAGTCTCCCTGTTCGATCGCCGTACCAATCTGGTGGATGAGGGGCTGGATCTCTGGATCACCACCTTTGAGGACAAGCCCCAGGGGCTGGTGGGGCAGCGGCTGGCGGATATCGGCTTCGTGCTGGTGGCCTCGCCGGACTATCTGCTGAGCCACGGCACGCCGCTGCACCCCAGGGATCTGGCCCAGCACAACTGCATCACCTACCAGAGCCGGGAGCGGCGCTACCACGAGTGGTCGTTTCGTCAGGGCAAGGAGCGCCAGACGGTGCAGGTGGCGGGCAACTACCGGGTGGATCTGGCGGAGGCGGTGCGCGACGCCGCCCTGGCCGGGCTCGGCATCGCCTATGTGGCGAACTACCTGCTGGACAAGGAGCTGCAGTCAGGCCAGCTCATTCCCCTGCTGCCCCAGTGGCAGCCGAACCAGAAGATGGCGGTGCACGCCGTCTACGCCAGAAGGGAGCACCTGGACCCCAAGATCCGTCTCTTCATCGACTTCCTCAAGGAGAGCTTCGGCCCCCATCCCTATTGGGAGCAGCATCTCGCCCCCTGGCTCGGGGGAAAATTGTCCGGCCTGGAGAAATGATCGTTTCCATATAAGAACACTGGCTTTCGCTTGATACCAAAATCGAGCCAAATCAGTCAGTTGCCGCAACTGGTATCGTGCAAACGTTTTTGCTAACAGGGCTGTAACCAACTGGACTTGCAGTGGCGGGGCAGGGGGCGCAGAATCCGCGCCCATCTTTGCCCCACCTGATGGAGTCCCTATGATTGCCCTGCTCGGCATCCTGAGCATCCTGGCCCTGGCCACGCTCTGCTCTGATAATCGTCGTCGTATCCCGTTGCGAACAGTGGGCCTGGCCCTCTGCCTGCAAGTGCTCTTCGCCGCCCTGGTACTCTGGCTGCCCGCCGGTCAGCAGGTGCTCAACGGCGTCAGCGAGAGCGTCAGCAGCGTGATCGGTTACGGTCAGGAGGGGATCGCCTTCCTGTTCGGCGATCTGGCCAAGTTCAAGCTCGGCTTCATCTTCGCCTTCAACGTGCTGCCGGTGATCATCTTCTTCTCCGCGGTGATCGCCATCCTCTATCACATCGGCCTGATGCCGAAAGTGATTGCCCTTCTAGGTGGCGGCCTGCAGAAGTTGCTGGGCACCGGTCGGGCCGAGAGCCTCTCCGCCACCGCCAACATCTTCGTCGGCATGGTGGAGGCGCCCCTGGTGGTCAAACCCTATCTCTCCAAAATGTCCGATTCCCAGTTCTTCGCGGTGATGAGCTGTGGCCTCGCCTCGGTTGCTGGCGGCACCCTGGTGGGGTATGCCAGCATAGGTGTCGAGCTGAAATACCTGATCGCGGCGGCCTTCATGTCGGCGCCTGCGGGGCTTGCCATGGCCAAGATCCTGGTGCCGCCCGCTGCCGAAGAGGTGGATCATCACGAGGACGTGGTGATCCCCCGTGCCACCAACGTGATTGAGGCGGCCGCCGATGGCGCCATGTCCGGTCTCAACATCGCCGTCGCCGTGGGCGCCACCCTGCTGGCCTTCGTCGGGGTGATCGCCCTGCTCAACGGCCTGCTGGGCTGGGCCGGTGACCTGGTGGGGCTGGAGCTGAGCTTCCAGATCCTCCTGGGCTGGTTGTTCGCCCCCGTCTCCTGGCTGATCGGTGTGCCCTGGGAGCAGGCCCAGGCCGCAGGCGCCCTGATCGGCACCAAGATTGTCATCAACGAGTTCGTCGCCTTCATCGCCCTGGTGCAGGATCAGACGCTGGATGCCTCGAGCAAGGCCATCGTCACCTTCGCCCTGTGCGGTTTTGCGAACATCTCCTCCATGGCGATCCTGATCGGCGGCCTGGGGGCCATGGTGCCGGAGCGCAAGTCTTTCATCGCCCGCTACGGCATGCGTGCCATCATGGCAGGGGTGCTGGCAAACCTGATGAGCGCCTCGCTGGCCGGGCTCTTCCTCGCCCTCTGATTGATCCCGTCAACCGGCACCACCGGTCAGAGCCCGCTTCGGCGGGCTTTTTTGTGGCTGTTTGTCGGCAAAAAAAAGCGCCTCAGAGGAGGCGCGGGGAAAAAGACAGATTGGAAGCGTCACATGGGTGCCACTTGAATGAGGGATGAGCCATGTCATCCAAGTGTGAAGCCATGATGCCTGAGGGTGTCTGAAGCCCTTCTGAGGTGATGCTTCATATTCCGTTCATTTTGGAAACACTGGCTGATGCCTGTGAGGTGCAGGGCTCATGCTGCATTCATTTAAATGTTCAGTGTTTTATCCGCTGGCAAGGGGCTGGCTCCCGGCCCCGGCTTGCTGTGATGCCAGCGCCAGCAGTCAGCACTTGATGAGGGGGATGTCATTTTCAAGGGCGCAGTACGAAGTCGTCGGCAGCCTGCTGCTCCAGCGCCAGTAGCCAGCGTTTGATGGGGATGCCGCCCGCATAGCCGGTCAGCTCGCCGCTGCGACCGATCACCCGGTGGCAGGGCACTATGATGCTCAAGGGGTTGCGTCCGTTGGCGGCACCCACCGCCCGCACCGCCCTGGGGTTGCCGATGGCCTGGGCTATCTCGAGGTAGCTGACGGTCTGGCCGTAAGGAATGTCGCACAGGGCGCGCCACACCGACTGCTGGAACGGGGTACCCCGGGCGGCCATGGGCAGATCGAAGTGGCGCAGCCGGCCGGCGAAGTAGGCGTCAAACTGCTCGATGAAGGGGGTCAGGGCCTGGTCATCCCGCTGCCAGTCCGGCTGCGGCAGGATGGGGCGCTCCCCCTGCATGAACTCAACGTGACGCAGGCCGCCCTGATCGATGGCGACGAGCAGGGGCCCCTGGCGGCACTCACAAAAACTGTACTTCACGGTGTCTCCTCCGAAGGATGGGCGAGCTAATCCAGCACGGGTTTGCCACGGGTGGATTTGATCTCCCCCTTGCGCTTCTTGGCGTCGACCCGCTTGCGCTGGGAGCTGCGGGTCGGCTTGGTGGCGTGGCGGGCCTTGGGGCGCCAGGCGGCTTTTTTCAGCAGCTCGGTCAGGCGGCTCATGGCCTCCTTGCGATTCATGTCCTGGCTGCGGTGGGTCTCGACCCTGATCTGGATGAAGCCGTCGTGGACCCGGCTGTCACTGAGTTTCTCCAGCCCCTCCTTATAGAGATCCGGCAGGCTGGGGGAGTCGCGGTAGTCGAAGCGCAGCCAGACGGCGGAGTCGGTCTTGTTGACGTGCTGGCCCCCGGCTCCCTGGGCGCGCATGGTCTGAAACTGCAGCTCGTGCCAGGGGATGATCACGCTGTTGGAGATGACTAACATGGGGGGATGCTCTCATTTGGTGCATCAAGGGAGCCTGGTGCAGCTTGGTGCCTCATAATGGGGCGAGATGCGCTTCCTTGGTGATCCGGAGCCGCAAAGGCTCGAGGTTTAATGGCTATCTTTATGAAAGTAAACAATAAAAATAATTGGCACAAGAATTGATGACCCATTCGTGACATACCATGGATTGGGAGCAACCAGATGAAGCTGATTACTGCGATTATCAAACCCTTCAAGTTGGACGACGTGCGCGAGGCCATCGCCAACCTGGGGGTGGAAGGCCTGACCGTCTCGGAGGTCAAGGGCTTTGGTCGCCAGAAGGGGCATACCGAATTATATCGGGGGGCCGAGTACCAGGTCGACTTCCTGCCGAAGGTGAAGCTGGAGATCGCCACCGCCGACGAAAACGTGGAAGGGGTGATCGAGGCCATCTGCAAGGCGGCCTATACCGGCAAGATCGGTGACGGCAAGATCTTCGTCTACGACCTGCTGCAGGCGGTGCGCATCCGGACCGGCGAGAGCGACGACGAGGCGCTCTGATGCCGCGACCGGTCATGTCGCTGCCGCGGGGGGCGGCAGGGATGGCCGGAGTGCGATGCTTGTAGCATGAAAAACTGGCCTTCAAGGGGCTGGATGGAACACCATCCGGCCCTTTTCCTTTGGTCAATGGTTAAATATGTGATCCTACCTCCCTGAACCGCCTTGATCCGGTGGCCGCGCCTCGTGCAGAATGCAAACGAAAATGGTTATCAATCGATACGCACACAAGGAACGGACAATGAAAATGAAGATGCTGGCGCTGGCTCTCTCCACCCTGGCCGCCCAGTCGGCATTCGCCGCTGAAGTGAACGTCTACTCCACCCGCCAGGATGAGCTGATCAAGCCCATCATCCAGCAGTTCGAGAAGGAGACCGGGATCAAGGTCAACGTGGTGTTCGCCAAAGAGGGGCTGAACGAGCGTCTGGAGCGGGAAGGCAAGCTCTCCCCGGCGGATCTGATGCTGACCGTCGACATCAGCCGTCTGACCGACCTGGTGGACAAGGACCTGGTGCAGCCGGTGGACAGCAAGACCCTGCAGGAGAACATTCCCTCCATCTATCGGGATCCGGAGAACCGCTGGTTCGCCCTGACTACCCGGGTGCGCGCCATCTACTCCAGCAAGGAGCGCCTCGGCAAGCTGGCCACCATCAGCTACGAAGATCTGGCCAAGCCTGAATTCAAAGGAAAAATTTGTACTCGCAGCGGCAAGCACGAGTACAATGTGGCGCTGGTCTCCTCCATGATCGCCCATCACGGCATGGCGGATGCCAAGACCTGGCTGGAAGGGGTCAAGGCCAACCTGGCACGCAAGCCCCAGGGCAACGATCGGGATCAGGTCAAGGCAATCAAGGACGGCATCTGCGATATTTCCCTGGGCAACAGCTACTACCTGGGCGCCATGCTGAAAGATCCGGCGCAGAAGTCCTGGGCTGATGCAGTTGAGATCAACTTCCCGAACCAGGGTGATCGCGGTGCCCACGTCAACGTGAGCGGCGTGGCCATGACCAAGTATGCCAAGAACAAGGACGCCGCCCGGAAGCTGATGGAGTTCCTCTCCGGCGACACCGCCCAGCACATGTATGCGGATGTGAATGCCGAGTACCCGGTCAAGGCCGGTGTCGAGCCTTCCGCCATGGTCAAGTCCTGGGGCAGTTTCAAGGCTGACGCCCTGCCGGTCAGCGACTACGCCAAGCACCGCAAGGACGCCTTGCAGCTGCTGGATGAAGTGAAATTCGACTTGTAATCAGATGGGGCCAAGGGCCCCATCAACCTCTGTGGACTCATGAAAAATTTTGGATGGATTGCCGGCAGCTGGGCCACCGCCCTGCTGCTGGGTTTGCCGGTGCTTGCCCTCGTCTTTTCGGCCCTCTCGGCTGACGGGGATCTGTTTGCCCACCTCGCCGATACGGTACTGATCGATTACCTTCGCAACACCTCGGGTCTGGTGCTGGGGGTCGTGCTGCTCAGTCTGCTGTTCGGGGTGCCCACCGCCTGGCTGGTGGCCATGTGCCAGGTGCCGGGACGACGCGCCCTGCAGTGGGCGCTGATGCTGCCCATGGCCATGCCCTCCTATATCGTCGCCTACGTCTACACCGATCTGCTCGACTATTCGGGCCCGCTGCAGGCGGGGCTGCGCGCACTCTTTGGCTGGAACAGTCCGGCCGATTACTGGTTTCCGGCCATTCGCTCCCTTGGCGGTGCCGCCTGGGTGCTGGCCCTGGTGCTCTTCCCCTATGTCTACCTGCTGGCGCGAGCCTCCTTCCTGGAGCAGTCGGTCAGTCTCATTCACTCCAGTCGCCTGCTGGGCTGCACACCCTGGCAGAGTTTTCGCCGCCTGAGCCTGCCCCTGGCCCGTCCCGCCATCATGGTGGGGGTGTCCCTGGTGGCGATGGAGACCCTGGCGGACTTCGCCACCGTCCACTTCTTTGCCATCAATACCCTGACGACCGCCATCTACGACACCTGGCTCGGCTATGGCAGCCTGGCCACCGCCGCCAAGCTCTCCTGCCTGATGCTGCTGGCGGTGGTGCTGCTTATCGCCGTGGAGCGCCGCTCACGCCAGCGTCAGCAGGTGTTCCAGAAGTCCATGGGGTTCGAGCAGCCGCTGTGCTACCCCCTCACGGGGATGCGGCGCGTGCTGGCCGGCCTCTGGTGCTGGGGGCTGGTGCTGGCGGGGTTCGCCCTGCCGTTCGCCATCCTGCTGGACTACGGGGTGCGCTATTTCGCGCTGTCGTGGACGCCGGAGTTTGTCCGTTTCGCCGGCAACAGCCTGGCGGTCTCGACCCTGGCTGCCTTGCTTGCCATGGGGATCGCCCTGCTGCTCGGCTTCTTCCGCCGCCTCGACGGAAGTACTCGCAGCCTGCTGCCCCTGCGCATCGCCGCCATGGGCTATGCCATGCCGGGCACGGTGCTGGCCATCGGGGTGCTGGTGCCGCTGACGGCGCTGGACTTTGGCATCAACGATCTGGCCGAGTGGCTGGGGATGCAGGGGCCGGGTCTGCTCCTGACCGGCACCCTCACCGCCATCGTGTTCGGCTACCTGGTGCGCTTCGTGGCCATCGCCATCGGCTCGGTGGAGAGCAGCATGAGCAAGATTTCCCCCAGCCTCGACATGGCGGCCCGCTCCCTGGGGCAGGGGGCGGGCGGCATGCTGCGTCGCATCCATTTGCCGCTGGTGCGGCGCGGCCTCTTTGCCGGCGCCATGCTGGTATTCATCGAATCCATGAAGGAGCTGCCCGCCGCCCTGCTGCTGCGACCGTTCAACTTCGAGACCCTGGCGACCCACGTCTACCAGTTCGTCTCGGACGAGATGCTGGAGCGGGGAGCGCTCGGCGCCATCGTCATCGTGCTGGTGGGGCTTATCCCCCTGGTCTGGATCAACCGCAGCCTGGATGGCCCGGGCCATTGAGCCCGAAAACGTGATATAAACGGCGCCATCGCGCCTTGGCGTGCTGGGTGTCGAGCGGTTGCCGCCGCTTTGGAACAACAGAAATATGAGGATGTCAGTCGTGTCTTGCCTGCAGGTTGAGAATGTCAGCTGCCGCTACAACGGTCGCAATGTGCTGGAGCAGCTGTCCCTGACGGTGGCCGACAACGAGATTGTCTGCCTGCTGGGGGCGAGTGGCTGTGGCAAGACCACCTTGCTCAAGGCGATTGCCGGGCTGTTGCCGCTGGCCGGGGGGGCGATTCGCCTCGGCGAGACACTGCTGGAAGGGCCGGGGGAGAATGTGCCTCCCGAGGCGCGCAACATCGGCATGATCTTCCAGGATTACGCCCTCTTTCCCCATCTGACGGTGGCGGACAACATCGGCTTCGGCCTGACGCGGCTCGAGCGTTCCGTGCGCCAGCAGCAGGTGGAGGAGGCGCTGACGCTGGTCAATCTGCAGGGGCTGGGGGAGCGCTATCCCCATCAGCTCTCCGGCGGCCAGCAGCAACGGGTCGCCATTGCCCGTGCCCTGGTGTGCAAGCCACGGTTGATGCTGCTGGATGAACCCTTCTCCAACATCGATACCCAGGTGCGGATGAAGCTCATCCTCGAGATCCGCACCCTGCTCAAGCAACAGGGCATAGGGGCCATCTTCGTCAGCCACAGCAAGGAGGAGGCCTTCGCTTTCGCCGATCGGCTGGCACTGTTCCGGGCCGGCCACATCGAGCAGGCGGGTCAGCCGGAGCAACTCTATCGCCGCCCCGAGAACCGCTTCGTGGCGGAGTTTCTCGGCGGGGTTAACTACCTGGACGCCGAGGTGGTGAACAGCCACTGTGTGCAGACCATCCTCGGGACCATCTGTGGTCACGAGCCTCATGGCCGTGCGGTCGGGGAGCGGCTGCAGCTCATGCTCAGGCCCCAGCAGCTGGCGCTGACGACGGCGGCTGACGGCGAGCTGACGGTGCGGGAGCAGCAGTTCCTGGGCCATCACTGCCGCGTGCTGGTGGAGTGCGCGGGGCAGCAGCTGGAGGCCAGCATAGGGGAGCCCCTGGAGGGAGAGAGGGCGCGGGTGGCCGTGGCCCCCCATTCCCTGGTGTTGTTTGACCCCTTGCCCTGAGCGCGCGATATCGTCGCGAAATCAATGAACTGAAATGGCACTGGTTTATAATCGCGCCACGCCCATAGCCAACGCCTTTGGAGAGAGACATGAAAGCCCAAGCCGGGATCTGCGCAGAGCCGAATCTGCACGCCCTCTATCTGATGTTCAACCGCACCGGTGATGCCGCCGAACTGACGGCCCGTCTGGCCAGGCTGCCGACCTTGTGGGAGTCGGTGAGCGCCGATTTCCCCGATGCCGGCTTCAGCGGTCTGATCGCCGTGGGCGCCGATGCCTGGGATGACCTGTACCCCGCCGCCCGTCCGCCCCAGTTCCGCGGCTTCATGGCGCAGTCCGCCAATGGCCAGACGGCGCCGAATACTCCCTTCGATCTGTTCGTGCAACTGCGTGCTGATCGGGTGGACGTGCTGCATCATGCCGGTCAGCACGTCATGGCCCTGCTGGCCGGCCTGGTGGAATTGGCCGAAGAGGTGCGTGGTTTCCGCAATCTGGATTGTCGCGATCTGACCGGTTTCGTCGACGGCACCGAGAACCCGCAGGAGGATCACAGGGCCGAGGTGGCGCTGCTCGAAGGTGGCGAATTCGCCGGTGGATCCTACATCCATGTCCAGCGCTGGGTCCACGCCATGAGCGACTGGGAGAAGCTGGCCCTGAAGGAGCAGGAAGACATCATAGGTCGCACCAAGGCCGACAACATCGAGTATGAGTCTGCGGACAAACCGCTCACTTCCCACATCAAGCGGGTCAACCTCAAGACCCCCAAGGGGGAGTCCATGGAGATCCTGCGCCAGAGCATGCCCTGGGGCACCATGAGCGAGCAGGGGCTCTACTTCATCTCCTGCTGCCGCACGCCGCTGCACTTCAACGCCATGCTGGCCAGCATGTACAAGGGGGAGGGCAGCCACTTCGATCACCTGCTGCGCTTCACCCGGGCGGTGACCGGGGCGGCCTTCTTCGCGCCGTCAGTCGACTTCCTGGTGGCCCAGGGCAAATAAGCCCGGTCTGCAGATAGCAAAAATCCCGGCCTTGGCCGGGATTTTTTGTGCGGGTCGCGCGAGGCTACCGGATCAGGGGGTCTGCTCGAACAGCTCGAGGGCGGAGAGGTAGAGCTCCTCGATGTCGGTGTCGCTGGTCGGCGTGATGAAGATGGTGTCGTCACCGGCGATGGTGCCGAGGATCCCTTCGGCCTTGCCGAGGGAGTCGAGCAGGCGGGCGATGAGCTGGGCCGCACCCGGGCTGGTGTGGATCACCACCAGGGCGCCATTGTGGTCGACGTCCAGTACCAGATTCTTGAGGGGGCTGGAGGTAGTGGGGACGCCCAGTTCCACCGGCAGGCAGTACACCATCTCCATCTTGGCATTGCGGGTGCGAACGGCGCCGAAGCGGCTCAGCATGCGCGAGACCTTGGACTGGTTGATGTTCTCGAAGCCCATCTCTTGCAGGGCAGTCACTATCTCTGCCTGGGAGCCGAATCGCTCCTCTTTCAGCAAGGCTTTAAAGGCCTTGGCCAGTTTTTCTTGCTTGTCGTTATGTTTCATCTTGGACTCACGAGTGAGGGTGGTGACCGCCTGTCACGCTCAGGCGGCAGATACGAACAGCGCTGCTATTTTGCATTCATATGCCTGTTTTGGCAAGGAAGCGGCGCTTGTTCTGCATATTGATTCAAATATAGCTTGCATCAACGTATGCTGACGCTAGAATCAGGACGAAATTTTGAAAACTTATTCAGTTGGGCTGTATGGGTATCGAATTAATCGGCGTCGAAAAATCCTGGCACAAGGTGCCGGTGCTGCAACAGGTGAGTTTTCGGACTGCCCCCGGCGAGACCTTGGTATTGCTGGGACCGAGCGGGGCGGGCAAGAGCTCGCTGCTGCGCATGATGAACTTGCTGGACACTCCGGATGCCGGCGTGCTGCGCATCGCAGGCAGTGAATTTTCTTTCCCGTCGACCCTTCCCGCCGCCGAGTTCAACCGTCAGGCTCAGGCGCTGCGTCGCAAGGTGGGCATGGTGTTCCAGCAGTACAATCTGTGGCCTCACCTCACCGTGATGGAGAACCTGATTGAAGCCCCGGTCAAGGTGCTCGGGATGAGCCGTGAGGCCGCCATCGAGAAGGGCGCCTACCTGCTGGCCCAGCTGCAACTGGCCGACAAGCGCGATGCCTGGCCGGCTCGCCTCTCCGGCGGCCAGCAGCAGCGGGTGGCCATCGCCCGTACCCTGATGATGGATCCCCAGGTGCTGCTGTTTGACGAGCCGACCGCGGCCCTCGACCCTGAAATTACCAAAGAGGTGGCGGAGATCATCCGCACCCTGAGCCAGACCGGCATTACCCAGGTAGTGGTGACCCACGAGGTGGAGTTTGCCCGCAAGGTGGCCAGTCAGGTGATCTATCTGGAGAAGGGGCGGATCATCGAATCCGGCACCGCCGCCATCTTCCAGGCCCCGCAAACCAGCCGGTTTGCCGAATTCTTGATGCATTGATATTGAATCGATAAGGAAGCTGTCATGAAAAAGAGTCTGTTGCTGGTCGCCGCCATGGGCCTGCTGAGCACCCAGGTGCTGGCGAAAGAGATCAAGTTCGCCACCGAGGCTACCTACGCGCCGTTCGAATACCTGGACGACAAGAACGAGTTTCAGGGGTTCGACATCGATCTGGCCCGCGCCATCTGTGCCCAGGCCAAGCTGGAATGCAGCTTCCACAACCAGGCCTTCGACAGTCTGATCCCGAGCCTCAAGTTCCGTCGCTATGACGCCGCCATCGCCGCCATGGACGTGACTCCGGAGCGGGCTGCCCAGGTCGATTTCTCCGACATCTATTACGAGAACTCCGCCGTGTTCGTCGCCAAGAAGGGTGCCTTCAAGGGGCCGGAAGAGATGGTGGACAAGACAGTCGGCGTGCAGAACGGCACCTCCCACCAGTCCTATCTGGTGGACAACTGGGTAGGCAAGGGTCTGCTGACCGTGCCGTACGCCAGCTACCAGAGCGCTTTCCTCGACATGATGAACGGCCGTACCGACGGCGTGTTTGCCGATACGGCGGTCGCCGCCGACTGGCTCAAGCAGCACAAGGAATACAGCGTGATCGGCTCCCCCGTGACCGACGCCAAGTACTTCGGCACCGGCTTCGGCATCGCGGTGGCCAAGGGGAACCTGGAGCTGCTGACCCAGCTGAACAAGGGGCTGGCCGAGATCAAGGCCAACGGCACCTATCAGAAGATCTATGACAAGTACTTCGCGCAGTAAGCCATGTTGAGCCTGTTGTTGGATGCAGCCTGGATGACCCTCGGGCTGGCCCTGGCATCCCTGGTCGGGGGCATGGTACTGGCGCTGGCGTTCAGCGCCGCCGAGCTCAGCAAGCGGCCTGCCCTGGTGTGGCCGGTGGCCACCTTGACCACCCTGATCCGCGGCCTGCCCGAACTCCTGGTGGTGCTCTTCATCTACTTTGGCTCGACCCAGGTGCTCTTCCTCATCACAGGTGAATACGTGGAGTTCAGCCCGTTCGCCTGCGGCGTGCTGGCGCTCTCCCTGCTGTTCGCGAGCTATGCCACCCAGACCCTGCGGGCCGCCCTCAATGCGGTGCCCGCCGGGCAGCGGCTGGCCGCGCTGGCGCTGGGGCTGGGCAAGGGGCATACCTTCTTTCGTATCGTGCTGCCCCAGGCCTGGCGTCATGCCCTGCCGGGGCTCGGCAACCAGTGGCTGGTGCTGCTCAAGGACACCGCCCTGGTCTCCCTCATCGGGGTGAACGAGATGATGCGCCAGGCCCAGATGGCCTCTGCCAGTACCTATCAACCCTTTACCTGGTACGCCGCCGCCGCCCTCATCTATCTGGCCATCAGCCTGGTGAGCGAGTTCGGCCTCAAGCTGGCGGCCCGTTATACCCGACGCTACGGAGGCTGAGCATGCAGGACTATCTCATGACCCTGCTGGGGGGATTGGCCATCACCTTGCAGCTCACGGCGTTCAGCCTGCTGCTCGGCGTACTGCTGGCGGCTGGCATGACCTGGGTGCTGGAACGCCGCCTGCCGGTGGCGACCCAGCTGGTGCAGCTCTGGGTGCTGGTCTTCACCGGCACGCCGCTGCTCATCCAGATCTTCCTCATCTACTACGGGCCTGGCCAGTTCGAGTGGCTTAAACAGAGCGCGCTCTGGCCGCTGCTCAAGCAGCCCTGGTTCTGCGCCGTGCTGGCGCTTGGCTTCAACACCGCCGCCTACTCCACCCGCTTGTTCAAGGGGGCGCTCGACGCCATTCCCGCCGGCGAGGTGGAGGCCTGCCGGGCACTCGGCTTCTCCGCCGGTCAGACCCTGTGGATGAAGGTGCGCCACGCCGCCCGCCGGCTGGTGCCCGCCTACTCCAACGAGGTGATCCTGGTGCTCAAGGGCAGTTCGCTCGCCAGTACCATCACCATCATGGACATCATGGGGCTGGCTCAGCGCCTCAACGCCCAGACCTATGACACCCTGGCGGTGTTCACCGTGGCTGGCGCCCTCTACCTGACCATGAATGGATTGTTAACAATAGGTTTCCGCTGGTGTGAGCGCAGGGCACTGGCATTCCAGTCCTGAAGCAGTCGTATTTACCTCTTAATGGTGAGGGTGGCACAGGAAATCTGTGTCTTTCCTCCCATTTATCGCATATTCCTCTCCGCTTTCGTCGCCGCTTGTTCCCTGGCTCACAGAACCTGTGATTACAACTGTTATCAGATTGTTTTTTAGGAGGGGATCCTTTAAGGTGAGGCGCACAATAAAAGACAGCCTTACCCCAACTAGAAACAACCTTAAACCTACGCTTAGACATGGAGTTGATCATGAAAGTTGCCGTTCTGGGTGCCGCCGGTGGCATCGGCCAAGCCCTCGCTCTGCTGTTGAAAAATCGCCTTCCTGCCGGTTCCGAACTGAGCCTGTATGACATCGCACCGGTCACCCCGGGCGTGGCGGCAGATCTGAGCCATATCCCGACTGACGTGAAAGTAACAGGTTTCTGCGGTGAAGATCCGAGCCCGGCTCTGGTCGGCGCCGATGTCGTGCTGATCTCCGCCGGCGTGGCGCGCAAGCCCGGCATGGATCGTTCCGATCTCTTCAATATCAACGCCGGTATCGTCAAGAATCTGGTGGAAAAGTGTGCCGCCTCCTGCCCGAAGGCCCTGATCGGCATCATCACCAACCCGGTCAACACCACGGTCGCCATCGCCGCCGAAGTGTTGAAGAAGGCCGGTGTCTATGACAAGCGTCGCCTGTTCGGCGTCACCACCCTGGACGTGATCCGTGGCGAGACCTTCGTGGCTGCCGCCAAGGGCCTGAACGTCGACAAGGTGCGCGTCAACGTCATCGGTGGCCACAGTGGCGTGACCATTCTGCCGCTGCTCTCCCAGGTCGAAGGCGCCAGCTTCACCGCTGAAGAAGTCGCTGCCATGACCAAGCGCATCCAGAACGCCGGTACCGAGGTGGTGGAAGCCAAGGCCGGTGGCGGCTCTGCCACCCTCTCCATGGGTCAGGCGGCCTGCCGCTTCGGTCTGTCGCTCATCAAGGGCCTGCAGGGCGAAGCCAACGTCATCGAGTGCGCTTATGTGGAAGGCAACGGCGAGCACGCCACCTTCTTCGCGCAGCCGGTGCTGCTTGGCAAGAACGGCGTCGAGACCGTGCTGGACTACGGCAAGCTGAGCGCCTTCGAGCAGGAAGCGATGGACAGCATGCTGGCTACCCTGAAGGCCGACATCCAGCTGGGCGTCGACTTCGTCAAATAAGACGCAGCGTCTTTCACAAGGGGAGCCTCGGCTCCCCTTTGTCGTTTTTGGCGGCGTGTGGCGGGCTAAGGAGATGGGCCCGGCTGCCGATAACAGAGGGCAGCAGGAGATCCCTATGATGAAACCCAGTACCCTCATCGCCATCGTCGGTTTGTGCAGCCTCCCCGTGCAGGGGGCCGAGCCGGTGTCGGCTGCCGCGCTCACTCAGGGGGGGGCGGCTGCGTCTGTTCAGGCTCCCTCGGCTGCCACGGCACTCGCCCCCGCCTCGACAACGCCCTCGCCGGCACTAGTGCCTTCGGCTGCGACCCCGGCTCCAGTGCCGGAGTCGACGGCACCGGCGCCTACTCCGGCAGCCGCAGTCCCTGAGGCGACTGCGCCAGCAGCGGCCCCCTTGCCCAAGGCGGCACCCGCGTCACCCGCTACCGGTGATCTGCAGGCGGTGCCGCTCTATCGGCAGGACGAGCTGCTCAACTGGATAGAGCAAGGGCGCCATCTGGCCAGGGTGAAGCAGGACAGATGCCAGCTGACCCAGGACATCGAGGCGAGGGCTTCGGTGATGAAGATCCCCGCCTATCAGTTCCTGTGGGGGGACATGCTCGCCTGGGGGGTCTGCATCAAGCCAGACGCCCAGATAGGCGTGCAGTACATGTGGGATGCCGCCAACCAAGGGCTGGCACCCGCGCTGGAACAGCTCGGCCGCTATTACTGGAAGGGCATTCTGGTCCAGAAGGATCTGGTGCGGGCCGAGACCCTGATGCGGGAAGCCGCCAGCCTCGGTTTCTTGCGGGCACAGATGGAGTGGGTCGAGATGCTGCTGCAGGGCATGGGAAGCCCGCTGGATTACGAGGAGGCCTATCACTGGCTGCACGGTGCTGTCATCGGTGACAAGGCCACCCACCAGAAGGCGGCAAGCCTGCTCGGCCGGCTCGGCAATCGTATGCCCGCCAATGCCATCGCCCGCGCCAAGGCGATGCGCTGATCCCAGGCGGCCAGGCATCATAAAGAAGGCCCGGACACCTAGGTGTCCGGGCCTTGTCATCTGTGCATGGCGGTGAGTCGGGATCAGATTTCCTGATGGGGACCGAAGACCTCGTAGTGCATCCGCCCGGCAGGTACGCCCAGATTGCCCAGCTGCTCCTTCACCGACTTCATGAACGGGACGGGGCCGCAGAAATAGTAGTGGGCGTTGGCCGGGATGAGGTCGGTGACCTGCTCCAGCTGCATGGTGCCGCTGAAGTCGTAGTCCACCCCCAGCACGTCCCGCTCTCCGGGGATCCGGTACCAGGTGCGGCTCTGCAGGTGCGCGTGCTGCCGGCTCTTTTCCCGGATATCTTCTCCAAACCCATGCAGGGCGCCATGTTCGCAGGCGTGCAGCCAGCGGATCCCGGCCTGATGCTGGCCGGCCAGCAGGTGGTTGAGCATGCTCAGCATGGGGGTGAGCCCCACCCCGGCGGAGAGCAGTACCACCGGGGTGGTGGCTTCCTCTTGCAGGAAGAAGTCACCCGCCGGCGGCATCAGTGCCACCTCGTCACCGACGTGAAGCTTGTCGTGCAAGAGGTTGGAGGCCTGTCCCTGTGGCTCGCGCTTGACGCTGATGCGGTAGTCGCGTCCGTTGGGGGCATCGGAGAGGGAGTATTGGCGGATCTCCTGATGCTCGAGATCGGGATGGACCAGCTTGATGCTGATGTACTGCCCCGGTTTGAAGTGCAGCACGGGCTTGCCATCGACGGGCGCCAGCACGAAGGAGGTGATGAGCTCGCTCTCCTGGCGTTTCTCTTTGATGAGGAAGGGGCGGGTCCCCTGCCAGCCACCTTCCTGGCTTGCCTTCTCCCGGTAGAGTTCACCCTCCCGGCCGATAAAGATGTCGGCCAGCACCCCATACGCCTTGCCCCAGGCCGCCAGCACCTCGTCGGTGACCGCGCTACCGCCCATTTCTTTGAGCGTGGCCAAGAGATGGCTACCCACAATGTGATATTGTTCCGGCTGGATCAGGAAGCCCGTGTGCTTGTGAGCGATGCGCTCCACGGCACCGGCCAGGGCCCCCAGGTTGTCGATATTCCTGGCATAGGCTGCCACTGCACTGAACAGCGCCAGCGGCTGTCCGCCACTGCGCTGATGCGCCAGGTTGAACACATCCTTCAGCTCCGGATTATGGCTGAACATGCGCTGGTAGAAGTGCTGGGTGAGGGCAGGACCCGCCGATTCGAGCAAAGGAATGGTGCTCTTGATGACGGCGATGGTGGCTTGGTCTAACATAGGAGGTCCCTTTTAATTAAGCATCTGGAATGTCACTTACTAAGTTGCATCCTAAATGTTTAATTGACCTGGATCAATCATCAATTCTTTGCGCTATGCGCCGCAGGCACTATGAGACTGACTAGCTATACCGATTTTGGATTGAGAGCCCTGCTCTATCTGGCTACCCTGCCGGAGGGTGAACTGTCTAGCGTGGCCAAGGTGTCCGCCTTGTACGACGTGTCCCGCAACCACATGGTGAAGGTGGTGAACCAGCTAGTGAAGCTGGGTTACCTGCAGTCCCAGCGTGGCAAGAACGGCGGCATCCGCATGGCCTGCGCGCCGGAAGAGGTGAACATCGGCCAGGTGATCCGGGCGCTGGAAGGCAATCTGGACGGCATCGATTGCGGTTCACCGGTCTGCCACATCGTCTCCGTCTGCCTGCTCAAGAGCGCCCTGAAGGAGGCGATGAACGCCTTCCTCGCCGTGATGGACGGCTACACGCTGAAAGATCTGCTGGCCAACCGTGACGAGCTGCAGCAGGTGTTTGGCGAGTTGATCCCGACCCTGGTGCTGGAGCCGGATGACGAGAACGAGTGAGACGAAAAAGGCTGCCATCGGCAGCCTTTTTTTCAATCCTCGTAATCCGAGTCGTCACGGTACAGGTGCGGCATGATCTTCGCCATCTTCACCATGTTGTTCTCCACTTCGACGATTTCGATGGGATAGCCCGCCAGCCTGACGCTGATGTTGGGCTGGGGGATCTCTTCCAGGTACTCCAGGATCACACCATTGAGGGTGCGCGGGCCGTCGGTGGGGAGGTGCCAGTTCATCTCCTTGTTCAGCTCGCGGATGTTGGCCGAGCCCTCGACCAGGAAGGTGCCGTCCGGCTGGGGATGGATCTCGTCGCTGGGTGCCGGCGCCATGGAGGTCGTGAAGTCGCCCACTATCTCCTCGAGGATGTCGTCCAGGGTGATCAGCCCCTGGATGTCACCATATTCGTCGACAATCAGCCCTATCCGCTCCTTGTTGCGCTGGAACTTGGCCAGCTGCACGTTGAGAGGGGTGCCCTGCGGAATGAAGTAGATGGGGTCTACCTCTCGCAGCAGGCTGGACTTGCTGAACTGATCCCGCGCGACCAGCCTCAGGGCGTCGCGCGCGTGCAGGAAGCCGACCACGTCGTCGATGTTGTCGCGATAGAGCAGGGTCTTGGTGTGGGCGCAGTGAGCCAGCTGGCGCAGTATGACCTTCCAGTCATCGTTGATGTCGATGGCGGAGATCTCGCTGCGGGGCACCATGATGTTTTCCACCGTCATCTTGTCCAGGTCCAGGATGCTGATCAGCATCTCCTGGTGGTGCTGGGGGATGAGGCTGCCCGCCTCGTTGACGATGGTGCGCAGTTCCTCCGTATTGAGGGAGTCGTCCGTGTTCGGGTTGATCCTCAGCATCTTGAGCAGGCCGCTGGTGATGCCATTGATCAGCCAGACGAAGGGGGAGAGGGGCACCATCAGCCCCTTGAGTACCCAGGAGGCGGGATAGGCAATCTTCTCCGGGAACATGGCGGCCAGGGTCTTGGGGGTCACTTCCCCGAAGACCAGCACCACCAGGGTCAGGCCGAAGGTGGCGATAGCGACGCCCAGATCCCCGAACAGGCGAATGCAGACAATGGTGGCAATGGCGGAGGCCAGGATGTTGACCAGGTTGTTGCCGATGAGGATGAGGCCGAGCAGCCTGTCCGGCCTGGCGAGCAGCTTTTCGACCCGGCGGGCGGCCTTGTGCTTGGTCTGGGCAAGGTGCCGCAACTTGTAACGGTTGAGGGACATCAGACCGGTTTCGGAACTGGAGAAGAAGGCTGACAAAAGGATCAAGATAACGAGAACAATCAGCAATGTACTCGTTGAGATACTGTCCAAGCAGGGCTCCTGTATGGGTGGTTGAGGGGTAAGCGGGTGGTCAGCTGAGCAGGACTTCCTTGACGAAGCGGCTGCCAAAATAGGCCAGGGTCAGAATGACGCTGCCGACGAGGCTCAGCATGATGACTTTGCGGCCCCGCCAGCCGCGGGTGTGGTGGCCCCACAGCAGCAGGGCGTAGACGCACCAGGCCAGGATGGAGAGGATGGCCTTGTGGGACTTGCCCTGGGCGAACATGTCTTCCAGGAAGAACAGGCCGGAGGCGATGGAAAGTGTCAGCAGCAACAACCCCGCCGAGATGAGCTGGAACAGGCGTCTCTCTACCGTCATCAGGGGCGGCATGGCCGGCAGGTGGCTGATCTTCCTGGATTTGAGCTGCCGGTCGAGGCAGGCAAGCTGGAGTGCAAACAGGCAGGCGATCATCAGCACCGAGTAGGCCATCAGCGCGAGACCGATGTGCAGCAACAGCTGGGGATGGGCCTCCAGATGGGTGATGTAGCGGCCGGGGATCAGGGCGCTGGCTGCCAGTAGCAACGCGGAGAAACTGTAGACCACGGGCAGCAGGATCCAGCCGTTGAAGCGGCGGGTGACGCAGGTCATGAAGCAGCTGATGATGAGGCTGACCAGAGAGGCCACGTTCAACATACTGAGGTTCTGGCCAGAATGGGTGGCCAGTACTTCGCTGCCGACTGCCACGCCATGGGCGGTCAGGGCCAGGCCGATACAGGCAAACAGCGGAACTTGCCCGACAGGCTTGGCGCTGAGCAGCAGGTGCAGTGAGGCGATGATGGCCAGCAGGTAAAACGCCAGGGCCAGAACAGAGATCACGATCATAACCAGGTCGTTGTCAAACAAGCTTTAGGGAATAAGAGGGGCAGTATACCTTGCACAAGATATGCTCGCCAGTTGTGCCAGGGGCTAACTGCCCATATATAAGTAGTCGCTGATTGCCCCTTGCGGTGAATAATCGTCCTCGGGCGCTGACTGGGGTATAATGCCCCCATTTGTTAACCTGCTCGCCGATGGGGGCCGCCACAAGAGCGGTACGCAATCATCCCTGCAGTGTTGGTGAGGGTATAATGCCCTCATTGGTTAATCTGCCCGCCCGATGGCGGGTTGCCGCCACAAGCGGCGAGTCATCGTCCCCACAGTGCGGATCGGGGTATAATGCCCCCATCGTCACGCCAAGAACCGGAAAGCGTCATGTTTGAGAATTTGACTGAACGACTCTCGCGCACCCTGCGCAACGTCAGCGGCCGTGGTCGCCTGACGGAAGAGAACATCAAGGATACCCTGCGCGAAGTCCGCATGGCGCTGCTCGAGGCGGACGTCGCCCTGCCGGTGGTGCGTGACTTCGTCGCTCGTGTCAAGGAGCGGGCGGTAGGCCAGGAAGTGGCCAAGTCTCTGAGCCCGGGCCAGGCCTTCATCAAGATAGTGCACGGCGAGCTGGTCACCGTGATGGGGGAAGCCAACGAGCAGCTCAACCTGGCCGCCCAGCCGCCGGCCATCATCCTGATGGCGGGTCTGCAGGGTGCCGGTAAGACCACGACCGTCGGCAAACTGGCCAAGCTGCTCAAGGAGCGCAACAAGAAGAAGGTACTGGTGGTCAGTGCCGACGTCTATCGCCCCGCGGCAATCAAGCAGCTGGAGACCCTGGCCGGCGACATCGGCGTCGACTTCTTCCCGAGCGATGCCACCCAGAAGCCGGTCGCCATCGCCACCGCCGCCATCGACCACGCACGCAAGAAATTCTATGACGTGGTGATCGTCGATACTGCCGGTCGTCTGCACGTCGACGGCGAGATGATGGAGGAGATCAAGCACCTTCACGCCACCATCAAGCCGGTGGAGACCCTGTTCGTGGTCGACGCCATGACAGGTCAGGATGCAGCCAACACCGCCAAGGCGTTCAACGAGGCGCTGCCGCTCACCGGCGTGATCCTCACCAAGGCGGACGGCGACGCCCGCGGTGGTGCTGCTCTGTCGGTGCGTCACATCACCGGCAAGCCGGTCAAGTTCATCGGTATGGGCGAGAAGACCGACGCGCTCGAGCCGTTCCACCCGGACCGCCTCGCATCCCGTATCCTCGGCATGGGGGACGTGCTGTCTCTCATCGAGGAGGTGGAGCGCAACGTCGACAAGGAAAAAGCGGCCAAGCTGGCCAGCAAGGTCAAGAGCGGAAAGGGCTTCGACCTGGAAGACTTCCGCGAGCAACTGGCCCAGATGCGCAACATGGGCGGCATGATGGGCATGCTCGACAAGCTGCCCGGCATGTCCGGTCTGCCGGACAACGTCAAGGATCAGATGGATGACAAGCTCACCGTGCGGATGGAGGCCATCATCAGCTCCATGACGCCGAAGGAGCGTGCCCATCCCGATCTCATCAAGGGCTCCCGCAAGCGCCGCATCGCGGCCGGCTCCGGCATGCAGGTGCAGGACGTGAACAAGCTGCTCAAGCAGTTCACCGAGATGCAGCGCATGATGAAGAAGATGTCTGGCAAGGGGGGGATGCGCAAGATGATGAGCCAGATGAAGAATATGCTCCCCCCCGGCTTCGGCGGCGGCCGCGGCCCGTTCTGATCATCCCTGCCGTATTGAGAGAGGGTCTGCCATCGGCAGGCCCTTTTCATTACGGCTCTGCGCAAAAAATGGCTGGCTTGGTTGCAATTATTACGAATCCAAGTAGAATTATGCGGCTTATTTTAAGCTAGGGTCCGCGTGTTTGCGGGCCTTGTTCATTAGATGTTAATGAGGACGATATGGTAACCATTCGTTTACAACGTGGTGGCGCGAAAAAGCGTCCGTTCTACCAGGTAGTAGTTGCTGACAGCCGTAACGCCCGTGATGGTCGTTTCATCGAGCGCGTTGGTTTCTTCAACCCGGTTGCTGCTGGTAACGCTGAAAAGCTGAACCTGGACCTGGCTCGTATCGAGCATTGGGTTGCTACTGGTGCCGCTGTTTCTGACCGCGTTGCCAAGCTGATCAAAGACGCTGCCAAAGCTGCTTAATCAGCCAAACGGTAGGGAGTTAAGGTGGAAAAACCTGTAGTTCTGGGCACCCTGGGGACCGTTTACGGGATCAAGGGCTGGCTTAAAGTGAACTCCTTCACCGATGTTGCCGAAGCGATTTTCGATTACAACCCCTGGCTGATCAATCAGAACGGGGCGTGGCGTGAGATTCGGGTTTCGTCCTGGAAGCGTCACAACAAGGGTCTGATCTGCAAACTCGATGGTATCGACGTGCGCGAGGAAGCCCTGGCATTGACCAACGTCGAGATTGGCGTCCCCGCCGATCTGTTGCCTGCGTTGCCCGAAGGGGAGTTCTACTGGCGTGACCTGATTGGTTGCACAGTGGTAACCACCAAGGGATACGACCTGGGCAAGGTGACCGAATTGATGGAAACCGGCTCCAACGATGTGTTGGTGGTTGAGGCCAATGTAAAAGATGCCTTTGGTGCAAAGGAGCGGTTGATTCCGTTCCTGGAAGAGCAGGTGATCAAGAACATTGATCTGACTGCTCGAACAATCGAAGTTGATTGGGATCCTGGTTTCTAGTTTCCCGCGCTAATACGGGTGCCGGAGGTTTCTTATGTGGATTGGGGTCATTAGCCTCTTCCCTGAAATGTTCCGAGCCATTACCGAGCACGGGGTAACGGGTCGGGCCGTCAAGAGTGGCCTGCTGCAGATTGAGTGCTGGAACCCCCGGGACTTTACCCACGACAAGCACCGTACGGTCGATGATCGTCCTTATGGTGGTGGGCCCGGCATGTTAATGATGGTTCAGCCGCTGCGTGATGCCATTCATGCAGCCAAGCAAGCGGCGGGAGACGGGGCGAAAGTCATCTATCTCTCTCCTCAGGGACGCAAGCTGACTCAAGCGGGCGTAACCGAGTTGGCGACGAATCAGAAACTGATTCTGGTAGCCGGTCGATACGAAGGTATCGATGAACGCGTGATACAAACCGAAGTCGACGAAGAGTGGTCTATCGGGGATTACGTGTTAAGTGGTGGCGAGCTGCCTGCCATGACCCTGATCGATGCGGTTTCGCGTCTGGTCCCGGGGGTCCTGGGTGATCAGGCCAGTGCCGAGCAGGACTCCTTCACGGACGGTCTGCTGGATCATCCCCACTATACTCGGCCGGAGGTGTTGGATGGGCTGACGGTGCCCGAGGCGCTGACAAGCGGCAATCACGAAGTGATTCGGCGCTGGCGACTCAAGCAATCGCTCGGACGAACTTGGCAAAGAAGGCCGGAACTTATTAACAACCTAGCTCTGACTGACGAGCAAGAATCACTTCTTGCCGAGTATGTCCGCGAACTGCGTGACAACGTTTAGTAGAGTTTTCAGTTTATCCTAGGTAAGGAAAGACAATGAGCAAGATTATTCAGCAGCTTGAACAAGAGCAACTGCGTACCGACATCCCGGCTTTTGCCCAGGGCGACACCGTACGTGTTCAAGTTCGTGTTAAAGAAGGTGGTAAAGAGCGTCTGCAGGCTTTCGAAGGCATCGTGATTGCCAAGCGTAACCGCGGTCTGCACTCTGCTTTCACCGTTCGCAAGATCTCCAACGGCGAAGGTGTTGAGCGTGTATTCCAGACTCACTCTCCGCTGATCCACAGTGTAGAACTGAAGCGTCGTGGTGATGTTCGCCGCGCCAAACTGTACTACCTGCGCAACCTGTCCGGTAAAGCTGCTCGTATCAAAGAGAAGCTCAACTAATTCGATTCGAATTGGTGTCGATATGTCGGCGAAAAGCTCGACAGGTAGTGAAAAGGCTCGCCAATGGCGAGCCTTTTTTGTTTCCAGAGTCTGCAAGTGTCGAGCTCAGCCGGGCTGGCTGACCCGTACCACAGAGTTGTCCCGTCCGAAGGGGCCGGGCACATAGTCATCCGCTTCCCAATCGTTGTCGTAGCGGGTCTCCCCGTTCGGTTGTACCAGCTGATAGCAGTATTCGAAATGGCTGGGACCATCGGTGGGCAGGTTGAGTGTCGCCTTGAACTCCCCGCTCTTCATTCTTTTCAGTTCTATGGGCTGCCACTGGCTGAATTCACCCAGCAGCAGTACTTGTTCGGCCTCACCTGCGGCCTCCTTTTCCACGGCGAAGGTCACCTTGACCTCGGGACGCGATTTCAGAAATTGCTTGTTGATCGGCATGTTGACTCCTTGTCACTGGCTGCGAAGAAAGTAGCGCTGGTTATTTTTATACCACCTTATGACAAGGATGTTGATAAGCAAGATCAACCGGGCAGGGCAAAATGGCGCTGCAGCAGCTGGTAGGTGAAGTCGATCTTCAGATAGAAGCCACGCGGCAGCGTCTGGATCGGCTGGCCGTTGCGGCCGATGGCCCGGGTCAGGGCCTTGCTGTTGGCCGCCTTGGGGCGAAGCTGCATGACCTGGCCGTGGCGGGCACTGATCTGCTCCACTTCCCCCAGCACTATCATGTCCATCAGCTCTTCCCAGTCCTGGCGCAGCAGCTGTTCTTCCTCCTCGCTCGGACTCCACAGCAGGGGCATGCCGACGCGGCGCTCGCCGACCGGGATCTCGCGGCTCCCCTCCACCGGGATCCAGAGGACCCGTGACAGCTTGTTGCGCACGTTCGACTCCTCCCAGCGCTGGCCGCTGACCCCGATGAGGGGGGCCACGCAGACAAAGGTGGTCTCGAGCGGTCGCCCTTGAGGATCGACAGGGATCGTCTTGAGCTCGATGCCGAGTTCCGGGAAGTCCTGCTCGGGCCGGCTGCCGGCGCTGGCTCCCAGCTGCCACTCGATCAGCTGCCCCGTCCAGCCCTTGTCACGCCTGAGATCCTGCGGAACCGGGATCCCTGCCGTCGAGGCGAGCTGGGCCAGGGTGAGGCCCGCCATGGCGTAGGCGCGGGCCAGCAGCTCCTGTTCTGACTGGGGATTGGCGGGCATGAGGGCTCCTGTGAGTGAGAACGGCCCTGGCAAGGTGGATCCTTGCCAAGGATCGTCGATTTTGTAACCGATCCCTGTCCAGCTATGCACAGAGGGGGGGAGATCGTTGATTTATATATATCGCGATGATTTTAAAGAAATTTGGCTTTTTTCTCCAGCCTGGTAAAGGGGGAGATCTCCGCCCGAATGAGTTGTCCAAGGGTTTGGGTCGGCTGTTTCACATACTTATCCACAGAAATCTTGGATAACTGGGAGAAAGTGGTGATACGGAGCTCGTCATCAGAAATAAATGTGAGAGCACGCCATTTTTTCTCGCCATTTCGGTGCAGATAGTGCGCCATATCTGTGGATAAATCAGCCTTGGTGGATCTTTGAGCAGTCGAACTTGTTCACAATTGACATGGAGGATCCTTGGGGGCGAAACGCATGGATCCAGATCCAGTAATCAAAGTATAAGTTTATGTATTTAAATGCATATTCTGTTATCTGATGAATCGGTTATGATATGACTCGGTGAGAGGGCACAGTATCAAACTACTGTATATACCTGCTTGATCACAGGTTTATGCACAGTCTGGGTGGGCAACTTGCCCGGCTTGTGCTTCTGGTTTGTTTATAACTTTGCTTGAAATAGCAAGTTATTCATGAATGGAAGATGACAGTCCCTGTTTGCCGCCACGGAGTGAATGTGGAACAATCCCTTTATAGATTCAGCCTTTATAAGGTGATCACGTGATAGATGGTGACGGATTTCGTCCCAATGTCGGCATCGTGATCTGTAACCGTGACGGACAAGTATTGTGGGCTAAGCGCTATGGGCAGCACTCCTGGCAGTTTCCGCAGGGGGGGGTTGATGATGGTGAATCGCCGGAACAGGCCATGTATCGTGAGCTGTATGAGGAGATAGGCCTCAAGCCGGACGATGTGACCATACTGGCGACCAGTCGCAACTGGCTGAAGTATCGTTTACCCAAGCGTCTTGTCCGTTGGGACAGTTCACCGGTCTGTATTGGCCAGAAGCAGAAATGGTTTTTGTTGCAGCTCGATCCCGGCAAAGAGTCCAGGATCCAGTTTGGCTGTCATGGTCACCCGGAATTTGATGATTGGCGTTGGGTCAGCTTCTGGTACCCGGTTCGCCAGGTCGTCTCCTTCAAGCGGGAAGTTTACCGCCGGGTGATGAAGGAGTTTGCCCCGCTGGCGATGCCAGTCCCCGTGGTGCAGGCTAATCGAAAGGATGGGCGGCGCAACCGCTCGCGCTAAGGAGCATGACTAGTTGCTGACGGAACTCAGACGCATCGTGGAGAGCATGGCCGAGGCCAATACCCTCGAACAGGCCCTGCAAGCATTGGTAAGCCAGACCAGGCTCGCCATGACGGTGGACTGCTGCTCCGTCTATGTCGCCGAGCCCGAGATGCGTCGCTACCGGCTGGCGGCCACCGATGGTCTTGCCGAGTCGGCCGTGGGCAAGGCCACCCTGCCATTCGAGCAGGGCATCGTCGGTCTGGTGGGTCAGCGTGAAGAGCTGATCAACCTGGCCGATGCGCCCGCACATCCCAGTTTCAAGTTCCTGCCCGATGTGGCCGAGGAGGCGTTCCGCTCCTTCCTCGGTGCACCCATCATGCACCAGCGCCAGGTGGTGGGCATTCTGGTGGTACAGCAGAAGGAGAGCCGCTTCTTCGATGAGGGGGAAGAGTCCTTCATGGTCACGCTGGCGGCGCAGCTCGCTGCCCGTATCGCCCATGCCCAGGCCAAGGGGTGGTTGCAGAAGACGGACTGGAGCAAGCCGCTGCGCGGCATCGCCGGGGCCAGCGGCATCGCCATCGCCAAGGCCTGGGTGTGGCGTCCGCGCAAGGCGCTCAACACCATCACCCCGCGCAAGGACGAGGATCATGCCAAGCAGCTGGCCCGTCTCGAGCTGGCGGTGGAGGAGGTGCGCCACGATCTTGAGAGCCTGGCCCTGCGCTTTCGCGAGAGTTACAGCCAGGACTCGGTCGCTATCTTCGACATCTATCTGCACCTGCTGAATGATCCCGGCTATATCAAGCCTATCCGCAACAAGGTCAGCAAGGAGCACTGGACCGCGATCTCCGCGGTCAAGCTCGTCAGCGATCGCCTGATCGAGCAGTTCAAGGGGATGAAGGATCCCTACCTGAGGGAGCGTTCCACTGATGTGAAAGACATCGCCCAGCGGCTCATCAGCCGCCTGGTGCAGGACGAGCCCGAGCAGCTCACCATAGGCGAGCCCGTGGTGCTGGTCGCCGACGAGGTGACCGCCACCATACTCGCCGAGATCCCGCGGGAATTTTTGAGCGGCGTGGTGTCGCTCAAGGGGGGCACCAACTCCCATGCCGCCATCCTGGCCCGTGCCATGGGGGTGGCGGCCATCATGGGGGTGGATCTGCCCCTCGGCGATATCGGTGGGCGCACCCTGGTCATCGATGGCTACAGCGGCGATCTCTTCATCGAACCCAACCAGGTGATCCTGACCGAGTACCGGCAGCTGCTGAGCGAGGAACGGGCCCTGGATACCCTGGTGCGCAGCGTCGACAGCCTGCCCTCCGAAACCGCCGACGGTACCCCTGTCTCCCTGCTGCTCAACGCCGGGCTCAGCGCCGATACCGAGATCTCCCTCAACCATCTGGCGGACGGTGTCGGACTCTATCGTACCGAGATCCCCTTCATGCTGCAGGACAGCTTTCCCTCGGAATGGGAGCAGACCGCCCGTTATCGCGGGATCCTGGAGACCTATCGGGATCGCCCGGTCTGCATGCGTACCCTGGACGTGGGGGGGGACAAGCAGCTGCCCTATTTCCCCATCGTGGAGGAAAACCCCTTCCTTGGCTGGCGGGGGATCCGGCTCACCCTGGATCACCCCGAACTGTTCCTGGTGCAGCTCAAGGCCATGTTGCGGGCCAGCGAAGGGCTGGACAACCTGGCCATCATGCTGCCGATGATCAGCAGCGTCAGCGAGATCAAGGCCTCCCGTCGCCTGCTGGATCAGGCCTGGCGTGAGGTGTCGGAGGAGGCGGCCAGCCGCGATGCCGTGATCCGCTACCCCAGCCTCGGGGTGATGATAGAAGTGCCCTCCGCGCTCTATATCCTGCCTGAGATGGCGCCCCTCATCGACTTCTGGTCGGTGGGCAGCAACGACCTGACCCAGTATCTGCTGGCGGTGGATCGCAACAATGCCCGGGTCGCCAGCATCTATGACGCCTTCCATCCCGCCGTTATCCGTGCCTTGCAACTCCTGGTCGACACCTCCCGGCACTATCACAAGCCGGTGTCCGTGTGCGGCGAGCTGGCTGGCGATCCGGTGGGCGTACTGCTGCTGCTGGCCATGGGCTATCGCCGCTTCAGCATGAACACCCACAACATCTCTCGCATCAAGTACGTGCTGCGACAGTCCCACCTCGACGAGTTGAAGGCGTTGCTGGCTGATGGCCTCAAGCATGACAATCCCCACGTGCTGCGCGGCTTGTTCGCCCGTTATCTGGAAGAGCACGGACTGGGGGGCTTGTTGCGGGCGGGCCACAAGGTGAAGTTGCCAGATTGATATTCCGTCTTGTTACTGCGTAAGAATGATCGCAGAATGCGGCTTTTCTTATGATTGAGGCCGCTTATGCAGCACGACGGATATTGGGTTTTCTCGCAGATTGATCCCGTAGCATTCAGTTTGGGACCACTATCGGTACGCTGGTATGGTCTCATGTACCTGTTTGGCTTCGCCTTCGCCATGTGGCTGGCGGGGCGCCGCGCCGATGCGCCGAACAGCGGCTGGACCCGCAACGAGGTGTCGGATCTGCTGTTCTATGGCTTCCTCGGGGTGATCCTGGGTGGCCGTATCGGCTACGTGCTGTTCTATAACTTCGATCTCTTCCTCGCCGACCCGACCTACCTGTTCAAGATCTGGACCGGGGGCATGTCGTTCCACGGTGGCCTGATCGGGGTCATCACTGCCATGATCTGGTTCGCCCACAAGACCCAGCGCCACTTCTTCACTGTGGCTGACTTCGTGGCACCACTCATTCCGTTTGGGCTTGGCGTCGGCCGTATCGGCAACTTCATGAACGGCGAGCTGTGGGGCCGGGTCACCGATGTGCCCTGGGCCATCATCTTCCCGGAGGCGGGCCCGGAGCCGCGTCACCCCTCCCAGCTCTACCAGTTTGCCCTGGAAGGGGTGGTGCTCTTCATCATCCTGAACCTGTTCTGGCGCAAGCACCCGCCCCGCGGTGCCATCTCCGGCATGTTCCTGCTGTTCTACGGCCTGTTCCGCTTCCTTGTGGAGTTTGTTCGTCAGCCTGACAGCCAGCTGGGCCTCTATTTCAACGAGATCAGCATGGGCCAGATCCTCTCTACCCCGATGATAGTAGCCGGGGCACTCATGATCTGGGCCGCCTACAAGCAGCCGCGTCTGTTCGGCAATGCCACCAAGGAGGCCAAGTAATGCGCGCCTATCTCGACCTGATGCAGAAGATCCTGGACGAGGGGACCGTCAAATCCGATCGTACCGGGACCGGGACCGTCTCCCTGTTCGGTCATCAGATGCGCTTCAATCTGGCAGAAGGATTTCCGCTGGTGACCACCAAGAAGTGTCACCTGCGCTCCATCATTCACGAGCTGCTCTGGTTCCTCGACGGCGATACCAACATCGCCTACCTCAAAGAGAACGGCGTCAGCATCTGGGACGAGTGGGCCGACGAGAACGGCGATCTGGGCCCGGTCTACGGCGCCCAGTGGCGCTCCTGGCCGACCGCCGACGGGGCTGTCATCGACCAGATCCAGAAGGCGGTGGACGACATCAAGCACAATCCGGATTCCCGCCGCATCATCGTCTCCGCCTGGAACGTGGGTGAGCTGGACAAGATGGCGCTTGCCCCCTGTCACGCCTTCTTCCAGTTCTATGTGGCGGACGGCAAGCTCTCCTGCCAGCTCTACCAGCGCAGTTGCGACGTATTCCTCGGCCTGCCGTTTAACATCGCCAGCTACGCTTTGCTGACCCACATGATGGCCCAGCAGTGCGATCTCGAAGTGGGTGACTTCGTCTGGACCGGTGGTGACGTACACCTCTACTCCAACCACATGGAGCAGACGGCGCTGCAGCTTTCTCGCGAGCCACGACCGCTGCCGCGACTGGTGATCAAGCGCAAGCCTGACTCCATCTTCGACTACCAATTCGAAGATTTCGAAATCCAGGGCTATGATCCCCACCCGGGGATCAAGGCGCCCGTCGCCATCTGATCTCGCATACGGTGTGGGGGAGATATCTCCCGTGAGACTCTGTATGACGACAATTCGACACTCACGTTTTAAAGGCGCCTGCGGGCGCCTTTTTTATGTCTGAAATGAATTTATATTCAAAAAAGAGAATGAGAGTGTTTGCTGAAAAGGCAGGATATCCAGTGCTTATAGCAGGCATGCAACATTTTGCCTTCGGTTTTTTCGTTGTTATTGGCTGTTAGAAACGATTTTTCATTAACTACCTCGGACTCTAGACTGCAAAAATGCAATTTTATGGGTAGTTAGCTTATGAGTGACGTGTTCAAGAGATTTCTCAAACTGGAGTCGGCTTCCGGAATAATTCTGATCCTGGCCGCCCTCGTGGCCATCGGTCTGGCCAACTCCGCCCTGGCGCAGCACTATCAGAGCTTCCTCAACACCGAGGTGCAGGTTCGCATCGCGGCGCTCGACATCAACAAGCCGCTGCTGCTCTGGATCAACGACGGCTTCATGGCGATCTTCTTCCTGCTGGTCGGGCTTGAAGTCAAACGGGAGATGCTGGAAGGGGCGCTCTCATCCCGGGTGCAGGCCACCTTCCCGGCCATTGCCGCCGTGGGGGGCATGCTGGCCCCCGCGCTCATCTACAGCTTCTTCAACTACGGAGACGAGGCGACCCGGGCTGGTTGGGCCATCCCGGCCGCGACCGACATCGCCTTCGCCCTCGGAGTGATGGCGTTGCTGGGCAAGCGGGTACCGACCAGTCTCAAGGTATTCCTGCTGGCGCTGGCCATCATGGATGACCTGGGTGTCATCGTCATCATCGCCCTGTTCTACACCCAGCAGCTGTCGCTGAGCGCACTGGCAATAGGGGTAGCGGCCACGTTGACCCTGCTGTGGATGAACCGTCGCGGTGAAGACAGGATCGGCCTCTACATGCTGGTAGGGCTGGTGCTCTGGGTGGCCGTACTCAAATCCGGTGTCCATGCGACCCTGGCTGGTGTCATCGTGGGCTTCATGATCCCGCTCAACGGCAAGCGTTATGCGTCGCCGCTCAAGCATCTGGAGCATGTGCTGCATCCCTGGAGCGCCTTCCTCATCCTGCCGCTGTTCGCCTTTGCCAACGCAGGGGTGTCGCTTGAGGGGATCTCTCTGTCAGCCCTGCTCAGCCCGCTGCCCATGGGCATCATTCTGGGGCTGTTCGTCGGCAAGCCGCTCGGGATCTTCACCATCAGCTGGCTGGCGGTGAAGCTCGGGGTTGCCCAGCTGCCGAAGGGAGTGAACTTCAAACAGATCTTTGCCGTCAGCATCCTGTGTGGCATCGGCTTCACCATGTCGATGTTCATCGCGTCGCTGGCGTTCGAACATGGCGGAGTGGATTACGGCAGCTATTCCCGCCTCGGGATCCTGGCGGGTTCCACCCTGGCGGCCGTGGCCGGGTACATCGCCCTGCGGATATCGCTGCCGAGGGGGGAGGCTAATCAAAGCACGGAGGGGTTATGAGAAGACTCGGATGGTTAGTTCTGCTGGCGAGCCCTGCAATCTGGGCGAATAGCCTGGCCGATTGCCAGCAGGATGCGGCATCGGCCAATTGCTCGGCCTACCTCAACGGGGTGGTCGACAGCGCCCTGATGCTGGGAGATCAGCAGGCCAAGGCCAGGTTCGGCGAGACCTTTGCCGAACGGGCCCTGAGCAGCCGGGCCGGCGAGCGAGTCAAGCAGTCCAACAAGCGCTACTGCAATGAGCGGATGCCGGATGCGGCCCGTCTCAAGGCGCATCTGCAACAGCAGTTCGGCGCGAACAAGGTTGACTCGATCAGCGACATGTATGACATTCTGGCGGTTGAACTCAGCTGCTACCGGAGCCCGCCTGGCGCGGGAACCCCATCGGATGTCACACCTTAACTACAACCATCTCTACTATTTTTGGATGACTCAGAAGAAGGGCTCCGTCACGCAAGCGGCGGAAGCCCTCTTTTTGACCCCGCAGACCGTCACCGGTCAGATCAAGCTGCTCGAGCAGCGCCTCGGCGGCAAGTTGCTGATCAGAAAAGGCCGTTCCCTCGAGGCCACCGAACTTGGCCAGCTGGTGTTTCGCTATGCCGACAAGATGTTCAGCCTCTCCTACGAGATGCTGGATATCGTCAACTACCGCAAGGAGAGCCAGGTCCTGTTCGATGTCGGCATTGCCGATGCCCTCTCCAAGCGTCTGGCCAGCCGGGTACTGCTCTCCGTCATCCCGAACGATGGCTCCATCCACCTGCGCTGCTTCGAATCGACCCACGAACTCTTGCTGGAGCAGCTCAGCGAACACAAGCTGGACATGATCCTCTCCGACTGTCCGGTGGACTCCAGCCAACATGCCGGTCTGCTCTCCAAGCGACTGGGGGGCTGTGGCGTCAGCTTCTTCTGCAAGGCTCCCCTGCCATCGTTGCCATTCCCGGCCTGCCTGGAGGAACGCAAACTGCTCATTCCCGGACGGCGCACCGCCATGGGGCGTCAGTTGACCCAGTGGTTCGAGCAGCAGGGCATCTCCCCCAGCATCTTGGGAGAGTTCGACGACGCGGCGCTGATGAAGGCGTTCGGCTTCTTCAACCAGGGCATCTTCATGGCGCCAACCATCTACCGGGAGGAGATCCTGGAGGGGGAAGAGGTGATGCTGCTGGGGGAGACCCAGGATTTGATGGAGGAGTACTATGTCATCTTCGCCGAGCGAATGATCCAGCACCCGGCGGTAAAACGGGTGTGCGAGAGTGACTTCTCCTTCCTGTTTGCCGGACAGGAGGACTTCGCCACCATTCAGCCGGCAAGCCTGTCATTTTAAATCGTCGAGGGCGGGGCTATGATCCCCGCCTCGCAGGAAGAGGTAAGAGATGCAGTTGGAAGAGATGGAGGCGAATGCCGGACGTGCGGTTGCCCTGCTCAAGGCGTTGGCCAATGAGCGGCGACTGTTCATTCTGTGTCAGTTGCTGGAGCGGGAGCTGTCGGTCGGCGAGTTGAACGAAGTGCTGGGGTTGAGTCAATCGGCTCTATCACAGCACCTGGCGGTATTGCGCCGGGATGAGCTGGTTGCGACAAGAAAAGAGGCCCAGACGGTCTACTATTCCCTGCGCAGCGTTGAGGTACGGGAGATGATAGGGTTGTTGCACAGACTGTACTGCAGCGACCCCAAATAAAAAACCGGCACTAAGGCCGGTTTTTTCAGCTTTCATCAGCGGATGCTGATTAAGCCATGGCTTTGATCTGGGCAGACAGGCGGCTCTTGTGACGAGCAGCTTTGTTCTTGTGGATCAGGCCTTTGGTCGCCATACGATCCATGATCGGCTGAGCAACAGCGAAAGCGGCAGTGGCAGCAGCCTTGTCGCCAGAGGCGATGGCAGCGATCACTTTCTTCAGGTAGGTACGGGTCATGGAACGACGGCTGGCGTTGTGCTGACGACGTTTCTCTGACTGAAGAGCACGCTTCTTAGCAGATTTGATGTTAGCCAAGGTAAAACTCCTAAAACTGTCTTAGCGAGTGTATTGAAAAGGCCCGGAAATATGCCTTCCCAACCACATATTGTCAAATGATTTGTGCAAATAAACACCGCCCCCCGGTGGTGTGTCAGATGGGAGACGGTTAAACTGTCGGCCGATTCTAACAGCATTCTTTTCTTTCCGACAGTTCCAGAGGCCTCGTCTTGAGTAAGAAATTGATCAAATCCGGCATGATAGTGTCCGGAATGACGCTGGCATCCCGTGTGATGGGCTTGGTGCGCGATGTAGTCATCGCCAATCTGCTCGGTGCCGGGGTGGCCGCAGACGTCTTCTTCTTCGCCAATCGCATTCCCAACTTCTTGCGTCGCCTGTTTGCAGAAGGGGCGTTCAACCAGGCGTTCGTGCCCGTGATGACGGAGTACAAGAAAAACGGTGACGAGCAGGCGCTGCGTGAGCTGCTGGCCGCAGTGGCGGGGACGCTCGGTGGCATCGTCACCATAGTGACCCTGCTGGGGGTGCTGGGGTCAGGGGTGCTGACCGCCGTCTTCGGCTGGGGCTGGTTCTGGGACTGGCTGCACGGCGGGCCTGCGGCCGAGAAGTTCGAGCTGGCGAGCCTGATGCTCAAGATCACCTTCCCCTATCTCTGGTTCATCACCTTTACCGCCATGGCGGGGGCTATCCTCAACACCTTCGGCCGTTTCGCGGTCTCGTCGTTCACGCCGGTGTTTCTCAACATCACCATGATAGGGGCCGCCTGGTGGATTGCCCCCTTGCTGGATCGCCCCGAGCTGTCCCTCGCGATCGGTGTCTTCCTCGGTGGCCTGGTGCAGTTCCTGTTCCAGTATCCTTTCCTGCGCCAACTCAACATGCTGGTCTGGCCCAAGTGGGGTTGGCATCACCCCGGGGTGGTGAAGATCCGTACCCTGATGATCCCGGCCCTGTTTGGTGTCTCGGTCAGCCAGATCAATCTGCTGATCAACACCATGCTGGCCTCCTTCTTGGCCACCGGCGCCATCAGCTATCTGTATTACTCTGATCGCCTGCTGGAGTTTCCCCTCGGCCTGTTCGCGGTGGCCATCAGCACCGTCATCCTGCCAGCCCTGGCCCGCAAGCATGTGGATGCGGATCCGGCGGATTTCTCCCGTACCATGGACTGGGGTATGCGAATGGTGATGCTGCTCGGCATGCCCGCCATGGTGGGCATCGCCGTGCTGCGTGAGCCCATACTGCGGGTGCTTTTCATGCGCGGCGAGTTCGGCCTGCACGAGGTGAGCATGTCCAGCGCCAGCTTGCTGGCCTCCACCACAGGGTTGCTCTCCCTGATGCTGATCAAGGTGCTGGCGCCGGGCTACTATGCCCGCCAGGACACCAAGACCCCGGTGCGGATAGGCATCATGGCCATGGTGGCCAACATGGTCTGCAACCTCATCTTCATTTACCCGCTCGGTTACGTGGGGCTGGCGCTCGCTACCGCCTGTTCTGGCACCCTGAACGCCGCCTTGCTGTTCAAGGGGCTCTATCAACAGAATGTCTACCGCCCCTCCCGCAACACCGGGGTGTTCTGCCTCAAACTGCTGGTTGCCACTGTGCTGATGGGGGGGGGGCTCGCCTACCTGTCACCGGATCTCGCCCAGTGGGGCGCCTGGAGCATGGGCAAAGCCAGTCTTGAGCTGACCTTGCTGCTCTGCCTCGGCGGGGCTGTGTACGGGATTGTGCTGGTGGCGCTGGGCATAAGGCCACGACACCTGAGAGCCGATCAGCAGCCGTAATGACGGCTTGGAAGCAAGGCGCTGCGGGCAGGTCGGGATAGCAGAGCAGGAGAGGGGGGCCGGGCGACCGGCGGGGGAGAATGGCCCTGGCCGAGCCCGGGGAACCGGGCGGGATGGCTGAAATCGGGGTAATGCAGGGCTGACCCTGCCTGCTGCCTGATATATAATCCGCCGATTTCCATGGCAGCAACGCACAAGGCACTGATGGAGCTTATTCGCGGCATTCACAATATCAAGGCCCGTCACCGGGGCTGTGTATTGACCATAGGCAACTTCGATGGGGTTCATCAGGGGCACCATGCGGTGTTGGCCCGCTTGCAGGAAAAAGCGGCCCAGCTGGGTTTGCCAGCCTGTGTCATGCTGTTCGAACCCCAGCCGCTGGAGCTGTTTGCCGGTGCTGCGGCACCCGCCCGCCTCAGCCGCTGGCGAGAGAAATACGAAGCCCTCAAGGCCATGCAGATCGATCGCATGCTCTGCGTGCGCTTCACCCACCGCTTTGCCGAACAGGCGGCCAGTACCTTCATCGAGCAACTGCTGGTGGAGAAACTCGGCGTGCACTATCTGGTGGTGGGCGACGATTTTCGCTTTGGCAAGGGGCGGGAAGGGGACTTCCACCTGCTGGAAGAGGCGGGCCGCCGCTTCGGTTTCGAAGTGATCAGCACCCAAAGTTTCCAGCTGTCCCGCCAACGGGTGAGCAGCACCCTGGTGCGCGAGGCCCTCAAGGCGGGCCGCATGGCGGAGGTGGAGCTGATGCTCGGCCGCCCCTATGCCATCAGTGGTCGGGTGGCCCACGGTGACAAGCTGGGGCGCACCATAGGTTTTCCCACCGCCAACCTGGCCCTCAAGCGCCAGGTGATCCCGGTCGGTGGCGTGTTCGCGGTGGAAGTGGTATGTTCCGGCAAGATCTTCCCCGGTGTCGCCAATGTGGGTGTACGGCCGACCTTGAGCGGTACACAAGCCAGATTGGAAGTACATTTATTTGATTTTTCTGGTGATCTATACGGTCAGCAGGTCAAGGTGCTGCTTCGCCACAAGCTGCGCGAAGAGCAGAAATTTGACTCTTTCACCGCCTTGAAAGAGCAGATCGAACGAGATGCCCTGGCGGCCCGAGCCTGGTTCGGGCTGCCACAATTTCATTTACCCAGCACTCTTTTAGAAAAGAAGGGAACCCAGGACTGATGAGCGACTATAAACATACCCTGAATCTGCCGGAAACCGAGTTTCCGATGCGCGGCGATCTGGCCAAGCGCGAACCCAACATGCTGAAACGTTGGTACGATCAGGATCTTTACGGCGCCATTCGCCGCGCCAAAGCGGGCAAGCCTTCTTTCATTCTGCACGATGGCCCCCCCTATGCGAATGGCAGCATTCACATCGGTCACTCGGTCAACAAGATCCTCAAAGACATCATCATCAAGTCCAAGGGCCTCTCCGGCTTCGACTCTCCCTATGTGCCGGGCTGGGACTGCCACGGTCTGCCCATCGAGCTGAAAGTGGAAGGCATGGTCGGCAAGCCGGGTGAGAAGGTTTCCGCCGCCGAATTCCGCGCAGAGTGCCGCAAATACGCCAAGACCCAGATCGAAGCGCAGAAGACCGACTTCATCCGTCTGGGCGTGCTGGGTGACTGGGAACACCCCTACCTGACCATGGATTTTGGCACCGAAGCCAACATCATCCGCTCCATGGCCAAGATCGTTGAAAACGGCCACCTGCACAAAGGCTCCAAGCCGGTGCACTGGTGTACCGATTGCGGCTCCGCGCTGGCTGAAGCCGAGGTGGAGTACTACGACAAGAACTCCCCCTCCATCGACGTGCGCTTCAAGGCCGTCGACGAGGCTGCCGTGGCCGCCAAGTTTGACTGCGCCGAAGGCCACACCGGCAAGGGGCCCCTCTCTGCCGTGATCTGGACCACCACCCCGTGGACCCTGCCGGCCAACCGCGCCATTGCCATGCACGCCGATCTCGACTATGCGCTGGTGCAGGTCGAGGGTGACAATCCCGAGCGTCTGATCCTGGCCGCCGAGCTGGTGAAGGACGTGATGGATCGTGCCGGCATCGAGCACTTCCACAACCTGGGCTACGCCAAGGGCGCGGCGCTCGAGCTGCTGCGCTTCAACCACCCCTTCTACAGCTTCGACGTGCCTGTGGTGCTGGGTGATCACGTCACCCTGGACGCCGGTACCGGCGCCGTGCACACCGCCCCTGGCCACGGTCAGGAAGACTTCGTGGTCGGTCAGAAGTACGGTCTGGAAGTGGCCAACCCGGTTGGCAGCAACGGCGTCTATCTGCCGGATACCGAACTGTTTGCCGGCCAGCACGTGTTCAAGGCCAATGCGGCCGTGGTCGAGGTGCTGACCGAGCGTGGCGCCCTGCTGCACCACAAGGTGTTCAACCACTCCTACCCGCACTGCTGGCGTCACAAGACCCCGATCATCTTCCGTGCCACCCCCCAGTGGTTCATCAGCATGGAGCAGAAGGGTCTTCGGCAGCGTGCGCTGGAAGAGATCGAGCGCATCGAGAAAGAGGGCATTGCCCAGCACGGCCAGAGTGGCTGGGTCCCGGCCTGGGGCAAGAACCGCATTCAGGCGATGGTCGAGAACCGTCCTGACTGGTGTATCTCCCGTCAGCGTACCTGGGGCGTGCCCATCTCCCTGTTCGTCCACAAGGATACCCAGGCGCTGCACCCGGATTCCGTGCGTCTGATGGAAGAGGTGGCCAAGCGGGTCGAGCAGTCCGGTATCCAGGCATGGTGGGATCTGGACAAGGCCGAGCTGTTGGGCGCGGACGCTGACAACTACGAGAAAGTGCCCGATACCCTGGACGTCTGGTTTGACTCCGGCTCTACCCACGCCTCCGTGGTCGATGCCCGTCCCGAGTTCAACGGCAAGCCGGCCGACATGTATCTGGAAGGCTCTGACCAGCACCGCGGCTGGTTCATGTCGTCGCTCATGATCGGCGTCGCCATGAAGGACAAGGCCCCCTACAACCAGGTGCTGACTCATGGCTTCACAGTGGACGGTCAGGGCCGCAAGATGTCCAAGTCCATCGGCAACGTGGTGAGCCCGCAGGACGTGATGAACAAGCTGGGTGCCGACATCCTGCGTCTGTGGGTCGCCAGCACCGACTACACCGGCGAGATGACCGTCTCCGACGAGATCCTCAAGCGCTCCGCCGACGCCTATCGCCGTATCCGCAACACCGCCCGCTTCCTGCTGGCCAACCTGAACGGCTTCAATCCGGCGACCGACATGGTGGCACCGGCCGACATGGTGGTGGTGGATCGTTGGGCCGTAGGCCGTGCCAAGGCGGTACAGGCCGAGATCATGGCCGCGTTCGACGAGTACAACTTCCACGGCGTGACCCAGAAGCTGATGCAGTTCTGCTCCATCGAGATGGGCTCCTTCTATCTGGACGTCATCAAGGATCGTCAGTACACCGCCAAGGCCGACAGCCTGGCCCGTCGCTCCTGCCAGACCGCCCTCTATCACATCGCCGAAGCCATGGTGCGCTGGATGGCGCCCATTATGAGCTTCACTGCCGACGAGATCTGGGCTCTGCTGCCGGGCGAGCGCGGCGAGTTCGTGTTCACCGAGGAGTGGTACGACGGCCTGTTCGGGCTGGAAGCGGGCGAAGTGCTGAACGACGAGTTCTGGGCCGAGATCCTCACCGTGCGCGGTGAAGTGAACAAGGCGCTGGAAGTGGCCCGTGGCGAGAAACGCATCGGTGGCTCCCTGCAAGCCGAACTGACCCTGTTCGCCAAGCCTGAGCTGGCTGCACGCCTGAACGCCCTGGCCGATGAGCTGCGCTTCGTGCTGCTCACCTCCAAGGCCAAGGTGGTCAGCATCGATGCCGCTCCGGTAGACGCAGTGGCGACCGAGCGCGATGACCTGTGGCTGAGCGTGACCCAGTCTGTCGCTGCCAAGTGCGACCGCTGCTGGCACCATGTGGAAGACGTGGGTACCATCGCAGGCCACGAAGAGATCTGTGGCCGCTGTGTCACCAACGTCGAGGGTGACGGCGAAACGCGTCAATTTGCCTGATGAACATGACTCAAAACGAGATGAACAACAAAACCGGCCTGCGTTGGCTGTGGCTGGCGGTGCTGGCCTTCGTACTGGACCAGGCGAGCAAGCTCGCCGTGGTCAAGTTGCTGCCATTTGGCTACCCGGGGGTGGAGATCACCCCCTTCTTCAACCTGGTCCACGTCTACAACAAGGGGGCAGCCTTTAGCTTCCTGGCCGATCAGGGGGGCTGGCAGCGCTGGTTCTTCGCCGTGCTGGCGTTCGCCATCTGCGGCCTGCTGATCCACTGGCTGCGCAAGCAATCCGTCACCCAGCGCTGGAGCGGCATCGCCTACTCGCTGATCATTGGTGGGGCGCTCGGTAACGTGTTTGATCGGCTGGTGCTGGGCCACGTGGTCGACTTCCTCGATTTCTACTGGGGACGTGCCCACTGGCCGGCATTCAACCTAGCCGACAGCTTCATCTTTATCGGTGCCGCAATGATCGTGCTGGACGGTTTTCGCAGCGAGAAGAAGAAGGAAGTGACCTCATGAGTCGGCAGATAGCAGCAGACAGCAGCGTGCTGTTCCACTTCTCCATCAAGCTGGAAGATGGCTCGGTGGCCGACAGCACGGCGCTGCACGGCAAGCCGGCCCGTCTGCGGATGGGGGATGGCAGCCTGACGCCGAGCTTCGAGCAGTGTCTGCTAGGGCTGCGCGAGGGGGAGAGCAAGAGTTTTACCCTGGCACCGGAACAGGCGTTCGGCCTCTCCAACCCCGACAACATCTACCATCTGGACCGCGCCAAGTTCGGCGCCGAGGTGGAGCCCAAGGTCGGTACCATCATACTGTTCGACCAGCCCAACGGCAGCGAGCTGCCGGGCATCATCCGGGCGGTGGAAGGGATGTCGGTGACGGTCGATTTCAACCACCCTCTGGCCGGCCACACCGTCACCTTCGAGGTGGAGATCCTGGGGGTTGATGACGAGGAGAAGGTGCACTGATGGATATCCTGCTCGCAAATCCCCGTGGCTTCTGTGCCGGTGTCGACCGCGCCATCAGCATCGTCGAGAGCGCACTGGAGAAGTTCGGTGCCCCCATCTATGTCCGTCATGAAGTGGTGCACAACCGCTACGTGGTGAACAAGCTCAAGGAGGCGGGCGCCGTCTTCGTCGAGGAGCTGGATGAGGTGCCGGACGACAGCATCGTCATCTTCTCCGCCCACGGCGTCTCCAAGGCGGTGCGAGAGATGGCCAAGTCCCGCGCTCTCAAGGTGTTCGATGCGACTTGCCCGCTGGTGACCAAGGTGCACATGGAGGTCCATCGCGCCAGTCGCAAGGGCTCCGAAGCTGTGCTCATCGGCCATGCCGGCCACCCCGAGGTGATCGGCACCATGGGGCAGTACGAGAATCGCGAGGGGGGTATGTATCTGGTGGAGACGACGGAAGACGTGGCCAAGCTCCAGGTGAAGAACCCGGATGACCTCTGCTTCGTGACCCAGACCACCCTCAGCGTGGACGAGACCTCGGACGTGATCGATGCGCTGCGGGCCCACTTCCCCAAGATCCAGGGGCCGCGTAAGGATGACATCTGCTACGCCACCCAGAACCGCCAGGATGCGGTACGGGAGATGGCGGGGCTGGTGGATGCCATGCTGGTGGTGGGATCGCGCAACTCCTCCAACTCCAACCGCCTGCGGGAGCTGGCCGAGAAGGTGGGTACCCAGGCCTACCTCATCGACGATGCGTCCATGATTGACCCTCACTGGCTGGACGGTGTCGAGCGTATCGGGGTCACTGCGGGTGCCTCTGCACCCGATGTGCTGGTACAAAACGTTATCGCCCGTCTGCGTGAGCTGGGGGGCAAGATAGTGACGGAGCATCCGGGCCGCGAGGAAAACGTGGTATTCGAAGTCCCCCCCGAACTTCGTATCCTCTGATGAAAATGCCGGCCAAGAGCCGGCATTTTTGTAGGCAGAGCGAGCAACTCCAGCATCGAGGCCAAAGGCGCTTCCGGGGAAAGGGTCATGATTGGTACAGGCTTCACTTTCTTCTTATTCCTGTGTTTTCCCTATCCATGACCTATGTATGAGAGGTATTCCTCTCAGGTATCTTCAACCGTGTGCTGATGGTTATAAAGGCTCACTTCCAGCAGTCGGCAGGCTCCTTCACATCGGCCTTGGTGATGGTGAGCAGGGTACAACCGGTATCATTGCTCTGAGCTCCGCTGGCCTGAGCTTGCAGCTTGTAGGTGGCGGCACTGGTCGAGGCCGCAACCACGGAAAAACTGTAATAGTTGCTGCTGGGGTTGCCAAGATCCGCCAGGTTCGTGCTGTAAGCGCTGCTGGTGATCCGATACTCCTCCTGTTTGAGTTGCATGGTCATCAGAGTCTTGAATGCATCGGCGCGTCGGGAGTGTAACAATCCATTCTGGAAAGAGGGATAGGCAATGGCGGCAATGATGGCCACGATGGCGACCACGACCATCAATTCAATCAACGTTATTCCTCTTGCGAAGCGTAGCGGCATCGGCATGGTTCCATAAGTGAGTTGGGACTATCATAGGATAGTACTCGCCAGCCCGAGAACGGGCTATAGACAGGAGTCTAGGCAAACATGGAAATGCGGATCAGGCCGGAGTCCGGCTTTACCTTGATAGAGCTGATACTCGCCTTGACATTGGTGGCGATCCTGGTCGCTGTCGCGCTCCCCAGCTATCGTTCGCTGCGCCAGGAACAGATGGTCAGGGCCGCCACCCAGGCCATCTACACCGATGTTATGTTGCTCAAGTCCGAGGCGGTCAAACGTAACAGCAATCTCACCCTCATCATTTTCAACAGCGGACTGAGCGGCTGGTGCTATCGGGTGGCGGTAGATGGGGCGGGTACCTGTAACAGCTGCGCCGACAGTTGCTCCAGCGTGGAAGGGCGAAAAGGTGGCGATGCCAGTGAATATCCGGGTCTCACCCTGACCGCCAGCTATACCGGAGGCAAACTCACCTTTTCACCACGCAGGGGGACTTTAGCTGCGGGTAATATTGAGCTGAGCTCTGATACCTATAACCTGCGGGTTGTCTCCAACAATGTGGGGCGGGTATCTACCTGTGCGCCTACAGGCAGCAAAGTGGGAGGCGTTCCCTCATGCTCTTGAGACACAATCAGGGCTTCAATCTGGTAGAGCTGATGGTGGCCATGGTGGCGGGTTTGCTACTGGTCGCCGCCGCTTCGGCGCTATTTGCTAGCATACTCAAGGCCAACAAGACTGCCATGCAGGTCAGTCGCCTCAATCAGGAACTTCAATCGATTACGGACATGATGGCCCGTGATATCCAGCGTGCAGGTTATGACGCCAGTGCAGCTGCACATACATTGGTTTCTGGTGCGACCTCCCCATTCTATTTCGATCCGGCCACAGATCTGGTGAGCGGCTGCATCAAGGTGAAATACGACGACAATGCGGATGGTGTGTTGGACAACACCTCTGCGGCCGGTGAGACTCGGTTTTATAACTACAGCAGTGCCGACAAGGCAGTGAGGCTAGATCAAGGAGACACAGCCAGTTGTTCGGCAGGCAGCAAGCTCAGCTCCGATGACACGATTGCGGTCAGTGCGCTGAGTTTTAGCATGCTCTCCGGTTCCGTTTCCACAGGGGTCAGAAGCATCAGACTTACTATCACGGGCAACGATATTAAATCCCCGGCCCTGACGCTCACTTTGCAGCGGGATATCAAGCTGCGCAACGACGGGTTTTGATGCCATGAAACGTCACGCCGGTTTCACTACCTTTACAGTCACCCTGCTGCTGATCCTTATCCTTGTTGGCATTTCCCTGCTTGTGGGGAAGCTGATGGTGGCCGACCGCAAGGTTAGCGTCAACGAGGTGCAATATCGGCAGGCCCTGGCGCTGGCTGAGCTGGGCATTGCCGATGGTCTGAGCCGGCAGGATGCCGGTATTGCCATTCCCAGCGGCGGCTTGACGGTCAGCTCGGCGCAAGGCACATATCTGCTTACTGCGACCAACACAACGCCGATCACGGTCGGATCCCCCCCCAATACTCTTGATGTGACGCCGGTAGAGTTGGTATCCACCGCCACTTTGCCCAGCAATCTGGGAACCGCCACCGTGCGGGTTCAGGTGGCAGGCTATCATCTACTCTCCGCTGCAAAGGCGGTGCCGCTGATGGTTGCCGGGGGGACCTCTATCGGGGGGAACTTTACCGTGGTCTCGAATCCCAACGGTGGTGGGCCAGGTGTGCCGTTGTCGGTTTGGTCTGATCAGGCTGTCGGGGGCAGTGGTTCCTGGCAGACCTGCCATCAGGGGGACTATAGCGGAGGCAGTTGCAGCACCAATCTAAGCGATACGAACGATATAGGAGCAGATATCAAGGCAAATGATCCCGCCTTCCCAGATGATCTGCTCTGGTACCTGTTTGGAGAGCCGGATACCGATGAAGGTTGGGCCAACATGTTCGATAACGGGGCGATCTCTATCCCCAATTGCAGCTCTCTTGGGGCTGCATCGACCGGGATTTTTATTGTCGATGTCGGTGTCGATTGCGACTTCACTGCGAGCCTGATCGGAAGTGCGGCTGCTCCCGTGGTTCTGATTGTCCGGGATGGTGATCTGACTATGAATGGCGGTTTGGTATTCAATGGCATCATCTTCGCGCATTCTGATGATCCGAGTAACTCTCCACGGGTGAAAGCGAATGGTACGGCAACGGTGAATGGCTCCCTGATTGCCAATGCCCCTATCGATATCACCAGCGGTACTTTCAATGTCAAATACGATCAATCCGTGCTTGACGGTGTTCAGCAGGGCGCCAGTTTTCAGACCACAAAGATGGTGCCCGGCAGTTGGCGGGATTGGTAAGGCGAGGAGCGCATATGAACAAGCAGAAAGGATTTGGTCTGCTGGAGATCCTGATTGCCCTGGTGCTGCTCGGGGTGGGGGTGGCCGGGCTGGTCTCGCTGGCACGTGGCATGTTGAGCGCGGCCCGGGAAGGAGGGCGCTACGAAATCGCCATGCGATTGGCTGAGTCAAAGCTCGATGAGTTTCGCAACTTCAACGAAGTACGCACTGCGACCCCGCCACTTACTGCTTATAAAGACATTGCCACCGGTAGCGGCAGCCAGTCACTCTCGAATGACAGCTATTCAGTGAACTGGACGGTTACCAATCAGTTTCTGAACGGTGGTGTCTGGTCGACAACCCAGCCTGCCACTTATCTTTACGACTATCCGGAACGCAAGCGGATTGTGGTGAGAGTCACCTGGAATGACAATGATGGCTCCGGTCGTTATTTGGAGCTAGCTGGAGCTATTTCCCCCACCGGCTCCTTCACCAGCGATGAAACAGGGGATGGTCTGGTCAAACCCCGTGAAAACCCCATCGTTGACTATACAAAGGGAAGCGTTCCGGACGTGGTCGCGGTAGCGCTTGGTAATGGCAGCAATAAAGAGACGAGCAAGCCTTTACCCCATATATCGGGGGGCTCCAGTTCCAGCCGAACCATTCAATTTGATACAGCGACTTACCAGACAATAGGATCCGGCAGCCAGAGGCAGTCGGTGCAGGATACTGCCACGGTTTATTGCAGCTGCACTTTTTCCGGTGGTACGGGAACGGCTTATTTGCCTGCACGTCCCTATTATATCGAGTCGGATGACCTGCAATATTGGAAGTCGGGTACACAGTTGAGCAAGTCGGTCGGGATGCTGAAGGGCAATGCCAATCAACAGGAAACACTCTGCTCGACCTGCTGCAGCGAACATTATGATGTGAGTACCCAAGGGTTTGCGGGCTATTATGCCCCGCTAAATACGAGCAGAGGTAGATACCAAGCGAGCGGTGCCAATCTGGTGGCTGCCAGTACAGGTGATTATCAGGATGCCTGCCGCTTCATCCGCATTGATGGTTTCTACCGACCTGCACCGGATTGGCGTCTTGCGAGCCTGACCAGTTTTTCGGCCAGCTTTCTGAATGATGCAACCAATCTGGCAAACTATCAGGCCTATGTAACCTATGTGGTAACAGAGCATGCCAAATGGCAGAAAACGGCCTTCGCTGGCACAACTGATAACAGTTGGTCTGCCCCCAATTCCTCCCCGGCGATCCAGTCATTCAATAGCTGGCTGGCGGCAAATCGGGTTGGTGACGGTACCACCGCCTTGTCGACATCGATCGGCTCCAGGCAATTGATAAGCCGTGGTATCTACGTGGATATCATGCCCCCCAGCTATCTAAGTGATGAAGTCTTTGAAGGGGGAGTGAGCGAACCGATTCTGGCCAAGATCCCCTTTCAGGATGTGAACATGACTCTGCTGAGCGAATGGAGTAGCAGTGACACCGACAAGGGCACCGTGACCAGCCAGCCGATTGCCACTATCGTCGACCCGGACAACAACTATTACGGCACTTACAGTCGTGGGGTGCTGACGGCCAAGAGTACGACCTTCTCTGGTACACCGCCCGCCGATAGCCCGATCACCATCACGGTGAAAAGCTATCAGGGGAATTCGGGGGTTGTGGGGTCACCCGTACTGCCTGAGGATGTCACAGCAGCCATGACCTCTACCATGCTGGTCAGTATCCAAGACCAACCGGTTGCCAGCATTCACGGGATCGTAGAATGTTTGCAGCTGAAGACGACGGGCAACGGTAATGGCTTGAAAAACAGTTCGGTCTCTTGCGATGCCACCTCCATTGGCCTGACCGTTGGCGTCAACAATGCCAATGTGACGTGTCAGGTGCTGGATCTGGGCAAACCGGCAAAACCAAATTATTCGTGCAGCGGGGTACCTGGCAGTAGTTTTACGCTGACCCTGTCGAAGAGTGGTTACCAGATTACGCCAGCCTCTCAGACTTTTACCCTGCCTGCCAGCGGCACTTCGGTAGGGGGATGCGTGATGATGGTACAGGAGACATTGCTGACCGCATCGCCAGCAGCGACGCCGACACCGACGACGACGTGCACCACAGTGCCCTAACCTGAAGCGCGGTGATATGGAGGCCGGGGCCTACATTTAGTCAGACAGGGTGGGGAGTAATGATACCCCTTCCCCCCAAGGCGCTGGCACAGCCAGCGCCTTTTCTTTATCATTCCCCATCATTTTCGAATTCAAGATGCATCGCCATGGCAAACGCCCTCTCTCTGATGCTTGCCCAGTTAAATCTGACGGTAGGCGCTATCGAAGATAACTGTGACAAGGTGCTGGCTGCCGCCGCCGAGGCAGATCTGCAAGGTGCCGATCTGCTGGTGTGTTCCGAGCTGGCCCTGACTGGCTATCCGCCTGAAGATCTGCTGCTGCGCGCCGATCTGATGATCCGGGCAGAAGCTGCGCTGGCCCGAGTCGCCGCATGGCAGGGCAAATGCGCCATTTTGGTGGGGCACCCCTGGCGTGAAGGGGAGAAGCTCTACAACGCGGCCTCTCTCTATGAGCAGGGCAAGCTGGTGGCGCGCTACTTCAAGCAGGATCTGCCCAACTACGGTGTCTTCGACGAGAAGCGCTACTTCACGGCCGGGACCGAGAGCTGCGTGGTGCCATTCCGTGGCCATCGTCTGGGATTGCTCATCTGCGAAGATCTCTGGCAACCAGGACCGGCGCTGGCCGTCAAGGCCGCTGGTGCCGACGTGCTGATCACCATCAACGCCTCCCCCTACGATCAGGAGAAACCCTGGATCCGCCGCGAGCTGATAGTGGAGCGTTGTGAGCAGGCTGGCTTGCCGCTGGTCTACCTCAACCAGGTGTGTGGCCAGGATGAGCTGATCTTCGACGGTTGCTCCAAGGTGTTCAACAGCCAGGGCGAGCTGACTCACAAGCTGGCCCCCTTCGCCGAAGAGCTGGCGCTGGTGCGCTTTGCTGACGGTGAACCGGTGAAGGAGCGGGAGCCTGCCGCGCCGCTCGAGCCGCTGGCCGAGACTTATCAGGCACTGGTACTGGCGGTGCGCGACTATGTCACCAAGAACGGTTTTCAGGGGGCCGTACTCGGTCTTTCCGGCGGGATCGACTCGGCACTGACGCTCGCCATCGCAGCCGATGCCATCGGGGTCGACAAGGTGCAGGCGGTCATGATGCCATTCCGCTATACCGCCCAGATGAGCGTCGAAGATGCCAAGGAGCAGGCCGAGCGGATGGGGGTGGAATTCAACATCATCTCCATCGAGCCCATGTTCGAAGATTTCATGGCCCAGCTTGCACCGCTGTTCGAAGGGACTGCCCGCGACACCACCGAAGAGAACTTGCAGGCCCGTTGCCGCGGCGTGCTCTTGATGGCGCTCTCCAACAAGCGTCGTCGCATCGTGCTGACCACCGGCAACAAGAGCGAGATGGCGGTCGGTTACGCCACGCTGTATGGCGACATGGCTGGCGGTTTTGACGTGCTCAAGGATGTTCCCAAGACCCTGGTCTTCAAGCTGTGCGAATACCGCAACAGCGTGGAGTATGTGATCCCGCAGCGGGTCATCGATCGTCCCCCTTCGGCAGAACTCGCGCCGGATCAGGTGGATCAGGACAGCCTGCCTCCCTACGACATTCTGGATGCCATCCTCAAGCGCTATGTGGAAGAGGATGCATCCGTGGCCGACATGGTGGCCGAGGGATTCGAGGAGGCGGTGGTGCGCAAGGTGATCCGCCTCGTGGACCTCAACGAATACAAGCGCCGTCAGGCCGCGGTCGGGCCTCGCATCACGGCCCGCAACTTTGGTAAGGATCGCCGTTATCCCATCACGTCCGGGTTCGGCAAACAGAACTGGTAAGGAGTCACCATGAAGAAGATTGAAGCCATCATCAAACCGTTCAAGCTGGACGATGTGCGCGAAGCCCTGGCCGAGATCGGCATCAACGGCATGACCGTCTCCGAAGTGAAAGGCTTCGGTCGCCAGAAAGGCCACACCGAACTCTATCGCGGTGCCGAGTACATGGTCGACTTCCTGCCCAAGGTGAAGGTGGAGCTGGTGGTCCAGGACGAGGATCTCGATGCCTGTCTGGAAGCTATCCAGAACACCGCCCGAACCGGCAAGATTGGTGATGGCAAGATCTTTGTCTGCGAGGTGGAGCGCGTCATTCGCATCCGTACCGGCGAAGAGAACGAAGACGCGATCTGATGTGGATGCGTCTCGCCGTGGTGGCTGGCCTGGTGTTTGGTCTGACCGCCTGCAGTACCCGCCCGCCGGCCCAGCCAGAAAACCTGTGCCAGATCTTTCGCGAGAAGCCTGACTGGCACAAGGCGGCGCTCAGGATGAACGAGCGGTGGGGAACGCCGGTGCAGGTGGTGATGGCCATGATGTATCAGGAGTCCTCCTTCGTACACGATGCCCAGCCGCCGATGCAGTACTTCCTCTTCATCCCGACCGGACGGGCGAGTTCCGCCTACGGCTACGCCCAGGTGAAGGACGAGACCTGGGATGATTACCAGCGGGAAACCGGGAACGGCTGGAGTGATCGGGACGACTTTGCCGACGCCATCGATTTCATGGGCTGGTACACTAGCAAGGCACAACGGCTCAATGGCACCTCCAAGTGGGATGCCTATGGCCAGTATCTGAATTATCACGAAGGCTGGGGTGGCTACCGACGTGGCAGTTACCGCAGCAAGGGGTGGCTGATGAAAGTCTCCCGCAAGGTGGAGGCCCGAGCCCAACGCTACGGCGCCCAGTATCGACAATGCAAGGATCAGCTGCCCAGCGGGGGCTGGTTCTCGTAACCACATCAGGAGTCAGAAATGCCGTTATTGGACAGTTTTACCGTCGACCACACCCGCATGGCAGCCCCTGCAGTGCGGGTGGCCAAGACCATGCAGACCCCGAACAAGGACACCATCACAGTGTTCGACCTGCGTTTCTGCGTGCCGAACCAGGAGATCCTCTCCGAGCGCGGCATCCATACCCTCGAGCACCTGTTTGCCGGCTTTATGCGTGACCATCTCAATGGGAATGGGGTCGAGATCATCGACATCTCTCCCATGGGATGCCGCACCGGCTTCTACATGAGCCTGATTGGCGCACCGGATGAGGCCCGTGTCGGCGCCGCCTGGCAGGCCGCTATGAGCGACGTGCTGACCGTGCAGGAGCAGGGCAAGATCCCCGAGCTCAACGAATATCAGTGCGGCACCTACAGCATGCACTCCCTGGAAGAGGCGCACGCCATCGCCCGCCACGTGCTGGAGCGCGGCATCGGCGTCAACCGCAACGACGAGCTGGCCCTGCCGGAAGAGAAGCTGAAAAGCCTCTGATCCTGGTGTGGTGAGCATGAAAAAGGCCGGTCATTGACCGGCCTTTTTCGTATGGAGGTTCAGGAGGGCAATGGCATCACCCGGTTGCGGCCCAGCTCCTTGGCCTTGTAGAGCAGCTTGTCGGTGCGCTCGACCAGGCTGTCGCCCGTCTCCTGGCCGCTATATTCTCCCACGCCGAAAGAGGCGGTGATGTGGTCGATGCGCCGGCCAGACTTGCGATCCAGGATCGACATCCGCTCTATGATGCGACGCAGGCTTTCGGCCATCTGGCGGGTCAGCGCAAGGGCTCGGTTCGGCACCAGTATTGCAAACTCCTCACCGCCGAGGCGATAGGCCGTGATCCCCTCCTTGCTGGCTTCTCGAAGCCGCTTGCCGACGATGCGCAGCACCTGGTCACCGAGCAGGTGGCCATACTCGTCGTTGAAGCTCTTGAAGCGATCGATGTCGGCCATGATCAGCGAGAAGGGCCGTTTGCTGCGGATCAGGCTGTCCAGCTCCAGATCGAAGGCACGGCGGTTGAGCAGGTTGGTGAGGGCATCCTCGTTGGCCAGCTTGCGGGTCTCGTTGAGTGCCTCGCGCAGTTCCTTGATCTCCTTCTCGGCGTTGCTGAGCTGGCTGCGAAAGTGCAGGGTGGACATGCGTACGTCCCGCGACTCGCGTACCAGCTCCCGCAAGATGGCCATGGTGTCGTCCAGGCTCAGCCCCTCGTCGTCGATGAGACTCAACTTGTCGAAGCTCTTGTCGAGCATGGCCTGGAACTGGCCGGTATCCACCAGGGCGTCATGCATGGAGCTACCGAGCTCATTGGCCATGGCGGCGAGGCTGAGCTTCATCTCCTCGAGCTGTCGCTCGTCCTGGCTGGCGAGGTGCTGGTGATAGAGACGCTCACAGGTGGAAAGGGAGAAGGTGCCCTGTAGCTTGATGGCCTGATCGATGGCCTGGTTCAGCTCGGGCATGTCGCCGGAGACATAGTTGTACCAGAGGTGGTAATTGTGCGGCGTGGTGGGGATTTGATACTTGATCATCAGGGGTACCGCCTGTTTCAAATAGGCGGCAGATTGGGCGAACGAGTCCTTGCTCATGAGTTCCGAGTCTCACATACCTGCAAACTGCGGCCAGTATGACAGAGAGAATGGCCAAAAGGCAGTCGATGGATGCCATTAGCTCCCCCCTTCGATATAATGTCTGCGTAACTACCTACCCTAAGGCCTGCTTATGTCTCAAAAAGATCCTTTCCTCCAACGCGAGGCCGAAAAATACGAAAATCCCATCGCCAGCCGCGAGATGCTGCTGGAGCTCATCAAGGGCCATGAAAAACCCATGTCCCGTGAAGAGCTGGCCAAGGTCCTCAAGCTGACCGAGGAAGAGCCGTTGGAAGCCCTTCGCCGTCGTCTGCGCGCCATGGAGCGCGATGGGCAACTGGTATTCACGCGCAACCAATGTTACGCCCTGCCGGATCGTCTGAATCTGGTCAAAGGCTATGTGCTTGGCCACAAAGATGGATTCGGTTTTCTGCGTCCCGAAGGTGGTGGAGCGGATCTCTTCCTGAACAACCGCGAGATGCAGCGTCTGATGCACGGCGACTATGCTCTGGTGCAGCCGACCGAAATCGATCGCAAGGGGCGCCAGGAGGCGCGTCTGGTGCGCCTGCTCAAGGCTCGCGAGGCGGACATCGTCGGTCGCTACTTCGTCGAGAATGGCGTGGGTTTCGTGGTACCCGACGACAGCCGCATCGGCCAGGACATCATCATCCCGGAAGGGGAGAACAAGGGCGCTCGCCAGAGCCAGGTCGTGGTCGTGCGCATCAACCAGCGTGCCACCGCCCGTTTCAATGCGGTCGGTTCCGTGCTGGAGGTGCTGGGTGAGAACATGGCTCCGGGCATGGAGATCGAGATCGCCCTGCGTACCCACGGCATCCCGCACACCTGGCCCGAGGAGGTAACCAAGGAGGTTGCCGGTCTGGGCGAACAGGTGCCGGAGAAAGCCAAAGAAGGCCGCATCGACCTGCGTGCCCTGCCGCTGGTCACCATCGACGGGGAAGATGCCCGCGACTTCGATGACGCGGTCTTCTGTGAAGCCAAGCGCGGGGGCGGCTGGCGCCTCTGGGTTGCCATTGCCGACGTCTCCGCCTATGTGAAGCCGGGCACTGCCCTCGACACCGAAGCCTACCAGCGCGGCAACTCCGTCTACTTCCCGGAGTTCGTGGTGCCCATGCTGCCCGAGGTGCTCTCCAACGGCCTCTGCTCCCTGAACCCCCAGGTGGACCGCCTCTGTATGGTGTGCGAGATGACCATCTCCGCCGCCGGCCGCATGTCTGGTTACAAGTTCTACGAAGCCGTGATGAACTCCCACGCTCGTCTGACCTACACCAAGGTGGCGGCGATCCTGGACGGGGATCCCAAGCTGCGTCAGCAGTATGACCCCCTGGTGGGCCACATTGAAGAGCTCAACAACCTCTACAAGGCGCTCAAGCATGCCCGTCACCAGCGCGGTGCGGTGGAGTTCGAGAGCGAGGAGACCCGCTTCATCTTCAACGCCCAGCGCAAGATCGACCGCATCGTGCCGCTGGTGCGCAACGACGCCCACAAGATCATCGAAGAGTGCATGATCCAGGCGAACGTGGCCGCCGCCCGCTACATCGAAAAGAACGAGGCCTCCGCTCTGTTCCGGGTGCACGACCGCCCGGGCGAGGAGCGCCTCACCGGTTTCCGTGACTTCCTGGCCGAGCTCGGCCTGGAGCTCAAGGGGGGCCTGGAGCCCGAGCCGAAAGACTTTGCCGAGCTGGCCGCCAAGTTTGAAGGGCGCCCGGATGCGGAGCTGCTCTCCACCATGCTGCTGCGCTCCATGCGCCAGGCCATCTATCAGGCCGACAACATCGGCCACTTCGGTCTGGCCCTGAAGTCCTACGCTCACTTCACCTCGCCGATCCGTCGCTACCCCGACCTCATCCTGCACCGGGCGATCAAGTACCAGACCGCCAAGGAGCAGCAGGGCAACCTGCGCCACAAGTGGACCCCGAGCGGTGGCTACCACTACCAGCTGGAAGAAGTGGACCCGATGGGCGAGCACTGCTCCATGACCGAGCGTCGTGCCGACGACGCCACCCGCGATGTGGCCGACTGGCTCAAGTGCGAGTACATGCTGGATCATGTGGGTGACGAGTTTGACGGCGTCATCGTCAGCGTCACCGGCTTCGGCTTCTTCGTGCGCCTGGCCGAGATCCACATCGACGGTCTGGTGCACGTCAGCACCCTCACCAACGACTACTACCAGTTCGACCCCCTGCACCAGCAGCTGATCGGCGAGAACTTCCGCCGTCGCTACCGTCTGGGTGACAAGGTGCGGGTCAAGGTGATGGGCGTGAACCTGGACGATCGCAAGATCGACTTCGTGATGGTGGAAGAGCCGCTCAAGGCCACCGGCAAGAACGCCAAAGAGATGGCGCGCAAGCAGGCCGAGATCAAGAAAGAGAAGGCCAAGAGCGCCCAGCGCCACGAGAAACGCAAAGAGGGCAAGGAGAGCGGCAAATCCGACAAGGGTGGCCGTGCCAAACCCAGCAACAGACGACCGAGCAAGAAGGCTCGCGACAAGGCCAAGAGCACGAAATGAGTACTGAATTGATCTACGGCATTCACGCCGTCTCCGCGCTGCTGGAGCGTACCCCCGAGCGCTTCATCGAAGTGTGGGCCCTCAAGGGCCGCGATGACGAGCGGCTGCAGCCCCTGCTGGCGGAGCTGGAGTCCCTCGGCATCAGGGTGCAGAGCGTGAACCGCAAGACGCTGGATGACAAGGCGGAAGGCAACAATCACCAGGGCATCATGGCCAAGGTCATTGAAGCGCCCAAGCTGGCTGAGCACGATCTGGCCAGCCTGCTGGACGGTCTGGCGGCGCAAGAGACTGCGCCCTTCCTGCTGGTGCTGGACGGCGTGACCGATCCGCACAACCTCGGTGCCTGCCTGCGCAGTGCCGATGCGGCCGGGGTGCATGCGGTGATCGTGCCGCGGGACAAGGCCACCGGCCTGACGCCCATCGTGCGCAAGGTGGCTTGCGGCGCCGCCGAGGTGGTGCCGCTCATCCAAGTCACCAACCTGGCGCGCAGCCTGCGCGAGCTGCAGGAGCGCGGTGTCTGGATCGTCGGTACCGCCGGCGAGGCGGATCACGACCTCTACCAGGCGAAACTCACCGGCCCCATGGCGCTGGTGATGGGCGCCGAAGGCAAGGGCATGCGCCGACTGACCCGCGAGCACTGCGACGAGCTGGTGAGCATCCCCATGGCGGGGGCTGTCTCCAGCCTCAACGTCTCGGTGGCGAGCGGTGTCTGCCTGTTCGAAGCCGTGCGTCAACGTCGCGGCTGATCGGGCGATGACCGACAGACCCCCCTTCGACTGGGATCGGGTCGCAGATGAGCAGGAGGCCGCGCGCCTCCTCTCTTTTGCCCGGCCGTTGACCCTTTCCCCCAAATCTTGCCTCTGGCATGCCGGAGACAGCCCGGCACTCCTGGTCAGAGTGGAGGAGGGGCTGCTGCGGGCCAAGGTGGTGCTGGCGGATGGCCGCGAGTACATCAAGGAGTTCTACTGGGAGGGGGACGAGTTTCTCGATTTCCACCACCTGCTCAGCGGGGACCCCGCCCGTTACAGCGTGGAGGCGCTGGAGCCCTGCCGGCTGCAGATCTTCGCACTGGCAGATCTGCGCACGCTGTCCTGCTGGCCCACCTGGTATCAGCATCTGCTGGCCGTGCAGCTGCGTATCAAGGAGGAGAAGGAGCTGTTGCTGCTGACCGGGAGCCCCCAGGCCCGCTATCAGCATTTTCTCGCGAGTTTCCCCGCGCTGGATGCCAGGGTGCCGGATCACCTGATTGCCGCCTATCTCGGCATTACCCCCATCAGTCTGAGCCGCATTCGCAGGCGGTTGAAAGCGCTTAACCAAGGTTAATGACGTCCCTCGGGCGCGGGACTATGCTGGCGGGCCGCATTCACAAGGAGCTATCCATGAACTGGACCCTGAAATCCTGGTCGGAACTGACCACGGACGAGTTGTACGAGTTACTGGCCCTGCGGGCCGAGGTGTTCGTGGTGGAACAGACCTGCCCCTTCCAGGATCTGGACGGGCTGGATCGCCGCGAGGGGGTCTGGCATCTGCTTGGCCATCAGGGGGATCTGCTGGCCGCCTATGCCAGGATCATGGCCCCAGGCGTGGGCGATGAGACGGGCTCTGCCATCGGTCGTGTGGTGACCTCGCCCAGGGCGAGGGGGAATGGCCTTGGCCACAAGCTGCTCGACGAGGCAGTGGCGGCGTGCCTGGGACGTTGGCCCGCGCACAGCATCTGGCTGGGAGCCCAGGCCCACCTGCAGGGCTTCTATGGCCGGCACGGCTTTGTGGCTGAAGGGGAGGGGTATCTTGAGGACGACATTCCCCACGTGGGCATGCGCAGGCAGCCTGCCTGATCAGTCACATGGCGGGAAAGTGGACGGCCATGCGCCGGCTCTCACATTGTGGTGATGCAAACGAGTATGATGGCGCTCCCCTGTCGTTCGGAACCCCGTCGTGACACTCTCTATCTTCTCGGCCATTCTGCTGGCCGCCTTGCTGCACGCCCTGTGGAACGCGCTGGCCAAGCGCCAGGCAGCGGGGCGGGTCAGCGTACTCCTGGTCTCCCTCTGCTCCGGGCTGTTTTCCCTGCCTTTCCTGCCCCTGGTGGGGCTGCCGGCCACAGTGGAATACCCCTGGCTGGCGCTCTCCATCCTGCTGCACTGCGGTTATTGCCTGTTTTTGGGACGTGCCTACCGGCTGGGCGAGTTTGGCCAGGTCTATCCGCTGGCCCGGGGCTGTGCTCCCCTGATGACCCTGTTGTTCGGTGCTCTGCTGCTTGGCGAGGTGCCCGGGACGGTGGCGGTGTCGGGGGCCCTGGTGCTGGTGGGCGGGGTGCTGCTGATGGCATGGCGAGGTGGTCTTCGGCTCGCTCCGGCCGCCCTGCAGGCGGTACTGATCACCTCGCTCTTTACCGCCGCCTATACCCTGTCTGACGGCATGGGGGCCCGCTCGGCCGATGCTCCGGTACGCTACACCCTCTGGCTCTTTACCCTGACCGCCCTGATGATGCCGCTGCTGATGCGATGGCAGGGTCGCACGTCCCTGCGCACCCTGACCTGGGCCGACTGGTACTCGGGGGCGCTGGGTGGTGCCCTATCGCTTCTGGCTTATGGCATCGTCATCTGGGCCATGACCCGAGCCCCCATCGGTCTGGTGGCGGCCCTGCGCGAGAGCAGCGTGCTGTTCGCCGTGCTGCTCTCCTGGGGCTGGCTGGGGGAGCGGTTGGGGCGCGCCCGGTTGATGGCGGCCCTGGTGATCCTCGGCGGGATCCTGCTGATCCGCCTCGGCTGATGAAGAGCGACGCCAGACCGCAATAAGCCAGGCCCGGCGCCTGGCTCAGGGGGTGACCCGGGTGGTGAGGATGAACCCCTCTTCACAGGGGGCCAGTTGCACCTGTACCTGCCCCAGTTCGGCCAGGCTGCCCACATGGGTGCCGCCGCAGGGAATGGTCAGCTCTCGTTCTTCCAGCACACCATGCCAGTAGCGCGAGTCGATGATGGCCTCGCCGGCCCGGCTGCGGCGGATCTCGCCCCCCGCAGCCAGCCAGTCGGCGAGCTGCCGGTTGACCTGCTCTTCCACCTGCGCCAGCTCCGCCTGCAGGGCCTCACCGTTGACCCCCTTCTTGCGCAGGCTCTTGCCGATGCGGTACTGCTCGCGGGAGCCGAGAGGCTCGACCCGGGAGCGCTGGATGGCGAGGCGATCGAAGTCGGGTTGATCCAGGGCGTCCCGCTCGCTCACCTCCTTGCGCCAGTAGGGGGTGAGCACCCGGTTGAGGGCGAGGGCAACCAGATGGCAGGCGCTGTGACCCAGGCTCAGGGCATGGCGTGCCTCGGCATTCACCTTCAGTGCTACTTGCGTGCCGATAGCAAGCTGGTGGGAACCGGCGAGGGGATGCACCACCACGAAAGCCCAGCCCTCGGCGCCCCGCTTGACCGGGATGGCCTGATCCACGAACAGCTCGCCTGCCGGGCTGATGGCCCCCATGCGGCAGGGGCCGATGCTCGCCTCGCCCCCCTCCCAATGCACTGTGCCCTGGTCCCCGGGTTGATCGGGCCAGAGGTGGCTCTGGGGATGAAAGGGGGTGAGATCGGTGACGAGCAGGGTAGGTTCCCCCTGCTCGCAATAGATGACGCTGGCCTGTTCCTGATGATGACCCAGCACGAAGCTGACCCGGGTATGTTCCATGGCAGGGCTCCCGCAACGATTAATAGGAAGGAAAAGCGGCAGCATACGCGAAAGTGCGAAGAGGCTCATTAACCGGTGTTAACGAGCCTCCAGCAGGGGCAGGGCAAGGCGCTAGATCATGGTGACCAGCAGGTAGGCGTTGAGGCCTGTCACCAGGGCGACGATGAGACGCCCCACGGCCTGGGTCAGCGGGTGATTGCGATGCTCCCCCATCAGGGCGCGATCGCCGGTCAGGATCAGCAGGGGAATGAGCGCGAGCGCGATGCCGAAGCTCAGGATCACCTGGCTCAGCACCAGGATCTCCGTGGTGTTGAGCCCCATGGCGATCACCACGAAGGCGGGGGCCATGGTGATGGCCCGGCGCAGCCAGAGCGGGATGGTGAAGCGCACGAACCCCTGCATCACCACCTGGCCGGCCAGGGTGCCCACCACGGTGGAGGAGATGCCGGAGGCGACCAGGGAGAGGCCGAACAGGGTGGCGGCGGCCGGTCCCAGCAAGGGGGTGAGAGTCTGGTAGGCGGTTTCCAGCGCTGCTACCTGCTGGTTGCCCGAGGCGTGGAAGGCGGCCGCGGCCATGGCCATCATGGCCAGGTTGACGAAACCGGCGATGGTCATGGCGATGGCCACGTCGACCCGGGTGCTGTGCAGTCGCTGGTGGACTGATCCCTTGTCATGGGTGTGCTGGGTCAGTGCCGAGTGCAGGTAGATGACGTGGGGCATCACGGTCGCCCCCAGCACGCCGGCAGCCAGATAGACGGCATCCCCGTTGGGCAGATCGGGGAAGAGGGCGCCCTCCAGCAGGCTGGGCAGGTGGGGGCGGGAGAAGACGAGCTCGACGATGTAGGCGGCAGCGACGAACAGCAGCAACCCGCCCACCACGAACTCCAGCGGCTTCTGACCGCGGGACTGCAGCATCAGGATGCCCCAGGTGACCACGGCGGTGATGCAGGCACCCTCCAGCAGGGGGACGCCGAAGAGCAGCTTGAAGCCGACCGCAGCCCCGATAAATTCTGCGAGGTCCGTGGCCATGGCGATGATCTCCGCCTGCACCCAGTAGGCCCAGACGGCCGGTCTGGGCAGCCTGTCGCGGATATGTTCCGCCAGATTCTTGCCGGTGACGATGCCGAGCTTGGCGGACAGCGTCTGTACCAGCATGGCCATCAGGTTGGCCCACACCACCACCCAGAGCAGCTGGTAGCCGAAGGTGGAGCCTGCCTGGATATTGGTGGCGAAGTTGCCCGGATCTATGTAGCCGATGGCGGCGATGAAGGCGGGCCCGAGCAGGGTCAGCTTGAATTTTCGGGCCGGAATGGCCGTGGTCACTGCGGGTTGCATGCTGTCATCCTCCATGGGGATATGAGGAGAGCATAGATCTAAGTGATAATCATTATCAATTGAAGTTTTGCATCAAGGTGATAGAGAAAAACATCTGTTGACGCCAGTTGCAGTGGCTGAGGTGATTTCGTACAATACGCCGCCCTAGAAAGCAGCGTCTAAACACCACTATGTTCCTTGCCTCCGAGGTCTGGCTGCACCTGGGCGGAGGCTGAATTAATCCGTAAGGAGCTAAAATGCGTCATTACGAAATCGTCTTCATGGTTCATCCGGACCAGAGCGAGCAAGTACCTGGCATGATCGAGCGTTACACCGGCGCTATCACCACCGCTGGTGGCACCATTCATCGCCTGGAAGATTGGGGCCGTCGTCAACTGGCTTACCCGATCGACAAGCTGCACAAGGCTCACTATGTTCTGATGAACGTAGAAGCCGAGCAGGCCGTTATCGATGAGCTGGAAACCAACTTCCGCTTCAACGATGCCGTTATCCGCAACATGATCATGCGCACCAAGCACGCCGTGACTGAAGTTTCTCCGATGGCCAAGGCCAAGGAAGAGCGCTTCACCCGTCGTGACGACGAGCGTCGTGAAGATGCTGTTGAAGCATCTTCCGAAGAGTAATTCTTAGATCACCGCATTAGAGGATAAAGGCCATGGCACGTTATTTCCGTCGTCGTAAGTTCTGCCGCTTCACCGCCGAGAACGTTACCGAGATCGACTACAAAGATATCGTTACTCTGAAAAACTACGTCACTGAATCTGGCAAGATCGTACCGAGCCGTATCACCGGTACCCGCGCCAAGTATCAGCGTCAGCTGGCACGCGCCATCAAGCGTGCTCGTTACCTGGCTCTGCTGCCGTACACCGATCTGCACAACAAGTAAGAATCGGTCCGGCGCTTACGCCTAACTCAACGAAATTTATAGAGGAAAGGTAATGCAAGTTATCCTGCTCGATAAGATCGCCAAACTGGGCGGTCTGGGTGACCAAGTTTCTGTTAAAGCTGGTTATGCCCGTAACTACCTGATCCCGCAAGGCAAAGCTGTTATGGCCACCAAGGCCAACATCGAAGCCTTCGGTGCTCGCCGCGCTGAGCTGGAAGCCAAACTGGCTGCCAACAAGGCTGCTGCCGAAGAGCGCGCTGCCAAGCTGGCCGAACTGGCTACCGTGGTTATCGCCTCCAAGTCTGGCGACGAAGGCAAGCTGTTCGGTTCCATCGGTACCCGTGACGTGGCTGAAGCCATCACTGCTGCCGGCGTAGCCGTTGCCAAGAGCGAAGTCCGCATGGGCAACGTTCTGCGTAACACCGGTGAGTACGAAGTTGCCGTTCAGCTGCACGCTGACGTCAAGGCAACCGTACAAATCCAGGTTGTTGCTCTGTAATAGCGTCTCGCTTTGCAGAAAAAACCCGCGCACTTGCGCGGGTTTTTTTCTTTTTGAATCAAGCGGGGATCAAAGGGTAGAGTGAAGGTTCCGTTCCTCTGAAGGAGAACCTTATGGCTGCCTGGGTTGAAGGTCGGGTCATCGATCGCATCGAGTGGACCCCCACTCTGTTCTCCCTGCGGGTAGAGGCAGAACTTGCCCCCTACAAGGCAGGGCAATTCACCAAGCTGGCCCTGCAACGGGGCGAACAGCGGATCCAGCGGGCCTATTCCTTCGTCAATCCCCCCGACATGCCCTACCACGAGTTTTATCTGATCGAGATCCCGAATGGCGAGCTGAGCCCCTCCCTGGGTGCCCTGCAGGTGGGGGATTCCGTGCTGGTGCAGTCCCAGGCGACCGGCTTTCTGACGCTGGACGAGGTACCGGCCGGGCGGGATCTCTGGCTGCTCTCCACCGGTACCGCCATCGGTCCCTTCCTCGCCATGCTGGCACAAGGGGAGGCCTTCGAGCGCTTCGAGCATCTGGTGTTGGTTCACGGGGTACGTACGGGAGAAGAGCTCACTTATCTGTCTCTAATCGCCAGTTTTTCCGAGCGCTACGGCGCCCGTTTCTCCTATGTGCCCTTTGTCAGCCGCGAGTTCTGGCCTGGGGCCATGGCCGGCCGGATCCCGGCCGCCATCACCAGTGGCCAACTGCAGGAACGGGTGGGTCTCACGTTTTCCCCAGAACAGAGTCAGGTGCTGATCTGCGGCAATCCCGACATGGTGAAGGAGACCCAGCAGACCCTGATAGGGATGGGGCTGGCCAAGAACCTGCGACGAACCCCCGGCAACATCAGCGTGGAAAATTACTGGTAGGCAGAATGCGAACAGGGGCCAATGGCCCCTGTTTCACGCTGACCGATGGCCCGATCAGTGTTTCTTGTTGCCTTTGTCCTTGGACTTGTTGTGACCCTGGCCCGGGTTGTTGCCGCTGTGGATGCTGCGGTTGTAGTGATCCCGGTATTTGCCATCGATCTTGTCGCAATTGAGCTTGAGTCTGCTGTCACCTATGCCGAGATCCAGGCAGTTGTGCTGCCACCAGTCGTACTCCTTGTCATCCCAGTCGACGTTCAGCTTCACGTTGTCGGTGGAGATACGGATGCCATCGCCATCTTTGGAGTGAGGGGGAGCAGCAAATGCGGCGCCATTGACCAGCAGCAGGGAGAGCAGCAGGGCGTGTTTGTTGAGCAGGAATTTGTGAGTCATGGCGAGAATTCTCCTTGGTTACTGGTCGTTGCCCGTGTCGACTGGGATCTGGTTGGTGCTGGGAGGATGATTGCGCTGCTCTGTGTCATCGAGATCGACCTTCATTCCCCGGCATTCAGAAGGGATCACATCGTTCATGCCCAGATCGAGGCAATCGGCTTGTGACCAGTGATATTGCTTGTCATCCCAGTCCAGGTTGAAGGTAAGCGCATCGACGGAGAACGTTGAACCGCCCTCTTCTTCATACTGTGACATGGCCTTGGCCGCGCCGGTAACCAGAAGAAGGGAGAGTAACAAGGTAGTCGTTCTGTTCATGATGGCCTCGGTTGATTGTCATTGCGGGTCAGTCTATTCCAGCCGGGCTGAATCCGGACGGAACCGTGCCCCATCTCATCATATTATTCAGTTCGGCAAGAAAGTGTACCGGCTTTTTGTTGTCGATTTGTCCGTTTTGGTCGCACTCTGGGCAGCTGATCGTCCATATGCGGGAATTCGGGGATTTGCCCTTCTCTCCGGGGGCTCGCTGACTATAATCGGCAGCCAACTTTTCCTGCACGTTGCACCCTTTTTATCATGACCACACAGGTTTCTGCCGTACTGCGCTATCCCAAGGGGTGGTTTGCCCTCACCACAGTGTACAGTTTTACCGGGCTGGCCATTCTGGCCTCCATCGTCTTCTCCCTGTTGCTGTTTCTCTCCATCGATGACAACCCGCTGATGAAGTGGCTGTTCGGCGGCCTGGCCATCATCTTCGAGCTGGGCAAGTTCTATGTCTGGTACGAATACGGTGAGTGCAAGGCGCGGCGGGATCTGGGGGGCGCCTTCTGGTCGCTGCTCTTCTACTGCGTGCTGGCCGCCATCTCCATCGGCGGCAGCATCGGTGGCATCAACAGCGCCACCAACACCATCCTGAACCAGCAGGCGCGCCATGAGCGGGAGATCGCCCGCTTCGACGAACAGATCGCCAGCATAGAGCGGCAGATCCAGCTCAACGAGGAGGCGGCTCGCAAGTACATCGAGATGGCGCGCATCTCCAGCGGTGTCAACGGCTTGCAGCAGGCCAATACCAAACTCAGGCTGCGTCAGGACGAGCTGCGCCAGGAGCGGGACGCCAAGCCGCTGGGGGAGCAATCCTCCATGCTGGGGCTGATGAGCAGCCTGGCGGACGGGGTGGGCATGAGCATCAGCCAGGTGCAGTTCCTGCTGGTCTGTTTCCTCTCCGTGTTGCTCGATGCGTTTGGTGCCTTCTTCGTCAGTCTGATCGGCGAGGAGAACCGCTTTCGCCGCAGCTGGCTCTGGCAGCGAGAGCGGGAACAGGCGGAGGCCAGACGCGCAGAGCCGGCGCCGGTGCCGGCAATGCCGGTGGTGGCAAGCCGACCGGAACCCGAGCCGGCGGTGGTGGCCCAGGTGCGGGATGCGCTGGAGAGCGGCGAGCTCAAGTGCAGCAAGCGCAAGGTGGCCGAGGCCCTGTCACTGTCCCTGGAGGAGGTCGACAGGGTATTCCAGCACCTGCTGGCACAGGGGGTGCTGGGGCAGGGCAGCAACCGTCACTATCATCTCAACCAGCAAGCGGGTTGAACATGGGCCACCCTCGGGTGGCCTTCTTATTGACCCGTGGGCACGGCGTCAGTGGGTGAGCACCATCATCAGGCTGAGGAAGGCGGCAAGCCCGCCACCGATGGCGATGATCCAGTAAAACCCCTTTGCCCCCTGCTTGAGCGGGATGCGGAAGTAGAGCAGAAACGCCCACCACCCCAGCGCCAGCAACAGAGGGATAAGAAACATTCGAGCCATGGTGTCCTCGCTGTTATTCTGTTGACCCTTGATCAATCAACAGGATGGATTGTGCAATGACGCAGCTTCAGATTACCGCATTCGGCGACCCCTCGGTACTCAGGCTCAACCCTTCCCTGGACAAGGTGCCCGCCGAGGGCGAGGTCCGGGTGCGCATCTGCTTTGCGGGGGTCAACCCCATCGATGCGAAGACCCGGGCCGGCCTCGGCTGGGCGGCAGCCCAGAACAAGGACAACCTGCCCTGGACGCCGGGCTACGATGTCTCCGGCTTGGTGGAGAAGGTGGGGCCCGGTGTCACCGTGCTGGCCGAAGGGGATCGGGTGTGCGGCATGGTGGGGTTCCCGCTCTCGGCCGGTGGCTATGGCGAGTCCGTGGTGGTGCGTGAAGAGGAGCTGGTCAAGCTGGACGGGGTCAGCCTCAGGCAGGGGGCGGCGCTACCGCTGGCGGGCCTGACCGCCTGGCAGGGGCTGTTCGAGCACGGCGGCCTCAAGGCCGGGCAGAAGGTGCTGATCCTGGCCGGGGCTGGCGGCGTCGGTCACCTGGCGGTGCAGTTTGCCAGCGCCTATGGCGCCGAGGTGCTGGTCACGGCCAGCCGTGACAACCACAGCTTCCTGCACGGTCTGGGGGCCAGCCAGATGATGGACTACCACGACGCCGACTGGCCCGCCCAGGTGGTGGCCGAGGGTCCCGTGGATCTGGTGCTGGACCTGGTGGGAGGCGAGAGCGGCAAGGCGGCGCTGGCCTGCGTCAGGTCGGGCGGCCGTCTGGTGACGGTGCCGACCATCACGGCCCAGCAGATCAAGGACGCGGGGGCCGGGCTCGGGGTCGAAGTACTCGGCATGCTGGTCCATCCAGATCACAAGCAGCTGACCCAGATGCTGATGCTGCTGCGTCAGGGGGATGTGCAGATCACCGTCTCCGGTGAATTCCCCCTGGCGGAAGGGGCGCTGGCCCACCATGCCATCGAGGATGGCCATGTGCGCGGCAAGCTGCTGCTGCGCATGCCCGCCGCCGACGGCCAGCCGGGATGAGCGAGTTCAGCGAAATGGGGCTTGGCTGGCTGTTTCTGAGCGCCTTCACCTCGGCCACCCTGCTGCCCGGCAGCTCCGAAGTGCTGCTGGGGGCCATGGCGACCCGGGGGGAGTGGAGCATGGCAAGCCTGTTGCTCTGGGCGACGCTGGGCAATACCCTGGGCTCCATGACCACCTGGTGGCTCGGCTGGCTCGCCACCTACAAGAAAAAACCGGAAGATTTTCAAGGCCGTGGGGAACAAAAGGCACTCTCCTGGCTCAAACGTCATGGCCACTGGTGTCTGCTGCTCGCCTGGACACCCGTGGTCGGCGATGGTCTCTGTCTGCTGGCCGGCTGGCTGCGCCTCTCCTTCTGGCGCTCCCTCATCTTGATCGGGCTCGGCAAACTGCTTCGTTATGCCCTGGTGTTTCTGCTGGCCAGTCAGATCCTCTAGCCCTTTTTTGTCACTCACGAGGTAACCGTGAACAAACTCATTCCATTAAGCCTGCTGCTGGGCTTCACGCTGCCGGTGCTGGCGGCCCCCACTCTGGTGTCGGAGCAGGTCAAGCAGGAAGGCAAGCTCGGCATTCCCTACCAGATGTACCGGCTCGACAACGGCCTGACCGTGATCCTGGCGCCTGACAAGTCCGATCCCCTGGTGCACCTCGACGTCACTTATCACGTAGGATCGTCCCGCGAGACGGTGGGCAAGTCCGGGTTCGCCCACTTCTTCGAGCACATGATGTTCCAGGGCTCCAAGCACGTGGGGGATCAGGAGCACATGCGGATCATCAACGAGGCCGGTGGCGACATGAACGGCACCACCAACCGGGATCGCACCAACTACTACGAGACAGTGCCGGCCAACCAGCTGGAGAAGGTGCTCTGGCTGGAGGCGGATCGCATGGGCTTCCTGCTCGACGCGGTGAGCCAGAAGAAGTTCGAGATCCAGCGTGCCACCGTCAAGAACGAACGGGCCCAGCGCATCGACAACCAGCCCTATGGCCTGGTGGGCGAGAGGGTGGGGGAGGCGCTCTATCCGCGCACCCACCCCTACTCCTGGCAGCCCATCGGCTATGTGGAGGATCTCGACCGGGTCGACGTGAACGACCTCAAGCAGTTCTTCCTGCGCAGGTATGGTCCGAACAACGCCACCCTGACCCTGGGGGGCGACTTCGACAGCAAGCAGGCCCTGGCCTGGATCGAGCAGTATTTCGGCCCCATTCCCCGTGGGCCCGAGGTGGCCAAGCCGACGCCCCAGCCCGCGACTCTGCCAGAGACCCGCTACGTGACGCTGGAAGACAAGGTGCACCTGCCGCTGCTCTATGTCAGCTACCCGACCGTGTCGCTCGGTGACCCGCAGGAGCCGGCGCTGGACATCTTCGCCGACGTGCTCGGCGGCTCAGCCAGTTCCATGCTCTACCAGTCCCTGGTCAAAACCGGCAAGGCCATCGAAGTGGGGGCCTCCCACTCCTGCGAGGAGCTGGCCTGCACCCTGGCGGTCTATGCCTATCCCAACCCTGCGGTGGATGGCAGCCTCAAGACTCTCAAGGGGGAGGTGGACAAGGTGATCGGCGAGTTTGCCCGGCGTGGCATCAAGCCGGCGGATCTGGAGAAGGCCATCAGCAGCTATCGTGCCTCCGCCATCTGGGGCCTCGACAGCATCGAGGGCAAGGTGAGCCAGCTGGCCATGGGCCAGGTGCTGGCCCGGGATCCCGACTATGTGTTCAAGAACCTGGATGCCATCGCCCGGGTCAAGGGGTCTGATGTCCAGGCCGCCTACGACAAGTTCATCGCGAACAAGCCCGCCGTGGTGCTGAGCGTGGTACCCAAGGGCAAGACGGATTGGCAGGTCGCCAAACCCAACTTCACTCCTGCCAAGCGCGAGCTGCCTGACTACAGCAAGCATGGGGAGGCGCTGGCCGAGCGACCGGTGAAAGACAGCTTCGACCGCAGCGTGCAGCCCAAGGCGGCCGAGGCGGTGAGCGTCAAGGTGCCTGCCATCTGGCACGGCAAGCTCGACAAGAACATCGAGATCATCGGCACCCACAGCGACGAAATTCCCGCGGTCTCCATCATGATCGCTCTGCCGGGGGGCATCCGGGCCGAAGGCAAGGGGGAGCTGGGGCTTGCCAGCCTCACCGCCGCCATGCTGGAGCAGGGCACGAAGCGCCTCTCCGAGGCCGAGCTCAGCGACGAGCTGCAAAAGCTCGGGGCCAGCATCAGCGTCTCCAGCGCCCAGTACAACAACCTCATCACCATCAGCAGTCTGGTGGACAAGCTGCCCCAGACGCTGGATCTGGTACGCGAGGTGCTGCTGCAGCCCGGCCTGCGTGAGGCGGATTTCGAACGTCTCAAGGCGCAGACGTTGCAAGGGATGAAGCAGAGCGAACAGCAGCCCGAGTGGCTGGCGGGCCAGGCCCTCCGCGAGCTGGTCTATGGCAAGCAGAACCGCCTCGGCCAGCCCACAGACGGGGTGCTGGCAGATGTGGAGAAGCTGACCCTGGCGGACGTGAAGCGCTTCTATCAGCACTATTACAACCCGACCAATGCCAAGGTGGTGGTGACCGGGGACGTGACAGCCCAGCAGGTAGAATCCGGTCTCGCCTTCCTGACCCAGTGGCAGGGGGCAGTGCCGACCCTGGGGGATCTCAAGCCCAAGGGGGATCAGGCCAAACCGGGCATCTATCTGGTGGACAAGCCGGGGGCGCCCCAGTCGGTGATCCGCATCGGCCGCCGGGCCATGGCGTTCGACACCACGGGTGACTACTTCATCGCGAACCTGATGAACTTCAACCTGGGGGGCAACTTCAACAGCCGCATCAACCTGAACCTACGGGAAGACAAGGGCTACACCTATGGGGCGAGCTCTGGTTTCCAGGCCAACCGCGAGGCGGGCGTGTTCGCCACCGGCGCCAACGTGCGGGCCGATGCGACCGTGGATGCGATCCGCCAGTTCCTCAAGGAGATGGACGGTTATCGCGCCAGCGGGCCGACCCCGGTGGAGCTGGCCTATATGCGCAGTGCCGTCTCCCAGCAGGATGCTCTCTCCTACGAGACGCTCGGCCAGAAGGCGGGTTTCCTGCTGCAGATGATCATGTATGACCTGAAGCCGGACTATGTGCAGGCCCAGAACAACCTGATCAAGACGGTGTCACCCGAGACGCTCAAGGCGAGCGCGGCCCGCTGGCTCGACCCGGCCGACATGGTGATTGTGGTGGTGGGGGACAAGCAAAAGCTTGAAAAACCCCTGAGCGAGCTTCATCTTCCCATCTATCCACTGCAACTGCCCTGAGGGGCGTCGCAAAAAATGAGTGCCGCCCCAGGTGGGGCGGCCATACATGAGCCGTGAATATGACCACTACTAGCTTGTCGTTCACCGAGTTGCTGGCTGCGCTGGGCACCCCGGAGCGGGTGACCGCCCTCAAGGGGATCCGGCGCGGGATCGAACGCGAATGTCTGCGCATCACCCCGCAAGGGACCCTGGCCCAGACCGATCACCCCAGAAGCCTGGGGTCGACCCTGACCCATGCCAACATCACCACCGACTACTCGGAGAGTCTGCTGGAGTTCATCACCCCGGCGACCGACTCCATCGAGAGCCTGATCGAGCAGCTCGGCGACATCCACCGCCACACCATCCACCACCTGGGGGAGGAGCGGATCTGGCCCCTCTCCATGCCCTGCTTTGTCGGTGACGAGGAGAGCATTCGCCTTGCCCAGTACGGCAGCTCCAACATCGGGCGGATGAAGACACTCTACCGCCAGGGGTTGAAGAATCGCTACGGCAGCCTGATGCAGGTGATCGCCGGGGTGCACTTCAACTTCTCCATGCCGGACAGCTTCTGGTGCGAGTGGCAGGATCTGGTGGGCGAGGGGTGCTGCAGCCAGCGCTTCATCTCCGACAAGTACATGGGGCTTATTCGCAACGTCTACCGCTTCGGCTGGCTGGTGCCCTACCTGTTCGGTGCCTCGCCGGCCATCTGCGACTCCTTCCTCAAGGGGCGCAAGAGCAGCCTGCCGTTCCAGAAGACCGGCAAGGGGACCCTCTACCTGCCTTATGCCACGGCGCTGCGCCTGTCGGATCTCGGCTACACCAACAGCGCCCAGGCGGGGCTCAAGATCAGCCACGACAGCCTGCCGGCTTATGTCAGCAGCCTGCGCCGCGCCATCAACACCCATGATCCCGAGTTCGCCAAGATCGGGGTCAAGGTGAACGGCGAGTACCGCCAGCTCAACGACAATGTGCTGCAGCTGGAGAACGAGCTCTACGCCCCCATCCGGCCCAAGCGCACCCCGCGCAGCGGCGAGAAGCCGTCCGACGCGCTGGAGCAGCGTGGCATCGAGTACATAGAGCTGCGCACCGTGGACGTGAACCCCTTCACCCCGTTCGGCATCGAGGTGGACCAGATCCGCTTCTTCGACCTCTTCCTGGTCTGGTGCCTGCTGCGCCCGTCCCCCGTCCTCACCGACGAGGAGGTGGCCCGCAACCGCCGCAACCAGAACAAGGTGGTGCTGGAGGGGCGTCGCCCCGGCCTCGAGCTGGAGGATGAGCAGGGCAACCCCATCGGCCTCAAGGAGTACGGTCTCAAGCTGTTCGACGAGCTGGATCAGGTGGCGGAGCTGCTGGATCGCTGCTGCGGCCGCAACCGCTACCGCGAGACGCTGGCCATGCACCGCGAGAAGCTGCTCGACCCCGAGCTGACCTACTCCGCCCGCCTGCTCAGACAGCTGCTGGAAAGCGGCCGGGACAACGGCTGCTTCGGCGACGAGCTGGCGAGCCGCTACCGGGAGGATATGCTGGCAGGGGAGCTGCAGTACTGGGACGAGGCTTACTTCGCCGGCGAGGCGAGGGACTCCCTGGCCAAGCAGCGGGAGCGCGAGCGCAGCGACAGCCTGTCGTTCGACGACTTCCTGGCGGACTATTTCGGTACCCGCCAGCCCGGCTGATGTCACCTCTGTGATGAGAGCCGCCCACCCTGGGCGGCTTTTTTTATGGACTGTCTGTGGCGAGCGGACACAAAAAACGGCCCCGAAGGGCCGTTTTGCATGGGGCGGTTTCCCGTCAGAGGATGAGGCCCCCGAAGAAGAAGCCCAGGGCCACTGCCATGGCGATGGTGGCCACACCCGGGATGAAGAAGGGGTGGTTGAACACGGCCTTGCCGATGCGGGTGGAGCCGGTGTCATCCATTTCGACCGCAGCCAGCAGGGTCGGGTAGGTCGGCAGCACGAACAGGGCGCTGACGGCGGCGAAGGAGGCGATGGCGGCCAGCGGGCTGACGCCGAGTGCCAGGGCGGCCGGCATCAGGGCCTTGGTGGTGGCACCCTGGGAGTAGAGCAGCATGGAGGAGAAGAACAGCACCACGGCCAGCAGCCAGCTGTACTGGCTCAGCAGATCGCCGGCGAAGGCCTGGATCTCGACCATGTTGCCCTTCACGAAGACGTTGCCCAGCCAGGCTACGCCCAGTACGCAGATACAGGCGGACATACCGGACTTGAAGGTCGGCATGTTGGTGATCTGGGCGGCGTCCAGCTTGCAGAACAGCACCATCAGGGTGGCGGCGGAGAGCATGATGCCCATGATGGCACCGTCACGGGGGATCGGCGGATTGCTGATGAGGCCCACGTTGCCGGAGATGGCGGTGGCATAGGCCATCACGGCCACGATGGCGGCGACGAAGATGCCGACGGAGAGCTTGGCATAGGGTTTGAGTTCAATCTGGCTGGTGCCGCGCAGCTTGATCAGACCCTTGGCCTTGCGCTCCAGATAGACTTCATCCTGCTCCAGGGGCTTGCCCAGCAGGTTGGCGATGAAGGCCCCCAGCAGACAGGCGATGAAGCTGGACGGGATGCAGATGGCCAGCAGGGTCAGGTAATCCACGCCCAGCGGCTCCAGCATGCCGGAGAAGGCGACCACGGCCGCGGAGATGGGGGAGGCGGTGATGGCGATCTGGGAGGCGACGACCGCGATGGAGAGCGGACGGGACGGACGAATGCCCTGCTCCTTGGCCACTTCGGCGATCACCGGCAGGGTGGAGAAGGCAGTGTGACCGGTCCCGGCCAGCATGGTCATCAGGTAGGTGACGACCGGGGCGGCGAAGGTGATGTGCTTGGGATTCTTGCGCAGGGCTTTCTCGGCCAGGTGCACCAGGTAGTCCATGCCGCCGGCCAGCTGCATGCAGGCGATGGCGCAGATGACGGACGCGATGATCATGATCACGTCCCAGGGCAGATAGGTCACCAGCTGATCGCTCGGGATGGGCATGCCCAGCCCCCAGGTCAGTACCAGCACCCCCAGACCACCGGCGAAGCCGATGCCAATGCTGCCTATCCGGGCCCCCAGATAGATAGCGGCGAGCACGACAAGTAACTCGATTCCAATCATAGCGAACACTCCATTTTCCAGTTTTTTTTGGTCTTGTTAGGCTGAAAAGCCAATTCCCGACGGGACTCGCAGGGGTCGCTCGGGAATTGACTCTATGGGCCGGGATGATCCCGGCCCATGTATTCGCTTATACGGCGGCTTCGCGGGTGTAGCGCTTGGCCTTGTATTGCGGGTTCATCAGGTTCTCGATGGAGAGGATTTCGTCCAGCTGCTCGGCGGTCAGCAGGCCGCGCTCCAGCACGACTTCGCGGACGTTCTTGCCGGTCTGGGCGCAGATCTTGCCGACGATGTCGCCTTCATGGTGGCCGATGAAGGGGTTCAGGTAGGTCACGATGCCGATGGAGTTCAGCACGTGGTTCATGCAGATGTCCGGGTTGGCGGTGATACCTTCCACGCACTTCTCGCGCAGGGAGATACAGGCTTTTTCCATCAGGCTCAGGGATTCGAACATGGCCTGACCGATCACCGGCTCCATGACGTTCAGCTGCAGCTGACCGGCTTCGGCGGCGAAGGTGATGGTGACGTCGTTGCCGAAGACCTTGAAGCAGGACTGGTTGACCACTTCAGGGATGACCGGGTTGACCTTGGCCGGCATGATGGAAGAGCCAGCCTGCATTTCCGGCAGGTTGATCTCTTTGAGCGCGGTGCGTGGGCCGGAGGAGAGCAGACGCAGGTCGTTACAGATCTTGGAGAGCTTCATGGCCAGGCGCTTGACCGCGCCGTGCAGCATCACGTAGGCGCCGCAGTCGGAGGTCGCTTCGATGAGATCCTCTGCCGGGACGTAGGCACGACCAGTGATCTCGGCCAGGCGCTTGATGGCCAGGGCGGAATACTCGGGCGGGGTGTTCAGGCCGGTACCGATGGCGGTGGCACCCAGGTTCACTTCCAGCAGCAGCTCCTGGCAACGCTTGATGGACTTGATCTCTTCACGCAGGGTGACGGCGAAGGCGTGGAACTCCTGACCCAGGGTCATGGGCACGGCGTCCTGCAGCTGGGTACGACCCATCTTCAGGATGCTCTTGAACTCGGCGGCCTTGGCGTCGAAGGCGGCGATCAGGCTTTCCAGGGCAAACAGGGTGGTGTCGGTGCTGTTGACCACGGCCACGCGGAAACCGGTGGGGTAGGCATCGTTGGTGGACTGGCACTTGTTGACGTGATCGTTCGGGTTGATGACGTCGTAGCGACCCTTCTCCAGCCCCATCAGTTCGAGGGCGATGTTGGCCAGCACCTCGTTGGTGTTCATGTTGACGGAAGTACCGGCGCCGCCCTGATAGACGTCAACCGGGAACTGGTCGAAGCACTTGCCGGTGTTCAGCATCAGGTCACAGGCTTCGATGATCTTGTCGGCGATCTCGGGACGGATGGTGCCCAGCTCGCCGTTGGCCAGCGCAGCGGCCTTCTTGGTCAGGACCATGCCGCGGACAAATTCGGGAACGTCAGAAATCTTCTGAGTGCTGATCTTGAAGTTCTCGACGGCGCGCAGGGTGTGCACACCGTAGTACATGTCGTTGGAAACTTCTTTGGTACCCAGCAGGTCTTCTTCAATGCGGACGTTCTTGATGTCACTCATTGTAATGCCTCAGAAATCAGATAAATGGAAACGATCCTCACCGAGTGGTCGCGACTTCCCTACGCACATATCATCCTGAAGCACCACACATCGGGTGGGGCAGTTGGGAGCCAGGCTCCCTGTGCTATGACTGGTGTTGATCTTACCTCAATTGGGGTATCTGGTATTAGACCTGGATCACTAAATTTGAGACAACCTCAAATAACTTGTGGTCATTAAACAGATATTGCAATTGAGCGATTTACTTTGACAGAACAATCACTTCAATCCCAGTTTGTGGGGAAAATATTTCTCCGAAGCCCCGATGCAGCCAGGGAAGGGGCTTGAAAAATGGCCAGTGACCCCCATCTAGTGGACAGGAGACCCGCACGCCTGTGTGTCGGCATGAGCCCTGCTGTGCCGACGCGCCCTGTTCGGGACCATTTTATTCATCGTACCGAGGTTGCTATGGGCAAGTTGTTACTGTTGTTGGTTGGCCTGATATTGCTGGAGCTCACCGTGATGATCGAGGTGGGGGCTGTGATCGGCGCCTTGCCCACCGTCGGCTTGCTGGTGCTGACCGCGGTGCTGGGTTCGTCCCTGGTGCGCAGCGAGGGGATCAAGACACTGTTCAGCGCCCAGCAGAAGATGCAGCAGGGCGAGATGCCGGGTCGTGAGGTGATGGGCGGCATGATGCTGGCACTGGCCGGCTTGCTGTTGATCATTCCCGGCTTCGTGACCGACTTCTTCGGCATTCTGCTGCTGCAACCCTGGCTGCGCAACCGCCTGGCCGACAAGCTGATCGGCAGCAATCAGTTCAGGATGCAGATGGGAGGCTTTGGTGCCCGCCAGCAGCCGTTCGAATCCGCGCCTGGTGATGAGAGGCCTGGTCAATCTCCGCGCAGTGGCAACACCATAGAGGGGGAGTTCGAGCGCAAGGAGTAAGACTTCATCCCGAGCGGTGACATCAGGTGGCACCCTGATGGCAGAGCCGCTCGAACCGGCGGTGGGCATAGCCCCAGGCCAACAGGCCCGCCGCCAGGTTCGCCAGCATGATCCCCAGATAGATCCCCTGTTCCCCCCCCAGCTTCGCCCCAAGCCAGGCCCCTGGCAGCAAGAAGACAAACAGCCTGATGCCGTTGAGCAGCAGCGACACTGTGGAGGCTCTGACCCCGTTGAGGGCCGACGCCAGCAGCATCACCATGCCCTGAAAACCGTATCCGATAGGGACCAGATGCAGGTAGAGCACGATCAGCCTGACCACCTGGGGATGATCGCTGAACAGGTTGGCGATGAAAGGGGCCAGCAGCCAGACGAGGCCGTAGACCCCGAGCTGGAACAGCAGGGCGAAGCGCATGCACAGCAGCAGGGCCCCCTTGGCACGGGCCGGATTGCCCGCCCCGCAATTCTGTGAAATGAAGGGGGCCAGCACCGAGGAGAGCGCCATCATCACGATGAGCAGCAAGGCCTCCACCCGGGATGCGGCGCCATAGGCGGCCACGACTTCAGTCCCCAGCCTGGCGAAGATCACCATCAGGATGGCATTGGCCAGGGGATTGAGCATGTTGGTGAAGGAGGCCGGTACTGCCACATGCAGCAGGGCGCGCCAGTGGGCGAGCAGCTGTGGACGCGGGGAGAGGCGCCAGGTCAGCAGTTTTTCCCGCTTGCGCAGCAGGTGCAGGCTGACCAGCATGGCCATCAGCCAGGAGATCGAGGTGGCGATGGCAGCCCCGCGGATGCCCCATTCGGGGAAAGGGCCGGGCCCGAAGATGAGCAGGGGATCCAGCACGCCGTTGACCAGGCCGGCCACCCCCATCACCAGGCTGGGGGTCTTGGTGTCCCCCGTCGTGCGGATGGCGGCGTTGCCGACCATGGGCACGACCAGCAGGGGGACGGTCAGATACCAGATCAGCATGTAGTCGTGGATGAGGGAGATGAGCGCGTCGCTGGCGCCGAGCAGGGTGAACAGGGGGGTGATGGTCAGGGCCCCGAGCCCGGCGAGCAGGGTCACCAGCACGACGGCGAGGAAGAGGCAGTCGGTGGTGATGCGGGCCGCCTCGTCGTGGCGTCCCTGGCCCAGGGCATGGCCGAGCAGGGCGCACAGACCGGCCCCCAGTCCCATGGTGAGCGACGTCACCACGAAGGTGACCGGGAAGGTGAAGCTGATGGCCGCCAGTGCCTCGGTGCCCAGCATGCCGATGAAAAAGGTGTCTACCAGGTTGAAGGCCAGGATGGCGACGATGCCGAGGATCATGGGGCCCGTCATGCGCAGCAGCACTGGGGTCATGGGGGCGGTCAGCATGGGATTGGGTCGGCTCAAGGCAATGTCTCTAGGTGCTCAGGGCCTGAATGCTGGCCGTGTCCATCCGCCTTCCTGATTGGGGGTGGGTGATCCATCAAAGGCATTCATAGTACGTGAAAATATTTTTTTTGTATTTGCCCTTGAAGGGCTACCCGTATTGCCCCAGATCAGGGGCATAACAAATTTGGCCGACTGCGGCCATTCCTCAAGCAACACTAGAGACTCATTTTGGGAGAGTTATCGATGAAAATTCGTCCACTGCACGACCGCGTCATCATCAAGCGCATCGAAGCTGAAGCCAAATCCGCTGGCGGTATCGTCTTGACCGGTACTGCGGCCCAGAAGTCCACCCGTGGTGAAGTTCTTGCCGTGGGGACTGGTCGGATTCTGGACAACGGGGATGTCAAGGCCCTCGCCGTCAAGGTGGGTGACAAGGTGATCTTCAACGAAGGCTACGGCGTGAAGACCGAGAAGCTGGATGGCCAGGACGTGCTGATCCTGTCCGAGACCGACATCCTGGCGATTGTCGAAGAGTAATCACTCCCCCTTTCCCCGAATTGATTTAAGGATTGAAGAACATGGCAGCTAAAGAAGTTAAGTTTGGCAACGAAGCTCGCATCAAAATGCTGGAAGGCGTCAACATCCTGGCCGATGCCGTCAAGGTGACCCTGGGCCCGAAAGGCCGTAACGTGGTGCTGGACAAGTCCTTCGGTGCCCCGACCATCACCAAGGATGGCGTCTCCGTTGCTCGCGAAATCGAGCTGGAAGACAAGTTCCAGAACATGGGCGCCCAGATGGTCAAGGAAGTCGCTTCCAAGGCCAACGACGCCGCCGGTGACGGTACCACTACCGCGACCGTGCTGGCTCAAGCCATCGTCAACGAAGGCCTGAAGGCCGTTGCCGCCGGCATGAACCCCATGGATCTGAAGCGTGGCATCGACAAGGCCGTGACCGCCGCCGTTGCCGAGCTGCAGGCGCTGTCCACTCCCTGTGCCGACAACAACGCCATTGCCCAGGTGGGTACCATCTCTGCCAACTCCGACGAGAAAGTGGGCAAGCTGATTGCCGAAGCCATGGACAAGGTCGGCCGTGACGGCGTGATCACCGTGGAAGACGGTCAGGGCCTGGAAGACGAGCTGGCCGTAGTGGAAGGCATGCAGTTCGATCGCGGCTACCTCTCCCCCTACTTCGTCAACAAGCCGGAAACCGGCTCCGTCGAGCTGGATGATCCCTTCATCCTGCTGGTGGACAAGAAAGTCTCCAACATCCGCGAAATGCTGCCGGTGCTGGAAGGCGTGGCCAAGGCGGGCAAGCCGCTGATCATCGTGGCCGAAGACGTGGAAGGCGAAGCGCTGGCTACCCTGGTGGTCAACACCATGCGCGGTATCGTGAAAGTCGCCGCCGTCAAGGCGCCGGGCTTTGGTGATCGTCGCAAGGCCATGCTGCAGGACATCGCCATCCTGACCGGCGGTACCGTGATCTCCGAAGAGGTGGGCATGGAACTGGAGAAGGCGACCCTGGAAGATCTGGGCCGTGCCAAGCGTATCGTCATCACCAAGGAAAACACCACCATCATCGATGGTGTGGGTGATGCCGCCCTGATCGAGAGCCGTGTGGCCCAGATCCGCCAGCAGATCGAAGAGACCTCCTCCGACTACGACCGTGAGAAGCTGCAAGAGCGCGTGGCCAAGCTGGCCGGCGGTGTTGCCGTGATCAAGGTGGGTGCGGCGACTGAAGTCGAGATGAAAGAGAAGAAAGCCCGTGTTGACGATGCCCTGCACGCCACTCGCGCGGCAGTGGAAGAAGGCGTGGTTGCCGGTGGTGGTGTGGCGCTGGTGCGCGTGGCTGCCAAGCTGGTCGACCTGCGTGGTGACAACGAAGACCAGAACGTGGGTATCAAGGTTGCCCTGCGTGCTATGGAAGCGCCGCTGCGCCAGATCGTGATCAACGCCGGTGAGGAAGCCTCCGTCATCGCCAATGCCGTGAAGAACGGTGAAGGCAACTACGGTTACAACGCCTACACCGAACAGTATGGTGACATGCTGGCCATGGGTATCCTGGATCCGACCAAGGTAACCCGCTCCGCTCTGCAGTTCGCCTCTTCCGTTGCCGGCCTGATGATCACCACCGAGTGCATGATCTCCGAGCTGCCGAAGAAAGATGCCCCTGCCATGCCTGATATGGGTGGCATGGGTGGCATGGGTATGATGTAATCCCGTTACCGTCATCAAACGGCTCGCTTATGCGGGCCGTTTTTTTTAGTGCAGCTAAGCTGAAGTTATTGATACTCAAATCATCTGAGGTGAATATGCGATATTTAGGCCTGCTTCCGTTGCTCTTCTCCCTCCTCGTACCAGTTATGGTCCTGGCTGCGCCGCAGGGGCCGGTGATCCTCAAGCTGACTGGGGAGCTGGAATCTGCGGATCCGGGTGAAGGGGAGGCGCTGTTCGACATGGCGATGATCCAGGCGCTGCCACAGCACGAAATCGTGACGAGCAATCCCTGGGTCGACAAACCGCACAAGTATGTGGGGCCCAGGCTTGCGGACGTGCTGGCGGCGGTGAAGGCGAATGGCAAGAGCATCACGCTCACTGCTCTGAACAGTTTCCAGATCCGGATTAACTGGGATAAGGTCAAGCAATACGATCCTATCCTCGCCTGGCAAGATGACGGTGTGACCATGCGGGTACGTGACAAGGGGCCCCTCTGGTTTATCCTGCCACTGGATCAGTATCCGGAACTCAAGCGTTCCGAGTTCACCGACATGATGATCTGGCAGCTGAGCGGGATCGATATTCAGCAGTAAAAGAGCTGGTGGCTTACGGGAGTCGTGGGTGAAAGCGAAGACCAGGGCTTGGCCCTTACTCGGCGTTCTTTATCTATCCATTCTGTTATTCACGGGTAGCACGCTGTATTGCCTGGTGCAGATACAGAATGCGACCCGGGTAATGGAAAAGTACACCTATGACGTCTCCTGGGCATTGATGCAGTTGCAGCTTGAACTGGGCCGTTTTCTCAATGCCGTCGAGAGCTACCACTATGGCGGGATCGATCACGAAGGCTTGCTGCTGCGTTACGACATTCTGTGGAGCCGTACCCCCATTCTACTGAGCGGGCAACTGCGCAAGAGTCTGGGGGACAACCCGAAGACGCTGCGGCTGGTGCAGCTGACCGAGGGGAATATCCGCAAGCTGGAGCCCGAGCTGGCCAAACTGAAACCGGGGACCGGGGACTACCAGCAGATCATGATGGCCCTTGCGCCTTTGCAGGAGCCGCTCTCCTACTCTCTCGCCTCCATGATGCAGAAGAACATCAACGTCTATTCGGGCAATGACAAGCGCTTCGGCCAGTTGCGCGACGCCTTGCTGTTCATGGTGTTGGGCCTGGTGATCTCGGTCATCCTGCTCAGTGGCCTGCTGGTGCGGGAGGCCAGACGCCATTTCCGGACTGCCCGGGTCGATCAGCTCACGGGCCTGCCCAATCGTCTGGCCCTGCTGGAGAAGATGGATTCCTACGTCACCCGCGACACCGCCTTCGGTCTGGTGCTGGTCGACATCAATGACTTTCGGGACATCAACAGCAAGTTTGGCTACAACACCGGGGACATCCTGCTGCAGGAGCTGGCGAAGCGGTTGCGTAGCCTGTGCGAGAATGGCGAGTGGGTGGCGCGTCTCGGGGGAGATCAGCTTGCCATGCTGCAACGGGAGGGGAGCGATCTGCGCCAGGTCAGGGAGCTGGTGGCGAGGATCCTCCACTCCATCCGGCAAGACATCATCATCGACAACTACCCCTTCCGACTGGAGGTCGGTATCGGCATCGCCTTCTTCCCGACCGACAGCAATCAGACCCAGGAGCTGTTGAGCCGGGCGGAGCAGGCCTTGTCCCACAGCCGCAAGACCCACGTGCCCTATGTCATCTATGACAGCTCCCTGCTCAACGAGACGGCCAGACGCAAGCACCTGGCTTCTGACATGGTGATGGCGCTGGAGCACAACGCACTCGAGCTCTATTACCAGCCCATCGTCAATCTGGAGAACGGGCGCTGCGAGGCGGTCGAGGCATTGCTGCGCTGGCGTCATCCCGAGCTTGGGTTCATTCCACCCAACGAGGTGATCCAGGTGGCGGAAGAGTTCCAGCTGGCCGAGAAGCTGGGCAGCTGGGTTCTTAACACGGCGTGCGAACAGCTGCATCAGTGGCAGCATCTGGGCCTGGTGGATCTGCAGATGTGTGTCAACATCTCCCCCGGCATGTATCAACGCAACCTGCTGAAGATGGTGGCAAGGGCCTTGATGGATCACCAGATCCCCGCTTCCTGTCTGGTGCTGGAGGTGACGGAAGACACCACCATGCGGGAAGTCAAAAACTCGCTGCAGTTGATGCAGGATCTCAGTCAGCAAGGTGTCCATCTGGCGCTGGATGACTTCGGAACCGGTTACTCGTCCCTCAGCTACCTGCAGAAGCTGCCGGTGAACAAGGTGAAGATCGATCGCTCCTTCATCCAGGGTATCGATACCTCTATCGAGGCGGCAGAGCTGGTGGCCAACATCTGCCGCATGGGGTCCATGCTGGGCAAGAAGCTGGTGTGTGAAGGGATAGAGACCCAGGGGCAGCTCGATGTGCTGCGTTCCCTGACCGACATTCATCTGTACGGGCAGGGCTATCTGTTCAGCCGCCCCGAGCATGCGGCCAAGGCCTATCAGACCCTGCTCGAGATGGAAGAGCGCTGGTTGGCTAGGCGCTCCCCCGACAAGGCATACCTGTTCTGATCAATATGTCTCATGTCTGTCCCACGTTGGCCGATAGCCTCAGGGCAGGAGGTACATAATGGATATTTCTAGCTCTGCAAATGCGTCGTTTGGTTCTGCTCTGATGGTGGCCAGCCTAGCCAAGAAGCAGCAGACCCAGGAAGGCGAATCCGCACTGAAACTGCTGGAAACAGCAGCGCAGTCCGCTCCGGCAGCGCCGACATCGGCCAGCGCTTCCCTCGGAAGCCGAATCGATATCCGCGTCTGAGCGATAAAAAAGCCCCCATCGAACGATGGGGGCTTTCTTTTGTCTCGGCGTTTATCGCGCGTTTCACCCGGATTGGATCAGGTTCATACCACAAAGGGGGCGGGGGCCTCGAAGGTCATTCGTTCGCCGCTGCGCGGGTGGCTGATGGTCAGGCTGGCCGCATGCAGATAGAGGTGTGGTGCCGCCGCCAACGCTTCCGGATGGGCGTAGAGGTTGTCTCCGAGGATGGGATGTCCCAGCTCCAGCATGTGAACGCGCAGCTGGTGGGAACGACCGGTAATCGGGGTCAGCTTGATCAGGCTGTTGCCATTCTCCACCTTCAGTTTCTGCCACAGGGTCAGGGCATGGCGCCCCTCCTCGAAGTCCACCTTCTGCTTCGGCCGGTTGGGCCAGTCGACGCAGAGCGGCAGATCCACTTCACCCGAATCCAGCTCAGGCTCGCCCCACACCCAGGCGAGATAGTGCTTCTCCGTCTCCCGCTCGCGGAATTGCCGGCTCAGCTCCCGGTGGGAGTTGGGGTTGAGGGGGATCACCAGCACACCTGTGGTCGCCATGTCGAGGCGGTGGGCCGCCGCTGCCTTGGGGTGCTGCTGTTTCACCCGATGGAGCACGCTGTCTTCATTCTCGGGGCCGCGCCCGGGGACGCTCAGCAGGCCAGTGGGCTTGTTGACCACCATGATGTCCTTGTCCTTGAACAGGATATCGAGCCAGGGTTCCAGGGGCGGTGAGTATTCAAACATAGCGTCTCGCATCTTTGGTCAAAGCGGGGGCAAGCCCCCATCAGTTATGGGTAACCACTTCAAAGCAGGGCATGGCATCCAGCTCTGGTCGGTATTGAGCAGAGGATGCCTTCACGGCCCTGTCAGTTATGGGTGACCACGATAAAGCGGATGGCATCCAGCTTGAGCTGGGTCTGGTCGATCAGGTGGTGCAATTCTGCCTGCAGGTTGCGCAGATAATCCAGTTCGCTGTCGCGCACGTTCGGATTGACCGCCTTGAGCGCCTCCAGACGATCCAGATCCTGTTGCAGGGTTTGCGCCATCTGGGCACGGGCCTTGTCGACGATCTCCGCCTTCAGCTCTTCGGCGATGGCCTGACCCTGACCGATGAGGCCGTGGATCGTGGGCTGGGAAGCGGTCACCAGCTTGCTGCCCAGGTGACGGTTGACCGGAGTGAGCTGGCGGTTGAAAGCCTCGAAAGCCACCTTGTCGCCCAGATTGTTGCCGTTCTTGTCCATCAGCAGCCGGATCGGCGTCGGCGGCATGAAGCGGTAGAGCTGGGGGTGGGCCGCAGACTCGGCCACAAAGATCAGCTCCAGCAGGATGGACCCGACCGGCAGCGCCTTGTTCTTGAGCAGGGCCACCGAGGTGGCACCGATCTCGGAACCCAGGATCAGGTCGATGCCGCCGCGCATCATGGGGTGATCCCAGGAGAGCAGCGCCATGTCATCCCGCGACAGGGCGGTGGGGCGATCGAAGGTGATGGTCATGCCGTCCTGGGGCAGGCCCGGGAAGCTGGGTACCAGCATGTGATCACCAGGCGTCAGCACCAGGGCGTTCTCGCCGCGGTCGTCCTGGTTGACGCCGATCTCGTCGAACATCTTGAGGGCGAAGGAGATCATACCGGTATCGTCGTCTTCGGCGGCCAGCTTCTCGACCAGCTGCTGGGCGGCCTCGCCACCGCTGGAGTGGATCTCCAGCAGGCGATCACGTCCCTGTTCCAGCCTGGCCTTGAGCGGTTCATGCAGTTCGCGGGTCTTGGCCAGAAGAGCCTCGAGCGTCTCCTGTTCGCCGGTGTTGGCGGCCAGCAGCTCGAACAGCTCGTCGCGCACCGCCTCGAACACTGGGCGGGCGGTCGGGCAGGTCTGCTCGAACGCATCCAGACCGTCGTGATACCAGAGCTGCAGGGCGCGCTGGGAGGTACCTTCCAGATAGGGAACGTGGATCTCGACCGTGTTCTGCTGACCGATGCGATCCAGTCGGCCGATACGTTGCTCCAGCAGATCCGGGTTGAGGGGCAGATCGAACAGCACCAGGTGGCTGGCAAACTGGAAGTTGCGGCCTTCGGAGCCGATCTCGGAGCAGAGCAGTACCTGTGCGCCTCCCTCTTGCTGGGCAAAATAGGCGGAGGCCTTGTCCCGCTCGAGGATGGACATTCCCTCGTGGAAGACGGCGGCGCGGATCCCCTCGCGGGTACGCAGCGCCTCTTCCAGGGCGATGGCGGTGGCTGCTTCGGAGCAGATCACCAGCACTTTCTGCT
>NZ_CP077363.1:535000-675000 GCF_019048365.1 Aeromonas sp. FDAARGOS 1415 | reverse complement strand
TCCGAATACCAGTAAGTAATATCCGGGAGACACACGGCGGGTGCTAACGTCCGTCGTGAAGAGGGAAACAACCCAGACCGCCGGCTAAGGTCCCAAAGTTCTGGTTAAGTGGGAAACGATGTGGGAAGGCTCAGACAGCTAGGATGTTGGCTTAGAAGCAGCCATCATTTAAAGAAAGCGTAATAGCTCACTAGTCGAGTCGGCCTGCGCGGAAGATGTAACGGGGCTCAAACCAGGCACCGAAGCCGCGGATTTGCACTCAGTGCAAGTGGTAGGGGAGCGTTCTGTAAGTCTGCGAAGGTGTGTCGAGAGGCATGCTGGAGATATCAGAAGTGCGAATGCTGACGTAAGTAACGATAAAGGGGGTGAAAAGCCTCCTCGCCGGAAGACCAAGGGTTCCTGTCCAACGTTAATCGGGGCAGGGTGAGTCGACCCCTAAGGTGAGGCCGAAAGGCGTAATCGATGGGAAGCAGGTTAATATTCCTGCACGACTTGTAATTGCGATGGGGGGACGGAGAAGGCTAGGTGGGCCAGGCGACGGTTGTCCTGGTGAAAGTGCGTAGGTGGTGTTTCTAGGCAAATCCGGAGACACAACACTGAGACACGAGACGAACGCACTACGGTGCGGAAGCCATTGATGCCCTGCTTCCAGGAAAAGCCTCTAAGCTTCAGATTACAAGTCATCGTACCCCAAACCGACACAGGTGGTCGGGTAGAGAATACCAAGGCGCTTGAGAGAACTCGGGTGAAGGAACTAGGCAAAATAGTACCGTAACTTCGGGAGAAGGTACGCTCTTGTTGGTGAAGTCCCTTGCGGATGGAGCTGACGGGAGTCGCAGTGACCAGATGGCTGGGACTGTTTATCAAAAACACAGCACTCTGCAAACACGAAAGTGGACGTATAGGGTGTGACACCTGCCCGGTGCCGGAAGGTTAATTGATGGGGTTAGCGCAAGCGAAGCTCTTGATCGAAGCCCCGGTAAACGGCGGCCGTAACTATAACGGTCCTAAGGTAGCGAAATTCCTTGTCGGGTAAGTTCCGACCTGCACGAATGGTGTAACCATGGCCATGCTGTCTCCACCCGAGACTCAGTGAAATCGAATTCGCCGTGAAGATGCGGTGTACCCGCGGCTAGACGGAAAGACCCCGTGAACCTTTACTACAGCTTGGCACTGAACATTGAACCTACATGTGTAGGATAGGTGGGAGGCTTTGAAGGCGTGACGCCAGTTGCGCTGGAGCCGTCCTTGAAATACCACCCTTGTATGTTTGATGTTCTAACGCAGGGCCCTGAATCGGGCTCGCGGACAGTGCCTGGTGGGTAGTTTGACTGGGGCGGTCTCCTCCCAAAGAGTAACGGAGGAGCACGAAGGTTGGCTAATCCTGGTCGGACATCAGGAGGTTAGTGCAATGGCATAAGCCAGCTTAACTGCGAGACGGACAGGTCGAGCAGGTACGAAAGTAGGTCATAGTGATCCGGTGGTTCTGAATGGAAGGGCCATCGCTCAACGGATAAAAGGTACTCCGGGGATAACAGGCTGATACCGCCCAAGAGTTCATATCGACGGCGGTGTTTGGCACCTCGATGTCGGCTCATCACATCCTGGGGCTGAAGTCGGTCCCAAGGGTATGGCTGTTCGCCATTTAAAGTGGTACGCGAGCTGGGTTCAGAACGTCGTGAGACAGTTCGGTCCCTATCTGCCGTGGGCGTTGGATGATTGAAGGGAGTTGCTCCTAGTACGAGAGGACCGGAGTGAACGAACCTCTGGTGTTCGGGTTGTCACGCCAGTGGCACTGCCCGGTAGCTAAGTTCGGAATCGATAACCGCTGAAAGCATCTAAGCGGGAAGCGAGCCCTGAGATGAGTCATCCCTGACCCCTTGAGGGTCCTAAAGGGCCGTTGGAGACCACAACGTTGATAGGTGGGGTGTGTAAGCGCGGCGACGTGTTGAGCTAACCCATACTAATTACCCGTGAGGCTTAACCATACAACACCCAAGAAGTGTTCGAAGACTTGTAGCAGATACCGAGAACGAATAACTAAATCAGCTTTTTCAGATTGAAGATTTTGCCTGGCGGCAATAGCGCAGTGGAACCACCTGACCCCATGCCGAACTCAGAAGTGAAACGCTGTAGCGCCGATGGTAGTGTGGCATTCGCCATGCGAGAGTAGGACACTGCCAGGCACCCAATTAAACAGTGATGTGCAAAATCACGTTACTGGCTGCGAGGATGACACCTCAGAAGAAGCGGCAAAAGATTTAGCGCAAGCTAACCGAATGCGGAGCGGTAGTTCAGTCGGTTAGAATACCGGCCTGTCACGCCGGGGGTCGCGGGTTCGAGTCCCGTCCGCTCCGCCACTAACAAGAAGCCCAGTCGAAAGACTGGGCTTTTTTTCGTCTCCACGATCTCCTTATGTCCATATCAGTTAACCAGATTTCGCCGTTCCATCCCGATTCTCTCCCCCTGACACCCGTTAGTACTCGCTATGTCAGCCGATCGGGCTTCTTGGTCACTGGCATGGATCCACAAGCTATCACCGAGCATGGTGCTACTGACGAAGGGCGGGTTTGCGCTCAGGGGGAGTTGAATATGCATAAAAGAGATAAGCAAAGCGTTATTTCTTTCTTCATGGAATATGAGACTGCGGGCATGCTGTACTCAACCCAACGATATGGAGTATCACCATGAAACTGCGAATGACCGCTTTGACCCTCCTCTCTCTGCTGGCACTCGGCCAGGCCAATGCCGCCGAGGTGCGTCTGCTCAACGTCTCCTACGACCCGACCCGGGAACTGTTCCAGGAATACAATGCCGCCTTCGCCAAGGAGTGGAAGGCCAAGACCGGTGATGATGTGGTGGTGAGCCAGTCACACGGCGGCTCCGGCAAGCAGGCGCGCGCCGTGGTGGACGGACTGGAGGCCGACGTGGTCTCCCTGGCGCTGGCCTATGACGTGGATGCGGTGGCCAAGGCGGGCCTCACCGCTGGCGACTGGGAAGGGCGGCTGGCCAACAATGCCTCGCCCTACACCTCGACCATCGTGTTCCTGGTGCGCAAGGGCAACCCGAAGCAGATAAAGGACTGGGACGATCTGGTGCGCAAGGATGTCGCCATCATCACACCGAACCCCAAGACGTCCGGTGGGGCGCGCTGGAACTACCTGGCCGCCTGGGGCTATGCCCTGAAGAAGAGCGGTAGCGAAGAGGGGGCCAGGCAGTTCGTTGGCGACCTGTTCAAGAACGTGAAGGTGCTGGACTCCGGTGCCCGTGGTGCCACCACCAGCTTTATCGAGCGGGGTCTCGGGGATGTGCTGCTGGCCTGGGAAAATGAGGCCTTGTTGGTGCTGAACCAGCCAGGGACCAGCGAGAAATTTGAACTGGTGGTGCCGTCGGTCTCCATCCTGGCAGAGCCGCCGGTCGCCGTGGTGGACAAGGTAGCCAGGAAGCATGGCACCGAGGCCGTCGCCAAGGGTTACCTCGACTACCTCTATTCTGACGAAGGTCAGCGGATCATCGCCAAGTATCACTATCGTCCGAGCAACCCGGCGATCCTGAAGGAGACCTCGGCCCAGTTCCCCAGTCTGAATCTGTTCACCGTCAAGGATCTGGAAGGGGATTGGGACAAGGCGCAGAAGAAGCACTTCGCCCAGGGCGGGTTCTTTGACCAGATCTACCAGCCGGGCCGCTGAGCCGGGCTGACCCCGAGCTAATGGAGAGGAGTACCAAGATGAACAAGATCCTTCTGGTTCCCGGCCTGCACAACAGCGGGCCCGATCACTGGCAGAGCCGCTGGCACCAGCAGTTTCCCCAGTGGCAGCGGATGGTGGGTCTGCCCTGGGATCAGCCGGATCTCACGGTCTGGAGCGCCAAGCTGGCGAGCAAGCTCAGGAGCCGGCGCAGCCGGGTTCATCTGGTGGCTCACTCCTTCGGGGCCCTGACGGCCATTGCCGCCGCCAGGTTGCAACCGGACAAGGTATCGTCCCTCCTCATCGTCGCGCCCGCCGATCCGTCTCGCTTCGGGATCCCGGACGAGGCGCTGGCGGGCTCCATCAAGGTTTCCGCCCAACTCGTCGCCAGCCGCAACGACCCCTGGATGAGTTTCGAGCGTGCCGAATACTGGAGTCGCCAGTGGCAGGTGCCCTTGTTCGATGCGGGTGATGCGGGCCACATCAATGCCCAGTCTGGTCATGGTGACTGGCACCAGGGGCTCGACCTGCTCACCACGCTTCACCGCAGGGCCGAGATGGTGGTGGAACCGGCTCCCGCCCAATGGAAGGGGCGGGCCGCCCTCACGGTTCGATGACACCACATTGCAATCCGAGGGAGTATATGGGCGCGACCCCGGCAGGCTGGCCCACCTGACTTAAGTGACTGTCTCCATGGTTTCACGGCTCCGTTTTTTAGGTCTTTTATTTATATAAAAGACCTTTTTTTCTATTTATCGTTCTCAAAGCCTTGTGCCACCACGGTTAGATAAAAAAGTGCTTAGCAAAGGCGTTATTGGTGTTTGTTGTCCCTGGCTCTAGTGAGCAGAATCGCCATATCCAAAGTGTTTATAACAAACGGATGTGTTATGCGATTAAGTTCTTATTCTGTCCTGCCCGGCCTGGGGCCAACGCTGGGCTTCAGTCTGCTCTATCTGGGCATACTGGTCCTGTTGCCCCTCTCGGCTCTGGTGCTGTTTGCGGTGAACAACCTGAGCGCCGCCGAATTCTGGCAGGTGATCGGATCCCCCCGGGTACTTGCCTCCTTTCGCCTGAGTTTCGGCGCAGCCTTCATCGCAGCACTGCTCAACAGCCTGTTCGGCCTGATCCTGGCCTGGGTGCTGGTGCGCTACACCTTCCCCGGGCGTCGCCTGGTGGATGCGCTGATCGACCTGCCCTTCGCCATGCCAACCGCCGTCTCCGGCATCGCCCTGTGCGCCATCTTTGCCCCCAATGGCTGGATAGGCCAGTGGGTCGCCCCGCTCGGCCTCGAGCTTGCTTACAACCCCATCGGGGTCGTCATTGCCCTGACCTTCATCGGGCTGCCCTTCGTGGTGCGCACCCTGCAGCCGGTGCTGCGGGAGGCCGAGACCGAGCAGGAGGAGGCGGCCGCGAGTCTGGGTGCCAACCGCTGGCAGACGTTCGCCAGGGTGCTGTGGCCGACCCTGATCCCGGCGCTCCTCACCGGCTTTGCCCTGGCATTTGCCCGCGGGGTGGGGGAGTACGGCTCAGTCATCTTCATCGCCGGCAACCTGCCCATGGTGTCGGAAATCGCACCGCTGATGATCATGAGCCACCTGGAGGAGTATGACTACGCGGGAGCTTCCGCCATCGCGTCTGTCATGCTGCTCATTTCATTCATTCTGCTGTTGCTCATCAACAAGTTGCAGGCCTGGAGCTGGGCCCGTATCGGAGGGAGCCGCCTATGAGCGCATCCAGTGCAAGTCTCGATCTGGCTCAGGGCGCCGTGCCGACGCACCGGGTGAGCCAACCCCGGGTGATCCACGAGCCGGCCTGGGTCAAATGGCTGCTGATCACTATCGGTCTGGGCTGGTTTGCCGCCCTGCTGCTGCTGCCGTTGGCCACCGTCTTTATCCAGGCCCTGTCTCCCGGGCTGGCCTTCTTCTGGCATGCCATCAGCGAGCCGGATGCCCTGAGCGCCCTTGGGCTGACCGCCCTGGTGACGCTCTGCTCCGTGCCCCTGAATCTGCTGTTCGGGCTCGCCGCTGCCTGGGCTATCGCCCGGTTCCGCTTTCCTGGGCGGCAGCTGCTCATCACCCTCATCGATCTGCCGTTCTCGGTCTCGCCGGTCATAGCAGGCCTGATGTTCGTGCTGCTGTTCGGCAGTCGCGGCTGGTTCGGGGAGTGGCTCGGCGAGTACGACATCAAGATCATCTTCGCCACCCCAGGGATCATTCTGGCCACCACCTTCATCACGGTGCCCTTCGTGGTGCGCGAACTGTTGCCCCAGATGGAGGCGCGCGGGCCGGAGGAAGAGGAGGCCGCCATCATGCTGGGGGCAAGCGGCTTGCAGATGTTCTGGCGCGTCACCCTGCCCGGTATCCGCTGGAGCCTGATGTATGGCCTGCTGCTCTGTACCGCCCGGGCCGTGGGGGAGTTCGGCGCCGTCTCCGTGGTCTCCGGCCACATTCGCGGCCAGACCAACACCCTGCCGCTGCATATCGAGATCCTCTACAACGAGTACCAGACAGGGGCCGCCTTCGCGGTGGCCAGCCTGCTGGCGCTGTTCGGGATCTTCACGCTGCTGGGGGAGACCCTGCTGGCCCGGCTGCGCAGTCAGCCCGCCCAGTCCCATTGATGTCGATTCAACGATTCATAAGAGGCCGCCATGAGCATTCAGGTTCAACGACTCAACAAGCATTTCAATCAGTACGCCGCCCTGGCCGACATCAACCTCGACTTTCACGACGGTGAACTGGTGGCCCTGCTCGGTCCCTCCGGCTGCGGCAAGACCACCTTGCTGCGGATCATCGCCGGGCTGGAGCAGGCCGACTCGGGCCAGGTGATCATCCGCGGGGAGGATGCCTCGGATCTGCACGTGCGCGAGCGCAACGTCGGCTTCGTGTTCCAGCACTACGCCCTGTTTCGCCACATGACGGTGTTCGAGAACGTGGCGTTCGGCCTGCGGGTCAAGCCGCGCAGCGAGCGGCCGGCCGAGGAGGCCATCCGTGCCCGGGTCAGGGAGCTGCTGGATCTGGTGCAACTCAGCCACGTGGCCGGTCGCTATCCGACCCAGCTCTCCGGCGGCCAGCGTCAGCGGGTGGCCCTGGCCCGGGCGTTGGCGGTGCAGCCCAAGGTGCTGCTGCTGGACGAACCCTTCGGCGCTCTCGACGCTCAGGTGCGCAAGGAGCTGCGTCGCTGGCTGCGCGAGCTGCACGACGAGCTGCACGTCACCAGTCTGTTCGTGACCCACGATCAGGAGGAGGCGCTGGAGGTGGCGGACAGGGTAGTGCTGATGAATGCCGGCAGGGTGGAGCAGATCGGCACGCCGGCCGAAGTCTATGACCAGCCCGCCAGCGCCTTCGTGCACAGCTTCCTCGGCAGTGTGAACCTGTTCCGTGGTCGGGTGGCAGGCCAGGGGCTTGGCATCGGCGAGCAGCTGCTGGGGGGAGCCATTGCCTCCCCACTGGCGGAAGGAAGTGCGGCCATCGCCTATGTGCGTCCCCACGAGCTGGAGATACTGCCGGCGGATGCACCGGGCGGCATCAGCGCCACCATCACCCGGTTGCTGCCCATGGGGCCGCGCATCCGGGTAGAACTGCGCGGCGACGGAGAGAGAGCGAGTGCCCACTACGAGGCCGAGCTTAGCAAGGAGGCCGCCCGGGCCTTTGCTCCCGGCCAGGGGGTACGCCTGGTGGCAAGACAGGCCCAGCTCTACCCCGACTACCAGATCTGAGGGCGTGCCGCCCTGGTGGTCCAGCTTCAGGCCGGGTTGGTGCCCGGCGACCCATTACTAGAAGACGGTGGCACTTCCACCGTCCCCCAGCGCAGGAGGCGATGGTGAACTTTCAGCAGTTGCGAATCATTCGGGAAGCGGCACGGCGGGATTACAACCTGACCGAGGTGGCCAATGCCCTCTTTACTTCCCAGTCCGGGGTCAGCCGCCACATTCGCGAGCTGGAAGAGGAGCTGGGGCTCGCGCTCTTCATCCGCTACGGCAAGCGGCTGCTCGGCATGACGGAGCCGGGCAAGGAGTTGCTGGTGATCGCCGAGCGTATCCTCAATGACGCCGACAACATCCGCAAGCTGGCCAGCACCTTTGCCAACCGTGACTCGGGCCGGCTGCTGGTCGCGACCACCCACACCCAGGCCCGCTACGCCCTGCCCAGGGTGGTGAAGGCGTTTCGCGAGCAGTTCCCTCTGGTGCAGCTGGAGCTGCGCCAGGGCAGCCCGGAGGAGATAGTACGGCTGGTGCAGACCGGCGAGGTGGACATCGGCATCAGCAGCGAGCAGCTCGACAGGAGCGAAGGGGTGGTGGCGTTTCCCTACTACCGCTGGCATCACAACATAGTGGTGCCGGAGCAGCATCCCCTCACCGCCGAGCGGGATCTGACCCTGGCTGCCCTGGCCCACTGGCCCATCGTCACCTATCAGGCCGGCCTCACCGGGCGGGTGCGGGTAGACGAGGCGTTTGCCGAGGCCGGCATAGCGCCGCAGATCCTGCTGACGGCCCAGGATTCGGACGTCATCAAGACCTATGTCGAGCTGGAGATGGGGGTGGGTATACTGGCGGACATGGCGTTCGACACCCTGCGGGACAAGGGATTGGTGCAGCTGGACGGCAGCCGGCTGTTTGCGCCGCACACCGCCTGGATCGGCCTCAAGCAGGGGCAGTTCCAGCACAACTTCGCCTGGCAGTTCATCCAGCTGTGCAACCCCGAGCTGGCGTTGTCGGAGATCCAGGCCCGTGCCATGAGCAACGAGCCCCTGCTCGACTACCAGATCTGAGCGGTTGCCATGGCAAACGGGGAGCCATTGGCTCCCCGTTTTATTGCGGACGGATGGGCCCCTTCGGCTGACCCTATCCGACTTTACGCTGCGCAGGTGCGGCGGATCACAGCTGTGTCCATGCCTCCTGCCAGTGGGAACCCACGCCCGGCTCATACTGGGTGGCCGTGCTCGCCCACTGGCTGCACCAGCCGCTGTAGGGGAAGGGTTTGCACTGGTAGATCTTGCCGTTCTTCGGCTGCAGTACCCGGGTGCCCGCAGTGTAGGACTTGAGCCCCTCCGGGAAGCTGTACTGGTAGTCACCGCCAGCGGCCGGATCCTTGAACATCAGATCCAGGGTCTGCTGCAGGGTGGCGCCCCCGTTCTTCGGCTTGGCCTCGATCACCAGCTGATGGTGGCCGGCGCTCAGGCCGCTCAGGGCCATGGTGAAGCCCTGGCTGCTGTCCTTGATGTCGGCGCTGGTCTGCCCCCTGGCGACACCGCCATGGTCGTAGAGGGTGCTGGTGACGGCGAGATCTCCCTGAGCGGCGACGGTGAAGGCCAGGGTGAGCTGGCCGTTGTCGAGCGGATACTCGCTCGCCAGGCCGCTCACGCTGATGCTGTCGCTGACCGGGGGTTGCTGCTGCTCTAGCTGGACTTCTACTCGCTGCAGGTTGCTGCCCGCTTTCAGGTAGACGGGGTTCTGGCCGTAGACCGGGTTGAACTGGCCGTCCGTGCCCTGCTGGCCGGCGCGGATCTGGCTCTGTTCGGCATTGATCTTGCTCGCCAGGGCGTGAGCCCAGTTGTTCTTCAGGCCTTGCTCGGTGCTGGCGATGGTCAGCTCGATCTGCAGATCGGTGCGTTCGCCACCGGCGTCGAATACCCGGGTTCTGGCCTTGTCGCCGACGGCGAGGTCGATGGAGGGATAGATGGTGCCTCCCTGACTCCAGGTCAACGGCGGCTGGCCGTCGTCCTTGAACCGGGCGTCGATCAGGTTGTAGAAGCTGTTGGTGGTGTCACCCACCTCCCAGACCCCGAGGATCAGCTGATAGCCGGTGCGCTCGGGCAGGGTGCAGTTGTGGGTCACCTGCTTGGGTGGCTGTACCATGCCCCCGTCGATGACGCAGAAGGGCACGAGATCGAAGGCGTCCCGGGTGAGCGGTTGGTTCGGGTTCCAGTCCTGCCGGGTGAGGTAATAGCGCCAGTTGCGGGTCGCGTGGTTGGCGGTGAAGGTCCAGCTGATGGCGAAGGGACCGGCCTGCACATTGCGCTTGGTCCAGCGATCGCTGGTCTGGGCGTTGAGCTCGCCAAACTGCGGGTGTCCTGCCGAGGCGATCTGGCCATCGGCGGGGCCACCAGCGGGGAAGCCGGAGGGGGCCTCCAGGCTCTGGGGCTCCCACTGGATGGCGCCGCACTGGATGTTGCCACCCGTCTTGCACAGGTAGTTGCGCGACTCGGGCTGGCTGATATAGCCGTGGGCGAGGGCGCCGCCGCTGGCCAGTAGCGTCAGCGCCGCCGCGAGGCGATTGAATTGAAGTTTTGCTGCCATACATTCCTCTGTTCGGTGATGTGGGCAGTCAAGTTGGCAGGGGAAATCCCGGTGCACACCTGGGTGTGGCAACCCCGCTATCCTGGACAGCATGTCTTTAGACCGGAGGCTTTGCGTCCTGGCCTTTCAACCAGTTTGCCAAATGACTACAGAAAGGATCATGGTGCCGCACTGGGCGACAGACCCATGATGACTATATTTTGTTAAAAAATTAAGTGTAAATATTGACGGCTTGACCTCATCGGAGCAGTACGACTCCCCATACTTCTCTTGCTCCCCCCTCGGACAGGGCGATACCGATCATCAGGTGTGTTCGGGCTGGGCCGCCCGACATCCCCCGCCGCTTGCCCCCCAGATGCACGTCTGGACCAATCGCCAGCAGACAGTGCTCCCTGCTTTTTGGTAGCTTGTTCATGCGCATCCCGGCGCACTGTTTGCCAATCTCTGTGAAGGGGGCGGCATCTCACCAATAAAAGGAGTGGGCACCCGTGCGGGTGACCCCATAAAAGAGGGAATTTATGAGTTCCATTGCCAGGAATTATCTCAACCAGCTCAACGCCGACTACCTGCAGGTACACAGGCGCAAGGAGGATCTGTTCTGGTCCACCTACATGGGCACCAGCGACGATCAGGCCGGCTTCACCGCCGCCGAGCAGGCTTACAAGGCCTTCTGCGCCGACCCGGCACGCCTGCCGGTGCTGCGGGAGATGCAGGCCCAGGCCGAGGAGACCGAGCTGAAACGCGGTCTGGCAGGCTGGATCGCCTTCTTCGAGTGCAATGTCATCGAGGATCCTCAGGCCGCGTCCCTGATGGACGAGCTGGTGGCCGCCGAGGCGGATCTGTTTGCCCGGCGCAAGGGGCTGAAGCTGACCTTGCTGGACGAGCAGGGTCACCAGGTCCCCGGCAGTCTGCCCGCCGCCAGCACGACGCTGGCCGCCAGCAGCGACGAGGCGGTGCGCCAGAGTGCGCTCGCCATGTTCCACGCCCTGGAGCAGTGGGTGGTCGACAACGGCTATCTGGAGATAGTCGCGCTGCGCAACCGCTTCGCCCGGGCCATGGGCTATCGCGACTACTTCGACTACAAGGTGCACAAGAACGAACAGATGAGCCCGGAGCAGCTCTTTGCCGTCTTGGATGACTTCATCGCCCGCACCGATGCCCGCCTGCACCAGAGTCTGGCCGAGTTGAAGGACGCCAAGGGGGAAGAAGCCCTGCTGCCCCACAACCTGCGCTACAGCGTGAGCGGCGACGTGACCCGCCAGCTCGATCCTTACGTGCCCTTCTCCCGGGCGCTGAAGGATTGGGTCGGGAGCTTCCGCCGCCTCGGCATCCAGTACCGCGGTGCCACCCTGACCCTGGATCTGCTGACCCGGGAGGGGAAATACGAGAACGGCTTCTGTCACGGCCCGGTGCCGAGCTTCTGGCAGGAGGGGGAGTGGGTACCGGCGGTGGTGAATTTCACCAGCCTGGCCAACCCGGCTCAGGTGGGCAGCGGCTGGAGCGGGCTCAACACCCTGTTCCACGAAGGGGGCCACGCGGCGCACTTTGCCAATGTCACCGGCAACGCCCCCTGCTTCTCCCAGGAGTTTCCGCCCACCTCCATGGCCTATGCCGAGACCCAGTCGATGTTCTGCGACAGCCTGCTGGACGACGCGGACTGGCTCAAGCGCTACGCCAGGAATGATGCGGGGGAGGCGATCCCCGATGCGCTCATCCAGGCGATGATCGCCGCGCGCCAGCCGTTTCGCGCCTTCAACGAGCGCCAGATCGCGCTGGTGGCCTACTTCGAGCGGGATCTCTACGCCATGGACGAGGCCGAGCGCACCCCGGCCGCCGTGCTGGCGCTGGCACGCCAGTGGGAACGCAAGATCCTGGGGGTCGAGAGCCCGCGCCCGCTCTTGGCCATTCCGCACCTCCTGAACCAGGAGTCGGCCTGTGCCTATCACGGCTACCTGCTGGCCCTGATGGCGGTGGAGCAGACCCGCGCCTACTTCCTGAAGCGCGACGGCTACCTCACCGACAACCCGCGCATCGGGCCGGATCTGGCCGCCCACTACTGGGGCCCGGGCAACGGCATGACCCACGACGAGACGCTGCAGAGTCTCACCGGTGAGGGCTTCAGCGCAGTGCCCCTGGCCGAGGCGTGCAACCGGAGCGCCGCCGAGGCGTGGCAGCAGGCGCAGGCGTGCATGGCGGCGGCACGGCAGCGTCCGCCGGCGGGGGAAGGGACGCCGCTCGACGCCCGCATCCGGGTGGTACACGGCGCCGAGCTCATCGCCGACAACCAGGAGTCGGAGGCCCGCATGCTGGCCGACTTCGAGGCCTGGATCCGGCGCCATTACGGGGCCGAGGCCGCCGTGGCCGGCTGAGCCTGCCCCTGAGCTCCGAGCCCCGCCAGCTGGCGGGGCTCTCTATTGGCGAGAGGGGGGGCGCACGGGCCTCTTTCGGGGGCATATGCAAGGGAAGGGACTATCCCGCTGTTTTTCCTGTGCATTCATCGAGATGGCCGGGGCCTGGCCAGGCTGCTGGCACAGTGTCGCCAGATATGTTTTTCTCGATATATTGAGTATTCATGGCGATCCCATATCATGGCGCTCGCTCGTCACCAGAGAGTGGCGACATTCAGATGATTTGCTAACAAGAGAGCCCTGAAGGCTCGTCGAGGGATGGAAAGTGAGAGCCGTATTGCTGTGTTTGCTGGGGCTGTGGCCCGCATTGAGTTTTGCCACCCTGTCTGCCGATATGGTGGTGGTCAAGAAGTCGAGTTACAGCCTGACCCTGATGAAGGATGGCAAGGAAGTCAAACGCTACTGGGTTGCCCTGGGCCCGGCGCCCATGGGGCACAAGCAGCGTGAAGGGGATCAGCGTACCCCGGAAGGGCGCTACACCCTCGACTACAAGAAGAGCAACTCCGGCTTCTACAAGGCCATTCACATCAACTACCCGAACCTGGACGACATCAAGCGCGCCAACGAGCTGGGTGTGAACCCGGGCGGCATGATCATGATCCACGGCCAGCGCAACAGCCTGGGGGATCGCAGGGTGCAGCCCTCCAACTGGACCAACGGCTGCATCGCGGTGCTGAACCACGAGATGGACGAGATCTGGAACGCCATCGAACCCGGCACCCCCATCATCATCGAGCCCTGATCCCGTCTTCCAACGCCCGCTACCACGCGGGCGTTTCATTTGCCGCAGGCCATGGCGTGACAGCCCGTCCCGCGCCGTGCTAGTTTTCCGGCTCGCATTGGCTATCTCAAGGACGATCCCATGATCTCAGATACGGGCCTCCCTGCGTCCGAGCGCCCGGTGGCGCTCTGGTGGCGCGCCTCCATCGATATTCTGCCCCTCTCCATCTCGGTGATCCCCTGGGGGATCCTGTGCGGCGCCCTGGCGCTGCAGGCGGGTCTGAGCCCGCTGCAGGCCCAGCTGATGTCGCTGCTGGTCTATGCCGGTGCCGCCCAGCTCTCGGCCACCACCTTGTTCGGGGCGGGCACCCCGCTGTTGCCCATCATGGGGTCCACCATGGTGATCACCTCCCAGCACCTGCTCTATGGCTTCACCTTCCGTCGCGACGTGCTGCCGCTCTCCCTGCGCTGGCGGGCCAGCCTCGCCTTCTTCCTGACCGACGAGATGTTCGCGGTGGCACTCAAGGACAGGGAGCGCAGCGGTGCCTTCAACCCCGCCTATGCGCTCATTGCGGGCTTCGTCTTCTACCTGTTCTGGAACCTGGCAACCCTGCTCGGCATCGCCGCCGGCCAGTACATCGAGGGGCTGGACAAGATGGGACTGGACTTCGCCATCGCCGCCACCTTCATCGCCATGACCATTCCCGCCATGAAGAATCTGCCCATGGTGGCAGCCACCCTGGTGAGCGGGGGCACGGCGCTGCTCACCAAGCCGCTGCTGGCGGAGATCCACATCATCGTCTCGGCCCTGGCCGGCATGGTGGTGGGCTATGTGCTGCACCGGATGAGGAGGTGATCATGGGCTGGCTGATGATAGGGCTGCTGGCCCTGATTACTTTCTTCAACCGCTTCGCGTTCTTCTCGCGGCTGACCCGCTACCAGCCCGGTGCCGAGATGGGGGCCTTCCTCAGCTTCTCGGCCCAGTCGGTGCTGACCGCCATCTGGCTGCCCATCGTCTTCAGCTATGAGCCGGGCATCGGGCTGGACTGGGATCCGGACTACCTGGCTGCCACCCTGCTGGTGACGGCCCTGACCCTGCTGCGCCTGCCGACCCTGGTGGTGGTGGTGGTCGGCATGGGGGGCTTCTTCCTGCTGCGCTGGCTGGGGGGCATTGCCATTCTCTTCCCGGGCTGGGGCTAGCCCCGTGATCCTGCATGGCGGATGTCGTTACGGGATATCCGCCATGTTGGGAATGTCACTTCAAAAAAGACCTCTCAAGTGTGAGGATTTTGGCATCATCCGCCGAGGAGCGAGCCATGTCCTTCACCGAAACCTGCCAGCGCATCGTGCGCGACCCCCTGCTGTCACCGGCCCAGAAGAGCCACGCCCTGGCGCTGGCCGCCGAGAATGCGCTGCCCTATCCCGAGCTGCCCGCCGACGTCGCCGGGGCGATGGCGCAAGGGGTGCTGTGCGACATGTTCGAGGGGCACGCCCCCTACAAGCCGCGCTACGTGCTGCCGGACTACGAGAAGTTTCTGCGTCAGGGGTCGGCCTGGCTGGAGCTGGCCCCGCCGCGGGATTTTGACGAGGCCCTCGATGCCCTGCGCATCCTCTACCATCACGTGCCCTCGGTCACCGGCATGCCGGTCTGGCTGGGCAGGCTCGATCACCTGCTGCAGCCCTTTGTCGGGGCGCTCGATGACGAGGCCCTCCATCGCAAGTTGAAGGCCTTCTGGACTTACCTGGATCGGGTGCTGCCGGATGCCTTCATGCACGTCAACATAGGCCCCGACGACAACCGGATCTGCCGCCTGATCCTGCGCATCGATGGCGAGCTCAAGCAGGCGGCCCCGAACCTCAGCCTGTTCCACGATCCGGCGCAGACCCCGGACAGCCTGCTGCTGCAAGGGGTCGAGAACATCGCGGCCTGCAGCAAGCCCCATATCGTCAACTACCCGCTGCACAGGGAGGCCTTCGATGCGCGCGGCTTTGGCATCGTCAGCTGCTACAACGCCCTGCCTCTGGGGGGCGGGGCCAATACCCTGGTGCGCCTCTCCCTCAAGGGCGTGGCCGGGCAGAGCACAGGGGTTGAGGATTTCATGGCCCGAACGCTGCCTCACTATTGCGAGCAGGCCTCGCGGCTGATCGAGGCGCGCGCCGCCTTCCTGCACGAGGCATCCGGCTTCTTCGACAGCTTCCTGGTGGAGGAGGGGTTGATCGAGGAGGCGCGCTTCGTGCCCATGTTTGGCATCTATGGCATGGCGGAGGCGGTAAACCTGCTGATGGAGCAGGCGGGGCTGGCGGGGCGATACGGTCACGACGAGGAGGCGAACCGGCTCGGTCACCGCATCTCGGCCCGCCTCTCCGAGCTGGTGAGGGCGCGGCCCCAGTCTCATGCCTGGGGCGGCCGCGCCCTGCTCCACTCCCAGGGGGGGCTCAGCGTGGACAGGGACGTCACCCCCGGGGTTCGCATCCCCTATGGGGAGGAGCCGGATCCCGCCAGCCATCTGCTGGCCCTGGCACCCCACCACGGCTTCTATCACTCCGGGATCAGCGAAATCCTGACCCTGGATCCCACCATCCGCCAGAACCCGCAGGCGCTACTGCAGCTCTGCAAGGGGGCCTTTGCCCTCGGCATGCGCGAATTCACCGCCAACGTGGCCGACAGCGATCTGGTGCGGGTGACCGGCTACATGATCCGCAAGCGCGATGTGGAGCGCTTCGCGGCGCAAGGATCGCGGCTGCAGACCACCTGCCTCGGCGCCGAGGCGAGCGAGCTGACCGGCATTCGCCAGCGGGCGCCGCGGGTGGTGGCCATCGAGGCTCTCTTGAGTGAGCGCTGAATGCGGCAGGCAGGAGGGGGCCGAACTCACGGCGACGGTGAGCCGCTGGCTCCCCTTCTCCTGCGTGGACGGCCCCGGCAACCGGCTGGTGCTGTTTCTGCAGGGGTGCAACTTCCGCTGCCCCGGCTGCCACAACCCCCACACCATAGGGTTGTGCGATCACTGCGGCGACTGCGTGCCCGGCTGCCTGAGCGGGGCCCTGACCCTGCACGAGGGGCGGGTGAGCTGGCGGGAAGCGAGCTGCACCGACTGCGATGCCTGTCTCGATGCCTGCCCCCGCAGCGCCAGCCCCAAGACGCGCCAGATGTCGGTGGCCGAGGTGCTGGCTCTGCTGCGTCGCTACGGCCCGCTGCTCACCGGCATTACCGTCTCCGGCGGCGAGGCCACCACCCGGCTGCCGTTCGTGATCGCCCTGTTCACGGCCATCAAGGGGGCGCCGGATCTGGCTCACCTCACCTGCCTGCTCGACAGCAACGGCTCGCTCGCCGAACCTGGCTGGCAACGGCTGTTGCCGGTGCTGGACGGCGCCATGGTCGATCTCAAGGGGTGGCACGAGTCAGTGCACCTCGCCCTGACCGGCCGAGGTCGCGATCGGGTGCTGGCGTCGCTGCATCTCCTGGCTGCCCACGGCAAACTCGCCGAGCTGCGCCTGTTGCAGGTGCCGGGGCGGAGCGACTATCTCGACGCCGCCGGGGAGCTGGGGGAGGGGCTGGCGACCTTCTTGCAAACGCTGGGGCGGGTGCCCATCCGCCTCAACGGTTTTCGCCATCACGGGGTGCGCGGGGCCGCGCTGGCATGGTCAGAGGCCGGGGGGGATGAGCTGGTGGCCCTGGCCAAGGCACTGAAGGAAAAGGGGTTTGGGCCCGTGATGCTGCCGGCGCTCTGAGGCGTTTACCGGCACCTCATCCTGAGACCCGATATGACGCATCTGTGACGTCCGTCTATTTGGTGTGCCCGAGGGGGCGGCTAGAATGGGAAAACCGCCCATCATCAACAGATACCCATGAGTGAAGCCAACGCCTTATACCGAGTGCAGTTTATTTGTCACAACGAGCGTTACGAAGTCTACGTCAGGGAAGTGAGTCAGGGTCAGCTGTTCGGCTTCATCGAGATCGCCCACTTCGTGTGGGACAACCACACCGCGCTCATCGTCGATCCCAGCCACGAAAAATTGAAGAGTGAGTTTGCGGACGTCAATCGCACCATGATCCCCATGCACCACGTGCTGCGGGTCGATCAGGTGCGCAAGCAGGGGGCTGCCCGCATCACGGATCTGGGTAACAACGTCTCCCCTTTCCCCAGCCCCATCTACACCAGGAAACCCTGATCCCGTCAGACCCGGCGGCCAGGCTGCCGGGTATCAGCCTGGGGCGTCCAGCTCCCGGGCCAGTTGCAGGATCCGCTGGCGGAACCAGCGCAGGGCGGGATCTTCCCCCAGGGGGCCATACCACACCAGGCTGTGGGTCACGGCACCGTAATCGAAGGGCACCGGTCGGCTCACCAGTCCGTGGGGCGTCGCGTGCTCTGCCCAGCCCTTGACGGCGGTGAGCACGAGATCGCTCTGGCGCAGCAGGGCGGCGGCGCTGCCAAAATCCGGCAGACTGGCCCCCAGCCTGCGCTGTACCTGGTGCTGGGCCAGACTCTGCTCGAAGAAGGGATTGGCCAGCTCGTCGTCGCGGATGGCGAGGTGGCGCCAGCTCAGGTAGGCATCGAGATCCCATTGCCCGGCCAGGGCCGGGTGATCCGAGCGCAGCAGGCAGACCAGGGCGTCCTCTCGCAGGGTATCCCACATCAGGCCGGGCAGACCCGGGAGCGGCTGGCTCTGATCATGGGGCAGGATGACGAAGTCCAGCTTGCCCGCCGCCAGTGCCGCCAGCCCCTGCTCGTCCTTGTTGTGGATGACGGGCACCAGCCCCGGCACCTCCTGCATCAGCTTCCCCAGTATGGGCCCCATGGGCCAGACCATGCTGCTTTCGCGCATGGCGAGGGTCAGCTCCCCCTGCCAGCTGCCCGGCATAAACCCCTCCTGACTGGTGAGGCCGTTCAGCTCCCCCAGCAGGCGGCGCAGGCTGGGGCCGATCCGCTCGGCAAACGGGGTCAGCAGGAGCTGGTTGCCCTGGCGGTAGAGCAGCTGATCCCCCAGCAGATCCCGCAACTGGTTGAGGGTCTTGCTGACGGTGGAGGGGGTGGTGCAGAGGCGCTCGGCGCTGCGGGTGACGCTGCGGGTGTCCAGCAGCAGGTGCAGGGTGACCAGGTGGCGGCCGCCGAGGCGGGAGAGGGCAATGAGATCCATAACGGTTCCACGAGCAAACGGGACAAACAAAAAGCCCCGCCTGAGCGGGGCTGCGGGCTTAGCCCTTGAGCACGGCGGCCATGGCGTCGGCCACGTAGTCGACGTTGCGGCTGTTGAGGCCCGCCACGCACATGCGGCCGGAGCGCACCAGGTAGACGGCGAACTCCTCGCGCAGTCTGTCCACCTGCTCCGGCGTGAAGCCGGTGTAGCTGAACATGCCGCGCTGGGTGATGAAGTAGCTGAAGTCGCGGCCCGGCACCTTGGCGCTCAGCACCTCGAACAGCTTCTGACGCATGGCCTTGATGCGGGTGCGCATCTCGGTCACCTCGTCGACCCACATGGCGTGCAGGGTAGCGTCGTTCATCACCGCTGCGGTGATCTGGCCGCCGTGGGTGGGGGGGCTGGAGTAGTTGCGGCGCACGGTGGCCTTCATCTGCCCCAGCACCCGGCCCGCCTCTTCGGCATCCTGACAGATGACCGACAGGCCGCCGCAGCGCTCGCCGTAGAAGGAGAGGTTCTTGGAGAAGGAGTTGCTGACGAAGAAGCTGACGCCGGCGGCCACCATGGCGCGAATGGCGTAGGCATCCTCTTCCAGGCCGTCACCGAAGCCCTGATAGGCGATGTCCATGAAGGGGATCAGGTTCTTCTCCACCACCAGGGTGATGACCTGGTCCCACTGGGCGCGGGAGAGATCCACCCCGGTCGGGTTGTGGCAGCAGGGGTGCAGCAGCACGATGCTTTTCGCCGGCAGGCTGCTCAGGCAGTCGATCATGGCGTCAAACTGCACGCCGCCGGTGGCCGCGTCGTAGTAGGGGTAGTCGTGCACCTTGATGCCGGCGCCCTCGAACATCGCCTTGTGGTTGTCCCAGGTGGGATTGCTGACCCAGACCTCGGAGGTCGGGAAGTAGCGCTTGAGCAGGTCGGCGCCGATCTTCAGGGCGCCGGAGCCGCCGATGGTCTGGATGGTGGCGATGCGACCGGCCCTGACCGCCTCGTGGTCGGCACCGAACAGCAGGTGTTGCACCGCGGTGCGGTAGTTGGCGGCGCCTTCCATCGGCTGGTAGGGGCGCGGGGCCGGGGTGGCGGCACGCTGGGCCTCGGCCTGCTGTACGGACGCCAGCAGCGGGATGCGACCCTGCTCGTCGTAATAGAGGCCGATCCCCAGGTTCACCTTCTGCTCGCGGGTATCTTTGTGGAAGGTTTCGACTAGCGTGAGTATGGGGTCGCCAGCATAGGCATCGACGTGTTCAAACATGGGGGGTCCTTGAAGTTGACTGTCCAATTCGGCCGGCCACGGGCCGGGGCCGTTATCATGGCGCAATCCGAAGGTGGCCTCAAGCTGTTCGCGATGGCGACGAGAGCGACAGTTGTTGTCGTGCAAGGTGGTCTTTCGAGCCCTGGGGAAAGCGGTCCCCTCGGCGGTGGATCCCCCCCATTTTGGTGGTCTTGGGTGCCTTTTATGGGGTCATTTGGATAATATCAAGGCGAAATGGCGGTGGAGTATGGCAATCATCCGGTTATCTGCGGGTCATGGTGCGCCCTTCGGGCCCGATCGATTAGTTGCATAATAAGCCGATTACCATTCTGACCACGCTTGCAGTGTGCCCGGGTCCCCTGGCAGGGGCCCACGACAACAGGTGACTCATCGCCGATGACTCGACACGTCTCTGACGCCGCTTCTCCCTGGCTGGGCTGGCATGGCCTGGGCGGCTGGAACAGCTATTTCCTTGCCAAGTTTGCCCTGCTCTGGGGGGGCTACCTCAACTTTCATCCCCTGATCAACCTGGTGTTCGCCGCCTTCCTGATCTTTCCCCTGCCCGGGACCGGGCTGCGGCGTCTGCGGCACTGGCTGGCGCTGCCCATAGGGGCGGGGCTCTTCTACCACGACACCTGGTTGCCGGGGATAGAGAGCATCCGTGCCCAGGGCAGCCAGGTCTTCTCCTTCACCCTGGACTACTGGCTGGAGCTGCTCGGACGCTTCATCAACTGGGAGATGGTCGGCGCCGGCTTCGTGATGCTGACCCTTTACCTCTTCATCGCCCAGTGGCTGCGTTTCACCCCCTGGATCCTGCTGACCCTGCTCTGGCTCTGGCTCTCCCCCCTGATGGGGGACGCCACTGCCGCCCGGGACCTGCGGGCATCCAGCAGCGCCCCAGCGTCCCAGTCCGATCCCGCCCGGCCGGTGGTGTCGATGGACGAGCAGCTGGATCAGAGCGCGCCCCCGACCAACGAGAACCTCAACGCCTATCTCGCCGACTTCTACCGGGAGGAGCAGGAGAGGCTGGTGCACTTCCCGAGCGCGCTACCTGCCCAGGCGACTCCCTTCGACGTGCTCATCATCAATGTCTGCTCCCTCGCCTGGAGCGACGTGGAGGCGAGCGGCCTGGCCGGTCATCCGGTCTGGCACCATTTCGACATCCGCTTCAACCGCTTCAACTCCGCCACCTCCTACAGCGGCCCCAGCTCCATCCGCCTGCTGCGGGCCAGCTGCGGGCAGACCAGCCATCAGGACCTCTATGTGACGGCCCCCAACCAGTGCCTGCTGTTCGAGAACCTGGCCCGGCTCGGCTTCGCCAAGCAGGTGGCCATGGATCACTCGGGGGCTTTCGGCAACTACCTCAAGGGATTGCAGGAGTATGCCGGGCTGGATGTCACCCCCATGAGCAATGCGGGGCTGAGCCATGACCTCGCCTCCTTCGACGGTGAGCCCATCTATCGCACAGACGCCCTGCTCGGGCGCTGGCTGAGCGAGCGGGAGAAGAACCAGGCGGCGCGCAACATGACCTTCTTCAACCTGATCGCCCTGCACGACGGCAACCGCTATGCGGCCAACCACAAGATTGCTCCCTACAAGGCCAGGCTCAAGGCCCTGCTGGATCAGCTGGATGACTTCATGACGGCGCTGGAGAGTTCAGGCCGCAAGGTGGCCGTGGTGGTGGTGCCGGAACACGGTGCGGCACTCGCCGGTGACAAGATGCAGATGGCGGGTCTGCGTGACATCCCCAGCCCGAGCATTACCCAGGTGCCGGTCGGCGTCGCCCTGCTCGGCACCAGGGCACCCCACGAGGGGACCCGCACCATCGACACCCCCAGCAGCTTCCTGGCGATCTCCGAGCTGGTCTCCCGCCTGGTGAGCGGCGATCTCTTCGGCAGCGAGCGCATCGACTGGGATGCCCTGCTGGGAGGCCTGCCGGCGACCCCCCCGGTGTCGGAGAACCAGGGCTCGGTCGTGATCGAGTATCAGAACCAGTACCAGATCAAGCTGGGGCAGGGGGACTGGGTCCCCTATCCGCGATGAGGTCGGAGGCGACGATGCAGAACGAGCGACGGCAGGCAATACAGGATCCCTTCGGCGTGCCGGTGGAGGGGGGCGTGGTGAGCGACGTGGCCATGGTTCAGCAGGCCTTCGGTGTCACCCTCTCCTACCAGGACATCGCGTTTCGTGAGCGCCTGAACGTCTTGCGTGCGCGTTTCCCGCTGCTGGCGGAGCTGGATGTGAAGGGGCCGGATGCACCGGCCCCGGGGAGGCGTGCATGAATCTGGTCGCGTTGCAGGGGAGCCGCGGTGGGGTGGGGACCACCTCCATCGTCGCCGGTCTGGCGTTGGCGGCCAGGGAACAGGGGGCCCGGGTGCTGGCGGTGGATCTCTGCCAGGACAACCTGCTCGGCATCCACCTCGGCCTGCCCCACGACGATCCCCGGGGCTGGAGCCGGCTGGCGGATCCTGCTGGTGAATGGGCATCGGCGCTCTACCACTATGAAGAGGGGCTGGATCTGCTGCCCCACGGCGGCGCGGCCGGGGTGTCGGCGGGCCCCTGGCTCGCGGCCATCACCGGCTATGACCTGGTGCTGCTGGACGTGCCCACGACGGGCCTGCCGGGCCTCCCCTGCCGGCGCCTGCTGGTGGTCAACGCCGATGCCAACTGCCATGTGCGACTTTACCGCCACCGCTGGGAAGCGGACGAGCGCCTGCTGGTGACCCAGTTCACCAGCCGCAGGGCCCTGCAGCAGGATCTGCTGGACCTCTGGCAGGCGGGCGGGCTGCCCCTGCTCAACCTGCGTCTGCACCGGGACGAGGCGATGGCCGAAGCCATGGCCGCCAAGCTGCCGGTCGGGCGCCATGCCCCCGCCAGCCTGATCGCCCACGAGCTGATGACGCTGGCCAGCTGGTGCCTGGGCGAAGGGGGCGAGACCTCATGCTGACGCCTGCGGCAAGTCGCTGGTGCTCGCAGCGGTATCGCGAGCTGCGCCAGCGCGGTGGCTCCCGGTTGGGGGCCGCCACGCTGACCCTGGGCTGGCTGCTGGCCTGGACCCTCTTCCCCCTGGAGCGCCCTGGCTGGCAATGGGTGCTGGGCAATGCCCGCGGCCTCTATCCCCATCTGACGCGCCCCAGGGCAGGGGATCCCGTGCGCATCCTCTTGCAGAGTCTCTGGATGCTAGTGCGCCGTCCCAAGCCGGTTCCCCTGCGCTGGCCCGCCTCCTGGCAGCGACTCTGGCAGTGGGGGACCCAGGCCCTGGGCGCCTTCCTGATCCAGCAGGAGGAGAGGGGACTGGCGGCGGCCAGGGCCACTCCCAGGGAGGCGCGCTGGAAGAGCGTGCTGCTCTGCGTGGTCGCCGGCGCCCTCTCCCTGCTCTGCGTCACCCAGCCGCTCACCCTGGAGGCCCAGCTGATGTTCGTCATCGTGCTGATGGGGATGGCCTTCGTCTTGCGCGCCGTGCCGGGCCGCTACCCCATGCTGATGATGATGGTGCTCTCCCTCACCGTCTCCTGCCGCTACATCTGGTGGCGCTACACCTCCACCCTGGACTGGTTCGACCCCGTCAGCCTGGCCTGCGGCCTCTTGTTGCTGGCCGCCGAGACCTATGCCTGGGTGGTGCTGCTGCTCGGCTACTGGCAGACCGCCTGGCCCCTGCACCGCCCGCCGGCGCCCTTGCCGGCGGATCCGGCCCAGTGGCCCAGGGTGGACCTGATGATCCCCACCTACAACGAGGATCTCGCCATCGTCAAGGGCACCGTCTACGCCGCCATGGGGCTCGACTGGCCCGCCGACAAGCTCACCATCTGGCTGCTGGACGACGGGGATCGCGCGGCGTTTCGCGACTTCGCCGAAGAGGCGGGGATCCGCTACGTGGCGCGGCCGACCCACGAGCACGCCAAGGCGGGCAACATCAACCACGCCCTCAAGATGGCCAGCGGGGATCTGGTCGCCATCTTCGACTGCGACCACCTGCCCACCCGCTCCTTCCTGCAGATGACGGTGGGCTGGTTCTACCGGGATCCCAAGCTGGGGGTGGTGCAGACCCCCCACCACTTCTTCTCGGCCGATCCGTTCGAGCACAATCTGCAGCGGTTTCGCAAGATGCCGAACGAGGGGGCGCTCTTCTACGGTCTGGTGCAGGATGGCAACGACATGTGGGACGCCAGCTTCTTCTGCGGCTCCTGCGCCGTCATCAAGCGCTCGGCCCTGGACGAGATCGGCGGCATCGCGGTGGAGACGGTCACCGAGGATGCCCACACCTCCCTGCGGCTGCATCGCCTCGGCTACACCTCGGCCTACATCCGGATCCCGCTGGCGGCGGGGCTCGCCACCGAGAGCCTGTCGGCCCACATCGGCCAGCGCATCCGCTGGGCGCGGGGCATGGTGCAGATCCTGCGCCTGGACAACCCCCTGTTCGGCAAGGGGCTGAACCTGGGGCAGCGGCTCTGCTACTTCAACGCCATGCTGCACTTCCTGTCGGGGATCCCGCGCCTCATCTTCCTGACCGCGCCGCTCGCCTTCCTCATCCTGCACGCCTACATCATCTACGCGCCGGCGGCGGCCATCGCCCTCTACATGCTGCCGCACATCTTCCACAGCGCCCTGACCAACTCCCGGCTGCAGGGCAAGGTGCGCCACTCCTTCTGGGGGGAGGTCTACGAGACGGTGCTGGCCTGGTACATCGCGCGGCCGACCACGGTGGCGCTGTTCGCCCCCCACAAGGGCAAGTTCAACGTGACCGCCAAGGGGGGCATGACGGAGGAGGTGTTCCTGGATCTCGCCGTCTCCCGCCCCTATCTGCTGCTGATCCTGCTCAACCTGTGCGGGCTGGGGTTCGGCATCTGGCGCATCGCGACGGGGCCGGCGGACGAGGTGCCGACCCTGATCCTCAGCATGCTGTGGGCCCTCTACAACATGACCATACTGGGCGGGGCACTGGCGGTAGCGTTCGAGTCGCGCCAGGTGCGCGCGAACCCGCGGGTGGAGATGGTGATGCCGGCGGCCATCAAGCTGGCCAACGGCCACCTCTACCCCTGCACCGTCAAGGACTACTCCAACGGCGGGGTCGGCGTCCTGCTCGAGATCCCCCTGCCGCTGGCCCCCAAGGAGCGGGTCTGGCTGCTGCTGCGCCATGACCAGCGGGAGCAGGCGTTCGCCGCCAAGGTGCAGCGGGCGTTCGGCTGCAAGCTGGGGCTGGAGCTGGCCCCCATGGATCAGGGGCAGCACGTTGCCTTCATCCAGTGCACCTTTGCCCGGGCCGACACCTGGTCTCTGTGGCAGCAGCGCCTGGGCAAGGATCGCCCGCTCCACAGCCTGCTCGACATCACGCTGCTGGGGTGGGGGGCCTACTGGCGCCTGCTCCGTACCTCCCCCCTCGGGGGCATCTGCATTCTCCTCGAGAAGCTGGCTCGCTGGCTGCTCTCCTTCGTTCCTCGTCGCGTCTCGCCGGATTTCCGGTCCGGGGCTCCGACCACACAGACAGTGAAAGGATGATGAAACCACAACGCTACCTTATCCCTCTCCTGCTGATGGCGCAGGGGGCGGCGGCCGCCGAGGCCACCGGCCCCCTGGCGCCGGTGTCCGCGCCGGTGCGCAACCTGTCCCTGAGCTTCGAGCAGATGTCTTCGTCGCCGGGCACCCTGTCCCTGCGCGGCAATGTTCCGGACGGTCAGGCGGACTTCACCGTGCGGCGCGACGAAGTGATCACCCGCGCCAGCCTGGATCTCGACTTCACGCCTTCGCCCTCCCTGCTGCCGCTCATCTCCCAGGTCAAGGTCTACCTCAATGACGAGCTGATGGGGGTGACCGCCCTGACCCGGGAGCAGATGGGGGCGCGCACCCATGCCCGCATCGAGCTGGATCCGCGCTACGCCAAGGACTTCAACCGGCTCAAGGTGAGCTTCGTCGGCCACTACCAGCAGGTGTGCGAGAATCCGGCGAGCGATACCCTCTGGCTCAACGTGAACCGGGACAGCAAGCTGACCCTTGAGCTGCAGACCCTGCCGGTGCGCAACGAGCTCTCCTTCTTCCCCATGCCGTTCCTCGACGTCCGTGACGACGGCAAGCTGATCCTGCCCATGGTGTTCACTGGCGACGTGCCCCTCGAACAGCAGCAGGCGGCGGCCGTGCTGGCCTCCTGGTTCGGCACGAGGGCGCAGTGGCGGGGGCAGCACTTCCCGGTGCTCATCAACCGGCTGCCCGAGCGCAACGGGGTGATCTTCGCCACCAACGACGCTCGCCCGGATTTCCTGGCGGACTATCCCGAGGTCAAGGGGCCGACCATCGACATGATCAGCTCCCCCGACAACCCCTATGTGAAGCTGCTGCTGATCCTGGGGCGGGATCAGCAGGATCTGCTGACCGCAGCCACGGGGCTGGCCCGGGGTGAGGTGCTGCTGCGCGGCCAGAGCGTGCAGGTGGACGAGGTGAAGCCCCTGGCGCCCCGCCAGCCATACGACGCGCCGAACTGGGTGCGCCTCGATCGGCCGACGCGCTTCGACGAGCTGATGGACTACCCGAACCAGCTGCAGGCCACCGGTCGTCGCCTCTGGCCCATGAGCCTGACCCTGCGCCTGCCGCCGGATCTCTATCTGATGGGTGAGCGCGGTATCAAGGCCAACCTCAAGTACCACTACTCCTCGCCGACTCTGCGGGACGGCTCCCGGCTGGATGTGGCGGTCAACGGCCAGTTCATGAAGTCCTACCCCCTCGAGCCGGGCGAGGTGAAGAGTGAGCAGTGGCTCACCCTGCCGCTCTGGTTCGCCGCGGACGACGACGCCACGACCCTGCGCATGCCAGGTCTCAAGACCACCCAGGCCAACAGCCTGAGCTTCGCTTTCGAGTATGCCCAGTACGCCATGGGCGGCTCGGCGGACGGTCGCTGCGATCTGGTGATGCCGCCCGCCCATCAGGTGCGCATCGACGACGGCTCCACCATCGACTTCAGTGGCTATCGCCACTTCATCGAGATGCCCAACCTCAAGGCATTCTCCTATGCGGGCTTCCCGTTCAGCCGGATGGCGGATCTCGCCGACACCCAGGTTGTCATGCCCGCCAGACCCCACCCTGAGCAGATCACCACCTTGCTCGACACCCTGGGGGCCATCGGGGCCGAGACCGGTTACCCGGCCCTCTCCCTGCGGATCCTGGATGACTGGGAGCAGGCGCGCACTGCCGATCTGGACACCCTGCTCATCGGCACCCTGCCCGAGGAGTTCCGGCGGGATGTGGAGCCGGATGCCCTGCTGCAGGCCACGCGATCCTGGGTCAACCAGCCCGCGCGTCAGCATGAGGGAGATCTGCTCCACACCATGGCTGACCGCGAGCCCCAGGCCCGGGTGGGGATGACGGGCAACCGGGCCATCGCCGTCATCCTCGGCCTGCAATCGCCGACCCACGATCAGCGCAGCCTGGTGGCCCTGCTGGCGGACGGGCCGGCGGGGGTCAAGCTGCTCAACGACACCCTGCAAAACCCTGCGCATCGCGACAAGGTCGCGGGCTCGGTGAGCATCATCCGGGAGTCCGGGGTGAAGAGCCTGGAGGTGGGGGATCGTTACGAGGTGGGCTATCTGCCGTGGTGGGAGCGCCTCTGGCAGCTGTTCGCCCGCTACCCGCTGCGCCTCGCCGTGCTGACCCTGATCTGCATGCTGGCGCTGGGCTGGGGCCTGAGGGTGCTGCTCGCCAGCGCCAGCCGTCGCCGTCTGAAGGAAGACTAAGAGATGACTCAGATGAAGAATGTCTGTGGGGCCCTGCTGCTCTGGGCCCTGTGTTCCCTGCCGGCCCTGGCCGCCTGCCAGTGGCCGGAGTGGGATCATTTCCGCGAGCACTACATCAGCGAGGAGGGCAGGGTCATCGATCCTGCCGACGGGCGCCGCATCACCACCTCGGAGGGGCAGAGCTACGGCCTCTTCTTCGCCCTGGTCAACGACGACAGGGAAACCTTCGCCCGTCTGCTGGATTGGACCGAGCGCCAGCTCGCCCGCGGGGATCTGACCGGCTTCCTGCCATCCTGGCTCTGGGGGGAGCGGGAGGACGGCAGCTGGGGCGTGCTGGACGAGAACAGCGCTGCGGACTCGGATCTCTGGATAGCGTACAACCTGCTCGAGGCGGGGCGCCTGTGGGACAACCACAGCTACTCGGCCATCGGCACCCTGCTGCTGCTGCGCATCGCCCGGGAGGAAGTCGCGACCCTGCCTGGCCTCGGCCCCGTGCTGCTGCCCGGGGCGAAAGGCTATGAGGGGGAAGGACGCTGGACCCTGAATCCGAGTTACCTGCCCCCCCAACTGCTGGCCCGCTTTGCCTCCCTCAAGGGGCCCTGGGGCGAGATGCGAACCCTGCTGCCACGCCTGCTGCGCGAAACCGCGCCCCGGGGCTTCTCCCCCGACTGGGTGGACTGGCAAGCGGGAGAAGGCTGGCAGACCACGGCCGGCAAGGGCCCCCAGGGCAGCTATGACGCCATTCGCGTCTATCTCTGGCTCGGCATGCTGAGCGACAAGGACCCCGCCAAGGGGGCGCTGCTGGCCCATTTCGCGCCCATGCAGGCCAGGATCGCCGAACTCGGCGCCGTGCCCGAGCGGGTCGATAGCCAGACGGGGCTGAGCCAGGGGCAGGGGCCGTCCGGGTTCTCCGCCGCCCTGCTCCCCCTGTCGCAGGGACGGCCGACCCTGGAGACGCTGCGCGAGCAGGTCAAGCGGCAAGGGGAGCGGCGCGATGCCTACTATGGCAGCGTGCTGACTTTGTTCGGCGCCGGCTGGGATCAGGGCCGCTATCGCTTCGCCGAGGATGGCACCCTGCAACCCCGCTGGAGTGAATCATGTCAAACCGATTGACCCTGGGTTGCCTGCTCGCCGTCCTGGTGAGCGGCAACCTGGCCCAGGCCGCCGTCGAACCCGTCTCGTCCCTGCTGGAGCGCGTGCGCCTCGGGGAGGCGACCGGCCGGGAGGATCTGGTCAGCAACGCCCTCTACTCCCTCTCGCTGGTGGACCCGGATCACCCCGAGCTGCTGGCGGCCCAGGCCCGTCAGGCCCTGCGCAACGGCAAGGTCAAGGAGGCCGAGGCGCTGCTCGGCAGGCTCGGCAAGCTGGCGCCGGACTCGCGTCTCTATCGCCTGGGGATGGCGAACCTGGCGATGAACAATGCGGCGCAGCGCCAGCAGCTGCAGCAGGCGCGGCTGCTGGTCAGTGCCGGTCGGCTGGAGGAGGGGGACAAGCTCTACCGCACCCTGTTCGTGGATGGCATGGCTCCCAACCTGGAGGTGGCGATCGAATACGCGGCCCTGCAGCTGCGCCTGCCCGGCCAGCGGGCCAGGGGGATGGCGGCGCTGGAGGAGTTGAACCGCCTCTACCCGGGGCACCCCGGGGTGCGGGCCAGACTGGCCCGCAGCTACCTCGCCGATGGCCGCTGGCCGGAGGCGAGGGGGCTGCTGCAGCAGATGGCCAGGAGCGACTACGAACGCGACGACGCCACCGACATCTGGCTGACCAGCATCAAGGAGCTGCCCGTCGGGCCCCGGAGCCTGGCCGAGTTGCAGCACTATGTCGCGGCCTTCGGCACGGGCACGGAGGCGCAGCAGGGCATGGCGCTGCTCGCCGAGCAGGAGGCGATGTGGGCGTCGCCGGCCTACCGGGCGCGCCAGCAGGCCCTGACAAGCAACGAGGGGGGCAGGGCCTCCGTCGCCCAGCTGCGGCAGGCCCTGGCCGCGAACCCGGACGATCCCGAGCTGATGGGGGCCCTGGGGCAGGCCTACTCCCGCAACGATCAGCGGGCGCTGGCCATCGCCCAGTTCGAACGGGTGCTGGCAAACCCCGATGTCACCGACAAGGACAAATGGCGCAGCCTGTTGGCGACCAACCGTTACTGGCTGCTGGTGAGCCAGGGGCGCAGCGCCCTCGAGCGCGAACAGTGGGGGGAGGCCGCGACCCTGTATCGGCGCGCCATCGCCCAGGACGGCCAGGAGCCCGAGGCCTGGCTAGGCCTGGGGGACAGCGAGCTGGGCCGCCAGCACGAGGCCGAGGCCGAGACCGCCTATCGCAAGGCGCTCGCCATGAAGGGAGCCAGGGAGCGGGCCCTGGCCCGGCTGTTCGATCTCTACAAGGAGCAGGACCCGTCGCGGGCCCTGGCCCTGCTGGCGCAGCAGGGCACCCCCGGGATGCAGGCCGAAGGGCGGCGGCTCAAGGCCGGTCTGCTGCAGGACGAGGCCGACCAGCTGGATCGGGCCGGCAAGCTGCAGGAGGCCCTGCGCCTGCGCGAACAGGCCCTGGCGCTGACGCCGGAGGAGACCTGGCTGGCCTACCGGGTCGCCGACACCCGGGCCCGCCTCGGGCAGGCGGGGAGCGGGGAGCGCCTCTTGCGGGAGCAACTGGCGGCGCGGCCCCAGGATGCCGCCCTGCGCTACGCCACCGCCCTCTACCTCTCGGGACAGGAGAAGGGCACAGAGGCGAGAGGCGTGCTGGCCGCCGTCCCCCGGGCGGGGTGGACGACACAGATGAGCGAGCTGGATCAGCGCCTCGCCCGCGACGAGGTGCTCGCCCAGGCGAGGGCACGCCACGATGCCGGAGATGATGCGGGGGCGGAGCGGCTGCTCCAGCCGCTGCAACCCGATGACGCCGTGACCCTGACCCTGGCGGAGTGGGCCGCCGGGCGGAAAGAGTGGGCCCGGGCCGAGGAGTATTACCGCCAGGTGCTGGCCCGCACGCCCCGGCAGCCGGAGGCCCGGCTCGGCCTGGCCGAGCTGGCCCTGGCCAGGGGGGGCAGGACCCAGGCCCGCCAGTGGTTGCCGGCCTGGCCGGTCAGCCCGCTGCCCGAGGATGAATTCAACTACTACCGCCGGGTGGCGAACCTCTATCAGGGGCTGGGGGAGGAGGAGACGGCCAAGGCCATCTTCGTGGCCTACGAGCCCCTGGTTGCGTCGCAACCGGCGTCCCAGCAGACGGCCCTGTTCTGGCGCGATGCCGCGCGCCAGCGCTTCGCGGCCCAGGACACCGAGGGCGCCCTGGTGCTGGATCGCAAGGGGTTGGTGGCCGCGGGCCTCGCCCCCCGCGAGGATCTGGACGGGGGCGAGCTGACCCGGCTGGCCCAGAGCCGTGACGGAGAGGGGTGGCTGGCGTCCGGCCTGCGCAGCGATCTGGACAAACATTACCGGCAGAGCCAGACCACGGTGTCCCTCGACAGCGACTACTGGGGATCCAGCGGCACCGGGGGGCTCTCCGATCTGCGCGCCCTGACCCAGATGGCGCAGCTGGACACCCCCCTGGCCGGCGGCACCGCCTTCGGCCGGCTGGAGCTGGTGGACATGGACGCGGGCCGGCTGCCGGACTCCCCCTACCGGGAGGAGTTCGGCACCTGCGCCGCCCGGGACTGCCGTGGGCAGGAGCACCAGCAGAGCCGGGGCACCACCCTGGCGGCGGGCTGGCAGCGGGGCGCCTGGGCCTTCGATCTCGGCACCACGCCTCTGGGGTTCGAGGTGGTGGACTGGGTCGGCGGCGCCACCCTGACCGGCGACTGGCGCGAGCTGGGGTGGGGGATGACCCTCTCCAGGCGGCCTGTCAGCAGCTCGCTGCTCTCCTACGGGGGGACGGTGGATCCGGGGACGGGTATCCGCTGGGGCGGGGTGAGGGCGAACGGGGTCCGCCTCGATCTCAGCCACGATCAGGGGGGCGCCGTCGGTTTCTGGGGTAGCGCCCAGCAGCACCTGCTGACCGGCAAGAACGTGCCGGACAACTGGCGCACCCGGCTCATGGGGGGCGGCTATTACAAGCTCGTCAACGAGAACCACCGCCGGGCCAGCGTGGGGCTCAACACCATGCTGTGGCATTACCAGCAGGATCTGAGCGGCTATACCCTGGGGCAGGGGGGCTACTACAGCCCGCAGGGATACTTCTCCCTCTCGGTGCCGGTCAGCTACCGTCAGCGCACGCCCGACTGGTCCTGGGAGCTGGGTGGTTCGGGTTCCTGGTCCCGCTCCCGCACCGACGACAGCCGCCGCTACCCGCTGGCGGAGCTGCTACCCACCGGCCTGCCGGACAGGAATGCACCGGTGGAGGGGGGCAGCAGCAGCGGCTTCGGCTACACCCTCAACGCTGTGGTGGAGCATCGCCTGACCGAGCACTGGCGCATCGGTGGACGGGTGGATATCCAGCAGGCGGACGATTACGCCCCCAGCCATGCCACCCTGTTCCTGCGCTACACCTTCAAGCCCTGGCAGGGGGATCTCGACATGCCGCCCCGGCCCCTCACCCCCTACGCGGACTTCGACTGACAGGGGCGCCCGAGCTCGCCGGGCGCCCTCATTTCAGATAGGAGCGCAGCACCCGCACCACCTGATCCAGATCCTCCAGCCGCTCGGCCGGGGTCGCCTCCGGCGCGCCCAGGTGTTCGCGCATGTGCCCCTCCAGTACCTCCAGCATCAGGCCGTTGACGGCCCCGCGGATAGCGGCGATCTGCTGCAGGATGGCGGCGCACTCGCTCCCCTGCTCCAGGGCGCTCTCCAGGGCGCCGGTCTGTCCCTTGATGCGTCTGACCCGGGCCAGCAGCTTCTTCTTGTCGTGGATGGTGTGTGACATCACGGATCCTCTCGCGCAATAAAACTATACTGGGGTATAGTATATTACATCATCGGCTTCAGGAGAAATCCATGTCATCCCCCGTCTCGTCCCATTGCCACCAGCCCGTCGTGCACGAAGGCAATCCGCTGGCAGAACAGAAGACCCGCTGGGCCGTGCTGCTCACCGTCGTCATGATGGTGGCGGAGATCGGCGGCGGCTGGTTCTACAACTCCATGGCGTTGCTGGCCGACGGCTGGCACATGAGCTCCCATGCGCTGGCGCTCGGCCTCTCGGTGCTGGCCTATCGCGCCGCCCGCCACTTCGCCCGCGACCACAGGTTCAGCTTCGGAACCTGGAAGATAGAGGTGCTGGGGGGCTTCAGCAGCGCCCTGCTGCTGGTGGGGGTGGCGGGGCTGATGTTGTTCGAGTCGCTGGCCCGGTTGCTGGATCCCAGCCCCATCCACTACCCGCAGGCGATCGGCATCGCCCTGCTGGGGCTGCTGGTGAACCTGGCCTGCGCCTGGCTGCTGAAGGACGATCACGGCCACCATCACGGGCACGGCCATGGCCATCATCATGACCACCATGATGATCATCACCACGACCATGATCATCATCACGGCCACCAGGATCTGAACCTGCGCGCCGCCTACCTCCACGTGCTGGCGGACGCGGCCACCTCGGTGCTGGCCATACTGGCGCTGGTGGGGGGCATGCTGTGGGGGGCCGACTGGCTGGATCCCCTGATGGGCATAGTGGGGGCCGCCCTGGTGGCGGTGTGGGCCGTCGGTCTGCTGCGGGACACCGGCCGGGTCCTGCTGGATGCGGAGATGGATGCGCCCCTGGTGGACGAGATCCGCGAGGTGATTGCCGAGCTGCCTGACGCCGAGATCCGCGATCTGCACGTCTGGCGGGTGGGTCAGGTGCAGTATGCGGCCGTGCTGTCGCTGCAGATGGGCACTCCGCTCCCGGCCCGGGCGATCCGCGATCGGCTCGCCATTCACGAGGAGCTGGTGCACCTGACCATCGAAATCGCCGAAGCCTGAGGCCGGGTCAGCGCCCCCCCTCGCCGTCCCCGGGCTCCTGCCAGAGGGAGCCCAGCATCAGCCTGAGCAGCAGCCCCGGCGGATCGTCGAGCAGGCTGCCTGGCTCCAGCAGCAGGTGGCCGTCGGCGCGAAAGCCCAACCTGGCGTGGACCGTGCCCTCCTCATCGCACACCTGGAGGATGCCGGTCAGGGCGCCCCCCTCGCCGGGCTGGCAGCGCAGCCTCAGTTCTCGCGGCTCCCCCAGCAGGGTGAAGGCGCGGGCAAGGGGTGGGCTCTCCTCGTAGTCGGGCCAGCTGAAGAAGTGGTAGCGCTCGGCGAGCGCCCCCGCCTGCTGGCAGAATTGGTCGAACAGCTGGGCAATCTCCTGATACTCCTGATCCAGCCGTTTTGCCTGCTCCTCGATCCGTTTCATCCCCGTGGCTCCTTGCTATCCGGTTGATTGGACATCGGTTTCTCTGGCATGCGTCCCGCTCTCTGCTGGTATGAGCCGAAAGAGGCGAGCGGTCTGTGAGCGCGATCCAATTTTCGTTATGAAAACGTTATCTTGTTGAAACGGATTGGTTTTTTTTGCCCATCCGCTCACATTTACGACAATCCCTGCTGATTAATATGACACCGCTCGGCCACGACCGGGTACCTCGAGTATCGAGACCAACTACAGCGGGAATTATAAAAAAATGGATATGAAAAAGACCAAGGTGGCGCTGGTAACAGCCTCACTGCTCGCGCTTTTGTCAGGCTGTAACGACAACAGTTCTTCCTCTTCTACCCCCACCCCCCAGGATGAGCCCGTCGCTCGTCTTCCCAATGTCCAGCCCCCGGCCGAGCTGCTGACGGCCGGTCCCGACGAGGCCGTGATCGCCCTGGTCGATACCCAGAGCAGCGCGGCGCGCGGGGTCACGGGCCCCTTCGCCAACCACAGCCTGCACCTGTGGAACAACGACGCCTGCAACGCGACGGCCGAGAGCGGCCTCAACAGCAGCTGGGATGACAAGAGCAAGACGCCGTCCGAGGCGGACAGCTTCGGCCCGGCCTGGGTCGTGCCGCTCAGCAAGATGGAAGGCTGCATCAACTTCATCGCCCGCAACGGCGATCTCGCGAACCTGACCGGCAGCGACATGAAGGTGGTCTTCAGCGATCACCCGGATCGCACCGTGGCCATCGTGGCGGGCAAGAGCGAGATCTTCGGCAGCCGGGCCGAGGCCTTCACCGCCGCCTTCGGCGTGGCGGGGGCCAGCGCCCACCTGATCGACGGCAATACCCTGATCTGGCAAGGGGGCAAGGACAAGCCCTATGTGCGTCTCTACTACACCGAGTCCGGCACCATCACCGCCAACAGCGACGGCGTGTTCGACTTCCCCTACCTCAAGCTGACCCCGACCAGCCTGAGCGAGGAGCAGCAGGCCAAGTACCCGCACCTCAAGGATGCCGCCGCCTTCGCCCTGCCCGCCGGGCAGGACCTCAAGCCCCTGCTCAAGGGTGAGCTGGTGGCCATCGGCACCGACGCCGACGGCATTCTGCAGGGGGCCACCCTGGTGCAGAGCGCCGGCGCCCTCGACGCCCTCTACAGCGAAGCGGCTACCAAGCTGGCCTACGGCGCCGTGGTCGAGGGGGGCAATGTCACCTTCCGGCTGTGGGCGCCGACCGCCAAGTCGGTCAAGCTGGCGCTGTTCGACGAGCAGCACAACGCCCTCGGCGAGCGTGCCATGACCCTGGACGAGGCCAGCGGCAGCTGGAGCGTGCAGGGGGGCAGCGATCTGGTCGGCAAATACTATCGCTACGACATCCAGGTCTATCACCCGGTCAGCCGCAAGCTGGAGTCCTATCAGGTGACCGACCCCTACTCCCTGAGCCTGGCGATGAACTCCGAGTTCAGCCAGGTGGTGGATCTCGACGATCCGGCCCTCAAGCCGGAAGGGTGGGACAGCCTCAAGGCCCCCCACAGCCAGCAGAACCCTGCCGACATCACCATCTACGAGGCCCATGTCCGGGATCTGACCGGCAACGATGCCTCGACCGATGCAGACAAGCGCGGCAAGTTCCTCGGGCTGACCCAGCCCGACAGCGTGCCGGTCAAGCACCTGCAATCCCTGGCCAAGAGCGGCGTCAGCCACCTGCACCTGCTGCCGGTGTTCGACATCGCCACCGTCAACGAGGATCCGGCCAAGGTGGCCAACATCGGCGACGACTTCAGCAAGCTGTGCGAGGTCAATGCCGAGGTCAAGAACTCCAGGTTCGCCAGCCACTGCGGCGGCGGTGAGACCATCGAGGCCGTGCTGGCAGATCTGCAAGCCAGCGACAGCAAGGAGAACCCGGTCGTGCAGGAGCTGTACGGCTATCTGCGCGGGGTCGACTCCTTCAACTGGGGTTATGACCCTTACCACTACACCACGCCGGAAGGCTCCTACGCCACCAATGCGGAGGGGACGACCCGGATCAAGGAGTTCCGCGAGATGGTCATGGCCATCAAGCAGAACATCGGCATGAACGTGGTGATGGACGTGGTCTACAACCACACCAACGAGGCGGGGCTGGGTCCGAAATCCGTGCTCGACAAGATAGTGCCCTGGTACTACCAGCGCCTCAATCCGGAGACCGGCTCGGTGGAGAACTCCACCTGCTGCTCCAACACGGCGCCGGAACACGCCATGTTCGCCAAGCTGATGGATGACTCTTTGGTCACCTGGGCGCGGGACTACAAGATCGACGCCTTCCGCTTCGACCTGATGGGCCACCACCCGAAAGATCAGATGGTGCAGGCCCTGGCCGAGGTGAAGAAGGTCAACCCGGAGATGTACTTCTACGGCGAGGGGTGGAACTTCGGCGAGGTGCAGGATGACAAGCGCTTCGTGCAGGCGACCCAGAAACACCTGGCCGGCACCGGCATCGGCTCCTTCTCCGACCGGCTGCGGGACGCGGTCCGTGGCGGCAGCCCGTTCGACGGCGGCGAAACGATCCGCAAGACCCAGGGCTTTGGCAACGGCGCCCTGGTGGATGCCAACGAGCTGGACGGCGTCGATCTCGCCACCGCCCTGCACCAGTCTGACCTGGTGCGCCTCGGCATGGCGGGCAACCTCAAGGAGTTCGTGCTGACCGACAAGGACGGCGTACCCAAGAAGGGGTCCGACATCGACTACAACGGTCAGCCTGCGGGTTATGCCCAGGATCCGACCGAAATCCAGAACTACGTCGACAAGCACGACAACCAGACCCTGTTTGACAACCTGGTTTACAAGGCGCCGGAAGGGGCCGATCTGGTGCGGATGCAGGGGGTATCGCTCGCCACCGCCATGCTGGGGCAGGGCATTCCCTTCACCCACGCCGGGGTGGAACTGCTGCGCTCCAAGTCCATGGAGCGGGACAGCTACGACTCCGGCGACTGGTACAACAGAGTCGACTATACCCTGGCCGACAACAACTTCGACAAGGGGCTGCCGCGCAAGGACAAGGACGAGGCCAACTACGAGCTGATCGAGCAGGTGCTCGGCCAGCACGCCAAGCCGGGGTCGGCCGAGATGGCGCAGATGATGGGCTTCTACCAGGAGCTGGCCGAGTTGCGTCAATCCTCCCGTCTGCTGCGTCTGGGCAGCGGTGCCGAGGTGATCAAGCGCGTCGACTTCCGCAACACCGGGCCGGATCAGGTGCCGGGTCTCATCGTGATGACGGTGGACGATGGCAGCAAGGCCGGCGCGGATCTGGATCCGGCCATCGACGGCCTGGTGGTGATGATCAACGCCACCAGCCAGAGCCAGAGCATCGGCGACTTCCGTGACGGCGACGATCAGCCCATCGATCTGGCCGGCATGGTGCTGAGCGGGGCCCATCACGGCGCTGGCAGCATCGCCAGCGGCGCTGCCGTAGGGAACGGTGAGCTGACGCTGGGGGCCTGGTCCGCCGCCGTCTTCGTCAAGCCGCAGAGCGGCGCCCAGGGCGCGGGTCTGCCGGTGAGCAAAAAGACGGATCTGAGCACCTTGCCCCCCTTCGGTGATACCGAGGTGTTTGTCCGTGGTTTCCTGGGGACCTGGGATCCGGTCAACAAGATGAGCTTCAGTGGCAACTACACCTATGAGTTCACCACCGAGGTGACGACGGATCAGCTGGGGACGACCCAGGTGAAGATCGCCGGCAGCGACTGGGGTGGCCCCATCAACTACGGCAAGTGCAGCGATACCGACCAGCTGGCGACCGGCCAGGTCAGTGCGCTCTGTGCCAATGGCGGGGATCTGCCGTTCAACGTGGAGAAGGCTGGCACCTACAAGTTTGTCTTCACCGCCATGAACAAGGACAAGCCCACCCTGAGTGTCAGCTACACCGAACCGGCGCAGAGCTGCAAGGTGCTGGATACCGTCGCGGGCAATCCGCTCGGCTTCCCGCTCTATGTGCGCGGCAGTCTGAGCGACTGGAACGCCCAGCCGGCCTACCAGCTGAGCTACAAGGGGATGGAAGGTAACCTCGCCATCTATCAGGCCGCCTTCAACTACGCGGGCAGCTTTGACTTCAAGTTTGCCAACGACGATGGCAACTGGAGCAAGCAGTTCTTCGTGAAGGATGCCGGTGGCACCCTGATCGCACTGGAGCCCGAGCAGGTTTACCCGCTCCAGCACGGCGACGGTGGCATGGGCAACAACAGCATCACGCTGGAACAGGGTCTGTGGAGCTTCCTGGTGAAGGTTGACCCGACCCAGACTTCCGGCGAGGTGGGCAGCGTCATCATCCAGGAGTGCAGCGCCAAGTAAGTCTTTCCCATCGAGCCCGGGGCTGGCTCGGCAGCCCCGGGTTGAATTCCGCCTCGCCAAGGGCGGGATAACACCGAGAGAGTAAGCAAAGCGCGACTGCCGACCGGCAGCCGCGCTTTTTCTTTGCTCGTGGGCGAGGCAATAAAAAAGCCGCCCCGTTGGAGCGGCTGTTGGTTGTGCAGTTTACGGCCGGACTAGCGTTTTCGCAGCAGGCGCAGGGCGTTGGCGGTGACCAGGGCGGTGGCGCCGGTGTCGGCCAGCACCGCAATCCACAGGCCGGTGATGCCGAGCAGGCTGGTGACCAGGAAGATGGCCTTGAGCCCCAGCGCCAGCGCTATGTTCTGGTGGATGTTGGCCAGCGCCGCGCGGGAGAGCCGGATCATGGCGGCGACCCCGCCGAGCTGGTTGTGGGTCAGGGCCGCATCGGCGGTCTCCAGCGCCACGTCGGTGCCGCCTCCCATGGCGATGCCGATGCTGGCCCGCTTCATGGCCGGTGCGTCGTTGATGCCGTCGCCGATCATCGCGACCTTTTGCGTCAGACCTAGCTTGGCGATCTCATCGACCTTGCCCTCCGGCAGCAGGCCTGCGCGCCAGCCCATGCCGAGCTCGGTGGCGATGGCCTCGGCGGCGCGGGGGTTGTCACCGGTCAGCATGATGCTCTTGAGCCCGAGCTCGCCCAGCTCGCGCAGGGCCGGGGCTGCCTCCGGGCGGATCTGGTCGCGCAGGGCCAGCAGGGCAGCCGGGGCGGTGTCAGGCTGGCCGAGCACCACCACCGTCTTGCCCTGTTGCTCCAGGGTGGCGACCCGGGCCTGCACCGTCGCATCCAGGGTGGCGACCCGGCTCGGCGCCAGCAGCTGCCAGAGAGTGCCGCCTATGCGGCCTTCCACGCCCATGCCGGGCAGGGCGCGCAGATCCTGAGCGGCGGCGGGGCTGAGGCCCCGTTCGCCGGCCGCCATCACCACGGCGCGGGCCAGGGGGTGGTGGGAGCCCTGCTCGATGGCGGCGGCCAGGGCCAGCAGTTCGGCCTCAGGCTGGCCATTCAGGCTCACCAGTTCAGTCAGTTGCGGCTTGCCCAGGGTCAGGGTGCCTGTCTTGTCAAAGGCCAGGGTATCGATGTGGGCGAGGCGTTCCAGGGCCGCGCCCCCCTTGATGAGGGCCCCCTGGCGGGTGGCTGCCGCCAGGGCGGAGGTGACCGCCGCCGGGGTGGAGATCACCAGGGCGCAGGGGCAGCCGATGAGCAGCAGCGCCAGGGCGCGGTAGATCCACTCGTCCCAGCCCTGGCCGAAGGCGAGCGGGGGCACCAGCATCACCAGCAGGGCGACCAGCATCATGGCCGGGGTGTACCAGCGGCTGAAACGGTCGATGAAGCGCTCGATGGGGGCGCGCTGGGTCTCGGCCTCCTCGATGAGGTGCAGGATGCGGTCGATGGCGTTGTTGCCGGGCTCGGAGACCACCTCGAGGCGCAGCACCCGATCCGCCGCCAGACTGCCGGCGGGCACCTTGTCACCCTGGCGGCGTTCCACCGGGATGGATTCGCCGGTCAGGGTACTCTCGTCAAAGGCGCCGAGGGTATCGAGCAGGCGGGCATCGGCGGGCAGACGGGCGCCCGGGGCGATCTCGATGACGTCGCCTGGACGCAGCTGGTCGGCGGCCACCTCTTCACGCAGCTCCCCGTCGGGCGTCTTGCGGATGCGCAGCGCCTTGTCGGGCACCAGGGCCATCAGGGCGGTGACCCCGGCACGGGCGCGACCGGCGGCGTAGGCCTCCAGGTGTTCCCCCAGCATGAAGAGCAGCAGCACCATGGCCGCCTCGGCGGTCTCGCCGAGGAAGAGGGCGCCCACGGCGGCGACCGTCATCAGGGTCTCGATGGCGAAGGGGGAACCGCTTCGGGTCAGTGCCCAGGCCTTGCGGGCGACGGGCCACAGGCCCCAGAGGGTGGCCAGGGTAAAGATGGGCTGGCCGATCTGGCTCGGCAGCAGGGCCGCCACCCCCATCAGGCCGGCCAGCGACAGGGGCTGCCAATACTTGCCGAGCAGGTTGCCAAGCGAGGTCGCCAGAGCCGCGCCTGTGGCGGTCTGTGCCTGCTTGTCGTCCTGCTCCCCCTTGAGCCGGAAGCCGGCGGCCAGCACGGCGGCGGTGACGGGGTCGGGGGCCTGGCCCGGGGCGAGATCCACCACCAGCTTCTCGGTGGCGAACAGCACGCGGGCCTGCTGAACCCCTTCGACGCGGCTGACGGCCGTCTCTATCTTGCGGGCGCAGCTGGGGCAGTCCATCCCCAGCACCTGCCAGCTGTGACGGCGGCTGTCGCGGGTGGGGGCAGGCAGGGGGCCGTCGGGGACGTGTGCGTGATGCGCAGAGGGCGGACTGTTGGCCCCGGCGGGGGGATCCTCATCCCCGGTACATTCGCCTGCGCCGTGCTCCTGGTGATCCCGGGGGGCCTGACGCTGGCAGTCCTGGGTGGCGTTGTCGCAGCAGTGGCTGTCGTGCTGGTGCTCGTGGGGGGCGGCCTTGACGATGCCCTTGATGGGGGATGCATGGGAATGGCCGCAGCAGGATTTGCTCATGATGAGTCCCTCTTGAGTGGATCCCGCCCCTGCGGGATCCCCGATGTCTGGACCCAGTGTAAACCTTGGTCTTTAGTCCAAGGTCAAGCCCGGTTTGTGGTCCCTGTCCGGAGGCATTGGGTCCAGGTCTTGTGGCTGGAAAGCGCGGGGGACGGGAGCAGGGCGCAAATCCCTCTTGTTAGCGGGTGTTTGTCCCCTGCCGCTGGGCCTATACTGTTGACCCTGGATCCCACACCGATAATCAAGGACCTAACATGAGCAATACCGTCACCCTGCAAGGCAACCCCGTCTCCGTTTCCGGCCACTTCCCCGTTGCCGGTGAGCAGGCCAAGCCCTTCTCCCTGGTTGCCAAGGACCTGTCCGACGTGACCCTGGCGAACTTCGCCGGTCAGCGCAAGATCCTGAACATCTTCCCGAGCGTCGATACCCCGACCTGCGCTACTTCCGTGCGCAAGTTCAACGAGCAGGCCAGCGCCCTGAACAACGCCGTGGTGCTGTGCATCTCCGCCGACCTGCCGTTCGCCCAGGCCCGTTTCTGCGGCGCCGAGGGGCTGGACAAGGTAGTGAACCTGTCCACCCTGCGTGGCGTCTCCTTCCTGCAGGACTACGGCGTGGCCTTCTCCTCCGGTCCGCTGGTGGGTCTGGCCGCCCGCGCCATCGTGGTGCTGGATGAGCACGACAAGGTGCTGCACAGCGAGCTGGTGGCCGAAGTGGCCGACGAGCCGAACTACGCCGCCGCCCTGGCTGCCCTGTAATCCGCGCCCAGCGCTGATGGCCGACGGCCTGCCCCGATGCAAGGGGCAGGCCGTTTTTCTTTGCCGTCTGCCCGACTCTTTTACTTCTGGGGCGGGTCTGGCTAGACTTCGCCCCCATCTCTTCCCTCATCCTGTCTGCGTAGCCCCATGACCTTTAGCGAACTTCCCCTCGATCCCGCCCTGCTGGCCCTGTTGCCTGCGGGTCTGCAAAACCCCACTCCCATCCAGCAGCTGGCCATTCCTGGTGCCCTCGCAGGCCGGGATCTGCTGGCCCTGGCCCGCACCGGCAGCGGCAAGACCCTGGCGTTCGGCCTGCCGCTGCTGCAGCGGCTGGATCCCGCCCTGGCAGAGGTGCAGGGGCTGGTGCTGGTGCCGACCCGGGAGCTGGCAAGCCAGGTGAGCGACGCCCTGCGGGGGCTGGCCGCCGGGCTGGGGCTTCGCCTCGTGACCCTGTGTGGCGGAGTCGCCCAGGAGCTGCAGGTGGCCGAGCTGGCGCAGGGGGTACAGCTCCTGGTGGCGACACCGGGCAGGCTGCGGGATCTGGTGAACCAGGAAGTGCTGACCCTGGCCGGGCTGCGCACCCTGGTGCTGGACGAGGCGGATCGCCTGCTGGAGATGGGGTTCTGGCCCGATATCCAGTGGCTGATGCACGGGATGCCCGAGGCGCGCCAGCACCTGCTCTTCTCTGCCACCCTGCCCACCGAGCTGGAGAGTCTGGCCATGGGCCTGCTGCGGGATCCGGTCCGCATCGAGGCCGACCCGCTCAACAGCCTGGTGAGCGAGATCGAGGAGCGGCTTTATCTGGTCAACAAGAGCAGCAAGGTGCCGGCGCTTATCGCCTTGCTCAGCGCGCAGGCCTGGCCCCAGGTGCTGGTCTTCATCAGCGCCAGGGACGATGCAGACGGGGTGGCGAAGAAGCTCGCGAAGGCGGGCATCGCGGTGGCGGCCCTGCACGGGGAGAAGGATCAGGGGGCGCGGGAGCAGGCGCTCAATGACTTCAAGGCGGGCAGGGTGCGGGTGCTGGTGGCCACGGATCTGATGGCGCGCGGCATCCACGTGGAGGCCCTTCCCGTGGTGATCAACCTGGACCTGCCCGCCCATGCCCCCGTCTACGTGCACCGCATCGGTCGTACCGCCCGGGCCGGGCGCAGCGGGCTCGCCATCTCCCTCACCTGTCATGGGGATGGCGAGGCGCTCGAGGCCATCCGCACCCTCACCGGGCGCGAGCTGTCGCTGGCGGCGCTCGACGGTTTCCCGGTGACCGACAAGCCCGCGAGCGCCGAGGGCAAGCGCGCCCCCCGCGACAAGCAGGCGAACCGTCGCACCCAGGGCAAGCGCAGCATCAAGCAGTTCAAGGGCAAGGCGTAGCGTCCCTGCCATGGCCGGCGTGACAGGCCGGTTTGTCGCAGTACCACACAGTGAGAGGGTCGGGGCCAATCCAGACCCTCTCTGTTTGCCCACCTGGTCACTATCAAATCACGGTCGCTTCGCTATGCTCCTTGGTTTCACCATGGAGGGATGACGAATGACCCGTCTGGTAATGGGGCCCTTGCTCGGGCTCGAAGCAGAGACCGCCTACAGCGTCTGCTTTATGACGGAGCCCGGCTGCCAGAGTGCCGGCGTGCGGATCAACGGCGAGCTGCTGGCCGCCAGCAAACAGGCGGACACCCCGAAAGGGGGCTTCTGGCGGCTGATCTGGCAGGCCAGCCCCAAGAGCAAGGCCGGCACCCCCGTCGACTACGAGATCCTGCTGGACAACAAGCCGGCGCACGATCAGGCAGGATACGACAAGTGGCAGTTCCATCTGCCGGGCAAGAAGGAGCAGGTGCGGATAGGCTACGCCTCCTGCAACGGCTTCTCCGACTTCAAGCTGCTCACCTCCACCCCGGCCCCCTACGCCATGTGGGACAAGCTGGCTGCGGAGCACAAGGCCCATCCCTTCTCCCTGCTGCTGATGGGGGGAGATCAGGTCTATGCGGACTCCCTCTGGACGAGCGTGCCGACCCTCAAGGCCTGGAACGAGCTGGACCGGGAGGAGAAGGTCAAACGCAAGGCGACCCGGACCATGGTGGAGCAGCTCGACCGCTTCTATTGCGAGCTCTATTGCAAGCAGTGGAGCCGCCCCGAGGTCGCCTTCATGCTGGCCCGGGTGCCGAGCGCCATGATGTGGGACGATCACGACATCTTCGATGGCTGGGGCAGCTACCCCGAGGATCTGCAGCGCTGCGAGGTCTATCAGGCCATCTATGCCGCCGCCACCAAGTACTTCCGGCTGTTCCAGCTGCGCAGCGAGGCCAACGGAGCGCTGCTGGACAAGGCGCTGAATCACCACTCCTGGCGGCTCGGTTTTCGGGGTTACCAGATCCTGGCGCTGGACAACCGGGCCAACCGCACCCTGACCCGGGTGATGAGCCCGTCCCAGTGGGATCAGATCAACGCCGCGCTGGCAGCCTGCGACTCTGGGCACCTGCTGGTGATGGCGGGGGTGCCCGTGGTCTATCGCGACTTCTCCTTCACCGAGGCGGCGCTGGATGCCACCCCCTGGGAGGAGGAGCTGACCGACGATCTCAAGGATCACTGGCGGGCCAAGGACCATCAGGGGGAGCGGGCCCGGCTCATCATGCGGTTGCTGGACAACGCCAGGCAGCGGCGCCAGAAGGAGCCTGGCTGCAAGACCCTGATCCTCTCGGGCGACGTGCACGTGGGGTGCCTCGGCGTCATCCAGGACAAGCGGGAGGGGGTGGTCAATGTGCACCAGCTGGTCTCCTCCGGCATCGTCCACCCCTGTCCCACCCAGTTCCAGTGGATGGGGATCCTGGCCATGACCAACGACGATCCGGAGTACCTCGACGAGAACCGGCTGATCCGTGCCGAGTTGCTCAAGCCCTTTGGCGCCCCCCTTTACCTGCGCACTCGCAACTTCGCCACCCTGCTGATGGGCAGCGACGACAAGCTGTGGGCGAACTGGCATTGCGAGAACGGGCTGGCGGCGAGCTACCCGCTGGCCTGATGGCCGGGGAAATACGAAGGGCCCGTCAGGGCCCTTTTTTCATTGCGTTGGTGTGGCGGTGTCATGGGCGAAGAAGTCGCGCCGGAACTGGCCGAGCACCGCCTCCCTGTGCTGCTGCCAGCTCGCCTCGTCCATGTTGCCCCGGCTGGCCGCCAGCTGCTGCTCGAGCTCGGCCAGCTGCAACTGGTAGCGGCCGCGCTGATCCAGCTGTTGCTGGCGGCTGGCGGCAAACTGCAGGGTCACCTCGGCCTGTGCGACTGGCAGGGGGTGGCTTGTGCATCATGAAGTCCTTTTGGTTGAGATACGCAGGAAAGTGACTGTTATGACGGCCGGAGGAGTCATTCAATTTACATATTTGTTGCAAATCAATGAGCAGCCCCATATGGGGGGAGCAAGGGAAGCTAGGAAGAGAGGGGGGGAGAGGGGCGCGCCGGTGGACGCGCCCCGGAAGGTTCAGTTGTGGAACTGCTTGATCAGGCGGGAGAGGTTCTGCAGCCGCTCCACCAGCAGGGTGATGCCGTCCAGCGCCTGCCTGCTGTTGTCTGCGGTGTGGCTCGCCAGCTGGTGGATCTCCTGTATCCCCTGATCCAGGGTGAGGGTGACATCCGCCTGCTGGCTGACCGCCTGGGCGATCTCGTCGCTGGTGTGGGTCACCCGGGTCAGCATCTGGTTGATCTGATCGAGCACCCCGGCGGTGGTCCCCATGTGTTGCTGACAGAGCACCGAGGTCTGCGCCCCCTGGGCCATGCCGTCGGACAGCTGTCGGGTGCTTTGCTGCAGCGCTCCTATCATCTCGCTGATCTCGCCGGTGGAGCTGCGGGTCTTCTGGGCCAGGGCCCGGATCTCGTCGGCCACTACCGCGAAGCCGCGCCCCTGCTCGCCGGCCCGGGCCGCCTCGATGGCCGCGTTGAGGGAGAGCAGGTTGGTCTGATCCGCTATCTGCCCGATGACCTCCAGGATGCCGCTGATCTTCTGGCTGTCCTGGGTCAGGCGGGCCAGCACGTCCTGGCTGGCATCCAGCTCCTGATGCAGCCGGTTAACCGAGGCCCTTGTGGTCGCGATCGCCTGCTTGCCGCTCTCTGACACCTGTTGCACCTCGCTCACCAGCGCATTGGCCTGATGGGCGTTGTTGGCCACGTCGCGGATGGACTGGCTCATCTGGGTGACGGCCGCCGCCAGCTGCTCGCTCTGGGCCCGCTGCTGCTGCAGATGGGTGTCTATGGTCTGGATGTGTCCCCTGTCGTCCTCCGCCGCCTGCAGGATCTGCTGGTTGGTGTCGGCGCTGCGCCCGACCACCGCCCTGAGCTCGGCCTTCTTCATGCGCAGCAGCAGCTCGAGGGCTCCCAGACTGTCCTGTCGTCTGGCGTAGAGCACCTGGCACAGTGGGGTACCCAGCTCCTCCCCAGCCTGGGCCAGCAACCGTGCCAGCCGCCGTTGCTGGTGCCAGCCATGCCCCATCTGGCCCAGGAGGCAGAGCAGGGTGAGCCCGCCCCAGAGGGGTTGTCCCGTCGTCAGGGAGAGCCCCAGACCGGTCAGGGCCGCCGCGCACAGCAGCAGGGTGAGCTGCCCCGGCTCGAGCCTGAACCGGCTGATCCAGGGCAGCGCCTGGCCGCTTCGGATCCGGGCATAGAGCTGCTCTGCCCAGGCGATGTCGTGATCGCTCGGTCGGGTACGGACCGACTGGTATTCGATGATCTGCTGACGCTCGTTGAGGATGGGGGTGACATAGGCATTGACCCAGTAGAACTGGCCGTTCTTGGCGCGGTTCTTCACCAGCCCCATCCAGCTCTTGCCCTGTTGCAGGCGGCGCCACATGTCGGCGAAGGCCGCCTTGGGCATGTCGGGGTGGCGGACCAGGTTGTGAGGCTCCCCCTCCATCTCGGCGGCGCTGTAACCGGCCACGTCGCAGAAATGCTGGTTGGCGTAGGTGATGTGGCTGGCGGGGTCCGTGGTCGAAATCAAGGAGATGTGGTCGGGGAAACGGATCTCCCCTTCTTGCCGGGTTGTGGTCATGTGCGCATCCTGAATGAGCCAAGTAACTGATAAATTTGTTTTTTTATTGTTGTGAGTGTTACGAGGCAATTGTAGATGCGGGTGATGACACCACCTTGGCTTGGGTCAAGAAATCGGCAGGGGAAAAGACTGAAAAAAGTAGTAGACCGCGGCCTGTGAGAGGCGGGTCAGCCGCGGGGGACGAAGTCGTGGATCTCCCCGGATCTCGGTTTGAAGCGGGGATCTTCCCCCTGCTCGTCAGCTACCCAGGCCATGGCCTGGCAGAAGCTCTCCTGTTTGGCGAAGGCTTCGCGCGCCTGATCGATGGCCCGCTCGGCGTTGCGCCGCTCCATCTTGCTGGCCTTGCGATCGCTGAACTGCTTCTGCTGATCCAGCATCCACTCGAGGAAGGCCTGCTGGCACTCGGTTTCACTGGCGGCCTTGGCGGGGAGGACGGCAAAGAGGGTGATCAGGAGCAGAGCGCGCATAGGAAGACGATTCAACGGGTTGGGGAGGAAAAGAGTCGGCATTTTATGTCGGTAAGCCGGATTGGAAAAGTCCCGTGGGGGCCGGCCTGGCCGGCCCCTCAGGCTCAGTGCTTGACGAGGTAGAGCTGGCGGCTGTAGGCCACGTCTTCCGGATTGTTGATGGGGTATCCCTTGAGCCAGGGTTTGATCAGCCGGGCGTTGGTGTACTGGTAGATGGGGGCGATGGGCGCCTCTTCCTGCAGTATGGCTTCGGCCTCGTCGAACAGGCGGGCCCGCTCTTCGGGGTGCTGGCTGGCGGCGGCTCTGGTCAGCAGGGCGTCGTAGCCGGGGTTGGCGAAGCGGGCCATGTTGCCGCTGTGGCCGGAGCCCCACAGGCCGAGGAAGGCGGACGGATCGTTGTAATCGGCCACCCAGGAGGAGCGGATCACCTCGAACTGACCGCTCTGGCGGCTGTCGAGGTAGCTCTTCCACTCCTGGTTGGTGAGCTCGACCCTGGCTCCCAGCTTCTGCTTCCACAGGTTGGCGATGGCCAGCGCCATCTTCTTGTGGATCTCCGCCGTGTTGTAGAGGAGGGTCAGCTTGAGGGGCTTGTCCGGGCCGTAGCCGGCCTCCTTGAGCAGGGCCCTGGCCTGGTCGTCGAGCGCCTGCTGGCTGCTGGTGGAGAGCAGGTTGGGTTTGGGCTCGAAGCCGGCGGTCACGTCAGGGGTGAAGTGATAGGCCGGCTTCTCGCCGGTTCCCAGCACCTTGTCGGCGATGAGGCCCCGATCGATGGTGTAGGAGAGCGCCTTGCGTACCCGCACATCGTCGAGGGGAGGGCGCAGGGTATTGAAGGCGTAGTAGTAGGTGCCGAGCTGCTCCGGGGTATAGACCTCACCCGGGATCTGCTGCATCAGCTTCTCGTACTGCTCCTTGGGGAAGGATTCGGTGATGTGCAGATCCCCGGCGAGGTAGCGGTGGGCGGCGGCGCTCTCCTGGTTGATGGGCACGAAGGTGACGCGGGTCAACACCGTATGGGCGCGATCCCAGTAGTAGGGGTTCGGGGTCAGCTCCAGCTTCTCGTTCACCACCCGGTGGCTCAGCACGAAGGCGCCGTTGCCCACCAGCTTGCCGGGCTGGGTCCACTGGCTGCCGTACTGCTCCATGCTGGCACGGTGCAGCGGGGACAGGCTGGGGTGGGTCAGCAGGCTCAGGAAGTAGGGCACCGGCTGGGAGAGCCTCACTCTCAGGGTATGGTCATCCACGGCCTCGACGCCGAGCGCGTCGGGGGCCAGCTTGCCCGCGACTATCTCGTCCACCTTGTCGAAGTGGGCCAGCTGGGCGAACCAGGCGAAGGTGGCGGCCTCTTTCGGATCGACCAGCTTGCGCCAGCCGTAGACGAAGTCGGCAGCCCTGACCGGGTCGCCGTTGGACCAGCGCGCATCCGGGCGCAGGTGGAATGTGAACTCCCGGTTCTCCTTGTTCTCCCAACGCTCGGCCACGCCGGGCTGCACCTTGCCGTCCGGCCCCTGGGTCAGCAGCCCCTCGTAGAGATCCCTGAGCACCTGCAGCTCGGGCAGGCCGACCAGCTTGAGGGGGCTCAGACTGGCGGGCTCGTCCTTGAGGTGACGCACGACGGCCTGTTCGGCGGCGAGCTGGGTGCCGGCCGGGACATCGGCGGCCTGGACGCAGGCACAGCCCAGCAGGGCCAGCAAGGGGCTCCATCCTTTCATGGCGAATCCTTCAAATTGTGTGAAGCGAGGAGAAAACTCGGCGAGAATGCATCGCCGACAGACGGGAAATCATGATATCCCCTTTGCTGGTCTGACCGCTAGCATGAGTCCCATGATATCCGGTGCTGTGGTCAAGGTGCGCCCGCCTGAGCGCGGATCAGAGGAGAGAGCGATGAGAGCATGGATTTTGTTGGCCTGGGTATTGAGCCAGGGAGCCTGGGCACTGGCCCCGTGCGAGAAGGAGAGCCCGGTGGGCAGCTGGTGCGAGGTGAACATCGACCAGCTGCATCCGACCCAGGGCGGCGTGGGCCAGCTGCAGGTGGACACCACGGCCCAGGAGCTGGCGGACAAGAGCGAGAAGCAGCTCGACAAGTTGATGAAAAAGAAAGAGATCCCCATCGTGATAGCCCCCGATGGCGGCTACTGGCTGGTGGACAGACACCATCTGACCAAGGCGCTGTGGCAACGGGGGGTGAAGCAGGCCAGGGTCAAGGTCATCGCCCGGCTGCAGGACAGGGCCAACTTCTGGAGCCAGATGCAGAACAACCACTGGGCCTGGCTCAAGGATGAACGGGGCCAGCCCCTGACCCCGGAGCAGCTGCCCCGCCACATCGGGGATCTGCCGGACTACCCCTATCGTACCCTGGCGGGCCTGTTGCAGGACGCGGGCTACTTCAGCAAGGGGGAGCAGGTCTATTTCGTCGAGTTCGCCTGGGCCAGCTGGCTCGGCCGGCAGATGGGGTGGCAGCCGGTCAATGTCGTCACCCTGCCGGATCGCCTCGCCGAGGCCAAGCGCCTGGCCTGCGGCTCCCTGGCTGGCGACCTGCCCGGTTATCCCGGCAAACAGTGTCGCGTCAATCAGCCCAGAGCGGCGGATTGAGGGATCCTGCACAAAGGGTCTGGTTGATATTTATTCTCGATTGGCCATGATACAGGTTCCACTCGTGTCGGCAGAGGAGAGGAAGATGGCGAATCAACACTGGCAACGTTACATGCTGGAGGCAGAGAATGCCCTGGGCATGGGGGCACTTGGCACGGCCATCTGCCTCTATCAGCAGGCCCTGGGGGAGGTGTATGAACTGACGAAAGGGGATCTGGACGAGCTGGCCAGCATGCGGGTCGCCACCTGTCACCGCATGGCCGACTTCTGGCGCGCCATGGACGAGCCAGCCTATGAGCTGCGCTACCTCAAGCTCGCCTCCGAGCTGGTCACCGCCCTGGTGCCCCAGTGCCCCAACCGGGCGTGCGAATCCCTCATCAGCGAGCTGGGCTGCTGCCGCGCCGCCCTGCTCTCCTTCCTGAAGCGTCACCCCAACCCCGAGATCGCCAGGCTCATCCAGGTGCAGGACAAGGTGCAGGGCTGCGAACTGATCGGACGGTTTCGTCTCAACTGACCGCCGGGGGGCGGGCGGCTAGCCCTTGCGCCCGAGCCTGGCGGCAATGCGGCCCTGCGCCTCTTCCCCCTGCAGGGCAAGGGAGAAGGCGCGCGCCTCCACATCGATGACGAAGTGCACCGCCTGCCTGAGCTCCTGCTTGAGCAGTGCCTTGCTCTTTTGCAGCGCCTTCGGCGGCTTGGCAGCCAGCCTCAGAGCCTGCTCCCGGGCAAAGGGGAGCAGGGCGTCCACCGCCAGCACCCGGTTGGCGAGCCCGAGGCGCAGAGCCTCATGTGCATCCATGTGGTCGGCCAGCAACAGCAGTTCGGACGCCTTCAGGTGGCCCACGGTGCGTGGCAGCAGCAGGCTGGAGGCAAACTCCGGCACCAGCCCCAGCTCGACGAAGGGCAGTTGCAACCGGGCATTCTCCCCCAGGTAGACGAGATCGCAGTGCAGCAGCAGGGTGGTGCCTATGCCCACCGCAGCCCCGCCCACGGCGGCGACCACGGGCTTGGGGAAGTCGGCCAGGGTGTGGAGGAACTGCAAGATGGGGTCGTCGGCCTCCAGGGTCTCTTTTCCCATGAAATCGGCGAGATCGTTGCCGGCGGTGAAGCAGTCCGGCTGCCCCTGCAGCAGCAGAACATGGATGTTTTCGTCCTGGGCCGCCTGACGCAGGGTGTCGGCGAGGGCCTGGTACATCTCGGTGTTGAGGGCATTGCGCTTGTCCGGCCGGTTGAGGGTCAGGATGAGCAAGCCATCCTGCTGTTCGGCCAGAATTGTGAGGGCCATGTCTGAATCCTTGTCATGGGGGGCTGCCAACGGCTCGCCACAGGGGTAAGCTCGCTTCGGTTCACCACATCATAAAAGGATTTCAACCATGTTCAAACGTGCGTTTTACTCCAGCCTGGCCCTGCTGCTGGCCGCACCGGCCCTGGCCAAGGTCGAGGCCGTCGACGGCTATGTGCGCCTGTTGCCCCCGGGCTCACCCAACACGGCGGCCTTCATGGTGCTCAAAAACGACGCGGACAAACCGGTGAAGCTGGTGACGGTGGCCTCCCCCGAGGCGGGCCGTGCCGAGCTGCACACCCACCTGCACGAGAACGGGGTGATGAAGATGCGCCAGGTGGAGAGCATCGAGATCCCGGCCCGGGGGGAAGCCGTCCTCAAACCCGGCAGCCTGCACGTCATGCTGTTCGAGGTGCGGGATCTCTCCCAGGGGACTCCGTTCCCGCTGGTCCTGACCCTGGATGATGGTCAAACCCTGACCCTGAACCTGCCGGTGAAGCCGGTGGAACCGGCAAAAGGCATGCAACACTGACATGAATGGACGCTTGTTCAGCTTTTTGCTCTAGGTATTCCTTGCCGACTGGGTAAAATGATGGCCTTTCCAGTCCATGATGGAGCCTTATGATGAAGAAGACCTTGATTGCCGGTTGTGTACTGGCCCTGTTCAGCCACGCCGCCACCGCCGCCGATGACTGGCGGATTGCCGCTGGCGCCGATCTGTGGAACGCCAAGGGCAGCGGCCAGATCAACGGTGTCGGTGCCGACGGCGGCTATGACGACAACTACAACTGGAGCGGCTACCTGCAGCTGGAGCACGGCATTCTGCTGCTACCCAACGCCAAGTTCGAGATGTCCGACTTCAGTACCAGCGGCGGCCGCTTCAACAACGATCTGCTGGCCTATGACCTGAGCCTCTACTATCGCCTGTTCAACAACGACCTGTTCCAGATCGATCTGGGTCTGACCGGTCGTCGTTACGACGGCGATTTCAACACCCAGCACTACTCCTATGACAAGGACGTGCTGATGGCCTACACCGGCGCTGAAGTGCGCATCCCGGGGACCGGCTTCGCCGCCTTCGGCGACATGCGCGTGGAAGATGCGGACAACTATGACTACCGTCTGGGCGGCTCCTACAAGTTCTCTTCCGTGCCGCTCAAGATCCGCGCCGGCTGGCGTGAGGCCGAGATGGACTTCGACCGTGTCGATCAGAACATCGATGGCTGGTTCATCGGTGGTGAATTCACCTTCTGATCCCGTTTGAGGAGCGCACATGGGCCACATCATAGTGACTGGCGCGGGGTCCGGACTCGGACGTGCGTTGACAATCGGACTGGTTGAGCGTGGTCATCGCGTCTCCATGATGGGTCGCCGCTACCAGAAGCTGCAGGAGCAGGAACAGCTCCTCGGGAGCGCCGTGGTCGGCATCGCCGCCGATCTCGCGCATCACGAAGAGGTGGACGTCGCCTTCGCGGCGGCGGTGGAATGGGGCGGCCTGCCCGATCTGGTGCTGCATTGCGCCGGGGTCGGCGAGTTCGGGCCGGTGGGCGTTTATACCGCCGAGCAGATCCGCCGTGTGGTGGAGAGCAACCTCGTCTCCACCATACTGGTGGCCCAGCAGACCGTACGCCTCATCGGCGACAAGGGCGGTGTGCTGGCCAATGTGCTCTCCTCGGCGGCCCAGACGGGCAAGGCAAACGAGAGCCTCTATTGCGCCTCCAAATGGGGGATGCGCGGCTTTCTGGAGTCCCTGCGGGCCGAGCTCAAGGGCTCTCCCCTGCGGCTGGTGAACCTCTATCCGAGCGGGATCCGCAGCGAATTCTGGGACAACTCGGATCACGTGGATCCGAGCAACTTCATGACCCCGGAGGACGCGGCGGCCTACATGCTCGACGCCCTGGAGGCGAGGAGCAGTTGCCATGTGACCGATCTCTTCATCGGTCGCAACTAGCCACAGCCCGGCTGTCGCCGCCTTGCGGCAGAAAACAAAAAGCGCGCCAGATGGCGCGCTTTTTTTGTATCGGGGGGAGAGCTGAATCAACGACCCAGCTTGCCTTTGAGCAGGGCCACGATCTCGCCGATGGCCACTTCCTGCTTCTCGCCGGAGCGGCGGCACTTGTACTCCACCACGCCGTTGTCGAGACCCCGGTCACCGATGACGATGGCGTGGGGCACACCGATCAGCTCCATGTCGGCGAACATCACGCCCGGACGCTCCTTGCGATCGTCAAACAGCACGTCCACGCCGGCGGCTTTCAGCTCGGCGTAGAACTGCTGTGCCTGCTCGGCCACGCGCTCGGACTTGTGCATGTTCATCGGCACGATGGCCACTTCGAACGGGGCGATGGCGTCCGGCCAGATGATGCCGTACTGGTCGTTGTTCTGCTCGATGGCCGCGGCCACCAGACGGGAAACACCGATACCGTAGCAACCCATCTCCATGGTGACGGACTTGCCACCCTCGTTCAGCACGCTCGCCTTCATGGCTTCGGAGTACTTGGTACCCAGCTGGAAGATATGGCCCACTTCGATGCCGCGCTTGAGCAGCAGGGTGCCCTGGCCGCAGGGGCTCGGGTCGCCTTCCACCACGTTGCGCAGGTCGGCCACTTCATAGGCCGCAATGTCGCGATCCCAGTTCGCACCGGTCAGGTGGAAGCCGGTCTCGTTGGCGCCGCAGACGAAGTCCGCCAGGTGGGCGGCGCTGCGATCGACGATGATGCGACCGGTAAAGCCGACCGGGCCGATGGAGCCGGCGTCACAGCCAGCGGCAGCCTTGATCTGCTCGTCATTGGCGAAGGTCAGCGGGTTGGCGACCCCCGGCAGCTTCTCGGCCTTGATTTCGTTCAGCTCGTGATCGCCACGCAGCACCAGGGCGATGACCGCCTGTTTGCCGTGCTCATCTTCCTCTGCCAGTACCAGCAGGGTCTTGGCGATGGCGGTCGGCGCCACGGCCAGGAAGGCGGCCACTTCATCGATGGTGTGGACGGCCGGGGTGGCTACCTTGGTCAGGGCGGCAGTGGCGGCAGCGCGCTCGCCAGCCGGTGCCAGGGCTTCGGCCATCTCGATGTTGGCGGCGTAATCTGAGCTGTCAGAGAAGGCGATCAAGTCTTCACCGCTCTCGGCCAGCACCTGGAATTCGTGGGAACCGGTACCCCCGATGGAGCCGGTATCGGCCTGCACCGGACGGAAGTTCAGACCCATGCGGGTGAAGGCGGCGCAGTAGGCGGCGTGCATCTTCTCGTAGGTATCGACCAGAGATTCCTTGTCGATGTGGAAGGAGTAGGCATCCTTCATCAGGAACTCGCGGCCGCGCATCACGCCGAAACGGGGGCGCACTTCGTCACGGAACTTGGTCTGGATCTGGTAGAGGTTGAGCGGCAGCTGCTTGTAGCTGTTCACCTCGTAACGGATCAGGGCGGTGATCACCTCTTCGTGGGTCGGGCCCAGCACGAAGGGGCGGTTGTGACGGTCGGTCAGGCGGCACAGCTCGGGACCGTAGTCGTCCCAGCGGCCGGACTCCTGCCACAGCTCGGCCGGTTGCACCACCGGCATGGAGACCTCGATGGCACCCGCATTGTTCATCTCTTCGCGAACAATGTTCTCGATCTTCTTCAGTACCCGCAGACCGGTCGGCAGCCAGGCGTACATGCCGGAGGCGAGTTTACGGATCATGCCGGCGCGCAGCATCAGCTGGTGGCTGATGACCTCTGCGTCGGAGGGAGTTTCCTTGAGAGTGGAAAGCAGATATTGGCTGGTGCGCATCGCGGTAGACCTTCGCTAGTTCGGGCGGCTTGGCCCTGGAAAATTTTCAAGTGCGGAATTTTAACAGGCCGAGCCCCCTGGCCCAAGGGCTAAATTTGCGCCGCGGGAGAAGCGGGGGGCCCGCCCGCGCTAGACCCGGAATTGCGACAACAGTCGCTGCTGCTGTTGGCTGGCCTGATGGAGGGAGGAGGCCAGTTGCAGGCACTCCTGGGCCTCCTGCTCGCCGGTCTGGGCCTGCAGGCTGATGTCCGAGACCTTGTCTGTGGTGTGGCCCAGGGTCCGGGAGAGCTGGCAGGTGGCGTCCGCCACCTGCTGTACCATGTCGGCGAGCTGGTCGATGGCCTCTTCTACCTTGAACAGGATCTGCCTGGTGTTGTCAGAATCCGCCATGCCAGACTCCACGGTTGCCAGGTTGCGCTGCATCATCAGATAGGCCTGCTCGGTCTGCTGCTGGATGCTGTTGATCACGCCGGTTATCTCGGCGCTGGAGGTGGCGGTACGATTGGCCAGGGTGCGTACCTCGTCGGCGACCACGGCAAAACCGCGCCCCATCTCACCGGCCCGTGCCGCTTCGATGGCGGCGTTGAGGGCCAGCAGGTTGGTCTGCTCCGAAATGCTGCTGATGCTGGAGATGATCTGGCCAATCTGGCTCGCCTGCTCCTTGAGGGCGTTGATGGCGCCGGCGCACTCGCCCACTTCCACCACTACCCGTTGCATGCCGGCACTGGTGGAGGTCACATAATGGCTGCTCTTCGTGGTCAGTTGCCGCACCTCGTTGGCATGTTGTGCGGCCAGGCTGCAGTTGTCCGAGATGGTGGTGGCGACCTGCACCATGCGCTCGCTGTCGAGGTGCAGCGCCTGGGCATGCTCGGCGGTCTGGCGGCTGCTCTGGCTGATGGCCTGGACCCGGTTGACCGAGGTGTGCACGTGCTGGTTGATATGCTGGTTGTTGTCCATGGTGGCACTGATCATCCTTTGGAGCTTCTCGATGAAGCGATCCACGCTGCCTGCCAGCGAGCCCAGTTCATCGTCTCGCTGGAGGTGGAGGCGGGCATTGAGGTCTCCGTCCCCTGCGGCGATATCCCGCATGCGCTGGTCGAGCTGCAACAGCGGACGAACAATGGCGCGGACCAGCCAGAAACCGCAGCAGGTGACGATCAGCAGGCTCAGCAGCAGGCCCCCCAGGATCAGGTCCCTGGTGTAGCCGATGATGGCATTGAGCTGGCCAACCTGATCCTCGACGGTGGCGTCCCCTTTGGCCTCGATCTCGACCAGTGCCAGCCTGAGCTGGTCGGCACTGCGCTCGTAACGGGCCAACTGTGCCTGGTATGCAGCCAGGGCGGAGATCCACTCGCGGATCAGGCGGGCATTGTCGGTCTGCAGGGCGCGATATTGAGCGGATAGCGACTGGCCGGCGAACTCTCCGTCACCGGGCACATCGAACAGGCCGGTTGCCAGCATGCCGTCAACCGCCTCCTGATAAAAGCGGGTGGCCTGTGCCAGTTCGGCCTGGATGGCGGGGGTGGGGCCTTCGCTCTGCATCTTTTCCAGCGCATAGAGCTGACGCAAGAAGCCGATGTTGGCTTCCATGCCGCCATCGGCCGCCTGCCAGCGGGTCGCGAGACCGCCGTTCCAGCTGATGGCCTGATCCGGTGACAGGGTGAGGCTCTCGACGGCCTCGTCGCCTATCACCTCCAGCTGGGTCGAGAGGCGCGACATGCGCTCCGAGCTGGCGCGCATTGCCTCATCTATCCCGGTGAAGGCGTGGTAAAGATCCAGCAGTTGTGCCTGCTGTTGCTGATAGGCCTGTTCATGCTGGCTCAGCGCGCTGACTGCCGCAGCATCGATGAGCCTGCCTTCCTCCACCCGGCGCAAGGCGTCGGTGGCGGCCCCTCTTGCCCGTTGCAGCTCGTGCTCGTCAAGGGGCGTGCCCGTGAGCATTTTCTGGATATAGAGGGACTGGTTGCCGAGCTCGATGGAGCCCTCCATGGCGCCGTCGGCAGTTTGCCAGGCGGCACCCAGGACGTAGGAGAGCAGGTTGGCCAGCCGTTGGCTGCCATACCAGCCAATCGCCCCCATCCCCAGGGTGCAGCCCAGCAGGATGGTGAGTCCGAGATTCGATACGGTGACGATTTTCATGATGCAAGACCCTGATTGGTTCCGAACAAGACCAATTTAGTGTTTGTTCAATGGCCCAAATGCGCCATTTCCGATGGAAAATAAAGTGGCAGGCTGCCTCCTGTCCCGGGATGGTGCCGGCCGTGCAGGGAGAGCAAGCCATCCTCGTGAGCTCCGTGGGCCTATGCTGGATACTTATCCAGTTATTCTTTATGCTATGACCCAATTTGCGAGAGTCTGCGTGGCGAGGAAGAGAACATGATCGGTCGCTTGAGAGGCGTCATCATCGAGAAGCAACCCCCAGAGGTCCTGATCGAGGTGGGGGGCCTGGGGTACGAGGTGCACATGCCCATGAGCTGCTTCTATGATTTGCCCGAACTCGGGAAGGAAGCGGTGATCCACACCCACTTCGTGGTGCGTGAGGATGCCCAGTTGCTGTACGGCTTCAATCACAAGCAGGAGCGGGCGTTGTTTCGCGAGCTGATCAAGACCAACGGGGTCGGCCCCAAGCTGGCGCTGGCGATCCTCTCCGGCATGACGGCCACCCAGTTCGTGATGAGTGTCGAGCGCGAGGAGATAAGCTCCCTGGTCAAGTTGCCCGGGGTGGGCAAGAAGACGGCCGAGCGCCTGGTCGTGGAGATGAAAGACCGCCTCAAGGGCTGGGTCAGCCACGATCTCTTCTCCCCGGCCGAGATCTCCCTGCCTGCCAAGGAGAGCGCGCTGCGCGCCCCCGACGCGAGCGAAGAGGCAGCCAGCGCCCTGGTGGCGCTGGGCTACAAGCCACAGCAGGCCAGCCAGATCGTCAGCAAGGTAGCGGTCGATGGCATGTCGGTGGAGGATATCATTCGTGAATCCCTGCGTAGCCTGGTGTGAGGTAACCCATGATTGAAGCGGATCGCCTCATCTCGGCGGGCGCCGCCCGTGAGGACGAGATCATCGACAGGGCCATCCGGCCCCGGAAGCTGGCGGATTACACCGGGCAGGATCACGTCTGCGACCAGATGGAGATCTTCATCGAGGCGGCCCGCCAGCGGGGGGAAGCGCTCGACCACCTGCTGATCTTCGGGCCACCCGGGCTCGGCAAGACCACGCTGGCGAACATCGTCGCCAACGAGATGGGGGTCAACATCAAGACCACCTCGGGCCCGGTGCTGGAGAAGGCCGGCGATCTCGCGGCCCTGCTCACCAACCTGGAGCCGAACGATGTGCTCTTCATCGACGAGATCCACCGCCTGAGCCCGGTGGTGGAAGAGGTGCTCTACCCAGCGATGGAGGATTACCAGCTCGACATCATGATAGGGGAGGGCCCCGCCGCCCGTTCCATCAAGCTCGACCTGCCCCCCTTCACCCTGATTGGGGCCACCACCCGGGCCGGCTCCCTCACCAGCCCGCTGCGGGATCGTTTCGGCATCGTCCAGCGCCTGGAGTTCTACAACGTCAAGGACCTCACCGACATCGTCTCCCGCAGTGCCCGCTGCCTCGGCCTGGACATGTCGAGTGACGGTGCGCTGGAGGTGGCGCGCCGCTCCCGGGGGACACCGCGAATTGCTAACCGTTTGTTAAGACGGGTGCGGGATTTCGCTCAGGTGAAATCCGATGGCCGGATTGATGGACCCATTGCGGCTCGTGCCATGGACATGCTGGACGTGGACAATGAAGGCTTCGACTTCATGGACCGCAAGCTATTGTTGGCCGTCATCGACAAGTTTATGGGGGGGCCGGTGGGCCTCGACAACCTGGCCGCCGCCATTGGCGAGGAGAAGGACACCATCGAGGACGTGCTGGAGCCTTATCTGATCCAGCAGGGCTATCTGCAACGTACACCCAGAGGGCGGATCGCAACCCAGCGTGCCTATGCGCACTTCGGCCTGGAACGACCGGCAGAGCCGTAATGGCAGTGAGATGAACAAAAAACCGCCCTCGAGGCGGTTTTTTGTTATGCGGGCAAAAAAAAGCCCACGGCGGATGCGGTGGGCAAAGACAATTCAGGATGGATGTTCACAGACAGTGAGTGCGTCTGCAGACCGGTCGGGAAAAAACAAAGGAGCCGTCGCGAGGCCTCAGAGTCGGTTCATTTGATAGAGTTGAACGAAAGAAAGCTTGTAGTAACGGATGGTCTTGGCAACAAACTTTTTCATCATTAATCCCAACAAACAGGTTCGAAATGTTCATCGAATACGTACCGGGAACCCGGAATGACCGGCCTGTATCCAGAGGTATGCCCTCACTGCGAGGCGCATTGTAGGAGCTCTTTCGGAGTGGGACAAACAAGAAAATCTATGGGCTTTGGATTAGATAAAGTAATGGTTTGTCGGGCGGGGGCAAGTCGCATAAACATGTGTTTTTGCTGGTTTTAAATTGGTTTTATGCGGCGTGCTGTCAATTTTTAAATAGTGGAATAATGAGAGTGTTGTTTATGACGGTTTTTATTTGTTTAACAGAATTTAAACTATTTTGGTGAGCCATAAAATTGATTTAAATCAATTGTTTATGTCTTGGTGTTTTTTGTGATGAAGCTCCCACAATTATTGAAAACGGACCGGAAAGTTGCCCCGAAAAAGCATGTATTGGCGGTGGTTTTACATTGATTTCAATCAAATAAAGGTGATATAAAACAGCGATCATTATAGGCGGGAATAGAACCATAGTTATTGTTTACCAGATGTTAAACATTAGCTTTTTTTGTTCTTGTATATTGCCTTGTTGTTAATGTGGTGGCAGTCGAATCCGGTCAGTCCGCCGAGGGGTGGCCGACCATTCGGGGACTTCCAATGGAAGCTTTGTCCTTAAAACTTAAAATAGCCGTGCCAATAATCGGTGAGGAAACATCATGATTGCTGAGCATGTGGTAGACCTATCGCGGTTCCAATTTGCTGCGACGGCCCTTTATCACTTCCTGTTTGTACCCTTGACGCTGGGGATGGCCTTCCTCCTGGCGATCATGGAGTCTGTCTATGTGATGACCAACAACACAGTGTACCGGGACATGACCAAGTTCTGGGGCAAGTTGTTCGGTATCAACTTTGCCCTCGGGGTCACCACCGGCCTCACCATGGAGTTTCAGTTCGGTACCAACTGGGCCTACTACTCCCACTATGTCGGCGACATCTTCGGGGCCCCGCTGGCCATCGAAGGCTTGATGGCCTTCTTCCTGGAATCCACCTTCGTCGGTATGTTCTTCTTCGGTTGGGATCGCCTCAGCAAGCGCCAGCACCTGGCGGCCACCTGGCTGATGGCCCTCGGGACCAACCTCTCCGCCCTCTGGATCCTGGTCGCCAACGGCTGGATGCAGAACCCGGTGGGTGCCGAGTTCAACTTCGAATCCATGCGCATGGAGATGGTGAGCTTCGCCGATCTGGTGTTCAACCCAGTTGCCCAGGTGAAGTTCGTCCACACCGTGGCGGCAGGCTATACCACTGGCGCCATGTTCGTGCTGGGTATCTCCTCCTACTACCTGCTGAAGAATCGTGATGTGGCCTTCGCCCGTCGCTCCTTCGCCATCGCGGCCGCGTTCGGCATGGCCTCCATCCTCTCCGTGCTGGTGCTGGGTGACGAGTCCGGTTACGAGACAGGGGAAGTGCAGAAGGTGAAACTGGCGGCCATCGAGGCCGAATGGAACACCGAGCCGGCCCCGGCCTCCTTCACCCTGTTCGGCATCCCGAACCAGGAGGAGATGCGCACTGACTACGCCATCAAGATCCCCTATGCCCTCGGCATCATCGCCACCCGTTCCCTGGACGGTCAGGTGACCGGTCTCAAGGATCTCAAGAGCGAGCACGAGCTGCGCGTGCGCAACGGCATGACCGCCTACGACCTGCTGACCAAGCTGCAATCCGGTGACAAGTCCGAGGATACCCGTGCCCGCTTCGACGAAGTGAAGCAGGATCTGGGCTACGGTCTGCTGCTCAAGCGTTACACCCCGAACGTGACCGACGCCACCGACGAGCAGATCAAGGCCGCCGTGGATGACTCCATCCCGCAGGTACTGCCGCTGTTCTTCGCCTTCCGTATCATGGTCGCCTGCGGCATCCTGATGCTGGTGCTGATCGGTCTGGCCTTCTATGACAGCACCCGCCACAAGATCGGCGAGCGCAAGTGGCTGCTCAAGGCGCTGCTGTACGGCATCCCGCTGCCCTGGATCGCCATCGAGGCGGGCTGGTTTGTCGCTGAATATGGTCGTCAACCCTGGACCATCGCCGAGATGCTGCCGACTTATGTCTCCGCATCCAACATTCCTGCGTCCGAGATCTGGTTCTCTCTGATCGGGATCTTCCTGTTCTATACCGTACTGCTGATCATCGAGATGTACCTGATGTTCAAGTATGCGCGCCTGGGCCCAAGCAGCCTGAAGACGGGCAAGTACCACTTCGAACAGAGCAAGGCATAAGGAGAGTGACCCATGTTTGATTACGAAATGTTGCGTCTGGTCTGGTGGGTGCTGGTCGGCGTGCTGCTGATCGGGTTTGCCATCACCGACGGTTTCGATATGGGGGTGGGCGCCCTGCTCCCCTTCGTCGGCAAGAAGGATGTGGAGCGTCGTGTGATGCTCAACACCATGGGGCCCCACTGGGAAGGCAACCAGGTCTGGCTGGTAACCGCCGGCGGCGCCCTGTTCGCGGCCTGGCCCATGGTCTATGCGGCGGCTTTCTCCGGCTTCTACATCGCCATGATCCTGACCCTGATGGCGCTGTTCTTCCGTCCGGTCGGCTTCAAGTACCGCTCCCTGCAGGAAGACGCCAAGTGGCGCTCCAACTGGGACTGGGCTTTGTTTGCCGGTAGCGCCATTCCTCCCGTCATCTTCGGCGTGGCGTTCGGCAACCTGCTGCAGGGTGTACCGTTCAGCTTCAACCAGTTCCTGATGATGACCTATCACGGCAACTTCTTCGGCCTGCTCAATCCGTTCGGCCTGCTGGCCGGCCTGGTGAGCCTCTTCATGATCATCACCCAGGGCGCGACCTGGCTGATGATGAAGACCGAGGGTGAAGTGCTGGCCCGTTCCCGCACCGCCGCCATGATCTTCTCCCTGCTGACCCTGGTGCTGTTCGCCCTGGCCGGCGTCTGGGTGAGCGGCATGGATGGCTATGTGATTGTGGGCTCCGTCGCCACCGACGCCGTCACCAACCCGCTTCATAAAGAAGTCGTGGTGCAGTCCGGTGCCTGGATGCAGAACTACAACCTCCATCCCTGGATGATCGCCGCTCCCGTGCTGGGTCTGGTGATGTGCCTGCTGACCTCGGTAGCGGCCAAGCTGGACAAGGGCTGGGTGGCGTTCCTGTTCTCCTCCCTGGCCATTGCCGGCATCATCCTGACCGCGGGCTTCTCCATGTTCCCGTTCGTGATGCCCTCGAGCCTGGAGCCGTCCCAGAGCCTGACCATGTGGGATTCCACCGCCTCCTTCAACACCCTCAAGGTGATGACGGTAGTCGCAGTCGTCTTCGTACCGACCGTGCTGGCTTACACCATCTGGACCTACATCAAGATGTTTGGCCGGGTGAGTAACAAGCACATCGAAGACAACCAACAATCGCTCTACTAAGAAGGGGCCCTGAGTATGTGGTATTTCACCTGGATCCTGGGGCTGCTGCTGGCCTGTGCATTTGGCATCATCAATGCGCTCTGGCTGGAGCATACCGAGAACCTGGATCGTCAGATAGATGAAGACAAGTGACAGGCTCGCCCGGCTGGCCGCTCCCCTGGAGCGCCAGCCATGGCAGGGTCTGATGCTGCTGGCGGCGACCCTGTTGGCCGTCTCCATTTTGCAGGCACCGAACCTGGTCGCGGCGAACACCAGTGATCACGGTCTCTGGCTCGCTCCCTGGCTGATGTGGGCGGTCTGCTGCGGGGTCATGCACGGCCTGGGGTTCCATCCGCGCAGCCTCATCGGTCGCGTGCTGTTCTTCCCCTGGCTAGCCCTGCCGAGCCTGTTGTTCGGGCTCTGGCTGACCAGCAGCTATTACCTGCCATGAATGCAGAGGGGGAGGCCAGCGTTTCGCTGCCTCCCCCTGTTTTTCGTCCCCTCGGGGGCGGCGCTCTGAGCCCGGCTTCAGCCCGTCTGGTACGTTCGGCGGAGTCTGTTCGGGAACGGGTTATTTCCTGCCATAAAAAACGGGGGGAGATGGGATTTCCCTGTCTCCCCCTGCTTCTTTCCTATTCAGCCCTGCGCTATGATAGCCCCCCATCTGACTGTCGAATGGATCACAGATTTTTATGGGGGAAGTCTCTGAGTTTCCGGTACGTGTCTACTACGAAGACACGGACGCCGGAGGCATCGTCTACAACGCCAACTATCTCAAGTTTATGGAACGGGCCCGCACCGAGTTCCTGCGCGCCGGCGGCATCGAACAGGATGTCCTGCTGCAGGAGGGGATCGCCTTCGTAGTGAGTCGCACCGAGATCGACTTTCGCGCCGCAGCCCGCTTCAACGAACTGCTGACCGTAATGACGCAAGTGACTGAAGTGAAACGCGCCTCCATGCGTTTTTCACAGCAGATCCTGGCGGCTGATGGACGGCTGATCACCCAGGCCATGGTACAGATAGCCTGTGTCAGCCATCCGCAAATGAAACCTGTTGCTATACCTGAAAAAATCAAGGGAGTGCTGTTAAGTGCACGCTGAAATTTCGTTTATTGGCCTGTTCTGGCAAGCCAGTCTGCTGGTGAAACTGGTCATGATGACCCTGATGGGCATGTCGGTCGTCTCCTGGGCGCTGATCATCCAGCGTTCCAAGGTCATCAAGGCGGCGAATCTCTCTTCGGAACAGTTTGAAGACAGATTCTGGTCCGGTGTCGACCTCAACCGTCTCTACCAGGAGTCCTCCTCCCGTCGTGACGACATCGAAGGCATGGAAGACATCTTCTATTCCGGCTTCAAGGAGTATGCCCGCCTGCTCAAGGCCGGTGCCCGTGGCCAGGATGCGGTGATGGACGGCACCTATCGTGCCATGCGCGTCTCCCTGTCCCGCGCGGTGGACGATCTGGAGTCCAACCTGCCGGTACTGGCGACCATCGGCTCCATCAGCCCCTACATCGGCCTGTTCGGTACCGTCTGGGGGATCATGAACGCCTTTATCGCCCTGGGTCAGGTGCAGCAGGCGACCCTGCAGATGGTGGCCCCCGGCATCGCGGAGGCGCTGATCGCCACCGCCATGGGTCTGTTCGCCGCCATCCCGGCCGTCATCTTCTACAACCGCTTCACCAACAAGGTCGAACGGCTGGAAAACGCCTACGCCAACTTCATGGACGAGTTCACCACCATACTGAACCGCCAAATCGCACAGCAGGGTGAGAAGTAATGCAAACCTATCAGCGGCTCAAGCGCAAGAAGGTCGCCGAAATCAACGTGGTGCCCTATATCGACGTCATGCTGGTGCTGCTCATCATCTTCATGGCGGTGACGCCGGTGATCACGCAAGGGGTCAAGGTAGATCTGCCCCAGGCGGAGTCCGAGCAGTTGCCGGAGGATGCCAAGCCTCCCTTCATCGTCAGCGTGAACACCGAGGGGGAGTACGTCATCAAGGCCGGTGAGGCGGATGATGAGCCGGTGCCGAGCGGGACGCCCGAGGCGATGCAGCAATACATCACCGAGAAAGCCATGGGTTATCTGGCCATCAACCAGAACGCCCCCGTGGTGGTGGCCGGTGACAAGTCCGTACGCTACGAAGAGGTGATCCTGTTGATGGTGGCCCTCAAGAATGCTGGCGTGCCTCAGGTTGGTCTGATGACGGATCCGGTGAACTGACGGAGATGGATGTGAAGCGTGGTATTTCCGGTTATCTCGTCGCGTCGCTACTGCTGCATCTGATCATCGGGATCATCCTGCTGGTCGGCATCGACTTCAGCAAGCCCAAGCGCCCCGAGTCCAAGGGGCAGATCGTCAATGCGGTCATGATGGACAGCGAAATGCTGGAACAGCAGATGCAGCAAATCCAGCAGCAGAAGCAGGCACAGCCCAAGGCTGTCCAGCAGCAGAAGGAGAAGGACAAGGAAGACGCCGATCAGGCCCGGCGTGAGCTGGCTCAGGAGCAGGAGCGTCTGCGCATCGCCGAGACCAAGCGCAAGGAAGCCGAAGAGGCGACCCGCAAGGCCGAGACCGAAAAACAGAAGAAGGTCGCTGAACAGAAGCAGGCGGAAGAGAAGGCCCAGAAGGCCGAGGAAGCCCGCAAGCTCGAAGAGCAGAAGACCAAGAAGGCCGAAGCCGATCGCAAGGCGGCGGAAGAGGCCAAGGCGCTGGCGCTGAAGAAAAAGAAAGAGCTGGAGAAAAAGCAGGCCGAAGAGAAGGCCAAGGCGGAAGAAGCCAAGGCCAAGAAGGCGGAAGCCGAGAAGAAGGCCAAGGCCGAAGCGGAGAAAAAAGCGAAGGCGGAAGCCGAGAAGAAAGCCAAGGCCGAGGCCGAGAAGAAGGCCAAGGAAGAGGCGGCCAAGAAGGCAAAAGCTGACGCAGAGAAGAAGGCGAAGGCCGAGGCCGAGAAGAAGGCCAAGATAGAGGCGGAGCGCAAGCGCAAGGCGGCCGAGGAGGCCAAGTTGCAAAAAGAGATGGAAGCCATGATGGAGCAGCAATTGGCGGCGGAAGCCAATGCGCGCAGTCAGGCTGCGTCTGCTGCTGCCAAGGGTGAGGTCGACAAGTATGCGGCACTCATCAAGGCGACCGTCGAGCGTTACATGATTTTGGATCCCACCATGCGGGGCAAAACCTGTACCATTGGTGTCAAGTTGGCCAGTAGTGGTTTCGTCATCTCGGTGGACAACGGTCAGGGTGACCCGGCAGTTTGTCGTTCCGGCAAGGCGGCGGTCCTCAAGGCCAACCAGTTGCCGGTGCCGAAGGATCCGGCGGCGTTCGAGATGTTGAAGGAGTTTAACCTCAAGTTAGAACCGAACATCTAAGCATGATAAAACGGGGTCATTGACCGTGGTTGGCAGCATCTGCTGATAAAGGAATTTCACCTCTCATTTTTTTGGAACAGAGTATCTAAGCCATGATAAGAAAAGTGTTTTTTGCTTTGGTTGGCTGCCTTCTGCTAGGCCAGAGCGCTCAGGCGGCCTTGGACATCGTCATCACCGGCGGTATCGACAGTGCCCGTCCCATCGCCATCGCCCCCTTCAAGTGGGAGGGCAATGGTCAGCTGCCGCAGGACATCGCCGAGGTGGTCTCCAATGACCTGATGCGCAGCGGCAAGTTCAAGCCCCTGTCCCGCAGCCAGATGCCGCAGACCCCGAGCACCAGCGGCGAGATCAACTTCGCTCCCTGGGCCTCCCAGGGCGTCGAGGCGGTGGTGGTCGGCTCCATCGCCGCCGTGGGTGACGGCACCTACAAGATCAACTTCGAGCTGGTCGACGTGCTGAAGGGCCAACTGGCCAAGACCCAGGGCGGCGAGAGCAATGGCTACATCCTGGACAGCCGCATGGCGACCATCCCCGGTGCCCAGATGCGCCAGTTTGCCCACCGCATCTCCGACATCGTCTATGAGCGTCTGACCGGTGAGCGCGGTGCCTTCCTGACCCGCCTGGCCTATATCTCCGTCCAGCAGGGGACCCAGTTCCCGTATCAGCTGCGGATCTCCGACTACGACGGCTACAACGAGAAGACCCTGCTGCGCTCCCGCGAGCCGCTGATGTCCCCGGCCTGGTCGCCGGATGGCAGCAAGCTGGCCTACGTGAGCTTCGAGAACCAGAAGTCCGAGATCTACGTGCAGGACATCTACTCCCAGCAGCGCAGCCTGATCACCAGCTTCCGCGGTATCAACGGGGCGCCGGAGTGGTCTCCGGATGGTCGTCGTTTGGCCATCGTGTTGTCCAAAGATGGGCAGCCTGATCTCTATGTCGTTGATGTTGCTAGCAAGCAACTCACTCGAGTCACAAATAACCGCACCATCGACACCGAACCCTCCTGGATGCCGGACGGTCAAACTTTGCTGTTCACCTCTGAACGTGGTGGCAAACCTCAGATTTATAGCGTAAATTTGGCGACTGGCGTCACTCGCCGGATGACCTGGGAAGGGGATTCCAACCAGGGGGCATCCATCACGCCGGACGGCAAGTCCATGGTGATGGTGACCCGGGTTCAGGGACAATATCGCATCGCTCGCCAGGATATGGAAAATGGAGCCATGTTGGTACTGACTCAGAGTGCTCTGGATGAATCGCCAAGTGTGGCTCCCAATGGCAGCATGATCATTTATGCCACCATCTATCAGGGTCGTAAGAGTCTTGCATTGGTGTCGACCGACGGTCGCTTCAAGGCAGTGCTTCCGACCAGTAGCGGTGAAATTCGTGCACCAGCTTGGTCGCCCTTCTTGAATTGATAAAAAAATCGCTTGTTTTTTGTTTTGTTATAAAGGTTTAAGGAAATAGCATGCAACTCAATAAACTGCTCAAGGGTCTGGCCATCGCACTGCCACTGTTCACCCTGGCTGCCTGTAGCTCCTCTTCCGACTCCGACGCCGCTGGTGCCGAGTCCGGCATGACTGACGGCATGGGCGGTGTACAAACCGGCGGCGCCAACGGCATGTTGTCCCCGGAAGAGCAGATGCGTCAGAAGTTCGAAGCGCTGCAACGCGACAACGTGATCTTCTTCCCGTACGATGGTTACGACATTCAGGGTCAGTACGCCGACCTGCTGGATGCCCATGCCAGCTACCTGCGTGAGCGTCCGAGCGTCAAGGTACTGATCGAAGGCCACGCGGATGAGCGCGGCACTCCGGAATACAACATCGCACTGGGCGAGCGTCGTGCCAAGGCTGTTGCCAAGTATCTGCAAACCCTGGGTGTGCAGGCCGAGCAGCTCTCCATCGTCAGCTATGGCGAAGAGAAGCCGCTGGATCTGTCCCACACCGAGGAAGCCTTTGCCAAAAACCGCCGCGCGGTCCTGGTTTACTAAGGTTTGAACCGAATGACATTCGTGTATAAGCAAGCGGCCATTTCGATGGCCGTTTTATTTGCAGCCAGTGCCCATGCTGCCGCACCGGTCAGCGATCTGAGCGGCGACTCTGGCAGTGCCGTCGTGCTGAGCGGCAACAACGGCGCCATCGTGCCGACAGGCAGTCTGGAAGACAGGGTGGCGCTGCTGGAGCGTACGCTCAACGCCCGTCTGCGCCTGCAGGCCGAATTGCAACAACAGGTGGATTCCCTGCAAGGGGAGGTCTCCGAGCTGCGTGGTCAGCTGGAACAGCAGACCTACCAGATGGAGCAGTCGCAAGAGCGTCAGCGTCAGCTCTATCAGGAGCTCGACAAGGTGGCCAACAGCCAGCCTGCCGCTGCCCCGGCCGCACCTGCCGCCGCCGCTGCGACCCCTGCCGCTGCCGCCAACTACTCGACCAACCAGGACGAGAACCAGGCCTATGATGCAGCCGTGAACCTGGTGCTCAAGGAGAAGAACTACGACAAGGCCATTCCTGCCTTCGAAGGGTTCATCAAGCAGTTCCCGAGTTCCAGCTATGTCCCCAATGCCCATTACTGGCTCGGCCAGCTGATGTTCAACAAGGGTGACAGGACCGGTGCGGCGAGTCAGTTCTCCACCGTGGCGAACAAGTACAGCAAGTCACCCAAGCGGGCCGATGCCCTGTTGAAGCTCGGCATGCTGGCACAGCTTGACGGCAAGAAGGCGGAAGCCAAGGCGTTTTACGAGCAGGTGATCAAGGGCTACCCCAACACCTCGCCGGCCCAGTTGGCCAAGCAGAGCCTCGGCAAGCTGTAACATTGCTGCATGTCACTGTTTTCGTAACAGTCTTGTAAATACAGCCTCGCTTTGTATGCGCAGTGAACAAACAGATTGAATTTAAGATTTTTCTATTGCGCCAGGATGATAAATCCGTAATATAGGCCGCCGTCAGAGCCGCTGCAGCAGTGCAATCGGTCCTGGTCGTGGTGAGGGTCGTTAGCTCAGTCGGTAGAGCAGTTGACTTTTAATCAATTGGTCGCTGGTTCGAATCCAGCACGACCCACCATTTTCTCCATCAGGTGGAGACAGAATTCCCAGGTCGTTTAGCTCAGCTGGGAGAGCACCTCCCTTACAAGGAGGGGGTCACTGGTTCGAGCCCAGTAACGACCACCATATTTTAACGTTGCCTGCTTGGGCGGGTGGCGACAGGTTCAGGATGTGGGTCGTTAGCTCAGTCGGTAGAGCAGTTGACTCTTAATCAATTGGTCGTAGGTTCGAACCCTACACGACCCACCACTCTTGACCATACAGAATCCCAGGTCGTTTAGCTCAGCTGGGAGAGCACCTCCCTTACAAGGAGGGGGTCACTGGTTCGAGCCCAGTAACGACCACCATGTTTTAAAAAATGATTTAGATGGGTCGTTAGCTCAGTCGGTAGAGCAGTTGACTTTTAATCAATTGGTCGCTGGTTCGAATCCAGCACGACCCACCATCATTTCAGAATCCCAGGTCGTTTAGCTCAGCTGGGAGAGCACCTCCCTTACAAGGAGGGGGTCACTGGTTCGAGCCCAGTAACGACCACCATGTTTAAAAAATGATTTAGATGGGTCGTTAGCTCAGTCGGTAGAGCAGTTGACTTTTAATCAATTGGTCGCTGGTTCGAATCCAGCACGACCCACCATCATTTCAGAATTCCCAGGTCGTTTAGCTCAGCTGGGAGAGCACCTCCCTTACAAGGAGGGGGTCACTGGTTCGAGCCCAGTAACGACCACCATGTTTTAAAAAATGATTTAGATGGGTCGTTAGCTCAGTCGGTAGAGCAGTTGACTTTTAATCAATTGGTCGCTGGTTCGAATCCAGCACGACCCACCATCATTTCAGAATCCCAGGTCGTTTAGCTCAGCTGGGAGAGCACCTCCCTTACAAGGAGGGGGTCACTGGTTCGAGCCCAGTAACGACCACCATGTTTAAAAAATGATTTAGATGGGTCGTTAGCTCAGTCGGTAGAGCAGTTGACTTTTAATCAATTGGTCGCTGGTTCGAATCCAGCACGACCCACCATCATTTCAGAATCCCAGGTCGTTTAGCTCAGCTGGGAGAGCACCTCCCTTACAAGGAGGGGGTCACTGGTTCGAGCCCAGTAACGACCACCATGTTTTAAAAAATGATTTAGATGGGTCGTTAGCTCAGTCGGTAGAGCAGTTGACTTTTAATCAATTGGTCGCTGGTTCGAATCCAGCACGACCCACCATCATTTCAGAATCCCAGGTCGTTTAGCTCAGCTGGGAGAGCACCTCCCTTACAAGGAGGGGGTCACTGGTTCGAGCCCAGTAACGACCACCATCTTGAAAAGCCCGCAGCCAGCGGGCTTTTTTGTTGCTGTCTGCCAGTACCCCCACCATCGACTGACTTGCCGACGACGACGTCACTTCCCTCTCCATACCATCTGACTGCGCCATGGAGCCGTGATCCCGCAGCGAGAGAGTTCCCCTAGAGGCAGCCCGGCGTGAGCAAGCCCGGTGCCATCCGGCAATACCTTCGGGCCGGAATGAGAACAGATTGCCCATGCAGGCGTCGAGAGTGGGGTTGAGATGGATTTGCTGATGGGTTTGTGCACGGCTTCTGGTTATAATTTTGGCCTTTCCGAGCGTTGATGGAACAGTCGCAATGAGCAATGCACTGAACAATGTCCCGCCGGTAGTCGAGATGGACTACCCCTTTCCGGCCAAGCCGAAGCCCCTGACCTCAGAGCAGAAGGCGACCCTGATCGCCGAGATCAAGACGCTGCTGCAGGAGCGCCAGGCCGTGCTGGTTGCCCACTACTACACGGATCCCGAGATCCAGGCCCTGGCTGAAGCCACCGGCGGCTTCGTCGGCGACTCCCTCGAGATGGCTCGCTTCGGGCGTGACCACGCCGCCCAGACCCTGATCGTGGCCGGGGTGCGCTTCATGGGGGAGACCTCCAAGATCCTGAGCCCCCACAAGCGGGTGCTGATGCCGACCCTGGAAGCGGAGTGCTCCCTCGATCTGGGCTGTCCCATCGACCAGTTCTCCGCCTTCTGCGATGCCCACCCCGACCATATCGTGGTGGTCTATGCCAATACCTCGGCGGCGGTGAAGGCGAGAGCAGACTGGGTGGTTACTTCCAGCATCGCGCTGGAGATCGTCGAGCACCTGGACAGCCAGGGCCACAAGATCATCTGGGGACCGGACAGGCACCTTGGCGCCTATATAGAGAAGAAGACCGGGGCCGAGATGCTGCGCTGGCAGGGTCACTGCATCGTGCACGACGAGTTCAAGGCCAAGGCGCTGCGTGAGCTCAAGGCCCAGAACCCGGATGCCGCCGTGCTGGTGCACCCGGAGTCCCCGGCCTCCGTCATCGAACTGGCGGATGCGGTAGGTTCCACCAGCCAGCTCATCAAGGCCGCCAAAGAGCTGCCCCAGCAGAAGCTCATCGTGGCCACCGATCGCGGCATCTTCTACAAGATGCAGCAGGCCTGCCCGGAGAAAGAGATGGTGGAAGCGCCGACCGGCGGTGATGGCGCCACCTGCCGCAGCTGCGCCCACTGCCCCTGGATGGCGATGAATGGTCTGGTGGCGATCAAGGAAGCGCTGACCGACGGCGCCGAGCGTCACGAGATCCATGTGGATGAAGCGCTGCGCCTGAAGGCCCTGATCCCGCTGGACCGCATGCTCAACTTTGCCGCCGAGCTCAGGCTCAAGACCAGTGGCAACGCCTGATCGTCTCCGAAAACAAGGTGCAAAGAGGGCTCCCGCGGGAGCCCTCTTTTTTTATGGGATTGTCACACCCATCAGATGATGACGGTGGAGAAGCTGTGCTCCTCGTCCGGCGCCACAGTGACACCGGCCTCGTCGGAGATGGCCGCCTCGACACAGAGCATGGTGAGATAGCCATCGTCACTCATGTCGGCCATGGCGCTGGCGCCTTCCAGCCAGGGTGTCCAGACTACCACGCTGTCATGGTTGCCATTCACCACCCGGGTGGTGCGCTCGCCATCCTGTACGCTGACCATGGCGTCGGGCTGGCGATAGATGCGATCCATGGCCGCCGTCACCCTCAGGGGGCCCTGCTGACGCTCGGTCTGGCCGGTCAGCTTGTCCAGATAAGGTTCGCCCAGACCGGTCACGGCTACCGCGTCCGGCGCGCTGATCTGCAGATAGGTGTGCAGGGCTGCGTTGTAGGTGAGAGGGGCCTTGCCGGTGTTGCGGGTGGTCAGCACCAGGGAGAGCTCCTTGCCCACCAGCACGTCCAGCTCCAGTTCGAAGGCGTGGGGCCAGAGGGCGCGGCTGGCATCGCTATCGCGCAGAGACAGGTGGACGAGCGTGCCATCCCCGTGGTCGGAGACGCCATCCAGAGTCCACAGGCTGGTGCGGGCGAAGCCATGGGCGGGCTTGCCGCTGCCGACCCGGGCGGGGGAGGGGCCAAACCAGGGCCAGCAGAGGGGAATGCCACCGCGGATGGGCTTGCGGCCATCCAGTATGGCCTTGTCGCTGAGCCAGATGGAGGCGGGCTCGCCATGGCGCTGATAGCTCAGTACATGGGCGCCAAACAGGCTGATCTCGGCCCTGGCGTATTGGTTGTCGATGGTCAGCAGCGGTTGGCCATCCACACGATGGCTGAGAGTACAGTGAGCGGTCAGAGTGCGTGTCGGTGTCATAAAGAGTCCTGTGCTCGGTAGTTCGGAAGGGATGCCTGGGATTCAGAATACAAAAAAGGCGGCCAATGGCCGCCTTTTTTCACGCTACGCGATTGCGCATCCCAAATTACTTGGAGATGTGAGCGATCAGGTCCAGAACCTTGCTGGAGTAGCCCATTTCGTTGTCGTACCAGGAGACGACTTTCACGAAGGTCTTGTTCAGCTGGATACCAGCCTTGGCATCGAACACGGAGGTCTGACGCTCACCCAGGAAGTCGGTGGAAACCACTTCGTCTTCGGTGTAGCCCAGAACGCCCTTCATGGCGCCTTCGGAGGCAGCCTTCATGGCCTGGCAGATTTCAGCGTAGGACGCTTCTTTCTTCAGGTTGACGGTCAGGTCAACAACGGACACGTCCGGGGTCGGAACGCGGAAGGCCATGCCGGTCAGCTTGCCGTTCAGTTCCGGGATGACAACGCCAACAGCCTTGGCAGCACCGGTAGAGGACGGGATGATGTTCTGAGCCGCGCCGCGGCCACCGCGCCAGTCTTTGGCAGACGGACCATCAACGGTCTTCTGGGTAGCAGTGGTAGCGTGAACGGTGGTCATCAGGCCGGATTCGATACCGAAGGTATCGTTCAGAACCTTGGCGATGGGGGCCAGGCAGTTGGTGGTGCAGGAAGCGTTGGAAACGATGTCCTGGCCAGCGTAGGAATCCTGGTTAACACCCATGACGAACATCGGGGTGGCGTCTTTGGACGGGCCAGTCAGAACGACTTTTTTGGCGCCGGCAGCGATGTGCTTGCGAGCGGTTTCGTCGGTCAGGAACAGGCCGGTAGCTTCGGCAACAACGTCAACACCGATCTCGCCCCATTTCAGGTTGGCCGGGTCACGCTCAGCGGTAACACGTACAGTTTTGCCGTTAACGATCAGGTTGCCGTCTTTGACTTCAACAGTGCCCTTGAAGCGACCGTGAGTGGAGTCGTATTTCAGCATGTAAGCCATGTAGTCAACGTCGATCAGGTCGTTGATACCAACCACTTCGATGTCAGAACGCTCAGCGGCCAGACGGAATACGAAACGACCGATACGGCCAAAACCGTTAATACCTACTTTGATAGTCATAATTGGTTACCTAACTGTTCAGTAGTCAAAGAAAATTCCGTTTGTAAATTTACTAGAACTCACCTGTGAGTCAACCAACATTCTGCGCGAAATTGCGCTATATCATGAAAAACTGTGAAATTTATTTTCGGTTTATGTAACTGGCTACCAGCTTTTGTTGAATGCATCATCAGCAAAGTGGGGCGCAGAGAACAACAATAGTGCCTGCCCGGTCACACATCCAGCCGGGGAGATATGTAAAAATGTGCCCGGTTTAGCATGGCCAAAGAGCCACTGTTCAAGTACCAACCATAAAAATTAATCACAAAATAGCGTAGACAGAATCCACAGCGGGAATTCTCAAACTATGACCACCCTGATTGAACAGCTGGCTGCCGCCAAAGGCATTGCCAGTGAATATGTCGATGCCTGGGGCCAGCCGGCCCTGGTATCCGAAGAGAGCAAGGCCGCCATGCTGGGCGCCATGGGTTACCGCGTCGATGACGAGGCCGCCCTGACCGAGCAGCTGGAGCAGGAGCATCGCCAGCACTGGCTGCGGCCCCTGGATCCCGTGATGGTGGTGCGCAGTGGCGAACCCATCAGCCTTGAAGTCCGTCTGCCTATCGAATTCGTCAACGACGCCCTCCACTGGCAGATCGCGCTGGAGCAAGGCTCCCGGCTGTCCGGCCAGCTGACTCCGATCGAAGGGGAGCTGGTCGGTGTCGCCGAGTTTGAAGAGATGGAGTGCCAGGCCTACCGGGTTGCCCTGGATGTGCAGCCTGCGCTGGGGTATCACCAGTTGCAACTGCTGGAAGAGGGCAATGACGAACCGCTGGCCTCCATGCGTCTCATCGTCGCCCCCAAGTCCTGCTACAAGCAGGCGCCCATCGCCAATGGCCGCAAGGTGTGGGGTCCGAGTGTGCAGCTCTACTGCCTGCGCAGCCGCCACAACTGGGGCATCGGCGATTTCAGCGATCTCGGCCAGTTGGTGGAGAAAGCCGCCGCCTGGGGTGCCCACTTCGTCGGTCTCAACCCCATTCATGCCCTCTATCCGGCCAACCCGGAGAGTGCCAGCCCCTACAGCCCCTCGTCCCGTCGCTGGCTCAACGTCGCCTATATCGACGTGGAAGCGGTGCCCGAATTCCTGGGCAACGCGCGCCTGAAAGCGGAGGTGGCGAGCCCGGCCTTCCAGCAGCACCTCACCTCCCTGCGGGTCAAGGACAACGTGGACTACACCGGCGTCATCCAGACCAAGATCGGCATGCTGCGCCAGGTGTTTGACGAGGCAAGCTTCAGTGCCGAGCGTCAGGCGGCGTTCGATGCCTTCGTGGCCGCCGGTGGCGACAGCCTGCAGCAGCAGGCCGCCTTCGACGCCCTGCAGGCCCACTTCTATGGCTTGGGCGACAATGCCTGGGGCTGGCCGGTGTGGCCGGAGCCGTTCCGTGACTATCACAACCCGGCCGTTGCCGCCTGGATGGCCGAGCACAGTCAGGACGTGGCCTTCTACCTCTACCTGCAGTTCCTGGCCGACGAGCAGCTGGCCCTGGCCGATGCCCGCGCCAAGGCCGCCGGCATGGTGATGGGGATCTACCGGGATCTGGCGGTGGGCGTCTCCGAAGGGTCCACCGAGATCTGGGCGAACCGGGATCTCTACTGCCCGAAAGCCTCGGTCGGTGCGCCGCCCGACATTCTCGGCCCGTTGGGTCAGAACTGGGGCCTGCCCCCCATGAACCCGAACCAGCTGTTCGAGGCCGCCTACCAGCCCATGGTGGATCTGTTCCGCGCCAACATGCGTTCCTGCGGTGCGCTGCGTATCGACCACGTGATGGCCTTGCTGCGTCTGTGGTGGGTGCCGCCCGGAGCGTCCGCCGCCAAGGGGGCCTACATCTATTATCCGGTCAACGACCTGCTGGGGATCCTGGCCCTCGAATCCCACCGCAACCAGTGCCTGCTGATCGGCGAGGATCTCGGCACCGTACCGGAAGGGATCGATGTGACCCTCAAGGAGAACGGTGTCCACTCCTACAAGGTGTTCTTCTTCGAACGCTCCAAGGACGATGGCGGTTTCATCTCGCCTGCCCATTACGCCGAGCAGGCGATGTCCGCCCTGACCACCCACGACATGCCGACCCTCAAGGGCTTCTGGCATTGTGACGATCTGGCGCTGGGGCGCGAACTGGGGCTCTACCCCGATGAAGAGGTGCTCAAGACTCTGTATGCTGATCGCCACCAGGCCAAGCAGCGGATCCTTGACAGCCTGCACGGTCATGGGGTCATCTCTGACAATATCAGCCACGACGTGAACTGGGTCGGCATGAACACCGAACTCAACCACGGTCTGCAACTGCACATGTCCCGTGGCAGCTGTGCCCTGTTCAGCACCCAGCTGGAAGACTGGCTGGAGATGGACAAGCCGGTGAACGTGCCGGGCACCAGTTATGAATACCCCAACTGGCGTCGCAAGCTCTCCCGGGATCTGGAGGATATTTTTGCCGATGAGGCGCTCAAGAATCTGGCGGGCAAGATGAGCCGGGCCCGTGACGAGGCCAGCCGTTGAGCCTTAATCGCCAACATGTGACTCACTTTCATCCGCTTCGGCCCAGGCCGAAGCGGATGTTCAGCCATCAAAGGAAATGTCGATGCCCGTTGAACGTTTGGTTGCCGCCCGCTGTGCCGATCCCTTCTCCCATCTAGGCCTGTTGGCCAATCCGGATGGGCCAGGCCTGAAACTCACCGCCTGGTTGCCCGATGCGCTCGAGGTCCGGGTCAGAGACCTCAAGTCCGGCAAGATAGTTGCCACCCTGACCGCCGCTGATGAAGCGGGCCTCTTTGAAACTGTTTTCACCCGCCGCAAGAATCCCTTCCCCTACCAGCTCATCGCCCGCTACGCCGACGCCAGTGTCGACATCATCGATCCCTACCAGTTCCAGGCTGCCGCCTGGGAAGGACTGGCAGAGCTGACCTGGCAACCGGAGAACCTCTACCACACCCTCGGTGCCCAGTTGCGCACCGTTGAACACCTCGGCCAGCAGGTAGAAGGGGTGCGCTTCGCCGTCTATGCGCCGAGCGCCACTGCGGTGAGCCTCATCGGCGACTTCAACTTCTGGGACGGCCGTCGCCACCCCATGCAACGCAGCCAGTGCGGCCACTGGGTGCTGTTCGTGCCGGGCCTGAAGGCGGGGGATCGCTACAAGTTCGAACTCAAAGACCCCATGGGCAACCGGCTGCCCCACAAGAGCGACCCGGTGGGCTTTTACAGCGAGCAGTACCCCTCGTTCGCCTCCGTGGTGTACGACCACGATCAGTACCAGTGGCAGGATGCCGCCTGGCGCGAGAGCCAGCGCAATGACAAGCGGGAGCAGCCCCTCTCCATCTACGAGCTGCACGTCGGCTCCTGGAAGCGCCACCCCAACGGCGACAGCCTGAACTGGCGCGAGCTGGCGGTGGATCTGGTGAACTACGTCAAGGAGATGGAGTACACCCACATCGAACTGCTGCCGGTCTCCGAGCACCCCTTCACCGGCTCCTGGGGCTACCAGCCGGTGGGCATGTTCTCCCCCACCAGTCGCTACGGCACGGCTGATGATTTCAAATATTTCGTGGATCAGTGCCACCAGGCCGGGATCGGCGTCATCCTGGACTGGGTGCCCGCCCACTTCCCGTCCGATGCCCACGGCCTTGCGCGCTTCGACGGCACGCCGCTGTATGAATACGAGGATCCGCGCCGTGGCTGGCACCCGGACTGGAACTCCTACATCTATGACTTCGGTCGCGACACGGTACGCCAGTTCCTGGTGGCCAGCGCCCTGTTCTGGCTCGACAAGTTCCATGTGGACGGCCTGCGGGTGGATGCGGTGGCCTCCATGCTCTATCTGGACTATTCGCGCAACGCCGGCGAGTGGGTCCCCAACGTCGATGGTGGCAACCACAACTACGAGGCGATAAGCCTGCTCAAGTGGACCAATGAGGAGGTGTACGGCAAGTATCCCCACGCCATGACCATCGCCGAGGAGTCCACCGCCTTTGCCGGTGTCTCCCGTCCCACCTTCCTGGGGGGCCTGGGGTTCGGGTTCAAGTGGAATATGGGCTGGATGCACGACACCCTCAGCTACATGCAGAAAGAGCCCATCCACCGTCGCTACCACCACAACGACATGACCTTCTCCATGGTGTACCACTATGACGAGAACTTCATCCTGTCCCTCTCCCACGACGAGGTGGTGCACGGCAAGCACTCCCTGCTCTACAAGATGCCGGGCGACGAGTGGCAGCAGGCGGCGAACCTGCGCGCCTACATGGGCTTCATGTATGCCCACCCCGGCAAGAAGCTGAACTTCATGGGGACCGAGATCGCCCAGAGCAACGAGTGGAACCACGATGCCCAGCTGCCCTGGCACCTGCTGCAGTATCCTAGGCACGGCGGTCAGCAGCGGCTGATCCGGGATCTCAACCACCTCTACCGTCATGAAGCTGCCTTGTACGAGGCCGATTATGAGCAGACCGGCTTCCGCTGGCTGGATCACAACGACGCCGACAACAGCATCTTCGCCTGGCTGCGCGCCGACAAGCTGGGGGCCAACCCCCTGGTGGTGGCCTGTAACTTCACCCCGGTGCCGCGCATCGCCTATCGCCTGGGGGTGCCGGCGGCCGGTCACTACCGGGTGGTGCTCAACACCGACAGCGAGCATTACTGGGGCAGCAATTACGATGTGGGTCTGGTTTTCGTCGCCGAGCCGACGCCCTGGCAGGGCATGGCGCACAGCATAGTGCTGGACTTGCCGCCGCTCGCGACCTTGTTCATCAAACAGGAGTCTTGATGTTCACAATGGAAAACGGGGTGGATCACCCGCTGGGCGCCCGTCTCGACGAGACGGGCTGCCATTTCTGTGTCTGGGCTCCCCAATCGGACAAGGTGGAGCTCTGTCTGTTCGACGAGCAGGAGCGCGAGCTGGTCCGGCTGGCCTTGCCCGGTCGGCGCGGCCAGTACTGGTTCGGCCATGTGCGCGGCGTCAAGGCCGGTCAGCGCTACGGCTATCGGGTCCATGGCAAGCCCCAGGACGGCCTGCTGTTCGATCCGGACAAGCTGTTGATAGACCCCTATGCCCGGGCCCTCAGCCGTCCCACCCGCTGGGATGACGCCCTCTATCAGGGGGACAGTGCGGCCATGGTGGCCAAATCCGTGGTGGTGGACGATGCCTTCGACTGGCAGGGCGTTGGCAAACCCGGCATTCCGCCCGAGCGGGTCGTGCTCTATGAGGCCCACGTCAAGGGCTTCACCCGCCAGCACCCCGGGATCCCCAAGGCGCTGCAGGGCACCTACCTGGGGATCAGCCATCCGCTGATGATCGAGCACCTGCAGGCGCTGGGGGTCACTTCGGTGCAGCTGATGCCGGTGGCGGCCTTCATGTCCGAGCCCAGGCTCGAGCAGCTCGGCCTCAGCAATTACTGGGGTTACAACCCCGTCGCCTTCTTCGCCCCCGAGCCGCGCTACGGGGCCGAGGAGGCGGTGACCGAGTTCAAGACCATGGTGCGCGAGCTGCACCGGGCCGGGCTCGAGGTGATCCTGGACGTGGTCTACAACCACACCGCGGAATCCGGTTTCGACGGCCCCATGCTCTCCTTCAAGGGCTTTGACAACGCGGGCTACTATGCCTTCGAGGCGGGAGCCCACGGCCCGGACTACGGCCGCCACGCCAACGTCACCGGTTGCGGCAACAGCGTCAACCTGGATCACCCCAACACCCTGAGGCTGGTGCTCGATGCGTTGCGCTACTGGGTCACCGAGATGCAGGTGGACGGTTTCCGCTTCGACCTGGCGGTGACTCTGGCGCGCGAAGCAGGGGAGTTCGACCCCATGAGCGCCTTCTTCAAGGCCATGCTGGCGGATCCCGTGCTGGCGCGGGTCAAGCTCATCGCCGAGCCCTGGGACATAGGCCCCTTCGGCTATCGTCTCGGCCAGTTCCCGAGCCAGTGGCTGGAGATCAATGACCGCTACCGGGACACGGTGCGCGCCTTCTGGCGCGGGGATGCGGGCAAGATGGGGGACTTCGCCACCCGGCTGGTCGGGTCGCGGGATCTCTTCCCGAAGAACTGGCGCGCTCCGCACACCAGCGTCAACTACCTCTGCTATCACGACGGCTTCACCCTGGAGGATCTGGTCTCCTACAACCAGCGCCATAACCAGGCCAACGGCGAGGACAACAGAGACGGCCACGGCAACAACCTCTCCAGCAACCACGGGGTGGAGGGGCCGACGCTCGATCCCAGGGTGAACAACCTGCGCCAGCAGCAGAAGCGCAACCTGATCGCCACCCTGCTGCTCTCCCAGGGGACGCCGCACTTCCTCGCGGGGGACGAGATGGGGCGCAGCCAGCTCGGCAACAACAACGCCTATTGCCAGGACAACCAGATAAGCTGGGTCAACTGGCAATTGCGCCCGGAGGACGAGCGGCTGCTCGTTTTCACCCAGCAGATGATGGCGCTACGGGCGGAATCGGGGGTCTTCTCCAACCTGCAGCTGAGTGACGACAGCTGGAACGGTGCCCCCAGTAGCTGCCACCAGGTCAACTGGTACCACCCGGACGGGCACCAGCTCACGGATCAGGACTGGCATGCCCCCATGGGGCAGGCGTTCGCCATGGACATCGGCATGATCGGCTGTGCCGGTGAACGCTGGTGCGTACTGTTCAACGCCAGCGATTACGACATCCAGTTCCGCCTGCCGCCTCCGGGGGAAGGCATGGAGTGGATCCAGACCATAGACACCGCTACCAACGACGGTCTGCCCTTCCTGCCTGACGACATCAAGCGGCAGGTGGCGGTGGGGCGCGCCCACTCCCTCAAGCTGCTCAAGCGGATCGCCCTGCCGGCGGTCGCCCTGGCCAAGGAAGAGGCGACCTCCACGGCGGATGTTGCCGCCGTGTTGCCAACGGGATCACAGTTCCCGCTGGCGGGGTAGAGGGAAGCGGCCGGAGTGGGTATGCTGGCCACCGTTATCAGTGGTGAGGAGTCGGCATGAGCAGTAACAACCCCGAACAGTGGCGCGACAAGCTGAGCGCCGAGCAGTATCACGTCTGCTGGGAGAAAGGCACGGAGCGTCCCTACAGTGGTGCCCTGTTGCACAACCGCAAGAGTGGCGACTACCTGTGCGTCTGCTGCAAGAGCGTGCTGTTTCACTCGGATGCCAAGTTCGACTCCGGCTGCGGCTGGCCTTCGTTCGACCGGGCCATCGAGGGGACGGTGACCTACACCGAAGACAACAGTCACGGCATGAAGCGGGTGGAGATCACCTGCAGCCAGTGCGGTTCCCACCTCGGCCACGTCTTCCCTGACGGGCCGACCGAGACCGGCCAGCGCTACTGCGTGAACAGCCTGAGTCTGGACTTCGATCCCGACGCCTGAGGTTCTGCCCGGCATGAGAGACAACAACGGCGCCCCTGCCAGCAGGGGCGCCGTTTTCGTTGTGGCCGTATTCAGACCTGCAGCAGGGCGGCCCCTGTCAACAGGCCGGCGAGGATCAGGATGGGCAGTTTCTGCACGCGCAGCAGGTAGAAGCCGAGGGCGGCCAGCGCCAGATCGGTGGGGGCCAGCACGGCGCTCAGCCACACCGGCTGATAGAGGGCGGCCAGCAGCAGCCCCACCACGGCGGCGTTGATCCCGGTCACCGCCCCCGTCAGCCTGGGGCTGGCCAGCCAGCTCTGCCAGCAGGGCCCGAGGGCCCACAGCAGCAGGAACCCCGGCAGGAAGAGCGCCAGGGTGGCGAGCAGGGCCCCTGCCAGGGGCGTGGCGGGCAGCAACTGGGCGCCGAGGTAGGTGGCCAGGGTGAACATGGGGCCCGGCACCAGCTGGGCCAACCCGTAACCGGTCAGAAACTGTTGCTGGTTGAGGCTGTGCCCCACGCTCTCCTGCAGCAGGGGTAGCACCACGTGGCCACCGCCAAACACCAGGCTGCCCGCCCGATAGAAGTCGGCGGCCAGCTGGCCGAGGGGGCCACCCAGCAGCGGCAGGCCGAGGAACAGCAGGGCGAACAGCAGCAGGGTGGGCCAGTGGGGTTGGCGCCGGGCGCTGGCCTGCGCAGCGGCCCCGTGCCCTTCCTGCCGGGCGCAGATGAGGGCCGCTCCCGCCAGCATGACGAGCTGGGTCAGGAGGCCGGGTTGCCACCAGAGGGCGGCGGCGGTAAGCACCATGATCCCCTGTTGCAGCCCCGTCTTGCAGAACTGGCGGCTCATGGTGAGCACGGCATCGGCCACCACGATGAGCGCCAGCAGCTTGAGGCCGTGCAGGGCGGCGTCCAGCCAGACATTGGCGCCCAGATAGCCCACGCCGATGGCGGCGGCCAGCAGCAGCAGGAAGGAGGGGAGGGTGAAGCCAACGAAGGCGGCCAGGGCGCCGCCGAACCCGGCGCGGTGGCGGCCGATGGCGAAGCCAAGCTGGCTGGAGGCGGGGCCGGGCAACAGCTGGCACAGGGCCAGCAACTGGGAGAACTCGGCCTGGGTCAGCCAGCGCAGGCGCTCGACGAAGGTGCGCTGAAAATAACCGATATGGGCAGCGGGCCCGCCAAAGCTGACACACCCCAGCCACAGAAACTGAATAAACACCTGCCCCACGCCACCACTCCTGTCTCGTTATCAAAGGCACTGCCGGGATGATATGACAAAGGGATGAACCTGTTATGACTATTCGGGCTATCCCGTTTGCGCAGTGTGTCGCCCCGCGAACGATGGCTTATGGGGTGGGCTGGTTCGGCGTTGGCAGGTAGTCGCGGTTCGCCAGCCAGCGGGCGATGGCTTATGGGGTGGGCTGGTTCGGTGTTGGCAGATAGCAGCGATTGGCCAGCCAGCAGGCGATGGACTGGCGACTGGCATCGAAATGGGGTTCGGGCAGGACCCTGGGGTCGCACCAGACCCAGCCCTCGCACTTCTCCGGCTCCAGCAGTTGCGGCTCCCCTTCCACCTCGGCCAGCAGGGTGACAGAGACGTAGTGCAGGCCGCTCTCGCGCCAGGTCTCCAGATTGTTGGTGACGGCGATGACGCGGGGATGGTGGATGACGAAGCCCGTCTCCTCGGCCACTTCCCGGATGGCCGCCGACTCGAAGGTCTCCCCCAGCTCCAGATGGCCGCCGGCGATGGACCAGTAGGGGGCATGGCTTCCCTTGCGCTTGCCGAGCAGCACCTGGCCCTGGCGGTTGGTGAGGATGACGCCGACCCCGACGCGGGGATAGGGAGTAGACATGGGGACGCTCCTGGCTGTGACTGTGCGACGACGGGGGGCCTTCCACCCCAAAAACGGGCCCACCTTAGGACGGATAAGGGCGTTTCGCAAGCAATGGCCCCGGGGATCTGGCTTGTCCACCACCCATCCGGATGGGGGGCTGGTGGGCCAACTGCCTTGCGTGCAAATTATTCAGCCCTCACTGCTCATGGGGTATACTGCCCCCAGTCGTCAGCGGGGTGCCCCATGAGTGAATTGAAAAAGCAGGTCTGTTTTGCCCTCTACAGCGCCTCCAATGCGGTTATGCGGGCCTATCGGCCACTGCTGGACAAGCTGGACCTGACCTATACCCAGTACCTGGTGATGCTCGCGCTCTGGGCCCGGGACGACGTGAGCCTCAAGGAGATTGGCCAGGAGACCGGGCTGGATGCGGGTACCCTGACCCCCATCGTCAAACGTCTGGAAACCAAGGGGTGGCTGACCCGCACCGTTTCCCGCGAGGACGAGCGGCAAAAATGCATCCGCCTGACCGAGGCGGGGCGCCAGCTGCAACAGGAGGTCAGGGCCTGCTGCCTGGGGGACAGCTTGCGCAACCAGGTGGATCTGGCCGATGCTGAGCTGGCCCAGCTCAAGCAGCTCTGCGATCGCGTATCGGCTCAGCTGGGGCGCTGATCCCTTTTCCTGTCTGGAGTCATCCGATGAAGATCATGATCCCCTTGTTTGCACTCCTGCTGGGCGCCTGTGCCGGCTCCGGCAAGGGCCCCTCCGAACTGCGCATCGACGATGCCGATGCCTGGCAGGCCGTTTGCAAGGATGGCGTTCGCGTCAGGGCCATCAGCGACGAGGGGATTTGTGCGGCGCATCGCGGCGTGGCCATGTGGATGAATAAACCAAGGGCCGTGCGGATGGCAGAAGAAGCGGCCAAATAGTGTGATCAAGACGCCATAAAATGACAAAGCCGACCCTGGGGTCGGTTTTTTTTCGCGATCTCGCCAGCACTTTGGCGCCTTGTTCATGGTGCGCTCATTGTTCTCTTCCCATACTGGCCCTCAAGTGCCAAACGAAAAGGAGAGAGAGATGCAGTCATCCATCGTGGGGCTCTCCATTCTGTGGGGACTGGCCAGTTTTGGCGTGCAGGGGGATTTCATCGAGAGCCGCGAGACCGTGGTCCCGTCCTGGCAAGCCGAGTCCAGAGTGGAGATGGAAGGATATTTGATCGCGTCCCTGGGGGCGGATCGCTGGGTGTTCGACAACGGCAGCGAGAGCCTGGAGGTCGCCCTGCCCAAAGGGCAGTGGGTCTCCACCGGCGAGCGCCTGCGCTTGAGCGGCGAACCCCTGCAGGAGCAGAATGGCTGGTTGCTGCAGGTGCAGGACGTCAGCCCGGTCGAGGCCTGACAGCGGGCTCTCGGCGCCAGAGACGACAAAGAGGAGGCCATGGCCTCCTCTTGCATTTTGTGTCTGTCAGCCTAGGTGCCGGGCCCTCAGCCCAGGTGATTGAGGGGCAGGGCCGTCTTGTGCTTGATGCGGCGCAGCACGAAGCTCGAGCGCACCCCGGTCACCCCGGAGATGTGGGTCAGCTTGTCCAGCAGGAAGTGCTGGTAGTGTTCCATATCCCGCACCACCACCTTGAGCTGGTAGTCGGCGTCGTTGCCGGTGATGAGGTCGCACTCCAGCACCTCGGGCAGATCCTTGACGGCCCGATCGAAGTTCTCGAAGCGCTCCGGTGTGTGCCTGTCCATGGAGATATGAATGTAGGCAGTGAGGGTGAGCCCCAGCTGGCGGGCGTTGAGCAGGGTCACATGGGTGTCGATGAGACCGGCATCCTCCAGCGCCTTGACCCGGCGCGAGCAGGGGGAGGGGGAGAGGCCGACCAGCTCGGCCAGCTCCAGGTTGCTGATGCGGCCATTCTCCTGCATCAACTCCAGAATATGCCTGTCTATACGATCAAGTTTCAGCATTCTCCGTTCCTCGTTGCAATTACTAATCCACTTTTCCTAGATTAAGGGTGAACTATTGCAAAAACAACTGAAAATACCTGCTACTTCACAACCACTCACCGCATGACCGGGGGTACTATGGTGTCATCTTCCGGTGGCAAGACAGATGCCCAACCAGGCGCCTGTGGTGAAGGACCTTACCGGGTCACCAACCCCATCAGCCGTTCGACCCAACCGGGAAGCGACGGGCTGGAACGAGAGCACCCTCTCCCCGAAGGCAACAAAGCAGGCATCCCGGCGCCTGCTTTGTTGTTTTTGCTGCCCGCTCACTCAGGGCTGCGGCGGCCGGATGCGATAGAGGCAGCGCCTGTCCCCGTCCAGCAGATACTGCTCCCGCTCCACCTCGGCCGGCGCCAGCAGCGCGCGGAACATCGCCAGCTCGCTGCGACAGAAGCCCCGGCACGCCCTGGCCGCGCTGCAGATGGGGCAGTGACTCTCCCACCACAGCCAGCTGCCGTCCTCCTCCTGTGACATGTCTGCCATATAGCCCTCCTGGCTGCGCATCACCTTGAGCTCCGCGAGCCGATCCGCCAGTGCCGGCTGGGTCAACCTGGCCTGATAGCGGTGCAGCATCTGCTGCTCCCGCCGGGCAATGAGCTGCTCCATGCCCTCCTCACCAAACAACTGCCTGACGTCGTCGATCAGTTGCAGAGTCAGCTCGCCGTGAGTGTCGGGGAAGCGTTGCCAGGCCTGCTCGGTGAGCTGCCACAGTCGCACCGGACGGCCACGGCCGCGGGCCTCGTCGCTGAAACTCACCCAGCCTTCAGACTCCAGGGTCATCAGATGCTGGCGCGCCCCCATGGAGGTCATCTGCAGCTGCTCCCCGAGCGCGGCCGCGCTCTGGGGGCCCCGGGTCTTCAGGAGATGGAGGATCTTGTCGGTGCTGGCGTTCATGGGATGACTCTGGTTGTGGAGATCGGGTCTGAGAGGCCCGGCTAGGGTCATTATGGGCAGGGGACCCATTTAAATCAACGATATGCTTTACTTAATACCCGAGTCCTTACAATATAAATAAACAAATAACTTTATTTAATGGAGCTGACATGGAAGGGATCAAGGGACAGGCGACGCTCTGGGTGCTGGTCATGACGGTGACGCTGGCGGTGGCGGGATTCAGCCTGCCGTCCCCCGTGCTGGCACCGCTGATGCTGGATCCGGCCCAGGGCATGCTGACGCCGGAAGCGCCGGACTGGAGCCGCAAGGTGTGGCTGGGTGTGATCATGGGGCTCTATCCGCTGTTTCAACTGCTGGGGGCCCCCTGGCTCGGCAAGCTGTCGGATCGGCATGGCCGCAAGCCGGTGCTGACCCTCTGCCTGGTGGGCGTGCTGGCGGGATATGTGCTGATGGCGTTGGGGATCGCCTGGCGCTCCCTGCCGCTGTTGCTGCTGAGCCGGGTGGTGGAGGGTTTCTTCAACGGCGACATCGCCATCGTGCAGGCCATGGCGGCAGACATGAGCACGGCGAAAACCAAGGCGCGCAACTTCGCCCGCATCAACATCGGCATGAATCTGGGCTGGGTGCTGGGCCCCATGATAGGGGGCTATGCGGCCGTGGTGTCGGGGGATTACAGCCTGGCGGCCTGGCTGGCGGTGGGGATGACGGTGATCAACCTGCTGCTGGTGCTCTGGCTACTGCCAAATCGGCCACCGGTGTCGGCTGTGCAGGACGACATTCCCCTCACGACCCGCCAGCTGCTGCTGCAACCTCGCCTCCTACCTTACTTCGCGCTGACCCTGGCAAGCTACGGGGCGGTGCAGCTCTACTTCACCTATTTCAACGTCTGGCTGGTGGAGCGGCTCGCCTGGGATCCGGTGCAGCTGGCCCAGGCCGCCGTGCTGGTGAGCGTGCCCATGATGCTGGGTTCCTGGATCGGGGAGCAGCTGGCACGCCACTGGCGCGGCAGCTCCCTTGGCATCGTCGGCCACCTGGTGATGGCGGCGGGCATGCTGATATTCATCCTGCCGACCCAGTGGTGGGGGCTGGCGCTCACCTTCATCCCGGCCGGCATCGGCATGAGCCTGGGGGAGCTCGCGACCTCGGTAGCGGTCTCCAACCGCAGTGATGCCAGCCAGCAGGGGCAGGCGATGGGGATCTATCGCGGCCTGGCGGTGGGCAGCGAGATCCTGGCGGTGGGGCTGGGCAGCCTGGTGTTGCTGGCGGGCACCGAGTGGCCCTTCTACCTGGCGACGCTCTGCGGTGTGCTCTGTGCCCTCGGCTTCTACGGGCTGCGCCGGCGGGCGGACAGGAGAGAGGCCGTCACCGGGTGCGCGGAGGCGGGCTGATCCCGACGCGGCGGGATCACAGATTGGCGCCGGGGCGGCAGCCCGGGCTTGCATCGCGGCGCCGAGTCTGGGACGGTATGACTTCTTGCTCCGATTTACCCCGTCGCCCGGCGACCGCTTTCTCCATCATGCGCCCCGCGATGCCCACTCTTTGGAGGTGATATGAGGCAATATCAGGCCATTGCTCTGGATATGGATGGCACTCTGCTGACCCGGGATCACAAGATCTCGTCCGCTACCCGGGCCGCCCTGGCCCAGGCCCGGGCTCACGGCATCAAGGTACTGCTGGTGACCGGCCGTCACTTCATGACGGCGCGCCCCTTCCACCACGAACTGGCCCTCGACACCCCCATCATCTGCAGCAACGGTGCCTACCTCTATGATCCGGCGCAGGAGAGGATCCTCGCCGGGGATCCCCTGGCGGTGGCGCCCCTCACCGCCCTGCTGGCCGAGGTGCAGTCCCAGGAGATGGGGGCGCTCTTCCATCTGGGGGACGGCATCGGCTACCTCGGCTGCGAGGAGCACGTGGGCCGGATGCGGCGCTGGTCCGCGAACCAGCCGGATCACCTCAAGGTCTCCCTGTTGCCGGCCCAGGATCTCGACGCCTGGCTGCAACACCCCATCTGGAAGCTGGAGCTGTTTCACCAGGATCCCGGCCGGCTGCACCGTTTCGTGGGGGAGGTGGTGCAGGGGTTGCCCTTCACCCAGGACTGGGCTGCCCCCTATGCGGTGGAGCTGGTGCAACCCGGCTGCAGCAAGGGCAACCGGCTGGCCCAGTGGGCGGCGAGCGAAGGGATTGCGATGGAGGACGTGGTGGCGTTTGGTGACAACAACAACGACATCAGCATGTTCGAACAGGTGGGACTGGCGGTGGCCATGGGCAACGCGGCCCCCCAGATCCAGGCCCATGCCGACCGGGTCACCGCCGACCACAACGAGGATGGCATCGCTCTGGCGCTGCAGCGCTGGGTCCTGCCCGCCTGAGGGGAAGAAACAGACAGCGGCAGAAACAGAAAGGGGCCATGTCGGCCCCTTTCTGTTTGTCAGCTCCCGAAGGAGAACTGGATCACCCGATCCGGGAAGCGGATGCGGTTGTACTCACGGCGCACTCCCTCGTAATGGCGAATGGCGCGCTCGCGCTGGGCACGGTAGTAGTCGCGCTGCTTGCTGTCGCTCTCGCTGCGGATCTGTTGATCGAACTGGTAGATGCTTCGCTCGGTGCGCTCCAGCTCCTGTTGCAGTTCGGAGAGACGCTGCTCCAGCAGGTACTCCTTGCGACCGCGCTCGAACTGGGTGAGGAAGCTGGTGTCATTGGGGCAGACCCCCAGGTATTCGCTTCCCCCCCGCCCCTTGGTGTAGGCGAGCTCGGGGATGCAGTAGAGCTCCAGCCCCTTGGCGTAGCCGCGCTGCCACTCGGCCTCGTCCACCCTGAGGCCGTACTCCCCGCAGGTTTTCTTGTAGTCGCCGGTGGCGGCCCGGGTCTTGCCCTGCTCCCCGTCCTGATAGCCCTGGTTGTACCAGCTCATGGCACGGCACTCCTCCTCCGACAGGGAGCTGCACCCGGCGAGCAGCAAGGGGAGGGTCAACAGCAGGATCTTGGGGGACATGAAGGGGCTCCGAGAGTAAGGGTGGAGAGGCATTCTAGAAGAGGAGGCCTGCCCGGGACAAGGGCCGGGCTGCCAGGCGGTGTCATGATGTTTTTGTCAGTATTTTCAACCCGTTGCGAATGGACTGTCGGCAACCTTTTCTTGCCGGGGGAGGCAGGGTAAACTGCGCCTACTTTTAACTGGCATGTAACAAAAAAACAATGAAAGTCCTGACCGTCGATTACCGCTCCCCCGACGCGGCCGAGCGTTTCACCGAATCCCTGCGGACCACGGGGTTCGGGGTGCTGACCAATCACCCCATCCCGAAAGAACTCGTGCAGTCCATCTATGACAACTGGTATCGCTTCTTCATGAGCGAGCAGAAGCAGGATTTCCTGTTCAACCGCGAGACCCAGGACGGCTACTTCCCGCCCTCGGTGTCCGAGGTGGCCAAGGGGCACAGCCAGAAGGACATCAAGGAGTACTTCCACATCTACCCCTGGGGCCAGATGCCGGAAGAGCTGAAGGCGCAGGCGATGGAGTACTACCGCCTCGCCAACGGTCTGGCTGCCGAGCTGCTGGGCTGGGTGGAGCAGTACACCCCGGGCGACATCGCCGCCCACTACAGCTGCCCGCTCTCTTCCATGATTGAAGAGAGTCAGAAGACCTTGCTGCGGGTGCTGCACTACCCGCCGTTCGACGGGACCGAGGAGCCGGGCGCCATCCGCGCCGCCGCCCACGAAGACATCAACCTGCTGACCATACTGCCCGCCGCCAACGAACCTGGCCTGCAGGTGAAGGGGTCCGATGGCGAGTGGATGGATGTGCCCTGCGATTTTGGCACCCTCATCATCAACATCGGTGACATGCTGCAGGAGGCCTCTCGCGGCTACTACCCCTCCACCACCCACCGCGTCATCAACCCGACCGGGGGCAGTGCCGCCAAGTCGCGCATCTCCTTGCCGCTCTTCCTGCACCCCCGTCCGGACGTGGTGCTCTCCGAGCGTCACACCGCCCACAGCTATCTGATGGAGCGGTTGCGGGAGCTGGGGGTCATCTAATCCCGCCAGCCCCAGGCAGACAACAAACCGGAGCATCCCCGCTCCGGTTTTTATTTTGTGGCACGATTGGTTGGTTATCCGAATTTTATTGGTTAATGATGCTAAAAACTGAGTTTTATATCGGATATACGCCGAGTGATTGCGCGCCTGCGGGCGTACTCTGAGCGCCATTTCGGGCCTCGCTGGCAGGCCCTTCGCGTGGAGTTCTTATGAAGCAGTCCCAATGGTCATCCCGGCTCGGTTACATCCTGGCCGCCGCAGGTTCCGCGGTCGGTCTCGGCGCCATCTGGAAGTTCCCCTATGTCACCGCCGCCAACGGTGGCGGTGCCTTCCTGCTGGTCTTTCTGCTGTTCAGCTTCACCCTGGGGGTGGCAGTGCTGATGGGGGAGACCCTGATCGGCAGCCTGACCCGGCGTGGAGTGGTGGGAGCCTTTGGTGAACTGATGGGCAGGCGCTGGCGCTGGGTCGGTGCCATGGGTCTGCTGTGCAGCCTGCTCATCTTCTGTTTCTACAGCGTGGTGGGGGGCTGGACCCTGGGGTACACGGGCATGGCCCTGGCGGGGGAGCTGCAACAGGGGGACGGCGCGGCACTGACCGCCCGTTTCAACGACTACGTCGGTGATCCCCTCTGGCCTGTGCTGACCCATCTGCTGTTCGCCGGATTGACCTGGTGGTTCGTGCGGGGCGGCGTGCAGCAAGGGGTGGAGCGCACCCTGCGCTGGATGATGCCGGCCCTCTTCATCATGATCCTGTTGCTGGTGGCGTTCGGCCTCACCTTGCCCAACGCCATGGCCGGGGTGCGCCACTTCCTGATGCCCGACTTCAGCAAGCTCGGCATGTCAGGTGTGCTGGACGCCATGGGGCTGGCCTTCTTCTCCCTTTCCATCGGCCTTGGCATCCACACCACCTACGGCGCCTACCTGCCCTCCAGCGAGGGGGTCGGCCGCTCCAGCCTCTGGGTGGTGCTGCTGGCGAGCGTCATCGCCGTGCTGGCGGGCCTGATGATCTTCCCGGTACTGGCGGCGACCGGCATCGATCCCGCTTCGGGTCCGGGCCTTACCTTCATGACCATGCCGGCGGTGTTCCAGCAACTGCCCTTCGGCCAGGGGCTGGCGGTGGTGTTCTTCTCCCTGCTGGTAGTGGCGGCGCTCTCCTCCTCCATCTCCCTGCTGGAGCATTTGCAGTGCTTCCTGTGCGAGAGCCTGGGCTGGTCGCGCCGTGCGGCATGCACCTTCGTCATCGCCCTGGTGATGGCGGGCGGCATCCCGGTCAGCCTGTCGTTCGGTCCCTGGGCCACCCTGACCCTGTTTGGCAAGAACATCTTCGAGCTGCTGGATTTCATCACCTCCAATCTGATGATGCCGCTGTTCGGGCTGGCCCTGACGCTGCTGCTGGGCTGGCAGCTCGGTCGCCGGGCGCTGCCTGCCGGGCTGGCACCGCACTGGCGGACTCTGCTGATGGGCTGCTGGCGCTGGCTGGCCCCCTTGCTCATCGGTGGCATCCTGGTGCGCGGGCTGGTGTAAGGCAGGGCAAGTGGCGGGCCCGGGGCCCGCCATCAGGGCATCTCCGGGGGATTGCGCCAGACCGGGCATGTCTCCTGCGGGATTGACACTATATAAAAGTCTGTAAAATAGAAGATATTCAAAGTATTCATCATGAATATCTTTGTTTTATGTTTTTATATTCCATTTTTAGTGCCTTTGTTGACGAATAACTGTCAACTTCTCTTGCCATGGTTTAGGCTGTGGCCCCTTTTCCCGTGCAGGCGGCGCGTATCATGTCACCCCTCATCGCCCTCTTTGGCCGATTTTTACGCTCGCAAGAGAGGTGACCTTGCACGTGCCGTTTGTCTGAATGCCCATTGCAAAGGTCGCCGCCAGGCGGCCTTTTTTGTTGTGACGCAGAGCGCGTCTACCCATGGAGTATCGATGTGATGTTGTCTTGCCCGGAGGTTGTATGAGCCAGGTTCAGTGGTCTTCCCGTCTCGGTCATGTGCTGGCTGCCGCCGGCTCGGCGATCGGTCTTGGCGCCATCTGGAAGTTTCCCTATGTGACCGCCACCAACGGCGGTGGTGCCTTCCTGCTGGTGTTTCTGCTGTTCAGCTTCACCCTGGGGGTGGCGGTGCTGGTGGGGGAGACCCTGCTCGGCAGCCGCAGCCAGCGCGGGGTGCTCGGCGCCTTCCACAAGCTGGTGGGGCCGAACTGGCGCTGGATGGGTTACATGGGGATCCTGTGCGGCTTCTTCATCTACAGCTTCTACAGCGTGGTGGGGGGCTGGACCGTGGGGTATGCGGCCCTGGCCATTGGTGGTGAGCTCAACCTCGGTGAGGCGAGCGCCCTCACCGCGCTCTTTACCGGTTACGTGAGCGATCCCCTCTGGCCGGCCATCACCCACCTCATCTTCGCCGGGCTCACCTGGTGGTTCGTGCAGGGGGGTCTGCAGAAGGGGGTGGAGCGGGCGCTGCGCTGGATGATGCCGGCCCTGTTCGTGATGATGCTGCTGCTGGTGGTGACCGGTCTCTCCATGCCGGGGGCCATGGCCGGGGTGCGCCAGTTCCTGCTGCCCGACTTCAGCCAGCTCACCGGCCAGGGGGTGCTGGACGCCCTGGGGCTGGCCTTCTTCTCCCTCTCCATTGGCCTGGGGGTACATACCACCTATGGCGCCTACCTGCCGAACAGTGAGGGCGTGCTGCGCTCCGGGGTCTGGGTGGTGACGCTGGCGAGCCTCATCTCTGTGCTGGCGGGGCTGATGATCTTCCCGGTGCTCGCCTCCACCGGTATCGATCCGACCGCCGGCCCCGGCCTCACCTTCATGACCATGCCGGCGGTGTTCAACCACCTGCCGTTCGGGCAGGGGCTGGCGGTGATCTTCTTCCTGTTGCTGCTGGTGGCGGCGCTCTCCTCCTCCATCTCCATGCTAGAGCACCTGGTGCGCTTCACCACCGAGGAGTGGGGCTGGTCGCGCCGCAGTGCCTGCCGGGTGCTGACCCTGCTGATCATGGCCTGTGGCATCCCGGTCAGTCTGTCGTTCGGCCCCTGGGCCGAGTACACCCTGTTCGGCAAGACCCTGTTCGATCTGCTGGACTACCTCACCTCCAACCTGATGATGCCGATGTTCGGCCTGGTGCTGACCCTGCTGCTGGGCTGGCGGCTCGGGGACAGCATGGTGCCGGCGGATCTCTCGCCGGGGCTGCGCCTGGCCCTGCTCTGGTGTTGGCGTCTGGTGGCGCCGCTGCTGATCGCCGGGATCCTGGTGCGCGGTCTGCTGTGATCCGGGGCCGCATAACGGAGACCTTGTCCCTTGCGCGGTGTGTTGCTCATTCAAATAGACAAGAGGGGTTGGCCTGGGCCAACCCCTCTTCTGTTCTGGCGGGTTATTGCAGGCCAGGGCCCCTGGCGGAGAAGGGGCAGTCGCGCTGCTGGATGAGGCGGCTGCCCGGCTGGCCCTCTCCCTGCCAGGCGAGCTCTAGCTGACCGAGGCGACCGAGGTGGCGCAGCTCGAACTCGTAGCGCAGGCAGGGCTCGTCGAGGGGCAGGCTGGCCATGCCGGCCGGCAGGCGGTAGTCGTAGCGCAGCAGGGGGCCGTCCTGCAGCCGGCTCTGCACGGGCACCAGCCCTTCCGCCGTCGGAGCGGGGGCCTGGAGGTGGCGGCGCAGGGTCACAGGCGCATCTATGGCCTTCTGGTAGTGCAACCCGTTCATGGCCGCCAGCTCCTCCTCCAGCCGCGTCAGCTCCCCCTCCAGTCCGCTCAGGGCTGCTCCCAGCTGTTGATGGGCGGGGGAGGCGCAGCCTCCCAGCAACAGGGTGACAAGCAGCAGGGCGGGGCGGATGACAGACATGTTCACTCCTAGTGGCCGGGTCAATGACTATAGCAGGGGATTGGTGGGCGGCGTGGCGCGCAGCAGGCTGGCGAGCCGCTCCAGCCCTTCCGCGACGCGGGCGTCGGTGGCGGGCTGGCTCAGGCTCAGGCGCACCCCCTGGGGGGCGGCGAACTGGCCGGCGGCGAAGTGTTCTCCGCTCGCCACCCCGACGTCAAGGGTGTTGGCGGCCTCGGCGAACTCCTGGCTGCGCCAGGGCTCCGGCAGCGGCAACCAGGCGTGCATGGAGCCCGCCTGCCAGCGGGCTCCCGGCAAGAGGTGGCGTAGCAGCTCGCCGCGACGTGCCAGGATCTGCCGCTGCTGCTCGACCAATGGCATGATCTGGCGCTGGCTCACCAGCTTGCAGGCCAGCTCGATGAGGAGCGGGCTCACCATCCAGCTCGACAGTCGCATCGCCTGGGCGAAGGCGCCGCGCAAGTGGGGCGGGGTCAGCACGAAGCCGACCCGCAGACCGCCGCAGGCGATCTTGGCCAGGCTGCCGAGGTAGATGACCCGCTCCGGTGCCAGGTTGACCAGGGGCGTCACCGGCTGCTGGGGCAGCAGGCCGTTGACGTCATCCTCGATGATGAGCAGGTCGTGGCGACGGGCGATGGCGACGATGGCCTCCCGCCGCGCCAGGCTCATGGTGGCGGTGGTGGGGTTCTGCAGGGTGGGGGTCAGGTAGAGCAGCTTGGCGCGACGGGTGCGGCAGGCCGCCTCCAGCGCCTCGGGCAACAGCCCCTCCTCGTCCATCGCCAGCCCCACCACCTGGTTCTTCAGCTGGCGCGCATTGCCCAGCATGCCGGGGTAGCTGAGCCCCTCGCAAAAGAGGGTCTCCCCCACGCAGCCGGTGGCCAGCAGGGCCAGCATGATGCCGTGCTGGGCGCCGTGGCTGAACAGCAGGTACTCCTCGCGGCCCTCCACCCCCTGCTCGGCCAGCCAGTCGATGAACAGCTGGCGCTGGGCGGGCTGGCCCGCCTCCTTGTCGTAGCCGAGCAGGGCGTTGAGATCCCCGTCCGCCACTGCCGCCAGCATGGGGCGGATGATGGCGGCCCGATCCAGCTGCACCGGCAGGTTCTGCCACAGCTCGATGCGGTGCCCCTCCTCCTTGCGGATCACCCAGGCGTTGGCCGGATCCTCGCTCTCTCCCTTGACCCAGGTGCCGTGCCCCACCCGGGCGGCCAGCAGGCCGCGCCGCTCCGCCTCGCCATAGGCGCGGGTGACGGTGCCGACGGTGACCCCCAGCTTGTCCGCCAGCGCCCTGTGGGTGGGCAGTCGGGTCTCGGGCGGCAGGGTGCCGTCCTGAATGGCCTGCTCGATGGCCTTCACCAGTTTGAGGTAGAGGGGGCCGGCGAAGGGGGTGAGGTCCGGAGTCCAGATTGTCATGGTGACAATAAATCCATTGATCGAAGTGTATCGGCAATATAGCGTGAATTCAGACCGAATGACAATCAAGTACGGCACATTGTATCGATACAATGTGGCGGTTCAGGAGTACAAAAAGATGACGATCGAATGGTATGCCACCCTGTTTGGCTTTGCGCTGCTCACCTGCGGCACACCAGGCCCCAACAATCTCATGCTGACCGCGTCCGGCGCGAACTTCGGGGTGCGCCGCACCCTGCCCCACCTCATCGGGGTGGCCGTGGGCCAGCCCGTGCTGCAACTGGTACTGGCGCTCGGCTTCTATCCGTTGTTCGAGCGCTGGCCCCTGCTCAAGCTCAGCTTGCAGGTGCTGGGCAGCCTCTATCTGCTCTGGCTGGCCTGGCGCATCGCCGTGGCCGGGGCTCCCGGTGATCCGGCCAGCCGTGCCCGCCCGCTGACCCTGCTGGAGGGGCTGGGGTTCCAGTTCCTCAATCCCAAGGCCTGGATGATGGGGATCTCCGCCATCAGCCTGTTCAGTCTGCCGGGGAGCGACTACTGGCCCAGCATGGGGGGCATCATGGCCGTCTTCCCCATGGCGGGACTGCCGGTCTGCTTTGCCTGGGTGGTGTTCGGTCATCAGCTCAGCCGCTGGATCAACTCGGACAAGGGGTGGCGCCGGCTCAATGGCAGCCTGGGGGCGCTCACCGCCCTCTGTGTGGTGATGCTCTGGTATTGATGCTTGCCTGATTATTCATGCAAAGAAAATGCATTGCCGGCCTTGTCGCCAGGGCGTCGGCTCTGCATATTAGGAGGCTTGCCGTATCTGAAAGAGGTTGAGATGGATCTGAACTGGTTGCTTCCCCTGGCGGGCTTTGCCCTCATCACCTGTGGCACGCCGGGCCCCAACAACATGTTGCTCACCAGTGCCGGGGCCGCCCAGGGATTTCGCCGCAGCGTGCCCCTGCTGGTGGGGGTGGTAGGAGGCATCAACCTGATGATCCTGGCCACGGCCCTGGGGCTCGGAGTGGTGTTCGAGCAGGTGCCGCTGCTGCACGACGGCCTCAAGTTGGTGGGCTCGGCCTACCTGCTCTGGCTGGCCTGGAAGGTGGCCAACGCCAGTGGCCCGGCCGAGGGCAACCGGCCGCTCATCCCGGCCCATCAGGGGGCCATGCTGCAGCTGCTCAACCCCAAGGCCTGGATGATGGCGCTCTCCGCCATCAGCGGCTTCACCCTGGCGGGGGAGTCCTACTGGCCGTCTGCCGGCTGGGTGCTCGGCATCTTCTTCGTGACCGGCCTCTATACCGGTGCCTTCTGGGTGTTGTTCGGTGCCCAGGTGCGCCGTCTCATCCGCACCGCCAGGGGCTGGCGTCGTTTCAATCTGGGCATGGGGCTCGCCACCGCGGCCTGCGTGCTGATGATCTGGGTTTAGGCCTCGGCCTGAGCCTTTACCGGCTGTCTTGTTGGCCCTTCGGGGCCTTTTTTTATGCCGTCGGCGGTGCACCATGAGGCGAGCACTGCCCTGTGCCCCGAGGGGCAAGGAGGTCCCATGAAATGTATCGGTCTGCTGGGTGGCATGAGCTGGGAGTCCACCGTCAGCTATTACCAGGCTCTCAACCGGGGCGTGCGAGCGCGCCTCGGCGGCCTGCACTCGGCGCGGGTGCTGCTTGCCAGCGTCGACTTCGCCGAGATAGAGCGGCTGCAGCACGCCGGTGACTGGCCCGCCACTGCCCGCCTGCTGGCGGCCGAGGCCAGGGCCATCCAGGCTGGCGGCGCGGATTTCCTGCTGATCGGCACCAACACCATGCACAAGGTGGCGCCAGAGATCGAGGCCGCCATCGACATCCCGCTGCTCCATATCGCCGATGCCACCGCTCGTCAGCTGCAGGCGGACGGGATACAAAGGGTCGGCCTGCTCGGTACCCGCTTCACCATGGAGCAGGATTTCTACAAGGGGCGGCTGCAGGAGCGCTTCGGGCTGGAGGTACTGGTGCCAGAGGAGGCCGAGCGAGAGCGGGTGCACCGCATCATCTATGACGAGCTCTGCCTCGGCGATCTTCGCGAGTCGTCCCGGGCCGAGTACCTGGCCATCATCGCCGCCCTGGCCGCGGCGGGTGCCCAGGCGGTGATCCTGGGGTGCACCGAGATAGCTCTGTTGGTGGGGGAGTGCGAGGCAGCCGTGCCCCTCTACGACACCACCGCCATCCACGCCGAGGCCGCAGTGGCGCTGGCCCTTGCCTGATGTGATGCGGGCGGGGTGAGAGGGCCTGCTCCCTCTCGGCGCCCCGCCGGTTTTCCCTCCTTTCATAACTGTGAGTCAGCCTTCACTTCAGCAGGGCAAGTGCCGTTTTTATTGTCAATCGGCTCACATTTTCCCCTTTTGTCTCTTGAGTCCGGGGCGTCAGACGCCTAGTTTTCGATCACTGAAACGATTCAGCTTCTACAAAAACAAGAGACACGAGGATAAAGCCATGTTGAAGAAACTCTCCATCGCCGTGTTGCTCGCCCTGGGCACTACCGCAGGCCATGCCGCCGAATTCCTGCTGACTGACTCCCAGCAGGGACTGGACGTGGGGGACTGGAAGATCACCAGCGACAAGCTGGGGATCAAGAGCCCGACCCCCTTCACCATCGAGAAGAAGCGCCTGCATGGCGGCCGTCAGGAGGGGGTGGATCTGCTCATCGTCGACAACGGCGTCATGAAGATCACCCTGGTGCCGACCCGCGGCATGGGGATCAAGGAGGTCAAGGCGGCCGATCTGCGCCTCGGCTGGGATTCGCCGGTCAAGGAGGTGGTCAACCCCGCCTTCATCGATCTGGAGAGCCGTGCCGGCCTTGGCTGGCTCGACGGCTTCAACGAGATGCTGGTGCGTTGCGGCTATGAGTGGACGGGTCACCCCGGGGTGGATGACGACGGCCGCCTCAAGAGCCTGCACGGCCGGGTGCAGAACATCCCCGCCTCCGTGGTCAGCGTGACCGTGGACGAGGAGCCCCCCTATGCCATCCATGTGCTGGGCCGGGTGGACGAGCGCACCTTCAAGATGAGCGAGCTGGTCACCTGGACCCAGCTGAGCGTAGTGCCGGGCCAGGCGGAGTTTGCCCTGCAGGACAAGCTGACCAACCACGCGGACTACGAGAACGAGTACCAGATCATCTATCACGGCAACTTCGGGGCTCCCATTCTGGAGGAGGGAGCCAGGGTGAGCACGCCGGTGAAGCAGATCTCCCCGTTCAACGACTACGCCAAGGCCGGACTCAAGGGCTGGCAAACCTATCTGGGGCCCACCAAGGGCTTCGACGAGATGGTGTTCAACCTGGTGCCCTACAGCGACGCCGACGGCAATACTCTGGCGGTGCTGAACAACAAGGCCGGCAACGCCGGGGTGGCGGTGGGTTACAACACCAGACAGCTGCCGGTGCTCACGCTCTGGAAGAACACCGACACCCGGGCCCAGGGCTATGTGACCGGCATCGAACCCGGTACCAGCTATGCCTACAGCACCAAGTACCAGCGCCCGCTCGGGCTGGTCCCCAAGATCCAGCCGGGGGAGACCAAGACCTTCGATCTGACCTATCGTCTGCTGCAAAATGCCGACGAGGTGAACGAAGCCCTGGCCCGGGTGGAGAAGATCCAGGGCGGCCGGGCCACCGAGCTGCGCGAGCAGCCCCTGGTCAAGTTGCCCTGAGTCGCAGGCAGACAGCCACAAGCCGCTCCATGAGCGGCTTTTTCATTGTCCTGCCCCCGGGGGCGGGAGCACGGGCTGGTCAGCGGGGTTCCGGCTTCATAAGGGAGGGGTGAGGCAGTCCCGCCAGGCGCCGCAGCTGGGTCAGCAAGTAATCCCGGTAGCACTGCCCGAACAGCTTGCCGGGCTCAAGGGAGGCGAGGATTGTCTTGCGCAGCCGCTCCCGGTTGCCGGGCAGGCGGCGCACATGGGTATCGATCCAGACGATGTGGCCGGAAGGGGAGAGCATCAGGTTGCCCAGATGCAGATCCCGGTGGTAGTAGCCGTGCCTCGCCAGCTGATAGATGTCCCGGGCGAGCCGTTGTAGCAGGGCCAGGCGAGCCGCCTCGTCGGCCTGCTCGAAGTAGTGCTCGCCGGAGCAGTGTTCCGCCAGGTAGTGCACCGCCAGGAAGGAGGCGTGGGGATTGAGCGGGTTGAGGGCGATGCCGGCCGCCTTGCACTGGACGGTCTGGAGCCCGGCCTTGCGCAGGCGGCGATTGCTCTGCCACTCGCGCAGGGCGTCGATATGACCGACCAGGCGCTTGCTGAGCTGGTCCCGGCACCACCAGCGGAGAGTCCAGCGCGGGTACTTGTCGGGCACTATCTTGCACAGGCTGTTGCTGGCGGGATGAAGCCAGAACTGGCTGCTGGCGATGCGCTCCAGACGGCGGGTCTGGTCGGTCTGCTGCAGCGACCAGTGGTCCAGCTCGAGCTGGTCATGGAGCAGCAGGTAGTAGTGTTTCTTGCCGTGCAGGTCGAGCTTGGTCAGCTTCATGGGAATGGGCGTTGAGTGGCGTGATACATCGCTTCCTCGAAGGAGGCTCCTTGTCAGGTGTGCCAATGTGCGTTGTCGTGGCTGACTGGCGCTGAACGAGCAACAAAAAAGCCGCTCATGGAGCGGCTTTGTTGGCGATGCAGAGGCAGTGTCAGACGTGGCTGTACATGGCTTCTATCTCGCGCTGGTACTTGGCCTCGATGATCTTGCGGCGCAGCTTCATGGTGGGGGTGATCTCCCCGAGCTCCATGGAGAAGGCGCTCGGCAGCAGGGTGAACTTCTTCACCTGCTCGAACTTGGCCAGCTCCTTTTGCAGATCCTGGATGCGAGCCTCGAAGAACTCCATCACCCTGGAGTGGCGCAAAAGCTCGGTCTTGCACTGGTATTGCAGATTGATGGAGCGGGCGTACTCCTCCAGCGATTCGAAGCAGGGCACGATGAGCGCCGACACGAAGTGGCGGGCATCGGCGACGATGGCGATCTGTTCGATGAAGCGATCCTTGCCCAGCGTCCCTTCCACCAGCTGGGGGGCCACGTACTTGCCGTTGGAGGTCTTCATCAGCTCCTTGAGGCGCTCGGTGAAGTAGATGTTGCCCTGGCCGTCCAGCTCGCCGGCATCGCCGGTGCGCAGGAAGCCGTCCTCGGTCATCACCTCGGCAGTGGCTTGCGGCTTGTTGTAGTAGCCGCGCATCACGGTCGGGGAGCGCACCAGCAGTTCGTTGTTCTCACCGAGTTTCACCTCGATGCCGCCGAGGGCCGTACCGATGGAGCCCAGCTTGAACCGGGTGTCCTCGTAGCAGCAGACGGTGGCGGTGGTTTCTGTCATGCCATAGCCGTACTTGAGGTTGAGCCCCATGGCCTGGAAGAAGAGGTTCACCTCGTCGGCGAGGCGGGCGCCGGCCACCGGCAGGAAGCGGGTGCGGCCGCCGAAGCGGGCGCGCAGCTTGCGAAACACCAGGCGCTCGGCGAGCCAGAGCTGGCCGTAGAGCAGGGGGGAGGCGGTCTTGCCCGCCTGGCGGGTGGCGACCATCTGCTTGCCCACCCGGGTGGCCCAGCCGAACAGGGCGCGGCGCAGGGGCGGGGCCTCGGCGACCTTCGCCTGGATCATGGCATAGGCCTTCTCGTAGAGGCGGGGGACGGCGCACATCACGGTGGGTTTCACCTCGCCGATCACCTCCATCACCTTCTGGGGGTCGCGGATGTAGACGTTCTCGGCACCGCAGTAGAGCACGTAGTAGGTCCAGGCGCGCTCGAACACGTGGCTGAGCGGCAGCATGCACAGAGACACATCCTGCTCGCTGAGGTCGAGGCGGCGATCGTGCATCTCGAAGCAGGCGGCCATGTTGGCGAAATCGAGCATGACCCCCTTGGGCTCGCCCGTGGTGCCCGAGGTGTAGATCAGGGTCAGCAGATCGTCCATCCGGTACTTCTGCTCCCGCTCCTGACGCACCAGCTCGCTGGGCTGATGGTTGCCGGAGACGAGGAAGGTCTGGAAGTGGCTGGCCGCCGCGCAGCCGCGCAGATCGACGGTGCCGTCCAGGGCGACAATCTGGGCGATCTCGCCCGCTTGCAGCAGACTCAGCGCCTGATCGAACTGGGGCTGTTCCCCCACGAACAGCACCTTGATGCCGGCGTCCTTGACGATGTAGCGCAGCTGATCCTGGGTGCTGGTGGGGTAGATGGGCACGCTGACGCCACGGGCGGCCAGGATGCCGAGATCGGCCTGGGTCCACTCCGGCATGTTGCGGGCGTAGATGCCGACCATCTCGCCGGACTGGTGGCCGGCGCGGATCAGCCCCTGGGCGCAGTAATCCATGGCCTGGCCCAGGGTTCGCCAGCCGATGGCGCGCCATTGACCATCCTGCTGGACGCGCAAGGCTGCCTTGTTGCCAAGGCGCGCAATACGCTCGCGCATCACTCTAACCAGATGAAACTGCGACATCTCACTCATCCTCAAGTAACAGTTGTGCGCCCGCAGGGGCACTGAAAACGGGGCTGGAGTTTAAACTCTACTATTACAGCTTACAAGTGTTCGCCATTTGTCCTGGATCACAAAGTCGTCAACTTGGGGAGAGTCAGGCATGATAAGCGCAAGGGTCGGATTCATTCAGGGAGTCGAGCCATGAACATCGGGATCAAGAGTCTGTTCACCGGAGCCTTGCTGCTCCTGGCCGGGGCCGGCGCGCTCTGGTTTGCGCTGGGTGGGGGAGATGGGCAGGAGAATCCCTGGCTGAACGGGGCCGAGGGATACGAGCAGGCTCAGCGCCTGGCCCTGAGCGAGGGCTATCCCCTGCTCTATGTGATCGAACGCGCCAAGTGTCGGCGCTGCAAGGCTCTCGACAAGCTGTTGTGGCGTGCCCCCGAGATGCAGTCCGCCCTGGCGGGGCTGGCCAAGGTGCGGCTCAATCCGGAGGCGGGGGATGGCAGCGAGCATATCCTGCGCCGCTTCCCCAGGGTGGCGACGGCCCCTGGCATCTATGTCCAGCGCCCCGGGGAGCCCCTGCGCCCCGTCAAGATTGCGGTGGATCTGGAACAGATCTGGATGCCGGGCGTCACCTATGGTCGCGGCTTCTTCATGCCGCTCTCTGAACCCGCCTTCGAGGCCGTGCTGAGGGTGACCCTCAGCCTGGAGGATCCCGCCATCGACAATGCGCCCCTGCCCTGATGGGGGCGGATAACGGGATCCGGCCATGAACAGTGGCCGAAACCCTGAGATGCCGCGTTCTTAACCGAAGTCGAACAGGCGGGACATCAGCACGGCATCTTCCCGATCCTGGCCGGTGCCGTAGTAGTCGGCGCGGCGGCAATACTCGGCAAACCCCTCGCTCTCGTAGAGGTTGATGGCGGTCTGGTTGCCGGCCCTGACCTCGAGGAACCAGGCCTCGGCCTTGCCGGCCTTGCTGCGGGCCAGGTACTCCCTGAGCAGCGCCCGGCCGAGCCCCTTGCCCTGGAAGTCGGGGTGCACGCAGATGTTCATCAGGGAGCTGTCCCCCGCCACCAGATCCGAGATATAGAAACCGGCGGGGCGGTTGCCCACCAGCATCAGGCCGTTGAGATAGCGGGGCCCGAAGCAGGAGAGCAGGTTGGCCTGGCTCCAGGGCTCCCGATGGGCGGCCTGCTCTATGGGGTAGATGGCCTCGAAATCGGATTCGAGCAGGGGGCGAAAGCTGGGTGAGAGGTCAGACATGGTGACTCCGGGCGGGATTCGGACTTGCGAGGGATACCATGGCCGTGCCATGGTCGTTGCGTCAGGGGGCCCGGTTCAACCGGGCTGGCGATGCCGGCACTGCTGCCACAGGGCGCGCTTGTGCGCCGCGTCCGGGGCGAGCGGGCAGATCAGGGCGTCGGGCCAGCGGGCATCCGGCGCAGTGAGCCAGATCAGGGGGGGCGTCGTCCCCTCGGGCAGCGGGGGGATCCTGGCAATCAGGGAGACTTCGTCCGTGCCAAGACCCAGCCAGCGGCAGATATCCCCGAGCAGGGACGGGGCGGGCAGGGCGTCGGCCTGCAGCCAGAGTTTGCCGGGGGGCAGCGCGGCCGCCACCGGCGGATGCCCGGTCTCTGCCTGCGTCGGCTCGGCCTCCTGCATCGGAGCCGGCGTCTGGCCCGGCAGGGCCTGGCCTCTCAGCTGCCAGACGGCGATGCCCATACGGGCCAGGATGCGCTGGCGCAGCGGGTCCAGCAGGGGATCTTGCATGACGAAGGCTCACTCTTGATCTGCATTGGGGTAAATTCTGATGCGCAGAGTACACTCTCGCGGGTTTTGCTGCACCCCGGACGTTGCCTTTTCGCCTCGCGGCGATGGTGGGTGAACGCCGGCCGAGGGGCAGACGTGACAGACAATGACGACGGGACGGGGCCAGAGGCCGGACCCCGAATCCCTATGACCATACCAGCTTCGGAACTGTGCCTATGCCGCCTTTAGCCCAGAATACTGTTCGTGCCACCCCCATCCATGAGCGTCTGCCCAGGTTGCTGGCCGCCCTCGGAGAGGGGTTGTACGAGCGCCAGGATGCCCTGCGGCTCGGCCTCCTGGCGGCCCTGTGTGGCGAGAGCGTCTTCCTGCTGGGGCCCCCCGGCATCGCCAAGAGCCTGATCGCGCGGCGTCTCAAGCTGGCCTTCCAGGATGCCCGCCACTTCGAATACCTGATGACCCGCTTCAGTACGCCGGAGGAGGTGTTCGGCCCCCTCTCCATCCAGGCACTCAAGGAGGACGGCAAGTACCTGAGACTGACCAGCGGCTACCTGCCGGAGGCCGAGGTGGTCTTCCTCGACGAGATCTGGAAGGCGGGGCCCGCCATCCTCAACACCCTGCTCACCGCCATCAACGAGCGGCAGTTTCGCAACGGCGACAGCCAGCGCCCCATCCCCATGCGGCTGCTGGTCACCGCCTCCAACGAGCTGCCCGCCCCGGACAGCGGGCTGGAGGCACTCTATGACCGCATGCTGGTAAGGGTCTGGATGGACAGGGTGCAGGAGAAGTCCAACTTCCAGGCCATGCTGGCGAGCGATGGCCAGTCCCACCAGAACCTGACCCCGGCGGTGCAGATCCGCGGGGAGGAGTACGACGCCTGGCAGGAGGAGATAGAGCAGGTGCGCCTGCCCGACGCCTGCTTCGAGCTCATCTACCAGCTGCGCCAGCAGCTCGACAGCCAGCTCGGACACGGCTGCTATGTCTCTGATCGGCGCTGGAAGAAGGCCGTGCGGCTCATCAAGGCGAGCGCCTTCTTCAATGGCCGCGACGAGGTGGCGCCGCTGGATCTGCTGCTGTTCAAGGATTGCCTGTGGCACGACGAGGCGTCCCGCACGTCGCTGCTGGAGATGATCGGCGAGTTTTCCCGCCTCTACGGCTATCAGCAGCTGGCGCTGACCCGGGAGCTGCTCTCCTTGCGCGAGGCGTTCAAGCAGTTGCAGGGGGCCGTCGCCCAGCGCATCGGCTGCAAGGCGGTCAAGCGCAAGCAGTGGTTCGGCCGTCGTGCCCGCGGCACCGAGCTGCCGCTGGCCAACGCCAAGCCGTTCGGCAAGCTGGTGCATTTCCAGCTGCTCACCCCGGCGCCCCTGGATGGCAGCGACCCGGAGCGCCTCACCGGCACCCTCACCTTCGATCGCGCCCTGCTCTCCCACTGGCACCCCACCGGGGAGGCGCTGGTGGGCTGGCCGCTTGGCAACCCCAAGGAGGGGCACTACGAGCTGGTGCTGGACGAGCAGCTGCGGCTGCACGTGCTGGACATCCAGCGCCAGCCCGTGCCCCTGATGCTGGTGGAGCGGACCCCCATCCCCGAGGTGGTGATGAGCCCCTGGCTGGCGGAACTGGGGGAGCTGGCGAGCCGGGTGAACCGGGTGCAGCAGAGCCTCAAGGGACAGCGGAACCTGTTCGAGCGCCACCAGCCCCACCTGTTCGTGGGGGAGCACTGGCTGCGGCAGGTGGAGGACAGCTTCTTCGTGCTGAACCGGGATCTGGAGCGCCTGGGGGCCGAGTTGCAGCAGTGGCGGGATCGCCTGCCGGGTCTCGACGGGTGAGGTGCCTGTCGCCGACGGCCCGGACCGGGATGCCGCGAGTTGAGCGGCCCGGCGACGCCGCGCGCCACCTGAACGGGAGGTGCGGATGCTGGAGATAGGCATGATGGATCTGGGGCTCCTCATGGGAGAGGGGGAGCTGGCGGGGGAGATGGCGCTCTTGCTCGCCTCCAGCCCCAAGATCTCCGAGTTTCTCAAGCGCTCGCCCCTGCAGGGCAAGCTGCTGCAAAAGCGCATCCGGCGCTGGAGCGAGCAGCTTGGGGAGGAGATGCGCCACAAGCCGGTGCCGGTGGCCCTGGAGCGAGAGTACCTGCTCTATCAGGCGCATCGCCAGTTGCCCCTGCCGGAGCTGGTGGGACGGCTGCCGACCCTGCTGGAGGCCCTGGAGCAGCACAGCCCCTTCGCCGGGGACGCCCGCAGCCTGGTGCGCCAGATAGTGGCCCAGCCCACCGAGAGCCTGCGCCAGCTCTTCATCGAGAAGTGGCGCGCCAGCCTGGTGGGCAGCCTGCTGCAGTTGCAGCAGCAGATCGCCGAGGCGGAGCGGGAGAAGCAGCGCCAGGAGATAGAGGATCAGCTGCTGGCGAACCGGACCCTGGCCGATGCCCTGGATCCGCACCAGATTTCGGCGGGTGGGCTCTGGGATCTGGCCCAGGGCAGCTGGCACAAGCGCAGCCTGGTGCTGGTGAAACAGTACGCCCGCATGTTGCAGCAGGAGCCCCTGCTGGCGGAGATCGCCGCCCTGCTGGGGCGCAGCGAGCGGGAGCAGCGCAGCGAGGACAGGACCCAGCCGCCGATCCCCGTCCATGAGCTGGAAGAGGTGCAGAGTGACGACGTGCCTGACGATCTGGTGGGGGTGCACCCGGCCAGCGATCTGATGCGGTTGCTGCCGAGCGAGGCGGTGATGCTGGCGCTGCCGGAGCTGGAGCTGGAGTTCTATCGCCGCTATCTGGAGCGGCGCCTGCTGAGCTACCAGTCCAGGGGCACCCTGCCGCGGCAGCGCCTGATGCTGCGCTCCCCCGAGCAGGGGGGGCAGGAGGTGCAGCCCCGCGGCCCCTTCATCGTCTGCGTCGATACCTCGGGCTCCATGGGGGGTTACCCCGAGGAGTGCGCCAAGGCGCTGTTCCTGGCGCTGCTCAAGGTGGCGATGGACGAGAAGCGCGGCTGCTATCTGATGCTCTTCTCCACCGAGGTGGCGACCCTGGAGATCACCGCCGACACCGGGTTGGAGAAGGCGGAGCGCTTCCTATCCATGAGTTTCCACGGCGGCACCGATCTGGTGCCTTGCCTCGAGCAGGCGCTGATCCAGCTGGAGCAGCCGACCTTTGCCAAGGCCGATGTGCTGGTGGTCTCCGACTTCATCGCCCAGAGCCTGCCCCACGACCTGCTGGCGCGGATGAACCAGCGGCGGGCGCAGCAGACCCGCTTCCACGCCGTGGCCATGTCCCGCCACGCCAAGGCGGCCATCCTGCGGGTGTTCGACAACAGCTGGCTACTCGACTGCGGCCTGCGCGGTCGCCTGCTGCGCCGCTGGCAGCGCAGCTGACACGCGCCGTGCCGGCAGACTGGCCAGCACCACCCCGACACACAAGAGGCCAAGCGCAAGCCACACCGGCGGCGTGACGGTTTCCCCCAGCAGCCACCAGGCCAGCATGGCCGCCATCACGGGCGTGAGGGAGCCCAGCGCCGAGCTCACCTCGGCGCCCAGGGTGCGGATGGCATGGGCGTAACAGAGCGCCGCCAGCAAGCCGGCGCCTATCCCTTGCAGCAGGCCCTGCCACAGCCAGACGCTGGCATGGCTCACGGTGGGCAAGGGGCTCCACAGGAGCGTCGGCAACAGCAACAGGGCCGAGGGCACCGCCACCAGCGCGGCGGCATCCAGCGCCGCCAGCCCGCTGCGTCTGACCGCCAGCGTAAACAGGGCCCACAGCAGGGCCGCCCCCAGAAAGCAGAGTTGTCCCTGCCATAATCCCGGTTTTCCGCCCAGCAACAGGATTGCGGTGGCCAGGGCGATGAGGGCGAGCCCCCAGCGTCGCTGCACGGGGCAGGGGGCGCGCCACAGCAGCAAGCCCAGCAGGCTGACCATGAGGGGCACAGTGCCCGGGATCAGGGCGCTGCCCTGCGCCACGGGGGCCAGCTGCATGCCGGTGGCGCCGAGCCAGAAGAAGGGCAGGCCGGCCCCCGCCAGCATGGCCAGCTGCCAGCGCAGGGGCGTGCGGCGCAGGCGGATGCGGTGACGCCAGTAATAGGGGAGGAGCAGCAGGGCCGGGATGCCAAAGCGCAGCAGCGCCAGCGCCTGCGGCGGCAGCTTCTCCTCGGCGCCCAGGCGCAGGGAGAGAAAGAAACCGGACCAGAGCAGCACGGTGGCGAGGGCGGCGGCCCAGCCGCTGCAACGGGGTGATGGTGTGAATGACATCGGGCTCCCTCCATGGTGTGTCCCGGGTCATTATCCCGCCAGGGGGGAGGGTGTTGCAGGGCAAACTGTTTGAGAAATCCGGGGGTAATTGCTAGTTTCAGCCAATTCAAAAGGGATTTTTACCGGATATCACCAAGATGCTCGACAGGATTGATTTACATCTGCTGCGCTTGCTGCAACAAGATGGGCGCCTCACGACCGTGGAGCTGGCGGAGCAGGTCGGCTTGTCTGCCTCCCCCTGTGCCCGGCGTCTGAAGCGGCTGGAGGGGGAGGGCCATATACGGGGGTATCGCGCCGTGCTGGCGCGGGAGAAGCTCGGGCTTGGCATCACCATCTTCGTCAACGTGCGGCTCAGTCAGCACAGGGAGCCGCTGGTGGAGGCCTTCGAGCAGGCGGTGGCGGCCATGGCGGAGGTGATCAGTTGTCACACCGTCTCCGGCAACTACGACTACCTGCTGGAGGTGGTGGTGTCCGACCTGCCCGCCTACGAGCAGTGGATCCGGCGGTTGCAGTCCCAGGACATGGTCAACGACATCAGCAGCCACTTCGCCATTCGCGCGGTCAAGGTGATGGGGCCGCTTCCCATTTGACCCTCTTCAGGTGCGGGGCCTGTGGTAGAGACCCCGCTCGTTGACCTGCTCCTGGTCCAGCAATGGCTGACCGCTCGGGTGGGCGATGTGGAAGCCGTGCTTGGTGCCGCGCTTGACCCTGTACATGGCCTGGTCGGCCCGGGCCAGGGCCGTGCTGAAGTCGTCCTGGGGCCGGATGGCAGCGATCCCCATGCTCAGCCCCACCGAGGCGTCACCGTTGGGCAGCTCGAATGGCGTGGCGATGGCGTCGATGCACTGGCGGGCGAGGTGACTGGTCCTGGGATCGTCGCTCGGCCAGGGCAGCAACAGCACGAATTCGTCCCCGCCAATCCGGCCGAGCCTCACCTCCTCGCCGCAGCAATGGCGAAGGCGCTGGGCGAGGGCAATCAGCAGTTCGTCGCCGGCGCGGTGACCCAGGTTGTCGTTGACCAGCTTGAAGTCGTCCAGATCGATGAAGCAGATGGCCTGATGCTCGCCGGGGAACTGGCGGTGCAGGGCCGTGCGGTTGAGCAGGTTGGTGAGGGGATCCCGGTGGGCAAGCTGGGCAAGCTGCTGCTCGTACTCCTTCTCGTGGGTGATGTCGATGTGGGTGCCCATCACCCGGACGGGGTTGCCCTGCTCATCCCGCTCCACCACCCGGCCCCGGTCCAGCACCCAGGTGGTCTTGCCATCCTTGGCGATCATCCGGTGCATCGCCTGATAAAACGGGCTCTTGCCCGCCAGGTGATCGAAGAAGGCCTGCAGCACCTGTTCCCTGTCCTCCGGGTGCAGGTGTTCGCGCCAGACGTCGAAGTGGGCCGACAGCTCCTTGGGCTGATAGCCGAGCATGGAGCCCCAGCGCCGGTTGAAGATGATGAGTTTGCCGGTGGGCACATGGTTCTGCCAGATGCACAGGCCGGTGCCGTCCATGGCGGCATCCAGCTTCTCCCGCGCGTCGTCGGCGATGCGCTTGAGGCGTTCGTTCTCCAGCAACAACCTGTCGTAAGCCTCCCGCAGCTCCTCGTAGGTCATTCCTCATCCCTTCCTCGTTTGAAAGCCTATATAGTCGATGCAGACTTTCCTTCTGTAAAGAAGGAGATAGCAGGGGGCGGTTTCGTGGGCGATGAAGGTCTCGATGCCCTGGCGACTGTGCGGCCGGGGGGCAGGAGGGATATGATTGGAGCGTTGAACGCGGCATCCTGGCTGGCGAACGGGGGGAGTGAATCTGCATGAAGATCCTGATGGGATTGAGCCTGCTGCTGTGGCTGGGGATGACCCCTGCCCTGGCGCAGCCCTCGGGGCCCGAGCTGCTGCATGAATTGCAGCAGCTGGAAGACTCGTCGCTGCCCGTCCAGCACTTTCGCGAGCGCGTCGCCGCCCTGGCCGCCGCAGAAGCACAATATCCGCCCGAGGTACAGGGGCGCCTCGTTCGTCTGCTGTGCTGGGCCCAGCCGAGCGAGCGGGACGACGACTTCCGGCGCGCCGTGGCATTTGCCGAGCAGGGGCTGGCCGAGGCCAGAGCCCGCAAGGACAGGGTCACGGAGGCGGGCCTGCTCGCCTGTCGCGGCTATCACCGCCAGTTGCTTGGCAACATGGTCGAGGCCAGAGAGGATTACGACGCGGCCCTGACTCTGGCCCGCCGGCTGGGTGACGAGCGTCAGCGGGCCGACACCCTCAACCTGCGGGGGGAGATGTACGCCTATCAGGGAGAGCTGGCCGAGGGGCTGATGGATCTCATCGATGCCCACCGCCGCTACGAGTCCCTCGGACTGGAGGCCAAGGGGCGCGAGGTGCTGACCCGGATCGCCAACACCTACCGCAGGATGGGCTTCTACGAGCGGGCCGAGAGCTACTTCAAGGATCTGGAGCACGACTACCGGCAGCTCGAAGACGAGGAGCATCTGGTGGACATCCACAGCCAGCAGGGGCTCCTCTATATGGAGACGGAAGAGTACGGCAAGGCGCTGCCCCTGATGGCGGAGGCGGAGCGCTACTACCTGGGGCAGCAGCAGGAGGCCATGCTGGCCTGGACCCGGATCGAGATGGCCACCATCCTGCTCAAGCAGGGCAAGACACCGCAGGCCAAGACCAAGCTGGCAGAGGCCGCCGCTCTGCTGCACCAGAGGGAAGGGGCCGATAGCGTGACCCTGGGCCACTGGCACATCGTCATGGCCATGGCCCTGGAGGCCGAAGGCAAGCTGGCCGAGGCCCTGCAACACCTCGGGAAGGCGGAACCCGTCTTCACCCGGGAGCAGAACCTGCGTTTTCTCGCCCGGGTGCATGAGGTGCGTGCCCGGGTGCTGGAGCGCCAGGGGCACATCCAGGCGGCGCTGACCAGTCTCAAGAGCTTCGTCCAGACCCGTCATGCCCTCGAGCAGCGGCTGCGGGAGCAACGCACCCTGCAGATGCGCTTCGAGTTCGATCTCTCCCGCAAGGAGCTGGAGAACCAGACCCTGAGAGCGAGCCAGCAGTTGCAGGCCGAGAAGCTCAAGCAGTTGCAGGAGCGGCGCTACTGGCAATATCTGGTGTTGTTCCTGCTGCTGCTGGTGATGGGCATTCTGGTGGTGCACCAGCGTGGACGGACCCGCAAGATGCAGCGCCTCGCCATGACGGACGAGTTGACGGGCATCCACAACCGGCGCCAGATCCAGGCCAAGGGGCGCAAGTGGTTTATCCAGGCGCGGGAGGAGGGCAAGCCCCTGTGCGTGCTGCTGCTGGACATCGACCACTTCAAGCGTGTCAATGACACTCTTGGCCACCACGTCGGGGACAGGGTGCTGACCGCCGTGGCCCAGTGCATCGAGTCTCAGCTGCGCAGCCTGGACAGGGTGGGGCGCAACGGCGGCGAGGAGTTTCTGGTGCTGCTGCCGGACACCCGTCTCGACGAGGCCGCCGAGGTGGCGGAGCGGATCCGCCAGGAGGTCGCCCGTCTCGTCATCGAGGAGGTGCCGGCGGATCACCCCATCCGCATCAGCATCGGCTGCGCCGAGTTCAAGCGCGAGGATGACAACCTGGGCGAACTGATCCGCCGCGCCGATGAGGCCATGTACGAGGCCAAGCTGGCGGGCCGCAACCGGGTGATGAGGGCGTCGTGATCCCGCCCGGGCCAGCGCCGTCGATGCCGGGCTGGGTATTTTTCACTCGCGCGGGTATAATGCCGCGCAATTTTGCTTTGGCTCAGGCGAGAAGACCCATGTAACGCAACCCTCTTCCTTGTTTCCACCGGCCGGTCCCTGACCCGCCCGCGTGGCGCTGTTGCCTGCATGGGCGCCCTGATCCCGAGGTGCTGTCCCGCATTTATTCCCACGGTGGCCCGTGCCGCCGCTCAATAGAAGAACGTCGAATTATGTCAGCTGAATTTCTGAGTGAAGTCTCCAAGAGACGCACTTTTGCGATCATCTCGCACCCGGATGCGGGTAAAACCACCATCACCGAAAAGGTCTTGCTGTTCGGACAGGCCATTCAGCGCGCCGGTACCGTCAAGGGCCGTGGCTCGGGCCAGCACGCCAAGTCCGACTGGATGGAGATGGAGAAGCAGCGCGGTATCTCCATCACCACCTCCGTGATGCAGTTCCCCTACGCCGACTGCCTGGTCAACCTGCTCGATACCCCGGGTCACGAGGACTTCTCCGAAGATACCTACCGTACCCTGACGGCGGTCGACTGTTGCCTGATGGTCATCGACGCCGCCAAGGGTGTTGAAGACCGGACCCGCAAGCTGATGGAAGTGACCCGGCTGCGCGACACCCCCATCCTCACCTTCATGAACAAGCTGGACCGCGAAGTGCGCGATCCCATGGAGGTCATGGACGAGGTGGAGCGTGAGCTCAACATCATGTGCGCCCCCATCACCTGGCCCATCGGCTGCGGCAAGTCCTTCAAGGGTGTCTACCACCTCTACAAGGACGAGACCTATCTGTATCAGAGCGGTCAGGGCCACACCATCCAGGAGAAGCGGGTGGTCAAGGGGCTGAACAACCCCGAGCTGGACGCCGCCATCGGCGAGGATCTGGCAGCCCAGCTGCGCGGTGAGCTGGAGCTGGTGCAGGGCGCCTCCCCCGAGTTCGATCATGACGCCTTCATCGCCGGCGAGATGACCCCTGTCTTCTTCGGTACCGCACTCGGCAACTTCGGTGTCGACCACATGCTGGACGGCCTGACCGACTGGGCGCCGGCCCCCATGCCGCGCAAGGCCGAGAGCCGCGAAGTGGTGGCGACCGAGGAGAAGTTCTCCGGCTTCGTGTTCAAGATCCAGGCGAACATGGACCCGAAACACCGCGACCGTATCGCCTTCATGCGCATCGTGTCAGGCACCTACTCCAAGGGCATGAAGATGCGCCACGTGCGCATCGGCAAGGACGTGAACATCTCCGACGCCGTGACCTTCATGGCCGGTGACCGCGAACAGGCGGTCGAGGCCTGTGCCGGCGACATCATCGGCCTGCACAACCACGGCACCATCCAGATCGGTGACACCTTCACCCAGGGTGAGGATCTCAAGTTCACCGGCATCCCGAACTTCGCGCCGGAACTGTTCCGCCGCATCCGCCTGCGCGATCCGCTCAAGCAGAAGCAGCTGCTCAAGGGGCTGGTGCAGCTCTCCGAAGAGGGGGCGGTGCAGGTGTTCCGTCCGCTCATCAGCAACGATCTCATCGTCGGTGCGGTCGGTGTGCTGCAGTTCGACGTGGTGGTCTCGCGCCTCAAGAGCGAGTACAACGTCGAGGCCATCTACGAGGCGGTCAACGTCGCCACCGCCCGCTGGGTGGAAGGGACAGACGTCAAGAAGTTCGAGGAGTTCAAGCGCAAGAACGAGGTCAACCTGGCCCTGGATGGCGGTGACAACCTCACCTACATCGCACCGACCATGGTCAACCTGCGCCTGGCCCAGGAGCGGCACGCCGACGTCCAGTTCCGCCAGACCCGCGAACACTAATCACCACGCCCGCGCCCAGCGGGTAGCTGATGACCAGAGAGACCCCGCTTCGGCGGGGTTTTTTGTTATGGGGCGTTTTCTGGGAGGGGGGAGATCCCCATCCGGGGCTTGATGGGTGAATAAAAAAAAGGATAAGTGATTTAAATTTCATTCATGGAGAGGAACATGTCCGTCATCCAACCCGTAGAGGTGCAGTTTGCCGCCTACAATGCCCACGACCTCGACGCCTTCGTGGCCTGCTTTGCCACGGATTTCAGAGGCTATCGCATGCCGACCGAAACCCCCTCCCTCGTCGGCAAGGAGGCGCTGCGGGCCTTCTATGCGGAGCACAGATTCAACAAACCGCTGCTCAAGGCCGAGCTGTTGTCACGCACTGTCATGGGCAACAAGGTGTTCGATCACGAGAAGATCCATGGCCTCTCCCCCGAGCCCATCGAGAGCGTGGCGGTGTTCGAGGTGGAGGACGCCCTTATCAAGACCGCCTGGTTCTATTTCCCCTCCTGAGTGCCCACTCCCGAAGGGAGAGGGCAGACATCCTGTGTCTGCCCGAAACTGGGCGGGATCTTGTTTGCCTCCTTCCCCCTCCTTGCCAGATAAACGGGAGAAGGGGTTGGGATGACGGACAGAGGACGCGCTGACTAGAAGGTGCGCAGCAATCTGGCGGGGTTGCCGGCATAGGTGCCGGGGATAGTGATGTCTCGGGTCACCACGGCGCCGGCACCGATGACGGCCCCCTGACAGATCCGCACCGGCAGAATGGTGGCGTTTGAACCGATGGATACATTGTCCCCGATGTGGGTGCGGCCCCAGCTGGCGGGATCCGGGTCGGGGGCTCCACCTTGAAAGAGGTCATTGGCAAACATGACGCCGTGGCCGATGAAGCAGCGCTCCCCTATGGTCACATGCTCGCAGATGAAGCTGTGGGACTGGATGCGGGTTGCACGCCCGATGGAGACGTTCGACTGTATTTCCACGAAGGGGCCGACAAAGACATCGTCAGCCAGGGTGCAGCCGTAGAGATTGACGGGTTCAACCAGCCTCACCCGTTCGCCGAAGCTGACATCCCGTATGCCGGCAGAGAGCCGTATCGGTTCATTCATATTGCCTCCTTCCCGTCGAGCGCCAGCACCATGCAGATCTCGCAGGCGTCGTGACCGGTGCAGCCCAGGGGGCCGGGCAGGTGCTCGAAGCCCAGGGACTCGTAGAGGCTGGTGGCCTCGCGCAAGACTTCGGTGGTCTCCAGATAGCAGCGCTGATAACCCAGGATGCGGGCCTCGGCCAGGGCCTGCAGCACCAGGCGCCGCCCCAGCCCGAGCCCGCGCAGGGCGGGCAGGAAGTACATCTTCTGCAGCTCGCACACATCCGGTGCCCCCGCCAGCGGCGCTATGCCGCCGCCGCCCAGAATGGTGCCATCGGGGCCCTCGATCACCCAGTAGCGGCTGCGCTCCCCCTGATAGGTCTCGTGGAGGAAGTCGAGGTTGGGATCCGCCACCCCGTAGCCCTTGTCGGCAGTGAGGCCGTATTCGGCGGAGACGGCGCGCACCACGGCGGCGATCCGGGGATCGTCGTCGGCCCGGATGGGGCGGATGACGTAGCCGTGCTGACGGCGGGCGCGGGAGAGGGCGCTGCGATAGAGTCGTATCCCCTCCCAGATCTGCTCGCACTCGGCGGGGGAGAGCTGGGCCAGGGCGCCGGCCATGGTCTCGTCCATCTGCCGGTGCAGCTCCTCGAGCTGTGTCGCGCCCTGCTCTGTGAGGGTGGCCTCCTTGCTGCGCCCGTCCGAGGGGTGGGGCTGCCAGGCGATGAGCCCCCGCTCAGCGAGGCGGGTCAGGGGGCGGCTGGCGTTGGATTTGTCGATGCGAAGGCGCTCGGCCAGCTGCTGGTTGGTGGCGGGGCCGTTTTCCAGCTCGATCAGCAGGTGGGCTTCCAGGGGGCTGAGGGCCAGGGAGCCACACTGTTGGGAGAGCATGCCGAGTTCGCGTACCAGTTCCCGTGACAGGGCGCGCAGGGGGCGGGGATCCATGGATGAGTGTCCTTCTGGTGATGTTGGTTGTGATACGCAACCAATATAGCCTTTTGGTTGTTGGTGACAACTATTTTTTCGGTGGGCAGAAGGGGGCGAACGGGCGGAGAAAAACGGGCAGAAAAAAGGGCCCGGGAGGGGGCCCAAACATTGGAAACCCGCGCCGGGGCGCGGATCCCATCCTTGGTCAGTGACGTTGCCCGCCACACCCGCTTAGCCAGCCAGGTATCGGCTGCGGAGCGGTGTCGGGGCGTGGCTTATACCAGTTCCGCCAGCATGGTGTCGGCATAGGGAGTCAGCGCCTCCCCCTTCTTCACCTTGGCGAGGTAGTCCGGGTTGGCGATGAGCGGGCGACCGATGGCGATGAGATCGAAGCGCTCGGCATTGATGGCATCGAGCGCGGTCTCGGCGCTGTAGTTGCCCACCCCCACCAGGTGGCCGTCGTAGCGGGCACGTAGGTAGTCGGAGGCGCGGCCGTCCAGGTAGTCGAAGGTGAGGCTGTCATCGAAGATGCCAAGGTGGACATAGGCCAGGGTGCGCTGGTTCAGTTCGGCCAGCAGGTGGTCGAACACGGCGCGATCCCGCGCATCCCCTGCCAGGTGCACGTAGGCACCGGGGGAGAGGCGAAGGCCGGTGCGATCCCCGCCGATGCGGGCGGCGATGGCATCCACCACCTCCAGGGCGAAGCGGCTCATCTTCTCGGGGCTGCCGCCGTAGCTGTCGGTGCGCAGGTTGCTTGAGTGGTGCAGGAACTGATCGATGAGGTAGCCGTTGGCACCGTGGATCTCCACCCCGTCGAAGCCCGCCTCGATGGCGTTGGCGGCGGCCTGGGCGTAATCCTCGACCAGCTGGGCAATCTCGCTCTCGGTCAGGGCACGGGGCACCTGATAGACCAGGTCGCGCATGCGCGGCACCGTGCCCTCATGGGCGACGGCGGAGGGGGCCAGCACCTCGGCGTTGTGGAAGAAGGGGTGGGAGAGACGGCCCACGTGCCACAGCTGGGCGAAGATCTTGCCGCCGTTGGCATGCACGGCGCCGGTTACCTTCTTCCATCCTTCGATCTGCTCGGCGCTGTAGAGCCCCGGCGTGTTGGGGTAGCCTTGGCCGTCCGGACGAATGATGGTCGCTTCGGAGATGATGAGGCCGATGTCGGCGCGGCGGCCGTAGTAGGCGGCCATCTGCTCGGTCGGCACCAGTCCCGGGCCCGCCATGCAGCGGGTGAGGGGAGCCATCATGAAACGGTTCGCGAGGGTGAGAGTGTCGTTGAGGCGGTACGGCTGAAACAGGGTATCCATGGTCGTCTGTCCTGAGGGGATGATTCTTGAATGCGCATTCAAGACGTTTTTTGGTTTGTGTGCAAGTCTTTTTTGAGCAAGCATTCAACATGGATTGGACAGGTCTGCTGGGGTAAACTTGCCGCCCTGTTTTTCACCGTCCTGCGGGACCATAGCCAACGGAGACCCCATGCGCACTGCCGAATACGATCGGGCGTTTGTCCTGCGAAGCGCCATGGAGGCGTTTCGCGCCAAAGGGTATGCCAAGACCACTATGCAGGAGCTGGTGGCGGCGACCGGTCTGCACCCGGGCAGCCTCTACGCGGCCTTTGGCAACAAGCGCGGCCTGCTGCTGGCGGCGGTGGATCACTACGTGGAAGAGAAGGGTTCCCTGCGTCGCAGCTGTTTTGCACAGGGGAGTCCGCTGGTCGGGCTGCACGCCTACTTCACCCGGCTGGTGGACGATGCCCTCTGCGGCACCTGCCTGGTGACCCGTACCCTGATGGAGCTGGCGGCACAGGATGAAGAGCTGCACCAGCGCTTCAAGGCCATCTATGGGGAGCTGGAAAGCGACCTGGCCTGGCTGCTGGGCCAGGCGAGCGAGCAGGGGGAGCTGGTGGCCGGGTGCGACGTGCCCACCCTGACCGCCTTCCTGCAGGTCAATATCCAGGGGCTGATCACCTTCGCCCAGTGTCACCCCGATCGCGCCCTGCTGGAGGGGGTCGTCAACCAGGTGATGGCCGCCCTGCCCAGAACGCGCTAACGCGTTATTCTACCGCTCATTTTTCCTCTTCCCCCTTGCCCTTGCGGCGCCCCTCTTCCATCTTGATGGGGGGATCCCGTGGAGGAAGATGAAATGCCCAAAAAGTCCAAGTCACAGGCGATGCTGCTGCACTTCACGTCGCCGCGCCTCTCCATCGAAGAGCGCTTTGCCGCCGGCAAGGCCCTGCGTGAACACGTTCCTCGTGAATCCCATTCCCTGTTGCCAGCCCCCCATCCGGGACGGGATCCCATTGCCGTGCTCAAGGCCCAGGCCGACACCCGGGTGCAGTGGCTGGTGCCGGTGCGCCACGCCCGAATGCAGGAGTCCCCCTTCGCCTTCCTGCGGGGGGCGGCGGCCATCATGGCGTCCGATCTGGTGGACACCCCGAGAACCGGGCTCATGGTGCAGGCCTGCGGTGACATGCACGTGGCCAACATCGGCCTCTATGCGAGTGCTGAGCGCAATCTGGTGCTGGCCATCAATGACTTCGACGAGACCCACATCGGACCCTGGGAGTGGGATCTCAAGCGTCTCGCCACGAGCGCCCTGGTGGCGGCGGACTACCTCGGGGCCAGCGCCGCCCGCCAGCGGGAGGCGGCCAGGATGATAGTGAGCGGATACCGCACCCGGATGCGGGAGTACGGCAAGATGGGCTTCATGCATGTCTGGTACGATCGCATCGATCAGGCCTCCGTCCTTCACGCCTTCTCCGAGGATGCCCACCGCAGCGTCGAAGCCGCCTTCGCCAAGGCCAGGGGGCGCAACCACCTGCAGGTGCTCGGCAAGATGACGGATCTGGTGGACGATCAGCACAGGATCCGCGAGCTCCACCCCTTCGTCATCCGTGAAACCCACACCGAGAACGGCGAGCCCATCGATGTGGTGCTCGGCGATCTGCTGGAGGCCTATCTGGCTTCCCTGCCGGCCGACAGGCGCATTCTGCTCAAGCGCTATCGCGTGGTCGACGTGGCCCGCAAGGTGGTCGGGGTCGGCAGCGTGGGCACCCGGTGCTGGGTGATCCTGATGACGGGGGCCGACGACGATGACCCGTTGTTCCTGCAGGTCAAGGAGGCCCAGCCCTCGGTGCTGGCGCCCTATTTCACCTCCGAGGATGACAGCGGCAACCAGGGGCAGCGGGTGGTCAGGGGGCAGCGGATGATCCAGGGCTCGCCGGATATCTTCCTCGGCTGGTGCGAGCTGCGGGAGCGCCACTACTACGTGCGCCAGCTGCGGGACATGAAGGGGGGCATGGATCTGACCCCAGGCACGGTCAAGCCACGCCACTTCGTGGAATATTGCCAGCTCTGCGGCTGGGCGCTGGCCCTGGCCCATGCCAAGTCCGGGGATGCGGCGCGGATCGCCGGCTATCTCGGCAAGTCGGACGTGATGGACGAGGCCATCACCGAGTTTGCGGTGGCCTATGGAGAGCGCACCCGGGAGGATCATGGCCGCCTGCTGGCCGCCATCGCCTGTGGCGAACTGGAGGCGGCCAGCGAGGCCCGCTAATCCTTGGGGCATCACGGCATCAGCGGCGGTGCCCCGGGCGCCGCCGCTCCTTTTCCGCTTGCTCCCCTCTATCCCTCTTTGCACTAGACCCGCCAGGATGCCCGCATGTGGTATGCCAGACGCAGGGGGCTAGTCCGGATTAACCAGCGCCCTCATCAGCGCTTTCAGCCAGATCAAGGCCGGCTGCTGCGCGTGGTACCTGGCATGCCAGACGCAGGGGGTTACTCCTGATTGACCAGCTCTCTCATCAGCGCTTTCAGCCAGACCAAGGCAGGCTGCTGCGCATGCACCGGGTGCCAGACGCAGTTGAGGTGGTAGTCCGGCACGTCCTCGGGCAGGGGCAGGCTCTTGAGCGGCCAGTGATGGGCGAGCAGCTCCGCCACCATGCTCGGCAGCACCAGCAGGTGATCGCTCTGGCTCACGATGGCGGCGGCGGACATATAGCTCTGGCTGTTGACCGAGATGGTACGACTGAAGCCAAGCGTCTTCAGGTAGCGATCCAGGCTCGCCTCCGAGGTGCCCAGCGGCGAGTGGAACACGTGGGGCATCGCGATCAGCTGCGCCAGCGTGATGCGTTCGTCCTCCAGGGGCAGGGTGTCGCGCACCAGCCCGGCCAGGGGCTCGGTGAGCCAGGTCTCCTTGCCCAGATACCCCGGCACCTGCATGTATTCGTCAAACCCCAGCACCAGGTCTATCTCGCCGCTCGCCAGCTCCGCCTCCGGCAGGGTGTCGCGCAGGATGCGGATCTCGATGGTGACGCCCGGCGCCAGCCCCCTGAGGCGCTGGATAAGGGGCGGGATCAGCACGCACTCCACGTAGTCCGTGGTGCAGAGCACAAAGCGCCGCTTCGAGTGGCGCGGGTCGAACTCGTCCTCCTCGCTGAGCTGCTGCTCCAGCAGCCGCAGCGCCTGCTGCACCCCCAGGTGCAGGCGCTGGGCGCGGGCGGTCGGCAGCATCCCCTGGGGGGTGCGCACCAGCAATGGGTCGTCGAAGAAGGTGCGCAGGCGATTGAGCGCGTGGCTCATGGCGGGCTGGCTGACGAAGAGCGATTCGGCGGCGCGGGTCACGCTGCCTTGCGTCATCAGGGCGTCAAAGGCGAGCAGCAGATTGAGGTCGAGCTGGTGCAGTTTCATGGGGGGATTATTCGCCATATCTATGGGACAATCCATCCTATTCATTTGATGGATGGGCGCGCAACTTCTTACACTGCGGCTCACTCTTATTTTTCCAGGGTTCCCGTCTCAATCCGGGGGCCTCAATCCATGCAAGGAGCCTTGCGATGAGCATCAAGACCATGAACACCACGCCGGCCGCCGACGGCTTCACCATGCCCGCCGAGTGGGCGCACCAGCAGGCCGTCTGGATGATCTGGCCGTTCCGTCCGGACAACTGGCGTGAGGCCGGCCGCTTCGCGCAAGCCACCTTCGCCAAGGTGGCCGATGCCATCGGCGGCGCGACTCCGGTCTTTATGGGGGTGCCGGCCCAGTTCATGGAGCAGGCCCGCGCCGTGATGCCCGCCCACGTCACCCTGGTCGAGATGGCCAGCGATGACTGCTGGGCCCGCGACAGCGGCCCGACCGTGGTCACCAACGCCGCCGGCGAGTGCCGCGGGGTGGACTGGGGCTTCAACGCCTGGGGTGGCCACAAGGGCGGCCTCTACTATCCCTGGGATCAGGACGAGAAAGTGGCGGCCCAGATGCTGGAACAGCACGGTATGGATCGCTACGACGCGCCGCTGATCCTGGAAGGGGGCTCCATCCACGTGGACGGCGAAGGCACCTGCATGACCACCGCAGAATGCCTGCTCAACGAGAACCGCAACCCGGATCTCACCAAGGCGCAGATTGAAGCTCACCTGCGCGACTATCTGGGCGTCACCAGCTTTATCTGGCTGGACGAGGGCGTCTACATGGACGAGACCGACGGCCACATCGACAACATGTGCTGCTTCGTGCGCCCGGGTGAAGTGGCCCTGCACTGGACCGACGACGAGACCGATCCCCAGTACGCCCGCTCCCTGGCCGCCCTCAAGGTGCTCGAGGCTGCCGTGGACGCCAAGGGTCGCAAGCTTAAAGTCTGGAAGCTGCCCCAGCCGGGCCCGCTGTTCTGCACCGAAGAGGAATCCGCCGGCGTCGAGAGCGGCACCGGTGTACCGCGTGAGGCAGAGGGTCGTCTGGCCGGTTCCTACGTGAACTTCCTCATCACCAACGATCGCATCGTCTACCCGCTGCTGGATGCCGCCACCGACGGCGAGGCCCAGCGCATCCTGGAGGAGATCTTCCCGGATTACAAAGTGGTCGGCGTGCCGGCCCGCGAGATCCTGCTGGGCGGTGGCAATATCCACTGCATCACCCAGCAGATCCCCTCCGGCCAATAAGCCGCCGGGTAACGCCCCCCGGTCTTGGGGGGCGCTGATTGCTATCGTGGTTGCATCGGCAGAGCAGCTGCTGCGACCACTGCCTCACGGCGCCAAGCCTGCCCCGTGCGGCCCATATCCTGACACCGTCACCCTATTGCAGGAGATCCCAAAAATGATCGAAGTGACCGAGGTTTCCATTGCCGAGCTGCGTGCCGCGCTCGAATCCGGCCGTACCACAGCGGTCGAACTGGTCAAGGCCTATCTGGCCCGTATCGAGGCCTATGACGGCCCCGAGACAGACACCAAACTTAACGCCGTCGTGGTGCGCAACCCCGATGCCCTGAAGGAGGCCGAAGCCTCCGATGCCCGCCGCGCCCGTGGCGAAACCCTGGGGCCGCTCGACGGCATCCCCTACACCGCGAAAGACAGCTACCTGGTCAAGGGGCTGACCGCCGCCTCCGGCAGCCCGGCCTTCAAGGATCTGGTGGCCCAGCGCGATGCCTTTACCGTTGAGCGCCTGCGCGCCGCCGGTGCCATCTGCCTGGGCAAGACCAATATGCCGCCGATGGCCAATGGCGGCATGCAGCGCGGCGTCTATGGCCGTGCGGAGAGCCCCTACAACGCCGACTACCTGACCGCGCCCTTTGCCTCCGGCTCCTCCAACGGTGCCGGTACCGCCACCGCCGCCAGCTTCTCCGCCTTTGGTCTCGCCGAAGAGACCTGGTCGAGCGGCCGGGGCCCTGCTTCCAACAACGGTCTGTGTGCCTACACCCCGTCCCGTGGCGTGATTTCGGTGCGCGGCAACTGGCCCCTGACCCCGACCATGGACGTCGTGGTGCCCTATGCCCGCACCATGAGCGATCTCTTGGAAGTGCTGGATGTGGTAGTCGCCGACGACGTCGACACCCGCGGTGATCTGTGGCGCATGCAGCCCTGGGTGCAGCTGCCCAAGGCTTCCGAGGTGCGCCCTGCGTCCTATCTGGATCTGGCCGCCCAGCCCGATGCCCTCAAGGGCAAGCGCCTCGGCGTGCCGCGCATGTTTATCAACAAGGATGAACTGGCGGGCACCAGCGACCACCCCGGCATCGGCGGCCCGACCGGTCAGCGTATCCAGACTCGCGACTCCGTGATTGCCCTGTGGGAACAGGCCCGTCAGGCCCTGGAAGCGGCCGGCGCCGAAGTTATCGAGGTGGACTTCCCGCTGGTTTCCAACTGCGAAGGGGACCGACCCGGCGCGCCCACCGTGTTCAATCGCGGCATCGTGAGCCCTGAATTCCTTAACGACGAGCTGTGGGAGCTCTCCGGCTGGGCGTTTGACGACTTCCTGCGTGCCAACGGCGATCCCAAGCTCAATAAACTCGCCGATGTCGACGGGCCCAAGATCTTCCCCCACGATCCGGGCACCCTGCCAAACCGCGAAGGGGATCTGGCGGCGGGCATGGACGAGTACGTCAATATGGCCAAGCGTGGCCTCAAGCGCTTTGACGAGATTGCCTCGGTGCCGGATGGCCTGCGCGGTCTGGAGCAGACCCGCAAGCTGGACTTGGAAGAGTGGATGGACGGGCTCAAGCTCGACGCCGTGCTGTTCCCGACCGTGGCCGATGTGGGCCCGGCTGACGCGGACGTGAATCCGGCCTCCGCCGATATCGCCTGGAGCAACGGCATCTGGGTTGCCAACGGCAACCTCGCCATTCGCCATCTCGGTGTGCCGACCGTCACCGTCCCCATGGGTGTGATGGCCGATATCGGTATGCCGGTGGGGCTGACCTTCGCCGGTCGCGCCTATGACGACAACAACCTGCTGCGTGTCGCCTCGGCCTTCGAGTCCACCGGCAACAAGCGCAGGGTGCCGCCACGCACGCCGCCGTTGGGGTGATTGGTGTGGTGGGTTAATTCTCTCGGAGTCATTCTGAGATAATGAAAAAACCACCCGTTATGCGGGTGGTTTTTTGTTTCTACTTCTCAGCTTTAGAGGCTTCTATTTCTAATAATTTTATCTTTTCAACAAGAGATGCATTCTCTGCTTTTAAAGTTTCAATTTCGGACTGTAATATTTTTTTCTTATTAGGTATATTTAGATTTAAACCTATTTCCAATTCATCCTTATATGGAATGATTGACTCAAATAATTGTTGGTATGCTCGTCCTACAGCACCTGAAAAAAGTTTGAGGTTTGGTATGTTTTTACCACAGTTCAATATGTGGTCATTAGCTATACCAGGATATGGATCTATAAAAACAACGGTGTTTATACCTAATTGGTATGCTTTTTTTGCACAGAGTTCACATGGGCTTGCTGTTGTGTATAACCGTCCGCCCTTAATTGACATCCCTCCATGTTTTGAAATTTGCAAAAAGGCATTTTCTTCTGCATGCAGAGCCCTTGTGTGGACTTGATTTTTTTCTCCATCAATCGAGTTTTTAATATCTTTAAAGCAAAAAGAAACAGGTTTCCCACCAAAAGGTATACTTTTTCCAGGTTTGAATGAATATATTTCACCAATTCTTTCTTTGAAAGTAGTATTGTTTTTTTCAAAAAGGCTGAAAGCCGATTCATCTTCGTTATTAATTAAATCTTCTACTCTTCTTAGATTACATGGAGTTTGTCCTTGAGCAACATTATTCCAACCAATAGATTTGATAGATAATTCGGCATCAGTGACAACGGCCCCAACCTGACGAGATAAACAGCCTGAATTTAGTTTCGCATTAAAAGCAATGTGCATGCACCATCTCATCCTGAGATGGTGTAATAATTCCTGGGTGCATAATCAATGAGAGATATTTTACGAGTTGTGTTTTTAGCTCTTTGAGCTTACCAGCATTGTCTGGATTATAGAGGTGGATATCTGATATCTCTATACAACGTTGAATATCCAAGGACCAGAATCTATCTTCCCCCTTTAGCGAACTGGGGTTTTCTCTGTCGTCGATACCCGCAACCTCTAAGTTTGATATTCCAGGTTGGCTGAGCAAACGGTTAACTCGCATTTGATGTTCTGTAGAAACGGATATGAGATAGAATGCAGAATATCTTTCTTTAAAGAAAAATGCCTCGTATGGGTTTCTTATGGCATCTAAAACAACACAAACATTCTCATTTGTTACTTTGGATTTATGTCTTAGTATTTTTATTAATTTACTCGCTCTTTGAGCAAATAAATATATTTTCTCTCCATCATAATTGTTACTATCAGCACTGCCTGACTTTCTTATATTGTTACCTACTAGTTGATATAGCTTTGTGTAAGAGCCTGATTGTATTTTATTTAGGAATTTTTTAAGCTTGCTTGTAAACTCTGGAACTTGTTTGAAGTAGAAATCATATGTCACTGCATCATATAGATTACCTTGTTTTTGTTGAGCAAACTCTTTTGCATGTATACGAGCTTGATGGTGTTCATCATAATATGCTTTTATTTTTTCATCTAGGCTTGGGTCGTTATTGCCGATCTTCCCATCTAAAACAGATTTGTAAAGGGCATCGAATTTTTCAAATGAAAGCTCCAAAATAAAAGTTGATACAATATCACTCATCCGGATATGGTAAAATTTCACCCATTGCATTTTTAGATAATCATAAACAACCTTATATTTCCTCTCCTCATCATTGATAAACAAACTGGACTTAGGTCTTGGTGGGTTAAATTCTCCAAAAGTGTCATGAGTAAGAAGATTAGCTAATGTTGTACACCCTGAACCTGTTCGTCCAGTTAGACCTAAAATAATAAATCTCCTTCTCTCTTTATATATGGTGTCTAGTCCGCTAGTAGTAGTCATAAAAACCTCAATAAAATTTAATTATATATATCAGTTGCGTTTTCTACGCAGTTTACCGCTGTATGGGCTTTGCATGAAGCCTTTCTGTGCAGGGGTGTGAAGCTCCGCATATTCATGAGAGGTGCGTAGGTTCGAATAGCGAAGCGTATTCGGACGTTCGCGAACAGGAGGGCGCAGCCGATTATTCCGGACTTCCCCCAGACTTCACCCTGGCTTCACACTGCCTCATTTTCCCCTCACATATCCCTTCTATCTTCTGCCCACTGATAAATGGGCCCGCTTGCCACAGGGTGGCAAGGGGCCAAAGAGAGGGGAGCAAGACGATGAAATCCTGGATCAAATACGGGTTGGCCGGGGCCCTGATACTGGTGGCGAGTTTCTGGGGTGGCAGCGTGCGGGCGGCGGGGGCGTGGCCCGCTCAAGGGGGCCCGTGCCCACCCGTCTCCCAGCCCCTTTTATATCAACCGGCGGCCAATGACTGAACGCGCCGGTCTGGCCCCTCAGCGGAAGCGGAACAGCTCCCGGTGCAGCGGCGAGGTGAGGTGGACATCCAGGGCATGGGCCATGGGCTCGGGACCGCAGAACCACACGGGGGCGTGCTGGCGCTCACCCAGAGCGGCCAGATCCAGCCGGCCGCGTTCGGCCTCCAGGTGCAGGCGGTAGTCTATTCCGGCCCGACGGCACAGCTCGGCCAGCCGGTTGTGATAGGGGGCGGCCTCGGCGGTGGGGGCGCATTGCAGCAAGGTGGTGCCGGGGCGTTTTTCACCGCGGCGCACCAGGGCCTCCAGCCAGGCGACGAAGGGGGTGATGCCGATGCCGGCCCCCACCTGGAGGTGCTGGTGCAGCCAGCGGGTGTGATCCCCGAGGGCGCGCACCGCCAGGGTGAGGGTGCGACAGTCCGCCGAGACATCCACCAGGGTGTAGGGGTGAGGCTCACCGCGACCGGCGAAGTCGAAGAAGGCGAACTGCCCCGGACGATAGTGAGCGAGGGGGCTGGCCAGGGCGACCCGGATCTCCAGGGTGCGATCGTCCAGAGGGGCGAGGGCGTTCACGGTCCCGCGGTGGCGCTGGTCGCGCCCCACCCGGCCAGAGAGGGAGTAGAGCGCCCCCAGGGCTCCCACCCCGCCGCCGACAAGCAGGGTCAGGCCGACCGGGGTCAGGGCGCCGATGCCCGGCAGCAGGCAGAGCCCGTGCACCCAGCCCATCAGATAGATGACCGGGGCCAGCCGGTGAACCACCTTGAAGCGCTCGTAGCGCACCACCGCCAGCAGGCTCACCACCACCAGGGCCAGCAGCAGATAGAAGCCCCACTCGCCCAGGGTATTGCCGAGTTCGTGCCAGAGGGCATCGTGGCCGGCTCCGGCTCCGGCTCCGCGGCGCGCCGGCCGGGCCAGCCAGCCTGCGGAGACGGCCCATTTGGGCGCCTCTACCAGCAGCCAGTGGGCCACCAGGGTGCCGGTGGCCCAGAGGGCGCTGGTCCGGTGCAGGCGCAGCATGCGATCCAGCCCCCCGCACCAGGCTTCGAGCCTGGGCAGGCGCAGGGCCAACAGCAGGGAGAGGGTCATGGCGCCGAGGCCAAGCACGCCGGTCAGGATCAACAGTTCATGGCGCCAGGGCCAGATGCCGGTGGGCCACTGCGCAAGGCCAAACAGCCAGAGCAGGGTGAGAGTCAGGGGCAGGGTCCAGGCGAGGGTGGCGGGTTTCATGGTGTCCTCCTTGTCCATGTCCCTATTGCACACCCGCTTTGTGGCGAAAGTGTGCCCTTGCACTACCTCTTTTGTAGCAGATTGTGGCAAGGGCGGGACGGGAGGAAACAAGGGGCTGGCCCCCTGAAAGCCCCCCGGCGGAGCAGGGGGCAGGCGGGTCTTAGCGTCGCTTGCCCCTGGCACCGAGGGCCTGTTGCCTGGCCTTCTGCTTCTGGGCGCCCTTGCTGTTGCGACGCGAGACGGGGGCCTCGCGGGTGAGATCCGGCTCGAAGCCCGGGAACCACTGCTGGGGCAGCCGGGTGTCGAGCACCGCTTCGACCTTCTCCAGGAGCGGCGTGTCCTCCGGGCTGAACAGGGTCACGGCAAGCCCCTTGTTGCCAGCGCGGCCGGTGCGCCCGATGCGGTGCACGTAGTCCTCGGCCTGATGCGGGAACTCCACGTTGATCACGTAGTTGAGATCGCTGATGTCGAGGCCGCGGGCCGCCACGTCGGTGGCCACCAGAGCCTGCAGGGTGCCGGCGCGAAACTCGATCAGCACTTTCTCCCGCGCGCTCTGGGACAGGTCCCCGTGGAAGGCGAGCGCGTTGATGCCCCCCTTGCCAAGCTGCTGGGCCAGCTTGTCGGCCCCCTGGCGGGTGCGGCTGAAGATGAGCGCCGGCGCCCACCCCTTCACCTTGATAAGGTGTTCGATCAGTTCTACCTTGCGCTCACCGTCCACCGCATAGACCCGCTGCTCCACCTCGGCCGCCGTGGTGTTGCGCGGTGCCACTTCGATAAGCTCGGGGTCGCGAAGCAAGACCTTGCTGAGCGCAAACAGGTTGTCATCGCAGGTGGCCGAGAAGAGCAGGGTCTGGCGATCCTGTGGCAGGTGCTTCAGCAGAGCGGTGATCTCGTCCATAAAGCCCATGTCGAGCATGCGGTCCGCCTCGTCAAAGACCAGGTGGGCCACGGCGCCGAGGCTCACCGCCCCGTGGCGCAGGTGATCGAGCAAGCGCCCCGGGGTGGCGATCAGGATATCCACGCCCGATTTGAGAGCCTCCACCTGGGCGGCGATGCTGACCCCGCCGTAGACAAGCGTGCTGGTGAGGCTGGAGCCCCTGGCGTAGCGCACGACGCTCTCTTGCACCTGCACCGCCAGTTCGCGGGTCGGCACCAGCACCAGGGCGCGCACCGGGCGCGCCTCGCCGACGGGCATCTTTTGCAACTGCTCAATCAGCGGCAGCACAAAGGCGGCAGTCTTGCCGGTGCCGGTCTGGGCGCCGGCCAGCAGATCCCGCCCCGCCAGAATGACCGGGATGGCGCTGGCCTGAATGGGGGTCGGCGCCGCGTAACCAAGTTCACTCAGGGTCTGCTGCAGGCGGGGGGAGAGGGCCAGATCGGCAAAGGAGGCAATGGACATAGGGGCACCAGATAGGGTTATCGCGGCCGCGCCGCGATGGAAACAGTCATCGTGGCGGGGATGGTAACAGATACAGCGGTACTGGCAGAAGGCGGACCGGCGGGGCCGCAGGGTCAGATGCAGTGAAATCCCTCTGACCGCGCCTCGGCAGACTCTTCATGCCGGGCTGGCTCAGTCGACCAGGGCGACGCTCCCGGCATCCAGGTGGTGCATCCATTCCCGCAGGATCAGCAGGGCGGCGGCCACGCGTCTCTCCCTCGGCAGCTGGGCGGAGGCGAGGGGATCCCCCTCCATCATGGCGGCCAGCTGGCCGAACAGGCGCTCGACGATCTCCCTGCTCTGCACCCGGCCGCCGAGCACCTCGGCCAGGGGCACCGGGCTTTGCAGGTGCAGCACGGGGTGGGGCGGGATCCGCGCCGCGAGCGGCATCAGCACATCCTCCACCACCATGATGGCTTGCTCCAGTTCGAGGGGCGTCGGCGGGTCCCGGCGAAAGGGGCCCGGCGTCACGGCATCCAGGCCCAATGCCAGCGCAAATGCCTGGCTGGCGCCATCCTCCCCGGTGATCTGTACCCGGCTCTGGGTGTCACCCAGGCTCAGCAATACGGTGTCGTGCCCCTGTGCTGTCATGTCGTGGTCTCCTGCGTGTGAATAGCCCATGGATACACCCGTGCGGGCCGGATTGGCGAGTCATTTCGCCCCCCATTCGGGCATCAGGGGTTGCAAAGAATTTCCTGAATGGCAATCTGGACGTCCAAACGTCTTTCAAAGGAGCCCTGACATGGATATTCGTATCGTCCCCCGCGCCCTCGTGCTCGCCCTTTCTCTAGTGGGATCAGGCGCCTTCGCCAACGAAGCCCTGGTATTCCAGACCGACTTCGGGCTCAAGGATGGCGCCGTCTCGGCCATGAAGGGGGTCGCCTTCGGGGTGGACCGCACCCTGCCGCTCCATGATCTGACCCACGAGATCCCGGCCTACAACATCTGGGAAGCCTCCTACCGCCTCTATCAGACCCTGCAATACTGGCCCGCAGGCACCGTCTTCGTCAGCGTGGTGGACCCCGGTGTCGGCACCGAACGAAAGTCGGTGGTACTCAAGACCAGGAGCGGCCACTACATCGTCAGCCCGGACAACGGCACTCTGACCCTGGCGGCGGAACACTTCGGCATCGAGGCGGTGCGCCAGATCGACGAGAAGACCAACCGTCTCAAGGGCTCCGAGAAGTCCTACACCTTCCACGGCCGCGACGTCTACGCCTACACCGGTGCCCGTCTCGCCTCCGGAGCCATCAGCTTCGAGCAGGTGGGGCCAGAGCTTCCCGCCGAGGTGGTGACCATCCCCTATCAGCCGGCAGTCGCCGAGCAGGATGGCACCCTGAAGGGCACCATCCCGATCCTGGATGTGCAGTACGGCAACGTCTGGACCAACATCGACGACGCCCTGCTCGGCAAGGCAGGCATCCAGAAGGGGGACAACGCCTGCATCAGGATCAGCGAAGGGGATGCCCTGAAATACGAGGGCAAGGCCCCCTACGTCAGCAGCTTCGGCGATGTGCCGGAGGGCCAGCCCCTGGTCTACCTCAACAGCCTGTTGCAGGTGTCGGTGGCCCTCAATATGGACAGCTTCGCCGCCAGACATCAGGTGCAATCCGGCGCCAACTGGCATATCAGCCTGAAGAAGTGCGGCTAGCGGGAGGCTGTCAGAGGGTGCAATCCGGTACAAACGGCATACCAGCCTGAAGAAGTGCGGCTAGCGGGAGGCTGCCAGCGAGTGCTATCCGGTACAAACGGGCAGATCTGTCTGAAGAAGCGCGGCTAGGGGTCATCCCTTCTGTCGGCGATACGTCTTTCGGGGCGGTGGGACTCCTGTCCACCGCCCCTTGTCTTGGACGGTGGCGCCCTTTGTCACACCTGGGAGCTATCTCATCGACTGTCATCCTCGTTTAATAAAGTGCCCCCATGCTGTGGCCGGACGCAGTGATTACGCAATGACGCCAGCAGAGACGACAAGGAACAATCGATGAGCCGTTTTGACGAGAGAGACAGCGCCAACCACCCCCGCGAGCAGGAGCCGGAATTCAACCGCCTCATCGAGGCGGGCCTGAGCCGCCGTGGCTTCCTCAAGGGGGTTGGCGCCGCCAGCATGGCCGCCTTCTTTGCCGCCAGCCCCGTGGCCCGCGCCGTGGCCGCCGCCACCCGGCCGCTGCTCGGCTTCCAGGCCGTGCCCGCCTCGGTGGCCGACACCCTGGTGGTGCCGCCCGGCTACCAGGCCGAGGTGCTGATCGCCTGGGGGGATGCCCTGTTCCCCGACGCCCCCGCCTTTGCCCAAAGCAACGACGCCCGGGCCCAGGCCCGCCAGTTTGGCGACAACAACGACGGCATGAGCTTCTTCTCCCTGGGCCCGGATCGCGCCCTGCTCGCCGTCAACAACGAATACACCAACTACGAATACCTGTTTGCGGATGGTGGCAAGGCCCTCAGTGCCGGCGCCGTCGCCAAGGCCCAGGCGGCCCACGGGGTCTCCCTGGTGGAGCTGGTCCGCAAAGATGGCAAATGGCAGGCCAACCCCAAGGGGGCCCTCAACCGCCGCATCACCGCCACGACCCCCATGACCCTGAGCGGCCCGGCGGCGGGCCATGCCCTGCTCAAGACCCAGGCCGATCCCGAGGGGCGCACCGCCCTTGGCACCTTCAACAACTGCTCCAACGGCCAGACCCCCTGGGGCACCTACCTCACCTGCGAGGAGAACTTCAACGGCTACTTCGGCAGCGAGGGCAAGCCGGCGCTGGACAAGCGCGCCGCCCGCTACGGCCTGGCCGCCGAGGATGCAGGTTTTGGCTGGCACAAATTTGACGAGCGCTTCGACCTCGCCAGACACCCCAACGAGCCGCACCGCTTCGGCTGGGTGGTGGAAATCGATCCGCTGGATCCTGCCTCCACCCCGAAGAAGCGCACCGCCCTTGGCCGCTTCAAGCACGAGAATGCGGCCTTCACCGTCAACAAGGACGGCCGCGCCGTGGTCTACCTCGGCGACGACGAGCGGGGGGAGCACATCTATCGCTTCGTCTCGAAGAACAGGGTGGCGCCGGGCAATGACCCTGCGAACCGGGATCTGCTGGACGAGGGCACCCTCAGTGTGGCCCGCTTTGAGGCCAGGGAAGGGGAGCTCAAGGGCACAGGCCAGTGGCTGCCCCTGGTTCACGGCCAGCACGGTCTGACCCGGGAGAACGGCTTCGCCGATCAGGGGGAGGTGCTCATCTTCGCCCGGGAGGCGGCGACCCGGCTCGGGGCCACCACCATGGACAGGCCCGAGTGGGTGGCCGTGCATCCCCACCGCAGCGAGGTCTACTGCACCCTGACCAACAACAAGAACCGCGGCATCAAGGAGAATCAGCCCTTGGATGGCGCCAACCCCAGGGCCGAGAACCCCTATGGCCAGATCATCCGCTGGCGCCCCATGGGGGACGATCACGGCAGCGATCGCTTCGAGTGGGATCTCTTCCTGCTGGCGGGCAACCCCGGCGTGCATAAGGAGGGGTTGATGGCGGGCAGTGCCAACATCCACCCGGACAACATGTTCAACAGCCCGGACGGCATCGGCTTCGACGAGGCGGGGAGGCTCTGGATCCAGACCGACGGCGACTACTCCAACGAGAAGCAGTTTGCTGGCATGGGCAACAACCAGATGTTGTGCGCGGATCCCGTGAGCGGCGAGGTGCGCCGCTTCCTGACCGGCCCCGTGGCCTGCGAGATCACGGGTCTCACCTTCAGTCCGGACTGGCGCACCATGTTCGTCGGGGTGCAGCACCCGGGGGAGGAGGGGGCGCCCTCCCACTTCCCGGACGGCGGCACCGCCATTCCCCGCTCCGCCGTGTTGCGGATCACCCGGGACGATGGCGGCATCATTGGCGCCTGATGGCCCGGGATAACCGCCTGGCCCGTGATGAAGAGAGCCGCCTTCGGGCGGCTCTCTCGTTGGCCTTGCGGGAGACAAAAAAAAGACCGGGTTGGGGACCCGGTCAAAGAACCCGCGCAGTCTGGGAAGAAGAGCGGGCGTTCAGGCTTCGTGGCGGGGCCGGGCATCGGCCCCCGATCCGGTGTCGGGGTGGCATCACCCCGGCGTCAATGCTGGCTATTCGCGCTCCAGTGCGTGGATGGGATCCAGCCTGGCGGCCCTGCGGGCCGGGGCGAAGCCGAAGATCACCCCGATCAGGCTGGCGCAGAGGCAGGCTATTCCCATGGCGGCAAGGGAGTAGCTCATCCGGACGCCGCTGCTGAAGTGGTCGAACAGCTGGCCCAGCAGCAGGGAGAGGGCGATGCCGAGCACGCCCCCCAGCAGGCAGATCAGCACGGCTTCAATGAGGAACTGCTGCTGGATGTCCCGGGTCCGGGCGCCGACCGCCATCCGCACCCCTATCTCCCGGGTGCGCTCGGTGACCGAGACCAGCATGATGTTCATCACCCCTATGCCCCCGACAATGAGGGAGATGAGGGCGATGAGGGCGATCAGCGTGGTCAGGGTGGCGCTGGTCTGACTGATGGTCTGGCGGATGCTGTCGGTGTTGAGCAGGAAGAAGTCCTGGCTGCCGTGGCGCAGGGTGAGCAGGCGGCTGATGCCGTCCTGGGCTGCGTCCAGGCTCACCTCGTCACGCACCCGCACGCTGATGCTGCGCAGGTAGCTCTGCCCCAGCATGCGGCTCATGGCGGTGGTGTAGGGGATCCAGACGTTCAGGGTCTCGTCGCTGCCAAAGCCGCTCTGGTTCTTGATGGCGACCCCGATCACCCGGCAGGGGAGATCCCCCAGCAGGATCACCTGACCCAGGGGGGACTGGGCCTGGGCGAACAGCTTGTCCCGGGTGTTCTCGTCGATCACCACCTCCTGGGCCAGGCTCTCCTCGCTCTGGCGATCGAAGCCCATGCCCTGGGCCAGGCGATAGCCCCTGACCTGGAAGAACTGGGCGCCGACCCCGTTGATGGTGCCGGAGACGGCGGTACTGCCGAGGCGCAGGGTGGCGCTGGTGCTGAGGCTGGGGGTGACGCTGTGCACGTAGTCCAGCCCGGCGATGGCCTCGGCATCTCCGATCCGCAACGTCTGTATGGTGGCGGAGCGCATGTCCCCGAAGCCGCGGCCGGGGAACACCTCCAGAGTGCTGGTGCCCATGGCGTTGATGTTCTCCAGCACCCGCTCCCGGGAGCCCTGGCCGAGGGCCACCACGGTCACGACCGAGGCGATGCCTATGATGATGCCGAGCATGGTGAGAAAGGTGCGCAGGCGCTGGGCGACCATGGCCCGCAGCGCCATGCGCAGGGCATTGCCGAGCCCCGCCATCAGCGGGATCTGCCCCCTGGCGTGCGCCTTGGCGGCGGCCTGGGAAGCCTGGGGAACGGCCTCTGGCTCGCGGGTGCGGCGATCGGCGATCACCCGGCCATCCTTGAGCTCGATGATCCGCTCGGCGTGGCGGGCGATCTCCATGTCGTGGGTGACGATCACCAGGGTGTGGCCCTGGCGGTGCAGGGCCTGAAGGCTCGCCATCACCTCGGCGCCGCTCTGGCTGTCGAGGGCACCGGTCGGCTCGTCAGCCAGGATCACCTCGCCGCCGTTGATGAGGGCGCGGGCGATGCTGACCCTCTGCTGCTGGCCGCCGGAGAGCTGGCTTGGCTTGTGGCTGAGCCGGCTGGCGAGGCCGAACCGGGTCAGCAGGGCCTCGGCCCGCTGGCGTCGCTCGGCCGGATCCAGGCCGGCGTAGAGGGCGGGCACCTCCACGTTGGTGCGGGCGTCGAGATCCGCCAGCAGGTGATAGCGCTGGAAGATGAAGCCGAAGTGCTCCCGGCGCAGGGCGGCGAGCTCGTCACGGCTGAGGGTGGCGGTATCGCGCCCGGCCACCAGATAAGCCCCCTCGCTCGGCTGATCCAGGCAGCCCAGCAGGTTCATCAGGGTGGATTTGCCGGAGCCAGAGGCGCCGACGATGGCCACCATCTCCCCACGGGCGATCGCCAGATCGATACCGTCGAGCACGGTGACGGTGCGCTCACCCTCTCCGAAGTGGCGGCGGATGCCGCGCAGTTGCAACAAGGCGTCCATGGTCACATCCCCATGGGGGGCGGCATGCCCCCGGCGGCGTTGCTCTGGCTTGCGCTCACCTCGCTGACGATGACCCGCTCACCGGCGCTCAGGCCCGACAGGATCTGGGCATCCACCTTGTTGTTCAGACCGACCTTGACCCGGCGCAGGCTGATCTTGCCCCCGTCGTCGACCACCCTGACCTGATCCCCCTGCAGGGCGATGGCCGGGATCACCAGCGCCTGTTTGAGTCGGGCTATCACCAGATAGACCTGGGCCGTCATGCTGATCCTGAGCTGACCGTCCTGGTTGGGCACCTCGAACAGGCCGTGATAATAGATGGCGCTGCTGTCGCTGCTGCTGGTGGTGGTGTCGTCGTCGTTGATGGTGTCGGGGGCGGGCTCGATGGCGCGCAGGGATCCCTCGAACCGGCGCTGGCTGTTGCCAAGAATGGTGAAATAGACCGGCATGCCGACCCGGGTGTTGATGACGTCGGCCTCGGAGATCCTGGCCTCCACCGTCATGGTGTCGAGCTGGGCAATCTTGAGCAGGGTGGGGGTGCTCTGGCTGGCGTTGAGGGTCTGCCCCTCCTCCACCGGCACGGCCACCACGGTGCCGGAGAGGGGAGCCAGGATCCGGGTATAGCCCAGGTTGACCCGGGCTGTGTCCACCGCGATCTCGGCCTGCACACGCTGGGCCTGGAGGGCCCGGATATCGGCCTGGGTCTCGTCCAGAGTCGCCTTGGCGCTGTCATGGTCGGCCGTGCTGCCAAGGCCCCTTGCGACGATCTGCTGCTGGCGCTGGTACACCAGGCGGGCATTGCGCAGAGTGGCCTCTTTGGAATCCAGCTGGGCCTGGAGGTTGTCGCGCTGGGCCAGGGCGTCCTTGAGGGCGTTCTGCTGGGTCAGATCGTCGATCTCGACCAGCAGATCCCCCTGTTTGACCTCCTGCCCCAGGGTCACGTGCAGCCGCTTGATCTGGCCCGACACCTGGGCGCCCACGCTCACCTGCTTGCGCGCCTTCAGGGTGCCGTCCGCCATCACCAGCTGCTCCAGATCCCGGCTCTCGGCGGTGGCGGTGATGTAGTCGCTGGCGGGCGCCTTGGCCTGGGGGCGCCAGGCCAGCAGCAGGGCGAGGGCGCACAGGGGCAGTAGCCAGAACAGACGAGGGGAGAGCTTGGGCATGACAACCTGTATCCTGAATGACGATAACGGCGGCACTCTACCCCAGAGCCGGGTTAAGGCTCTTTGCTTCAAGCGTAAGGGTTTCGTAAAAATGGCTGCCAAGGGCGGAGCAAGCGGCGAAAATGGCCGCCGACAAGGGAGACCGTATATGAAGATCCTGCTGGTGGATGACGACGCCGAACTGGGCGCCATGTTGAGTGAATATCTGGGGGGAGAGGGGTTCGAGACCACCCAGGTGCTGACCGGGGGGGAAGGGGTGCACCATGCTCTGTCCGGCCGTTACAGCGCCCTGCTGCTGGACGTGATGCTGCCGGATCTGGGAGGCACCGAGGTGCTGCGCCAGGTGCGCCAGCGCAGCCGTCTGCCGATCATCATGCTGACCGCCAAGGGAGACAACGTGGATCGGGTGGTGGGGCTGGAGATGGGAGCCGATGACTATGTGCCAAAACCCTGCTACCCCAGGGAGCTGGTGGCCCGGCTGCGGGCCGTCCTGCGGCGGGTCAACGAGGGGAGCGCCCCGGCGCCCTCTCCGGAGGCCCTCATCCTGGGGGCCCTGACGGTGAACCCGGCCAACCGCGTCTGCCTGTGGCAGGGAGCGCCGGTGGAGCTGACCGCCACCGAGTTCAACATGCTGGTGCTGCTGCTGCGCACCCCGGAGCAGGTGGTCACCAAGGACACCCTCTCCCTGCAGGGGGTCGGACGCCCCCGTGAGGCCTATGATCGCAGCGTCGATGTGCACATCTGCAACCTGCGGCAGAAGCTGCAACAGAAGGCGGGGGAGGCCGTCACCATAGAGACGGTGCGCAGTATAGGGTACAAGATACTGTGATCCTCAAGGGCCGGTTGTTCTGGAAGATACTGCTGGGGTTCTGGCTGGCCATCGTGCTGGTCAGCCAGCTGTTGTGGATCGGGTTCAGCGCGCAGCGTGAGCGTCCGGAGGATCGCCTCGCCCACCGGCTGGCGACACGGCACCTGGACATGGCGGCGGCCGTGCTGGCGCAGGGGGGCATAGAGGCCGCGACGGCATTGAGCGAGACCATGCCGCCGCCGTTGCTGCAGATAGCGCCCCTCGATGCCGCCGATGCGCCTTCCCGGCCAGCGCCCCAGGCATCCGGGCAGCCTGTCCCCGGGGAGCCGGGCCCGGGCGCCGTGCTGACGCGCACCGTGATTGCCAACGACGGGCAGGCCTACCAGCTGCGGGCAGGAGCGGATCCGCTCATCACCCCGAGGGGACCGGAGCCCGGCCCCCTCTCCTGGCTCAACATCCCCCCGCCCATGCTCTGGATCGGCGGCCTGGGGGGGCTCTTGTTCAGCATCCTGTTCGCCTGGCACCTGACCCGGCCCATGAACGCTTTGCGGCGCAGCTTCGGCCAGGTGGCCAGGGGGGATCTGGGGGTACGGCTGTGGCCCGCCCTGCGCTGGCGTCGGGACGAACTGACCGAGGTGGCGCAGGAGTTCGATCTCATGGTGGAGCGCCTGCAGCAACTGGTCGAGGGGCGCGAGCAGCTGCTTCACGACGTCTCCCACGAGCTGCGCTCCCCCCTGGCCCGCATCCAGATGGCCATCGGCCTGGCGGAGCAGAGCCCGGAGAAGGTGAGCGATGCCCTGGCGCGGATCCGGCTCGAGACGGAGCGGATGGACAGGATGATAGGGGAGCTGCTGACCCTCTCCCGCGCCGAACAGGGCCACGGCCTGGGGCAGAGCCACTATGACCTGCTGGCGCTGGTGGACACCGTCATCCAGGATGCCAGGTTCGAGGCCCAGCAATCCGGGGTCGAGATCGAGCTCGAGCAGGCGCTGGGGGAGGGCTGCCTCCTGCTGGGTCATGCCGAGCTGGTGCGCCGCGCCGTGGAGAACGTGGTGCGTAACGCCCTGCGCTTCTCGCAGTCGGGCCAGACGGTGAGTGTCAGCCTGATGCGCCTGGGTCAGGAGGTGCAGCTCTCCATCGCCGATCGGGGGCCCGGGGTGGAGGAGGGCAAGCTGGCGGGGATCTTCGACCCCTTCGTGCGCATCGGCTCACCCCGGATGGGCAAGGGCTACGGGCTCGGGCTCGCCATCGCCCGCAAGGCGGTGATCCTGCAGGGCGGCAGCATCCAGGCCCGCAACCGCACTCAGGGTGGATTGAGGGTAACCATGACACTGCCCCTGCATGAGCCGTCCTGAGGGGGGCGCTCTGGTTTGAGCAAGGGGGAAACCCCGGGAATAAGGAAGGGGGCCTCCGCCCCCTTCTCGTATCTGTTCCACCTTGGTCTCAGCGCAGCGCCGCCGGTGGCGGCACCTCGGTGTAGCGCCCGTCTATTTCCCGCAGGTAGTAGTGACCATCCTTGACGTAATAGCGGCGGCCGTCCAGATCCAGGGGGACCAGGCCCGACTCCGCTGCGACCAGGACCTGAGGGGGCGGGGAGACCACCACATAGTGGTTCTCCTGCTGCCGGTAGAAGATGCCGTCGAGCACATAGTAGGTGAGCCCGGCCAGCAGCAGGGTTTCCACCCCTCCCGGGAGCCTGTCGACGCGGTGACCGGGGCCAAAGCCGGGGCCCGCATCCTTGCCGTGCCGGGGGACTGGTCTCTCCCACCCGCCCGGCCTGTCCATGTCACCGGGACCCGCGAGGGCGGGCAGGGTGATGAGCATGGAGAGCAGCCAGAGTGAGGCGCGGCGCGTGCTCATCTCACTGCCCCTTGAGCGGCGCACTGGCGGGTTGGGGTTTGGGCGGCTGTGGCGGCAGCTCGCGCACGCTGACCATGACCTCGTAGCGGGTATCCGGCCTGGCGGTATCAATGTTTTTGGACAGTGCCTGGACCAGGGCCTGGGGATCCGCACCCTGCTTGCTGGCGTGATAGAGCACGGAGGGGGGCGGCGCCATGGGGCCTCCCTGGCGGGCGCCCATAGGGGGCGGCATCTCGCCGGCATGAACGAGCGTGGTGCCCAGCAGCAGGGCAAGGGCGATGGGATAGCGTGACATGATGATGACTCCATTGATGGGACGGCTTCCATCAAACGCGACTCCCGCGCCCGGCTCAATCACCTTTACACCCTCTTTTCGCCCCCTTTACAGACGTGACAACGGGCGCCGTGGCACCCGTTGTATCTTGTGTCTGTCTCTAACTCAGAACTCGTTGGAGAGCGCCTTGTAACCCTTGACCAGGTCGATGTTGGTGTGGGCCACGTCCTCGGAAAATTCGGTGGCATCCACGGTGACGCGGGGGATCTGGGCCAGATCGCTCTGCTGGTTGATGCGGGTGGTGGAGGGCACGTAGAAGCCGGGGGGGATATCGCACCCGTCAACCACGGAGTTGTGGCGCACCACGGAGCCGTCGCCGATGTGGCAGTTGAACAGCACGCTGTTGAAGCCGATGAAGACCCGGTTGCCCACCTCGCACGGCCCGTGGACGATGCTGCGGTGGGCAATGGAGCTGAACTCGCCGATGGTGACGGCGGCGCCGGACTTGGAGTGGATCACCACGCCATCCTGGATGTTGGAGTTGGCGCCGATGATGATGGGTTCCATGTCACCGGTCTCATCGACCTCGTCGGCACGGATCACGGCGTAGGGGCCGACAAAGACGTTCTCCTTGATGATCACCTTGCCGCAGATGATGGCGGTCTTGTCGACATAGGCGGATTCGTGGATGACGGGCAGGTGACCTGAGGGATTCTTGCGGATCATGTTACATCCTGTTGCTGATGAAATCGGGGAAAAGTGGCGCGTCATGAGGGCCCGCCGGAGAGCCAGCTTACGCCTCTGATCCGGGAGGGGAAACCCTTTACTGGTCTGACCCATCTTTCATAGGGGCATTGCTCGTGGTTGTTCTTTGACTCCCTGTTATGGGAGCATGAGGACGGTTTCGAGCATGCAACTGCGTGCCGGCAGAGGGGAGACGAAGGTGAGGGGGAGCGGGAGATGAGACGGATCATGGTGTTGCTGGCAGGGGCCCTGCTGTGGGTCTCTGCCGTAGAGGGCAAGGGGCGTGCGGGGGAGTTTGACTATTACGCCGTGGCGCTCTCCTGGTCGCCGGAGCATTGCGCCATCAAGCCGGCGGATCGGGAGCAGTGCAGTCGGCAGCTGGGGTTCGTGCTGCACGGGCTCTGGCCCCAATACCAGCGCGGCTACCCCAGCTCCTGCACAAGCGAGCGGCTGGATCCTGCGATGGAGCAGCGGTTTGCCGGGCTCTACCCCAGCCGCTTCCTCTATCGCCATGAATGGGAGAAGCACGGCACCTGCTCGGGTCTCAGCCAGGCTGACTTCCATCAACTGGCCAGCGACCTGCGTCAGAAGGTGCAGATCCCGCAGGCCTATCGCGCCCCGGCGGAGCCCCTTCGCAAGAGTACTTTCCAGCTCAAGGCGGATCTGGCCGATGCCAACCACTGGCTGGCGCCCGACAGCATCACGGTGGCCTGCGCCGATGGCGGCCGTTTCCTGCGGGAGATCTACGTCTGCATCGACAAGGAGGGGAACGAAGCCGTTCCCTGTTCGGACGAGATGCAAAAGCGGGAACGCCGCTCCTGCGGTCAGCCCGATTTTCTGCTGCGCAGCGTGCGTTGAACCCGGTGATCCCGTCAGGCCCCTCGCGGGCCTGATGTGCAATGAACCCTGTGGCAAGGAGTCTGATGGATGAAAGGCAACGAAGGATTTTCGGCAGAGGAGCGGGCCCTGCTGCTCGCCGTGAAAGGCGTGGGGCCCACCGTCATCGGCCGGCTCGAACAGCTTGGCTACCATAGTCTGTCGGCATTGGCCGACGCCGACACGACTCATATCGTGACACTGGTCGCCAGCATGCTGGGTTCGACCTGCTGGCAGAACAGCCCCCAGGCCCGCGGAGCCATCGATGGGGCCATTGCGCTGGCGCGCAGCCAGATCGCCCGTGGCAGGCAGGACGTCGCCCCATGACGCTCTTCGCCGAACTGGGGATGCGCTATCCCATCATCCAGGCGCCCATGGCGGGCGTACAAAACAGCGCCCTGGCGATGGCGGCAACGGGGGCGGGAGCCCTGGGGTCCCTGCCGGCCGCCATGCTGAGTGGTGACGAGTTGCGCCAGGAGCTGATCCGCCTCGCCGCCAGCGGACCGGGGCCATTCAACATCAACTTCTTCTGTCATCGGCAGCCTGAACCTGATCCGGCCCAAGAGCGCCGCTGGCGCCAGGTGCTGGCACCCTATTACGCCGAGTTCGGGGTGGATACCGCTGCCCAGTCGCGCGCGCCCGGCCGGGCCCCCTTCAATGGCGAGCATGCGGCCCTGCTCGAGGAGTTCAGGCCGGCCGTGGTCAGCTTCCATTTCGGTTTGCCTGAACCCGGGCTGCTGGCCCGTGTGAAGGCCACGGGGGCCAAGGTATTTGCCAGCGCCACGACGGTGGCCGAAGCGAAATGGCTCGCGGCCCGCGGGGCGGACGCCATCATCGCCCAGGGGCTGGAGGCCGGTGGCCATCGCGGCCACTTCCTCGACGAGGATCTCGGCCTGCAGCAGGGCACCTTAACCCTGTTGCCACAGATAGTGGCGGTGGTGGACCTCCCTGTCATCGCGGCGGGAGGCATAGTCGACGGCAGGGGGATCCGGGCCGCGCTGGCGCTGGGGGCAAGCGCGGTGCAGATGGGGACGGCGTTTCTCTGTTGTCACGAGGCTACCACCTCGGCTCTGCATCGGGCGGCTATCCG
>NZ_CP077363.1:0-530000 GCF_019048365.1 Aeromonas sp. FDAARGOS 1415 | reverse complement strand
GCTAGACGGAAAGACCCCGTGAACCTTTACTACAGCTTGGCACTGAACATTGAACCTACATGTGTAGGATAGGTGGGAGGCTTTGAAGGCGTGACGCCAGTTGCGCTGGAGCCGTCCTTGAAATACCACCCTTGTATGTTTGATGTTCTAACGCAGGGCCCTGAATCGGGCTCGCGGACAGTGCCTGGTGGGTAGTTTGACTGGGGCGGTCTCCTCCCAAAGAGTAACGGAGGAGCACGAAGGTTGGCTAATCCTGGTCGGACATCAGGAGGTTAGTGCAATGGCATAAGCCAGCTTAACTGCGAGACGGACAGGTCGAGCAGGTACGAAAGTAGGTCATAGTGATCCGGTGGTTCTGAATGGAAGGGCCATCGCTCAACGGATAAAAGGTACTCCGGGGATAACAGGCTGATACCGCCCAAGAGTTCATATCGACGGCGGTGTTTGGCACCTCGATGTCGGCTCATCACATCCTGGGGCTGAAGTCGGTCCCAAGGGTATGGCTGTTCGCCATTTAAAGTGGTACGCGAGCTGGGTTCAGAACGTCGTGAGACAGTTCGGTCCCTATCTGCCGTGGGCGTTGGATGATTGAAGGGAGTTGCTCCTAGTACGAGAGGACCGGAGTGAACGAACCTCTGGTGTTCGGGTTGTCACGCCAGTGGCACTGCCCGGTAGCTAAGTTCGGAATCGATAACCGCTGAAAGCATCTAAGCGGGAAGCGAGCCCTGAGATGAGTCATCCCTGACCCCTTGAGGGTCCTAAAGGGCCGTTGGAGACCACAACGTTGATAGGTGGGGTGTGTAAGCGCGGCGACGTGTTGAGCTAACCCATACTAATTACCCGTGAGGCTTAACCATACAACACCCAAGAAGTGTTTCGAGCCTTGTAACGAATACGAAACTACTTACATCAGCTTTCTCAGATTGAAGAATTTGCCTGGCGGCAATAGCGCAGTGGAACCACCTGACCCCATGCCGAACTCAGAAGTGAAACGCTGTAGCGCCGATGGTAGTGTGGCATTCGCCATGCGAGAGTAGGACACTGCCAGGCACCCAATTGAAGAAGCCCGCTCATCTGAGCGGGCTTTTTTATTGCCTGAAATTGGCCAGAACGGCGAATTTCCACCTTCAGATAGTCCCGCCGTTTTGTCATTAACCACCCGAGCTTCACCAATCCCTTTGATTCTCTGTTCGATATTTATCCATTGATAGAGTGCGTTGGATATAAAAAACACAGAATGTGATGCCTCTACCTTTCTTGTGATGCCCGCTCTGCTTTAATTCGTCAGCCCACGTTCGATGGGCCAAGGAATCACAATAATCTGAGGAATGGACACATGTTCAAAAGAACAGTAACGATGATGCTGGCGGCGGGAACCCTGGTATTAGGCGGTTGCGCATCCAATGGCGGTGCAGAGCAGGCGGCAGACAACAGCGACTTCGGCGGCAAGTCCATCTACCTGCGAGGGGAGATGAACGACTGGATGGCGACCGATGAGAGCAAGGTGGTCAAGGTCGCCGACAAGCTTTACATGGCCAAGGGCACGCTCAAGAAGGAGTGGGCTCCCTACAAATTCAAGTTCGCTGACTCCGGCTGGAGCTGCGGTACCAACTTCGGCTACAAGAGCCCGAGCGATGGCGTGGCCGTACTGGGCGGGGAAGCCGTACCGGTCAACCCTTGCTCCAAGTATGAGGACATGAAGTTCTCGCCGGATGCAGATGGCGTCTATGAGTTCTATCTGAATATGGCGGGTGAGACACCGAGCGTTTACGTCAAGAAACCCTGAGATCCCGCTTCGCATTAAATCTCTCGGGAATTGAACCGCTTAAATGCCCTGGCCCAGAAATCTGCTGGCCGGGGCATTTTTTTAGGATAGAATCTGCGCCCTCGTTATGACTGGTTTACTATATATAGTGTTGCTCACCTTAAATTTCACTATTAGTTGTGCTTTTAGTGTTGTCAGGGTGTAGATGCATTCACATGAGGTTGATTGAACATGGCTAAATCCACCCCGGTGCTGGAGAGCGACACCGTCGCCCGCCAGATCCCCCTGCAGGAGACGTCCCTCGAGATCTGGGACAGCAAATATCGTCTCAAGAGCAAGGATGGCGCCCCCATCGATGGTTCCATCGACGAGACCTACCAGCGGGTCGCCCGCGCGCTGGCTGCGCAGGAACGCGAACCCGAGGCCTGGTATGCGCCCTTCCTGTGGGCCCTGCGCAATGGTGCTATTCCGGCGGGCCGCATCACCTCCAACGCCGGGGCGTTCGAGCACAAACCCGCCACGTCCACCATCAACTGCACCGTCTCTGGCACCATCGAAGATTCGATGGACGATATCCTCGGCAAGGTGCATGAGGCTGGGCTGACCCTGAAGGCCGGCTGCGGCATTGGCTATGACTTCTCGACCCTGCGCCCGCGCGGGGCCTTCGTCTCCGGTGCTGGCGCCTATACCTCCGGGCCGCTCTCCTTCATGGACATCTACGACAAGATGTGTTTCACCGTCTCCTCGGCTGGCGGCCGTCGTGGCGCCCAGATGGGCACCATGGACATCCGTCACCCCGACGTGATCGAGTTCATCCAGGCCAAGCGGGAAGATGGCCGCCTTCGCCAGTTCAACCTCTCCCTGCTCATCACCGAAGAGTTTGTGAAGGCGGTGAAGGAGGATGCCCCCTGGCAGCTGATCTTCCCCTACACCGCCAAGGAGGTGGAGCAGGACGGCATCGCGCTGGACGACTCGCAGCAAGTGGTCTGGGCGGACTGGCCCAACAAGGAAGGGGTGGTGATAAACGAGCTGGGGCAGGTGGCCTGCAAGGTCTACAAGACGCTGCCTGCTCGCAAGCTCTGGAACGTCATCATGACCTCTACTTACGACTATGCGGAGCCCGGTTTCATCCTGATCGACAAGGTCAACGAGATGAACAACAACTGGTTCTGCGAGGAGATCCGCGCCACCAACCCCTGCGGCGAGCAGCCCCTGCCGCCCTATGGCGCCTGTCTGCTGGGCTCAGTCAACCTGACCGCCTTCGTGCGGGACCCCTTCACCGAGCAGGCTGCCTTCGACTGGTCCGCGTTTCGCAAGGTAGTGGCCATCTTCACCCGCATGCTCGACAACGTGGTGGAGATCAACCAGCTGCCGCTGGCCAAACAGCGCGAGGAGATTACCGCCAAGCGCCGCCACGGCATGGGCTTCCTCGGCCTGGGCTCGACCCTGACCATGCTGCGCATCAAGTACGGCTGTGCGGCGTCCGTCGCCTTTACCGAGCAGGTCTCCCAGGAGCTGGCGATGACCGGCTGGCAGGAGTCCCTGCGGTTGGCGAAGGAGAAGGGGCCGGCTCCCGTCATGGAGCAGGAGTTCGAGGTCACCGGCAAGATGCTGCGCCTGCGCCCCGAGATGGCGGCAGATGGCATCAAGATCGGCGACAAGGTGAAGGGCAAGGTGCTGCACGCCCGCTACAGCCGCTACATGCAACAGGTGGCCGAGGTGGATCCCGCCCTGGTGGCCGAGCTGGCCGAGGTGGGTGGCCGTTTCACCCACCACAGCAGCATTGCGCCGACCGGTACTATCTCCCTGTCGCTCGCCAACAACGCCAGCAACGGCATCGAGCCAAGCTTTGCCCACCACTACAGCCGCAACGTCATCAAGCCGGGCAAGAAGAGCAAGGAGAGCGTGGATGTCTACTCCTTCGAGTTGCTCGCCTACCGCGAGCTGGTGAACCCGGCTGCCATGCCCTATGGGGCAGATGAGGCCAGTCGCCTGCCGGATTATTTCATCACCGCAGACGACATCAGCCCGACCGGGCACGTGGACATCCAGGCGGCGGCCCAGCGCTGGATTGACTCCTCCATCTCCAAGACCGCCAACGTGCCGACCGATTTCCCGTTCGAGCAGTTCAAGGATATCTACCTCTACGCCTCGGATTCCGGGCTCAAGGGGTGCACCACCTTCCGCTTCAATCCGGAGGCCTTCCAGGGCGTGCTGGTGAAAGAGAAGGATCTGGAGAACACTCAGTACGAGTTCACTCTGGAGGATGGCTCCGTCATCACGGTGAAAGGGAACGAAGAGATCGAATACGATGGCGAGCTGCACACTGCCGCTAACCTCTACGACGCCTTGAAAGAAGGCTATTACGGCAAATTCTGAGAACGACACATGGTCAAGAAGATCGACAGAAAAATCGTCGCCTACAAGGTGAAAACCCGGGATGAACCGCAAGAGGCACCGGATCCCCAGGATGACGTGGTGCACATGCACGAGACGGTGCTGCGCCCGGAACGGCTGATGGGCACCACCTACAAGCTGAAGACGCCGGAGCACGTCTCCGAGCATTCGCTGTTCATCACCATCAACGACATCATTCTCAACGAGGGCACGGTCCACGAGACGCGCCGTCCGTTCGAGATCTTCATCAATTCCAAGAGCCTGGAACACTATCAGTGGATAGTGGCCCTGACCCGCATCATCTCGGCGGTATTCCGCAAGGGGGGGGATGTCACCTTCCTGGTGGAGGAGCTGCGCTCCGTGTTCGATCCCAAGGGCGGCTACTGGAACAAGGGCAAGTATGTGCCCTCGCTCATCGCCGAAATTGGCAACGTGATAGAGACCCATCTCACCGAGATCGGCATGCTCAAGGTGCCCGGGCTGGACGAGCACCAGCAGGCGTTTCTGGCCGAGAAGCAGGCGGAACTGCAGGCACAGCAACAGGCAGAAGAACAGCAGGCGGGCAGCGGTTTCCCCCCCAATGCGGCGCTCTGCTACAAGTGCCACACCAAGGCGCTGGTGCAGAAAGATGGCTGCATGACCTGCCTCAATTGCGGTGATTCCAAGTGCGGCTAACGGGGCCGATTGGGGGATAACCCCGCTTGAAAGACCGGCCAGAGAGCCGGTCTTTTTTATTGATTGCTTTATATACAGTAAGTTGGGGCGGGCAAGGGAAATGTTGCACGCCGGTAAATTCGGGCGTAGCGTTGGGGGTAATAAAACTGTCACGGTCGTGTGGTTTCAATGACATCTGAGATTCACACACGTGGCACCTTCAGTGCCAAGGAGGATGCTTATGGACAACACGGACCGAAAGCTGTTTATCCTGGATACCAACGTTCTGCTTCACGAACCCCTCGCCATCTACTCCTTCAAAGAGCACGACGTGCTCATCCCCATGACGGTGCTCGAAGAGCTCGACAACATCAAGGATCGCCAGAAAGACGTCAGCCGTGATGCCCGCATCGCCATTCGCGCACTGGAAGACGTATTCCGCGACGCGACCCCGGAACAGATAGTGCAAGGGGTGGCGCTGGCCGGCGAGGCGAGCGGTCGCATCTCCATCTTCAGCGATCACCATCTGCCTCAGGATGCCGAGGTGTTCACCGACAAGGAGGCGGACAACCGCATCATCAATGCGGCCCTCTATCTGCAAAAGCATGAGATGAAACGCCAGGTGGTGCTGGTGACCAAGGACATCAACATGCGCCTCAAGGCCAAGGGGGCCGGCCTTGCCCATGTCGAGGACTACCGCAGCGACCAGCTGATCGACGACATCCGCCTGCTGGCCAAAGGCTTCCAGGTAGTGCCCGGCAGCTTCTGGGAACGGGTCGGAGAGTGTGACAGCGAGACCCATGGCCGCGATACGGTGCACGTCATCGACTCGGCCCTGCTGGAGGGGGTGCACGTCAATCAGTACCTGCTGGACGAGGAGAACTTCTTTGCCGCTAGGGTACTCGCCCACGACGGCCAGAAGATCCGCCTCAAGGATCTGGGCCGCGAGCGGCTGATGTCGCGCAAGGCCTGGGGCGTGCATCCCAAGAACATCTATCAGGGCATGGCCCTCGACGCCCTGCTCGATCCCCATATCGACCTGGTGATCCTGACCGGACCTGCCGGTTGCGGCAAGACCCTGCTCGCCATGGCGGCGGCCCTGGAGCTGGTGATCGAGAAGGGGATCTACGAGAAGGTGATCGTCACCCGCAACACCCCGGAAATCGCCGAGAGCATCGGTTTCCTGCCCGGAACGGAAGAAGAGAAGATGATGCCCTGGCTGGCGGCGGTGACCGACACCCTGGAGGTGCTGCACAAGCAGGACGAGAACATGAGCGGGTCGCTGAGCTACATCATGGAGAAGGCCAACATCCAGTTCAAATCGGTCAACTTCATGCGCGGGCGCAGCATCCAGAACACCTTCGTGCTGCTGGACGAGTGCCAGAACCTGACGGCGTCCCAGATCAAGACCATCATCACCCGTTGCGGCGAGGGGACCAAGATCGTCTGCTCCGGCAACCTGGCCCAGATCGACTCCAACTACCTGAGCCCGGTGACCTCGGGTCTGACCTACATCGTAGAGCGTTTCAAGGATTTCGACGGCAGTGCCAATATCTTCCTGAATGGAGTTGTGCGCAGTCGACTCGCCTCCTTCGCCGAAGAAAACCTCTGATCCCGGCCGACAAACCATACATGAACAAGGGAAGCCAGCTGGCTTCCCTTTTTTGATCCCGTCTACCTAGGCCCCCTGGGGACGACCGAGGTAGCGCAGCAACCCGGCGTGAGCGCTGCTTTGCAGGATCTCGGGCTTGCCCTGCAAGGCGATGCATCCCTCGTCGATGAAGAGTACCTGGTCAGCGATAAGCTGGGCGTCTTCCGGGTTATGGGACACCATCAGCACTGTAATGCCTTGTTCGCAGGCGAGGCGGGCGACTTCTGCCAGCATTTCCCTGCGCAGGGCCGGATCCAGGGCCGAGAAGGGCTCGTCCAGCAACAGCAGCGGCTTGCCCCGCACCAGGGCGCGGGCCAGGCCCACCCGCTGTTGCTGGCCACCGGAGAGCTGATCCGGCAGGCGCATCAGCATGGCGCCAAGGCCCACCCGCTCGGCCGCCTCGTTGACCTGATTCCGCTGGGCGGCGTTGAGACGCAGCCCGGGGTGCAGGCCGATGGCGATGTTGTCGAACACCGACAAATGCAGGAAGAGGTTGTGATCCTGGAACAGGGTGGTGACCGGCCGTTCGGCCGGGCCCAGCGGTATCAGATCCTGACCGTCGAAGGTGAGGGTACCGGACTCCACCGGCACGAAGCCGGCGATCATGCCGAGCAGGGTCGACTTGCCGGCGCCGCTCGGACCGATCAGGGCGGTGATCTCCCCCCTGGCCAGGGTGGCGGTGAAGTCGACACGCCAGTCGGGGTAGCTGGTGACCAGTCTGTCGATGTTCAACATCTTTTGTTCTCCGGGGAGTTGTGTGAGCGGCCAGCAGGGCTGTGTCGGGACCCTTGCAAGGTGCCGCGGATTTCAAGGTTCGGCATGCTTCCCTCCAAGCCCCCGCTCGACCAGCCAGAACAGGGAGAAACAGAGCGTGAGCAGCAGCAGGGCAGTGGCGGCCGCCTCGGTCAGGCGGTAGCTGCCGAGCTGCTGATAGAGCAGCCAGGGCAGGGTGGTGAGGGTCTGGCTGCCGAACATGGCGATGGCGCCGAGATCACCCAGCGACAGGATCATGGAGAGGGCCATCGCCAGGGCCAGCGGGCGGCGCAGCAGGGGCCACTCTACCAGCCGCAGGCGATGCAGGCCGCGTACCCCCAGACTGTCCGCCAGCCGATCATACTGACGCACCACCAGCTGCATGGGGGCGTTGAGGGTGCGCAGCACATAGGGCAGTGCCATCAGGGCGTTGACCAGTACCACCAGCCAGGGGCCCAGGGAGAAGACATCGGTGAAGGGCATGAACATGATGAAAAGCCCGGTGGAGAGCACCACCGCCGGTATCATCAGGATCATGGAGCCGCTGGCTTCCCACAGGGCGGCGGCGCGCCGCTTGCGATCCCGCACCCTGAGGTGGCGGCTGGTGAGCAGCAGGGCGGCGCCGAGCAGGGTGGCCAGGGAGCCGGCCGCCAGCGCAATGGCCAGCGACTGGCCTCCCGCCTGCCACAGCCGGTTCGACGTCAGCGCTGGCAACAGGCCGGGGTTGAACCCGGCGACGACGATGGCCAGCAGCGGCGGCAGGAAGATGGCGAGCCCCAGGGTCAGGGCCAGCCCATCCACCAGGGCCGTGCCCCTCTGGTGACGATCCGGGCGCAAGCAGGGGCGACGGCTCTCGATCCGGCTGGCCGGCGTGGTCTGCAACTTGTGCTGCAACAGGAGCAGGGCCAGGGTCAGCAGCAGCTGCACCAGGGCGAGCCCGCCGGCGGTGGCGAGATCGAAGTCAAAGCGCAGCGCCTGATAGACCGCCACCTCCAGGGTGGTGGACTTTGGGCCACCGCCGAGCGCCAGCACTGTGGTGAAGCTGGTGAAGCAGAGCATGAAGATGAGGCTGGCGAGCCCCGGCAGCATGCCCCGGATGATGGGCCACTCCAGCAGCCGGAAGATGTGGGAGGATCGCATGCCGAGCTGGCTGGCGAGGCGCCAGGAGGACTCGGGAATGCTCTCTATGCTCTGCAGGATGAGGCGTGCGGCGAGCGGCATGTTGAAGAAAACGTGGGCCAGCAGGATGCCGAACAGGCCGTAGAGGTAGTTGCCGGGATCCACGCCCAGACCGCGCAGCAGTTGCGGCAGCCAGCCCTGACGGCCGTGCACTGCCACCATGCCGAAGATGGCGATGATGACGGGCAGCACCAGGGAGAGGCCGAACAGCTTGAGCAGCAGGCGGCGGCCGGTGAAACGGCGCCGAGCCAGGGCCCTGGCCACCGGAATGGCTAACCCCAGGCTCAGCAGGGTGGAGAGCAGGGCCTGCCAGAGGCTGAAGCCCAGCACGTGGCGCAGATAGGGATCGGCCATCAGGGTGCGGGGGGACAGGGTACCGGCCTGCCACAGCAGGGCCGCCAGCGGCCCCAGGGACAACAGCAGGATGATCAGGGTGGCTGCGCTGCCCGGCAGCCACCAGAGGGGTCGAGACTGTGGTTTCACGAAGTGATGGCTCACTGGGTGACGGCTTGCAGCCACTCCCGGATCCAGCCCTTGCGGTTGGCGGCCACCTCATCGGCGCTGAAGGCCAGCGGCTTGGTGACGGTGATCATCTGCTCGAAGCCCTTGGGCAGCGGGGTGTCCGTCACCGGATACATCCAGTTGCCGGCAGGTATCTCCTGCTGGAAGGCGGGGCTTAGCATGAATTGCAGGAACTGGTCGGCCAGCTTGCCCTGCTTGGCGCTCTTGAGCTTGGCGGCCACCTCCACCTGGCGGTAGTGACCCTCCTCGAACGCGGCCGCCCGATACTGGGGTTTGTTCTCGGCGATCAGGTGATAGGCAGGGGAGGTGGTGTAGGAGAGCACCATGTCTGCCTCGCCGTCGAGGAACATGCCGTAGGCTTCTGACCAGCCCTTGGTGACGGTGACCGTCTTCTTGGCAAGCTGTGCCCAGGCGGTGGGGGCCTGGTCACCGTAGACGGATTTCATCCACAGCATCAGCCCCTGTCCCGGGGTGGAGGTGCGGGGATCCTGATAGATCACCTTGAGATCGGTGCGTTCGACCAGCTCTTTCAGACTCTTGGGGGGCTGCTTGAGCTTGCCGCTGTCGTAGACGAAGGCGAAATAGCCGTAGTCATAGGGCACGAAGGTGTCATCCTGCCAGCCACCCGGCACCTTGAGGGCGTCGAGCCCGGTCTGATGGGGGGCGAACAGCCCGCTCTGCTTGGCCTCGCTGACCAGGGCGTCATCCAGCCCCAGCACCATGTCGGCCTTGCTGTGCTGGCCTTCCAGCCGCAGCCGGTTGAGGATGGCCACGCCATCTTCCAGCGCCACCAGATCCAGGGTGCAGCCGCACTCCTTCTCGAAGGCCTGCTTGATCTTGGGGCCCGGGCCCCATTCGGCGGCGAAGGAGCTGTAGGTGTAGACGGTGAGGGTATCGGCGGCAAATGCCTGGGCCGAGAGCAGGCCGGTGGCGAGCAGCAGCAGGGTCTTCATCAATGGCACTCCTGTGGGTCCTGAGGTGCCATGGGCAGCGGGCTGCTCATCAATGGCACGTCTCGTGTGGTGAGGGCCAGCGGATGAGGGCGCAAAAACGCGCGTCATGCCTCAAATTCCTCCGCCAGCATTATCTGGATCAGGTTCACGGGTATAATCTCAGCGGTAAACCGCACCCCGTTTGAGCAACGCATCGCATTGTATGGGCGTTCCCAGGGGGAGGCCAGCACTATGTTTCACGGGCCGCATCGTGCGAGCCACCACCCAGGAGGATGCCCCAAGTGATCACCAGCACCAAGGAAAGACGAGCCTTCCAGCGCATGGTCATCAATGCCCCCGTCACCCTGTTCCAGCATGATCTGGTGCTGGAGGGGATCTGTCGGGATCTCAGCGCCAACGGCATGGGCGTCGAGGTGAACGAACATGGCTTCGATCCGGATCAACCCGTCCGGGTGAGCCTGGCCACCAGCAGCAACCTCCTGCCTCCCTTCGAGGCCCAGGCTCGCATCGTGCGGGTGCTGGAGGAAGAGCACGGGCTTCTGCTGGCGCTGGAGTTCCAGTCTCTGGCCTGACGGGTACCCTCACCCCTTCTCACCCCCCTTATCTTATCGGTCGGCCTAAGCTGGCCGCTCTGCTCGCCTGCCCGGTTCTTCACTGGTTGGCCAGTACCGGCTGCACGCTAAGCTGGCCGCTGTCGACCAGTACCCGGCTGGCGGGCGCGAGCTGCCCCAGGGGGAGCTGGGCAGGGCCGGTCGGTTCCATCAGGAGATAGGTTTCCCCATCCCGGCTCAGGGTCGCCGCACCCGGTGTGGCCGGCAGGGCCACCCCCAGCAGGGCATGACCAGGCACGAATACCATGGTCTGCCTGAGCTCGGGGAAGAGCTGGGCCAGCAGGGCGGCCATCAGGGTCACCTTGCTGTCGCAATCCCCCCCGTTCTGTTCCAGCACCTGGCGGGGGCTGAGAAAACCCTTGCCCGAGCGTCCCGACTGGCTGTCTAGCAGTCGATAGGGGATGGCCTGGACGAAGTCGAGGATGTACTCCACCGTCTTCTGGCGCGCCTCGGTTTCTGTGGTGCCCTGTCGCTTGAGCTGATCGGCGAGCGGTGCCAGTTCGGTCCGGCTCTCCAGGGCGATGCGCACGTGATCCTGCTTGATGGCGGAGGCGCCGTCGGGAGCGGTGAAGGGCTGGAAGTAGTGCTGCGTGAGCCACTCGGATTCCAGCTTGCCGCGCTCCCGGGTGAGCCAGCTCATGGCCTGGTTGACCTGCTCTGGCTGGCGGCTCTTGAGCTGGAGCTCCATCCCGGGGCGGGAGAGGGAGAACTGTACGCCGGGGAACTCGGCCACCCCCTGTTGCAGCAGGCGCTGCAGCACCTCTTCCTGCATGCGGGCCGGCCGGTAGGCGATGAGCGGTGGCAGTTTGCCCGCCTCCAGCCGGTAGGTGAGCTGCTGCACCTCGCCCTCCCTGTCCTGCCAGCCGACGTTAAGCTGGCCGCCGCTGCTGTGGAAATAGGTCTGCCCGGCGCTGGCCGGGAGGGTGAGCAGCAGGATCAGCAGCAAGAGGGGGCGGGTACTTGTCATCATCCTTTCCTGTGGGTGAGCCCGTGGCGGGCGGGAAATAAAACAGGGAGCCTGGGCTCCCTGTGGATTCTACTCGCTTTATCGCGTCCGGGCCTTGCCAGAACAGGCTCGGCAGCCTGGTCTCGAAGGCCCCTGGGCGGCTCTTGTGCTTGTCAGATCCAGCTCGGCTGCTTTGCCTCGAAGGCGCTGATGGCGGCCTCGTGCTGCAGGGTCAGGCCGATGGCATCCAGCCCGTTGAGCAGGCAGTAGCGGCGGAACTCGTCGATCTCGAAACCGAAGCAAAGTTCACCGGCCCGCACCTGGTTGGCCTCCAGATCCACTTCGATCTCGATGCCCGGCTGGGCGGCAACCAGCTGGAACAGGGCATCGACCTCCTCCTCCTTCAGGCGCACCGGCACCATACCGTTGTTGATGGCGTTGCCGTAGAAGATGTCGGCGAAGCTCGGGGCGATCATGGTCTTGAAGCCGTAATCCGCCAGCGCCCAGGGGGCGTGCTCGCGGCTCGAGCCGCAGCCGAAGTTCTCGCGGGCCAGCAGGATGCTGGCACCGGCGAACTGCGGCTGGTTTAGCACGAACTCGGGGTTGGGCTGCTCCCCTGCATCGTCCAGGAAGCGCCAGTCATGGAACAGGTGCTTGCCAAAGCCGGTGCGGTTCACCTTCTGCAAGAACTGCTTCGGAATGATGGCGTCGGTGTCGACGTTGGCGCTGTCGAGGGGAACGACGATCCCTTTATGTTGTTTGAATCCTGTCATCTCTCTTCCCTCTTACAGTGCGCGAATGTCGGCGAAGCGGCCGGTGACGGCGGCGGCGGCGGCCATGGCCGGGCTCACCAGATGGGTGCGGCCGGCACGGCCCTGGCGCCCTTCGAAGTTGCGGTTGCTGGTGGAGGCGCAGCGCTCCCCCGGTTGCAGCCGGTCGTTGTTCATGGCCAGGCACATGGAGCAGCCGGGCAGGCGCCACTCAAAGCCCGCTTCGATGAAGATCTTGTCCAGCCCCTCGGCCTCGGCCTGGGCCTTCACCTGTTCGGAGCCCGGCACCACCAGAGCCTGCACGCCGGCGGCGACCTTGCGGCCGCGTGCGATGGCGGCGGCGGCGCGCAGATCCTCGATGCGGCTGTTGGTGCAGGAGCCGATGAACACCTTGTCGATGGCGACGTCGGAGAGCTTCTGGCCCGGTTGCAGATCCATGTAGGCGAGGGCCTTGCGGGCGGACTGTTGCTCCACCGGATCGGCGAAGGATTCCGGTGCCGGGATGGGCTCATTGACGGCAATGACCTGACCCGGGTTGGTGCCCCAGGTCACCTGGGGGGCGATGTCGGCGGCGTCGAGCACCACTTCGGCATCAAATCTGGCATCGGCATCGCTCTTGAGGCTCTGCCAGTAGGCGATGGCCTGCTCCAGGACCTCGCCCTTGGGGGCGAACTCCTTGCCGCGGATGTAGTCGATGGTGGTCTGGTCGGGGGCGATCATGCCCGCCTTGGCGCCGAGTTCGATGGCCATGTTGCACACCGTCATGCGCCCTTCCATGGTGAGCCCTTCGATGGCCTCACCGGCGAACTCCACCACGTAGCCGGTGCCGCCGGCGTGGCCGACCCGGCCTATGATGGCGAGTACCACATCCTTGGCGCTGATACCTTCGGCCAGTTTACCGTTGACCGAAATGCGCATGGTCTTGGCGCGGCCCTGTTTCAGGGTCTGGGTCGCCATCACGTGTTCCACTTCCGAGGTGCCGATGCCGAACGCGAGCGAGCCGAAGGCGCCGTGGGTGGCTGTGTGGGAGTCACCGCAGACGATGGTGGTGCCGGGCAGGGTGATGCCTAGCTCCGGTCCCATCACGTGGACGATCCCCTGGTATTTGTGGTTGAGATCGTAGAGACGAACACCGAACTCCTTGCAGTTGGCGGCCAGCGTCTCCATCTGGATGCGGGCCATCTCGCCGGAGGCGGCGATGTCCTTGGTGGTGGTGGAGACGTTGTGATCCATGGTGGCCCAGGTCAGATCCGGGCGACGCAGCTGGCGGTTCATGGCGCGCAGGCCGTCGAACGCCTGGGGGCTGGTCACTTCATGCACCAGGTGACGGTCGATGTAGATGAGGGGCGTTTCGCCTTCCACTTCCCGCACCACGTGGGCGTCGAACACTTTCTGATAGAGGGTCTTGGACATTGCTCTCTTCCTTGTTATTTGGTGGCGTCAGATGCGCGCGGCGATCTGGCTGCCCATGTCGGCGGTGCTTTGTACCGGGTGCTTGGCGCTGGCCTGATGCAGATCGGCGGTGAAGTAGCCTTCGGCCAGGGTCTGGGCCACGGCCTGCTCGATGGCCTGGGCGGCGGCTTCCTGACCGAGGCTGTAGCGCAGCATCAGGGCGGCGGAGAGGATCTGGGCGATGGGGTTCGCAATCCCCTTGCCGGCGATGTCCGGGGCCGAGCCGCCGGCCGGCTCGAACAGGCCGAAACCGGATTCGTTCAGGCTGGCGGAGGGGAGCAGGCCCATGGAGCCGGTGATCATGGCGCACTCGTCGGAGAGAATGTCGCCGAACAGGTTGGAGCAGAGCAGCACGTCGAACTGGGACGGATCCTTGATGAGCTGCATGGTGGCGTTGTCGATGTACATGTGGTTCAGTGCCACGTCCGGATAGGATTTGGCGACCTCGGTCACCACCTCGCGCCACAGGATGGAGGAGGCGAGCACGTTGGCCTTGTCGATGGAGGTGACCCTGGCCTTGCGCACCCTGGCCGATTCGAAGGCAATCTTGGCGATGCGCTCGATCTCGAAGCGGTGGTACACCTCGGTGTCGAACGCCTTCTCGGTGGCGCCTTCACCCTCGCGTCCCTTGGGCTGGCCGAAGTAGATGCCGCCGGTCAGCTCGCGCACGCAGGCGATGTCGAAGCCGCGATCGGAGATGTCGGCACGCAGGGGCGAGAATTGCTCCAGACCGGTGTAGATACGGGCCGGACGCAGGTTGCAGAACAGCTTGAAGTGGGCACGCAGGGGCAGCAGTGCGCCGCGCTCCGGCTGATCGTTCGGTGGCAGATGCTCCCACTTGGGGCCACCCACCGAGCCGAACAGCACCGCATCGGCCGCTTCACAGCCGGCAATGGTGCTCTGGGGCAGCGGGGTGCCGTGGTTGTCGATGGCAATGCCGCCCACGTCGTGGCGGTCATAGTCGAGGGAGAAGCCGAATTTGGTCTGCACCTTTTCCAGTACCTTGATGGCTTCTGCCATCACTTCCGGGCCAATGCCGTCACCCGGCAATACTGCGATCCGATAACTGCTCATACTCTCTCCGTCTTGATAGTGTTATTCCATTTCATCTGCGAGGCCCGGATGCTGCCCGGACGGCTGTCGCCTTGATGTTGTGCTGTCATCTTGTCCGACGGGCTCAGACGGTTTCCGGCTTGATGGTGTTGTTGCGTTCCATCTGCTCGGCAACCTGGTCTGCACGCCAGATGCTGTTGATCACGTGGACCAGGGCCTGGGCCGACGACTCGATGATGTCGGTGGCCAGCCCCATGCCGTGGAACTTGCGCCCCTTGTATTCGGCGACGATGTCCACCTGGCCGAGGGCGTTTTTGCCCTCGCCCTTGCCCTTGAGTTCGTACTTGTCGATGCGGATCTCGTAGCCGGTGATGCGGTTGATGCACTGGTAGACCGCATCCACCGGGCCGTTGCCGGTGGCCGCCTCGCACACCAGATCCTGGCCTGCCTTCAGTTTCACCGAGGCGGTGGCGAGCACCGAGCTGCCGCTCTGCACGCCCAGGTACTCCAGCTTGAAGTGCTCGGGCTCTTCGTGGATCTGGCTGAAGAAGGCGAGGGCCTCCAGGTCGTAGTCGAATACCTGCCCCTTTTTGTCCGCCAGGGTGAGGAACTTGCCGTAGAGATCGTCGAGGTCATAGCTGCTCTCGGCGTAGCCCATGGACTCCATCCGGTGTTTGATCACGTGGCGGCCGGAGCGGGAGGTCATGTTGAGGTTGTTCTGGGTGAGGCCGATGCTCTCGGGGGTGATGATTTCGTAGGTGTTCTTCGCCTTGAGCACGCCATCTTGGTGGATGCCGGAGCTATGGGAGAAGGCGTTGGCCCCGACGATGGCCTTGTTCGGCTGCACCGGCATGTTGCAAATTTGACTGACGAGCGTGCTGGTGCGGTGGATCTCGTTGTGGCGGATGTTGGTGTGCACCCCGAGCAGGTCGGCGCGGGTCTTCAGGATCATCGCCACCTCTTCCAGGGAGCAGTTGCCCGCCCGCTCGCCGATGCCATTGATGGTGCACTCGATCTGGCGGGCCCCCATCTGCACGGCACCGATGGAGTTCGCCACCGAGAGGCCCAGATCGTCGTGGCAGTGCACCGAGATGATGGCCTTGTCGATGTTGGGCACCCGGTTGAACAGGGTCTGGATGATGCCGGAGAATTCGGTCGGCACCGTGTAGCCGACGGTGTCCGGAATGTTGATGGTGCGGGCGCCGGCCTTGATGGCGGCCTCCACCATGCGGCACAAATTGTCTATCGGGGTGCGGCCCGCATCTTCACAGGAGAACTCCACGTCGTCGGTGTAGCGCAGGGCGTGCCTGATGGCGCCGACCCCCATCTCCAGCACGTCCTCGAAGCTCTTCTTGAGCTTGCTCTCGACGTGGATGGAGGAGGTGGAGATGAAGGTGTGAATGCGAAACGCCTCGGCGACTTTCAGCGCCTCACCGGCGGCATCGATGTCTTTTTGCAGGGCGCGGGCGAGGGCGCAGACCCGGCTGTTCTTGATGTGGCGGGCGATGGTCTGCACCGATTGAAAATCGCCGGGGGAGGAGACGGGGAAACCCACTTCCATGATGTCGACCCCGAGCCGTTCCAGCGCCTGGGCGATCTGCAGCTTCTCCTTGACCGTCAAGCTGGCCGACAACGCCTGCTCGCCATCACGCAAGGTGGTATCGAATATGATGACCCGATCTGACATGTGACTTCCCTCTTCCTAAGTTCGCTTCGTGCATCCTGCGTGGCATAAAAAAACCCGTGCGGGGTGCACGGGTTTCTGTAAATTCCGGCTATGCCTTAGCCCGGCTACAAGGATCCCGCGCGAGGAGTCGCGATTAGGGAGATAAGTAGTAGCGGGGCGGCAATACGCATGATGACTCAATCCTTCCAGTCGATAACGCTACTACCAATATCGAGATTTTTATGCTGTGTCAACCTGAACGGACAGGTTCAATTCACTGGGTTATTTAATCGAATTGTAAAGGAGTGCAAATTCTCTTGTCCCATATTCGGTTCATGCCTGATTATCTGGTTATTCCTGCTGTACTCGATCACCCTCACAATCAGATCGACTTGTCAGCCCTTGCTGAATTATCTGAGGTATTCCATGGAAAAACGCAGACCTGGCCGTCCGGTCGGACGTTCCGACATCCGTGACAAGCTGCTTGCCGCGGCGCGCGAACGTTTTCTCAACACCCCCTACAGCAAGGTGACGACCCGGGAGATCGCCGAGCTGGCCGGCTCCAATCTGGCGATGATTCACTACTACTTCGGCAGCAAGGAGGGTCTCTACAAGGCCGTGCTGGGGGATGTGGCCGAGCCGCTGGATCAGGCCTGGCACGACGAGAGCAGCAACCGCAGCCTGACCGATCTGCTCAACACCTACTATCAGGTGATGGCGCCCAACAGCGAGCTGACCTCCGCCATCTCCAGCGCGTTATCTACCGAGAAGAGTCCTGGGCGAGATTTTGTGCTGAATCGTCTGCTGGAACGCCAGCTTCCCCAGTTCGATGCCCTGCTCGCCACCATGCGATCCAACGGCCAGCTGGCGGACAACCTGGATCCCGAGATGCTGAAGATCTCCTTCCTCAGCATGATGTGGCAGCCGTTCGTGATGAAGGATCTCTACGAGCAGGTGTTTGGCCTGACGGTGGACGAGAGCTTCATGAGCCGGCTGGCGGCCCACAACTGCCAGCTGATGGAGAACGGCCTGCGCGGTTCCCTGAACTGAGCGTTGCCGACAACCTGCTGAAAAGGGGCCTTAGGGCCCCTTTTTTCATCAATCTGTTATTTGTGCGTCAACGAAGTGTCACGACCGCGCCCTAGTCTGTAGCCAAGACTCAAGGGAAGGGGGCGTGATGAACAAGATCCAGCAATGGGACCTGCGGGTGTGTCGTGTCTGCCTGCTTCACCCCTACAACCGGCCACAGGCCAGGATCAGCCGGCTCGTCTCCCGCACCGGTGACGGCCCCCTCTATGCCGTGCTGGCCGGCCTGCTCTGGTGGCAGGGAGAGGCGGGGCGGGCCGTGGTGCAGGCGGCCTTGTGGGCCTTTGCCCTCGAGCTGCCGCTCTATCTGCTGCTCAAGAACGCCCTCAGACGCCAGCGCCCGGCGGGCCTGCCGGTCTTCATCACCCCGTCCGATCGTTACAGCCTGCCCTCCGGCCACACGGCCGCCGCCTTCCTGATGGCGACCGTGCTGGCCGCCGGCTTCCCCGCCTGGGCTCCCCTGTTGTTTGCCTGGGCGGCGCTGGTGGGGGCGTCCCGCCTGCTGCTCGGCGTGCATTACCTCAGCGATCTGGTGGCCGGTGCCCTGCTCGGCGGTGGCTGTGCCCTGTGGGCGCTCGGCTGGAGCCAGGGATGAGAATACTGTTCGGAGTGCAGGGGACCGGCAACGGTCACATCAGCCGCAGCCGGACCCTGGCGCGTGCCCTGAAGAGCAGGGGAATGGCGGTGGACTACCTGTTCAGCGGCCGCGCCGCCGACGGCTATTTCGAGATGGGGGAGTTCGGGGACTATCGCACCTTTCCCGGCATCACCTTCGCCAGCCATCAGGGGCGCATCTCGACCTGGCGCACCCTCAAGGGGCTCTCGCCCCTGCGTTTCTGGCAGGATCTGCGAGCCCTCGACTGCCGGGACTACGATCTCGTCATCAGCGACTTCGAGCCGCTCAGTGCTCATGCCGCCCGTCGCTGGGGCAAGCCCAGCCTCACCATCAGCCATCAGGCCAGCTTCGACTGGCCCATCCCGCGCTGGGGGGAGAGCGGCTTCAACCGCCAGTTGATGCGCCATTTTGCCCCGGTACGCCAGTCCCTCGGGCTGCATTGGTTCCATTTCGGTCAGCCTCTGCTGCCCCCCATCATAGATCCGCTGGCACCCACCCCCGATAACCAGCAGATCCTGGTCTATCTGCCGTTCGAGCAGACCGAGGCGATAGCGGCCCTGCTGTCCCGTTTCCGCCAGCAGCACTTCGTCTGCTTCCACCCCGAGGTGCGCAAGCGCAGCGAGTGGCGCAACATCCGCTTCGAGCCCCAGGCAAGGGACGGGTTCAAACAGGTGCTGGCCGGTTGCCGGGGAGTCATCAGCAATGCGGGGTTCGAGCTGGCGTCCGAGGCCTTGTCGCTCGGCAAGAAGCTGCTGGTCAAGCCCCTCGGCGGCCAGTTCGAGCAACTGACCAACGGCAGAACGCTGGAGCTGATGGGGCTGGCCCAGCTGATGGAGACCCTGGATGCCAACGCGGTCCGCGCCTGGCTGGACACGCCGGCGCCGGGACGGGTGCGCTACCCCGATGTGGCGGGAGAGCTGGCCGACTGGCTGCTGGCGGGGGCAGAGGAGGAGCTTGGCTCCCTTTCCCGCCGCCTGTGGGGGCGCACCCTCTTCCCGGAGGAGGTGTGCGATCGCCTCAGTGAGCTGGCGGGTGGCACCACCCTGGAGCGCCCCTGGTTATCCCAACTCAGCGCCTTTGACTAAACTGAGTCGATCCCACCACGGAGAGGACGGACATCATGCGCTTTACCAATGAAAAAGGGGACACCATGACCCTGGCGGACAATCTGACACTCCACGAGCTGATCGACATGGGGGTCAGCATCTCCGTCTGCGAAGAGACGGATCCGGACCAGCAGATATGGCTGGCGGAGCCCGAAGACGAGCAGTAGAACCGCCTCGTTTTTGACGGCCCACCCCCTGGGGGTGGGCTGTTTATTTTGTCCTTTCCGCTACCTGGTAGCATGATCTGCTGGCATCCTCCCCCCAGGTCCCCCTTTGTTGCACGTCAGGTGACCAAGTCACTGAATGTTAATAGCTGTTTGAAATTTCTGACTGTTCTGGCCAGACAAAGCCGTGGACAAGCGTTCACGGGCGGGTTAAGTTGGTTTTTCACCCGCTTTTCGGGTGAATGATGGAAAACCCCTACTTTTCTACTATCGACGGCTCCGAACTCGCCTGATCTGCCTGCAGACAACAACAAGACTCGGATCGGCGCTGCCGGGAAGCAGCGGACTGTCGATAGCTTTCGCTTAACGGAGCAAAGCCTGGAGGGCTTTATCATGGAGATGTTATCAGGCGCCCAGATGGTGGTTAGAGCGCTGGAAGATCAGGGAGTTGAGCACGTTTTCGGCTACCCTGGTGGCTCAGTGCTCGACATCTATGACGCTCTCTTCGAAAACGGCAAGATGGAGCACGTCCTGGTGCGACACGAGCAGGCCGCGGTGCATATGGCGGATGGTTACGCCCGTTCCACCGGCAAGGTGGGCACTGTGCTGGTGACCTCGGGCCCCGGCGCCACCAACTGCATCACCGGGATCGCCACCGCCTACATGGATTCCATTCCCCTGGTGATCCTGTCCGGCCAGGTGCCGACCAGCATGATCGGGGAGGATGCGTTCCAGGAGACCGACATGATCGGCATCTCCCGCCCGGTGGTGAAGCACAGCTTCCTGTGCAAGAAGGCGAGCGACATTCCCGAGGCCATCAAGAAGGCCTACTACATTGCCGCCAGTGGCCGCCCGGGGCCCGTGGTGGTGGATCTGCCCAAAGACGTGCAGAATCCGAAAGAGAAATTCCCCTACGAGTACCCCGAGACGGTCTATCTGCGCTCCTACAATCCGACCAAGGCCGGACACAAGGGCCAGATCAAGCGGGCCGCCAAGCTGCTGACCGAGGCGAGCCGCCCGGTCATGTACGTGGGTGGCGGTGCCATCAACGCCAATGCGGATCACCTGGTGACCAAGCTGGCGGAGCTGCTGAACCTGCCGGTGACCACCACCCTGATGGGGTTGGGGGCCTTCTCCGGTACTCACCCGCAGTTCATCGGCATGCTCGGCATGCACGGCACCTTCGAAGCGAACAAGACCATGCACAACGCGGATCTCATCTTCGCCGTAGGTGCCCGCTTCGATGACCGCGTCACCAACAACGTGGCCAAGTTCTGCCCCAATGCCACCGTGGTGCACATCGACATCGACCCCACCTCCATCTCCAAGACGGTGCAGGCCCATGTGCCCATCGTCGGCTCGGTGGAAACCGTGCTGGAGCAGATGCTGGAAGTGATCCGCGAATGCGGCTTCGACAACGACAAGCAGGTGTTGTCGGACTGGTGGGATCAGATCAACCAGTGGCGCTCCCGCAACTGCCTGGCCTATGAGACCTCTCCCACCCTGATCAAGCCGCAGCAGGTGATCGAGACCCTCTACAAGGTGACCAAGGGGGAGGCCTTCGTCGCCTCCGACGTGGGTCAGCACCAGATGTTTGCCGCCCTCTACTACCCTTTTGCCAAGCCGCGCCAGTGGATCAACTCCGGTGGTCTCGGCACCATGGGCTTCGGCATTCCCGCCGCCATGGGGGCCCAGTTCGCCAACCCGGAAGCCGTGGTCTGCTGCGTCACCGGCGACGGCTCGGTGCAGATGAACATCCAGGAGCTCTCCACCTGCATGCAGTACGGGGTGCCCATCAAGATCATCTCCATCAACAACCGTGCGCTGGGCATGGTCAAGCAGTGGCAGAAGATGTTCTACGGCGGCCGTCACAGCCACTCCTACATGGAATCCCTGCCTGACTTCGTCAAGCTGGCGGAAGCCTATGGCCACGTCGGCATCGCGGTGAGCGATCCGGCCGAGCTGGAGAGCGCCATGGAGAAGGCCTTCGCCATGAAGGACAGGCTGGTGTTCATGGACATCTCGGTCGATCCGGACGAGCACGTCTATCCGATGCAAATCAAATTTGGCGCCATGGACGAGATGTGGCTGAGCAAGACAGAGAGGACTTGACAATGGGACACATTATTTCGGTCGTACCCATGGAGCTCAAGTTTGGTTCCATCAATGACGAGATGTGGCTGAGTAAGACGGAGAGAACCTGATGAGACACATCATTTCAGTACTGCTGGAGAACGAATCCGGCGCCCTGAGCCGTGTGGTGGGCCTCTTCTCCCAGCGCGGCTACAACATCGAGACCCTGACGGTGGCCCCCACCGAGGATCCCACCCTGTCGCGCATGACCATAGTCACCATGGGTGACGAGCGGGTGCTGGAGCAGATCCAGAAGCAACTGCACAAGCTGGTGGACGTGCTCAAGGTGTGCGATCTGAGCGAAGGGGAGCACATCGAACGGGAGATCGCCCTGGTCAAGGCGCGCGCCGCCGGTGGGGCTCGTGACGAGCTGAAACGGCTGGCGGACATTTTCCGCGGCCAGATCGTGGACGTGACCCCCGAGCTCTACACGGTGCAGCTGGTGGGCACCAGCGATAAGCTGGACGCCTTCATCAAGACCGCGGCCCAGACCAACGAGATCGTCGAAGTGGTGCGCTCCGGCGTCTGCGGCATCTCCCGGGCGGACAAGTCACTGCGTCCCTGATCCGCTTCGGTTGTCACCTCTGTTCATCAAGGGCTCTTCGGAGCCCTTTTTCATGGTGGAAGGGAGGGAGAGGCGCTGTCCGAGACTGTCATTTTCTTTCAAATGATCGACAAACTATCCACAAAAGCTGTGGAAAACTCTGTAGATTAGCGGTGTGTCTGACTTTAGTGTCATGATCTTAAAGGGATATTTCCATGTGATCCTGGCTGGATCGCATTTGTGCAATCCCCTGGCACGGGTGTGAGCGTTTGCTTATCCCCCGGGCCTTGCCGAGGGGGGCTCGTGGATCGGCAAGCGGATCCGGCAGGGATCCGGTTTTGATCTCGCCGATCAACATCCTGGCGAGCAGCCATAAAAAAACCCGCCTCTCGGCGGGTTTTTCACAGGGTCAGACGACAGGGCGATTACTCGGCCTGGGCTGCCTGGATACCGGTCAGGGCGATGGTGTAGACGATGTCGTCCACCAGGGCGCCGCGGGAGAGGTCGTTGACCGGCTTGCGCATGCCTTGCAGCATGGGGCCGATGGAGACCAGCTCCGCGGAGCGCTGTACCGCCTTGTAGGTGGTGTTGCCGGTGTTCAGATCCGGGAACACGAACACGGTGGCCTTGCCGGCAACCGGAGAGTTTGGTGCCTTGGACTTGGCCACGTTCTCCATGATGGCCGCGTCGTACTGCAGCGGACCGTCGATGATGAGATCGGGACGCTTGGCCTTGGCCAGCTCGGTCGCTTCACGCACTTTCTCCACGTCGGCGCCGGCGCCGGAGGTGCCGGTGGAGTAGGAGATCATGGCCACACGCGGCTCGATGCCGAAGGCGGCAGCGGAGTCGGCGGACTGGATGGCGATCTCGGCCAGCTGCTCGGCAGTGGGGTCCGGGTTGATCGCGCAGTCACCGTAGACCAGCACCTGATCCGGCAGCAGCATGAAGAAGATGGAGGAGATCAGGGAAGAGCCAGGAGCGGTCTTGATGATCTGCATCGGCGGACGGATGGTGTTGGCGGTGGTGTGCACCGCGCCGGAGACCAGACCGTCGACTTCGTTGCGCTCCAGCATCATGGTACCCAGTACCACGTTGTCTTCCAGCTGCTCGCGGGCCACCACTTCGGTCATGCCCTTGTTCTTGCGCAGCTCGACCAGACGGGCCACGTAGCGCTCGCGTACGGCAACCGGATCGATGATCTCGACGCGGTCGGTCAGGATCACGCCCTGCTGTTCGGCGACGCGGCGGATCTCGTCCGGGTTGCCCAGCAGCACCGGACGGGCGATGCCACGCTCGGCACAGATGGCGGCGGCCTTGATGGTGCGCGGCTCTTCCCCTTCCGGCAGCACGACGCGCTTGTTGGCCTGACGGGCCAGCTCGGTCAGCTGATAACGGAAGGCCGGCGGGCTCAGGCGACGGGAGCGGGTGGACTTGGCGGAGAGAGACTCGATCCAGTGCTTGTCGATGTGGCCAGCCACATAGTCCTGCACCAGCTCGATACGCTCGCGGTCATCTTCCGGGATGTCGACGTTGAAGTTCTGCAGGCTGACGGCGGTCTGCCAGGTGTTGGTGCCGGTGATCATGATCGGCAGGCCGGTGGCCATGGCCTGTTGGCACAGGGCCATCACCTGGGGTTCCGGGTGATAGTTGCCGGTCAGCAGCAGGGCACCCAGCTTGACGCCGTTCATGGCGGACAGGCAAGCGGAGACGATGACGTCTGAACGGTCGCCGGAGGTCACCAGCAGGCTACCCGGACGGAAGTGCTCGATCATGTTGTGGATGGAGCGGGCGCAGAAGGTCACGGTCTGAAGGCGGCGGCTCTCCAGCTCACCCTTGTTGATGATCTTGGCGGCCAGGTGCTTGGCGAGATCCTTGGCGCGCGGGGCGATCAGCTGGGTGTTCCAGGGGATGCAGCCCAGGATGCGCAGCGGGCTCTTGCCGAAGACCTGCAGCACTTCCAGGTTGTGGCCGGTGTCGGCGCCGTGGTGGTGCGCCTCGAACATCTCGGTCAGGTCGGGACGGGTCACGCCGTGCTCGTCAACCGGTGCACCCACCTTGTTGATGACGCAGCCCACGATGCGCGGGTTGCTGACGCCACCGAAGTTGGAGCAGGCCAGCTCGATGCGCTCTTTGAGCTTCTGGCTGGAGTCGTTGCCCGGATGGGTCACGAACACCATGTCGGCGTCCAGCGCCTTGGCGACGTCGTAGTTCAGCTTGTTGGCAAAGGGTTGCTTGTCGGTCGGCACCAGGCCCTCGATCACCACCACTTCGGCACCGCTGCTCTTCACGTGCTCTTCGAAGCGGGCCACGATCTCTTCCAGCAGGATGTCGGTGTTGCTGGAGGTGATCATGTTCTCGGCGTAGGAGAGGGCGAACGGCTCGGGCGGGTTGATATTGGCAGCGGCGCGGATCACAGCGGTGGAGCGCTCGGTACCGGTTTCACCCGGACGCGGCTGAGCGACCGGTTTGAAGAAGCTGACATTGACACCGTGACGTTCCATGGCGCGAACGACGCCAAGACTCACGGAAGTTACGCCGACACCAGTGCCGACCGGGATGAGCATAATAGTGCGTGCCACTTATTACCCCTTGTTCATTTTTTGGGATCAGGAAAAGGCCGCCCTGGGGCGGCCTTGCTCTACAGCTAATTTATGCGCCGACCAGTTCCAGCGCGTCGTGGGCGATGACCCACTCTTCGTTGGTCGGGATAACCAGGGCCTTGGTGGAACCAGCCTTGGTGATCTCGCCGCCCTTGCCGAAGCGCGCTTTCAGGTTGGCGTCGTGGTCGACGTCAAAGCCCAGCAGGCCCAGCTTGTTCAGGGTGATCTCACGGATCGGGGCGGAGTTCTCGCCGATGCCACCGGTGAAGACCACGGCATCCAGACGACCGTCCATGGCGGCGGCGTAGGCACCGATGTACTTGGCCAGACGGTAGCAGTACACGTCCATGGCGCGCTTGGCTTCTTCCTTGCTGTCGTAGTTGTCTTCAACGAAACGGCAGTCGGAGGTGACTTCGGTCAGACCCTGCAGGCCGGATTCCTTGGTCAGCATGGTGTTGATCTCGGCAACACTCATGCCCAGTTTGTCGTGCAGGAAGAAGATGATGGCCGGATCGATGTCACCGGAACGGGTACCCATCACCAGGCCTTCCAGCGGGGTCAGGCCCATGGAGGTGTCGACGGACTGGCCGTTCTTGATGGCGCAGACGGAGCCGCCGTTGCCCAGGTGGCAGTTGATGATGTTGAGCTCTTCCACCGGCTTGTTCAGCTGCTTGGCGGCTTCCAGGCTGATGTAGTAGTGGCTGGTGCCGTGGGCGCCGTAGCGACGGATGCCGTTCTCTTTGTAGAGCTTGTACGGCAGGGCGTACAGGAAGGCTTCTTCCGGCATGGTCTGGTGGAAGGCGGTGTCGAACACGGCGACGTTCTTCTCGGCCAGTTCCGGGAAGACCTTCAGGGCGGCACGGATACCGATCAGGTGAGCCGGGTTGTGCAGCGGCGCGTAGGGGATGGCGGCTTCGATGCCGGCGATCACGTCGTCACAGATGCGCACGGAGGAGGTGAAGCGCTCGCCGCCGTGTACCACGCGGTGGCCGATGGCGATCAGGTTCTTGGACAGTTCGGGGTTGAGCGGCAGGATCTTGTGAACGATGAAGTCCAGCGCTTCCTGGTGAGCGGCACCGGCCCCCAGATCGGCGTTGCCTTTCTCGCCGTTCAGCTTCCACTTGATGCGGGCATCGTCGAGGTTGAAGCATTCGGCCAGGCCGGACAGCAGGTCATCACCGGTGGTTGCGTCAATGACAGCAAACTTCAGGGACGAGCTGCCACAGTTAAGAACAAGAACCAGCTTACTCATGAATAAATCCTATCGCAGATTGGGTTGGGTTGGAGGATGCGCCGGACGCGGTGCGTCCAAAAACAATCAACTTATCCTTATGAGGGTTGGCAATCTGTTGCTTGCCCCTTGTATAGTGATACAAGACCCGAAACTCAGACGTCCCTGACTGGCCAGCGAGCGTGCGCCAGCGTAAAAATGGGCGTACAAAGGATAACCTGATTGTTGAAAAATAACAAAGTCATCCTCAACCTTTGTTATTGCCTCTCAAATATTGTCGAGGTTTTGCCGTTAATGCGTTCGAAAAGAGCTCGGAGGTAGCATGAGCATGAACATTTTTGGAACTAAATTACAGCAAGGCCGTCATTATATGACTCTTTGGCCGCGCCGTCCCGAGCTTAATTCCATGTTCCCGGAGAATCGGGTGATCAGAGCTACCGAGTTCGCTCTCAAGGTGATCCCGGCGCTGGCGGTGCTCAGCGTCATGCTGCAGTTCCAGTTCGGCGAACAGCACTACTGGCCTTCCGTCATGACCTCCGTACTCTTCCTGCTCAGCCTGCCGCTGCAGGGCTACTACTGGCTGGGTCAGCGCGCCGACACCCGGCTGCCGCCTTCGCTGGCCAACTGGTACCGGGAGATCAACGGCAAGATGAACGAGCAGGGCGGCCAGCGCCAGCTGGTGGCCCGTCCCCGCTATGAGGAACTGGCTGACACCCTCAACGCCGCCTTCAAGCAGCTGGACAAATCCTTCCTCTACGAGTGAGGCCCGTGGGCCTGCCAACCGGACAAAGGCGCCTCGCGGCGCCTTTTTCATACCTGTCGTATCAGGCGGCCAGTATCTTGCCGATCTCCTGGATGGAGAGTTTGTACTGGCGGGGGCACTGACGCCAGACCGCCAGCATGCGCTGGTATTTGTCCCGCATGGCGATATCGCTGGAGAGCTCGTCGCAGGGGCAGGGCAGTTCGGGGAAGCGCTTGTCCACCTCCAGCAGGAAGCAGACATAATCCGCCAGCTCCCGCTCCTGGCTGCGGCTGTAGCCGTTGAAGGCCAGGCGGCTCTCGTTGACCTCGGCCCGGGCGCCTGCGTCGAGATTGCCCCAGGAGATAGCCAGCGCGTGGTGCATCTCCATGGTGTCCAGCACCTCCCGGCAGGTGGCGAGATCCAGGTGGCCGAAGCTCTTCTCCAGCTCGAGGATCTGCAGGCAGTAGCCGCGCTCGACTATGGTGCTGGCCCGCTGGTAAAACGCCGCCTTCTCCGGATTGAGTTTGGCCAGGATCTCGTACTGATTGCTCAGGATCAGGCGTTCGGTGTGGCTCATGTTCATGGGCTGTCTCACTGGAAAATGAATCTGGGGTCACGTTAACCCATATCCAGGATGAATTTTTTGATCTGGCAGGGGAGGTTGGCGAGAAAAACGGGGAAGAGGGGCCGCGCTGGCCTGCAAGCTCTGGTTAATTAAATACCGCCGACACAGCTTGCATTTTGTGCCGGGTCGGCAAGAATGGAGGCGTCATTCGGCTCATGCCAGATGACCCACCACCAAGGCACCCAACAGGGTGCAAGCAATCCTGATAAGTATCTCGCCGCAGCCCTTGGCTCGCAGGCGGGGCAGGCAGCTGCTTGCCCACCTTCCTATAAGAGTGGCCTCAGGCCATCGAAGCGTGACAACAAAGAGGGCCTGCAACAGCAGGCCCTCTTTGTTGTCAGAAGTGGCAGGAATCAGGCGCCCGCAGACTGTTTTTTAACCAGTTCGAGCACCACCTGGTGGTGATCACTGGTCTTGAACTTGTCGAAGCGATGGCTGATCTTGCCCTCCGGGTCTATGAGGAAGCTCAGGCGGTGGATGCCGTCATACTCCTTGCCCATGAATTTTTTCGGGCCCCAGACGCCGAAGGCATCGGCCACGGCGTGATCCTCGTCGGCCAGCAGGCGGAAGTTGAGGTTGTCGCGTTCCTCGAATTTCTTCAGGCGCTTGGCGCTGTCCGGGCTGATGCCGAGCACCACTACACCGAGGGCCGCCAGCTCGCTGTTGACGTCGCGCAGGCCGCAGGCCTGGCTGGTGCAGCCCGGGGTCATCGCCTTGGGATAGAAATAGACGAGCACCTTCTTGCCGCGCAGATCGGCAAGCCGTACCAGGTTGCCATCCTGATCGGAGAGGGAGAAGTCGGGGGCCTGGGTACCAGCTTCTAGTGGTGACATGGGGTCTCCAAACGCCGTCAGGCGTACTTGTGGTTGATGATGAATTCGAATGACTCGGCGCCCAGTTCGCGGCAGAAACCGGCAAAGGCGGCCTTGGAGCCGCTCTCGTCCCCCTGTTTGGCCAGGTTCAACTGGAAGTTGGCCTTGAGCAGGTTGAACGGCTGTTGTTCGAGAGTCATGGTCTGCATGGCCTGGATGTCCCAGCCGTGATCGCTGAAGAACTGGGTACACTGGCTTACGATGCCGGGCTGATCCCGGATCAGCACCTCGGCGCTGGCGCTGATGTCGTATTGCAGCGACTGGTGGCGCTCGGTGCGCTTCATCATGGTGATGAGATCCCACTCCTGACTGCGCAGGGGGAGGCTGATTTCGAGCTGCATCAGGCTGTTCCAGTCACCGGACAGCAGCATGATGAAGGTGAATTCGTTGCCGAAGATGCCAAGACGGCTGTCGACAATGTTGCAACCGCAGCCACTGACGTGGCGGGTCACCTCATTGACGATGCCAGGCCTGTCCGTGCCGATGGCCGTTACGACCAGGTAGTGAGTCATAAATCGTCTCTCGTCCATTTATTGCGAATGCGGAGACAGCGAGCGTTGCTGGCGGGCATGACACCCTGCTCCGGGCCCTGTCCTGCCCTCGTGCATCCATACGTTTTGTGGCGGATGGTAACACGGCTTGTCCCTTGCCTCCCTTGTTTTTCAAAAGGGGCAGCTTTACCATTACGCCCCTGAAAATCGGGAGAATTATCCATGTTACGCGGTAGTATTGTTGCGCTCGTTACCCCCATGCTGGCCTCGGGTGACATCGATTGGAGCAGTCTGGCTGCACTGGTTGAATATCATGTCGATGCCGGCACCAGTGCCATCGTTGCGGTGGGCACGACGGGAGAGTCGGTCACCCTGAGCGAACAGGAACACATCGCCGTCGTCGAAAAGACGGTGGAGTATGCCGCAGGACGCATTCCGGTCATCGCAGGATGCGGTTCCAACAACACGGCCCACGCCATCGCCCTCTCCAGGCGTTTCGCCAGCACCGGCGTGGTGGCGGGTCTCTCGGTCACCCCCTATTACAACAAACCCACCCAGGAAGGCCTCTATCGTCACTATTGTGCGATCGCCGAGGCTAGTGGTCTGCCCCAAATTCTCTATAATGTGCCCGGTCGCACCTGCTGTGACCTCAAACCTGAGACGGTGGCCCGTCTGGCCAGGGTGCCCGGCATCATCGGTTTGAAAGAGGCGACCGGCGATCTGAGTCGCACCCCGCTGCTGCGCGAGCTGTGCGGGCCGGATTTTGCGCTTTATAGTGGCGATGATGCCAGCGGATGTGATTTTATGCTGCAGGGGGGCGACGGAGTCATTTCGGTCACCACCAATATTGCGGCGCCCCAGATGGCCGACATGTGTTGTGCTGCGCTGGCCGGTGATGCCGGGCAGGCTCATGACATCAACAATCGATTGATGCCGTTGCATCAGACTCTGTTCTGCGAACCGAGTCCCATCCCGGTGAAATGGGCCTGTGCCCAGCTGGGATTGATGGCGACGGCGACCTTGCGCCTGCCCCTGACCGACCTCACCCCAGAGGGAGAACAGGCGATGGCGCGAGCACTGACGACTGCGGAGTTGATGGCGAGTGTTTAAAGCAAATGGAAAGGGAAATGCAGCGCGCCTGGTGCTGAGTGTCGCGACGGTGGCCGTGCTGGCCGCCTGTAGCTCGCCTCAGGATCGCAAGATGGCCAACCGTGGTTTCGAGTACGAAGAGAGCCGCCTCGAAGGCCGCGCCTTCCTTGTGCCCGCCGGGTTGAGTACCCCCGCCTTTAACAGCAATTTCGACATTCCCGCCCTGCCGGAAAGCAGCCGTGAGGGGGCCCTCGGGGCCAAGGTGGACGTGCGTCCTCCTGCCCAGCTGCTGACCGTGGTACCGGGTAGCCAGGTGGTGGCCAATGCCAGCGAACCCACCGTGGCCTTCTATGCCCTGAGCACCAGCCAGAGCGTCGAGCGCGACACCTGGGCCTTCCTGATGAACTTCCTGGCCGAACACAAGGTCACCACCGAGAGGCTGGATCAGCAGGCTGGAGTCTTGCAGACCGGCTGGTTCGACAACTCCGCCGTGCTTGATGGCTGGGCGGAAGAGGATGATGACTTCCAGATCCGCCAGCGCTACCAGTTCACCCTGCGCAACGATGAGCAGCGCCACGCCACCATGATGTCGGTACGGGTGCTGGATCATGAAGAGACCATCGATGGCGAGACCAGCACCGAGCTGACGCCGGCCGATGCCCAGCGCTACGCGACCCGCGCCCTGAACCAGTTCTCCCTCTATTACGACAAGCAGCTCAAGGCCCGGGAACAGCACAAGTCCAGCGATGGCATGGGGCTGCAGCTGGGACTGGACAACAACGAGCTGAGCGCCTGGATTGCCGAGGGGTCGTTTGACCAGGTCTGGCGCCGCCTCAACCAGGTGCTGCCGGCCTACGGCTTCACCATCAAGGATACCCAGCAGTCCCTGGGCTGGATCGACGTCGAGTATGACGATCCGGGCAGCGAATTCTGGCAGGCCAAGGGTGCCGAACCGTTCAAGCTGGAGGAAGACAAGTACCGCTTCCAGCTCGGTGAGATGGCGGGGGGCAAGACCTCCATCACCCTGTTCGACAAGGACAAGAAGCCTGTCTCGTCTGGCGTCATCTCCCAGATGTACATCAGCCTGTCCGAGGCCTTTGCCAAGGGCTTGGCCGATCAGGGAACAAAATAAACATGAAAACAGGGGCCTCGCGCCCCTGTTTTGTTATGCCCGACTCGCCGCAGGGCCTGCATGTCGGGCCGACGGCAAGGAGCCTTCGGGCTTGATGATGAGAATCCCCCACAGACAGGGGCCTGTGCGCCTGTCTTACTAGTCCCACAACAGGAAGTGTTATTAGCCATGAGTCTTGCAGATCAAGTATTGGCGGTGAACGACGATTTGCCGATCCGTACCGATAAACCTGTCCATTCCGGCAAAGTGCGCAGCGTCTACTGGTTGACCCCCGCAGACAGTGCCCGACTCATCAAAGAGAAAGGCTATGATGTGCCGGCCGATACGCCGCTGGCCCTCATGGTGATCAGCGACCGTATCTCGGCCTTCGACTGCATCTGGCAAGGGGTGGACGGCCTGAACGGCGTCCCGGGCAAGGGCGCGGCGCTCAACGCCATCTCCAGCCACTGGTTCAAGCTGTTCAAGGAGAAGGGGCTGGCGGACAGCCACATCCTGGACATCCCGCACCCCTTCGTCTGGATAGTGCAAAAAGCCCGTCCCGTGATGATCGAGGCCATCGCCCGCCAGTACATCACCGGCTCCATGTGGCGTGCCTACAAGGATGGCGAGCGCGAGTTCTGCGGCATCACCCTGCCCGAAGGGCTCAAGAAGGATCAGAAGCTGCCCGAGATCCTCATCACCCCCTCCACCAAGGGGATCCTCAAGGGGCTGGACGGTGTGCCGGAAGCGGACGATGTCAACGTTTCCCGCAGCGACATCGCGCGTCACCATCAGGCGTTCGGCTTCCGCTCCCCGGCGGACATCGACCGCTACGAGGCGCTGCTCAAGGAAGGTTTCAACGTCATCAGCGAGGCGTTGGCTGCGCTGGATCAGGTCTTCGTCGACACCAAGTTCGAGTTCGGTTACGTGACCGACGCCGCCGGCAACGAGAAGCTGATCTACATGGACGAAGTGGGCACCCCCGACAGTTCCCGTATCTGGGATGGCGCCGCCCTGCGTCATGGAGAGATCGTGGAGAAGTCCAAAGAGGGCTTCCGCCAGTGGCTGCTCAACCACTTCCCGGATCCGGACATCCTGCTCAACAAGAACCGCATGCCGGAGCGCTTCGCCCTGGCCCGGGACAACAAGCTGCCCACCGAGGTGATGATGGACATCTCCAACACCTATGTGGGGATCGCCGAGAAGATCATCGGTCAGCCGCTGGTGCGCAGTGCCAATCCGAAGCAGGAGATCATCGAGGTGCTGCACGAGCAGTACGGTCTGATCGACTGAGACCGGGCGCATTTTTTGCCGCTGGTGAACAAACGTTTGCTGATGGCGGGCGAGGTGTTCTCAAAACGGATAAGGAAACGGGCCCCATGACGGGGCCCGTTTTCATTGGTGTGTCCGGTGAATTCAGCCATTGACCCGGAAGATCTGGCCGGTCTGCACTCCCAGCACCGACTTCTTGTAGGCCTGGGCCACCCTGGCGGCGGGCACAGGCACGAAGCCCGGAAAGAAGTCGGCGTATTTACCCATGGACTCTTCCAGCACGGTGGGGCTCACCACGTTGATGCGCAGCCCCCGGGGCAGTTCGCAGGCGGCCGCCTTCACGAAGTGCTCGATGGCACCGTTGATGGTGGTGGCGCTCACCCCCCAGTTGATGGGGTCCTCGCTCAGGATGCCGCTGATGAGGGTGATGGATCCCCGATCGCTCAAGTGGGGGATGGCGGCCCGGGTCAGGTTGATCTGGCCCATCAGCTTGCTCTGGAGGCCCAGCTGCCACTGCTCGTCGCTCATCTCCGTCAGGGCGTTGAAGGCGACGCTGCCGCTGGCGACCACCAGGGCGTCGAAGGTCCCGATCTGGTCGAACAGCGCCTGGATGGAGGCCTGGTCCCGCATGTCGACGGTCGCATCGCCCCGGCTGTGGCCGACCCGGATCACCTGGTGCTCCTTGGCCAGCAGGTCGCTCACGGCGGAGCCTATGGTGCCGGAAGCACCCACAATCACAATTTTCATCTGCGTCACTCCTGGTTGGGATAGGTTGATGATAGCTGGATGAAAAGAGAGAAAAAGCGCTTATGATGAACCCATTGTTTCCGTATTGGAGCTAATGGATGGACATCGCCCATCTGAGCAGTTTCTATGAGGTGGTGCGGCGGGGCAGCTTCTCCGCCGCTGCCGATACCCTGGGGGTGAGCAAGGGGATGCTGAGCCGCCACGTCAGCGCCCTGGAGTCCTCCCTCAATGCCCAGTTGCTGCAGCGCACGACGCGCCGGCTGAGCCTGACCGAGGCGGGCAAGACCCTCTATCAGCAGGCGGGGGAGATCTTCGCACTGGCCCGCCAGGCGGAGCAGGACATCCAGGCCCTGACCGAGGAGGACGGCGGCCGACTGCGGTTCACCTGCCCGGTCAGCACGGGGGACAGCATGGTGAGCGATCTGCTTGCCCGCTTCGCCGAGCTTTGCCCCGGCGTCCAGGTGGAGCTCAACTTCACCAACGCCATGATCGACATGAGCCAGGGGGAGCATGACATCGCCCTGCGCGCCATGAGCCGCATCCCCGACAACCTGGTGGCGCTCTCCCTCGGGCAGTTGAAGGACGTGGTGGTGGCCAGCCCCGCCCTGCTGGCCCGGGAGGGGGTCCCCGCCACCCCCTATGAGCTGGGAGGGCGTCCCTGCCTGCTGCAGGGGCACAACCCGGACTGGGAGCAGTGGCACTTTCGCAAGGGGGAGGAGGAGGCGCGCATCCTGGTGCAAGGCAAGGTGCGGGCCAACCACTACAGCACCGTGCTGCAGCTGGCCCGGGCGGGCATGGGGTTTGCCAAGTGTCCCCTGATGCTGGTGGAGGCCAGCCTGGCGAGGGGGGCGCTGGTACCGGTGCTGGAGAGCTGGCAGACCGGGCTGCACCCGATCCATGTGCTGCACGCCCAGCAGCGGCGGGTGCCGCGCAAGATCCGGCTGTTCAAACAGGTGCTGGCCCAGTGGTTCGCCGAGCGCCCCCACTACCTGCTGCGGTGAGCCAGGGGGCCGTTATTTTTCTGTCATATGGGGCTGCTACCCTGCGCCATCATCGCGAAAATGAGAGAGACAGGGAATGAAGCGTCATCAGGGTTGGGCAGGCGTTGCGCTGCTGTGCTGCGCCGGTGTGCAGGCCGAGGTCAGGGTAGAGGTGCCCCGGGATTTCCAGATCCTGGCGGTGAGTGCGGGCAAGGTGCAGGACGAGCAGCACGCGGTGCTGGCGGACGGGGTGCAGCAGTTGCTGGTGCGCTATGAGGGGGTGATCCCGAGCCGCAACAGCAGCGACAACGATCGCCAGATCCGCTCCGAGCCCCAGGTGCTTCGCTACGAGGCCAGCGGGCAGTCGGTGCGTCTGCAGGCCACAGTGCCCAGCGACGAGAAGGGGATGGAGCGCTACGCCAGTGCGCCGACCCTGGGCCTGGTGGCCGGTGGGCAGCCCCTTGGCGTGCAGCAGGATGTGCTGGTGGTGCAGGGGATGCAGATAGGCATGGACTGGCATGCCAGGCTGATGGAGTACAACCGTGGCACGGGCGCTGCGGTGCTGGCCAGCGTGGCGCCCGTCACCCAGACTACCCCGATCCCCCAGGCAGCCACCGTCCCGGCCAGCGCCCTGGAAGGGCAGTTGCAGCAGCTCTTCCTGCAGGCGGACCCCGAGCTTCGCAAGCGCTTCATCGGCTGGGCAGTGCCCCGCCTTTAAGTTTGCCTCCCGTTGCAGTAACGTGGGCACTCTCATCCCCTGACGTGCCCATGTTGACCAGCGAGGCCCCCATGTTCGAATTGCATCCCCGCCTGCAGGCGGATACCCGTGTCCTCGGGGATCTGCCCCTTTGCCGCGTCCTGCTGGCCAGGGACAGCCAGTATCCCTGGCTTATCCTGGTGCCCAGGGTCGCCAACCTGCGGGAGATCCACCACCTGCCCCCTGCGCAGCAGCAGCAGCTGATGCAGGAGTCCTGCGCCGTTGCCACCCTGATGGAGCAGGCGCTGAACCCGGACAAGATCAACGTGGCGGCCCTCGGCAATATGGTGCCCCAGCTGCACCTGCACCACGTCGCCCGCTTCGCTTCGGATGCCGCCTGGCCAGGTCCCATCTGGGGTGCTCACCCCGCCGTGCCCTATGAGACGCAAGCATTGCAAACCGCGGCCGATAACTGGCGAACCCGGTTGCTTCCCCTCGCTGGATTCCAGCCCTGGCCGGACGATAATTGCATCAAGTGAGAGGTGGCTCCCGCTTTGCGCATCGGGAGCATGCAATCTGTTAGCGTCTCGCGCCCGTGCGTGATGACATGGGCGGCAAGCGAGACAAGCCTATTTTTTCGATCAGCAGGAAGGTTCCATGATAGTGACAAGATCCGAGGATGATGCCGTATTGACCACAGAGGATGTGCTGCTGAGTCTGTGCAATTCGGTGACGAGCGTATTGAGTGCGGCGACCCAGACCCAGGTGCGCTTCTCCGGCATGGTGCAACGGATCAGCAAGACCTGCCTCAAGCCTGACATCGGCTGCTTCGTGCTGTTTGACGGTGGCTTCTCCGGCCTGGTGGTGATCAACTTCTCCGCCGCCGCGGCAATGGAGCTCTACGAGAGCTACATGCTGAGCATGGGGCTCTCCAAGGAGGATCTCGCCATCTCCCACACCTCTGACGAGGTGAGCAACGTCATGGGCGAGCTGATGAACCAGATCGTCGGCAGCTTCACCACCAAGGTGGGGCGCGAGTTGCAGACCCACATCACCCAGAACCAGCCCAAGATGCTGGCTCTGAACAAGCAGGTGATGCTGAGCGTGGACACCAACCTAGACAACCCCGAGACTCGCCGGGTCACCTTCTTCACCGCCAGCAACAACATCTTCTATCTGGAGCTGGCCATGGACAAGACGGAGTTCATCCGGATTCACGATGGCGGCGTGCAGGAGGAGGTGGATCCTGACGAGCTGATCGCCCAGGCCAAGCTGGCGGCCAAGCCGGCCCCGGCCGCCGCCCCGGCGAGCAACGAGCACGACGATCTGCTGGATTCCCTCGGCATCTGATCGCGCCGGCACAAGACATGAGAAAGGCCACCCAGAGGGTGGCCTTTCTCGTTGGCAAAGGGCCTAGAAGTTGTAGAGCAGGCCGGTGCTGACGCGGGTGGCCTGGCTGTCGTAGAAGTCGATGTCGGAATCGGCGCTGGAGTAGGCCAGGGTGAAGGTGGAGGAGAGGGACTTCACCCCGAACAGGTTGTGCCAGAAGAAGGTGCCGTTGAGGGCGAACTCGCTGGCATCCGCGCGCTGGCCAAACAGGGGGTTCGCCTCGTCATACTTGCGCTTGCCGCCATAGACGTTGCTCACGATGGACCACTGGGGGCCGCGTTTGGCATAGGTCAGCTGCAGGCCGGTGTTCTGGTAGCTCTCGGCGCTGCCGTCGAGATCTGCCTCTTTGTAGAGGATCGCGGGCTCCAGCAGCTGGTTGCCGGCGAGGTGCCACTGGTAGGAGAGCTCAATGGCGTGGATCTTGCCGTTGCGATCCAGCATGGGGGCGTAGTGGGTGCCGTGGGTCAGATCGTATTGCTGGCCGCTGCGCTCCTCGTCGAGCTCCACTTCCCGGCTGGTCAGGGTGCCGTAGAAGTTGCTGCCCCAGATCCTGTCCCAGGCGAAACGCACCCCCTTCGACTCGAGATCGGTCTCGCTGCGATCCACCCCGGTGGCGAAGGGATCGCTCCACAGCTTCACCGGCATGAGGTTGAACACCAGGGAGGTCGCGACTATGCCCTTGTCGCCCATCTCCTGGCGCAGGCCGAACTGCTGGGTGAAGTCGAAGCGCACCGCGTCCTGGATCAGGTTGCCGAGGAAGATCTGGGTGCGGGTATCAGCGAAGGTGTAGCGGATGTCGGCGTTGATGAGGGGGCTTAGGCCGCTCTCGCTGTCGGGGGAGCCGAGATCCTGGATGCGGTTGTTGCTGTCATCGCCGGCATAGAAGTTGGACTCGTAGCTGGTGGCGTTGACCCCGCCCAGCAGAAAGCCGGACCAGCCTGACTGCTTGGGGATCTCGCCCAGGTCGGCGTGGGCGGCGTTGGCGACCAGCAGGCCAAGACTCAACAGAACATGATTGCGCATCGGGAGTGCTCCTGACATAACGGATGACAAGGGAGTCAGCAAGATCCGGCCTGGCAGGCTGAACCGGCGCTGACTGACGCATGGCGGGCATGCTACTCCAGTCGGAGTGTGACGTTAATCAATAATTTATGGTGCGGCGGGCAAGAGTTCAGGGCGCCGTACTGGTATCCTGTTTGCGCAATAAAAGGGGAGAAAATACCGCGATGAAGCAGATCAAATCCTGGGCGCAATATTACGTCGACCTGATGACCAAGCTGGGGCTGGTGCGATTCAGCATGCTCCTGGCGACCGGCATCATAGTGCTGGCGGTCTCCATCCAGATGGGGGTCACCCTGTTTCTGCGCGGCACCGTGGACATCGTCGACCTGGTGCGCTCGGTCTTCTTCGGCCTGCTGGTCACCCCCTGGGCCGTCTACTTCCTCTCCATCGTGGTGGATCAGCTGGAAGACTCCCGGCAGCGGCTGACCCGCATGGTGCGCAAGCTGCAGGACATGCGGGAGCGGGATCTCGAGCTCAACAGCCAGTTGCAGGAGAACATCAGCCGCCTCAACGCCCAGATCGCCGAGACCAACCGGGCCGAGACCCTGCGCCAGCAGGCCATCGAGGATCTGGAGAACGAGGTGTTCCAGCGGGAGAAGGCCCAGCTGCACCTGGGGGAGCGCACCGCCCTGCTGCGCTCCTTCATCGACTGTTCGCCGGACCTGGTTTACTACCGCAACGAGGACGAGCAATTCTCCGGCTGCAACCGCGCCATGGAGGAGCTGACCGGCAAGGTGGAGGCGGAACTCATCGGCCTGACCCCCTTCGACGTCTACAAGCACGACATCGCCAGCAAGGTGGTGGAGACCGACAAGCAGGTCTTCGCCAGCAACGAACCCCTCACCTACGAGCAGTGGCTGGAGTACCCGGACGGTCGCAAGGCCTACTTCGAGCTGCGCAAGGTGCCCTTCTTCGACCGCTTCGGCAAGCGTCTCGGCCTGCTCGGCTTTGGCCGCGACATCACCGAGCGCAAGCAGTACCAGGACAAGCTGGAGAAGGCGAGCCGGGACAAGACCACCTTCATCTCCACCATCAGCCACGAGCTGCGTACCCCCTTGAACGGCATCGTCGGCCTGAGCCGGATGCTGATGGACACGCCGCTGGATGCGAAACAGCAGCAGCAGCTCAAGACCATCCACCTGAGCGCGGTCACGCTCGGCAACATCTTCAACGACATCATCGATCTGGACAAACTGGACCGTCGCCGGCTGGAGATTGCGCCGGCTCCGCTGGATCTGCCCGCCTTCCTCGACGAGCTGGAGACGCTGTCGCGCATCCAGGCGGAGCAGAAGGGGCTCTATCTGCATTTCGACCGGGATGGCGACATGCCGCAGTTCGTGATGGCGGACGGAACCCGGCTGCGCCAGGTGCTGTGGAATCTGGTGGGCAACGCGGTCAAGTTCACCGACGAAGGAGGGGTAACGGTGCGCTGCCTCGCCCACGCCGCCGACGCGCCGGGCAAGCTGGCGCTGCACTTCGAGGTGGAGGACACTGGGGTAGGCATTCCCCGTGCCCAGCAGGAGAAGATCTTCGCCATGTACTACCAGGTGCAGGGCAAGAAGCACGCCACCGGCACCGGCATCGGCCTCGCGGTCTCCCGCCAGCTGGTGCAGGCCATGGGGGGCCAGCTCTATGTGGACAGCGATCCGGGTGAGGGCTCCTGCTTCACCGCAGAGCTGGAGGTGGCATGCGTCGAGCCCCAGGCCGCGGCCCCGGAGCCCGAGATGCCCTCCCTCGACATCCTGCTGGTGGAGGACGTGGAGCTCAACGTGACCGTGGCCTGCGCCCTGCTGAACAAGCTCGGCCACCAGGTCAAGGTGGCCCGGGATGGCGCCCAGGCGCTGGCCATGGCCAATCCGGACGATTTTGATCTGATCCTGCTCGACATCCAGCTGCCGGACATGACCGGCTTCGATGTGGCTGAGCAACTGCTGGCGCGCTATGGCGACAGCCTGCCCCCCATGGTGGCGCTCACCGCCAACGCCACCGGAGATCGCCAGTACTACCGGGATCACGGCATGCAGGACGTGATCAACAAGCCGCTCGGCTCCAGGGCGGTGCGGGAAGTGATTGGTCACCTGTTTGCGGATCTCGCCGACGACGAGGCGGACGAGCAGGATGATGCCCACCACCAGGATGCGCTGCTGGATCTGCCCTTCCTCACCGATTACGCCAGCACGGTCGGCAAGCCGGTGCTGCTCTCCAGCGTCGAGCTGTTCGAGAAGATGATGCCGGACTACATGGCGGTGCTGGACTCCAACATGATCGCCCGGGATCAGGCCGGCGTGGTGGAGGAGGCACACAAGATAAAAGGGGCGGCGGGGTCCATCGGCCTGCGCCGGCTGCAGCAGACGGCCCAGCTTATCCAGAGCCCGGATCACCCCGCCTGGTGGGAGAACGTGGAAGACTGGATTGAGACGCTGCGCCGGGAATACCCGGGCGATATCGCTCGCCTGCGGCGCTGGTTGCTGTCGTGACGCCACCGGGAGCCGCTGGCAAGGAGCCACACCATGTATGACCGTTTGATAACCCCCGAGCGCATCCACCCCTGGGGCGACGGCAGCCTGCTGGAGGCGACCGAACAGGATCGCGCACGCATCGTGCAGGCGGCGCCGGTGCGCCGACTGCAGCAGAAGACCCAGGTCTTCCCCCTGGACGTGAAGGCCTCGGTACGCAGCCGCCTCACCCACTCCCTGGAGGTGCAGGAGACCGGCCGCCAGATCAGCCGACGCATCCTGTCCCTGCTGCCTGCCAACACGGTGTGCGAGGGGGCCTTTATCAATCTGGTGGAGATGTCCTGCCTGCTGCACGACGTGGGCAACCCGCCGTTCGGCCACTTCGGCGAGCAGGTGATGAGCCAGTGGCTGGCTCAGGCGCTGGACGACCTCTTCGCCCGCGCCCACGATCGGCTGCCGAGCGCCCAGTGGGCCGAGCTTCGCCAGGATCTGCTGGTGTTCGACGGCAATGCCCAGAGCCTGCGGCTGGTGCACAGCCTGCACGAATTGAACCTCACCCTGGGCCAGCTGGCGGCCCTGTGCAAATACCCGCAGCAGCCCCAGCCGGGGCTGCACAGTCCCCAGGGTTATGGCCAGCATCATGGCTGGACCAGCAAGCGCGGCATCTTCTTCAGCGAGCAACCCCTCTACAGCGCCCTCGGCCAGAGCCTGGGGCTGGCGCCCGGGTGCCGCCATCCGCTGGTCTACATCATGGAGGCGGCGGACGACATCTCCTACTGCATTGCGGATCTGGAGGATGCGGTGGACAGGCATATCCTCACCCAGGGGGAGCTGCTGACGGCGCTGCGCACGGCCGATCAGGGAGACTACATGGCCGCCCTGCTCGACGAGGCGCTGGCCTCGGGCCGGGGCTTCTTCCCCCATTTCCGCCAGCAGCTGACCCGGGATCTGGTGGCACTGGCGGCCCACACCTATGTGAGCGAGCACGAGAGCATACTGAGCGGCGCCTACCCCAGGGCGCTGCTGCACGGCCAGGCCCCGGCGGCCCGGGTGCTGGATGTGCTCAAACAAGTCGCGAAGGCGCAGGTGTTCATGCGCCCCGAGGTGGAGGCCCTGGAGCTGGAGGGCTACGCCGCCCTGCGCGGCGTGCTCTCCACCTATGCCTGTCTGCTGGCCCTGCCTGCCAGCCAGTTCGAGCGGCTGCTGGCCGGTGACGGGGGCAGCGAGCTCTTCTTTGCGAGGCGGCTGTTCCACCGCCTGTCGGCCCGCCACCTCAAGGCGTATCGGCTGGCGGTGGCGAGCCGGGATCCGCGCTTCGCCGAGGAGGCCGAGCAGGAGTGGTACTACCGGGTGCGCCTGCTGCTCGACTACGTGAGCGGCATGACGGATACCTATGCGCTGGAGGAGTTCCGGCTGTTGTCCGGCATATGACGGTGTCTTGCCCCCACCCATATGGGTGGGAGCGATATTGCGTAAAATTCGGTGTTTTTTTACACTGTGGCAACTTGTTCAACTTTCACACGGTAAGGAGACGAATATGCAACATTCCATGCTAAACGTTGCGTTCGATCGCTGCTCTGGCAGCGCGAAGACTCGTGCTCTTTATTCACCGCGTGGAGGGAATAGGTAACACCTGCTTTTCCATCACCCGCGGTTGTCCCGCAGGGTGATCACCTCTCTCCGGGAGAACCGCACGTTCAACTGGAGATGATTATGTCTATCGAACTCACCCTGCTGCGCCACGTCGAGACCCTGGTTCAAAAACGGATCACCCGGCTGGAGCGTCGCGTCAGCTACCTGCACCTCTCCCCGGCCCTGCTCAAGGACATCGGGCTGGAAGGACAACAAGTGCACGTCGCCCATATCCGTGAGCGGGAGTTTCAAACCGGTTTCCGGCTCGGGAATCGAATAACCTGAGGGGAGGGGCACAAGCCCCCCCATCTCGTGGATGGCAGGCCTGGGCCTGCCATTTTTCTTTGCCCCCAGGCACGACGGCAATTTATATGTTTTAAAGGGGTCAAACCCCCTATGATCCCCCCAGTCTGTCAGGGAGTTGATTATGTTCCGCCGCTGTTGCCACCTCATCCTGTTCTGCTGGTTGACCTGCTGTAGCCTGGTGGCGACGGCGCATTCGTCTTACATGGACAGAAGCGTCTTCACACCGGCCGAGCAGCATTGGCTCGCGACCCACGACGAACTGGTGATCGGCATGCCGACGACGGCCTGGCCTCCCTATGTCTATACCGATGGCCGGGGCAATTTCACCGGTCCCCTGAACGAGTTTGCCTTGCTGATAGCGCAGCGGTTGGGGCTCGGGGTGCACTACCGGACCTATGTCAGCAACGCGGCGCTGCAGCAGGCCTTGCTGGATGGTGAGATAGACATGCTGTTTGGCGCGTCGCCGAGCCCGACCCGCACCTTGCGGATGCTGTTCACCACCGAGCTGATGGCGCTGCCCCGCGCCGTCCTGCTGGTCGGGGGACGGGAGAGCCTCTCCCTGGAGGAGGCTTATGGGGTGCGCTGGGTCTGCGTCTTCGGCGTCGGCGCCTGCGACGCGCTGCTGCACCTTGGCATCTCGAACCTGGTCACGGTCGACAGCCGGGACGAGGCTATCTTCATGCTCAAGGAGGGGAGGGCGGACGCCTACCTGGCAGATCTCCCCATGTTGAGTCGCCTGCAAGCCATGGCGGGCATGACCCTGACCACGGTGGACTGGATGAGGGACTCCTCGCTCACCATGGCGGTCGCCCCGGATCAGGCACCCTTGCAGGGGCTGCTGGAGCGTGCCCTCGACGACATATCCCCTCTGGAGCGCCGTCGCATCCTGGAGGCGGGGGGCATTCTCGACTACGACCTGGTGCAGGAGAGCAGGGCGATTGCCTTCACGGCGCAGGAGCAGGCGTGGCTGCAAACGCACCCGGTGATCCGCTACGGGGTCGCTCCGCAGTGGACCGGCATGAGCGAGCTCGACGATCAGGGGCGGCTCAAGGGGTTCGTCGCCGACCTGCTGGCGATGATGAGCCAGCGTGCCGGGCTCCAGTTTACCCTGGTGCCGACCAGGAGCTGGGCCCAGACCGTCGAGCTCTTCCAGGGACACAAGCTGGATCTGATCCCGGCCATGACCCCAACCGCGGAGCGGCAGCAGTTCGCCCGCTTTACCCCCCACTTCGCCTCCCTCAACCGGGTGGTCGTGGCCAGGCAGGGCACGGCCGAGCTGGCCAGCCTCAAGGAGTTGAAGGGACGCAGGGTGGGCATGGTGGGAGGCTCGGTGGAGCAGTCCCTGCTGAGGGAAATGGGGGCCGAGTCCGTTGCCGTCGGGAGTGACGCCGAACTGTTGCCGCTGCTGGATGCGCAGAAGGTCGACTATGTGCTGATGGGGGTGACCTTGCTTGGGCAGTCGCTGCAGAAGGGATTCAGCGATCGCTACCAGGTGGTCTTCTCCGGCAGCGATCTGCGGGTTCCCATCGCCATGGCCACGCACCTGCAGGATCCCATGCTGCAGCAGATCATGACCAAGGTGCTGCTCTCCCTGCCGCCGGAGGAGCTGACCGCCCTGGAGAAGAAGTGGCTCTCCCTGACCATACAGACGGGGCTGGATCCCCACAAGGTGCTGCTCTGGTCCTCCCTCGGAGTCGGCCTCTTCCTGTTAAGCCTGCTGCTGTTCCTGGGCTGGAACCGGACGTTGCGCCGCCAGATGAGTCAACGACGGGAGGCGGAGCGGCGGCTCGAGGAGCAGCTGGCGTTCGTCCAGATGATGCTCGATGCCCTGCCGAACCTGGTGGTACTGACCAACGAGCACTACGAGGTCGCGATGACGAACCAGGCGTACCGACAGGTTTTCTTCGGGGGAGAGAACCTGAAGGGCTCCTACGAGCGGCTGCTCCAGCATCAGCTGCCGGAGGCGATCCGGATCAAGGTCATGAAAGAGGATGCCCGGGTGTGGGAGAGCGGGGAGGAGCTGCGTGGCCGTGGCGAGCACCAGAATGAAGACGGCAGCCCGCACCAGATGATCTACACCAAGCGCCTGTTCGTGGGGCCCGACGGCAAGCGACTCGGGATCCTGACCGTGCTGACCGACGTGACCGAGCTGGAGCAGGCGAGGTTTGCGGCCCAGGAGGCCCAGACCCGGCTGACCCAGATCACCGACAGCATGCCGGGAGTCGTCTATCAGTATCAGTGGCTGGGGCCGGGCGAGGGGCGCTTCCTCTACACCTCCCAGGGGCTTAAGGAGATGATGGGCCATGACACGGATCCGGTGACCGAGATGACCCGGGGATCCACTATCCTGGGGCTGAAAGGACAGGCTCAAGAGGAGTTCGTGGCCACGGTCGCACGCCATGCCAGGGCCATGGAGCCGCTGGATCTGGAAGTGGAGATCCAGCGTCAGGGACAGCCTGGCTACCTGCAGATCCGGGGTCACTTCGTACATCAGGAGGGAATGGACGGGGTCATCCTGAACGGGGTGGTGCAGGACATCACCAAGCTCAAGCGCCAGGAACTGGAGCTGCGCGAGGCCAGGCGGGTCGCGGAGGAGGCAACCCAGGCCCGCAGCCGCTTCCTCGCCACCATGAGCCATGAGCTGCGCACCCCCATTTCCGGCATGCACGGCATGCTGGAGCTGCTGCAGATGAGCGCGCTGGACGACGATCAGCGCTACATGTTGCGCAATATTGCGACCTCCACCAACCACCTGCTCTATCTGGTCAACGACATCCTGGACTTCTCCAAGATGGAGGCGGGGCAACTGCAGCTGCATCCTCACCATTGCCGGCTGACCTCGGTCATCTGCGACATCATCCGCGGCCATGCGGCCCTGGCCTATGGCAAGGGGCTCAACGTGACGCTGGCATGGGGGCTGGCGGTGCCGGATCAGGCCAGCATAGACGCGGTGCGGGTGGGTCAGGTGATCTCCAACCTGTTGAACAACGCGGTGAAGTTCACCGAGGCGGGGGAGATTGCCATCCAGGTGGACTACCACGACAACAGGCTCACCCTGCGGGTGCGGGACACCGGGATCGGCATCGCGACGGAGCAACAGGACAACCTCTTCATCCCGTTCAAGCAGGTGGAGTCGGACATCAACCGGCGCTTCGGCGGCACCGGGCTCGGGCTCGCCATCTGCCATCAGCTGACCGAGAAGATGGGTGGCAGCCTGACGCTGGAGAGCAAACCCGGAATAGGCACGACGGTGACCTTCGCGATCCCCCTGGCCGAGAGCCAGTGGGATGCGCCGCCCCTGGCCGGTCAGACATGGTGGTGGTACGGCGAGGACGAAGCCTTGCAGTCGGTGATGGCACGCTTCGGCGCTACCCTGCGGCGGCTGGATGCCCGCCAGTGGCAGCCGCCCCCCTCGGGGTACCTGCTGGCGCAGGAGGGCCATCTGGAGCAGGCCCTCGGCAGCGACTGGCTGGCTCATTTGCAGCACTCCGCGCTCAAGGGCATAGTACTTTCCCCCCATGAGGCGCTGCGTGGCCGCCTGGACAGCGATGCCTGGTGGCGGCTCGGCCAGTCTCCCCTCTATCCCGATCTGCTGCTGGAAACTTGCCAGCAGCTCTTGAGCCAGGGGCCGAGCCCGGCGTTGCAAGTGCCCGGGGAGAAGCTCGGCGGCCGCGTGCTGGTGGCGGACGATCACCCCGTCAACCGAGCGCTGCTGGCTCGCCAGCTGGCCATCCTGGGGCTGGAGTCCGAGGTGGTGGATGACGGGGAGAAGGCGCTGCGCGCCTGGCAGGGGCAGGATTTTGCCCTGCTGTTGACGGATTGCCACATGCCGGTGAGGGATGGCTATGCCCTGGCACGGGCCTTGCGTACTGCGGGAGATGAAGCTCCCATTATCGGGGTCACGGCCGATACCTCGGAGGAGGCGATCGAGCAGATGCGGGAGGCCGGCATGAATGACATGCTGTTCAAGCCCTACAGCCTGGAGGTCCTGCGCCAGACCCTGATGCGCTGGTTGCCCGCGCCGGGCGCACACGAGGGGGCAATCTCTCCCCGGCAAGCCCGGGCCCAGGCGTCAGGCATAAGCTGGTTGACCCTGTTCGGCGACGAGGGGGTGGCGCGCAGCATGGCCATCGAATATCTGGAGGCCAATGAGCAGGATGGCGAGGACATGAAACAGGCCCTGGCGAGGCAGGATACCCAGGCGCTGGTGGAGACCGCCCACCGTATCAAGGGGGCCGCCCGCATGGTGGGCCAGACGCCCCTGGCGGAAGAGGCGGCCAGGCTGGAGGCGGCTGCCCGGTTGAAGCAGGTGGACAGTCTCGACGAGCTGGCTCGGACGGTACAGGGATTGATGGACGCTATCAGAGGTGAAACGGGGTTATGGCTCGATGAATAATGCACGGCATGAGTTGGTGATCATGGTGGTGGAGGATCACAGCTTCCAGCGCAAGGCCCTGATGCACCAGATCCGCGGCCTTGGCTACGGCCGGCTACTGGAGGCACAGGACGGAGAGGAGGCACTGGCTCTGTGCCAGCACCATCAGGTGGACATCCTGTTCTGCGATCTGCGCATGCCAGGTATGGATGGCATGGCCCTGCTGCGTCGCCTCTCTCTTGGCGGGTTTCGCGGCGGCATAGTGCTGTGCAGCGCCCTGGAGGACGATGTGGTCGATGCCGTGCTGCGCATGAGCCGGGCCTATGGTCTGCAGGTGCTGGGACGCATCGACAAGCCCGCCTCGGCCCAGCAGATCGCCCAGCTGATCGCGGCTTGGCGTCCAGAGATGGCGCGCAGTCAGGAGGAGGACGGCTATCACCTCACCCTGGACGAGCTGTGTCGGGCCCTGGAGCAGGACCAGCTGCTGCCCTGGTATCAGCCCAAGGTGAGTTTCGACACCGGGGACTGGGTCGGCATGGAGGCGCTGGCCCGCTGGCAGCACCCGGAGTACGGCCTCATCTCGCCAGCTCGCTTCATCCCGCTGGCGGAGCACAACGGCCTTATCGATCAGTTGACCGAGGTGATCATCGGCAAGGCGCTGCGCGACGGTCACCTCTGGGCGCAGACCGGGCTCTCGCTCAACCTGTCGATGAACCTCTCCACCACCTCGCTCATCGAGGGGGATCTGTGCTACACCCTGCTCAATCACTGCCAGCGCTGGAGTATCAACCCCGAACTCATCACACTGGAGGTGACCGAAAGCGCCTTCGTCAAGGATCTCGGCAAGTCGCTGGAGGTGCTGACCCGGCTGAGGATGCACGGTTTCGGCCTCTCCATCGACGACTTCGGTACCGGCTACTCCTCCATGCAGCAGCTGGCCCTGCTCCCCTTCACCGAGCTCAAGCTCGACAGATCCTTCGTCGATCGCTGCTATGAGGATCCCTCCCGGCTCGCCATCATCGAATCCAGCATCGAACTGGCCCATAAGTTGGGGTTGAAATCGGTGGCCGAAGGGGTCGAGGATGAGGCCACCTGGCAGCTGCTGGCGAAGCTGGGGTGCGATCAGTGCCAGGGGTTCTTCTCCGCCCGTCCCATGCCTAGCGAGGAGCTGAGCGTGTGGCACGAGGCCTGGCTGGCTCGGCTGCCCGCGTTGATCGGGCACTAAATCAGGGCAGGATGCCCGTCGCGATACAAGGATGTACATGAAACTATCAAGCAAGTTGCTGTTGAGCTTCTGTTTTATCAATCTGCTGATCATTCTCTCCTCCGCCCTCGTCTACCATCAGCTCGGCCGGATCGAGGGCTCCCGGGAGGCCCTGCTGGGGCAGACCCTGCCCGCCCTGCAGCGGGACGAGGCGAGCCAGAAGGCCCTGATCGCCACCGTTTCCTCCCTGCGGGCCTACCTCATTCTCGGCAAGGACCCGGTGCAAGGTGCGCGTATCCAGCAGGAGTGGGAGGGGGCCTGGCACCTCATCGAGCGCCAGCGCTTCGCCCCCGCCCTGACCCGTGACCTCAAGGCATTCAAGGGGGCCCAGGAGAAGGTCTGGGCCCTGGCCCATACCGAGGAGAACCTGCCGGCCCATACCCTGATGCTGCTGGAGGCGGGCCCCCTGGCGGAGGCCGCCCTGGATCAGCTGCAATCCATCGCCAACGAAGAGGTGGCGACGCCCGAGGCGGCGCTGCCGGGGGATCGCCGTCTGCTGCTCAAGCAGGTGGGGGACGCCTACAACGGTCTGGCAAACGCCCTCTCCGCCCTGCGGGACTTCCTCATCTCGGGGGAGAAGGAGTACCGCGACAAATACCAGGACTACTACCAGTTTCACCAGCAGCGGGTGGCGGAGCTGAAACAGCAGCAGGAGCACTTCACCGAGGCGCAGAAGGGGCTATGGACACTGTTCGAGGAGATGTCGGCCCCCTTCGCCGAGCTGGTCGGCCAGGTGATCGAGAAGCGCCAGTCACCGGACTGGAACCGGGCCAATCATCTGATGGCCACCGACATCGAACCCGCCCTGACCCGGCTCGCCGATCGGCTGGCGACCCAGGTGAGCCATACCCGGGGGGAGGTGGACAAGATGGCCGGGGAGATGACCGCCGCCGGCCAGACCATTCACCGCACCCTGCTGCTGGCGACCACCAGCGTCATCCTGCTCGGTACCCTGGTGGCCCTGCTGTTCAGCCGGCGTCTGACCCGGGACATCGCCAGCCTGGTGAAACGGGCCGGTCTGGTGGCCGATGGCCGGCTACCGCTCGACCCCCTGCCGGTGCGGAGGCAGGATGAGCTGGGGGGCCTGACGGGCTCCATCAACCGGATGTCGGCCCAGCTGCGCGAGCTGGTGGGGGAGATCCAGGGGGCAGTCGCGCAGGTGGAGGGGGCAGGCCGGGAAGTCGGCCATACCACCAATGCCATCGCGGACGATCTGGCGAGCCAGAGCCTGCGGCTGGATTCGGTGGCGGCGGCCATCGAGCAGGTGTCGGTCAGCACCCGGGATGTGGCGGGCAACATCGCGGGGGCGGCCGGGGCGGCCCGCGAGACGGAGCTTCAGGCCAGGCAGGGGGAGCAGGCACTCGGGCGCATGGGGGCGACCATGGCGCAGATTGCCGCCATGATAGCCCAGGCGAACCAGGCGATGACGCAGCTCAGCAGCCAGAGCGAGCAGGTGGGGCGCGTCACCGAGGTAATCGCCACCATCGCCGAGCAGACCAACCTGCTGGCCCTCAACGCCGCCATCGAGGCGGCCCGCGCTGGCGAACAGGGCCGCGGCTTTGCCGTGGTGGCCGACGAGGTGAGGCAGCTGGCGAGCCGCACCAGCGCGTCGACCATGGAGATCAACCAGACCATCGCCAGCATCCAGCAGCAGACCCGGGAGACTGCCGACACCGTGGGCAGTGGCACCCTGCTGGTGGAGCAGGGACGGGGGGCCATGGCCTCGGTGACCGAGACCCTGAACGCCATGACGCTGCTGGTGCAGGATCTGAGCGGCCAGCTTGCCGCCATCGCCGCGGCGACCGAGCAGCAGTCCAGGGTAGCCCAGGAGGTCGCTGGCACGGTGGAGGAGATCGCCGGGCTCAGCCACCAGTCCAGCGAGCACAGCCAGCAGGGGGAGCAGATCGCCGCCCGGCTGACGCGGGAGACGGGCAGGTTGACCTCGACCATCAGCCGGTTCGATCTGAATGCCTGACGAGGGTACGGGAGAGCGCAAGGGGCAGGCCGGGAGGTCTGCCCCGTTTTATTGGGCCCAAAGGTGGGAACTGGGAGATGTCACTCCAGATGGTCTGGTTTCCGACGAGCCGGTTCACCAGCAGGAGAGGAGGGCTTCTCGATGTGGATAGCCCCCTGCGCCGTCATTCCAGACGGCGGAAGGACTGATTCTCGAAGCTGCTGCAGGTCTCCTGATTGAGCAGGTTTACCAGCAGGATGGCCCGCTTCTCGCCATCGGGTTCCAGATAGATGGCCTCGAACCCGGCGAGGGGACCCGATTCGATGAGGACCTTGTCCCCCTGGGACGGCAGGCGGGCATAGCTGGCGCGCGCCTCGTCGCTGTCGTCCCGGCTCATCAGCCGGTAGATCAGCTGGCTGCTGACGGGGGTCCACTCCTTGCCGAAATGAATGATGCGGCTGATGCCCCGGGTGGATTTCAGGGTCACCGGGGTCACCTCTTCCAGATCCACATAGATGAACAGGTAGTTGGGGAACATGGGTTCACGCTGGGGAACCCGCTTGCCCCGCCGCAGCTTCTCGATTTCGACCATGGGGTAATAGGATTCGACGCCCTGGGCAGCCAGATGAGCGCGGGCGCGGGCCTCTTCTTTTGGCTTGCAGTAGGCCAGATACCATTTTTTCATGTGATCAATACGTTCGTGTTGCCGTGCTCGCGGATATGATAGCGGCGCCCAATAAAAAGGCCACGCAAAGCGTGGCCTTTTTTACTGAATGAACAATTACCAGCCTTTCACCAGGCCGCCCTTGAACAGCTCGGTACCCTTCTTGTAGACCTCGTCGGTCTGGAAGGACTGGACGAACTCCTTGACCTTCTCGTCGTCCTTGTTGTTTTCGCGGGCAACGATCAGGTTGACGTAGGGGGACTCCTTGTCTTCGACAAACAGGCCGTTCTCGGTCGGGGTCAGGCCAATCTGACCGGCGAAGGTGTTGTTGATGATGGCCAGATCCACGTCTTCCAGGGAGCGGGGCAGCTGTGCGGCTTCCAGCTCGACGATCTTGAAGTTACGCGGGTTGTCGACGATGTCCAGCACGGTCGCTTCCAGACCGGCACCCTCTTTAAGCTTCAGCAGGCCCTGCTTCTCCAGCAGGATCAGGGAGCGACCCAGGTTGGTCGGATCGTTCGGCACCGCGATCTGGGCACCGTCCTGGATCTCGGAGAGCGCCTTGATCTTCTTGGAGTAACCGGCGATCGGGTAGACGAAGGTGTTGCCAACCGGTACCAGCTTGAAGCCGCGATCACGGATCTGGGCGTCCAGATAGGGTTTGTGCTGGAAGGCGTTGACGTCGACGCTGCCGTCGTTCAGAGCCACGTTAGGGGTGACGTAGTCGGAGAAGGTGACCACTTCGACGGTCAGACCGTATTTCTCCTTGGCCACCTTGGCCGCGGTCTCCACCAGCTCGGTCTCGGGACCGGCGATGGCGCCTACCTTCAGGGTCTTGTTCTCTTCTTTCTGGCCGCAGCCGACCAGTACCAGGGTAGCCAGCAGGGCTGCCGCCGCGGATTTGATGCCCAATTTCATAAAAACCTCCTGTCAGAAATCGACGATTAACGATGATCACATTGTTTGACCAGGCGCTCACCCGCGCTCTGGATGAGTTGAACCAGCACCACCAGGATGACCACGGTGACCAGCATGACGGTCGGATCGAAACGCTGGTAGCCGTAGCGAATGCCCACATCGCCGAGACCACCGCCCCCGATGGCACCGGCCATGGCGGAGTAGTTAACGAGCGTGACGAGCGTGATGATGATGCTGTTGAGGATCCCCGGCAGGGCCTCGGGCAGCAGCACCTTGGCGATGATTTGCAGGGGCTTGGCCCCCATGGCCTTGGCCGCTTCCAGCAGGCCGTCAGGCACTTCCATCAGGGCCCCTTCCACCAGGCGGGCGATGAAGGGGATGCAGCCGACGGTCAGCGGCACGATGGCGGCGATGGTGCCGATGCTGGTGCCGACGATGAAGCGGGTCAGCGGGATGATGGCCACCAGCAGGATGATGAAGGGCACGGAGCGACCGACGTTGACGATGACGCCCAGGGTCCTGTTGAGCACAGGGTTGGCCAGGATCTGGCCGGCCTTGGTCACGTGCAGCGCCACGCCGAGCGGCAGGCCGAGCAGGCAGCCGAACAGGGCGGAGGCAAACACCATGATCAGGGTGTCGCCGAGGGCCGAGATCAGCAGATTAATCATTGCTTCGGACATAACCCATTACCTCCAGCTGAATGTGGTTGTCGATGAAGAACTGCTGGGTGGCCTCGCACTGGGCCTCGTCCCCGAACAGTTCCGCCAGCAGGAAGCCGAACTTGACGCCACCGGCGTACTCGATGTCTGCGCTCAGGATGCTGATGTCGATGTTGAAACGGCGGCTCACCTCGGAAATCAGCGGTGAATCGACGGTGGTGCCGGTGAAGCCGAGCTTCACCAGGGGATAGCTGCCGGGCACCCGATCGCGGCTCATCCGATCCTGATACTCCTGGGGCACTTCCAGGTGGATGGTGGAGTGGATGAAGTCACGGGCCAGCTGGGTCTTGGCATTGCTGAAGAACCAGGCGACCTCGCCCTGCTCGATCAGGCGGCCGTCGCTGATGATGGCCACTTCGTCGCAAATCCCCTTCACCACGTCCATCTCGTGGGTGATGAGCAGTATGGTGAGCCCCAGCTTGACGTTGATCTCCTTGAGCAGGCTCAGGATGGAACGGGTGGTCTGGGGATCCAGGGCCGAGGTGGCCTCGTCGCACAGCAGCACCTTGGGGGCCGGCGCCAGGGCGCGGGCGATGGCGACGCGCTGCTTCTGACCGCCGGACAGCTCGGACGGATAGGCGTGGGCGCGGGCTTCCAGCCCGACCAGGGCCAGCAGCTCATCGACCCTGGCCTGGATCTGCGCCTTGCTCCAGCCCGCCAGTTCCAGCGGGAAGGCGATGTTGGCGGAGACGGTACGGGAGGAGAGCAGGTTGAAGTGCTGGAAAATCATGCCGATCTGGCGGCGAGCCTGGGTCAGATCCCGCTCGCTCAGGGCGACCAGATCCTGGCCGTCGACGATGACCTGGCCCTCGGTGGGGCGCTCCAGCAGGTTGACACAACGAATGAGGGTGCTCTTGCCGGCACCGGAGGCGCCGATCACCCCGAAGATCTTGCCTTGCGGCACATGCAGGCTGACATCACGCAGGGCGTGCACGGCATCACTGCCTTTACCGTAGACTTTGTTGAGACCGATCAACTTAATCATGGATTCTTCCGTGCTAACAGCCTTAAAGCACAGGGCGCTACAGGCGGGTGAACTGGGCAGAGGTTTCACTGGGTGACACTGCCATCATGGAGGATGATGCTAAGATGTCCGGATGGCCGTGTCAACGTATGTTTCTACGTCTAGACGTCTAAAAAATGGATAAGAATTGCCGCTCATTGACTATGGCACAACGGGACATGGGAGAGTCCCAATATTAGATTCTGACATGATGATTCATGGCCGAATATAACCTGGATAATCACCCATAAACTGACGATCTGATGTTTTCTCCCGGGGGCGTGGTGGAAAAATCACCGGTTGTCGTCCCGGCACCGCTGTCCGCCATGCGCGCACTTCTTTTCTTTTATTTCTTCTCCATCTCCTTGATGCAGAACAATAAGTGACCTGTTATCGGCCGGGGCGAGGCGCCGCCTCCTTATACTGGCAGAAGGTGGATGCCAGGAGGGAGGAGAGATGCGATTTCAACAGATCAAGGACCTGATGCTGTATCTCGAACAGCTTCATCACCAGCAGGGGCTCGGTTATGGGCGCCAGATCTCCCGGGTGGACGGGGAACGCAGCCGGATGCTGCTGGCCTATCTGCAGGGGCGGGAGGACGCGGCGGCGGCCCATCTGCACGACTATCGCGAGCAGATGGGGAAGGCGGTCAGGGAGACCTGGCTGGATCAGGGATTCAACGAGGATCTGCTGGCGGAGTGCGAACGCCTGGCGCTGGAGGCCGGGACTCGGCCGGAAGAGATAGTGGCGCTGGCGTCGCGGCAGGAGGAAAAGCTCATCGGCGAGTTGTCACGCCTGGCCCGGGAGTGCCCCACGCCGGGCACGGTGGCACTGCTGAAGGCCCTGGCCTCGATGGCACAATCCCGCCTGACCCGGCTGGTGCACGGGGCCCATCGATTCGACGACATCTGACCCGATGGCTGGGGGCCGGCAAGGGACGGGCCCCCGAGTTCAGAGCGGGGAGGGACTACTCCCCCTCGCGGGACGCACCGTAGAGGGCAGCCCCTATGATGCCGGCCTGGTTGAGGCTGGCCGCCGCGACCAGGGGGGCGCGGGTCTCTATCCTGTCGATGAACTTGTCGAGCTTGGCGGCGCTGCCGCCCCCCAGGATGAAGAGGTCGGGGGAGAAGAGGAACTCCAGCCTGGCGAGGTACTTGTTGAAGCGCTTGCCCCAGCGGCTCCACGAGAGATCCTCGCGCTTGCGCACCGCGTCGGAGCAGTAGTGCTCGGCGACCATGCCCTCCAGGATCAGGTGCCCCAGCTCGGTGTTGGGCAGCAGCTGGCCATTGACGAAGACGGCGGTGCCGATGCCGGTCCCCACCGTGATGAGGATGATGATCCCCTTGCGATCCCGCCCCGTGCCAAAGCGCATCTCGGCGAGGCCGGCCGCGTCGGCGTCGTTCAGCACGTGGCAGGGCAGGCCGGTCACGTCGGCAAACAGATGGGCGACATCGGTCTCAATCCAGCTCTTGTCGATGTTGGAAGCGTTCTTGGCGATGCCGTTGTGGATGGTGGCAGGGAAGCCGCAGCCCACCGGGCCTTTCCACTGGAAGTGCTCGACCAGCGCCTTGAGGGTGTGCGCCACGGCGGCCGGGGTGGCCGGCTGCGGCGTAGGGATGCGGTGGCGCTCGCCAATCAGTTCCCCGGTCTCGGTGTCGACCAGGCAACCCTTGATCCCGGACCCACCAATATCTACTCCCAACATCTGCATCAAAATTTTCCTTTTTATAGTGCCGATGACCAATGGTCGACAGAGCATGAAAAAATGGCTGCGATCCGACAAGGGTCAGATCGTCTATGCGTGATCCGGCAGACCTTTTTCGATGCAGCGGATCAGCAAACGAGTCTTTTTATTCTCATCTTGCTGGCGCCTGGCCAGGGTGGCCAGGGCCCAGTCGATGTGCTCGGCTACCATGGGTTCGGCCCCGGGCCTTGCCTGTTGCAGGGCGGCCATCACCTCCGGGGTCGCCGGCCCGTTGCCGAGGGCGACCGCCAGGTTGCGGCGCCAGCGCTGGTAGCCGATGCGGCGAATGGGGCTGCCCTCGGTGTGCTTCAGAAACTCGCTCTCGCTCCAGCCCCACAGGTCAATCAGGGGAGGGCGGTGCAGGTTGGGCCTGGGGCTGAAGTCGGGTTCGGGGCTCGCGTCCGCGTAGCGGTTCCAGGGGCAGATGAGCTGGCAGTCGTCGCAGCCATAGATACGGTTGCCCATGAGCGGCCTGAACTCTTCCGGGATGGGGCCGTCGTTCTCAATGGTGAGGTAGGAGATGCAGCGACGGCCGTCCACCACATAGGGGGCGACGATGGCCCCGGTCGGGCAGATGTTGATGCAGGCCACGCACTTGCCGCACTGCTCCTTCTCCACCGGGGCATCCAGGGGCAGCGGCAGGCTGACGAGGAGCTCCCCCAGGAAGAAGAAGGATCCGGCGGATTCGTTGAGCAGCAGTGAGTGCTTGCCCACCCAGCCAAGCCCGGCCTTGGCCGCCAGCGGGCGTTCCAGGATGGGGGCCGAGTCGACGAAGGGGCGCCACTCGCCCATGGGAGCTGTGGTGGTGTGAAACAGCTCGGCGCAGCGCCGCTCGATGCGCTCCCCCAGCTGCTTGAGCCGGTTTCGCAGCACCTTGTGGTAATCGCGGCCGAGGGCGTAGCGGCTGATGTAGCCCAGGGTAGGATCCTTCAGGGTGGCGGCGAAGCCGGCCTCGAAGGGAAGGTAATTCATCCGCACCGACAGCACCCGCAGGGTACCCGGCAGCAGATCAAAGGGGCGGGCCCGCATCATGCCGTGGCGCGCCATGTAGTCCATGGTGCCGTGATGGCCTGCATCCAGCCAGGCCTGCAGCCTGGGCTCTTCCAGAGCGAGGTCCGTGTCTGTGATTCCGACCTGGTCAAATCCTAGCTCCCGCGCCCAGAGCTTGATATCTTGGGCCAGTTGTGCGAGTTCGGCGGCCATCATGCTGCGGCGCCTGCCGGCCGGCCGGTGCGCCGTCTGTGCCGGGTCATGGGATGAGGAAGGTTGGAGGCCGTCATGGTACAGGTGTTCGGGGACGCTATCCGCAAAAATGAGTGGGAGAGTCTAGCACAACCCCTGTGGCGGGCCGAGCAGATCCGCAGCATGGAGGAGCGCTGGGCCGCGCGCGAGGGGTTGCCCCTCTATGTGCTGATGGAGCGCGCCGGCGCCGCCTTGTGCAGCTATGCCTGCCACCACTGGCCCGAGAGCCGCAACTGGTGGATTTTCGTCGGCCCTGGCAACAACGGAGGGGATGGCTATGTCCTGGCCCGCCTTGCCAGGCGCCTTGGCCTCGAGCCCCTTGTGATCGCATGCCGGGCGCCCGACCTGCTTCGCGGCGACGCCAGACGGGCGGCCGAGGAGTGGCTGGCGGCGGGGGGCGGCGTGATGATGGTGGAGGAACTGGCGCAGGCGCCGCTGCCATCGCCGGATCTGGTGATAGATGCACTGCTTGGCACCGGTGTCCAGCTCCCCCTCTCCTCCTCAATGACAAAGATCGTCGCAACAATCAACGACTTGAACGCCCCCGTGTTGGCGGTGGATCTGCCCTCCGGGCTCAATGCCGACACTGGCCGCGCCATGGGCGCCCTGGTTCGCGCCACCCGGACTCTCACCTTTATCGGCATCAAGCAGGGCATGCTCACCGCCGACGGAGTGGACGGCGTGGGCCACCTCGACTGGGACCCCCTCGGGGTCACGGTGGAGGACGGCGTCCCCCCCGCCGCCTGGCGCATCGACTACCCCCGTCTCAAGGCACTGTTGCCCCCTCGTGCCCGCTCCGCCCACAAGGGGCGCCACGGCCGGGTGCAGCTGGTAGGGGGCAACCTGGGGATGCAGGGGGCCATCCTGCTGGCGGGACAGGCCTGTCTGAGGGCGGGAGCGGGCCTGGTGCGCCTGTGCCAGCACCCGGACGCCCCCCCGGCCAGCCTGGTGCAACCCGAGCTGATGGGGTGCCCGGACGGCATGGACGAGGCGTGGGCCTCGGTGCGAGTGCTCGGACCCGGACTCGGCCAGGATGAGTGGGCCAGGGCGCAGTTCGATCGCCTGATCGCGACCCCGGATCCGCTGGTATTGGACGCCGATGGATTGAATTGGCTGGCGCAGGCCCCCCGTCATCAGGATAATTGGGTGCTTACCCCCCACCCGGGGGAGGCGGCCCGTTTGCTGGGTTGTACCATCGCCGAGGTCGAAGGGGACAGGTTCGCCGCCGTTTCGCGGCTGCAGCGGCGCTACGGTGGCGTGGTGCTGCTCAAGGGGGCCGGGTCGCTCATCTGCGATGGCCGGCACATCAGCCTCTGCGACGAAGGCAACCCCGGTATGGCCAGCGGCGGCATGGGGGACCTCTTGTCTGGTATAATCGCCGCCCTTCTGGCCCAGGGCTGGACCGCCGGGACAGCCGCCCGACTGGGGGCCGTCATCCACGGGGAGGCTGCCGATCTGGCCGCCGCCGAGGGGGAGAGGGGCATGCTGGCATCGGATCTGCTGCCCTGGATCCGTCGTCTGGTCAATCCGACACTGTAACTAGTAACAAGAAGAACATGGCAAAAACGTTGATGATGACACTGCCGGACGAGGCAGCAACCGTGGCTCTGGGGGGCCGTCTGGCGCAGGCGTGCCAGCAGGCGACCACTGTCTTTCTGCACGGTGCCCTCGGGGCCGGCAAAACCACCCTGACCCGCGGTTGGGTGCAAGGGCTCGGCCATCAAGGCAAGGTTAAGAGTCCGACCTATACCCTGGTCGAGCCTTATGAACTGGCACAGTGGCAGGTCTATCACTTCGATCTCTATCGACTGGCTGACCCGGAAGAGCTGGAGTTCATGGGTATCCGCGACTATTTCGGCGCCGATACCCTCTGCCTGGTGGAGTGGCCGGAGAAAGGGGAAGGCTGGTTGCCCGCCCCGGATCTCGAGATCACCCTGACATATGTAAACGAGCAGCGCGAGGCCCTGATCGCGGCCCGCACTGCTATCGGCGAAGCCATTCTGGAACGGTTGTCATCTCAGTGCGCGTGATCCTTGTCTTTCTTCTCTCCCTGATGGCCCTGCCTGCCTGGGCGAATCAGCTCAAGAGTGTGCGGGTGTGGCCATCCCCGGACAACACCCGGGTGGTGCTCGACATGAGCAGCGCCCCCAATTTCAATTACTTCACCCTGACCGGCCCGAATCGCCTGGTGATCGATCTCAAGGGTGCCAGCAATGCCGCCAACCTGACGCGCATCGAGAACAAGAGCGAGCTGGTGCGCAAGATCCGCGAGAGCACGCCGCTGGAGAAGGGCAGCCTGCGCCTGGTACTGGATCTCGACTCCGCCATCAAGCCTGTGGTCTTCCCGCTGGCGCCGGCGGGCCCCTACGGTCACCGGTTGGTGATCGATCTGCCCTATGAAGAGAAGGGGAGCGCCCCGGCCCAGCCCGCGCCCGTCGGGGGACAAGGCAAGGCCGTCGTCATCGCCATCGACCCGGGCCACGGGGGGGAAGATCCCGGTTCCATCGGCCCGCGCCGTACCTACGAGAAGCGGGTGACCCTGTCGGTGTCGCAGAAGCTGGCGGCCCTGATCGACCGCGAGCCCGGCATGCGTGCCGTGCTGACCCGTCGTGGCGACTACTTCGTCGATCTGAACAAGCGATCCGAGATTGCCCGCAAGGCCAAGGCGGATCTGCTGGTATCGGTCCACGCCGACAGCTTCCACAACTCGACACCCCGGGGCGCGTCCGTCTGGGTGCTGTCGACCAACCGCGCCAACCGCGAGATGGGCAGCTGGCTCGAGAAGCAGGAGAAGCAGGGGGAGCTGCTGGGCGGGGTCGGCAAGGTATTGGCCGAATCCGATCCCAACCCCTATCTGGCGCAGACCTTCCTCGATCTCTCCATGGACAAGTCCAGGGCCGAAGGCTATGAGGTGAGCCGCCAGATCCTGCGCTCCATGGGCCGGGTGGCCCGGTTGCACAAGAAGGCCCCCGAGCACGCCAGCCTGGCAGTGCTGAAGGCGCCGGACATCCCCTCCGTGCTGGTGGAGACGGGCTTTATCTCCAACCATGCGGAAGAGAAGCTGCTGGCCACTGCCAGCTATCAGGATCAGCTGGCCCGCGCCATCTTCGAGGGGATCCGCGCCTATTACCGCAGCCACCCGACCAAGGGGCCCGTGCTGACCGGCAAGGGGCAGGTCGCCTCCACACAGGCGACTAGCCGCCCGGCGCCCGCGAGCAAGCCGGTGGCCGCCAGCAAACCGGCCGCGCAGCCAGCACAGCAGATTGTCACCAACCGGATGCCGGCGACCGAGCCATATCGCGTCGGCGATAGCGGTGCCCCGGTCAGCAGCGTGGGCAGCGCCTCCGGCGCCGGGGTGATCAAACCCTACAAGGTGGCGGCCAAGGAGCCGAGCGCGCCGGCCGCCAGCAGCCAGAGCAACGACAAGAGCAAGATGATCCGCCACGTGGTCACTCGGGGCCAGAGCCTCTCCCGCCTCGCGGAGAAGCACGGCGTGAGCCAGGCGCGGCTGGTGGAGATCAACAAGCTCAAGTCACGGGACATCCAGATAGGGCAGGTGCTCTACATCCCGCAAAAATAGTGCCATATGAGTGTTGCGCCCATCAGTGCCAGTGGCACCGTGGGCGCGGCACCTCTTAAGCCATGAACGCCACGGGTTTCCCCAGGCTTCATCTCGCGAGCGGGTGATGTCGCTCCCCATAGTGCCGCCGAGCTTGGTCCGCCAGCTTGCTGCGGGAGATGGCCGGACAAAGGAACCCGCTTCCCCAGATCCACGCTCAGGAGTCAGCGATGCCGATCCGTATATTGCCTCCTATCCTGGCCAACCAGATCGCCGCCGGCGAGGTGGTGGAGCGGCCTTCGTCCGTGGTGAAAGAGCTGGTGGAGAACAGCCTGGATGCGGGTGCCGACCGGGTGGAAATCGACATCGACAAGGGCGGGGCCAAGCTCATCCGCATCCGTGACAACGGCTGCGGCGTCGCCAGGGATGAACTGGTGCTGGCGCTGTCGCGCCATGCCACCTCCAAGGTCGCGACCCTGGACGATCTGGAGGGGATCAACAGCCTCGGCTTTCGCGGGGAGGCGCTTGCCTCCATCAGCTCGGTCTCCCGACTGACCTTCACCTCCCGCACGGCGGAGCAGGCCGAAGCCTGGCAGGCCCAGGCCGAGGGGCGCGAGATGAGCGTCACCATCAAGCCGGCGGCCCACCCTGTGGGCACGACGGTGGAGGTGGTGGACCTCTTCTTCAATACCCCGGCGCGGCGCAAGTTCATGCGCAGCGAAAAGACCGAGTTTGCCCACATCGACGAGCTGGTGCGCCGCATCGCGCTCTCCCGCTTCGATGCCACCCTGATCCTGCGCCACAACGGCAAGGTGGTGCGCCAATACAAGGCCGCCAACACGGTGGCCGAGCAGGAGCGTCGCCTCGCCGCCGTCTGTGGCTCCCCCTTCATGCACCACGCCCTGGCGGTATCGAGCGAGCACAGCGACGTGCGGCTCTGGGGCTGGCTGGCAACCCCGGAAGGAGCCAGGCCGCAGAACGATCTGCAATACACCTATGTGAATGGCCGCATGATGCGCGACAAGCTCATCAATCACGCCATCCGCCAGGCCTATGACGAGCTGCTGCCCGCCGATCGCTTCGCGGCCTACGTGCTCTACATCGAGCTGGATCCGCGCCAGGTGGATGTGAATGTCCACCCGGCCAAGCACGAAGTGCGCTTCCATCAGGCGCGCCTCATCCACGACTTCATCTTCCAGGCGCTCTTTACCGCCCTGCGCCGGGAAGGCGTTACCCGGGAGGAGCCGCTGGCCGAGACCCTGGTCGAGCTGCCGGGCAGCCCGGAGGTCACTTACCCCGGTCAGGCGCCGCGTACCGAGTGGTACGGTGCCGAACATAGTTATCGGGCCCCCGCCCAGACGAGAGAGGGGGGCGCCGTACGAGAAGGGGCCGGGCGCGGGGGCAACTACCAGCCCCCCGAGCCCCCGAGCCGGGCAGCGATGCGTGGCATGGGCGCCCTGCTCACCACCTTGCCCAAGGTGACGCCGGCGACCGAGGCGCCAGAGCGCTTCGCGAGCTCCACGCCAGGCACTACGCCGAGCACTGTCCCGGGCACCGCCCCGAGCGGGCAGCCCGGGGAGTGGCGTGCTTTGACACTGGTGGAGCAGGCTTATCTGCTGCTGGAGCGCAGCGGTCAGCTGGCGCTGCTCTCCCTGGTGCGGGCGGAGCGCCTGCTGCTGCGCCACTGGCTGCTGGACGCCTGGGGTCAGGGGCTGGCGGCCCAGCCCTTGCTGCTGCCGGTCTCCTTCAAGCTGCCGAAAAACCTGGTCGCCCTGGTGGAAGAGCGGGATCGCCTGCTCAAACGCATGGGGCTGGAGTTGAAAAGCGGGGGGCGCGACACCATGATCCTGACTCGGGTACCGGCCCTGCTGCGCCAGACCGATCTGGCCCGCCTCTTACCCGAATTGCTGCAGCTGGTCGAGAGCGGATCTGACAGTGATGCGGATGCGCAGGCTGGGGTACTATGCCAATGGCTGGTAGAACAGGGCATAAGTGCCGATAAAATATATGATTTTGCCACGGCAAACCGATTGCTGACGGAACTAGTTGCCGATTTCAGTGACCAACTGGCAGACGCGCGCCTGGTGCGCCCGCTGCCGCTGGCCAGCGTGCTGGCCGAGTTCGCCGATGGCAAGTGAGGGGGGGGCCCCCTCTTGAACCCATAAACCAGTTTTTTGCAGGTGCGCCGCCAGGGTGGCGACCATGCAAGGGGAGTTTTTCACGTGGCTGACTTGCCGACTGCAATTTTTCTGATGGGGCCGACGGCCTCCGGCAAGACGGATCTCGCCATCGAACTGTGCCAGGCACTGCCCTGCGACATCATCAGCGTGGATTCCGCGCTCATCTATCGCGGCATGGACATCGGCACCGCCAAGCCGACGCCGGCCGAGCTGGCGCAGGCGCCGCACCGGTTGATCGACATCCTGGATCCCGCCATGAGCTATTCGGCGGCGGATTTTTGCAAGGATGCCCTGCGCGAGATGAAGGAGATCGCCGACCGTGGCCGTATTCCGCTGCTGGTGGGCGGCACCATGCTCTATTTCAAGGCGCTGCTGGAGGGGCTCTCCCCGCTGCCTTCCGCCGACCCCGCCATTCGTGCCGGCATTGAAGAGGAGGCGGCGCGCCTTGGCTGGCAGGCGTTGCACGACGAGCTGGTACGCATCGACCCGGTAGCCGGCGCCCGCATACACCCCAATGACCCGCAGCGGCTCAGCCGGGCGCTCGAGGTCTACCGCATCAGCGGCAAGACCCTCACCGAGCTGACCCGGGTGCAGGGGGAGGGGCTGCCCTACCGTGTGCTGCAGTTTGCCATCGCCCCCCAGGATCGCGCCGTGCTGCACCAGCGTATCGAGCAGCGCTTCGACAAGATGCTGGGAAGCGGCTTCGAGCAGGAGGTCAGGGCGCTTTACGAGCGGGGGGATCTCACCCCGGAACTTCCTTCCATTCGCTGCGTGGGATACCGCCAAATGTGGGACTACCTGGCGGGGGAAGTGGAGTATGATGAGATGCGTTATCGTGGAATTGTTGCCACCCGCCAGTTGGCCAAGCGTCAGATGACCTGGTTGCGCGGTTGGTCTGATGTGACCTGGTTGGAATCTGGTGAGTCTGGCAATCTGGCCAGGGTCGTCGCCCGAGCCGGTGCGGCTTGACACTCCTGTATAATCAGGTTGTTATATTGAATATCCGGTGTTTAAAAACAACAAACTATAAGGAAAAGAAAGATGGCTAAGGGGCAATCTCTCCAAGACCCGTTTTTGAATGCGCTGCGCCGTGAGCGGATTCCTGTTTCTATCTATTTGGTGAACGGCATCAAACTGCAGGGTCAGATCGAATCGTTTGACCAGTTTGTCATTCTGCTGAAGAACACCGTGAGCCAGATGGTCTACAAGCACGCCATTTCCACCGTGGTGCCGGCCCGTGCCGTCAACCATCATCAGCACGCCCAGGGCGCTGCCGGTGAAGAGCAGGGTGAAGCCGAGGCGTGATATCCCGCGGCGAGCCCACTCGCCAACACAGATCCATCATGATACCTGTCAAGGAGCAAGCGCTTGTTTGACCGTTACGAAGCTGGTGAACAGGCCGTTCTGGTACATGTCAACTTCAGCGATGAGGGTGAGCGGGAGGATCTGGACGAGCTCAAGATGTTGGTGAGCTCGGCCGGGGTCAATGCACTGGGGGTGATCACCACCAGTCGCAGCGCGCCCAGCGCCAAGTTTTTTGTCGGTAGCGGCAAGGCGGAAGAGATCGCGTCCCAGGTCCAGATGCTGGATGCGGACGTGGTCATCTTCAACCATGCCCTGACCCCCGCCCAGGAGCGCAACCTGGAGCGTCTGTTCCAGTGCCGGGTGGTGGACAGGACTGGCCTCATCCTCGATATCTTCGCCCAGCGCGCCCGTACTCACGAAGGCAAGTTGCAGGTCGAACTGGCCCAGTTGCGCCATCTTTCCACTCGCCTGGTGCGAGGCTGGACCCACCTTGAACGTCAGAAGGGGGGGATCGGCCTGCGCGGCCCGGGTGAAACCCAGCTTGAAACCGACCGCCGCCTGCTGCGTGAACGCATCAAGGCGATTTTGCGCCGGCTCGACAAGGTGGCCAAGCAGCGGGAGCAGGGGCGTCGTGCCCGCAACCGCAACGAGGTACCGACCGTTTCCCTGGTGGGTTACACCAACGCCGGAAAATCCACTTTGTTCAACCAACTTACAGATGCCAGCGTGTATGCTGCCGACCAGTTGTTCGCAACCCTGGATCCCACCCTGCGAAAATTGGTGATCCAGGATGTGGGTGATGTGATCCTGGCGGACACAGTTGGATTTATTCGGCACTTGCCCCATGATCTGGTCGCGGCCTTCAAGGCGACGCTGCAGGAGACCCGCGAAGCGGATCTTCTGCTGCACGTGGTGGACTGCGCCGATGAACAGATGCAGGAGAATATCGACTCGGTCCAGCAAGTCCTGGCCGAGATCGAGGCGGATGACCGTCCTCAGCTGATGATCTGCAACAAGATTGACAAGCTGAGCGATCGTCCGGCCGGCCTGGAGCGTGACGAGGCGGGTCGCCCGGTGCGAGTCTGGCTGTCGGCCCAGACCGGCGAAGGCAGCGAATACCTTTTCCTGGCCCTGACCGAACTGCTGGCCGGTTCCATGGTCCATCACACCCTGCAGTTGCCGCCGTCGGCCGCCAGATTGCGCAGTGCGCTCTATCGGCTGAAGGGCATCGAGCAGGAAGGTTTCAGCGAGGAGGGGGATTTCGTCCTGGAAGTCCGCCTGCAACTGGCCGACTGGAACCGCCTCATGAAACAAGAAGGTGAGAGTTTACAACGCTTTATCAGGCATTGATTCGTCGATGACGATGAATGTTTACAGGTTTCATCGACGAGAGATGGCCCGATAGAGATGATATCCATCCGCATGTATTAATGGAGACGCTGATGGCTTGGAATGAGCCTGGTAACAATGGCAAAGACCGTGACCCCTGGGGGAACAACGGCAAGAATCAGGGCCCCCCTGATCTGGACGAGATGCTGCGCAAGGTGAGCCGTCGTTTCGGCGGTCTGCTCGGTGGTGGCAAATCCGGTGGTGGTGACGTGGGCAAGTTTGGCCTCTCCATCGCCCTGGTGGTGGCCGTGGTGGTGTGGGTCGTCAGCGGCTTCTACACCATTCGCGAAGCCGAGCGGGGCGTGGTGCTGCGCTTTGGCGAGTACTCCCACAACGTGGATCCGGGCCTGCGCTGGAAGCCGACCTTCATCGATCGGGTGATCCCGGTGGATGTGGAGTCCGTGCGCTCCCTGCCGGCCTCCGGTTTCATGCTGACCCAGGACGAGAACGTGGTGCGGGTCGAGATGGACGTGCAGTATCGCGTGGTCGACCCGGAGCAGTACCTGTTCAGCGTGACCAATGCCGACGAGAGCCTGAGCCAGGCGACCGACAGCGCCCTGCGCTATGTGGTGGGTCACACCAAGATGGACGACGTGCTGACCACGGGTCGTGAGAAGGTGCGCCAGGAGACCTGGCAGGTGATCGACAGCATCATCGAGCCCTACCACATGGGTCTGCAGATCGTGGACGTCAACTTCCTGCCGGCTCGTCCACCGGAAGAGGTGAAGGACGCCTTCGATGACGCCATCTCCGCTCAGGAAGATGAACAGCGCTTCATTCGTGAGGCGGAAGCCTATGCCCGTGAAGTGGAGCCCAAGGCCCGCGGCCAGGTCAAGCGCCTGGAGCAGGAAGCCGAAGCCTACAAGTCCCAGATCGTGCTGAAGGCCAAGGGTGAGGTCGCTCGCTTCAACGAGCTGCTGCCCCAGTATCAGGCTGCCCCGGAGCTGACCCGCGATCGTATCTACCTTGAAACCATGGAAGAGCTCTATCAGCAGGCCAACAAGGTCCTGGTGGACATGCCGGCTGGCAACAACAGCATGATCTACCTGCCGCTGGACAAGCTCTCCGGCAAGGCGAATGCCGTGCAACCGGCGCGTCCGGCGAGCACCCCTGCCGTCGAGCCAGCCCAGCCGTCCAACGAAGGGGCCAATTCCACACCGACCCCGCTGCGTGGCGGTGATCGTTTCAGCACAGGGAGAAACTGATAGATGAAGAAGATAGCTATTGGTGTCATCGCTGTGGCCGCCATGGTCTGCTTCTCTTCCGTCTTCATCGTCGATGAAGGCCAGAAGGGGATAGTGGTGCAGTTTGGCAAGGTGAAGCGGGTGGATTCCGGTGAGCCTCGTCTGTATGAGCCGGGCCTGCACTTCAAGGTGCCGCTCATCGACCAGGTGCGCAAGATGGATGCCCGTATCCAGACGCTGGAAGGCCAGGCGGATCGTTTCGTCACCTCCGAGAAGAAAGACCTCATCATCGACTCCTACGTGAAGTGGAAGATCGAGGACTTCTCCAAGTACTACCTGGCGACCGGTGGTGGCAACAAGATCCAGGCCGAAGACCTGCTCAAGCGCAAGATCAACAACGGCCTGCGTTCCGAGATCGGTAACCGCACCATCAAGGACATCGTCTCCGGCGAGCGCAGCACCGTGATGGAAGATGCCCTGATGAAGATGGCGCGCTCCTCCGAGCTCGGCATCAAGGTGGTGGATGTGCGGATCAAGCAGATCAACCTGCCGGTGGAAGTCTCCAGCTCCATCTATCAGCGGATGCGTGCCGAGCGGACCGCTGTGGCCCGTGAGCACCGCTCCCAGGGTCGCGAGCAGGCCGAAATCCTGCGCGCCGACATCGATCGCAAGGTGACCGTCATGATCGCCGACGCCGAGAGTAACGCCCGCCAGCTGCGCGGTGAAGGGGATGCCGAAGCCGCCAGGATCTACGCTGACAGCTACAAGAAGGACCCCGAGTTCTTCAGCTTCGTGCGCAGCATGGAGGCCTACCGCAAGAGCTTCGCCAGTGGCAATGACCTCATGGTCCTGAAGCCGGACAGCGAGTTCTTCCGCTACCTCAAGTCGCCTAACGGGGACAAGCAGTAAACACCGAATGGTGATAGCAAAGGGCCTGAGCATTCAGGCCCTTTTCCATTGTGAGGCATTTCTTGTGAGGAGGGGGGATGCTGACATCCATCCTGATGGGGTTGGGGTTGCTGCTGCTGTTCGAGGGACTGGGTCCCTTGCTGGCCCCCAAGGCCTGGCAGCAGATGCTGCGGATGCTGAGCGATCAGCCACCTGAACAGCTGCGCCGCATCGGCGGCTGCCTGGTGGTGGCAGGGGCTGTCATCCTCTGGGCACTCGGCCACTAGCCACCCCGGCGATAGAGAATGAAAAAAGAGGCCAATGGCCTCTTTTTTAGTGGATTCGGAAATTCGACTCAGGCGCTGCGCTGTACCGCCATGTGGGCCAGGGTTTCCAGTGCCTGCTTGTGCTGGGAGTCCGGCAGGATGGCGAGGGCGGCAATGGCCTTGTCGGCCTCTTCCCGGGCCCGCTGGCGAGAGTATTCGAGGGCACCGGTACGGTCGAGGATGGCTAGGATGCGTTCCAGGTGATCCATGCCGTTGCGGTGCTCGATGGCGTCGCGTACCAGCTGGCGCTCTTCCAGTGTACCCACTTCCATGGCGCGCAACAGCGGCAGGGTGGGCTTGCCCTCGGCCAGATCGTCGCCCACGTTCTTGCCCATCTCTTCGCTCTGGGAGCAGTAGTCCATGACATCGTCAATGATCTGGAAGGCGGTGCCGAGATACTTGCCGTAGTCGGTCATGGCCTGCTCGACGGGGGCGGGCTGATGGGTCAGCACGGCGGCGAGGCGGGTCGCGGCCTCGAACAGCTTAGCGGTCTTGCAGTAGATGACCGTCATGTAGCTCTTTTCCGTGGTATCCGGGTCGTTGCAGTTCATCAGCTGCAGCACTTCCCCTTCGGCGATGGTGTTGGTGGCATCGGAGAGGATCTCCATCACCTTCAGGTTGGAGAGCTCGCTCATCATCTGGAAGGAGCGGCTATAGAGGTAGTCACCCACCAGGACGCTGGCAGCGTTGCCGAACAGGGCGTTGGCGGTTTCCCGGCCGCGGCGCAGGTCGGATTCATCGACCACGTCGTCGTGCAGCAGGGTGGAGGTGTGAATGAATTCGATGATGGCGGCCAGCTTCAGGTGATCTTCACCCTCGTAGCCCAGGGCGCGCGCCGCCATCACGGTCAGCATGGGGCGCATCCGTTTGCCACCGGCACTGACAATATAGAAACCCAGCTGGTTGATCAGGCTGACATCGGACTGGAGTCTTGCCAGGATCAGTTCATTGACCGCCGTCATGTCGGCGGCACAGAGCGCACGGATAGTCTGTTGGTCCATAAGTCTCGTAACGTGACGGCAGCATTTACTGCGTTTTTAGCAATGCCGGGGATTCTACACGATTTCACAATGGGTTACAGTTAAGCGTTTATTCACGGCGAGGGATATGCGCACAAAATAAACTTTTTGCTAAATTGGCCTTGCCTCGGCAAATCGTTCTGCGTAGAATGCCCGCCCATTGTTATAGGTTTTTGCGCGTGTCTGGCCTTGAGCAAAAGACACGCCTTTACGGAGTTAATCAAATGTACGCGGTATTCCAAAGCGGCGGAAAACAACACCGTGTGGCCGAAGGTCAAATCGTTCGTCTGGAAAAGCTGAACGTTGAGACTGGCGCTACCATCGACTTCAACGAAGTACTGATGGTTGCTGCAGGCGACACTTTCAAAGTAGGTGCTCCTTTCGTTGAAGGTGGCAAGGTTGTGGCTGAAGTTGTGGCTCACGGCCGTGGCGAGAAAGTGACTATCGTCAAGTTCCGTCGTCGTAAGCACCACCGTAAGCAAGCGGGCCACCGTCAGTGGTTCACTGAAGTCAAAATCACTGGCATCAGCGCTTAATTAGAGGAGTCCGATAGATGGCACACAAAAAAGCTGGCGGTTCATCCCGCAACGGTCGCGATTCTGAAGCTAAACGCCTGGGCGTGAAGCGTTTCGGCGGCGAAACAGTTCTGGCTGGCAGCATCATCGTTCGTCAGCGCGGCACCAAGTTCCACGCTGGTGAGAACGTTGGTCTGGGCAAGGACCACACTCTGTTCGCTACCGCGAATGGTAAAGTGCAGTTCGAAGTTAAAGGTCCGCAGAATCGTAAGTACGTCAGCATCGTTGCTGAGTAATTACGGACCGCAAGGATCCGAAGCCCCGCCCACCTGGCGGGGCTTTTGTTTTTCTGATGAGTTTGACGAAAAAACGGCACGCGGATGAGCTGGCGCAGGCAGGCTCTATCGGCCAGATGCGTCTCGCCCGAAGGGGCCCGTATCACTATAATTGCGTATCGGTTTTTCGAATTAAGGTGACGGTTACCTATGAAGTTTGTTGATGAAGTCCAGATTCGAGTCGATGCCGGTGACGGTGGTAACGGTTGTGTGAGCTTCCGCCGCGAGAAGTACATCCCGAACGGTGGCCCGGACGGCGGTGACGGCGGCGACGGCGGCGACGTGTATCTGGTTGCCGATGAAAACCTGAACACCCTGATCGACTACCGCTTCGAGCGTTTCCATGCCGCCGAGCGTGGCGAGAATGGCCAGAGCGCCAACTGTACCGGCCGTCGTGGCAAGGACAAGATCCTGCGCGTGCCAGTCGGTACCCGTGCCAGCGACGAAGACACCGGCGAGCTGCTGGGGGATCTGACCTGCCACGATCAGAAGCTGCTGGTCGCGAAGGGCGGCTTCCACGGCCTTGGCAACACCCGCTTCAAGAGCTCCGTCAACCGGGCCCCGCGCCAGAAGAGCAACGGTACCCCGGGTGAGGTGCGTACCCTGAAGCTGGAGCTGCTGCTGCTGGCGGACGTCGGCATGCTGGGCCTGCCCAACGCGGGCAAGTCCACCTTCATCCGCGCCGTCTCCGCCGCCCGTCCCAAGGTCGCTGACTACCCCTTCACCACCCTGGTGCCGAACCTCGGCGTGGTGCGTGGCGAGAACTCCCGTTCCTTCGTCATTGCCGACATCCCGGGTCTGATCGAAGGGGCTGCCGAGGGGGCCGGTCTGGGGATCCGCTTCCTCAAGCACCTGGAGCGTTGCCGCGTTCTGATCCACCTGGTGGACATCTGCCCGGTAGATGGCTCCGATCCGGCTGAAAATGCCGTGACCATAGTCCGGGAGCTGGAGAAATACAGCCCGGAGCTCGCGAGCAAGCCGCGCTGGCTGGTGTTCAACAAGATGGACCTCATCCTGGAAGAGGAAGCGGGCGAGGTGATGGAGCGCGTCAAGGCCGCCCTGAACCACGAGGGCCCGGTCTACGCCATCACCGCCATCAGCAAGGAAGGCACCAAGAAGGTGTGCTACGACATCCTGGATCTGCTGGACACCATGCCCCGTCAGCTGGATGCCGATGCCAAGGCCGCCATCGAGAAGGTGGAGTTCAAGTGGGACGACTACCACAAGAACCAACTGGCCCAGGCCGAGGCGGATGCCCTGGCGGCGTCCAAGGCTTTCGATGATGGCCTGGACGATGATGACTGGGACGACGAGGATGACGACGGCGTCGAAGTCATCTACGTCCGCGATTGAGTATCGCTTCAGTGACGAAACCGGAGCCCCGAGAGGCTCCGGTTTTTTTATGGGAGGATCGACGGGATCACCCTATAGATATATTTTTCATCTCTCTTATTGCCTGCCTGCGGCTGCAGATTATACTGCGCTCCTGAACTTAACCTCCTTGAAACATTATGCTAACCAATAAAAATGAATTGATATGCATGACTGTTTTGGTTTGTTCTTATGGATGGTTTGCCTGATAAAATATTTATGCTTGAAGTAATGTATAAAAAGCTTGTTTGTGCACTTTTTTACGTTATTCTTGCGCCCGCTTGCCGGGCAAGAGCATGGATATGCAGGTGGCCTGGCTGAAGGAAAAGTCACATTTAAGGTTTTATCATGTTGGAAAAGACCCTGGAGGCACCGGCGATCCGTACTCGCCGCAACGTGCTGATGTTTTTGATCCCGTCGCTGATCGGGATCCTGCTGTTCATGACCCCGGTCCTCTACGACGGCAATGTCACCATCCCCGTCGCCGTGCTGGCGAAGCTGGTGCAGACGGTGTTTGCCGATCATCTGGTTGCCATGGTCAGCGCCATCATCACCACCACCATGCTGATGACCCTGGTCGCCTGGCTGTTCAAGCCGGCCATCCTGGTGCGTCGCCCCTTCCTGAACAGCCTGTTCAACGTCTCCCCCTTCTGGGCCTGCGTGCGGGTGTTGGGCGGGATCTTCGTGCTGCTGACCTTCTTCGAGGTTGGCCCCGAGGTGCTGCGTTCCGGCGCGACCGGCGGCCTGGTGCTGCACGATCTGCTGCCGGTGCTGTTCTCGGTATTCATCTTCGCCGGCTTGCTGCTGCCGCTGTTGCTCGACTTCGGTCTGCTGGAGTTTGTCGGCACCATGATGACCCGCATCATGCGCCCCGTGTTCCGCCTGCCGGGCCGTTCTGCGGTGGACTGCTTCGCCTCCTGGCTCGGGGATGGTAGCGTCGGCATCCTGCTCACCAGCAAACAGTACGAAGGCAAGTTCTACACTCAGCGGGAAGCCGCCGTCATCGGCACCACTTTCTCTGCCGTCTCCATCACCTTCTGCCTGGTGGTGATCTCCCAGGTGAAGCTGGAGCACATGTTCGTGCCCTTCTACCTGACCGTCTGCCTGGCCGGGGTGGTGGCCGCCATCGTGGTGCCGCGCCTGCCGCCGCTCTCCTGGAAGAAGGATGTCTACAGCGACGGTACTCCCCTGTGCCGCAAGCAGGAGGCGATCCCCCATCAGCACAGCGTGCTGAGCTATGGCTATGAGCGGGCCCTGACCAAGGCCGACAGCATGACGGATCTCGGCGCCGTGGCGCGGGAAGGGGTGAAGAATGCCCTGGACATGGTGTTTGGCGTGCTGCCGGTGGTGATGGCGGTGGGTACCTGTGCCCTGATGCTGGCCGAGCACACCCCCATCTTCAACTGGCTGGGGGCCCCCTTCGTCCCCTTGCTGGAGCTGCTGCAACTGCCGGAGGCGGAAGCCGCTTCCAAGACCATCATGGTGGGCTTCGCCGACATGTTCATCCCGGCGGTGCTGGCCTCCACCATCGAGAGCGAGATGACCCGCTTCGTGATCGCCGCCATGTCGGTCACCCAGCTCATCTACATGTCGGAAGTGGGCGCCCTGCTGCTGGGCAGCAAGATCCCGGTCAAACTGTGGGAGCTGTTCGTGATCTTCCTGCTGCGCACCCTGATCACCCTGCCGGTGATTGCCGGTGTGGCCCATCTGCTGTTCTAAGAGGCAGTGCTTTAAGAAAAAACGGTCAACCCAGGTTGACCGTTTTTTTTATGGACGGCGGTGAAGGCTAGTGTGCCTCTGCCAGCAGGGACTGGCAGGCCGTCTCGTCGAGCTGCTCGGGGGCGAGGAAACGCCTGGCATAGTCGCGCCAGACGCCGCTCTCGATGAAGAGGGCGAACAGGGTCGGGTCTATGTGCTGCTCTTCTACCATTTTCTGCATGATGCCCAGGGACTGGGAGACAGTCTTGCCCGACTTGTAGGGGCGATCGCTCGCGGTCAGCGCCTCGAAGATGTCGGCGATGGCCATGATGCGGGCGGGAATGCTCATCTGCCCCCCCTGCAGCTGGCGTGGATAGCCGGTGCCATCCATCCGCTCGTGATGACCCCCGGCTATTTCGGGCACCTTGCTCAGGTGGCGGGGGAAGGGGAGGCGCTCCAGCATGCGGATGGTCTGGATGATGTGCTCGTTGATCTTGTAGCGCTCCTCCTCGGTAAGGGTGCCGCGGCCGATGGCGAGGTTGTAGTGCTCCCCCCGGTTGTAGAGGTGGGTGGGCACCCTGACCTTGAAGCCCCAGGGGTTGTTGCGGGCGAGGTTGTCCTGGTCCGGGCGGGGAATGAGGTGAACCGGCTTGTCGGCGAGCAGCTGCTCGCGGCAGGGCAGGGGGGAGGGGCCTGGATGGCGCTTTCTCTCCTCCTGGCTGATGCCGAGGCGATCGTCCAGGGTGCGTAGCCAGCTACGTTTGGCGATGGCATCCAGCCTGGCCAGCTTCTCCGGCGCCATCCACTCGCCTCCCAGGTTGCACTCGGCCACGAAGGCAAACTCCTCATCCAGGGTTTGCCAGTGGGATGCCAGCGCCTCCTCGGCCGCCTGCCGCTCCGAGGCCGGCAGTCTGGCCGCCAGCGCCTCGATGTGGGCATCGCGCTTGAGCACCTCGAAACGGGTGCGGATTTCGTGGATCCGGTCGTAGATGGTCTCCAGCTTGGTGGCCTTGTCGACCACGAACTCCGGGGTGGTCACCTTGCCGCAGTCGTGCAGCCAGCTCGCGATGTGAATGGCCTCCCACTCCTCGTCGTTGAGGTTAAAGTCCCTGAAGGGCCCCTGCTGCTGTGCACAGGCCGCCTCCGTCAACATTTTGGTCAGTTCGGGGACGCGCTGGCAGTGGCCGCCGGCGTAAGGGCTCTTGGCGTCGATGGCGCCTGCGATGAGCTCGATGAAGGCCTCCAGCAGCTGTTTCTGCTCTTCCAGCAGGCGCTGGTTTTCGATGGCGGAGGCGGACATGCCCGCCAGCGCCTCGATGAGGCTGATGCGTGAAACCAGCTCCCGGGGGGAGCAGTCCGGCAACACCAGCAGCAGGCTGCCGATCAGCTCCTGGCGGTGGTTGTGCAGGGGTTCGACCAGCAGCTGGCAAGGGCCGGGGAAGGGGCCCCAGCCCACGAGGCAGCGGTTCCACTGCTCCTCATCGAGGCGGAGGTTGAGACGCTCCGTGTGATAGAGGCCGGCGAGCAGGGTATCCTGCCAGATCACCTGTTCGCAGGGCAGCGGCTGCCCCTGCCAGATGGCCTGAACGGCCTGCATCTGCTTCTTCTGCGCCAGGTAGAGGGCGCCTCCTTCCGCCTGGGCCGCGGACACGGTTTCATGCAGGATGCGGCTCAGCAGGGAATCGAAGCGGTGTTCGGCCGTCAGTGCCCGTCCCATGCTCATGAAGTTGCCCAGGGTCAGCCGCATGCTGGACATGGCGCGGGCGAGATCGTCTATCTCCCGGATGGCCGAGCCGGGCTCCTTGCTCTGGCCAAAGTCGAATTGCTGGATCCGCTCGGCCTCTGCGGTCAGAGCCAGCAAGGGGGTGGCCGTCCGTCTGGCCACCAGCCAGATGACGGGCAGCAGCAGGAGCAAGCCGGCGAATGCCCAGGCCAGGTTGTGCAGGGCATCCTGGCGAGCCGGGGCGGTGAGCACCTTCGCCGGAACCAGCAGGGCGAGATAGAAGGGGGAGCCTTCCCCGAGGGAGGAGAGGTTGATCAGCCAGTCCTCCCCCTTGTCGGTGCTCAGGGTCAGCTCGGAGGGGTTGTGCAGCAGGGTGGGCTGGCTCGCCATCTCCTGCTGCAGCAGGGCCAGGACGGGATGCCTGAGTGCCGTCAACATGGGCAGGCGGCTCAGCTGGTCGAAGCTCGGCAACTGTTTCGGGTCCGTGGCCAACAGGGTGCCGGCCTCGTCGAACAGCACCAGCTGGCTGTGGCTGGGAAGGGGCAGCTCGCCGATGAGGGAGGAGAGCCCCTCGACACCGGCATCCAGCCCGATCACTGCCCGGCGGTCATCGCTCTCCACCGCCAGGGTCATGCCAGGCTCCCGGGTGGTGAAGAAGAGGTAGGGGTGGGTCACTATGATGCCGGTGTTCCAGCGTGCCTGCTTGTACCAGCCGCGATCGCGGGGATCGAAGCGGTACTCCGGCATGGGGCGTCGCTCCAGCAGCCGCTGGCGCTGATCAAAATAGAGAAATTCCCCCCGACCCTGACTCAGGCTCTGGACCAGCAAACGGCTCTCGGCGGGCGGATTGTCCAGCGCCCCTTTCGCCCGTTCGGTCAGCTTGCGCACCAGGAAGAAATCACCATTGTCATAACCCACATAGATGGCGCCATAGCTGCTGCTGTTGGCCAGCACTTCAGCCAGCTGGGGCAGAAAGGCGAGGCGTGCCTCCAGGTCCGGCATGGCAGAGAGCTGACCGCTGCGCAAGAGGCTCAGTGACATGCGCGCGGGGCGCTGGTTCAGCGTGATGGCCAGCGCCAGCTGCTCCCGATAGTGCTGGAAACTCTGTCGTTCGTGCGCCAGCCCCTGTTGCATGCCCTGCTGGAACTGCAGGAGGATGAGGGCCCCTCCCAACACGGAGAAGAGCAGGATGAAAAGGGTGGCAATGTGTACGTAGAAGGGTTTGCGGCTGAGTTGTGTGCTTGTCATGGACGGGTCCTTGTCCTCCGGCGATCGCGGTCATGATCGCCTATCAGTGTGCTCGCTTAATGACAAAAAGCATAGGGCCTGATGGGATGGAATGAGGCCTTAGTGACCTCTTTACACAGCGCATAGTGAATGCGTACCGACGAGTGGACCGCTCGGGAACGTCTTGCCAGCCTGCTCCGGTCACGTGATTCATTCAGATATCTCGTGCTACATTGCTGCACTGGCAAATGCCCTGTGAATCAAAGGAGTGTCCCATGTCTGTCGTTCCCTATTCCGTACTGGATCTGGTGCCCGTTCCCGAGGGCTCATGGCCGGCCGAGTCGTTTCGCCGCTCTCTGGACCTGGCCCGGCATGCGGAGCGCTGGGGGTACCACCGCTACTGGCTGGCGGAACACCACAACATGCCAGGGATCGCCAGTGCCGCCACCTCGGTGCTCATCGGTCACCTGGCGGGGGGCACCTCCACTCTGCGGATCGGTGCCGGTGGCATCATGTTGCCGAACCATTCGCCGCTGGTGATTGCCGAGCAGTTCGGCACGCTAAGCTCCCTTTACCCGGATCGTATCGATCTCGGCCTCGGCCGCGCTCCCGGGAGCGATCAGCGCACCATGCAGGCGCTGCGCCGGCAGCGCAGTGGCGAGGTGGACGATTTCCCGGCGGACGTGCGCGAGCTGATGGGCTACTTCGGGGACGAGATCGGCGCCGTCCAGGCGGTACCTGGCCAGGGGCTGCACGTCCCCATCTGGCTGCTGGGCTCCAGTCTCTACAGCGCCCAGCTGGCGGCAGCCATGGGGCTGCCGTTCGGCTTTGCCTCCCATTTTGCCCCCGGTCTGTTGCTCCAGGCGTTGGAGCTTTACCGCACCCAGTATCGCCCCTCGGTTCGCTGGCCCAAGCCCTATGCAGTGGTCTGCGTCAACCTGATCGCCGCCGACAGCGAACGGGAGGCCCGCTTCCAGTTCACCACGGTACAGCAGCAGTTCCTACGCCTCTACCGAGGGGATGCCGGCAAGCTGCCGCTGCCGGTGCAGGCGCTGGGGGAGGAGTGGTCCCCCCGGGAATTGATGGCGATGGAGCAGACCCTGGCCCGCTCCCTGGTGGGGGATCCGGAGCGGGTACGCCACGGTCTCAAGGCCCTGCTGGCGGAAACCGGGGCTGACGAACTGATGTTCAACGGGCCCATCGTGGATCATCAGGCCAGGCTGCGTTCCTTCGAGATCGGCGCCGAGCTGATGCAGGGGCTGTAGACCAGCCCTTTGGACCTGTTTCGTTCCCATGCCGGGTCGCCCGGCTGGATGCTCGGCCGGATCCGCTTTGCGGCGAGACCCCGCATGGCAGGTCTGGCCCTGTCTGGTTTCATGGACGAAAGATCGGCTGTGCACAATCCTAATTGTCTGATTTTAAAAGCAAGTCAGCTAAGTGTCGGCCCTCTGTCGTGTCTCTCGTTCGGCTCTGTCCCTATGCTGGTCCTGTCAATCACCACAAGGAGCACAAGATGATCGTCAGGAAGTTGAGATTGCAACGGGGATGGTCCCAGGAACAGCTGGCGACCCTGACTGGCCTGAGCGTTCGCACCATCCAGCGGATAGAGCAGGGACAGTCACCCGGACTGGAATCCCTCAAGGCCCTGGCCGCCGTCTTCGAGCTCGATGTGACCCAACTGCAGGAGAGCGAGATGAGAGGAAACGAAGTGGACGGTCGGGAAGCTGTGTCAGTGGCGCGGGATGAGCGGGAGGCGATGAAGTTCGTGGAGGGGTTGCGGGGCTTCTATGGCCACCTCATCAGCTATGTGCTGGTGATAGGGGGGCTCTTCGTCATCAACTACCTGAGCAATCCGGACTACATCTGGGCTTGGTGGCCCATGCTGGGGTGGGGGCTGGGGCTGGCTTCCCACGCCATCAATCTGTTCCAGCCGTTCAGGCTGTTCGGCCCCGAGTGGGAGCGGCGCCAGATTGAGAAGCGGCTGGGGCGCAGGCTATAGCCTTGTGGGTTGTGATAACAAGACGGGCCCGGTGATGCCGGGCCCGTCTTGTTTTCTTCGCCCCTGACTGGTGTTTGCTGCCTGGCAAAGGCTAGGCGGGAGTCCTGTGATTGTGCCGGAGCGTCAGGCCCAGCTGGCTAGGCCCAGATCCTTACTTGGCATAGACAGGGCAGGGCGTCGCTATCAGGGCGTCGTCCTCGTAGCGCCACAGGGTGAGACTGTTGCCCCAGACGCAGCCGGTATCCAGCCCTTTGATGTCGTCCTTGCCGGTCTTGCCCATCAGTGCCGCCCAGTGGCCAAACACCAGGATGGGGTCATCCACATGGTGCTCGCGCTGCTCGAACCAGGGGCGCAGGCCCGGGGTCGATTCGGTGGGGCCCTTCTTGCATTTGAAGTCGAGCCGGCCATCGAAGTAGCAAAAGCGCATGCGGGTGAAGCTGTTGATGATGTAGCGGTAGCGCTCTATCCCCAGCAGACCCTCGTCCCAGCTGTCCGGCTGGTCGCCGTACATATTGTGCAGCAGCCAGCTGTACTGATCCCCGCGCAGCAGGGTCTCCACTTCCCGCGCACAGCTGCGAGCGGTGTGGGCATCCCAGGCGGGGGAGAGACCGGCGTGGATCATCATGATGGGGAGATCGGGATGCTCAGCCAGCAGCGGCCGGTGGCGCAGCCACTCCAGCAGCTCGTCCCGATCCGGTGCTTCCATCAGTTCCTGCAGCTTGTCCTTCTTCTTGAGGGGCGCGACCCCGTGGGCCACGGCCAACAGGTGCAGGTCGTGGTTGCCGAGCACGGTCACGGCCTGGTGTCCCAGTGACTTGACGAAGCGCAGGGTGTTGAGAGAGTCCGGGCCGCGGGCGACGAGATCACCGCACAGCCAGAGCACGTCGTTATCGAAGTCGAACTCGGCAAGATCCAGCAGGCGGCGCAAGTCGTCGTAGCAGCCCTGGATATCGCCGACGAAACAGTTCGCCATGAAACCTCAGTTGATAATGTTTGGAATGGCCAGTGTGAAGGGGGCGATGGGCGCCTCGAATTGCTGGCCAGATTCATCTTGCAGGATGTAACTGCCTTCCATCACGCCGAGCGGCGTGGCGAGCGGCACGCCGCTCTGGTAGGTAAAGGTCTCGCCTGGGGCGATCAGGGGTTGTTCACCGACGACCCCGGGCCCTTCCACTTCCTGCATCTTGCCATTGGCGTCCGTGATGAGCCAGCGTCGATGCAGCAGCTGCACCGTGCCCGGACCCAGGTTCTCTATCTCGATGCGATAGAGAAAATGGTAAGGGTCTGCGGTCCCTGCCACATAGCTGGGGTGGGGGCGGACCAGGATCCGGGCTTTCGTCATGGGATCAGGCCTGCTGCTGATCGGCCAGCCAGTTGGCGATCGTGACGAACTGCTCGAGGGAGAGGTTCTCCGGGCGCAGGTTGCCATCGATGCCAAGCTCGGTCAGCTGGGCGTCTGTGATGAAGTTGGCGAAGCTGTTGCGGATGGTCTTGCGACGCTGGCCGAAGCCCTCGGTGCAGACCCGGTTCAGGCAGCGGATATCCTTCGCGACTATGGTCGGGTTCTTGTGCGGCACCAGGCGTACCACGGCGGAGTCCACCTTGGGGGCCGGCTTGAAGGCGCCTGGGCCCACTTCCAGCACCGGGATCACCTGGCAGTAGTACTGGGTCATCACGCTCAGGCGGCCATAGGCCTTGCTGCCCGGACCGGCGGCCAGACGCAGTACCACCTCTTTTTGCAGCATGAAGTGCATGTCTTCGACCCGATCGGCGAACTCGCACAGGTGGAAGATGAGCGGGGTGGAGATGTTGTAGGGCAGGTTGCCGAAGATGCGAAGCGGCCCCTTGCCTTCCCCCATCAGGGTGCTGAAGTCGAAGCGCATAGCATCGGCCTCGATGACGGTTAATTTGTCTTTAAGAGTGGGGTGCTCGCGCAGGCGTGCGGCGAGATCCCGGTCCAGCTCGACCACGGTCATCTTGTCCATCTGGGCGGCGACGGGTTCGGTTAGCGCCGCCAGACCCGGCCCGATCTCCACCAGGTTCTGACCTGGCTGGGGGTTGATGGCGGCCACTATCTGGTCGATCACATAACGGTCGTGCAAGAAGTTCTGACCGAAACGCTTACGGGCCGTGTGGCCCATGTGCACCTTACTGCTCATATCTTTTTTTCTCTACCATCTGGATGGCGTGGTTGATCGCGGTGATCAGGCTGCCGGGATCGGCCAGGCCCTTGCCTGCCAGATCCAGCGCGGTGCCGTGATCCACCGAAGTACGGATGAATGGAAGTCCGAGGGTGATGTTGACCGAGTTGCCAAAGCCCTTGTACTTGAGCACGGGCAGCCCCTGGTCGTGGTACATGGCGAGTACCGCATCCGCATCCTTGAGGTATTTGTCCTGGAACAGGGTATCGGCCGGCAGGGGGCCGACGAGATCGATCCCCTCCTGGCGCAGAGCGGCCAGAGCGGGTTCGATCACCTCGATCTCTTCACGACCGAGGTGCCCCCCTTCCCCGGCGTGGGGGTTGAGGCCGCAGACGTAAATCCGGGGCTGTTCGATGCCGAACTTGCGCTTGAGATCCGCATCCAGGATGCGGATCACCTTGCCAAGGCGCTCCTCTGTGATGGCCTTGGCCACATAGGCCAGCGGGATGTGGGTGGTTGCAAGCGCCACCCGCAGCCCTTCGGTGGCCAGCAGCATCACCACGTCGGCGGTGTCGGACTGCTGGGCGAAGAACTCGGTGTGGCCGCTGAACGACACGCCCGCCTGGTTGATGATCCCCTTGTGCACCGGTCCGGTCACCACGGCGGCAAACTCGCCGCTCAGGTTGCCGTCGCAGGCCCGTTGCAGGGTGGCCAGCACATAGGCGCCGTTGCCTTCGTCGAGCATGCCCGGCACCGCAGGGGCGCCAAGGGGCACGGCGCAGAGGCTCAGGGTGCCCGCCCGCTGGGGGCGGGCAGGGGCCGTGGCGTCGTAGGGTTCCAGCTCGACAGACAGCCCCAGCAGGGCTGCCCGCTCTCGCAGCAGGGCGGGATCGGCGATCACCACCAGTTGATGGGGCCAGCCCCGCTGGGCGATGTGCAGCACCAGATCCGGACCTATGCCCGCCGGCTCACCCGGGGTGATGGCAAGACGATGACAGCTCATCAGTTCGGTTCGATCTGGATGTAGGCTTCGTCGCGCAGCTCATCCAGCCAGGACTGGGACTCTTCGGCGAAGCGGCGGTTGAAGATGAGCTGGTAGGCTCGTTGTTCCTGGGCCTTGCCGGTGGCGTCCTGGCTGCGGCGATCCTCCAGCTGGACGATGTGCCAGCCGTGGGTGGTGCGGAAGGGTTCGCTGATCTGGCCAGGTTGCAGGCGGCCCACCATGTCGCGGAACTCCGGCACGTAGACGTTGGGATCAGACCAGCCCAGCTCGCCGCCCTGTACCGCGGAACCCGGATCCTCGGAGTACTTCTCCGCCATGCTGGCGAAGCTCGCCTTGCCGCTCTTGATGTCGTGCAGGATGCCGTCCAGGGTGCTCTTGGCCTTCTCCTCGCTCAGGATGATGGAGGGCTTGATCAGGATGTGACGGGCCTTCACCTCGGTCTGCATCACCTGCTGCTGACCCTTGGTGTCGAAGATCTTGACGATGTGCAGACCGGCACCGGAGCGCAGCGGGCCGACGATGTCGCCTTTCTTGGCGCCCTGTACCGCTTCGGCCATCAGGGTGGGCATCTCCTGCGGGCTCATCCAGCCCCAGTCACCCCCTTCCAGGGCCTTGGGACCGTTACTCTCGGCGATGGCCAGCTTGCGGAAATCCGCCCCCTCTTTCAGGGCGGCGAGGATGCGTTCGATCTTGGCCTTGGCGGCGTTGAGCTGTTCGGCATTAGGGTTATCCGGCAGGGCAACCTGGATGTGGCCGATATGGAACTCGGTCTGCTGCTGGCCCTGCTTGCTCAGCGCCTCGACCACCTGCTTGACCTCCTGATCGGAGATGTTGATGCGGCGACGCACCTGGCTGCGGCGGACTTCGTTCATCAGGATCTCGCGACGCACCTCTTCCCGGTACTGGGCATAGGTCAGCCCTTCCCGATCCAGCTGGGCACGCAGCTGCTCCAGGGTCATCTTGTTGTCGGCGGCGATGCTCTGGATGGCCTGCTCCAGCTGGGTGTCACTGATCTTGAGCCCCTGGCGCTCCGCCAGTTGCAGCTGCAGGCTCTCCTGGATCAGGCGGTCCAGCGCCTGCTTGCGCAGGGTGACGTCATCGGGCAGGGACTGGCCACTCTCCTGGGCGGATGCCTTCACCTTCTGTACCAGGGCTTCCTGCTGACTGGCCAGCACCACGTCCTTGTTGACCACGGCCAGCACCTTGTCCATCAGCTCGGGGGCGGCGAAGGCGCCCTGGCTCATGACACCGAACAGGCCTGCGGTCAGCAGGGAAATCAACGTCTTCTTCATATCCATCTCTCAAGGCGTTTGCCAGACCGGTTATTGGTCTCGCAGGTTAAACGGACGAATGTAAGGCAGTGCTTCGGTGTCCAGGGAGGTGCCCTTGGCGCCGGTACCCACGCTACCCAATCCTTTCATTTCAAATTGAATGCCGAAACTGCGCTCCGAAGTCGGTTCCAGATTCACGTTATCCGGTGTGTTGACCCACTCCAGGTTGAAGTTGATGCTCCAGCAGCAGGAGTCGTACTTCAGGCCCACCTTGCGGTCCACTTTGACGTTCTGGTTGAGCTCCTGATAGTAACCCCCGTAGAGGTGCCACTGGTCGTTCAGGGGCGTGGTCAGCAGCAGGCCGATCTGGTTGAGATCCGTGACCTGTCCCTTGTTGTCGAGGTCGTAGTTGGCATCCCGCACGAAGCGGTGGTTCAGCTGGCTGATCAGCTTCTCGTGGCGGTATTCCAGGGCACTGTTGGCTGAGCTTATCTGGCGCTGTTCCACGTCATACTGTGCCCCGGCATGGGCATACCACTGCTCGTTGATCTTGGCGTCCCCCTCGAACGACAGGGGCGAGCGTGTGTTGGTGCTCAGCTCATCGCTGCTGTAGAGCTTGACCCTGGGCGCCACGAAGTCGAAGGCTTGGGCAACGGCCAGCCGGATTCGTTCATCCCCGGCCGCATCATAAATGCGGGTCGTGACCCCCAGGGAGAGGCGATTGGAGTCGCTGATCCGGTCCAGACCGGCGTAGCGGCGATCGCTGAACAGGCTGTAGTAGTCCTGGCGCATGGTGGTGGAGTCGTAGACCCCGATGTTGTCCTGATCCTTGTAGGGGATGTAGAGGTACTGGAATTCCGGCTCCAGGGTCTGGTTGGCGTCGTCGCCGAACCACTGCTGATCACGCTCGAAAGTCATGCCCCCCTTGAGGCGGAATGAGGGCAGTACCCGGGTGATGGTGCCTTCTTCCAGCGTGACATCCCCCCCGCCTACCGGGGTGAAGCGGCTGGTGAAGGTGCTGCTCATGTTGTCCGGTACCGTCTGATCGTAACGGGTGTACATCAGTTTGTACTGGCTGTCGAGGAAGTAACCGGCTTCGTCGATGAGCGGGATGGTCAGGGTGGGGGCCGTGTGGAAGCGGGTCCCGGTGTAGGCCTCCCCCTGGTTCTGCGCGATGGCCTGATCGTTGTTGTAGCCGAAGTTGGTCAGTTCGGTGTTCCAAGCCAGATCGTACCAGCTCCCCTGCTGATAGTAGTTGTGGTTGATGCGCGGCATCAGCTCGTGGGGCTGCTGGGCGCTGGCCAGCAGGATCTGGTAGGTGCGCACCTCGGCATCGAGGTTCCAGTTCTGCTGGTAGTAGCCGGCTTTCAGGGACTGCTGCAGCTGGTTGTCGACCTGGGTCCCCACCTTGGGGGAGAAGTCGTTGAAGTAGTTGTAGTCCTGATCCCGCACCTTGGTGTAGTCCACCGAGAAGCGCAAGGCATTGTCCTGGAACATGGAGGTATGGCGGGCGCTCAGCAGGTAGCGGTGACCGTCGGAGAGGTGGTCGTTGAGGCTGTCCGTCTCGTCGTACTGCTTGTCGTTCGCCAGGTTCTCGAAGTAGAGGCTCCCCACGTGGGCCGGATCCGGCATGTAGCGGAACTCGACCTGCTCCATTAGGCCCCGTCTGTCCATGAAACGGGAGGTGATGGTGGCATCGTAGTTCGGCGCGATGTTCCAGTAGAAGGGCTGGGTGATGTCCATGCCGTTCTTGGAGCTCTGGGTATAACCCGGGTAGAGCAGGCCCGTCTTGCGCTCGTCCTTGATGGGGAAGTTGATGTAGGGGAAATAGAAGACAGGGTAGTCATAGAGCCAGAGGCTGGCGTTCCAGGCTTCCCCGAACACTTCGGACTGGTCGATGTCGATGCTGCCGGCCTTCAGGGTCCAGACCTCCTGACCCGGCGGGCAGGTGGTGTACTGGGCCCCCTCCAGGGTGATGTTCTGGTTGTTGTTGGTCATGGTCACCTTCTCGGCGAAGCCGCGCACCGGTGAGCCGTGAACCTGATACTTGCCCTCTTCCAGCTCGGAGTTCTTGGTGTCCAGGTTGGACTTGAGGGTCTTGTCGCTGGTGACCGTGATCTGGCCATCGTTGTAGTAGATGTTACCGATGGCGATGACGTCCCGGCTCTTCTGATCGAGCTGGGCGTAGTCGGAGTCGAACTTGCGCACCCCCTGACGAACCTTGACATCGCCCTCGTAGACGGCGGTGCCGCCCTGCTTGGCCTCCAGGCGATCGGCATCCACCTCGACGGGCAGGGCATTGGCATCCTGGCCCGAGCTGGGTTTCTCTATCTTGGGCACATAGTCATAGCAGAGGCTGTCGAGGATCCCGGTGGCGGGCGGTGCGTTGAGTGGCGCAGCCTGAACCATGAGCGGACTCACGGCAGGAACAAGGCTGATGGTCAGGGCGATGGGACAGGAGTATCCCAGTGTCCATTTTGTCATGTGAAAGGCTCGCGCAATCCGTAGTAAAAACGGTTAGTTCAGGGCATGCATTTTATGTCAGGATCCATCGAGTTGACATTGCATGTCATTGCTTTATGTTAGCCGGCAATGATAAAGCATTATTGCGGCCAGGGCTAACAGCCAAGTGCTGCTTTCCAATTTGGTTCCCGACTCATGCACGATCGCGCTTCCCTGCTTTTGCAATGGGCACGCCGGATTTCCGGTGATGCCAACCTTCCGTTGACCCTCATTTCCGGTGACGCCAGTTTCCGCCGCTACTTCCGCGGTGGTGGTCTGGTGTGGGTGGATGCTAATCCTAAAACCGAAAAAAATCATGAGTTCGTTCGCAATGCGGCGGCACTGCATGGGGTGGGATTGAAGGCGCCCGAGGTCAGGGGGGTGGACTACGATCACGGACTGCTGGCGGTGACGGACCTCGGGGATACCCAGCTCATCGGCTGCCTGAACGCAGACAACGTGCTGGCCTGGTATGGCAAGGCCATCGCCCTGTTGCCCCGTCTCGGCGCTGTTGAACTGGAGCTTGAGCCTTTTGATGCTGCCTTCATGGCCAGGGAAAACGCCATCTTCCCCGAGTGGCTGCTGGGGCAGCACCTGCAGCTGACCCTGAGCGCCGAGGAAGAGCAACTGCTGGCGGAGACCTTCGCCTGCCTCACCGCGAACAACCTGGCCCAGCCCCAGGGGGTGATGCACCGGGACTTCCACAGCCGCAACCTCATGGTGTGCGGTGGGCAGACCCCGGGCGAGAGCGAGCTCGCCATCATCGACTTCCAGGACATGGTCATCGGCCCTCTGAGTTATGACCTGGTCTCCCTCCTGAAAGACTGTTACGTGCGCTGGCCCGACGAGGTGATCGAGCAGGGCATGCGCCAGGGCTTCGAGACCCTTCGTCAGGCGGAGCTGCTCGGCGGGCTCGACTATGCCGCGTTTCGTCGCGCAGCAGACCTCACCGGCATGCAGCGCCACCTCAAGGCGGCGGGGATCTTCACCCGCCTCTGGCATCGGGACGGCAAGTCCGGCTACCTCAAAGACATTCCACGCACCCTCGACTATGTGGTCGATGTCTGTCGCACCCATGGTGAGAGCTATCCCGTGCTGGTCCGCTTCGGTGCCTGGCTGGAGCAGGTGGTGCTGCCGGGTCTGACCCGGGTGGCCGAGGCCCGTGCCGACGGAGCGGCATCATGAAGGCGATGATCCTGGCCGCCGGCCGCGGCGAGCGGATGCGCCCGCTTACCGACAGTCTGCCCAAGCCGCTGCTGGCGGCGGGGGGCAAGCCGCTCATCGTGCACCATATCGAGAAGCTCAAACGCGCCGGGATCAGCGAGCTGGTCATCAACCATGCCTGGCTTGGCCACAAGCTGGTGGCGGCCCTCGGCGATGGCTGCGCGTTCGGGGTGTCTATCCGCTGGTCGGCAGAGGAGAGCGCGCTGGAGACCGCAGGCGGCATAGTGCAGGCGCTGCCCCTGCTCGGCAGCGACCCCTTCCTGGTGATCAACGGCGACACCTGGATCGATGCTGACTATGCCACCCTGGTACGTCAGCCCCTGGGGAGCGATCTGGCCCACCTCTGGCTGGTGCCCAATCCCCCCCAGCATCCCAATGGGGACTTTTCCCTGCAAGCCGGCCGGGTGCTGGATGCCCCGGCCCTGACCTTCAGCGGGGTCGGTCTCTACCACCCCGCCGCCTTTGCCGAGCTGCCCTCGGGGGCCCGCAAGCTGGCGCCCCTGCTGCGGGACTGGATGGCGCAGGGTAGAGTCGGCGGCAGCCTGCTCGCCGGCGAATGGCGGGACATCGGCACCGTGGAGCGGCTGCGCGCGCTGGACGAGCAGCTGCTCGCCGGCACTCATTAACATCACGAGGTCTTGAACCATGCGTATTTGGGGTAAGGTGCTTGGCGCCTTCTTCGGTTTTCTGCTCGGCAACATCTTCGGTGCCCTGCTGGGCCTGTGGATAGGTCACCGCTTCGATCGGGGCATGGGCATGTCCTTCCGCCGTGCCCCCAGCCAACAGCAACAGGCGGTCTTTTTCCACGCCACCTTCGCCGTCATGGGCCACATCGCCAAGGCGAGCGGCCAGGTCACCGAACACGAGATCCGGGTGGCGTCCAACCTGATGGACAGGATGCGCCTCTCCGGTGAGCAGCGCGTGCGCGCCCAGGATTCGTTCCGTCAGGGCAAGGAGAGCGACTTCCCGCTGCGCGAAACCCTGGCGGAGTTTCGCCAGGCCAGCCAGGGGCAGCGGGACATTCTGCGCTTCTTCCTCGAGGTCCAGCTGCAGGCCGCCTTTGCCGATGGCAAGGTGGAGGCCAACGAGCGCGCCATCCTGCAGACCATCGCCGACGAGCTGGGGTTCAGCCGTATCGAGCTGGCGCGGATCCTGGCGATGGCCGAGGCCCAGATGAACTTCTTCCACCGCCAGCAACAGGGCGGTGGGCAGGGGCAGCAATACCGGCAGGAGCCGCCCTCCCGGGACCGTCTCAAGGATGCCTATCAGCTGCTCGGGGTGAGCGAGAGCGACAGCGATCAGGAGATCAAGCGCGCCTATCGCAAGGAGATGAGCAAGCATCACCCGGACAAGCTGGCCGCCAAGGGGTTGCCGCCGGAGATGATGGAGATGGCCAAGGAGAAGGCCCAGGAGATCCAGCAGGCCTGGGAGTGGATCCGCGAGGCTCGCGGCATCCGCTGAGCGGTGATGCCAGACATGAAAAAAGCCCGTCGATGACGGGCTTTTTTGTGGGTGCAAGCGAGGGTTAGTGGCTGTCGACCCAGACAAACTTGAGCACGAACAGCAGGGCCACCACCAGCACGCAGGGGTTGATCTCGCGCCAGCGACCGGTGCCCGCCTTCATCACGCAGTAGGAGATGAAGCCCACGGCGATCCCCTCGGTGATGGAGAAGCTGAACGGCATCATGACGGCGGTCATGAAGGCCGGCACCGCCTCGGTCAGGTCTTCCCACTTCACCCGGGTCAGCTCGGAGCACATCAGCACGCCCACGTAGATAAGGGCGCCCGCGGCGGCGTAGGCCGGCACCATGGCGGCGACCGGGGAGAAGAAGATGGCCAGCAGGAACAGCACGCCGACCACGATGGCGGTCAGGCCGGTGCGACCGCCCACGGCGACGCCGGAGCTGCTCTCGATATACGCCGTCACGGAGGAGGTGCCCATAAAGGCGCCGCCGACGGAGCTCACGCTATCCACCACCAGGGCCTGCTTCATGCGCGGGAAGTGACCCCTGTCATCGGCCAGCTTGGCGCGGTTGGTGACGCCGATCAGGGTGCCGGAAGAGTCGAACAGGTTGACCAGCATAAAGGAGAAGATGATCCCCGCGAGGCTGATGTCGAGCGACCCCATCAGATCCAGCTGGCCGAATACCGGCTCGATGCTGGGGGGCATGGAGACGAAGCCCTTGAAGGTGACATCCCCGAATAGGAAGCCCAGCCCTGTGGTGACCACCATGGAGATGAGCACGGCGGAGTGCACCCCACGGGCGGAGAAGATGCAGATCAGGAAGAAGCCCAGCAGTCCCAGCAGGCAGGGCAGGGAGGTGAGGTTGCCCACGGTCACCATGGTCGCGGGGCTCGCGACGACGATGCCGGCGTTGTGCAGGCCGAGCAGGGCGATGAGCAGGCCGATGCCGGCGGTGATGCCGACTCGCAGGGTGAGCGGGATGTTGGCGATGAGCCAGTAGCGCACCCGCAGCAGGGTGAGGATCAGCAGGCCCAGGGCGCCCCAGAAGATGGTGCCCATGCCGACCTGCCAGGAGTAGCCCATGCCGGCCACCACCACGAAGGCGAAGAAGGCGTTGAGGCCCATGGCGGGCGCCAGGGCGATGGGCAGGTTGGCCAGGAGACCCATCAGGATGCTGCCGATGCCGGCGATGAGGCAGGTGGTGACGAACACGGCCTGGGTGTCCATGCCCGCAGCAGAGAGGATCTGCGGGTTGACGAACACGATGTAGACCATGGTCAGGAAGGTGGTGATACCGGCGATCACCTCGGTGCGGGCCGTGGTGCCATGACCGCGCAGGGCAAACAGGCGCTCGAGCAGTCCATGCCCGGCAGCCGGGCTGGCGGTCTGCCCGGTAGCGTGATGTGGTTGATTCATGTTGGATTCCAATGGGTAACGTGAAATAAGCAGCAGGGGGGCCGCACCCATCCATGCGGGGTGAAGGGCCCTGTTTCTGGCGGTGAAATGACCAGACTCGTCCTGATACCGTGACAGCGCGCACATTTTTACACAGGCGGCCAGGTTTACAAACCCCGGATCTGCGAGGCGGATCAATGAATAGAGCAAAAATTCAAACGTTTGCTCCGGGAGGCGTTAAAACGGGGCTCGATAGAAGCTTAGCTGTGGGAGCCATCAACGGCTCTTCAGGTAGCGCTCGATAAGCTGGCTGAGCACGGCGTCGCTCTGCTCCAGCAAGGGGTCGAGTGCCAGCCCCAGGCGCTGCAGCAGCAGGTCGGCCTGGGCCTCGCTCAATTTGCGCCCCTCGATGAGGAACTCCTGCTCCGGCAACTGCTTGTCATGGCGGGGGAGCAGCACCCAGTTGACCCGTTCGGGCTCGATGGCGGCAAAGACCCGACGGGCTATCGTGCAGAAGGTGTCGATGTGGTGCTTGCCATCCGGCCCCAGGCAACCGGGTTCAAGCCGGATCTGGATGGTGAGTCTGGGGGCGGTGGGCTGGGTCATGGCGCGTTGTCACTGGGTGAAGGAGGGGATGATTGTAATCCGGAAGGGGATAAAAAGGGGAGCTGTGCTCCCCTTGTCATCACGGCGTTTGCCATGCCGTCCCCGGTCGGTGCGGCTGGGCCGCCTTGCTCCATCGCCAGGCGCAATTACTTGGCAATACGCTTGTACTTCGCGCGATGCGGCTGGACGGCCTCGGCGCCATAGGTCTTCTTCTTCCACTCTTCGTATTCGGTGAAGTTGCCCTCGAAGAACGCGATCTTGCCCTCGTCCTGATAGTCCAGGATGTGGGTGGCGATGCGGTCGAGGAACCAGCGGTCGTGGGAGATGACCATGGCACAACCCGGGAACTCCAGCAGGGCGTTCTCCAGGGCGCGCAGGGTTTCGATGTCCAGGTCGTTGGTCGGTTCATCGAGGAGCAGCACGTTGCCGCCGGTCTGCAGCAGCTTGGCCAGGTGCAGACGGCCTCGCTCGCCACCGGAGAGCTCGCCGACGCGCTTCTGCTGGTCAGAGCCCTTGAAGTTGAAGCGACCGATGTAGGCGCGGCTCGGGAACTCGTAGTTGCCGATGCGCAGGATGTCCTGACCGTCGGCGACCTCTTCGAACACCGTCTTCTTGTCATCCATGCTGTCGCGGAACTGATCCACCGATGCCAGCACCACGGTTTCGCCCAGGGTGATGGCGCCGGAGTCCGGCTGCTCCTGGCCCGACATCATGCGGAACAGGGTCGACTTACCGGCACCGTTCGGGCCGATGATGCCGACGATGGCACCCTTGGGTATGGCGAACGACAGGTCATCGATCAGCACCCGATCACCGTAGGATTTGCGCAGGTTGGCCACTTCCACCACCTTGTCGCCGAGGCGCGGTCCAGGCGGAATGAACAGCTCGTTGGTCTCGTTGCGCTTCTGGTAGTCGTTGGTGTTGAGCTCCTCGAAGCGAGCCATACGAGCCTTGGATTTGGCCTGACGACCTTTCGGATTCTGACGAACCCACTCCAGCTCCTTCTCGATGGACTTGCGACGGGCGGCTTCGGAACTCGCTTCCTGGGCCAGACGGGCGTCTTTCTGCTCCAGCCAGGAGGAGTAGTTGCCTTCCCAGGGGATGCCCTCGCCGCGGTCCAGCTCCAGGATCCAGCCCGCCACGTTGTCGAGGAAGTAGCGGTCGTGGGTGATGGCCACCACGGTGCCCTCGTAGTCGTGCAGGAAGCGCTCCAGCCAGGCCACGGACTCCGCATCCAGGTGGTTGGTCGGTTCGTCCAGCAGCAGCATGTCCGGCTTTTCCAGCAGCAGGCGACACAGGGCCACGCGGCGGCGCTCACCACCGGAGAGGTGCTTGATCTGGGCATCCCAGGCCGGCAGGCGCAGGGCGTCAGCCGCGCGCTCCAGCTGGTTTTCCATGTTGTGACCGCCCTGGGCGGCGATGATGGCTTCCAGCTCGCCCTGCTCGCGGGCCAGCTTGTCGAAGTCTGCGTCCGGATCGGCATAGGCCGCATAGACCTCGTCCAGACGAGCCATGGCGCGTTTCACCTCGCCCACGGCCTCTTCCACCGCCTCGCGCACTGTCTGCTCCGGATCCAGCTTGGGCTCCTGGGGCAGGTAGCCGATCTTGATGCCGGGCTGCGGGCGGGCTTCCCCTTCGATCTCGGTGTCTAGCCCGGCCATGATGCGCAGCAGGGTGGACTTACCGGCGCCGTTCAGACCCAGCACGCCTATCTTGGCGCCCGGGAAGAAGGATAGGGAGATGTTCTTGAGAATATGACGCTTGGGCGGCACGACCTTGCCGACCCTGTTCATGGTGTAAATAAATTGAGCCATTGGCTAATTCTCTTCCTTTCAGCAGTTTAATGTCTTGGCATTAACAGACTGATGTCGTGGTGGGGCCGGGTCGGCGGGGCCGACACGGTTCCAAAAAACCCGTCGATTGTAAACCAATGGGAGGAGGGCGGCAAAGCCGCCACCGGGGTGCTGGCGCTGGCGAGGCTGGGGAGCGGGAGGGCCGCATCAGGCCACCCGCCGGGGCTCATGCTTAAGACTTCCTTAACTCTGGCCCGATAGGATACCCACTGAACGGCGGTGCGGGCCCGGATGGTGGTCAGCGTGGCCGTTTCTGCCCCTTGTCCGCATCGTGTCCCGAGTAGTAGAGCACCCGCTGCACATACTCCTGGGTCTCCTGATAGGGAGGCACGCCACCGTGGCGCATCACGGCTTGCTCCCCGGCATTGTAGGCCGCGCTGATCCTGACCCAGTCAGGGCCAAACTGCTTCTCCAGCCATTTCAGGTAGATCATGGCGCCACGGATGTTCTGCTGCGCATCGAACGGGCGGGTCACGCCGAAGCGGGCCTGGGTCTCGGGGATAAGTTGCATGACCCCCTGGGCCTGTTTGGGGGAGACGGCCTGGCTGTTCAGATTGGATTCGGCGATGGCGATGGCCAGCGCCAGCCTGGGATCGACCTTGTGACGCAGGGCTGCCTTGCGGATCTGGCTTGCCAGCTGCTGCTTGGCGACCGGTTGGCGGGCGATGTAGTGCTCCAGATCGAACGGTGTGCCCGGTTGCACCCAGGGGGCGCCGCCGCCTCCCCCGACGCCACAGTTACCCAGGGGGGCATTGCCGACCCGTGCGTTGTAGTAGCGGCCTGCCTGCTGGTTGCCGAGGCGCATGGCCATGGCCAGGTAGGCGTTGGCGCTGCGGGCGTTGCGGATCCCCTGGGGGCCGCGAGCCAGCAGGCGGCCGATGCGGAAATAGGCCTCGGGGTTGCCGAGGCGAGCCGCAGAGCAGTAGTGGGCGATGGCCTGCCTCGGGTTGCTGCGCTCCAGGGTGGCGCCCTGACGCAGGGCGCTCATCGCCTTGGGGGCCTGGCGAAAGGCTTCGGCGTGGGCGGGGGTCGTGGTCAGGAGGAGGAGGATCCCCCAGCCCCAGATGCAGAGTCTCTGCATGATGGATACCTCGTTTTCGTATCCGCAAGATATAGGTTCTAGGTGGGCTGGCTGCCAGCCAGATGATGGAACATGTGGTTATGTCTCAGTTCATCAGAGACGAAAATGGTATGGAACTTTTGACCAGGAGATGCACCTGCGGGTTGCGGTGCCCGGAAGAGCGGCAGGACAAAATGACTGCGTAATGCACCGTAGTTGATGCCGTCGTTAATTGCAGAGTGGTAGACTGCGAACGTCATGATGCAATACCTTGTATTTTAGTGGGTTATGGCGTTAAGGCCCTCTCCCGATCTCATGATGTGAGCAACAGGATTAGTTGCGTTCTTCTATTGTTGGGAAGCTCTTATGGGTTATTCAGTGGATGTATCAGTCGTAGTGCCAGCCAAGGACGAGCGGGACAATCTGGCCCCCCTCATCACTGAAATCGATACCGCTTTGGGGGGCAGTTACGACTACGAATTGATCTATGTGGATGATGGCAGTGAAGACGACAGCTACGCACTCCTGTGCGAGCTGAAGGCCCGCTTTGCCAGGCTGCGGGTGGTGCGACACGTCAGGGCCGTCGGCCAGAGCATGGCGGTGTTGAGCGGCGTGCGCCAGGGGCGAGGTGACTGGCTGGTGGTCCTCGATGGGGATGGCCAGAACGATCCGGCCGACATTCCCGCCATGCTCGAGGAGGCCAAGCGCCGCTTCGAGGCGGACAAGAATCAGGTGGGACTCATCGGCCATCGCGTCACGCGCCGCGACGACTGGGTCAAGCGCCTCTCGTCGAAACTGGCCAACGGTTTTCGCGATCTGCTGCTCAAGGACGGTATCCCGGATACCGGTTGCGGGCTCAAGGTGGTGCGACGTGAATGGTATCTGCGCCTGCCCTCCTTCAATCACATGCACCGCTACATTCCCGCCCTGATCCAGGCGCAAGGGGGCACCATGTCTCCCTGGCCGGTCAATCACAGGCCGCGGCAGGCGGGCGTCTCCAAGTACGGTGTCTGGAACCGGCTCTGGGTCGGGCTGGTGGATGTGGTCGGCGTCTGGTGGTTGCAGCGCCGCTCCAAGGTGGTCGAGATCCGGGAGATTCTGGAGTGATGGATACCCTGCTCTCCATGCCACTGGACTGGCTGGACTGGACCGGTCTGCATGTCACCGGCTGGAAGATCATCGGTTACACCGGGGCGCTCATGTTCGGCGGCCGCTGGCTGGTGCAGTTCATTGCCTCGAAGCGGGCCGGGCGGCCCGTCATTCCCCGCCTGTTCTGGTACATGAGCGTGCTCGGCAGCCTGATGACGCTGAGCTACTTCGTCTTCTCCCCCAAGCAGGACTCCGTCGGCGTGCTGCAGAATCTCTTCCCCACCTTCACCGCCCTCTACAGCCTCTATCTGGACATCCAGCATCGCGGCTGGAACCGGGACAAGCTGGCCACCAACCGGGAGGTGCGCGATGGTGGCGAGTGATCGCTTCTTGCTCGACCAGCGCTCCCTGGGCTGGCTGCTGCTGATCGCCCTGGTGGTGCTGGGAGCGGGTCTGGGCTTGCGGGATCCCTGGCCGGCCGATGAGCCCCGTTTCGCCCTGGTGGCCAAGGAGATGGTGGAGAGCGGCCAGTGGCTGTTCCCCATGCGGGGCGGCGAGATCTACCCGGACAAGCCCCCCATGTTTATGTGGGGGATAGCGATAGGGTATCTGCTGACCGGCTCCATCAAGGTGGCCTTCCTGCTGCCCTCCCTGCTGGCGGGTCTGCTGACCATAGCGCTGGTGTGGGATCTGGGCCGCCGGCTGTGGAGCGCGCAAGTGGGCTTTATGGCCGGCCTGCTGCTGCTGTTCACCGTCCAGTTCACCCTGCAGGCCAAGACGGCGCAGATCGATGCCCTGGTGACCTTCTTCATCACCCTCGGCGTCTACGGTTTCATCCGTTTCCTGCTCTGTGAGGGGGGCTGGCGCTGGTACTGGCTCGGCTGGTTCGCCGCCGGCCTTGGCATCATCACCAAGGGGGTGGGGATCCTGGCCGTGCTGATCCTGATCCCGGCTGTCTGGACCCATAGAGAGCAGATCCGTGCCGCCTCCCGGGCCGACTGGCTGAAAGGGCTGGCGGGGCCCCTGTTCATGCTGCTGGCCATCGGCCTGTGGCTGGTGCCCATGCTGCTCGCCGTGGCCCAGAGCGGGGATCCCGTGCTGCAGGCCTACCGGGACAACATACTGCTGCGCCAGACGGTGACCCGCTATGCCAACTCCTGGCACCACGTCAAACCCTTCTGGTATTACCTCACCTCGGTGATCCCGCCATTCTGGCTGCCCCTCTCCCTGCTGCTGCCCTGGCTGGTGGTAGCGTGGCGCAAGGCCGTTCAGGGGCGGGACAAGCGCATCATCCTGCTGCTCGGTTACCTGGTGCTGGTGATCGTGTTCTTCTCGGTGTCGCCGGGCAAGCGCGGCGTCTATGTCACGCCGGGCACGCCGGCCCTGGCCCTGCTGACGGCCCCCTTCATCGCCCAGCTGCTGGCCCGGCGCTGGCCCGGCCGTCTGCTGTCGGGCCTTGGCTGGTTGCTGGGGATCGTCGGCGTGGGCGGTGCCGCGGCGCTGGTCTTCAGTGCCAGGCTGGCGAGCAAGGCCGGAGAGCTGGGGCCGGCCCCCTGGCTGCCCTTGCTGGTGCTGGGGGTTGCGCTGCTGCTCCTCAGCGCCGGGCTGCGCCGGGCGCCCCTCACTGCCATCCTCAGTTCGCTGGCGGTGGGCTGGCTGATCTACTCCTGCTGGATCTGCGTGAAGCTCAACGACCTGCGCACCCCCGAGGGGGTGATGGCGCTGGCGGTGGCGCGGGTGCCCGCGGAGAACGCGCTGCTGCTGGCCGGCTTCAAGGAGCAGCACCTGCTGTTCACCCGTCAGCCGCTCTGGCACTACTCCTATCGGATGCCGGATGAAGAGCAGGCTCGCGAGGCGGCGGCCTGGGTGGCGGCCGCCCCCGGCCGCCAGGTGCTGGGGGCAGCCGATCTCATGGCGCGCTGCTTCGAGCCCTCTCTCATGGAGAATCTCGGCAATCGCCACCGCACCGACTGGATGCTGGCCGACAGCTCGGCCCTCAAGCCCGAGTGCCGCGGGCTTACCCCCGGGGTCGAGCCGTTCCACTATGCCCCCGGCCCCTGAGGCTGGAGACCCGGGTCCGGATAAGCAGAAGGGCTGCCAGTGGCAGCCCTTCTTGTTGTCGGATCCCCAGGTGCGATCAGGCCTTGTAATATGCCTTGTACCAGTCGACGAAACTCTCGACCCCCTCTTTCAACCCGACTCTGGGTCTATAGCCGGTTGCTTCGGTACGAACAGGGCCCGTTGGGGGCTCAGGCCTGGTAGTAGGATCTGTACCAGTTGACGAAACTCTCGACCCCCTCTTTCAACCCGACTCTGGGTCTATAGCTGGTTGCTTCGGTACGAACAGCGCCCGTTGGGGGCTCAGGCTTGGTAGTAGGATCTGTACCAGTTGACGAAACTCTCGACCCCCTCTTTCAACCCGACTCTGGGTCTATAACTCGTCGCCTCGAACAGCGCCTCGGTGTCGGCCCAGGTGGCGAGCACATCGCCGGGCTGCATGGGCATCATGTTGCGGATGGCCTGCTTGCCGAGGGCGGCCTCGATGGCCTCCACAAAGTCCAGCAGCCGCACCGGGCTGCCGTTGCCGATGTTGAAGAGGCGATAGGGGGCCGGGCTCGACTCGGTCTGCCCATGCCAGTTCGCCTCGCCGACCGGCGGGCGGTCCGCGATGCGCACTATGCCTTCCACTATGTCGTCGATATGGGTGAAGTCCCGGCTGAGCTGGCCCTGGTTGTAGATGTCGATGGGCTCGCCATTGAGAATGGCACGCACGAACTTGAACAACGCCATGTCGGGGCGTCCCCAGGGGCCGTAGACGGTGAAAAAGCGCAGTCCCGTGGTCGGCAATCCATATAGGTGGGAGTAGGAGTGGGCCATCAGCTCGTTGGCCTTCTTGCTCGCCGCATACAGGGAGACGGGGTGATCCACCCCGTCCGAGGTCTTGAACGGCATCTGCTCGTTGAGGCCGTATACCGAGCTGGAGGAGGCGTAGACCAGGTGCCCGACCCCGTGATGGCGGCACCCCTCCAGCACCGTCAGGGTACCGGTGAGGTTGCTGTCGGCGTAGGCAAAGGGGTTGTCCAGGGAGTAGCGCACCCCGGCCTGGGCACCGAGGTGGATCACCCGATCGAACCGCTCCCGGGCACTCTCGCGGGCAAAGAATGCCGCCATGGCTTGCCTGTCCGCGAGATCGCAACGCTCGAAGCGGAACCCGGGCAGCGGCAGGAGCCGGGCCAGGCGCGCCTCCTTCAGGCTCACCTCGTAGTAGTCGTTGAGATTGTCGAGACCGACCACCTCGTGGCCCTCCTGGATGAGCCGCTGCGCCAGGTGAAACCCGATGAAGCCGGCGGCGCCGGTGACGAGATACTTCATTGTGCCCTCTCCAGAATGCGTGCCTGTTCCAGGCTGTTGCCGCGGCCAATGGCGTAATAGGTGAAGCCGCGCTGGTGCAGGCGGGCCGGATCATAGAGGTTGCGGCCATCGAGGATGACGGGCTGCTTCAGGGTGCGTTTGATGAGCTCGAAGTCGGGGGCGCGGAACTGTTGCCACTCGGTGCAGATGAGCAGGGCATCGGCGCCCTTGAGGGCGGCTTCCTGGGTGCCGCACAGGGCCAGATCGTCGCGCAGGCCGTAAAGGTGCTGGGCCTCTTTCATCGCCTCGGGATCGAACGCCTGCACCTTGCCGCCAGCGGCCCAGATGGCCTCCATCAGCACCCGGCTCGGGGCTTCGCGCATGTCGTCGGTGTTGGGCTTGAAGGCCAGCCCCCAGAGCGCGAAGGTGAGACCGCTCAAGTCTGCACCGAAGTGCTGGTGGAGGCGCTCGGCGAGCCTGTGCTTCTGTCTGTCATTCACCTGTTCCACCGAGCGCAGCAGGGGCACGTCACAGCCGTTTTCGCTCGCGGTATGGATCAGCGCCTTCACATCCTTGGGGAAGCAGGAGCCGCCGTAGCCGCAGCCCGGGTAGATGAAGTGATAGCCGATGCGCGGATCGGCGCCTATCCCCTTGCGCACCTCCTCGATATCGGCCCCGAGGTGCTCCGCCAGCCCGGCCATCTCGTTCATGAAGGAGATCTTGGTGGCCAGCATGGCGTTGGCGGCGTACTTGGTCAGCTCGGCGCTGCGTTCGTCCATCTGGATGATGCGATCGTGCTGGCGGTTGAAGGGGGCGTAGAGCTCTTCCAGCAGGGCGAAGGCATGGGACGAGCCGGTACCGATGATGATGCGATCCGGCCGCAGGCAGTCATTGACGGCGGCCCCCTCCTTGAGGAACTCGGGGTTGGAGACCACCTCCAGGGGCAGCTCGACGCCGCGATCGCGCAGGATGGCCTCGATATGGTGGCGTACCCTGGCGGCGGTGCCGACCGGCACAGTGCTCTTGTTGATCACTACCTTGCCTGCCTGCATCAGCTGACCTATGGTGCCCGCCACCGCCAGCACGTGCTTGAGATCGGCGGAGCCGTCCTCATCTGGCGGGGTACCGACCGCGATGAAGATGAGCTCGGCGAAGGCCACCCCTTCGGTCACGTCCGTGGTGAAGTGCAGGCGGCCGGCCTGATGGTTGGCCTGCACCATGGGGGCGAGGCCGGGTTCGAAGATGGGGATGATCCCCTCCTTGAGGCGCGCCACCTTGGCGGCATCCACATCCACGCAGGTCACCTGATGGCCCATCTCCGCCAGCACGGCGGCCTGGACCAGACCGACATACCCTATCCCGAATACGGTGACTCTCATCTGCGATAGCTCCTTGAGGCAGACTTGTTGCAAGACAGCCATTCTAGAGCGATTCAACCCCGTGGACAGCGGGCTCTGCCTAGTTTTCAGCTTTTCTTCAGGTTCTCTTCAGCCTGGCGCAAGAGGGAGTGGCAGATCTTGGTGCAGGGGCTGTAACGCTGAGCTGACGAGCACCATTTTGGTGCGTGTGGCCGCGGACTTGTGATCCGGCTCACTCAAACCGGACACTGTGGCCATTACGAAGTCCCGGCCCACGGGGCTCATCCCCGCCAGAGATGGCGGCAGACACTCTTTCACTTCGCATGGACACCCGGTTATGGACAACACCCCCCGCTCTGCGCACCCGCTCTATGAGGATGTGCTCGCCCTGCTGACCGCGGCAGGTTTCGTTTCACTCGGCATCTTCCTGTTCCATCAAGTCGGGCTGCTCACCGGTGGCACTGCCGGGTTGGCCCTGCTGTTGCAGCAGGTGACCGGCATCAGCTTCGGCCTGCTGTTCTTCACCATGAACCTGCCCTTCTATGCCCTGGCCTGGCTCAGGATGGGGCCGCGCTTCACCCTCAATACCTTCGCCGCCGTGGCCACCGTCTCCTTCATGACGGATCACCTCAACGCCGTGTTGCAGATAGGCAAGATTGAGCCCGTCTATGCGGCCCTCATCGGTGGCACCCTGATCGGCATGGGGCTGCTCATCATGTTCCGCCACAAGGCGAGCCTGGGGGGCTTCAACATCCTGGCGCTCTTCATTCAGGACAGGTTCGGCATCCGGGCGGGCAAGCTGCAAATGGGGCTGGATTGTGCCATCGTCATCGCCTCTTTCTTCGTGGTTTCCCCCTGGTTGCTGGCCCTCTCCGTGGTGGCCGCCATCATCTGTAACCTGGTGTTGACACTCAATCACAAGCCGGGCCGCTATCAGATTGCTTGAGCCGCCGGCTTGCCCCGACACAAAAAGAGCGCCTGATGGCGCTCTTTTTGTCTCTGCAGTCTGGGGAGTCTGGTGCTCGGCCTCGGCTCTCTGGGCAGTGCGTTTCCGGGGCCTGGGGGTTATCGCGATGGACGGCGGCGGGCCCGAGATCAGATCACCATGGGCAGGCCGCTCTGGGGGTGGTGGATCACCTGGGCCGGGTAGCCGTAGAGCCGCTCGATGAGCGCCGGCGTCAGCACCTCTGCCGGGGCGCCGTCCGCCATCAGGCGGCCCTGCGCCAGCATCACCAGCCGGTCGGCGTAGCGGGCTGCTAGGTTGAGATCGTGCAGCACCACCAGGACGGCGGTGTGACGGCCGGCCAGGGCGCGGGCCATGGCGAGCAGCTGATGCTGGTACTTGAGGTCGAGGGCCGAGGTGGGTTCGTCCAGCAGCAGCAGCCTCGGTTGTTGGGGCTCGTAGGGCGCCTGCCAGATCTGGGCAAGCACCCGGGCAAACTGCACGCGCTGGCGCTCCCCGCCGGAGAGACCCGGATAGAGGCGGCCAGCCAGATGATCCACCCCGGCGTGGGCCATGGCGGCCTGCACTATGTGGTCGCGTCGGCTGGCTGGCTCGCTGTGGGGCAGGCGCCCCATGGCCACCACCTCCTCGCACAGGAAGGGGAAGCTCAGGGAGGAGCTCTGGGGCAAGACGCCGACCCGGTGCGCCAGCGCGTTGCCGGCCCAGCTCTGGCGATCCCTGCCGAACAGGGTGATGCTGCCCTGACAGGCCAGCTCGCCGGTCAGGCACTTGAGCAGCGAGCTCTTGCCCGCGCCATTGGGGCCGAGCAGGGCGGTCAGGCTGCCCGCCTGCAGGCGGAGATCCAGGCAGTCTAGGATGAGGCGGTTGCCCCGGGTGAGGCTGATCTCCCGGCACTCAAGCAGGGGGGAGGGGGATCCGGGCAAGGGGACTGTCTCCTGTTACAGGGTCCGGCGGCTCTTGACCAAGAGCCAGATGAAGAAGGGAGCCCCCATCAGGGCGGTGATGATGCCGACCGGCATCTCGGCCGGCGCCAGCAGGGTGCGCGCCAGCATGTCGGCGCCCAGCAGCAGGGCGGCCCCGAGCAAGGCGGAGAGCGGCAGCAGCCGGACGTGGTTGGGGCCGGCCAGCAGCCGCACCAGATGGGGCACCACCAGGCCGACGAAGCCGATCATGCCCGCCACCGCCACTGCCACGCCGACTCCGGCGGCGGTGAGCAGGATGAGCCGCCGCTTGAGGGCCTGCACGTTCACCCCCAGGTGGCGAGCCTCCCCCTCGCCCAGCAGCAGGGCGTTGAGGGGGTTGGCATCGCGCGCGAACAGCAGCAGCAGGGCGGCCAGGGTCAGCAGCGCCAGCGCCACGTCCACCGGCTTGCCCGCTGCCAGCGATCCCATCTGCCACAGGCTCAGGTTGCGCAGCATCTGATCGTCGGCGAGATAGGTGAGCAGGCCGATCACGGCGCCGGAGAGCGCCGTGATGGCGACGCCGGCCAGCAGCATGACGGTGACCGAGGTGCCTCCCTCCCGGGTGCCGAGCAGATAGACGAGGGTGGTGGTCAGCGCCCCGCCGAGGAAGGCGAGCAGGGGCAGCAGGCCGAGGCCGAGCAACGCCTGCAGCTGCTGGCCCAGGGGAGCCAGCAGCACGATGGCCAGGGCGGCGCCGAGCGCCGCGCCGCCGGAGACGCCGATGATGCCGGGATCGGCCAGGGGGTTGCGAAACAGCCCCTGCATCACGGCGCCGCAGAGGCCGAGGATGCCCCCCACCGCGATGCAGAGCAGGGTGCGGGGCAGGCGGATCTCTTTCACGACGAGGAGCTTGTGGGCCTCCATCCCGCTCGCCTGTCCGGCGAACAGGGCGCGCAGGCTCTCGCCAAACGACAGGGACATGGGGCCGGTCGCCAGGGAGCCGACCAGCAGCAGCGCCAGCGCACCGCCGGTGAGGGCGAGCAGCCAGGGCAGTGGCAGGCGCATCATGATCCTTGCTTGATCCACTGGGCGATCTGGTTCGCCTGCTGCAGGGAACGAAGGCTCAGCCCCCCCTGCAGGGCGTGGCCGTCGATGGCGTGGATGGCCCCGCGCTTGCCGGCGGGGGTGGCTTCCAGCGCCGGCACCTGGCTCAGCACGGAGGCGGGATCCTGATACTGCTGCCAGTCGCGCCCGCTCACCAGCACCAGATCCGGCTGCAGCTCGATGAGGGATTCGGTGGAAACGGGTTTGTAGTCGTGCAGCCGGGCGACCGGGTTGACGCCACCGGCCAGGGTGATGAGAGCGCTGGCGGTGGTGTTGCCACCGGCGACGCTGGTGGGCTGCCCCTTGTGCAGCAGCAGGAAGAGCACCTTGAGCGGCTTGTTCTGCTTTGCCTGGGTGGCCAGCTGCTCGCTCTGGGCCCGAATCTCGCCCTTCAGGCGCGCGCCGGCGGCCGGGTCCTGGAGCAGGGCGGCCAGGGTGTCGATGCGCTCGTCGAGGTTGGCGAGGGTGGGGGCGGTGGGCAGCACGTCCACCTCGACCCCGGCCCGGCGCAGCTGTGCCAGGGCGGGTGGCGGCCCCATCTCGTCGCTGCCGACCACCCGGGTCGGGGCCAGGCTCAGGATCCCCTCGGCGGCCAGGGCGCGGTGGTAGCCGACCCGGGGCAGGTTCTTGGGTTCAGGGCTGCTCACATCGGTGGCAATAATGCTCGACTCACCCCCCAGTGCCAGGATGAGTTCCGTGGTGGCCGGGCCTATGCTGACGATACGCTCCTTCGCCGCGGCGGGCAGGGAAGAGAGGGAAAGGGCGCAGCCTAACAGGCTGAGAGCGAGGGCAAAACGACGGCCCATGCGAACCTCCGAGGGATGAGTGAGAGTGGGATTGCCGCCGAGAATATCAAGCCCGCGAGAAAAATGCACTGAGAATGAAAGCGATTATCAATTGCGTTAAGTGGGTCGCTTCATTACAGTATCCGCCGCGACACCGAGCACCATTGCGGATCATCCAGGGGAGAACCGATGAGCATTGCACAACGCATTCAGACACTGCTGGAGCAGGACCCCAGCGCCCATCCTTCCAGCATCGCCACCCAGCTGGCCGTCAGCGAGTGGGAGGTGGTGCGCCACCTGCCCGCCGACTTGATGACGCAAGTGCCGAACGATCAGGCCGAAGCCTTGCTGGCGGATCTGGCCGGCTGGGGCCCGGTGACCACCATCGTCGAGTCCGACGGCTCCATCTTCGAGGTGAAGGCCCCCTTCCCCAAGGGCAAGACGGCCCGCGGCTACTACAACCTGATGGGACGGAACGGCGAGATGCACGGCCACCTCAGGCTCGACAACGTGGTGGGCATCGCCCTGGTCAGCAAGCTGTTCATGGGCAAGGAGGGGCACTCCTTCCAGTTCTTCGGCCACAGCGGTCGCTGCATTTTCAAGATCTACCTGGGCCGCGACGAGCAGCGCCAGCTGCTGCCTGATCAGGTAGAGCGTTTCATGGCCCTGCGCCACCAGTATCAAGAGGAAGTCAAAGCATGAGTGAACGTCAGGAGCGTCTGCAAAACCGCCTGCAACCGGAGATCCGCGAGTTTCGCGACGGTTGCCGCACCCTTCAGCTCGCGACCGTGGACAGTGAAGGCAACCCCAATGCCAGCTATGCCCCCTTCGTACTGCAGGAGGATGGTTACTATGTGCTCATCTCCGAGATCGCCCGCCACGCCCGCAACCTGCAACAGGTGCCCAAGGTGTCGCTGATGCTGATCGAGGACGAGAGCGGCGCCCGCGAGCTGTTTGCCCGCAAGCGCCTCACCTTCGATGCGGTGGCCGAGGTGGTGTCCCGGGACGACGAGCGCTGGGAGAAGGCCGTTACCGCCCTGGAAGGACGCTTCGGCGAGATAGTCAGGGGGCTTTCCAACCTCAAGGACTTCGTGCTGTTTCGCCTCAAGCCCGAGCAGGGGCTCTTCGTCAAGGGCTTCGGCCAGGCGTTCCGGGTCTCCGGCGACGAGCTGGTGGACTTCGTCCATCTGGTAGAGGGGCACAAGCGCATCGACAACGGCGCCGAGCTGACCAGCCCGGCGGACGAACCGGTCTGACGGACGCGAGTCTGACATGAAAAACGGGCAGCCCAGGCTGCCCGTTTTGTTGTCTGCACGCCCAGGTCACTCCTGCCAGGAGGCCTGGTTGGGGAAGGCATCGCGATCGGCCTGGGAGGCGGTCTCGTTGCATTCCCCCCGGATCTTCCAGGAGGTCTGGCTGAGGACGATGTAGCCACTGCGGCAATACTTGTTCGTCGCCAGCATCTGGGTCAGCTGATCGTCCTGCAGCGCCTCCCGGCGCTCCAGCAGGCTCTTGCTGCGGCGGGTCAGGCGACTGTCATCGTCCTCCTGCAAGTGGCCCGGCAGGGCGTCTAGGGGCGCGGCCTCGAAGGTGAAGCGCTTGCTCCCCTCCTCGTTGATGTGGGTGTGGAACAGGGGGGCCGGGCCATCGGGCGCTATCCCCGGCAAACCGGAGCAGGCGGTGATCGCCGGTAACGACAGCAGCAGGGCAACGGCAGAGAGTTGACGCACACAAGACTCCAATCAGGTGATCGCTTCAGGGCGGGCAGCTTATCACGCCTGCGCGCCTTGAGGGTTAGTGAGCAGTTGATCCGTGGTGAGCAGGGTCACGCTTCTGCCCTGGGGCAGGCTCAGGTGCCGCCACATCCAGTGGTGATGCTCGATGATCTGTTCGGCACTCAGGTGTGGCCTGTCCGCTGTGGTGTGGGCATCGGTCACCGCGAAGACGTCGAACCCCTGGGCCGCGGCGCTGCGCAGTGTCGACGCAAAAGTCGGTGGCGCAGCCGCACAGCAGCAGCCGGTCCACCGGTTGTTCCGCCAGCAGGAAGCCGAGCTCGGTGTCGAGGAAGCTGTCGCAGGCGGTCTTGCGTACTCGGCTGTCATGGGCGCCCGGCGTCAGATCGGCGTGCAGTTGCCAGCCCGCGCTGTGGGGGGCGAGCTCGGATCCCGGCTCGTCGTGTTGCACATAGATGACGCGCCCTTGCCGGGCCCGCACGGCGTCGGCCAGACGATTGACGTTGGCGATGACTCGGGCGTCCTGATGGCGGGGTTGCTCGAAAAGCCCTTGTTGCATGTCGATGACCAGTAACACATCCATATGAAATCCTTGGGCTATTTGTCAGGGTTGCAGCCACTGGCTGCAGTCACGGCTGCGAGATTGATGCAGTGCGCCCATATCTTGCTTCATTTCCTCCGCATTTAGCCAGCGCTCCGGCAAGGGGGTGATCTGCACCCTGACGTCTGGGGTACTCCCCGGGGCGGCCCTGGCATCCGTCTGCGGCACGATCAGCGCCACCTTGAGGGCCGGGTTGCGGCTGGCGATGCGGCTCGCGATACCCAGCCCCCCCTCCACGTGGAAGTTGCCGGCGATGTGCATGATGCGTCGGCCGGGATGCTGCTCGAGGTAATCGACCATGCTCTCGGCCATGGTGTCATCCCAGCTGGTCTGGGCGGCGAAGCGGCGGGCATTTCCGTCCGCATCCCCATGATGCAGGGAGGCCATGAACTTCTGGCGATAGGGGTCATCCCCCAGGGTGAGCTCGCGGGCGAGCTGGCTGCGGCGGCTGGCAGGCAGCTTGTCGAGCCACTCGGGCCCTTCCTGGCCGACGCAGCTCACCAGTGGCTTGGGGGCATTGGCGGCGATCACCGTCAGCTGCTGCGCCTTGGCAAACTCCACCAGGGGGCGGTAGTCGCTCGGGTAGTTGGGCCAGGCGTGGCCGTCCCGGATCAGCGCCGCCTCGCCGATGCGCCCGGCCAGGTAGGCATCCAGCACGGGTTGATCGGCGCGGCTGAACTGCTCCATGGAGAGCACCAGCCCCCGGCCATCGAGGCGCGACATACCGGCCAGCTCCGCCAGCAGGTTGGCTTGCAGCAGGTGCACGGCCGGGTGGCTGTGCAGCTCGCCCACCAGCACTATGTCCGCATCCTTCACCCTGTCCATTGCCTGGGCGAGGCTGAGGGGGCTGTCGTCCGTCCCCTCGCCAAGCTGGTAGTGATAGAGGGTCTGGGGAGGCTGGCTCTGCGGCGGGGTGGCACAGGCTGCCAGCAGCAGGGGCAGGGCGAGCAGGGGGAGTCGTCGAGTCATGGCATCTCACTCACAAGGGCAGAGTTTGGCAAAGGCACTGCACCACACGATGGCAGCATGGCGAGCAGGAAAAAAGAGGCGCTAGTGTAAAACCCCCCAGAAGTAAAAGAAAATGAGAATGATTCACTTTATTATTGATCTTTGTCACTGACTGGGTAAGATGCCGTTCGATTGATAATGATTCTCAATAAGGACTTTGCAGTGGCGCACAACAACCCCCCCTCACTGATTGCCTTCGCCGTGGCGGCAGGGCTGGTTTCCCCCGCCTTCGCCGCAGACACCCAGACCGATGAGGTCATGGTGGTCAGCGGCTCCCGAATGGAGCAGAAGCTGGAAGATGTCTCCGGCCCCATCGCCGTCATCACCTCGGAGCAGATAGAAGAGCAGGTCGTCAGCAACGTGGCCGATCTGTTCCGCTACGAGCCGGGCGTGAGCGTGCAGGGGGGGGCGGGGGATGCCCAGACCTTCACCATCCGTGGCATGAACGAGAACCGGGTCAAGGTGGTGCAGGACGGCGTGCGCCAGAACGATGCCTACAAGAACGGCGGCGTGGGACAGACCTACTTCGACACCGACATGATCAAGCAGGTGGAAGTGGCCAAGGGACCGGCGTCCGCCGCCTACGGCTCCGATGCCCTGGGGGGCGTCATCGCCATCACCACCAAGGATGCCGGCGACTTCCTGAAGGGCCGCGACAGTTATCTGGACGCGACCACGGGCTACGCCTCCAGCAGTCACCAGAAGATGGCGGGGATCACGGGGGCGCTGCGCGCCGGGGAGTTCGAGAACCTGCTGCGCTACACCTGGCGGGACGGCGGGGTGACCCAGAATTACGACGGCGACAAGGACGAGTTCGACATCGTCAGCCAGGCCGTGCTGTTCAAGAGCAAGTGGAATCTCAGCGACGACCAGTTCCTGAAGCTGACGGTCGACTACTTCACCGAAGGGCAGGATCCGGATGCCGTCGATCTGACCAAGACCGGCTCCGTCTTCAACCAGCCGATCACCGACAAGGAGACCGACAATCTCTCCCTGGTGCTGGATCACGGCCTCGCCCTGAATGCCCCCTGGGCGGATCGGGTGGACAGCAAGGTGTATTACACCCGCACCAAGCAGACCCTGGATCAGTACGCCTCTTCCAAATACCCGGTGCGGCCGACCAACCCCTATGTGACCAAGAACTCGCTGGACCACAACGGTTTCGAGCAGGAGAGCCTGGGGGCCCAGGTGAAGTTCAGCAAGGCCCTCGCCAGCCAGCGTCTGGCCTGGGGCCTGGAATACGAGCACACCGACAACGAGCGCACCCGCTTCAAGGGGCCGACGGTGCCGGGGGACTTCGTCGGCTATAGCGAGCTGAGTTTCCCGTCCACCACCAGCGAGCGCAGCGCGCTCTGGGCCTTCGACGAGATCAAGTTCGGCGATCGCTGGGTGCTGACCCCGGGCATGCGTTACGACTACTACAAGATGACTCCGGACGAGGATCCCGCCTACACGGGCGAGAACATGAAGAAGATCTCCGAGGGGGAGTTCTCGCCCAAGCTGGGGCTGGTGTTCAAGGCGCACGAGGCGGCGAACCTGTTCGCCCAGTACAGCCACGGCTTCAAGGTGCCCATGTATGACAACGCCTTCTCCACCCTGAACCACCAGGCGTATGGTTACCGCATCGAGCCGAACCCGAACCTCAAGCCCGAGAGCAGCGACGGCATCGATCTCGGCGTGCGCGGCAGCAGCGGCGGCTTCAGCTACGAGGTGGCCACCTTCTACAACAAGTTCGACGACTTCATCGAGCTGACCGGGGTGGGGACGGAAGGGCGCACCGCCGTCTACCAGTACCAGAACCTGGACAAGGCGACCACCAAGGGGGTCGAGGCCAAGGCGGACTACTGGCTGAACGCCCTGGTCAACGTCTGGGGCAACCTGGCCTACATCGAAGGCAAGGATGGCGACGGCAACTACATCAACAGCCTGAGCCCCCTGAACGGCAGCCTGGGCGTGCGCCTGGAACAGCCGAACTGGAACATCAACACAGCCCTGCGCTTTGCCGACGACATGGACAAGGTGGGCAAGGATGCCCGCGGCAACGACAACATCAAGAGCGCCGGGTGGGGCGTGGTGGATCTCTATGCCCAGTTCAAGCCGATGCAGGATCTGCAGCTCAATGTCGGCGTCTTCAACCTGTTTGACAAGGAGTACGTGAGCTACGAGAGCATTACCGGCCTCGCCGCCAGCGCGGACACCAGCGGTCAGACCGAGCCGGGTCGCAACCTGAGCGCACGGGTGAAGTACGTGTTCTGACGGAACGGTGCATGTCATGAAGAGGGGGCCACTGGCCCCCTTTTCGATGGGAAGGGGAACGGCGCCAAAAAGAAACCCGCCGGCGGCGGGTGGAAGGATTGCAACACTCATCAGGAAGCGGTGTTATTCAAATAGACAGGGGGATGTGACAAAGGTTCAATTTTATTGATATTTCTGGTTTTTATCCTGGCTGCCGCCTGGGGATCCCCGCCCCGAAATCGGTTATCATTTGTGCCCCTTGTCTCGCAGCCGAGCCCCTATGCCCGCGTTCTCCTGGTTAGCCCTGTTCTTCGGTGCCTTCTACTTCGTCTATGGCGCCTATCTGCCGTTCTGGTCCCTCTGGCTGGAAGGCATAGGGGTGAGCGCCGAGCAGATCGGCCTCTTGCTGGGGGTCGGCATGGCCATCCGCTTCGCCGGCAACCTGGTGGTGATGGGACGGGTCAAGGGGGCGGGGCAGCTGTTGCCCGTCACCCGGCTGCTCTGTCTGCTGAGCCTGCTGGCCTTCCTCGGCTTCTATGTCAGCCACGGCATCTGGTGGCTGGTGGCGCTGACCCTGGCGGCCAACTTCATCTACCCGACTTTGATGCCCATGGGGGAGGCGCTTGCCACCCGCATGGTGGTGCAGACCCACCTCGACTACGGCAAGGTGCGGCTGTGCGGATCCTTCGCCTTTATCGTCGCCTCGACCCTGGTGGGCGCCCTGGTGGGCAACTTTGGCAGCGACTGGGTGCTGCACACCATGGTGGTCGGGCTGCTGATCATGCTGGGGCTGAGCCTGCTGCCGCTGCACCCGGCCCCCCGGGAGCTGCAGGGGGAGCGGGCCAAGGCCTCCTTGAAGGAGACGCTCAAGTCCCCCTCGGTGCGCCGCTTCCTGCTCATCACCGCCCTGCTGCAGGGGAGCCATGCGGCCTACTACGGGTTCAGCGCCATCTACTGGAAGGCCGAGGGCTACAGCGGCACCCTCATCGGTTATCTGTGGGCCCTGGGGGTGGTGGCGGAGATCGCCATGTTTGCCGCAGACAAGCGCTTCCTACAGCGCTTCGGGGCCCAGACCCTGTTCCTGGTGGGGGCCGTCGGCTGCGTGGCGCGCTGGGTGCTGCTCGGCAGCTCCACCGAGCTGGCGGTGCTGGTGATCGGCCAGCTGCTGCACGGCGTCACCTTCTGCATCAGCCACCTGGGGGCCATCCGTTTCATGACTCGCCAGCTGCCTGCGGAGCAGCAGATCCCCACCCAGGCGCTCTACGCGGCGCTCGGCCTCGGCATGACGGTGGCCGCCCTGATGACGGTGAGCGGCCTCCTTTTCGAGTCCCTCGGTGGGGGCATCTTCTTCATCATGGTACTGGTGGTGCTGCCGGTCTTCGTGCTGCGACTGCGTGAAGAGCGCGGCGACGCGCGGCCTGCACCGGGCCACTGAGACGGGCCCGCCTCTGGCGGGCCATCGACCAATCTGGACAAGGGAAATACGTAGATGCACCAAGGATGGCTGCTGATCGGGCTGTCGCTCTCCTATCTGGGACTGCTGTTCCTCATCGCCTTCGTGGCGGACAAGAACAAGCGCCGCCGCCCCAAGGGGCAGCCCCTGCTCTACAGCCTGTCGCTGGCGGTCTACTGCACCTCCTGGACCTTCTTCGGTACCGTGGGCCAGGCCAGCGAATCCCCCTGGTCGCCGGTGCCCATCTACCTGGGCCCCATGCTGGTCTTCCTGTTCGGCTGGCGCCTGCTGGCCCGCCTCATCCTGGTGGCCAAGCGAGAGCACATCACCTCCATCGCCGACTTCATCGCCGCCCGTTACGGCAAGTCCCAGCGCCTGGCCATGGTGATCAGCCTCATCGCCATCATGGGGATACTTCCCTACCTGGTATTGCAGCTCAAGGCGATCGTCACCGGGCTGGATCTGCTGATGGCCAACAGTGCCGGAGCCAGCCCCACCAGCAACATGGCCGAGCTGGCCCTCGGCGTCACCCTGCTGCTGGCCCTGTTCAGCATCCTGTTCGGCACCCGCAACCTGGACGCCACCGAGCACCACCGCGGCATGGTAGTCGCCATCGCGTTCGAATCCGTGGTCAAGCTGCTCGCCTTCATGGCGGTGGGGGGCTTCGCGCTCTGGCTCATCGTCAGCAAGCCGAGCGAGGCCCGCACCCTGGTGGCCGGCGACTTCCTGAAGGCGGTGGTGGCGGTGACGCCGGGCGGCCTGCTGGAGCTTGCCATCTATACCCTGATCGCCATGTGCGCCGTCATCTGCCTGCCGCGCCAGTTCCACGTGACCGTGGTGGAGAACAACCAGGGGCAGGATCTGCACTGGGCGCGCTGGATCTTCCCGCTCTACCTGTTCCTGATGGGGCTCTTCATCTGGCCGCTGGCCCTGGCGGGCAAGCAGTGGGTGGGGGCCGACATGGCCTCGGACACCTATGTGATCAGCCTCCCCATGTCCCTCGGCTACGACGGCATGGCGATGCTGGCGTTTCTCGGCGGCACCTCGGCGGCCACCGGCATGGTGATCGTCTGCACCATCGCGCTGGCCATCATGGTGAGCAACGACCTGGTGCTGCCGGTGCTGCTGCGCCGGGTCTGGCAGCAGGGGCGGGACGAGCGCCTGATGCGGCTGCTGCTGCAGGTGCGCCGGGGCGCCATCCTGCTGATCCTGCTGGCCGCCTGGGCGCTCTACCTCTGGCTCGGGGATCTCACCAGTCTGTCGCGCATCGGCTATTTGTCGTTCGGCGCCGTGGCCCAGTTCGCGCCGGCTCTGCTGCTTGGTCTCTACTGGCGGCACGGCAACCGCAAGGGGGTCTACCTGGGTCTTGCCCTCGGGGTCAGCCTCTGGTGCCTGACCCTGCTCGCCGAGAGCGGCCTGCTGGCGGGATCTCCCCTGGAGGCCCTGCTGGCCCCCCCCGACTGGCCCGCGTTTCGCGAGCTGAGCCTGGGGGCCTGGTGCCTCTTCCTGAGCCTCTTGCTCAACCTGGTGGGTTATGTGGCTGGCTCGCTCCTGTCCCGGGCGGCGGTGAGCGAGCGGCTGCAGGCGGCCAACTTCGTCGGCAAGCAGAGCCGGGACACGGCGGCGCTCTACCAGGCGCGGGTCTCGGTCAAGGAGCTGGAGATGCTGGCGGCCCGCTTCGTGGGGTCGAGCCGGGTCAAGCGCGCCTTCGGCCGCTTCGCCGGCGAGCGGGGTGGCACCCTGGCGCCCCAGATGCAGGCCTCGGCGGAGCTCATTGCCCACACCGAGCGGCTGCTGGCGGGGGTGTTCGGCACCTCGTCCGCCCGGCTGGTGCTGGCCTCGGCCCTGCAGGGGCGCAACATGCAGCTCGAGGAGATCGCCACCATAGTGGACGAGGCCTCCGACGTGTTCCGCTTCAACCGCGGCCTGCTGCAGGGGGCCATCGAACACATGGGGCAGGGGATCTCCGTGGTGGACAGGGAGCTCAGGCTGGTGGCCTGGAACCGGCGTTACATCGAGCTGTTCTCCTATCCTCCCGGCCTCATCCAGGTGGGTCGCCCCATCGAGGAGATCATCCGCTACAACGCCGGGCAGGGGCTGTGCGGCCCCGGCGAGATCGAGGCCCAGGTGGCGCGCCGGGTTGCCTTCATGCAGCGCGGCAGCCCCCACATCTCGGCCCGGGAGCGGCCGGATGGCCGGGTGATCGAGATGCAGGGCAACCCCATGCCCGCCGGCGGTTTCGTCATGACCTTCACCGACATCACCCCGTTTCGTGACGCCGAGCGGGTACTGCGCGAAGCTAACGAGCACCTGGAGGCGCGGGTGGCCGAGCGCACCCATGAGCTCTCCGAGCTCAACCGCCAGCTGCTGCTGGTGAACCAGCAGGTGGAGCGGGCCAACCACTCCAAGAGCCGCTTCCTCGCGGCGGTGAGCCACGACCTCACCCAGCCGCTCAATGCGGCCAAGCTGTTCACCTCCTCCCTGCTGGAGATGCTGCCCCCGGCGGACGAGCCCGCCCGCATCGCCCGCCACATCGACGATGCCCTGGGGGCGACCGAGGATCTCATCATGGACCTGCTGGATATCTCGCGCCTCGAGGCCGGCAAGTTCAAGGCCAAGAAGCTCGACTTCGCCCTGAGGGACGTGCTCGACAACCTCAAGGCGGAGTTCGGGGTGCTGGCCCAGGCCGGGGGGATCCAGTTCTCCGTGGTGGAGAGCAGCCTCGCGGTCTACAGCGATGTGCGCCTGCTGCGGCGGGTGCTGCAAAACTTCCTCACCAACGCGTTTCGCTACAACCCGGGGGGCCGGGTACTGCTCGGCTGCCGCCGGCTGGGGGACAAGGTGCGCATCGAGGTGTGGGACAACGGCCCCGGCATCCCGGAGGGCAAGCAGGAGGCGATCTTCGACGAGTTCTCCCGCCTCGATCACTCCCGCACTGCCAAGGAGCAGGGGCTCGGCCTCGGGCTTGCCATCGCTCGCGGCATCTCTCTGGTGCTGGGTCACCAGCTCTCCCTGCGTAGCTGGCCCGGAGCGGGATCCGTGTTTGCCATCACCCTGAACCTCGCGACCCGGCCCGTGACGGCGAGCCAGATGACGGCGCCAGCCCAGCGGGACAGCCAGCTGGAAGGGGTCAGGATCCTCTGCATCGACAACGAGGAGGACATCCTCATTGCCATGGCCTCCCTGCTGGAGCGCTGGGGCTGCGAGGTGCGCTGTGCCCAGAGCCTGGAGCAGGCAGAGGAGATCATCGGGGCTGGCTTCCTGCCCCGGCTGGTGCTCTCTGACTATCACCTGGACGACGGCAAGACGGGGTTGCAGGCGCTGCACATGATCAGGCTGGCCCATGGCAACGGCATCGGCGGTATCATCATCAGCGCGGATCGCAAGAGCGAGCTGCAGACGCAGATCCGCGAGCATGGCTTCGGTTATGTGAGCAAGCCGGTCAAGCCGCTCAAGCTGAGGGCCCTGATGAACAGCCTGCTGCTACCGGTTCAGTGACGGCAATCACAGATTCCATCTTTGATTGACGCGGCTGATAATGGTTCTCATGCAGCATCATCGGCGACGTTGTTGCCGATTTGTATGCATTTTCGTGGCCAACTGGCAATGGTGAGTCCCTGTCACTGTTATTTTTACTAGGTGGCGGACCGACGACTCTCCTCTATAGTCATTCGGCGATTATTTTCATCGCAAATCAAGTTGTGCAAAAAGGCAAACCGGACGAAAGTCCGGGGCGCAAAGCTTCCGGTCTAAGGGTCAGCGGTACCTAGGATAGCGGGGCCACCACAGGTTGTTTCGTCCATGGGCCAAGCCATGGTGCGATGTCGTCTGCATTCCCTGTCAGGTTGCGTTGCCTTTTTCGTTGTTTATTCCAATAACGAAATAAGGAAGTTCAACTATGTTCAGTCCAAAACATTCCCTGCTGGCGCTGCTGGTCGGGGGGATCTGTTCCACCTCCGCCCTCGCTGCCGCCCCCGGCAAACCCACCATAGGCTGGGGTGAAACCAAGTTCGCCATCATCCAGATCGATCAGGCCGCCACCTCCTACAACAAGCTGGTGACTGTCCACAAGGATGGTGCCCCCGTCAGCGTGAGCTGGAACCTCTGGTCCGGCGACGTGGGCCAGACCGCCAAGGTGCTGCTCGATGGCAAGGAGGTGTGGTCGGGGGCCGCCGCGGCATCCGGCACCGCCAACTTCAAGGTCACCAAGGGGGGCCGCTACCAGATGCAGGTCGCCCTGTGCAACGCCGATGGCTGCACCCTCTCCGACAAGAAGGAGATAGTGGTTGCCGACACGGACGGCAGCCACCTGGCGCCGCTCGATGCGCCGCTGCAGGAGAACAACAAGCCCTACGCCAACAAGTCCGGCAAGGTGGTGGGGGCCTACTACGTGGAGTGGGGCGTCTATGGCCGCAAGTTCACCGTGGACAAGATCCCGGCCAAGAACCTGACCCACATCCTCTACGGCTTCACCCCCATCTGCGGTGGCAATGGCATCAATGACAGCCTCAAAGAGATCTCTGGCAGCTTCGAGGCGCTGCAGCGCTCCTGCGCCGGTCGCGAGGACTTCAAGGTCTCCATTCACGATCCCTGGGCCGCCGTGCAGATGGGGCAGGGCAAGCTCACCGCCTTCGATGAGCCCTACAAGGGCAACTTTGGCAACCTGATGGCCCTCAAGCAGGCCAACCCCGACCTCAAGATCCTCCCCTCGGTCGGCGGATGGACTCTCTCAGATCCCTTCTACTTCTTCAGCGACAAGACCAAGCGCGACACCTTCGTCGCCTCCATGAAGGAGTACCTGCAGACCTGGAAATTCTTCGACGGCGTGGACATCGACTGGGAGTTCCCGGGCGGTCAGGGGGCCAACCCCAACCTGGGCGGGCCGCAGGATGGCGCCACCTATGTGGCGTTGATGAAAGAGCTGCGCGCCATGCTCGACGAGCTGGAGGCCGAGACCGGTCGACAGTACGAGCTCACCTCGGCCATCAGCGCCGGCGGCGACAAGATTGCCAAGGTGGATTATCAGGCTGCCCAGCAGTACATGGACCACATCTTCCTGATGAGCTACGACTTCAACGGCGCCTGGAGCAACACCGAGCTGGGTCACCAGACCAACCTCCATGCCGCGAGCTGGGATCCGGCCACCAAGTACACCACCGACAAGGGCGTCAGGGCGCTGCTCGGCCAGGGGGTCACACCGGGCAAGATCGTGGTCGGTGCGGCCATGTATGGTCGCGGCTGGACCGGGGTCAGCGGTTATCAGGCCGGCAACCCCTTCACCGGCACCGCAACCGGCCCCGTCAAGGGCACCTGGGAGAACGGGGTGGTGGATTACCGCGACATCGTCAACAACCGCATGGGCGCAGGCTGGGAGCAGGGCTATGACGAGGTGGCCGAGGCCCCCTACGTCTTCAACGCCGGCACCGGGGATCTCATCAGCTTCGACAACGACCGTTCGGTCAAGGCCAAGGGGCAGTACGTGCTGGCCAACCAGCTTGGGGGCCTGTTCGCCTGGGAGATCGATGCAGACAACGGCGACATCCTCAGCGCCATGCACGAGGGGCTCGGCCATGGGGACGGCGGCACCACGCCACCGGTCAACAAGCCGCCGGTGGCCAATGCCGGCAGCGATCTGAACGCCACCGGCCCGGCGGAGGTGACGCTCAATGGCAGCGCCTCCCACGATCCGGAAAACGGGGTCCTGACCTACAGCTGGAAGCAGGTGTCCGGCCCGCAGGCCAGCCTGCTGGATGCCACCTCGGCCAAGGCCCGCGTGGTGCTGGATGCCGTCAGCAGCGACATCAACCTGGTGTTCGAGCTGACCGTGACCGACGATCAGGGGCTCTCGGCCAAGGATCAGGTGGTGGTGACCAACAAGGCACCGCAGCCGAACCTGCCGCCCGTGGTGAACGTGTCGGCCACCGCCAGCGTCGAGTCCGGCAAGCAGGTGACCATCCAGGCCACGGCCTCCGATCCGAACGGTGACGCCCTGAGTTATCAGTGGACGGTGCCGGCGGGTCTCAGCGCGACTGGCCAGGACAGCGCTAGCCTGGTGGTGACGGGCCCGAGCGTCACCAGCGACACCGCCTATGATCTGACCCTGGTGGTCACCGACGGTGCGCTGGATGCCACGGCGACGACGCGTCTGACCGTCAAACCGGCCAGCACGGGGGGCGGCTGCAGTGCGACCGATCCCGATGCGGCCAACCATCCGGCGTGGAGCGCCAGCACCGTCTACAACACCAATGACAAGGTGAGCCACAAGCAACTGGTGTGGCAGGCCAAGTACTGGACCCAGGGCAACGAGCCGAGTCGCACCGCCGATCAGTGGAAGCTGGTGAGCCAGGTGCAGCTGGGTTGGGATGCCGGCGTGGCCTACAACGCAGGTGACCTGACCACCCACAACGGTCGCAAGTGGAAGGCCCAGTACTGGACCAAGGGCGACGAGCCGGGCAAGGCCGCCGTCTGGGTCGATCAGGGCGCTGCGAGCTGCAACTGATCGTCCGTGATACGACAATGGGGCCTGGGGCCCCATTTCTTTTGCAAGCAGATGATGACACCGGGTTGTGCCCCTCAGCGCAGGGGGGCAGGAGCACCCCCGGCACAAAGGAAAAAGGCCCGTCAGGGCCTTTTTTATCGCGGGTCAGAGCGGCTTCTGCCACAGGGTCAGCAGCAGATCCTGTTCAAGCGCATCCGGCCCCTGGTGGGTGAAGGCGTGGCGCTGCTCGCCACTGGCACGCCAGCCGAGGCGACTGGTCTCCAGGATATGCTCGCGCAAGCCCTGATCCAGCGCCGTGGTGAACTGGACGCGCTGCTGCCGGGCGAGGGTGAGCCCGGCCAGGCTCGGCCAGCTCAGGGGGTGTTCCATGCTCACCGGGTTGAGGCTGACGCGCAGTTGCCACTGGTGACGGGGGCCTGGCTGCACATAAAGCAGATAGCCGCCCGGTGCCAGCCAGCTGACCAGCTGCTCGGTCTTGACCTTGAGGTCGTTGACCAGCAGCACCTGGGCCTTGCCCGGCTGCAGCGGGGCGCGCGCCGGATCGGCGATGATGAACTGGCCTTCCGGCTGGGCCTTGTTGGCGGCGAAGATGGCGTTCTTGGCGAGATCGAAACCGCCGACCTGCCAGCCTGGCAGGCGCTCTGCCAGGGCCCGGCAGTAGTAGCCCTCGCCACAACCCAGATGGATCAGTTCATGTTCTCCGAGGGGAACCAACAGGGCTGCCATGGCCTCCACCAGGGGCAGCTGGTGGCCCTGCTCCAGGAAGCGGCGCTTGGCACGCAGCAGGGCCCGGCTGTCGCTGTCCTTGGGGTTCTTGGTACCGGGGATGAGGTCGAGATAGCCTTCCGGGGCGGGGTCGAAATGGTGCTTGTTGGCGCAGTAGCGGCCCTTGGAGGCTTCATGCAGCTGGAGTGGGTTGCGGCAAAGGGGGCATTGAAGGTGCATAGGCATTCTCTTGGCGACGGCCATGACGGCGGGGGCGTTCGGGATTATAGGGGAGAGGATCAGAAAAGGCTGCCGTGGCAGCCTTTTTATCCAACGGCTCTGTGCGGGAGCCGTCAGGGAACCCTGTCAGCGGGTGCCAAACACCACTATGGTCTTGCCGTGGGCGGAGATGAGCTCCTGCTCTTCCAGCATCTTGAGGATGCGGCCAACGGTCTCGCGGGAGCAGCCGACGATCTGGCCTATCTCCTGACGGGTGATCTTGATCTGCATGCCATCCGGGTGGGTCATGGCATCCGGCTGTCTGGCCAGGTTGAGCAAGGTCTGGGCAATCCGGCCGGTCACGTCCAGGAAGGCGAGGTTGCCGACCTTCTGGCTGGTGTGCTGCAGGCGCTTGGCCATCTGGCCGGAGAGGCGCATCAGGATGTCCGGGTTGACCTGGATCAGCTGGCGGAACTTCTTGTAGGAGATCTCGGCGACTTCACAGGCGCCTTTGGCACGTACCCAGGCTGAACGTTCCGGATTCTCGTTCTCTTCGAACATCCCCATCTCGCCCAGGAAATCCCCCTGATTCAGGTAGGAGAGGATCATCTCCTTGCCTTCGTCATCCTTGATCAGGACGGCGACGGTACCCTTGACGATGTAGTAGAGGGTTTCCGCTTTCTCACCGGCGTGGATCAGGGTGCTCTTGGCGGGATACTTATGAATGTGGCAATGCGACAAGAACCACTCCAGGGTGGGATCGCTTTGCGGTTTGCCAATGATCATGAGACTTCCTCGTAGTGTCTTTTTTATGGACTGTGCGTCCAGGCAAGTTGCCAAGCTTGCCATTCCTTACTCTTTGGTCGCAGTAGAATAAGAGCCTTTGCCTGTGCTGACAAGGCTTTGGGGTGTCGCGCTCCCTCGGGGAGCCGCGATCTGCTGCGCGATCCGGGCCATTCTAGGCAAGAAGGGGGGGGCAGATGTTGATTTCGATCTATTTCCCTCGGGGTCGCTGACGTTTCGATTCTCCCGTCCCGGTGGGTGGAAACGGGACGGGATCCTCCCCTGGCTGCAAGATGACGAGTCATGTGCCACTCGACCCCTGCTTGAGGTATGCTATGGGCGTCAGAATCGTCGTCATTGAGAGGAAGTGTGAGATGAAAGCCAAGGTCAGCTGGGTCGAAGGCATGAAGTTTGTGGGCGAGAGCGAGTCCGGTCATCAGGTGACCCTGGATGGCGCGAACCCGGGTGAAGGTGCCAGCCCGATGGAGATGATCCTGCTGGCGGTCGGCGGGTGCAGCTCCATCGACGTGGTTTCCATCCTGGAGAAGGCCCGCCAGTCCGTGACCGCCTGCCACGTCGAGCTGGAAGGGGTCCGTGCCGATTCCGTGCCCCGGGTGTTTGAGAAAATCCACCTCAAGTTCGTCGTGACCGGCAAGGGGCTGGCCGAGAAGCACGTCTCCCGCGCAGTCGATCTGTCCATGGAAAAGTATTGTTCCGTTTCCCTGATGTTGGAAAAAGCGGTAGAAATTACCCATAGTTATCAAATTCTTGAGGCTTGATCGTTGTAATTTGTCCCGTCGATAACGCCATGACATAAGGAAAGTGCGATGAAAAAAATGATGATGTTGCTTCCCCTGCTCGGGCTCGCTGCCTGCAGTGCGCCGCAGCCGACCCAGTATCAATACAGCCAGTATCAGTGCGGGGAAGAGATGCTGGGGATCACCTATGATGCCCAGGCCGACATGGTGCAGTTCCCTTATGCCGGCGTGTATCACAAGCTGGGCCGCATCGAGTCGCCCAAGGAGGTCGCCAGCTATTCAGACGGGGTGACCACCTTCTCCCAGCAGGACAAGCAGGCCACTCTGGTCAAAAGCGGGGTGACCCAGCTGACCTGTGAACTGAAGTGATCTTCATGCCGACATGGCGTGTACGAAAAACGGCCTGCTAGAAGCAGGCCGTTTTTGTTGAAAGAGAAATCAGTTTGACGGTAGCGAGCCCAGCAACTGTCCGGCCAGTTCCTGGCTGAGCTGGCTGCGGGCCTCCTCGGCGATGGGCACGTCGCTGGCGAGCTGGATGGCGCTGCTCCATACCGTCTGCTGGGTTCGCCGGTCGAGCAGCAGTATGGCCAGGGTACCTTTGCGGGCATCAGCGGCGGCATTCAGGCCCGGGGTCATGCCGAGGCGAGAGAAGATCTCCCCGTCGCTCATGTCCTGGCTGCCGGCGACGCCGATGGCAACCCAGACGTCCGCCTCGTCCAGAGGCACGCTGCGCCAGCCCTTGCCGTCAAGCTGCCGGGTCACCGCCTGCTGGACCGGCTCCAGCCAGGGGGCGGCGCTGTTGCCCGCGTACTGGAACTGCTCGGCGAGGGCGTAGCGTGGTGTCGCCCCATAGGTCCAGTTGTCTGCGGGACGCACCACCATGGTCCCCGTCTCGACGGTGGGGGCGGCGGGGCCCGTGCTGCAGCCGCCCAGCAGGGCAGCCAGTATGAATGAGAGAAGTGCACCGCGCATCGTAAGCTCCTTGGATCAGGTGATCTTGCCCGTTTCGATCAGTTGCTGGATCAGGGGGCGCAGGATCAGCTCCATGGCGAAACCCATCTTGCCACCCGGCACGACTATGGTGTTCATCCTGGACATGAAGGCGCCGTCTATCATCGACAGCAGGTAGGGGAAGTCCACCTGCTTGATGCCCCGAAACCGTATCACCAGCATACTCTCGTCCAGGCTGGGTATCACCTTGGCGCTGAAGGGGTTGGAGGTGTCGACGGTGGGTACCCGCTGGAAGTTGATGTGGGTGCGGGAGAACTGCGGCGTGATGAAGTTGATGTAGTCGTCCATGGAGCGCACGATGGAGTCGGTCACCGCCTCCCGGGAGTGGCCTCGCTCCGACGTGTCGCGAATGAGTTTCTGGATCCACTCCAGGTTGACGATGGGGACCACGCCGATGAGAAAGTCCACGTGCCGCGCCACGTTGTGCTCGTCCGTGACCACGCCCCCATGGAGCCCTTCATAGAACAGCAGGTCCGTTTCCCCCGGCAGATCCTGCCAGGGGGTGAAGGTGCCCGGCATCTGGTTGAAGGGCACCGCCTCGTCGAAGCTGTGCAGGTAGCGGCGATACTGGCCGGTGCCGCTCTGGCCGTACTCCTGGAAGAAGGACTCCAGCAGACCGAAGTCGTTGGCCTCAGGGCCGAAGTAGCTGATGTGCCGCCCCTGCTCCCGCGCCTTGCGGATCGCCACGTCCATCTCGGGCCTTGTATAACGGTGGAAACTGTCCCCCTCGACCACGGCCGCCTTGTACCCGAGCTGATGGAACATGGAGCGAAACGCGTTGGTGGAGGTGGAGGTGCCGGCACCGGACGAACCGGTGACCGCGATGATGGGATGCTTGGCCGACATAGAATTCTCTCTTCCTTGGGAGTTCCGTTATAAGGGCTGGCCCAAAGTACGGTCAAGCCCCGGCAACATCTTCCGCCCCGGCCCTCGTCCGTCGGCCTGGCTGGGCGCGGGATCCCTCGGGAAGGGCAACCTGGCGTCGTGTCGCGGCCGGGAGAGAGGCCCGGGGAGGGGGCAGCTAGCCCGGGCATCGGGCGGAAGATCCCCCGCTCGTTCAGCCCGGGTTTCCGTTGCCGGTGTCATTCTGGTTGATAATCGTCCGTAGAAGCCTTGCTTAAATGAGTCTTGTGCACGACATTGACGCTCTCGTGCAACTCGCTGTAGACCAGCACGGCGATGCCTTGCTGTAATTGCTGACGGACCGCTTCGACCTTGTCGGCCAGGCTGACATCCTGCTCGCCGTATTCGGTGCCTTCTTGCAGGACAAAGTGCTCGAGCAGGTTGGTGAGGGTCTCGGGATCCAGTTCTTGCCAGGGGATAATCATGGTTTCATCTTCAATCAGTGGGGTGCGGATATTGTCGGTGCCAGTCCGGCAAGTGCAAGGAGTTTGTCTTGTGCCGTTCGAGGGGTTACATGAATTCAACTGATGCTCGTCGCCCTTCCGGGCAGCTCACCCAGCACCTGCTCGATGCCCGTCGGCAGGCTCTGGACTCCGGACTTCGCTGGTTCTGGGCCATCAATCTGATCGCTATCCTGTTCCTGCTGGCGCGCTTCTATATCTATCAGGATGCGCACCTGGTGCTCAATGACCTCTTGCCTTGGTCCTACAAGTGGCAGCTCATCGCCATGGCCGGCGTTTGTCTGCTGCTGCCTATCGGATGGCGCTGGCTCTCCCGTCAGCCCCGTGCCCTCTGGCAGGTCTCCCTGCTGGTTTGCGGCCTCTTCTGGGGACTGGCTTGGGCCTTGGTAGGCTATACCATCTCGATCGTCGATCTGAAGGGCGGTTTCAGCTTCATTTTCAACATGGTCAGCCTGTTGTTACTGACCGGTCTCATCGCGACTTATTCCGATGTACGGCTGTTCTATGCCCTGGTGTGTGCCCCTCTGCTGTTCTTGCTGTTAAGGGCTTGCTGGAGCCCTTCTCCATTTGTCATGGTCAATATCATGGTGGTCGGGGTTCTGCTGGTCGTGCTGGAGACGGGGCGACGCATGCTCAACGGCTGGTTCGAGCTGGCCGTGTCGAGGGAGTATGACAACCTGATGCTGGCGCACAAGATGAATGCCATGGCCCATCGGGATCCCCTGACCGGCCTGGCCAACCGTCGCCATTTCGATCAGGCGTGCAAGCGAGCCATCGCGCAGGGCACGACCCTGGAACTGCCGCTCACTGTGATCCTGCTCGATGTGGACTTCTTCAAACGCTACAACGATCGCTATGGCCATCAGGCCGGGGACGAGTGTCTGATCCTGGTGGCCGAGTGCCTGGAGGAGAGCGTGCGCGAGCCCGGCGATCTGGTGGCCCGCTACGGCGGGGAGGAGTTCGTGGTGCTGCTGCAGGAGACGGATCTGGCGGGGGGGAAGGAGGTGGCCGAGCGCATTCGCGCTACCCTGGCCGCCCGGGCCCTGCCCCATGAAGACTCCGATGTCGCCCCCCACCTCACCCTGAGCCAGGGGATTGCCCAGTGGCGTCCGGGAGAGAGCCTGGTGATGCTGCTCGAACGGGTGGATGGCGCTCTTTATCAGACCAAGGAAGAGGGGCGCGACGGCTACCGGGTCGCCTCCTGAGCCTGCTCCCGCAGCCACTGGCTGATGCGCTCATCCAGCCAGAAGCGGGGACGCCAGGGGGAACCGTGCAGGAAGCCCACGTGGCCCCCCCGCCGGCTCAACTCGTAGCGCACCTGGGGTGAGAGCTGCTCCGGCGTCGGGATCACGGCGCCTGTCATGAAGGGGTCGTCGGCGGCGTGAATGACCAGGGTCGGGATGGGGATGCGAGCCAGCATGCCCAGGCCGGAGCAGGTCTGGTAGTAGTGATCGGCGCTGTCGAAACCATGGAGCGGGGCCGTTACCTGCTCGTCGAAGTCGCGCAGGGTGGCGATGCGTGCCACCTGCGACGGTTGCCAGCGTGCCCGGGCTGCCTCCTGATGCCGGATCTTGCTCTGCAGATTGGCCCGCATGGTGCGCAGCAGATAGCTCTGATAGACCCGTGAGAACCCCTGGTTGACCCGATCGGCACAGCTCGCCAGTTGCAGCGGCGCCGAGATCACCACGGCCGCCTTCAGCTCGGTTGGGCAGGCGCGCGCCAGCAGGTTGACCAGCATATTGCCCCCCAGGGAATAGCCGATGGCGACGAGGGGTTTGCCGGGAAAGCGCCGCCCCAGCTCGGCGATCACGGCCTGCGCGTCCTCGATGGCGCCGGAGTGGTAGGCCCGCAGCAGCCGGTTCGGCTCGCCGCTGCACCCCCGAAAATGCATCAGCACCGCCTCCTGACCCTGTCGCTGCAGATGGGCGAACAGCCCCTTGGCATAGTGGGAGTGAATGCTCCCCTCCAGCCCGTGGAACAACACGATAAGCGGTTGCTCGTCCCGGTGTGACCCTGTGCTCCAGGCGAGATCGACGAAGTCGCCATCCGGCAGCTCGAAGCGCTCCTGGGTGAAGCGGGCCGGGGCGCGGCGCAGCCACTTGGGCAGTATGGTTTGCAGATGGGGATTACGGGCCCACCAGGGGGCGTGGAAGTGGCTTTCTGTCAGCATGCAACGGCTCGGGGCAGCAGGGAAGGGGAAGCGGCGGCGAGCCAGGGGCTCGCCGCGGTGTCAGGCGGGCAGGCGATCGTGGTGCTCGGCACCGCGCAGCATGGCCTGGATCAGTTCGTTGGCCTCAAACTTGGTGAGCGCCTCGTGGGCCCCGACCTGATGGGCCCGCTCCACGCTGATCTCGCTGGAGAGGGAGGTGTGCAGGATGATGTAAGCCTCCGCCAGCCTGGGGTCACTCTGTACCTCGAAGGCCAGCTCGTACCCGTCCAGCCCCGGCATCTCGATATCGCTCACCAGGATGTCGATCCGCCTGCCCTGGGCGACGTTGGCCTGCATCAGGGCCAGGGCGTCCCGTCCGTTGGTGCAGACCTCGTAGGGGATGTTGATGTAATCCAGCGCCGCCATCAGCTGGCGGCGGGCGACGGAGGAGTCGTCCACCAGCAGGATCCGCATCGGCTTGAGCCGCTCGCGCTGCACATCGGTCAGCACGGGATAGAGGTGGCTGGGATCGTCCGGATAGACCCGCGACAGGATGAGTTCCACGTCCAGCAGCTGGATCAGCTGCTCTCCCACCCGGGTCACGCCGGTGACGAACACGTTCTGTCCGAGGGAGGGGGGCGGCGGCTCGATGTCACGCCAGTTGCACTCGGTGATCTTGTCGATGCCCCGCACCAGGAAACCCACCAGGGTGCGGCGGCAATCGGTGATGATGATGAAGCAGTTGGGCATATCCTCCCTGGTGATGGGGCGATAGCCCACCGCCATCGCCATGTCGATCACGGGGATGGTGGTGCCCCGCATGCTGGCCGCTCCGAGCACGGTCGGATGAGACTGCGGCAGGGCGGTGAGCTGGGTGTAGGGCACTATCTCCTTCACCTTGAGCGTGCCGATGGCGAAGGATTGTCTGGCAGAGAGGTGGAACAGCAACATGCCCTGGGATTGGTTGGCCTTGCTCGTCATGGCGGATGTCCTGTTGATCTAGTCGGTGACGGTCAATCTGGTGTTCAGCATAGAGGATGGTGACATGGATGACTTCTCTGTTATTAACGGCGGCGCACCGTAAAACTGGATCCCTTTTCCCATCATTTTGTCGCCCCGTTTATCGGGAGGCGGACTGCTGTGCGTCCTGGTCGTGCCCCAGCCAGCGCCGGGAGGCATCGGCCAGCGCCGCCTCGTCCCGGTAACCCAGCCTGGCCACGACCTGGGCCGGGGTGCTGCCGCTTCTGAGCAGGCGAATCCCCTGCAACAACTGCCACTGGGCAAGCAGGCTCTCTGCATCCAGGTTATCCGGTTGCCGCTCGGCCAGCAGGGCCTGCCAGGCGGCCAGACTGCCCGGTTGCCGGGTCGCCAGCGCCTGCCAGGCGTCTTGCAACAGCTGATCCCCTTGCGGCGTGATGGTGCAACCCTGCAACTCGTCCCCCAGGATCTGCAGCCGCTGGCCATAGGGGCCTTGCCACTCTCTGGGCCGCGACCAGTGGGCCAGGTTCTCCAGCAGCGCATCCATCAGCGGACTTGCCTGCAGCCAGCCGGCCTGAGCCGGTTGGGGCACCCGCACCGAGCAGGCCAGCAGATCGTACTGGCAGCCCGCCAGGGGGGTGAAGGCGGCGAGGGCATCGGCACAGAGCCAGAAGTAATTCCCCTCCGTCAACAACAGCTCATGGGCGCCCAGCCTCAGCAGTGCCGCTCCCCGGGTGACGCGCAGCAGCTGGCCCATGGGAGAGCGCTTGCGGGGGCCGACCTGGAGGGTGGGAGTGGAAAAATGCTGATATTCGATGGCGTGATGCATGTAAAAACCCTGATATGATGCTGCCTGGAGGTAACGAAAATGGAAACCAGGCGTAAAAAACGCTTCATTGCCGGTGCGGTTTGCCCGGCGTGCGGCAAGATGGACACCATGATGCTGTATATGGAGCATGGAGTCGAGAAGGTGACCTGTGTCGACTGCGGGGACACTCAGGTGCAGACCCAGGCCGAGGTGGACAAGGCGACCCGGGAGGCTGAACAGGTCATAGGGGTGTTTCGTCCCGAGTGAGAACGAGCGGCCCGGTGAAGGGGCAGGGGAGGTTCCGGTGACAGCCGGGGCCATCTCTCGCCCCCGCAGCCGTTTTTGTCCGGCGCCGGACCGGCGTCTCTCCGGATTGCCGACTTTTTCAGCATGAGGGGGTTGGGCTGATCATATGCTTGGCCACCTTTTTGAGGTATTCTGGGGCCGTTTTTTCTATCCGCAGGATCCCTGACATGAAAGTAGCTCCCCTGAGCGTGGTTACGCTGGAATACACGGTCACCGACGAACACGGTGAAGTCATCGACACCACAGTCGGCAAAGAGCCGCTGGTGTATCTGCACGGTACCCGTTACCTGGTCTCCGGCCTCGAAGCCGAGCTGGAAGGTCGCAGCGTGGGCGAGGCCTTCGACGTCACCCTGACGCCGAACCAGGCCTACGGCGAGTACGACGAGAACCTGGTGCAGGAAGTCCCCGGCGAGTTGTTCGATGGCATGGAAGTGTCTGAAGGGGATACTTTTGTGGCCGAGACCGACGATGGCCACCGTCCGGTGACCGTCATCGAGGTGTCCGAAGAGTTCGTCAAGGTGGATGGCAACCATCCCCTGGCCGGCGTGACCCTGGGCTTCAAGGTCGAGATCAAGGACGTGCGTGCCGCGACCGCCGAAGAGCTGGCCCACGGCCATGTGCACGGTGCCGGTGGCTGCGGTCACGATCATGGCCATGATCACGGTCACGACCACGATCACGACCATGGCGGTTGCTGTGGTGGTCACGGTCACGCCCATGCTCACGATCACGGCGACGACCATGGTCACGGCGGCTGCTGCGGTGGTGGCGGTTGCGGTGGCAAGGGCCATCAGCACTGATCACGGCATGCCCGATGATGAAAAAACCCGCCTGGTGCGGGTTTTTTCATGGCCGTTCGCTCAGTAGTGCGGGGGCGGGGTCTCTTCGGCCATGCTGGCGATCTGGCTCGGCTGCACGCTCTGCAGCTTCTCCACCAGCAGATGGATCTGGTGCTTGAGCCGATCCAGCTCGCGGCCCTGGGTGGTGACTTCGTCGTTGAGCTGCTCCACCGTGTATTCGGCATAGGCGAGGCGGCTTTCCAGGGTTTCGAGGCGATCGTTTAATGACTGACTCATGGGCCTTTTGGTCCTTACTTGATTGTCCAGGTTTCGGCCAGGCCGCTTGAACTGGCGCTGACGAGGTGGCCATTGTCGCGCAAAGCCACGCCATAGACCACTGCACTCGGCGGTTTCACCTTGGGATGGGGCGAGACGCGCCAGCTCTGCAGCTGGCTGCCGTCGCTCACCTGCCACAGGGCGAGCTGGCGGGAAGGGGAGCCGGTGACGAGCCACTTGTCGTCATTGACGAAGCGGGCACTGGTGTAGACCTCGAAGCGATGGTCGAACTGCAGCCGGCTCTGCTCCTTGCCGGTTTTGAGATCCCAGATGCTGGCCTGGCGGCTGTCGGCGGTGAAGGCGAAACGCCCCGCCGGATCCAGCCTGGCCATCACCACCCGCCCGGCGTGATTGAAGCGCCACACCACCTGGCCCGTGCGGGTGTCCCACAGGTAGGCGCTGTAGTCGTTGCCGCCGGTGAGGGCATAGCGGCCGTTGGCGGAGAGATCCACCGTATTGACCTGTTCGGTGTGGCCGAGGAACTGCAACCGGCGACCGGTCCGGGTGTCCACCAGCTCCGCCTTGCCGTCTTCCCGGCCGATCAGCACCATGCGGCCGTCGGCGGAGATGGCCGCGTCGCGCAGGCTGGATTCGGGCAGGGAGTAGTAGCCCTGGGAGCGGCCATCCTGCAGGCGCCAGATGGCAAAGGTGTGCTGGGTGGCGGTGATAGCGTGGCTGTCGTCGGGGGAGAAACGGGTCAGGGTGACGAACTCCGCCTGGTCGTCGCTCTGGCGCCAGCGCCAGCGCTCCTTGCCCTGTTCCAGATCCCACACCACTGTGCCCTGACCCAGGCTGGAGACGATGGCCTGCTTGCCGGAGCTCGCGAGATCCGCGCTCAGCAGACCCTGTTCGGCGAGGCGGATCTGCTGGCCTGGAAGGGCGCTCTGTTCGCACCCCGTCAGCATCAGGCAAATACCGATGAGATAAATGGCACTTTTGATCATTTTTCCTGTCTCATGCTTTCGTTACCCGCGATCACGGCGTTAGTATAAGGCGCTTATCACGATAAACCTCTCATTTCACGAAGGAACCGAGAGCGGTATTTAGCGTTTTGGAGAAACTGATGAACAATTTTCTGAAGGTGTCCCTGTTGGCTGCGGCAGTTGCCGTCGGCCTGACTGCTTGCCAAAAAGATGAGAAACCTGCTGCCAACACCGAAGTGAAGGCAGAAGCCAGCAAGTCGGCAGAGGCCACCAAGGCAGAGGCCAAGAGCTTTGAAGAGCAATCCGGCTATGCGATCGGCCTCTCCATGGGTCGTTATATCGCCAATACCTTGGAGCGCCAGCAAGAGCTTGGCATCAAGCTGGACAACACCGTCATCCTGCAAGGGGTGACCGACGGTCTGGGCAAGAAGGCCAGCATGACCGACGAAGAGATCCAGAAAGTTCTGCAGGAATACGATGCCAAGATCAACGAGCTGACCAAGGCCAAGGCCGACAAGGATGCAGTTGACAACCTGAAGAAGGGCGAGACCTTCCTGGCTGACAACGCCAAGAAAGAGGGCGTGAAGAGCACCGAATCCGGCCTGCAATACCAGGTCGAGAAGATGGGTGACGGCGCCAAGCCGAAGGCCACCGACATCGTCAAGGTTCACTACACCGGTACCCTGATCGATGGCACCAAGTTCGACAGCTCCGTCGATCGCGGCGAGCCGGCCACCTTCCCGCTGAATCAGGTTATCCCGGGCTGGACCGAAGGCGTGCAACTGATGCCGGTCGGTTCCAAGTTCAAGTTCTTCCTGCCGTCCAAGCTGGCCTATGGCGAGCACGGTGCAGGCACCATCCCGGCCAACGCCGTGCTGGTATTTGACGTTGAGCTGCTGGCCATCGAGAAGCCCGCTGCCAATAGCGACGACGCAAAGAAATAAGCTGCAATACGATGAAAACGGCTCCTCTGGGAGCCGTTTTTGCTTGTGGGTCAACAGGGGCGATGGGAGAAAGCCGTTAGTCCGTCTTGAGTCTGTGACGGCTAGACCCCAGAATAGATAACAAAATCAAGCGCAAGGATGGATCTCGTGGCTGAAAGCAAACCCCGCGTTCTGCTGGTGGAAGACACCCGCAGTCTGGCTGTCGTCTATGAGCAGTACCTGACCCAGGATGGTTATGAGGTACAGCTGGCCGATTGCGGCCAACAGGCACTGGCGCACCTGCTGGCAAGCCCGCCCCCCGTGGTGCTGCTCGATCTCGAGCTGCCCGACATGTCGGGCATGGCGATCCTGCAGCAGATCACGGAGCAGCAATTGCCCTGTTCCGTGGTGGTGATCACCGCCCACGGTTCGGTGGACGTGGCGGTGGAGGCGATGCGCCTCGGCGCGTTCGATTTTCTGACCAAGCCGTTCGATGGCAAGCGGCTGTGCGCCACGGCGCGCAACGCCCTCAAGCACCAGCAGCTCAGCTCCCTGGTGGCCCAGTATCGGGAGAACTTCGAGCGCAGCTCGTTTGCAGGTTTTATCGGCGCCTCCATGGCGATGCAGGCGGTCTATCGCATCATCGAGAGTGCGGCGCCGAGCAAGGCGACCGTCTTCATCACCGGCGAGAGCGGCACCGGCAAGGAGGTATGTGCCGAGGCCATCCACCAGTGCAGCCCGCGCCGGGATCAGCCCTTCATCGCGCTCAACTGCGCCGCCATTCCCCACGATCTGATGGAGAGCGAGATCTTCGGTCACGTGAAGGGTGCCTTTACCGGTGCCCAGGGGGAGCGCAAGGGGGCGGCCAGCCTGGCGGATGGCGGCACCCTGTTCCTCGACGAGATCTGCGAGATGGATCTGGACCTGCAGAGCAAGCTGCTGCGCTTCATCCAGACCGGCACCCTGCAGCGGGTCGGCAGCGGCAAGCTGGAGACGGTGGACGTGCGCTTCGTCTGCGCCACCAACCGGGATCCCCTGGCGGAGGTGAAGGCAGGGCGTTTTCGCGAGGATCTCTACTACCGGCTGCACGTCATCCCCCTCTACCTGCCGCCCCTGCGGGAGCGGGGCGAGGACATACTGCTGCTGGCGCGCGACCTCCTGCTGCGCTATGCCAAGGAGGAGAACAAGCACTTCCGGGACTTCGATGCCAATGCGGTGCGGGTGCTGCTCGATTACCCCTGGCCCGGCAACGTGCGGGAGCTGCAGAACGTGGTGCGCAACATAGTGGTGCTCAACGACCGCGAGCTGGTGAGCCCGGAGATACTGCCGCCGCCCCTCAACGGCGGCCGTGTGCTCACCACCGCGGTGGCGGCCCCTGTGTCCGAGGTGATCATGGATACGCCGGCCACCCCCATGCTGGCCCGTCCTCTCGTTCGTCCGCTCTGGCAGGTGGAGAAGGAGGCCATCGAGCAGGCCATCGCCAGTTGTGACGGCAACATCCCCAAGGCGGCGGCGCTGCTTGAAATAAGCCCCTCCACCATTTATCGCAAGAAACAGAGTTGGGAAGAGGCGAGTCTGGTCTGAGGCTGGGGATGGCCTCTGTCATCCCTGACAGATAACCTGGTGAGCGGGGCGGCCCATTGGCCGCCCCGCTGCTTTGCCGGAAGGGTGGTGTCAGAGCTTGGCGAGCCGCTTGAGCCTGGCCAGCCGCTCCCCCTCGTTGGCCTGGAGCCAGCCATCCTGCGACAGCAGGAACCAGGCCCGGGCGAAGTATTCCGGCGCGGCCGGGTCATCCAGCGCCAGTGCATTCTCCCCCAGCTCCTCGAACACATAGCCATCCTCGGGGGCCCTGGCCGCGTTCATGTCGGCCTGCAGTTGCTTCAGATCCGCCATGGCCTGCTCATGCTGAGCCTTGGCCCGGCAGAGGCGCGCCAGGCTCCAGCGGGCGATAAAGGCCTTGGCCCTGTTGTTGTGTTGCTCGTGCCAGGCCAGGCATTTTTGCTGGCAGACGATGGCATCGTCGAGGCGCCCCAGTTCGAACAGGGTCCAGCCCTGATTGTTGTAGAGGGTGGCGAGCCAGCCGCGCACCCGCTTGTCCTGGCTGCGTTCGGCCAGCTCCATCGCCAGCTGGTGCCAGTGGCTCTGCTCTTCCAGGGGGGCGGCGATGGCCACCATGTGGGCCGCATCGATGGCCAGATAGCGCTCCTCGTGCTTGAGCCCGTGTTGCCAGGCCTGCTCGAACAGGGCTCTGGCACTGGCCTTGTCACCGGCGGAGTTGAAGGTGCGGCCGCGCTCCAGCAGGGCGCGCAGGCGGGCTCTCGGGGTCGCCTCGGTGAGGCGGGGTTCTATCTCGTCGAGCAGGCGGTGCGCCTGTGCAAACTGGCGGCGCAGCGAATGGGTGCGGGCTATCTGGGTGAGCAGTTCCAGTTCATATTGCAGATCCTGGTTGTCTGCCTCGGCGAGCAGCTGCTGAAAACGCAGGGCGCTGGCGGCGGGATCCTGATAGTCCCACAGCGCCATGAAATCGGGCGGATTGTCCATTTGGCCTCCTTGCTGGCTATCCGCTCACCAAGATGCCCGCAGGCCACTATTTGCACAAGGGGCGCCCGTTACGGAGCGCCCCTGGGGTCATGTCAACATGCCAGCCGGTCAATAGACCATGGCCAGGCTCATCAGCATCAGGCCGAGGGCGGCGAAGGCTCCCTCCTTGATGGCCAGACGCGGCACCAGTGCCTTGGGCAGGGCCGGGAACAGGCTGAGCGCAAAGCCCAGGCCTGGCATCAACCAGTGGAAGCCCGGGCTGCGGGTGCCGGGATCGGCCGCACCATTGATGATGATGAGCAGGATGAAGAGGGTGAACGCAGGCAGGATAAACCAGCGGGCGTGACCGGCGGCAACCGCCCGCAGCGGCGAGATGCGATAGAGCACCAGGGTCACGACAAACAGGACAAGGGGCGCCAGCAGATAGAGCGGGGCTGGATTCATGATGAGGGGTCTCCTGACAAGGGGGGCAGAGTGTACGCATGCCGGGCGCGGGATGACCAGCACCCCGCGCCCGGGCTGTGAAGCCGATCCCAGGGCAAAGGTTTGCCCAGGACGGGATCAGCGCAGCCAGAACCAGAGGCCGGCAAACGCCAGCCAGCTCAGCCCCAGCAAGATCCAGGGCAGCGGGTGCTGGCGGCTGATCTCGATCACCTCGACCTCGGGCTCTTCCTCCTGATGTGTCTGGGACGACAGCTTCGCCTTGATCTGCATCTTCTTCTGGCGGCTCGCCTCGCGGGCCTTGGCCTTCATCTGTTTCTTGTATTCGTCTATGCCCTTCTGGATCCCCTGGGCGATCAGCTGGGTCTGCTCCTTGGTCTGCCCCGGCTTCTGGTTGGCGCGGGCGATCTTCATCGCCTCCTGCTGGGTTTCGGGGGAAATCTTGTCGTACTTGGCCATGCAAGGCGCTCCTTGGCATCGAATGGCGGGAAGTATGCCATAACTGTTTCCGGCGGGCTGCCACCTTGCGCCGAAATGCGCGGAGACCTTGGTGCAGTCTTATCCGAATTAAGAAACAGGTTGCGCCAATGATCACATTTGGCGGAATTTGTGAGTCGCCGATGAAAAACCGTCACATGTTGTTTGTTATATTACCGGCCGACCCAAGAAGGGGTCATCCAATAACAAAATAACAAGGTGATATGGAAATGAATTATAAATTTGTCAAAGGAAGTATCGCACTGGCAGTGCTCGCCGCCCTGGGTGGCTGTAATACCTCGCAAAATGAAAGTGTCGCCCCCTGTACCGAAAATGTCTGCAAGCTGACCGTCCTCCATACCAACGATACCCACGGCCGTTTCTGGCACAATACCGACGGTGAATATGGCATGGCCGCCCAGAAGACCCTGGTCGAGCGTCTGCGCGCCGAGGCCAAGGCGGCGGGCAGCGAGGTGCTGGTGCTCTCCGGTGGCGACGTGAACACCGGGGTCCCCGAGTCCGATCTGCAGGACGCCGAGCCCGACTTCGTCGGCATGAACAGCATCCGTTACGATGCCATGGCGGTGGGCAACCACGAGTTCGACAACCCGCTGACCGTGCTGGAGAAACAGCGTGAGTGGGCCCAGTTCCCCATGCTCTCCGCCAACATCTATGACAAGGCCAGCGGCAAGCGCTACTTCGACCCCTACAAGGTGTTCAAGCTGGAGAACGGCCTCAAGGTGGCCGTCCTCGGCCTGACCACGGAAGACACCGCCCAGCTGGTTGACCCCAACAACGTCAAGACCCTGGAGTTCCGCGATCCGACCACGGAAGCGGCCAAGCTCGGCCAGGAGATCCGCAGCAACAAGGAGGCGAACCTGGTCTTCGCCATCACCCACATGGGCCACTATGCAGATGGCCAGCACGGCAGCAATGCGCCGGGTGACGTGGAGATGGCCCGTGCGCTGCCGGCAGGCACCCTGGACGCCATCATCGGTGGTCACTCCCAGAATCCGGTCTGCATGGAGCCGGGCACTCCGGACACCTATGCCGACTTCCAGCCCGGCGACGATTGCCAGCCGGATCAACAGAACGGCACCTGGATCATGCAGGCTCACGAGTGGGGCAAATATGTGGGTCGCGCCCAGTTCGACTACCAGAATGGCAAGCTGACCCTGACCGGATATGAACTTATTCCCGTCAATCTGGTGAAGCGTGATGCCAAAAATAATGCCATCAAGGATGACAGCGGCAATGTCCAGTTTATTCAGGATGAAATTATCAAGGATCCCGAGCTGAATGCCGCCTTGCAAGTATTCCAGGAGAAAGGAGAGGCTGAGCTCGGTGTAAGAATTGCCTCTACCGATGATCTGCTGTTGGGTGAACGCAAAAACGTTCGCTATATGCAAACCAATTTGGGACGCCTTATTACCACGGCGACCGCCGAGAAGCTGAATGCCGACTTTGGCATCGTGAACTCGGGTGGGGTGCGTGCCTCCATCCAGACGGGGGATATTGCCTATCGTGACGTACTGACCGTGCATCCGTTCGGCAATACCGTCAACAAGGCCACCATGAAGGGCAGTGAGCTGGTCGATTATCTCGGCCAGGTCGCCACCCTGACCGGGGGCGGTTATCCCCAGTTCGGCGGTATCAGCATGGAGGTCAACTGCAGTGCCAAGAGCGTCTCCATCAGCGCCATCGGCGGCAAGGCCTTCGATGCCAGCGCCACCTACAGCTTTGCCATTCCGAGCTTCAGTGCGGCTGGCGGGGACAAGTATCCCGTCATCAACACCATCAACGCCGGTCTGGTCGATGCGGGCGTGCTGAAGGAGTATCTGGAGTCCAAGCAGACCATCCATGCGGCCGACTACCAGCCTGCCGGCGAAGTGACCTTCATCAACAACAGCCTGAACCCGGCCAATACCAACAACTGCGGTCAGGATGCGATAGGCAACTGATGTCCCCTGGTGTTATCGCCCCTTGCGGGGGGCGCGCCAGTTGAAGTCAGTCATAGAAGGAGGGAGGCGTCATGCCTCCCTCGCTATTTGGTACCCACACCCGCACTCAAACCTCTCCAGTGCCATCCTCCTCTCTTCACGGACTTGATGCCCAGACGGTCGCAAGGCGATGTTCCCTTGATCAAGCCAAGCGTCATGGGCAGGGTTGAGGCTGCCGCTGTGAGGACGTGGATGACACCAGGGGTGTGGAGCAATAAGCGGAGCAATAAAAAGGCGACCCTGAGGTCGCCTTGATGAGATGGGTCGGGAAGCGCTTAGAGCTGCTCGATGCCGACGATGTGCCAGGGGGCATTGTCCTTGGCCAGGTTGCGCTCGAGGTGCCACACCTCCTTGATGTCCTCCTCGACCTGCTCCTGACGGTCCATGTAGCGGCCGCTGAAGCGCACGCTCACCTGGGCCCAGTCGCTGCCGTAGTCGGCGCGCACCAGCTGGGTATCCACGTACATCACCTCGGTGTGCTGGTCGCCAGTCAGCTCGGCGCGCTCGGCCTTGAGGCTGTCGAACAGTTCCGGGCTCACGTACTCGCGGATCTTCTCCAGATCGTTCTTGTTCCAGGCCTCTTGCAGGGTGCGGTAGTGATCGCGGGCACCGGACAGGAAGCCGTTCATGTCAAAGCCCGGGGGCAGGCGGAAGGGCACGTCGCTGTCGGCAAAGCCGGTGGCCTGCGGGGCGCTGTGGCTCTGCTCGAACTGCTGCGGGGCGGCCGCAGGCGGCTGGTATCCCGCATAGGCGGCCTGTGGCTGGGTCGCCGCCGCCTTGTTCTTGCGCAGGGCGCGGATCAGGAAGACGGCACCCAGGGCCAGCAGGGCGATCAGCAGGAAGTCCATTCCTTGCATGCCTTCGAAGGCGCCGCTGCCCAGCAGGTAGGCGAACAGGCCGCCGGCCAGCAGGCCACCCAGCAGGCCACCCATCATGCCGCTCTTCTTGGGCGCAGCGGCCAGGGTCGGGTTCTTGCCATTCACGGGAGCTGCAGTCGGAGCTGGCTGGGCCGGCGCCGTCTTGTAGCTCTTGCCAAAGGATTTGCCGCCACCAAGTTTCTTGGCCTCGGCGATGGGTGCCCCAAGGCCAATGGCCAGGATCACGGCAAACAGGGTCAGCATCTTTTTCATTTTGACTCTTTCACTCTCATGTAGGTGGGGGCATGCTCTGCTTGTGCAAGCTCAGCGAGGCGCATGGCAGGCTGCCAGTCCCTTTTTGTGTTGCAGCTTGCGCCTAAGGTAAACATGTCTGGCATGAATTATTCATGAACGGATTGAACCCTGAACAGGCAGTGGAGGCAGCGATGAAAAACAGACGACCGAGCCGCTCTGTGCGCAGGCTGCGCAACAAGCAGAGAGCCAAACAAAAAGACCAGACCCTGGTCTGGCCCTTCCTCGTCCTCTGAACGGCAGGAGGCGTCGAGAGACCCATCAACAGACCCGCACCTGCGTCCTGGCTTGTCACCGGATGAGGTGAATGGCGCGTATTAGCGCTCGCGATGACGGGGTTTCTTTTGTAAAATTCCCGTCCCCTTCCCGCTGCGGTTTTTATGTGTATGGCAGAGCAAGTGACGGCGAAAAAAGACGCCAAGACACAACAGCTGAAAGTCCCTCCCCACTCTTTTGAGGCCGAACAGTCCGTACTGGGCGGCCTGATGCTGGACAACGAGGCCTGGGATCGGGTCGCCGAACGGGTGATCGACAAGGATTTCTACAGCCGTCCGCACCGTCTGATCTTCCAGGCCATGACCCGCCTCTCCAACGCGGGCAACCCCATCGACCTCATCACCCTGCAGGAAGAGCTGGAACGCTCCGAGCAGCTCGAAGAGGCCGGTGGCTTCGCCTATCTGGTGGAGATCGCCAAGAACACCCCGAGTGCCGCCAACATCAGCGCCTACGCCGAGATCGTGCGTGAGCGGGCGGTGGTACGGGAGATGATCTCGGTCGCCAACGAGATAGTCGAAGCGGGCTACGAGCCCCAGGGGCGTACCTCCAACGATCTGCTGGACTTGGCCGAAAGCAAGGTGTTCCAGATCGCCGAGCAGCGCACCAGCGCCAACGAAGGGCCCCAGCCCTTGAAGCTCATCCTGGAGCAGACCGTCGACAAGATTGAGGAGCTGTTCAAGACCCCTCACAACGGGGTGACCGGCGTTTCGTCCGGCTACAACGATCTGGACAAGATGACCGCCGGCCTGCAGCGCTCGGACCTGGTCATCGTCGCGGCCCGTCCCTCCATGGGCAAGACCACCTTTGCCATGAACCTGTGCGAGCACGCGGCCCTCACCGCCGACAAGCCGGTGCTCATTTTCTCCCTCGAGATGCCCTCGGAGCAGATCATCATGCGTATGCTCGCTTCCGTGGGGCGCATCGACCAGACCAAGGTGCGGACCGGCCAGCTCGACGACGAGGACTGGGCGCGGCTCTCCTCCACCATGGGGCTGTTGCTCGAGAAGGGGAAGATGTACATCGACGACTCCTCCGGTCTGACCCCGACCGAAGTGCGCTCGCGCGCGCGCCGGGTGGCCCGGGACAACGGCGGCATCAGCATGATCATGGTGGACTACCTGCAACTGATGCGGGTACCGGCACTGTCTGACAACCGTACCCTGGAGATCGGTGAAATCTCCCGCTCCCTCAAGGCGCTGGCGAAAGAGCTGCAGTGCCCCGTGGTGGCGCTCTCCCAGCTGAACCGAAGCCTGGAACAGCGGGCCGACAAGCGCCCGGTCAACTCGGATCTTCGTGAATCCGGCTCCATCGAGCAGGATGCGGACTTGATCATGTTCATCTACCGCGACGAGGTCTATCACGACGACAGCCCCGACAAGGGGATCGCCGAGATCATCATCGGCAAGCAGCGTAACGGCCCTATCGGAAGAGTCAGGCTCACCTTCCAGGGGCAGTTCTCGCGCTTTGACAACTACGCCGGTCCTGCGTTTGACGATGATTACTGATGAGCAATCCGCAGGGTGACGCCAGCTCAGGTGTCACTATTGCGATCCTGACGGGGAGGGCGCTCGCAAGAAGGCCGACCCCGCCTCCATACACAGTTTTCCCGGTTCGACAATTCTGCCGGTCCGGCCCAAGACGATGAGATTTGAGGGCTGACACCACCCGGTGCCTGAATATCATGCCCTCGTAAGGGAAAACAGATGAAAGCGGCTATCGCCCAGATCAATACAGCGGCCCTGCGCCACAACCTCGCCGTGGTCAAGCGCCACGCCCCCCAATGCAAGATCATTGCCGTGGTCAAGGCCAACGCCTACGGCCACGGCCTGCTGCCTGTCGCCCGCACCCTGGTGGATGCGGACGCCTACGCGGTGGCCCGCATCGAGGAGGCGCTGATGCTGCGCTCCTGCGCCGTGGTCAAACCCATCGTCCTGCTGGAGGGTTTCTTCAGCGCTGCCGACCTGCCGGTGCTGGCGGCCAACAACCTGCAGACCGCGGTGCACACCTGGGAGCAGCTCGAGGCGCTGGAGCAGGCGGACTTGCCCGCTCCCGTGGTGGCCTGGCTCAAGCTCGACACCGGCATGCACCGCCTCGGGGTGCGGGCCGAGGAGATGCCAGCCTTTATCGAGCGCCTCGGCAAGTGCAAGAACGTGGTGCAGCCGTTCAACGTCATGACCCACTTCAGCCGCTCCGACGAGCTGGACCAGCCCGCCACCCGCGAGCAGATCGACCTCTTCAGCAAGCTCACCGCGCCGCTGTTGGGCGAGCGCGCCATGGCGAACTCGGCAGGCATCCTGGCGTGGCCGGATGCCCACTGCGACTGGATCCGCCCCGGCGTCATCCTCTACGGTGTGTCCCCTTTCCCCAATACGGTAGCGGCGGATTACGATCTGCAGCCGGTGATGACCCTCAAGACCCAACTCATCGCGGTGCGGGAGCACAAGGCGGGCGAGCCGGTGGGTTATGGCGCCAACTGGGTGTCGGATCGCGACACCCGGCTCGGGGTCATCGCCATCGGTTACGGCGACGGCTATCCGCGCATGGCCCCCAACGGCACACCTGTGCTGGTTAACGGCCGCATCGTACCCCTGGTGGGCCGCGTCTCCATGGACATGACCACGGTGGACTTAGGCCCAGGCGCCACCGACAAGGCGGGCGACGAGGCGGTGCTCTGGGGCGAGGGGCTGCCGGTGGAGCAGGTGGCCGACCAGATTGGCACCATCCCCTACGAGCTCATCACCAAGCTCACCTCCCGCGTCTTTATGGAGTATGTGTAGGCGAGTCGCCCCCTCATCTCCGACCCTTCTCCCGCAAGGGGAGAACAAAAAGGCCGCCCCGATAAGGGCGGCCTTTTTTATGCCGCTTGCTCCATGGCAGAAAGAACAAGCCCCGCATTGGCGGGGCTTGGGGTTCTGTCACTGCGTAGCGCTTAGCCTATGGTCATCAGGCTGGCGTTGCCACCGGCAGCGGCGGTGTTGACCGAGAGGGCGTGCTCGATGAGCAGACGCTCCAGCGGGATATCGGTCTCGCCGCGGTGCAGGCCGTGCACGCCTATGATGGCGCCGCCCCGGGCCGCCTGACGGGCGGCGGCGAGCTTGCTCACCTCCCGCAGCTGATCGGAGTCGCCGTGGTGCAGCAGGGCATCGAAGTCAGCCTCGCCCGTGGCCCAGTCTGCCACCAGCGCGATGCGATCCCGCACCTCGGTCGGCAGGGAGGAGAGCAGGGTGCGAGCCTGGGCATCATCCTGCCACAGCACCCGGCTGCCCACCGCCAGCGCGGCGGCCAGCTGGGCCAGCAGATCTGCTTTCTCCTGTGCCAGGCACAGCACCGTCTCCCGGGGCAGCAGGCTGTAGCTGTTGCGCTCGCCGGTGGGGCCGGCCAGCAGCTGGGTGCGGCCGCTCTGGGAGAGCGCGGCGTAACGATCGCACAGGGCGGCGAGGGCCGGGTCCTGCTTGCTCGCCCAGTTGCGCAGGGCCGCGAGGGGCGCCTTCGCTTCTGCTTGCGCCGTGGCGCCGGACTCCTGACGCAGCTGGTTGGCCACCGCGTCCTGGGGACGGGCGCCCAGCAGACGGTACATGTAGAGCGGGCCGCCCGCCTTGGGGCCGGTGCCGGAGAGGCCTTCACCGCCGAAGGGTTGCACCCCGACCACGGCGCCCACGATATTGCGGTTGACGTAGAGGTTGCCGACCTTGGCCACGTTCACCACCTGGGCGATGGTCTCGTCGATGCGGGTGTGTACCCCCAGGGTCAGGCCGTAGCCGCTGCCGTTGATCTGCTCGAGCAGCTCGCCGAGCCTGGCGCGCGGGTAGCGAACCAGGTGCAGCACGGGACCGAACACCTCGCGACCCAGCTCGTCCAGGCTGTCCAGCTCGATCAGGGTCGGCAGCACGAAGGTGCCGCGGCTGCAGGCATCCCCCTGGGCGCGGGCGATCTGGTGCACCTTGCGGCCCTTGTCGCCCATCGCCTTGATGTGGCGCTCGATGTTGGCTTTGGCCTCGGCGTCGATGACGGGGCCGATGTCGGTGGCGAGGTGTTCGGGGCTGCCGACCTTGTACTCGGCCATGGCGCCCTTGAGCATCCGGATCACCCGCTCCGCCACGTCGTCCTGCACGCACAGCACCCGCAGGGCGGAGCAGCGCTGACCGGCGCTGTCGAACGCCGAGGAGATGACGTCCATCACCACCTGCTCGGTGAGGGCGGAAGAGTCGACGATCATGGCGTTCTGGCCGCCGGTCTCGGCGATCAGCGGAATGGTACGTCCCTGGGCGTCGAGGCGACCGGCCAGGTTGCGGGAGATGATGCCCGCCACCTCGGTGGAGCCGGTGAACATGACACCACGGATCCGCTCGTCACCGATCAGGGCCGCGCCCACGGTTTCACCGCGGCCCGGCAGCAGTTGCACCGCACCCTCGGGCACGCCGGCTTCGCGCAGGATGCGCACCGCCTGGGCGGCGACGAGAGGGGTCTGCTCGGCCGGTTTCGCGAGCACTGTGTTGCCGGCGGCCAGGGCTGCACAGACCTGGCCGGTGAAGATGGCCAGCGGGAAGTTCCAGGGGCTGATGCAGACCACGGGGCCGAGCGGCCGGTGGGTGTCGTTCGCGAAGTGGTCGCGGGCCTGGGCGGCGTAGTAGCGCAGGAAGTCCACCGCCTCGCGCACCTCGGCGATGGCGTTGGCGAAGGTCTTGCCGGACTCGCGCACCAGCAGGCCCATCAGGGGCTGCAGCTCGGACTCCATCAGATCGGCGGCACGCTCCAGCACGGCGGCCCGCTCGGCAGGCTGGGTGGCCTGCCAGATCTGGCCGCTCGCCAGGGCGCAGACGAGGGCCTGATCCACCATCTCGACGGAGGCTTCGCTCACCTGACCGACGATGTCGCGGTGATCCGCCGGGTTGATCACGGGCTGGAAGGCGCCGGGGGCGTCGAGTTCGCAGCCCAGCATGGGCAGGGCCTGGTAGGCGGTGTTGGTGCTGGCGAGCAGGGCGGCGGACAGGGACCCCAGACGGTGCTCGTTCGCGAGATCCAGGCCGGCGGAGTTCGGGCGGGCCTCGCCGTAGAGATCCCGGGGCAGGGGGATGCGCGGGTGCGGCAGGCCCAGGCTGCCTTCGCGGGCGGCCATCTGTTCGATCTGCTGCACCGGATCCTGCACCAGATCCGAGAGGGAGATGTTGTTGTCCGCGATGCGGTTGACGAAGGAGGTGTTGGCTCCGTTCTCCAGCAGGCGGCGCACCAGGTAGGCGAGCAGGGTCTCGTGGCTGCCGACCGGGGCATAGATGCGGCAGGGGCGACCCAGCTTGCCGTCCGCTACCTTGCCGACCACCTGTTCGTACAGGGGTTCACCCATGCCGTGCAGGCACTGGAACTCGTACTGGCCCGGGTAGTAGTTCTGGCCTGCCAGCTGATAGATGGCCGACAGGGAGTGGGCGTTGTGGGTGGCGAACTGGGGATAGATGGCCTCCGGCACCGCCAGCAGCTTGCGGGCGCAGGCGAGATAGGAGACATCCGTGTAGGGCTTGCGGGTGTAGACCGGATAGCCTTCCAGCCCTTCCTGCTGGGCGCGCTTGATCTCGCTGTCCCAGTAGGCGCCCTTCACCAGGCGGATCATCAGGCGGTGACGGCTGCGCTTGGCGAGATCGATGACGTAGTCGATCACATAGGGGCAGCGCTTCTGGTAGGCCTGGATGACGAAGCCGATACCGTTCCAGTCGGCGAGGCTGGGGTCGAAGCAGAGCTTCTCCAGCAGATCCAGGGAGATCTCCAGGCGATCGGCCTCCTCGGCGTCGATGTTGATGCCGATGTCATACTGCTTGGCGAGCTGGGTCAGACCGAGCAGGGTGGGGTAGAGCTCCTCCATGACGCGATCGTATTGGGCGCGGCTATAGCGCGGATGCAGGGCGGAGAGCTTGATGGAGATGCCCGGGCCCTCGTAGATGCCGCGACCGTGGGAGGCCTTGCCGATGGCGTGGATGGCCTGCTCGTAGGAGGCGAGGTAGCGCTTGGCATCCTCTTCGGTCAGGGCCGCTTCCCCCAGCATGTCGTAGGAGTAGCGGAAGCCCTTGGTCTCCATGGAGCCTGCGTTCGCCAGCGCCTCGGCGATGGTCTCGCCAGTGACGAACTGCTCGCCCATCAGGCGCATCGCCATGTCCACGCCCTTGCGGATGAGCGGCTCACCGCCCTTGCCGATCAGGCCCTTGAGGGACGTGTTCAGGCCCGCCTCGTTGTGGGTGGCCACCAGCTTGCCGGTGATGAGCAGGCCCCAGGAGGCGGCGTTGACGAACAGCGAGGTGCTCTGGCCCAGGTGCTGGCTCCAGTTGCCGCCGCTGATCTTGTCGCGGATGAGGGCGTCGCGGGTCGCCTTGTCGGGGATGCGCAGCAGCGCTTCCGCCAGGCACATCAGGGCCACCCCTTCCTGGGAGGAGAGGGAAAACTCCTGCAGCAGCCCCTGCACCAGGCCCTGGCGGCCGCTGGCGCTCTTCTGGTTGCGCAGCTTCTCGGCGATGCTCATGGCGAGTTTCTGGGTGGCGTCGGCCTTCTCCTTGGGCAGGCGCGCCTGCTCCAGCAGCATGGGGACGGCCTCGGTCTCGGGGCGGCGATAGGCCCCTGTGATGGCGGCCCGCAGGACGGACTGGGGCAGGATGCTCTCGGCAAACTCGAGGAAGACCTGGATACCCTGCTCGGTCAGGGTCTCGACGGCCTCTTCTCCGGCGGCGGCGGCCAGTCCGGAGTGCTCGGGCGGGGTCAGACCGCGCTCAAGTTGCTCCAGATAGGTGAAGATCGCCTGCTTGATCAGCCAGTGGGGGGTGCGATCCAGGGTCTGGGCGGCCTGCTTGAGCCGGTCGCGGGTCGCTTCGTCGAGTTTAACGCCAAGGGTGGTGGTAGCCATGGGACTTCCTGTGTCTAGAAGGTAACAATATTACCGGACGGTTAAATTTTGACGATAATGGTGCAACCAGGTGCAACCTTCAAGCAAGAATTTTTAATGGTTGTGCTACACGGTTTCGTTTGAGTTGAGGCCTTGCCATGGCTGTGCTGGTGGAAAAAACTGCCCCGGTAGTGATTTTTGCTGCTGGATCAGCTTGTTAACAATTTAAATTGTGAATGTTGTTAATGGTGCAACCTGTAGATGGATCTCGGTTGCATCTTTTTTTTGCCGCTGTCTAAGATGTGCCGCGTGGGTGCAACCGAAGCATGGATGTGGTGCCCCACCACTCGCTGACAACAACCTTCAAGGAATGAAGACAATGATGACTACACCCCTGGTGCAGCCACAGACGGCTGCGACCCGAAAACGGGCGCTGATAGCCAGCCTGACCGGCAGCTCCATCGAATGGTTCGACTACTTCCTCTACGGCACGGCCGCGGCCCTGGTGTTCAACAAGCTGTTCTTCCCGAACTTCGACCCCGTGGTCGGCCTGATGCTCTCCTACCTCTCCTTCTCCCTCACCTTCTTCATCCGGCCCATCGGCGGGGTGCTGTTTGCCCATATCGGCGATCGCATCGGCCGCAAGAAGACGCTGGTGATCACCCTCTCCCTGATGGGGGGCGCCACCGTGTTGATCGGCTGCCTGCCGACCTATGAGCAGATCGGCATATGGGCCCCCATCTTGCTCATCTCCCTGCGGGTGGTGCAGGGCATGGGCATCGGTGGCGAGTGGGGCGGAGCCCTGCTGCTGGCCTATGAGTATGCGCCCCCCAGGCGCAAGGGGCTGTTTGGCAGCGTACCCCAGGTGGGCGTCACCATCGGCATGCTGCTGGCGACCCTGGCGGTGAGCCTGATGGCCATGCTGCCGGAGGCGCAATTCCTCTCCTGGGGCTGGCGGGTGCCCTTCCTGCTGAGCGCGGGCCTGGTGTTCCTCGGCCTCTGGATCCGGCACGGGCTGGACGAGACCCCCGAGTTCAAGCAGGCCAAGGCCAGCGGCAATGTGGCCAAGATGCCCCTGCTGGAGACGCTGCGCCACCACTGGCGGGAGGTGCTGATCGCCGCCGGCCTCAAGGTGGTGGAGACGGCCCCCTTCTACATCTTCTCCACCTTCGTGGTGAGCTACGCGGTCAACTCCCTGGCCTATGAGAAGGGGGTGGCGCTCCATGCAGTCATGCTGGGAGCCCTGGTGGCGACCGGCATGATCCCCCTGATGGGGGCGCTGTCGGACAGGGTGGGGCGCAAGGCGGTCTACATCGGCGGCATCCTGGGGCTGGCGCTCTTCATCGTCCCCTACTTCATGCTGCTCGACACCCGCGCCGGCTGGGGCATCACCCTGGCGACCGTGATCGGCTTCGGCGTGCTCTGGGCTCCGATCACCGCCGTGCTGGGCACCCTCTCCTCGGAGATCTTCGCCACTCGGGTGCGCTACACAGGTATCACCCTGGGCTACCAGCTGGGGGCCGCCCTGGCCGGCGGCACGGCGCCCCTCATCGCCACCTGGCTGCTGAGCCGCTACCAGGGGGACTGGCAGCCGGTCGCTCTCTACATGCTGGTGACCGTCGGCATCTCCCTGGTGGCCATACTGGCCATCGGCAGGGGCCGGGACGCCGAGTTGCCTACCGGGGAAGTGGAGGCCGGGTAAGGCAAGCCTCCCGGGCTCCCCCCCGTCTGGGCGGGAGCGGGGGGCAGTCCTCTTCTATGCTGTTAGCTGGCCAGCGGGGCCAGCTATCGGTGACAAGGAGAAACCCATGGCGCGTGTGAGTACCTATCTCAATTTTGCCCGGGAGACGGAGGCCGCCTTCCTCTTCTACCGCACTGTGTTCGGCGGGGAGTTTGACGGCCCCATCCACCGCTTCAAGGAGTCACCCGGCTGCCCGGGCCAGCCGCCCTTGTCCGAGGAGGACGGGGATCTGGTGATGCACGTGGCGCTGCCCATCCTCGGCGGTCACGTGCTGATGGGCACGGATGCGCCTGCCAGCATGGGGTTCACCCTGGTACAGGGCAACAACAGCTACCTCAACCTGGAGCCGGACAGCCGGGCCGAGACGGATCGCCTGTTCGCGGCCCTGGCCGAGGGGGGCAAGGTGGAGATGGCGCTGCAGGAGATGTTCTGGGGAGATTACTTCGGATCCCTGGTGGACAAGTTCGGTACCCACTGGATGTTCAACTGCCAGAGCAAGACGTGAGAACCGATAGCAAGCATGGAAGGACAAACAGGGGCGCCACGGCGCCCCTGCTTTTTTACGGGTCAGGCGCCTCCTTGTTCGCCGCGACCCACCATGTCGGCGGGGATCACCCAAGCATCGAACTGCTCCGCATTGAGGTGGCCGGAGGCGATGGCCGCCTCCTTCAGGCTGAGCCCCTGGCGGTGCGCCAGCTTGGCGATCTCGGCGGCCTTGTCGTAGCCGATGTGGGGGTTGAGCGCGGTGACCAGCATCAGGGAGCGGGCCAGCAGATCGTCGATCCTGGCTTGGTTCGGGGTGATGCCGACGGCGCAGTGATCGTGGAAGCTTCGCATGCCGTCTGCCAGCAGCCGCACGCTCTGCAGGAAGTTGTAGGCGATCATGGGCCGGAACACGTTCAGCTCGAAGTTGCCGCTGGCGCCGCCGACATTGATGGCCACGTCGTTGCCCATCACCTGGGCGCAGAGCATGGTGAGCGCCTCGCACTGGGTCGGGTTGACCTTGCCCGGCATGATGGAGGAGCCGGGTTCGTTCTCCGGGATGATGAGCTCGCCGAGCCCGCTGCGGGGGCCGCTCGCCAGCCAGCGCACGTCGTTGGCGATCTTCATGAGGGAGGCCGCCAGCGTCTTGAGGGCGCCGTGGGCGAAGACCTGGGCATCGCTCGCCGCCAGGGCCTCGAACTTGTTGGGGGCGCTGACGAGCGTGAGTCCCGTCTGCTCGGCCAGGGTCCTGGCCACCGCCTCGGCAAAGCCCGGAGGGCAGTTGAGGCCGGTGCCGACCGCGGTGCCGCCGAGCGCCAGCTCGCACAGATGGGGCAGGGCGGCGTGCAGGTGGCGCTCCCCCTGCTCCAGCTGGGCGACCCAGCCGGAGATCTCCTGCCCCAGGGTGAGGGGAGTGGCGTCCTGCAGGTGGGTGCGGCCAATCTTGACGATGTGGTCGAAGGCGGCGGCCTTGTCGGCCAGGGTCTGCTTCAGGGTGGCGAGGGCCGGCAGCAGGTGGCCCGTGATGGCGGTGACGGCCGCCAGGTTCATGGCGCTCGGGAAGACATCATTGCTGGACTGGCTCCGGTTCACCTCGTCGTTGGGGTGAACCAGGCGCGCCTCCCCGCGGGGGCCGCCGAGCAGTTCGCTGGCCCGGTTGGCCAGCACCTCGTTGAGGTTCATGTTGGTCTGGGTGCCGGAGCCGGTCTGCCAGACCATCAGGGGGAACTCGGCGTCGTGCAGGCCGCGCAGGATCTCGTCGGCGGCGGCCATGATGGCCTGGGCCTTGCGGGCGGGGAGCAGCCCCAGGGCGTGGTTGACCCTGGCACAGGCGGACTTGATGCGGGCCAGGGCATGGATGATCTCCATGGGCTGGCGTTCTCCCGAGATGTTGAAGTGGTGCAGGGAGCGCTGGGTCTGGGCCCCCCACAGCCTGTCCGCCGGGACGGCTATCTCCCCCAGGCTGTCCCTCTCCATCCTGATGTTCATCGCGTTTCTCCTGCCGTTGGGGTGGTGATCCCCAGCATGAACTCAAACGGCGGGCGGGGCCAGCTTGCACATATCATCTCTTCGCTTATAATAAGTAAAGCTTATTATATAGGTTGCATGCCATGAACAAACAGCCCGACACCCTCGGCTTCCTGATAGGGGACGTCCAGCGCCTGATGCGCCGTCAGTTCCAGCAGCAGCTGGAGGGCAGCGGTCTCACCCTGGCCCAGGCCAGGGCCCTGGTGCATATCGCGCGCAGCCAGGGGATCCGCCAGGTGGATCTGGCTGATAGGCTCGACATCCAGCCCATCACCCTGGCCCGCCAGCTCGATCAGCTGGCGGAGAGCGGCCTGGTGGAGCGGCGCAGTGATCCCCATGACAGGCGGGCCTATCAGCTGTTTCTGACCGAGGCGGCCACCCCCCACCTGGCGATGATCAAGCGGGCCGCCGACCTGGTGCATCAGAGGGCCATCGGCGAGCTGGGGGAGGAGGCGACAGAGGCCCTGTGCCACTCCCTCAAGATCCTGCGTGCCAATCTCTGCCACTCCTGATTCTTTTTGTTTGACGCAACCAATGCGGAGCGATCTCATGACCCATGACTCACCCTCTTCCCCCCGTCCCGCGGCCAATCGGCGCCGCACCCGCCTGCTGTTGCTGGTGGTGGTGCCGGCCCTGGTGCTGCTCGGGGCGGGGGCCATCTACCTGCAGGGCGGACGCTATGTCGAGACGGACAACGCCTATGTGAAAGCGGACAAGGTGCCCATCAGTACCGAGGTACTGGGCCGGGTAGCCAAGGTGTTCGTCGACGAGAACCAGCAGGTCAAGGCCGGCCAGCCGCTGTTCGAGCTGGATCCCGAATCCTTCCGGGTCGCCGTGACCAAGGCCGAGGCGGAACTCGCCAAGGTGCGCACCGATCTGGTGGCGCTGCAGACCAGCTATCGGGGCCAGCAGGCCGAAATCGCCGTGGCCCGCACCCGCCATGCCTATGCCGTGAAGGAGGAACACCGCCAGGCGGATCTGGTGGCCAAGCACTTCACCTCTACCGCCAATTACGACGATGCGCGCCAGCTCACCATACAGACAGCCCAGCAGCAGGTGGCGCTGGAGGAGGGGCTCAAGAAGATTGAGGCCTCCCTCAGCGGGGACGTGAACCTGCCGGTGGAGCAGCAGCCCGCCTATCGGGAAGCCGCCGCCGGACTGGCCAAGGCCAGGCTGGATTTGGCTCGCACCACCGTTTATGCCCCCGCCAACGGCGTCGCCAGCCAGCTGCCCAAGCCGGGCCAGTACATGATGGCGGGCATGACCGCCATGATGCTGGTGGAGACCGATACCCCCTGGGTGGAGGCGAACTTCACCGAGACGGAGCTGACCCATGTGCAGCCTGGCCAGCGGGTCGACATCAGCGTGGACACCTACCCGGATGCCCATTGGACCGGGGTGGTGGAGAGTCTGAGCCCGGCCACCGGCTCCGAGTTCTCGGTGATCCCGGCCCAGAACGCCACCGGCAACTGGGTCAAGATCGCCCAGCGCGTGGCGGTGCGGATCAAGCTGGACACGGGGGCGGAGCTGCCCACCCTGCGGGCGGGGCTGAGCGCCATCGCCGAGATCGACACCGGTCATCAGCGCTCCCTGCCCGGCTGGTCGAGCCGAGGTTGATATGACGAGCGCAGCCACAGAGGAGGCCGACCAGGTCTCCCGTCGCACCTTCATCACCCTGTCGGTGATGGTGGCGACCATCATGCAGGCGCTGGACACCACCATCGCCAACGTGGCCCTGCCCCACATGCAGGGGGCCATGGGGGCGACCCAGGACCAGATCTCCTGGGTGCTCACCTCCTACATAGTGGCGGCCGCCATCTTCATGCCGCTGACCGGTTTCATCTCGGCAAGAATTGGCCGCAAGCGGCTGTTCATGTGGTCGGTGGCGGGCTTTACGGTCGCCTCCATGCTGTGCGGCGCGGCCCAGAGCCTGGATCAGATCGTGCTGTTCCGCCTGCTGCAGGGGATCTTCGGCGCCAGTCTGGTGCCCCTCTCCCAGGCGGTGCTGCTGGACACCTACCCGCCGGAGAAACACGGCTCCGCCATGGCACTCTGGGGCATAGGGGTCATGGTGGGCCCCATCCTGGGGCCGTCGCTGGGGGGCTGGCTCACCGAGTACTACAACTGGCGCTGGGTCTTCTACATCAACCTGCCGTTCGGTCTGCTGGCCTGGTTCGGGCTCGCCGCCTTCATCGAGGAGACGAAGATCGATGCCAGCCGTCGCTTCGATCTGCTGGGCTTCGCCCTGCTGAGCCTCGGCATCGGTGCGCTGCAGATGGCGCTGGATCGGGGGGAATCCCAGAACTGGTTCGCGAGCCGGGAGATCATCATCGAGACCGCCCTGATGGTGATGGCGTTCTACCTTTTCGTGGTGCACATCTTCACCCACCCGCACCCCTACATCGAGCCGGCCCTGTTCCGGGATCGCAACTTCAGCGTCGGCCTGGTGTTTATCTTCATCGTCGGCATCATACTGCTCGCGACCATGACCCTGCTGCCCCCCTTCATGCAGGGGCTGATGGGGTACCCGGTGATCGACGTGGGCTATCTGCTCGCCCCGCGCGGGGTCGGCACCATGTTCGCCATGATGCTGGTAGGCAGGCTGTCGGGCCGGGTGGATGCCCGCTATCTCATCCTCTCGGGGCTGCTGCTCACCAGCTTCTCCATGTGGGAAATGACCCTGTTCAACACGGACATCGGCAGCTGGGACATAGTGCGCACCGGCATCATCCAGGGGCTGGGGCTCGGCTTCATCTTCGTGCCGCTCTCCACCGTCACCTTCGCGACCCTGGCGCCGCGCTATCGCAACGAGGGGACGGCGCTGTTCAGCCTGGTGCGCAACATCGGCAGCAGCATCGGCATCTCGGTGGTGATCACCTACCTGGCCCAGCGCACCCAGATGAATCATGAGGTGTTCGCCGCCTACATCACCCCCTTCAACACCGGTCTGCACCAGGGGACGGGCATGGCGGAGCTGATGACGGCCAAGGGGCTCGCCACCCTCAATGGGGAGGTGACCCGGCAGGCCAGCCTGCTCGCCTACCTGCAGGATTTTCGCCTGATGATGTGGGTCAGCCTGTGCGCCGTGCCGCTGGTGCTGCTGCTCAAGGCGCCAGGGCGGGGCGGCAAGGAGGAGCTGGCGATCCTGGAGTAGGGCGCCGGCGTCACCCTCAAAGAGGGATGGCCTTGGCCATCCCTCTTTTCATTTGGATTTGCGCGTGTGCGCGCGCGGAATCAGCCCCTGAGGGTGAAGGGAATGAAGGGGGTCAGCGCGGCCAGCGGCGCGGCGTCCTGGTACTCCCGGGGCGTCTCGCCGTGCCGGAAGATCTTGAACTCCTCGTCGCGGGCGCTCCAGTACTCGACGGTCTCGTGGCCGTTCTCGCCGCTGACCTGCAGCAGGCTCGCCTCGCGCAGGGCCACCACGTGCTCGCTCGGGTTGATGGCGCAGAACTCGGCCAGGCGCTCGTCCCGGGTCTCCCCCATGTGGCCGCTGATGCTGGCGTCCAGGTAGTGGGGGTTGATCTGCACGGGGAAGAGGCCCAGCGCCGGCAGTACGGCGACGCTGCACACCGGCATGTCGTTGGTGGTGCGGATGCTGGGGGTGGCCACGTTGCAGCCGGCGCTCCAGCCCACGTAGGGCACGCCCCGCTCGCGCACCGCCCGCTGGATGGGGACCACCAGACCGTACTCGTGCAGCCGTTGGTTCAGGCGCCAGGTGTTGCCGCCGCTGATGAAGATGGCGTCGGCCCGGTGGATGGCGTCCACGGGGTCGTCGAACTGGTGGATGCTGATGGTCTCGACCCCCAGGCTCTCGGTGAGCTCGCGGGCGCGGGCATCCCAGTCGCTGCGGATCACTGCGTAGGGGATGAGCAGGATGCGCTTGACCTGTTTGCGGGCGAGCAGGGTCTGCACCCGGTCGCGGGCCCAGCCGAGCAGGCCGGGGTGTTCGGTGGTTTTGCCGTTGCTGAGCAGAAGCAGTTCCATGGTGTGTCCTCAAGGTAAGGCGCAGGACCCGGGCGGTCCTGATGACGGGAAGAGGGCACTCTACCCCCATAGCGGCGCCAAGTGTGTGATCCCGCCGCGTTTTGTGTCGCCCGGGGCCGCATGCCTCGCCGCCTGGGGTCAGGGCCACCGCCTTCTCGGGGTGTCAGGGGCTGCCGGCCCGAGTCGAGAAGGGGGGGGACGCAGCGGGGCCAGTGTGGCCCCGCTTGTTATTGGATGATCCTGCGCATCAGTGGTCCAGTTCGACGTCGACCCACACCAGGCGGTGATCCGAGCTGACGCCTTTGGCGATGCCGAGCTTGGCGTCATACACCAGGTGATGGCCCTGCTCGAAGCTGGCCGGCCAGAACACGCCGGAGGCGACCGCGTTCAGGTTGGCGGAGGGCAGCACGTGGTCGAGCTGCAGGCCGCTGCTGCTGGTGATGCGCTCCGGGGTGGGGCGGTTGTTGTTGCGCTTGCACTGATCCGGCTGGCTGGCGAGGCACTCGGGGCCGCCCTGGCTGACCGGGATCAGGGCGCCGTTGGTGACGGCCTGATTGACCAGCACATGGTTGTGCAGATCCTGAATGGCGGTCAGATCGCCATCGCCAATCTGGGGATCGGCGTTGAGATCGCCGGCGATGACGAACCTGGCACCCGCAGGCAGCCCACCGGCCTTGCCCGCGTCGTCCACCATGTAGCCGGCGCTCTCCACGTAATCCTGCCAGAAGGCGACTTCGGCCCGGTTGTGCCTGACGTTGTGGCGCGCCGCGTTGGCGAAGATGGGCGGGGTCGGGTGGGAGATGAGGAAGTGGATCACCTCCTCCTTGTTGCCGCGCTTGATGCGCACCGGCACGTCGGCGTGGTTCTTGGACGAGAGCGGGAAGGCCTGCCAGGCGGCGTCATCATACCAGGCATCGCCGCACTGGCGACCGGCCGGGATCGGCGCCCTGGCATTGTTGCAGTCGTCGATGACGGGGTTCGCTTCGCCCGGCATGTCCTTCCACTTGAAGTGCTGGAAGGTGCGGATCCCCTTGGTATCGATGGGGTACTGGGACATCACGGCGAAGGCGTACTGGCCGTGATAGTTGCCAAAGCCCCAGGCGTCGTCGGGCCCGTTGTTGCGCTTGCCGTCCAGGTTGAGGTCATGGCCGCTCATCAGGCCGGTGTTGGTGGCAAAGTTCTGCATCACCGGGTAGCGGATGGCCTTCACCTCGTCGTGCTGGGGGTGGGCCAGGTAGTTGTCGTTGAAGGCTTTGAGGTCCGTGGTATCGGCTCCCTTGCCGTCATTGTCGAATTCGTTGAGCAGGAAGACGTCGGGGCGGGTGCGCTGCACAATCTCGGCGATGTTGCGGATCTGCTGCACGTCGAGGGCCCTGGTCTTCTCGGCACCGCTCAGGGTGCCGTCGGCGAGGCGGGCCAGCAGGGCATCCTGCTCGGCGCGGCTCAGGGCCAGTTCACCGGCGAGCATGCCGGCGGCGGTGCGATCGAAGGAGAGGTTGAAGGTGGCGAAGCGAACCATGGGCGTCGGGGTCTCGGAGTCGTTCTGGCTGTTGCAGCCTGCCATCAATCCGAGGGAAATGGCAGCCGCGAGCAGGGTTTTGGGGATGTTTTTCATTGTAATATTCCGTAGCATCAAGATGTTATGCCTCGATAGGGTCAGGCGAGGCGCGGCCATTATAGGGAGCCTGTCCGGAAACTGGGCTCTGAATGAACCAAAGTGTGGGGCCATTCACAGAGTCATCTGGAATCTGGTCATGGACGAGGCAGGCTTCGAGCACATTCACACGGCCAGGTTGGACCGAAACCAGGGTTATGGACGGCAGGAACGGGAGGCGGGATGAGTCGGCAACAAACGGCCCTGGTGGTCGAGGGGGGCGCCATGCGCGGCATCTTTGCTGCCGGCGTGCTGGACGCCTTCCTGGCGAAGGGAAAGACGCAGTTCGATCACTGCATCGGGGTCTCGGCGGGGGCGGTCAACCTGGCGGCCTATCTGGCGGGGCAGCGGGGGCGCAACCACAGGGTCATCACCGACTACTCCTGCCGCCCCGAGTTCATCAACTTCGGCAAGTTCCTGCGGGGCGGCCACTGGCTCGATCTCGACTGGCTGTGGGGGATCACCATCCGGGAGATCAGGCTGGATCTCGCGCACTTCGCCGCCAATCCGGTGCCGCTGACCGTGGTGACCACCCGGGTGGCGGACGGTCAGGCGGCTTACCTCAGGGCCACTGCCGCCGAGCTGGAGCAGCAGATCAAGGCCTCCTGCTCGGTGCCGCTCGCCTACCGGCACTTCGTGCGCATCGGAGGGGAGGCCATGACGGACGGCGGGGTGGCGGACTCCATTCCGGTGCGCCACGCCTACGAGCAGGGGGCGCGGGACATCACAGTGGTGCTCTCCCGGCCCTTGGGCTATCGCAAGCGGGCGCCCAGGCTGCCCGCCTTGCACCGCTACCTACTGCGCCAGACCCCGGCCCTGGCCCGGGCGAGCCTCTCTCGCCATCAAAGCTACAACGACGCCATCGACTTCATTCGCCGGCCGCCCCGGGATTGCCGCGTCCGGGTCATAGTGCCGCCTGCGGGCTTTCGGGTCGGGCGCATGACCACGGACAAGGATCGGCTGGAGCAGGGGTATCAGATGGGGTGGCAGGCAGGGCTGGCCTATCTGGCGCAGGAGGACGCGAACGCAGGCCCTAGTTTGTTGCCTGGAGGGGCGCCTTGCCAAGCGGGGGCGCGCTGACCTTTGGGGTATGCGCCATCTGGATAGCCTGGGCCAGCCAGTCCCAGTCGAGCTGGGGGCTGCCAGCCTTGAAGCGCTGGTAGGCGCATCCCTGACGGACGGTGAGGAAGAGGGTGCTCGGCAGGCCGAGGCGGTTGAAGTAGCGCACCATGACATCCCCCTGGTACTGGCGCAGGCGCTGTTGCAGCTCGGGCAGTGTCAGCCCCAGCTCGCGGCCCGTCTCATCCCAGATTTCAAACATAGGTGTGCTCCTTTAACAACTGGAATCACTACTGTTTCGAAAACGCGGGGGAAGGGCAATTGTCAGATCTGACAGTGCCAAATGGAATCTGACCGGAAAAGCGAAAACCCGGCGCCAGGCCGGGTTTTCTGAAGGATGGTGGAGGGAGAAGGATTCGAACCTTCGAAGGCAGAGCCGTCAGATTTACAGTCTGATCCCTTTGGCCGCTCGGGAACCCCTCCACAGGGGCATTGCATATTGTGTCAGGAAGATGGTGGAGGGAGAAGGATTCGAACCTTCGAAGGCAGAGCCGTCAGATTTACAGTCTGATCCCTTTGGCCGCTCGGGAACCCCTCCACGGGGTATTTTCCTGATTTTTCGCACTTGAATGGTGGAGGGAGAAGGATTCGAACCTTCGAAGGCAGAGCCGTCAGATTTACAGTCTGATCCCTTTGGCCGCTCGGGAACCCCTCCCCAAGTGCGAGGCCGCATACTACCAGATCCGACAAGGTTGTGAACCCCTTGGCCTCATTCTGACGACAAAAAAGTGTCAAGTGGTTATTTTTTGATATGTCTCGCTCAAAATTCACGCTTTTCAATGACTTTTATACCGTCCCCGATGTCCAGCCGGGAGAGGTCAGAGGGCGGGAAAGAGTAGGCGGGAAATAAAAAGAGGAGCCACGCGGGCTCCTCTTTTTATCGGTGACGGGGTAGTAGCCCCGACGGGGAGGTCAGGCGTCCTGAGTGCGGGCCTGTTGGCAACCCTGCACCGCATGGGCGATGAGTTCCAGGGCGCTGTGATCGCAGGGGGGCAGCTCGTCCTCGCACAGGGCGAGGGGGGTGACGCGCTCCCCCCACTTGATGAGGGCGGCCCCCCAGGTGAGGCCGGCCCCGAAGGCGGCGGTCAGCAGGTAGCTGTTCGGCTTGACCCGGCCCTGCTCCAGCGCCTCGCACAGGGCGATGGGCACGGTGGCGGCGGAGGTGTTGCCGTACTGCTCGATGTTGACCATCACCTTCTCCATGGGGGCGTTCATGCGCTTGGCCAGGGTCTCGATGATGCGCACGTTCGCCTGGTGCGGCACGATGAGATCGACCTGCTCGGGGGCGATGCCGGCCTGGGCCAGCACGGTGCCGGTGGCCTCGCCCATGCCGCGCACGGCGCGCTTGAAGATCTCCTGCCCCTCGAAGTTGAACGTGAAGAGGCCGTCGATGTCGGCGAAACGCACCCGATCCGTACCGAAGTTCGGCACGTGCAGGATCTCCCGCGCCTCGCTGTCGCAGCCGAGTTTGTTTGCGATCAGGCCGCTCTCCTGCTCGCTCGCCTCGATGACCACGGCGCCGGCACCGTCACCAAACAGCACGGCGGTGTCGCGTTTGGCCCAGTCCAGCAGCTGGGTCAGGCGCTCGGCGCCGATCACCAGCACTCGCTGCATCATGCCGGTCTGTACCAGGGAGGTGGCGACCGAGAGCGCATAGACGAAGCCGGTGCAGGCGGCGTTGAGGTCGAATACCGCAGCCTTGTGGGCACCGAGGGCCTGCTGCACGGCGGAGGCGCCATTGGGCACCAGGGTGCCCGGGGTGGCGGTGGCCAGGATGATGCCATCAATGGCACCGGCGTCCAGGCCGGCGCAGGCCAGGGCGCGGCGGGCGGCCAGGGTGGCGAGCGCCGTGGTGCTGACGTGGGAGACCCGACGGGCCTTGATGCCGGTGCGCGGGTAGATCCACTCGTCCGAGGTGTCCATGATGGTGCTGAGGTCATCATTGGTCAGCGCTGCGGGGGGCAGGCACTTTCCCCAACCGGTGATATTGGCGTATTTCATCTTGTCGTCGCTTATCGTGATGGCCGCCCGGGGCGGAAAATTGCGCAATTATGACGCACGGGGCCGCCACTGTCATCCAGCGGACGGGAGCGTGCAGGGGAGAGGGGAGGGGCAAGACCGTGATTTTGCTTAAATTCCCGCTCTCCCTTGTCTTAAGATGAAGGCCCGACCCAGCCTGCCGCCACCCGAGGTGATCCCAGTGCACAAAGCGAATCTCAACCTCCTGCCCACCCTCAAGGTGCTGCTGGAGACCCGCAACATCAGCCGGGCGGCGGAGTTGCTGCACCTGAGTCAGCCCTCCATCAGCAAGCAGCTCGGCCAGCTGCGCAGCGAGTTTGGCGACGAGCTGCTGGTGCGGGAGGGGCAGCGCTGGCTGCTGACCCCGAGGGCGGAGGCGCTGGCGGCCCAGCTTGCCGATTCCCTCGGCGCCCTGGAGCGGCTCTACGAGGCGCCGGAGTTTGCCCCGGAGCGCTGCGAGCGGGTATTCCGGCTCGCCTCCTCCGACTACGTGGCCCAGCACATCCTGCCGGACATCTGCGCGGCGCTGGCGAAGGCCGCCCCCCAAGCGGCGCTGGAGTACAGCCTGTGGGACAAGCGCCTGCTGCCCCAGCTCTGGCAGTCGGAGCTGGACATGGTCTCCACCATCACCGAGCTGGTGCCGGATCAGATCCGGGGCCTGCACCAGGGGGAGGACAGGTTGGTGGTGCTGATGGGGCGCCACCACCCGCTCGCGGGCACGGCCCCCACCCTGGAGGAGTACCTCGCCTGGCCCCACCTGCAGGTGAGCGGCGGCGGCGACAAGGACAGCCCGGTGGAGCAGGTGCTGGCTCCCCTCGGGCTCTCCCGCCGCTGGTTTGCCCGGGTGCCCTTCTTCCAGGCCGCGGTGGAGGTGCTGCTGCGCACCGACTGTCTGATGACCACCCCGGCCCACATCGCCTGGCAGCTCTCCCGGGAGCACGCCCTGAGCTTCTGCGATCTGCCCTTCACCACCCGGGTCCAGCAGTACCATCTGCTGTGGCACCAGCGCCACCACCTGGATCCGGCCCACCGCTGGTTTCGCGAGCTGGCCTATCCCTTCCTGCGGGATCACCTGCAGTTCACCCTGGGGGAGAGCCGCAAGCAGCTGGCGTCGGGGAGAGGCCAGCCCGGCTAGCACCGGCAGCAGGTGCCAGACCATAGCCAATGGCTATGAAATCTATTCATAACTTTCACTTCTGGCATAGCTGGCCGCCCCCTACTCTGATCGCCTGAACCGACATTCGACAGAGGAAGGAAAGGGTATGGAATTGACGAGTTGGCTGGCGCTGGCCGCCATCTGCGTGATGGGGGCCATCGCCCCGGGGCCGAGCCTGGCGCTGATTATCCGCAACACCGTACAGGGGGGCCAGGGCCATGGGGTGGTGACGGCGCTCGGCCACGGCCTGGGGGTGGGGATCTACGCCCTGATCACGGCGCTCGGCCTCGCCATCTTGATCACCCAGACCCCGCTGCTGTTCGATCTCATCCGTTACGGTGGCGCCGCTTTCCTCGCCTGGCTCGGGGTCAAGGCGCTGCTGGCCAGACCCGCGAGCGGCGAGTCCCGTGAAGAGGAGGTGCACCAGCTGCGCGGCCGTCAGGGGGCGTTCGAGGGCTTTATGGTGGCCTTCTTGAACCCCCAGCTCGCCATCTTCTTCATCGCCCTGTTCAGCCAGTTCGTGCACGCCGATACCGGCTGGTGGGAGGGGAGCATCATGATGCTGACCGCTGGCGGCATAGACGCACTCTGGTACGTGCTGGTGGCCCTGGTGCTCTCCCGCGGGCCCGTGCTCGCCTGGCTCAAAGCCAAATCCACCGTGATCGACAAGATAAGCGGTCTGGTGTTGCTGGGACTGGCGTTGAAAGTCGTGATCTGAGGCTGGCGCTCAAGGTGGTCATTTGATCCGCTTCTCAAGGGAGAGCAGGGTCTGATCCAATCCTGCATTCTGCGGTGATCTTAAGCGGGATCAAGGCGAGGGGAGCCGGGTCTCGCTAGAGTGGCGGCCATTTGTCGCTCCTCTGGGACCAGACCATGCACGATCAGACCCCGCGCCTCGCGCCCCCCGAACAGAACCGACTAGAGCTGCTGGCCCCGGCGAAGAACCTGGCCTACGGCATCGAGGCCATCAACCACGGCGCCGATGCCGTCTACATGGGGGGCCCCGCCTTCGGTGCCCGCAGCGCCGCGGGCAACAGCATCGAGGATATCGAGGCGCTCGCCCGCCACGCCCACCGCTTCGGCGCCCAGGTGTTCGTCGCTTTCAACACCCTGCTGCACGACCACGAGCTGGAGCAGGCCCGGCGCCTGACGCACCAGATTTATGAAGCCGGAGCCGACGCCCTCATCGTGCAGGACATGGGGCTGCTGGCGCTCGACCTCCCCCCCATCGCGCTGCACGCCAGCACCCAGACCGACAACCGCACGCCGGAGAAGGTGAAGTTTCTGCAGGACGTGGGCTTCTCCCAGGTGGTGCTGGCCCGCGAGCTCTCCCTTGCGCAGATCCGCGAGATCAGCGCCGCCACCAGCGTGCAGCTGGAGTTCTTCATCCACGGCGCCCTGTGCGTCTCTTACAGCGGTCAGTGCAACATCAGCCACGCCCGCACCGGGCGCAGCGCGAACCGGGGCGAGTGCGCCCAGCTCTGCCGGCTGCCCTGCTCCCTGCAGACCCCGGCGGGGGAGGTACTGGTGGAGAACAGCCACCTGCTCTCCTTGAAAGACATGGATCAGAGCGCGAACCTGGAGGCGCTTGTCGAGGCTGGGATCCGCTCCTTCAAGATAGAGGGGCGCCTCAAGGGGCTGGACTACGTCAAGAACGTCACCGCCTGGTATCGCCAGAAGCTGGACGCCATCCTGGAGCGGCGCCCGGATCTGGTGGCCTCCTCGGCCGGCCGTTGCACCTACGGCTTCACGCCGGATCCCAAAAAGAGTTTCAACCGCGGCAGCACCGACTACTTCCTCCATGGCCGACAGCCGGGGATCGACTCCCCCCGCAGCCCGAAATACGTGGGGGAGCCGCTCGGGCGCGTCACCAGGGTGAACAAGGACGGGATAGAGATCGACGGCCAGCCCGTGACCCTCAACAACGGCGACGGCCTCGGCTTCTTCAAGCCGGGGGGCGAGCTGGTGGGGATGCGCCTCAATAAAGTGGAGGAGAAGGCACAGAGCAAGCGGTTACTGCTGTCGGAACCCATGCCCGGCCTCAAGGTGGGCACCGAGATCTTCCGCAATCACGATCAGGCCTTCAGCAAGCTGCTCGAAAAGCCGAGCGCGGATCGCCGCATCCGGGTCGACATGCGGCTCGGTGAGTGGGACGAGGGATTGAGCCTCACCCTGACCGACGAGCAGGGCATCTGCGCCGCCGTCACGCTCCCCTGCGACAAGCAGACGGCCGACAACCCGGCGCGGGCGCTGCAACAGGCGCGCGACCAGCTCGGCAAACTCGGCAACACCCTGTTTGTGGCGCGCCAGATTGAGCTGGCATTCACCACACCCCTGTTTATTGCTGCTTCACAGCTTAACGGCCTGCGCCGGGATGGCATCGCCGCCCTGGAGACGGCGCGTCTGGCCGCCTACCGGCGACCCGAGCGGCGCATCCCCTTGCGCGATGCCATCTACCCCCAGCACCGCCTCTCCTACCTCGGCAATGTGCTGAACAGTGCGGCGGAGCAGTTCTTTCGCGAACACGGGGTTGAGCGCATCGCCCCCGCGTATGAGGCGAACAAGGAGGAGCGGGAAGTGGTGCTGATGATCACCAAACACTGCATCCGCTACAGCCAGCAGCTCTGTCCGAAGGAGGTGCCCGGTCTCAAGGCCGAGCCCCTGGAGCTCAAGATGGGCAAGGAGAGTTTCCGTCTGCGCTTTGACTGCCACCGCTGCGAGATGCAGGTGATGGGCAGCCTCAAGCGCTGACGGCTGCCCGTGTGGGGATGGGGCGGGTGCGGATTAGATGGCAGTATGGGGTGGCGCTGCCCAGGGGCTTGTCTCTCTAAGCAGCCCCAACCCCTCAACTGACAAAGGAGCTGTCATGAACATCGATGCACTGCCGTTTTGCACCACGAACTGGGCCGAGGTCCCGCCGACCGAGCACCAGGGGGAGCGCGGCGTCGCCCGCTGGCACACCCGGCAGTTCGGGGATCTGCGGGTGCGAATGGTGGAGTACTCCCCCGGGTATCTGGCGGACCACTGGTGCAGCAAGGGCCATGTGCTGCTCTGCCTCGAAGGGGAGCTGCACACCGAGCTGCAGGATGGTCGCGTCTTCACCCTGACGCCGGGCATGAGCTACCAGGTGGCGGACAATGCCGAACCCCATCGCTCCTGCACCGAACTGGGCGCTCGCCTCTTTATCGTCGACTGAGCCGTTCTTCCCGTTTCCCCCGGAGCTGCCCATGCTGGAACTCAGACCCAACTGCGAGTGCTGTGACCGGGATCTGCCCGCCGACACGGCGATCGCCTATATCTGCTCCTTCGAGTGCACCTTCTGCGCTGAGTGCAACGAGCAGTATCTGCACCTGACCTGCCCGAACTGCGGCGGCGAACTGGTCAGGCGCCCCCGCCGCCCGGCGGCCAAGCTGGTGAACAACCCCGCCTCCCTCAAGCGCGTCTTCAATCCGGATCTGAAAGCGGCGCTGGACAAGGGGCGCTAGGGCCCTCCCTTCATGGGAAGGGCTGGGCTGGCAACTGGCTTGCCCCTGTGGCTCTTGACCTTCTCCCGGCGGCAGCCCCTATCAAGGGGGCTCACACCAAAGGAGCAAAAGATGACGGAGCGATTCGACGGAGAAGGGGCGAGGGCCTATGACAGCCGCATCCCCCTGCTGGTACCGGGTTATGAGCTGCTGCACCAGCTTTGTGCCTCACGGCTGATGGCCGCGCTGGGCCAGCAGGCCCAGGTGCTGCTGGTGGGGGTGGGTACGGGCAGCGAGTTGCTGCTGCTTGGCCGTCTCTGCCCCCGCTGGACCTTTGTGGCCCAGGATATCTCGGCGGACATGCTGGCCCAGGCCAGGGTGCGGGCCGAGCAGGCGGGCATGGGGGAGAGGGTGTGCTGGCACCTGGGCCCGTTGCCTGTGGTGGATAAGCCATGTGATGGAGCCCTCTGCCTGCTGGTGCTGCATTTTCTGCCCCTGTCGCAGAAAGCTGCGCTGCTTGGAGAAATCGCCCGCCAACTCGTGCCCGGTGCCCCCCTGCTGCTGGCGGATCTGATGGCGCCCACTGACCCGCTTGAGCGCAAGGCCATGGGGTTGCAGGCCGCCCTCGCCGGTCTGCCGCCTCCTGCCGGCGAGCAGATGGTGCGCCGCCTCGGGGAGGATTTCGTCACGCTGGACGAGGGGCAGACCCGGCACCTGCTGCAAGGGGCCGGTTTCACGGCGGCGCACCGCTTCTTTCAGGCGCTGGGCTTTCACGGCTGGCTGGCGCAGCGGCGTTAGCCCCCTAACAGGGTGTGCAGCGCCCAGCCAGAGAGATACAGCCCCAGGCCGAACACGGCATGGTTGATCAGGCTGTGAACCCGGGCCGAGGCGGGGTGGGGCGTGCGGGAGGCGGCGATGCCAGCCCCCATGCTGGGCTGCATGACAAGAAACGGGGCCGCCACTGTGACCAGGCCCAGGGCGAGGGCCGGGCCCGGCGTGGGCGCCAGCAGCCAGTCTTGGCCCTGGGTGGCGATCAGCAGGGCGGCGAAGGCGATACCGATGAGGTAGTGGGCGCTCCAGCCGATGAGGCTTTCCCCCGGGATGGGGCTGGCCGCGCCAATGGCCTCATGACGGAATCGGCCCTGGCCCATGTGACCGATCCAGCGCCCCATCATGGTGTAGCTCGGCAGCGGCATGCCCAGCAGCGGCTTGCGCACCACGCCCCACAGATCCATCAAGGCCGTTGCACCGACCCCGATCAACAGCACGGAAAACACAGTGTTCATGATTTTCTCTTCCCTTGTGATGACACGGACGCTAGCGTACGACTTCAAGTCGACTTGAGGTCAAGGGGGGCGTGTGGATATATCCGAGGTGGTGAAGCGGTCCGGGGTGCCTGCCTCGACCTTGCGTTTCTACGAGGAGAAGGGGCTGATCCAGGCTCTTGGCCGTCAGGGCATCAGGCGCCAGTTTGCGGCCAGCGTGCTGGAGCGCCTGGCGCTCATCGCCCTGGGGCGGGCGGCGGGTTTCTCGCTGGACGAAATCGCACGTATGTTCGGGGACGACGGGCGTCCCGAGATAGACAGGGAGCAGCTGCTGCACAAGGCCGAAGAGCTGGATCGCACCATAGTGCAGCTGACCGCCATGCGCGACGGTCTGCGCCATGCCGCCATCTGCCCGGCGCCGAGCCACATGAGCTGTCCCACCTTTCGCCGCCTGCTGGGGGCCGCTGCCCGTGGCGTCATCCACAGACGCAAACCGCCGAGCCCCTGAGGCGAGGTTGGGGCGAGCAGGCCGCTTTCTCAGGCGTCACTTCCCTCCAGCGCCAGCAGCGCCTGCTTGATGGGCAGGCCCCCCGCATAGCCGGTGAGGCTGCCGTTCTGGCCGATCACGCGGTGGCAGGGGACTATGATGGAGAGCGGATTGCGCCCGTTTGCGGCCCCCACCGCCCGCACCGCGCTCGGCTTGCCGATGGCGCGGGCGATGTCGCCATAGCTGCGGGTCTCCCCGTAGGGGATGTTGCACAGCGCCCGCCACACCGCCTGTTGAAACGCCGTGCCCCGCGCCGCGAGCGGCAGGGTGAAGCGCTGCAAGCGCCCTGCGAAGTAGGCCTCAAACTCGGCGAGGAAGGGGGCGAGCGCCTCGCCATCCTGTAGCCAGTCCCGCATGTCGGGCAGTGGCCGCAGGCCGGCCACGAAGTCCACGTGGACCAGACCGCGCTCATCGATGGCGATCAGCAGCCGGCCGCACGGGGTCTCCAGAAAGTCGTAACGGATCATGATGTTTTCTCCTCGTCTTGTTCGTGTCCGGGTTGGGTGAGCAGCGCCGGTTGCTCGCTCATGGCGTGCCACAGCCAGCTTGCGGCATAGGCGCGCCACGGCTGCCAGGGGGCGCTTCGCGCCTCTGCCTCCTTCACCGGCAGCTTGTTACCGCCCCCGAGCGCCTTTTGCAGCACGAGATCCGAGGCGGGGAAGGCGTCCGTGTCCAGCCCGCAGCGCAGCCGCCAGTAGGCCACTGTCCAGGGCCCTATGCCCGGCAGCGCGAGCAACTGCTCGTCGCTTGCCGTGCCCAGGATGAGCGCGCCGCTCGCGAGCGCCGAGGCCAGCCCTTGCAGCGTGCGGATGCGGCTGCCCGGCATGCCGATGCCGTCCAGATTGAGCTCGCACAGCTGGGCCGGCGTGGGCAGCTGCGCCGTGCCGAACTGCGCCAGGGTGCGCGCCACCAGACGCCCCATGATGGTGATGGCGCCCTTGACCGACACCTGCTGGCCGACGATGGCGCGCAGCATCACCTCGTATTCATCCCACCCCCCCGGCAGCCGCACCCCGGGCCAGCGCTCCTGGATGCCGGCGAGCAGCGGATCCTGCCCCAGGTGTTCGCCGATGCGGCCCATGTCGGCGTCGAGATCCCACATGCGGCGCACCCGGTACAGGATGTCCGGCAGCGCGCCCGGCGGCAGATCCCGCACCGTCAGCCTGAGCCTCTCCCCCTCGACGGGTTCGATGCGGATGAGCCCCTCCTGATCGCCGACCCGGTGACGGCGCTCGTAACCGTGCTCATCCACGCGCTCCAGCCCCGGAATCGCGCGCAGCCGGTAGAACGCGAGCATGGCCTGCACGTCGAACGGCGGGCGATACAGCAGGTGCAGTTGCAGGTTCGATTGCGGCGCCGCCTCGCCAGTCCCCCCTTCCTGCTTGCGCAGGGCGCCCGGCGCCATGCCATACGCCTGAAGCCAGGCGTCGTTGAAGCGACGAATACTCGCAAAGCCAGACGCGAACGCGACGTCCGTGATCGGCAGATGCGTCTCCGTCAGCAGCCGTTTCGCGAGCAGCAGGCGACGCGTCTGCTCCACCTGTTTCGGCGACGCGCCGAGGTGTTGCTCGAACTGGCGCCTCAGCGTGCGCTCCGTGATCCCGGCCTGCGCCGCGAGCGTGCCCAGGCTGTGCTCCGCGAGCTCGCCGCGCTCGATGCGCGCCAGCACCTGGGCGACGAGCGGCGGCAGATCGCCGCTCTGCGCCGGTGCGAGTTCGGGGCGACAGCGCAGGCAGGGCCGCAGCCCGTGCTGCTCCGCCGCCGCCGCGAAGCGAAAATACTGCACGTTGTGCTCGTGCGGCGCCCGCGCCGGACACACTGGGCGGCAATAGATGCCGGTGGACAGCACGCCGGTAAAGAAGCGGCCATCGAAGCGTGCATCTCGCGCGAGCCGCGCGGCGTGGCACTGCTCCCGGGTGAGGCCCGGGATGATCTCGTCCCTGGGGGATGGGTGTGGGCTGACAGTGGTCATGGCATGACTCGGATTTCTGTGGGCATGTGCCTGAGACTAAGCGGGTGCGAGGGGGGTGACTAGCCAGAAACGGACAGGGATAGCAAAAATAGTCGGGCAGGGGGAAAGCGGGCGCGAGATGAGTCGCGCCCGGGAGCGGTTATTTCAGGTAGCGCTGTTCGAGGTGCTTGCGCAGCCACTGGGGATTGAGCGCCTCGCCGGTCGCGCGGCGAATCAGCTCGTCCGTGCCGTGCAGGCTGCCCTGGGACCAGATGTGGCGGCCGAGCCAGCCGAAGATCTCCGGCAGGCGGCCAGACGCCACGAGCGTGCCCATGTCGCCGAGCTCACGTTCGAGCGCAAAGCGCAGCTGCGCCGCATACATGGCGCCGAGCGTGTAGCTCGGGAAGTAGCCAAACGAGCCGTCTGTCCAGTGGATGTCCTGCATGCAGCCGTTCTGGTAGTTGCCGTTCGTGGACAAGCCGAGCCACTGCTGCATCTTCGCGTCCCACAGCTCGGGGATGTCCGCGACCTCGATGCGCCCTTCCATCAGGTCGCGCTCCAGCTCGTAGCGTAGGATCACGTGCGCCGGGTACGTCACCTCGTCCGCATCGACGCGGATGAAGCCGGGCTCGACCCTGTTGTACAGCTTCTCGAGGTTCGCGGGCGCGAGCGCGTCCTGTACGCCGAAGTGCGCGCGAATGCGCGGCGCTATCAGCGACAGGAATGCGGGGTGATGGCCGAGCTGCATCTCGCAGAACAGGCTCTGGCTCTCGTGAATGCCCATGGAGCGTGCCTCGGCCACCGGCTGGCCGAGCAGTGCGCGCGGCAAGCCCTGTTCGTAACGCGCGTGGCCCGTCTCGTGGACGATGCCCATCAGGCTGGAGACGAACTCCTGCTCGTTGTAGCGCGTGGTGATGCGCACGTCCGTCGGCACGCCGCCGCAGAACGGGTGGCTGCTCACGTCGAGCCGGCCGTGCGCGAAATCAAAGCCGAGCAGCCCCATCACCTCCTGGCCGAGCGCCTGCTGCGTCGGGATCGGGAACGGGCCTTGCGGCGTCAGGAGCACGTCGCTCTTCTGCCGTTCACTCACGCGCTGGATCAGATCCGGCAGCCAGCTCGTCAGATCGCCGAAGATCTGATCCAGCCGCGCGCTCGTCATACCGGGTTCGTACAGCGCCAGCATGGCGTCATAGGGGCGTACCCCGAGCGCCTCGGCGCGCAAGGTTGCCACCTCCCGCGACAGGCGCACCACCTCCTCGAGGTTCGGGGCAAAGCCTGCCCAGTCGTTCTCCTTGCGCTGGCGACGCCAGGCGTGCTCGCACTTGCTGCCGGCGAGGGACAGCGCCTCCACGAGGTCCCCCGGCAGCAGGCTCGCATCCTGCCACTGGCGTTTGATCTCGTGCAGGTTCGCGCGCTGGGTCGCGTCCAGGGTTTCCCCCTCGGCCGCCGCAATCCAGTCGCCGAGTTCCGGGGCGGTGCGTTTGCCGTGGATCAGCACGCCGAGCTCCGCCATCGCCTCGGCGCGGGCCTCGTTACCCCCCTCCGGCATCATGGCGGCCTGATCCCAGCCACAGATGGCGGAGAGGTGGGAGAGGCGGTGCAGTTGTTGCTGATGTTGTTCGAGTTTCTGGTATGACATGGGATTGTCCTTGTTATCGTCCCTGATGGTATGCACCCCGTACCTGGCATGATCGGGGCCGCCCGATGCTAGCACTGCCATCCACCGTGGTGCCACCCTCAGGCAGTCAGCCGAGGCGCTTCTGGTGACGTTCGCGGTTTTCCGCCTTCTTGCGCTCGCTCTTGCGCAGCAGCACATAGAGCGCGCCGCTGCCGCCGTGGCGCCGCTCGGCGCTGTGCATGGCCATCACCGCCGGCAGTTGCGGCAACCAGGCGCTGACGTGACTCTTGAGCAGCGCGCGCGGCGTGCTGCGCTCCCCCTTGCCGTGCAGGATCAGCAGGCAGCGGATGTCCCGCGCCTCGCACTCCTGGACGAACTGCACCAGGGCGGTGCGCGCCTCGTTGAGCGTCTTCTGGTGCAGATCGAGGGAGCCCTGCAACTCGTATTTGCCGAGGCGCAGCTTCTTGTAGACCCCCTCCTGCACGCCGTCGCGCTTGAAGCCGACGATGGCGTGGGGATCCAGCATCTCGATCCCCTCCATGCCGAGGTGATCCAGGGTGAGTTGTTCGGCGGTGGCGGCCTGGCGGCGCGCGAGTTGCGCCTCGGTCGGCTGGCTGTTGCCCGCAACGGGGGCGATGTGGTCGCTGCGCAGCGGCCGCACGTCGGCCACTTCCTGCAGGAACAGTGAGAGTTCGTCGTTATGAGACACGGCAGGCTCCCCGCATGAGAATGAGGGGCCATTATAGCGGGGCTGGCCTGTGCTTAGAATGGCGGGGGCACTCGGTGCGCCGTGGCGCGGCGCCCGTACAGCCTGCCGGGTCAGGGGCTACCGGCGGGCAGGGCGAGCAGTCTCTGGCATGGCTATGGCTATCAACGCGCCCTGCGATGACCCTGGCGCTTATTGCTCCTCGACGGGCGGCTTCGCGTGCATCACCTTGTAGATGAAATAGACCGCGTAGGCGCTGATGAGCAGGAAGGTGCCGAAGATCACCAGCATGGACATCAGCCCCACGCTGTTGCCGAACATCAGGTTCATCCAGAATTCCATTTCGTTCACTCCTGTCACTGGGCGATGACAGGCATGATAGATACCTCTTTGGGAGGGTAGGGATGATCTCGATCAAGTCCCCTTCTGGTTGTTTAATCGGCAACCCATTCTGTGAGCGGCCTCCCATCACCGGCCGCCGTCCCGAGGGAGATGGCGTTATTTCGCCCCCTCGGGGGTGGGCTCGGTGAGCGGCGTGATGCGCCAGCCCTGCTGTTCCAGCAGGGCGAGCAGTCCGTGCTCGCCGTAAAGATGCAGGGCCCCTACCACGATGAAGCTCTCGTTCGGCAGGCCGGGCCACTTCTTGAGCCAGTTGCGGTTGCGCTCCGCCAGCAGGGTCTGCTCCAGCCAGGCTTGCAGCTTGGGCGGCGCCATCTCCTCCTTCAGCAGGCTGATGAGGGTGGCCTCGTCCCCGTGCTGCCAGGCCGTCATCACGGCGGCGAACCCCTTCTCGAGTTCGGGCAGCTCATCCAGGGTGCTCTCCAGCATCAGGGTCTGGTTGTCGCCGACGCTCGCGAGGTAGCCGAGCTGTTCCAGCAGGGTCTCCAGCCCGACGATGGGCTTGCCGCCGTCACTCGCCCGCTTCGCAAAGTGCTGATCCACCCCGAGATCGCCGCGAAAACCGGTGCGCTCCAGGGCGGCCTGGGTCAGGGTGATGGCCGCAAACCAGGGACGCAGCGGGGCCAGCATGCTCTCGTTCAGGCCGTTCTGGCCGGCGGCGATCAGGGTGCGCCGGTAGAGATCCTCCGGCAGGTGATCCTTGAGGGTCTTGCCGTCCACCAGCCGCGTGATGGCGCCCATCTCCTGCCACTGGGTCTGGCTGATGCGGGTCATGTCGACCTCCATCACCAGGGCCCGGCTCTGTTGCCAGGCCCGCTCCACGGGATCCGGCAGGGGGTAGAGGGAGGGCTTGCCCGCATGGATGGATCCCAGCAGCCAGTGCTGCTCCTTGCCCTTGTTGATGCGGTAGAAGGCCGGATCCGCGAAGGCGTGGAGCGGCAGCAGCAGGCAGAGCAGGAAGGAGAGCAGCGTGGGATGGAATCTCATGAGACACCTTATGTGAGCGGGATGAGTGCTCTATGATAAGTCCTCATTTGTCACAGCCAAGAGGTTTCCCATGCCCCACCTTCGTTTTCGGGCAGTTTCTGTCGACACCCTTCAGCGGATAAGCGTGCCCCTGACGGAGGAGCTCTGTGCCCTGACCGGCGGCAAGCCGGAGTTCGTCACCCTGGAGTGCGTCCCCACGACCCAGGTGCGTGACGGGGTGATCGAGGCCGGTTCCCCCTTCGTGGAGCTGGTCTGGTTCGAGCGCCCGCAGGAGGTGCAGGACGCCGCCGCGGCGCTTATCACCCGTCATCTCAAGGCGGTGCTGGGAGAGCAGACCTATGTGGTGGTGCAGGTGTTGCCCATCGTGAAATCCCACTACTACAGCAACGGCCAGCACTACTGAAAGATGCCGCCCCCTGGCCTCTGGCTGCGGGGCGGCGTTTGTCTGGCGTCAGGCGGATTTGATCAGCAGCCGGTCCAGCAGGCGGCTTGGCAACAGGCGGCGCAACACGGCGAACAGCCGGGTCGGGAAGGTGACGGGGTAGCGGTGCTTGGGGCGCCGGCTGCTGAGCGCGTGGATCAGCGGCGGGATGCAGGCCTCGCTTGGCAGGGTGAAGCCACGGGCCCCCCCTTCGCGCTCCAGCCTGGCCAGCGTCTGGGCATAAGCGGCCTGATGGCGGCTCGCACTCGGGTCGATGTGGCGCAGGAAGGCGTCCCGGGCATTGGCGCGAAAGCGGGTGTCGATGGGGCCGGGCTCTATCAGGCTGATGTGTACGCCGCTGCCCGCGAGCTCCAGGCGCAGGGTGTCGCTGTAGCCCTCCAGCGCGAACTTGCTGGCGTTGTAGGCGCCGCGATACTTCATGGCCACCAGACCGAGCACGGAGCTGTTCTGCACGATGCGCCCCTCGCCTGCGGCCAGCATGGGGGGCAGCACCTGACGAATGAGGTGATGCCAGCCGAACAGGTTGGTGTTGAACTGCTCCCGGAGCGCCTCGGTGGGGAGATCCTCCAGCGCGCCGGGCTGACCGTAGGCACCGTTGTTGAACAGACCGTAGAGGCGGCCCCCGGCCAGGGCCAGCGCCTCTGCCGCCCCGCGCTCTATGCTGGCGGTGTCGGCGAGATCCAGCTGCACCGCCAAGAGACCCTGCTGCTGCAACAGGGCGACGTCCCCGGCCTTGCGGGCGGAGGCGATGACGGTGAAGCCGTGGGCGCCGAGCGCCTTGGCGGCGGCGAGGCCGATGCCGCTGGAGCAGCCGGTGACAAGCACGAAGGGGTGGGGCATGAGGATCATCCTGATTGGCGGCCTGCGGGTGGCCCGAACCGGCATGGTAGCGTGGCCGCACCAAAAACAAAACCGGGCCAAGGGGCCCGGTTTTCGGTCACGTCAGATGCGTTATCACAGGATGGTGAACGGCATGATGATGTGGAACTTGACGTCATGCTCGGAGCTGAACATGTTCGGGTAGTACCAGCTGCCCTTGTCGTCCTGTTCGTTGTTGTAGTCGGTGTAGTGCAGCTTGAACAGGGTGCCCTTCAGCTTGCCATCCTGCACCGTGTACATGACGTCGAAGTTCGCCGCCCACTCTTTGCCGCCTTCCAGGGAGCTGTCGCCGTTGTTGGCATCCCAGCCGTAGGCTCCGGAGACACCGACACCCCAACCCGGTGCGCCCACCAGATCATCCAGGGAACGGGTCACGCCGAAGAACACGGCCTTCTCGTCGTTGTGGTTCCAGTCAGAGCGGGAATCCCACCAGATCTCGTTCGCACCCTGGGAGTTGCCGTAGCCGCGGGTCAGACGGGGCAGGTAGTTGCCCTGGTCACCCTCGGCCTTGGTCCACAGACCTTCCAGACGGAAGCCGTACTGGGCGTAGTTCCAGCTGGCGGTCAGAGCCTGTTGCCATGCCAGACCATCGTAATCGTTGTTGTCGGTCTCGGAGCCGTAGAACTGGTAGCTGGTGTTCAGCCCACCCAGTACGTCGAACTTGTGGGCCAGCTTGAAGTGGTAGCTGTCCATGTAGCCTTCGGACTGACCGAAACCACCAGTGATGGCGGTGCCGTTCTCGAAGGTGTAGCGCGCGGCCAGACCGTGGATGTAGTCGATCTTGTTCGCGTCGCTGAAGGGATCGCTGGCGTAGGGGCTGCTCTTGGAGAAGCCGGCGGTGTTCTTGAACCAGGGAGCCTTGTACTCGTCGGCGATGGCGTAGGTCAGGTAGAGGCCGCCGAAGGTGCCTTCGATCTGGCCGCCGCGGTAGGTACCGGGTTGATAGGACCAGTTGACCCCCAGGATGCCCGGGACGTAGAGCTGGGTATAACCACCCTTGGCGGTGACATGCTCACCGAACTTGAATTTCAGGGCGGCGTTGGAGAGGCTGAAGCCGTTCTCGGGCACGCCGTCACCACCTGAACCCCACTGGTCGCCCCAGAAGGAGAATTCGTTCTCTTCGTTGACGCCATTGCTCTCGTCAACAGCCAGGTCATAGGCGCCGAAGCCGCCCAGATCGATACCCACGACGTCCCAGGCATAGCCGGAGTTGAAGTTCAGGGCTGCCTGGGTGGTGGCATGGCTCAGGTTGGAGTGGTATTTGCCATCTTGGCCGGGGCCGGCCTGCTTGCGGTCACGTTCACGCTGGAAGTAGAACAGACCGCCGGTGACTTTGGCATCGTCGGTGAACGCCTGGTAGGACTTGCCGTATTCCGGGCTCATCATGTCCTGGGCAGCCAGTGCCATGCCCGGGGCGACCAGCGCCGCGACCACGGCGGCACTCAAGGCGGCGCGCTTGAAGATCACTTTTTCCATTTGTTATTGCTCCTGATTTTATGGACTTAGCTTTTTTATCCGGCAGTCGGGTACGGGCCCGCCGCTCGGTATTGGCATTGCAATCAACACCCCGAAGGGCAAAAAATTCTCTGTGTCGTGTCCCTGTGTCCGTATGCCTTGGCGCATCGTCACGGGACAATCTGCATCGTTTCAGTCGTTATTTTTTGAGTCTGGATCCTTGGCGATCTGACATCACCAAGAGTACGTTCGCGGTGCGAAATATCAACATGAAGTTCCCGCCAAGTTTCAAAAATATGACCGAGTGCAAATAATCATGATGCTTGATGTGGGCACTCCCAGCCCATGTGTGTCGGCAATGATAACGCTTTCAAGGTGTGTTCACCGTTATCCTGAGCGGATCTTGACGAGAAGGCTGAACTTTCTTTGTTAACTTGATGGCAACATATAATTTTGTGTCACAAAAAAAGATGTGGCCGACCCCGGGGCGGGCGCAGCCATGCTGGCATGGGGATCAGGCCTGCTACCCTGTGCGGGTGCCAAGGGTGGTCGCAGCCGCTCGGGAGGTGGCCTTGCAAGCCCGCCGGGGATGGCTGGCTCTTGCTGGAGACTGAGGGGGACGTGCGGGGAACCGCGACCCGGCGTGGTGCCGGGCCCGGAGTCAGGCCTGGCTCAGGATCCGTGGGATCTGCTGGGCCTGGTGGTGGATGTGCTCCGACACCTGGACGGAGAGCCGGCTGCCCTGGCGGGCGTGCTGGCTGATGCGGCCGATGAGGTCGGCAAAGCTCGCCAGCCTGCGCTCCTGGCTCTTGGCGTTGTCGGCCCCCTGCAGGGCGATGACGGCGGTGCTGCGCGCCATCTCCCGCACCGTCTGGGTGGTCTGGCGCAGCTGCTCGGCCTGCTGGCGCTGCTCGGCCGCCTCGGCGGTGATGCGGGACAGCACGGTGGCGAGCTGATCCCCCGCCTGGGTGAGGCTCGCCAGGATCTCGGTGATCTGGCCGAGGGAGCGCTGGGTATCGGCGGAGAGGTGGCGCACCTCGTCGGCGACCACGGCAAAGCCGCGCCCCTGTTCACCGGCCCTGGCCGCCTCGATGGCGGCGTTGAGGGCCAGCAGGTTGGTCTGCTGGGAGATGTGGCCGATGACGTCGACGATGGCGGTCACGTCCTCCACCGAGCGGGTCAGCTGGGCCAGGGCCGCGCTGCTCTCGTCGATGGCGAGCCCGGTCTGGGCGGTGGCCGTCAGCATGCCTCCCACCAGCCGCTCGCTCTGGCTCATGGAGTGTTCGTTGTGTTGGGCGTGCTGGGCGATTTCGGCGGCGACCTGGTGCACCTCGCTGGCGAGCTGGTTGAGCTCCTGCATCATGGTGTCGCTCTCGTCCACCGCCTGTTCCGTGGTGCGGGTGCTGTGATGGATCTCCTGCACCTGGGCCACCATCTCCTGCAGGCTGGAGGAGACGCTGGAGAGCTGCCCCGCCTTCTGCTGCTGATCCTGCTGCAGCTGCTGGATCAGGCGGTTGTAGCTCGCGACTATGTCGGCCAGTTCGTTGCGCTCGCGCCCCTGGGCCAGCAGCTGCGCCTGACCCGTGGCATCGAGCTGCAGGAAGGCGGCCCGCAGTTGTAGCAGCGGCCTGACCAGCCAGCGGCGCTGCACCAGGGCAAACAGCAGGGCGACCACCACCAGGCAGAGTGCCAGCACGCCGAGCACGGTGGCGAGCTCCCGGTTCACCGTCTGGCGGGCGGCGGCGAGCCGCTCACCGAGCTGCTCCCCCGCCTGCAGCAGGTGCGCGATGTCCTGCTGCACCATCTGACGGGCGGCCTGCTGCTGTTGCAGCGCCTTGCGGCTGTTCTCGAGCTCCATGGGATAGCGTTTGAGCAGGGAGACCAGCTCGGCTTTGGGCAGATCCCCGAGCTCCTGGCGCTGCGGCTCCCCCAGGGTGAACTCGTCGGCGGGGGCCTCCTTGAAGAGGTTCAGGCTCGGCAGGGCCGCCAGAGCGTCCGCTTGCTTTTGCAGGGCGGCGATCTCGAAACGCAGCCCTTCGAGGCGCTTGGCGCTCGCCTGCTCCATGTAGTTCTGGCGCTGGTGGGCGAGGGCGGGCAGGGCGGCCAGGATGTCGGCGGCCCCCTGGCGATACTGTTCGGCGAGCGCGGGATCGGCTCCCGGGGTGGCAGCCCCCTGCTGGCCATAGCGCAGCAGGGTACGGGCGTGGGCGGCGAGCTCGTTCTCGGCATTTTGCAGGAGCCACTGGCTGTTGCCCGACAGCTTGCCCGCCGCCAGGTAGTCGCCGTCGATGCGTGCTCCCATCTGCTCAAGCCGGGCGTTTAGCGGCTGGGTCTGGGGATCCGCCAGGCTGGACAGCAGCGCCAGCGCCTGCTGGCGCACCCCCTGGGCCTGGGCCAGCAGCAGGGGATCCCCGCTGCCGAGGTAGTCGCGAAGCGCCCCCTGCAGCGGGCCGCTCAGCTGCCGTTGCAGCTGCTCCTGCTGGCGCTGGGCCTGTTCGGCCCGATTGAACTGCTGCCACCCCTGATAGAGGGCGGCGGCCTGCACCCCGGCCACCAGCAGCAAGACGAGAGAGGAGAGGGAGGCATAGTGGGCAATTTTCACATCAGATTCCTGCTTGAACCACGCAATGGGCGCGAGCTTAAGCAGGCCTGATGGCGTTTTTATGACAGAGGCTCTGCAACTGGCTGAGTCTTGGGGTTTTTCACCAGCAGACCGAGCAGGGCGCCGCCCATGATGAGGGCCCCCGCCAGCAGGTGGCGCGGGGTGAGCGCTTCGCCGTTGAGCCAGACCAGCAGCAGGGTGCTCAGCAAGGGGGTGAGGTAGGCGAGCGCCCCGATGCGGCGAGGATCCCCGTCCCGCAGCGCCAGATACCAGGTGACGAACGCCGCTCCCATGGGACCGAGGGCGAGGCCGGCGATAAGCAGCCAGTCCGCGGTCGGGATCTGGTCGAAAGGCAGGGGCCCTTCCAGCACCCAGGCCAGCAGCAGGGCCAGGAGCCCGGCGGGCAGGCAGGCGGCGGCCGTCACCACCGCCGGCGCGGGGGGCAGGCGGCGGGAGAGCACGGAGTAGGCGCCCCAGACGATGGCGGCGCCGAGGGCCAGCAGGTAGCCGGGCAGATGGGCCTGCTGCAGCTGCAGGCTGCCATCGACCATCACCAGCACGGAGCCCGCGAGACCGAGCGCCCCGGCAAGCAGATGGTGCAGGCTCAAGGGGTGACCCGGCAGCAGCAGTGGGGTGAACAGGATGATGCAAAGCGGCCAGAGGTAGTTGATGAGGTTCGCCTCCAGCACGGGGGCGTGGCGAAAGCTTGTGAACAGCAGCAGGTGATAGAGCAGCAGAGCGGTGATGGTCACCAGCCAGGTGAGGGGGCTGGCGCGCCACTGACGCCAGAATGGCAGGGTGCCCGCCCCGCAGAACAGCAGCACCAGCCCCACCAGCACCAGAGGCGAGACGCTGGTGATCCGGGAGGTGAGCGCGGCGAGGGAGGCCCACAGCAAGATGGTGAGCAGGGCAAAACCGGTGGACTTGTCCCACCAGGAAGAAGCCGACATCCAACACTCCTTTGCAAGATGAATGAACGAAAAAGAGGGCCAGTCTAGCAGACTGGCCCTCGTCACACAGCGTTGCCGTGGCGCCCGGGATTATGACTCCCGGCTCGGGATGGCGTCGGCCACCGGAGCCAGGGACTGCCCCTTGACGTACCAGACGATGAGCGCCAGCACCAGCAGCGGCAGCACGGGGTCGAACCAGGTGCCGCCTGAGCCGAACATCAGGTTCAGCAGGGCGACGCCGGTACCGCCGATGGCCCAGGCGATGGTGGTCGGGATGGACCAGACGATCATCTGCTGCTTCACGTCCGAGATGCCCATCATGCGGTTGACCACCCAGAACAGGCTGTCGTTGAAGTAACCGAAGAAGAGCGACCCCATGGTGGCGGCCTGGGCGGCCAGCAGCATGTTGACCCCGGGGATCTGCGCCAGTATGGGGGCGGAGATGGAGGCCGCCGTCACCATGGCCACGGTGCCGGACCCCTGGATGAGGCGTACCAAGGTCGCCACGATGAAGGGAATGAGGATGGGGGAGATGGGCAACTGGGCGATCTGCTCGGCCAGTTGCTGGCCCGCGCCGCTGTCGCGCAGCACGGCCCCCAGCGCCCCGCCGGCACCGGTCACCAGCAGTATGATGCCGGCGGATTGCAACCCCTCTTCCAGGCGGGCGGCGGTGGCGTGCCTGTCCATGTGCGGCACCAGGGTATAGACCGCCAGCAGCACGCTGATGGCCAGCGCTATGATGGGGGTGCCGATGAAGTTGACGCCCTGCACCAGAGGATTCGCCATCAAGCCGTCCATGCCCTCCAGGGTGGCCAGGGTGGTGAAGATGGCCTTCACGAAGATGAGCACGATGGGCACCAGGATCGGCAGCAGCGACAGGGTCAGGCTCGGCAGGGTCTTGCCCTCCTTCTCCTTGATGTACTGCTCGTAGGTGGCCTGCAGCTCGTCCGGGGTCTGGGCAGCCTGGGCGCCGAACTCGGGGTACTTCTTGTCGAGCCACTGAGCGTAGAAGACGATGCCGAGCACGCAGGGGATGGCCAGGGCCATGCCGGTCAGCAGCATGGCGCCGATGTCCACGCCAAACAGGCCGGCGACACCGAGCGGGCCCGGGGTCGGCGGCACCGTGTGGTGGGTCACCACCAGGCCGCCCGCGAGCGCCACTCCCAGGGTGAGCAGGGAGCGCTTGCCGCTTTTTGCCAGCGCCTTGGCAACCGGATAGAGGATGACGAAGGCGGAGTCCACGAAGATGGGGATGCTGACGATGTAGCCCGTGATGGCCAGAGCCCACTCCTCGCGGCGCTTGCCGAGCCACTTGATGAAGCTGTAGGCGATCTGTTCGGCGGCGCCGGAGACCTCAAGCAGGCGACCCATCATGACCCCGAGGCCGATGACGATGCCGATGCTGCCAAGGGTGGAGCCAAAGCCCTGGGTGATCACGGTGAGGGTCTTGTCGATGGTCATGCCGCCGGTGATCCCGGCGATGCAGGCCGCCGCCAGCATGGCGATCAGGGCGTGCACCCGGGTACGGATGACCAGAAACACCAGCACGAAGACCGCGATGATGAGACCGATGATGGGGGTAGGGATGTCGCTCATGATGCCTCCTGCATGTCATGGGTGATGAAACTGTCGATGATGTCGGCAAACGTCCTGTCTGCCGCGAAGCCGAGGGCGCAGGCCCGCTGGTTGTCGATGCGTCCCGGCCAGCTGGCCACGATGCGCTCGATGGCCGGATCGGCGGCAAACTGCACCCGATCCAGAGCCACCTGCCCCCCGACTCTGGCGAGGGCCTCCAGCATCTCGCCGACGGTCACGCTGATGCCGGGCAGGTTGATGCTGCGGGCGTCACCGGTGGCGGGAAGCCTGGCCGCCAGCAGGAAGTTCGCGACCACGGTGGCGGGGCTGGAGAGCCAGAGGCGCAGATCCGGGCTCACCGGGCAGAGGGCGCTCTCCCCTTGCAGCGGCTCGCGGATGATGCTGCTGACAAAGGAGGAGGCGGCGCGGTTCGGCTTGCCCGGGCGCACGCAGATGGTGGGCAGGCGCAATGCCAGACCGTCGACGAAGCCCTTGCGGCTGTAGTCGTTGACCAGCAGTTCCCCCATGGCCTTCTGGGCACCGTAGGAGGAGGTGGGGGTCAGGGCTGTGCCGTCGTTCACCAGCTCCGGCAGCGGGCCGCCATAGACGGCGAGGGAGCTGGTGAAGACGAAGCGGATGCCGGGGCGGGCATGGCGGCACGCCTCCAGCAGGGTGCGGGTGGTGTCCAGGTTGACCTTCCAGCCCAGATCGAAGTCCTGCTCCGCGTGGCTGCTGACGATGGCGGCCAGGTGGTAGACCACGGCGGTCCGCTCGCTGATGAGGGACTCGGCGACACCGGGTTCGGTGAGGTCGGCCCGCAGGCAGCGAACCCTGGGGTCCGGCAGGGGGGATTGCGGCTGCTGGATGTCCACCAGCAGCAGCTCGGTGAAGGGGTGGGGGCCTTGCAGCAGGGCCCGGGCCAGTTTCTGGCCCAGGAAGCCACCGCCGCCGGTGATGATGATCTGCATCTTGTTATCCTCAGACTCGTTCATGTTCAGGGTCGTTATTGTTGTGTCAGCCAGCCCAGCCCTTCCCGGGTGCCGGCTCTGGGGTTGTATTCGCAGCCTATCCAGTCGTGGTAGCCCGCCTGCGCCAGCACCTTGAACAGGTGCGGGTAGGCGATCTCCCCCTCGTCCGGTTCGTGGCGATCCGGTACCGAGGCGATCTGGACATGGCCGATGGCCTGGCCCAGCTTGCCGATGAGACGGGTGAGATCCCCGTCCATGATCTGGGCGTGGTAGAGGTCGAGCTGCACCCCCACGTTGGGTCTGTCTATTTCCTGCACCAGGGCCAGGGCGTCGAGCTGGTGGGCCAGGAAGTAGCCGGGGACATCCCGATCGTTGAGCGGCTCGAGCAGTACCTTGATGCCGTCTTCGGCCAGGAAGTCGGCGGCGAAGCGGATGTTGTCGATCAGGGTCTGGCGGTGGGCCGAGAGGCTGTAAGAGGGGTCCACGATGCCGCTCATGGCGTGCACCTTGGTGCAGCCGAGCGCCAGGGCGTAGTCACGCACGGTTGGCAGGTGGCCGCGAAACTCCGCTTCCCGCCCCGGGATGGCGGCCATGCCGCGCTCCCCCGCGCCCCAGTTGCCCGGCGGCATGTTGAACAGGGCCTGGGAGAGCCCCTGCTCGCGCAAGCGGCGGCCCAGTTCGGCGGCCGGCCACTCGTAGGGGAACAGAAACTCCACCGCCTCGAAGCCTGCGTCGCGGGCGGCGGCGAAGCGCTCGAGGAACGGCACCTCGGTAAACAGCATGGTGAGATTGGCGGCAAACTTGCTCATGGTTTCATCCTCCTCAATTCATCAATTTCGGGTTCGCTCAGGTAGCGGATGGACTGGCCATGGAGCATCAGTGCCAGGCGCGCCGTCTCCTCCAGCTCTTCCATGTTGTTGACCGCATCCACCAGATCCTTGCCCGTTACCACGGGACCGTGGTTGGCCAGCAGGAAGGCGTTGCCTTCGGGGGCGCGGCGCCCCAGCTCCTCGGCGATGCGGGCATCCCCCGGTTTGTAGTAGGGGATGAGCGGCAACTGGCCGACCCGCATCACGTAGTAGGGGGTGAAGGGACGGATGACGTTGGCCGGATCCAGCCCCTCCAGACAGGAGAGGGCGGTCAGGTGGGTGCAGTGCAGGTGCACCACGGCCCGGCAGTCCGGATTGTTGTGGTAGATGGCGAGGTGGAAGGCCACCTCCTTGGAGGGGCGATCTCCCCCCAGGTGTTCCCCCTGCAGGTTGACGTGGGAGAGCCTGTCGGCGCTCAGACGTCCCAGGCAGGAGCCGGTCGGGGTGGCGATCAGGGTGCCGTCCGGCAGCAGGGCGGAGAGGTTGCCGGCGCCTCCGGTGGCATAACCGCGCTGGAAGAGGGAGGCCCCCAGCATCACCATGGTGTCGCGCAGTGCCTGTTCAGTCATGGAAGTACTCCTGAGCCTGGTCGAAGAAGTCGTCGCTCCCGAAATTGCCGGACTTGAGGGCCAGCGACAGAGGGGCGTCGATGGCCCGCACCCAGGGCACACCGGGGGCGATCTGCGGGCCTATGTGGAACGCCTTCACGCCGAGGGCCTGGGTGACCCGGCTCGAGGTCTCGCCACCGGCGATGATGAAGCGATCCACCCCGGCTTCCTGCAGCAGGCAGGCGAGGCGGCCAAAGCAGTGTTCCACCGCGTCGCTGGCCGCCTGCTGGCCGTGGGTCTCCTGAATGCGGGCCAGCTCAACCGGGCTGGTGGTGGCGTAGACGAGCGGCGCCGGGGTCCGGGGCTGGTCCAGTACCCAGCGCGCCAGCTCGGCCGGGTAGTCGGCCTCTTCGAGGCAGCGCACCACATCCAGCGCCAGGGCAGGAGCATGCTGGCGATAGCGGGCCACCTGACGGTTGGTCATCTCGGAGCAGGAGCCCGACAGCACCGCAGCGCGGGTGCCTCTGGGCCAGCCCGCTTCGCGGGCACCCTGCAGATCGCCGCTGCCAAGCTGACGGGCCAGGCCGATGGCGAGGCCGGATCCGCCGGTCACCAGGGGCATGTCGAGGGCGGCGGTGGCGATGTCCAGCAGGTGCTGCTCGGTCAGGGTGTCGACCACGGCGTAGCGCACGCCCGCCTTTGCCAGTTGCTCGAAGGCGTCGGCAATGGCGGTGGCACCCTGCGCTATGGTGGCGAACGGCACCAGGCCGGCGCGACCTTCGGCCTGCCCCTCCATCAGCCGCAGCAGGTTGCTGTCGGTCATGGGGGTGATGGGGTGGTGGCGCATGCCGGACTCGGCCAGCGGCTGGGTGCCGACGAAGAGGTTGCCCTGATAGACGGTGCGACCGTTGACCGGCAGAGCCGGGCAGATCAGGGTGAACTTGCTCTCCAGCGCCGCCAGCAGGGCGTCGGTGACGGGGCCGATATTGCCCGCCGCCGTGCTGTCGAAGGTGGAGCAGTACTTCTGGTAGATGCGGGGGCAGCCGCGGGCCTTGAGCCAGTCGAGGGCCGCCAGGGAGTCGCGTACCGCTTCGCCTGCGGGGCAGGAGCGGCTCTTGAGGCTGATCACCACGGCGTCGACCCCGGTCAGATCCGCCTCAACCGGGATGCCGGCAAACTGGATGGTGGAGAGGCCGTTCTCCACCAGGAAACCGGCGATGTCGGTGGCGCCGGTGAAGTCGTCTGCGATGACTCCGAGTTTCATGCTTGCTCCTCCTGACCCGGCAGGGTGATGCCTGAGAAGATCTTGATGACGGCGCTGTCATCTTCCAGGCCGTGGCCCGCGTTGCTGGCGCCGAGGAACATGTTCAGCGCCGTGCTCGCGAGCGGCAGCGGGAAGCGCAGCGCCTTCGCGGTGTCCGCCACCAGGGTGAGATCCTTGACGAAGATGTCCACCGCGGAGCGGGCCTGGTAGTCACCGGTCAGCACCCGGGGCATGCGGTTTTCAAACATCCAGGAGTTGCCGGCGGCATGGGTGACCACGTCATACATGAGATCCAGGGATACGCCGGCCCGGCTGGCCAGGGCCATGGCCTCGGCGGCGACGGCTATGTGCACCCCGGCCAGCAGCTGGTGGATGATCTTGACTGTGCTGCCCTGGCCCGGTTCGCTGCCGACCCGGTAGAGCTTGCCGGCCACCGCATCCAGCACCGGGGCCAGCTTGTCGAAGGCGGCGTCTGAGCCTGCGGCCATCACCGTCATCTCGCCGGCATCGGCCTTGATGGCGCCGCCGGAGACCGGCGCATCCAGCATCGGCAACCCCATCTGCGCCAGCTCGGCGGCCAGGGTGCTCGCCTCCTCGGCGGCGATGGTGGAGGAGACCATGATGGCGGTGCCCGGCTTCAGGTGACGGGCCAGCCCCTCGTCGCCGAGCAGGATGCGGCGCACCTGAACGGCGTTGACCACCAGCAGCAACACCGCATCGAGCGTCTCCGCCAGGGGGCGGGCATCGGCCATGACGGCGGCGGCACCGGCCTGTTGCAGCTGGTTGCGGGCCTCTGCATTGAGATCGATGCCGTAGGTGGTGAGCCCGGCCCGCAGGCAGGAGCGGGCGGCGCCCATGCCCATGGCGCCCAGGCCGATGACGGCAACATGATAGGGAGTGCTCATCTCGTGATTCCTCGATAACGACTGATGAGCCGATAGTAGAGGCTTGTGGCGGTGAAATATCAGGCGCATGTCACAAAAAATAACTCAACTGGTGTTAATTTTTGTTATTTGTTCGAGTTGAGATTCTTTTGAATCGAAAAATGATGCCTTTTGTGTGAATAAATGTGATTTGTGAGCCCATTCGAGGTTATTTATCATTTTTTACCATCTCACTGGGGTAGAATGGGGCCTCCCTTCCCCGAGGTGCGAGGCAAGATGATTCCCGTAGAGCGACAGCAACGTATCCTGCAACTGCTCGCCGAGCGCGGCGTGGTCAGCATAGTGGAGCTGACCGACTGGCTGCAGGTCTCCCACATGACCATCCGGCGTGACATCCAGAAGCTGGAGGAGCAGGGGCGGGTTCTGTCCGTCTCGGGCGGGGTCAGCCTCTCCCAGCGGATCAAGAGCGAGCCCTCCCACGCCGCCAAGCGCAGCCTGATGCAGGGGGCCAAGCTGGCCATCGCCCGGCTCGCCGCCGCCCAGGTGAGCGAAGGGAGTACCGTCTATCTGGATGCCGGCACCACCTCCCTGGAGCTGGCCCGGGAGCTGGCGCTGCGGGAAGACCTGATGATAGTGACCAACGACTTCATGGTGTGCGCCTACCTCATCGAGCACGGCCGCTGCCGCCTCTATCACACCGGGGGCCAGGTCATTCGCGAGAACCAGTCCTGCGCCGGGGAGGCCACCGCCCACTTCCTGCGTAACCTCCATCTGGACATCGCCTTCCTGTCCGCCTCCTCCTGGGACGGGCAGGGGATCTCCACCCCGAGCGAGCAGAAGGTGCCGGTGAAGCGGGCCGTGGTGGAGTCGGCGGCGAGCCGCATTCTCATCTGCGATTCGTCCAAATATGGCAAGGTGGGGACCTTCAACGTGGTGGGCTGGGATGCGATCGATCAGGTGATCACCGACGAGCAGCTGCCCCAGAGTGCCCGCGAGGTGCTGGCCCAGCATGGGGTCAGGGTGACCATGGCGCCGCTGGCCAGCCTGGTGGCAAGCGGCGAATGAGTGGCAGGGTCGCCCGTGGCGACCCCTGATCGCCAGGGGCGGGATCAGTGCCGGCCGGTGTCTTGCTCGTCCGTCAGGTTGGCGGAGCCCTGGATCACCTCACCCGCCTTCTCGATGTCTCGTCCCATCCCGTGAATGGTGTTGCAGCCCAGCAGCCAGAGGCTGGCGCAGAGCACCAGCAGCATTCGATGCGCGTTCATTTCTCTTCCTCCCATGCTATGGGGTCAGTTTGAGCAGGCGCCCGTTGCCTGAGTCCGTCAGCAGATAGAGGGCACCGTCAGGCCCCTCCTTGACGGTACGGATCCGCTCCCCCAGATCGGTCAACAGTCGCTCCTGTGACACTATGGTGTCCCCGTCCAGGCGCAGGCGCAACAGGGCCTGGCCGCGCAGGGCGCCGACCAGCAAGTCCCCCTGCCACCCCTTGAACAGGGTTCCCTGATAAAAGGTCATGCCCGAGGGGGCGATGGAGGGCACCCAGATCCAGCGCGGCGCCGTCAGGCCGGGTGCGCTCTGGCCCACGCCAATCTTGCCGCCCCCATACTCCTCGCCGAAGGTCACCTTGGGCCAGCCGTAGTTGTGGCCGGGCAGGATGAGGTTCACTTCATCCCCGCCCTGGGGGCCGTGCTCGTGGGCCCAGAGCTGCTGGCTGCCCGGGCGCAGGGTGGCCCCCTGCATGTTGCGGTGGCCCAGGCTCCAGATCTCCGGCAGGGCCCCCGGCGTCGTGACGAAGGGGTTGTCGGCGGGCACCCGGCCATCCTTGTGCAGGCGCACCGTCTTGCCGAGGTGGTTGTCGAGGGTCTGGGCCCGCTCCCGCTCGCTGTAGCGATCGCCGAGGGTGATGAAGAGATAGCCATCCTCGGTCAGTACCAGGCGGGAGCCGAAGTGGGCGCCACCGGCCACCTTGGGTTGCTGGCGAAACAGCAGTTGCCAGTCGACGAGAGCCTCTTTTTGCAGCCGGGCCCGAGCCACGGCGGTGCCTGCCCCCCCGTCCCCCGGTTCGCTGTAGCTGAGATACACCCAGCCATCGCCGTCCAGGGCGAGATCGAGCAGCCCCCCCTGACCCGTGGCGGCGAGGGGCTGCAGGCCGGAGACCTGGTGGCGCTTGCCGCTGGCGTCGATGTGCAGCAGGCGGCCCGGGCGCTCGCTAATGAGGTAACCGCCATCGGGGAGAAGCGCGAGCCCCCAGGGGTGGCGCAGATCCCCTGCCACCGTGGTCAGGGTCAGCGCCCGCACCGGGAGCACCAGGCAGAACAGCAGCAGGACAAGCAGTCGCAACACGACGTTTCTCCTCTCTCGGGTCTGGTCTGAACGTCGCTGAAGTATAGGGGAAGGGAGTGACAAAACGTCAGGCGCAACAAGCGATTGCATCACGCCCAGCATACACTTCAGGAGGTCATCACGACGAACGCGGGGATCTGGCAGGCCGGTTCGCCGCGTCAGGACGGTCCCGGGTTCATGGAGGATTTAAATGTCATCACTTGCGTCGGCGCCGGGGCGCCTCCTGTCCGATCTGCTGGCCGGTGTCACCGCAGCGGCCGTGGTGCTGCCCAAAGCCATGGCCTATGCCACCGTGGCGGGGCTGCCGGTGGCGATCGGCCTCTACACCGCGTTCGTGCCCATGGTGATCTATGCCCTGCTGGGCTCCTCCCGGGTGCTCAGCGTCAGCTCCACCAGTACCCTGGCTATCCTGACCGCCACCCAGCTCGCACTGGTGGTGCCGGACGGCGATCCCGGCCGGCTGCTGACGGTGACGACCACCCTGACCCTGCTGGTGGGGGCCATGCTGATGCTGGCGGCCGCGTTGCGGCTCGGCTTCATCGCGAACTTCATCTCCCTGCCGGTGCTGGTGGGGTTCAAGAGCGGCATAGGTCTGGTCATCATCCTCGACCAGCTGCCCAAGCTGTTCGGGGTGCACATCCAGAAGGAGAACTTCTTCCTGGATCTCTATCACCTCGGCCAGGCGTTGCCCCAGACCTCCTGGCTGACACTGGGGGTGGCCCTCGCCACCCTGGCGGTACTGGTGTTCATGGAGCGGCGCTTTCCGCACTCCCCCGCCCCCCTGCTGGGGGTGGGGATCGGCATCGCCCTGGTGTGGGGCCTTGGCCTGAACGAGGCGGGCGTCGCCATCGTCGGGGCCATCCCCACCGGGCTGCCCGGCCTGACGATGCCGGATCCGACCCTGGTCATGCAGTTGCTGCCGGGGGCGGCGGGGATCGCGCTGATGAGCTTCACCGAGACCATCGCGGCCGGGCGGGCCTTCGTGGGCAAGGAGGAGCCCGAGATCAATCCGAATCGGGAGCTGGTGGCTACCGGGCTGGCGAATCTCGGGGGCGCCTTCTGCGGCAGCATGCCGGCGGGGGGCGGCACCTCCCAGACGGCGGTGGTGCGCGCCGTCGGTGGCATGAGCCAGCTGGCCAGTGCCGTCACCGCCGGGATGGCGCTGGCGACCATGATCTTCCTCGCCCCGCTGCTCTCCTGGCTGCCGAGCGCCACCCTGGCGGTGGTGGTCATCGTTTACTCGGTGGGGCTCATCCAGCCGTTGGAATTTCGCAAGATAGGGCAGATCCGCATGATGGAATTTCGCTGGGCCGTCACCGCCTGCCTGGGGGTGCTGCTGTTCGGTACCCTGCAGGGCATAGTGGTGGCGATCCTGGCCTCCCTGCTGGGGTTGGCGAGCCAGACCGCGCATCCGCCTGTCCATGTGATTGGCCGCAAGCCCGGGGAGGATGTGCTGCGCCCGCTCTCGGCGCGCCACCCGGAGGACGAGACGGTCCCGGGCCTGCTGATCCTGCGGCCGGAGGGGCGCCTCTTCTTCATCAATGTGCAGCATGTGGCGGCGAGGATGCGCGAACTGATCGCGACCCATCAGCCCGAAGTGGTGGTGCTCGACATGAGCCGGGTGCTGGACGTGGAGTATTCGGCCCTGATGGTGCTGAAGGAAGGGGAGCGGCAGGCCAGCGCCAAGGGGGTTACCCTCTGGCTGGCCGGGCTCAATCCCGGGGTGCTCGAAAACGTGCGCCGCAGCGGCCTGGCTGCCCGGATGGGGGACAGCCGCATGCTGTTCAATGCCAGGGCCGCCATCCGCCAGTATCAACAGATGAGGGGCGCGCCGGGGCCCGCCCCCCTTGCCTAGAAGCGCTCCGGAATGATGCGCAGCGGATGTTCCGATGGCTTGACCTTGCCAATCTTGCGCTTGGGCAGCTTGACCGGCTCGACCGGCAGTGTCTCGTAGGGAATGTGGGCCAGCAGGTGGGAAATGATGTTGAGGCGTACCCGCTTCTTGTCCTCCGAGCGGGCCACGAACCAGGGGGCCCAGGCGGTGTCGGTGGCGTTGAACATGGCATCCCGCGCCCGGGTGTAGTCATCCCAGCGATCGAAGGACTTGATGTCCATGGGGGAGAGCTTCCAGACCTTGCGGCCGTCGTCGATGCGATCCCGCAGCCGCCGCTCCTGCTCCTCAGGGGTCACCTCCAGCCAGTACTTCAGCACTATGATGCCCGAGTCGACCAGGGCCTTCTCCACCATGGGGGCACCAGCCAGAAACTTGTCGCTCGCCTCCTCGCTGCAAAAGCCCATGACGCGCTCCACGCCGGCCCGGTTGTACCAGCTGCGATCGAAGATGACGATCTCGCCCGCCGCCGGCAGGTGGGGGATGTAGCGCTGGAAGTAGAGCTGGCTCTTCTCCCGCTCGGTGGGGGCCGGCAGCGCGACGACCCGAAATACCCGCGGGCTGACCCGCTCGGTGATCGCCTTGATGGTGCCCCCCTTGCCGGCCCCGTCGCGCCCCTCGAACACGATGCAGACCTTGAGCCCCTTGTGCACCACCCACAGCTGCAGCTTCACCAGCTCCTCGTGCAGGCGGCGCAGCTCCTTCTCGTATACCTTGTTGCCAAGGGGCTTCTGCGCCTCGGTCACAACCGGCTGTTCAGCCCTGGATTTTTTTTTGCTGCCCATGATGTCCTTCTTGTGTCTCAAACGGATAGAGAGTGGCCGTCATCCCGGACGGCGCCCTTCAAGGGTAGACGGCGGCGGCTCGCCGGGAGTAAAAGGGGACGCGGGACTGGAGAGGTTGGGCGGCGTTCAGGGGGCCATGGGATTCAACGTGAAAGGGGGGAAGCCTTGCCTCGAATGCCATTAGTAGGCGAGGGCTGATCTGAACCCCACAGGGGACTGGCTGGCGGATGAGAAGAGACGAGAATGATCAAGGGGTTGGCACCATGACGATGCCAACCCCTTGTTTTGTATGGCGTTCCCGACTGGAGTCGAACCAGTGGCCTGTCCCTTAGGAGGGGACCGCTCTATCCTGCTGAGCTACGGGAACCTTGTGGCGGGCATTATACAAGAAGCCTTGTGCTTTTAAACCCTTGATTCCTATTCCAATACGGCCAAATCACCGATTTGGACGTTGAACGGCGAATATTTGTTCTGGCTGCTGATGACGGCGCCATCCTCGAACACCTGGACCACCTCGAACAGACCGTCGGCGGGATTGCGCATCACCCGGGACTTGCCATAGGGGTCGACGAAGTCGGCGCTGTGCTGGATGCGGAACTGGTCGCCGAGCTTGACGCCGTTGCGACGACCCAGGTTGATGTGGGGACCGCGCTCGTGCTGGGCTACGATCCTGGCGGTCACGGGGGCGCAGGCGAGTTCGGCGACGATGTCCTGGGCCGCCTCCTTCAGCTGGTAGCTCACCTCCTGGCCGTAGCTCGACTGCCAGAACAGGCCGCCGCTGCTGCCGACCTGCTCCCGCTTGGAGAAGGTCCAGTTGGCGCGCCCCTGGTACTCCTTGCGGCCGAGCAGGGTGCCGTTGATGCCGTCAAACAGGTAGAGCTGCATGCGAAAATTGCGCAAGGGATCCTCGTACCAGCTGGTCAGGGCGTTGCCCTGGGGCTCGAGGGAGAGATCGTCGATGCTGCCAAGCACCAGGTACTGGCTGTCGGTGCGCAGGCTCAGGGCCTTGATCTCCTCGAGGGCGCTGCGATCCCCCTGCTGCAGATGGAGGGGGTCGATGCGCAGGTTTTCGTCGAGCCACTGTCGGGCGACCACCTGGGGCGTGGCGGCCAGGGTCTCGAACAGGCGGCGGGAGAGATCGGCGGGCATGTCGTCCAGGGCGCCGGTGCTCGCCTGATCCGGGTAGCGCATGCGCAGGCGGACCAGCGTCAAATCCTTGGCGTAGTGCTGGGTCTGGCAGATCTGGCGCTCGGCCTGGATGTCGGCCACCAGCGTGATGTACATGCGGCCATTGCGCACCTCTTCACGCTTGAGGCGGTATTGGCGGATGTCGCCGCCAGAGCGGATCTGGATCTGCTCCGAGCGCAGGCTGCCATTTTCCAGGCGCTGGATGCTGGAGACGGATGCCCCGCTGGATAGCAGAGCCTGGCGCAGCGCATCCCGGGTCGCCTGTTCGCGGGCATAGACCTCGTCACCCCCCAGGATGGCGGCACTGCCCTGGGCTTCGATAAGCTCGGCCCGGGCCGACAGGCTGGCCAGCAGCAGGGTTAACAGCAGCGATACTTTCATGACGGACACCTTGAATAGATGGCCCCGGGGCCGCGATGAGGCGGGCAGGGGATCCTGGACACAGCCCGACGCGCACCGGGCAGACAAATAAAAGCAAGATCCATGCCTTGTTCCTGGGATGCGGGGATCCTCTTCGTCCCACCGGCCTGGGGCGGCAGGAGGGGGACTGGGCGGATCCTCGCGCGATCCTGTGTGCATTCCCGTCTCAAGTGTTGGCGTTTGCGACCGATAACAGGTCAGGTGCAGATGCAGGAAAGGTATCCATGAAGAGAGTTATCACTGTGCTGGCGATAGCGCTGGCATTGGCCGGTTGCGGGTCGACCGACCCCATCAAGCGGGATCAGGGGGATCCTCGCCAGGCGGCGAAGGGGATGGAGCTCAACTGGCTGGTGGCCCGCATGACGGATCAGCTGATGGAGCGCAAGTCCCTCACTACCTTGACCGAGCCCATTGCGGTCGCGTCTTTCGTCGACCTCGACACCCTGAAGGACACCAACTGGATGGGTCAGCAGATCGAGGAGAGCTTCATCTACGAGCTGAACCGGCGCGGCGAGGTGGTGGTGGACTTCAAGACCACGGGTAACATCCAGGTGACCCCCCAGGGTGACTTCGTGATGAGCCGCAACTACAAGGACCTTTCGTCCCGTCTGCCCATCTCCCGCATCCTGACCGGCACCTTCAGCCGCAACCAGCAGGGGATCCTGGTCAACGCCCGCATCATCGATCTGCGCACCCGAATGGTGGAGACCACGGCCCAGAGCCTGATCCCGAAACAGTATCTGTCCGGCGCCAGCAACTCCTTTGGCCGGGCTTCCATCAACCGCGGTTACCTGATGCGGGGGGGCCAGAGCCCGTCCGGCCATCTGGTCAACCTGACCCCCTGAGGAGTAAACAGCGATGAAAATCTTGTTGGGTTGCCTGATGGCCATGTTGCTGACGGCGTGCAGCGGCAACCGGGTCGTGAACTACGACGTGGCCGAGAAGCCCGATGACTTCCCCGTGCTCAAGGCGGTGGGCTATGCGGTGATCGACATCCAGCCCGGTCCCTCCCAGTCCGAGAAGATGCTGCAGGCCATTCGCGCCTCCAAGATGGATGCCTACCGGGAGCTGGCCGAGCAGCTCAACGGCCAGCAGGTGCGCGGCCAGAGCAGCTACCGGGACTTGACCCAGACTTCCAACTCCCTGGACGTGTCGGTGGCCGGCATGGTGCGCGGCGCCCGCGTGGTGGCGACCTACCCCCGCGGCAACACCTATGCCACCGAGCTGGAGCTTGATACCCGTAACCTCTATCACCTGAACCAGCTGATGGCGGGCCAGTTCTGACGTCGAAGCGTTGAGGCGAATGGACGACAAAAAGGCGACCCCGCAGGGTCGCCTTTTTCATGGGCGGTATTGGCCGGCAGATACCCAGGCCGGCCAACCTTGGCGGATCAGCTGCCCATCAGCACCGGCGGCACGGCGGTCGGCTTGACGTCTTCACTCGGGTAGCAGCCGAGCACCTTGATGTAGCGGGTGATCTTGGTCAGCTCCAGCAGGGCGGCCTGCATCTCCGGATTTTGCAGGTTGGCGGAGACGTCCAGGTAGAACATCTCTTCCCAGGGGTTGCCCTGCACCGGACGGGATTCCAGCTTGGTCATGTTGATCTCGTGGCTGCGCAGCACCAGGAGCGCTTCCACCAGGGAGCCCGGCTTCTGGGAGGTGGACATGATGAGGGTGGTCTTGGCCGGGATCTGGGGCGCCACGTCGATGGGCTTGCGCGCCACCACGATGAAGCGGCTGTAGTTCTCCTTCTGGTTCGCGAGCTGCTCGGCCAGCACGTCGAGGCCATAGAGCTCGCCGCCGGCGGCGCTGCCGATGGCCGCCGCCTCTGGGCTTGCCAGCTCCTTCACCTTCATCATGGCGCTGGAGGAGGAGTCGCAGATCTCGTGGCGCGCCCCTTCCAGCTTGCTGAGGTAATGGGAGCACTGCTGGAACACCTGGGGATGGGCGTAGAAGGTCTTGATGCGAGACAGCTCGGTGGGCACGGCGGTCAGGATGCAGTGCTCGATGGGGTAGGTGAGCTCACCCACGATGGAGAGGGTGGTGTGCTGCATCACGTCATACACCTCGTTGATGGAGCCCGAGCTGGTGTTCTCGATGGGCAGCACCCCGAAGGCGGCGCGGCCAGACTCCACGGTGTCCAGCACCTCGCGGAAGTTCTGGCAGTTCACCTCGATCACCTGATCCTTGTAGCGGGCCAGGTACTTGCGGGCGGCCAGGCTGGAGTAGGAACCACGTGGGCCCAGGTAGGCGACGCTGGTCATGGGCTCCTGCTGCTGGGGGTTCAGCAGGCTCTGCAGGTAGGCCTGCTGGGAGAGCACGGAGTCTTCGATGATGGTGTGGTAGATGCGGGTGATGTACTGGGCATCCAGTCCGAGGGCGCGTCCCTTCTGGATCAGGGCGACCAGCAGATCCTGCTCGCGCTGGGTGTCACGGATGGGGCGGGGGTTGGCCTGCTTGGCACGGGCGACCTCGATGCTGAGGGTCTTGCGCTTGGCCAGCAGGGCGAGCAGCTCCTGATCCAACTGGGTGATGTCGTGTCTGATCTCGTCGAGCGTTGCCATGGTGGTTCCCTATCCAATTCTTCTGTTGTGTGTTGTGCAAAAAAAAGCCTCCGCTGGGGAGGCTCGATTCGTCTTTGGTTTCTGTTTACGCGAATGGTTCACGTGACGACGGGCCTTCCCTCATGAGGGCCGAGTAAACGAGAAAACAAAGAAGAATAGTGTGTGCATGAGAGTGTCCTGAATGTAACGCCATAACCATTAAGGGATTTGACGATGTGATGCAAGTAAAACTTGCCCGGGCGCGTTGAACCGTGCAGGGTAGATGGCCGGGGTTCGAGGGGTGATGAGTGCCATTGAGACCCCATTTTGTCGGGCAAGGCGAGGGAGGCGAGACGATGGCGATTATCTTTGATCTGGGTCGGGTGGTGGTGAGCTGGGATCCGGTCGGCATAGTGAGTGCGGTGAGGGGCCCCGAGGGGGCGGCGGCGCTGGCGGAGCGGTTGTTCAACCACCCTGACTGGCTGGAGGTGGACCGCGGCACCCTCTCCCTGCACACCATGGCGCGCCGGGCCGAGGAGCGCACCGGCCTGAGCGCGGCGGACAACCTCGCCATCCTGCAGGCGGTGCCGGCCTCCCTGCTGCCGGATCCCGCCATGGTGCGGCTCATCGAGGAGCTGCACAGTGCCGGCCATGTCCTCTACGCCCTCTCCAACATGGGCCACGCCAGCATCGACTGGCTGGAGCAGCACCAGGACTTCTGGCGCTTCTTCAGCGGCAAGGTGGTGTCGGCTCGGGTGCGCATGATGAAGCCGGAACCCGACATCTATCGCTACCTGCTGGTGTCGTTCGACCTGGCTCCGTCCGATTGCCTCTTTATCGACGACAGCCCTGCCAACGTGGCGGCGGCCGAGGCCCTCGGCCTGCGGGGACTGGTCTTCACCGACCCGGCCCGGTGCCGTGACCACCTGGTCGGACAGGGGCTGCTGCCGGCGTGAGGGATGCGCTGCCGTTGCGGCGAATAAAATGAGCAAAATTCGTCTTTAGATCAAATAACATACAATATAACCATGCCATTTAAGGGTATATTCAGCTTGGTGCGCGCAAAATGACATCCTGTTTATCATCCGGAGTGGTTGTGATGGATGCCAACGTAGTCGCGCTGAATCGGGGATACGATCAGCACTTTCAGGCCAGGGAACAGAGGCTCATCGATACCCTGGCAGGATATGGCGAACTACTTGTCTGCTTCTCCGGCCGCCTGGAATCCTGCTATGGCATGGATCTGTGTCGAGCCAGCGGGGTCCGCGTTCGTGCCGTGACCCTGGACAATCCCACCCTCAGCCGCAAGTCGGTGGCAAGGGCCAGGCGTTACTGCCAGCACTACGGCATCCCTCATCAGGTGATCAAGACAGACGAGATGATCTTCAGCGTGCACCTAGGCCACCTCGCCGAGGTGACGGATCCGGTGCGCTATCTGTGCCGACGTCTCGGGCAGGACAGTAGTGGCCCGCCGATCCTGTTGTCGGCCTCCGTCGAAGAGATGCGGGAGTATCTGCGGCGCTTTCGCAGTCTGCCAGCGAACACGCTCTGGATCTTTGCCGAGCAGGGCATGACAAACCGGGATTTTCGCTACGGTTTCCACAAGCGGCAGCTGGCGCTCTGGGGCACGGGAGGGGAGGCCTGCCTGAGCTGGCGCTTCTCCGACGTATCGAGCCTGGACAGACGTCACCTGCACATGGTCGACATGGCCGAGCAGATGCTGTTCGACATGGGACTGGAGGGGACACAGGTCTTCTTCCACACCCTGGCGGACAGGGTTACCACCCTGGCGAGGATAAGGGTGCCCCAGCGCCTGCGCGCCCTGGTGTTCGACCTGCAGCCGACGATCCAGAAGGCGCTCAAGAGCGTCCATTTCGACCTGGTGACCCTGGATCTCGCCGCGAGCGAGGATCCCCAATCCCTGATCCTCTGATCCCGCGCAGGGGCACAACGTGAGTCGGGTCATAGGCAAGGGGGGCCCGACTCTTTATACTCCTCCTTTCGCATCCCTTACCGAGTTTCTGCCCATGAAATCCCTCTCCAGATTGCTGGTCGCCCTTTGCCTCTGCCCACTGCTGGCCGAGGCTGCCCCCCTGCACCAGATCACCCTGCCCGACGGTCGCCAGGTGCAGCTCAACGATGACTTCACCTGGGAATACCTGCTGATCAAGCCTGCCGAGACGAGTTCCGGCAAGGTGGTGACCACCAGCGTGGCGGCTCCCGTGCTGACCGAGCAGGCCCTGGCCCATCCCGACCTGCTCTCCCAGGCGACCCGGGACGGCATCACGGTGAAGCTCGACCAGATGGCGGGGGACGATCCGTTCAGCCTGCAGTTCCTGGTGAGCAACAGCGGCAGCCGCAACGTGGTGCGGGTGAACGGCAGCCTGACCCTGTTCAGCGCCGAGGGGGTGCAACTCTCGACCCAGCCGGCGCGTTTCTGGGTCGGGGAGAACCGGCTGCCAGAGTCCTATCTGCGCAAGGGCGAGGCACGTCCGTCCCGTGCCATCGAGCTGGCCCGCCCTGCCGGCCTCACCGGCAAGCCGCTGGTGCGGGTGCAGATCGACGAGGTGGAATTCCGCTGACAGGGTGGCGGGGGAGGCTGCGCTCCCCCGCCGATTGTTGCACCGTTAACGGCCTGCAACATCCGCTTACATCTGCCATGGTTTGGCAACAGCTTGCCGCTCGGCGCCTCCCCGTTTGCCCGTCACAATGACCCCATTCCAGTTAGGTCCGCCTAACTCAACACATGGAGTCAACGAAATGCAAAAGATCGCACTGTCTGTTCTGGTTCTGGCCGGTCTCTCTTCCACCACCGTCATGGCACAGGATGCCTTCAGCTATGCCAAGGGCTCAGCCACCTGGGCGCACACCAAGTCTGACTACATCGGCGGCAAGGATGGCGACAACCGCGACTTCGGCGGCCTGAGCGTGGATCTATCCAAGAGCTTCGGCTCCAACGTCTATGGCCGGGTCGGCACCGAATACACCTCCCGCAGCAGTGGCAACGACAGCATGGCCATCTCCAACCTGGGGGTCGGGGTCTTCACTCCCCTCAGTACCGGCCTGAACCTCTACGGTGAAACCGGTCTGATGGGTTACAGCATGGAGCGCGAGCTGGCCTCCGACGTGAACCACTCCGGCTGGGATACCCTGACCCGCAAGCAGAGCGGCAGCCTGTACGGTGAAGTAGGTCTGCGCTACGACATCGGCGCGGTGGAGCTCTCCACCGGCTACCGCTACGCCAACATGACCGACGACATGCACGACTTCAAGGCGGGTGCGGCCTACAAGCTGACCCAGAACCTGGCCCTCACGGCCGATTACACCTACCGCAACTGGGATCTGCAAAAAGGCTCCATCTCCAGCCTGGGTGTGAAATACAGCTTCTGATCTTCCATCCTGTAGTGTCTTCCTATTTGCCCATGACCCCGGTCATGGGCTTTTTTGTTTGCCGGTGATCCACCCTTCACGCATGCACCGTATCTGTCCGCAATAGTTATACAACTTTCATTTTTTTGTATAACTGCTATAACGAAAGCAAGGCTTATACAAGGGGTGTCATCATGTACAAGATTAAGGTCGGTATCAGCGCCTGTCTGCTCGGTCAGGAGGTGCGCTTCGATGGGGGTCACAAACGTTCCAGCTTCTGCGAGCGGGATCTCGGCTCCCATTTCGACTATCACCCCGTCTGCCCCGAGATGGCCATCGGCCTCGGCGCGCCCCGCGCCGCCATCCGGCTGGTGAAGCGCCAGGGCGAGATCCGTGCCGAGGCGAGCAACGGCAGCTTTGACGTCACCGACCGGCTCATCGCCTTCAGCGAGCAGAAGGCGCGCCAGCTCGACTTTCTCTCCGGTTACATCCTCTGCGCCAAATCTCCCAGCTGCGGCATGGAGCGGGTGCGCATCTATGGCGCCAACAACGAGGGGAGCGCCAAGGAGGGGGTCGGCCTCTTTGCCAAGGCGCTGATGGAAGCCAACCCCTTGCTGCCGGTGGAGGAGGACGGTCGCCTGTGTGATCCCATACTGCGGGAGAACTTCGTGCTGCGGGTCTTCGCCTATCACGACTGGCAGCAGCTCTGTGCCAGGGGGATCACCGCCTCAGCCCTGATCCGCTTCCACTCCCGCTACAAGTACCTGGTGCTCTCCCACGCCACCACCCACTACCGGGCACTCGGCAAGCTGCTCGGCAACCTGGCCAAGGCAGACCTGCAGGAGGTAGCCGACAGCTACATCAAGGGACTGATGGCGGCGCTGACCCTTCGCGCCAACCGTCGTAGCCACACCAATGTGCTGATGCACCTGCAAGGCTACTTCAAGCGGGTGCTGACCCCGGCCCAGAAGCAGGAGCTGTGCGAGGCGATCGACAAATACCGCACCGGGCTCTTCCCGCTGCTGGTGCCCCTCACCCTGATCCGCCACTACCTGCGGGAATACCCGAATCCCTACCTCTCGGAGCAGGTGTACCTCAATCCGCACCCCGACACGCTGAAGCTGCGCTACGGGCTCTGAATGCTATGTGCGGGTCCCGGCCGATGGCCGGGGCCGCTCTCCCAATCTTTGATGGACAGTGTCATGTCTGATGAATCACAAGCAGCCGCGCCTCTCCCCGATGAGGGCGTCTACCCCATTCGCGAGGTCTCCCGCCTCACCGGCGTCAATGCCGTCACCCTGCGTGCCTGGCAGCGCCGCTACGGCCTGGTGCAGCCAGCCCGCACCGAGAAAGGGCACCGCCTCTACAGCGAACAGGATATCCGCCAGATAGGCGAGATCCTGAGCTGGCTGGAGCGGGGGGTGAGCATAGGCCAGGTGAAGGGGCTCCTGAGCGAACCCCAGAGTGCGCCGGTGAGCGATCACTGGCAGCAGACCCTGGAGCAGTTCAGCCTTGCGCTGCTTGCCTTCAACCAGCGCAAGGCGGAGGCCGAACTGAACGACCTGCTGGCGAGCTACCCCTTCGAGCTGGTGCGCAGCCGGGTGTTGCAACCTCTGGTGGAGCGGCTGCTGGGGCTGTGGCGAGAGCGGCCGGATGGCGAGCTGCTGCAGCAGGTGTGGCTGGGCTGGCTTCATACCCGCTTCGCCCGCCATCTCATCGAGCAGGAGAAGGGCGTACCGGTTACCCTGGCGAGCTGGGGGCAGGTGGGGCCGCTCGATCTGGTCTGGGCCGCTTATGAGCTCATCAGCCAGGGTTATGAGGTGCAACTGCTGGGGGCGGTGGAGCCGCGCCATGTCGCTCTGCTGGAAGGACGCGCCACTCCCCCCTGGCTGATACTGCTGGGGGCCGGGCTCGGCAAGCAGGATCTGGCCGCCGGGTGGCCTGCCGGCACCCGCTTCTTTGGCGAGCTGGGACGCCTCTACGACGAGGAGTGGCTGCGTGCCCGGCACTGGCACGCCACCCTGGCCGAGGCCAGTGCGACCCATCGCACGGCCAAGACGAAGGGCAAGGGTGGGAGAAAACCATCATGAGGCTGGTCTGGTTTCGCAACGACTTGCGTCTGGCCGACAACCCGGCGCTGCGCTCTTGTTGTGGAAAGAGTGCCTGCGCCAGTGATGAACCGGTCGCCGCGCTCTTTATCCTCTCCCCCACCCAGTGGCGGCAGCACAAGCTGGCACCGGTCCGCCAGCGCTTCCTACTGGCGCAGGTGGATGTGCTGGGCCGCGAGCTGGCGGCCCTCGGCATCCCGCTGCATCTGCTGCGGGTCGAGACCTTTGCCGAGGTGCCGGCGGCGCTGGCAGATCTTTGTCGCGAGCTGGGGGTGAGCCAGCTCTATGCCAACCAGGCCATCGAGATCGACGAGCAGCGCCGCGACCAGGCCGTCACCGCCGCGCTGGCGGAGCAGGGCATGACCAGCCACTGGTTCAACGGCTGCTGCGTGCTGCCGCCGGGGCGGGTGCTGACCGGGTCGGGGGAGATGTTCAAGGTCTTTACCCCCTTCAGCCGCGCCTGGCTCAAGGCCCTCGAGGAGGATGGCTTCGTCATTCACCGTGCCCCCGCACCCCGCGGCGAGCCGCTGGTGTGGCAGCCGCTGGCCGAGCGGGACTTCGTCGATGCTGCCCTTGGCGAGCTGACGGCGGACACCCGCTGGCCGGTGGGGGAGGCCGAGGCGATCCGCCGGTTGCACGCTTTTCTGGATCAGGCGGTGCTCGATTATGGCGAGACCCGGGATTTCCCCGCCATCGCGGGCACTTCGGTGCTCTCCCCCTATCTGGCGGCCGGCATCATCAGTGCGCGCCAATGCGTGGCCGCGCTGCAGCAGCGCCTCGGTTACCGGCCCCAGTCGAAGGCCCAGCCCGGCTTTGTCTGGCTCAACGAGCTCATCTGGCGCGAGTTCTATCGCCACCTGCTGGTGCGGATCCCGACCCTTTCCATGAATCGGCCCTTCAAACCGGAGACATCGGCCCTGCCGTGGAGCTGGGATCCGGATGCCTTCACCGCCTGGTGTGAGGGGCGTACAGGCTACCCCATCGTCGATGCGGCGATGCGCTGCCTCAACGCCACCGGCTGGATGCACAACCGGCTGCGGATGATAGTGGCGAGCTTCCTCACCAAGGATCTCCATATCCACTGGCGGCTCGGGGAGGATTACTTCATGAGCCGGCTCATCGACGGGGATCTGGCGGCCAACAACGGCGGCTGGCAGTGGGCGGCGGGGACCGGGGCCGATGCGGCGCCCTATTTCAGGGTCTTCAACCCCACCACTCAGGGGCAACGATTTGATCCACAAGGGGAGTTTATCCGTACCTGGGTAACTGAACTTGCCGAAATCCCCCCGGCTTATGTGCACCAGCCCCACGACTGGCTGCGGCTCAAGGGGCGGCAGGATTATCCGGCCCCCATGGTAGACCACGCCGTTGCACGGGTGAGGGCCATCGAGATGTTTCGCGAACTGGAGAGAAACTAGCATGGATGAGTCGCTGGCCCGCTTTGTCGCCCTCTATCAGCAGCTGGACAGAGACGAGCTGCACCGCTTGTCCGAGGTCTATGCAAGCGAGGTGCTCTTTACCGATCCCGCCCACCGCATCGAGGGGCTGGCGGCGCTCACCGACTATTTTTCCTGCCTCTATCAGCGCCTGGCCTACTGCCGTTTCGTCATCACCAGCCAGCTGCAGCAGGGGCGGCAGGCCTGGCTCGGCTGGACCATGACCTTCTCCCACCCCAGGCTGCGCGGCGGCACCCCGGTGACGGTGGAGGGGGCCACCCGCCTCGAGTTCGACGAGGCAGGCAAGGTGTGCTTGCACCGGGACTACTTCGATCTCGGCGCCATGCTCTACGAACAGTTGCCGCTGTTGGGCCCCGTGGTCCGCACCCTCAAGGGAAGGCTGGGCGCATGAGCGGCCGGGTGCTGATCACCGGTGCCACTTCCGGTATCGGCCGCCAGCTGGCGCTGGATTATCGGCGTGAGGGCTGGGAAGTGTGGGGCTGCGGCCGGGACGAGGCGCGCCTGCAGGCACTGGCCGACGAGGGGGTCACGCCCCTGGGGTTCGACACCCGCGACAGCGCGGCCATGACGGGGATCGCCGCCAGCCTGCCCCCCCTTGACCTGCTGATCCTCAATGCGGGCAACTGCGAATACATGGACCCGGCAGAGGGCTTTGACGGCGCCCTGTTTGCCCGGGTCATCGAAACCAACCTCATCGCCACCGGCAACGCCCTGGCCGCCTTTTTGCCGCGGTTGGGGCAGGGGGCACGGCTGGCCATCGTCAGCTCCTCGGTGAGCTGGCTGCCCCTGCCAAGGGCGGAAGCCTATGGTGCCTCCAAGGCCGCCCTCGACTATCTGGCCCATACCCTGCGCCTCGATCTCGCGGGCAAGGGGATAGGGGTGACCCTGATCCGCCCGGGTTTCGTGCAGACGCCGCTCACCGACAAGAATGATTTTCCCATGCCCTGTCTGGTGACGGTGGAAGAGGCTTCCCGCGCCATCATGGCGGGGCTGGCAGCGGGCCGCCACCAGATCCACTTTCCCCGCCGCTTCATCTGGCTGCTGCGCCTGCTCGGCGCCCTGCCGACGGGGCTCTGGCTGCGCCTTGGCCGCACACTCGTTTCGAAAGGACGCCCTTCATGAAGAAAAAGATCGCCATCGTCGGCTCCGGTATTTCCGGTCTCACCGCCGGTTTTCTGCTCCACAAGCTGCACGATGTCATCCTGTTCGAGGCAGCACCGACCCTGGGAGGCCACACCGCCACCGTCGAGGTGGAGCAGGGTGGGCGAGGTTACGCCATCGACACCGGCTTCATCGTCTTCAACGACCGCACCTACCCCAACTTCCTCAAATTGCTGGCACGGATCGGGGTGGGGCGCCAACCCGCCGAGATGAGTTTTTCGGTCAAGAGCCCCGAGGGACTGGAGTACAACGGCCACAACCTGGACACCCTGTTCGCCCAGCGCAGCAACCTGCTGAGTCCGCGTTTCTATCGCTTCGTCGCCGAGATCCTGCGCTTCAACCGGGAGGCGCGGGCCTGGCTGGCCGATGGGCCGCAGCAGGGGGCTGGCCTCGCGCTGACCCTGGGGGACTTTCTGCAGGCGGGGGCGTTTAGCGACTACTTCGCCCGTCACTACATCCTGCCCATGGGGGCGGCCATCTGGTCGTCCACCCTGGCGGACATGCGCGCCTTCCCCTTGAGTTTCTTCCTGCGCTTTTTCGCCAACCACGGCTTGCTCGAGGTGGCGAACCGGCCCCAGTGGTATGTGATCCCCGGCGGTTCGCGGGAATACATAGGCCCGCTCACGGCCGGTTGGCAGTCACAGATCCGCCTCGCCTGTCCGGTGCAGGGGATCCGGCGCCAGGCGGACGGGGTGCTGATCCAGAGCAGCCATGGGGAGGAGCGGTTTGACGAGGTGATCCTCGCCTGCCACAGCGATCAGGCGCTGACCCTGCTGACGGATGCGAGCGACGGTGAGAGGGCCATTCTCGGCGCCATGCCCTATCAGGCCAACGATGTCTGGCTGCACACCGATGCCTCCTGCCTGCCCGTGCGCCGCAAGGCGTGGGCGAGCTGGAATTACCGGCTCGGCGAGGATGACGGGGCGCGGCCCCTGGTGAGCTACAACATGAACATCTTGCAGGGGGTGAGTTCGGCAGAGCCCTTCTGCGTCAGCCTCAATCCCCGTGGGTGGGTGGACGAGCGCAAGGTGCTGCGCCGTTTCGTCTATCATCATCCGGTATTCAATCAGGCCTCCATAGCCGCCCAGCAGCAACGGGGGGAGATCTGCGGCCGACAGCACACCCACTTCTGCGGTGCTTACTGGTACAACGGGTTTCATGAGGACGGGGTGCGCAGCGCCCTGGATGTGGCCAGACGCTTCGGGGCCGAGCTATGAGCGGCGCCGCAGTCTTGACGCAAGGGGACGAGGAAATGGGGGAGGGGGTCAGCGCCATCTGGCAGGGCTCGGTGCGCCATCGCCGCTTCGCCCCCAGGGCTCACGCTTTTTCATACAGCCTCTTCATGCTGGGGCTGGATCTGGACGAACTGCCCGGGCTCGAGCAGGGGCGCTGGTTTGCCGTGGAACGGACGGGGCTGCTTTCGTTTCGCCGCGAGGACTACCTGAGAGGCAGCGAGGGGCCCCTCAAGCAGGCGGTCTGGGACAAGGTGGCCGAACTGGGTGGCGAGGCCGAGCCCGGGGGGCGGGTGCTGCTGCTTGGCAACGTGCGCTGCCTCGGGTTTTATTTCAGCCCGGTCAACTTCTACTTCTGCGATCGGGCGGGAGAGACCCGCTACCTGCTGGCGGAGGTGTCCAATACCCCCTGGAACCAGCGTCACTACTACCTGCTGGATCTGGTGGCGCTCGTCCCCCACGACAAGGATTTTCACGTTTCCCCCTTCATGGGACTGGCCATGCGCTACCACTGGCGCATCCGGCCGCCGAAGGAGGAGGCATTGATCCATATCGAGAGTCACCCCGTATCCGGTGAGGCGAAGCTGTTTGACGCCACCCTGGCCCTGCGCCGGGCACCGCTGTCGCGCCAGGGGCTGGCGGCGCTGCTGGCCCGCTGGCCCTGGATGACCCTGAGGGTGCTGCTCGGGATCTACTGGCAGGCCCTGCGCCTTTTCATCAAACGCATGCCCATCTTCACCCACCCGGAGAGCCGCTAATGGAACTTGCTCAATCAACCCTCTCTGCCTCTTTCATCGACAAGGTGGCCAGGCAATTGTTGCTAAGGCTGCTTGGGCGCCTCGAACATGGCCAATTGCTGCTGCGCGATGGCGGCGAGCGTCAGAGCTTCGGCGCAGTAGGCAGCGATCTGCACGCCGAGGTGGTGGTGCAGGATCCCGCGTTTTATCGTCGCCTGCTGCTGGGGGGCAGCATCGCCGCCGGGGAAACCTGGGTAGAGGGGCTCTGGACCAGCCCGGATCCGGTCGCGCTGGTGCGACTGCTGGCCCGCAACCTGGCGCTGCTCGACAACCTGGAGCGGCGCCTCGGCTGGCTCAGCTTCCCCTTCAACAAGGTGCGTCACTGGCTTAACCGCAATACCCTGACCGGGTCGAGATCCAACATCGCCGCCCACTACGATCTCGGCAACGCCCTCTATCAGGGCTTTCTCGACAGCCACATGCAGTATTCGAGCGCCATCTACCCGAGTGTCGATGCCACTCTGGAGGAGGGGCAGCAGGCCAAGCTGCGCACCATCTGCGAGCGGCTCGAACTGGGGCCGGATGATCACCTGCTGGAGATAGGTACCGGCTGGGGCGGGCTTGCCGTCTATGCCGCCCGTCACCATGGTTGCCGGGTCACCACCACCACCATCTCCCGGGCCCAGCACGACTATGCCAAGGCGTGGATCGAGCGGGAGGGGCTGGGGGATCGCATCACCCTTCTGCTGGAAGACTACCGCAAGCTGGAAGGCACCTATGACAAGTTGGTCTCCATCGAGATGATCGAGGCGGTGGGGCACGCCTTTCTGCCCGACTACTTCCGCCAGCTGTCGCGCCTGCTCAAACCCGGTGGCCGCCTGCTGATCCAGGCCATCACCATCGCCGATCAGCGTCACGCCCAGTATCTGCGCGGGGTGGACTTCATCCAGCGCTACATCTTCCCGGGGGGTTGCCTGCCCTGCGTCTCCCAGATGGCGGGGTTGCTGGCGCGGGAGACTGACATGCAGCTGGTGCGGCTGCATGATCACGGCCACCACTATGCCCGCACCCTGGCCCACTGGTGCGAGCGCTTCCTGGCGCTGGCCCCGGAGCTGCCGAGGCTCGGCTACAGCCAGGACTTCATCCGGCTGTGGCACTTCTACTTCGCCTATTGCGAAGGGGGCTTCTGGGAGCGGGCCATCAGCCTGGTGCAGCTGGAGGCGGCCAAGCCGGGGCCCCATGGCTGGACCGGAGACCTGCCAGTAAGCGGTCGCTGACCATGTGGCAGTGGGCCCACCTGCTGGGGTTCAACCTTTACTGGTTGCTGGCGGTGAAATGGCAGCAACCGGGCCTGCTGCTGGGGATGTTGCTGCTCCATTTTCTCTTCTCCCCCCGTCGCCAGCAGGACTGGCGGCTCATTTCCGTCGCCCTGGCTGGCTGCCTGCTCGATCTCCTGCTCTGGCGGCTCGGCCTGTTTCACTTCCCGTCCGGTTTCCCGCTCTGGCTGGTGCTGCTCTGGTGCGGTTTCGCCCTGACCCTCTCCCACGGCCTGCGCTGGCTTCGCCCCCTGCCGCGCTGGCAGCAGGGGCTGTTCGGCATGGTGGGGGGCGCCTCTTCCTATATGGCGGGGGCCGCCATGGGGGCAGTAAACTTACCCTGGGGCATCTGGATCAGCACAGCACTGCTGGCGGTGATCTGGATGTGGTGGTTACCCGTACTCCTGTGGGTAACGGTCAAGCTGGAGGGTGAGACGAGATGAACACCTTTTCGACCGACGCCTTGTTGTTTTCCAAGTGGACCAGGGATGGCCAGTGCGAGCTGGCCGAGCGTTTCTATCTGGTGGTGGCCTGTCAGCGCGATGCCCGGGGGCAGCTGGCGAGCGTGGTGATGCAGGATATCAACACCCTGCAGGAACAGGAGATGGACTGGCATGAACTGGAGGATCCCGCCCGTTGGCACATGGGGTGGAGCTAGCCTGCTGCTGGCGGCCTTGACTCTGCCCCTGTTGGCAGCCGCCCAGGGCTCTGCCCCCCCCTGGCAGGGACTGCGCACCGTGGGGCAGGGGGAGATGCGCTGGCTCTGGTTCAAGCTCTATGACGCCACCCTCTACAGCGAGAGCGGCCGTTATCAGCCGGGGCGCTACCCGCAGGCTCTCAGCCTCACCTATGCAAGGGCCATCGAACGTCAGGATCTGCTGGAGGCCACCGCCGCCGAGTGGCAGCGGCTCGGCCTTGGCAGCGAGAGTGAGCGCCAACGCTGGCTGGCTCGACTGGCCACTCTCTGGCCGGATGTGGTCCCCGGTGACAGGCTGGTTTTCTATGTGGACGCGCAAGGGAGAGGTCATTTCTGGTTGCGTGAACGGCTGCTCGGTACCCTCGATGATCCCGCTTTCGCCCCCGCGTTTCTTGCCATCTGGCTGACCGATGACAGCCGGGATCCCGCCCTGACACGCCGCCTGCGCGGCCAATCCTGATGGAGTTCTCCATGTCGTTGAAGCGTACCTGTCGTCTGTTGATGCTGTTGCCGCTGCTGTGGCTCTCCGGTTGTGGCGCCAGTCTCGAGGATTATCGCGGACAGCAGCCGGGCTGGGATCTCGCCCGTTTCTTTGATGGCAAGCTGGTGGCCCACGGCCTGGTGACGGACCGCAGCGGCGAAGTGACCAGTCGCTTTCGGGTCGAGATGCAGGGGCGCTGGCAGGATAGCAAGGGGGAGCTGTTCGAGCAGTTCTACTTCGATGATGGCCGTCGGCAGACCCGCACCTGGTTTTTGAGCAAGGGGGCGGACGGTCACTGGCGTGGCACCGCCGCTGACGTGGTGGGAGAGGCCGTGGGCAAGAACGCCGGTTTTGCTCTCAACTGGCGCTATCAACTCGATCTGGCGTTGCCGGATGGCGAGGTGGTGCGGGTGAGCTTCGACGACTGGATGTACCTGCTGGATGAAGATCGCCTGATCAACCGCGCCGCGATCAGCAAGTTCGGCATTCACCTCGGCGAGGTGATCCTCTATATCGAACGGCTTGAGCGATGATGGGGTGACTTTCTCTTGTTGTCGATAGCCAGTCTCTATTGATCAGCAAGGGAGGGACGATTGTCCTTTGAGTCTATGCGGGGATATGCTGACCTCATTCCCGATAATGCTTACCACCTGGAGGTGAATCATGAAGAGCCCCATTGGTCTTGATACCGTTCAATCACAAGCCCTGGCCGCCGAGCTGAACAGGCTGCTGGCAAGCTACCAGATCCTCTACATGAACGTCCGTGGTTTTCACTGGAACATCCGCGGCCATCAGTTCTTCGAGCTGCACCTGAAGTTCGAGGAGATCTACAACGATCTGTTGCTCAAAGTCGATGCTTTAGCGGAGCGTATCCTCACCCTGGACGGGGTGCCGTTGCACAGCTTCAGCGACTACCTGAACATCTCTGCCATCCCCGAGCAGAAAGGGCTGCACGACGGCCGTGCCTGCATCGAATCCCTGCTGGAAAGCTTCCGCGAATTGCTGGTGGCCCAGCGCCGCATCCTGGGTCAGGCCGCCGAGGCCGGTGACGAGGGGACGGCGTCCATCCTCTCCGACTATGTACAGCAGCAGGAGAAACTGGTCTGGATGCTGCGAGCCTACCTGGCCTGATGCTTTGAAAGAGGGGGTGGCGCCTTGATCCGGCCCGTTTCTCCACTACCCGATCCCTGAGTTGTCTCTCCATTTATCCACCCGCTTGCCGCCCCTCTGGGCGGCTTTTTTGTTTTTGATCTGCATCAATGAAATATTAATTGGTAAATTGAATGCCTATTAAGTTTCGGGCCGGAGGAATAGAATCGCCACAAAACAGACAACTGAAATGTCCAATTAGGAGAGGCATGATGTTTTGTGTGCAATGTGAACAGACAATTCGTACCCCCGCAGGCAATGGCTGCGCTTACGCACAGGGCATGTGCGGCAAGACGGCCGAAACCTCGGATCTGCAGGATGTGCTGATCTATACCTTGCAGGGCCTCAGCGCCTGGGCGCTGGCCGCCCGCGAGCACGGCATCATCGACAGCGAAATAGACGCCTTCGTGCCCAAGGCCTTCTTTGCCACCCTCACCAACGTCAACTTCGACTCTGACCGCATCGTTGGCTACGTCAACCAGGCCCTGGCCTATCGCCAGCAGCTGGCTGCCAAGCTGGTACCGCTGGCCGTGACTGTTGGCGAGCTGCCCGCTGCGGCCCGCTTCGAGCCGGGTAGCGAGCTGCTGGAACAGCTGTCCCAGGCGCCCCAGACCGCGGTCAACCGCGGCAAGAACGAGGTCAACGAGGATATCATGGGGCTGCGCCTGCTCTGCCTCTATGGTCTCAAGGGGGCCGCCGCCTACATGGAGCACGCCCGGGTGCTGGATCAGCAAGACAGCGAGGTCGCCGCCGAATTCCACCGCATCATGAGCTGGCTGGGTACGGATCCGAGCGACCTGGATCCCCTGTTCAAGTGCGCCATGGACATCGGCCTGCTGAACTTCAAGATCATGGAGATGCTGGATCTCGGTGAAACCACCGCCTTCGGCCATCCGGAACCGACCCAGGTGCGCGTCACCCCGGTGCCGGGCAAGTGCATCCTGGTCTCCGGCCACGACATGGTGGATCTCAAGCTCATCCTGGAGCAGACCGCAGGCACCGGCATCAAGGTCTACACCCACGGCGAGATGCTGCCGGCCCTGGCCTATCCCTTCTTCAAGCAGTACCCGCATCTGGTGGGCAACTACGGCTCCGCCTGGCAGAACCAGCAAAAAGAGTTCGCGAACTTCCCGGGCGCCGTGGTGATGACCTCCAACTGCATCATCGACCCGAACGTGGGCAACTACAGTGATCGCATCTTCACCCGCTCCATCGTCGGCTGGCCCGGCGTGACTCATCTGGAAGGGGAAGATTTCTCCGCCGTTATCGCCAAGGCCCAGGCGCTGGACGGCTTCAAGCACGTTGAGCTCGAGCACTTCATCACCATCGGCTTTGCCCGCAACGCCCTGATGCAGGCGGCCCCGGCGGTGATCGACAAGGTCAAGGCCGGGGAGATCAGCCACTTCTTCCTGGTGGGCGGTTGCGATGGCGATCGCGCCGAGCGCGCCTACTACACCGAGTTTGCCAAGGCGGTGCCGCAAGACAGCCTGCTGCTCACCCTGGGCTGCGGCAAGTACAAGTTCAACAAGCTCGATTTTGGCGACATCGGCGGCATTCCCCGTCTGCTGGACGTGGGTCAGTGCAACGATGCCTACTCCGCCATCCAGCTGGCGCTGGCGCTCAGCGAGGCGTTCGAGTGCGGCGTCAACGATCTGCCCCTGACCCTGGTGCTCTCCTGGTTCGAGCAGAAAGCCATCGTCATCCTGCTCACCCTGCTGGCGCTCGGCGTGAAGGACATCCGTACCGGCCCGACCGCCCCGGCCTTCCTCACCCCGGCCCTGCTCAAGGTGCTGGAGGAGCAGTTCGGTCTCAAGGGCACCACGACGGCAGAGGCGGATCTCGCCGAGATCCTGGCGGCCTGACTCGAGACACAGCCTGACACGCTCAGCATGTTGTAAGCCTTTGGCGAGCCTGATGGCTCGCCTTTTTTCGACGCCATTCTTTCAACAAGAGGAGCCTTGCGATGACTTCCACCTCTTTCACCCTGCGCTGCGTTGGCCGCCTGGCGGATACTCACGACGTGGCGAGCTGGCGGTTTGTTCCGCAGGAAGGCACCCTGCCTCCCGTGCTGGCCGGCCAGTGTGTCACCCTGCACACCGAGATTGACGGTCAGCCCCACTGCCGCGCCTACACCCTCTCCTCCAGCCCGCAGGATCCCTTCTGGCAGGTCACCATCAAGGACGTGGGGCTGGTCTCCCACCATCTGCACCAGAGCCTGCAGGCCGGGGACGAGATCCGGGTCGACGGCCCCTTCGGCGACTTCCACCTGACCGCCTTGCCCTGCGAGCGGCCGCTGCTGCTCAGCGCCGGCTCCGGCATCACCCCCATGTGGGCCATGCTGCGAGACGAGCTCGCGAGGCGGCCCGAGGCGGATATCCGCTTTATCCACAGCGCCAGATCCCCCGAGGACGTGATCTTCGCAAATGAACTCGCTGCGCTGGCTGCGGCCCATGCCGGCGTCCGGCATGCCCTGATACTGGAAGAGGCGCCGGCCGATCACCCCTGGGCAGGCCGGCTCACGCCGGAGATGCTGACGGAATTGGCACCGGATCTCTTGAGTCGCCACGTCTATCTCTGCGGGCCAGCCCCTTACATGGAAGCGGTCAGTGCCATGCTGGCAGCGCTCGGCCTGCCGGCGGCGCAGTTGCACCAGGAGTCCTTCGGTCTGCCTGCTGCGACATCGGGAGCGGTGCCAGTGGACGCCGGCAGCGACCACTTCTGGCTGACCCTGAAAAAGAGCGGCAAGAAGGTGAAGATACTGCCGGGCCAGACTCTGCTGGCCGCCCTGGAAGGGGCGGGGGAGACCATAATGGCAGCTTGCCGTGCCGGGGTGTGCGGCGCCTGCCGCTGCACTACCACGGGGGAGATCGAGCGTCAGAGCGTGGTGACTCTCAGCGCGCAGGATCTGGAGAGCGGGGTGGCACTGGCCTGCTCCTGCACCGCCAGAGGAGATATCGGCCTCGACTATTGAGGGAGTCATGGGTATCTCCTGCTTTTCCCGCCGTGGCCGGGCGAGTAAACTCGCTCCAGTTGCAACAGAAAACGGGATAGACAATGACAATTCTGGTCACCGGGGGCGCCGGTTATATAGGCTCCCACACCCTGGTTGAGCTATTGAACGCCGGGCAGCAGGTCGTGGTACTGGACAACCTCTCCAACTCCTCGCCGGAGTCCCTCAAGCGGGTCGAGCGGATCACCGGCAAGGCGGTCACCTTCGTGGAGGGAGACATTCTGGACAGGGCCTGCCTGCAGCGCCTGTTTGCCGAGCACAAGGTCGAGTCGGTCATTCACTTCGCCGGCCTGAAGGCGGTGGGGGAGTCCGGCCAGATCCCGCTCACCTACTACCAGAACAACGTGACCGGCACCCTGGTGCTGTGCGAGGAGATGGCCAGGGCGGGTGTCTTCCGCCTGGTGTTCAGCTCCTCCGCCACCGTCTATGGGGATCCCGCGTCTGTGCCCCTGCGGGAAGACTTCCCCACCAGTGCCACCAACCCCTATGGCCGCTCCAAGCTGATGGTCGAAGAGATCCTGCGGGATCTCTCCAAATCCGATCCCCGCTGGGCCATCGTGCTACTGCGCTACTTCAACCCGGTCGGTGCCCACGAGAGCGGCCTCATCGGGGAAGATCCCAACGGCATCCCCAACAACCTGCTGCCCTATATCAGTCAGGTCGGTGTCGGCAAGCTCAAGGAGCTGGGGGTCTTTGGTGACGACTACCCGACGCCGGACGGCACCGGCGTGCGCGACTACATCCACGTCGTGGATCTCGCCATCGGTCACCTCAAGGCACTGGCCCGCATAAAGAGCGATACCGGCGTCTTCACCTACAACCTCGGCACCGGTCAGGGTTATTCGGTGCTGGAGATGGTCAAGGCGTTCGAGGCAGCGAGTGGCCGCGCCATTCCCTACCAGATCAAGCCCCGTCGCCCGGGGGACATTGCCGAGTGCTGGGCCGAACCCACACTGGCCCGTGACGAGCTGGGCTGGCAGGCCGAGCGGGGCCTCGAACAGATGATGGTGGACACCTGGCGTTGGCAAAGCCAGAACCCCAACGGCTACCAGGTCTGAATCCCCGTCCCTCGCCCCCAACTTGATGGGGGATCCTAGGGCACCACGGAAACAAAACGCCCCGGCCATGCCGGGGCGTTTTCTATGGAGAGAGCGGGCTTACTGGATGCGCTTGCCTGCCCGCACGTCCTTGACGATCTCCTTGAGACTTGCCAGATCCCGGGGAGCTCCTCGCAGGATCTGATCGCCGATGATGAAGGCCGGTGTGCCCGAGATGGCCAGGGCTTCGGCCAGCGCCCGGTTGGTTCCGAGGTTCTGATCGATGCTGCCATCCTTGAACTTGGCCTCGACCTTGCTCCAGTCGATGCCGGCCGCCTGCGCCACTTGCTTCACCTGGGCCTCATCGGCCAGCGGTCCCTGATGGGCATACAGCTTGTCGTGGAAGGCCTGATACTTGTCCGGTTGACCCAGCTGCACCGCCAGGGCGACACGAGCGGCGTAGTAGGAGGTCTCGCTCAGGATGGGGAACTGTTTGTAGACGTAGCGAATGTCCTTGTCTTCGGCGAGCAGCTGCTGGACGAGGGGGTGGGCGCGCTTGCAGTAGCCGCAGTTGTAGTCGAAGAACTCGACCACGGTCAGGCTGCCCTTGGGGTTGCCGCTCTCGGGATCCTTGTTGGTGAAGAGCTGCTTGGCGTGGGCCTCGATCAGCGTCTTGTCATTCTCGGCCTGCTGGCTCTCCTGCTTGGCGCGCAGGGCATTGGACATCTCGACCAGGATTTCCGGATTCTTGACCAGATAGTCGCGCACGATCTGCTCGACATCGCTCTTGGTCAGCTCACTCGCCTGCACCGGGGCGGCAAGCAGGGTCGCGCCGCTCAGGGCGGCGAACAGGGCACGTTTGATTCTCATAAGTCCATCTTGTCTGGGGGGAATTGTAGTGGTGACTATAGTGGGTGACTCTGTTTTCAAGTCAAGCCATCCGTCTGAAAAACCCCCTTCTGGCGTGAGTTGGCCGGTTTTGTGCGCCATTTAGCCCAATAAATGGGCAAACAAACAGGGTGGGGATTTACAAGGGCGGGGGGCATGGGTAATATGCGTCGCACTGCTGCGGAGGGGTGGCAGAGCGGCTGAATGCACCGGTCTTGAAAACCGGCGATGGGCGACCATCCGTGGGTTCAAATCCCACCCCCTCCGCCACACATCAGAGCCCACCTCATTGATTGAGGTGGGCTTTTTCGTATTCGCGAGTCACATGCAGGTGTCGTTGAGTGACAACCTGAGCGGGGCTCTCCCACCCACCTGTTCCTTCAATGGCGGCCAACAAAATGCGGACGATCACGGCAAGGCTGCCCGTCAGTCCGGTGGATGTCTGGCTCGAACGCCGAGCGTGTCTCTTTCACGGTCTCGATGGACTCTGTTGTCTGAACGCTGTCAATGTCCAGGCCGCTAGATTGCTGCCGCCAGTGACGATAATCCCGCCCCCGTGCTCTCCTGCCAGCCCACCTTCTCACTTTGGCCACCACCACCGCGCCCGTGATGACACTGGAAGTGCCCGTCAGACCGAGGGCTGAGAGCCACTCCCTGCAGCCCCCAGCCGGCATTGCCGAGCGCCAGACATCAGGGGGCAACATCATGACGCTCCCCGCTGCGTGGCTCGTCTGGCCCGCCAGACCTGCAGGCGCTCCTGCGCCCCGATGATGAAGACAAAGAAGACCGGCACGAAGAAGATGGCCAGCAGGGTGCCGCTGATCATGCCGCCGAACACGCCGGTGCCGATGGCATGCTGGGTCTCCGCGCTGGCGCCGCTGGCGACCATCAGCGGCACCACGCCGAGGGTGAAGGCGAGCGACGTCATCAGGATGGGGCGCAGACGCAGGCGTGCGGCGGTCACCGCGGCATCGAGCAGCGAGCGTCCTTCGCCGTGCAACTGGCGGGCAAACTCCACGATGAGGATGGCGTTCTTGGCCGACAGACCGATGATGGTGATCATGCCCACCTTGAAGAAGACGTCGTTGGGCATGCCGCGCAACATCACCGCCGCCACGGCACCGAGCAGGCCCAGGGGGACCACCAGCATCACGGAGAGCGGGATGGACCAGCTCTCGTAGAGCGCGGCCAGCACCAGGAAGACCACCAGCGCCGACAGCAGCATCAGCATGGGGGCCTGGGCCGCCGACTGGCGCTCCTGCAGCGACTGCCCCGTCCAGGCCAGGGCAAATCCCGGCGGCAGCTGTGCCACCAGTCGCTCCATCTGTGCCATCGCGGCGCCGCTGGAAACCCCGGGGGCGGCACTCCCGGAGAGGCGCACGGCAGGGAAGCCCTCGAAGCGCATCATCTGTTGCGGCGACTGGCGCCAGATTGGCGTCACCACCTCCCGCAGGGGCACCATGCCGCCGCTGACATTGCGCACCCGCAGGCTGAGCACGTCATCGAGTTGCATGCGCGCCTTGGCATCGGCCTGCAGAATGACCTGCTGCATGTGCCCGCCGTTGGGGAAGTCGTTGATGTAGAGCGACCCCATCGCCGCCGACAGGGTGCTGCTCACGCTGGTGAACGAGAGTCCCATGGCCTCGGCTTTCTGCCGGTTGATCTCGAGGTGAATGCTCTCGCCGGGGGGCAGGCTGTCCGGATAGACATCGCTCACCACCTCGCTTTGGGCGGCCAGTGCCAGCAGTTGCGCCTGGGCGGCCAGCAGCGCGGCTTCCCCCTGGTTGGCCCTGTCTTGCAGGAATAGCGTGAAACCCGAAGAGGTGCCCAGTTCGTCGATGGCGGGCGGCAGCAGGCTCATCACTGTGCCTTCCTTGCTGTTGGCCATGGCGGCCTGTGCCAGCTCTGCCTCTTCGGCAGCCGTGGCACCATGACGCTGGTCCCAGTCTTTGAGCATGGTGAAGGCCATGGCCGCATTGGGGCCGGCGCCGGAGAAGCTGAAGCCCTGCACCACCAGGTTGGTGTCGAGCGCCTCGCGAGAGGCCACATGGGCCTCGAACTCCTTGATGACGGCCAGGGTGCGCTCGCTGGTGGCGCCGGTCGGCAACTGGATGGAGGTCATGAAGTAGCCCTGATCCTCGTCCGGCAGGAAAGAGGAGGGTAGCTGGGCGGCGGCGATGGCCAGCACGACGCAGAGGGCGGCGAAGGTGACCATCATGCGTCCGCTGCGCCCGACCAGCCGGGTGACCCGAACGCCGTAGCCTGCTGTGAGTCGCTCGACCCACCGGTTGAAGGCACCGAAGAAGCCGCGCTTCTCATGGTGATCCGGGCTGACCGGACGCAGCAAGGTGGCGCAGAGCGCCGGCGTCAGGGTCAGGGCGAGGAAGGCCGAAATGAGGATCGACACCGCCATCGACAGGGTGAACTGCTGGTAGATGACCCCCACGGAGCCGCTGCCGAAGGCCATGGGAATGAACACCGCCGTGAGCACCAGGGTGATGCCGATCACCGCCCCGGTAATCTCCTTCATGGCCCGCGATGTCGCCTCTCGGGGCGAGAGCCCCCGGGTGGCCATCAGGCGCTCGACGTTCTCCACCACCACGATGGCGTCGTCGACGATGATGCCGATGGCCAGCACCATGCCGAACATGGTCAGGGAGTTGATGGAAAAGCCGGCCAGTAGCATCACCGCGAAGGTGCCAAGCAGCGCGATGGGGGCGACGATGGCCGGGATCAGGGTGTAGCGCAGATTCTGCAGGAAGAGGAACATCACCAGGAACACCAGCACCATGGCTTCCAGCAGGGTGTGGATCACCTTGTCGATGGAGACCTTGACGAAGGGGGCCGAGTCGAACGGGATCGAGTAGGCCATGCCCGCCGGCAGGGTGGGAGCGAGCTGGGCGAGACGGGTGCGCACCGCATCGGCGGTGCGCACGGCGTTGGCACCCGGGGAGAGCTGGATGGCGGCGCTGGTGGCGGCCACCCCGTTCTCGCGGTTGGCAAAGGCGTAGGATTGCGCCCCCAGCTCGACCCGGGCGACATCACCCAGCACCAGCTTGGCGCCATCGGCACCTGCCCGCAGTACGATGGCGGCGAACGCCTCTGGGGTCGTCAGCTGCCCTTGAACCGTAAGGGGTACCGTCACACGCTGCCCCGGCAGGGCGGGTTCATCGCCGAGGCGTCCCGGTGCAATCTGCACGTTTTGCTGCTCGATGGCCTGCGCTACCTCGCTGATGGTCAGCCCGTAGGCGGCGAGCTTGCCCGGATCCACCCAGATGCGCATGGCCTGTTCGGCGCCGAACAGCTGCACCCGTCCCACCCCCTCGATGCGGCGCAGCTCCTGGACGATATTGCGCGCCATGTAGTCGTTCAGCGCTATTTCATCGAAGCGACCATCCGGTGAAGTCATGCCGACCATCATCAGAAAACCCGAAGAGGCGGACTCCACCTGCAGGCCGTTTTGCCGCACCGCCTGTGGCAGGCGAGGCTCGACCCCCTTGATGCGGTTTTGCACGTCCATCTGGGCCAGCTCCGGATCGGTGCCCGGCTTGAAGGTGGCGGTGATCTGCGCGCTGCCCGAGGCGTCCACCGACGACTCGAAGTAGAGCAGGCTCTTGACCCCCGAAAGCTCGCGCTCGATCAGGCTCACCACCGCATCGTTCAGGGTCTGCGGCGTGGCGCCCGGATAGGTGGCATAGAGGGTCACCGACACCGGCGCCACCGAGGGATAGCGGGAGATGGGCAACTTGGGGATGGCGATGATCCCCGCCAGCACGATGAAGAGGGCGATCACCCAGGCAAACACCGGGCGATGAATGAAAAACTGCGGCATGAAATGTCTCCGATTCAGCGGGTGTGGGTGCCGGCTTGCTGGCCGGCAACAAGGGGTTGCCAGGGGTGGGCAATGACCTGCATACCCGGTGTCAGGCGGTCGATCCCCTCGATCACCACCCGTTGTCCGGCGCTGAGCCCGGACGCGATGCGGTACTGGCGCTCCACCAGCTCACCGGTTGTGACAGCTATCTGTTGTGCCTGCCCATTGGCATCCAGCACCCACACGCTGGTCTGGCCCGATGTGCGCACCACCGCCTGCTGGGGCACGCTCAGAGCGTTGGCATAGCGGGCACGGGGAATACGTGCCTGTACGTAGAGGCCGGGCAAGAGCCGCCGCTCCGGGTTGTCCACCAGCACCCGCAACAGCACGTCACCGGTCCCGGCATCCACCTCGATGCCGGAGAAGAGGATGTGCCCCTGCATGCCGAGCGGCTTGCCGTCGCTGCCGAGGATCTCCACCGTCAGTTCAGGCGCCGTCGAACCAGCCTGCTGGCGCAGGGCGTCCAGCACAGAGGCAGGTTGACGCACATCGACGTAGACCTGATCGATCTGCTGGATCCTGGCCATGGGAGTGGCATCGGTGGGCGACACCAGGGCCCCTTCGCTCACCAGCGCCTGATCGATGCGTCCGGCGATGGGGGCCTCCACGCTGGCAAATTGCAGGTTCAGCTGGTTCCGGGCCAGGGTCGCCCTGGCCTGGGCCACGTCGGCGGCAGCCTGATCCCGCTGGGAGACGGCGTCGTCATAGGTCTGGCGGCTGATGGCCTCGGTGCGCAGCAGCGGCACCAGGCGGTCAATCTGGATGCGGGCACGGGCCAGCACAGCCTCGGCTCGCTGCAATGCCGCGGCGGCGCTGTCGACATCCGCCTTGAAGGGGGCCGGGTTTATCTGGAACAGCACTGTGCCTGCGCTGATTTCGGCACCTTGCTCGAACAGGCGGCGCTGCACGATGCCGCTTATCTGGGCGCGAATTTCGGCGCTGCGCACCGCGGCCACCCGGGCGGGCAGATCCTCGCTGATGACCAGGTCCTGTCCTGCCAGCGTCATCACCGATACCTGAGGAAGGGCCGGCGCATCTTGCGCTTGCGACGCCCCATCGCAACCGGCCAACCCGAATACGGCAATGACGGCGAGCAGGGCGCCCGCATACCGCTGTCTGACAAACATCATACTCACCTCGTTAAACCGTCTCCCCGGCATGGTGTTGCCGCGAGAGCACATCGAGCGGGCATTATGAAGAGAGGCTATTGCGAATGATTCGAGGCTTTGTGGAGAATCCATGGAGGCGGTGATAAAGTTCAAAACCACCATTTTCGAGTCCGACCATGTCGTATCTTCCTGCCTCCGCCAGCCCGGCGGCCCAGTCACTGGTACTGATTGCAGAGGATGAAGCCGAGATCGCCGAGATCCTCGCCGCTTACCTGCAACGCCACGGCTTGCGTACCCTGCATGCCGCCGATGGCCGCGCAGCCCTGACCATGCACCAGACATGCAAACCCGATCTCCTGCTGCTGGATGTGCAGATGCCGCAGCTCGACGGCTGGCAGGTGCTCAGCGAGATCCGGGCCCGTGGCGACACGCCGGTGATCATGCTGACCGCCCTGGATCAGGACCTCGACAAGCTGATGGGGCTGCGCATGGGGGCGGATGACTATGTGGTCAAACCCTTCAATCCGGCTGAAGTGGTGGCCCGGGTACAGGCGGTGCTCAGACGCAGCCAGGCTGCAAAACAGGCCACGGCCCGGGTGCTGCGGGTCGGCCCCTTCGAGATCGATCTGGAGAGTCACGAGGCCAGCCTTTGCCGCGATGAGGGGCAACTGGTGCTGGATCTGACCCTGACCGAGTTCAAGTTGCTCGCCTCCCTGATGCGGGCGCCGAAACGGGTGTTCAGCCGCGCCGAACTGCTGACCCACTGCCTGCCGGAGGGGGATACCCAGGAGCGTACGGTGGACAGCCACATCAGCAAGCTGCGCAAGAAGCTCGAGGCGCACGGCATCCAGGGGGTGCCCGCCAGTGTCTGGGGCGTCGGCTATCGCTTCGGGGGCGATGCATGACATCGGCCCCCGGCCTGCGCAGGCAGATCATCCGCTCCCTGGGGCTGATGGCGCTCGGCATCATCTCCCTCGCGGTGATCGGCACCTATGTGTTCTACGCCATTGCCGTGACCTATGTGCCTGGCAGCATCTCCGAGAGCTGGATACCCTCCAGGGTCGAGATGATCTGGATTGGCTCGACCATTCTGATTGCATTGGGGGTGGCGCTGTACGTGGCGGTGCGCCTCTCTCGTCGCATCCTGACTCCCCTCAATTCGGTGGCGAACAGCCTGCGCGAGGTGGCAGAGGGCAAACTCGATGCGCGCGTGCCGCTGGATGAACAGGCGATCGGGGAGACGGCGCAACTGGTGCGCGACTTCAACACCATGGCCGAACGGCTGCAGAGCATGACCCGGGAGCGGGAGTTCTGGAATGCCGCCATCGCCCACGAATTGCGCACCCCGGTGACCATTTTGCGCGGCCGCTTGCAGGGGCTGGCCGAAGGGGTATTTCCGCCAGAGCGTGAGCTCTTTGAAGGCTTGCTGCGTCAGGTGGAGGGATTGACCCACCTGATCGAAGACTTGCGGGTGCTCAGTCTCAACGACAGCGGTCATCTGGAGTTGCAACGAGAGGAGAGCAGGTTGGCCGACGAGCTTGCCGCGGTGCTCGAGGCGTTTGCCGCCTCTCTGGCCGCGAGCGGTTTCACCCTCAAGGGGGAGCTCGATGCCGAACTCCTTGTTTGTTGCGATGCACTTCGCATCCGTCAGGCTCTGATGGCGCTGCTGGAGAATGCCCAGAAGCATGGGGTGCCGGGCCTGCTGACCGTGCGCCTGCATCGCTCGGGCGCCCAGTGCATCCTGAGCGTGGAAGACGAGGGGCCCGGCATCAGTAAGGAGATCGCCGCCCATATCTTCGAGGCATTTCGCCGGGGGGACCCGTCACGTTCGCGCAAGAGCGGCGGCAGCGGGCTCGGACTCGCCGTGGTCAAGGCCATTGCCGAGGCCCACGGCGGCAGCGTCACCTGCCAACCCGGTGAGCGGGGCGGCACCACCTTCCTGCTTTCCTGGCCCATTCAGGCCGCTGACGACAGGCCATGACTCCTGCCAGCTGCCTCCTTTATCTGTTGCGGGGGTGGTGCGGTAAGCCAGATCCGCGGAGATGGGTGACCGAGGTTATGCCCTTCTCCACATACCCAAGTTCATCCGATTGATTGGGATGGCTTTTTCTGGTTTGTGAGTTTTCAGTACCCGTCCCTTCGCCCAAGCCATGCTCTTGTTCCATCTCACCGCGTCGGCGCGGCCGATCTCAGGCCAGGGCCGCAGACAGCCCTTGTGCCAGATAACCCATCAGGATGGCCATTCCCAGGATCACGGTGAGGAATGCCACTATCATGGGGGTTCTGAACATCGACTTGAGCAGGATCACCTCGGTCAGGCTGGCCCCCGCACTGCCGATGATGAGCGCCATCACTGCCCCCATGCCCATCCCTTTGCCCAGCAATACAGATGCCAGAGGGATCACGGCATCTGCCCGGATATAGAGCGGAATACCCACAACTGCGCTGAATGGGATCGCCAGCGGGTTGTCAGCCCCGGCGTGGGCGGCTATCCACTCTGCCGGAATAAAGCCGTAGATAAATGACCCGACGAGCACTCCCAGCAGCAGATAGGGCAGCACCTCCCTGAATTGCTGCCAGGCATCCGCCCGCGCTTTGGCGAACGCAGTGGGAATGACTGGCGCCTGAGTCAGGGCCGCAGAGCCGTCTGCGCAGCAAGAGAGGGCTGGCGCGGCCTCGGGTTGTGCGGGACGGCAAGATGCCTGAGCCTTTAACGGTGTGACGGACTTGATAGCCTTGCTTGAGCAGCAAGGGGTTGCGCTCACACTGACAGGTTCACTCGTCGTGGTGCCACAGCCTGTGCCACAGCTGCTTTGCTTGGCCTCTTTGGGGTCAATCACATGACGCTCGAATCCCAGCATATCCAGCAGCATGCTCGCCAGTACAGAGACGCCGGCGGCGATAACGGCATACAGGACCGTCAGTTTCCAGCCGAAGGTGACCCACATCAGGCCGACGATGATCGGATTGAGCAGCGGCGAGACGAACAGGAAGGTCAGGGTGGGTCCGAAACCGGCTTTGGCGGACAGGAGTCCGCGCAGCATGGGAATGGTCGAGCAACTGCAAAAGGGGGTCAGGGCGCCCAGTAGAGCCGAAATCAAATAGCCTCTGCCTTTTCGAGCCCCCAGCATGGCCTGAATCTTGGCATCGGGGATCTTCTGGCGGATCAGGCTGACGGCGGCACTGATCACCAGGAACAGCACCGAGAGTTCGACGGCCAGCAACACAAACATCCGAGATGCATCCGTCAGCATGGTTAACCAGTCATTCATCTTCATATCCTCTTAGCTTTTACTATATTTCCAAAATAATCGAATTATGTGGGTGATCAAGATATTTCTGGTAATATCGAAATATCATCGATGAAGAGGGTTGGAGCATGGAGTTGGAAGCGGTCGCCAAGGCATTGAAAGAGTTGGGTCATCCGACTCGCTTGTTCATTTTCAAGCACCTGGTCAAGGCCGGGGAGCAAGGCCTGCCCGTGGGAGACTTGCAAAAGCAGCTCGCCATTCCCGCCTCGACCCTGAGTCATCATATTGCGGCCCTGGTTTCGGTCGGGCTGGTCAAGCAGAACCGGGAGAGCCGCACCCTACTGTGCGTCTCTCAATACGAGGTGCTGGAAGAGATCATCGCGTTTTTCCGCGAGGAGTGCTGTGTGAACGACAAGAGGGAGTGAGGAGATCGACGATAGGCTCTGGTCGTGTTGATCATTTCAATGATTCTTGTATAGTTGAAATTATGAAGTGAATGAAGGGGAAGTTCCATGAACAAAGAGATCGCCACCAAGGTATTCGAGTCCCTCTCATCCGGCATTCGCCTCGATGTGTGGCGTCTGCTGGTCAAGGCCGGGTTGGAAGGTCAGGTGGCCGGGCAGCTGGCCAGCGAGCTCGACATCGCCCCCAATACCCTCTCGTTCCACCTGAAGGCCATGCTGCACGCCGGGCTGCTGTCGGTGGAGCAGGAGGGGCGCTTCCTGCGCTATCGCGCGAACATTCCCCTGATGCTGGACCTCATCGGTTATCTCACCGAGGAGTGTTGTGCCGGGCATCCGGAAGCCTGCGGGGTGATGAGGGCCGAGTCCGGCTGCTCGCCCCATGTACTGCCTGCGCAGCCATGCTGCAACAAGGAGTAATGCCATGTCCGTCATCCAGATATTCGATCCGGCACTGTGCTGCGCCAGCGGCGTGTGCGGTGCAGAGGTAGATCAGACCTTGGTGAGCCTTGCCGCCGACCTGGCCTGGGCCAGGGAGCAGGGTGCCACCATCGAGCGCTTCAACCTGGCCCAGCAGCCCATGGAGTTTGCCGAGACGCCGGCGGTCAGCGCCTTCCTGACGCATGCGGGAGAGGAGGGGCTGCCCCTGGTGCTGGTGGATGGCCAGGTGGTGCTCACCGGCCGCTACCCCAGCCGGGCAGAGCTGGCCCGCTACGCCGGCCTGCCCGCGCCGCAGGGCGCCATCAAGGGGATCGTCAAGAGCGGATGCTGCACCGGCAGCAGCGGTTGCTGTTAAGGGGGAGTGCCGCGCAGGCATTCCGGGTGGTCGTTGTGTCGTTTGTCGTGAGGAGTCCATGATGCCCCCGTTGATGCATTACTCGTTTCTGACGGATGCCCCCCCGTTTCTCTTCTTCACCGGCAAGGGTGGGGTGGGCAAGACCTCCCTCGCCTGTGCGACCGCCGTTGCCCTGTGTGACAGCGGCAAGCGGGTGCTGCTGGTGAGCACGGATCCGGCCTCCAACATCGGCCAGGTGTTCGATGCCGAGATCGGCAACAGGATCACCCGGCTTCCTCTCGTCGACGGCTTGTCGGCCCTGGAGATCGACCCGCAAGCCGCCGCCAGGGCCTACCGGGAGCGGATCGTCGGCCCGGTGCGCGGCAAGCTGCCCCAGAGCGTGGTGCGCAGCATAGAGGAGCAGCTCTCCGGTGCCTGCACCACGGAGATCGCCGCCTTTGACGAGTTCACCGCCCTGCTGACCGACGATAACCTGGTGGGGCAATACGACCACATCGTCTTCGACACTGCCCCCACGGGGCACACCATCCGCCTGCTGCAACTGCCGGGGGCCTGGAGCGAGTTTCTGGAGCAGGGCAAGGGGGATGCCTCCTGCCTTGGGCCGCTGGCGGGGCTGGAGAAGCAGCGCAGCCAGTATGCACACGCCGTTGCCGCCCTGTCGGACGGGCAGAAGACCCGGCTGATCCTGGTGGCCCGGGCGCAGGCCTCCACCCTGCGGGAGGTGGCGCGTACCCACGACGAGCTGGCGGCCATCGGCCTTGCCAACCAGCAGCTGGTCATCAATGGCATCTTCCCGCAAGAGGAGCGGGTGGATGACCCTCTGGCCACCGCCGTCTGGCAGCGAGAGCAGCAGGCCATGGCACAGATGCCGGCGCTGTTGACCGGGCTGCCCCAAGACAGGGTACCGCTGCTCGCGACCAATCTGGTGGGGGTGGAGAGCCTGCGCCAGCTGCTCGGTGGCGCGCCCGAGAGCGGGCCCGAAGAGGGGGGTGATGCCGCCGGGGCCGCGCCGTCCCGGCACCCCGGGTTGCAGCAACTGGTGGATGAGCTGGCCGCCGACGGCCACGGGCTCATCATGCTGATGGGCAAGGGGGGCGTCGGCAAGACCACCCTGGCGGCCGCGGTGGCGGTGGAGCTCGCGAGCCGTGGGTTGCCCGTGCACCTCACCACCTCCGATCCCGCCGCCCATCTGGGGGAAACCCTGGCAGACGCGCTGCCCAGCCTGGCGGTGAGCCGTATCGACCCCCGCGCCGAGACCGAGCGTTACCGTGCCCAGGTGCTGGCCACCAAGGGGGCGAGCCTGGATGCCCAGGGCCGGGCCCTGCTGGAGGAAGATCTGCGCTCCCCCTGCACCGAAGAGATCGCCGTGTTTCAGGCCTTCTCGCGGATCATTCGCGAGGCCGGCAGACGTTTCGTGGTGATGGACACGGCACCGACCGGCCATACCCTGCTGCTGCTCGATGCGACCGGGGCCTACCACAGGGAGATCGCCCGGCAGATGGGCAGCAAGGGGATGCACTTCACCACCCCCATGATGCAGCTGCAAGACCCGAAACAGACCAAGGTGATGATCGTCACCCTGCCCGAACCCACCCCGGTGCAGGAGGCGGCCAACCTGCAGGCGGACCTGCGCCGTGCCGGCATCGAGCCCTGGGCCTGGGTCGTGAACCACATGCTCTCCCCGGTCGGCGTGCGCTCCCCCATGCTGCGCCGGCGTGCCCGTCACCAGCAGCCATATATCGCGGCGGTGAAGGGGGAGCATGCCCGGCGCTATGCCGTGGTGCCCCTGCTGGCGGTCGAGCCGGTCGGGGCCCGGGAGCTGCACGCCTTATGCCATCCCGTCCACCCGGAGGAGATGGCTGTCGGGTGACGCCCAGGGGCCCTTCGGGGCCCTTGCGCGCACCCCATCCACCGTTTTACATCAATATGACGTTTCAACGAGCCACGGAGTCGCCGTTTATCATGCACCCTTTCGACACACTGAACCTGGATAATGGCGCCCGCCTTATCTTCACTCCCTGCCCAGGCACCAAGGAGGCTTCCTTGCAAGCCTCCCTCAAGACCCTGCAAGCCGCCGGGGCTGATGCGGTAGTCACCCTGATGCCGAGTGCCGAGCTGGCACAGTTCCAGGCCGATGCCATGCCCGCCGAGTGCGCCACCCTGGGGCTGGCCTGGTTCCATCTGCCGGTCGAGGACGACTGCGCCCCCGAGGCGCCCTTCAGCCAGGCCTTTGCCAGTCACAAGGCAGATCTGCTGGCGCGGCTTGCCGCGGGCCAGACCCTGGCGATCCATTGCCGCGGCGGCTCGGGCCGTACCGGGCTGATGGCGGCTATCCTGCTGCTGGAGGCGGGCTATGCCCCCGCCGTGGTCAAGGGGATGGTGCAGGGGCTGCGTCCCAAGGCACTGACCCTGACCCCGCATGTGAACTACCTCAACAGTCACTATTCATTCGCCGGTTAAGGAAAACAGCATGACCATCAAAGTAGGTATCAACGGCTTTGGCCGCATGGGCCGCCTCTCGTTTCGCGCCGCCTTCGACTGGGAAGACGTGGAGTTCGTGCGCATCAACGACCCGGCCGGGGATGCGGCCGCCCTGGCGCACCTCATCACCTTCGATTCGGTCCACGGACGCTGGCACCATGAGGCCGGTAGCGAGGGGGACGAGATGGTGATAGGCACCCACCGCATTCTCTGCACCCGCAACAAGGAGATAGGCCAGACCGACTGGTCCGGCTGTGACGTGGTGATCGAGGCCTCCGGCAAGATGAAGACCAAGGCCCTGCTTGACGCCTATCTGGCGCAGGGGGTGAAGCGGGTCGTGGTCACGGCACCGGTCAAGGAGGAGGGGGTCCTCAACGTCGTCATGGGGGTCAACCATCACCTCTACGACAAGGCGCTGCACCCCATAGTGACCGCGGCCTCCTGCACCACCAACTGCCTGGCACCCGTGGTCAAGGTGATCCACGAGCAGCTCGGCATCAGGCACGGCTCCATGACCACCATCCACGACATCACCAACACCCAGACCATCCTAGATGCCCCCCACGCCGACCTGCGCCGTGCCAGGGCCTGCGGCCTGAGCCTGATCCCCACCACCACGGGGTCCGCCACCGCCATCACCCACATCTTCCCCGAGCTCAAGGGCAAGTTGAACGGCCATGCGGTGCGGGTGCCCCTCGCCAACGCCTCCCTCACTGACTGCGTGTTCGAGGTGAGTCGCCCGACCACGGAGGCCGAGGTCAACGGCCTGCTCAAGGGGGCGGCCATGAACGAGCTCGAGGGGATCATGGGCTATGAAGAGCGCCCTCTGGTCTCGGTGGATTACCGGACGGATCCGCGTTCCTGCACCATAGACGCCCTCTCCACCATGGTGATCAATGAGACCCAGGTGAAGATTTACGCCTGGTATGACAACGAGTGGGGCTATGCCAACCGCACCGCCGAGCTGATGCGCATGGTGGGGCAGATGGACAAGGCGCAAGGATAATCCGGCCATGGCAGCGACCCGCCTCTCCCCCGAGATCCGCCAGTATCTGCTGGTGACCGGCAACTACTGGGCCTTCACCCTGACCGATGGCGCCCTGCGCATGCTGGTGGTGCTCTACTTCCACGGCCTGGGTTACAGCCCGCTGGCCATCGCGACCCTGTTTCTCTTCTACGAGATCTTCGGGGTCGTGACCAATCTGGTGGGGGGCTGGCTTGGGGCTCGCCTCGGGCTCAACCGCACCATGAACATCGGGCTGGCCTTGCAGGTGGTGGCGCTCGCCATGTTGCTGGTGCCGTCGGTTTGGCTGACGGTTCCCTGGGTGATGGCGGCCCAGGCACTCTCGGGGATCGCCAAGGATCTCAACAAGATGAGTGCCAAGAGCTCCATCAAGTTGCTGGTGCCGGGGGAGGCACAGGGGCAGCTCTACCAGTGGGTGGCGCTCCTGACGGGCTCGAAGAATGCCCTGAAGGGGATGGGCTTCTTCCTCGGGGGGGCCCTGCTGACCCTGCTCGGGTTCCAGGGGGCCGTGCTGGCCATGGCCCTGGCCCTGGCGCTGGTGTGGTGCGTCAGCATGCTCACCCTGACGCGGGAGCTCGGCAAGGCCAGGAACAAGCCCAAGTTCAGGGAGATCTTCTCCAAGAGCCGCGCCATCAATTACCTGTCGGCGGCCCGTCTGTTCCTGTTCGGCGCCCGGGACGTCTGGTTCGTGGTGGCGCTGCCCGTCTACCTCGCCTCCGCCTTTGGCTGGGATCACTGGTCTGTGGGGGGCTTCCTCGCGCTCTGGATCATCGCCTATGGCGTGGTGCAGACCCAGGCGCCGCGCTTTACCGGCAAGCGGGCGGGGCGGGTGCCCGACGGCAAGGCGGCCATGGGCTGGGCGCTGTCGCTGGCCCTGATTCCGGCCCTGATTGCCCTGGCGCTCCACCATGGGGTGCATCCTGCCTTCACGCTGGTGGGGGGGCTGATGGTGTTCGGCGCCCTGTTCGCCATCAACTCCTCCCTGCACAGCTACCTCATCGTCAGCTACGCCGGCGCTGACGGGGTATCGCTCGATGTGGGCTTCTACTACATGGCCAATGCCCTGGGGCGCCTGCTCGGCACCCTGCTCTCCGGGCTGGTGTTCCAGCTATATAGCCTCGAGGCCTGCCTCTGGATCTCCACCCTCTTTATCCTGGTGGCGGCGCTGATCTCCCTCGGTCTGCCCCGCCATCAGCCCCCCGTTTCATCCCTTCACGGAGACGCCCGATGAATACCGCCCCCTGCGGCGACCTGCCCGTCAGCAAAAAAATGAGTTTTCTCGATCGCAACCTTACCCTCTGGATCTTCGTCGCCATGGCCCTGGGGGTGGGGATTGGCTACCTCTTCCCCCAGGTCGCCCGGTGGAACGAGGCCATGTCGGTCGGCACCACCAACGTACCGCTCGCCATCGGCCTCATCCTGATGATGTACCCGCCGCTCGCCAAGGTGAACTACGGCAACATGGGCGCCATGACCCGGGATCGCTGCGCCATCACCCTGTCGCTGGTGATGAACTGGCTGGTGGGCCCCATCCTGATGTTCGTGATTGCCCTGGTGTTCCTCCATGACGAGCCGGGCTACATGGTGGGCCTCATCCTGATCGGTCTCGCCCGCTGCATCGCCATGGTGCTGGTGTGGAACGATCTCGGCGGCGGCAGCAAGGAGTACGGGGCCGGCCTGGTGGCACTCAACAGCGCCTTCCAGATCCTCACCTACAGCTTCATGGCCTGGCTCTTCATCACCGTCCTGCCGCCCCTGTTCGGCCTGCAGGGCTTCGCGGTGGAGATCACCATGCTGGATATCGCGAAGAGCGTGTTCATCTATCTGGGGATCCCCTTCCTCGCGGGCTTCCTGAGCCGCAAATACCTGGTCAGGGCGAAGGGGGAGCAGTGGTATCGCGAGCGCTTCATCCCGGCCATCTCCCCCATCACCCTGATCGCCTTGCTGGCCACCATAGTGCTGATGTTCAGCCTCAAGGGGGAGATGATCGTCGAGCTGCCGATGGACGTGCTGCGGGTGGCGGTGCCGCTGGTGGTCTACTTCGTGCTGATGTTCTTTGCCAGCTTCCTGATCGGCAAGCGGCTCGGCATCCCTTACGACAAGAACGCCTCCATCGCCTTTACCGCCACAGGCAACAACTTCGAGCTGGCTATCGCGGTCGCCATCGCCGTGTTCGGCCTGAGTTCGGATCAGGCCTTTGCCGGCGTCATCGGCCCGCTGGTGGAGGTGCCCGTGCTGATCGCCCTGGTGAATGTTGCCTTGAGAATGAAGCGCCAGTACGGCAATTGAGGGACAAGGTTGATAGCAGAGCCCCCTTGCCAGTGGCAAGGGGGCTCTGTCGTTTTCAGAGGAGTGCCTGGTGCGGTTATAGCGATACCGAAGGGGGGAGAACCATGGGGCCTGCGACTGCACGGGCGGCCTCGTCACCTCGCAGTACCCGTACTATCTCGAGAGCGAACTCGATGGCGGTGCCCGGGCCCTGACTGGTGATCAGGCGATGAGCTTCATCGGTTACGACCCGCGCCGTGCTCAGCTGCGCCGCAGGCAGGCGGGCCTGAAAGCCCGGATGGCAGGTGGCGCTGGCATCCCCCAGCAAGCCGTGATGGTGAAGCACCACGGCAGGGGCGGCGCAGATGGCGGCGCGCCAGCGTCCGAGGGCGGCCTGTTCCCGCAGCAGGTCGATGGCGAGAGGGGTGTCGCGGATCACTTCGCTGCCGGGCAGGCCGCCCGGCACGACCATGGCCTCGAAATCGCGGCGGGTCAGCTCATCGAGATGGCAATCTGCGACCAGCTGTACCCCCCGGGAGGCGCGGATCTGGCGTGCTCCCGTAGGGCAGCAGGATGCCAGCACCACGTCGATGCCCCCGCGCACCAGGGTATCGACGATGGCGACCGTCTCGATCTCCTCCGACCCGGGGGCCACCAATACCAGTACGCTCATGACTCGCTCCTCGACCGCAGGCCGACCGGCCGGGGTCACTGTTTCTCTTTGATGGCCTGATAGAGGCCCTGGTTGACCGGCACCGCGATGCCGTGCGCCGCAGCCTTGCCGAGCAGGAAGCCGGTGATGGCCTCGATCTCGGTCTCACGGCCCTGCTCCATGTCCTGATACATGGAAGAGTAATTGTCAGCGGTGAGCTCTACCACCATCATGACGCGGCGCAGCAGCTCGTCGCTGGCGGTCGGCTGGCCTTCGGCCTGCATCACGTCCGCCACTTCCACACAGATCTGCTGCAGGACGTCGGCAAAACGCGGGCCCGTCAGCTCGCCGTTGCGGAGTTTGTAGAGGGCGGTGAGCGGGTTGATGGCGCAGTTCACGGCGAGCTTCTGCCATTGGCGGGTCAGGATCTGCTCATCCCAGCCAGCCTGTCCGAGGGCGCTGGCGAGCTCATCCGCCAGATAGGCGTGCGCCTTGGCCGCCTCGTTGACGGGGCCGAGCCAGGTTTCGCCCTTGCCGGTGTGGCGGAACACGAAGTGGCCGCTCTGCATGGCACCGTGGCTGGTGACGCCGGCGATCACCGGGTTGTGCGGGAACAGAGCGACCACCTGTTCGGCGATACCCATGCCGTTGTGCAGCAACACTATGGGCACCCCCGCTGCCAGTTGACCCACCAGGGGGGTCAGGGCCGATACCACCTGCCCCGCTTTGGTCATCACCAGCAGGCGTTTGATGCTGCCTGGGTTGTCGAGGAAGCCGCGCTCGATGGCGAGGAGCTGGGTGTGGCCGTCGAGGGAGGTGAAGTCGATGCCGGGGTGCAGGGTGGCGCGATGCCGTTCGCGCAGCAGGACGCGGGTCGGCTGGCCGCTCTGGGTCAGCAGGGAGGCGAAGACGCCGCCCAGGGCACCGCAGCCCAGCAGGGTCCACTCGGGAGAAACAGGGTGACGGCGTGTTTTCAGGTTGTTGTCGCGTAATCCGCTTGGCATGAAGAGGCTCGATCAAGGTAAGGGCTGCAATCCGGTCAACCGCCTACCGGGATAAGGGAAGAGGTCGCTTGGTGGACACTAACGGGTCTCACCATTCCTGTGCGCAGGGGATTCTAGCAGAGCAATCCCATCGAAATCAGCAAATTTGCCCGTTTTCTGGTAGATTTGCCCACCGATAAGTACAACCTGAAGTACAGCATGAGGAGCCCGGCTATGCCGTCATTCGATATTGTCTCTGAAGTCAAAATGAACGAGGTGTTGAACGCCGTCGATAACGCCAATCGTGAACTGGCGACCCGTTTCGATTTTCGTGGCGTGGAAGCCAGCTTCGAATTGAACAAGGAAGAGGTGAAGCTGGAGGCCGATGCGGATTTCCAGCTCAAGCAGATGGTCGAGATCCTGCGCGGCGCCCTGCTCAAGCGCCAGATAGAGAACAGCTCCATGGACGTGGGTGACAGCGTTCACTCAGGCAAGCGTTTCCACCTGACCGTGAAGTTCAAGCAAGGGATCGACAAGGAAGTCGCCAAGAAGCTGGTGAAGCTGATCAAGGATTCCAAGATCAAGGTGCAGGCCGCCATCCAGGGCGACGAGGTGCGGGTCACCGGCAAGAAGCGCGACGATCTGCAGGAGACCATGGCCCTGGTGCGTGGCGCCGAGCTGGGCCAGCCGATGCAGTTCCAGAACTTCCGCGACTGATCCGGGCGGGGAGGGCGAGTCTCTCCCCTTGTTCCTGCATCAGGCCATAAAAAAACCGGAGCCATGGCTCCGGTTTTTTGTGTCCGTCGACGACAGGTTCGATTAGAACTTGTAGGTCACGGAGAAGTAGTGGCCGAAACCAGTGGTCTTCAGACCGTAGGAACCGTTCTGGATGCCGTAGATGTCGTTGAAGTACTTCAGACCGTAACCGACGGCGTAGCGGTCGGAGTGCCAGTACAGGCCGTTGAACATGGCGGTACCGTCGGTGGAAGTGTCCTTGGCATCAAACAGGTGATCCAGGTAACCCTGATAGGCTACGAAGCTGCCGTTGGAGAAGGTGTAGAAAGGCTTGAACCAGTTCATGGAGAACTGATAGCCGTTCCAGCCCTGCTCGCCGCCGCCTTCGTTGACGTGACGTGCATACAGGTTCATGCCAACTTTGCCGAACCAGGGCACTTGTACGTCGGCACCCAGACCGGTCATGGCCTCAAACAGACCATCCGGACCACCTACGTTGACCAAGTTGGCGATGTAGACTTCCTGGATCGGACCGAAGGAGAGATCTTTGCCGGTCATGGCATCGATGGAGATACGCGGTGCGAACTTGATGAACAGGTTGTCTTGGTTGTGCTTGTCGTCGTGACGGTTCTGGAAGATGTCGAAGACGTCGACGTAACCGTACAGATCGAAGATACCGGAACGGCCACCAAACTCCATTTCGAAGTAGGTATCGTTGTAACCACCTTCAGACTCGCTGTAGGGCAGCTGGTCGATGGTGTGCATCACGTTGAACTGGAACCACTTGTAGTCGTTCTTGTGGATGTCGCCGCTGTAATCGGCAGCAAAGGCCGGAGTGGCGGAGGCAGCCAGCAGACCGGCAGCGATCAGAGTCTTGGTAAATTTGGCCATTTTATTGGTCTCTTGTGCGTTAGTTGAGGTTTTCCGTAGCCTGCCCACAAGGAGCGGGAGGGATTCTAGCCAAATAAATTCAACGGATAAACAAGCACCAGGGAACTTTGTCAGGATTTGTGAATCTAATCACCCCCAAAAATTAGCAAACGCTTGCTATTTGCTCGTTTGTGGTGACAAAGCACTGTTTCGTTTGGCAACGATGATGATCAGAATCATCACCGGCACGCCGAGCAGACTGGTGCCGATGAAGAAGCGGCTGTAGCCGACAAGCTCGACCACCTGACCGGAAAACCCCGCCAGCAACTTGGGCAACAGCAGCATGATGGAGCTGAACAGCGCGTACTGGGTGGCCGAGAAGGCGACGTTGGTCAGGCTCGACAGGTAGGTCACAAACGCAGCCGTGGCGATGCCGGCACTGAGGTTGTCCAGGGAGATGATGAGAGTCAGCAACTCCAGGTTGTGGCCCACCTCGTTGAGCAGGGCGAACAGCAGGTTGGTGCTGGCGGTCAGCACGGCGCCGAGAAAGAGGATGCGCAAGGTGCCAAAGCGCATCACCAGCACCCCCCCGAGCGCCGCCCCCACCAGCGTCATGATGACGCCGTACACCTTAGTGATGGTGGCCACCTCCGTCTTGCTGAATTGCAGGTCCACGTAGAAGCTGTTGGACATCACCCCCATCACCACGTCCGAGATGCGATAGCAGGCGATGAGCCCGAGGATCAGCAGGGCCGAGGTCCCGTAGCGGCGGAAGAAGTCGGCAAACGGGCACCAGATGGCCTCGTAGGTCCAGGCACCGAGCCCGGCCAGGGAGGATGACCAGCCCCGCGCTATCAGCTGCGCCTTGCGCTCCGCTTGCTGTTCATTCTGGGCGGCAATGTCGATGACGGGCTCGTGACAGAATAGGGTAGTGATGACGCCGAGGGACATCAGGCCCCCCATCAAGAGATAGGTGAGCTGCCAGCCGCGGTAGTCATAGCCGCTGTTGCTGCCGAGCCAGGCGGCCAGCGCCAGCGCCCCCGCTCCGGCCATGATCATGGCGAGTCGGTACCCTGTCATGTAGGAGGCGGCCATGGCCGCCTGCAACCGCTCTGGCGCCGACTCGATACGGTAGGCGTCGATGACGATGTCCTGGGTGGCGGAGGCGAAAGCCACCAGCAGGGCGAACAGGGCGAGCTGGGCGAGCTGGGTCTTGGGGTCGCAATAGGCCATGCCGACCAGGGAGAGGGCGATCAACACCTGGGAGAGCAGCATCCAGCTGCGCCGCCGTCCCAGCAGCCGGGAGAGCAGGGGCAGGGGCAGTCGATCCACCAGGGGTGACCACAGCCATTTGAAGCCATATGCCAGCGCCACCCAGCTCATGTAGCCGATGTCGGTCAGGCTGACATCCGCCTCGCGCAGCCAGAACGAGAGGGTACCGAAGACCAGCAGCAGCGGCAGACCGGAGGAGAACCCCATGGCAAACAGGATGAGCACCCGCGCTTCGAGATAGACGGCGAGGGCATCTCGCCAGCGGGTGGCGCGACCTGGGGTGTGGCTGGGCGGGCGGAGGTTGTTCAACTGCCTGACTCCTCGGAGAAAAGGGGGTCATTTTGTCAGGTTCGGGAGGCATAGCCAAGGCAAGCCGAGCGGGACCGGCAGGATTCAGGGGCGCGAGCCGATGCAGTGACCCGGGCAGGGTCCCTCGGCGGCGAGGAAGTTGGCGCAGGCCATCAGCTGCAGGCGCAGCCAGGTGTCGCTGACGAGTTGCTGCTCATCCCACAGATGCAGGCTGTGCAGCAGGTGCCAGAACACCCCTTCCCGTTCGTTGGCGGGGGTCTTGTCCATGGGAATGACGGGGAGGGCCTGCCAGTGGGAGAGCAGTTGCCAGCTCAGATCTTCCAGCTGGTGATAGGGAATTTCCCGTGCCAGGAAATGACGAACCGCCTGGGCCAGCGGGCCGGCGTGTTGGGCAATGTAATCGTGACAGGTCACCGGCTCCTCCTCGCTCTGCTTTCGTGTCCCGCAATCATCGGGCAAGGGCAGAGTATAGAAAAGGAGGGCGGTGACCCGTTCAAGGTCGCGGCGGAATGTGATCCGGTCCGCGTTATTTGTCCGCCAGCAACACCACCTTTTTCAGGATGATGGGGCTGGTGGGCACGTCGTTGGCGCGCAGGATGGAGCTGTAGCCGGTCTGCACCTGGGCCAGCTTGTCCAACACTTCCATGCCCTTCACGACCTGGCCGAACACGGTGTAACCGGCGCCGGCATTGGCGTTGAGGTTGTCGTTGTCCACCAGGTTGAAATAGAACTGGCGGGTGGCGCTGTCCACCGCCTGGGTACGTGCCATGGCGATGGTACCGCGCTTGTTGGGCAGGCCGCCCCGGGATTCATTGACCACGGGATCGAAGGTCGGCAGTGGCTGGAACTGCTGGTTGTAGCCCCCACCCTGCACCACGAAGTTCTGGATCACCCGGTGGAACAGGCTGCCGTCATAGCTGCCGTCCGCCACGTAGCGCAGGAAGTTCTTCACCGTCTGGGGCGCCTGCTTGGATGCCAGCTCCACGACGATGGTGCCATGATTGGTCTCCATCTGGACTTTGGGGCCGGCGAAGGCCAGGGGGGCGATCAGGGTGGCCAGTAGCCAGAGTTTTTTCATCTATTCGCTCCTTGCTCAGCTCGGTTGGCCTTTGAGATAACCGCGCAGTGCGGTATCCGCCATGATCTGTTGCAGCACGCTACCCAGCTGCTGGTTCAGGGTCGACTCGAGGTCGGCCATGCTCGGCTCACCCGGCTCTTCCTTGCTGGAAGACATGTTGAACTGCTTGGTCAGCTTGCTGCCCTGGAAGTCGGCGATCACCTGCAGGCTGACGCGGGACTTGGTGACATAGGTAAAGGTCTTCTCTTCCACGGTGACGGCGGCAGTGGTGATGGCCAGCGTCAGGTTGGTGGTGCCGCTGTTGCCTACTTCCAGGCCCTGGCTGCGCAGACCCTCGGCGAGCTTCTCCGCCAGCAGGTTGTTGAGGGGCTGGCTGCTGTTGACCAGCACAGGGGCCTTCTCTTTCTTCTTGATGGAGAAGACATAGGCGGCTTCACGATTGTCCACTCCTTCCATGGTGATGCGGTTGCCAGAGTAGTACTGCTGGTTGGAGGGGATGACCTGCGGGTTGATCAGTGCGCTCTCCGGCCAGTGAGTGGCACAACCACCCAGCACCAGGGCGGCCAGCAGCAAGAGTGACTTTTTCATCATGGGTTTCCTTTAGCTTTGTCTTTAGCGTTTGATGGCTTTCAAAATAACGAATTTGCTGTTCGACGCAACGACTTGTGCGTTGCCAAACAGGCGCTTGAGTTTGTTGTGATAGTCCAGATGACGGTTGCCTACTATCCAGAGTTCCCCCCCCTGAGGCAACACCCGGTGCGCATCGCTGAACATCTGCCAGGCGATGTGATCGGTGATCGCCTGCAGCTGGTGGAAGGGGGGATTGCAGAGGATCCTGTCCGCTGCCCCGGCGGGCACGTCGTCGAGACAGTTGTTGACCAGGAAGCGGGCCCGGGGCAGGGCATCCGGCAGGTTGTGCGCGACGTTGAGGCGGGCCGAGGCCACCGCCATGTGGGATTCGTCGATGAATGTCACCTCCACCTCGCTGTCCCGCGCCAGCAGGGAGAGCCCCAGCACGCCGTTGCCGCAGCCCAGATCGATCACCTTGCGGGCGCTGTGGATTGGCAGGTTGTCCAGCATGAAGCGGGCACCGATATCCAGGCTGGTGCGCGAAAACACGTTGGCGTGGTTGTGGATCTGCATGGTGGTGCCTTCCAGCGGCCAGACGGTCGGGAAGGGATTGGCCAGCGTGGGGCGTTCGGCCGCGGGCGTGCAGTGAATGAGGCGCGCCTTTTTCCAGGCGAGCGAGGTGCGGGTCTCCCCCAGATACTTCTCGAACAGCTTGAGGGTGGAGGTGTGGATGTCCTTGGCCTTGCCGGCGGCCAGCACCCGGGTGGCCGGGGTGACCACCTGGCGCAGGGCCAGCAGCTGCTGCTCCAGCAGCGCCTGATACTTGGATACCTTGATCACCACCAGGGCGGGCGCCTGGGGCAGGGGGGCCAGGGCATCCTGCAGGGTGACAGTCCCGCTGTCCAGGCCGTTCTCCGCCAGGTTGGCCAGGGTGGCCCGTTCGCTGATGTGGGAGTCGGTCACGCAGACGGGAGAGTGGTCGTAGAGGTAGGCCGCCAGGGCGCCGAAGCCGTCGTTCATGATGATAACGGGGCCGTCCGGCTCGAGGGGCGACTCGGCGAGCTGGTTGATCAGGTACTCGTCCGCCGCGTCCCAGGCCTGCAGAGGATCCTGGTTCTGCCGCGGGTAACGGTACAGGGTCAGGCGGCAGTGGGCCATGTCGAGCAGGGTTTGCATAATAAAGAAGTCCAAGGTGTTGCTGAATGGATGACGACCGCCCGCACCGTGTTGTCCGGCGGGCAGGAAAGTGGCGCTATTCTAGCGGCGGCGGAGAAATTCACCAGCCCGCAGCGAAGAGGCTGGCCATTTCCCGTCCCCCTGATGCATCCGGTACGCAACCCTGGCTACAATGGCGGGACATTCGAGAGGAGTCTTCACTGTGAGCATGCAACAACAGATAGAGGCCAAGCTGGCCGCCGCCCTCGCCCCCACCCACCTGGAGGTGATCAACGAAAGCTACATGCACAGGGTGGCCCCGGGCTCCGAGAGTCACTTCAAGGTCGTGGTGGTGAGCCAGGCGTTCGAGGGCCAGCGCCTGCTGGGCCGTCATCGTCAGGTCAACGGGGTGCTGGCGGAAGAGCTGGCGGGGGCCATCCATGCGCTGGCGCTGCATACCTATACAGAAACCGAGTGGCGGGCCCGGGAAGAGGCCCCCAGGACGCCGGGGTGTGTCAGCAAATCCCCCTTCGCCTGAGCCCGCCACCGGGCGGTTGTGCGCGAGGCTAACGATTTTGTCACGAGCATGCCGCCCTCTTGCCTGGCTGTTTTCGTGGGGTCGAAGGCGCGGTTGGATTATTTTTTCTAATCCATGCTCGCGGCAAGTTTGATTACCCATATTTGGGTATTAAAACAAAAAATCCTTTAAAACCACGGTGTGCAAGGGCGTGGGCGAAATATTCAGTGAGGGTTAATTTTGTGATAGGACGGGGATTTTCCCCATTTGGCGTGGCGGCAAACTTGCCTAAGGTGGTAAACTCAGGCGCTTTTGAATGATCCTGTATGTTGCTGATTTGTTTATTTCTTCGACAGTTATTCGCGATGTTGACGGGCTCATTCAACAACTCGTCGTGATGTATTTCTCGGCGCTAACCAACCTGTCTTCCCTTAACGGTAGTGCAAGTGAGTATGATTACAATTAAAAGAGGACTGGACATCCCCGTGCTGGGTGCTCCGGAGCAAGTAATCTACGATGGCCCGGCCATCACCCGTGTTGCTACACTCGGCGAAGAGTTCGTGGGGATGCGTCCTACTATGTTTGTCAAAGTAGGTGATCGCGTCATTAAAGGTCAGGAGCTCTTCGAAGATAAGAAGAATCCCGGCGTTAAATTCACGGCCCCCGCCACCGGTGTGGTATCTGAGATCAACCGTGGTGCCAAGCGCATTCTGCAATCCGTTGTCATCGACATCGATGGGTCCGACGAGCAGGTGACCTTCGAGCACTTTGCCTGTGCCGAGCTGCCTAAGCTCGAACGCAGCAAGGTGCAGGAGATCCTGGTCGCATCAGGCCAATGGACCGCACTGCGCACCCGCCCGTTCAGCAAGGTGCCGGCCGTGGGTTCCACCCCGCGCGCCATCTTCGTCACCGCCATGGACACCAACCCGCTGGCCGCCAGTGCGGAGCTGATCATCAAGGAACAGGCCCAGGCCTTCCTCGACGGTCTGGCCGTGCTGACCCGCCTGACCGATGGCACCGTCTACGTCTGCAAGGGCGAAGGCAGCCTGCCGCACGCCTCCCTGGCCCAGGTCAAGGAAGAGGTGTTTGTCGGTCCGCATCCTGCCGGTCTGCCGGGCACCCACATCCACTTCCTGGATCCGGTCGGTGCCAACAAGGTGCAGTGGCACATCAACTACCAGGACGTGATCGCCTATGGCAAGCTGTTCACCACTGGCCAGATCTTCACCGACAAGGTGATCTCCCTGGCCGGCCCGAACGTGATCAAGCCGCGCCTGCTGCGCACCCGCATGGGCGCCTGCCTCAGCCAGTTGACCAACAACGAGCTGCGCGCAGACGAGAACCGCATCATCTCCGGTTCCCTGCTGAGCGGTGCCAAGGCTGAAGGGGTCCATGACTACCTGGGGCGCTTCCACAATCAGGTGAGCGTGCTGGGCGAAGGTCGCGAGAAAGAGTTCATGGGCTGGGTCAAACCCAGTGCCAACAAGTTCTCCATCACCCGTACCACCCTCTCTCATCTGATGAAGGGCAAACTCATCAACTTCACTACCACCACTAACGGTAGTGATCGCTCCATGGTGCCTATTGGTAACTATGAGCGCGTGATGCCGCTCGACATCCTGCCGACCCTGCTGCTGCGGGATCTGATCTCCGGCGACACCGACAGCGCGCAGGCGCTCGGCTGCCTGGAGCTGGATGAGGAAGATTTGGCGCTCTGTACCTTCGTCTGCCCCGGCAAGACAGAGTACGGCCCCGTCTTGCGTGAGTGCCTGACCAAGATCGAACTGGAAGGTTAAGCGATGAGTTTCAAGCAACTTCTTGAAAATATGGAACATCACTTCGAGCCGGGTGGCAAGTACGCCAAGTACTATGCCCTGTTCGAAGCGGCGTACACCCTGTTTTATACCCCGGGTTCCGTGACCCGCAATGCCGCCCACGTCCGTGACGCCATCGATCTGAAGCGCATGATGATCATGGTGTGGCTGGCCGTGTTCCCGGCCATGTTCTGGGGCATGTACAACGTCGGCAACCAGTCCATCGCCGCCATCGCCCACCTGGGCAGCGCGGCCGGTGCCGATAGCTGGCAATACGCCCTGGCCACCCTGTTCGGTGCCTCGCTGGATCCGGCCGTGGCCGGTGTCGGCAGCAAGATGCTGATCGGTGCGGCGCACTTCTTCCCGATCTACATCACCGTCTTCATCGTCGGTGGTTTCTGGGAAGTGCTGTTCGCCATGGTGCGCAAGCACGAGATCAACGAAGGCTTCTTCGTGACCTCCATCCTGTTCGCCCTGATCGTGCCGCCCGAGCTGCCCCTGTGGCAAGCTGCCCTGGGTATCACCTTCGGCGTGGTGCTGGCCAAGGAAGTGTTCGGTGGTACCGGCAAGAACTTCCTGAACCCGGCGCTGGCGGGTCGTGCTTTCCTGTTCTTCGCCTACCCGGGTCAGATCTCCGGTGATGCGGTCTGGGTTGCCGTCGACGGCTTCTCCGGCGCAACTGCACTGAGCCAGTGGGCACAGGGCGGCCAGATGGCGCTGATCAACGGTGCCACCGGTGAAGCCATCAGCTGGATGGACGCCTTCCTCGGCAACCTGCCGGGCTCCATCGGCGAAGTCTCCACCCTGATGATCCTCATCGGTGCGGCCATGATCGTCTACATGCGTATCGCCTCCTGGCGCATCATCGCCGGCGTGATGGTGGGCATGGTTGCGACTTCCCTGCTGTTCAACGTCATCGGTTCCGACACCAACCCCATGTTCAACATGCCGTGGCACTGGCACCTGGTGCTGGGTGGCTTCGCCTTCGGTATGGCCTTCATGGCAACCGATCCGGTCTCCGCTGCCTTCACCAACAAGGGCAAGTGGTGGTATGGCGCCCTCATCGGCGTGATGGTCGTGCTGATCCGGGTCGTGAACCCCGCGTTCCCGGAAGGCATGATGCTGGCCATTCTGTTTGCCAACCTGTTTGCCCCCTTGTTTGACCATTTCGTGGCGCAGGCGAACATCAAGCGGAGGATCGCACGTGGCGTTTAATAAAGACTCTACTACCGGCACCCTCGCCGTAGTGACCGGTCTGTGTCTGGTCTGCTCCATCGTGGTCTCCGTGGCCGCCGTGGGTCTGCGTCCGGCCCAGCTGGAAAACAAGGCGCTGGACAAGCAAAGCAACATCCTGTCCGTCGCCGGCGTCGACGTCAGCACCGTGGCCAAGCGTGACCTGGCCAAGCTGTATGGCGACAAGATTGAAGCGCGTCTGGTGGATCTGGCCACCGGTGAGTTCGTTGACGGCGACGCCGACAACTTCGACACCAAGGTCGCTGCCAAGGATCCTGCCCAGAACATTCGTCTGGCTCAGGCCGACGACAAGGCAGGCCTGCGCCAGATCTCCAAGCTGGTCCCCGTGTTCTTCGCGAAAGATGCCGAGGGCAAGGTCGACAACATCATCCTGCCGATCTACGGCCAGGGTCTGTGGTCCACCATGTACGCCTTCGTGGCGGTCGCGGCCGACGGCCAGACCATCAAGGGCATCACCTACTACGATCACGGCGAAACCCCGGGTCTGGGTGGCGAGATCGAGAACCCGGCCTGGCGTGAGCTGTTCGTCGGCAAGAAGCTGTTCGACCAGAGCGGTCAGCCTGCGCTGCGGGTGATCAAGGGCCATGCTCCGGCTGGCTCCGAGCATGAAATCGACGGCCTGTCTGGCGCAACCCTGACCGGTAATGGTGTACAGCACACCTTCGACTTCTGGATGGGCCCCAAGGGCTTCGGTCCCTTCCTGGCCAAGGTACGTGCAGGAGAAATCAACAATGGCTGACAAGAGCGAAATGAAGAAGTTGCTGTTGACGCCTGTGCTCGGCAACAACCCCATCGCACTGCAGGTGCTGGGTGTCTGTTCCGCGCTGGCCGTTACCAGCCAGATGAAGACGGCGTTCGTGATGACGCTGGCCGTTACCGCGGTCACCGCCTTCTCGAACCTGTTCATCTCCCTGATCCGCAACCAAATCCCGAACAGCGTGCGGATCATCGCCCAGATGGCGGTGATTGCCTCGCTGGTTATCGTGGTTGACCAGGTGCTCAAGGCGTATGCCTACGACATCTCCAAGCAACTGTCGGTGTTCGTCGGCCTCATCATCACCAACTGTATCGTGATGGGCCGTGCCGAAGCCTACGCCATGAAGAGTGCCCCGCTGCCCTCCTTCCTGGACGGTATCGGCAATGGTCTGGGTTATGGCGCCGTGCTGCTGACCGTGGCCACCGTGCGTGAAATCCTGGGCTCCGGCACCTGGTTCGGCATCGAACTGCTGCCGCTGGTGAACAATGGTGGCTGGTATGTGCCGAACGGCCTGCTGCTGCTGCCGCCGAGTGCGTTCTTCATCATTGGTCTGATCATCTGGGGCGTGCGCACCAAGGATCCCAAGCAGGTGGAGGCGAAGGATTAAGGTATGGAACACTATATCAGTCTGTTGATTCGCTCGATCTTCATCGAGAACCTGGCGCTCTCCTTCTTCCTGGGGATGTGTACCTTCCTGGCGGTGTCCAAGAAGGTCAAGACTGCCATGGGCCTGGGGATTGCCGTTATCGTGGTTCAGACCGTTGCCGTCCCGGCCAACAACCTGATCTACAACTACGTGCTCAAAGACGGTGCCCTGGTCTCCGGTCTGGATCTCAGCTTCCTGAGCTTCATCACCTTCATCGGGGTGATTGCGGCCCTGGTGCAGATCCTGGAGATGGCGCTGGACAAGTACTTCCCGGCGCTCTACAACGCCCTCGGTATCTTCCTGCCGCTCATCACCGTGAACTGCGCCATCTTCGGTGGCGTCTCCTTCATGGTGCAGCGTGACTACAACTTCGTGGAGTCCGTGGTGTATGGCGTGGGTTCGGGTGCAGGCTGGATGCTGGCCATCGTCGCGATGGCAGGGATCCGCGAGAAGATGAAGTACTCCGATGTTCCGGAAGGCCTGCGTGGCCTCGGCATCACCTTCATCACCGCGGGTCTGATGGCGCTGGGCTTCATGTCCTTCTCTGGTATTTCCCTGTAATCGGAAAGGAAATATAGATGGAAATTATTCTGGGTGTGGTCATGTTCACCGTGATCCTGCTGGCCTTGGTGGCAGTCATTCTGTTCGCCAAGTCCAAGCTGGTGACCGCCGGTGACGTGACAATCAGCATCAACGGCGACCCGGCCAAGGCTGTGACCAGCCCGGCGGGTGGCAAGCTGCTCGGCGTGCTCGCCGGCAGCGGTATCTTCGTCTCCTCCGCCTGCGGCGGCGGCGGCTCCTGTGGTCAGTGCAAGGTGCGTGTGAAAGCCGGCGGCGGCGACATCCTGCCGACCGAACTGGATCACATCAGCAAGGGCGAAGCCCGTCACGGCGAGCGTCTGGCTTGCCAGGTGACCGTGCGCTCCGACATGGACATCGAGCTGCCGGAAGAGATCTTCGGCGTGAAGAAGTGGGACTGTACTGTCATTTCCAATGACAACAAGGCCACCTTCATCAAGGAGCTCAAGCTGCAGATCCCGGATGGCGAGAGCGTGCCGTTCCGCGCCGGTGGTTATATCCAGATCGAAGCCCCTGCCCACCACGTGCAGTACAAGAACTTCGATATTCCCGAGGAGTATCGCGGTGACTGGGATCGCTTCAAGATCTTCGAGCTGGAGTCCAAGGTCAACGAGCCGATCATCCGTGCCTACTCCATGGCGAACTATCCGGAAGAGTTCGGCATCATCATGCTGAACGTGCGGATCGCGACCCCGCCGCCCAGCAACTGGACTGCCCCTCCCGGCCAGATGTCTTCCTACATCTTCAGCCTGAAGGCGGGTGACAAGGTGACCATCTCCGGTCCGTTCGGCGAGTTCTTCGCCAAGGACACCGACGCCGAAATGGTGTTCATCGGCGGTGGTGCGGGCATGGCGCCGATGCGCTCCCACATCTTCGACCAGCTGCGCCGTCTGAAGACCAAGCGCAAGATGAGCTTCTGGTACGGTGCCCGTTCCAAGCGCGAGATGTTCTATGTCGAAGACTTCGACATGCTGGCCGCCGAGAACGACAACTTCCAGTGGCACGTCGCCCTGTCCGATCCGCAACCGGAAGACAACTGGGATGGCTACACCGGCTTCATCCACAACGTGCTGTTCGAGAACTACCTCAAGAACCACGAGGCGCCTGAGGATTGCGAGTTCTACATGTGCGGACCTCCCGTGATGAACGCCGCCGTCATCAACATGCTGAAAAACCTCGGCGTTGAAGACGAGAACATCCTGCTGGATGACTTCGGTGGTTAATCCATGCACAGCGTTGTAAAGACCTGGCTAGCCTTCGGGCTAGCCTTTTTCTTGACTGGGTGCGGTCAGGAAACGGTCCAATCCAAGCCGGAGATCCACATCACCGGCAGCACCATGGGTACCTACTACTCCATCAAGGTGGCGGATGACGCCGTCCAGGATGGGGCCAAGCTGCAGGCCGAAGTCGATGTGCTGCTGGAGCGGGTCAACGATCAGATGTCGACCTACAGGCCCGACTCCGAGCTGTCGCGTTTCAACCAGCACAAGGATTCGACCCCTGTGGTGGTCTCCCGCGATACCGCGCGGGTGGTGACCGAGGCCATTCACATTGGCCGCGAGAGCCGGGGGGCGCTGGACGTCACCGTCGGTCCCCTGGTCAATCTGTGGGGCTTTGGGCCGGACGCAAAACCGACCAAGGTACCGAGCGATGAGCTGATCGCCCAGACCCGGCAGAAAACGGGCCTTGGCAATCTGCATGTGATAACCTCTGTCGACGCCGATACCCTGCAAAAGGACATCCCGGATCTTTACGTGGATCTCTCCGCCATTGCCAAGGGTTTCGGGGTGGACAAGGTGGCCGAATACCTGGAGTCCCAGGGGGCGCGCAACTATCTGGTGGAGATCGGCGGCGAGCTGCGGATCAACGGCGTCAACGGCAAGGGGCATCCCTGGCGCGTGGCCATCGAGAAGCCCACCGCCAATGCCGGCACTGTGCAGGAAGTGATAGTCCCGGGTGACAACGGCGTGGCCACCTCGGGGGACTATCGCAACTACTACGAGCTGGATGGCAAGCGCTTCTCCCACACCATGGATCAGCTGACGGGCAAGCCCATCACCCACCGCCTGGTGTCGGTGACCGTCATCCACCCCTCCTGCATGACCGCAGACGGGCTGGCGACCGTGTTCATGGTCATGGGCACGGAGAAGAGCCTGGCCTATGCCAAGGAGCGGGGATTGGCCATCTTCACCATCACCAAGACGGACGACGGTTTTGAAGAGGCGTATTCGGATGCCTTCAAACCTTATCTGGTCAAGAAGTAAGGGGTAACGACATGCAGATCTTTCTGATCACCTTCGGGGTGTTTCTGATGGTCGTGGTGGCCATGGCCATCGGCTACATCTTCCAGCGCAAATCCATCTCCGGATCCTGCGGGGGCCTCGGCACCATAGGCATCGAAAAGGAGTGCGACTGCCCTGAGCCTTGCGACAACCGCAAGAAGAAGATGGCCAAGGAAGAGGCCCGTCGCAAGATGCTGGTGGATAACCGCATCATCTGACGGCACACATCTGCCCCGGCAGGAACATCCCGTGCAAGCGAGCCGACCCTGGGTCGGCTCGCTTTTTTATGGCGTTCAGTAATCGTATTGACCGCACGCCTTCTTCTTGAACTCCGCCTTCCTCTTCGCCAGCTCTTCCCTGGTGCCCAGTTCATCTCCCTGCCTGATGGCGGTTTCCAGTATCTCGATGCGCTCGTACAACCAGCTGCACTCGGCCGTCGGGTGATCCTTGGCCATGGTCGCCAGTGGTAACAACAGCAGGCAGAGCCCCGCCCGGATGATGCTCATGCTCTCCTCCTTGAGTCTCGTGTGGATGTGGCCCTGAGAGTCTATGCCGCCGCGTCCGCTCGCAGACTGGTAGAAATGACAGGGCTGGGGTAGCATGAGTCAACAAACTGGTTATCCATACAGTGGTGTCGCCGGCAGGCCGCCCCGCCCGTGGCCATATGGCCGGCATCGACACGACAACAGACCCGACATGCGAAAGATCATTCACATCGACATGGACTGCTTCTTCGCCGCGGTGGAGATGCGGGACAACCCGTCCCTGCGGGACGTGCCGCTCGCCATCGGCGGCGCCGCCGATCGGCGCGGCGTCATCTCGACCTGCAACTATGTGGCGCGCCGTTTCGGGGTGCGATCCGCCATGCCGAGCGCCCTGGCCAGGAAGCTCTGCCCCCCGCTGGTGTTGATCCCCGGGCGGATGGCCGTCTACAAGGAGACTTCCCGCCAGCTGCAAGCCATCTTTAGGCGCTACACCGAGCAGGTGGAGCCGCTCTCCCTCGATGAGGCCTACCTCGATGTGACGATGAGCCCCCACTGCGGCGGCAGCGCCACCCTGATGGCGACGGAGATCCGCGCCGCGATCAACGCCGAACTGGGGTTGACCGCCTCGGCCGGGGTGGCCCCGAACAAGTTCCTGGCCAAGCTCGCCTCGGAGCAGCGCAAGCCGGACGGCCTGTTCGTGATACGGCCCCGGGAGGTGGACGAGTTCGTGCGCCAGCTCCCCCTCGGCAAGCTGCCCGGGGTCGGTCGCAAGACGGCGGATCGGCTGGAGTCCCTCGGGCTCTACTCCTGCGAGGATGCGCGCCAGCTCGGCAACGAGGAGCTGATCGCCCGTTTCGGCAAGCTCGGGGAGATGCTGGCCGGCCGCATCTGGGGCCACGACGAGCAGCCGGTGCAGGCCCAGCGGGTGCGCAAGACCATAGGCGTGGAGACCACGCTCGCCAGCGACGTGCTGGACGAGGCAGCCTGCTGGGAGGTACTGAGCCGGCTCATCCCCGAGCTGGAGCTGCGTTTTGCCAAAGCCTGCCCGGCGGAGATGCTGATGGGGCAGGGGATCAAGCTCAAGTTTGCCGACTTTCACCAGACCACCGTCTACCGCAAGGGCAGCTATCAGGCCGTCCGCTTCCACGATCTGTTGCACGAGGGGCTGCAACGGGCTCAAGGAAAACCCATCCGTCTGCTGGGTCTGGTGGTCGGTCTGCCCGGGGCCGGGGAAATTAATCAACTGAGCCTGGATCTGAGTTGATTTAGTTAAGTTTTTGTATCCAAAACCGATACAGTGTTCACCTCCGTAAACGATAGGAAATCGTGGCATGAGTTCTCTTTCCGTTCAGGGGCGGATCACCCTGATTGCCGGTTGCTGCCTCCTGGCCAGTGCCGCCGCACTGGTTGCCTCTTCTCTCTTCAACGCAGCCCGCATGCAGGAGCAGGTGCTCACCTCCACCACCCTTGAGGGACAACACGCGGCAGAAAACTGGATGCAGGCCATAGGCGCCACCCAGGCGGCCAGGGTGACCAGCTACCTCGACGAGGCCTACTTCAGGGCCAGCCTCTTGGCGGAGAGCATACTGTTCCAGCGCAAGAACGCGGCAGACAACTTCGTTCACTCCGAGGCGCTGCGCAATGCGGTGAACCAGCAGCTGCAGGATGCGGCAGAGTCGTCGACCAACCTGCTCGGCGTCTATGCGGTGTTCGAGCCGAACCAGCTCGACGGGGAGGATGACAACTACCAGGGATCGACGGCGCTCGGGGCCAACGACAAGGGACGTTTCTCCAGCTATTGGGCCAGGGTCGATGGCAAGGTGACCCTGGAGGTGATGGACGAGGCGATGCTGGCCGACGACAAGCCATCCGAGCACGGCAGCCCGAACAACGAGTGGTACGGTTGCAGCGTGCGCAGCAAGGCGCTCTGCCTGCTGGAACCCTATGTGGATGACGTGGGCAACCAGCAGGTGCTGATGACGTCGGTGACCGTCCCCATGCTGGAGGAGGGGAACCTGCTCGGCATGGTCGGGGTGGACATCTCTCTCGCCACGTTGCAGAGCCTGGTGGAGGAGATGGACAAGACGCTCTATCAGGGGCAGGGCAAGGTGCTCCTGCTCAGCAGCGAGGGGCGGGTGGCCGGCGTGCAGGGCTTCAAGGTCGAGCTCGGCAACCTGCTGGAGCAGCAGAACCTGGCGCAGGATCTCAAAGGCTGGCTCGCCAGGGGGGAGGTGGCGACCCGCTGGAGCCCGGACGGTGCCCTGCTGCAGACGTTCGTGCCGGTGAGCATGCGCGGCACGGATCGCAAGTGGGGCATCTACGTCGAACTGCCCCGCGCCGTGGTGCTGGCGTCGGCCCTGCAGCTGCAAGGGGAGCTGGAGGATCAGTCCCAGCGCAGCGTAGCCACCCAGCTCCTGATTGGTGGGGGGATCTCGGCCTTCGCCCTGCTCTGCATCTGGCTGATGGCGCAGCGCATCGTTGCACCGATCCGCACCGTGGTGGCCCGCCTCAAGGACATCGCCAGCGGCGAGGGGGATCTGACCCAGCGCATCGTGCTGCAGCGGGATGACGAGATAGGCGAGCTCGCCAAGTGGTTCAACAACTTCCTGGACAAGCTGCAATCCACCATCAGCCAGGTGATCGACACCGTGTCCGGTACCCGGGCCAGTGCCGTCCTGGCGGCCCAGGGGGCCGAGCGAACCAGCGCCGGCATGCAGTCCCAGTATCAGGAGGTGGACCTGGTGGCGACGGCGTTCGAGGAGCTGAGTGCCACCGCCCTGCAGGTGGCTGGCAACGCCAATTCGGCGGTGAGTGCGGCCAACGAGGCGGACATGGCAGCACAGGAGGGCAAGGCCGTGGTGGCGCAGACGCAGGAGGCCATGTCGAAACTGATGACGGTGATCAGCGACGCAAAACCTGTGGTGGAACACCTGGCCGCCAACAGCGACAACATCAACGACATCCTGGTGGTGATCCAGGGGATCGCCGAGCAGACCAACCTGCTGGCGCTCAATGCCGCCATCGAGGCGGCGCGGGCGGGCGAGCAGGGGCGCGGCTTCGCCGTGGTGGCGGACGAGGTGCGCAATCTGGCGGGCCGCACCCAGAACGCCATCGTCGAGATCCAGAGCCTCATCGGCCAGCTGCAGTCGGGGACGGAGGCGGTGGTGAAGGCGATCCTGACCGGCCACAGCCAGGCGGATGTGACCCTCACCAAGGTGGAGCAGTCAGTCAGCGTGCTGGAGCAGATCATCCAGGCGGTCGGCACCATTCACCAGATGAACGAGCAGATTGCGAGGGCCGCGCAGGAGCAGAGCGGGGTGGCGGACGAGATCAACCGCAACGTCAGCAATATCCGCGACGTGAGCCACACCATCAGGGCGGAGGCGGCCACCTCCGCCGACAACGGACGGGAGCTGTCGCAGCTGGCGGACAAACAGCAGCAGCTGGTGGGGCAGTTCCGGGTGTAGACATAAGAAAAAAGGCGCCATCCAAGGGGAGGCGCCAAACACATTCAGATGACAGACTGGGTTAAATCGCACTGATTTAGCCCTTCTTCCCGCAGAGGAAGAAACACAACACCACAATCTTTGTCGACTCACTCACAAAAACCACATGTAAACCAACATGGAAGAAAAGGTGTGAGCCATATGACAACGAATTGCAGGGCGAATTATGTTTATTCACTGGTCGACCCGCAACCGACAATTTATAATGCGCCCCATTAGAAAAATTCATCGTCGGCCGATTCCATGTCTCGTCGTTTACCCCCGCTCAATGCCCTGAAAGCGTTTGAAGCCGCGGCTCGTCACTTGAGCTTTACCCGTGCAGCAGAAGAGCTGTTCGTGACCCAGGCCGCCATCAGCCACCAGATCAAGGCGCTGGAAGAGTACCTCGGCATCAAGCTGTTTCGCCGCAAGAACCGCTCCCTGCTGCTGACCGAGGAGGGGCAGAGCTACTTCCTCGACATCAAGGACATCTTCGCCTCCATCTCGGAGGCGACCGACAAGCTGCTGGCCCGCAGCGCCAAGGGGGCGCTCACCGTCTCCCTGCAGCCGAGTTTCGCCATCCAGTGGCTGGTGCCCAGGCTGGTGAAATTCAGCGAGCGCCACCCCGACATCGACGTGCGGATCAAGGCGGTGGACATGGACGAGGGGTCGCTGACCGACGACGTGGACGTGGCCATCTACTATGGCCGTGGCAACTGGCCGGGCCTGCGCTCGGACAAGCTGCACACCGAATACCTGATCCCGGTCTGCTCGCCCTTGCTGCTGACGGGCCCCAAGCCGCTGCGTACCCCGGACGACCTGACCCGCCACACCCTGTTGCACGACACCTCCAGGCGCGACTGGAAGGCCTGGTTCCGCCAGCTCGATATCGATGCCCCCAACGTCAACCAGGGGCCCATCTTCAGCCACTCCACCATGGTGATCCAGGCGGCGATCCACGGCCAGGGGGTGGCGCTGGGCCACAGCGTGCTGGCCCAGCCCGAGATCGAGGCCGGGCGCCTCATCTGTCCGTTCGAGCAGGTACTGGTGAGCAAGAACGCCTTCTATCTGGTGTGCCAGGAGCAGCAGTCCGATCAGGGCAAGATAGTGGCCTTCCGCGACTGGATGCTGGAGCTGGTGGAGCAGGAGGAGGCCCGCCGCCGGGCCCGTCTCGCGGATGCCTGACGGGCAACGCCATTGTCGAGGGAGAATTGGATGAGTGACCTGACAAGAGAGGGGGCGAGCGACGCCCCCGTTCGCATTCTGCTGGCCCACGGCGCGGGAGCGGGCATGGAGCACGCCTTTCTCGCCGAGCTGTCGCGCCTGCTGGCGGGGCCGGACATCGAGGTAGTGCGTTTCAATTTCCCCTACATGAGCAAGCGGGCACAGGATGGCAAGCGCAGTCCGCCGGACCGGCAGCCCGTGCTGCTCGCGCACTGGCGCGAGATGGTGCGGGAGTTTGCCCATCCCAGGCTGTTTCTGGCGGGCAAATCCATGGGGGGGCGGATGGCGGCCGAGCTGTTTCAGGACGGGGACGGCGAGATGAATGCTGCAGGATTGATCGTTCTCGGGTATCCTTTCCACCCCCCGGCCAAGCCCGATCGCTGGCGAGGGGAGGTGCTCAAGCAGATCACGACGCCCACCCTGCTGCTGCAGGGGGAGCGCGATACCTTCGGTTCTCGCGCCGAACTGGCCGATTTCCCCTTCTCACCCGCCGTATCGGTCCACTGGCTGACCGATGGGGATCATGGTTTCAAGCCGAGGAAGGCGAGCGGCCTGAGTGAGCAGGAGAACCTGCGCCTGGCCGCAGAGCGGATCAAGGGCTTTGTCGCGGCGACGGGCCACTCCTGATGCAAGCTGGCGAGTCGCGGCGATAAGAGAGCAAGGAGAGAGGATGCAGATCCATCGACATTGGCTGATGCTGGCGGGCTTCTTCGGCCTGACGGCCACCATGCTGGGGGCCTATGGCGCCCACGGACTGGCGGCGACCGGTATCGCCCCCGCGCTGCTGGCGGCGTTCAATACCGCCGTGCAGTATCAGTTTTTCCACGCCCTGGCCCTGTTGGTGCTGGGGTGGTGCGGTGTGCGCAGCAAGGTGATTACCTTCGCGGGCACTGCCTTTGTGCTGGGGATCCTGGGGTTCTCCGGCAGTATTTATGCCATGGTGCTGCTTGGCAGCAAGGGGCTGGGGCTTGTCACCCCGGCCGGTGGCCTCTGTTTTATGTTGGGATGGGCAGCCCTGATCTGGGCTGGCTGTCGTCTTGGAGGAAAAAATGAATAATCTGCTGCTTTATTGCCGCCCGGGTTTTGAGAAAGAGGCGGCGGCAGAGATCACCGAGCGCGCCAGCAACATGCAGTGCTACGGTTTTGCCCGGGTCAAGGACGACAGCGGTTATGTGCTCTTCGAACTGTATGACGAGGAGCAGGCCGACCTGCTCGCTCGCAAGCTGCCGTTCCGGGAGCTCATCTTCATCCGCCAGATGCTGGTGGTGACCTGCGAGCTGAAGGATCTCGATCTCTCGGATCGCGTCACGCCCATTCTGGAGGCAGCCCGGGACTACGCCATCTGCGGCGATCTGCGGGTGGAGACGGCCGATACCAACGAGGCGAAGGAGCTCTCCGCCTTCTGCCGCAAGTTCACCGTGCCGCTTCGCCAGGCGCTGCGCAGCAACGAGATCCTGACCAAGAAGGAGACGCCGCATCGCCCGGTGTTCCACGCCTTCTTCCTGGCCAATGATCATGTGATGCTGGGTTACTCCTACTCCTTCAACAACTCCACTTTCCACATGGGGATCCCGCGTCTGCGCTTCCCGGCGGACGCCCCGAGCCGCTCCAGCCTGAAGCTGGAAGAGGCCTTCTATGTCTTCGTGCCGCGGGAAGAGTGGGACTTGCGCCTCTGCTCCGGCCTGAAGGCGGTGGATCTCGGGGCCTGCCCCGGCGGCTGGACCTATCAGCTGGTGCGCCGCGGCATGATGGTGACCGCCGTGGACAACGGCATGATGGCCCAGTCCCTGATGGATACCGGCCAGGTCAAGCACATCCGTGACGACGGCTTCGTCTGGCGTCCGAGCAAGAAGAACACCTACTGGCTGGTGTGCGACATGGTGGACAAGCCGGCTCGGGTGACCCACATGGTCGCCGACTGGTTCCGGGAGAACGACTGCCAGGAGGCCATGTTCAACCTCAAGCTGCCGATGAAGAAGCGTTACGCCGAGGCGGTGCACAACATCGAGGTGCTGCGGGAGATGCTCAGGGAGATCGACAACAGCTTCGTGATCCAGGCCAAGCAGCTCTACCATGACCGCGAAGAGATCACGGTGCATGTCTTCAACAAGTATTGGGTCTCCAAGCTGACGCCCAAGGCCTGATGTTGCGAATGTGCTCCTGAACAAAAAAACCGGACGGCAACGTCCGGTTTTTTTGTGGGCGATGCCCTCAGAAGCGGTAGTCAAAGCGCATCATGGACTCGTCATCGGTGATCTTGACCTCGATCTGGAGGGGAATGGTCTTGTCGGTGGGATTGAACTGCATCTTGACGCCATCGCCCCGCAACTTGACCGAGGTATTGATGCCACCGGCATTGAACTTGATCCTGGGTCTTTGCTTCTCGAAGGAGAGGCTGACGCTCTTCTCGGCGGTCAGGTTCAACTTCTGGTAGGCGCTGATCTGCTTGCCGCCATTGCTGTCGGTGATGATGTCCACGCCCAGGGAGAGCGGCTTGGGCGTCTTGAGCAGATCGTTGGTATCCAGGGTGGACTGCCAAGTCTGCTTGGCCGGTTGTTCATGCTGGGGTGGCGGTGTCAGCCAGGCGTTCTCGATGGGCCTGTCTAATGCCATGGTACTGCTGCTGACGATCAGCAAGATGAAAGTAGCACGCATAGTGGATCTCCTTATCCCTCATAAGAACATAGTATTCATCTGGCGAGGGAGGAAGGCGGATCCGGCATAAAACAAAGGGAGCCGAAGCTCCCTTTTTAAATCAATAGGTTATACCTGTTTTACAGACGTTCTATGATGGCCTGGGTGAATTCGCTGGTGGACGCGGAGCCCCCCAGATCCCGGGTCACCCGATCACCGGATTCGATGGTCGCGCGAACCGCCTCGCGAATGCGCTCGGCCTTGTCCTGCATGCCCAGGTACTCCAGCATCTGGATGGAGGCGAGGATCACCGAGGTGGGGTTGGCGATGTTCTTGCCGGCGATGTCCGGTGCAGAGCCGTGCACCGCTTCGAAGATGGCGGCGCCATCCCCGATGTTGGCACCCGGGGCCATGCCCAGACCGCCTACCAGACCGGCGCACAGATCCGAGAGGATGTCGCCGAACAGGTTGGTGGTGACCATCACATCAAAGCGCTCAGGGTACATCACCAGGTTCATGCAGGCGGCGTCGACGATCATCTCTTCGCTCTGGATGTCCGGGTAGCGGGCCGCGATCTCGCGAGCCACTTCCAGGAACAGGCCTGAGGTGGATTTGAGGATGTTGGCCTTGTGGATGATGGTGACCTTCTTGCGTCCCTCCTGACGGGCCAGCTCGAAGGCGAAGGTGACGATGCGTGCAGCCCCTTCCCGGGTGATGATGCTCATCGCCTCGGCGCTCTGGTTGTCGTCGCTGCGCTTTTGTCCGGCACCGGAGTACATCCCTTCGGTGTTCTCGCGCACCGTGATGATGTCGATGTTCTCGTAGCGGCTCTTGGTGCCCTTGAAGGAGAGCACGGGGCGCACGTTGGCGTAGAGGTTGAACTTCTTGCGCAGGGATACGTTGATGGAGGTGAAGCCACCGCCGACCGGGGTGGTGAGGGGGCCCTTCAGGCTGACCTTGTTCTTCTCAATCAGGTCCAGCGTGGCCTGGGGCAGCAGCTCGCCGTGCTTCTCCAGCGCCACCAGACCGGCGTCGGCATATTCGTATTCGAAATCACAACCGGCGTGGGTCAGGATCTGGATGGCGGATTCGATGATGCTGGGGCCGATGCCGTCGCCCGGGATGACGGTAATTTTTCTTTTTGACATGAGACGTATCCACTTCTAGGGAACAGAGGGAGAGGATTCGGCGGATTTATACCATTTTTGCATCACTTCCTCCATGTTTCTTTACATATATCCCATTTATGTCAACAGGTACGGCCTCCCACTGTGCCATGGCGTGCTGGGGATCACGCCTGTGCACCGGCGTCGGGCGGATAGCGGATCTCCTTGAGGTTGAACCCCAGGGGAATGTCACGCTGGAGTTGCACCAGCCGCCGGGCCAGCAGGGCCTCTTCCTTGTGCTGGCGCAACTTGAGCAGGGGCCTGGCGGCATCCTCCTGCTCGCAGACGGTCAGCATGGCGGCCAGGTCCCCGTATTGCAGCAACAGCTGGGTGGCAGTCTTGGGGCCTATGCCCGGCACCCCCTTGATGTTGGAGCCGCCGATGCCGGTCAGGGCCCAGAAGTCCACGAGCTGCGCCGGGGCGACGCCGTACTGCTGCTGCACGAAGGCGGCGTCCAGCCAGCGCTTGTTGAAGTAGTCGCGGATCCGGATCTGCGGGCAGATGAGCTGGCAGAAGCCCTTGTCGGTGGAGATGATGGTTGCCCTGCCCCCATGCTGGGCAAGGCCGCTGGCCAGGGTGGCGACAAGATCGTCCGCCTCGTCGGTCTGGGAGAGCAGGGCATCGACGCCACACTCCCAGAAGGCATCCTGCAGATCGGCCAGCCCCTCTCTCAGCTCGTCCGGCATGGGCGTACGCCCCTCCTTGTAGGCCGGATAGACCTCCTTGCGCCAGCTGTGCACATCGCAGCCACTCTCTCCGTCAAAGACTGCGATGGCGTGGGTCGGCTCGCTGCTGGCCAGCAGCTTTCTGGTGGTGTTGATGAGGTTGGCGCGGGTGGCGATCAGAGCCTGGGCCGGAGTCAGCCCTTGCTGGTTCTGCACCGCGTGCAGGCGGCGGATGAGGTTGAGGGCATCGATGATGAGCAGGTGTGGCATGGGGCATTCTCGGGCGTCGGGGGGCTCATTGTAACAAGGGATGGACACCATGCTAACCCTGCTGGGAGGAAGGGGCGGACATGAAGAAGGGGCCTTGCGGCCCCTCCTTCATCTGGTGACATCTCACTTCACGATTTCGTAGCAGGGGATGTACTGGCTGCCCGGCAGCTTCATGCGCTGCTGCTTGACGAAGCTCTCCAGCAACCTGTCCATCAGGTGCATCAGCTCCTTGTCGCCGTGCAGTTTGAAGGGGCCCTTCTTCTCGATGGCCCGGATGCCCCCTTCCTTGACGTTGCCGGCGACGATGCCGGAGAAGGCGCGGCGCAGGTTGGCCGCCAGCAACTGGGGCGGCTGGTTACGGTGCAGATCCAGGCTGGCCATGCTGGCGTGATCCGGCTCGAACGGTAGCTGGAACTCCGGTTCGATGCGCAGGGACCAGTTGAAGGAGTAGGCATCCCCCACCGACTTGCGGTATTCGCGGATCTTCGGCATCGCTTCCTTCATCACGCGGGCCACCTCGGGGGCATCGCCGATGATGATGCGGTAGAGGCTGGTGGCCGCTTCCCCCAGGGTCGCCTTGACGAAGTCATCGATGGCACGGAAGTAGTCCGCGCTCTCCTTCGGGCCGGTCAGCACGATGGGGATGGGTTGGCGATCGTTGGCCGGGTGCATCATGATGCCGAGCAGATAAAGCAGCTCCTCGGCGGTGCCGACCCCGCCCGGGAAGATGATGATGCCGTGCCCCAGGCGCACGAAGGCTTCCAGCCGCTTCTCGATGTCAGGCAGGATGACCAGTTCATTGACGATAGGGTTCGGCGGCTCGGCAGCGATGATGGAGGGTTCGGTGAGGCCGATGTAGCGGCCATTGCGCACCCGCTGCTTGGCGTGGCCGACGGCAGCCCCCTTCATGGGGCCCTCCATGGCGCCCGGACCGCAGCCGGTACAGATGTTCAGCTCGCGCAGCCCCAGCTCGCTCCCCACCGCCCGGGTGTACTGGTATTCCACCTCGTTGATGGAGTGGCCGCCCCAGCAGACCACCAGGTTGGGGTCGGCGCCGGGCAGGATTGCCTTGGCGTTGCGCAGGATGGCGAACACCACGTTGGAGATGTGGGTGGAGCTGGTCAGGTTGACCAGGCGGTTTGATTCCAGCTGGGTCGACACATAGAGGATGTCCCGCAGCACGGAGAAGAGGTGCTCCTGGATGCCGCGGATGATCTCGCCGTCGACGAAGGCATGCTCGGGGGCGTTGAACAGCTCTAGCTTGACCCCGCGCTCGCGCCGGATCACGTGAATATCGAAGGACTTGAAGCGCTCCAGTATCTCTTTGGAGCTGTCGGTGTGGCTGCCGGAGTTGAGCACCGCCAGCGAGCAGTTGCGAAACAGTTGATAGATATCGCTGGAGGCGGTCTGCTTGAGGCGATCCACCTCGAGCTGGGACAGCAGGTCCATGCTGCCCACTGGATTGATGTGTGTAATCATAATTCCCCTTTCACTCGCTTGTTATCGTTGTGCTTTCCCTGGGGAGAAAACGGGATGCCTGGGCATCCCTCTTTTCGATAGTAGAGGCAAGGGGGTGGGCAGGGGAATAGGGGACAAGTGCGTTTGCCGGTTTTTTAGCCTCAGTTAAGCCCGGATTCAGGCGAGATTGACCTGATCCCGACCCGAGTGCTTGGAGCTGTAGAGCGCCTTGTCGGCACGCTCGAATGCGTCCGTGGTATGGTCGCCGGTGCGAAACAGGGTGGCACCGATGGAGATGGTGATCTCGACCCTGGCATCGCGGAAGCGGAACGGAATGCTCTTGACGGTCTGGCGCAGGTTCTCCAGGGGCTTCTGGTACTTGTCCGGATTGATGTTCGGCAGCAACACCACGAACTCCTCCCCCCCGAAGCGGGCGATGAAGTCGGTATCCCGCAGGGCATTCTGCAGCGCCTTGGCGACCACCTTCAATGCCTTGTCGCCGGCCATGTGGCCATAGTTGTCGTTGATGTTCTTGAAGTGGTCGATGTCGATGATGGCCAGGCACAGCGGGGTGCCGTAGCGCAGCCATCGCTTGTATTCGAGCTCGAGCCGCTCGTCGAGGGCCGCCCGGTTGTGCACCTGGGTCAGGCTGTCGAGGAACAGCTTGTGCTTTTGAATGGTGAGCCGCTTCTTGTATTCGGCCGTCTCTTCCTTCATGAGGCGCAACTTGGCCTCCATGTTGGAGAGGTGGGTGAGCAGGTGGCGCTCGCGGTGGCTCATCTCGTCGCGCTCCTGCTGCAGGCGGCGGATGGTGTTCAGGTGGCCGGAGATGGCCCCCTTGAGCGTCTGTGGCGAGTCGTGGTCGGCCATGGTGCGATCGATGGCGGTGAGCTCCCGCTCCAGCGCCTGACCGCTCAGGTGGGAGGCATTTTGCAGCGCACGGCCCTCGTCCAGGGACTCGGTAAAGTTGAAGTGGACCGCGGAGAGGCTCTCGTTCAGGGTGCTGAGAAACGCCTGGGAGGCTTTGCGCTCCTCCCGGGTGCCTTCGATGATGAGTTCGATGATCTGCAGGCAGACCTCGGCCAGCAGGGCAGGGCTGATCCCCCCGAGCAACTGGCGGCGAATGTCGGCCAGGCTCTCGCCCACGGCCCCGGCGAAATCCAGCTCGGTGATGAGGCGCTGCAATTCATCGGAGATCTGGGCATGGGCCTTGATGTCGAAGGAGTCGGCAGGCGCCGGGCTGGAGAGCTCGGTGGTCATCTCCGGGGACGGCGGGATCAGCGGCTGGCGCGGCAGCAGCTGGATCTTGATGGCCTGCTGGTAGAACTCCAGCAGCCGGATCACCTTCTTCTGGTGATCGCCGATGCCATAACACTCGGGACTGGCGAGAAACTCCTTGAGGGAGCGCCGGGTCTCTTCCGGAAACCCCTTGATGGCCTTGAGCTGCTTGCTGCCCAGATCGATGGCGGTCCGGGTCAGGCTGATGGACTCTTCCATGGTATGGCTGTGCTGCTGCAACAGCTTTTCGATGGTGGCGAGTTCGGCATCTATGGTGGTGAGCGGGGGATTGCCATCCAGCTTCTGCTTGAGCTTGGCGAGGCGGTTGTCCAGCTCGCGATCGTGGCCACGGCAGGCCTGCATCAGCTTGGCGATGAACTGGATGCTCCGGGCGCGCTCGGCGTCTGAGAACGTGGCCATGCCATCGAGCTCCTGCTGTTTCTGCTGGAGGGATTCCCTGAGTCTTGCCAGTTGTCCTGTTACGGCAGCCATATCATTCATTGTTCAGGTCGCCCTGTCGTCATTATCGTTTTTGTGTCGTCCAGCAACAGTAAGCCAATGAAAGACCCCGTTGAGTACCTTGTTGTCACGGATTGTCCGGCGCTTTCGTCCGTGAAAGGGCAAGCCAGTTAACCCATTGCTTTTCATGAGAAGAATTTACTTTTACCAGTCCCTTGTCAATTGCCATCAAGCAGCATTGCCACACATCTCCATTAAAAAATGCGGCCTGCTGGCAATCGATGGCGGCCAGCTCCAGCCAGACACTTTGCTGGTATTTTTCGCTGAGCTGCATGGCCCCCGACAGCGCCAGGTAGCAGAGGTCGAACAGGCCGTGGTGATCGAGGGCGGTGGCGGCCTTGGGCAGGAAAGGATGGCTGACGATGCCGAGGCTGATGCGCCTGTCCAGTGGGTGCTCGCAGGGGAAGGCGGCCAGGGTCTCCAGCAGCTCCTGTGCCAGCTGGTGCAGCTGGGTCACGTGGCGCTGGGGCACCACATAGAGGAGGTGCCCCTCGCGCAGATCGTAAATGCGGCCATCCTGCGGGGTCAGCTTGGCGACGTAGCGACCGAAGGCTTGCTCAATCTCGCGGCTGACCTGGTAGCCATGTTGCTCCAGGCTGTTGATCAGGAAGGGGACCCGGAACAGCAGGTAGTGCAGCTTGTCATCAAACTCGCTGGTGGGACGCTCGCTCAGATACCAGCGCTCGGATTTTTGCTGGCGCTTGGCCATCTCCCTCGGCCAGCGGCTCATCAGTCGCTGCCAGTTGGCCAGGCCGCTGCGCGGTTCCACCAGCAGGGCCTCTCCCAGCTGCTTGGCATTCAGGCGGGCGACCCTCAGCTTGAGCCAGAGGGTAAAGAATAGGTAGATGAAGAGTGCCAGCAGCAACCCGGTGCTGACGCTGGACCAGAGGTAACGCTCCTGCTGGTGCTGGCTCTGGTCGAGCTGCTGCTCCAGCTCCTTCACCTGCTGGGCCCGCTCCACCTGGGCATAGTTGTCGCGCACCGCCTCCTGCTCCAGGGCGATCTGCTGCTGGCGTACCAGCTCGCTGCGCTGGTGGAAATTCTTGTAGCTCTGGAGGGCCTGCTGGAGGTAGCCCTTCTGCTCGTAGGCGATGGAGAGCAGGCGGAAGATCTCGAACTGGCGCCGGATGTCCCCGGTCCGGTTGGCCAGGGTCAGGGCGTTTTCCAGCTGCAGGATGGCGATCCCCGCCTCCTGCTGCTTGAGGTGAAGCTCCCCAAGGAGCAGCAGGGTGTCTATCAGCGACTCCTTGTCGTCCCCCAGCTCGTGGGACTGGCGCGCCGCGTTCAGGTAGTTGCGTGCCAGGTTCAAATTGCCGGTCTGCAGGTAGGTCTTGCCTATCTCGAACTTGAGGTGGGCGATGCGGGTGCGGTTGCTGTTCTCGTCCAGCAGATCCAGGGCGTTGAAGAAATAGACCAGCGCCATGTTCATCTCCCCCTGATCGCGGTTGAGACGGGCGAGCACGATCAGGGCATCGCTGAGCAGGGAGGGGTTGCCGAGGGCATGGAAGTAATTGGCCGCCTCGTTGGCGTATTGCAGTGCCTTCTGTGGCTCCTGCTCCGCCTGATAGAGGCTGATCATCTGGTTCGACAGCAGACCGAGGAAGAGGGGATCCTGCAAGTCCCTGGCCTGCTGCTGGGCATCGATATATTCCCCCAGGGCGAGCTGGGGCTGGCCAAGGGCCTGATAGAGATCCCCCCCGACTGCGCTGGTCCAGGCCCTGGCCAGGGGGTTCTTGGCCTGCTCGGCCCACTGGTGGGCTTCAACCAGCTGGTGCTTGGCCAGATCGAATTGCCGCTCCTCGATGCTGGCGTTGACGTGCAGCAGCCGGCTGTAAACCTGCAGCTGGCTCTCCTTGAGGGTGGGGCTGGCGAGCAGCTGGTCGAGCTTGCCGAGTTGGGCGGCGCTGGCCCCATGGGAGTGTTGCTGCAGGTTCTGGCTGCGGATCTGGAGGTAGAGGCCGTGAGCCTGCAGTTCGAACTGCTGCTCCTTCTCCGCCATGGCGATGCCCTGTGCGAAGGCCTCCTGGGCCGGCTTGAACTGGCCGAGCTGCTGCAGGCACTCCCCCTTGAGCAGATAAGCCCCCGTGGTCTGGGTCGCCGTGCCGTAGTTCAGCATGGGCTCCCGATAGCCGTACTCCTGGCGACTGCTGATGATCTGCTTGGGGTTGTTGGCCGTGCGTTCGAGGAAGGAGGTGGCAATCTGCACGCATCTGGCGGGATCGGTCAGCACCAGGGTCTGGGCCTGCTGCAGATCGATGGACAACTGCTCCTTCGCCAGATCCAGATCCGGAGCCGACAGGGAGGACATCATCATTGCCAGAAAAAACAGTTGATTCATTGGATTAAGAACGGCACGGAGGTGCAGGCATGTTATCCAAGCCCACCCCCGCACGTCCAGAGTTTACTGAGGGGGGCGTGATGGGCCGGATGCCTTCAGGGGGGCCGGATTTACTGGCGGATGAGGCGCAGATTCTCGGGTACCGCTTCCCAGTCGCTGCGGAAGGGATTGATGTCCAGGCCACCGCGGCGCGTGTAGCGCGCATAGACGGTCAGCTGGGTCGGGGCACAGAAGTGCTTGAGATCGGTGAAGATGCGCTCGATGCACTGCTCGTGGAACTCGTTGTGCTGGCGGAACGAGATGAGGTAGCGCAAGAGCTTCTCCCGGTCGAGGCGCGGGCCGCGATAGCGGATCACCACTGAGCCCCAGTCCGGCTGGCTGGTGACCAGGCAGTTGGACTTGAGCAGGTGGCTGTGCAGGGTCTCCTCCACCACCTCGGTGCCTGCCGCGCCCTGCAGCAGGGTCTCGTCGAACTCGTAGTGGTCGACTTCGATGTCCTGGTCGTCGATGCACTCGCCCGGCAGCTGCGCGATGCGGTGGGGAGCCTGATCGAGGGGGAAGAGGGTGACGCTCACCGGGGCACCGGCACAGGCGCTCAGATCCTGGGTCAGCAGCGCCTGTACCGCTTCGATGGAGTCGCACCGGGTCTGGTTGAAGGAGTTGAGGTAGAGCTTGAACGACTTGGACTCGACAAGGTTCGGGCTGGCGGCGGGCACGGCAACCTCGCCGAGGGCGACCACGGGCTTGCCCTTGGCATTGAGCCAGGAGAGTTCATACAGGGTCCAGACGTCGCAGCCCTCGAAAGGCAGCGTCTCCCCCAGGCCCAGATCGTCGCGGTTCAGACTGCGTGGCACGGGTTGAAGCAGGCTCGGGGTGTACTGGCTGATGTAGGCGGACTGCTGGCCCAGGCTCAGGCCCTTCAGCGCACTGGCGCCTGCGTATCTCTCTTGTTTGCTCATGCTGGTTTGCTCACGCTTGTCTGACAAAGGGTTTGATGGTGCAATGCCCGGATTTTTCGGTCACTGTCTTGCGGCCATCAGAGGCCGCTATTGTGGGGAATATCGATGTCGGATCAAGTCCTGTCTGCCCTGGAGCAGTTCTTTTTGCGCTGGCAGCGCGATGGCGAGGCGCGGCGAGGGCTGCCCCTGTGCGAGTGGGAAGCCGAGTGGCGCTCTCCCTGCGAACTGGATGAACCCAGGGAGGGGCGGGTCGCCTGGCGCGTGCACCGGCGTGCCGATCCCGCCGATTTCACGTCGATGAACGAGGCGCTCGAGCTGACCCTGCACCCGAGCGCCCTCGCCCTGTTTGGTCACTGGTTCAGCCGCCCCATCCCCTGTTCATACAAGGGGCTGCGTATCGAATTCATCCTGCCCTGGAACGACGCTGACCTGGACCTGCTCAAGGAGAACCTCATCGGCCATCTGCTGATGCTGCGCAAGTTGAAACGCTCTCCCTCGCTCTTCATCGCCACCACCCGCAACGAAATGACCCTGGTGTCGCTCGACAACGAGAGCGGCCAGGTGTGGCTGGAGTGGCTGGACTCCGGGCGTCGCCTGGTGCTGGCCCCCTCGCTGCCGGCGTTTCTGGCGCGGCTGGAGACGCTGCCGCAATAAGGCGGCATAGCCCCTCAAACGTGAAGAGCCTTGCCTGGCGGCAAGGCTCTTTTTCATGGTCGACCGTTGGATGAGGGCTCAATCCTTGAAATCCCAGGAGAGGTTGGAGACCAGGCGGCAGGGATCGCACTTGAAGTCGAAGATTTCGTGCAGGGGCTCTGCCAGTGCCCAGTCGCCGCCACAGCCCGGACAGGGGCGGGCCCGCTCCGCGGCGGCGCTCAGACCGCCGACCCGATAGAGATAGTAATAGGTGGGGATGCCGCTCAGGGCCTCCAGCCGCTTGACGAGATCGCTGCCCCGGCGATGGAGGCGGCTGCCCACCTCGCCGATCTCGTGCAGCGCCGCATGTTCGGCGATGGAGCCGTTCATCTGCAGCTGATCGCAGGCCTCCCAGTCCTCCTGCCACTTGATGATCTGTTTGTGGTCGCCATTGGCGACGGCAGGCAACCGGTAGAGCGGGATGGGGGCGAAGTGGTCGCCGCAGCGCAGGGGGGAGCAGCTGTGCAGGAAGCTGGTGTAGAGCAGCATCCAGCTCGGCCGTTCGCCCTGCTCGCCGCACGGATCCGTGCTGTCCGAGAGCAGATCCATCCCCTGAAGCTGGAGCTTGGGAGCGAGCAGGCCGGCCTGATGCAGACCCTGTTCGGCCAGGGCAACGAGTTCGCTCTGGTTGTCCGGGTGCAGGCTGTCCTGCTCCGGGCAGACCACCCGGCTGATGAAGTGTCCCTGGTGCATGCTGGTAGGAAACTCCCGCCCCAGGATCTGCCCCTGGTAGCGCAGCATGTCGAGGTAGTGGACGATGGCCCGCTCGGCTGCGCCGAGGGAGGTGTCGCGGTAACACTCAAAGGTGAGTTCGAGAATGTACATGGGGGCGAATCAGTCCGGCTTGTGGCTGAGCAGCAGGGCGGTCAGGCGATCGACCTTCTGCTCGAGCCGGTTGAGCTGCTCGCTCAGCTGTTGCAGGTCGACGGCGGGGGCGGCCTCGGGGGACGTCGCGGGGGCGCTGGCAGGGGCGGGGTCCGCCGGCTGGGGGTGCTGCTTCCACTGGCTCAGCACCTTGAGGAGCTCGGCCATGGGCACGGGGTGGGTGAGGCGTGCCTTGACCATGGCGGTGGAGGGGGTGATCCCCTTCGCGCTCAGTTCGTTGGCTATCTGGATGATCTCTTGGGCTGACATCTTGGCTCCTGCGCGGCCGTCTTGCTGGCTGGGGGAGAGAGCTTAACCAAAGCCCGGCGGCCAGGAAAGTGCGAGGCTCAGTTTGCCTGGCGCAGCATCACGTCCAGCTGGTCGATGGCTTCCGCCCAGTCTGAGTCATGCCAGAGCGCATCTCGCAGGAAGCCGGCCTGGGACGCAGTCCAGAAGGTGGCGTCCGGCAACAGGGTCTGGTTGTCCAGCGGGTGCTCCCGAATGAAGCGGTGTAGGCTGATGTCGTCATTGGCCAGCCCCAGCTGGGCAAACAGGGCTGTCATGTCATGGGTCAACAGTTCCATCTCGGCGCTCCTGGCAAGGGGATTGTCGAGAATTATAGCCAGTCCCTAGGAGGGCAGACGATGGGGTGGCAGCTCGACCCCGGCGACGTGCAAGCCCTGCATGCAAAGCTGGCCCTGGTAATGACTCTCCCCGTCACTGGAAAACTCGAACTGGTAGTAGGTGAGCAGGCGCAGGGGCTTGTGGCCCAGGGCGCGGTGGGTGCGTGCCAGCGACAGCAGTTGCAGATCGTGGTGCTGGCAGTAGCGGCGCATGTATTGCCATGCCAGCTCCGCCTGGCGGCGCTGTTGCCAGAAGGCCCAGCCGACGAGGCCGAGCAGCAAGATCCCAAGCATTTCTCCCATCAACGGGTTCCTTCTGTGATGCATGAGCGGGGCCCGGCTCCCGCGGGGGCCGGGCCTTGGTATCGGATATCCCTACGCCGAGGTGAACAGGCGGCCGATGGCCTGACCCAGTGCCTCGCTGCGTTCGGGGTCACGCAGCCTTGCCAGCATATCATTGCGCAGGGCCGGCAGGGTCACGAGTTCGGCAAACACCTGGTTGAAGAACTGGGTGGGTTGCAGGGCGAGCTGTTCCAAAAACAGGCCGAGCAACTCGGGGCTCTTGAGATCGGGCCAGAGACGGCCTGCGATGGCAAGCAACAGGGACGGGCTGGAGCGGGTCTGCAGCAGAGTCAGCAGCTTGTTGCTGCGCAGGGCATTGCCGGGGCAGGAGGCCAGTGCCCGGCACAGATAGGCCAGGGTCTCGGCATCGGGGTCGGCGCACTCCTGCTCCTTGCCGATGCGCTCCAGCAGGGCGCCCTGCAGAGCCGGGGGCAGGGGGGCGTTTTCCAGGCTCTGGCACAGGGCATAGAGGGGCGCTTGCGGCAGCTTCGGCAGGGCCTTGCATACCAGGGCAAGATTGCGTTCATCCTGCAGCCGCTCCGCGAGATCGGCGAAGCCTTGCAATCCCAGGTTCTGCCATCCCTCTTCCCCGGGCGCTGCCAGGTAGTGGCAGAGCGCCTCGTAGTAGGCGGACGGTGCCTGCTCCAGCTGGCGGGCCAGCTTGGCGTGCAGGCTCGCCATCTTGGCTTCGGCCGGCCGGAAGGTGTAGGGGTTGTCGGCGAGGCGCTGGGCCTTCTCTTCATCCAACTCCCCGGTGAGCTTGTAGCCCAGGGTCTCGACCACCTGATCCATGAAGTGCTTGGGGCCGCTCGAGATGAGCAGGCCGCGCTCATCGAGCGCAAACTTGAGGAACCAGAGATAGTGTTTCGACTCGGCTGGCTGGAAGAAGTGCACGCCGAGCCAGGCATGCTGCTGCAGCGGCCAGGGGTAGGGCTCCTGCTGCTGCTCGATGCGGATGAAGAGGTCGTTCGCCAGCGGGCGCACCTGGCGGCCCATGTCGAACAGTTGGAACTGGGTATCGGCCTGGGTCAGAAATTCGGTCAGCGTGTTGATGGAAGACATGGGGAGATCCGGCTTGAAGGTGATGCGGGGGATTATAAGGAGGCTGCACCAGATAGCCAGTGGTGGCCACACCGGGCACGGTGGCGACGGCAACATGGCAGCCACCCCGGGGGCAGTGTATAGTAGCGCCCCTTTTTGATGGCTGTATTGAGTGGGGCGCCGGCATTCGCCGGCCGCACGAATGAGGAAGTGAGCGAGATGAATCAATATCTGCTGGTGGCCGGCCTGCTGGGAGAACTGACCGCCGAGTTGCAACGTCTGGAACGCTGGCAAGCCGAGCATCCGGGGGAGGAGGCGCTGGCCAGCGAGCTGCCGTTTTGCGTCGATACCCTGAGTTTCGATCAGTGGCTGCAGTTCGTGCTGATCCCGCGCATGGAGCAGCTGGTGCTGTTGCAGGCGCCGCTGCCGACCAGCGTCTCCCTCTATCCCATGGCGAGTGAAGTCTATAAGGAAGAGCTGGCCGAGGTGGAGGCCCTGCTGCGCCTGATCGCCCGTTTCGATCTGCTGCTCTCCGGCAAAGTGGTTGACCAATGATGGCGGAGCAGACCGATGTCGAGAAAGCCTTGCCCCTGACCCTGCTCTATCAGGATGACTGGCTGGTGGCGGTGAACAAGCCGTCCGGCCTGCTGGTGCATCGAAGCTGGCTCGACAAGGGGGAGACCCGCTTCGCCATGCAGATGACCCGGGATCTCATCGGGGGCCGCCACGTTTATCCGGTACATCGGCTCGACCGGCCCACCTCGGGCGTGCTGCTGTTTGCGCTGGATCCTGCCGTCGCCCGCACCCTGACCGAGGCGTTTGCCGCACGCCGGGTGCACAAGGAGTACCTGGCCCTGGTGCGGGGATGGGCGCCGGAGGAGGGGCTCATCGACTATCCGCTCAAGGAGCAGCTGGACAAGATTGCCGATGCCTTCAGCGACTCGGATCGCCCCGCCCAGGAGGCGGTGACCGCGTTTCGTCGCCTGCATCAGGTCGAGCTGCCCCATGCGGTCTCCAAGAAGCATCCCACCAGCCGTTACAGCCTGGTGCGGCTCTTTCCCAAGACAGGGCGCAAGCATCAGCTTCGCCGCCACCTGGACCACCTGTTCCATCCCATCGTCGGTGATACCACCCATGGTGATGGCCGGCACAACCGCTTCTTTCGCGAGCACTACGGCTGCGACAGGCTGCTGCTGATCGCCCACCGCTTGAGCTTCGAGCACCCCGTGCTCAAGGTGCCGATGCGGATCCAGGCGCCGCTGGGTTCCCAGGTACTGCAACTGTTCGCCGAACTGGGATGGCCCGCCAGCGAGAGCGACTACGGCGGCTGATCCCCGTCTCCATCTGTTGCCTCTGACCGGGCTGTGGCATGCTGTAGGCCACGCCCGTCAGAGGAATGACTCATGGTTTCACACGCATTTTCCTTCGCAATACAGTGCGCACCTGCTTTGCCGGCGTGCGCCCTCCTGAGCTTGGAACCGGGCCCGCGAGCGCCTCTGGGGAGGCGCTGATGGCCGAGATCGACATCCTGGTCGGCACCGTCTATGGCGCAGCCATGCTGGTGGCCGAGACCCTGAGTGACCACCTGGAAGCCAATGGCCATGTCTGCCACCTCCATGAGGAGGCCGAGTTGACGGACATCGATGCCTCCCGATTCCTGCTGATCGTCAGCGCCACGACTGGGCAGGGGGATATACCTCCCAATCTTCAGCCTTTCGCCAGCGCCCTGGCGGATCGCGCACCTTATATGAAGGGGTGGCGCTATGCCCTCATCGCCATGGGCGACAGCAGTTATGAACACTTCTGCGGGGCGGGACGGCGGCTCGACGAGCTGTTGCAGGAGCTGGCTGCCGAGGCCCTGGTGCCGCGTCTTGAGATAGATGCGACCGTGGAGGATGAACCCGAGGTGGCTGCGCTGGCCTGGCTGAAAACCTGGGAGAATAGGCTGTAGCCGGATTGGGTCTGGTTTTTTAATTTCTCCCCCGGGATACCGATGACGGGGGAGCATTATTTCGGTGTGTTTTTCCTCATTCCCTCAAATATTCTCCGCCTTTTTCTCCGTTATTTTTCTCGCCGGTGAAGCCCTTTGTCAGGCTGATATTCATCAGAATGGCGACAAATCAGAAAATTAAAAGTTCCCCATTGAAAGCGATTTCAGTCATGTTTTTGTCACTGAGTGGTGATGCTCACACTTAATCATCATCGCGAATTAATGTTTGAAACCGCTTTCCTTGGTTTGTGATTGCTTCTTTTTGTTGTTTTTGGGTTTTTATATTCCTTTTTTGTTCTTACATCATCTTCATTTCGCTCACCCGGCGCTAAGCGGGCGATTTGTCACCATTTTGTGAATCAGCTCATGTTTGTACCGAAATTGGGTACATATAATCGACCCCGGTTATCACCAAAACGTTTTTCCGGTGATAAGAACTTGAATATCAGGATCACACTCCTCTCAGCGGGAATAAGGAAAATGAAAATGAAAGCAAAGTGGCTCCCGATTGCTGCAGCAGTTACCGCAGCCCTGGCTTCCCAAGCCGCCTTCGCCGTTGATTTCCACGGCTACTTCCGTTCAGGTGTCGGTGTTTCCGAGGATGGAAGCATGCAGACTGGTCTGTCAGATAATGCAAAACAGAAAGTTGGTCGTCTGGGTAATGAAGCGGATACCTATGGCGAAATCCAGCTGGGTTCTGAGGTCTTCAACAAAGATGGTAAAACCTTCTATGTGGACTCCATGGTTGCAATGACATCCAATGGGTCTAATGACTGGGAGTCCACAGAGTCTCGATTCCAATGTACCTCTGCCGATGGCTCAACATTGGACGGATGTGAAAATAAGGAAGACGCTACTTTTGCTCTGCGTCAGTTCAACGTACAAGCCAAGGGGCTGCTGGGCTTCGCGCCGGAAGCCACCCTCTGGGCCGGTAAGCGCTACTACCAACGCCATGACGTCCACATCTCTGACTTCTACTACTGGAACATCTCCGGTGCCGGTGCCGGTATCGAAGGCATCCAAGCCGGTCCTGGCAAGGTTTCCTTTGCTTGGGTTCGCAACGACCGCAGTGGTACGAGTGATGGCTGGACATACAATGATGAAATGAATGTCAACACTCTGGATCTGCGTTATGCCGGCATCCCGCTGTGGCAAGACGGTTCACTGGAAGTTGGCGTAGATTATGCGATTGCCAATCCATCCGACGCCCAAAAAGATTCGGCCAATCCGCAGTATAAGAATGCCAAAGATGGTGTCATGCTCACCGCCGAGCTTACCCAAGGCATCTTCGGGGGCTTCAACAAGACCGTGCTGCAGTACGGTACCGAAGGCTATTCCAAGGCGTTTGCCTTCTGGGGTGACGGCTCCTGGTACGGTGCAGAGGCCAAAGATGGTGCCGATGGCTTCCGTATCATCAACTGGGGCGTCATCCCGATGGGCAACTCCTGGGAAATGGGTCACCAGCTGGTTTACGGGGTAGGCAACGAGATGTGGGTTGGCAATGACAAATGGGAAACCATGTCCGTCGTTGCTCGCCCGATGTACAAGTGGGATGACTTCAACAAGACCATCTTTGAAGGTGGCTACTTCAAGGACAAGAACAAGTCCACCAATGGTTCTTCCCTTGAGGATTCTGGTTACAAGCTGACTCTGGCGCAGGCCTGGTCTGCCGGTTCCAGCTTCTGGGCTCGCCCGGAGATCCGCGTGTTTGCCTCTTACCTTGCCCAAGACAAGCAGGATATGAAGGGTAATGCGTTCAATGGTGGTACATCCGATGACACTTGGAACTTCGGCGTACAAGCAGAAGCTTGGTGGTAAGCAGTATCTTCAGTTAAGTTAGTCACTGCCCCCTTATGGGGGCAGTTTTGTTTCGCTGGATTTGGCAACCGGGTTATGGAGATAAGAAGAATGAAACTGGTAAAGATGTCTATCGCGGCCGTGGTTACCGCGCTGTTGGCCGGCTGTTCCGGTAGCATGGTCGTGCCCGTGCAGGAGCACGCCTCCATCCTGAGCAATGCCGACCAGGCCAAGCAGGCGCTCTCCCAGACGACGAGCTGCTGCCAGGATTTCAACGAATTCAATTATGTTTCTCTGCCGGAAGGCGAGACGCTGCTGGCCATCGATGGCAAGCAGCCCAGTTATCAGTTTGACGAGGGGATGAGCTACTTTGCCGCCTATCGTCTTCCGGCCAATACCGGCAACCTGGCCATCACGCTGGCCTCCCAGGTGAGCAAGACGGTGCTGGTTCCCAAGGTGATCATGCTGGATGCCCAGTTCAAGGTAACGCGCGTGCTGGGTGAATCGGTATTTGCGTACCAGCCTGCCCACCTGCTCGACAACGACAGGATCGAAGGCCGGGTGTTCGTGGATCGCAGCATGCCGGGCAATCCCGCCACAGAAACCTATATGGTTGTCTACGCACCGGCCGATGAGCTGTCCAGCAGCACCACCATCCTGCACCCCGCCAAGGCCTTTGCCCGCGCCAATGGTACGGTCGAGCCAGATATCAAGGACCCCGTGATCCCGCATTCCCCCTGGGGCCTGGTACAGATCAAGGTGACGGACATGGCCAAGGGGCAAGGCCTGGAGGCCGTATTCAAGCCGGAATACGCCGACAAGGTTGCCATGAGCCAGGCCAAGCCGGCCGCGACTGCCGTGGCTGCGACAGCGACTACGGCTGCAGTGGCCGCAGCTCCGAGCACGCCGGCTCCCGCCATGCTGAGCGAGACCGAGAGCTTCTACAACGCCCAGATCGAGAAGGCCGTGAAAGCCGGGGATATCGACAAGGCGATGCAGCTCGTGAGCGAGGCCGAGCGTGCCGGTTCAACCAAGGCGAAGTCCGTCTTTATTGATGCGGTTAAGCGCTCACAAAAGAACTAAATAACCGGGGTTATTTAAATTAATATTTGTTGGAGGCCTCCCTTGTTGGAGGCCTTTTTAATCGGTAGACTGGATAATATAAAACTGCAATAAGTTACATATAGTTACAATGAGTTTCGTTGGGTATTGTTTTGTTTCTGTATGATTTATTTTGAAGTGCTTTTTTTCTTTTTGCGGTGAAACCATAACAATACGAAATAATATTCAAGATAGTCCCCTTCCTGCTTATTTATTATCTTGTGATCTCTCCTCCAAATTTATTATTAGCTTGCTCTGGGCTAAGGCATTTCTAATTCTTCTGGGTTATATTCTGATGGTCAAAATAAGCAACCCGGGAAACGTCTTCGGTACTATCGCGGATGAAGAATATCGTCATCCATAACCTGTACTGTGTCGTTGTCGGAAAAAATCCATTCAGGAGCGCACACATGTTCAAAAATGCTTTCTCTAATCTGCAAAAGGTCGGTAAGGCGCTGATGCTGCCAGTATCGGTCTTGCCCGTTGCAGGTATCCTGCTGGGGGTGGGTGCTGCCCACTTCAGCTGGCTGCCGGAAATCGTCTCCCAACTGATGGAGCAGGCCGGTGGTTCTGTCTTCGGTCAGATGGCCCTGCTGTTTGCCGTGGGCGTGGCCCTTGGCTTCACCAATAACGACGGTGTATCCGGCCTGTCCGCCATCGTTGGTTACGGCATCATGGTTGCCACCCTGAAGGTGATGGCCCCTGTGATGGGTGTCGAAAGCATCGATACCGGCGTACTGGGGGGTATTCTCGCCGGTGGTGTCGCTGCCTGGGCGTTCAACCGCTTCTACAAGATCCAGCTGCCCGAGTACCTCGGCTTCTTCGCTGGCAAACGTGCAGTTCCCATCATCACCGGCTTCGTTGCTATCGGTCTGGGTGTTCTGCTCTCCTTCATCTGGCCGCCGATCGGTGGTGCCATCGGTGCCTTCTCCGACTGGGCTGCCAACCAGAACCCGGTACTGGCCTTCGGCATCTACGGCGTGGTTGAGCGCTCCCTGATCCCGTTCGGTCTGCACCACATCTGGAACGTGCCGTTCTTCTACCAGGCTGGTACCTGTGTCAACGCCGCCGGTGAAACCGTACACGGCATCATGACCTGCTTCCTGACCGCTGATGATGCTACCCGCGCTGCCGGTAACGGCTTCGGTCAGCTGGCCGGTGGCTACCTGTTCAAGATGTTCGGTCTGCCTGCCGCTGCGTTTGCCATCGCACACGCTGCCAAGCCGGAAAACCGTGCCAAGATCGTTGGTATCATGGCCTCCGCAGCCCTGACCTCCTTCCTGACCGGTATCACCGAGCCTATCGAGTTCTCCTTCCTGTTCGTGGCTCCGGTGCTGTATGCCATCCACGCCCTGCTGGCTGGTCTGGCTTACGTGCTGACCAACATGCTGGGTGTCGTGCACGGCCACACCTTCTCCAACGGCTTCATCGACTTCATCGTACAATCCCCGCGTGCCAGCAACATGCTGCTGCTGGTGGGTCTGGGTCTGGTCTATGCCGCTGTCTACTACGTCGTATTCAGCTTCGTTATCCGCGCCATGAACCTGAAGACCCCGGGTCGCGAAGATGAGACCGCACAAGAGTCCTCTGCCGCTCAGAGCAAGGACGAGATGTCTGCCGCTCTGGTCTCTGCCTTCGGTGGCAAAGAGAACATCTCTTCCCTGGACGCCTGCATCACCCGTCTGCGTGTCGGTGTGAAGGACGTGGCCAAGGTTGACCAGGCTGGTCTGAAGAAGCTGGGCGCTGCCGGTGTAGTGGTTGCAGGTTCTGGTGTACAGGCCATCTTCGGCACCAAGTCCGACAACCTGAAAACCGACATGGACATCTGGATGAAGAGCAACTAATCCCTGCTTTCATACCGAGTTCCGAAAAGGGAGGCGCAAGCCTCCCTTTTTGCTGGGCGCGAGTCAGGAGAATCGCCGAGACGAGGTAGTCTGATCCCGGCGAAGAGGAACAAAAAAGGCGCCTGATGGCGCCTGATGCATTGGGAAGAGGCTAGAGCTTCTCGAGATCCCGCTCAATCTCGCTGATCTTGTTCTGTACCACCTTTTCCAGATGGCGCAGGTCGCGCAGTATCTTCTGCTTGATATCCGGGTCGGCCTGGGTCTGTCCGCCCTGGGTCAGACTGTCCAGCTCGTCCACCACGTATTTGAGGTTGGCGTTGATCTCGGTGACATCCTTGTATTCATGGGTGCCCGAGTTGACCAGCATGGTCTTGCGCTGACGGGGATACTTGAACTTGACGCTCTTGGCGAAAAACTCGCCCTTCTGCTTCTTGAAATAGATCTTGAGGATGTCGTGGTTGGCTTCCTGGCGCAGGGTGTAGCTGTCCACCGAGGTGGGCTCCTGGATCCCCAGGCTCTTCAGATTCTCGTACATCGGGCTTCCTTGGTTTGAAACGATCCTGACCCGTATATCTTACCCGAGTCGCGCCCGCTTGCCTGTGACAGGTGCGCCAAATTCAGGATGGCTTCAAAGCGGTCTTTTGTATCGACGAGCAAAGGGGGAGGGGAGTGCCTCACCAGCACGGCCATAGGCGGCATTGCCTGGCAAGAGGGGCGTAGTGATAAAGGGGCAGGGAATCTGGCGGGCCTATGAGACCGGGCATGAAAAAGGGCACCAGAGGTGCCCTCGATGACATCGGCGAGGAATTACTCGTCGATGGAGCGCAGCAGGGCGTTGATCCCCACCTTGGCGCGGGTCTTGGCATCCACCTTCTTGACGATGACGGCCGCGTACAGGCTGTACTTGCCGCACTTGGAGGGCAGGGAACCGGAGACGACCACGGAACCGGCCGGGACGCGGCCATAGTGGATCTCGCCGGTCTCACGGTCATAGATGCGGGTGGACTGGCCGATGAAGACGCCCATGGAGATGACGGAGCCCTCTTCCACGATCACGCCTTCCACCACCTCTGAACGGGCACCGATGAAGCAGTTGTCCTCGATGATGGTCGGGTTGGCCTGCAGCGGTTCCAGCACGCCGCCGATGCCGACGCCGCCGGAGAGGTGCACGTTCTTGCCGATCTGGGCGCAGGAGCCCACGGTGGCCCAGGTGTCGACCATGGTGCCTTCATCGACGAAGGCGCCGATGTTGACGTAGGAGGGCATCAGCACGGTATTGGGGGCGATGAAGGAGCCCTTGCGTGCGGTGGCCGGCGGCACCACGCGCACACCGGCGGCCTTGAACTGCTCGGCGCTGTAGTCGGAGAACTTGAGGGGAACCTTGTCGTAGTACTGGGCGTCGTCGCCCTTGATGATGCCGTTGTCATTGATGCGGAAGTAGAGCAGTACGGCCTTCTTCAGCCACTGGTGGACGACCCACTCGCCGGCGATCTTCTCGGCGACCCGGGCCTTGCCGGAGTCCAGCAGGTCGATGGCTTCCAGAATGGCGGCCTTGGTGGCGGCATCGACGGAGCCGGGAGTGATGGAGTCACGGCGCTCGAAGGCCGCTTCGATGGTCTGTTGCAACTGGGTCATGACAGGTTTCCTTTAAAAAATTCTGTTTGTTGTATCACACTTTTCCAATCGTTTTTAAGGGCTCTTGCCGATTTCTTCCGAAGAAAGGCGTTTTATTGTGCTTGAGTGGCCCAACCACTTGTTATGATTGAGAAATCAATACCATGAAAAAGCCTCTTATGAGGCTTTTTCATGGCCTGTTCAGCCCGCCTCATCACCGGGCTCCCTGGGATTGAGCTGGTTGACCAGTCTCTCTTCCAGCGCCTGCTGCTCGGCCTGGCTGAGGGGCTCCCCGGCCAGGGTGGTGAGGCTGAAGAAGTCCTCCACCCGTTCGCCAATGGTGGTGATCTTGGCCGCGTGGAGCGACAGCCCGCACTGCTGGAACACGGCGCCGATGCGTGCCAGCAGGCCCGGGGTATCCAGTGCCGTCAACTCCAGCAGGGTGTGGCGGTTTTCCCCCTTGTGGGGCAGAAACACCACCCGGGTCGGCACGCTGAACTGGCGGTGGCGCCGTGACAGGGGTTTGCTGCGCAGCACCAGCTTGCCCGGCTCCTGCAACGCCTTCTCCAGCGCCTTCTTGATGGTGGCGGTGCGATTGGGGCTGATGGGCTCGCCGCTCGGCTCCAGCACGATGAAGGTATCCAGCACGTAGTCGTTGCGCGAGTTCATGATCTGGGCGTCATGGATGCTGAGGTTCTTCTGATCCAGCGCCGAGGCCACGGTGGCAAAGAGGTTGGGCATGTCGCGGCAATAGATGAACACCTCGCTGCCGCCGCGGATGGGGTGCTTGCCGATGAGCACCAGAGGGGCCGGGTTGTCGCCATGGGCGATGATCTTGCGGCAATGCCAGGCGATCTGCTCCGGGCTGTGGCGCAGGAAGTAGTCGGCCTTGAAGTCGTTCCAGAGAGTGTTGACCGCCTCCAGAGGCACCTCGCGCTGGGCCAGGATCTGCCTGGCCTGGCGCTGGTTCTCGCGGATCTTGAGGCGCATGTCCGGCGGGTTCTCCAGCCCCTGGCGCAAGGCTTTCTGGGTGGCGAAATAGAGCTCCCTGAGCAGGGTTCCCTTCCAGTCGTTCCACAGGGTGTCGTTGGTGGCGCAGATGTCGGCCACGGTCAGGCAATAGAGCAGATCGAGGTGCAACTCGTCGCGCACCTTCTGGGCAAAGTCGGTCACCACGTCCGGATCGTAGATGTCGCGGCGCTGGGCGGTCACCGACATCAACAGGTGATGGCGCACCAGCCAGGCGACCAGGCGGCTCTCGTAACGATCCAGCCCGTGCAACTGACAGAACTCCAGCGCATCCACGGCGCCGAGTTCGGAGTGATCCCCCCGCCGTCCCTTGGCGATGTCGTGGAACAGGGCGGCAATGCTGAGCAGCTCGGGTTTGCGCAGCTGGGTGAACACCTCGTGGCAGAGCGGGTGTGTCTGGCGGCTGGCCGGGTTGGGGAAACGGTGGATGTTCTGGAGCAGGCGATGGGTGTGTTCGTCCACCGTGTAGGCGTGGAACATGTCGAACTGCATCTGGCCGACGATGAGATTCCATTGGGGCAAGTAGGCCGCCAGGATCCCGTATTTGTGCATGAGCGTGAGCGGCTGGCCGATGCCGTTGGGGTGGCGCAGGAGCGCCATGAAGAGGCGGCGGCACTCGGGCAGATCCTGCAGCCAGCAGCTCAGGGTACGCCTGGCCTCGCGCAACTGGCGCAGGGTGGCGGAGTGGATGCCGGCGATCTCCGGGTGCTGGGCTATCTGGTAGAAGAGGCGCAGGATGGCGGCGTGATCCCTGCCGAACAGCTCGGAGTCCACCGCATCGATGAGGCGGCCACGCAGCTGGAATTCGTCGCTGATGCGGCGCACGTCCATGGCAGTGTTGCCGAGGATCGCCTCGTCAAACAGCTGCAGCAGCATCTCGTTGAGCTCGGCTACGCGCCGCACCGTCTGGTAGAAGCGCTTCATCATCTGTTCTACCGGGCCGTTGCCTTCCCCCTCGAAGCCCAGCATCTGGGCCACGGTGCGCTGGCGGTCGAACAGCAGGCGGTTGTCCCCCTTGTTGATGGCCATGTGCAGGGCGAAGCGCACCTTCCACAGGAAGTTCTGGCAGTCGAGCAGCTCGCGATACTCGGCGCGGTTCAGAAAACCGTGGCTGGTCATCTCGAACAGGGTGGTGGCGCCAAAGTGGCGGCGGGCGACCCAGGCCAGGGTCTGGATGTCGCGAAGACCCCCAGGGTTGTTCTTGAGATCCGGCTCCAGCTTGTAGGCGGTGCCGAGGAACTGCTGGTGACGCAGGGTCTGCTCTTCGCGCTTGGCCCGAAAGAAGGATTCGCTCGGCCAGAAGTGCTGGGGCTGGGTGGCGGCCTGCAACTGCTCGAAGCCCGCCAGACGGCCGGTGATATAGCGTGCCTCGATGAGGTTGGTGGCGACCGTGATGTCGGCACGCCCCTGCTCGATGCACTCGGCCACGTTGCGCACCGATTGGCCGACCTCCAGCTTGAGATCCCACAAGAGGGTGATGAACTCGCCGATGCGCAGCCCCAGCACCTCGTCCAGCTCATCCCCTTCGTAGAGCAGCAGCAGGTCGATATCCGAGTGGGGGTGCAGCTCGCCCCGGCCATAACCCCCCACCGCGATCAGGGTGAGTTCCGTCTTGTCGAACCCGAACTTGTGCCACAGCCGGGTCAGCAGCGCATCCATGTATTCGGAGCGGGTGGCCACCAGTTCGATGATGTTGTCACCGGCATCGAAGCGCTCGTGCAGCCAGCCGAGAAAACGGCTCAGGTACTCCTTGCAGTTCTCGCGGGTGAGCTGATCGTCGGGCAGCAGATGGGGGGAAAGCAGGCTGGCGTCCATGGCGTCTCACACTCTTGTCGCAGGCCGCCGTGCGGGGCCTGCGGCTGATAAAAACAAAACCCCGGCGAGGGGCCGGGGTTTGATGTTAACCGTGTTTGATGAGACGGTCGATAGTGTCGTCCGGGCGCAGGGTCAGCACCTCGCAGCCATCCTCGGTCACCAGCAGGGTGTGCTCCCACTGGGCGGAGTCGCCGCCGTCCTTGGTGGTGACGGTCCAGCCGTCCTTCGGATTGACCTTGCAGTGGTACTTCTTGCTGTTGACCATGGGTTCGATGGTGAAGCACATGCCGGCCTTCAGCTCCAGCTTGCCGCCGTTGCGGTAGTGCAGGATCTGCGGCTCTTCGTGGAACTCGGCACCGATGCCGTGGCCGCAGTAGTCGCGCACCACGGAGAAACCGGCCTGCTCGACGATGGGCTGGATCACGGCGCCGATCTCGGTGATGCAGGCACCCGGACGCACCTTCTTGATGGCGGCGTAGAGGCTATCCTGGGCAATCTTGCACAGCTGGCGGCGCAGGGGCGTGGTCTGGCCCACGATGAACATGGCGGAGGTGTCGCCGTGGTAGCCATCCTTGATGACGGTGATGTCCAGGTTGATGATGTCCCCTTCCCGCAGCTTCTTGTGGTTCGGGATGCCGTGGCAGATCACGTCGTTGACCGAGGTGCAGATGGACTTGGGGAAGCCGTGGTAATTGAGCGGTGCGGGAATGGCCTGCTGTACGTCGACGATGTAGTCATGGCACAGGGTGTTCAGTTCGTCTGTGGTGACGCCTGCCTTGACGTGGGGGGCGATCATGACCAGCACGTCGGCAGCCAGCTGGCCGGCAACGCGCATCTTTTCAATCTCTTCCGGTGTCTTGATTTTAATGGACATGGGATCTCTCTTGGGGCCCGGTTGCGCATCCTGGCGATGACCAGCAACCGGGTAATGAAAAATAGATGCGTTTGCAATCAGGGCGAAATTTTATCCCCAACCCCCGTTTACTTCCAGTGTGATCGTCATCGCAACGTCATCCAGCGGTCGCACACTGTGCAGGGATCCATTTTTAGCGCTGCCGCTGGTGGTGTCGTGACCAAACTTATGGTATAAAGCGCGCCGGAATGGGGAACTCGTGTCCCCCTCCATCACCCTTACTTAAACAACACACACACATCGACACCTGTACCGGGGTGCCCCCTTGGGGTCGGTTACATGGGATGTGTGGAGGCCTAACCCCAATACAGAGGTATAAAATGGCTAAAGTTTCTATGCGCGACATGCTGCAAGCCGGCGTTCACTTCGGTCACCAGACTCGTTACTGGAACCCGAAAATGAAGTCCTACATCTTCGGCGCCCGCAGCAAGGTTCACATCATCAACCTGGAAAAAACCGTTCCGATGTTTGACGATGCCATGAACTTCATCAGCTCCGTAGCTGCCAAGAAAGGCAAGGTACTGTTCGTTGGTACCAAGCGTGCCGCGTCTGAAGCCGTTAAAGAAGCCGCTGAGCGTTGCGACCAGTTCTATGTTAACCACCGCTGGCTGGGCGGCATGCTGACCAACTGGAAAACCGTTCGTCAGTCCATCAAGCGCCTGAAAGATCTGGAAACCCAGAGCCAAGACGGCACCTTCGACAAGCTGACCAAGAAAGAGGCGCTGATGCGTACTCGCGAAATGGAAAAGCTGGAGAAGAGCCTGGGTGGTATCAAGAACATGGGCGGCCTGCCTGACGTTCTGTTCGTTGTCGATGCCGACCACGAGCACATCGCTATCAAAGAAGCCAACAACCTGGGTATCCCGGTAGTTTCCATCGTTGATACCAACTCCAACCCGGACGGCGTTGACTATGTCATCCCGGGTAACGACGACGCTATCCGTGCCGTACAGCTGTACCTGAACGCTGCTGCTGACACCGTTCTGGAAGCCCGCGAGCAGGACATCGTTGTTCAAGCCGAACAAGATGGCTTCGTTGAAGCTGAGTAATTGATAAGGACTGAAAAGCCCTTATTAACCAAGCTGATGTAATTGGTTAGCAGGGGCCCTTGTGGCCCCTGTTTCTTGTCAATTCAAGACCGAGGATACTGGACATGGCAAACATTTCTGCCGCCCTGGTAAAAGAACTGCGCGAGCGCACCGCCGCTGGCATGATGGATTGCAAAAAAGCGCTGGAAGAAGCCAACGGTGATATCGAGCTGGCTATCGAAAACATGCGTAAATCCGGTCAGGCCAAGGCCGCCAAGAAAGCGGGCCGTATCGCCGCTGAAGGCGTGATCTTCGCCCGTACCGAAGGCAACGTTGCCGTCATGATCGAGCTGAACTGCGAGACTGACTTCGTTTCCAAGGATGCCGGTTTCCTGGCCATGGGTCAGAAGATCGTCGAGATCGCTGCTACCCAGAAAATCGCTGACGTTGACGCGCTGAAAGCCGCCGACTTCGGTAACGGCGAGTCCGTAGAGCTGACCATCACCAACCTGATCGCCAAGATCGGTGAGAACATGAACCTGCGTCGCGTGATGCTGGTTGAAGGTGACAACCTGGGCACCTACGTTCACGGCTCCCGTATCGGTGTTATCACCAAGCTGGTCGGCGGTACCGACGAGCTGGCCAAAGATCTGGCCATGCACGTTGCTGCCAACAGCCCGCAATTCGTCAAGCCCGAAGACGTGTCTGCTGAAGTCGTTGCCAAAGAGCGCGAAATCCAGATCGACATCGCCATCAACTCCGGCAAGCCGAAAGAGATCGCCGAGAAGATGGTTGAAGGCCGCATGAAGAAGTTCACCGGTGAGGTTTCCCTGACTGGTCAGCCGTTCGTGAAAGATCCTTCCATGACCGTTGCCGAGCTGCTGAAGAAAGAAGGCGCTGACGTTGTTTCCTTCACCCGTTTCGAAGTGGGCGAAGGCATCGAGAAGCAAGAGACCGACTTCGCTGCTGAAGTAGCAGCCCAGATCGCGGCCGCTCAGAAGGCCTAATCGAACCGGTTTTTCCGTTTCCCCAGACCGCGACTTATGTCGCGGTCTTTATATGACCAGGAATCAGTGACATGAGTACCAATCCCAAGCCTGCATACAGACGTGTTCTTCTGAAGTTGAGTGGTGAAGCCCTGCAAGGATCCGAGGGTTTCGGCATTGATCCGGCGGTGCTGGAACGGATGGCCCAAGAGATCAAAGAGCTGGTTGAGCTGGGTGTTCAGGTCGGTCTGGTCATCGGCGGCGGCAACCTGTTCCGTGGTGCCGGTCTTGCCAAGGCGGGCATGAACCGCGTGGTGGGTGACCACATGGGCATGCTGGCGACCGTCATGAACGGCCTGGCCATGCGTGATGCCCTGCATCGTGCTTATGTGAATGCCCGCCTGATGTCTGCCATCTCCCTGCAGGGGGTCTGCGACTCCTACAGCTGGGCAGAGGCCATCAGCCAGCTGCGTGCCGGCAAGGTGGTGATCTTCTCCGCCGGTACCGGCAACCCCTTCTTTACCACCGACTCCGCGGCCTGCCTGCGCGGCATCGAGATCGAAGCCGACGTGGTGCTGAAAGCCACCAAGGTCGATGGTGTGTTCACCGACGATCCGGTCAAGAACCCGGATGCAGTGCTCTATCAGGAACTGAGTTATGATGAAGTTCTTGAAAAAGAACTCAAAGTGATGGATCTTGCTGCTTTTACCCTGGCCCGCGACCACGATCTGCCGATCCGGGTGTTCAACATGAACAAACCGGGCGCGCTGCGCCGGGTGATCATGGGCGAGCCGGAAGGTACCCTGATCCACCAGGGCAGCAAGTAAGGCAAGTGTGAGCCCTGCTCGCTTGTCCATTACGCCAGTCAACAAGATAGATACGGGCCGCCCGCCGGCTCGTTCGCCAAAAGGAAAACCACTGTGATCAACGAGATTAAAAACGACGCCAAGGACCGCATGGGCAAAAGCGTAGAGTCGCTCAAGACCCAGATGTCCAAGATCCGTACCGGCCGTGCTCACCCGAGCCTGCTCGACGGCATCCAGGTGGAGTATTACGGTGCTGCCACTCCTCTGAAGCAGTTGGCCAACGTGGTGGCAGAAGATGCCCGTACCCTCTCCATTTCCATTTTCGATCGCTCCATGATCCAGGCGGTGGAAAAAGCCATCCTGACCTCCGATCTGGGCCTGAACCCGTCCAGCAACGGCCAGACCCTGCGCGTGCCGCTGCCGCCGCTGACCGAAGAGCGTCGCCGCGATCTGACCAAGATCGTCCGTGCCGAAGCCGAAGGTGCCCGCGTCGCCATTCGTAACATCCGTCGCGATGCCAACGCCGATCTGAAGGCCCTGCTCAAAGACAAAGAGATCTCCGAAGACGACGACCGTCGTGCCCAGGAAGAGATCCAGAAGCTGACCGATACCTTCATCAAGCTGGTGGATGACGCCCTGGTTGCGAAGGAAAAGGAGCTAATGGAAATCTAAGCCTCCGACAGGTATATTACGAGCGCCGTGTAGTGCCCCTGCACGGCGCTTTTGTCTTTGTGGGAGAAATGAATGTCGCTTTTGGCTGCGCTTGGCGATAGCGCCGGCTCGTCCTTGCCTCGTCACGTCGCCATCATCATGGATGGCAATGGTCGCTGGGCCCAGAACCGCGGCAAGATGCGGGTCTCCGGTCACAAGGCGGGCGTGAAATCCGTGCGTGAGGCCGTGTCCTTTGCCGCCCGTGCCAAGATGGAGGCGCTGACCCTGTTTGCGTTTTCCAGTGAAAACTGGCGCCGCCCCGAGGGGGAGGTCAATGCCCTCATGGAGCTCTTCATGACAGTGCTGGGGCGTGAGGTACAAAAACTGCACGAAAACGGGATCCGTCTCAAGGTGATCGGCGATACCTCTCGTTTTAGTGAACGATTGCAGGCCAAGATCGCCAAGGCCGAGGCCCTGACCGCCGACAACCGGGGGCTGACCCTCAACATCGCCGCCAACTATGGCGGTCAGTGGGACATCGCCCAGGCGGCCCGCAAGCTGGCTCGGGCCGTGGCCGCAGGCGAGCTGGATGCCGAGGCGGTCGACGAGGCTGCACTGGGACGCGAGGTCTGCATGGCCGACCTGCCGCCGGTGGATCTGCTGATCCGCACCGGTGGTGATCATCGCATCAGCAACTTCGTGTTGTGGCAGCTTGCCTATGCGGAACTCTATTTTACCCCGGTCCTGTGGCCCGATTTCGACGAGGCCGAGTTCAGTGGGGCAGTTGCCTCCTTCGTTGCTCGCGAGCGTCGTTTCGGGTGTACGGGTGAACAGATCCGGGAATTGATCGCCGCGCAACAGACCGGCTAAACCCCGCTCCCAAGAGAGAGGTTTCTTTTGCTAAAACAACGAATTATTACAGCACTACTGTTAGTGCCCCTGGTGTTGGGGGCGCTGTTTTTCCTGCCATTGAAATTCTTTGCCCTGCTTGCTGCCCTGGTCTTCCTGTTGGCGAGCCGTGAGTGGAGTGCCTTCGTTTCTGCCCAGCCGCAGCAGTGGCTGCCGCTGGTGTTCTGCCTGTTGCTCGGAGCCAGCCTGTTCTGGGTGCCGGTGGAGCAACTCTGGATCCCCCAACTGCATCCGCTGGTGATGGGCGTGCTCTGGACTGCCGTCAGCTGGTGGCTGCTGGGGCTGCTGCTGGTGCTGCGCTACCCGCGCAGTGCCAGGCTGTGGCGAGAGTCCATCTGGCTCAAGTCCCTGTTCGGCCTGGTGACCCTGGTGCCCTTCTTCTGGTCCCTGGTGGCCATCCGTGGCTACAACTTCTACCACGACCCCATGATGGGGGCCTGGATCCTGCTGTTCGTGATGGGACTGGTCTGGGCGGCAGATTCTGGCGCGTATTTCTTCGGCAAGGCGTTCGGCAAGCACAAGCTGGCACCGTCCGTCAGCCCGGGCAAGACCATCGAAGGCATGCTGGGCGGCATGTTCACCGCCAGCCTTCTGGCCGTGGGCGTGACCTGGTTCATGGGGTTCGTGCCTGCCAAGATGGTGACCGTGCTGCTCTGCTCCCTGCTGGCGGTGCTGGCATCCGTACTCGGCGATCTCACCGAGAGTATGTTCAAGCGGGAGGCCGGCATCAAGGATTCCGGTACCCTGTTGCCAGGCCACGGCGGCATCCTGGATCGCATCGACAGCCTGACGGCGGCCCTGCCGGTGTTCCTGCTCAGCTACCTGTTGCTCGGTCAGGAGTTTTGATGCCTCGCGCACTGATGATCCCGGGAGCGTCCCGCTCCATCAGTCTGATACCCATTCAGGAGTCTTGATGCATAACCTGGTGATCCTGGGAGCGTCCGGCTCCATCGGTCAGAGCACCCTCAAGGTACTGCGACAAAATCCCGGGCGCTGGCAGGTGCTGGCGCTGACCGCGGCCCGCAGCGTGGACGCCATGCTGCGGGCCTGCCTCGAATTCTCTCCCCGCTTCGCCGTCATGGTGGACGAGGCGGCTGCCAGCGATCTGGCGGGCCGGCTCAAGGCCCATGGCTGCACCACCCGGGTGCTCTCAGGCCAGGCCGCCCTGTGCGACGTGGCCGCTCATCCCGAGGCACACAGCGTGATGGCGGCCATCGTCGGCGCGGCGGGTCTGGCGCCCACCATGGCTGCCGTGCGCGCCGGCAAGCGGATCCTGCTGGCCAACAAGGAGGCGCTGGTGATGTCCGGGGCCTTCTTTATGGAGGCGGTGCGCGCCCACGGTGCCGAGTTGCTGCCCATCGACAGTGAACACAACGCGATCTTCCAGTGTCTGCCCGAGGCCATCCAGCGCCAGCCGGGCTTTTGCGATCTGGCAGGCGCCGGCATCAGCAAGATCCTGCTGACCGGCTCCGGCGGCCCCTTCCGCTACACCGACATCGGCGAGCTGGCCCACGTCACCCCTGCCCAGGCGGTGGCGCATCCCAACTGGTCCATGGGGGCCAAGATCTCGGTGGACTCCGCCACCATGATGAACAAGGGGCTGGAGTACATAGAGGCGCGCTGGCTGTTCAATGCGGCGCCCGAACAGATCCAGGTGGTGATCCATCCCCAGTCGGTCATCCACTCCATGGTGCAGTACAAGGATGGCTCCGTCCTGGCCCAGCTTGGCAACCCGGACATGTGCACCCCCATCGCCCACGCGTTGGCTTACCCGGCCAGGATTGAGTCTGGCGTGGAACCTTTGGATTTCTTCAGTGTCGGAGAATTCAGCTTTATCCGGCCCGACTACGCGCGCTACCCCTGTCTGCAGCTTGCCATGACGGCCTGCCAGCAGGGGCAGGCGGCGACCACTTCCCTCAATGCCGCCAACGAAGAGGCCGTCGCGGCTTTTCTTGCAGAGCGGATTGGATTTATGGATATTGCCAGAGTCAACGAATCCGTCATGGCCGAGCTGGGCACGAGTGCCGCAGGCTCGCTGGCGGATCTCATCGCCCTGGACGGTACGGCCCGTGCCCGTGCCCAGCAACTGATAGAGGTACTTGCCCGATGAATGAACCGCGTTGGTGTGACGCCCCTCTTGCTGCCGTTGAGGTGACGCACTGATGGGCGGCGTGTTGTGGAATATCGGCGCCTTCATCGTCGCCCTCGGGCTGCTGGTGGCGGTGCATGAGTTCGGTCACTTCTGGGTCGCCCGTCGCTGCGGCGTCAAGGTGGAGCGCTTCTCCATCGGGTTTGGCAAGGCGATCTGGCGCCGGCTCGGCAAGGACGGTACCGAGTACGTGCTGGCGCTCATTCCCCTCGGTGGCTACGTCAAGATGCTGGATGGGCGGGTCGACGAGCTCAAGCCGGGCGAGGAGCAGTACGCCTTCAACCACAAGAGCGTCTGGGCACGAATGGCCATCGTCGCGGCCGGCCCCATGGCCAACTTTGTGTTCGCCCTGTTCGCCTTCTGGCTGATGTTCATGATCGGGGTGCCGAGCGTCAAGCCGGTGGTCGGCGAGGTGCGCCCCGCCTCCATCGTGGCTCAGGCCGGCATCGAGCCCGGCATGGAGATCGTCGGCGTCGGCGGCGAGGAGACAGGTGACTGGGAGAGCGTGACCTATGCCCTCATCAGCCACCTTGGCGATGATTCGGTCCAGCTCAAGCTCAAGGCGGCCAATACCAGCTACGCCGTGGACAAGACGCTCCAGCTCGAGGGCTGGACGTTCGATCCGGACAAGGAGTCCCCCATCGGGAGCCTCGGGATAGTGCCTCTCGGCGGCAAGGTGCTGCCCGTGGTGGAGGCCGTGGTACCGTCGAGCGCCAGCGAGAAGGCCGGTCTTCAGATAGGGGATCGCATCAAAGGGGTCGATGGACAAGCCATCACCGAATGGGCAGAGTTTGTCGAGCGGGTGCAGCAGTCGCCGGAACAGCAGATGCAGGTGACCGTCGAGCGGGCGGGCAGCGATATCACCCTGCCCCTGACCCCGGATGCCAAGAAAGTACGTGGCCAGCTGGTCGGCTTTGTGGGGTTGTCGCCGCAACTGGTTCCATTACCGGATGAGTATCGAACTCTGTTACAGTATGGGCCTTTACAGGCCTTGTGGCACGGGGTCCAGAAGACCTGGAGCCTGATCACCCTGACCTTCGACATGATAGGCAAGCTGATCGGTGGCATCGTCTCCCTGGACAATCTGAGCGGCCCCATCTCCATCGCCAAGGGGGCCGGCAGCAGCGCCGATTACGGGTTGGTCTATTTCCTCGGGTTCCTGGCACTCATCAGCGTCAACCTGGGGATCATCAACCTGTTTCCCCTGCCGGTACTGGATGGTGGCCACTTGGTCTATTTCCTCATCGAGGCGGTCACCGGCAAGCCGGTACCGGAAAAAATTCAGGAAGTTGGGTTCAGGATAGGCGCCGCCATTCTGATGTTACTGATGGGCATTGCGCTGTTTAATGATTTCGCTCGCCTCTGAGGCCAGAGCATCAACAAGGACACATAAGAACAAAATGGCTGTTAAAAAAGCATTGGTGTTGAGTTGCCTGCTGGGGGCTAGCTTCCTGGCTCAGGCTGCCCCGGCCTCTTTTGTGGTGCAAGACATTCAGGTCGAGGGCCTGCAACGGGTGACCCTGGGTGCCGCCCTGTTGAACCTGCCGGTGCGGGTAGGTGATTCCGTCGATTCCGTGGCGCTGGCGAACGCCATCAAGAAGCTCTATGCCTCAGGCAACTTCGAAGACGTCAAGGTCTATCGTGACGGTCAGGTGCTGCAGGTCGTGGTCAAGGAACGCCCGACCATCTCCAGCATCGAATTCTCCGGCAACAAGGACATCAAGGAAGAGCAGCTGACCCAGAGCCTGGAGTCCTCCGGCATCCGGGTCGGTGATCCCCTGGATCGCACCGTGCTGAGCTCCCTCGAGAAGGGGCTGGAAGATTTCTACTACGGCGTGGGCAAGTACTCCGCCAAGGTCAAGGCCATCGTCACCCCGCTGCCGCGCAACCGGGTCGACCTCAAGTTCACCTTCGTGGAAGGTCAGGCCGCCAAGATCCAGCAGATCAACATCGTCGGCAACAACGTCTTCCCGGAAGAGAAGCTGCTGGCCCAGCTCTCCCTCAAGGACGACGTGCCCTGGTGGAACTTCACCGGCGACCAGCGTTATCAGAAGCAGAAGCTGGCGGGTGACCTCGAAGTGCTGCGCTCCTACTACATGGACCGCGGCTACATCCGTTTCACCCAGGAGTCCACCCAGGTCTCCATGACCCCTGACAAGAAAGGGGTCTACGTCACCCTCAACATCAAGGAAGGGGATCAGTACAAGGTCTCCGGCGTCCAGCTCAAGGGCGACCTCATCGATCGCGGTGGCGACATGAAGGGGCTCATCCCCATCGAGGCCGGCAGCGTCTATTCCGCCAGCCAGGTGACCCACACCGAAGAGGTGCTCTCCAAGTTCCTCGGTCGTTACGGTTACGCCTATCCGAAAGTGGTCACTTTCCCCCAGATCAATGACCAGACCAAGGAAGTCGAGCTCATCGTCAACGTGGAGCCGGGTCCTCGCGTCTACGTGCGCAACATCAACTTCAGCGGCAACGTCACCACCAAGGACGAAGTGCTGCGTCGCGAGATGCGCCAGATGGAAGGCACCTGGCTCTCCTCCGACAACGTGGAGCAGTCCAAGACCCGTCTCAACCGCCTCGGCTTCTTCGAAACCGCAGAAGTGGATACCAAGCGGGTACCGGGCAGCGATGACCAGGTTGACCTCGACTTCAAGGTCAAGGAGCAGCCTGCCGGCTCCATCAACGCCGGTGTCGGCTACGGTACCGAGTCAGGCCTGAGCCTGCAGGCGGGCCTGCAGCAGGACAACTTCATGGGGACCGGCAAGAAGATCGGCATCAACGCCAGCACCAACGACTACTCGAAGAACATCGATCTGAGCTACAACGATCCCTACTTCACCGTCGATGGGGTCAGCCTGGGCGGCCGCCTCTACTACAACAAGTTCAGTGCGGCCGACGCCAACATCGTGGATTACGAGAACACCACCATCGGTTTCCGTCTCTCCAGCGGTTTCCCGGTCAACGAGAACAACCGTCTCGACTTCAGCCTCGGCTACGAGAACAACAAGCTCTCCCAGCCCAACCCCTATGTGCAGGTGGATGAGTTCTGGAAGGTGTATCAAGCCAACCTGGATGGCGACAACCGCATGGTGTTCAACACCGTCGACGTCACCGCCGGCTGGACCCGTTCCACCCTTAACAAGGGCCAGTTCCCGACTGCCGGTGACCGTCAGCGCGTGAATGCCAAGGTGACGGTGCCGGGCATGGATCTGCAGTACTTCAAGCTCAACGCCGAAGACTCCCATTACTTCCCGCTCGATGCGGACCACAAGTGGGTCATGCTGGCCAAGGCCCGCGCCTCCTACGGCAACGGTTATGGCAGCAACGGTGACTATGAGCACGTCCTGCCGTTCTTCGAGAACTACTATGCCGGTGGCTTTGACACCCTGCGCGGCTTCAAGAGCAACACAGTGGGTCCGAAGGCGCTCTACTACTACAACCTGGGCGGTAACGACGTGATCCAGGGTACCGACAGCTCGGTGGGGGGCAATGCCCTGGCGGTCGCCTCCTTCGAGATGATAGTGCCGACGCCGTTCGCCTCTGAAAGCTATCAGCCCCAGCTGCGGACCAGCTTCTTCGTCGATGCGGGTACCGTGTGGGACACCACCTTCGACTACAGCGATTACGAGAACCGTTGCTTCAGCGGCTGTAGCTATCTGATGGACTACTCCGACCCCAGCAACATCCGGGTGTCGACCGGCCTGTCGCTGCAGTGGCTCTCCCCCATGGGGCCCCTGGTGTTCGTGTTGGCGAAACCGATCAAGAAATACGAAGGGGACGATACCGAAGTCTTCTCCTTCAACATCGGCCGTACCTTCTAAAGGCGGATGACCCCCCGCTGCGGCGGGGGAAATATGATGGGTCACGCGCTGTGCGTGCCTCACCAGGTAACAAGACGGTCATGTGGATCGCTTGCACAATCAGGTAAATCAGGTAGCCCTCTACCGAGGGACCAAGGAGTTAGTGTGAATAAAGCGTTGAAAGTAGCTGGTTTGAGTTTTGCACTGATGGCTGCCGGCATGGGTTCCGCCTGGGCCGAGACCAAGATCGCCGTGGTCGACATGGCCGAAGTGTTCCAGAAGCTGCCCCAGCGTGAAGCCGTTGCCAAGAAGCTGAAAGGTGAATTCGAGCCGCGCATGCGCGAGCTGCAGAAGCTGGAGTCCGACGGTCAGGCACTGGTCGAGAAGTTCAAGAAGGACGAAGCCTTCATGAGCAACGAGCAGAAGAAGCAGAACCAGGAGAAGCTGGCCAAGCTGCAGATGGAGTTCAACCAGAAGCGCCAGGCATTCGAGCGTGACAATGGCCGTCGCCAGTCTGAAGAGCGCAACAAGATCCTGACCAAGGTACAGGCTGCCATCGACTCCATCGCCAAGAGCAATGGCTACGATCTGGTGCTGGAGCGCAACGCTGCCCCCTATGCCGCCAGCAAGCTGGACATCTCCGGCCAGGTTATTTCTCAGGTTAGCAAGAGCAACTAATTGATGGCATTTACTCTCGCACAGCTGGCCCAGCAACTGGGGGCCGAGGTCCATGGGGATGGGACCCGGGAAATTCGCAAGGTCGCGACACTGGAAAAAGCCGGGGAGGGGGAGATCGCCTTCCTGTCCAACAAAAAGTACCGGCATTTCCTGGAGCAGAGCAAGGCGACAGCCGTGCTCATCACCGAGGCAGACCTGCCGTTTTGCCCCACCAATGCCCTGGTGCTCAAAGACCCCTATGTGGGCTTTGCCCGGGTAGCCCAACTGCTGGACACCACGCCGCAGCCGGCCATGGATATCCATCCGAGCGCCGTCATCGCGGCGGACGTGCAACTGGGCGAGAGAGTGGCCATCGGTGCCAATGCGGTCATCGAATCCGGCGTGGTGCTGGGTGACGATGTCCGCATCGGTCCGGGCTGTTTCGTTGGCAAGAACACCCGACTGGGCGCGCGCTCCCGGTTGTGGGCCAATGTCACCCTCTATCACAACGTGACCCTGGGCACGGATTGTCTGGTGCAAGCCGGAACCGTGATCGGGGCCGACGGTTTTGGCTATGCCAACGAGCGTGGCGAGTGGATCAAGATCCCCCAGCTCGGTGGCGTGACCATCGGCAACCGGGTCGAGATCGGTGCCTGCACCACCATCGACCGCGGTGCGCTGGAAGATACCCGCATCGCCGACAACGTCATCATCGACAACCAGTGCCAGATCGCCCACAACGTCGAGATCGGCTACGGCACCGCCGTGGCGGGCTCCACCGTGATGGCCGGTAGTCTCAAGGTCGGCAAATACTGTATCATTGGCGGCGCCTCCGTCTTCAACGGGCACATGGAGATCTGCGACCAGGCTACCGTCACCGGTATGGCCATGGTCATGCGTCCCATCACCGAGCCCGGTATCTACTCTTCCGGCATCCCCCTGCAAACCAATAAAGAGTGGCGCAAGACCGCTGCCCGGGTGATGCGTATCGAAGAGATGCACAAGCGGTTGAGCAAGCTTGAGAAAAAGCTGGATCAAGAATAATCACGATTGGTATAGGGTACTGTTTTGACTACTGAAAAGAAGAGCCTGGGCATCCAGGAAATCATGGATCTGCTGCCCCACCGTTATCCGTTCCTGATGGTGGACAAGGTGGAAAATTACGAGATCAGCGATGAGCGCAAAACCCTGCGCGCCATCAAGAACGTCTCGTTCAACGAGCCGATCTTCCAGGGGCACTTCCCGGCCAAGCCGGTGTTCCCCGGCGTGCTGATCCTGGAAGCCATGGCCCAGGCCACCGGTATCCTGGCCTTTACCATGGTGGGCAAACCGTCCCCCAACGAGCTTTATTACTTTGCCTCCATCGACAACGCCCGCTTCAAGCGCCCTGTCGGACCTGGCGATCAGCTGGTGCTGGACGTAGAGTTCCTGAAGGAGCGCCGCGGCATTGCCAAGTTCACTGGTGTCGCCACCGTCGACGGTGAAGTGGTCTGTACTGCCGAACTGATGTGCGCCAAACGCGAGGTATAACCGTGATCGACCAGACTGCCATCATCCACGATACCGCCATCGTCCATGAGTCTGCCGTCATCGGTAAAGGGGTTGAAATCGGCCCCTTTTCCGTCATCGGTGCCGAGGTGGAAATCGGCGACAACACCTGGGTCAGCTCCCATGTGGTGATCAAGGGGCCGACCAGGATCGGTCGTGGCAACAAGATCTTCCAGCACACCTCCATCGGTGAGGATTGCCAGGACAAGAAGTACGCCGGCGAGCGCACCTTCCTCGAGATCGGCGACAACAACGTGTTTCGCGAGAACTGCACCGTGCACCGTGGCACCACCCAGGATCAGAGCCTGACCAAGGTGGGCAGCGGCAACCTGTTCATGGTCAACGTTCACGTGGCCCACGACTGCATCATCGGTGACAACTGCATCTTCGCGAACAACGCGACCCTGGCGGGCCATGTGCACATCGGCGACTTCGTGATCTTCGGCGGTCTGTCCGCCATTCACCAGTTCGGCCGCGTCGGCTCCCACGCCTTCGTCGGTGGCTGCGCCGCCCTCAACAAGGACGTGCCGCCTTACGTGATGGCCGCTGGCAACTACGCCAAGCCGTTCGGGGTCAACTCCGAGGGGCTGCGCCGCCGTGGCTTCACGCCTGAGGCGATCTCCGCCGTCAAGCGCGCCTACAAGGAGATCTTCCGCTCTGGCAAGACCATCGAAGAGGTGCTGCCGGTGCTGAGCGAGATGGCCCAGTCCGAGCCTGCCGTCCAGCTCTACGTCGATTTCCTCAAAGACAACGAGCGCGGGATCATCCGTGCCTAAGCCCATTCGCATCGGCATCGTCGCCGGAGAGGCCTCCGGCGACATCCTGGCCGCAGGGCTGGTGCGCGAACTGCAGCGTCGCTATCCGGACGCGCAGTTCGAGGGGATCGCCGGGCCGCGCATGCAGGCCCTGGGCGTCAAGGCGCTGTTCGAGATGGAGGAGCTCTCCGTCATGGGCATCGCCGAGGTGCTGGGCCGTCTGCCCCGCATCCTGCAGGTGCGCCGCGAACTGCTGCGCCACTTCATTGCCAATCCGCCCGATGTGTTCGTCGGCGTGGATGCACCGGATTTCAATATCGGGGTGGAGCTGAAACTGCGCCGCGCCGGTATCAAGACGGTCCACTATGTCAGCCCCTCCGTGTGGGCCTGGCGTCAGGGCCGCATTCACAAGATCAAGGCGGCCACCGACATGGTGCTCGCCTTCCTGCCGTTCGAGAAGGCCTTCTACGACCGCTTCGACGCTCCCTGCCGCTTCGTCGGCCACACCATGGCGGACGACATACCCCTGGTGCCGGATCAGGCGGCCGTGCGCAAGGAACTCGGCATCGATCCCGCCCGCCGCTGGCTGGCGGTGTTGCCGGGCAGCCGTCACGCCGAGGTAGACTTCATGTCGCCGGTCTTCCTTGAGGCCTGCAAGCACCTGACGGTGCACTGCCCGGATCTCGGCTTCATCGTGCCCCTGGTCAACCAGAAGCGGCGCGAGCAGTTCCTGGCCATCAAGGAAGAGATTGCGCCGGATCTCGACATGGTGCTGCTGGACGGCCAGGGTCGCGAGGCCATGATCGCCGCCGACGTGGTGATGCTCGCTTCCGGCACTGCGGCCCTCGAAGCCATGCTGGTGAAAAAACCCATGGTGGTGGGCTACAAGCTCAAACCCTTCAGCTACTGGCTGGCCCAGTGGCTGGTGAAGACGGACTATGTCTCCCTGCCCAATCTGCTGGCGGACAGGATGCTGGTACCCGAGCTCATCCAGCACGAGTGCACCCCGGCCAATCTGGTGGAAGAGGTAAGCAAGTTGCTGGAGCACGACAACAGTGAACTCATCGCCACCTTCACCAAGTTGCACGAGAAGATCCGCTGCAATGCCGACGTTCAGGCCGCCGAGGCGGTGGCCGCGCTGCTGGAACGCTAGCCGGCCCTGTGCGCCACGCGATATTGTGCTGACACTGGCCCTGCGGGGCCGGTTTTGATTCAAGGCTATGAGATGACGATCGATATTCCCGAAGACAAGCTGATTGCCGGGGTGGACGAGGTGGGCCGCGGCCCCCTGGTGGGTGACGTGGTCACCGCCGCGGTGATCCTGGATCCCGCCAATCCCATCGCCGGCCTTGCCGACTCCAAGAAGCTCTCCGAGAAGAAGCGGCTGGCCCTGTTCGACGAGATCCGGGAGAAGGCGCTGGCCTATGCCATCGGGCGCGCCAGCCCGGAAGAGATCGACGAGCTCAATATCCTGCACGCCACCATGCTGGCTATGCAGCGCGCCGTGGCGGGGCTCAGGGTCACGCCCGAGCTGGTCTTCATCGACGGCAACCGCTGCCCGGCTCTGCCAATGGAAGCGCGCGCCGTGGTCAAGGGGGACAGCCTGGTGGCCGCCATCAGCGCCGCCTCCATCCTCGCCAAGGTGACCCGGGACGCCGAGATGAGCGCGCTGGACGCCCGCCATCCGGAGTACGGCTTCGCCCGTCACAAGGGCTACCCTACGCCTGAGCACCTCGCCATCCTGGCCGAGCGCGGCCCCCTGCCCGAGTACCGGCAGAGCTTCAAACCGGTGCGCCGCGCCCTGGGGATCGAATAACCCATGCCACGCTGTCTGCATGACGACATTCGCGCCAGCTGGCGCCACGAGAGGGGATAACCATGGCTGACCCCCGTTTCATCCACCTGAGGGTGCACTCCGACTTCTCCATGGTCGACGGCCTGCAGAAGATCGGTCCCATCGTCTCGGCCGCCGCCGCCAACAACATGCCGGCCCTGGCCCTGACCGATCAGATGAACATGTGCGGCCTGGTGCGCTTCTACGGCTCTGCCCACGGCAAGGGGATCAAGCCCATCGTCGGGGCGGATTTCTGGGTGCAGAGCGACGAGCTAGGGGACGAGCAGTTCCGCCTCACCCTGCTGGCCATGGACAACGACGGCTACCAGAACATCACCCTGCTCATCTCCCGGGGCTATCAGCGCGGCCACGTGCAGGGGCGCCCCGTCATAGACAAGGCTTGGCTCGCCGAGCATGCCAAGGGGGTGATTGTGCTCTCCGGCGGTCGCGAGGGAGACGTGGGCAAGTTCCTGCTCAAGGGCAACCGCCAGATGGTGGAGCAGTGCCTCGCCTTCTACCAGGCCCACTTCCCCGACGCCTACTATCTCGAGCTGCTGCGCACCGGTCGCCCCGACGAGGAGGTCTACCTCCACATGGCGGTCGCCCTCGCGACCGAGTTTGCGCTGCCCGTGGTGGCCACCAACGAGGTGGTGTTCCTCGGGGCCGACGACTTTGACGCCCACGAGATCCGGGTGGCTATCCACGATGGCTACACCCTGATGGACAAGCGCCGCCCGCGCCGTTACAGCCCCCAGCAGTACCTGCGCAGCCAGGAAGAGATGTGCGAGCTGTTCGCCGACATCCCGGAGGCGCTGGAGAACACGGTGGAGATCGCCAAGCGCTGCAACGTGACGGTGCGCCTCGGTGAATACTTCCTGCCGAACTTCCCCACCGGCGACATGACCACCGAAGACTTCCTGGTCATGAAATCGAAAGAGGGCCTCGAGGAGCGCCTCGAGTTCCTGTTCCCGGATCCCGCGGTGCGTGCCGAGCGCCGGCCCGAGTACGACGATCGTCTCGACATCGAGCTCAAGGTGATCAACCAGATGGGCTTCCCGGGCTACTTCCTCATCGTGATGGAGTTTATCCAGTGGTCCAAGGACAACGGCATTCCCGTCGGTCCGGGCCGGGGCTCGGGGGCGGGCTCGCTGGTGGCCTACGCCCTCAAGATCACCGATCTGGATCCGCTGGAATTTGACCTCCTGTTCGAACGTTTCCTGAACCCCGAACGGGTATCCATGCCCGACTTCGACGTCGACTTCTGCATGGACAGGCGCGACGAGGTGATCGAACACGTCTCCGAGATGTACGGCCGGGAGGCGGTCTCCCAGATCATCACCTTCGGCAGCATGGCTGCCAAGGCGGTGGTGCGGGACGTAGGAAGGGTGCTGGGCCACGCCTACGGTTTCGTCGATCGCATCTCGAAACTCATTCCGCCGGACCCCGGCATGACGCTGGCCAAGGCGTTCGAGGCCGAGCCCAAGCTGCCGGAGCTCTACGAGCAGGACGAGGAGGTCAAGGACCTCATCGACATGGCGCGCCGCCTGGAAGGGGTGGTGCGCAACGCCGGCAAGCACGCCGGCGGCGTGGTCATCGCGCCCACCAAGATCACCGACTTCGCGCCCCTCTATTGCGACGACGAGGGACACCACCCGGTCACCCAGTTCGACAAGAACGACGTGGAGTACGCGGGTCTGGTGAAGTTCGACTTCCTGGGGCTTCGCACCCTCACCATCATCGACTGGGCGCTCGGCATGATAAACCCCCGTCTTGCCAAAGAGGGCAAGCCGCCGGTGGACATCGCCGCCATCCCCATCGATGACAAGAAGTCGTTCGCCCTGCTGCAGCGTTTCGAGACCACGGCGGTGTTCCAGCTCGAATCCCGCGGCATGAAGGACCTTATCAAACGCCTGCAGCCCGACTGCTTCGAAGACATGATCGCTCTGGTGGCCCTGTTCCGTCCGGGCCCGCTGCAGTCCGGCATGGTGGACAACTTCATCGACCGCAAGCACGGTAATGAGGCCATCTCCTATCCGGACGAGAAGTGGCAGCACGAGAGCCTTCAGCCCATCCTGGAGCCCACCTACGGCATCATTCTCTACCAGGAACAGGTGATGCAGATTGCCCAGACCCTGGCGGGCTACACCCTGGGGGGCGCGGACATGCTGCGCCGGGCCATGGGCAAGAAAAAACCCGAGGAGATGGCCAAGCAGCGGGCCGGCTTCGAGGAGGGCGCCATCAAGAACGGCGTCGACGGTGAGCTGGCGATGAAGATCTTCGACCTGGTGGAGAAATTCGCGGGTTACGGCTTCAACAAGTCCCACTCCGCCGCCTATGCCCTGGTCTCCTACCAGACCCTCTGGCTCAAGACCCACTTCCCGGCGGAGTTCATGGCGGCGGTCATGACCGCGGACATGGACAACACCGACAAGATAGTGACGCTAGTGGACGAGTGCCAGCGCATGGGGCTGACCGTCATTCCCCCTGACGTCAATACCGGCCGCTACCGCTTCAGCGTCAACGAGGACGGCCACATCGTCTACGGCATCGGCGCGGTGAAGGGGGTGGGGGAAGGCCCCATCGAGGCGATCCTGGAGGCGCGGGATCGGGACGGCCCGTTCCGCGACCTGTTCGATTTCTGCAACCGGGTCGACATCAAGAAGCTCAACAAGCGGGTGATGGAGAAGCTCATCCTCTCCGGCGCCATGGACAGGCTCGGCCCCCACCGCGCCGCCCTGATGGCGACCCTGGAGGAGGCGATGCGCGCCGCCGAGCAGCACGCCAAGGCCCAGGCGGTGGGGCAGGTCGACATGTTCGGCGTGCTCACCGAGGAGATCGACGACGTCAAGAAGGCGTTTGCCAACGTGCCGCACTGGCCCGACAAGGTGTGGCTGGAAGGAGAGCGGGAGACGCTGGGTTTGTACCTCACCGGTCACCCCATCAACCAGTACAGCGGCGAGCTGCGTCGCTACACCTCGGGCCGTCTGTGCGATCTGCATCCCACCTCCCGGGATACGGTGACCACGGCGGCGGGCCTGGTGATCGCGGCGCGCAGCATGGTGACCAAGCGTGGCAACAAGATGGGGATCTTCACCCTGGACGACAGATCCGGCCGTCTGGACGTGACCCTCTTCAGTGAAGCGCTGGAAAAATACGAAGAATTGATGCAAAAAGACCGTATTTTAGTGGTTTCTGGACAGGTCAGCGTTGATGACTTCTCCGGTGGCCTTAAAATGTCGGCCCGCGAATTGCTGGATATCAACGATGCGAGGGAGCGTTTTGCCAGGGCAATCCGTATTTCCCTCGATGAACAACGCATTGACGAGCGCTTTTTCCCGCGTTTGTGCGAGATTTTGGAGCCCGCCCGTGCCGGAGTCTGTCCGGTTCAGGTAAACTATCGTCGCCCCGGCTCCCGGGTGCGATTGACGCTCGGTACCGAGTGGCGGGTGACGCCCACCGATCAACTGATAGATGACTTGCGAGTCCTGCTTGGACGAGAGCGGGTTGAATTGGTTTTTGATTAGAGGATCTATTGTCCCTATGAGTCTTTTTCTGGATTTTGAACAGCCGATCGCCGAGTTGCAGGCACAGATCGATGAACTTCGCCATGTGAGCGAGCACAACAGTGCCGTGGATCTGAGCGAAGATATTCGCCGGCTGGAGAAGAAAAACGAAGAGCTGACCAAGAAGATCTTCGGCGATCTGGGTGCCTGGCAGGTGTCCCAGATGGCGCGTCATCCCCAGCGCCCCTATACCCTCGACTACATCGAGCAGATCTTCACCGACTTCGACGAGCTGGCCGGCGATCGCGCCTACGCCGATGACAAGGCTATCGTCGGCGGCATCGCCCGTCTGGACGGCGAGCCCGTGATGATCATCGGCCACCAGAAGGGTCGCGAGACCAAGGAGAAGATCAAGCGCAACTTCGGCATGCCGCGCCCAGAAGGGTACCGCAAGGCCCTGCGCCTGATGGAGATGGCCGAGCGCTTCAAGATGCCGATCATCACCTTCATCGACACCCCGGGTGCCTACCCGGGCGTGGGTGCCGAGGAGCGTGGCCAGTCCGAGGCCATCGCCCGCAACCTGAAAGTCATGGCCGGTCTGACCGTGCCGGTCGTCTGCACCGTGATCGGTGAGGGTGGCTCCGGCGGAGCCCTGGCCATCGGCGTGGGCGATCGCGTCAACATGCTGCAGTACTCCACCTACTCCGTTATCTCCCCGGAAGGCTGCGCCTCCATCCTGTGGAAGAGCGCCGAGAAGGCCTCGGTGGCGGCGGATGCCATGGGCATCACCGCCCAGCGCCTGAAAGAGCTCAAGCTCATCGACAACATCGTCGAGGAGCCCCTTGGCGGCGCCCACCGCGACGTGGAGAAGATGGCCCAGCACCTCAAGGCACGCATCAAGCAGGACCTCGATGCCCTGCGTCCCCTCGACAGCGAGCAGCTGTTGGAGCAGCGCTACCAGCGCCTGCTGGGTTACGGCTACTGCTAAGCCCGCTTCGCCCTCGTCAAAAGTCCCCGCTTGCGGGGACTTTTTTATGGGCGATCGTCTGGGGCCGGGGTCAGGAGGTCGCGGCCTGCGTCCTCATCCGGGCAGGGGAATGGCGCCTGGGGGCGACGGGGAGCAGAGCCCGCCACTCCCGCCACAGCAGCCAGCACAGGGGCGGGGTCAGTAGCAGTACGGTTGCGGGCTGGGCCACCAGGACGCCCTCGCGCCCCCACCAGAGGGGCAGCAGGAAGATGAGCGGCAGCAGCAGCACCGTCTTGGCCACCGAGAGGACGAGGGCCTGCCGGGTGCGGGCCATGGACTGCAGCAGCACGATGCCGAACATGATGATCCCCTCCAACGGAATGGCGCCAAGGTTGAGGGTCAGGCTGCTGATGGCAGCCGCCAGCAGCTCGCCATCCTGATCGCCGGTGTAGAGCATGGCCACCTGGCGCGGCAGCAGCTGGATCAGCAGCCAGACCGCCAGACCGTAAACGAGCGTGATCTTGAGCCCCATCTCCATCAGGAACTTCAGGTCGCGATGGCGTTTGGCGCCGGCCGCCTGGCTGACCAGGGGCTGGATGCCAAATGCCAGCCCCTGCAGGATGACGATGAACACCGCCTCGGTATAACCGGCCACGGTGAAACCCGCCAGATCCTTGACCGAGCCGTGCACCATCAGCTGGCTGTTGTGCAGCAGCAGCAGCAGACCCAGGTTGAACTGGGCGATGAGGCTGGGCAGCCCGGTGTACAGCAGGTTGGGCATGGCCGGCAAGTTGGGCACCAGCTGGCGCCACGCCAGACGCAGCCTGGCATGGCGGGTGAAGAAGTAGCCCAGACCGATGAGGCTGACCAGCCCCTCGGAGAGAAGAGTCGCCTGGGCCGTGCCGGTCAGGCCCAGCCCCAGTCGGCCCACCATGATGTAGTTCAGGAGGATGTTGAGCACGGCCCCGCCGCTCACCAGCACCATGGCGAGGCGGGGGCGGCCGTCGTTGCGCAGCAAGTAGGGGACCGCCAGATTGCTGGCCAGTAGCAGGGTGCCTCCCCCTATCCAGGTGAGGTAGTCGCTGGCCTGATACCAGGTCTCGGTGCCGGGGTCCATCCCCAGGGCCAGCAGGATGTCAGGGTGCCAGTGGTGCAGCAGCAGGGGGGCCACTGTCCCCAGCAAGAGCAGCAGCCAGAGCCCGTTGACCAGCGCCTGGCGCGCCCGATCGAGGTTCCTGGCGCCCTGCTGGAAGGAGATGGCGGTGGCCGCCCCCATGGCGATCATGGCCGCGAGGCCGATCAGCACCATGATGACCGGGTAGACCAGATTGATGCCGGCGAGGCCGGCGGCCCCCACGTAATGGCCGACGAAGATGCCGTCCACCAGGTAGTAGGCGCCGGAGACCAGCATGGCCATGATGGAGGGGAGGGCATAGCCCCAGAAACGGCGGGTCATGGCCCGCTGGCGTCGAATGAAATAGGCAGACATCGCTGTGCTTCTTTGGATCGAGGATAGAAGTCACAGTGTAAATTCACGTCATTTTATTGATAATCGGCCATTTGCTTGATGAATTGATGAGTACGATTCATCAGTAATGCCTCTGATAGTGGGCCTTCAGCATGTCGATGAGGGCACGCAACCCTTGTCCCAGCTGGTGCCGACCGGGATAGAAGAGGTTGAAGCCGGCGAAGGTGGGGCTCCACTCATCCAGAACAGCGACCAGCCGACCCGTCGCCAGGGCATCCTTTACCTCCCCCTCCTCGCAATAAGCCAGCCCGAGCCCCGCCTCTGCCGCCCCCAGATAGAGGGCCGGCGTGCTGGTGGTGAGGGGGCCCGCCACCTCTATCTCCAGCAATTCGCCGTTGGCGGCGAAGTCCCAGCGATAGTGATGATGGGGAGTGAGCCGATAGCCGATGCAGTCGTGCTGGCTCAGCTCCGAGGGGTGTCGGGGCGTGCCGCGCCTCGCCAGGTACGCGGGGGAGCCCACGACCAGATAACGCTGCGGGGGCCCGAGGGGCACGGCGATCATCTCCTGGGGCAGCAGATCCCCGTAGAAGAGGGCTGCGTCGAAACCGTCCTCGATGAGGCGGGGCATCAGCTCCTGCTCCACCACCTCCACCTGCATGCGCGGGTAGCGCACCAGATAGTCGATGAGCACCGGGGTCAGTATCTCCTGAATGGCGGCCCGGGGGGCACAGATCTTCAGCTTGCCCACTGGCTCGCCTGCGTGGTGCTTCAGCTCGTCCAGGGCCTCCTCCAGCTGTCCCAGGGTCGGCAGCAACTGTGCCAGCAGGCGCTCGCCAGCTTCAGTCGGCACGACAGCCCGAGTGCTGCGATTGAGCAGTCGTACCGCCAGGCGGCTCTCCAGCCCCTTCAGGGAGTGGCTCAGGGCCGAGGCAGAGACCCCGAGTTCGAGGGCGGCCTTGCTGAAACTGCGATGGCGGGCGACGGCGGCAAATACCGCCAGTTCGGCAAGATCGGTGCGAGAGATGGTCATGGTCGGCACGCAGGAAGAGGGCGAAAGGCAAGGGTACGTCAAGGGAGGACGGGAGACAATCGGCACGCAGGTAGCGGGGTTTGTAATGGGTTTGTTTCTGTTTTCCGAGGGCAAGGAGATGCCAAGAACAGTTTATTTGTTAAAAAAAAATCGCAATATGGCGATTGCAATGTGATCTAACGCGATTGAAAGGCGACTGCAATCAAACTTTGGTTGATTAATTCAAAAAAACGCTGTGATTAATAGGGCCTTTTAACTAGAGTCTGCTCATCGGATGAGGCGACCGTTGTCAGCTTGTTAACGACGGAAGGCGCCGCCATCAGGTTCAGGATTTCATGCCGCAGTATGTTGCAATTCGGTTGTCGCGGGACGCGATGGCCCCATTGCCCTGGCGTGAGAGCACAACCACAGGGATGAACAGCAGCAGTTCCAGGGACGCGGAACCGGCCAGATGGCCAATAAGCAACGAGATTCCACTTTCCTTGATGACAGGAACACCCCTATGTCTGACATGAACATTGCAGTTGAAGGCAGCTTAAGCAAAGCCTCCTCCCGTGGCATCAACAAGGCCGATGTGGTCTGGATGCTGGGTCTGTACGGTACCGCCATCGGTGCCGGTGTCCTCTTCCTGCCGATCAATGCCGGTGTAGGTGGCCTGTGGCCGCTGGTCGCCATGTTGATCCTGGCCCTGCCGCTGACCTTCTTCGCCCACCGCGGCCTGACCCGCTTCGTGCTGTCCGGCTCCACCCGTGATGGCGACATCACCGAGGTGGTGGAAGAGCACTTCGGCAAGACCGCAGGCAAGTTCATTACCCTGCTCTACTTCTTCGCCATCTACCCCATCCTGTTGATGTACTCGGTCGCCATCACCAACACCGTCGAGAGCCTGATGGTGCACCAGCTGGGCATGACTGCTCCTCCCCGTGCCATCCTCTCCCTGGCGCTGATCCTGGGTCTGATGGCCATCGTACGCCTCGGCGGTCAGGTCATCGTCAAGGCGATGAGCGTGCTGGTCTTCCCGTTCGTGCTGACCCTGATGGGCCTGGCGCTCTACCTGATCCCGCACTGGAACGGTGCCATCATCACCGAAGCACCGGCGCTGGGCGATGCCTTCAACGGCGACTTCCTCAAGACCCTGTGGCTGGCCATCCCGGTCATGGTGTTCTCCTTCAACCACTCCCCGATCATCTCCTCCTTCGCGGTGGACAACAAGGGTCGTTACGGTGAGAACGCCGAGAAGAAGTGCAGCAACATCCTGCTGGGCGCCCACGTCATGATGGTGATGACAGTGATGTTCTTCGTGTTCAGCTGCGTGCTGAGCCTCTCCCCGGCCGATCTGGCGGCCGCCAAGGAGCAGAACATCTCCATCCTCTCCTACCTGGCCAACCACTTCGACAACCCGGTGATCGCCACCGTGGCGCCGCTGATTGCCATGGTTGCCATCAGCAAGTCCTTCCTGGGTCACTACCTGGGTGCGCAAGAAGGCATGAACGGCCTGATGGCCAAGTCCCTGCGCGAGAAGGGCAAGAACGTCGACGTCAAGCAACTGAACAAGGTGACCGCGATCTTCATGATCCTGACCACCTGGGCCGTGGCTACCATCAACCCGAGCATCCTCGGCATGATTGAAGACCTGGGCGGCCCCATCATCGCGATGCTGCTGTTCCTGATGCCCATGTACGCCATCGCCAAGGTGCCGGCCATGCGCAAATATGCTGGCAACCTCAGCAACGGCTTCGTGACCCTCATCGGCCTCATCGCCATGTCCGGAATCCTCTACAAGCTGATTGCCTGATAACGCCGGTCAATCCGTTGAATGAAAAAGCCGCCTCGCCAGAGGCGGCTTTTTTGTTTGCGGCGCAGAGTGCTTAACAAAGGGGCGGGGGAGGCCTAACATGGCGGGATGTTTTTCTAGACAGGACAAAAGGATATGTCTGGGTTGAAAAAGGATCTCGGGCTCTGGCAGGGGATGGGACTGCTCGCCACCTCATTGCTCGGCACCGGGATCTTCGTGGTGCCGGCGACGGCCGCCTCCCTGGCGGGCGGGGCGTCCCTTTGGGCCTGGTTGCTGCTGATTGCGCTGGTGCTGCCCATCGCCTTTACCTTCGCCCGCCTCGGCCGTCGTTATCCCCACGCGGGAGGCGCCCCCCATCTGATTGGCCTTGCCTTTGGCAACGGCGCCGAGCGCTTCTCCGCCTTCCTGTTTCTGGCGGTGCTGCCGGTGGGCCTGCCCGCCGCCCTCACCATCGCCGCCGGTTTCTGGCACGCCCTGTTCGACATGGGGGAGTGGACCCTGTGGGGCATCCAGCTGCTCACCCTGCTCGGGGTCTTCCTGCTGGGGCTGCGCGGGGCGCGCTCCTCCGGCAACCTGCAACTGCTGATCGCGCTCGCGATCCTGGGGCTCACCCTGCTCATCTGGTTCAAGGGGGATCTGAGCTGGCACGATGCGGCCCGGCCGCTGCCGACGACGGACGAGTGGCCCGCCATGGGATCTGCGCTGGCGGTGATGTTCTGGTGTTTCGTCGGGCTCGAGGCCTTCGCCCACATGGGGGAGGAGTTCAAGCGGCCACAGCGGGACTATCCGCTGGCCCTGCTGGGCGGCGTGCTGCTGGCGGGGCTCATCTACTGGGTGCACTCCCTGGTGGTGCTCAAATATGGCCTCTACGGGGACGAGGCGACCAATGCCACCGCCATTCCGGCCCTGCTCTCCCTGCTGTTCGGCCCCACCGCCAAGTGGCTGGTGGCGGTGCTCGGCTACCTCTCCTGCTTCGCCAGCATCAACATCTACCTGCAAGGCTTCGCCCGGCTTATCTGGAGCATGGCGCGGGAGGGCAAGCTGCCCGCCTCCCTGGCCCGGCTTTCGGCCCGGGGCGCCCCTCTCCATGCCCTTGCCTGGGTGCTCGCCATCTGTTTCGTCTCCATCACCCTGATCCTCTGGCTGCGGTTGCCCCTCGACGAACTCATCCGCTACGCCAACGGCAACTTCGTGCTGGTCTACCTGCTCTGCATGGCGGCGGGCTGGCGCCTGCTCGGCGGGGTGGGCAAGGGGCTGGCGGGGGTGAGCGCTATGCTCTGCCTTGCCGTGCTGGTGGCCCTCGCCTCCCAGGTGCTCTATGCGGTGGCGCTGAGCGCGGGGTATGGTCTCTTCTCCCTGTGGCGACGCAGACGCCGCCGCACGTTGGTTGGCGACGTCTGCGCCATCAAGTAACCCCCGAAAAAAGCCCCGCAGTGCGGGGCTTTTTGTTGCCGTTCAGCGGCGGGCTGGCAGGTCGCTTCGCAAGATGGCGTAGTGGCGCAGGGAGATGAAACCATCCCCCTTGCGTTCGCACTCCCGCGCGGTGCCCTCGTAGTGAAAGCCGGCCCGCTCCAGCAGGCGGGCGGAGGGGAGGTTGGGCTCCTCCACCACCGCCAGCAACCGGTGCAGCGCTGTGGTGCGATAAGTGAGCGGCAGCCACAGTTGCAGCGCCGCGCTCATCACCCCCTTGCCCCAATGCTCGGGATAGAGCCAGTAGCCCAGCTCGGCCCGCCGGTGAGTGGGGTCGGCATCGTTGTAGCCAATGGCGCCGAGCGGCTCGCTGGTGCGCCGGTCGCGTACCAGGTGCCAGGCGCCACGGCCGGTGCGGGTCAGCTCGGCATACCAATCCATCTGGACCTGGCAGGCCGTCAGGCTGTCGTAGCTGACGCCGTAGTAGGCGACGACCCGCGGATCGGAGAGGCCGCGGTAGATGTGGGGCAGGTCAGCGTCGGTGACGGGATCGAGCCGGATCTCGGGAAACATTGAGTCAGTCATGATGGTTCCTTGCGGCCAGCCGTGGCTGGCCGCGTGAGTTGAGTGTTAAAGGATGGGTGGTGCTGGCTGGCGTCAGACAAAGCCGAGCAGGTCGGCAAGGTACGCCAGCTCGTCACGCCACTGCTGCTGCAGGCGCGGAGTCTGGTGCCTGGGCTTGCGGGCCAGATCGGCGGCGAGCAGGGCATCGAGCTCATACCAGCGTGCCAGCAGTGCCTCTTCGTCATCCGTCGGGCCGGCCGGGGTCTGCCCCATGGCGGAGTCGGTCAGGCTTGCCTTGTCTGCTGCCGGCAAGGGCGGGTTGCCAAGCAGCTCGGCATAGGCCCGCTCGGCGCTGTGAGCCTCCTGGATGCGCCCGTCCCTGATCAGCCAGAAGCGGTTGCAGCTGCGCTCGATCAGATCCCGATCGTGGGAGACCAGCAGCACGCCCCCCGGGAAGGCGGCAATGGCCTCGGCCAGCTCCTCCTTGCCCGCCAGATCCAGGTGGTTGGTGGGCTCGTCGAGCCAGAGCATGTGGTGGCTGCCGAGGGACAGGGCGAGAAACAGCAGCCGTGCCCGCTCGCCGCCGCTCAAGGTGCGCACCTGCTGGCCGTGGCGGACATAGGGGAAGCCCGCCCGGATCAGCGCCTGACGCCGAGCCCCTTCAGGAAGGGGGGCCAGCGGGTAGAGGGCGTCGCTCAGGGTGGCGTCGTCAGCCAGCTGCTGCAGGGACTGATCGTAATAGGCGATGCTGGCGCCGGGGTGGCAGTACCAGCCCGTCAGCGGACTCTGGGCGGTCAGTTCGCGCCAGCACTGGCGCAGCAGGGAGGACTTGCCGGTGCCGTTGGCACCGAGCAGGGCGACCTTGTCCCCCGCCCGCAGCCAGAGTCCCTCGGCCCGCAGCAGCGGCGGCAATGATGGCGCCGGCGCCACGTCGAGGGCCTCCAGTCGCAGCAGGGTGTCGGCAGGCAGGCTCAGCCCGCGCAGCTCGAGCCGCCAGGGGGCTAGCGCCGCGACCTGGCTCTGCTCCTCCTGCAGGCGGGCGATGCGTTTTTCCATGGACTTGGCCTGGCGTACCAGCTTCTCGTTGTCATGCTCCCGCCCCCAGATGGCGAGGCGCTTGCTGCTGGCGCTCAGGCGATCTATCTCCTTTTGCTCGTCGGCCCGGCGCAGGCGGGTCTGCTCATCCTCGGCGGCCAGGGTCGCTCTGGCCTGGCTGCAGGGCAGGGCGAAACGGTGCAGCTGGCCATCTCGCAGGATCAGGGTCTGCTCGGTGACCCTGTCCAGCAGGCGACCGTCGTGGGAGACCAGCACGAAGGCGCCGCGCCAGCCCAGCAGAAACTGCTCGAGCCAGAGCAGGGCGGGCAAGTCCAGGTGGTTGCTGGGCTCATCGAGCAGCAGCAGGTTGGGTTGGCGCAGCAGGGCGCGCCCTATCTGCAGCCGGCTGTGCTGGCCGCCGCTCAGGGCACTGACCGGCAGCGCGGCCTGGGCCTCCAGCTGCAGCTCGGCCAGCAGCTTGTCCACCTGCCATTCGGCGGCGGGGTCGTTGCCCAGGGCATCCAGCAGCACGGCGCGGGTGCTGAGGGTTGAAAGCCTGGCGGGCAGTTGCTGGGCCACGAACTCGCAGCGGCAGGCAGCGGCCTGCACGACCTGGCCGGTCTGGGGCGTGCGCTCGCCCGCCAGCAGCGCCAGCAATGTGCTCTTGCCGCAGCCGTTGGCGCCAATCAGGCCGAGCCGGTCGCCTGCGCGGATGCCGAGTTCGAGGTGGTCAAATAACGGAAGGTGCCCCGCACTCATCTGCAGGGAATGGGTACTCATCAGGGTTGTCATGCTCTTGCTCTCTTAAATCGCGGGATCAGAAATCCCTGTCATCAGGAGCGCTGGCGACAACGGCAGAGTCGAGAAAGGTCTCGGTATGGAAGGGAGTCGGCTTTGCTCGAACCCGCTATCGCAGCGCGATGGTATGCAGGCAAGAGCAGGCAAATGTGCCGAACAGGCGAGCCGAGAACATCGGACACGCTTGGATAACCATTTTTACCTCCTTGTATGTTGTGATGGCTGGGTGCGGCGATTATAGGCTCATAAAAAATGAGCGTCTATCCGTGGTATGGGGGGCCGTGGGCGCCGCATCGGAAGGCGCGGAAAAAAACGCCCCGCTGGACGGGGCGTGGTGATGGGGGGATCAGTCGTGAGGGGTCTTGAGCGCCTCTATCACATCGTCATTGGGGGCCAGCCCCTCCACGTGGTTGAAGTTCTCCAGCCCCTCCCGGGGCTTGATGGTGAGGGCGTCGGCGCTCAGGTAGCTGCCGCTGCCGGCACTCTCGATCACGACGATGAGCTCGGGCTGCTTGTCGCCGTCGAGATCCAGCAGCTTGAGTTCCTTGATGCTGCCATCGCGGGGCAGCACCTTGCCGTCGATGAACTGATCCAGCGGGAACTGGGGGTTGGCGCCGGAGTAGAGGCGCACGTCGTAACTGCCGGTGGAGGCCGGCTCGCCGCGCCCCTCGCTGACGGTCACTACCTGGCCCGAGGGGAGCGTCAGCTGTTTGAAGAACCCGTCCGCCGCCTGGCTGGCGAGGGGCAGGGTGAGCAGGCCGAGTGTCATGAGCAAGGCTTTCATCGGTTTGACCCTTGTTACTGCGGTGGCGGCTGCCCGCCACCAGTGTCACTGTGCGGGCCGGCCGGGCAATCCCCGTCGGCCCGCGTCATCCGCCCCTCATCGGGGCCGTCATTACCAGATTTTGACCCGTTTGGCCGGGTCCAGATAGAGCTTGTCACCCGGCTGGATGTTGAACGCCTCGTAGAAGGCGGGGATGTTCGGCACCACACCGTTGACCCGGTACTCGGGCGGCGAGTGGGGATCCGAGGCGAGCAGCATCTGCATCAGTTCGGGGCGATACATGCCCTTCCACACCTGGGCCCAGCCGAGGAAGAAGCGCTGCTCACCGGTGAAGCCGTCCAGCACCGGCGCCTCCTTGCCATCCAGGGACAGCAGGTAGGCCTTGTGGGCGATGGTGAGTCCGCCGAGATCGCCGATGTTCTCCCCCAGGGTGAACTGGCCGTTGACGTACTGGCCCTTGATGGGTTCGAAGCGGTTGTACTGGGCCACCAGCCGGCTGGTGCGGAACCTGAACTCCTTGAGATCGGCCGGCGTCCACCAGTCGCGCATCACCCCGTCGCCGTCGGATTTGGCCCCCTGATCATCAAAACCGTGGCCCATCTCGTGGCCGATCACCCCGCCGATGGCACCGTAGTTGACCGCGTCATCCGCCGTCATGTCGAAGAAGGGAGGCTGCAAGATGGCGGCAGGGAAGACGATCTCGTTGTTGCTCGAGTTGTAGTAGGCGTTCACCGTCTGGGGTGACATGTGCCACTCGTCCCTGTCCACCGGCTTGCCAAGGCGCGCCAGGTTGTCGGCGTATTCGAAGGCGCGGGCGCGCAGCAGGTTGCCCACCAGATCGTCGGCGCGGATCGCGATGGCGCTGTAGTCCTTCCACTTGTCCGGATAGCCTATCTTGGGCCTGAACTTGGCGAGCTTCTCGAGGGCCTGGGCCTTGGTCGCCGGCGACATCCAGTCCAGCTCCTGGATGCTCTGGCCGTAGGCGGTGCGCAGGTTCTCCACCAGCTGCTCCATGCGGGCCTTGGCCGCTGGCGGGAAGTAGCGCTCCACGTAGAGCTTGCCCACCGCCTCCCCCAGGTTGTTGTCCAGCACGCCGAGGGCCCTCTCCCAGGGGGCGCGCTGCTTGGGCGTGCCGCTCAGGGTGGTGCCGAAGAAGGCGAAGCTCTGATCATCGGTCTGGCTGTCGAGGTAGGGGGCGTAATCGGTGATGAGCTGCCACTTGAGGTAAGCCTGCCAGTCGCCCATGGGGGTCTGCGCCATCAGGCCGTTCAGGGCCGCGAGGTAGCTCGGCTGACCGATGACCAGGCTCTGCTGTCCCGCGAGGCCGGCCTGGCCGAGATAGGCGTCCCAGTCGATGGCGGGGGCGAGGCGCTTGAGTTCGCTCACTGGCCCCTTGTTGTAGTTCTTCTCCCGATCCCGCAGGGCCACGTTGTCCCACTGGATGCGGGCGATCGCCGTCTCGAGGGCCAGGATGCGTTTGGCCTTGGCCCCCGCATCCGCCTCACCGAAGCGGGCCAGCATGGCGGCGATGTGCTGCTCGTATTTTTGCAAGAGCGCCTGACTGTTGGCGTCGGTCTTGAGGTAGTAGTCCCTGTCCGGCAGGCCGAGCCCGGACTGGTAGAGGTAGACTGCATAGCTGTCCGGCGCCTTGGCGTCCGCGTCTATCCAGAAGCCGAAGGGGGCGTTGCCACCGGTGCGGGCGCTCTGGGCGAAGGCGCGGGCGAGCTCCTGGCTGCTGCCGATGCGGTCGATGGCGCTCAGCATGGGCAGCAGGGGGGTAGTCCCCTTGGCATCCCGGGTCTTCTTATCCAGGTAGCTCTGGTAGAGATCGCGGATCTGCTGGGCCGGGGTGCCGGCGGCGGCCTTGCCGTCCAGCCCTTCCACCAGCACCCGCACGTCCGCCAGAGATTTGTCCCGCAACAGGTAGAAGGCACCGTCGGCGGGCCTGTCGTCCGGGATCTTGGCGGTGGCCAGCCAGTGGCCGTTCACATAACGGAAGAAGTCGTCACCGGGTTTGACGCTGGTGTCCATGTTGGCCAGCGCGAGGCCGGAGTGCTTGTCTGCGCCATCCGGTGCCTGACTGCAGCCGGCCAGCAGGGCCAGCCCGACGAGGGCGGCCAGTATGCTTTTCTTGTTGTTCATTATGTTGGATTCCAATTCGGGTTATACGGCGTCCTTGCCCACGCAGGGAGCGCCTCACTCTAGCAGCCGGGTTAGCGCTTGATAAGCCCGACTCTGCTAAGATCGGCCAGGTCGTATTGGGGAAGCCTATGATTTCTCGTATTTATTCTCGTTTTTGTCAGACCCTGCCCGCGCCGGAAGGTTCCCGTGGCCTGCTGGTGGCCTTCAGCGGCGGGCTCGATTCCACCGTGCTGCTGGTGCTGGCGGCCCGCTTCGCCCGGGAGCACGGCCTTGCCCTGCGCGCCCTGCACGTGCACCACGGCCTGAGCCCCCATGCCGACGAGTGGGTGGCCCACTGCGAGGGGGTGTGCCAGCAACTGGCGGTGCCGCTCATCACTGCGCGGGTGCAGCTGCAACGGGGCAGTGGGGACAGCCTGGAGGCTCAGGCCCGCGAGGCCCGCTATCAGAGCCTTGCCGCTCATCTGGGGGAGGGGGAGTGGCTGCTCACCGCCCACCATCAGGACGATCAGCTGGAGACCCTGCTGCTGGCGCTCAAGCGCGGCGCCGGTCTGCGCGGGCTGGCGGGCATGGTGCCAAGCCAGCCCTTTGCCTGTGGCATGCTGCTGCGCCCCTTGCTCGAAGTGAGCCGGGCCGAGCTGGCCGACGCAGCCGCCACCCTGCCCCATGGCTGGGTGGAGGACGAGAGCAACCAGGACACCCGCTATGACCGCAACTTCCTGCGCCAGCAGCTCATCCCGCTCCTCAAGGCGCGCTGGCCCGCCATGGCCCAGACGGCGGCGCGTACCATGGCGATCTGTGCCGAGCAGGAGGTGCTGATAAACGAACTGGCCGAGTCGGATTGGCAACGGGCCGGTGAGGGGGAGGCACTGCGCATCGCCCCTCTGCATGCATTATCCGCAGCCCGTCGCAACAACCTGCTGCGTTACTGGATCCGTCGCCAGGGGGGGGAGATGCCGTCCCGGGAGCTGCTCGGTCTGCTGTGGCAGGAGGTGGCGCTGGCGCGGGACGACGCCAACCCCAGGCTGGGCCTGCAGGGGCTGGAGTGCCGCCGCCATCAGGGGAGACTGCATCTGGTGGCGCCGGATCTCGCGCCCCGTGAGGAGGTGTTGCCCATCCGGCTCGGGGAGGCTGTCCCCCTGCCGGATGGTCTGGGGACGTTCAGGTTGTGGCCATCGGGCGGGGAGGGGCTGCGGGCGCCGCGCGCGGACGAGCCGCTGTCGGTGCGCTTCCAGGTGGCCCCGGGCATCATGCTCAAGCCCACAGGACGAGGGGGGAGCCGGCGGCTCAAGAAGTTGTTGCAGGAGTACGGGGTGCCCTCCTGGCTGCGGGGGCGCATTCCCATCCTCTATTACGGGGAGCAGGCGGCGCTGGTGGCCGGGCTCTTCGTCTGTGACGGATTTATGACGCCCGAGGGCGGGGTGGGGTGGGAGTGGCGGCGAGCCGCTCCCGCGGACGGCGAGGCATGAAGGGCGCCCCTGACAGGGGACGCCCTGGCCCCTAGTCGGGGGTGCCGGTTCCCCCGGCTTTCTTGCGGGCGTAGAGGTGGGCATCCGCCGCCCCGTAAAGCCGCTCCACATCCATGCCGGCGTGCCAGCTCGCGGCCCCCAGGCTGCATCCCACCGAGAAGGCGCTGAGCTCCTTGTGGCTCTGCAGCACATGTTGCAGCCGCAGCCAGACCGGGCGCCAGGCCTCGGGATCGGCGGGTTGCAGCAGCAGGGCGAACTCATCCCCGCCGAGGCGAAACGCCTGGTCCGTGCCGCGAATGCACCCCTGCAGCAGCTGGGCGAAGCGGCTCAGCACCAGATCGCCCACCGGGTGCCCCCAGGTGTCGTTGACCTGCTTGAAGCGATCGAGATCCAGCAGCACCAGCACCAGGCCGTGGGGCTCCCGGCAGTGCTGTTCCACCGCCCGGCCGATGGCCTCGTCGAAGTAGGCGCGATTGCCGAGCCCGGTCAGGTGATCGAGTCGTACCTGGCGCTCCAGCTGAGCCAGTCGCAGATAGAGCGGCAAGGGGAGGCAAAGCAGCCGGTGATACTGCTCCAGCTGTCGGCGCTGGCCATCTCCCAGGGGCTGTTCCAGCTCGTATTGCAGCTGGCCGAGCAACTGTTCGTGCTGGCCCCGCAGCTCGAAGCGATAGCTGTGCAGCACCAGTCTGGCCTGGGGGGGGCGAGAGATGAGAGCGTGAGGCTGGCCGCAGTCGAAATGGAGCGTATGGATCCGGACAATGCTTGCCACCCGCGCGGCAAAGATTGCCAGCAGGGCGTCAAGATCCCGTTGTACCAGCAACTGCTCGAGCTGCTGATAGCCATCCTGGCCGCTCAGGGGCGCAAGCCGCTCCATCTGCTGTACCCACTGCTCTATGCCATGTCCGAAGCCGTTCAATGACGATGTGTTTTCCACCTTGCAGCCCTTACACCTCTCTACTCGTTGGGCTGGTTCCTGCAATCCTTGTGCCCAAAATATGTCCGATGCCAAACAAAAGGGCTGGCTAGGCTTAACGGGATGAAACGGGGAGGGAAATGAAGGGGGCACTCTCCCTTCTGGTACCAGCCCGATGGCGTCAGAAGGGGCGGGAGCGTGCCGTCTCGCAGGCCCTGGCCACCGGGCCATCCACAGCAAAAAGGGAGGGATGGGTGTACACAGACGTGTTGATCCTGCTGCTGTTCGCAGTCCTGCTGGTGGCTATCTTCCGGCGCCTCGGCCAGCCGGTGATCCTCGCCTATCTGTTCGTCGGCATGCTGCTCGGTCCCCATGGGGCGGCCATCGTCACCGGGCAGGCCATGATGCAGACCATAGGGGAGCTTGGCATCGTCTTTCTGATGTTCTCCCTCGGCCTCGAATTCTCGCTGCCGCGCCTGCTCGCCATGCGCAAGCTGGTGCTGGGGGTCGGCAGCCTGCAGGTGCTGTTCACCTCGTTGCTGTTTTTTCTGCTCGCCTGGTGGTGGGGGCTGAGCCTCCCCCAGTCGCTGGTGGTGTCGGGCACCCTGGCACTCTCTTCCACCGCCGTGGTGATCAAACAGCTCGGCGAGCTCAAACAGATGCATACCCGGCGGGCCCAGCTCGGGGTGAGCGTCCTGCTGTTCCAGGATCTCGCCGTGGTGCCCCTGCTGGTGATGATCCCCATACTGGCCCGGCCCGAGGTGCAGGGCAGCGCCCTGCTGGCGGAGGTGGCCTGGGCCTCGCTCAAGGGGCTGCTTGCCCTGTCGGTCCTGCTGGCGGTGGGCAAGTGGCTGCTGCCCATGGTGTTTCACGAGGTGGCGCGGGCCCGCTCCGACGAACTCTTCGTGCTCTGCACCCTGCTGGTTGCCTTGCTGGCCGCCTCGCTCACCCAGTGGATGGGGCTATCCATGGCGCTGGGGGCCTTTCTCGCGGGCATGATGCTGGGGGAGTCCCACTATCGTCACCAGCTGGAGGTGGACATCAAGCCGTTCCGGGACGTGCTGATGGGGCTCTTCTTCATCACCATCGGCATGACCATGGACTGGACGCTGGTGGCGGGGGCCTGGTGGCAGCTGCTGCTGTGCGTGGCTGGCCTCATCCTGTGCAAGTCGCTGCTGGTGCTGCTGGCGGGGCGCCTGATGGGGGAGCGCAAGCTCGACGCCATGGCCGCCGGCATCATGCTGAGCCAGGTGGGGGAGTTCGGCTTCGTGCTGCTGGCGCTGGCGAGCCACCACGGCCTGCTGGATCACCGCCTGGTCTCCCTGCTCATCGGCATCGGCGTCATCTCCATCGCCCTCACTCCCTGGCTGGTGCTGCGGGCCCAGGGGCTGGCCCGCTCCCTCACCGATGCGTCTCTGCTCTCCCGCTCCGAGGTCGCCCAGTCGGGGCTGAGCAAGCACCAGCACGTCATCATCGCCGGGTTCGGCCGCACCGGGCAGACCTGCGCCCGCTTTCTCAAGCTCGAGGAGATCCCCTTTCTCGCGCTGGATCTGGACCCCGAGCGGGTGAGCGAGGCCAAGCAGGCGGGAGAGCAGGTGGCGTTCGGCGATGCCAGCCGCCGCGACATCCTGCTGGCCGCCGGCCTGCTGCGGGCGAGGCTGGTGATCATCACCTTCGACGATCGCAAGCGGGTCGACGCCATGCTGACGCTTATTCGGGAACTGGCGGGGGATCTCAAGGTGCTGGTGCGCACCCGGGACGACAGCTTCCTCGAACACTACAAGCAGGCCGGCGCCTTCGAGGTGATCCCCGAATCCCAGGAGGGGGCCCTGATGCTGGTCTCCCACCTGCTGGTCAATTGCGACATCCCCATCGGCCGGGTGATCCGGCGGATGGAGCACGAGCGCAGCAGCCAGTACCGCTTCCTGCACGGCTTCTACTGGGGAGGGCAGAGTGCCGGCAACCTGGAGACGGATCAGCTGCTGGAACGGCTGCACCCGGTGCTGCTGCACGATCAGGCCTGGGCGGTGGGGCGCAGGGTGCGGGAGCTCGTCCTGGACGAGGTGCGGATAAAGGCGGTGCATCGCGGGGAGCGCAGCCTGGAGCCCAGGGCGGATTTGCGGCTGTTGGCGGGGGATACCCTGGTGCTCTTCGGAACCGCCGTCGCCATGGAGCAGGCAGAGCAGCGCCTGCTGGAGGGGCGCTAGGGCCTGGTCTGCGCCAAGGCCCCGGGGCTCAGGCGCCTTCGCGCAGGCGGGTCTCCTCTTTTTGCCCTGGCAGGTCCAGAAAGTCTTCGATGCGCTGGCGCTGCGCCAGCGCATCCTGGTAGCCCAGTTTGATCAGCCGCTGGCAATAGCCGGGATCAAACATCAGGAAGCTGGCCAGGCTGCTGCTCTCCTCACCGTTGACCCCGAGCACCCGCAGCAGGCGCCGCAGCTGGGTCGGGAGCCTCGGCAGATAATCGAGGGCGATGAGATCCAGATCCTGGCTCGGGCGGATGACGCAGGTCTCCACCTGGCGCAGTTTCAGGCGGCTGCGCTCCCGGGCCGGAATGAGGGAGAGAGTCTGGTTGATGCGCCCGAGGCGCTCCAGATCCGAGTTCAGGGTGTCGGAGAAGATGGTGTTGAGCAGATGGCCGGCGATGTTGGAGCTGGTCAGGTGCCCCTGACGGGGGGTCGGATTCTCCCCGTGGGGTGAGTCCAGGGTCACCAGCAGGATACGCTCCGCCCCCAGGTGGATGGCGGGGCTGAGCGGGCTCAGCTGGTGGATGGAACCGTCGCCATAGACCCTGTCCCCGATGGCGGTGGCCGGAAAGACGAAGGGCAGGGCGGCGGAGGCCATCAGGTGATCCGAGGTGAGCAGGGTGCGCAAGCCGCGTCGCCTGGCCCGCTCCCAGGGCTGATGCTCGGCCCGCCCCTGGAAGAAGGTGGTGGAGAGCCCGTCGTCGTAGTCGGAGGCGGTGATGGCGATCGCCTCCAGGCTGCCGTAGAGGATGTTGTCGTCGATGCGATGGTAGTCGATGAGCTGATCCAGCAGGCGGCGCAGGGGCGCGTTATCGAACAGGTGGAAGGCCCGGTTGCTCTGGGGCGTGATGAGGCCGGCCGAGCCCTGATAGAGGGTGCGCCACAGCAGCTGGCAGGGGTGAAAGTCGAAGATGTGGTGGGTCTCGAAACGGCGCCAGACCCACTCCAGCTTGCGCACCCCCAGGTGGAAGCAGGAGGCGTAGCACGCCAGTGCCGTGATGTTGAGGGCCCCTGCCGAGGTGCCGCACAGGATGGGGAAGGGGATGCCGATGTTGCGGGGGTAGAGCTCGGCCACCGCCTTGAGGACGCCGACCTGATAGGCGGCGCGAGCACCGCCACCGGTCAACAGAAGAGCTGTATTGGGTCTGGCCATGATGGTGCGCCTTATTGTGATCGCCAGGGCGGGTTGCCACCGCGCAATTTAACTATAAGACGCTGTATCGCGGATAAAAATGGGCCGCGCGCGCATTTTTTGCAGCCCGTTTTTAACTCAGTCCCGGGCGAGGGGCTGGCTCAGCTGGTCGAAGGCGGCGAAGACGGGGGGGCTCGCCAGAATGCGCCCATGGCCGAGGCCCCGGGTGCTCACCAGCCGGGTGCGGCCATCTTCCACCGCGCGCTGGGAATCCCGGTGCGGAGCGAACCTGTCCTCCTCGTCGTGGACTATGATGGCAGACCCCGCTCGGCTGGCGAGCCGGCCAAGGGGATCCACTGTGCTGAGCGGGTGCTGATATTCATGCTCTATCTCCTTGACCACCGCATCGAACAGCCGGATGGAGTAGCCGGAGCGGGCCACCATGCCGTAAAGCTGGGGCACGTAGTCGAGCACGGGGGAGATGAGCAGCAGCGGCAGCCCGTCGAGGGCGGGGTGACGGCTGCTGAGGGTAACGGCGCCCCCCATGCTGTGGGTGATGACCCCCTGAACCGGGCCGACGCGCTCGAGGATCTCGTCGAAGGCGCGCACGAAGCGGGGCAGGTGTCCCGTTTTCCCCTCGCTCTGGCCGTGGGCGGGGTGATCATAGGCGAGCGCCGTGTAGCCCTGGGCGGCGATATGGCTCATCAGGGGATAGAACTGGCTGGCGCTGCCAGACCAGCCGTGCATCAGCAGCCAGACCGGTCCCTGGCCGAGCCGATAGCTCATCAGGGTACCCTCGCCGGTGTGGATGGCCTGCTGCACCAGGCCGGCCGGTGGTGGTGTATCCCTCGCGGGGCGCTGCGGAGTGAGCAGCAGCTTGCTGGCGGTGCGCCTGGCGTGGGCGGGCGCCAGGGCGTGATGCAACCGGGTGCCGAGGCCCAGCAGCAACTTGCTCGGGCTGAAGCGGCGGGTGTTGAAGTAGATCTTGCTGCTCATGATGGTCCTGTTGTTTTTATGTGCGAACGGTCGTGCTTTTTTGTCGGTTTTTAAAAATCAGTGTCAATACTCAGTGCCAGCTGGCCAGCAATTGTTCCACTTCGGGCCAGAAGTGGCGGCCCGGATCCTGGCTGAGATCCAGCGCATGGAACACCTGATCCCCCAGATAGAGGCCATAGAGGCGGTAAACCGCGCGCCAGGGATCGAGATCGGCGCGCCACTCCCCCCTGGCCTGCCCCTGCACCACCTGGCGAGCCAGGTAATCGAGCCAGAAGCGCACCAGCCGGCGGGCGGCCTGCTGGACCTCCCCCTCCTGGGCCGACGTCCAGGCGTCGAGGAACATGCAGCGCCCGGCGAAGCTCTGGTTCCAGGCCAGCCAGGCCTGCAGCAGGGCGAGCAGCTTTGCCTGCTGGGTCTGGTGCTGCTGCTGGCGCACCGGCTGGATCACCCGCTCCCGAAACACCTCGGCGGAATGGGTGAGCACGGCGATCTGCAGGTTGTCGCGGGACTGGAAGTGGGCGAACAGACCGCTCTTGGACATCTCGCAGGCGGCGGCGAGCGAGCCTATGGTCAGGCTCTCCAGCCCCTGCTGGCTCGCCTGCTCAAACGCGGTCTGCAAAATCGTGTCACGGGTCAGGCGCCCCTTGCTCATCCTGCTCTCCTTCGATGAAGAGTGGCAGCATAAAGTACGACCGTGCTATTTGTCGAGGAGCAAAGGCCGCACTCAGGGTGCCAGGGTGCGGTTCCTGGCGTCTGGCTTGCGGAAGATGGCAGTGAGATGGAGCAGCCGGGAAAAAACTCAGTCGTCCTTGATGCCCATCTGCTGCAGGGCGATGACCGCCTGGGTGCGGTTCTTGACGCCGGGTTTGCGGAAGGACATCGGGGATGTGCGCCTTTGGTACACGGAGGCTCAGTCGTCCTTGATGCCCATCTGTTGCAGGGCGATGACCGCCTGGGTGCGGTTCTTGACGCCGAGTTTGCGGAAAATCGCCGTGATATGCGCCTTGATGGTGGCCTCGGAGACGTTGAGCTCCCAGGCGATCTGCTTGTTGAGGCTGCCGTCCCGCAGCATGATCAGCACCTTGTACTGCTGGGGAGTGAGGCTGGCCAACTTGCTGGCGAAATCCGGGCCGTCGACGGGCTCGGGGTGGAGAGAGATACCCTCGGGCACCCAGTTGTCCCCCCCGATCACCGTATTGAGGGCGTTGACCAGCTCCTTCATGGGGACGGACTTGGGGATGAACCCCAGGGCCCCGAGGCGCAGCACCTGCTGGATGATGGCGGGATCTTCCGACGCCGAGACCACGACGATGGGCAGATCCGGATGGTGGCCGCGCAGATAGGCCAGCCCCTCGAACCCGTTGGCCCCGGGCATCTTGAGATCCAGCAGCAGCAGGTCGACGTCCGGGTGCTCGGCGAGCAGGTGACTCAGGCTGTCGATGGAGTCCGCTTCCAGCAGCCTGGCGTCGTCGATGGCCATGTGCACCGCTTGATAGAGGGCTCCCCGAAACAGGGGGTGGTCATCTGCGATGACGATGGTAAATTGGCTGTCCATTGCTCACATTGTTGCTAACTGATTGTTTTGAAAAATCAAACTAGCACTGCTCCCCAGGTGGGTCAAACCTGCGGGTGCGCAAATGTGAGGCGGCCATCGGATGTCGTGCCTGCCTGGCCGATACCGGGTCATGAACAACCCATGCAGGAGGCAATAGATGGGATCTCTGGTATTGACGGTGGGCACGGGCTCCACCTGGGCGATGAGGGCCGCACTGGTGCTGGCCATGAGCGGTCTGGAGTGGCAGGAGCAGGTATTCGATCTGGAGGATACCAGGGCGCTGCAACGGCTCAAGCGGGTGGCGCCGGCCGGCCTGGTGCCCTGGCTCGATGACGGGGCGCTGCGCATCCACGACTCCCTGGCCATCGCCGAGTACCTGCACGAGCTGTGTCCGGAGCGTCGCCTCTACCCGACCGTTCGGGCCGAGCGGGCGCTCTCTCGCAGCCTGTGCGCCGAGCTGCACGCGGGCTTTGGCCAGATCCGCAGCCTGCTGCCCTTCTTTCTGGGGGCGCCGACCCAGAGCGAGCCACCGGTGGAGACCCTCGGCGAGCTGGCCCGGCTGCAGACGATCTGGTCCCAGGCCAGGGGCGCCTTCTACTTCGACGAGGCGGGCATCCTGGATGCCTTCTATGCGGTGATGGCCTATCGGCTGGCGAGTTACGGCATCCTGTTGCCCGGTCAGGCCGGTGCCTATCAGCAGGCCCTGCTGGCCTGGCCCCTGTGGCAGGAGACCCTGCTCAAGGCCCGCCTGCAGTGGCCGGTGGCGGCCCGTCACCCGGAGTAACCGGCGGGAATGAAGCGAAAAAAGGGGGAGCTCATGGCACCCCCTTTTTGCGTGTACTCAGCCTTATTTCTGCCGGCCGGCAAAGACCACCACTACCTTGTCCTCCCCCTTCTCCCGCACGAAGCTGTAGGGGGTATCGGAGATCTTCTGGTGGCTGCCCGCCGCAATGGCCGGATGGGCGGCGCGGAACTGGCCGATGCGCTGCCAGTGTTTGACCAGCCCGGCCTTCTCGCCGCTTGCCAGCTCCTGCCAGTTCATGTCCGAGCGCACGCTCTGATCGAACACGCCGCCGTCTTTGGCGAGCCCCCGGCCCGACTCGTCCCCGTAGTAGATCTGGATCCCCCCCGGCAGCATCATGAAGCTGCTCGCGACCCGGCGCTGCAGCGACACGTCCTGATAGTCGCCGAAGAAGAGCTTGGTGTCGTGGGAGCTGATGTAGCTCAGCACGTTGAACTCGGGATCCTGGTTGATGCGGCTGGCGTAGCCGGCATAGGTGGGCTCGGCGCCTGCCATGCACTGGGCCTGGGGCAGGGCGAATTCACGCTGATAGTCGAAGTTGATGAGGGAGTCGAAGCCGTTCTGATACCAGAAGTCCTTGGCGACCCCGTGATCCCACACCTCGCCCACCATGTAGAAGGGGAGGTCATCGAGAGCCTTGTTCGGGTTGGCGGCCTTCCATTCCTTGAGCGCGGCGGTGCCCGCCTGCTTGAGCTTGGCCCAGACCGCGGGCTCCAGGTGCTTGACGGTGTCGGCCCGGAAGCCGTCGATGCCAAAGCGGCGCACCCAGTCGGTGTGCCAGGCGATGAGGTAATCGCTCACGGTGGCGTCGGGCAGGGCCTTGGCCCGCGTGTCTTTTTTCGCGGCCAGCAGCGGCGGCAAGCCCACCGGTCTGGTGGATTCGGTCAGGAAGTCCGGCAGCCCGGCCACCGAGCCGGTGACGTCGTCGGTGCCGGGTTGCGGGTAGCCGGGCAGACCGGCGCGCACCCAGTCGGGCCCCCACCACTTGCTCCACTCGCTGGACTGGTAGTCGATAAACTGGTTGTAGCCATGCCAGTTGAGGCCGCCGCTCGGGCGCCATTCGTTCCAGCGGGTCGGCAGCTTGCCGGTGTTCTGGGTGAGCTCGGTGAGCCCCAGATCCTGCAGATCCGCCAGGGTGGCGTAGCCCGCGTGGTTCATCACCACGTCCAGGATGATCCGCATGCCGCGCTTGTGGGCCTCGTCCACCAGGGTCCTGAGGCTCTCCTCGTCGCCGTAGTTGGGGTCAATCCTGGTGAAGTCCAGGGCCCAGTAGCCGTGGTAGGCATAGAAGGGGAAGTTGCCCTGCTCGCCGCCGCCGATGAAGCCGTGAACCTGCTCCACCATGGGGGTGATCCAGATGGCGTTGATACCGAGCTGCTTGATGTAGTCGAGCTTCTCGGTCAGCCCCTTGAAGTCGCCGCCGTGCCAGGTGGCCACCTCGTCCTGTCCATCCTTCTGGCGGCCGAAGCTGTGATCATTGGTCGGATCGCCGTTGTGGAAGCGGTCGGTCAGCAGGAAATAGACGCTCGCCTGATCCCAGCTGAAGGGGGCGGCCTTGGCGGTCTTGACCGGTTCGAGCAGCAGCAGGCCGCCGCTCTCCTTGCTCGGCGTCAGGGTCACCTTGCCTCCCTTGACCACGGCTTCCTGTCCCGAGTAGGCATCCCGCAGCCGGGTGCCGTCTGGCCAGACCCCCTTGAGTGAGGTCGTCACCGGGCCGCCATCCCAGCTGATGCAGGACTCTTCCGGGGGCAGGCGTTTGAACTCGCTCTTCTTGGTTGCCCGCAGCACCTTGAGGCTGGGAGTATCCGGGTTGAAGGTGAACTCGTAGTCCCCCGCCAGCATCACCCTCAGGTTGAAGTTGGCCCCTTTGCTGCACTTGTCCATGGGCTGGGCGGTGCCGAAGGGAAGGGGCCTGGCCTCGGTCGGCCCAAAGCTGGTGCCGCAGCTGTTGCCTGCATCGCTGATGCGGATCTGGTGGCTGCCCTTGTCCAGCCTGTGGGTCAGGGTGACTGTGCCCTTGTCCAGCGTCAGCGCCCCGGCCACCGGTTTGCCATCCACGTGGAGATAGACCTCGGGGGCGGCCATCGCCTGACCAATGAACAGCGGTGTGGCGAGCACGGCAAGCCACAGGGGTGATGGGCGAAGAGCGGGGCGCGAAGAGAGACGCATAGGCCATTCCTTGAGCAGAGTGTGGAGTTCGGGTTCCGTTGAGGCACTCATTCTAGGGGGCATGACGGCGGGCTTGGACGGGCAAGATGCCGATTTGTGACGTCAGTTCAAATGGTTACGTTTTCAAGAATGGAAAAATGTGAGCGGGATTCGCGCCCATGAAAAAAGCCGGTCAGTGGACCGGCTTTGTGGGGTGCGGGGGAGCGTCACACGGTGAAGAACTTGAAGTTGACGAAGGCCACCGCGATGAAGGAGGCAACCATGCCGCTGATGCAGAGCACCGCCGGGCGGATGGCCGGCCAGCGATGGGCCATCAATATGATGGCCAGCAGGGTCGGGTAGAGGCCGAACATGTAGCGGGGCATGGCGTTGAGGCCCGTCATCAGCGGTATGGTGCAGCAGATGAACATCAGGGTTGCCTCGGCCCAGCGCTTCTGGCTGAACAGGTAACCGTTCAGGCACCAGCCGAAGATCACCATGATGGAGAGATAGGCCTTGCGACCGCCCAGCTCGAAGCCGCTCAGCCACCAGTCCAGCGGGCTGTCCATGTAGCGGCCCCAGGCGACCTGGATATGCTTGAAGGCGAACGCATCCCCGGTCAGATGGTAGAGATAGACCATGTAGGAGAAGAGGCCGAGGGGAATGAGCCAGAGGGTGAACACCACCTTGAAGGCCCGCTCGGTGAAGCGGAAGAACTCGCGCCAGCCGTAGGCCTGCAGGGCCAGGATCAGCACGGGGAACACCATCATGACCCCCAGATTGCGGGTCGCCGAGATGAAGACGCCGAGGAAGGCCACCATCAGCCACTGCTCGCGATAGGCGAACAGGAACATGCCCAGCATCAGCGCCATGAACATGGACTCGCCATAACCGGAGACGAAGTAGGCGGAGAAGGGGGAGAAGGCGAGCAGCCAGACCCCGAAGCGGGCGGTCTCGTCCCCCAGCTTGAGCTGGCGCAGCACCAGCAGCATCAGGGGCAGGCTGATGAAGAAGGCGACATTGGTCACCAGCATCAGGCCGAACAGGCTCTCCATGTTGAACAGGCTGGAGATCCCGCCGGCGAGCATGGGATAGAGGGGCATGAAGGCCCAGTTTGCCGCATTGCCCTTACTCAGCCAGCGCGGGTAGAGGTCGTAGCCGTTCTCGATGATGCGCTGGAACCAGACGCAGTCGAACTGGCAATAGGCCTGCAGCGGCCCGATGTCGGGTGCGCCATAGAGCTGGACACCGAAGTAGCCCATGCCGTACAGGGCCACCCGGCTCAGTACGAAGGCGGCGACGATCATCAGCCAGTCGCGGCCGCTGATGCGCAGTGACGGGCGATAGGGGAGAGCAGCCCCAGTTGGCGGGGCAGTATTGGTCATATCATTCATCAGGCAAATACCCAGACGCGGGAGAGTATGTAGGTGAGGATGGTCACGGTCAGGGTGGCGATCACCACCGGCAGCAGGCCCTGAAGCCCTGCAAACAGCAGGCCGCTCAGGATCAGGTTACGCACCGCCAGGGAGAAGAGCGCGACCAGCAGGAACTTGCTGGCGGCACCCTGCTTCTGGAAGGTGATGTAGCGGTGACCGAAAAACGAGAACCAGAACGCGACGGCGAAGGCCAGGGTCGTGACCAGGTGCTCGGAGATGCCGGGCCAGGTATGGAACAGGGCGACCGAGGTGCCCAGATCGACGAGGGTGGCCCCCCCGCCGACAAAACCGAAGCGCACCAGCCGCCAGAATTCCTCGCGGGAGATCATCGGGACGCCGGCTCCTGCTTGTCTGCATCCGGCTGCGCGGCAGGCGCCTGCGGCTGCTCACCGGCATCCTGGCGGGCATACTGGCCGTAGACCCCCTCGATGAGGTAGACGGGGCGCTGCTTCACTTCCACAAACATGCGGCCGATGTACTCGCCGATGATGCCCAGCGACAGCAGCTGGATGCCGCCGAGGAACAGCACCACCGACATCAGGGAGGCGTAACCTGGCACGTCGATGCCGAAGAAGACCACCTGGGTGACGATCTTGAGGATATAGAGGAAGGCGATGAAGGAGACGCCGACCCCCACATAGCTCCAGACGCGCAGCGGCCAGCTGGAGAAGCTCATCAGGCCGTCGAGGGCGAAGTTCCACAGCTTCCAGTAGTTGAACTTGGTCTCGCCGGCGTGGCGGGCGGGGCGCTCGTAAGGCACGCCGACGGCGCGGAAACCGGCCCAGGCAAAGAGCCCCTTCATGAAGCGGTTGCGCTCGGGCAGCTGCTTGATGGCCTCGACCACCTTGCGGTCGATGAGGCGGAAGTCACCGGCGTTCTCCGGCAGCTTGGTGCTGGTGGAGAGGGCGTTGAAGAAACGGTAGAAGCCGCCGGCGGTCAGGCGCTTCATGGGGGTGTCGGCGCTGCGATCCACCCGGATGCCGTAGACGGTGTCATAGTCACCGGTCTGCCACAGCTTGACGAATTCCAGGATGAGGGCCGGGGGATCCTGCAGATCCACGTCCATGGGCACGATGGCATCGCCCTTGGCATGGTGCAGACCGGCGGTCATGGCCGCCTCCTTGCCGAAGTTGCGGGCCAGGTTGACCAGGGTGACGCGGGGATCGCGGGCGATGGCCTGCTCGACCACGTCGCGGGTGCGGTCGCGGCTGCCGTCGTTGACGAACACGATCTCAAGCCGGTCTTTGAGGGGGGCCAGTTCGTTGTCTATCGCGCTGATGAAGGCGTCTATGCTCTCTTCCTCGTTATAAACGGGCACGACCAGAGAGAGTCGAAAATCGGCATGCGACATGGAAACTTCCTTATTGAAAGAATTATTTTATAAAACAGCGTGTTGAGAATTCAGCTTCACTGCGCGACTGTCAGACGCACCGACTGGACGTTGAGCGGTGTCGGGGCGGAGAGCGCCAGGAAGTTGGGGTGCTTGGGATCGGCAGTCAGGGAGTCGCCCGGCAGGCTGAGGCGGATCTCGTTGATGCCCGCCTTGGCCAGTTTGACCGTGGTGGTGAAGTCGTGACCCAGGGCTACCTTCAGCAGGGCGCCGGCTTCGGGGCTGTTGATCCTGGCCTGGATGGTGAGCTGCTCCGGCTGGGCCTGCTGCTTGGGCAGCACGAAATAGAGACCGCCCTGACCACTCAGCTCGGTGCCTTGTTCGCTCGGCTTCTTGGCCCAGCCTTCGCTGGAGAGGAAGCGGCTCGGCTTGGTCAGGTTGAGTTCGTTACCCGGCTGGTAGGTCATGCTGGAGTTGTGCTCCCAGAAGCGGGTCTTGCCTTCCAGGTAATAGAGCTTGTAAGCCAGGCTCACGTTGGGGTGAGCGGCCAGGTAGAGGGTGTACAGATAAAAACCGCTCAGTGCCAGGATGGCAGCCAGAAAACCGAACTTTTTGTAGGTCATATTACTCACTCGACGCCTGACAGATGGGTAGGCAGATTTCGCGCATATGCTAATCCAATTGCAAAAAAAGCATAGTGGATCACAAAAATATATTTGCTCACATATTAACCCTTGATATCCCTGTACTCCAAGAGGCTTTGGGGCCGTTTGTCACCTGGGTTTGTCGCCCTTTCTGCGGGGCCTCCCGCCGGCCCGGGGCTTGGCCGCCTCAGGCAAATGGCTGAAATTATCCATTGCTGTGGCAGGATCTGTCGCCATTTTGGGCGGCCACCATTAAGATGGCTTGTCCCGCTGTCAAGGATGACCCATGAGACTGCTATCTCTGTGCGTGCTCTGCTGCCTGCCCCTGCAATCCCTGTGGGCGCAGTCCCTCTGTCCTGTGCCGCTTCGCGTCGGTTTCGATGACTGGCCGCCCTATCACTATTACCAGCAGGAAGGGGAACACCGTCAGTTGCGCGGGTTCGCTATCGATTACCTCAACGCCGTCTCGGCCCGGCTGGGATGCCGCCTCCACTATGTGGAGCTCCCCTGGAAGCGGGGACTGCACGATCTGGAACTGGGCCGACTGGACATCCTGATGGAGGCCTACTTCTCCGACGACAGGGCGCGCTATGCCTGGTTCTCCATTTCCTACAATCCCGGCCGGACGGCGCTCTGGGTGCGCAAGCCCGATACGGGTGATGAAATGGATCTGGGTCGCTGGCTGGACCGCGGGCATCGGCTGGGGGTCACCCGGGATTACTACTATGGCCCCGACATCGCCGAGCAGCTGCGTCGTTATCCTGATCGGGTGAGCGCGGTCAACGATGTGCAGAATTACCGCAAGCTGGTGCTGGGACGGATAGACGGGTTTCTCGGGGATAGTTTGGCCACTTCCTGGGGTCTGAAAAAAGAGGGGCTGTCGGACAAGGTGGTTCCCCATGCCATGGGGATTTACGAGACGCCGACCTCTTTCATGCTGAGCAAGAAGACGATATCGAGTGAATTTGTGCAGCGATTCAACCAGGCGATCGTGGCCGTGGGCGAGAGCGGGGAGCATGAGCATATCTGGCGTCGCTACACCTCCGTGCGCTAGCAAAGTCGCCGGCATTCACGCATCATGGGCACCTGACCGTCGCGCCTGACAGGCCGAATTGAACCGATTTGAGGCAAGCGTGGTAAGAAGCATGGGTAAGAAGCATGGGTAAGAAGTATTGGTTGGCATTGGCGAATCTCATCTGGCTTGGCTGCTGGCCGGCCAGCATGGTTCAGGCAAGCCCCGAGCAGACGGTGGTGGCCAGTCCCAGCATTCAGCATGACTGGTATCAGAACAGCACAGCGGAGCAGGCGCGCCATGAGCTCGAGCAACAGCTGCAGGAGGCGGTGCTGGCCCAGCTCCATCCCGACTTCTACCGGCTCTGGCAGCGACTGCAGAAGGCCCCGGCGGATCGGCGCGGCGCCCTCTATGACGAAGCCTTTGGCAAGCTGGCCCGTTTCCAGCAAGCCTGGCGGGCCATGGATCTGGTCGCTCGCGAGCAGATGCAGACCCTCAAGCTCGATCTGAACCAGCCGCTGGCCCACGAGCCCGTGGGCGACAACCTGCTGGATCAGGTCAAGCAGCTCAGACCCCAGGTGGCGGAGTATGACGCCGTGCGCGAGGAAGTGCGCAAGTTGCTGGCCATGCCCATGGCCAAACGCTGGCCCAACCTGGAGATGCCGACCCTGAGGGCCGGCGAGAGTTCGGCCGAGCTCGGCCAGATCCGCACCATCCTCAACGAGCTGGGGGATGGCGCTCCCACCCACCAGGATGCCCTCTACGATGCGGACACCGAACAGGCCATCAAGCAGTTCCAGCGCCGCCATGGCCTGACCGCCGATGGCATCATCGGTCGCCAGACCCGCACCTGGCTCAATACCGGGCCCGAGGTGCGCGCCAGCCTGCTGCTGCGCAACCTGTGGCGCCGGGATCTGGTGGATCACCTCGCCGGCCGCTATGTGCTGGTCAATATCCCGGATTACCGCCTGAGCGTGGTGGAGTCCGGCAGCGAGGTCTTCACCAGCCGGGTCATCGTCGGCAAGGAGCAGCGGGCCACCCCCATCTTGGCGAGCGAGATCCGCTCCATCGTGCTCAACCCGGCCTGGCACGTGCCACGTTCCATCCTGAGCAAGGACATCCTGCCCAAGCTCGGGCGCGATCCTGCCTACCTGGATCGGGAGCAGTTCGAGGTGATCGACGGCGAAGGCAACCCGGTACAGTTCAGCGAAGATGGCTGGCACCAGGCGCTGGCCTCCGGCTTCCCCTACCGGTTGCGGCAAAAGCCGGGGGATCACAACGCCCTGGGCCGCTACAAGTTCTACCTGCCGAACAACGACGCCATCTACCTGCACTCGACGCCGCGCAAGGCGCTGTTCGAGCAGGGGGCCCGCGCCTTCAGCTCGGGCTGCATCCGGGTCGAGCACGCGGACGATCTGGCGGAGCTGCTGCTGGCAGACTCCCGCTATCAGCCTGACAAGGTGGCCAACATCCTGAAAGAGACCCAGACCAAGTGGCTGCCCCTGACCAGCCCGATCCCGGTGTTCACCGTCTACTGGAGCAGCTGGATCGATGAAGAGGGTCGCCAGCAACTGCGCAACGACATCTACGGATTCGACAGAGTCAGCTATCAGAGTCGCTTGTTGTGATCCTCGCCACAGAGTGAACAGCCCGGCCTGCGCCGGGCTTTTTCATGGGCGCTTGCGGTTTGACAGGGCTTTTTCCGGCAGGTAGTTTCGGCCTCTGTATGACTTTCATTCACCATGAGATGGACGGACAACGGATGCTGGAACAAGAGATGAGCCGACGCCGTCTGCTGCTGGGAGCCGGCTGCCTGATGGGCGCCAGCCTGCTGTCGTTTCCGGCGCAGGCGAGCCGCAGCACCTCGGGGCGGGAGCTCAGCTTCTTCAACCTCAATACCGGCGAGCGGGTGCGGGCCAGTTATTGGGAAGATGGCCGCTACCTGAACGACGGGCTGGCGGAGCTCAACCACATTTTCCGCGACTATCGTCGCAATGAAGTGTTCAACATCGACAGGAAGCTGTTCGATCAGCTGTTCCTGCTGCAGCACAAGCTGGGCCGCAAGGGGGAGATCCAGCTCATCTCGGGCTACCGTTCCCCACGGACGAACGACCAGAAGCGGCGCAAGAGCCGCGGGGTTGCCAAGCATAGCTACCACACCCTGGGCCAGGCGGTGGATGTGCGCATGCCAGACGTGCAGCTGGCCCATCTGCGCAAGGCGGCCCTGAACCTCAGGGTCGGCGGGGTGGGTTACTACCCGTCAGACAACTTCGTGCACCTGGATACGGGCCCCGTTCGTAGCTGGTGACGGCGGTTGAGTGGTGCCGTATGCCGCTGGTGGGCGCTGGCAATGAGGGGGTTTCTGCTGCTAGGCTCTGGACTCCAGCAAGAGGAGAGAGAGATGAAGCAGATTTTGATCGGGGGAATGATCGCCCTGCTGCTGACCGGTTGCAGCAAGCTCAACCGCGAGAACTACGAGAAGCTGAAGGTCGGGATCAGCTATGCCGAAGCGAGCGCCATCCTCGGCAAGGCCGAGCGTTGTGACGATGCCCTCGGCACCACCAGCTGCATCTGGGGGGGAGAGGACAAGAACATCAAGATCCGCTTCATCGCCGACAAGGCGACTTTCTTCAGCTCCGAAGGGATCAACTGAGCCAGATTTTCATGAGCTCAGCCAACAAAAAAGCGCCCTTTGGCGCTTTTTTGTTGGTCGTTATCCGGGCGATGCGGCCAGAAACTGGCGCGCTCAGTGGGCCGCGTACTGGTAGTTGAAGGTGGGCAGCCCCCACTTGAAACGCACCGCCAGCAGACGCAGCACGAAGCCGATGCCGATGGCGCCGAAGGCGGCCCAGTCCGCCGGGATCCCCTGATCCAGCGCAAAGCAGTAGAGGGCGGCCGTCACCAGGGAGACGGCGGCATAGAGTTCGCGTTTGAACACCAGCGGGATGCGCTGGCACAAAAGATCCCGCAGCACGCCGCCGAAGACGCCGGTCACCACGGCCATGATGCAGGCGATGCCGGCCCCGTGCCCCATCTCCAGCGCCCGGGCGGCCCCGAAGATGGAGAAGACCACCAGTCCGAGGGCATCCAGCGCCAGGAACAGCTTGCCGAGGTAGCGCATCAGCGGGGCAGAGATGACCCCGGCCATGGCGGCGCCCGCCACCAGCAACACGTATTCGGGGTGTTCCACCCAGAGCAGGGGATAGTGTCCGAGCAGCACATCCCGGATGGTGCCGCCCCCGATGGCCGTCGCCGAGGCGATGATCACGACGCCAAACAGATCCATCCGTCGCCGACCCGCCGCCAGCGCGCCCGTCATTCCTTCGGCCACCAGGCCCAGCAAGAAGAGTGCATGTAACATGAGATATCCCAGGGTGCGAGAAAGGCCCGCATCCTAACAACCCAGTGTTGGTGCGGCAAGCAAACTCATACATGCATTAGATTAAGTAATGAAAAGGGGGCTTTCGCCCCCACTTTTTATCATGGTTGCCCAGGTCAGCGGCGCAGTTGCTCTGCCCGGTACTGATCCACCCACATGGCGGTGGCGCCACAAATGGCGACCGGCATCACGAAGAGGTTCACCACCGGGATGGCGGAGAAGAGGGTGACCAGGGCACCGAAGCTCAGGCACTTGCCACGGCGCTGCTTGAGGGCGTCGCGCATGGTGATGAAGTCGATCTTGTGGTTGTCGAACGGATAATCCACGTACTGGATCGCCATCATCCAGGCGCTGAACAGGAACCAGAGCACCGGCGCCAGGGTCTGGCCCACCACGGGGATGAGGAAGAGGATCAGGCAGCCGATGGCCTTGGGCAGGTAGTACTTCAACTTGGTCCACTCGCGGCCGAAGGTGCGTGGCACGTCCTTGACCACGTCCAGCATGCCGGTGTCGTTCATGGTTTCGCCGGTGAGCACCTGCTCCACCTTCTCCGCCAGCAGGCCGTTGAAGGGGGCCGCGATCCAGTTCGTCACCGAGCTGAAGATGAAGGAGAACACCACCAGTATGGTGACGAGGGCGATGGGCCAGAGCAGGTAGTCGAGCCAGGAGAGCCAGGACGGGATCTGCTGGTGCAGCCAGGCGAACAGGCCGTCGAGTTGCAGCAGCAGGGCGTAGAAGGCGCCGGCGAACAGCACCACGTTGACCAGCAGGGGGATCAGCACGAAGGTGCGGATGCCGGGCTGGCGAATGAGGGAGAAGCCGCGCAGGAAGTAGTCCGCGCCGCTGACAGAATCTTTGACCATGTGGGGTGATTGGCTCATATGAGCTCCATCAATGAATGGGGAAAGTGCCAGCATATTACAAACAAGCCCTTGATTTGGTAAAGTCGCCGACTATTCCTTATCGCTTGCCCGTTGCGACTGCGCGCCGGGTATTGAGGGGATGCCGCCTGCCATGACAGGCAAGGCCGGGTCTGGATTTGTGACAGTCGCCGACCGCCACCCCTCTTTATTTCGTGACCCACATAGGCCGCCATGCGTCTGAAATTGATCAAACTCGCCGGTTTCAAGTCGTTTGTCGAGCCGACCCGCATCGAACTCAACGCCGACATGACCGCCGTGGTGGGCCCCAATGGCTGCGGCAAATCCAACGTCATCGACGCCGTGCGCTGGGTGCTGGGGGAGAGCTCCGCCCGCCACCTGCGCGGGGAAAACATGACGGACGTCATCTTCAACGGCTCCATCAACCGCAGCGCCCACGGCCGCGCCTCGGTGGAACTGGTATTCGACAATCCCCACAACCGGGTTCCCGGCGAATTCGGCCGTTTCACCGAGATCTCGGTGCGCCGCGAAGTGCTGCGCGACGGCTCCAACCACTACCAGATCAACGGCCAGAAGTGCCGTCGCAAGGACGTGACCGACCTCTTCCTCGGCACCGGCCTTGGGCCGCGCAGCTACGCCATCATCGAGCAGGGCACCGTCAGCCGGCTGGTGGAGTCGCGCCCCGCCGATCTCAAGCTGTTCATGGAAGAGGCCGCCGGGGTCTCCCGCTACAAGGAAAGGCGCCGGGAGACCGAACAGCGCATCCGCCATACCCAGGAGAACCTGGAGCGCCTCGGCGACATCCGTGGCGAACTGGGGTCGCGCCTCGAGCACCTCAAAGCCCAGGCCGAGACCGCCGAGCGCTACAAGCAGCTCAAGAGCCGTTCGCGCGCCGCCCGGGCCGAGCTTATCGGTTCCGAGCTGTGGGCGCTGGAGACGCGCCTCGGGGAGGCCAAGAGCGAGCTGGCCCAGGCCGAGCAGGCGCTGGCGGCCCTCGATGCCAAGCGCACTTCGGACGAAGGGCGCCACGTCACCCTCTCGGTGGCCCGCCAGGAGGCGCAGGCCGAACAGGCGAGCCGCCAGCAGCAGATCTTTCTCGGCGGCCAGGCCATCGCCCGTCTCGAGCAGCAGCAGTTGCACCAGACCGAACTCGGTCGCGACTGGCAGGCGAGGCGCCAGGCCCTTTGCGAGCGCATCGAGGGACTCAAGACCCAGCTGGCGAGCCAGCAGGATCAGCTGAGCGAGGGGGCGCTCAAGGCCGAGGTGGAGTCGGCGCGGCTCGAACAGTGTGAGCAGTTACTCGCCGACCAGCAGGGCGTGCGCGCGGCGGCCGGTGAGCGGCTCGAGCAGGCGCGTCAGCGTCAGCAACAGTGGCAGCAGCAGCTTGGCCAGCTGCAGGGGCGGCTCAACCAGACCCGCACCGAGGTGAACGGTCTGCAAGAGCTGCAAGCCAAGACCCGGCTCGCCCGTCTCAAGCTGGAGGATGAACAGGCCGGCCCCCTCGGCGGGGAGGATAGCCTGCAACCCGCCCTCGATGCGCTGGCGGCGGAGCTTGCGCTCTCCCGTGCCCGTCATGAGGAAGCCGAAGCGGCGTGGCAGGCCGGTGTGGCCCGTCACGAAGGGCTCAAGGCCGAGCTGGGTCGTCAGCAGGGCTCGCAGCGGGAGCTGGAGGCCCGCCTCGCCACCCTGGATCAGATCCTGGGGGAGCAGATGGTGGGCGCCACCCTGGCGGATCGGCTGCAGGTGGCCCCCGAGTGGGCCCAGGCCCTCGACAAGGTGCTCGGCCGCTGGCTCACCGCAACGCCTGCGGACGAGTGCAATCTGGCGCAGCCCGGGCTCTGGATTGGCCCGGCCCACCCCGCCGTCCCCGGCACCCTGGCGGCCCGGCTAGGCGGCGAGCATATTCCGGCCTTCCTCAATGCCATCTGGTTGGCACAGAGCCGGGAGGAGGCGCTGGCTCGCCTGCCCGAACTCGCCGCCGGTGAGTCGTTGCTCACTCCCGCCGGGGACTGGTTCGGCCCAAACTGGGCGGATCTGGGTGAGGGGGGCGCCCTCGGCACCCTGGCGCTGCTCGGCGAGCGTGAGCGGTTGCACACCGAGCAGGCCGCAGGCCGGCAGACGCTGACCCAGCTGGACAGGCAACTGGCGGAGGCGGATGCCACCCGGGCCCAGCTGCACGGCGCCCATGAGCTGGCCCAGCGTACCCTGCGGGAGCAGGAGCTGCAGTGGCAGCAGCTGCGCGAGGCCTGGAGTCTGCAAGAGGGGCAGCGCCAGGCGCGCATGCAGCGCCTCGGCCAGCTGGGAGAGGAGCTGACCCGGCTGGATAAGGAGCAGGCCGAGGAAGCCGGACGGCTGGACGCCGCCAGGGCCAGGCTCGAGCTGGACGAAGCGACCCTGAGCGAGCAGCAGGAGCAGGGGGAGGCGCTGGCCGAGGCGCTGTTGCTCGCCCAGGAGCAGGTGAGCGGAGCGGAGCGGGGGCTGGAAGAGGCCCGCCTGCGCCGGGAGCAGCAACAGGCCAGCTGTCAGCGGTTGCAACTGGAGCAGCAGAATCTGTCCCAGCTCATCGCCGTGCGGGAGCAGGAGCTCTCGCGCCTCGGGCTGGAACTGACCGCGCTCAAGGAGCCGGGGGCCGAACCCGGCCAGGATCTGACCCCCCTGCTGGCGGAGCAGCGCAATCTGGAGGCGCAGCAACTGGCCTGCCATCAGCGGCTGGCGGAGCTGGAGCGCCAGTTAGGAGAGCTGGAGCAGGCCAGAGGTGCCGATCACAAGCAACTGGTGCAGATACAGGAGAAGCTGGCAACCCTGCGTCTCGAGCGCGAGCGCAACCTCACCCGCCGGCAAGGGCTGCACGAGCAGTTCGAGGAGCTGGGGGTGAGGCTGGTGGATCTCGATCAGGCCGTGCTGATTGCCGCCGATCGCGGCAAGCTGCGCCAGGAGATCCAGACCCTGGAGGCGCAGGTGGAGGCGCTTGGCGCCATCAACCTGGCGGCGCTGGAGGAGTACGAAGAGGCGAAAACCCGTTCGAGTTACCTGGAAAACCAGTGCCAGGATCTGGAGCAGGCCCTCGATACCCTGAGCCAAGCCATTAAAAGAATTGATAAAGAAACACAAATACGCTTCCGCGACACTTTCGATAAGGTCAATGAAGATTTAAAATCCCTGTTTCCAAAAGTGTTTGGGGGAGGCAGTGCCTGGCTTGAGCTGACCTCGGATGATCTTTTGGAGGCCGGAGTGAGCATCATGGCAAGACCTCCGGGCAAGAAGAATGCTACCATTGCCCTGCTTTCCGGGGGGGAGAAGGCGCTAACCGCCCTTGCGCTGGTTTTTGCCATCTTCAGACTCAATCCAGCACCATTTTGTCTGCTGGATGAGGTGGATGCACCGCTCGATGAAGTGAACGTCGGTCGCTTCTGTTCTCTTGTCAAAGAGATGTCGAGCACAGTACAGTTCGTTTACATCAGTCATAATAAGGTCTCCATGGAGATGGCCGAGCAGCTGGTTGGCGTCACGATGCAAGAGCCCGGGGTTTCGCGCATAGTGTCGGTCGATATCGGTGAAGCCGTCGCTTTGGCTGAGCAAAACTAGAAAGAGAAGCAGCTAATGCAGGAATTGCGTTACATCTTGGTTGCCCTGGGCGGTATTGCCATCGCGGCATTGCTCATTCACGGGTTGTGGAGCAACAGAAAAAATCGTCAGGCACCGATCAAGGAAAAACCCCTGGGTCGGATGGAATCCAAGTCGCGGGAACGTGACAACGATGCGTTTGACAGCGATGGTATCGGTCAGGTGCGCGTGGTCAGTGGTGGTCGCCGTGCCGAGCCCAAGCTGCGTGGGGAAGAAGCCCGTCAGCCAGAGCCCCGCCGTGTCGCCCCCGCACCCGCCTTCGATGACGAAGATGACGACGCCGATCTGCCGCCTCCCGTGGTGCGCAAACCCGCCGCACGTCCGGCGCCGCAGCCCGTCTATCAAGAAGAGGACGAGTACGAGGAACCGAGTGCAGAGCCTGTCGAAGAGGTGCCTGCCGCCCCGGTGCGCAAGCCTGCCCAGGTGATCCGCCGTACGCCGGTGCACCGTTCCCGTCCTCAGCGCGAACCCATGATGCAGCCGCTGGACGAAGAGCCGCTGGTGGAGCCAGCCTATGCCCAGGCCCCGACCTTCGGTGCTCGCGAGGCCGCTCCTGCGCCGCAGCAGGCTCCCCGCTATGCCCAGCCTGCCCCTGCGTATGAAGAGCCCGTCTACGATGACGAGCCGGCCTACGAAGAGCCGATCCGCGCGGTCGAGCCTGAGCCTGCTCCCGCCCCGGTCGAGAAGATCTGGCAGGACGTTTACGTCATCAACCTGATGGCGCGTCCCGGCCACGATCTGCAAGGGGCGACCCTGCTCTCCTCCCTGCTGGCGCTTGGCTTCAAGTTTGGCGAGATGGACATCTTCCACCGCCACGAGGATCTCGGCGGCAAGGGCGAAGTGCTCTTCTCCATGATTAACATGGTCAAGCCGGGCACCTTCAACCCGTACCGGATGGAGCAGTTCAGCACCCCGGGGGTGTCGCTCTTCATGCAGCTGCCCTTGCGCAGCAACGCGGCCTTCGCGTTCGAGCACATGTTGCAGGCGGCCGATCAGCTGGCCAGCGATCTCGATGCCATGCTGACCGACGCCTCGCGCAGCCCGCTGAGCGACGACGACATCGCCCGCTATCGCCACGAGCTGGCAGCCTACGAGGCCAGCCGCGACTGATGCGCTCCTGGCGTTGACCATGAAAAGTGCGGTACCCCGGTGCCGCATTTTTATTTGTGCCCCAGACTGAATGTTCCATCACACTTCGAGACTCTTCCATGAGCGATATCCTCTCCCGCCACCGTCAACTGTGTGAACTGCTCACCGAATACGGCCACCAGTACTATGTGCTGGACAATCCCACGGTACCGGACGCCGAATACGATCGCCTGATGCGCGAGCTGATTGAGCTGGAAGCGGCCCACCCCGAGCTGAAGACCCCGACCTCTCCCAGCGTGCGGGTGGGTGGGCAGCCGCTGTCCGCCTTCAATCAGGTGCGCCACGAGATCCCCATGCTGAGCCTGGACAACGTGTTCAGCGACGAGGAGCTGCTGGCCTTCGAACAGCGCATGCGCGATCGCCTCAAGCGGGAGGTGCGCTTCACCTTCTGCTGCGAGCCCAAGCTCGACGGTCTGGCTGTGAGCCTGCTCTATGTGGACGGCCAGCTGGTGCAGGCCGCCACCCGGGGCGATGGCACCACGGGGGAGGAGATCACCGAGAACGTGCGTACCATCAAGGCCATCCCCCTTGCCCTGCGCGGCACGGGGTGGCCGGTGAGGCTGGAGGTGCGCGGCGAAGTCTTCATGCCGAAGGCCGGTTTCGAGGCGATGAACGCCAGGGCGCTGGCCGCTGGCGAGAAGGTGTTCGTCAACCCGCGCAACGCCGCCGCCGGCAGCCTGCGCCAGCTCGATTCGCGCATCACCGCCTCCCGCCCGCTGGCCTTCTATGCCTATGGCGTCGGGGTCGGTGGCGACGAGCTGGGGGCCTCCCACTTCGGCCGCCTCACCCAGCTCAAGGCCTGGGGCCTGCCGCTCAGCCCCGAGGTGAAGCTGAAAGAGGGCGCCGCCGGTTGCCAGGCCTTCCACGACGACATCCTGGCCCGCCGTGGCGAGCTCCCCTACGAGATCGACGGCGTGGTCTACAAGGTGGACGATCTCGCCCTTCAAGGGGAGCTCGGCTTCGTGGCTCGTGCCCCGCGCTGGGCCACCGCCCACAAGTTCCCGGCGGAGGAGGAGATGACCCTGCTCGAGAACGTCGAATTCCAGGTCGGCCGCACCGGCGCCGTGACCCCGGTCGCCAAGCTCAAACCCGTGTTCGTCGGCGGTGTCACCGTCTCCAACGCCACCCTCCACAATGCGGACGAGATCGCGCGCCTCGGCGTCATGGTCGGTGACACCGTGATCGTGCGCCGGGCGGGGGACGTGATCCCGCAGATCGTCGCCGTGGTGGAGGCCCAGCGCCCGGCAGATGCCCGGGAGATCCTGTTCCCGACCCAGTGCCCGGTGTGTGGCTCCGCGGTGGAGCGGCTGGAAGGGGAGGCGGTGGCCCGCTGCTCCGGCGGTCTCTTCTGCGAGGCGCAGCGCAAGGAGGCGATCAAGCACTTCGCCGCCCGCCGCGCCATGGACGTGGACGGTCTCGGCGACAAGATCGTCGAGCAGCTGGTGGACAAGGGGCTGGTGAAGACCCCGGCGGATCTGTTCAGCCTCAACGCCATCCAGCTGGCCGGCCTCGAGCGGATGGGGCAAAAATCTGCCCTGAATCTGGTGGCGGCCATCGATGCGGCCCGCAGCACCACGCTGCCACGCTTCCTGTTTGCCCTCGGCATCCGCGAGGTGGGGGAGGCGACGGCGCTGAACCTGGCCAACCACTTCCTGACCCTGGATGCCCTGCGTGCGGCGTCCGTGGAGCAGCTGCTGGCAGTGGCGGACGTAGGCGAGGTGGTGGCCAAGCACGTCTACTACTTCCTGCGTCAGCCCCACAACGTGGAGGTGCTGGAGGCCCTGCTGGCCGCCGGCATCCACTGGCCGGCCATCGAGAAGAAGGAAGCCGCAGAGCAGCCGTTTGCCGGCAAGACCTTCGTGCTGACCGGCACCCTCACCCAGCTCTCGCGCAATGACGCCAAGGCGGCGCTGCAGGCACTTGGTGCCAAGGTAGCGGGATCGGTGTCGGCCAAGACGGACGTGCTGGTGGCCGGCGAGGCGGCGGGCTCCAAGCTCGCCAAGGCCCAGGAGCTCGGCATCACCATCTGGACTGAAGAGGAGCTGCAGCAGGCGCTGCAGGGCTGAGGCGCTCCCCTTCACACTTGAAAAGAACCCGGCCTTGTGGCCGGGTTCTTTGTTTGGGGCGGTGCGTCACTCACGCCAGAGGATCTTGTAGCGCCACTTGTCGGGCAGGGTGAGCCGCCAGCGGGCCAGCTCCCCCTTGCTGAAGACATATTCGCCGCGCAGGGCAGCGCGCGGTGCCAGGGTCCTTGGCTGGGCCCCCGCCAGGATGGCGTTGACCAGCTCGGCCGCCTTGGCCCCCTGATCGCGGCCATCCAGCACCAGGCCGCCGATGGCCTTGCCCTTGCCCACCGTAAATTCCCAGAAACAGAACAGTGGCACCGGGCTGTGGGCGCTGGTCCACGCCAGCACCTGCTGCTCGTCCACGTGCCTGCCCTGATCGTCGGTGAGGGTGTGATAGAGGCCGACGAAGATGGCGTCATGGCCACTCTGCCTGGCGCCAAGCACGGCCTCCTGCCACAGGCCGTAGTTGCCGATCAGCTGGCTGTTGACCAGGGTCTGGCCGATGCGCAGCTCGGTCTGGCTCCTGAACTCGTCCTCGATGGCGGTGAGGGAGACATTGCTCGAGTCGAACAGCACCAGTGCCTTCTTGATCCCCCCCATCATCTGGCTCATCTCGCTGATGTTGCGCTTGAGCAGGGGGCGCTCCAGCACGCCGGTGATCATGGGATGGCCGACCAGCCCCTTGTGGCGCGGATTCTCGTTCATGCCGAGAAACACCACTGGGGTGCCGAGCGCGGCGATGTCTCTGGCCAGGTAGTTGATGGCGTTGTCATCGCCGAGGATCACCAGATCCGGCTTGCTCTGCCGGTAGTAGGCGAGCGCCTGCTCGGCGATGCGCTCGAAGTCGTCAGGAGAGCGGCGCTTGGTGTCCATGTAGAAGTAGTCGAGGCGGTGGTGGTCACCCAGGTGGGCCTCCAGGCTGGCGCTGTAGCTTCTGTCCCACAGGTATTCGGGGTGGTAGCTGCTGATCACCAGGATCTCGGCGGCCCACAGCCGCAGCGGGAGGGCGCACAGCAGCAGTAACAACAGCCGCAAGGGAGGGTTGGTCATGTCGCTTCCAGATGGACAGGGAGAGTCGTCACCCATTATGTCCATTTTGGTGCAGCGCTGTCCCGGTCAATTACTGTCGGAGGGGGATTCTTTTTCTGGCCGGGCGGAGGAAGCGCCAGCCCGCCCCCCGTCTGGGGTAGGCTCAGAAAGCCCCTTTTGACGCTGGTTGTGAACTGCCCCACTCCTCTCAAAACCTGTTCTGGATCAAGAAAAAGGGTATCGCTTTGGTGCCTAATAGCCCCCACATATAGGGGTTTGTGCAATAAAAACACCCATATGTTGTGTTGTTAAGCTGTGTATAAGTCGTCACCCTCTCAGTGTCAGCCCAGGTGTTGCAAGCCCCGGCTGATTTTATTTGCGCCGGGGACAGGTGCGGGGAAGGGGACTCCACAAGGGCGAGCCGAGGGTGGCCGCCAGGCCTTTAATACGGGGATATTCGATGAAACCGGTAGTGATCAAACGCGATGGATGTCGTGCACCATTCAATGGCCAACTGATCGCCGAGGCGGTGAGCCGGGCGGCGGAAGCGGTCAATCAGGCCAACCCGGCGCTGGCTGCGCGCATCGCAAACGCGGTCTGCCAGGAGCTGGAAGGGCGCGGCGAGGTGGACATCCACGAGATCCAGAACCGGGTCGAGAACCACCTGATGGCGTCCGACGACAAGGCCATCGCCCGCGCCTACATCGAGTACCGGCACGACAGGGATCAGGCCCGCGAGGCCCGTGGCCGCCTGGCCCAGGAGATCCGTGGCCTGGTGGAGCAGACCAACGCGGCCCTGCTCAACGAGAACGCCAACAAGGATTCCAAGGTGATCCCGACCCAGCGCGATTTGCTGGCGGGCATCGTCGCCAAGCACTACGCCATCAGCCACATGCTGCCCCGGGAGGTGGTGCAGGCCCACGAGAGCGGCGATCTGCACTTCCACGATCTCGACTACTCCCCCTTCTTCCCCATGTTCAACTGCATGCTGATCGATCTGCAGGGGATGCTGACCCACGGCTTCAAGATGGGCAACGCGGAGATCGACACCCCCAAATCCATCAGCACCGCCACCGCGGTGACCGCCCAGATCATCGCCCAGGTGGCGAGCCACATCTATGGCGGCACCACCATCAACCGCATCGACGAGGTGCTGGCCCCTTATGTGACCATCAGCTGGCACAAGCACCGGGAGGTGGCCGAGGAGTGGGGGATCCAGGATGTGGATGCCTACGCCATGGCCCGCACCGAGAAGGAGTGCCACGACGCCTTCCAGTCCCTGGAATACGAGGTGAATACCCTGCACACCGCCAACGGCCAGACCCCCTTCGTCACCTTCGGCTTTGGCCTCGGGGACAGCTGGGAGTCACGCCTGATCCAGCGGGCCATCCTCGGCAACCGCATCGCCGGCCTTGGCAAGAACAGGAAGACCGCCGTCTTCCCGAAACTGGTGTTCGCCATCAAGGACGGCCTGAACCACAAACCTGGGGACCCCAACTACGACATCAAGCAGCTGGCCCTGGAGTGCGCCTCCAAGCGGATGTACCCGGACATCCTCAACTACGACCAGGTGGTCAAGGTCACCGGCTCCTTCAAGACCCCCATGGGGTGCCGCTCCTTCCTCGGTGCCTACGAGGAACACGGCGAGCTGGTGCACGAGGGGCGCAACAACCTGGGGGTAGTGAGCCTCAACCTGCCGCGCATCGCGTTGAAATCCCGCGATGAGGCGGACTTCTGGGACAAGCTGGATGCCGCCCTGCGGGTGGCCAAGCAGGCGCTGATGTACCGCATCGAGCGTCTCAAGGGGGTCAAGGCCAGGGTCGCCCCCATCCTCTACATGGAGGGGGCCTGCGGCGTGCGTCTCAAGGCAGACGACAACATCAGCGAGATCTTCAAGCACGGCCGCGCCTCCATTTCCCTGGGCTACATCGGGGTGCACGAGACCATCAACGCCCTGTTCGGCACCGACACTCATCTGTTCGACAGCGAGGTGTTGCGGGAGAAGGCCATCGCCATCATTGCGCGGCTCAAGGCGGCCACCGACGAGTGGAAAGAGGAGACCGGCTACGGCTTCAGCCTCTACTCCACCCCGAGCGAGAACCTCTGCACCCGCTTCTGCCGCATCGACGCCAAGGAGTTCGGCGTGGTGGCCGGGGTGACCGACAAAGGCTACTACACCAACAGCTTCCATCTGGACGTGGAGAAGCAGGTGAACCCCTACGACAAGCTGGACTTCGAGGCGCCCTATCCGCCCATCGCCAGCGGCGGTTTCATCTGCTATGGCGAGTACCCCAACATCCAGCACAACCTGGAGGCGCTGGAGAACGTCTGGGATTACAGCTATGACAAGGTGCCCTATTACGGGACCAACACCCCCATCGACGAGTGTTACGACTGCGGTTTCACCGGCGAGTTCGAGTGCACCTCCAAGGGCTTCACCTGCCCGCGCTGCGGCAACCACGACCCGGCCAAGGTGTCGGTGACCCGCCGGGTGTGCGGCTACCTCGGCAGCCCGGATGCGCGCCCCTTCAACGCGGGCAAGCAGGAAGAGGTGAAGCGCCGCGTCAAGCACATGTGAACGCAGTGGCGATGTAGCACCGGCCCCTGACTCCAGGGGCCATTTTCATGGGGGGGCGGCCCCTGGCGCCGTCCCGTGAGGAGAGCGGAAGCAAGCGATGCACTACCACCAGTACTATCCGGTCGATGTGATCAACGGTCCCGGCACCCGCGCCACCCTGTTCGTGTCGGGCTGCGAACACCAGTGCCCCGGCTGCTACAACCAGAGCACCTGGCGGCTCGATGGCGGCAACCTGTTCGATCAGGCCATGAGCGATCGCATCATTGCGGATCTTAACGACACCCGCATCAAGCGGCGGGGGCTGTCGCTCTCCGGCGGCGATCCGCTCCACCCTGCCAACGTGCCTTTTGTGCTGGCGCTGGTGCAGCGGGTGCGCGCCGAGTGCCCGGGCAAGGACATCTGGTGCTGGACAGGCTATCTGCTCGGCGAACTCAGCCCGGCCCAGCGGGAGCTGGTGGCCTTGCTGGACGTGCTGGTGGACGGCAAGTTCGAGAAGGGGCTGGCGGATCCCGGCCTGCTGTGGCGCGGCAGCAGCAATCAGCAGATCCACGACCTCAACGCCTGGCGGGAGGGGGTGAACGGATACCCTGTCTGGTTTGCAGTTGAGGCCAGGGATGTTTATGGTTAGCCCATTCCAATTCCTGCGACATCGTTACGAGGAGATGCGCGATGAACAATCTGCTCAAGATCCTGCTGGCCATTTTTCTGCCCCCGGTCTGCGCCTTCATCCAGGTGGGCTTCAGCCTGCATTTCTTGATCAACATAGTGCTGACCCTGCTCGGCGGTCTGCCCGGCATGGTCCACGCGCTCTGGCTGGTGGTGAGCGACAAGCGCGGCTGATCCGCCCGATTGAAAAAGGCCAACCCCGGGGTTGGCCTTTTTGTTGCCCGCCAGATGGGGGCTTCCCGTATGAGCCCTTTCATCTGACACTGGCACGCCGTTCAAGGAGCCGAACGGTGCAACGAAGAGGGAGTGTCGAGTGCGTTTGAAGGTGTTGTTGCTGTGGGCCAGCCTGGGCCTGCTGGGGGGCTGTGCCAGCCCGAGTCCGACCGTGAAGCTGAACCAGCCTCCGGTGGATGTCACCTGGGAAGAGCTGCCCAGATACTGGGTGCTGGTGGGGGACATAGGTGTCTTCCGCCCGGTCGGGGGGCTGCCGGAGAGGCGGCCGGTCAAGGGGTATGTGACACTCCGCTATCTCATCGATTCCAATGGCAATCTGTTCAGCCCTGAAGTCCTGGCATCCGAGCCCCCGGGCGTGCTGGATCTCATCGCCATCTCCGGGCTGGCGAAGATGCGCTACCGGGCATCCGAGCAGAATCCACAAGCCATCCCGGCTCGGGTTGAGGCCCGATTCGAAGTGGAAGTGAAATGACAAACACCCCGGCCTGGCCGGGGTGTTGCGTGTCTGCAATGCGCCATGGCGGCGCCAGGCTTACTGCTCCTTGCAGTCGTTGTAGCGGCTCTGCCACTCCCCGGCCTCATCGCGCATCTCGACGAACCCCTCCTTGCCCTTGTTCCACCAGACCACCTCGTGATCGTCGGTGTAGCGGGCGCCGGAGGCGGAGACGGCCTGGGGCAGGGTGTAGTCCTTGCCATCGGGCAGGGCGAGCTTGACGAAGTTCAGACTCTCGTCCGAGAGGGAGAAGTAGCGTACCTGCACCTTCTGGTTCTGTTCACACAGGTAGGTGACGGTATCCCCGCCGGTGACACCCAGCTTGCCGGTACCCAGATCGCAGCCGCTGAGCAGGGTCAGGGCCCCGGTTCCCAGTAGAAAGAGCTTGGCGTGTTTCATGTTGCATCCTTTGATCGGTGTCATATGGCATTGAGCCTAACAGGATGAGGATCAACTGCAACCTCATCAGGGGCCGCCTGCGTCGGGATGCGTCCTGCCGGCGGCTGCTCGCGTCATTTCCTGTGCAGCGGGCAAAAAAACGCCCCGGCAGGCAAGCGGGGCGAAAGGGAGCCGTCCTTTGGCTGCAGAAAAGGGTCAATGGCCGAAGCGGGTCGCCTCGAAGTGGTTGAGCAGGCGATGGAGGAGGTAACAGGCCAGCAGGGTGACGACGATGGCAAAGAGGATGCTGCTCACCCGGTAGAGGGCGCTGAACACCAGATCATTGCCCGGCGTCAGGTACTGGCCGAACAGGATGCCGAGGGTGGTGAGGGCGCCGAAGCCGACCCCGGAGCCGCTCGCCTCCTTCACGTGGGCATGGCTGAACAGCATGGCCCCGAGCCAGAGCAGCGGGGTGACCAGCAGCAGTTGCCCTGACCAGTCGTAGAGCACCAGCTGGCCGACCAGGCCGAAGCTGACCCCGAGCAGGGTGCCCATGGCCCGCTTGCGGGCATAGCCCAGGGCGCCGTTCCAGTGCATGGGGAAGAGCAGCAGCAGGGTGGTGGCCTGGGCCGACATGGAGTCGCGCAGATCGAAGATCTGGAACACCAGGAACGACAGGGTGGCGATGCTGGCCCCCAGCAGGGCCTCGTGGCGCATCCGGTGCGGCGCCTTGGGGGAGGGGGTCGGCAGGGGCCTGGCCTCCACGTCCGGGATCAGGGCCGTCATCAGGTAGGCGATGAGGACCGACAGGACGCTGGCCCAGATGTTGCTGAAGATGAGGTCGTTCAGATCGGTCCCGGGGTAGCTGGCAAAGTGCAGCATGATGCTGAGGCTCAGCACCCCGTTGGCACCGAACAGGAACAGGCTGCCCCGGGACATGGCGGCGAAACGGTAGAGGAACAGCAGGAAGACGATGGGCAGCATGAGCCCGGGGTGTCCCCCGAACAACCCGCCGAGCAGCCCCACCTCCAGCCCGCACATCACGGAGGAGGCGATGAGCTGGCGGGCGGCATGGCCGTTCATCACGGGGATCATGCCGAGCAGCAGCACAGGGGTGACGGTGAAGAAGACCCCGTTGCTCCAGCCGAAGATCTTGCACAGCACAAACCCCAGGGTGCAGCCAAAGGCGATGCGCAGGCACTGGCGCAGTTCATTGGCGGTGAGGGGTCTGTGCCACAGGTTCATGGTCGTCATCTCAGTAGATGTAGTGCAGCAGGCTGAGCAGGCGGATCTGGCCGCGGGCAAACAGGGCGCTCAGGGAACCCTCCGGCAGCAGCTGGACGGTGGCACGGGCCCCGGCCGGCAAGTGAGCGGGCAACTGCTCCAGGGTCAGGTGCAGGCGCAGGCGCTGGGCATCGCGCACCCAGCGATCCGATTCGACCGGCGCCGCCAGGGTGCCGTTGGCATCGAACTGGCCGGCGCTGACACCAGCATCCAGGCTGGCGACGCGGGCCGGGTAGAGGCGGCCGGGTTCACCGTCGAAGGCGATCAGGGCCTGGCTGCCCGGGCTGATGTGGCGCAGGCTCTTCTCGCGAAAATCGGCGATCACGTCCACCTGCTCGGAGACCAGGGCCAGCAGGGGGGAACCCGCGTTGGCCACGCTGCCCGGCTTAAGCTGCAGGTTGGTGATGATGCCATCCTGACTCGCGTGGACCCGGCTGTAGGCGAGGTTGAGCTCGGCCTGGGCGAGGCGGTTGCGGGCCTGGCGCAGCAGCAGGTTGTCGTCGCCGGGCAAGCCCCGGTTGACGCGCGCCTGCTCCACCCGGGCCTGGCTGCCGATCAGGTTGGCCCGGGCGGTGCGGGCGGCGCTGTCGGCGTCGTCCTTCTGCTGTTCCGACACCATGTGGCGGCGGTAGAGGGCGTCGATACGTGCCGCTTCCCGCTGCTTCTGGTCGGCCTGGGTCTGCAGGGAGCTGAACTCCGCCTCATAGGCGGTCAGGGTGGCATCCAGCTGGCGGTTCTGCTGCTGGGCCTGATCCAGGGCGAGCCTGGCCTGCTCGACCGCGAGCTCGAAGGGGACGGGATCCAGGGCAAACAGCAGATCCCCCTGCTTGACGTGCTGGTTGTTGGTCACGGCCACCTCGGTCACCTTGCCGCTGACCTGGGGCGCCATCTTGGTGACGACGCGGGTCGCCATGGCCTGGGGCGTCAGGGGCATCTTGATGTCGGCCAGCAGGAAGTAGCCAAACACCAGGGTGAAGCAGACGATGGCCCACTTTATCCAGCGTTTGAATTGTTGATCCGGGGTCATCTCATTCTCTCTCTTCGTGATGTGCGGCTATCTTGCCGAGGGCATTGGTGGAGATGCGGTGCACAATGTCTTCAAACTGGGACAGCTCCTGCTGGCTGATGCCGACGAGCAGCTCCCGGCGGATCTCCATGATGCGATCCTCGATCTGGTCGAGCAGCGCCTTGCCGGCCGGGGTCAGGGTGACGATGCGGGCCCGCTTGTCCTGGCTGCAGCAGTGGCGTTCGATCAGCCCCTGCTCCTCCAGCTGACCCAGGGTTCGCATCAGGGAGGGGAGTTCGATCTCCAGGGCCTCGGCCAGGGTCTTCTGGCTGAGGTGGCCGCCGAGCCGGCTCAGCTTCCACAGGGCGGTCCAGCGGGGGTGAGTCAGTCCCAGGGGCGCCAGCTCCAGGTCGGCCACGGTGCGCCACAGCCGGTGCAGCCGCCCCAACTGCTCGGCGAGGGAGAGCTCTCGCAACATCTCCAGATCCTTTCCCATGACGGGCTCCTCATTTACTTAGCTTGCGAAGCATTATAGTTATTTCGCAGGCTAAGTAAATAGTGTGATACAGGTCACGTTCAGTTTCTGGCGGGAAGAGGGCCGGGAATGGTGCTTAAGGTTTCAATGTTTTTATATGGCTTTGTAAGGCCGCTAACCGACAGTGTCCGGGGGGAGCAGTAGAGTGGCGCCACACCACAATGCTGGAGCATAACAATGACAAACCTCTCTACCCCCCGCGCACAGGCCAAGTCCCCCTGGGGCGACCAACAGATCGCCGGCATGCCCATGATGATCTTCCTCGGGCTCGCCACCTGCGTCCTCTTCTCGGGCTGGAACGGCTCATTGCCGCTCGGCATGGTCGGCGCCCTGGCACTGATGTTCGTGCTGGGCACCCTGCTGACCGAGCTCGGCGAGCGCATCACCCCCATCCGTGAATACCTGGGGGGCGGCACCATACTCGCCATTTTCGGCGGCGCCGCCCTGTTCGAATACGGCGTCATGCCGGCCGAGGCGGGCCAGGTGATCACGAACTTCATGAAGGAGGGGGGCTTTCTCAACTTCTTCATCGCGAGCCTGGTGACCGGCTCCGTGTTCGGCATGAGCGGTGCCCTGCTCAAGAATGCCGCCATGCGCTACCTGCCGGTGATCCTGGGGGGCGTGGTGCTGGCCCTGGTGAGCGTCGGCCTGGTCGGCGTGCTCCTGGGATACGGCTTCAAGAACGCCGTGCTGCTCATCGGCCTGCCCATCATGGGCGGCGGCATGGGGGCCGGCGCCGTGCCGCTGGTGGAGATCCTCTCCGGGCCGCTGCAGATGTCGAGCGCCGATCTGCTGTCGCGCATGGTGCCCGCCGTGGTGATCGCCAATACCCTGGCCATCCTGGTGGGTTCCCTGCTGGCGCGCCTCGGCCGCCGCTACCCCTCCCTGACCGGCAACGGCAAGCTGATGGTGAAAGAAAGCACCGACAGGGTGGCCGAAGAGAAGGCGCAGGCGCCGACCCTGGAGAGCCTGGGGCTCGGCCTCTTCATCAGCTCCAGCATGTTCGTGCTGGGCTCATTGCTCGGCAACTTCATCCCCATGCACCCCTTCGCCCTGATGATCCTGGCGGTGGCCATCATCAAGGTGAGCGGCCTGCTGCCACGCCGCTACGAGCAGGCGGCCGCAGACTGGTACCAGTTCGTGGTGGGCAATCTCACCCCCTCCCTGCTGGTGGGCATCGGGGTCGCCTACACCAGCATTCCCGAGCTCATCGGCGCCTTCTCGGTCAACTACTTCATCATGGTGCTGACGACAGTGGTGGGGGGCGCCCTGGGAGCGGCCATCGTGGGCCGGATGATCGGCTTCTATCCCATCGAGGCGGCCATCACCGGCGGCCTGTGCATGGCCAACATGGGGGGGACCGGCGACGTGGCCGTGCTGTCGGCGGCCCAGCGCATGACGCTGATGCCGTTCGCCCAGATCTCGTCCCGTCTCGGAGGGGCCTTCATGCTGATCCTGGCCACCCTCATCATCTCCCTGCTGGCATAAGGAACAGACAATGAACGACACCATGATGGGCACCAGCCTGCCCTATGCCGAGCGCAAGCGTCAGGGCCTGATGGGGCGCATGCCCCACAAGGAGGAGTCCCTCTCCCAGCAGCGGCGCCGGATCTACCGTTTGGTCAGCGCCATGCAGAGCCCCTTCGATCAGCACCTGCTGCTGCGCCAGCTGCAGGAGGACAACCCCGTGCTCTTCTACGATCTCGTGCGCCACCACCTGCCCGAGCTCCTGCCCATCATCTACACCCCAGTGGTGGGGGAGGCGTGCCAGCGCCACAGCGATCTCTATCTGCGCAGCCACGGCCTCTACCTCTCCTGGCACGACAGGGACGATCTGGACGACATCTTCGCCAGCGTGGAGCAGGAGGTAGACGTCATCGTCATCTCCGATGGCGAGCGGGTGCTGGGGCTCGGGGATCTCGGCATCGGCGGCATGGGGATCTGCATCGGCAAGCTGGCTCTCTACAGCGCCGCCGGCGGCATCAACCCGGCGCGCACCCTGCCCCTGTGCGTGGACGTGGGCACCAACAACCCGGAGCTCCTGGAGGACGACTCCTACCTCGGCTGGCAGGCGCCTCGCGTGGACGGGGAGGCCTACTACCACTTCATGGACAAGGTGGTGGCGGCCATTCGCAAGCGCTGGCCTGAGGTAGTGCTGCAGTTCGAGGACTTCGCCGGCAAGCACGCCGCAAACCTCCTGGCCCGCTATCGGGACGAGCTCTGCATGTTCAACGACGACATCCAGGGCACGGCGGCAGTGGCCTCGGCCTGCGTGCTGGCGGGCTTGCAACAGGCGGGTACCCGGCTGGCGGATACCCCGGTGCTGATCGTCGGCGCGGGCTCGGCGGGCTGCGGCATCGCCGCCATGCTGGCCCAGCTGGCGGGCAGTCCAGCAGGGATCTGGCTGTTCGATCAGGACGGCCTGGTGTGCCGGGATCGCGCCAGCCTCACCCCGGCCCAGCAGCCCTTCGCCCGCGCACCTGAGGAAGGGGGGCTGACCCTGCCCGAGCTCATCAGGCAGCGGCGCCCCGGGGTGCTCATCGGGGTGAGCGGCCAGGGGGGCCTGTTCGACGAGGCGGTGCTGACGGCCATGGGGGAGGCGTGCGAGCGTCCCGTCATCCTGCCGCTCTCCAACCCCACCCGCAGCGCCGAGGCGACCCCGGCCGAGGTGTGGCAGGCTACCGGCGGGCGGGCCCTGCTCGCCACCGGCAGCCCCTTCCCGCCGGTGGCGGTGGCAGGGGAGATGCGCGGGGTCTCCCAGTGCAACAACGTCTATGTCTTCCCCGGCATCGGCCTCGGTGCCTGCGCCGTCAAGGCGCGCCGCATCAGCGATGGCATGCTGCAGGCGGCGGTGCGGGCGGTGGGCGCCTACCCGCTCGCCGAAGGGCGGCTGCTGCCCCCCATCGAGCAGGTGGGGGAGGTGGCGCGCGCCGTGGCCCGGGCCGTGGCGCTCTGTGCCCGTGACGAGGGGCTGGCGGAATTTGCCGGTGATCCCGCGCCCATGATTGACCAGACCTGGTGGCGCCCGCACTATTGGTCCGCCTCCTGACGTTGCAAGGTAACAAGATGAAACTGCGCCACCAGCTAGTCACCCTCTCCCTCGGTCTGTCGCTGCTGCTGATCCTGATCCTGGGGGGCCTGCTCGCGCTCTTCATCCGCCACCTGCTGGAGAGCAACCTGGAGGATAAAGGCAGCGATCTGGCGCGGGTGCTGGCGGCGGATACCCGGGTGGTGCAGGCGCTGCAGCAGGGGCAGGATCCGGGGCTGCGGGACTATGTGCAGGGGATCTGCGACCGCACCGATGCCGCCTACATGGTGGTGACCGACGAGCACGCCATCCGTCTCAGCCACCCCTCGCCGGAGCTGGTGGGCGCGAGCTTTCGCGGCGAGGATATCTGGCCGGCGATCCAGGAGCGGCGCAGCTACTGCTCCAGGGACGTCGGCACCCTGGGACCGGCCATCCGCTGCTTCTCTCCCGTCATCGGGGCGGACGGCCGCGCCATCGGCGCCGTGGTGGTGGGTTACCTGATGCGGACGGTGGAGGGCATCTACCTGGAGCGGATCGCCCTGCTCATCAGCGCCATCGGCGCCGTGCTGGGCTGCGGCCTGCTGCTGGCGTTCTGGGTGCAGCATCGGCTGCGCCGCACCCTGCTGGATCTGGAGCCGGAGACCATAGCAAACCGCTTCGCCCAGCAGGATCTGGTGCTGGAGGGCATCTCGGAGGGCATCGTGGCCCTGGATGCGAGCGATCGCATCCGGATGATCAACAGCGCCGCCTTCTATCAGCTGCGCCTGCCCGGCACCGGCCGTCATGCCCTGCTGGGACGCTCCCTGGCAGAGCTGGCCCCCAGCCTGCTGCCGACCCTGACCCAGGAGGGCGGGGTGCGTTTCTCCGTGCAGGGGGAGGACTTCGTCGGTCACTGGCAGGATCTCGGCGGGCGGGAGCCGGGTCGCATGCTCATCTTCAGTCGGCCGGATGGCACCGGCAGCCTCGGCATGCAGGTGACCCACCTGCGCCAGTACGCCGAGATGCTGCGGATCCAGACCCACGAGTTCGCGAACAAGCTGGGCAGCCTCTCCGGTCTGCTCCAGCTTGGCCACGTGGATCAGGCGGTGGAGCTCATCCAGCAGGAGAACGAGGCCTGTCAGACCATGCTCCAGGATGTGCTGCGGGCCATAGAGAACAAGCCGGTGGCCGGGCTCATCCTCGGCAAGTTCAGCCGGGCGCGGGAGCTGGGGGTCGAGCTGGTGCTGGATCCCGGCTCGGCACTCGGGGAGTATCCGGCGGAGGTATCGGCGGATCTCATCACCTGCCTTGGCAACCTGCTGGACAACGGCCTGCGCGCCGCCTGGGTGAACCGTGCCCATTGCCCCCCCAGGGTGCTGCTCTCCCTCGATGACTTCGGCCGGCGCCTGGTGATCGAGGTGGAGGACAGCGGCGAAGGGGTGGACGAGGCGCTGGCGGACCATTTGTTCGACTACGGCGTGAGCCGTCAGACCGGCGATCATGGCGTAGGTCTCTTTCTGGTCAAGAAGACCGTGGCCCGTCGTGGGGGTGTGATAGAATGGCGGCGCACCGCCGAGCAGACGACACTGTTCGGTATCTATTTGAATAAAAACCAATTGGTGTAAGTCATGAAGCCAATTTTCACGCTGATTATCGAGGATGACGAACGGATCGGCGCCATTCTGGCGGAACTGATCTCCTCGACCCCGGGATACTCATTGCTGGGGCGGGCCGGCAGCCTGGCCGAGGCCGATCTCATGCTGCGTGCCACCGAGCCCCAACTGCTGATCGTCGACATCTCCCTGCCCGATGGCTCGGGCCTGGAGTGGGTCAACCAGCTGCGCCACCACAACCGGGAGGTGTTCGTGGTCATGGTCACCGCCTCCTGCGACGTGGAGACCATACAGCAGGCCCTGAACCTGGGGGTGCAGGACTACATCATCAAGCCGCTGCGGCTGTTTCGCATCCAGCAGAGCCTGGACGAGATACTGACCCTGCACCGGCGCCTGTGCGAGCGCGGCCTGCTGGAGCAGAGCGACCTCGATCGGCTGATGGGCAAGGGGCGGGTGCAGCCGAGGGAGGTGCGCGACACCCCCAAGGGGATCGACGCCATCACCCTGCGCCAGGTGCTGGAGCTGCTGGCGGGGGAGCCCGACAACGCCTTCTCCACCGATACGGTGGCGCTGCGTCTTTCACTCAGCCGCACTACGGCACGCCGCTATCTGGAGTTTCTGGAGTCCGAGGACAAGCTGGACGTGGATCTCAACTATGGCCAGCGCGGTCGCCCGGAGCGGCGCTACCACTGGCGGCGCAGCAACTGAGCCTAGGGGCTCGCAAGCAACGCAACGCAAAACAAAAAAGGGAGCCTGGGCTCCCTTTTTTATTGGCCGTGTTCGGGCCCGCCTCAGGCCTCTTCCGCCAGAACGGGGCGGGCTCTTGGCTTGAGCTGGGCGAGCATGACGCCCCCCAGGATGAGGCCACCCCCCAGCAGGTGATAGCCGTGAATGGGCTCCCCCAGGGTGATGACGGCGATGAGCGCCGTGCACAGGGGCATCAGGTTCATGAACACCGAGGTGCGCTCCGGCCCCAGGCTCGCCAGGCCGCGCATCCAGCAGTAGGCGGCAAAGAGGGAGGAGGCGATGCCGGCGAACAGCACCATGCCCCAGCCCTCCCGGGGCACCGCCAGCGACTCGGCGCTGAGGGCGACCGGGACCAGCAACAGCACCGCCAGCAGGATCTGCAGGTAGAGGTTGAGCCAGGGGCCGAACGGCAGTTGCCAGCGGCGGATCAGCAGGCCATAGAGCGCATAGCTGGCGGCCCCCAGCAGCATCATGCCATCGCCGGGATTGATGCCGGTGTGCAGCAGCGCCAGCGGCTCGCCCTGGCCGAGCAGCCAGAACACCCCAAACAGGGAGAGGATCATGCCGAGCAACGCTTGCTTGCCGGGGCGCTGACCGAAGAAGAGCGCCCCCTGCAGCAGGGTGAGCAGGGGCAGCAGGGAGCCGATGACCCCCATGTTGGTGGCCGAGGTCGAGTGGGCGGCGTAGTAGGCGAGGCACTGGTAGAGCACCATGCCGAGCAGGGAGAGAACCAGCAACTTGCCGAACCAGGGGCGGATCTCGCTGCGCCGGCGCCAGAGAGCGGGCAGGCAGAAGGGGCTCAGGGCCAGGGCGGCGATCACCCAGCGGTAAAACGAGATGGCGGCAGGATCCAGCACGCCGGCGGCGGCCTTGGAGACCACGGTATTGGCGGCCCAGATCAGGATGGCGAGCAGGGGGAAGAGAAAAGGCATAGGCACTCCTTGGTATGATGGGGAGAGTCTAGCCTTGTCTTGAACGATGTAAGTAGCGTAAATAAGACATGTCATAACCGCTTTGGGACAATCTGCATGGGCACCCTCACCCTGGCCGAGCAGGATCGCCTGCTGGCCCCCCCCAACCCCCTCTATTTTCGCTACAGCCAGATCCAGGGGGGCAACGCCTGTGCCGAGCACGCCCACCCCTGGGGCCAGCTCAGCCTCATCAGTCTCGGGGTCATGGTGGTGGAGGTGGGGGGGCAGCGGCTGGTGGCGCCGCCGGACTACCTCATCTGGGTGCCGGCCAATCTGCCCCACAGCGCCTTCAACGAGCAGACCCTGGATTACACCTCCATCTACGTGAGCCACGCGCTGGCCCCGCGCCTGCCGAGCGAGCCCCAGCTGCTGGCGCTCACCCCCCTGCTGCGCGCCCTGCTGGACGACTTCACCCAGCGCCGGGTCGGCCATCTGGAGGACGAGTGGGACGCCCGCCAGGGGGAGCTCTTCATCGAGAAGCTGGCGCGTACCCGCTGCCAGCCGAGCTACCTGCCCCAGAGCCGGGATCGCCTGCTCGCCCCCCTGCTGGCGGCGCTGCAGGCGGCTCCCGAGGATAACCGCACTCTGGCCGAGTGGGCCAGGGCGCTGCACAGCACGGAGCGCACCCTGGCGCGGCACTGCCAGAAGGAGCTTGGCATGAGCCTCGGCCAGTGGCGCACCCGGCTGCGCCTGGTCAAGGCGCTGGACTGGCTGCGCGGCGACATGCCGGTGCAGGAGATCGCCTGGCGCCTGGGCTACACCTCCACCTCGGCTTTTATCGCCATGTTCCAGCGCGAACAGGGCTGCGCCCCCCAGCGCTATCGCCAGCAGCTGGGTCAGCCCGGGTGATCCCGGTGGCAGCCGGACAGAGTTCGGCGGAAAAAGAGAGGGCGCCTGACAGGCGCCCTTTTTATCAGCGATGACCGGCTTAGAAGAAGCCGAGGGGGTTGATGTCGTGGCTCACCAGCAGGTTCTTGGTGTTCTGGTAGTGGTCCAGCATCATCTTGTGGGTCTCGCGACCGATCCCTGATTTCTTGTAGCCGCCGAAGGCCGCGTGGGCCGGGTAGGCGTGGTAGCAGTTGACCCAGACCCGGCCGGCCTGGATGCCGCGCCCCATGCGCCAGGCCAGGTTGCTGTCCCGGGTCCAGAGGCCTGCCCCCAGGCCGTACTGGGTGTCGTTGGCAATGGCCAGGGCATCCGCCTCGTCCTTGAAGGTGGTGACCCCGAGGGCCGGCCCGAAGATCTCCTCCTGGAACACCCGCATCTTGTTCTGGCCGTGGAAGATGGTGGGCTGGATGTAGAAGCCCCCCTCCAGCCCGCTCACCTTGGCCGCGCCGCCGCCGATCAGCATTTTTGCCCCTTCGCCGCGGCCTATCTCCATGTAGCTCAGGATCTTGTCGAACTGCTCGCGGGACGCCTGGGCACCCACCTGGGTATTGGTGTCGAGGGGATTGCCCTGGACTATGGTGCGGGCACGGGCCAGCACTCTGTCCATGAAGTCGTCATAGATGCTCTCCTGCACCAGGGCGCGGGAGGGGCAGGTGCACACCTCGCCCTGGTTGAAGAAGGTCATCAGCATGCCTTCCACCGCCTTGTCGATGTAGTTGCTCTCGTGCTGCATCACGTCGGCGAAGTAGATGTTGGGGGACTTGCCGCCGAGCTCGACGGTGGAGGGGATCAGCTTGTCGGCGGCGCAGCGCAGGATATGGGCCCCCACCTCGGTGGAGCCGGTGAAGGCGAGCTTCTGGATCCGGTTGCTGGTGGCGAGCGCCTGGCCCGCCTCGGCGCCGAAGCCGTTGACCACGTTGACCACACCGGGAGGCAGGATGTCCTTGATGAGATCCATCATGAGCATGATGGTGACCGGGGTCTGCTCGGCGGGCTTGAGCACGCTGCAGCAGCCGGCCGCCAGCACGGGGGCCAGCTTCCAGGCGGCCATCAGCAGGGGGAAGTTCCACGGGATGATCTGGCCGACCACGCCGATGGGCTCTTTGAAGTGGTAGCTGACGGTATTCTGATCCAGCTCGGCGGCGGAGCCCTCCTGGGCGCGGATGCAGCCGGCGAAGTAGCGGAAGTGATCCACCACCAGGGGCAGGTCGGCGGCCAGGGTCTCGCGCACCGCCTTGCCGTTTTCCCAGGTCTCGGCGATGGCGAGCCGCTCTATGTTCTGTTCGATGCGATCGGCGATGCGCAGCAGCAGGTTGCTGCGCTCGGTGACGCTGGTCTTGCTCCAGGCCGGGAAGGCCTTGTGGGCGGCATCCAGCGCCAGCTCGATGTCGGCGGCGTCGGAGCGGGCCACCTCGCAGAACACGCGGCCATCCACCGGCGAGATGTTCTCGAAGTAGCGACCGGCGCGCGGCGCGACCCAGTCGCCACCGATGAAGTTGTCGTAACGGGACTTGAAGCTGACCAGGGCACCTGCCTGACCGGGAGCGGTATAAATCATCTCATCATCCTTATGTGTGTGGTCCTGACCGGCCGGAGAGGCCGGCTGCACTCCTGCTTTCGCAAGGGGCGTGCCAGAGGGTCTGACCAGCATCACAAAAGTTACAAAAACGTTATCAAGCGGGGTGCGGCGGCGTATCTTGATTAACCAGTGACCCCGGCGACGACCACAGGAGTGTGCCGTTTCTGGACAGGGGTCGTGACACTGTGCCCTTTGTGAACAGGAGGCGTGATGAGCGAGTTCCCCCAATCTGGTTCCAGCCCGATCCAGCGTTCCTGGCAGCGCTGCCTGCATCAGGGGCTGCACCGCCAGCAGAGCGCCGAGCTGGATCTGCTGCCCCTGGGGGAGCTGTCTGCCCGCCAGGAGGAGCACAGGCTGCTTATCGCCAGCTTCCAGCGCTTCGTGCTGCCCCTCTTCGAACAGCTGCTGGCGGGCCGCCCCTGCCGCCTGCTGCTGTGCGACGGCGAGGGGGCCATCCTGGCCGCCAGCGGTGACGACGGCTTTGCCCGCCACGCCGAGCGGGTCTTTTTGCGCAGCGGCGCCCGCTGGGGAGAGGCAAGCAAGGGCACCAACGCCATCGGCACTGCGCTGGCCGAGCAGAGCGAGGTACAGGTGCTCGGCGCCCAGCACTTCTTCGCCCAGCACAGTTTTCTCAGTTGCAGCGCCTGCCCGCTGCTCGGGCCGGACGGCCGCCTGCTCGGGGTGCTCGACATCTCCACCGATGCGGCCCACCACGACGGCGACATGCTGGGCACGGTGCGCCTCCTGGCCATGACCCTGGAGAACGCGCTGCTGACGAGCCAGCCGGGCTGGCTGGTGGATCTCGATCCCCAGAGTTTCTGGTCCGCCCGCCTGCTGCTGGGGGAGGCCGGCGAGCTGCTCGGGGCCAACCGGGCTGGCCGGCTCTGGCTCGGCCAGCACCCCTTCGACGGCAAGCAGTGGCTGCGGGAGGGGCGCGCCCTGCGGCTGGTGCCGGAGCCTGCCTCCCCCCGGCCCCGCAGGCAGGATGACGCCAGGGAGTTGAAGGCGCCCGGGCAGGTGCCCCTCAAGATGCTGGAGCGCGGCATCTCCCTGCTCATCGAGGGGGAGACCGGCAGCGGCAAGGAGCATCTGGTGCGCGATCTCCATCGCCGCTCGAGTCGCCACGAGAAGCCCCTGGTGTGCGTCAACTGCGGCGCCCTGCCGGCGGATCTGGTGGAGGCCGAGCTGTTCGGTTATGTGGGCGGGGCCTTCAGCGGCGCCCGCAGCCAGGGCAGTCAGGGATACCTGCGCGCTGCCCACGGCGGCATCCTGATGCTGGACGAGATTGGCGAGCTGCCGCTCTCGGCCCAGACCCGGTTGCTGCGGGTGCTGCAGGAGCGCGTCGTCACCCCGGTCGGCAGCACGCGCCCCGAGCCGGTGGATTTCTGGCTGGTGTCGGCGAGCCATCGGGATCTGGCGGCCATGGTGGCGGCCGGCACCTTCCGGGAGGATCTCTACTATCGCATCTGCGGCTGGCGCCAGCAGCTGGCCCCATTGCGGGCCTGGCCGACACAGGATCGGCGGGCACTGATCCTGCGCCTGCTGGCCGAGATGGATCCGGCGCTGCAGCTGACCCGGGAGGCCGAGCAGCAGCTGCTGACCCACCCCCTGCCCGGCAACGTGCGCCAGCTCAAGCAGGCGCTGGAGGTGGCCTGCGTGCTGGCGGAGGGAGAGGGCTGGATTGAACTCGCCCACCTCCATCTGCCGGAGGCGACCGCCGTGCCGGCCCCTTCGGGCGAGGGCACCACCTTGCGCGCCCAGAGCCGCCAGCGGGTGCAGCAGACCCTGGCGGAGTGCGGCGGCAACGTGAGCGAGGCGGCGCGCCGCCTCGGCATCAGCCGCACCACCCTCTATCGGGCGTTGCGAGGGGAGGCGTGACACAGGTGTTGTCCACCCGCTTCCCTGGTCAGGCAGGGTCTGCAAGAGACCCGTTTGTTACGGTTTGATTCTTTCACATGGCATGGAGTGCCTTATGACGCGTACCCCCTTCGATTGGCAAGACCCCTTCTTTCTGGATGACCAGCTGAGCGACGAGGAGCGGCTCATCCGCGACGCCGCCCGCGACTACTGTCAGTCCCGCCTGATGCCGAGGGTGCTGGAGGCCAACCGCCGCGAGCAGTTTGACCGCACCATCATGAACGAGCTGGGGGAGCTGGGGCTGCTCGGCGCCACCTTGCCGGAGCAGTATGGCTGCGCCGGGGTCAATCACGTGGCCTACGGTCTCATCGCCCGGGAGGTGGAGCGGGTCGACAGCGGCTACCGCTCGGCCATGAGCGTGCAATCGTCCCTGGTGATGCATCCGATTTTTGCCTACGGCGACGAGGCCCAGCGCCAGCGCTGGCTGCCGGGGCTGGCCCGGGGTGAGCTGGTGGGCTGCTTCGGCCTCACCGAGCCGGACGCGGGCTCGGATCCGGGCTCCATGAAGAGCCGCGCCGAGCGGGTCGACGGCGGTTATCTGCTCACCGGCAACAAGATGTGGATCACCAACTCCCCCATCGCCGATCTCTTCGTGGTGTGGGCCAAGCTGGACGGCGAGATCACCGGCTTCGTGCTGGAGCAGGGGATGGCCGGGCTCTCTGCCCCCAAGATCGAGGGCAAGTTCTCCCTGCGCGCCTCCATCACCGGCGAGATCGTGATGGATCGGGTCTTCGTGCCCGAGGCCAACCGGCTGGCCGGGGTGAGCGGCCTCAAGGGGCCGTTCGGCTGTCTCAACAAGGCGCGCTACGGCATCGCCTGGGGGGCGCTCGGCGCCGCCGAGTTCTGCTGGCACGCCGCCCGCCAGTACGGGCTGGATCGCCAGCAGTTCGGTCGCCCCTTGGCCGCCACCCAGCTGTTCCAGCTCAAGCTCGCCAACATGCAGACCGAGATTGCCCTCGGCCTGCAGGGCTGCCTGCGCGCCGGGCGCCTGATGGACGAGGGGCGCTGCCCGGTGGAGCTGGTGTCCCTCATCAAGCGCAACAGCTGCGGCAAGGCGCTGGAGATAGCCCGCGTCGCCCGCGACATGCACGGCGGCAACGGCATCAGCGACGAATTTCACGTCATTCGCCACCTGATGAACCTGGAGGCAGTCAACACCTACGAGGGGACTCACGACATCCACGCCCTGATCCTGGGGCGTGCTCAGACCGACCTGCAGGCGTTCGAGTGATGGGGCCCCTTGCCGGTGTGCGCGTGCTGGATCTCAGCCGCGTGCTGGCCGGCCCCTGGGCCAGCCAGCTGCTCGCCGATCTCGGCGCCGACGTGGTGAAGGTGGAGGCCCCCGGGCGCGGTGATGACACCCGTCACTGGGGGCCGCCCGAGCTGGTGGCGGGGGAGGCGGCCTACTTTCACGCGGCCAACCGGGGCAAGCGTTCCATCGCCCTGGATCTGGCGCGCGACAGAGACACCCTGCTGGCTCTGGTGGACAGAGCCGACGTGGTGATCGAGAACTTCAAGGTGGGGGGGCTCGCGCGCTACGGCCTCGATTATCCGAGCCTCAAGGCCCGCCGCCCAGAGCTCATCTACTGCTCCATCACCGGCTTTGGCCAGGACGGGCCCTGGGCCCAGCGACCCGGTTACGATCTGCTTATTCAGGGGCTGGGCGGGTTGATGAGCATCACGGGTCAACCCGATGGGGTGCCCGGCGGCGGGCCGGTCAAGGTGGGGGTGGCGCTCGTCGACATCCTCACCGGCCTCTACGCCACCATCGGCATCCAGGCGGCCCTGCGCCACCGGGAGCGAACCGGGGAGGGGCAGCAGATCGATCTGGCCCTGCTCGACGTGTCGGTGGCTGTGCTGGCCAACCAGGCGATGAACTATCTCGCCACCGGTCAGGCCCCCGGACGCCTTGGCAATGGTCACCCCAATATCGTCCCCTACGATGTCTATCCCAGCCGGGATGGCCACCTCATCCTGGCGGTGGGCAACGACGGCCAGTTTGCCGCCCTGGCGGCCCTGCTGGGGGCCCCCGGGTGGGCACAGGACCCTGATTTTGCCACCAACGCCGCCCGGGTGCGCCAGCGCCACCGGCTCAACGCCCTGATTGCCGAGCGGTTGCTGGCACGCACCAGCGCCGAGTGGACGGCCATGCTGGAGGCGGCCGGGGTCCCGGGCGGCCCTATCCTCACCCTGGATGCCCTGTTCGCCCTCGAGCAGGGGGCGGTACGCGGCTGGGTGCAGCAGGTGCAGCGCGGTGAGCAGACCTTGCCGACCCTGGCCAACCCGCTCCATCTGTCGGCCACCCCGGTGCGCTACGGGCGCGCCTCGCCGGCGCTGGATGGCGACCGGGATACGGTGCTGCGCGACTGGCTCGGGCAGGGCTGAGCAAGGGCGAGCGAGCCTGCCCGGCGGCAGGATCTGCTCGCCATTGTCCCGGATCGCTGGAGCCAGAGCGACGCGCCCGCTATGATGCGCCCCGTTCATTCATCTGTGGAGGCACCTCCCATGGCACAACATCTTGGCGCCCTGACCCTGCTGGTGGCCGACTATGACGAGGCCATCGCCTTCTTTACCCGGGGGATGGGCTTCGCGCTGCTGGAAGACAAGACGCTCGATGAACCGGGCAAGCCGGGCAAGCGCTGGGTGCGGGTTGCCCCCAGGGGGGCCCCCGGTTCCGCCCTGTTGCTGGCGCGGGCAGCCAGCGAGGAGCAGCAGGCCGCCATCGGCCGGCAGGGGGGCGGCCGGGTCTTCCTCTTCCTCGAGACCGATGACTTCTGGGGGGACTACGAACGCATGCGGAAATACGGCGTTCATTTCTGTGAAGAACCCAGGTGCGAGCCTTACGGCACCGTAGTGGTGTTCGAGGACATCAGCGGCAACCGCTGGGATCTGTTGCAACGCACTGCTGCCAACTGAATCTGAAAACGTTTATCATCCCGCCCGTCATAAAGTCATAAAAGTGTCACAGAAAGTTCTAATAATTGGCGCACCCATCTTCACAGAGGAGAGAGAAGGGATATGGCTAAGCGAATTCTGGTGGTCGAGGACGAGGCACCGATCCGCGAAATGCTCTGCTTCGTGCTCGAGCAGAAGGGATATGAAACAGTAGAGGCGGAAGACTACGCCGATGGACTGGCAAAGGTGCGCGAGCCTTACCCCGAACTCATCGTGCTGGACTGGATGATGCCCGGTGGCAGCGGCATCCAGTTCATCAAGCAGCTCAAGCAGGATGAGATGACCCGCCAGATCCCGGTGGTGATGCTGACCGCCCGCGGTGAGGAAGAGGACAAGGTCCGCGGCCTGGAGGCGGGTGCCGACGACTACATCACCAAGCCGTTCTCCCCCAAGGAGCTGACCGCCCGCCTGCATGCGGTGATGCGCCGTGTCTCTCCCACCTCGGTGGACGAGGTGATCGAGGTGCAGGGGCTCAAGCTGGATCCGGTGTCTCACCGGGTCAGCGCCGAGGAGAAGGCCCTCGACATGGGGCCGACCGAGTTCAAGCTGCTACATTTCTTCATGACTCACCCGGAGCGGGTCTACAGCCGCGAGCAGCTGCTCAACAACGTCTGGGGGACCAATGTGTACGTCGAGGACAGAACCGTGGACGTGCATATCCGCCGCCTGCGCAAGGCCATCGAGGAGACGGGGCACGACAGGCTGATCCAGACGGTGCGCGGGGCCGGTTACCGCTTCTCGACCCGCCTCTAGGGACCCCATGCCGGACGCGCCTGCTGGCGCAGCTCCCTGCTCTTTGCCGTCTCTAGGAGACCTGAATGTTGCAACCTTACGCCTGGCGGCGACAGTTGTGGCGAATGGCGTTCTTCTACGCCCCCTTCGTCTTGGTAGGTTGGTTAATCGATCATCTTGCGCTCTGCCTGCTGGTGGCGACCGTGCTCCATCTGGGCTGGCACTATCGCTTCCAGAAGCGGCTGTCGGACTGGCTGTGGCACGATCGCAGCCTGGTCCCCCCCCATGGCAGCGGTAGCTGGGAATACATCTTCAACGGCATCTACAAGTTGCAGCAGCGCCACCGTGCACGTCGCCGGGAGCTGGCGGGTCTTATCCGCCGTTTCCGGGAGGGGGCAGAGGCGCTGCCCGACGCCGCCGTGGTGTTTCGCACCGATGGCAGCATCCTCTGGTGCAACCGGCTGGCGGAGCAACTGCTCGGCTTTCGCTGGCCGGAGGACGCCGGCCAGCACATCGGCAACCTCATCCGTCACCCGGCCTTTGCCGCCTACCTCGGCAAGGGGCAGTACGACGAACCGTTCGAGATGGCGTCTCCCATCAACGAGGAGAAGTTCCTCGAGTTTCGCATCATGCCCTATGCCGAGGATCAGGCCATGCTGGTGGCGCGGGACGTGACCCGGCTGCGCAGCCTGGAGAAGACCCGCAAGCATTTTGTTTCCAACGTCTCCCACGAGCTGCGCACCCCCCTCACCGTGCTCAAAGGTTACCTGGAGATGACCGAGGAGCCGCCGCCGCCCGCCATGTGGGCCAAGGCGCACAGGGTAATGATGGAGCAGACCATCCGCATGGATAACCTGGTCAACCAGCTGCTCACCCTGTCGCGCATCGAAGCCGCCCCCACGGTGGATCTCTCCCACCTGGTGGACATGCCCGCCATGCTGGGGCTGCTGGAGCAGGAGGCGCGCGCGCTCTCCGGCGAGCGGGGCCACGAGATCGTGTTCAACGTGCAGTCGAACCTGTTCGTGCGCGGGGATCAGGATCAGCTGCGCAGCGCCGTCTCCAACCTGGTATACAACGCCATTCACTACACCCCGGCGGGACGCAAGATCACCGTGGAGTGGCGCAAGCAGGGGCAGATGGCGCTCTTCGTGGTGCAGGACGAAGGGGAGGGGATTGCCCCCGAGCACCTGTCGCGTCTCACCGAGCGCTTCTACCGGGTGGACAAGGCACGCTCGCGTCACACCGGGGGGTCCGGGCTCGGCCTTGCCATCGTCAAGCATGCCCTGAGCCATCACGATGCCCAGCTGGAGATAGAGAGCCGTGTCGGAGCGGGCAGCCGCTTCAGCTTCCTCATTCCCGCCCGCATGGTGGTGATTAAATAGTCTTTCACAGCAATGGGTTAGCAACGAAAAGAGGGCTGCGTTCGCAGCCCTCCTTGCATTTGTGCAAAACCTTGCTCATGTCATTAAAGTGTCACATTAAATCCATAAATTTGTCACTGCCAGGTCAGATACTGGCGCCGTTTCAAGAACGGACCTTCTGTAACTGTGGAGAGGGTGATCGGGTTTGAACCATGTATCGACGTCATACTGACGATTGCCTTCTGCAACCTTGGACTTGGAGAGATTGGATGAAACTCAACAAACTGGCTGGTGTCATCGGATTCACCGCTGCAACCCTGTTTTCTGTCAGCGCACTGGCCTACGGTGTAGACAAGGATCTGCCGGAATACGCACCGACCAGCGGCATCTCGGGCAACCTGTCCTCTGTCGGCTCGGACACCCTGGCCAACATGATGACCCTGTGGGCCGAAGAATTTAAGCGCATGTACCCCAACGTCAACGTGCAGATCCAGGCCGCCGGTTCCTCTACCGCGCCCACTGCCCTGACCGAAGGCGTCGCCCAGTTTGGCCCCATGAGCCGTGCCATGAAGGCCGGTGAAGAGGAAGCCTTCGAGAAGCGCTACGGCTACAAGCCGACCGCCATCCGCGTCGCGGTCGATGCCCTGGCGGTGTTCGTCAACAAGGACAACCCCATCAAGGGTCTGACCATGTCGCAAATCGACGCCATCTTCTCCAGCACCCTCAAGTGCGGCGAACCCAAGGCAGCCACCAAATGGTCCGATCTGGGTCTGGATGGCAGCTGGTCCGGCAAGGATCTGCAGCTGTTCGGCCGTAACTCCGTGTCCGGTACCTACGGTTACTTCAAGGAGCACGCCCTGTGCAACGGTGACTTCAAGAGCGGCGTGAACGAACAGCCGGGCTCTGCCTCCGTGGTGCAGTCCGTCTCCTCCTCCCTGAACGGCATCGGCTACTCCGGCATCGGTTACGTCACCTCCGGCGTGCGCGCCGTGCCGCTCTCCAAGGATGGCAAGACCTTTATCGAGGCGACCTCGGACAACGCCATCACCGGCAAGTACCCGCTCTCCCGCTTCCTGTACGTCTACGTGAACAAGCATCCGAACAAGCCGCTCTCCCCGATGGAGCAGGAATTCGTGAAGATGATGCTCTCCAAGGCGGGCCAGAGCATAGTGGCGAAGGATGGCTATGTGCCGGTACCGGCCAAGGTGGTGCAGGCCGACCTGAAGAAACTGGGCATCATGTAATCACTCATGTCCCAGCAGCAAAAACGAGCCCCAAGCGGGCTCGTTTTTATTTTGGCGCCCCTGGGATCTTTTTGGTCGCAGGGCGCGGTTGCTGGCTTGCACCGGACGGCGGCATTTCCGAAAATAGGGCAACTTCATGGTTAAGGACCTTTTCATGCGCGCCTCCTCCCTGTCCCTCTTCGCCCTGACGGCCCTGTGCAGCGCCCTGCTGGCCGGTTGTGCCCAGTCGCCGACCGGCCGCAGCCAGATGCTGCTCTTCTCCCCCCAGCAGATGAGCCAGCTGGGGGCCGACTCCTTCGAGCAGATGAAGCAGCAGGAGAAGGTGAGCAAGGATGCCAGGATGAATGCCTATGTCTCCTGCGTGGCCAGGGCGGTGACCGCCCAGGTGCCCGCCAGCTATGGTATCACCAGCTGGGAGGTGGTGGTGTTCGACTCCAAGGAGGTCAACGCCTTCGCCCTGCCCGGCGGCAAGATCGGCGTCTACAGCGGCCTGCTCAAGGTGGCCAGGAATCAGGATCAGCTCGCCACCGTCATCGGCCACGAGCTGACCCATGTGCTGGCCCAGCACTCCAACGAGCGCCTCTCCCGCGACCAGCTGACCGGCCTCGGGCTGGCGGTGGCCGATGCGGCCATCGGCAGCAGTAGCAGCCTCGGGGGGGCGGCCACCATGGCGGCCCTGGGTCTCGGGGTCCAGGTGGGGATCGCCCTGCCCTATGGCCGGACCCAGGAGAGCGAGGCGGACAGGCTCGGTCTCGAGCTGATGGCGCGCGCCGGTTTCAACCCGGCCGAGGCCATTCCCCTGTGGCAGAACATGAGTGCCGCCTCCGGGGGCAAGGCCCCGCCCCAGCTGCTCTCCACCCACCCCAGCGACCAGAGCCGGATCGCGGAGTTGCAGGCCCAGCAGGGCGAGGTGCAGCCCCTGTATCAGCAGGCGAGAGCCTCAGGGCTGGTACCCCAGTGCAAGGCATAACGCTGCGCCTGGCCCGGGCTGCCGACGCCGCCGCCATGACGGTGATGCAGCGGGCCAGCTGGCTGGCGGCCTATGGCGGCGTGCTCGGCAGCGACATGCTGGCCCAGCTCGCCGTCACCGATCATCTTCACATCTGGCGCCAGCGGCTCGCCGAGGCCGGCCCCATCCCCATGCTGATCTGCCGGGACGAGGTGGTCATCGGCCTGCTCTACTGGCAAACGTCCGTGGAAGAGGGGCTGATGACTGCACGCATCCGGGCGCTCTATCTTCACCCGGATCACTGGCGTCAGGGCCATGGCAAGCGGTTGTGGCAGGCGGTGGCGGTGCAGATGCGCCGGGCCGGCTGCGAGTGCGTCAGGCTCTGGCTGCTCGACGGCAATCACATCGGCGAGGGATTCTACCTGCGCCGCGGCTTCGTGTTCGACGGTCAGGAGCGTACCCTGACCAGCCTTGGCCAACCTTGCCAGCAACGACAAATGTTCCGCTTGCTTTGATCTCTCTCCCGTTTTTCGCCCCAGGTCACTTTATTTTTTTTGCGAATTAATACAATGTGCCCCATCTGGACAGACTGGGGTGGACGGGTCCACCGGCAAGGGAGTGTGGCATGTATTACGGATTTGATATCGGTGGCACCAAGATCGCGTTCTCGGTGTACGACGGCGCCCTGGCTCTCTGCCATGAGGAGCGCATGAGTACGCCGGGCAACGACTATCAGGCGCTCCAGCAGGCGATCCGTGAGCGAGTCGAGGCGGCCGACGTGCGTTTTGGCGTGAAGGGGGCCGTGGGGATCGGGTTTCCCGGCATCCTCAATCGTCTCGACGGAAGCATAGTGGCGGCGAACCTGCCCGCCATTCACGGTCGTCACCTGGGAGCGGATCTGGCCGAGCTGCTGGGTCGACCGGTCAGGGTGGACAACGATGCCAACTGCTTCCTCTGGTCCGAAGTACACCAGGGTGCGGCCGAGGGGGCCGACAGTGCGCTGGGCGTCACTATCGGTACCGGGATAGGCGGCGCCGTCTATCTGGCGGAGCGCCTCATCCAGGGGCGCAACTGGCTGGCCGGCGAGATTGGCCACTACCCGCTGCCGGCCACCATCCTGATGAAATACCCCGACCTGCCCCGTCCCCGTTGCGGCTGCGGCCGTCTGGTCTGTTTCGAGACCTACGCCTCGGGCACCGGCCTGGAGCGGCTCTATCACCACTTTCGCGGGGAGCGCGCCAGCGGTCACCAGATCGTCGAGCGTGCCGAGGCCCGGGAGCCTGCGGCGCTCTCGACCATCGACTGCTGGCTGGAGATCCTGGCAGCCGGCATCGCCACCGCCATCTCGGTGATCGATCCGGACGTGGTGGTACTGGGGGGGGGCCTTAGCGCCCTGCCAGCCCTTTATGAAGAGCTGCCCAAACGCCTGCCCGGCCATCTGCTTCCCGGCGTCGCCCTGCCCGAGATTCGCGAGGCCCGCTTTGGCGGGGCCGGCGGTGTGCGTGGGGCCGCCCTGCTCAATCTGTGAGATCGGACCGCGGGTCTGATCTCCCCGAATCAAGGAGTCATCATGACCCGTCTTGAAATCTGTATCGACAACCTGGAATCCCTGTTTACCGCCCAGGAGGCCGGTGCCGATCGCATCGAGCTCTGCTCCGCCCTGGGCCTCGGCGGCCTGACCCCTTCCTACGGCTTCATGCAGCAGGTGGCACGCCATGCCACCGTTCCCGTCTACGCCATGATCCGTCCCCGTGCCGGGGATTTCTGCTTTGGCGACGACGAGTTCGAGATCATGCTGCAGGACATCGCCGCCGCCCGCGCCGCCGGCCTGCAGGGTGTGGTGGTCGGCCTGCTGGATGAAGAGGGGCGGGTGCCCGCCGCCAGGCTCCGCCAGCTGGTCGAGGCGGCAGGGCCGCTCGGAGTCACCTTCCACCGCGCCATCGATCTCTGTTCGGACTGGCGCGCCGATCTGGAGGTGATCGTGGCCACGGGCTGCGAGCGCATCCTGAGCTCGGGCCATGCGCCGACCGCGCTGGCGGGGCTCGAGACCCTACAGGCCATGCAGCAGGCACTGGCGGGCCGCGCCAGCCTGATGCCGGGGGCCGGGGTCAATGCCGACAACGTGCGCACCATCATCGAGTTCACCGGGGTGAGCGAGGTACACATGTCCGGTATGGGCTGGCGTGGCGGCATGGTGCCGCATGGGGTCAACATGGGCACCTCGGACGACGGCCGCGTGAATATCACGGATGGTGCCAAGGTGGCCGCGGTGCGGGCCCTGATTGACCGGGCTTGAAGAAAGTACCTAAGCAAAATGTCGCCAGCCTGTTGCCCGCTTGTGTGAACTCTCTCCCACGGGCGGGCAAATCAGGGCTGCCGCCCGCAGCACGGCGCCCAAAAGTCTGTTATCATCCCGTCTCTTTTACCATCAGGACCCGGAGCAATCTCTCAATGTCCCAATACGACTCTATCGAACAGAAGGCCAGCTACGGCATCGGCCGCAACATGGGTGATCAACTGGCGCAGCAAGCCTTCGCCGGTCTGGATATCCCGGCCCTGCAACAAGGTCTGGCAGATGCCCTGAACGGTCTGGAGTTCGCGGTCAGCCGTGACGATATCAACGATGCCTTCCAGGTCATCACCGCCCGCATGCAGGAAGAGCAGGAAGCTGCCGCCAAGGCCGCTGCCGCCGAAGGCGAAGCCTTCCTGGCCGACAACGCCAAGCGCGCCGAAGTGAACGTGACCGACTCCGGTCTGCAGTACGAAGTCATGGTTGAAGGCAACGGCGCCGTGCCGGTAGCCGGTCAGTCCGTGCGCGTGCACTACCACGGTACCTTCACCCACGGTGGCGTCTTCGACAGCTCCGTCGCCCGCGGCCAGCCGGCCGAGTTCCCGGTGACTGGCGTCATCGCCGGCTGGGTAGAAGCCCTGCAGCTGATGCCGGTTGGCTCCAAGTGGAAGCTCTACATTCCGCAGGATCTGGCATACGGTGCCCGTGGCGCCGGTTCCATCCCGCCGTACTCCGCTCTGGTGTTCGAAGTGGAACTGCTGGACATCCTGTGATCCGGCTGATGTGATGAAAACGGCGACCCCAGGGTCGCCGTTTGTTTTTGTGCGCTTCTCCGCCCTCTCCGCAATGGGTTTTGTGTCTGCGCGGGGGATTTGGATATAGTCAGAGCGTCGCCATCCGGCCGCACGAGGAGAGACGCCATGGCAGCCATCATCGAGGTCGTCGATCTCGTCAAGCACTTCCCCGGCGTCAGGGCGGTGGACGGGCTCAGCTTCGCCATTCCTGCCGGCTGCTGTTTCGGCCTGCTCGGTCCGAACGGTGCGGGCAAGACCACCTGCATAGAGTTGCTGGAGGGGATCCTCACCCCGGACAGCGGCGAGATCCTGTTTCACGGTGCGCCGCGGGGCCCCGATTACCGCTCCCGCATCGGCATCCAGTTCCAGCACACGGCGCTACAGGACTTTCTGACGGTACGGGATACCCTGCGCCTGTTCGCCAGTCTCTACCCCAATCCTCTGCCGCGGGAACTGCTCATCGAGCTGTGCACCCTGGGCGAGTTCATCGACAGGGACAGTCGCAAGCTCTCCGGTGGTCAGCGTCAGCGCCTGCTGCTGGCCCTGGCCCTGCTCGGCGACCCCGAACTGCTGTTTCTGGATGAACCCACGACGGGGCTGGATCCCCAGGCCCGCCACCATTTCTGGGAGCGTATCGAGGCGATCAAGGCCCAGGGCAAGACGGTGGTGCTCACCACCCACTACATGGATGAAGCGCAGCAGCTGTGCGATCAGATTGCCATCGTCGATCACGGCCACCTGCTGAGCCTGGATACCCCGGCGGCCCTGTTGGCCCACCACTTCGACGGCGTGCTGGTGCGCCTGCCGGATCACCCGGCCTTGGCCGGGCTTGGTTACCCCCTGCGCCCGGCGGGCGATCAGGTGGAGCTGAGCTGCCCCGACGTGGCGGCCTTGCTGCCGCGGCTGCTGAGCCTCGGCGTGCCGCTCACCGGCATGCAGGTGCGCTCCCCCAATCTGGAGGATCTCTTCCTCCACCTGACCGGCCATAGCCTGCGGAGCGGCGCATGAAGGGGCGCATTTGCTGTGAGGGGGGAGGTGTGTGCCAGGTGGTTGCCCGACGGGTGCCAGGTGCGAGGAGCAGAAGATGACGGGAGCCATTAAGCGCATCGGCGCGCTCTTTTACGCCAGAACCCTCGAATTCGTGCGCGATCGTGCCGCCCTGGTGTGGAACCTGGTCTTCCCGCTCTTGCTGGTGATCGGTTTCTCCCTCATCTTCTCGGGTCCCCCCAAACCCCTGGTGCAGATAGGGGTGGTGGGGGCTCTGCCTGCCACCTACGCTCCCCTGCACGATGTCCCGCTGCTCAGGATCATCCCCTATGACGAGGCGGAGAAGGGGCGGCTCAAGGTGCGCCACCATCAGCTGGACCTGCTGATCTCGCCGGGGGAGGGGCGCTACTGGATCAACCCGGATGCTCCCCAGGGGGCCATGGCGGAATACCTGCTGCACCAGGCGGTGTCCGTGCCGCTGCACAGGGAGGCCCTGAGGGGCAGAGCCATCCGCTACGGCGACTGGTTGCTGCCCGGGGTCATCGGCATGAACCTGATGTTCTCCGGCCTGTTCGGCGTCGGCTTCGTCATCGTGCGCTATCGCAAGAACGGGGTGCTCAAACGACTTGGCGCCACGCCGCTCTCGGCCGCCGAGTTTCTCTGCGCCCAGTTGCTGTCGCGGGTGATGATTACGCTGGTCGTGAGCCTGCTGGTCTTTCTGGTGGCCTATTGGCTGCTGGATGTGCCTCTGCTCGGGTCGGGCTGGTTGCTGCTGCTGATCGCCCTGGTCGGCGGGACAGCCATGGCCTCCCTCGGCCTGCTCATCGCCGCCCGGATCCAGAACGAGGAGCTGGCGAGCGGTTTGCTCAATCTCATCAGCTTGCCCATGATGTTCTTGTCCGGCGTCTGGTTCTCGCTGGAGGGCTCTCCCCCCTGGTTGCAGGCCCTGGGAGCCCGTCTTCCCCTGAGCCAGATCATCGAGGCGGCCCGCGCCGTGATGCTGGAAGGGGCGGGGTGGCAGGCGGTGGCGGGGAGCCTGGGTCAGGTCATGCTGTTTGCCCTGGCGTGTATCGCGCTGGGTTCGATCCTGTTCAAATGGAGTGCAAAATGAAACCGATTCTGTGGTTGCTGCTGGTGGTGGTTTTACCCGTGCATGCCGGCACCCTGCGCTGCAAGAGCGCCTTGCTGACCGAGGGTGACACCACGGCCGAGCTCTTGATCCGCTGTGGTCAGCCCCTGCTCAAGGAGGATCTCACCCGCTACGAGGAGAACGGCTTCGGGGCGCGGATGACGGTCAAGTATGCCGAACGCTGGACCTACAACTTCGGCAAGAGCGAGTTCATGCAATTCGTTACCGTCGAGAACGGCGTCATCACCGAGATCGAAGACGGCCCCCGCGGCGGTTGAGCCCTCCCGACCCGGGGGAGCACGCCAAATGTGGCAATGTGGCTCCGGCCTCCCTCCCGGCTTGTGCCACCCTCGCCCCCACGTTTTCATGTTCTCTCCCCAGATTGCCCGATATTGGTTCATCCCCCCCAATGGTGGGCCCCGTGGGCAGAAATGTGAGCCTGATGAGTGAGTTGTCAGCGCGTTTTTATGCCCCATCCCGGTGCGCCCGATTTTTTTGCGAAAAAAAATCCTCACACTACGAGGGGCTTTTAACAGCAGGCCATTTTGTAAATAAGGGTCTATTTTTGATTCTAAGAGTGCATATCGACCCGCTTGCCTATTTTGTGCTGTTGCACCAGATTTGGGCCGGTTTGCACCGATTGACAGGTTTTTGAGTTGCTCGATAAGCTGCGAAAAAGCAGGTAAATAAAGGCATCTTGCCAGGTTTTGGTGCCTATTTGAATCAAACCACAGGGAAGAGTGAGATGAAGCAGATACACAAGGCAGGTATGGTAATGGTGCTGTCGCTGGTGGCAGCCAATGCGTGGGCCGACGGCACACTGGATGCGGTCAAGAAGAAGGGATTCGTGCAGTGCGGGGTGGGTGATGGTCTGCCTGGCTTCTCCAATCCGGATGCCAAGGGCACCTGGACCGGTCTGGACGTGGACGTGTGCCGGGCCGTGGCTGCGGCCGTGCTGGGGGATGCCGGCAAGGTCAAGTATGTCTCCCTCACCGCCAAGGAGCGGTTCACCGCCCTGCAGTCCGGTGAGGTGGATCTGCTCTCGCGCAACACCACCTGGACCCTGACCCGGGACGGGTCGCTGGGTCTGACCTTTGCCGGGGTGAACTACTACGATGGCCAGGGCTTCCTGGTCAAGCAGTCCCTCGGGGTCAAGAGTGCCAAGGAGCTCGACGGCGCCGCTGTCTGCATCCAGTCCGGTACCACCACAGAACTCAACCTGGCGGACTATTTCCGTGCCAATGGCGGCATGAAATATACCCCTGTGGTGTTCGATACCTCGGATCAGACCGTCAAGGGGTTCGAGGCGGGGCGCTGCGACGTACTGACCTCGGATCAGTCCCAGCTCTATGCCCTCAAGATCAAGCTCACCAAGCCGGCGGAGGCCATGGTGTTGCCTGAGGTGATCTCCAAGGAGCCACTGGGGCCTGCCGTGCGCCAGGGGGACGATCAGTGGTTCAAGGTGGTGCGCTGGAGTCTGAACGCCATGCTCAACGCCGAGGAAGCCGGGGTCACCAGTGCCAACGTGGACGAGATGCTCAAGTCCACCAACCCGGATATCCGCCGTCTGCTGGGGCTGGAAGAGCCCAAGGGCTCGGTGCTCGGGCTGGATGACAAGTGGGCCTACAACATCGTCAAACAGGTCGGCAACTACGGTGAATCCTTCGATCGCAACGTCGGTGCCGGCTCCCCCCTCAAGATCGAGCGCGGTATCAATGCGCTCTGGAACAAGGGTGGCCTGATGTACGCGCCGCCCATCCGCTGAGTCGACAACCATCGGGGGGCCGAGGCCCCCCATTTCCCCTGGCTTTGTCGGAGTCATCCTCATGGCGTTACACGCATCAAACCATAGGAAAGAACAGGGCCGCTGGTGGTATGACGCCAAGGTGCGGGCATTGATCTTCCAGTGCCTGGCCATCGCGGTCGTGGTCGGGTTCCTGTTCTACATCATCAACAATGCCCTGACCAATCTGGCCACCCGTGGCATCACCACCGGCTTCGGTTTCCTGGGCAACACGGCGGGCTTCGGTATTCTGCAGAGCCTGATCCCCTATGACGAAACCTATACCTTCGGTCGTACCTTCGTGGTGGGGCTGCTCAACACCCTGCTGGTCTCCGTGCTCGGCATCCTGTTTGCCACCCTGCTCGGTTTCATGCTCGGGGTGGCGCGTCTTTCGCGCAACTGGCTGGTGGCGCGGATTGCGGCCGTCTACATAGAGACGTTTCGCAACATCCCGCTGCTGCTGCAGATCTTCTTCTGGTACTTCTCGGTACTGCGTACCCTGCCATCACCGCGCCAGAGCGTGGATCTGGGGGGGCTCGCCTTCCTCAACGTGCGGGGCTTCTATCTACCCAAGCCGGTGTTCGAAGAGGGATTCGGTTACGTGCTCTGGGCCCTGCTGATCGCCGTGGTGTTGAGCTGGGGACTGAGCCGCTGGGCACGGCGCCGTCAGGCCCTGACCGGCAGGATTTTCCCGTTCTGGCGCTGTGCGGCAGGGTTGGTCATTCTGCTCCCGGCCGTCACCTTCCTGCTGGCGGGCAGTCCGCTCAGCTGGAGCGTGCCAGCGTTGCAGGGATTCAACTTCCGGGGAGGGATGACGGTTCTGCCCGAGCTTGCGGCTCTGCTGCTGGCGCTGACCATCTACACGGCGGCCTTCATCGCGGAGATAGTGCGCTCCGGCATCCTGGCCATCAGCAAGGGGCAGACGGAGGCCGCTTCCGCACTCGGGCTCTCTCCCGCCAAGACGTTGCGGCTGGTGATCATTCCCCAGGCGATGCGGGTCATCATCCCTCCCTTGACCAGCCAGTATCTGAACCTCACCAAGAACTCCTCGCTGGCCACGGCCATCGGCTATCCGGATCTGGTGTCTGTCTTCATGGGCACCACCCTCAACCAGACCGGGCAGGCCATCGAAGTCATCGCCATGACCATGGGGGTCTATCTCGTCATCAGTATCACCACCTCGGTGCTGATGAACATCTACAACCGCAGGATGACGCTGGTGGAGCGCTAGGGAGCTGTCATGTTCGTGAACGAATTGCAGGAGGCCCTGCCGCCTCCCAGTCATCGCCGGGGCCTGGTCGCCTGGCTCAGGCAGAATCTGTTTCCCAACTGGTGGAACGGCCTGCTGACCCTGGCGCTGGCCTATCTGCTGCTGCCACTGATCTGGTCCGCCCTGGACTGGGCGCTGTTCTCTGCCACCTGGCAGGGGAACAGCCGTGAAGCCTGCGCCGAGGGAGGGGCGTGCTGGATCTTCATCGAGAGCCGGCTGGGGCAGTATCTCTATGGCTTCTATCCGGCCGATCAGTACTGGCGCATCAACCTGACCTTCGCCGGTCTGGCGGTGCTGCTGGCCTTGCTCATCTGGCCAAAGACCCCTCACAAGGGGTGGCTGGCGCTCTTTACCCTGCTGGTGTTTCCTGTCATCGCCTTCTTCCTCATCCATGGTGGGGCGGGGTTGGAAGTGGTGGAGACGAACCGCTGGGGGGGGCTGATGCTGACCCTGGTGCTGGCGGTGGTAGGCATAGTGGTCGCCCTGCCATTCGGCATCCTGCTGGCGCTGGGGCGTCGCTCCCACATGCCGGTCATCTCCAGTCTCTCCACCGTCTACATCGAGTTCTGGCGGGCGGTGCCGCTCATCACTGTACTCTTCATGGCGTCCGTCATGCTGCCGCTGTTCATGAGTACCGAGGTGGAGCTCGACAAGCTGCTGAGGGCCCTCATCGGCATCATCCTGTTCCAGGCGGCCTATGTGGCGGAAGTGGTGAGAGGGGGGTTACAGGCAATACCCAAGGGGCAGTACGAGGCGGGGGATGCCCTGGGGCTCTCCTACTGGAAGGTGATGGGGCTCATCATCATGCCCCAGGCCCTCAAGATCACCATCCCCTCGCTGGTGAACACCTTTATCTCCCTGTTCAAGGACACCAGCCTGGTGCTCATCATCGGGCTGTTCGATCTGTTGGCCATCTCCAAGGTGGCGCTGGCGGATCCGGCCTGGCTGGGGTATTCCACCGAGGCGTATGTCTTTATCGCCATGATTTTCTGGATGTTCTGTTTTGGCATGTCCCGCTACTCCATCTATCTGGAGCGCAAACTCAACACGGGCCACAAGCATTAGGAGTAGTTTCGAGATGAAAACGGACGCTGTCGTCGAACTGAAAGCAGTCAACAAGTGGTACGGTGAATTTCATGTGCTGCGCAACATCAACCTGCAGGTGGGCAGAGGAGAGAAGATCGTCATCTGCGGCCCATCTGGCTCAGGCAAGTCCACCATGATCCGCTGCATCAACCGGCTGGAGGAGCACCAGAGCGGACACATCCTGGTCAAGGGCACGGCCCTGACCTCGGATCTCAAGAACATCGAGGCGGTGCGCCGGGAGGTGGGGATGGTGTTCCAGCACTTCAACCTCTTCCCCCATCTGACCGTGCTGGAGAATTGCTGCCTTGCCCCCATCTGGGTCAAGCAGTCGCCACGCAAGGAGGCCGAGGAGATCGCCATGAACTTCCTGCGCCGGGTCCGGATCCCGGAGCAGGCGCTGAAGTACCCGGGCCAGCTCTCCGGCGGCCAGCAGCAACGGGTCGCCATCGCCCGCAGTCTGTGCATGAACCCCCAGGTCATGCTGTTTGACGAGCCCACCTCGGCACTGGATCCCGAGATGGTGCGCGAGGTGCTGGACGTCATGGTGGAGCTGGCCCACGAGGGGATGACCATGCTCTGCGTCACCCACGAGATGGGGTTTGCCAAGCAGGTGGCGGATCGGGTGATCTTCATGGACCGGGGGCAAATCATCGAAGAGAACGTGCCGGATCAGTTCTTTGACAACCCCCAGTCCGATCGGACCAAGCTCTTCCTCTCCCAGATCCTGCAGCATTGAGCCCATAGGGTGCGACGTCGCCCATAAAAAAAGCCCGCATGCTCCGGTGAGCGGCGGGCAACTAAGAGCATGGAAGCAGACTACAGACAGAAAGGAGTATGTCAGCCCGGCAGCAGGGTGGTGGTGCGCAGGTCGCGCACGGCCAGGTTGATCTGCCGGGCCAGACGCAGGGCCTGACGACAGCTCAGCCCCGTCACATCGATGACGCCCCCCTGAAACTCGAACCGTCCCAGCGCCTCTACCATGAAGCTTCCATGATGGGAGCTCTTGATATAGCGGGCGATTCGACGGGGAGACAACTGCTTGAACACCTTCATGACGAGAGACCCTGTTGCTTGGACAGGGCACACTATGCCCAGCAACGGTGACAGTGATGTGACAGTTGTGGGTGGTTTGTATGAATCCGCTTTTCGGCATGACGGCCTCAGAGACAGGGGAGGAAAAAGTAGTGCCGTACAAGGCCCTGGCCCCGATATACTGCGGCCATCTCTGGATTGACGAAGGTGCCGCGCGTGGAGTGGGTGGACATAGTAGATGAACAGGACCGGGTGATCGGGGTGGCGGAGCGTGCCAGGGTGCGTCAGGAGAACCTGCGCCATCGTGCCAGCTATATCCTGGTGCTGGATGATGCCGGGCGCGTGCTGGTGCAACGGCGTACCCTGGCCAAGGACTTCTGTCCCGGCATGCTGGATGCCTGCGCCGGTGGCGTGGTGACCACGGGGGAGGCGATGGCGCCTTCCGCCCGGCGCGAGCTGGCGGAGGAGCTGGGGATTCGTGACGTCCCCCTGCAGGATTTCGGCACCTTCTATGCAGAAGGGGAGGCGAGAGGCGGGGCTTACCGGGTCTGGGGCGGCCTCTTCAGCTGCCATTATCAGGGGCCCGTTCAACTGCAGGCGGAGGAGGTGAGCGAGGTGCACTGGATGAGCCTCGACGAGATTGCCGGGCGGGCAGAGGAGTTCACGCCGGACTCCCTGCTCGCGATCGCCACCTGGCAGGCGCGGCGCTCGCCATAGGGTGATGTCGCCAGACGCCGGCGTCTGTGACCTGTGTCCTTGCCCTCCGGCCTGGAGTAGACTGAGCCTCTTTCGGTCACCTAAGGATGCGTCATCATGATCACGGTCGGTCAATCCCTGCCCGCAGGGGAATTTACCTTTATCACCGCCGAGGGCAAGCAGGTACTGGATACCCGGGCCCTGTTTGCAGGCAAGCGGGTGGTGCTGTTTGCCGTCCCCGGCGCCTTTACCCCCACCTGCTCCAACGCCCATCTTCCTGGCTACGTGGTGCTGGCGGACCAGTTCAAGGCCAGGGGCGTGGATGCCATCTGCTGTCTGTCGGTCAACGATGCCTTCGTGATGAAGGCGTGGCAGCAGGCCCAGAACGCCGATGCCATCACCATGCTGGCGGATGGTGACGGCAGCTGGACCCGGGCACTGGGTCTTGCCAAGGAGACCGGTGCCTTTGGTGGCATGCGCGCCCAGCGCTTCGCCCTCATCGCCAACGACGGTGTGGTGGAGCAGCTCTTCGTGGAGGCGCCCGGCAAGTTCGAGGTCTCCGATGCCCAGAGTCTGCTGGCGGCGCTGTGAAAGATTAATCGTTGTTTGATTAGTCCTTGAAATAGCAAGCGGCCTCGTTACACTGAGCCCGTTTTTGGATGGAGCCAGGCTTGCGCCTGGCTCTCGTGTTTGCCGTGGATGAGATGGAAGAATATGACCCTGGCTTTTGTTGCCTTGATTGCCGGACTGGCGTTGCTGGTCTGGAGTGCGGACAAGTTTGTGGACGGCGCCGCCGCGACCGCCCGTTATGCCGGCATGCCGCCGCTGCTCATCGGCATGGTGATCATCGGTTTTGGTACCTCTGCTCCCGAGATGGTGGTGTCGGCCCTGGCCGCGTCCCAGGGCAACCCCGGGCTCGCGCTCGGTAACGCCTATGGCTCCAACATCACCAACATCGCCCTGATCCTGGGCCTGACGGCCCTGATCAGCCCCATTGCGGTGGCCTCCCAGGTGGTGCGCAAGGAGATCCCCATCCTGCTCGGCATCACGCTGCTCTCCGGTGCCCTGCTCATCGACGGCCATCTGGGCCGCACCGATGCGGTCATTCTGGGGGTCGTGTTCGTGGCGCTGATGGGCTGGTCCATCTGGGCCGGCATGAACGGCAAGGGCGATGCGCTGGATACGGAGACCGAGGAAGACATCGAGAGCGAGGGTATGTCCCTCAAGGTCGCCTTGTTCTGGCTGGTGCTGGGGCTGGTGCTGCTGATCGGCGCTTCCCGCCTGCTGGTGTGGGGGGCGGTGACCATCGCCCAGGGCTTCGGCATCAGCGATCTGGTGATTGGTCTCACCATCGTCGCCGTCGGTACCTCGTTGCCGGAGCTCGCTTCCTCCCTCATCGCCATTCGCAAGAACGAGCACGATCTGGCCCTTGGCAACGTGCTGGGCTCCAACCTGTTCAACACCCTGGCGGTGGTGGGCATCGCCGCCGGCATCCAGCCGCTGGACGTGGCGCCCGAGGTGCTCTCCCGGGACTGGAGCCTGATGATGGGTCTGACCCTGGTGCTGCTGGTGATGTGCCTGGGCCGCAAGGGACAGGGGCGTATCAACCGGCTGGAGGGGGGCGTGCTGCTCGCCTGCTTCGTCGCCTACACCGGTTGGCTGCTGACGAGCCAGTTCATCTAGCCTGACGATGAAACGAGAGAGGGGAAGCCGATGCTTCCCCTCTTTTTTGTGCGCTGTGTTGTGCCCGTCAGGCCACGGCGACCAGTTTCTGTTTCTGGGCGCTGTCCAGGATGAGGATGCTCGCCTTGGGGAAGAAGTTGAAGGTGGAGGCCGACGCCCAGGTGTAGGCACCCATCACCCGGCCCACGACCAGCTCCCCAATCTCGAGATCCGGCAGCATGATGCCATCGCGAATGACGTCCACGCTGTCGCAGGTCGGGCCGGAGAGCACGGCATTGTGCAGCGAGCCCTGGGCGTAGGGGGTGCTTACCGGGTAGGTGACATGGTCGTAGAGCTGGCCGTTGTAGCTGCCGTAGAGACCGTCATCCAGGTAGTACCAGATCTTGTCGCCGCGATGGGCCTTGCCCATGACGCTGGCCACCGAGGTCATGGCCGGCGCACTGATGAAACGGCCCGGCTCGGCGATCTTCTGCACGGTGGCGGGCAGCTTGGCCAGGGCCTCGCGGATCGGAGCGCAGAAGCCGTCGATGTCGAACTCGCCCCCGTCATAGTCGACCGGGAAACCGCCGCCGATGTCCAGCACCCAGGGCTTGAGCCCGAGCGCCCAGGCCTGCTCCATGATCTCGCGGCAGGCGTCGATGGCCTGTACGTGGCGACGGGGGTGGGGGACCTGGGAGCCGACGTGGAACGACAGCCCCATCACCTTGATCCCCTTGGCCTGGGCCAGCTGCAGCAGCGGCAGTGCCTGCTCCGGCGTGCAGCCGAACTTCTTGGAGAGGTCGACCTTGGTCTCGGGGTTCGGGAAGCTCACCCGCAGCAGCAGTTTCACCTCGTCCTTGTAGGGCAGGAATTTCTCCAGCTCCAGCGGGTTGTCGTAGACGAACACGGTGCAGCCGTACTCCAGCGCATAGCGGATGTCGCTGTCGCGCTTGATGGGATGGGTATGAATGCAGCGTCCCGGGCGGACACCCTGACTGCGCACCAGATCCACTTCGCCATTGGTGGCCAGATCGAAACAGGCCCCCTCTTCCTTCAAGACAGAGACCACTGCCTCGTGGGGCAGGGGTTTGAGTGCATAGTGCAATCGTACATCGGGCAGGGCGGCCGCCAGGGCCCGATACTGTTTGCGGACGGCTGCCTTGTCGAGCAGCAGCAGGGGGGAGCCGAATTGTTCAACCAGCTGACGGTAATCTTGTGCAACCAGGGTCTCGTTCATTCTCTTTTGGTCATCCTTAGGGGGCGTGATATGCCCAAGCCATATGCGATTGAACCGGCGACGGCCGGGTCAGGCGAGCGGTCCGGTGGGACCAACCAGGCACACTGCATAACTTCCTTGCGAAGTGCTTAGTTATGCGATGGATTATCGGCTTATTGAGTTTGTGTGCAACCCTTTTGATTGAATATGTCGTCAAGTTTTTCTGGTCGAGACGAAAGGGGCTATCGATATAAACCCCCCTGTCGAGCGTCGGAAGGAACCGAATCCGGTGGTGAGAGGTAAAGCATTGATAGTTAACAAACATTTAGCATTTTTCCCTGTTCAGGGGGGAGAACGGAAAAAAGCGGTGGAGCAGGGCACGAGTGGGAGACAGCTCACATTTTTTGGATTACCATGCCCGCTTCCTAATCCAAACTAGTTCGGATGAAGGTAGCAGGAGAGCGATGGGCAACCATCCACCGAAGAAGTGAATCTTTCAGGTACCGGGAAACCGGTGTGGACTGCTACTGGACGATACTCTGGAGAGACCCGTTGAATCGGGCGCCGAAGGAGCAAGGCACCGTGATTGCATCGCAATCTGGCGCCGGAAACTCTCAGGCAAAAGGACAGAGGGGATGGGATGGTTGTACCTGGGCTTGGCCCGCATCCGATCGCCTCTGGCCGATCGCGACACCTATGGGAAGATCATCCTTCTCCTCCTTAATCGTTGTTTTTTAAGGAGGATGCATGTCATCAATTCAATCGGCGCTCGCCGCCATCGATAGCTTTGTCTGGGGACCACCCCTGCTGATCCTGCTGGTCGGGACCGGCATCTATCTTACTCTGCGTCTGGGTCTGCTTCAGATCGTGCGTTTGCCGCTCGCTCTCAAGCTGGTCTTTGGCCGCGATCAGGGCCAGGGCAAGCAGGGGGATGTCTCCAGCTTCGGCGCCCTCTGCACCGCTCTCTCCGCCACAATCGGCACCGGCAACATCGTCGGGGTCGCCACCGCCATCAAGCTGGGCGGCCCGGGCGCCCTGTTCTGGATGTGGATGGCCGCCCTGTTCGGCATGGCCACCAAGTACGCCGAGTGCCTGCTGGCGGTGAAATATCGCCAGCAGGACGCCAACGGCCAGATGGCGGGCGGCCCCATGTACTATCTGGAGAAGGGGCTCGGCTCCAAACCGCTCGCCAAGCTGTTTGCCCTGTTCGGCATCGGCGTCGCCTTCTTCGGCATCGGCACCTTTCCCCAGGTCAACGCCATCAGTGATGCCATGAGCCTCTCCTTCTCGGTACCCCGTGAAGTGACCGCCGTGGTGCTGACCCTGATCGTGGCGCTGGTGACCCTGGGGGGCATCCAGTCCATCTCCAGCGTGTCGAGCAAGGTGGTGCCCTTCATGGCCATCTTCTACATCGTCGCCTGTCTGGGCGTGCTGGTGAACAACGCCAGCGCCCTGCCGGATGCCGTCATGCTGGTGATTGAGAGTGCCTTCACCGGCCATGCGGCGACCGGCGGCTTTGTCGGCGCCGGCATCATGCTGGCGATCCAGTCCGGGGTGGCGCGCGGGGTCTTCTCCAACGAGTCGGGGCTGGGGTCGGCCCCCATCGCGGCGGCAGCGGCCAAGACGGATTCCTGCGTGGAGCAGGGGCTGGTCTCCATGACAGGCACCTTCATCGACACCATCATCATCTGCACCATGACCGGCCTGACCCTGGTGGTGACCGGGGTGTGGAGCGGCGATGCGAGCGGCGCGGCCATGACCAGTCTGGCCTTTGCCCAGGGGCTGGATGCCCATGTCGGCCAGTACCTGGTGAGCATCGGCCTCCTGTTCTTCGCCTTTACCACCATCCTTGGCTGGAACTACTACGGCGAGCGCTGCACCGAGTACCTGTTCGGGGTGAAGGCGATCAAGCCCTATCGCCTGGTCTATCTGGTGCTGGTGGCGAGCGGTGCCTTCCTGCATCTGGACATGATTTGGCTCCTGGCCGACATCGTCAACGGCCTGATGGCGGTGCCCAACCTCATCGGCCTCATCGGCCTGCGCCACGTGGTGATCGCCGAGACCCGCGCCTACTTCAGTCGGGACCGGGATACGGAGTCCGAGCCCGAGCCGCAGACGGCCTGATGCCACGACCATCCATTCAAATAAAAAAGCCACGACCCGGGTCGTGGCTTTTTTGTTGGACCGTTGAAGGGAATGGTCACTCAAGGGGGCCACGGAAGAGCACTTAATCAGCCGTCAGCTGCTGCCGCAGCCGGTGGCTGACCTCGGCCACCAGCTCGCCATGGTTCCCTTGCCAATGGATGGCTTGCGCCAGGGTGGTGGAGGTGCCCGGCAGAAAGCGCAGCTCCCCGCCTGCCAACTCGTAGAAGCGGCTCGCCATCCGGGTGCCTTCATCCACGTTGCCGGCCACCAGCAGCATGGCCTGAGCCAGCACGGCGCCACCGTGATCCTGCCCGGGGGCCAGCCAGCGCTGGGCGGTACCAGTCACCTTGCGCCCCCCGATCACCAGGTTGTACTGGCCGTCGCAAAACGAGCCGGGCACGAAATCATAGCTTCCCTCGAGGCCGTATCCGGCCAGCACGCTCAGCAGCGGTGCCCCCAGCAAGCGGTAGTAGTGGGCGAGATCCGTGGTGGTGCGGGGCAGCATGAGGGACAGATTGAGGATGCCGGCGCCGTGGGGCACGGCGGTGCCGCCGCTGTCGCGCACGAACACGGGCCAGCCCTCGGCGGCAAGCTGTTCGCAGGCGTCCTGGTAGCGGGGCAGGCGGGTGTCCTTGCGGGTGACGATGAGGCATTGGGGGCCCTGCCAGAGGTGGGCGCGGGGCTGACCGTCCCGGGCGCACTCCCGCAGCCAGAGTTGCTCCTGGGCGAGGATGTGATCCGGCGTGTGACCTTCAGGCTGAGGGGGAAGCAGGCGATAGGGCATGGCAGGATCCTGAAGATTGACGGGTCTTGCACACTACCCGTCGCGAGCAGGCAGGTAAAGCCCCACACGGCGGGGCTTTACCTGTGACATGGCGGGGCGTCAGGCCTGGGGAGTGTGTTCTGGCAGCAGCAGGTTCATGATGATGGCGGTGAGGCCGCTTCCGTCACAAACCGGGCGCATGCTGATGCATCCCGACGGGGACGGTGTAGAATGAGCCCTCAGTTGGAAGATGGAGACTCTGGATGCTGAAGCTGTCGGAGTTCTGGAGTGCCCGTGCCCACTCCGAAGACTTTACCCTGACCCGCATGGGCTTCATGACGGTGCGACTGCGGTTGCTCACCTGCCTGCTGATGGTGGGACTCCCCACCTGGGCGCTGGTGGACTGGCTGACCCTGCCTGCGGCCCAGTTCGAGGCGCTGTTCCAGCTTAGGATCTTCTGCCTGCTTGCCCTCTCGCCGCTGATCCCGCTCTCCTATCTCATCCACTTCAGGCGCGAACGCATGAAGCTGGCGCTGGGTTATCTGATGGCGGTGATGATGCTCTTCTCCCTCATCTGCCTGCACAGCTTCGGTGCGGATCAGGAGCTGCAGGCGGGCTACATGGCGTTTCCCTACCTGCTCATCAGCCTGTTTGCCATCTTCCCCATTCCTCTCTCTCTCAGCCTGCAGCTGGCGGGAGGCATCCTGGTCACCATGCTGGCCGGCAACTGGCTGCTGGTGGGTCAGCCGGTCTGGAGCGTGCAGACCCTCAACCAGATCTGGCTGCTGGGGCTCTTTGCCATCGCCAGTGCCTGGGTGCAGTGCGGCCAGCTCAACATGCTGTTGCAGCTCTACCGGGAGTCCACCACGGACGAGCTGACCGGCATGATGAACCGCCGCCTGCTGATGAAACAGCTGGAGAAGGCGAGGGCCGCCATGATCCGTAAACAGACGCCGTTTGCCGTGTTGCTGCTGGATCTGGACCGCTTCAAGCGCATCAACGACACCTTCGGCCATCTGGCGGGGGATGCGGTGCTCAAGGAGGTGGCGGCGACCCTGGCGGAGCAGCTGGAACCCGGCATGGTGCTGGGGCGCTATGGTGGCGAGGAGTTTGCCATCCTGCTGCCCCGCTGTCCGGATCAGGCCCAGGCAACACGGGTGGCGGAGCGGCTGCGAGTGGCGGTGGAGGCGCGGCTGGTGAAGAGCCCGACGTCCGACGAGCTGCTGGAGGTGACGGTGAGTATCGGCCTGACCCTGGCCCGGCGAGGCGAGGGCATCGAGGCGCTGCTCAACCGGGTGGACGAGAGCCTCTACATGGCCAAGATGGCGGGGCGCAACTGTGTGGTGGGGGAAGCCGGCAAGGTGCCCGACGAGCCTTCTGTCGCCGGAGCGGATGCCGCCTGAGGGCGGCATCCCGGGGCGGGATCAGCCCAGCCGGTATTTGCCAGAGAGCTGCTGGGCCAGCAGCTTGAACATGTTGAAGACGGCCATGGTCTTGCCGGTCGGGGTGCCATCCTCGGCCAGGAAGAACTCCCCCTTGAACACCAGGATGTCCCCCTTCTGCTCCACCGTGTCGGCGCGCATGCCGTGGATGAAGTCCTCGTGTTCCCGGATGATCTTGTTGGCCATCTCCAGCAGGGCCGTCTCGGTGATCAGCTCTTTTTGTGGTTGCATGTGCATCTCCTTTAACGACTGCTGACGGGGCGGGGCGCGCCCCGTCGCTGATTGAAGAGGCGGCCAGCATACTGCAAAGGGGGATTTTCTGTCATTGATATGACCCCGCATTTGCCCGGCTTGCCCCCTCTCAGCCCATCACCAGGTTGCGAAGCCAGCGGCGCTGGCGAATGCGGCGCTGCACCAGCAATACCTTGGAGAGCTCCTCCAGCAGCACCACGGCCACCACCCAGGAGAGGGGCCAGCCGAGCAGGCTGACCGCCACCCAGGCAAGCGGCAGACCGATGCACCACATGCCGACGATGTCGATGAAGATGCTGTAGTTCACATCTCCCCCCGAACGCAGTACGCCGACGATACCCACCATATTGAATACCTTGAGCAACATGCCGAGACACAGGATGGCAAGGACCTGGCCCGCCTCTCCCATCAGCTCGCCGGGCAGATTGCCGACCCACTGCAGCAGGCTGGCCTGCATCAGCCAGACGGCGATCCCCACCAGCAGGGCCCCGACGGGAGCAAGCAGCAGGAAGAGCTGGGAGTGCTGCCAGGCCTCGTCATACTCCTCGGCCCCGAGCCGGTGGCCGAGCAGGGTGGAGCAGGCCACCGCCAGCCCGAAGAAGAGGGAGATGAGGATGCTCTCGAGCGTCCCGAGCGTGGTCATGATGGCCAGGGAATCGGTACCGAGGTGAGCGTAGAGGAAGCCGTAGAGCAGCATGCCGAAGGCCCAGAGCCCGTCGTGTAGCAGCAACGGCAGGGCGATCAGGGTGAAGCGCACCACCTCCTTGCGGCGAAAGGCCGCCCACCAGTCTGCCCTGCGCGGCACCAGACGGGGTTCGATGCGCCACACGTAAAGGAGCAGCAGTGCGGTCTGCAGCAGCCGTGAAATCGTGGTGCCCCAGGCCGAGCCAGCCACCCCCATGGCCTCGAAGCCGAAGTGGCCGAAGATGAGGGCATAGTTGAGGATGACGTTGGCAAGGATGGCGACGATGCCAATCCGGGTCGGCGCCGCCGCATTGCCGACCGAGCGCAGGGCCGCCTCCAGGGGTACCACCACGGCGGTGCAGAGGATGGTCGCGCCGGTGATCATCAGGAACTCGTCGGCCAGGGCGCGCAGTGCGGGATCCTGGCTGGCAAAGCCCAGCACGCTGCCCGGCGAGAGCAGATAGACGAGGGCAAACGGCAGGCTCACCGCCAGGGCGCCCACCAGGGCCAGGGCCAGGGAGCGGCGCACCCCGGCCATCTCGCCGCGACCATAATACTGCGCCGCCAACACAGAGACCCCGCCCGAGAGGCCCGCTATCACCAGCAGATTGAAGAAGAAGACCCGGTTGCCCAAGCCGACCGCCGCCACTGCCGTGGTGCCGAGCTGGCTCACCATCATGATGTCGATGAGACCGAGCAGGGAGAACATCATGGACTGCAGCGAAACCGGCAGGGCCAGCCGCCACAATCGGGTCATGAACTCACGATCGGTGGTTTGTTTTAAAATCGCTTGCCAATAATTCATGTATGTTAACCGGGTATATGAAAATCAAGGTTTGTCGTGGGTATGATAAGGAAGGTAAGGGACGGCTTCACTGTGAGCCTCTCTCTGCTTTCTTGTGCAAAACTATCCTGTTGAGGTGTTATGCCTTTTGCGAACGAATGTCTTGAGATAGCCCCCTCCTGCGAGGAGCGCATGCTGGGGCGTGAAGGCCTGCCCCTGCTCGGCGAGGCGGGCATCTTCCTGACCGGGTTGTCGAACATACGGGAGCACTACCTGATCCGTCGCAACCGGCCCGAATTTCACATCCTCATGATGAGCCACGACGAGGGGGGCGCTCTGCTCACCGATGATGGGGAGCGGGTCATTCCTGCCGGGGCCCTGGTCTTCTTGCCCGCGGCCGTACCGGGGGGGCTCAAGCTGGTGGGGGAGCAGTGGCGCACCAGCTGGATCCTGCTGGACGACGTGCCGCGCTGGCAGCACCTGCACCGGCTCGGTCACCGTATCTGGCAGGGGGAGGAGGGAGATCAGCTCTATCATCTGCTCAGCCTGATGCAGGGGGAGGGCATACGCTCGCCGCTGCAACCCCAGCTGCTGAGCCTGCTGCTCGCCCTGCTGGACAGGACACTGCAGGGGGAGGGGAGGGGCACACCGGAGCTGCGGCTGCAGGCGCTGTTTCGCCGGGTGGAGGCACGTCTGGACGAGCCCTGGAGCGTGGCCCTGCTCGCGGATCAGATGGCCTGCTCCGTGCCCCACCTGCATCGCCTCTGCCGGCAGGCGTTCGGCATGGGGCCCATGGCCTGGCTCACCCAGTTGCGCATGAACAAGGCGCGCCAGCTGCTGCTCTACACCAACTGGCCGCTGGCCGAGCTGGCCAGCCGGGTCGGATACAGCGACGGCGCCAACTTTGCGAACCGCTTTCGCCGGCTGACTGGTCAGACCCCAGGGGCCTTTCGTCGCCTGGGTCGCAAACCTTTCGCCACGGACGCGCAAACCCTTTGAAATTGTTGCCCCAAGCCCATAGGATCGACGGGCCACACAGTCAAGGTACAGATCCATGTTTGAAGATAATAATCAGAAACGTCCCCTCTATATTCCCTATGCAGGCCCGGCCCTGCTGGAGACGCCCCTGCTCAACAAGGGCAGCGCCTTCACCAGCGAAGAGCGCAGCAGCTTCAACCTGGAAGGCCTGTTGCCCCAGAACATCGAGACCATCGAGGAGCAGGCGGAGCGTGCCTATCGCCAGTTCATGGGCTTTGGCAACGACATGGACAAGCACATCTATCTGCGCAACATCCAGGATACCAACGAGACCCTGTTCTACCGCCTGCTGAACAACCACCTGACCGAGATGCTGCCGGTCATCTACACCCCGACCGTGGGCAAGGCGTGCGAGGAGTTCTCCAACATCTATCGCCGTGCGCGCGGCCTTTTCATCTCCTATCCGGACAAGGACAGGATCGATGACATGCTGCAGAACGCCACCAAGCAGAACGTCAAGGTGATCGTGGTCACCGACGGCGAGCGGATCCTGGGCCTCGGCGATCAGGGCATCGGCGGCATGGGCATTCCCATCGGCAAGCTGTCTCTCTACACCGCCTGTGGCGGCATCTCCCCGGCATACTGCCTGCCGGTGGTGCTGGACGTGGGCACCAACAACCAGCAGCTGCTGAACGACCCCTTCTACATGGGCTGGCGCCACCCGCGCATCTCCGGGGAGGAGTACGACGAGTTCGTCGATGCCTTCATCCAGGCGGTCAAGCGTCGCTGGCCGGATATCCTGCTGCAGTTCGAGGACTTCGCCCAGGGCAATGCCACCCCGCTGCTCAACCGCTACAAGGACGAGCTGTGCTGCTTCAACGATGACATCCAGGGCACGGCCGCCGTGACCCTGGGCAGCCTCATCGCCGCCTGCAAGGCCTCCGGTGCCAAGCTCTCCGAGAAGCGGGTCGCCTTCCTCGGGGCGGGCAGCGCCGGGTGCGGCATCGCCGAGCAGATAGTGGCGCAGATGAAGGCCGAAGGGCTGACGGATGCCGAGGCGCGCGGCCGGGTCTTCATGGTGGACCGCTTCGGTCTCATCACCGACAAGATCCCGAACCAGCTCGACTTCCAGCGCAAGCTGTCCCAGCCGCTGGAGCGCATCAAGGACTGGCCGGTGGGGGACAACATCTCCCTGCTGGAGGTGATGGAGCACGGTCGCCCTGACATCCTGATCGGGGTCTCCGGTCAGCCTGGCCTGTTCACCGAAGAGGTGGTGAAGACCATGCACAAGCACTGTGCCCGTCCCATCATCTTCCCGCTCTCCAACCCCACCTCCCGGGTGGAAGCGACCCCGGCGGATCTCATTCGCTGGACCGACGGCCAGGTGCTGGTGGCCACCGGCAGCCCGTTCGCGCCGGTGGAGTACAAGGGTCAGCGCTACGTCATCGCCCAGTGCAACAACTCCTTCATCTTCCCGGGGATCGGCCTTGGCGTCATCGCCTCCGGTGCCAACCGGGTGACCGATGCCATGCTGATGTCGGCCAGCCGCGCCCTGGCGGACTGCTCCCCCCTGGTGAAGGGAGAGGAGGGCTCTCTGCTGCCGGATCTCGCGGACATCCACCAGGTCTCCCGCTACATCGCCAAGATGGTGGCCAAGACCGCCATGCTGCAGGGCAAGGCGGTGCAGACCCCGGACGAGGTGATCGATCAGGCCATCGAGGCGAACTTCTGGCGTCCGGAATACCGCCGCTATCGCCGTACCTCCTTCTGATGTTGGAAGGGTAAAGAAACGCAGAAGGGATGCATCAGCATCCCTTTTTTGTGCACGGCTGCGTGGAGAAGAGGGATTATTGTGCCGGCTCTTCGGCGGGCATGGGCTCGGCGGGGGCGGGTTCGGTGGGCGTATGGACACCGGTCACCCGGATCTCGACCCGGCGATCCGGGGCCAGGCAGTCGATGAGGGCGGCCCTGGCCTTGACGGCATCACACTGGGTGCCGGTGACAGGGTTGCTCTCGCCATTGCCCTGGGTGCTCACCTTGTCGGCAGGCAGCCCCTTGCCGATGAGGAAGTCCGCCACCGTCCTGGCCCGTGCCTCGGACAGCGCCTGGTTGTTGGCGTCCGAGCCGATGCGGTCGGTGTACCCCATCACCAGGGCGTTGCCGTCCTTGGGCTTGACGTCGGCTATCTGCTGATAGAGATCATCCAGGGCGGCCATGCCTTCCGGCTTGAGGTCGGCCTTGCCAAAGGCAAACAGCACGTCCGAACTCAGGTTGAAGGTCTGATCCACGGGCTCGGGTGCCGGGGGCGGAGCCGCTACCATGGGGGCGGCCACCGGGGCTGCGGCGACGGTACGGTTGGGGTGCAGCACCAACTCGATGGTGGCGGTACTGATGTCGCTGACCCAGCGATGGGTGCCGCTGTCCACCTTGTCGTTGTCCGAGTCATCCCCCACTCGCACCAGATAGCGGTAGCGGGCCTGGATGTCGACCCAGTCGTGCAACCTGGCGGTCAGCCCGAGCCCTGCCAGCGGCGCCAGGTTGTCCTCGCTGCCGTTGATGGACTTGACGCTGTAGAGGTAACCACCCCCTTCGGCGAACACCGAGAAGATGTCCCCCAGGGGCAGGCGGCCTATCACCGACAGGGTGGCCCCCTGGTTGCTGAACTCGTGGCCGTTGACGTCCCAGTCGCCTCCCGACAGATAGCCCAGCTCGGCCCCCAGGTTTTCGGTGAAGTTGTAACCCACGAAGGCGTTGTAGGCGTTGTCGCTGTCGTCGACGCCTTGAACCGTTTGCGTGCCTATCTTGAAGTCGTCGATGTCATGGGCCCACGCCCAGCCCGCCCCCGCGCCTATGTACCAGTCGTGAGCAGGGGCCGCCTGGGCGGCTCCCGTCGCCAATGCCAATGCAATCCAGATTGGTTTCAGTCTTATGTTCATCGCGTATCCTCGTCGATGTTGGGTGTTATAGGGCTCCCAGCCCTTTGTTATGTATAACCAACACTATGTATAGGCGATGTGGCCGCTTTAACCACTTAAGTGGCGCATCTATATGGAAAATCTGTGAGAGCGGCGGGCAATTTTTCTGCGTGGGAGCGGGAGGGTGACAGCCCCGGCAGGCAATAAAAAAGGGACCGTATGGTCCCTTTTTTTGCATGGTGCTTAAGCGATTACTGCTGTACTTCCTGCACGCCGGTGACGCGCACTTCGACGCGGCGATCCGGTGCCAGGCAGGAGATCAGCTCGTTCTTGCCCTTGACGCCGTCACACTGGTTGCCGGTGACCGGGTTGGCTTCGCCGCGACCTTCGATGGAGACCTTGCCTGCCGGCAGACCCTTGCCGACCAGGAAGTCAGCCACGGTACGGGCACGGGCTTCGGACAGCTTCTGGTTGTAGGCATCGGAGCCGATGCGGTCGGTGTAACCTACCACCACTGCGCTGCCATCTTTCGGCTGAACGTCAACGATCTGCTGATACAGGGTGTTGAGGGCCTCGGAACCTTCCGGCTTCAGGGTGGATTTGCCGAAGGCAAACAGCACGTCGGAGCTCAGGGAGAAGTTCTTGTCGACCATGACGGGCTCAGGTGCCGGCTCCGGGGCCGGGGCAGGCACAGGTGCGACATAGGAGGTGCGGTTCGGGTGCATCACCAGTTCCAGGGTGGCGACGCTCATGTCGGTCTGCCAGGTCTTCTGATCGTCACCCAGATCCCACATGTAGCGGTAGCGGGCCTGCAGATCGAGGAGGTCGGAGAGCTTGGCGGTCAGACCCAGGCCGGCCAGCGGGGCAGTACCGTTGTCGCTGTCACCATTGCCGTTGACGTGGTTGAAATAGGCACCGCCTTCGGCAAAGACGGAGAAGATGTCACCCATGGGCAGGCGGGCGATACCGGACAGGGTCGCGCCCTGGGTCTTGAAGTCGACGCCGTCGACGCCAGCCTTGCCGGCATAGAGGTAGCCCAGCTCGGCACCGAAGTTTTCGGTGAAGTTGTAGCCGCCGAACAGGGAGAGCGCGGTGGCGTCCTTGTCGGCATCCAGGCCGAAGGAGTCCAGGTCATGGCCATATGCCCAACCAGCACCCATACCGGTGTACCAGTCGTTGGCCGCCTGAGCGGTGGTAGTTCCCATGGCTGCGATAGCCAGAGCAATCAGGGTTGGTGCCACTTTCATTTTCATCGTTTTATCCTCGTTGAGTTGCCGTGCTACAGGCGAATGCGCACTCTTTGTTATACCGGTCGCAGATGACACTTCATGTTGCGACTCCGTGATGGATCACGGACGGCTTGAATAAAAAACGGATGGAAACCTGGATACTCATGAAGCTGCTCTCCATGGACAACTAACCGGGCGTTCAGCACTTTTAATAGTTCATCCAATGTCTTACAAGCGTTGCTACTGTATTCTTTTGAATCGGCATGATCAAGTTTCTGCTCAGATATGCAGCGCAGGCCCGGGTGCCAGGGGACAACCACGAGAGCAGAGGGAAAGAAGACAAACGGGGATGAGACAGGGGCTGTCGCTGGGGGAGATGACAAAGCAAAAGGGGATGCCGTGGCATCCCCTTTTTGCGTTATCTGAGCGAGGTCAGATTACTGCTGAACTTCTTGTACGCCGGATACGCGAACTTCTACGCGACGGTCCGGAGCCAGGCAGGAGATCAGCTGAGCCTTGGCCTTGACGCCGTCACACTTGGTGCCGGTGACCGGGTTGGCTTCGCCGCGACCTTCGATGGCAACCTTGCTGGCAGCCATGCCCTTGCTGACCAGGAAGTTGGCAACGGTGCGCGCACGGGCTTCAGACAGCTTCTGGTTGTAAGCGTCGGAACCGATACGGTCGGAGTAACCAACAACAACGGCGTTACCGTCTTTCGGCTGGAACTCGATGATCTGCTGGTACAGCGCGTTCAGAGCTTCCACGCCTTCAGCCTTCAGGGTGTCTTTGCCAAAGGCAAACAGCACGTCGGAGTTCAGGGCGAAGTTCTTCTCAACAACTTGCGGAGCCGGAGCCGGAGCTTCTTCAACAACCGGGGCCGGAGCCGGAGCTACGTAGGAAGTGCGGAACGGGTGGTAAACGGCTTCCAGGGTCGCAATGCTCTGGTCGGCTTTGTAGCGTACGTTGCCGTCGTGCAGATCAGCCACGTCCCACATGTAGCGGTAGCGAGCTTGCAGGTCCAGAGCGTCGTTGACCTTGTAGGTCACACCGGCGCCAGCCAGCGGGGATACCTTGCTGTCGCTGGTACCCAGGCCGTCGGTGTGGCCCCAGTAGGCGCCGCCTTCAGCGAACAGGGAGAAGTCGTAGCCCAGCGGCAGACGAGCGATACCGGACAGGGTGGCACCCTGGCTCTCGTAACGGTTGCCATCGGTGTTACCACGGCCGGTGTACTGGTAGCCCAGCTCGGAACCGAAGTATTCGTTGAAGTTGTAACCGACGAATGCGTTGGCAGCAGTCGCGTCTTCTTCACCAGAGGTCACGCCTTCGATCTTGTTCAGACCGTTGAAGTGAGTTGCACCAACACCGGCACCGAAGTAGATGTCGTCAGCGGCGTGAGCTGCAGTTGCACCCATGGCAGCCATGGCGATGGCGATCATGGAAGGAGCCATTTTCATCATAAAATAATCCTCGTTGAGATGGCACGTTGTTCACGTGCTTCGCACTTGTAATTTATTTAAGCTGCTGGCTCTGTCGACCAACCTGAGTTGGCACGAACAGGGATCCTAGATCCATCCAGGAGGCACGCATCTGGGTGCACAAGTGATCGGGTTGCACTGTCGACAGTGCACAAACGCCGTCACGAACAGCCGAGTCATTCCGATGACGTGGCGCACTTTATGCCCATTTCAAAACATGATCAAGCTCACAGATAAGGGATGGGGCAAATTGTGTCGTATGGATAACTGGCTGTTTCTTCGAATTTATTAGTGATCCAAGTAGGCGCGGTGCAGCTTTTTCTCAAGCTTCATATAGGCCTGAACCCAGTCATTCTGCGGGGTGGCGCCATTTTCCCTTGCCGAGAAGACTGCGAGATAATCGGCCTCAGTTGCTTCGCATAGCAAGGGTGTGAAACTGAGCAAAAAATGGCGGGCGAGATAGGGGTCGAGGGGCCAGATATTGAGGATGGCCCGCGCCACAGGCTGAACCGCGGCTGAACAGATGAAATGCAGGTGTCCGGCAGCCAGCCAGGTGTCCATCTCCTGAAGACCCTGCTCGGGGACTATGCCCCCATCTCCTCTCTCCATGGAGAGCTTCATCTGGTTGCCATTTCCGAGTTTCAGGGTGCCATCCTCCTGCAGGATCCCGTCGTGGCTGCGCAGTGTCAGTGTCGTCGGACCTTCGAGATAGAGACTGCATTTGTCGGACAGCGCGGCCAGCACGGTGGCGGCGTCACCCTGCATGGTCGCGGGCAGCCAGAACGCCTCGGCCCGGGTCTGCTGGCCTTGGCTGAGCTGACGGTGGAGAGAGTCTGGCCCCGAACCGGGATGAAGGCGGGAGATGATGCCGGGAAATGCCATATTGGTTACTCCTGAAGGGATAATCGGCGAATTATACGAGCTAAGGCGGGGCAAGAATAAAGGTTTCTTTTCGAGACTGTTTACCTGAAGCGGCTCTGCGATTACCATCCCCGAGGTTTGTTAGGGTTGTCGTCGAAAGACGCTGATTATAGATAGAGACTCGACCATAACGAGTCCGTTCAAAACTGATACACTTGACTACGAGTCGTCGCGAAAAATAAAGGTGGAGTCAATCCGCCGAACGGAGTATGGAACACATGAATTCAAATATCGTAACTGTTGGCAAGAAGATCCGTCAGATCCGCGAAGCGGTAGGCCTGAGCCGTCCCAAGTTTGCTGATCTGCTGGGTGTCCCCCCAACCACGCTGAAGAACTATGAACTGGGTTACCGTGAAGTTGGAGGCGCCTTCCTGGTTGCCCTGGCTCACCACCCGGAACTGCACAAGTTCACCCTCTGGCTGCTGGCTGACAAGAAAGTCGCCGAAATCGGCCAGATTGGTCCGGACGATATTGCCAAGGCCTGATCGCCAGCCCTTGGATAAAAATGCCGCCTTCGGGGCGGCATTTTTTATTTATCAAAAAGATACTCCGTTTAAATAAATATTAAACCGTGCTCCATGAGTAAATATTTCAACTGAATCAATTTGTTGAACTGGATTAATCCCCGGAATATTCCGACGCTTTGAGTTCATATCCCTGATGCATGTGACGAGACAAATATGAGTCATTCCACTCCCAAGGCAAGAGATGGTTTCACCAGTACCTTTGGCGTGCTGGCCGCGACCCTGGGGTCGGCCGTCGGGCTCGGCAATATCTGGAAGTTCCCCTACCTGACCGGGGAGAATGGCGGCGCCGGTTTTCTGCTGGTCTATCTCCTCGCCACCCTGCTGGTGGGGCTGCCGGTGATGATCTCCGAGATCATGCTGGGGCGTCAGGCGAAGTCCGATGTGGTGAGCGGGCTCATCAAGCTGGCCCCCAAGGGGCAACCCTGGTGGCTGATTGCGGCCATGGGGGTGACGGCGGCCTTCCTCATCATGTCGTTCTACTCCGAGGTGGCGGCCTGGGTGTTTGCCTATATCTTCAAGGCGGCCAGCGGCGACATCCTCTCGACCGATCCCGCCGTCACCGGCGCGGCCTTCAACGCGCTCATCACGGATCCCTGGCAGAGCCTGCTGTGGCAGTGGCTGGTGCTGGCCCTGATGGGAGGCATACTGCTGATGGGGGTGGCCAAGGGGATCGAGGCGGTCACCAAGAAGCTGATGCCGCTGCTGTTCATCCTGTTGCTGGTGATAGGCATCCGCAGCCTGACCCTGCCCGGGGCAAGCGAGGGGTTGCGCTTCCTGTTCTCACCGGATTTTTCCAAGGTGACCGCCGGCGTGGTGCTGACGGCCATGGGACTGGCGTTCTTCAAGCTCTCCATCGGCATGGGCACCATGATGACCTATGGCAGCTACTTTCGGGATGATCAGCACATCCCCCTCACCACGGTTCGGGTGATGTGCGCCGATCTCTTCGTCTCCATGCTGGCGGGGATCGCCATTTTCCCGGCCGTGTTCGCCTTCGGCTTCGAGCCAAGTGCCGGCCCCTCCTTGCTGTTCATCACCATCCCGGCGGTGTTTGCCAGCATTCCGTTTGGCCACCTCTTCATGGTGCTCTTCTTCGTGCTCTCCGCCATTGCGGCCACCGGGGCCATGCTCTCGATCCTGGAGGTGCCGGTCTCTGTGCTCTCCGAGCGCTTCCAGATGAGCCGGCGCAAGGCGACACTCATCAACCTGCTGGTGCTGGGGGCGGTCGGCTCGACCTGTGCGCTCTCCAACAGCACGCTGGCGCAGGTGCAGATCGCCGGCAAGACCTTCTTCGATCTGTTTGACTTCATCTCCTCCAACGTACTGATGCCCCTTGGCGGCATCCTCCTCTGCCTGTTCGTCGGCTGGGTCTGGGGTTTCGAGCGGATGAAGGGGGCGCTGACCAATGGCGGCACGCTGGCGCTGCCCATCCTCAAGCCGCTCTTCTTTATCATCCGGTACGTGTCGCCGCTGCTGATCCTGGTCGTGATGCTCAAGGGGCTGGGGCTGTTCTGAAACTCTGGGCCAGAGAGCAAAAGAGCGCCTGATGGCGCTCTTTTCATGGGTATCCCCGAGTGTCAGAGCAGGCCGAGCCGGGAGAGCTCCTCCTTGAGCTGGTCCAGGTTGCGCTCGACGCAAGCCTCTCCCTCGCTGATGGCCTCGCCTGCGCGGTGAAAATCCATGATGGAGAGGTTGCCAAGGCGGGGGCAGAGCTGGATCTCGGGGGGATCACCGGCCATCCGGGCCCGGGTGATACGCTCCTGCATGATGTTGATGGAGCCGGTCATCACCCCCCACATGCCCGGGGTACTGGGCTCGCCGCGGCCCAGCCACTGGCTGAAGAGGCCGCCCGGGGCGGGCTCGTCCGGTTCGTCCGTCCAGGGTTGGTGCAGGTCGGTGTTGAGGTTGACGGCGATCACTACCTCGGCCCCCATGGCGCGGGCCAGCGAGATGGGCACGGGGTTGACCACGGCGCCATCCACCAGCCAGCGGTCGTCGATCCGGGTCGGGGTCAGAATGCCGGGCATGCCGCAGGAGGCGCGCACGCACTGGCGCAGGGGGCCTTGCTGCAACCAGATCTCGCGGCCGGTATCGAGCTCGGTGGCGACGCAGGCGAAGGGGAGCGGCAGACTCTCCATGGGGGGATCCCCCAGATGGGCGGCGGCGATGCCGAACACCTTGTCACCGCGGAACAGGCCGCCGGAGAGGGCGGGATCGAGCAGCCCCATCACCTGCAAGCGGTTGAAGCCGCGTACCCAGCTCTCCAGCTTGTCCAGTTCACCGGCGGCATAGGCGGCGCCGACGAAGCTGCCGATGGAGCAGCCCGCCACCAGATCCGGTTTGACGCCGAGGCGCTCCAGCGCCCGTATGATGCCGATGTGCGCCCATCCTCGGGCGGCGCCGCTACCCAGGGCCAGGCCCAGGCGGGGTTTTCGTGACACAGTGCGTCTCCTGATGGTGAGTTGGGGGTCCAGCTTACCCCGACTGTTCCTGCCCGTCATCCCGCCAGCCTTCGCTTCGATTGCGACCCTTGGCCTTGGCCTGATAGAGAGCGAGATCGGCGCGGCGAATGGCCTCCTGCAACGTGGCGGCCTGACTCTGGCGGCAATGGCCCAGGCTGACCGTGACCCTCAGGTCGGGTGCGATGTCAGTCCAGGGGTGCGCCTCGATGGCAAGGCGCAGCCGCTCGGCGAGGGGGGCCAGGGGGAGGCGCCGGTCGGTGACGAGCAGCAGAAACTCCTCGCCCCCCCAGCGGATCAGGTGGCACTCCCGGGGCAGCAGGGTGTGGCACAGCGCCACCAGCCGGATCAGCACCTCGTCCCCCACCTCGTGGCCGAAGCGGTCGTTGACCTGCTTGAAGTGATCGCAGTCGAACATGATGGCGCCGATCTGGCGGGTGCCGGCCTCGGCATGACTGTGTTCGAAGGCATCGAAGTAGTGGCGGTTGAAGGCGCCGGTCAGGGCATCGTGGCGGGAGAGGTAGTTCAGGCGCTGGTTGAGGCGGCGGACGTGCAGGCCCGACAGGGTCGCGATCACCAGGCAGAGCACGGTGAGCAGCGCCGTGGCCGACTCCCACAGCAATATCTGCAGCAGGGGCAGCAGCGCAATGCGATGGATCAGGGTGAGCGGGGTGCCGGGGATGGTGTGCGTGAGCTGCAAGGCTCCCTGCTGCCAGTGATACGTCTCCTGTTGCGCCTGCCGGGTGAGGGGCGGGGCCGTGCCGGACTGGCTGCTGGCGAGGATCTGCTGGTGCGCATTGACCAGGAACAGGGTACCCACCTGGGGGGCGAGCCGGCGCAGGGTCTGCGCCAGGGTGGCGGTCTCGATGTCGATGCTGATCAGGCCGGTGATCTCGCCGGTCTGGGTAATGGGTTGGGAGAGGGTGACCATCCGTCCCTGGCCCGCAAGATCCTGATAGGGGCGCGACAGGATGGCGTGCTCCGAGGGGGAAAGTTGAGTAAGAGCCTCTTGCCAGTAAGCCGTGTTGTAGATGAGGGGGCTGAAGCGAAACTGACTCGATGGCACCCAGGGGTAGAGATAGATGAAGTTGTCCTTGCCGGTGAAGTAGATCCAGGCCGCCTCCTTGCCCAGCAGCTTGCTGGCGGTGGCGAGCAGGGGCGAGAGGCTGAGGGCCAGGTGCATTCTGGCTTCCCGCTGACTGTCCGCCGGGGGCCGCGGGCTCAACCCGGTCAGATTGCCGATAAGGGCGGGAGGCAGGCCGACGGGGATGCGATCCAGGGTGATGCCGTGTTCCCCGTCGACCTGCAGCGCCTGATACAGCTGGTGGGAGAGCACGGATCTGGGGTCGGTGCGCAGGCGCTCTTCCGCCTGGCCGCGCATGGCTTCAAGAAAGGCCTCCATGCGCTGGTACTGGCTGCTGAAATGGGTGGCGGCATTGATGGTGTCGCGCTTGTTCAGCTCGGTGACCTGATGAAAGGCGTGCTGCAGGGCGAGCAGCAACAGAAGCAGGCTCAACCCCAGCAGCAGCCACTACAAGCGATATCTGGCAAAGGCAGGGGAAGGTATGGGCATGAGCGTTCCGGGCTGATGGCAGGAATCGACGTTCAGTCTAAGGTACAACACCCCTTATCGTCCCGGGAAGATGACATTTTGTTGATCCTCTGCCGCCCTGTTACGTTTTGTCACATTTATACATAGTCACGGCATAGTCAGGGAGTAACATGGTGCCATCCTTGATGAAGTTCCTTCTCTTCTTCTCATTTTGACGGCATGGATCCCTTGATGAAAACGCGCGTGTGGCTGTGGCTCTTCCCTCTTCTTCTGTTGCTGGCGGCGGGTGCCTGGCACCTGCGCCAGGATGCTCCCACCAGCAAGCCTGCGCCAAAGCAGATCAACATTCGGGCCGAGACGGTCAGGCAGAGCCTGGCCGAGCCCTCCATCAAGCTGGTGAGCAAGCTGGCGGCCAATCGCTCCGTGGTGGTGAGCCCGGAGGTGACCGGCCGCATCGTCACCATAGCGGTGCGCTCCGGCCAGCAGGTCAGGCAGGGGGAGACCCTGATCGCCCTGGACGCGGGCAAGCAACAGGCGGAGCTGGCCGAGCAGAGCGCCAGCGTACGTGACGAGGCGCGCAAGCTGCGGGACATGCGCAAGCTGGTGGCCCGCGGCGCCGTCACCACCTCCGAGCTGGAGGGGCAGGAGGCCACGGTGGCCCAGGCCCAGGCCCGGGTGGACGCGGCCCGCTACGAGCTCTCCCTGCGCACCCTGGCCGCCCCCTTTGACGGTACCGTCAGCCTCATCGACTTGAGCGAGGGCGCCCTGGTCAACAGCGGCGACGTGCTGCTGCACCTGGACGAGCTGGCCAAGCTGCGCCTCGATCTGGCGGTGCCGGAGCGCTACCTCTCCCTGCTGCGCCCCGGCATGACGGTGACGGCGACCAGCTCCGCCTGGCCGGATCAATCCTTCTCCGGCGTGCTGGAGACCCTCGACAGCCGAGTTTCCAATGACACCCAGAACATCAAGGCGCGGGTGATCCTGCCCAATTCCGGCGGCCAGCTGCGCCCCGGCATGCTGATGAACGTGGAGCTCTCCCTGCCAGCCCAGAAGATGACCCTGATCCCCGCCCAGTCGGTGGAGTACGCCGGCGAGCAGCGCTTCGTCTATCGCCTGGAGGCGGACGGCCGGGTGAAGCGCATCCCGGTGGAACTCGGTGACACCCACGGCGAAGAAGTGTGGGTGCTGAAGGGGTTGAACGTCGGCGATCGCATCGCGGTCGAGGGGCTGGTGAACCTGCGCGACGGTGCCCTGGTGCACGACCTGAGCGAGGTAAAAGGCTGATGTGGCTCTCCGATATCTCTGTGCGTCGCCCGCTGGTGGCGGTGGTCATCAGCGCCCTGCTCACCGTGTTCGGCTTGGTGGCCTTCAGCAAGCTGACGGTCAGGGAGATGCCGGACGTGCAGACCCCGTCCGTCTCCATCACCACCACCTATGAGGGGGCCGCTCCCGAGGTGATGGAGAGCCAGGTCACCAAGCCCATCGAGGACCAGCTCTCCGGCATCAGCGGCATCAAGAACATCAACTCGGTGACCCGCAAGGGGCGCTCCTCCATCACGGTGGAGTTCAAGCTCGGCTGGAACATGCTGGAGGGCACCTCCGACGTGCGCGACGCCATCTCCCGCGCGAGGCCCAGGCTCCCTGACGACGCCGACGAGCCCATGGTGACCAAGGACAACGGCAACGGCGACGTGGCGATCTGGCTGAACTTCAGCAGCACCCAGATGGACCGCACCGCCCTGACCGACTACGCGAACCGCATGCTGGTGGATCCCCTGAGCCTGGTGGACGGGGTGAGCGAGGTGTCGCTCTCCGGCGATCTGACCCAGGTGATGTATGTGCGGCTGCGCCCCGCCGACATGGCCGCCCGCGGCATCACGGTGGCGGACGTGCAGGACGCCCTCAAGCGGGAGAACATCGAGCTGCCGGGGGGGGAGATCCGCAACAACAGCATGACCATGGCGGTGCAGATCGCGCGTCTCTATCACAGCGCTGAGGATTTCCGCTCCCTGCCGGTGACGACCGCCGCCAACGGCGAGAGCATCTACCTGGCCGACATCGCCGATGTGGAGGTGGGGGCCAAGAACGAAGACAGCGCCTACCAGCGCAATGGCCGCGAGAGCTTAGGGATCGGCATAGTGGCCCAGTCCACCGCGAACCCCCTGGCCGTGGCCCAGGGCATCGAGAAGAAGCTCGTGGAGATGCAGCGCTTCCTGCCGGAGGGGGCCAGCCTGGAGGTGGACTACGACTCCACCATCTTCATCAAGCAGGCCATCGACGAGGTGTACGAGACGCTCGCCATCTGCGCCGTGCTGGTGGTCGCCGTGCTCTATCTCTTCCTCGGTCAGGGGCGCACCACCCTGATCCCCGCCATCACGGTACCCGTCTCCCTGATCTCGGCCTTTATCGGTGCCTGGTATCTGGGTTTTTCCATCAACCTCATCACCTTGCTGGCGCTGATCCTCGCCATCGGCCTGGTGGTGGATGACGCCATCGTGGTGGTGGAGAACATCCACCACCACCTGCAGCGGGGGGAATCCCCCCTGATGGCGGCCTGGCACGGCACCCGGGAGGTGGGCTTCGCGGTCATCGCCACCACCGCCGTGCTGGTGATGGTGTTCGTGCCCATCGCCTTCATGGACGGCATGGTGGGCCGGCTCTTCACCGAATTTGCCATTTTGTTGTCGCTCGCCGTGCTCTTCTCCTCCCTGGTGGCCCTGACCCTGACCCCGGCCATGGGCTCCTGGCTGATGCGCGCCGTCCATAAACCCAACGCCCTGACCGCCACCCTGGACCGGGGCCTTGGCTGGGTGGAGGAACGCTACCGCCGTCTGCTGGGCTGGGTGCTGCGCCGTGCTATCTGGATGCCCCTGGTGCTGCTGCTCTGCCTCGGCGGCATCGGCGCCCTCTTTGGCAAGCTGCCCGCGAGCCTCACCCCGACCGAAGACAGGGGCGTGCTCTACGTCTTCGTGAAAGGGGCCGAGGGCACCAGCATCGAGCGCATGAAGCGCAACATGCAGCAGGTGGAGGCCGCCATCCTGCCGCTGCTCGGCCAGGGGGTGGTGCAGGCCATGAGCTTCAGCACCCCGGCCTTCGGGCGCGGCGGCGATCAGACCGGCATGGCCATCATCCAGCTCACCGACTGGGCCGAGCGGGATGTGACCGCCACCGAGTTTGGCCGCAGCCTCAGCGGCCTGCTCGCCGGCATCCCGGACGTGATGATCCGCACCTTCCAGCCGGGTTTCAGGGGTGGCTCCACCGCCGCCGTCCAGTTCGTGCTGCAGGGCTCCGACTATGGCGAGCTCTACCAGCAGGGGCTGGCGCTCAAGGAGGCCGCCACCCAGAGCGGCCTGATGCTGAGCCCGGATCTCGACTACGCCGAGAAGACCCCGGAGCTGCAGGTGACCATAGAGCGGGAGCGGGCGAGCCAGCTCGGCATCCCGGTTTCGACCGTGGCGAACTCCTTGCAGGCCCTGCTCGGCGGCGTCAGCCAGACCACCTATGTGGACAGGGGCGAGGAGTATGACGTCTACCTGCGCGCCAACCAGACCCAGTTCAACGGCATCTCGGACGTCAGCCGCATCTATCTCAAGGCCGCGAGCGGCGAGATGGTGAGCCTCTCGACCCTGGCCACCGTCACCCAGGTGGCGAGCCCCCAGCGCCTCAACCACTACCAGCGCCAGAAGGCGGTCGCCCTCACCGCGGACGTGGCCCCCGGCCACACCCTGGGGGAGGCGCTGGACTTCCTGGACGGCTGGGCGGTGGATCACCTGCCCACCGGCATGTCGGTGGATTACGCCGGCGAGTCCAAGGACTATCGCGACAACCAGGGGGAGATGGTGCTGGTGTTCGGCCTCGCCCTGCTGGTGGTCTACCTGGTGCTGGTGGCCCAGTTCGAGAGCCTGCTGACCCCGGCGGTGGTGATGATGACGGTGCCGCTCGGCATCTTCGGCGGCCTGCTCGGCCTCTGGCTCACGGGGCAGGAGCTCAGCATCTACAGCCAGATCGGCATGATCATGCTGATCGGCATGGTGACCAAGAACGGCATCCTCATCGTGGAGTTCATCAACCAGCTGCGCCAGCGCGGCGAGGGGTTTGAGGAGGCGATCATCGCAGGCTCGGTGCGCCGTCTGCGCCCCATCTTGATGACCTCGCTCACCGCCATCATCGGCGCCGTGCCCCTGATGATCTCCATGGGGGCGGGCTACGAGAGCCGGATGGCCGTGGGCACCGTGGTGTTCTTCGGGTTATCGCTGGCGACCCTGGTCACCCTGCTGGTGGTGCCCGCCATCTATCAGCTGATCGCCAGACGCGCAGGCATGACGGGGGCGAGGGACAGGCTGGTGGACGAGGTGCTGGCGGGCAAAGTGCTTGCGGGCGATGCGCTGGCGGCGACGCCAGAGAGCCAGCCCCTCCCGGACGAGGGAACGCCCCAGAAAGGGCGGGACCAGCCGGCGGCCTAGCTGGCCGACCCACGATGACATAAGCAGGGCACCAATAGGCGCCCTGCTTGTTGATGAGATCCGACTTTGCCACGCCGGCCTGCCACGTCTGTGCGAAGGGGCCCTTTCCCCTCGCGTTCTGTGGGGGCAAAAAGCCGTCGCCCCCGCCTGACTCTGCCGGTATAATGCGCGACCCGAATTGTTCCAGGTGGTCAAAATGCAGCCGGTTACCAACCTCTTCTCCTATCCCCGCTACTGGGCCGAGTGCTACGGCACGGCGCCCTTCCTGCCCATGTCCCGCGCGGAGATGGACAAGCTCGGCTGGGACAGCTGCGACATCGTGCTGGTGACAGGCGACGCCTATGTGGATCACCCGAGCTTCGGCATGGCGGTGATCGGCCGCATGCTCGAATCCCAGGGCTTTAGGGTCGGCATCATCGCCCAGCCGGACTGGTCGTCGAAGGATGACTTTATGCGCCTGGGCAAGCCCAACCTCTTCTACGGGGTGACGGCTGGCAACATGGACTCCATGATCAACCGCTACACCGCCGACAAGAAACTGCGCCACGACGACGCCTACACCCCGGGGGATGTGGGCGGCAAGCGGCCGGACCGCGCGACCCTGGTCTATACCCAGCGCTGCAAAGAGGCCTATAAAGAGGTCCCGGTGGTCATCGGCGGCATCGAGGCGTCCCTGCGCCGCATCGCCCACTACGACTACTGGTCCGAGACCATTCGTCGCTCGATCCTCATCGATGCCAAGGCCGACATCCTCATCTATGGCAACGCCGAGCGCCCCCTGGTGGAGGTGGCTCACCGCATCGCCGGTGGCGAGACCATCGAGACCATGCAGGACATTCGCGGCACTGCCGTCATCCGCAAGGAGCCGCTGCCGGGCTGGCGCGGGGTGGATTCGAGCAAGCTCGACCAGATTGGCCGCATCGACCCCATCCCCAACCCCTATATGGAAGGGGCCCCCTGCTCGGACGACGAAGGGACCGCGCCGGTGGAGCAGGAGGCCAAGCCCATCCTGGTGCAGCCCCCTAAGCAAAAACCCTGGGAGAAGACTTACGTCAAGCTGCCGGCGTTCGAGCGGGTGAAGGAGGACAAGGTGCTCTACGCCCATGCGTCCCGCATCCTGCACCACGAGACCAACCCGGGCTGCGCCCGCGCGCTCTCCCAGGCCCACGGCGATCGCATCATCTGGGTCAACCCGCCCGCCTTCCCCCTCGAAACCGACGAGATGGACGGGGTGTTCGGCCTGCCGTACCAGCGGGTGCCGCACCCGGCCTATGGCAAGGAGAAGATCCCGGCCTACGACATGATCAAGACCTCGGTCAACATCATGCGCGGCTGCTTCGGCGGCTGCTCCTTCTGCTCCATCACCGAGCACGAGGGGCGCATCATTCAGAGCCGCTCGGAAGAGTCAATTCTGAAAGAAATCGAAGAGATCCGCGACAAGGTGCCGGGCTTTACCGGCGTCATCTCGGATCTGGGCGGCCCCACCGCCAACATGTACAAGCTCCGCTGCAAGAGCCCCAAGGCCGAGCAGACCTGTCGGCGTGCCTCCTGTGTCTGGCCGACCATCTGCCCGCACATGGACACGGACCACAGCCCGACCATCAACCTCTACCGCAAGGCGCGCGACCTCAAGGGCATCAAGAAGATACTGATCGCCTCCGGGGTGCGTTACGACATCGCGGTGGAAGATCCGCGCTACATCAAGGAGCTGGCCAAGTACCACGTCGGCGGCTACCTCAAGATCGCGCCGGAACACACGGAAGAGGGCCCGCTCTCCAAGATGATGAAGCCGGGCATGGGCAGCTACTACAGCTTCAAGGAGCTGTTCGACAAGTACTCCAAAGAGGCGGGCAAGCAGCAGTACCTGATCCCCTACTTCATCTCGGCCCACCCGGGCACCACGGATGAGGACATGGTGAACATGGCGCTCTGGATCAAGTCCAACCGTTTCAAGCTCGATCAGGTGCAGAACTTCTACCCGTCGCCGCTCGCCAACGCCACCACCATGTATTACACGGAGAAAAACCCCCTCAACAAGGTGAGCCGCCAGGGCGGGGACGTGTTCGTGGTGAAAGGGGAGCGTCGCCGTCGCCTGCACAAGGCGCTGCTGCGCTATCACGATCCGGCCGGCTGGCCGATGATCCGCGAAGCCCTGCTGGAGATGGGCAAGGGTCACCTCATCGGCAACGGCCCCGACTGCCTGGTGCCGCCGGAAGGCCGCGGCGAAGCCAAGGCCGAGCGCAGCCGTAACAAGGGCCTGAAACCGGCCCTGACCCGCCACAGCGCCATCACCCATCAGCGCAGCAACGGGGCTGGCAACAAGGCCGCCCGCAGCGAGGCTGGCGCAGCCAATGCCCCGGCGGCCAGCCGAAACGGCGGCAAGGCAGGCAATGGCAAACCGGTGGGGTCTCAGCTCCAGAAAGGGGCTGGCAACGGCAAGCCCACCGCACAGGGTACTGGGCAGGGCGCAGCCCAGGGCAAACCGGCAGGGCAGGGGAAACCCGCCCACAAGGGCAAGGCCCCGACCCGAGCTGGCTCCGCCAAGCCGGGTGCCAAACTCGCCACTCAGGGCGGCAAGCCTGCGGCCAAAGGCAATGGTGCCAAGCGACCGGCTCGGTGAGTTTTCCTGATTGGAAAGCGATAGATATAAAAAGGGCGACCAGATGGTCGCCTTTTTGTTGGCTGGTGTAGAGATTTGCTAATCCAACATGTGAGGCAGTGCCACTCTAAGTGACCGTATTGCTTTACATGATTTTTATATGTTTTTAATCTTATTGAATCCCCAAGCCTCAGTATCATTTATAAAATCTTGTACATTAGAGACAATTCCTGCAGCCTCAAATATGCGAAAAACAATAGGCATTGAAAATACATACGGAATAGGTTGATACTCTTCATAAGAGCTAAAATTTACATTGCGCCTTGAAGCCTCATGAAAGAACATGTTTTGCTCACTTGGTTCCTTTGGTATGACAATGTCTCTTTCCAGTGTCAAGGGAATGGAGTTTTCATTTGCCCTTTCGATAAAAGATGCTGAATCTATGAAAGGTGATGTATGAAATACATTTTTTAGAGTAAAACATGAGTATATATCTCGGGCATCTCCCGTCACATTAAGCATGTGAAGATAATAATTCACCAGAGAGGCTACAGCTTGAGCTAACATTGAATAGTCAACAATTTTTATTTTAGAGTAGCCTGATTTATAAGCTAACTGGCAGAAACTAGAACTATATTTATTTTTATCATGAGACTTTTCAAATTCCTCAAAATTAAAAGAGCTCAATGGTATGTCAAATCGGACTACGCCATCATGCCACCACCTTAAAGTTAGCGTGGCCAAGCTGGGATCATTGCCAATTATTTGTCGAGCAACAAACCCATCAGCTGTGGAGTGCACTCCTTGCATAGGTGCTTGTACACCTAAAATGCTATTATCGGAGTTTCTTACAATATTTGAAAATTCTTTGAATGATAAATTTTTTGATGGTTCTAACTGCCCTTGGGCAGGTTTAAAATAAATATAGGCCCATGATGATTCTGACTGACTATCGGGAAGAATAGGAACGTTAGTTAAAAACTCAGCAACTTTTTTTCTTTTTTCATTGCCCCGTTTCCATAAGTCATCGAGTATGTACCGGTCAGTTTCCTCCTTAGGTTTTGATTGGTCTGCTAGCCTTCTATAGATCCTGCCAGAAGAGTGAATATGCGGAGTGTTGAGGCTTGAAGGGATACCAATTATTATGATTGATCTATCATTAGGTAATCCGATCTCTTCTATTGGCCCATTTATCACCCTTTCTTCATACAAAACTTCTGGGTTAATATGTGCTGAGGAAGCCTCACGCACATCTCTGGATATTTTTTCAACTTCAGATCTATGAATGCCCACAAATTCCAACGCGGTTCGACTTCCGTCAGGATTTTCGTTAACACCGAGGATTAACCATCCACCATATTGATTCGCAAAAGCAGATATGTGTTTTGCGAAATCGGGAATTTTAAGCCCCTGAATCTTATAATCAATATACCATCCCTCAGAAACCTCTCTTAATAAGAGTAAATCTTCACCACAAATATCTTCAAGGTTATTTCTGAAAGGATAATAAGAGTAATTTAGCAAGCTCCCTCCTAATTCCATCATGACATATATATAAATTTTAAATGAGCCCTCGCAAGCTCAGAATAAATTTACGGACATAGTACTTCATGCTCATAATCGAGTATTGATATACCTTAATGTTTATGGGAATGTCTCCATGCGAGAATTCATAATACTATTTGCAAACGCTCGAATTAGAAGCGCCTCTACTCTATTAATCATGTCAGTATGCGCTTCATATGCGGAAAAATATGTGGCCAACTGGCATAGTTGGAGGTGTTTCCACTCGATCTTTCGCGGTGAGTCGTAGGCAGGAATAAAACCGGTTCCTGTATCAGGGTGAAAGACAGTTCGTATTTTCTGTGTTTTACGGTCCCGATTAAATGCACTTTTCATTTCGTCCCATAGACTCTGATCTTTTGCCTTCCCGATGTACAGGGGAGTGCCACGCGAATCATAAAAAACGTAGACACCATTGGTGCTTTTCAGAACTGTCTTCAGTTTTTCTTGCCGTTTGTTCCCTGACACTTCAGAGTTGAACAGCTCCCAAGATGCTCCGTACTTAGATTCACTGGCTTCTATTGGGTAGTACTCCACAATTGGGCGAATAGAAGATGAATGAGCTTCTCGTATTCCCGCCAGCTTCGCCTTTTCGAGCAAGTTGCACACCTGTTTCACCGTTAAAGTAACAGGTGTGTTACTCCATTTATTGATGGTTTCGTACGAAATACCAAGGTGCTTTGCTAGGAGCCGATTATTTGGTTCACCAAAGCGTCGGCGAAGTTCATTAACTAACTCTTTTGAATCCACATGATCCTCAACTATTTAATATGCATTGAAGGGGTAGAGTAGGCCAAACGGAGCCGCTTTTGCGAGCATCGGCAGCGATATCACCAGCAGAACGTTGCGGTTTTTTGAACCCTGTCATTAAAGCGCCAGCAGGCTGCCGATAAAGGCAGCCAGGCGGGGGCGGTTTTGCTATCTTGGCGGCCGATTAATTTTGTGTGGGGGCGCCATGGCGCACCCGCACTAGCACCTATAAAGACACCGGCACAGGAGCAATGAGATGGCAGTCAAAAGCAAGTCCAGAAACGAGAAGATAGGCAGCGGGCTCGGGCTGGTGTTCGGGATCATCGGCTTCAATATGCTGGTGCCCGTGTTGTTCGGGCCCCAGGCCGGGTTTGAGCTGGCGCCGATGATCCTGGCCATGGTGAGCGCCGTGGTCGGCTCCGAGCTGGGTGCCCGAATTGGCAAGTGGGTCGATGCCAGGGCGCAGGCCAACTCCCCGGAGTAAAGGGCGACATCCGCCGCCCGCGCATGGCGGGATCAGCCGCCCCGTCGCCCGGGTTCGCTGCGATGCAGGAAGGTGGTCAGGGTGTCGCGGGGCGGCGTGATGCCGCACTGCACCAGAATCCGCCCGATGGCTCCCCTGTGATAACCGCCGTGAGTCACCAGATGCAGCAGCATCTCCTCGCGGCTCATCTGCCCCCTGTCCCCGTCCACGAAGTGAAACGAGAGCACGGCCTCCCCCTCTGCCTGGCCAAGGCTTGCCACGTAATCCAGATACCAGGCATCCAGCGCGTGGATGGCGGTGCGCAGCGTCGCCAGGGTCGGCGTTTCCGGGGTATTGGTGGCGCTATAGCCGTGGGGCTCCCCCAGCAGGTTGCCCTTGAAGATGGCATCGACCACATGGATATGGTTGAAGATGCGAAGGGCCGTGTGGTGCGCCTCGGGGTGCTGTTGCTGGTCCAGGGTGGCGAGGGCATCCAGCAGCTCGCCGTCGGCCCAGGCCTTGTAGCGAAAGAGGGATGGCAGGGTCGAGTGGCTCATGGTCTTCCTTGATGGGTGGGCGTGCAAGGCTGGCATCTTAGCCAGCCGCCCGGGGCTTGGGAACCTCGGCGCCTGAGCTTGGAAGCTGACCTTCGTCTATTTTTCCTTGTTAATCAGTGGGCTGTGAAGCATCTCCCATACGGGGGCTTGCCCGGTTCGCCCAGGGGCGGGGACATGCTACCTTGCGGCCATCACACCCAGAGAAGGAGTTCCCATGCGCATTGCCCTGATTGGCCTTGGCGATATCGCCCAGAAGGCCTATCTGCCGCTGATTGCCAGCGACGAGCGAGTCACCCCGCTGCTCTGCACCCGTAACCCCTCCGTGCTCGGCAAGCTGGCCCGTCAGTACCGGATCCCCGAGTGCTTTACCGAGGTCGATGCGCTGCTCGCGAGCCGCCCGGATGCGGTGATGATCCACGCCACCACATCGGTGCACTTCGCGCTGGCGCGGCAATGCCTGGCGGCGGGCATCCCCACCTTTGTGGACAAGCCGCTCTGCTTTGATTACGCCGAGGTGGAGGCGCTCGCCAATCTCGCCATCGTTAAGGATTGCCCGCTGTTTGTGGGTTTCAACCGCCGCTATCTGCCCGCCATGGGCGCCGCCCGCAGTCAGCCGCTCACCGAGATCCACTGGCAGAAGCACAGGCACGATCTGCCTGGGCGGCCTCGCTCGTTCCTGTTCGACGACTTTATCCACGTGCTCGACAGCCTCTGCTTCTATGGCGGCGTGCCGGACGGCGACATCCATGCCGTGCTGCGGCGCAGTGCGCAGGATCCGGACATGCTGGTGAGCGCGAGCGTCGCCTGGCAGAGCGGGCAGGTGGCGGTGAGCGGCAGCATGAATCGCAGCGCCGGCATCACGGAGGAGCGCATCGACGCCTATGGGGACAACCTCTCTCTGCATATCGAGAACTGCACCCGGGGCACGCTAGCCCGAGACAAGGCCGTGCAGACCCTGGCACCGGACGACTGGCAGCCGGTGCTGGCCCAACGGGGCTTCGTTGCGATGCTCGATCACTGGTATCGGCAGGTGGAACTGGGGCGTGCCGACGGGCGACTTATCGAGAGCTACCTGCACGGCCATCGGCTGGCGGAGCGACTGGTGGTCATGGCGGGGGAGTGAGCCTCGCCAGCGCTTGGTCCTGGCAGGCCAGTTGGCGAGATAACCGACAGACCACTGTACAAGATGGCGCATCCCTGCGCAGTCAGGCACCCGGGGCGTTGCCGCGCGAGCCAAGCGGGGGGGAGTTTGCTATCTTGGCCGCCATGAACAGCCTTCAACACAGCAGAGTCTCATGAGCATTATCCTGGGGATCGACCCCGGCTCCCGGATCACCGGTTACGGCGTCATCCGCATCGTGGCGGGCAAGGCGCAGTACCTGGGGTCCGGCTGCATCCGCACCGACCTGGGGGAGCTGCCGTCCCGCCTCAAGCAGGTCTATGACGGGGTGAGCGAGATCATCACCCAGTTCAAGCCGGACGAGTTCGCCATCGAGCGGGTCTTTATGGCCCGCAACGCGGATTCCGCCCTCAAGCTCGGCCAGGCGCGCGGCAGCGCCATCGTCGCGGCGGTCAACGCCCTGCTGCCGGTGAGTGAATACTCGGCCACCCAGATCAAGCAGGCGGTGGTGGGGACCGGCGGGGCGACCAAGGAGCAGGTGCAGCACATGGTGACCCATCTGCTCACGCTCTCGGCGACCCCCCAGGCGGATGCGGCGGATGCCCTCGGGGTGGCGCTCTGCCACTTCCATACCCGGCAGAGCCTGATCCGGATGGCGGGGCGCGCCACCGGCGCGGTGCGCGGCCGTTACCGCTGATCCCCGCAGGCCCCCGGCAGGGGGCCGTCCTTCCCCGCCAAGTGCCCATGTTGCCGACAAAAGCGCTATTTGAGTCACTTTCTGTCGCACCTTCCGGACGGGACTCTCATGGAGAAGGGGGCGGCAATGGGGGATATCTTCCTACCTAATCAACAACTTGTGACTTGCGTCACACATTCTTCATGAAATGAGGCGGCTTCGTCTTGTTCCGCCACACTCCCATAATATGGCGCCTGTTTAATAACAGTGTCCGTACGAGCCCTTTTGGGCTCCTTGTTCGTCATCATCGGGAGAGACAAGAGTGAAACCTTTTGCTGCTGAATTTATGGGAACCTTCTGGCTGGTGCTGGGTGGGTGCGGCAGTGCCGTGTTGGCCGCCGCGTTTCCTGACGTGGGTATCGGCCTGCTGGGTGTGGCCCTGGCGTTTGGTCTGACCGTGCTGACCATGGCCTTCGCCATCGGTCATATCTCAGGCTGCCACCTGAACCCGGCCGTGACCGTGGGGCTCTGGGCCGGTGGTCGCTTCCCGGCTTCCAACGTGCTGCCCTACATCGTCGCCCAGGTGCTTGGCGGAATCGTGGCGGGTGGCGTGCTCTATGTCATTGCCAGCGGGCAGGCGGGGTTCGATGTGAGCGCCGGCTTTGCCTCCAATGGCTATGGTGAGCACTCCCCGGGCGGTTACAGCCTGCTGGCGGCCCTGGTGTGCGAAGTGGTGATGACCGGCTTCTTCCTGTTCGTCATCATGGGTGCCACCGACAGCCGTGCTCCGGCCGGTTTCGCCCCGATCGCCATCGGCCTGTGCCTGACCCTGATCCACCTCATCAGCATTCCGGTGACCAATACCTCGGTCAACCCGGCGCGCAGTACCGGTGTGGCGCTGTTCGTGGGTGACTGGGCCGTCGGCCAGCTCTGGCTGTTCTGGGTTGCCCCCATCGTCGGTGCCATTCTGGGTGCATTGGCCTATCGTGTGGTCGCCACGAAAGAGTGATGTGTTGCTAAATAACGTGTGGTATCGACACGCCTTCGGGCGTGTTTTTTCGTTTGAGGGGGAGGGAAAACGCGCCGCCAGGGCGCGGGAAGAGGGGAGACAGGAACCCGTGATCGTCACAGGCCCTGCGGCCCAGCCTCGTTCCGGGTGCTGATACCGCCGTGTTGGTGCCTTGCCTGGGCGCTACAGGCCCTTGGCGCTCAGCATGTCCTTGTAGCGCTGGTGCAGCAGCTTGACCCGCGCCACATAGGCCCGGGTTTCGGCAATGGATGGGAGGGATGTCGCCATGCTGTTGCCTTGCCCGAATGCTTACAAGCCCTTGGCGCTCAGCATGTCCTTGTAGCGTTGGTGCAGCAGCTTGACCCGTTCTACATAGGCCCGGGTTTCAGCGTAAGGGGGGATGCCGCCGTGCTTTTGTACCGCCCCTGCCCCCGCGTTGTAGGCGGCGGTGGCCAGAGCCACGTTGCCGTCGTACTGCTTGAGCAGCCCCGCCAGGTATTTCACCCCGCCGAAGATGTTCTGCTCCGCCATCAGGGCGTTGCCGACCCCGAGCTCCCGCGCGGTGGCCGGCATCAGCTGGGTCAGCCCCATGGCCCCCTTGCGGGAGACCGCCAGCGGGTTGAAGGCGGACTCGGCGTGGATCAGCGCCCGGATGAGGGCGGGCTCGACCTGATAGGCCTTGGCCGCCGCCTTGATGGTGCTGGCGTAGTCGTAGAGGAAGAGCCCGGTCGTGCGCCAGTTGACCTTGGAGGCGGGGTCGCAGGCGTAGCAGTCGTTGAACAGCAGCAACTCGTAGTGGCCCTGCTCCGGCATCATGTCGGAGTAGCGCACCACCCCGTTCTTTTGCACCGACTTGTAGACCTGGATCTGGCGCGTGGCGGGCTCGGGGGCGGGCGCAGATGCCTGGCGCGTGGCGTCGGGTTCGTCGGGTAAAGAAGAGGGGGCCGGAGGTGCCACGTCGGGTTTGTCGGGCAAGGGGGAGGGGGTGGACGTCAGGATCACCACCTCGGCCGGTGGCGGCAACTGGCCCCAGGCAAGGGGGGAAAACAGCGGGATCATGCCCAGCAACATCCATGCTTTCAACGGCTTGCTCCTTAAGCCTCGTTCGCCACGTTGAGTAAAGCATTCTGGGCGCGGCAGAACAAGTGCGCTGGCGGGGCGGCATCAGAAAAGTGCGCGGTGGAAGGGGAGCCGGGATGCCGAGCGCAGCAGGGGTTGCGAAGGTGACAATGCCCGGTGCGGCGGGCCTGGAGTCAACCCTGCTTTCTCTCTGGCTATTGGCTTTTTTGTAAGTTAAAGGCGTGTTATCTTGCTGCTGCTCTACTCTGGTCTGATCTCTTCGGGTCTGATCGCTTGGTGGGGCCGAGTGACGGGGCAGGAGAAGGCCGGGTGGCCATAACGACATGGGCATGACAAACAGGCGAGCGATGGAGCTCAGATTCGAAGAGTACTGTGATGCGGATCTTTCCCTGATCAGGGACTATTACGAGACGACGTTTTCCCACTATGTGCCGGATCTGGCCGAGCGGATCTTCGTGGTGCGTGATGCCCATTGGCTGGTGGGCGCGGTGCGCCTTAGAGACGAACAGGACTACTACCATCTGTGCGGTTTTCGACTGCTGCCCCACTACCAGTCCCTGGGGCTGGGCTCCAGACTGTTGCAGCATGCCTGCAGCAATCTGTCGGACAAGCCCGTGATCTGCCATGCCTTGCCCTTCGAGAAGCCCTTCTACCTCAAGGCCGGTTTCGCCCACCTCCCTCTGAACGAGCTCAGCGGGCCGCTTCATTCCCTCTATCACCAGCAGCACGAACAGGGTTACCAGATCGAGCTGCTGGTGCGTCAGGCCAAAGCCCCCGTTTTCAACTGACGTCTCATTGGGGCTTGGTCAGCAGGTGGATCTTGCCCGGTGACAGCTCCAGCCCCAGCAGATTCTCCTTGAGCCAGGCCTGGTTGGGATCCTTGTCATCGAGTTTGTAGACAGGCTGGGTCTCCAGCCGTTTCTCCATGCTCTGCAGCAGCATGCGCAACATGAAACCGAACTTCTGCTCGGCCGCCGCCGGCTCCAGCTTGTAATCGATGAGCTTCATGTTATCGAGGAAGAGCGCGCTCTGGGCCTTGTCGTAGCGGGGTCTGGCCTCATAGGTCATGTTCAGCAGGGCGTCATACTCGGTCTGGTCCGGCAGCGCTATCTTCAGCTTGCCCTTGCCAAACACCCTGGCGGTGTCGGGGCTCTGGCGGCCGATCTGCACGTCGCTCTGCTCGAGCCGCACGTGAGCCTTGATGATGCCGGGCAGTTCCAACTGTTTGTCCACTTGTACCTGGGATTGCAGGTACTGATTTATCTGCTGCTCATTGATGTCATATGAGCCTTGGCCTAGCATGGCCAGACTCAGCAGCATAGATTGCAGGATCATGCTAACGACCTGATAGAATGGGTGTGTCCTACAGCATACCATCCCGGCCTTGTGGGATCTGCCCATGCCATTTGCCCAATACACCAAGGAGTCGTCTTGCTCGACGGTCTGGAATACGACATTCAGTTGCTGTTTTCCCGCTTTCTCGGCTGGCTGTTGCTGTTGTTTCACACTGTGATAGTGGCGGGGATCTCCCTGCGGGTGGTGATGAAGCGGCGTCCCATCGGGGTCTCCCTGGCCTGGCTGGCCCTCATCTATGCCATCCCCTTCGCGGGGGTCGGCTTCTACGTGTTGTTTGGCGAGATTCGGCTCGGCCGCAAGCGGGCGGAGCGCGCCCAGGCCATGTACCGCCCTTACGCCATCTGGATCCGCCAGCTGGCCCGTCTCTTCCCCCAGCACTGTTGCGAGGTGGGCAGCAAGGCACGCCCGCTCCACGACCTTATCCAGGGACGGCTGGCCATGCCCATGCTGTCGGGCAACCGGATGACGCTGCTGCACAAGCCCGAGACCATCATCCAGGAGATAGTGCGCGACATCCGGGGCTCCTCCCAGTCCTGTTATCTGGAGTTCTATATCTGGCATCCCGGCGGGGATGTGGACGAGGTGTGCGAGGCGCTCATGGAGGTGGCGGCACGCGGCGTGGATTGTCGTGTGTTGCTCGATTCCATCGGCAGCAAGACCTTCTTGCGATCCCGCTGGCCCAAGGCGCTGCGCGCTGCCGGCGTCAAGGTGGTGGAGGTACTGCCGGTCGGTGCCTGGCGCATCCCCTTCCAGCGCCAGGATCTGCGCATGCACCGCAAGCTGGTGGTGATCGATGACAGGGTGGGATACACGGGCTCCATGAACATGGTGGATCCCCGCTACTTCAAGCAGGACGCCGGTGTGGGCCAGTGGGTCGACATCATGATCCGGGTGCAGGGGCCCGTGGTGCCGCTGATGTGGTCCACCTTCGTCTGGGACTGGGAGATGGAGACCGGCGAGCGCCTGCTCGACAGCCTGCAGCACGAACCCGAAGCCTGGCCGCAGACCAACTACCGGGCCCAGCTCATCCCCTCCGGCCCCTTCGTGGGCGGAGACTGTATCCAGCAGAGTCTGCTGCTCGCCATCTATCAGGCCCGCCACCACCTGGTGCTGACCACCCCCTATTTCGTGCCAGATGACCCCCTGGCGGCCGCGCTCTCCTCGGCGGCGGCGCGCGGCGTGCTGGTGCAGCTGGTGCTGCCGGCGCGCAACGACTCCCTGATGGCGAACCACGCCAGCAACTCCTTCATGGAGGATCTGCTGGCGGCCGGGGTGGAAATCTACCGCTACGACGCCGGCCTGCTGCACACCAAGAGCGTGCTGGTGGACGATGACTTCGCCCTGGTGGGCACGGTCAACCTCGACAGGCGCAGCCTCTGGCTCAATTTCGAGATCACCCTGCTCATCGACAACCCGGTGTTCGTCGCCGAGATGAACCAGCTTGTACAGGGCTACATGCTGGAGGCGACCCCCATGTCCCTGACCAGGTGGCGTGCGCGGCCCTGGTACAAAAAACTGCTTGAGAACATCTTCTACCTGTTCAGCCCCTTGCTGTGACAGCCAGAGAGGGAACCCTGAGCCGCGATCCGGCTTGCGTGTGTTCCCATCCTCCCCGTAGAGTGCGCCCATGCACCCGCCATTGATAATGTGGAGAAAAAGAACAGATGAAGAAAAAAGTGGCCTTGGCCGTCGGGGCCGTCCTGGTGGTGGGGGGGCTTGGTGCCTGCTGGTACACGGGCAACACGTTCGACCGGATCCTGGCCGAGCAGATTGCCAGGGCGCAGCAGGAGAGCGGGGTCGAGATCAGCTGGCATCCGGCCACGGAGAACCTGTTCGTTCGCGACGGCCTGCTCAAGGTAGTGGTGCCGCCCCAGACGCTGGAGAGCTTTGATCCCCAGCTCGCGGGGAGCGAGGCCATCGAGATGCAGTTCGCGTTCAACAGCCGCATGTTGCCGCTCTATATCAAGAGCCACCTCTTGCTGGACACCGCAGAGGGCTCCCTCGCGCCCGTCTTCACGGCCCTCGGCATGGAGAAATGGCAGCTGGGGGCGGAGTCGGCCAGCAGCCTCTGGACCATGAGCAACAGCTCCCGATTCTGGGCCAGCGACTTCAAGGTCAAGGAGGGGCTCAACGAGTTCCAGTTCCTGCCCCTGAACGGCGACTACCGCGGCGATCTCGATGGCAATGGTCATCTGACCGCCCACTGGCTGGGCATGACGGTGCACGATGCGCAGAGCAAGACGGATCTGGCCCTGGCCGATCTCAAGGGCAGCGCCGACATGGCGGAGATTAGCGGCCTCTGGCTCTCGCCCCGCAGCGATGCGACCCTCTCCGCCCTCTCCCTGACACAAGGGGATCTCAAGGTCTCCCTGCAGGGGATGACCACCGCCACCCAGCTGGCGGGGGACGATGTCCAGACACTCTCCACCCGTTATCAGATGAAGGTGGCGTCTCTCAATCTGGAAAACGAGGAGGACAGCCTGGCGCTGACCGAGGGCAACCTGGATCTGGCGCTCAACGGGCTGGATCTGGAGGGGTACCAGCGGCTGCAGGAGGCCAGCAGCCAGCGGGTGGACGAGGCCGCCATCCAGGAGGCGCTGGACAAGATGCTCCAGCGGGGGGCCACGCTCCTGCTGACGGACCTCAGCGCCCGCCTCAACGGCGAACCCGTCAATCTGCAGGGGGAGGCCAAGCTGGCCCCCACGACCCTGGCAGCGCTGATGGAGAGCGAGGAGGGGATGCAGGCCCTGTCAGGTCTGCTCCATGCGCGCCTTGGCGACAAGCTGGGCCAGGCGGTTCCACAGCTGGCCCCCATGCTGAGCCAGTTTACCGACCTGGGTTACCTCAAGGCGGAGTCGGCGGTGCTGAGCGCCGAGCTCAAGCTGGAGAAGGGGCAGGTCACCGTCAACGGTCTGCCACTGCACCAGTGAGTGCCCCCGCAATGAAAAAAGGCTCCTTCGGGAGCCTTTTTTCTGGGGTCGGAACGCCGCTTACTTGAACACGACCGTCTTGTTGCCATAGACAAAGACCCGTTCGTTCAGTACCAGCTCCAGGGCGCGGCTCAGCACGGACTTCTCCACGTCGCGACCGGCCTTGGCCATGTCGTCGGCGGTGAAGGTGTGGTCGACGTGGATGACGTCCTGCTCGACGATGGGACCCTCATCCAGATCGTCGGTGACGAAGTGGGCGGTGGCACCGATGAGCTTGACCCCGCGATCGAACGCCTGGCGATAGGGACGGGCACCGATGAAGGCGGGCAGGAAGGAGTGGTGGATGTTGAGGATCTTGCGCGGGTAGGCCGCGACGAAGCTCGGGGTCAGCACCCGCATGTACTTGGCCAGGATGACGTAATCCGGCTGGTAGCCATCGATGAGGGCGCGTACCTGATCTTCGTGTTCGGTGCGGCTGAGATCCTCGTGGCTCACGCAGTGGAAGGGAATGTCGAACTTGCCCGTCAACTCGCCCAGGGTGTCGTAGTTGCCGATCACCGCCACTATGTCCATGTCCAGGGCGCCGGCGTAGTTCTTCATCAGGATGTCGCCAAGACAGTGGGTCTCCTTGGTCACCAGGATGACGATGCGCTTCTTGCCCGCCTTGACCAGGCGGCGCTGGGCGCCCGCCGGCAGGGCATCATCGAGATCCGCCAGCAGGGTCTCGTCGTTGAAGCGGCCTTCCAGCTCGGTGCGCATGAAGAAGCGGCCGTTTTCGTGATCCACGAACTCGTCGTTCTTGTTGATGTTGAGCTGGTGCTTGTAGCAGATGTTGGTGATCTTGGCGATGAGCCCCTTGGCGTCGGGGCAGTCGGTCAGCAGTATTTTCTTTTCCATCTCTGTCATGATTCCGTTTGTGTTGTTGGCGCCCAGTCTGCGCGGGCAGCACGTTTTTTTGGCACTATGCCACAAACAAAATCAGAAAAGACAGCGTGCCGTGCATCGGCGTGACCGGTTGGCAGAGGCGGGCCGCCGGGAGCAACCGTTTGTCGTTGATGGGTTTTGGGCTGGCATCCTGCGGCGATTTTCTTTAGGCTGTCTGCGCTTATTCTCAGGGCGGGGTGAAATTCCCCACCGGCGGTATCCCGATATGACTCGGGGAGCCCGCGAGCGCCCGACCCGGTTTGACGGGGCGGGGTCAGCAGATCCGGTGAGATGCCGGAGCCGACGGTCACAGTCCGGATGAAAGAGGATAAGACAGATATTGCTGGCAAGCCCCCTGCGGGCCGGCCGCTGCATGCCTATCTCTGTCTGCCTTTCCATGCCCTGATTCTGGTCCTTGTCTTTTTTAGGAGTCTTACCATGAATCAGTCTCTGCTCAGTGAATTCGGTGATCCCATTGCTCGCGTCGAGGCCGCGCTGGCCGCACTGCGTGCCGGCCAGGGTGTGCTGGTGGCCGACGATGAAGATCGGGAGAATGAGGGTGACCTCATCTTCGCCGCAGAATCCATGACCAACGAACAGATGGCCATGATGATCCGCGAGTGTTCCGGCATCGTCTGCCTCTGCCTGACCGACGAGCGTGTTCGCCAGCTCGAGCTTCCCATGATGGTGGAGGCCAACTCCAGCCACTACCAGACCGCCTTCACCGTGACCATCGAAGCGGCGCAGGGGGTGACCACCGGGGTGTCCGCCGCCGATCGCATCACCACCATACGTGCCGCCATCGCCGACGGGGCCAGACCGTCCGACCTGCATCGCCCCGGCCATGTCTTCCCGCTGCGTGCCCGTACCGGGGGCGTGCTGACCCGGCGCGGCCACACCGAAGCCACGGTCGATCTGATGCAGCTCGCCGGGCTCAAACCTTACGGTGTGCTGTGCGAGTTGACCAGGGAGGATGGCTCCATGGCCAGGTTGCCGGACCTGGTGGCCTTCGGTCGCCAGCACCAGATGCCGGTGCTGACCATCGAGGATCTGGTGCAATATCGTCAATTGCTGTCAGAGCGTTCAGCCTGAGCCTCATACGAAATTGTAATAAGCCGAAATTTTGGTTACGCTTTGCACGAACCTCATCCGGAGACACTCTTTTTTGATTAAAGTTTGCGCATAAAGTGTGCAACTAAAAAAAAATGAGGGTTTTAACGCATTTATCTGTGATGGGGCCTATCCAAAGTATGATTTTTTTGTGCCATAATCACGCCGCTTGCTAAACGTCTGGCGAGTTAAAGGGAGCTTTTAAAAATGAAAAAAATGTTGTTGGTAGGTGTTGTTGGTCTGTCCGCTCTGCTGGGCGGTTGTGCAAACACCAGCGAACTGGAAACTTCCGTTCAGAATCTGTCTAACAAAGTTGACCAACTGGCTCAAGATGTTAGCGCTGTTCGTGCTGATCAGTCCAAGATCGCTGCTGATGTTGCAGAAGCCAAGCAAGAAGCTATGCGTGCTAACCAGCGCATCGACAACATGGCTACTTCCTACAAGAAGTAATCCATGCGAAAAAATGGCGCATTTTAATGCGCCATTTTTTTTTGCCTGAAATCTGGCAATTCCCCGTGTTTGACTCCCGCCTGAACAAGGCAATGCCGACTGATCGGCATTCCCCGTCCTGAATATCCCTTCGATCAATAAAGCAGGCTGTAGAGCTTGCGGCGGTAATTCTGCGCTGCCGGATGTGCACCCATGGTGGCCAGCACATCGAGATAGATCTTCTTGGCATCCCCAAAGGCCAGATCCCGCTTGAGAATGGTGAACAGCAAGGCCAGAGCCTCTTCCTGTCGACCGACCTGGCTGTAGAGTACCGCCAGCTCCTGGGCGAGGGCGTCATCTGCCGGTTGTTCGGCGTGACGCAGCTCCAGGGCGCGCAGTTCAGGGCTGTCACTGGCCTGCAGCGCCAGCGAGAGGCGAGAGCTCAGGGTCTGATAGTGATCGTCCTGTGCCACCATGGGGATGGCGGCGAGCAGGGCTTGCGCCTCGTCCAGCAGGTTCAGATCCAGGGCGGCCTGTACCAGCCAGAGGCTGATGTCGTGACGCTCGGGGGCGAGGCGGTGGGCCTTGCTCAGGTGGGCGTGCGCCACATCGGCCTGCTCTGCGGCCAGTGCCTGCTTGGCCTGCTCCAGCAGCAGCTCTTCTTCCTTGGGGGCGAAAGCAGCGAAATACTGGCGCAGGGTCGCTTCATCCTGCGGGCCTTCCAGGATGGCCTGCTCATCCGGGCGACCCTGATGGAACAGCACCAGGGCGGGTAACGCACGCAGGGCCAGCTGGCTCGCCAGCGGCTGCAGCTGGGGATCGTTCATGTCGACTTTGGCCAGGGTGACGCCAGGATTGGCCTGACCAACCAGGGCTTCCACCAGGGGGGTCATGGCCTGACACTCCGGCATCTGCGGGGCGTGGAAGTAGATGACGACCGGCTTTTTCAGGGACGCATCGATCAGTTCGGCGTGAAAATTCTGGGGAGTGATGTCGACGATCATGAGGCTGACTCTCGGAAAATGGTGTGGATCAACATGGGGTCCAGCGGAGTGGATTTCAAGCTCCCGTCCAGTAGATAGGCATCGACCTGGCGGGTCGGGGCGGCGAGGCTGAGCCATCCTCTGCCAATTGGCCAGTCGCTCACTTCATAGATGCGGGTATCGAGCAGGTTCTCCAGCCGCCACCCTTGCTCCGGCAAGAAGCAGACCTTCTCCAGCCCGGCGGCGATGCCGGCGCCGTGGGCCTTGAGCACCGCCTCCTTGCGCGACCACAGCCGATAGAAGGCCGAGTCCTGCTCCTGCACTGGCAGGGTGCGCAGCCACAGGTATTCCCCGGGGGCATAGAAACGCTCTGCCAGGGGCAGTATGGGGCGGCGGCGCAGGCCCATTTCGATATCCACGCCGAGGGGACCCTCCCGACAGAGGGCGAGCACCAACCAGTCACCGCTGTGGCTGAGGTTGAACTGCCAGTGGTGGTTGCACAGCATCGGTTTGCCATGCTCGCCGATGTGAAAGGCCAGAGCGCCGGCAGGACAGTGTAGGCGCTCGGCCAGCAGGCGGCGAAGCAACACGCGTCCCAGCAGGTACTCCCGCTGGCGGCCGGGCTGGCGGATCTCGTGCCAGTGGCGGTATTCCTCCGGGGAGAGCCCGGATGACAGCCCGATCAGCTGTTCAGTATCGACGAGCGCGGTATTTAACAAATAGAGATCCGCAGAAAGCATAATATTTCACTTAAAAATGGGGTCGAAGTAGCGATAACAATCCGTTTGGAGAGGCCGAAACCGATGCTTTCAAGATTGTATATTGTTTGGCCATGATCACATAAATTGCGCTAAACAGAGCATTTCCTTGCAAAAATGTGAGTTCGATTGGGATTTTCGCTTGCCTCGATAGAATTCTTGGATATAGTCGGGTGCTGTTGCCTTATAAATTGCCCTGTCGGGCTGCATTTTAACAAGTTTCACTCTTTTTTGTGGGGATAAAGGATTGCGCCACCTGATGCTACTGCTGGTCGCGCTCGGAATGGTAGGTTGTGCTTCGGCACCCCAACCCGAGGTCGCGAGCAAGATCGAGGTTTCCATGATGGAACCCGTGATTGAACCCGAAGTTTCGCCTACCCCGGATGTCAACGAAATCCTGACCGTATACAAAGAGTGGCGTGGTACCCCCTACCGTTATGGCGGTACCACAGAACGAGGCATCGATTGCTCGGCGTTTACCCGTGAAGTGTTCCGCAATGCCATCGGCATCGAATTGCCCCGCGATACCCGCTCCCAGGTCCACGAAGGCTCTCGCGTCTCCAAGCAGGATCTGGTCGAGGGGGACCTGGTCTTCTTCAAGATCAACCCGCGTCTGAACCATGTCGGCATCTATGTCGGCAACGGTGAATTCATCCACGTCTCCTTCCGTGCCGGCGTCACGCGCTCCAAGCTCGACAATGTGTATTGGCGCAACAAGTTCTGGCAGGCACGCCGGATCGATATCTGAGTCAGGCTGGACAAACGGCTCGCAGTACGGACTGTTTTTCCAACCTCACTTGAACCGGGCCCTCAGGGTCCGGTTTTTTTATGGCCCTCTTTTAGACTTTCCCTGGCTGACTCTCTATAGTGTGGCCCCCTTGATCCTCGGCAGGTCCAGCATGACACCCCAGCAGAAAACCGGATTGCACCCGCGCAATCGCCATCAGACCCCCTACGACTTTGACGCGCTCTGCCAGCGCACCCCGGCGCTGTCGCCTTTCGTGTTCGTCAACGAGCACGGCACCCGGACCCTGGATTTCGCCGATCCGGCCGCCGTCAAGGCGCTCAACCGGGCGCTGCTGGCGCTGCACTATGGTATCGAACACTGGGATCTGCCGCCTGGCTACCTCTGCCCGCCCATCCCGGGGCGGGTCGATTATCTGCACCGCGTCGCGGATCTGCTGGCGGAGAGCGCGGGCAAGGTGCCGATGGGCAAGGGAGTGCGGGTGCTGGATATCGGTGTCGGGGCAAACTGCATCTACCCCCTGCTGGGAGCCCGCGAATATGGCTGGCGCTTCGTGGGGTCAGACATCGACCCGGTGTCGGTCAAGGCGGCGACCCTGCTGGCTGCCAGCAATGGCCTGGGGAGCCAGGTTGCCTGTCGCCATCAAGGCAACCCGAAACACATCTTTCGCGGCATTCTGGGGCCGAAGGAGCACTTCGCCCTGACCCTGTGCAACCCTCCGTTCCATGCGTCTCTGGCCGAGGCGAGCAAGGGGACGGAGCGCAAGCTGCGCAACCTGGGCAAGGGGGAGGGCAAGGTGGTGACAGGGGCGCCCGTGCTCAATTTCGGCGGGCAGAAGGCCGAGCTCTGGTGCGAAGGGGGCGAGGCGGCATTTCTGGCCGGCATGATAGAGCAGAGCAGGGAATTTGCCGCCCAGTGCCTCTGGTTCAGTTCGCTGGTGTCGAAGAAGGAGAACCTGCCGGCCGCCCGCAAGGCGCTGACCCGGGCGGGGGCGCGGGAGGTTCGTGTACTCGATATGGCGCAAGGCAACAAGGTGAGCCGGATCCTGGCCTGGAGTTTCCTGGATGAGGAGAAGCGGGCAGCCTGGTGGTCTGCCATGGGCCGATGAGCAAGACCGGGGCACTGGCAAGGGCCCCGGATCCCTTTTTCCGGGCTGATTTATTCCCGCTTGCAGCCCTCGATTCAATCGTTTTCCCACCTGATTTTTCCAGCATGTTAGTGACCACTCCCGCCCTCGGTACAGTTGTACGCCGAGATTTTTTTGTACTTACTGCTGAAACTTTCATAAAATGGGACTGGTTAGACCTCTTCACAGGCTGTTAATCGAATAGGGATCGGTACATGAAAGTTGTCGATTTTCTGAAGCACAAGCGCGAAATTCTGGCGCAGCACCCCTTTGAGCTCAAGGATTGGCTCTCCCCGGCTATCCGCGACTACTGGCGTGAGTTTCAGCAAAAGGCACACCTTCACCCCTTGCTGGGGCGAGTGCTGGATCTGCAAGGGGAGTCCCAGAACGCCCAGCAGCAGGAGAGCGCCAGAGTGGCACAGGTGGCCAACGGCCAGCCGGCCATGACGCAGGATCCTGTCGTCGAGCTCGACGGGGAGGCCGCCGCACTCTATGCCGAGCTGCAGCACCGGCTCGGGGAGGAGACCCATGTCGGCGAGTGGTTGCAGGTGACTCAGGCGCTGATCAACCAGTTCGCCACCGTGACCGGGGATCACCAGTGGATTCACACCGATCCCGAGCGCGCGGCGGCCGAGTCCCCCTTCAAGACCACCATCGCCCACGGCTTCCTGACCCTGGCCCTGCTGCCGCAGCTGACCGGCTCGGTGGATGAGACGACGCCAGAGTTTCCCACTGCCCGCATGGTAGTGAACTTCGGGCTGGAGCAGGTACGCTTCCCCTATCCCATCAAGGTGGACAGCAATATCCGGGCCCGCACCAAGCTGTCCCGGGTCACCCCCATCAAGGGCGGGATCGAGCTGCTCAAGGAGATCAAGATCGAGATCGAGGGGATCCGTCGTCCGGGGTGCGTCATCGAGTCGGTGACCCGCATCTATTTCTGATCACGCCTTCACTGTTGATGGTTGAACGGGCTCGCTGTTGCGGGCCCGTTTTTGTATCCGGCACAGATGGCCAGCCCCAGGACAAACGGATCCGCTGCTGGTTCTGACTCATAAAACCGGTGCTGTCGCAGCTAGCCGGTTTTCTTTTGATAAGGTTGTGAGCTGGTGAGATAGCACTGCATGCCGCGATTGAAGCTTGCATCTGACCCTGGAGAACATCGCGCCTATTAATGAAAAAGAGGAGCCGCTATGACTCCCCTTTGCATGTGACTGGTCACTGGTTCAAAAACTGGCACCCAGGCTGATCAGATGGCGGACCTCGCTCTCCTTGAGACTCTGCCCTGCCCCCTCAAAATGGAACTCCCCATCTTGCCAGTCGAGTTCGCTCGACCAGGAGAGGCGAACGTTGTCGTTGAAGTAGTAGCGTAGTCCTAGGCTGCCATTGATGTCCTGATCCAGGGTGAGATAGGGGGACTGCTGTGACAGGTATTTCAGATAACTGCCCTTGCTGAACAGCTCGAACTGCTGCCGCCAGAGCGAGAATGGCTGGCGATAATCCCAACTCAGACTGCCGATGGGGTAGCTGATGATGCGCGAATCAAACAGAAGCAATCCTGCCCAGCCGCCATCGCGAAAATAGGCGCGCTGGACACCTGCTTGGGCAATCAGTTCCAGTCGCCTGCGCTTGTCATTCCAGAAGCGGTAACCGGGACCGGAGCTGAAATCGAGCTGGAGATAGTTTTCATCGAGCATGTTGTATTCGGCATTGAGAGAATTGCGAACAAACCAGTGATCGTTGAAGAAATAGTCCAGGGTCGGGTTGACGGTATAGTCGTGGCTGTCGGTCTCGCCATTGGCGGTTTCGTAGTTGTATTCCCCTGACAAGCTGTAACGCCAGTCGAGATTGGCGACCTCCGTCTTGCCCTTGATGTTGATGTCGTTGGTGCGGGTTTCATTCTTCTTGAGCTTGATGTTCAGGTCGCCATTGCCGGTCCAGAGCCAGGCGTTGCCCTCGTCCCCCTCAGCCTGAAACAGCGATATTCCCCCCTTGGCCGTGGCCTTGGGCTTGTCCTGCTTTTCCAGTCGCCAGCGTTTGACTGCTTCCCGTTTGACCGTTACTGCCTGGCTGTAGGGGAGGGCAATACGCACCGACTCTGGAGTGATCTCTTCTATGGTGCCCGTCAGACGATCGCCGTTGCGCATCCAGAGAATGTCCTTGGCCCACGTCAGCGGGCTTGCCAGGATAAACAGAAGAAGCAGGTATCTCATGAGCGATGATGACTCCGGTACTTAGCCGCTGATAGGGCGGGGTAGTCCATTCTTGCTGTCCAGTGTGGCGGTGACGTCGGCCTGGGTAACCTCGGGCGCGCTGATAAATTGCTCGACGGCCGGTGGCAGGATCAGGGGGGCGCCATTTTCGAGTTCGTCTTCGGTACGGGAGAGAGGGGAGTGCACCTCCAGCCAGCGGCGTCCATCGGGCTCCACTGCCATCTTGACCGGCTGGTTGATCACCCGCACCGGCGTGCCGACCGGCACCAGGCCGAACAGCATCTCGATGTCATCCGGGCGCAGCCGGATGCAACCGGCGCTGACCCGCAGGCCGACCCCGAAGTCCTTGTTGGTGCCGTGAATGAGGTAATCCTTGTTGCCATAGCCCAGGCGCATGGCGAACTTGCCGAGGGGGTTGTCCGGGCCGGGCGGTACCACGGCGGGCAAATCGATCCCCTTCTGCTCCAGCCAGGATTTGCGCACCATGGGGCCGGGCACCCAGGTCGGGTTGGGATTCTTCGCGATGACGGTGGTGGTCATCTCCGGCGTCTCGCGCCCGATGTCCCCGATGCCGATGGGCAGCACCATGACCTCGTTTTTGCCCTTGGGGAAATAGTAGAGGCGCAGCTCTGGCAGGTTGATGACGATGCCTTCCCGCGGCACGTCGGGCAGCAGCATCTGGGTCGGCAGGGTCAGCCGGGTGCCCGGTTTGGGCAGATAGGGGTCGACGCCGGGGTTGGCCTCGAGCAGGGCCAGAAAACCGATCTGGGTATATTTGCCCACGAGCTCCAGATGATCGCCCGGCTGGACTATGTAATCTTCCAGCTCGCCGATGAGCCGGCTGTCGGCGGGCGGCAGGGGATAGGTTTTGGACCAGGCCGGCGCGGCCCAGAGGCTGACGGCGGCCAGCAGCAGTGAGACGATACGTGTATTGAACATGGTTCTTCCTATCGACAGTGGGTGAGGGAAGCCCTCCTTCCCAAAAAATGAGCTGGGATTGTCAACCAATCGTCCGGGGATTACCAGCCTCGCACCCGGGTCTGCCGGGTGGGATGGCGGCAGTTTGCATCAGCGTTGTAGCGAAGAACCCGTGTTGCCGGGAATGACGGCCCATGGGAAGCCGCGTCATGGCTCCCTGCCCAGTGACTGCTACTGACACTGCGGATCATGTTTGCCATGTGGTCGGCGTGAGCAGGGGAGGGGCGCAAGGTGTGGAAGGGTGGCGTTTTTATCGCCAGTTGTCTGATCTGCAACGAGATTTACGTTGATTTCCCGGCTTGGGTTGAGTCAATATGAGGGCCCGTGGAGAGATGCCGGAGTGGCCGAACGGGATTGACTCGAAATCAATTGTGGCAGCAATGCCACCCAGGGTTCGAATCCCTGTCTCTCCGCCACATACCAAACCCAACCTATTGATTAGGTTGGGTTTTTTCATTTTTTATTTTTTATGGTATGCCATCCAGTGTGCCAATTGGTGTTGGCTGCTCTACTCCTTGATAGCACTTCTTTGGACAGATCATCGTCATTACTCCTTTCAGTTTAACTAAACCAAGAGAGGGCCAGCGGCCCCTCTGTAGTGGTCAACTAAATCTGGACACTCAGTTGAGGCGTTTTTCGTCTTCTGCTGGAGGTGCCCCGTGCAGGGAGCGTCAGCCAAAGCGGTGAGCAGAATCATTGCTTATCAACGCCAACAACGGCGAATGACCCAATAGGAAGTCGCTGAACGGCTGCAGATTGGAATGGAAGCGGTATCGCGTATGGAGCGGAGCATTGTGGTTTCCACTATCGTTCGACTTGAATCGCCCCGGCTTCTCTAGACACTTTTGAGCCGTTCGAAATATTGCTTTTCACACTCTACTGGCGATAGCCCGTTGTTGAAACTGTGCCGACGCTTGGGGTTGTAAAACATTTCAATGTAATCGAACACATCCCGCCGGGCCTCCTCGCGATCCGCATAGGTTTTACGTCGGATCCGCTCGCGTTTTAGGAGCTGGAAGAAACTCTCCGCCACCGCGTTATCATGACAGTTACCACGTCTGCTCATGCTGGCCTTGAGCCGGTGCTCCCGCAAAAAATCCTGCCAGTCATAGCTGCTAAACTGGCTACCTTGGTCGGAATGAACCAACACTTCCTGCTCAGGTCGCCGTCGCCACACCGCCATCAGTAACGCGCTGATGGCTAGCTCTCGGTCGATCCTTGGCCTCATTGACCAACCAATGACTTGTCGTGAAAACAAATCCAATACTGCGGCCAGATAGAGCCAGCCTTCATGGGTTCGGATATAAGTGATGTCCGTTACCCAGACCTTATTTGGCTCAGTCACATCGAACTGGCGCTCAAGATGATTCGGTGCAACCACTGCCGGCTGGCCACCATAATGACCGGGACGGCGACGATAACCGGTTTGTGAACGTAAACCCTCATGACGCATTAATCGCGCCACCCGGTGTTTCCCGCAGGTCTCTCCCATCTCTCGCAGGTCATCCCGGATCTTACGATAACCATAGACGCCCCCGCTTTCTAGCCAACATTGCTTGATCTGGCCCAGGAGGCGTTGGTCTTCCAGGGCTCGGGCAGATAAAGGCTGGAGCTGCCAGGCGTAATAACCGCTCGGGTGGACATTCATCATTCGACACAGTCTGCGGATGGGATATGTGGACGCGTGCTCCCGGATGAAGGCGTACCTTACCCTGACAGCTTGGCAAAGTACGCGGCGGCCTTTTTTAAGATATCTCGCTCATCGGTGACGCGGCGCAGTTCAGCCTTGAGGCGCCTAATTTCGGCTTGCTGGCTGGAGTCATGCTGTTGCTGCACGTCGGGTTGGCTGTAGCGCCTGATCCAGGCGTAAAGACTATGGCTGGAAACACCAAGCCGCTCAGCAACCTCTGCCACTGGGTAATTCCGCTCAGTCACTTGCTTGACGGCGGCCAATTTGAATTCTTCCGTGTAACGTTGCTGTTTGCTCATAACACCTCCTGAATGACCTCAGTTTGAGGCTCTTGGGGTGTCTAGGAAAGTAGGGGCGATTCACCGTCACCTTCTGGACTGACTCCTGGTTCAACCCACCTCCCGAATGGCCTGACCAGGTGGTGAGAAACGGCGCCCTGCTGACCACGCCCCTGCCGAACCAGCTGTTGACGCGCCAGCAGGATGGCAAGAGCTGGAGCGGCGTGCGGATGGAAAGGCTGGTTTCCGCCTGGGATCCCGGCACGCTGAGCCTGCCGGCGCTGGAGGTGACCCTCTCATCGGCGGGGCAAGCCCCCCACACCGCCTCCCTGCCCGCCGTCGAGCGACCCGTGGCCTGGCCCCCGGACGTCAAACAACCGGACCGCTTCCTGCCGGCCAGCGCCCTGACCCTGAGCCAGAAGCTGGTGCTCTACCGCAGCGGGGAGGGGGACGAGCTGCATGTGGGGGATGCCATCGAGCGGCAGGTGACGGTCAAGGCCGAAGGGGTCGTGCCGTCCCAGATCCCGCAACTGCTGTACGCCATTCCCGGTCAGGACAGCCAGCGACTGCCCCCCGTCAACAGCCTGCTGGATTCGGGGCGTGGCGACTTTGGCGGTGGCCAGCGGGAGGAGCGCCTGCGCTATCTGCCCACCCGGCAGGGCAAGCTGGTGCTGCCGCCCTTGACCCTGAGGTGGTGGGATACCTCGGCGCAGCGCTGGCAGTCGGCCGAGCTGCCGGGGGCCGACTACGAGATACAGGGGCCGCGTGCGGCCGGTCGAGAGGCCGAACTGCGGGCCGGCACCACCTCTCACCTCTGGCGCTACCTGTCTATGCTGGGAGGCCTGGCCATCCTGGCGGTGGCGGGCTTCTTCGCCCGTCATTCGCTGCTGCGTGGCTGGCAGTTTGCCCGCCTCGCGGTTGCCCGATTCTGGCGTCCCGTCCCGTTGCCGGACCTGACGCCCTCACATAAGGAGAATTAGATGAAACTCAACCCTCTGCTTGTTGCCCTGCTCGTGAGCACCTGTGCGGGCGCCAGCGAACAAGGCACGGCCAACCCCCTTGCCGCCTGGCAAGACACGGCGCCCAAGAAGGCGATCGAGGCCTGGGTCAAGGGCGCCACGACGGAAGGCTCCAAGACCTTTATCCCGGTCAGCAAACGCTATGTGGTCTTCGACAACGACGGGACCCTCTGGCCGGAAGCCCCATTGACGTTCCAGCTGCAATTCGCCCTCGACGTGATCAAGCGACTCGCTCCCGAGCACCCGGAGTGGAAAGACGATCCCATCGTCAAGCTGGTCCTGGCCGACGATCTGGCCGGGCTGGTCAAGGCGGGCAAACCGGGGCTGACCAAGCTGGTGGCGTTGACGCACAGCGGCATGAGCACGGACGACTATGCGCAGCGGGTGCGCCACTGGCTGGACACGAGCAAGCATCCCCGCTTTGGCTGTGGCTATGACAAGCTGGGCTACCTGCCCATGAGGCAGTTGCTGGAGTATCTGCGGGCGAACGGCTTCAAGACCTGGATAGTGTCCGGTGGCGGCATCGACTTCATGAGGGTGTTCGCGCAAGAGATGTACGGCATCCCGCCGGAGCAGGTCATCGGCTCCTTCGCGCTGTCCGACTATGCCTTGACGGCGGATGGCTCAGCCATCACCAAGACGATGAAGGGGGCCTACTTCGACGACGAGGCCGCCAAGCCCGCCGCCATCCACCTCTTCATGGGGCAGCGGCCGGTGGGGGCCTTTGGCAACAGCGACGGCGATGTGCCCATGCTGCAATACACCTCCACCCAGCCCGGCTTCAAGACCTTCGGCCTCATCGTGCATCACACGGACGCGAAACGGGAGTATGCCTATGACGGCCATCCCCCGAGCAGCGGCACCCTGGTCAAGGGGCTGACGGAGGCGACCAAATATGGCTGGACCCTGGTGGACATGAAGCAGGACTGGAAGAGCGTGTTCGATCCCGCCCTGTGTCAGACCCCTTGATGACCGCGCCCTGAGAGCATCAGGGCGTTTGCCATTCAGCCCTTGCGGCTCGCGAGCTGGCGCAGCCGCTGGGTGCTCTGGTGCAGACTCTGCTGCTGTGCCTCGCTCAGGGGGCACTGCCTGAGGACGTACTCTGCGCTGGCCACCACCGTCTTCCAGCGCGGGGCCTTGGGCAGGGTATCCAGGCTCAGGTACTTGTCGAGGGTGCGGGTCTGGGGGCTGGACCTGTCCATGTAGACGCGCCACAGCTTGCTCTTCTCCGCCAGCACTATCTTGCCCTTGCCGGTGCTCTGCTGCCAGGTGTCCAGGGTGAGCCGCATAGTATCCACCAGGGCCCGGCGCAGGGGCTCGTCATCCTGCTGGCGGATGAGGTTGTCCGCGAGCGATCTGAACTCTCCCCCCAACCGGCTCAGCTCCCCGAGCAGTTGACCATCCTCGATGATGGCCTGGCGTGACAGGCTCTTGAGGGCGTTTTCCAGCGCCATCACCCGGTTGTCATCCTGGCGTTGCTCGGTGCTGAGGGTCAGCGCAAAGGCGTGCTGCCCGGCCAGGTTGATGGGCAGGGCGCGGGCATTGAGGCCATCTTTCTGACCCGCCACCAGGAAGTCCAGATCCTGCTCCGGGCGCGCCGTCATGTCGGGCCACTGCTGGGCCAGCGGGCTGGCCAGCCACTCGTCCAGTGGCTGCCCCTCCATGGCTTCGGGCTCCTGACCCAGCAGACGGGCCAGCGCCCGGGAAGCGAACAGCACCACGCCCTGGCCGTCGATGAAGACCATGGGGTCGGCCCCTTCCCCGAGCAGGGCCAGCAGCCGCTCCTGGTCCTGATGCAACTGCTCCTGCAACATCAGGCGGTGCTCTATCTCCTGCTTGAGCAATCGGTTCTCCACCAGGGAGGCGCGACCGGCGCTCGCCTCCAGCAGGGCCCTGACCCGGGCAAACAGCTCCTCCTTGCAGAAGGGTTTCACCAGGTAGTCGTTGGCCCCGGCGTTGAAACCCTCCTCGATATCCTTGGGCTGGTTGAGGGCGGTGAGCAGCAGCACCGGCAGCGTCTCCTTGGGGTGCTGCTGGCGCAGCCGGCGGCAGACGTCGAAGCCGGAGAGGGTCGGCATCATCACGTCCAGCAGGATGAGATCGACCGGCTCCTGGGCCAGCTTGGCGAGGGCGTCGTGGCCGTCGCTGCTCGGCAGGATGCGGTAGCCGCAGGGCTGCAGCAGGTGGCGCAGTATGTGCAGGTTGATGGGTTCGTCATCCACCACCAGGATGAGGGGGGCGCCGGGTGGCGGAGGCGGCAGATCCTCGCTCTCCCAGTCCGGCAGGGTGAGGGGCTGCTGGCGCACCAGCTGGATCTCCATCTGGCGGCTGTCCAGGGTCAGGGTGCCCGCCTTGCCGCTGGCAAGCGGCAGGGTGAAGGCGAAGGTGGAGCCGACGCTCGGTTCGCTCTCCACGAACAGTTCGCCCCCCATGAGATGCACCAGCTGGCGGGTGATGGAGAGGCCGAGGCCGGCCCCCTGTTTGCTGACCTCCGGGCTCATCTGAACCAGAGGCTCGAAGATGTGCTCCAGGTGATCCCGGGCGATGCCGATGCCGGTGTCGGTCACCTTGATGCGTAGGAAGTTGCCCTCCACCAGGGCGCTCAGCACCACCTTGCCCTGGGGGGTGTACTTGATGGCGTTGCCCACCAGGTTGTAGAGCACCTGTTCGAGGCGCTGCTCGTCCGCCAGCACCGGCGGCAGTTCGGCCGGGCTGATGTCCACCAGGGTGAGGGGCTTGGCCTGCACCAGGTGCTGGCAGAGATCCAGCACCAGCCGGATGACCCCCTTGGAGGAGACGGGCTGGGGGTGGATCTCCAGCTGGCCGTAGCGCATCTGGTGGTAGTCCAGCAGATCGTCCACGAGGCGCGCCAGGCCGTCCGCGCTCTTGATGATGAGGCCGAGCTGCTTTTGCTGCCCCTCGGTGAGATCCTGCTGGCTGGCGAGCATGGACTCCGCCATGCCCTTGATGCCGTGGATGGGGGTGCGCAGCTCGTGGGAGGTGTTGGCCAGCAGTTCGTCCTTGAGCTTGTCCGCCTGCTGCAGGCTGAGGTTCTGCTTGTGGGTCAGCTTGACCTGCTGCTGCAGCTCCTGGGTCTGGCGCTCGATGAGCTCGATCTTCTCCTTCACCGAGCGCTGCATGTGGCGAAATGCCTGGGCCAGCCGATCGATGTCGTCGTCCGTGCGATCGATGGCGATGGGGTGATCCAGGGCGCCGTCGGCCACCTGCTCCGCGGCGGCGGTGAGGGATCGCAGCGGCGCCGTGATGGAGTGGGAGAGCCAGCGGGAGAAGAGGGTCAGCAGCAGTAGGGAGGCCGCACCCAGCAGGACCACCAGGGCTTCGAGCTGGCGAATGGGGGCATAGGCTTCCCGGGTGGAGATCTCGGCGATGAAGGCCCATTCGGTATCGAACACCTTCACCTGGGTGTAGGCGGCCAGTACCTCGTCCTCGTGGTAGGAGAGAAACTGCCCGACCCCCTGCTCGCCGGAGAGGGCCTTGATGATGAGCGGCGTCTGCAGCGGCCGGAAGTCCGGGGTGAAGCTGTTCTCCACGCTGAAGCCGGGGGCGAGGGAGGCGTTGGCGCGCATCCGCTTGTCCGGGCCGATGAGGATGGTCTCGCCGGTCTCCCCGAGCCCCTCCCGCTCCGCCATGATCTGGTTGAGCTTGTCCGGCAGCAGCTCGAAGATGACCACGCCGCGCACGTAGTCGTATTGCATCACGGGGGCGGCCAGGTAGGCGACGACCTGGCCGGTCAGCTCGTTGCGGCCAAAATCGGTGAACTCGAAGATCTGCTGCGGCTTCTGGCCACCGTCGAGGCGGCGCTTGATCTTGGCGAAGGTGTTGCCAAGCCCGCTGGACTGGTAGGGGCCGGAGAGCAGGTTGGTGGCGAAGTTGGCGTGTTTGGTGACCGAATAGACCACGTCGCCGTTGAGGTCGACCAGGAAGATGTCGCTGTAGTTGGACTTGCGCACCATGTCGGCGTAGCCGCGGTGAAAACGCTGGTGGACACGGCCATACATCTCGTCCGCGAGGATGAGAGCACTGATGGAGGGCTCGATGTTGACCTGGCTGTCCGGTTGCTGCAGCTTGTCCCAGGAGCCGGGTACATAGCGGGCCTGGGCGCGGGCACGTGCCTCCTGCGGCGTGGTGCCGAGCTTCTCGAAGGCACCGGTGAAGCCGTAGAAACGGCCGATACTGTTGCCGGCAAAATCCTGCTGGGAGAAGTTGATGATCTGCTCTTTGAGGTTGCCGAAGTAATCTTCTAGCTGGCTCTTCTTGATATTGCGCACGGAGACCAGGTGGTTGGATGTCTGGGTGGTGAGATCCTTGCCGTGGCTATAGAGGAAAAACAGGGTGACGACCAGGAAGGGCACCAGGCCCAACATGAAGAAAGCCAGCATCAGCTGCGGTCGGAGCCCACGAGGCCTGAAGATCCATTTCATCGCGTGATTTTCAATTGAGAATCCGGTTACTAAGCGCGATGAGTTTCTGACTAAAGGCTAACTATTTCAATGGCTTTATCTGAAATTCGCTCGTCGGGTCACAGGGAATGGGGGGATTTTCGACCAAGACGTCTAAAGCCTGAGCAAACAGTTTTGAAAAGCGAACAAAGTCATAAAAAAGGGTTGTGCCCGGGCTCGGGGTACGTATAATGCGCCTCGTTGTCAGGCAACTGGCACGCAAGCAGTAATGCGGGAATAGCTCAGTTGGTAGAGCACGACCTTGCCAAGGTCGGGGTCGCGAGTTCGAGTCTCGTTTCCCGCTCCAATTCTCCATGGCACCAACCATGGACATCACTCTCAAGGCTCAGGCCTTGTCAGCATGGCGCGTTAGCAAAGCGGTTATGCAGCGGATTGCAAATCCGTTTAGTCCGGTTCGACTCCGGAACGTGCCTCCATCTTCTCCCTGTTTTGTCATTCGTCATCGACGATAACTCAATCGGTTTTTCCCTGTATCGCCACTGTCATTGCGACCCGGTGAGCTGTCCGCATCCCTGTCGTTGCCACTCCTTGCGCAGATAGTGCTCCATGTCGGTCAGCGCCTCCCCCCGGAACTGAAACGCCAGCTCACCGCCGTGTTCGGCCAGGGCGGTCATCCGCTGGGTCAGCAGTGCGCACTGCCACAGGCTGGGGGAAGGCGTGCCATGATAGGCGATGTCGATGGCGTCCTCGCGATTGAGCTGCCACTCCTGCCATTGTGACCAGGCGAGCAGCCCCAGTACGCTCAGGATCGCCACATCCGCGAGTTTCATCCTGTTCCCCCTGTCTGTGCTTCCTCCGTTAACTCTGGTCCAGCCGCCGCATTTTGCTACGCTTGTTGTTTTTTGGTTAAAAAATGTAACCCATTTTCATTTTCTGGCTTTAAGACCGTTTTTTTCCAAAAAAATGGCCTCATGGGTGTAGTAATCCTACAATTTGTGGCGTAATCTTTGCTCGGTGGTCTTACCAGTGAGGCGTCATATCATGTTTCATCCCTTCTCCCTGACTCAGATAATCCTTCGCCGCATCTTCGTGCTGATGGCGGGTCTGCTCGCCTTCCCGGTGATGCTGTTTCGCAGCGATCGCGCCCGTTTCTACAGCTACCTGCACCGTATCTGGAACAAGACCAGCACCAAGCCGGTGTGGCTCAAGATGAGCGAGCGAGGGGAGCGGATCTTCTACTGAGGACGCGCCAGCCAATAAAAAAGACAGCCACGGGCTGTCTTTTTTATTGGGCGCTTGCCGGGCTGATAGCCAGCGCCAATGCGCCCTGGCTATCAGCCGGTGGCCAGTCAGGGCCGATGAGCCAGGGTGGCTAGTGCCGCCCGCAGGCGGGCGAGGCCGATGGGCTTGAACAGGCAGTCGTTCATGCCGGCGGCCAGGCAGAGCTCCCGCTCACGGGGCTGGGCGTGAGCGGTGAACCCCCAGACGGGCAGCTCATGGCCACGGGCACGCAGGTTGCGCGTCAGCTCGAAGCCATCCATGACCGGCATCTGGCAGTCGGTGATGACGAGATCGAAGGGATGACTGGTGAGGGCGCGCAGGGCCTCCAGCCCGTTGGCGCGCACGCTGACGTCGTGCCCCAGGTGCTTGAGCTGCTGGCGCAGCAGGGTCTGGTTGGCGTGGTTGTCATCCACCACCAGGATGCGCAGCCGGGCCGGTGGCGTCAGGGAAGTCGGAATCGCTGCCCTGGCAGGCAGCGGGGCGTGCTCCGCCAGTGTCAGGGGCAGGCTGATCGCGAGCCGGGTGCCTTCGCCGACCCGGCTGTGGACGTTTATCTCTCCCCCCATCAGCTGGCACAGGATGCGGGCGATGTTGAGGCCCAGGCCACTACCCGGGATGTGGCCCTGGGTGTGTGCGCGGTAGAAGGGGGTGAACAGCCGGGGCAGCTTGTCTGGCGCAATGCCGGCCCCGGTGTCGGCGATGATGAGGTGCAGCACGGGCTCGGCCGGTGCACCGGCCAGGGTGGCCGCGATGCTCACCTGGCCCTGCTCGGTGAACTTGATGGCGTTGCCGATCAGGTTGAAGAGGATCTGGCGCAGGCGAAGGGGGTCGATCATCACCCTCGGCAGGGGCGGTTCGGGCAACCTCACGTCATAGGCCAGCCCCTTCTGCCCGGCCATGCCCGCGAATACCCGGGTCACCGACTGCAGCAGCGGCGTGAGCTCGCATGGCACCGGCGTCAGGGTCATCTGGCCCGCCTCTATGCTGGCGATGTCGAGGCTGTCTCCGAGCAGATCCAGCAGGCCGTTGGCGGAGTCTGCGGCGATGCGCAGCCACTCGCCGCTGCGGCGGCTGAGGGCGGGATCCTCGGTGGCGAGCTCCAGCATGCCGAGAATGGCGTTCATGGGGGTGCGGATCTCGTGGCTCAGGGTGGCGAGGAAGTCGCTCTTGGCGCGGCTGGCGCTGTCGGCCTGGAGCTTGGCCTGGCGCAGCGCCTCCTCCAGTCGCTTGCGGTCCGTGATGTCTATCCAGCCATCGATCACCCCGCTGATGACCCCGTCGCCATCGAAGTAGGGCACCATCCAGTGATAGATGTCGGTCTGCTCCCCCTGCCGGTTGAAGAGGCGATCGGCAAAGACGGGCTGCCCCTCCCGCAACACCTCGGCAAAGTCTTGTTCGAGTCTGGCGATGCTGCGGGCATCGAGCACCCCCTCCAGCCCCCGGGCGAAGGGCTGGCCCATGACGGCGTCCGGCTCTGCGCCGAGCTGGGTCAGGTACTTGCTGTTGCACAGCAGCACCTTGCCGCTCTTGTCCCGCACGACGATGGGGTGGGGCAGGCTCTCCCCAAGCGCCCGGATAAAGCGGACATGGGCCTCCAGCTGCTGGCGGGAGGCCTGCTCGGTGTGGGCGAGGCGGTTGAGCATGCGGTTGCGGTAGAGCAGCGCCAGCGCCAGGGAGAGCAGCACGACAAACACCAGGTAGAAAACGTGGGCGTGGCGCTCCATGAAGCCGGGCACCGGCAGTTTGCGGTTGCGCCACTCGTAGCGCAGCATGGCCAGCTCGTTGGGGGGAATGGCGAGCAGAGTCTTGTCGAGGATCCCCATCAGCATGTCGTGCTCCGGCAGGCTGGCAAATCCCATCCGGATCGGCTCGTCATCGGCGGGGCCGGCGATGCGCAGCCGGGCCCGGGGATCGTTCTCCAGCGCGTGACGGGCGAAGTAGAGCGGCACGATGGCGGCGTCCAGTCGCCCCCAATCGAGCGCATCCATCGCCTGGGCGGCACTCTCCACCAGAGTGATCTTGCTGCCAGTGAGCCTCTCTGCGAGCGGGGTGTGGCGCGTCATCGCCACCGTCCTGCCCGCCAGGGTCTGGAGGGAGTCGATGGCGTGCTCCTCCTGGCGAGTGAGGATCACATAGATGTTGTCGGTGGCGTAGGGAATGGAGGTGAGCAGTCCGTAGCGCTCGGCCACCTGCTGGGAGATGGCACCAATGAGATCGATGGTGCCTGACCGCAGGGCTTCTGCCAGTTGGCGTTCGGAGTCTGCGCTCACGAACTCGAAGGTGAGGCCGGTGCGTGTGCTCACCTTGGCCAGCATGTCGACCGTCATGCCGACCAGCTGGCCGTCGTGATCCAGGGCACCATAGGGGTAGAGATTGTCCATCAGCCACACCTTGACGGGGGGGGCCTGGCGCATCCAGGCCCGCTCGGCGGCGTCATAGATCTCGCCATTCCTGTCGTTCATGTCGCGAATGGGCCCGTTCCACTGGGTGAAGATGGCATTGCGGATCCCGATGTCGATCCCCTCCAGACTCTTGTCGACCAGGGCTGACAGCACAGGCTCGCCGGCCTGCATCGCGAAGCGAAAATCTGCCGGCGCGAGCTCGGGCGGGGCCTCCCCACGCTGGCGCAGGTAGTCGAAGCGCTCGCTGTTGAGGAAGTGCATGGCATGGGCGTCCCCCAGCAAGATGTCCTGACGGCCGAAGAAGACGGCGTCGAAGGCTTCCATGTTGGAGGGGTAGGTCTCCAGGGTGAGGGTGGGGTAGTAGCGCTTGAAGCGTGCCGTGTCGATCTGCCCCTGGACTGCCGCGACGCGCTGACCCGGCGCGAACAGGGGCCCCTGACGGGCTTTGGGAGCCGAGAAGACGAGAGGCGAGCTGAAATAGGGGACGCTCAGCCGGATACCGGCAGCATCGGTGTCCGCCAGCGTGAGGTTGCCAACGCTGGCAAGGTGGATCTCCCCGCGGCGCAGGGCATCGAGCAGGCTTTCCTTGTCGGGGAAGGCGCGCAGCGCCAGGGGTTTTTGCAGGGTTCTGGCCAGCACGTCGAGATAGTCGGCGGTGAGCCCCTCCACACGCTGCCGGGCGAGGATCATGCTGAACGGGCGATAGTCGTGGCGCAGGATGCCGACCCGCAGTTGGGGGGTCTGTCGCAGCCACGCCTGCTCGGCCTGGGTCCAGCGGGGCGGGAGGCTCTCGGGGGCGTGACGGCTATGGAGGGTCAGGGCCAGGGCCGGTTGCAGGCACAGCAGGCAGAGCAGGATCAGTGTTCGAAAGAGGTTCATCATGCCATCCGACGTGACAGCCATCCTTGCCAGGTCTTGTTCAAAGGCGGCCATTCTACCGGAAAACGACTATAACGAGTCCCTTATTTGGCGTGTATTCCCATAAAAGAGGCCCGGAGGGCGGATTGACCGCCGTCCGGGCGCCGTGGCCGTGCCACCCGCTCAACCGAACCGGTAGGCCCCCATGTAGAGGCTGCCGTAGTCCCAGCTGTCGTGCAGTTTTTCCGGCCTGTCCTGCCCTGCCGCTCCCAGCGCCACGAACAGCGGTCGCAGGTGATCGTCGTGGGGGTGGGATTCCACTGCCCCGGGGGCCCGGGCGCGGTAATCTTCCAGCGCCCCCTTGTCCCCCTCGCTCATGGCCTGTTCCATCCAGCGGGCGAACTGGCTCGCCCACTGGGGAACCGGGGCGCCGTCCGGTCCGAGCGCGCGCAGGTTGTGGGTCATGGCGCCGGAGGCGAGGATGCCGATCCCCTGTTCGCGCAGGCCCCGCAGGGCCTCCCCCAGCCGCCACAGCTGATCCGGGCTGAAGCTGGCCGGCAGGGAGAGCTGCACCAGGGGGATCTCGCTGTGAGGATCCATCAGGGAAAGGGGGGACCAGACGCCGTGGTCCAGCTCACGGCGCACCGGGGTGGCCGGCATGCCGGTCAGCAGCAGCTGATCGCTCACCGCTTCCTGCAGCCACTGGGGGCTGCTGGCAGGCCAGCGGATATGGTAGAGCGGCTCGGGGAAGCCATAGAAGTCGTACATCAGGGCCGGGCTGGGTTCGACGTTGATCTGCAGCTCGCTGCGGCTGAACCAGTGGGCGGAGAACACCACCAGCCCCTTGATGCCCTCGAGGCGCAGGCGCTTGAGAAACTGGGTGGCTGGCTGGTCGCGCAAGACCAGATCCGGGGCGCCGTGAGAGATGAACCAGACGGGGGCGATAGCCATGACGAGACTCCCTATGCAGTGTGCAGGTACGCGCGGCGTACCAAAGACCGGGGTCAGGGCGAGGTGCCGCTGACGATGAGGTCATTATCTGCTCACGCCATGAGGTTAACAATCCATGCTGATGTGTAATCACTGTTCACTATAGGTAGATAGTGATGGGGAGGAGGGCGGCAACGAGAGGGCCGGCGCAGTGGCCGGCCCTGGGGAAAAGGAGAGGGCGGGGTCTTACTGAATGCCCAGCAGCTCCACGTCGAAGATAAGGACGGAGCCCGGCGGGATCTTGCCGGCGGCGCGATCGCCATAGGCCAGGTTGGCGGGGATGTAGAAGCGGGTCTTCTCTCCTTCCACCATCAGCTGTACCCCTTCGGTCCAGCCCGGGATCACCTGGTTGAGGCCAAACTCGATGGGCTCGCCACGGGCGATGGAGCTGTCGAACACGGTGCCGTCCAGCAGCTTGCCTTCATAGTGCACCTTTACCTTGCTGGTGGCGGTGGGGTGAACCGTGCCGTTGCCCTTGGTGAGCACCTCGTACTGCAGGCCGGAGGCGGTGGTGGTCACCAGCGGATTGTCTTTATTGCCGGCGAGGAACTGGGCGCCGATGCGCACGTTTTCCGCGGCCAGCTTCTTGTTGTTGCTGCTGGTGAAGAAGTAGTAGGCGACACCGGCGACCAGCAGCGCGATCAGAATGAATTTCATCGAATTTCCCTTGTGAGAGCGAGAACGGCATCTTATCCCAGCCGGGGCGTCAGGGCGAGCCGGGGCGGGCAGGATGTGACCGGACTGGCAAATGAACAGGGGGAGGACAGATCCTCCCCCTCATGGTGGCAGTGGGCGTTACTTGGCGGCCACCATCATCAGGGCGGGCAGGGCGAAGAAGAGCCCGGCCACGTACCCCAGGGCAAGCAGCTTGTTCTCGCTGCCGACCCGGGCCAGGGTCTCGGCGGCCTTGATGGGCAGCTCGCGCAGGAAGGGCAGGCCATAGATGAGCGTCACGGCGAACAGGTTGAACAGCACGTGGACGAAGGCGATGGTCAGCGCCAGCTGGGCACCGGCGCCGCTGATGGCGGTGGCGGCCAGCAGAGCGGTGATGGTGGTGCCGATGTTGGCCCCCAGGGTGAAGGGGTAGAGCTGACGGGTGCTGAACAGGCCGCTCCCCGCCAGCGGGATCATCAGGCTGGTGGTGGTGGAGGAGGACTGCACCATGACGGTGACCAGAGTGCCGGAGGCGATGCCGGTCAGGGGGCCGTGGCCCAGAGCCTTGTGCAGCAGCTCCTTGGCGCGGCCTACCATGACCCGCTGCAGCACCTTGCCGAGGGTGGTGACACAGCCGAGGATCAGCAGGATGCCGATGACGATGGTGGCAATGGCGGGCCCCTTGCCCGGCAGGAAGGCGACGGCGCTGTCGATGATGTTCATGGCCGGCTCGATGAGGGGTTTCATGAAGTCCATCCCCTTCATCGACATGTCGGCGGAGCCCAGCAGCAAGCCGGACAGCCACTCGGCGCTCTTTTGCAGCAGGCCGAACATCAGCTCCAGAGGGAGGAAGATGAAGACTGCCAGCAGGTTGAAGAAGTCGTGTACCGTGGCCGCGGCGAAGGCGCGGCGAAACTCGCCCCGATCCCGGATATGGCCGAGGGAGACGATGGTGTTGGTGATGGTGGTGCCGAGGTTGGCGCCCATCACCATGGGGATGGCCATGCCCATGGGCAGGCCGCCAGCCACCAGGCCGACGATCACCGAGGTGACGGTGCTGGAGGATTGCACCAGGGCGGTGGCGAGGATCCCGAGCAGCAAGGCCACGAAGGGGTTGTTTGCGAAGGCGAAGATCTGGGCCGCACCCTCGGCGCCGCCGGAGAAGCCCTTGAAGCCGTGGGAGACGGCGCCAACGGCGACCAGGATCAGGTAGATCAGCGTGATCACCGCCAGCCAGTTGAACAGTGGGCCGGTACGGCGGGGCTGCAGTGGTGCGGAAGATGCGGTGCTGTGCATGTGGCCTCTTGGGACGTGCTGCGTTGAATTGGACGGGCGCATTACAGCAGCGCTCTATGACAGAAATATGACAAAGTGACACTTTTATGATGGTTTGATGACGGCAGGGGGATGGGCGGATCGATCGCCACCGCCTCCTTGCTGCCACCAAATGGGTCAGGAACTGTCGGATTCGCCCCCTGTGTGGAGGGTACAAGGGCGTCGTTCGAAATCGTGCTTGTACTTGGCCGTCAGGGTTATATGCTGACGATTGTCCTTTCAACCAAAGAGAGTGGTGCTGTCATGCGAGCATGGATACTGTGTCTTTCCCTCGGATTGTTGTCTGCCGGCGTCCAGGCCGAGTGCAATCTCGAGAAGGCGGCCAAGAACGAGGCCCTCAATGCAACCCTGGGGGTCAAGGGACGCTGTGATACCGACAAGCTGGTGGATCAGAAGACCAAGGATGCCAAGAAAGAAGTGAAAGAGGTGAAGAAGAACACCACCAAAGCGATCGATGACAAGACCGATGGCCTCAAGGACGCCGGCAAGGATGTGAAGAAGGTGATGAAGGATCCGGTCAAGTCGGCGGCCACCGCCGTGGTCACCAAGGGCTGAGCCGGGTGTCGGCCATTCCGGGCCGAGGCGGCACGCCGTGCGACGCAAGAAAGGGAGCCAATGGCTCCCTTTCTGTTGGGCAGCCGGCGGCTGGGCCAGAGGTCGCGCTAGAAATTGACGGAGCAAACGGGAAAAGAGGAGCCAAAAGGACATAAAGGTGCTATCCGGTGCCAGGGTTCGACCCGGGAGAGTAGACTGCGGCGCCATGTCATTAGCAATGGTGAGTCTGTCATGAAGCATGTCGTCATGAAACCCTGGTCCCTTCTCCTCCTCCCCCTGGCCTTCTGCGCCCTCCCGGCCCAGGCCAACCTCCTCTCTTCCGGTTGCAGCGCCAAGGACGTAGCCATCGGCTCGGCCGTCAACAGCGCGACCGGGGTCAACAGCCGCTGTTCGGCGGCCAGCACCAAGCAGCGGGTCGAGCATGCCGTCGACAACCCGGGGGACTACGCCAAGCGCAAGGCCGCCCAGGCCACCGGGGTGGACGACGCCTATCGCAAGGCGAAGAACACCAGGCAGCGGGTGGAGGATGCGGTCGACAACCCGGGGGACTACGCCAAGCGCAAGGCGGCCCAGGCCACCGGGGTGGACGATGCCTATCGCAAGGCGAAGAACACCAGGCAGCGGGTGGAAAACGTCGTGGACGATCCGGCCCAGGCGGCGGGCAGAGCCGTGCTGCGCCACAGCGGCGCATACTGAGCCGCCGGACCGACGAATGCGCCGCAAGAGGGCGTGGATGTAAAAAGGGGAGCCCATGGGCTCCCCTTTTGCTTGGCGTATCGTTGGCCGCTTACTGGCCGTCGGTCGCTTCCTCGTACTGACGGAAGGGAATGCGCAGCACCGCGATGCGCAGGAAGAGGTAGGCCACCCCGATCCCCGCCCAGATGAGGCCGAGCTCCAGGGAGCTTTGCTCCAGGTTGATCCACAAGGCGCCTATGGTGGCGGCCCCCAGCAGCGGCAGCACCAGATAGAGCAGGTGATCTTTCAGGCTCTTGTTGCGCTTCTCGCGGACCCAGAACTGGCCGATGACCGACAGGTTGACGAAGGTGAAGGCCACCAGGGCGCCGAAGTTCACCAGAGCCAGGGCCATGTCCAGATCGAACGACACCGCGGAGAGCGCCAGGGCGCCCACCAGCAGCACGTTGATGGCCGGGGTGCGCCAGGTCGGGTGGATGTAGCCGAACACCCGCTCGGGGATCATGCGATCGCGCCCCATCACGTAGAGGATGCGGGAAACGCCGGCGTGGGCGGCCATGCCGGAGGCGAGCACCGCCACCGTGGTGCACACCAGCACGATGCTCTGGAACAGGGTGCCGCCCACGTAGAGGGCGATCTCCGGCAGCACGGCGTCAGGCTCCTTGAAGCGGGCCAGATCCGGGAAGTAGAGCTGCAGGCTGTAGGAGACGGTCACGAAGATGATGCCGCCGATGAGGGCAGTCAGCACGATCGCCTTGGGGATCACCTTGCCGGCGTTCGGGGTCTCTTCCGAGAGGGAGCTCAGCCCGTCGAAGCCCAGGAAGGAGAAGCAGAGGATGGTGGCGCCAGTAAACAGCGGCAGCATGCTGGCGGACTCCACGTGGAACGGACGGCTGCTTATCAGGGTGCCGGCACCCTCACCCTGGCTCAGACCCCAGGCGATGAGGCCGAGGAAGGTGATGATGATGGCGATCTGGATGAAGACGATGGCGCCGTTGAAGTTTGCCACCAGCTTGATGCCGCGCAGGTTCAGGAAGGTCATCACGGTGACCAGGCCGAAGATGAAGATCCAGGGATCGACGTTCGGGAACATGGCGGTCAGGTAGATCTTGGCCAGCAGGATGTTGATCATCGGCATGAACATGTAGTCGAGCAGGGAAGACCAGCCGACCATGAAACCGACGTAGGGGTTGAACACCTTCTGGGCGTAGGTATAGGCAGAACCCGCGGAGGGGAAGCGGCGCACCAGGTGGCCGTAGCTGAAGGCGGTCAGCAGGATGCCGCCCAGCGCCAGCAGATAGGCAGTGGCCACGCGGCCGTCAGTGATGTCGCCGACGATGGCAAAGGTATCGAACACCGCCATGGGGGTGAGGTACGCCAGACCCATCACCACCACCTGGAACAGGGTGAGCGTCTTGAGCAGCTTGGCACCGGCCATCACGCTTTCTCCTCTGCACAGGCCACGGGGGCGAGATCGGACGGGATCAGGGAAGCGCGCAGGCCTCGCTGGACACAGGGGGCGCCGGTCTGGGTGACAGACGGATGGCGCACGCCGGCGGGGACCGGCAGGAAAGCAGTGAAATGCCCCATGTTTTTCCTCACAACGTCGGGAGATTGTTTGGCAATCTCGGTATCAATTCCGGCACAAGGTCCGGCCTCTTGGTGGATGGTGGTGTGCCCCTTAAAAAGCAAAGAACCGATGTCGCAACAACATCGGCTCTCAAAGGGCGCCGTATTGTGCCCTCAGGGGGGGGAGGAGACAAGCGAAAAAGGCCGTCAGAAGGGATTTTGTTTCCAGTGCAAGCAGTCACTTCGCAGCCAGATCCTGGGAAAAATGACAAGATACTCACCAGAGGGGCGGATGGACTGGCGGGCGGAAAAAGGCTGGAGCCCGCATGGGGCGGGCTCCAGGGGAGGGATCAGGAGGCGTCGCTCTCGGGGCGGCCGAGCCGGACCCGGAAGACGGTCAGGCGCAGCAGCAGGTAGAGGGCGCCGAGCGCCGCCCAGACCAGCCCCAGCTCGAAGGAGGCGGGTTCCAGATTGAGCCATAGCACGCCGATGCAGGCGGCTCCGCACAGGGGCAGCAGCAGGAACAGCAGGTGATCCTTGAGGGTCTTGTTGTGGCCGAGCTTCACGTAGAAGTGGGCAATCACCGCCAGGTTGACGAAGGTGAAGGCCACCAGGGCGCCGAAGTTGATCAGGGCCAGGGCGATCTCCAGGTCAAACGACACGGCGGAGAGGGCCAGGGTACCCACCAGCAGCACGTTGAGCGCCGGAGTCTGCCACTTGGGATGGACGTAGGAGAAGAAGCGGGCAGGCAGGGCGCGATCCCGCCCCATCACGTAGAGCAGACGCGACACGCCGGCGTGGGAGGCCAGGCCGGAGGCCAGCACCGCCACCGTGGTGCACACCAGTACCACCGCCTGGAACAGGGTGCCTCCCACATAGAGGGCGATTTCGGGCAGGACCGCATCCGGCTGCTGGAAGCGGGAGATGTCCGGGAAGAACAGCTGCAGGAAGTAGGAGGTAGTGACGAACAGCACGCCGCCGATCAGCGCGGTCAGCACGATGGCGCGGGGGATCACGCGATCCGCGTCCGGGGTCTCTTCCGACAGGGTGCTGATGGCATCAAAACCCAGGAACGACAGGCACAGGATGGAGGCGCCGGTCAGCAGGGGGTTGATGTGCATCTGCTCGGAGAAGAAGGGACGGCTGCTGGCCACGGTTCCCATGCCCTCACCGTTGTAGACGCCCCAGGCGATAAGCCCGATGAAGACGGCGATGATGCTGAACTGCATCATGACGATCAGGCTGTTGAAGTTCGCCACCAGCTTGATGCCGCGCAGGTTCAGTGCCGTCATCACGGCGGCCAGGGCGAAGATGTAGGTCCAGGGCTCCACGTTCGGGAACAGGGCCTCCATGTAGATCTTGGCCAGCAGCATGTTGATCATCGGCATGAACATGTAGTCGAGCAGGGAGACCCAGCCCACCATGAAGCCGACATAGGGGTGGAACACCTTCTGGGCATAGGTGTAGGCGGAACCCGCCGAGGGGAACTTGCGTACCAGATGGCCGTAGCTCATGGCGGTGAACAGCATGCCGATGAGGGCGAACAGGTAGGCGGTGGGCACATGGCCTTCGGTGATCTCGGTGACGATGCCGAAGGTGTCGAACACCGCCATGGGGGTGAGGTAGGCCAGCCCCATGATGACCACGTGCCAGAGTTTCAGGCTTTTCTTCAGAGCGGTGGGTTGCGCAGTCATTATGGGTTCCCCTCGAAACGGACCGACGGGATCAGGCTGACGGAGATGTCATGCTGTGCAGAGGGGGCGCCATGCCCTTGTTCGGCTGGATGGCGCTGACCGGCGAGGGCCGGCAGTAAAGCGGTGATATGCCCCATGGTGTTCCTCACTAAGAAGCGGGTGTCGTGAGATGGCTGTCCATCTCGCTATCATTTCCGGTCGGTTCCGGCCTCGTTATGGATTTGTTTGGCGCAAAAAAAGAACCGGGCTCCGATGAGCGGGCGGTCCTTGAATACGGCGGCGCATTGTGCATTCGTGTTGCCCCCTTGACAAGCATATCAAGGGAGCAAAAACGCATTTTTTTGCACAAATAAGCGAACGCTTTCTTCCGTATCAGGCCAGGGATGCCAACAGGGATTGCTCGAGCAGATCGAGCCCCTCGTCGACGATGGCCGCCGGTGCGGTCAGGGGGGCGAGGAAACGGATGACGTTCCCGCGCACACCGCAGGCCAGCAGGACCAGGCCCCGCTTGCCCGCCTCGGCTACCAGCCGCTTGGTGAGGTCCGGATCCGGCCTGGTGGCATCCCGCTCCTTGACCAGCTCCATGGCCACCATGGCACCCGGGCCACGGATGTTGCCGATGCAGTCAAACCGCTCGGCCAGCTGGAGCAGACGGGTCTTGATCTGCTCGCCCTGGGCCTGGGCTTTCTGGTTCAGACGCTCCTCCTCGATCACCTCCAGCACTGCCAGGGCAGCGGCGCAGGCGATGGGGGACCCGGCATAGGTGCCACCGAGGCCACCCGGCTTGGCCGAGTTCATGATGTCGGCCTTGCCGACCACGGCGGAGAGGGGGAAGCCGCCGGCCAGGCTCTTGGCGAGGGTCATGATGTCCGGTTCGACACCGCTGTATTCGGTGGCGAAGGTCTTGCCGGTGCGACAGAAACCGGTCTGGATCTCGTCACAGATGAGCAGGATGCCGTGCTGATCGCAGATCTGGCGCAGGCGCTGCAGGAAGCTCGGGGAAGCGGCATAGAAGCCACCCTCGCCCTGCACCGGCTCGATGATGATGGCGGCGACCCGGGCGGGTTCGATGTCGGCGCTGAAGCAGAGATCCAGCGCGGCCAGGGCGTCCGCCTCGCTCACTCCCAGGTAATCGGCGGGGAAGGGAAGGTGATAGACCTCGCCCGGGAAGGGGCCGAAGCCGGTCTTGTAGGGAACCACCTTGCCGGTGAGCGCCATGCCCATCATGGTGCGGCCGTGGAAGCCTCCCTTGAAGGCGATGGTGCCGCTACGGCCGGTGTGGGCACGGGCGATCTTGATGGCGTTTTCCACCGCCTCGGCGCCGGTAGAAAGGAACAGGGTGCGCTTCGGCGTGGGGCCGGGCACCAGGTCGTTCAGTTTCTCCGCCAGCTCGATGTAGCCGGAGTAGGGGGTGACCTGGAAGCAGGTGTGGCTGAACTTCTCCAGCTGGGCGCGCACCGCCGCCACCACTTTCGGATGGTTGTGGCCGGTGTTGAGCACGGCGATGCCGGAGGCGAAATCGATGTAGCGGTTGCCCTCCACGTCCCACAGCTCGGCGTTCTGCGCCCGATCGATGAAGACCGGCAACAGGGTGCCGACGCCCTGGACTACGGCCGCTTCACGGCGGGCCTGCCAGCTCTGGTTGTTGCTTGAATGACTCATTTTTCCTCCCTGAAGGGCATGTGCCCCGATATTCCTGTGCCATCTGGCTATCAATTGCATCCGCTGCCTGCCATGGGCAGGGCGGCATGTCCGGTGGGGGGCGCAGTCGGCGTGCTGTCGGGTCTGATGACCTCTGACGGTGGCCGGTGCGCCCCCCTTGCTGTCGATAAAACGAAGGGGTGGTCAGGTGCTCCTGACTGCCCCGCGTGCCTTAGCGAATGCCGCCAAAGCAGAGGTATTTGGTCTCCAGATACTCCTCCAGCCCTTCAGCCGCCCCTTCGCGGCCCAGGCCCGACTCCTTGATGCCGCCAAAGGGCGCCAGCTCGGTTGAGATGATCCCCTCGTTGATACCCACCATGCCGTACTCGAGCTGCTCCGCCACGCGCCACACCCTGGCCACGTCGCGGCCATAGAAGTAGGCGGCCAGGCCATAGGGGGTGTCGTTGGCCAGCGCGATGGCCTCGGCCTCGGTCTCGAAGCGCACCAGGGGGGCGACGGGTCCGAAGATCTCCTCGTCCAGGATGGGGTTGCCCTGCTCGACCCCGGTCAGGATGGTGGGGTGATAGAAGAGGGGGCCGGCGGGGTGGGGGCTGCCGCCCACCAGCACCCGGGCACCGGCTGCCTCGGCCTGCTTGACCAGGCTGGCCACCTTGTCGGCGGCGGCCGGGTTGATGAGGGGGCCTATCTGGGTGCCTTCCCCCATGCCATCCCCGACCTTGAAACCACGCACCGCGGCCGCCAGCTTGTCGGCGAAGGCGTCATAGACACTCGATTGCACCAGGATGCGGTTGGCGCAGACACAGGTCTGGCCGGCATTGCGGTACTTGGAGGCGAGTGCCCCGGCCACGGCTGCGTCCAGATCCGCATCGTCAAAGACGATGAAGGGGGCGTTGCCGCCGAGCTCCAGGGAGAGGCGCTTCATGGTGTCGGCGCACTGGCGCATCAGGAGCTTGCCGATGCGGGTCGAACCGGTGAAGGAGAGCTTGCGCACCGTCTTGTTGTTGCACAGCTCGTCGCCCACCGCGCTCGCCTGGTGAGAGGTGATGATGTTGATGACCCCGGCAGGGATGCCCGCCTGCTCCGCGAGGGCCGCCAGTGCCAGGGCGCTGAGGGGCGTCTCGGCGGCTGGCTTGATGACGATGGTGCAACCGGCGGCCAGCGCCGGGCCCGCCTTGCGGGTGATCATGGCGATGGGGAAGTTCCAGGGGGTGATGGCGGCCACGACCCCCACCGGCTGCTTGATGGTGGCCAGGCGCCGATCACCGGAGAAGCCGGGAATGGTGCGGCCATAGGCACGCTTGCCCTCCTCACTGAACCACTGGATGAAGCTGGCGCCATAGGCCACCTCTCCCTTGGCTTCGGCCAGCGGCTTGCCCTGCTCGCAGGTCATGATGCGGGCCAGCTCCTCCTGATTGGCCATGATGAGCTCGAACCAGGCGTAGAGCTTGCTGCTGCGCCCCTTGGCGGTGAGGGCCGCCCAGGCGGGCTGCGCCTGGTGGGCCGCCGCGATGGCGGCGCGGGTGTCTTCCCCGTCCATGTCCGGTACCTGGGTGATGACCTGGCCGGTCGCCGGGTTCAGAACCTCGAACCGGTGTCCGCCACGGGCCTCGCACCAGCGGCCATCGACATAGGCAAGGGATTTGATCAAGGAGAGAGCAGGTTGTGATGCTGACATGGGAAGCCTCGATTGTGGGTCAGGGCGGTTCACTCGTCCGGTGGACACGCCGTATAGAATAATAAGCACATGACGACCATAAATTGAGCCGAAATGTTTTTCAAGTGTTAAATATATTTGAGTGTACGGGGGCTGGCATGCTAGAAATGAGGCTAATTGAGCGATTGTTGCGTTTTATGTCGTCTCGGGTGTGCAAAATAATGAACGGATGGGGTTGTGCAGGATAGTGAACAGGGCATCGGCGTTGATGCACTATTTTAACCAACCGTCACCAGGTATTCGAATGGCAATTAAGGAGATGGACGATGCAGCAACCCCATGGAGAGGTCCAGTGGCGGACCATGACGGATAACCCCTTGGCTGACAAAGAGATGGACAAGAGCATGGGGGAGCGTCTCGCCCAGATCCGCCGGGGCCTCGGGCTCTCCCAGCGCCGGGCGGCCGAGCTGAGCGGCCTGACCCACGGCGCCATCTGCATGATAGAGCAGAACAAGGTGAGCCCCTCGGTGGCTTCCCTGCAGAAGCTGCTGAGTGTCTACGCGCTGCCGCTGTCGCGCTTCTTCGCCGAGGAGCAGCAGACGCCGAGCGTGGTGATCAAGGCGGATCAGCTCATCGAGCTGGGCAGTCAGGGGGTCTCCATGAAGCTGGTGCACAACGGCAACAACCGTCGCCAGCTCGGCTTCATGCTGGAGACCTATGCCCCGGGCACGGACACCGGGGGCCAGGTCAAACACCTGGGGGAGGAGGTCGGCACCGTGCTGGAAGGGTCGGTGCTGCTGACCCTGGCCGGCCAGACCTACGCGCTCAGCGCCGGGGACAGCTATGTGATAGACACAGGCGAACCCCACAGTTTCAGCAATCCGTCGGGGGAGGTCTGTCGCATCGTCAGCGCCCACACCCCGGCCAACTTCTAGTGTCGTTCTGGAAAAAGTGTCGTTTTGGAAAAGAACCGGTAAGGAAACAGGGATCATGACCGAACATGTAAAGAGTTACTACGCAGCCAGTGCCAACCAGCACGCCCCCTATCCCATGCTCACCGAGCAGCTTGAGTGCGACGTCTGCGTCATCGGGGCGGGTTACACCGGCCTCTCCAGCGCCCTTCACCTGGTGGAGAAGGGCTACAAGGTGGTGGTACTGGAGGCGGCTCGCATCGGCTTTGGCGCCAGCGGCCGCAACGGCGGCCAGATCGTCAACTCCTACAGCCGCGACATCGACACCATAGAAGCGAACTGCCCGCCGGAACAGGCCAGGCTGCTCGGTTCCATGTTGTTTGAAGGGGGCCAGATCATTCGCGATCGCATCAAGCGCTACAACATCCAGTGCGATCTGCAGGAGGGGGGCGTGTTTGCCGCCGAGACCGAGAAGCAGCTGCACGAGCTCAAGGCGCAGCAGGAGCGCTGGCAGAAGTGGGGCAACGACAAGCTGGAGCTGCTCGATGCCGACGGGGTGCGCGAGGTGGTGGCGAGCGATCGCTACGTCGGCGCCCTGCTCGACAAGAGCGGCGGCCACATCCACCCCCTGAACCTGGCGCTGGGGGAGGCGGAGGCGATTCGCATGCAGGGGGGACTCATCTTCGAGCAATCCGCCGTGACCAGCATTACACCGGGCCAGAGCCCGCTGGTGAAGACCGCCAAGGGCGCGGTCAAGGCGCGCTACGTGGTGGTGGCCGGCAACGCCTACCTCGGCAACCTGGTGCCCGAGCTTGCCGGCAAGAGCATGCCCTGCGGCACCCAGGTGATCGCCACCGAGGTGCTGGGGGAGGAGCGGGCCCGCTCGCTGTTGCCGCAAAACTACTGCGTGGAGGATTGCAACTACCTGCTGGACTACTACCGCACCACAGGGGATCACCGCCTGCTCTACGGTGGTGGCGTGGTCTATGGCGCGCGGGATCCTGCCGACATCGAGCGGCTGATCATCCCCAAGATGCTGAAGACCTTCCCCCAGCTCGCCGACGTCAAGGTGGAGTACACCTGGACCGGCAACTTCCTGCTGACCCTGTCGCGCCTGCCGCAGTTTGGCCGCATCGGCCACAACATCTACTACATGCAGGGTTACAGCGGCCACGGCGTCACCTGTACCCATCTGGCGGGCAAGCTGCTCTCCGAGGTGCTGAGCGGCCAGGCGGAGCGTTTCGATGCCTTTGCGAAGCTGCCTCACTACCCCTTCCCGGGTGGCCGGTTGTTCCGCATCCCCTTCACCGCCGCCGGGGCCGCCTGGTATACCCTGCGCGATCGCCTCGGGGTGTGACCGGGAGCGTGCAGCAAGAAACGACAAGGCCACCCTGAGGTGGCCTTGGTTTTTTGGGCGTGGTGAAAGCGCTGGGCTCTCGCTTGCCGGTAGCCTTGCCCGAACAAGGGCAGCTGGCCTTGCCGGCAAAGGGCGAGTCAACAGGGGCTAGTCGCCCCTGGCCACCCCCTCGCGTCTCGGATCCGCGGCCCCCAGCCAGCCGCCGGCATTGCGCTGCACCCCCTGCAGCCCCGAGGTCTGCTCATTGAGCAGGATCTCGTGTCCCCTGGCTTTCAGCCCCTGGACCACGGCGTCGGGCGTGCGCCCCTGCTCCAGCTCGGTGGGGCCGTTGCGGCTGCCAAAGTTCGGCAGGTCGATGGCCTGCTGCAAAGTCAGTCCCCAGTCCTGGGTACCGAGCAGCGCCTTGCCCACATAGTTGATGATGGCGGAGCCCCCCGGGGAACCCAGGCTCATCTCGAGCTCGCCGCTCTGCTTGTCAAACACCAGCAGGGGGGACATGGAGGAGCGAGGGCGCTTGCCGGGCTCGACCCGGTTGGCCACCGGCAGGCCGGCCGCGTCCACCGAGGTGAAGGAGAAGTCGGTGAGCTGGTTGTTCAGCAGGTAGCCGTTGACCATCAGTCGCGAGCCGAAGCCATCCTCGATGGAGCTGGTCATGGAGACCGCCATGCCGCTGCCATCTACGATGGAGATGTGGCTGGTGGAGGGGAGTTCCGGGGTGGCGTCACGGCCCATGGCCAGCGCCTGGGGCGGGGTACCTGGCTTGGCGACCCCCATGGAGCGGTTGCCGATGAGGCGACCCCGCTCGGCCAGATAACCCTTGTCCAGCATGCCCTGCACCGGCACGGAGACGACGTCGCCGTCGGCCACGTACTGGTTGCGATCCGCGAAGGCGAGGCGCGCCGCCTCGCTGTAGAGGTGGATGGCGTCGCTGGAGGCGGCGAGCCTGCCGTCCGGCCCCTGTACGGGCTTGAGCGCCGCCATGTCGCGGCTCTCCAGCATGCCGAAGATCTGGCCGAGGGCCAGGGTGCCGGAGGAAGGGGTCGGGAAGCCGCACACCTCGCTCTGGCGATAGTCAAAGCAGAGCCCGTCCCGCAGCTTGGCGCGGTAGCTGGCGAGATCGGCCGCCGCCAGCACCCCCGGGTTGGTGGGGTGGCTGCGCACCTTGGCCACCATGGCATCCGCCAGCGGCCCGCGATAGAAGGCGTCCGGCCCCTGGCTTGCCAGGGTGCGCAGCACCCTGGCCAGGGCCGGGTTGGTTTGCTTGGTACCCGCCGTCTTGGGCGTGCCGTCCGCCTGGTAGAAGTAGGCGCGGGCCTCCGGGTCCTTGGCGAGATAGGGTTCCTTGGCGAGCAGGGTGGCGAGGCGGGGGCTTATCACAAACCCTTGCTCTGCGAGGGTGATGGCGGGTTCGAACAAGCTAGCCCAGGGCAGCTTGCCATACCGCTCGTGGGCCAGGGCCAGGGCGCGCACCGTGCCGGGGGCGCCAACCGAGCGGCCCCCCACCACGCCATCGTAGAAGGCCATGGGCTTGCCATCCTGCATGAACAGCTGATCCGTGGCAGCCAGAGGCGCCGTCTCCCGGCCATCCACCGCGGCCACCCGCTTGCCGTCCCACACCAGCATGAGGGAGCCGCCACCGATACCGGAGGATTGCGGCTCCACCAGGGTCAGCACCAGCTGGACGGCGATGGCCGCATCCACGGCGCTGCCCCCCGCCTTGACGATCTGGTAGCCCGCGTCCACCGCCAGCGGATTGGCCGCGGCCACCATGAAGTGGCGACCCTGCCAGCCTGGCTTGTCAGTCCAGCCGCTGGCCGCTTCGGGGGCGGTCAGGGTCTGGGGTGGGGGCACATAGTGGAAGCCATTCTGGGGGGCGCAGCCGGCGAGCAGGCCGAGGGCGACCAGCAGGCCGAGAGGTTTGAGGGACATGACAAACTCCTTGTCGGTTTCTTGTTCACTTGTCGGAATGTGTCACACTTGGAGCCTGATGAAAAGATTGTCTTTAATACTCATATGGTTACAAATCTGTCAGGAAGCACACCATGAGACTCGAAACGCTGGAAGGAAGGGGCGGCATCCTGGTGCTGCTCTGTCTGCTGCTGGCCGCCTGCGGGGAGCCGGCGCTCAGGCCCCTGGGGACGGGGGAGACCATACTGGCCTTCGGGGACAGCCTGACCGAAGGGCGAGGCGCGAGCACGGCCCAGAGCTACCCCGGCGTGCTGGCGAGTCTGACCGGTCATCCCGTCATCAATGGCGGGGTGTCGGGGGAGCTGAGCCAGGCCGGCAGGGCCCGCCTGCCGGGGTTGCTGGCGGAGCACAGGCCCGCCCTGGTCATCCTGCTGGAGGGGGGCAACGATATCTTGCGCGGTAGCGGGGAGGCGGCCCTCAAGGCCAACCTCGCCGCCATGATAGAGGAGGTGCAGGGCAGCGGCGCCCAGCTGGTGCTGGTGGGTGTGCCCCGAAAATCCCTGTTTGCCGAGGGCGCTCCCCTCTACGAGGAGCTGGCGGAGCAGTACGGCCTGGTGCTGGACAACGACAGCATCGGCGACCTGCTGCGACGCCCCGAGCTCAAGTCCGACGCCGTGCACCTCAATGCGCCGGGGTATCGCACCCTGGCCGAGCGCCTGCACCGGCTGTTGCAGGAGCGGGGGGCACTCTGAGCCGGGGCATAAAAAAAACCGCCATCCGGCGGTTTTTTTACGATGATTTCTGTCGCCAGCCGGCGGACTAGATGGACTGCTCTTCCCCACCCAGGGCGGCAAACAGGGCCGGGATGAACTGGGAGAGTTCGGCGGTGACCAGGGCGAAGTCGGCGTCCAGACGGGCGGCGGGATCCTCGCTGGTGACGTCGTCGTTCTGCTCGCGCAGCTCTTCGCTGAACTTCAGGCGCTTGATGGAGAGATCGTCCCCCAGCACGAAGCTCAGGGTCTCGCCCCAGTTGAGGGCCAGCTTGGTCACCAGCTTGTCGTTGGCCAGGTGATTCTTGATCTCCTCGCTCATCAGATCCTGCTGCTTGCAGCGGATGATGCCACCGTGCTCCATGGCGCTGCGCAGCTCGGCCTCGTCCTCCAGGGTGAAGGCGGCGGGCAGGTTGCCCTCGTTGAGCCATTCGGTCATGGTGATCTCGGGCGGGTTCTTCAGGGCCACCGGCACCACCGGCAGGGAGCCGATGGACTTGCGCAAGAGCGCCAGCAGATCGTCCGCCTTCTTGGCGGAGCCCGCATCCACCACCATCAGGTTGTCGGCCGGATTGATCCAGGCGAAGGTCTGGCTGGTACGGCTGAAGGCGCGCGGCAGCAGGGTGTGCATGATCTCCTCTTTCAGCGCTTCCTTCTCTTTCTTCTTGAGGGCGCGCCCCTGCTCGAACTCGATCGCCTCTACCTTCTCCGCCAGCATCTCCTTGACCACGGTGCCGGGCAGCATCTTCTCCTCCTTGCGGGCGCAGACGAGGATGTGGCCGGAGGCGCTGTGGGTCAGGGTGGAGCCGAATTTGCCAAGGGGCTTGACCCACCCGAACCGGGAGATGTCCTGGCTGCCGCAGGGGGTGAAGGCACAGGCCTCCAGCTGGGTTTCCAGCTGCTCGACGGTCAGGTCAAAGGGGCGGGTAAAGCGATAAATCTGCAGGTTTTTAAACCACATGGCGTCCTCGGTCTCTAGATTGTCCGGCGGGCATTGTACTAGAGAGGCGCTTTGTGATCAGCCAATCATTCTCGCTAAATAAAGGGCGATCGACTTCACATGGCCTCACGTTGACCGCCCGTCTCCCTGCCGAACTCCCCTAGACTGCGAGTGTTCGAATTGTTAACAAGGATGCGACTATGTTGAGACAGAGCCGGCCGGAAGACATGGAAGAGATCGTCGAGATCTGGCTGCTGGCATCCTTGCAGGCCCACGATTTCGTCGACGCTTCCTGCTGGTGGCAGGCTCAGGAGGAGCTGAGAACCCGCTATCTCGATCACGCCCGCATCTGGGTGTTCGAGGAGCGCGGCGATCTGCTCGGCTTCATGGCGCTGGTGGATGACTACCTCGCCGCCCTCTTCGTGCGCCCCGACAGGCAGGGGCGCGGAGTGGGACACGCCCTGCTGCAGCAGGCCAAGTCCCGGGGGCGGGCGCTCCATACACGGGTCTTCGTGGAAAACGAGCCGGCGGTGCGCTTCTATCGCCGTCACGGCTTTCTGATCGGGGAGGAAGTGGCGGATCCCCTGACCCAACACCTCCAGTACGAGATGCACTACCAGCCCGTCTGACTCTGGCGGTCACCTCCCTTTTGCTTGAAAAGCGAGGGGCATATCCTCATCTTGTCTGTATCGGGCGGCGCAGCTGCCCCCCCTCTTTCATTTCGAGCCGCTTTTTCATGAAGATCCTGCACACAGCCGACTGGCACCTTGGCCACCAACTCCATGGCCACGACCGCCGCTTCGAACACGACGCCTTCCTCGACTGGCTGGCCGACACCATCAAGAGCCGTGACATCGACGCCCTGCTGGTGGCGGGCGATCTGTTCGACACCGCCAACCCCCCCGCCAGCGCCTGGCAGCAGCTCTACCGCTTCCTGGCACGTCTGCGCGCCGAGCACCCGGCACTGGAGATGGTGCTGATCGGCGGCAACCACGACTCCCCCTCCAAGCTGGATGCCCCCCACGAGCTGCTGCGCGCCTTCGACCTGCATCTGGTGGGCAGCATCAGCCGGGACGACGAGGGGCGCCTCGAGACCGAGCGTCTGCTGGTGCCGCTGCGAGGCAAAAACGGCGAGGTGGCCGCCTGGTGCGCTGCCGTGCCGTTTCTGCGCAGCAGCGATCTGCGTCCGGAAGGGCTGAGCGAGGGGCAGGACAGGCTCATCGAAGGGGTACGCCAGGTCTATGAGGCGGTGCTGACGGAGGGGCGGGCGCGCTGCAAGCCGGATCAGGCCCTCATCGCCATGGGTCACGCCTATCTGGCGGCGGGCCAGCTCTCCGAGCTCTCCGAGCGGCGGGTGCTCGGCGGCAACCAGCACGCCCTGCCCGCCGAGCTGTTTGCCGCCGCCGATTACACGGCGCTGGGTCACCTGCACCTGGCCCAGAGCCCGGCCGAGGGAGTGCACTACAGCGGCTCACCGCTGCCGCTCTCGCTGGCCGAGGCGAACTACAACCATCAGGTGCTGGAGGTGACGTTTGAGGGGGGCAAGCCAGCTAGGCTGGAGCGGATCCCGGTGCCCCGCGCGGTACAGATGATCCGGCTGCCCCAGAGCGGCCTCGACGAGGCGCTCCAGGCCATCGAGGCGCTGGCGCTGCCCGATTGCCCGCAGCAGGCCCAGCCCTTCCTCGAGGTGCGGCTGCTGCTGCCCAAACCCGAGGCCCGCATCCGCGAGCGCGTGCTGGCCGCCATCGGCGACAAGCCGGTGCGCCTGGCCCGCATCACGACCAGTTATCAGGGCTCGGGGCAGGGGCTGGCGGACGGCGTCGGCCAGCGCCGGCTCGATGAACTCTCCCCCACAGAAGTGTTCCGCCTTTGCTATCAGCGTCAGTTTGACGGAGAGCCGGAGGCCGAGCTGGTGGCGTCGTTTGAAGAGATCCTGGAGCAGGTGAAGGAGGCCAATGCATGAAAATCTTGACCCCATCCGATGAGAATCTGGGCAGCGCCAACCTGCCAGCACAGAAAGCGGCACGGATGAAGGAGTGCAACTCATGAAAATCTTGTCGCTGTCAGGGGAGAATCTGGCCAGCCTGACCGGCCCCTTTACCATCGATTTTGCCGGTGGCGCCCTGGGGGCCGCCGGCCTGTTTGCCATCACCGGCAACACGGGGGCCGGCAAGAGCACCCTGCTCGATGCCATCTGTCTGGCGCTCTATGACGAGATGCCGCGCTTTATCGCCAATCGCAAGAACGTGGCCGAAGTGGGCCGCATGGATGACGAGGAGAAGCTCAAGGCCAACGACGTGCGCGGCATCCTCAGCCGCGGCCACGCCAGCGGTTTTGCCGAGGTGCAGTTTCGCGGCTGCGACGGCCGGGTCTGGCTGGCCCGCTGGGCGGTGCGCCGGGCCCGCAACCGCGCCGAGGGGCGCTTTCAGGCCCAGGAGCGCAGCCTGACCGACGTGGCGTCGGGTCAGGTGTTCAGTGGCAGCAAGCGGGAGCTGCAGGAGCGTATCGACGAGCTGGTGGGGCTCTCCTGGGAGCAGTTCCGCCGCGCCGTCATCCTGCCGCAGGGGGAGTTTGCCGCCTTCCTCAAATCGAGCGCCGACGAGCGTTCGGCCCTGCTCGAACGGATGACCGGCACCGAGCTCTACTCCGCCATTTCCATTCAAACCCATGAACGGGCGCGGGAGGAGCTGCAGAAACTGGCCTCCATCAGCCAGCGGCTCGGCGATGTGACACTGATGGACGAGGCGACCCGCGAGCAGTGGGTGAGCCAGCAGGTCAGCCTCGCCACCAGCCTCAAGCACGAGCAGCAACAGCAGCAGCTGATGCAGGACTTGCGCGACCTCAACAGCCGCATCGCCGCCCAGCAGCAGGCCTGTGAGGAGGGGGAGGCGGCCTTGGCCACGGCCGAGGCGGCCCACGGTGCGGCCGCCCCGGAGCGCGAGGAGTTCGCCCGCGCCGAACAGGCCCAGGTGGCTCGCGCCGATCACGACGAGCTGGCTCGCCTCACCCTGGAGGTGCAGCAGCAGGAGAAACTGCTGGCCGAGCTTGGTCCCGAGCTTGGCAAGCTGGAAGAGCAGACCCAGCAGGGCGCCCTCACCGAGCAGCAGCTGCTGGCGGAGAAGATCGCCGCCGAGCGTGAGTGGGGCGCCCTGCAGCCCGAGCTCAAGCGGGCGCAGGAGCTCGATACCCGCATTCGGGAAAAACAGCAGCAACTGCAGAAGATCCAGCAGGAGGGGAAGCAGGAGCGAGAGGTGCAGTTCACCCTGGAGCAGGGCTGGCACCAGCAGCGCCAGCAGGTGGAACAGCTCAAGGCCCGGCACCAGCAGTGGGGGGCATGGCTTGAAGAGCACAAGGCGCTGGCGCCGGTGGCCCGCCAATGGCAACCCCTGCTCATCGCCATGCAGGATTGGGCCGAGGATGCCGACAAACTGCAACAGCTGCTCACCCTGCGCGAGCACAAGCTGCGCGCCCTCAGGCAGTTGCAGCACCAGCTGGAGCAGGGGCAGCAGGAGCGCGACTACTGGCAGCGCGAGCAGACCCGGTTGCAGCAACAGCAGCACGAGCTGCAGGAGCAGCAGTGGGAGGGACGCCTGGCCAGGGCGCAGGAGCAGTGGCAGCAGCACACCGAACAGCTGGGCCAGCTGCGTCAGCTGCTGGAGCTGGCGGACTATGGCCGTAATCACGGCGAGCAGCATGGTCGCCTGCAGCAGGAGATCGCCCAGCTGGAGCAGGCGCTCGGCAAGCTGGCCATCCTCGGCGACGAGCTGGCGCCGGCCCGTGAGCGGCTCGCCCTGCAACGGGACGAGGCACGCCACGCGCTGGAGCAGTCCCGTGCCATTGCCAGCTTCGAGCAGCATCGCCACATCCTGCGCGACGGTGAACCCTGCCCGCTGTGCGGCGCCGAGGAGCACCCCTATCGCCAGAGCCAGCCGCAGGTGGCGGGCATTCTGGGGCAGCTGGCGGAGCGCGTCCGCGGCCTCGAGCTCGAGTGGGAGCGGCTCAATCACCAATATATTCAGTGCGAGAGCGAGCGCCAGGAGCTGGGACGCCAGCTGGCGGTGCGCCAGCAACATCTGCCTGAGCTGGAAACTCGCGCCGAGCAGCTGACCCAGCGCTGGCAGCAGCTCGGGGGCGATACCCTGCTCGGTCATCCGTTGCCGCTAGGTCAGAGCCCAATTGAGTGGAACGAGTTGATGAATACCCTGCTGGGCCGTGGCCAGAGCCTGGAGCAGGGGCTGGCCCGTAGCCAGCAGCAACTGCGCGAGGCCCAGCAGGGCCAGCAGCAGTTGCAGGCCGTGCGCCAGCAGCTGAGCCAGCTGGCCAGCCAGCACCAGCAGTTCGAGCAGCAGTGGCAGGAGGCCGACCGCCAGCGCATCGCTCTGGAGGGGGAGGTGAAGGCGATGGGCGAGCAGGAGACGACCCTGCGCCAGCGCCTCGAGCAGGGGGGCAATCGGCTCGACGAGCAGATGGGGGGCCAGCCCTGGCGCCAGTGGCTGGGCAGCCAGCAGTGGCTCGAGTGGCAGCGGGCCTGCGAGGCCTGGCTGCACGGCCAGAGCGAGTGGGAGCGACTGGCCGGCGAGATTGCCAGCCTCACCCCGGCCCTGAGTGCCCAGGAGGCGCGCCTGCAGACCCAGCGCGAGCTGCTGCACAAGCTCGAGCGCGACTACAAGGAGCATGAGCAGCAACGGCAGGGGCTGGTCACCAGCCGCGCCACTTGCCTGGGGGGCGAGGAGATTGCCCTGGTCGAGAGCCGCTGGCAGCAGCGGCTGCAGCAACTGGCGAGCGAACTGGAGGCTATGCAGGGGGCGGCCCGCGCCCTGCGCGAGCGCCAGACCGAGCTCAAGGCCCGTCTCAACCATCTGGAGCAGGAGAAGCAGGTGAGCAGCCGGCGGCGGCGGGAGGTGCTGGGGCGCTGGGCTGCCCACGCCAGCAGCCTCGGCATTGCCGAATATGACCTGCGCCGCCTGCTGGCCATGAGCCCGGATGAGCTCAAGGCGCGGCGCGCCGCCTTGCAAGCGCTGGAGGATGCCCGCGCCGAGGCGAGTACCCGTTTGACCGAGCGGCAGCGGGCGCTGGCGCTGGAGGAGAGCAAGCGGGATCGTTATCGCGAGCATCACCCCGAGCTGGCCGCGTTGGCGCCAGAGGAGCTCGACAGCCGACTGACGGCGCTGGAGGCGCACTGCCGCGCCCTCGACGAGCAGCTGTTCCAGTGCAAGAGCACGCTGGCCCAGGCAGAGGCGGCTGCCCTCAAGGCGGGTACTTTGCAGGAGGAGCTAGCCGCCCAGCAGGCGGTGGCGGATCACTGGCAGCGACTCTCCGATCTCATCGGCTCGGCCAGCGGTGCCAAGCTGCGAACCTTCGCCCAAAGCCTGACCCTGGAGCGGTTGCTGCTGGAGGCCAACGCCCAGCTTGCCGAGCTCTCCCCCCGCTATCGGCTGGAGCGGGTGCCCGGCACCGATCTGGCACTGCAGGTGGTGGATCTCGACATGGGGGACGAGGTGCGCTCGGTGGACTCCCTCTCCGGCGGCGAGAGCTTCCTGGTGTCGCTGGCGCTGGCGCTGGCCCTCTCCAGTCTGTCGTCGCGCCAGACCCAGGTCGAATCGCTCTTTATCGACGAGGGCTTCGGCACCCTGGATCCCGACAGCCTGGATCTGGCGCTCTCAAGCCTGGACTCCCTGCAGGCGGCCGGCCGCCAGATCGGGGTCATCTCCCACGTGCAGACCCTGGTGGAGCGGATCGGTGTGCAGATAAGGGTGGAGGCCCTCGGCGGCGGCGAAAGCCGGGTGGTGTTGCCCTGAGCCTGGGTCTGTCAGGCTCAAGATCCTAAAAAGCCAGTCCGGGATTCCGGACTGGCTTTTTCAATGGGGGGATGAATGAGGATCCCTTTCCCACCGGCATAGGGCCTGTATGAGGGGCCGTATCCCTTATCCAACGCCGGGGTTTACGACAGTCAGGCATAAAAAAACCGAAGCACCAGGCTTCGGTTTTTTGCGATCACTGGCACCAGGCCAGGGGCATCATTTCTTGATGCGGATCACCGGGGTTTCGCCCACGGTCACGGCACCAGTCATCTTCACCAGCTCTTTGATCTCGTCCATGTTGGAGATGACCACAGGAGTCAGGGTGGACTTCGCTTTCGCTTCCAGCACGGCCAGATCGAACTCGATGATGGTATCACCGCGCTTGACCTGTTGACCTTCCTGAGCGATACGGGTGAAGCCTTCGCCTTTCAGTTCGACGGTGTCGATACCAAAGTGAACGAACAGCTCGATACCAGAGTCGGATTCCAGAGAAAACGCGTGGTTGGTCTCGAAGATCTTGCCGATGGTACCGTCGCACGGAGCAACCATCTTGTTGCCGGCCGGCTTGATGGCGATGCCGTCACCGACGATCTTCTCGGCGAAGACAACGTCAGGCACATCTTCGATGGGCACGATTTCGCCGGACAGCGGGGCAAAAATTTCGATGCCGCCGGTATCAGAACTGTCGTCGGAAACCAGTTTCTTCAGTTTATCAAACAGACCCATAGTAAAAGCTCCTAGAGATGATTGTCGCTGTTTGCAGCCGATCTTAGCAGACTGCCTTCTGCTTAATAAAGTTATCTACACAGGCTTCGATTTCGGCGGCGGTCGCATAGCTCAGGGCCTGGTCTGCCATTGCCTTCACATCTTCGAAGTTGGTGTTGCGGATAAGCTTCTTGATACGCGGTACAGAGATGGCGCTCATGGAGAACTCATCCAGACCCATACCCAGCAGCAGCAGGGTGGCACGTTCGTCACCAGCCAGTTCACCGCACATACCGGTCCACTTGCCATTGTCATGGGAAGCGTCGATCACCATCTTGATCAGGGTCAGGACGGAGGGTGACAGCGGGTTGTACATGGCGGAAATCATCTCGTTACCACGGTCGACGGCCAGGGTGTACTGGGTCAGGTCGTTGGTACCGATACTGAAGAAATCCACTTCCTTGGCAAGATGATGAGCCATGACGGCCGCGGCCGGGGTCTCGATCATGATACCGACTTCGATGGATTCATCAAAGGCTTTGCCTTCGGCACGCAGTTCGGCTTTCAGCGTCTCCACGGTGGCCTTGAGGCTGCGGAACTCTTCGACGGAGATGATCATCGGGAACATGATGCGCAGCTTGCCGAAGGCGGAGGCGCGCAGGATGGCCCGCAGCTGGGCGTTCATGATGTCGGCGCGATCGAAGAAGATACGCACGGCACGCCAGCCCAGGAAGGGGTTCATCTCTTTCGGGAAATTCATGTAGGGCAGTTCTTTGTCGCCGCCGATGTCCATGGTGCGGACGATGATCGGCTGATCCGGCATGGCCTCTGCCACTTCTTTGTAGGCCTTGAACTGCTCGTCTTCGGTCGGCAGCGCGTCACGGTCCATGAACAGGAACTCGGTGCGGTACAGACCCACGCCTTCGGCGCCATTGCGGATGGCACCCTCGGTATCCTTGACGGTACCAATGTTGGCGCACACTTCGACCTGATGACCATCCAGGGTGATGGCAGGCAGGTCTTTCAGCTTGGCCAGCTCGTCCTTCTCGGCCTGGAACTGGGCCTGGAACTTCTTGGCTTCGTTCAGTTGATCGGCGGTCGGGTTGATGATGACCTGGTTGTTGATCGCATCCAGTACCAGCATGTCGCCGTTCTTGACGCGCTCGGTGATGTCGTTGGTGCCCACGACGGCCGGCAGCTCCAGGGAGCGGGCCATGATGGAGGTGTGGGAGGTGCGGCCACCGATGTCGGTGACGAAGCCCAGCACGTATTTCAGGTTGATCTGGGCCGTTTCGGACGGGGTCAGGTCTTTGGCGACCAGGATGACCTCTTCGTCGATGGTGCTCAGGTTGACAACGGCGATGCCCAGTACGTTCTTGACCAGACGGGTACCGATGTCGCGGAAGTCGGTGGCGCGCTCGCGCAAGTAAGGGTCATCCAGCTCGGCCATCATCTTGGCGTACTGTTCGATCACCTCGAAGATGGCTTTGTCGGCGGATGCCTTGTTGTCCTTGATGAAGGATCTGATATCCCCTTCCAGCTCTTCATCTTCGAGCAGCATGATGTGGCCTTCGAAGATGGCCTCTTTTTCTTCACCGAAGGTGCGACCGGCCATCTCTTTGATGGCTTCCAGCTGGGCGGCTGACTTGGTGCGGGCTTCGAGGAAGCGGTTGATCTCGGCATCAATCTGGTCGGCAGAAATCTTGCCCTGATTGATAACGATTTCATCTTCTTTCAGAAGAAGCGCCTTGCCGAATGCGATACCGGGGGACGCAAGAATGCCAGATATCATAATCCTTCCTATTAAAACGACTGTGGGGGAGGAATAAAGCTGGATTACTCCAGCTCGTCCATCAGGGCAACCAGCTTCTCAACGGCTTTCTGAGCGTCCGGGCCGTCGGCCTGGATGGTCACGTTGGTGCCTTTGGTCAGACCCAGGGTCTGCAGTTTGAACAGGCTCTTGGCGCTGGCGGATTTGCCACCGGAGACCACAGTGATCTCGCTTTGGAATTCTTTGGCTTCTTTCACGAACTGAGCTGCAGGACGGGTGTGCAGGCCGTTTTCAGCAGTAATAACAACAGACTTCTCGTACATGGTTTCACCCCATATTATTGATATTGTGTGGAGAGATGGTCGCTAATGAGGCTTCCTGTCTCACCGTGTCAGTATGGATATGTTGTAAAGTAACGAAATCAGACCTGCAATGGTTTAATCCAGGTCAATTTTCTGTGCAGTATTCGGCGTTTTGGCCAGGTCTTTTTTCGTTATCGCGCTACAAGCCGCGTCAGGACTGGCCTGAAATTAATTTATAACGAAAAATAACACTTTGTTACCTTGTGATACCTAGCCGGTAAACACCTCGTGACGCCGCACAGGATATGAGATTTATCACAGAATGTCTGCTTTTTTTGTCATGACGGAGTTTGTTATTTTACCCCAAAAAATAAGGGGCCGACTGACGCTGATGGCTATTGAGTTTAGCGCATAATGAAAACGGCGCTCCGAGGAGCGCCGTCGTTTTGATGTAAGCAGATCAACTACTGTTGCAGCTCTTGCTCGCTGAACACGCCGGCGAAGAGGGCGCTGGAGAGGTAACGCTCGGCGGCGCTCGGCAGGATGACGACGATGGTCTTGCCCTCGAACTCCGGCTGCTCGGCCAGACGGTTGGCGGCAACCACGGCGGCGCCGGAGCTGATCCCGGCCAGGATCCCTTCCTCTTCCATCAGACGGCGGGCCATCTCGATGGCCTCGTCGCTGCTCACCTGCTCGACCCGGTCCAGCAGGCTCAAGTCCAGGTTGCCAGGGATGAAGCCGGCACCGATGCCCTGGATCTTGTGCGGACCCGGTTTGATCTCTTCCCCTGCCAGCTTCTGGCTGATGACGGGGGACTCGCTGGGTTCGACCGCCACGGAGACGATGGCCTTGCCCTTGGTCTGTTTGATGTAGCGGGAGACCCCGGTGATGGTGCCGCCGGTGCCGACGCCAGCCACGAAGACATCGATATCACCATCGGTGGCCTCCCAGATCTCGGGGCCTGTGGTCTTCTCGTGGATTTCCGGGTTGGCCGGGTTTTCAAACTGCTGCAGCAGCACGTATTTGCCGGGCTCGGATTCGAGGATCTCGTTGGCCTTGGCGATGGCGCCTTTCATGCCGAGGGGGCCTTCGGTCAGCACCAGATTGGCACCCAGGGCCTTGAGCAGCTTGCGGCGCTCCAGGCTCATGGTGGCCGGCATGGTCAGGGTGATGGGATAGCCACGGGCTGCGGCTACGAACGCCAGGGCAATGCCCGTGTTGCCACTGGTAGGCTCGATGATCTCCTTGCCCTTGGTCAGCACGCCGCGTTTCTCGGCATCCCAGATGAGGTTTGAACCGATACGGCATTTGACGCTGAAGCTGGGGTTGCGGCTCTCGATCTTGGCCAGCACGCGGCCCTTGGTAACACGGTTGAGACGAACAAGCGGGGTATTGCCTATGGTCTGGCTGTTGTCCTCAAAAATTTTGCTCATGGTGCTATCCCTGTGTTTGTTAAGGCGATGAAACAAGATTAACCTGTGGTTTCTGAATGAGAAGTGACGAATCGTTATAACAATATGTTATTAGAACATATAGAACTTATTCTCTCTCGCCGAGGGGCCTCCCCGTGCCCGGGCGACCAAAGGAATGGATCTCATGGGATTTGCAGGAAGCGACCGCTATCTCGCATCAACGTCACTGAGTATGGCCGTCAACGCCGCCATCGTGCTGGAGAAGCCGCTGCTCATCAAGGGTGAGCCAGGCACCGGCAAGACGGTGCTGGCCGAGGCAGTGGCCGCCTCGCTCGGTGCTGACCTCATCAGCTGGCACATCAAGTCCACCACCAAGGCCCAGCAGGGACTCTACGAATACGATGCGGTGGCTCGATTGCGGGACTCCCAGCTCGGGGACCCGAGGGTGGGGGAGATAGGCCACTACATCCGCCGCGGCAAGCTGTGGCAGGCCTTCAGCTCAGAGCAGCGGCCTGTGCTCCTCATCGACGAGATCGACAAGGCCGACATCGAGTTTCCCAACGATCTGCTGCTGGAGCTGGATAGGATGGAGTTCGACGTCTACGAGACCGGCGAGCGGGTCAAGGCGCGTCAGCGCCCCGTGGTCATCATCACCTCCAACAACGAGAAGGAGCTGCCGGACGCCTTCCTGCGCCGCTGCTTCTTCCACTACATCCGTTTTCCCGACAAGGCCGAGATGGAGGCCATCGTCCGTCTGCACTACCCGGCCCTCAAGGAGAGCCTGCTCAGCGAGGCGATGGAGCTCTTCTTCGAGCTGCGCGCCGTCGAGGGGCTGCGCAAGAAACCCTCCACCTCCGAGCTGCTGGACTGGATCCGGCTGCTGCTTGCCGATGACATCGCCCCCGAGGCGCTGCGTGCCCGGGAGCCGGGCAAGCTGGTGCCCGCCCTCTACGGCGCCCTGCTCAAGACGGAGCAGGACTTGCACCTCTTCGAGAAGCTCGCCTTCCTGGCGCGCCGCGGCGGCTGAATGCTCATCGACTTCTTCCTCCATCTGCGCCGTCACAAGCTTCCCTGCAGCCTGCGGGAGCTGCTGGACTTGCACGGGGCGCTGGCGGCCAGGTTGGCCAGCGTCGACATGGAGGCGTTCTACCTGCTCGCCCGCTGCGTGCTGGTCAAGGACGAGGGGCACCTGGATCGCTTCGATCGCGCCTTCGCCGAATATTACGAGGGGTTGGATGCCATTCCCCTGCTGCCGGAAAGCCTGCCGGAGGAGTGGCTGCGCCAGGAGTTCGAGCGGCTGCTGAGCGAGGAGGAGAAAGCCCTGCTCAAGTCCCTTGGCGGTCTCGACAAGCTGCTTGAAACCCTCAACCAGCGCTTGCACGAGCAGAAGGGGCGCCACGCCGGTGGCAACAAGTGGGTGGGCATGGGGGGGAGCAGCCCGTTCGGTCACGGCGGTTATCACCCGGAAGGGATCCGCCTGGGGGGAGAGGGCCGGCATGGCCGGGCGACCAAGGTGTGGGAGGCGCGCCATTATCGCAACTTCAGCGACGAGAACGCTTTGGGCCAGCGCGCCATCCAGCTGGCCCTGCGAAAGCTCAGGCGCTGGGTGCGCAAGGGCAGCCCCTCCGAGCTGGATCTCGACGACACCATCCAGAGCTCGGCCCGCCAGGGCTGGCTCGATGTGAAGCTGCGGCCCGAGCGCCACAACGGCGTCAAGCTGCTGGTCTTCTTCGATGTGGGCGGCTCCATGGATGCCCACGTGGCCGAGGTGCAGCGGCTCTTCTCGGCCCTGCGCCACGAGTTCAAGCACCTGGTGTTCTTCTACTTCCACAACTGCCTCTACGACTTCGTCTGGCAGGACAATGCCCGGCGCACCGAGGAGCGCTTCGACACCCTGCGGCTGCTGCGCACCTATGGCAGCGACTACAGGGTGATTTTCGTGGGGGACGCCAAGATGGGCCCCTATGAAATCACCTGGCCGGGGGGCAGTGTGGAGTACTGGAACGAGGAGCCGGGGCAGGTGTGGCTCGAGCGTTTGCAGCACCACTTCCCCAGGATGGTCTGGATCAACCCTCTGCCCAGGCAGGAGTGGCTCTGGCACCCCTCCATCAAGTTGATGAATGAATTGGTTGGCGGGCGCATGCACCCGCTGACGCTGGCTGGTCTCTCCGCTGCGATCGACCAGCTGTGACCCTCTGAACCCTAAAAAACAGACAAGCCGGGACTGCACCCGGCCAGGAGCAAAGATGACCTCTATCGTAATCAGTGGCTCGGGCCTCTATACCCCGCCCCATGCCGTCAGCAACGAAGAGCTGGTGGCCGCCTTCAACCAGTACGTGGATCTTTACAACGAGGAGAACGCCTCCGCTATCGACGCGGGCCAGCTCTCTCCCAAGCAGCACTCGAGCTGCGAGTTCATCGAGAAGGCCTCCGGCATCAAGAGCCGCTATCTGGTGAGCCGCGAGGGAGTGCTGGATCCCGACATCATGCAGCCCCTGCTGGCGGAGCGTCCGGATGAGCAGCCCTCCATCATGGTGGAGATGGCGGTGGCGGCCGCCGAGCAGGCGTTGATCGCCGCCGGTCGCGAGCCGGGGGAGATCGATCTGGTGATAGTGGCGGCCTCCAACATGCCGCGCCCCTACCCGGCGCTGGCCATCGAGCTGCAGTACTATCTGGGGGCGGGCGGCATGGCGTTCGACATGAACGTGGCCTGCTCCTCCGCCACCTTCGGCATCAAGACGGCGGCGGATCTGCTGGCGGCGGGCTCGGCCCGGCTGGCGCTGGTGGTGAACCCGGAGATCTGCTCGGGGCATCTCAACTTTAGAGATAGAGACAGCCACTTTATCTTCGGCGACGCCTGCACCGCCGTGCTGCTGGAGCGGGAATCCGACTGCAAGGTGGCCAACCCCTGGCAGCTGGTGGCGAGCAAGCTGGTGACCCAGTACTCCAACAACATCCGCAACAACTTCGGCTTCCTGAACCGCTTCAGTCCGCGCACCCGCTACGGGGACGACAAGCTGTTCCGCCAGCAGGGGCGCAAGGTGTTCAAGGAGGTGCTGCCCCTGGTGTGCGATCAGATTGCCGCCCAGCTCGACGAGCAGGGGTGGGCGGCGGACGACTTGAGCCGGCTCTGGCTCCATCAGGCCAACCTCACCATGAACCAGTTCATCGGACGCAAGCTGCTGGGCCACGATGCCAGCCAGCAGGAGGCGCCGGTGATCCTGGACCGCTACGGTAACACCAGCTCGGCGGGTTCGGTCATCGCCTTCCACCTGTTCAACCAGGACTTGCCGAGCGGGGCCCGCGGCGTGCTCTGCTCGTTCGGGGCTGGCTACTCCATCGGCAGCCTGCTGCTGCAACGTCGCTGAGGGCAATCGTCAGGCAGAAAAAAAACCACCCGTGCGGGTGGTTTTTTGTCTGTGCGGGGTGTTCAGTTCGCAGGCTCGATGGCGAGCACCTCGCACGACGGCTCGCTGATGCGAAAGCGCACGTTCACGTCGAACAGCCTGACCCCGTACTCCTTGTCGTCCGGTTTGCCCTTCTTGTAGGCGGGGCGCGGGTCCTGGGCCAGCACCTCGCTCACCAGCTGGCGCAGCTCGGGGTGGGCCTGGAGCCAGGGGGCGAGCTGCTGCTCGGCCTGGGGGCTGAAGCTCACCGACAGCGGCGCTGTGGGGGCGTCCGGGGCGAAGCCACCACGGGCGTGAGGCAGGCTGTCGGCATAGGGAATGTAGGGCTTGATGTCGACGACGGGGGTGCCATCGAGCAAGTCCACCGCCCCCAGCTCCAGCCAGAGCTTGCCCCGTGCCCGGCCGACGCCGTGCAGCTCGACCACGGAGAGGCCGAGGGGGTTCGGGCGGAAGGTGGAGCGGGTGGCAAAGACCCCGACCCGCTCGTTGCCGCCGAGGCGCGGCGGGCGCACGGTCGGATGCCAGCCCTGGGCCATGGTCTGGTGAAACACGAAGCTGATCCAGAGATGGGAGAACTGCTCGATGCCGCGCAGCACGTCCGGCTGATCGTAGGGGGGAAGCAGCTCGAGGCGGGCGCGGGCCGAGGTGACCAGGCCGGGCTGGCGGGGGATGGCGAACTTCTCCTTGTAGGGAGAGCGGATGATCCCGAGGGTATCGATGTCGAACTTCATGGCGGGTCCTGGCTGAAAACCCCGGCAATGTAGCACAGGCGGGCCGAAAACGCAGGCACCCTGGCGGCCGGGGCGTTGCCGCCACCCTGTGATCCGGGTCGCAGACCCGGGGGCGCGGGGCTGTGCCCGGGCGTGAACTTGCGTAGGGTGGTGCGCAAAGGAGACGCCGGACGTGGCCAGGGCGCCACGCCGCACAGGAGAGACAGGGATGAAATTGCTGATTATCGGCGGCACCGGCTTCCTGGGCCGCCACCTCACCTCGCTGGCCCTGGACTGGGGCCACGAGGTGACGCTGTTCAATCGCGGCCACCGCCAGCACCCGGACTGGCGCGAGCTGACCCGGTTGCAGGGGGACAGGGATCTCGATCTGACGCCCCTGCAGGCGGACGGGCTGCATTGGGATCTCGCCATCGACACCTGCTGCTATCGCCCCGAGCAGGCCGAAAGGCTCTCAGATGCCCTGCTGGGACGCTGCGAGCGGCTCATCTTCATCTCCACCATCAGCGTCTATCGTGACTTCGCCCGGCCCGAGATGGATGAGTCTGCGCCGCTGCACGAGATGGGGGATCCGCTTCCGACCGACTATGGCCCGCTCAAGGTGTGGTGCGAGGCGGCCTATCGCGAACGCTGGGGCGAGCGGCTCTGCATCCTGCGCCCCGGCGTGCTCTGCGGCCCCTTCGACCCCACCGGGCGCCTGGCCTGGTGGGTGAGGCGGGTGCAGCAGGGCGGGCCCTGGCTGCTGCCGGGGGAGGGGCAGGACAGGCTGCAATACCTGGATGTGCGCGACTGCGCAGAATTTGTGTTGCGGGCCGCCGAGCAGCGGCTGGAGGGTTGCTTCAATCTGCTCAAGCCCGGCATCGCGCTGGCGGACTGGGTGGAGCGCCTCGCCGCCCGGCTGGTGCCGGCGACGGCACTGCAGCCCCAGTGGCGGCCCTGGGCCGCCCTGATAAAGGCGGGGGTCGAGCCCTGGCAGAGCTACCCGACCCTGTTGCCCAGCACGCAGGCGGAGTATGCGGGTTATGGCACCATCAGCGCCGAGGCCGCCATCGTCCACGGCCTGAACTTCCGCCCCCTGGAGGAGACGGTGGCCGATCTGGTGGAGTGGCTCGCGAGCAACCCGCAGGGGCCGCTGGCGGGCATGAGCCGGGCTGAGGAGGAGGCGCTGCGCCGGCGGCTGGGGGAGGCCTGAATAAGGGGGTACAGGGCAATAAAAAAGAGAGGGCACCCCGGTGCCCTCTCTGCTTTCATTTTGCCTCAGGCGTCAGCGCAGGAGCGCGCCGCACTCGGTCAGCAGAGCCCTCAGCACGCTGCGATGGCAGCGGGACTCCTGCTCGCAGTAACAGCCGACCGACAGGTTGGTGGTGTGGGAGAGGGCGGCAAGCAGGGCCAGATCGTGCTTCGCGGCCGGGGTGGCCATCTCGGCCTTGTACTGCTTGCAGAAGGCGGTCCACTGGGCCGGGGTCTCGGCGCTCTGGCCCAGCTTCATGGTCTCGGCGCTGGGGGCCAGGTTGGGGAACCAGACGTCGTACCAATCCTGGCTGGCGAATTCCGCCTTGGGCACGCCGCGGGGCGGGCGGCGCACGGTACCGATACGCAGCCCCTCGTCCGCGAGGCGGGGGCTGCCGAGACGCACTATGGCCACTGCCATGGCGGGCTCCTTACTTCTCTTCGGCCACTTTCAGTGCCTGGCCGTAGCAGATCACCTGCTTCAGGCAGCCCGGCACGTCGCTGAACTCGGCGCATTTGTCGAAGCTGACACCGTTGCCGCCCATGTCCGCCACGCGGCGGCGGGCCAGGGTGCGCGCCTCGCCGGCATTGGGTACCGCCTGATTGGCATCGCTCTGGCAGGATTCCCCCTCGACAGTGCCGAGGTAGAGGTAGTTGAGATCGGCGAGCTCGCTTGGCTCGTAGATGCGGACGCTGCCCGGCTTGAAGTATTCGTCGAAGTTTTCCTTGTCCAGATTGCTGTTGAAGGAGAAGTCGGCGCAACCGGAGGCGATGAGTGGCAGCAATAGAATCAGGCGTTTCATGTCGATGTCTTGTTGAACGGTGAGAGGGGCATTATAGGGGCCAGTCGCTGCCTGCGACCAGCCCCATTTTTGGCCTGGTGGGAAGGGTGTGACAGGGATCAGGCCGGAGCCAGCCACTGGTGCAGGCTGCGGTAGTCGTCGTTGGCAAGCAGGGTCTCTGGATGAGAGAGGGGTGCACCGGCGCCCCTCGTGTGACTGCTGTCAGGCAGGAGCCAGCCGTTGGGGCAGGCTGCGGTAGTCGTCGTCGGTGAGCAGGGTCTCTGGATAAGAGAGGGGCGCACTGGCGCCCCTCGGGTGACTGCGATCAGGCCGGAGCCAGTCGCTGGTACAGGCTGCGGTAGTCGTCGTTGGCAAGCAGGGTCTCTGGATAAGAGAGGGGCGCACTGGCGCCCCTCGGGTGACTGCGATCAGGCCGGGGCCAGCCGCTGGTGCAGGCTGCGGTAATAGACGTCGGCGAGCAGCGTCTGATGCGGGGCGCACAGGCGGATCCGCCCCTCTTCCATCAGGGCGACCCTGTCCATCCGCTCCAGTCCCAGCAGACGGTGGGAGATGAGCAGCAGGGTGCGATTTGCCCCCAGGGTCAGCAGCAGATCCATGATCTCCCGCTCGGTCTGGCTGTCGAGCCCTTCGGTCGGCTCGTCCAGCAGCCAGAGCGGCGCGTCGTGCAGCAGGGCGCGGGCGATACCGATACGGCGGCGCTCCCCGCCGGAGAGCGGACGGCCACCATCCCCGAGCCAGGCATCCAACCCGGCCTCGGTCTGATTTTCCTCATGCTCAAGCAGGCTGGCGAGACCCACCTGGGTGAGCACCTCCGTCAGCCGCTCATCGCTGGCGTTGGGGGCGGCCAGCCTGAGGTTGCCGCGCAGGGTATCGGCAAACAGGTGGACCCGCTGGCTGACGACGGAGCAGGAGGCGCGCAGCGCGTCCTCGCCGTACTGGGTCAGGGGTCTGCCGTCCAGCAGGATCTCCCCGGACTGCGCCGTCCACTCCCGGGTCAGCAGCCCCATCAGGGTTGACTTGCCGCAGCCGGTCTGCCCCAACAGCGCGAGCTTCTCGCCCGCGTGCAGTTGCAGGGTGCAACCCTGCAGCACGGGGCCGTCCTGGTCCGGATAGGTGAAATGGACATCCCGCATCTGCAAGGTGCCCGCGCTGGCGGGGGCCTGATCCTCTCCCCACGCTGGCGCCCTGGCCTCCTGCAGGATCTCGTTGAGGCGACGGGCCGAGGTGAGGCTGGTAGATAGATGCTGGAAGGCGCCCGCCAGCGGCAGCAGCGCCTCGAAGCTCGCCAGGGTGGCGAACACCATCAGCGCCGTGATGGGGTCGGGGATACTGCCCCCGACGCCGTGACCGGCCAGCCAGAGCATCAGGGTCAGGGTCCAGCCGCTCAGCAGCTGGACCGAGAACGCGGCCAGACCGCTGACCCTGGCCATGCGGGCCTGGGCCTGGATGAGGGTCCGCTCCGCCTGCTGCAACTCGGCGAGCGCCCCGGGGGCGGCGGCGAACATCTGCAGTTCGGCATGACCATCCAGATAGTCCACCAGGCGGGTGCGCAGGCTGGACTTCTCGGCGATGAGCCGGCGGCCCGGTGCGCGCCCGGCAAAGTAGAAGACCAGGGGCAGGGCCAGCATGCCAAACAGCAGGATGGCGCCCAGGGTCAGGGCGAGGCGGCTGTCGAAGAAGGAGAGGAAGAACACCAGCCCGGCACAGCTCAGCAGCGCCGCTCCTATGGGGGTGATGAGGCGCAGGTAGACGTGGTCCATGGCGTCGATGTCGGCCACCAGGCGGTTGAGCAAGTCCGCCTGCCTAAAGCCGGCCAGGGAGCCGGGGGAGAGGGGGGAGAGCTTCTCCCAGAACCAGACCCGCAGCCGGGTCAGCACCCGGAAGGTGGCATCGTGGCTCACCACCCGCTCGCCCCAGCGGCTGGCGGTGCGCACGATGGAGAAGAAGCGCACCCCGCCCGCCGGGGTCATGTAGTTGAAGGTGTCCCGGGTGGCGACGGCCAGCCCGGCCACCGCGGCGGCGGAGAGGAACCAGCCGGAGAGGGAGAGCAGCCCCATGCCGGCCACCAGGGTGACCAGGGCCAGCAGCAGGCCCAGGGAGAGGCTGAGCCAGTGCTGGCGATAAAGACGCAGGAACGGCAGTAGATCAGTCATCGAGAGAGTCTCCGAAACCTTGTGACTGGTGCTGGGAGAGGAGGTGGGCGAAGGGCCCGCGGGCCTCGCTGAGCCGTGCGAACTGGCCTTGTTCCACCAGCTGGCCACGCTCCAGCACCAGGATGTTGTCCATCTGGCTGAGCTGGTCGAGGCGATGGGTGATCATCAGCAGGGTCTGGCCTAGTGAGGCCTGCTCGAGCGTGCCCATGATGGCGCGTTCCGAGTGGCGATCCAGGCTGGCGGTGGGTTCATCCAGCACCATCATCTGGGTCTCCTTGAGCAGGGTACGGGCCAGGGCGATGCGCTGGGCCTGACCGACGGAGAGGCCGCCGGCCTGATCCCCGACGCGGTAGTCCAGCCCCTTCTCCTTGACGAAGGACCAGGCCTCTGCCCGAGTCAGCACCGCCTCGAGCTCCGCATCGCTCGCGGTGGGCTTGGCCAGCAGCAGATTGTCACGCAAGGAGGCGTGGAAGAGCTGCGGATTCTGGGAGAGCCAGCCCAGTTGCAGGCGCCACTGGCTGATGTCCAGGGTGTGTAGCTCCACGCCGTTGACGCGAAGGGAACCGCGATAGGGGGCAAAGCCAAGCAGGGCGTTGACCAGGGAGCTCTTGCCCGCCCCGCTGATGCCGACCAGGGCGGTGCGCGTGCCAGCTTCCAGGGTGAAATCGAGGGGGCCGACCAGCACCTTGCCCTCGGCGCTCAGCACCTCCAGGGCGCAAGCCTCCACCCGGATGGGACCCTGGGCGTGGAAGGGGGTCGTTCCCGAGGCAGGCTCGCTGACCTCGGCTTCCAGAAACTCCAGCAGCTGTTCGGCGGCGCCGATGGCCTGCGCCTTGGCGTGGTAGTGGGCGCCGAGCTCCCGCAGGGGGGCGTAGAACTCGGGGGCGAGGAAGAGCACGAACAGGCCGGTAAAGAGCGTGACCTTGACGCCATAACTGCCAAAGTTGAGGTGATCTATATAGGAGAACCCGAAATAGACGGCCACCAGGGCCACTGCGATGGCGGCGAAGAACTCCAGCACGGCGGTGCTCAGGAACGCTAGGCGCAGCACCTCCATGGTGCGCTCGCGAAAATCTTCCGAGGCGTCGCGGATGGCGTCACCCTCCGCCCGGGTGCGCATGAAGAGTTGCAGGGTACGCAACCCCTTGAGGCGATCGAGGAAGTGGCCGGAGAGGCGCGCCAGCGACTGGAAATTGCGGCGGTTCGCATCGGCGGCCCCCACCCCCACCAGGATCATGAAGAGCGGGATCAGGGGGGCGGTGCCGAGCAGGATCAGGCCCGCCGCCCAGTTGACCGGGAAGACGGAGACCAGGATCACCAGAGGAATGAAGACGGCTATGGCCATCTGGGGTAGATAGCGAGAGAAGAAATCCTGCATCTCTTCGATCTGCTCGAGCAGCAGGCTGGCCCAGCTGCCGGCAGGGCGGCGCTGGATATAGGCGGGGCCGAGGCGGGCGAGGCGGGTGAGCACCAGCTCGCGAATGGCCTGACGCACCGCGCTGCCTGCCTTGAAGCTGGCCACCTCGCGTCCATAGGCCAGTGCGGCCTTGGTCAGGGTCACCAGCAGCAGGCTGACGAACAGGGGGGCGGATTGCTCAGGGCTCGAACCCTCGATGATGAAACCGTGGAGAAGGGTCGCCAGCAGCCAGGCTTGCATCACCATCAGGACGCCCTGACCCAGCCCGAGGGCGATGGAAAAACCGATCCAGCGTCGGCCATGGCCCGACTGCTTGCGCAACCAGCCATAGAGATGTTTCTGCCTGTTCTTGTCCATTCACCGCCTCCTCAAATGAGTGGCGCAAGACTATCGTCGCCCCCACGGCTTGGCAACCGTGTAAATCCGGCTCTGTGGGCGCATTTGTTTGAAAAAGCAGCTTCATGCTCAATAGTTGGCCGAACAGCTTGATTTATGGCAAAAAATGCGAAGTCGGTGATTGCGCTCGGCGGCAAAATGCATATAGTAGAGGCCACTGACGCGGGTGTAGTTCAATGGTAGAACGGCAGCTTCCCAAGCTGCATACGTGGGTTCGATTCCCATCACCCGCTCCACATTCCAGATGATGGCCAAGCTTGTCATCACCTCCGCCGAATCGCTCTCTGTCATGGGATGACCCATCAGACCAGCAGGTTTAGATGCCTAGCGGGCATCGTATAATGGCTATTACCTCAGCCTTCCAAGCTGATGATGCGGGTTCGATTCCCGCTGCCCGCTCCAGCCTTCATGCAAAAAGCCCACTCCGTCGAGTGGGCTTTTTGTTTTGCATTTTTCACGTTCTGGCGGCGGGGCCACAAACAGAAGAGGCGCCAACAGGCGCCTCTCGCTTCACACTCGGGAGCTGGCTTATTCCTGCTCCAGCTCGCCGCAGAAACGGTAGCCTTCACCGTGGATGGTGGCGATGATCTCGGGGGTGTCGCCCACGCTCTCGAAGTGCTTGCGAATGCGGCGGATGGTGACATCCACGGTACGGTCGTGAGGCTTGAGCTCGCGGCCGGTCATCTTCTTGAGCAGCTCGGCACGGGTCTGGATCTGGCCCGGGTTTTCGCAGAAGTGCAGCATGGCACGGAACTCGGAACGCGGCAGCTTGAACATGTCGCCCGCCGGGCTGACCAGCGCGCGGCTGTTGATGTCCAGCGCCCAGCCATTGAACAGGTAACGCTCCACCAGTTTCTTCTCTTCGCCACCGGCGGCCACGTTCATGGTGCGGCTCAGCAGGTTGCGGGCGCGGATGGTCAGCTCGCGGGGGTTGAACGGCTTGGTGATGTAGTCATCGGCACCGATCTCCAGGCCCAGGATCTTGTCCACCTCGTTGTCACGGCCGGTCAGGAACATCAGGGCGATGTTGTCATCCTCACGCAGTTCGCGCGCCAGCAGCAGACCGTTCTTGCCTGGCAGATTGATGTCCATGATCACCAGGTTGATGGTGTGGCTGGTCAGGGCCTGGTGCATCTCGTCGCCATTGTTGGCTTCCAGCACGATGTAGCCTTCGGCCTCGAAGATGCTCTTGAGTGTATTGCGGGTGACCAGCTCGTCTTCGACGATCAGAATATGTGGTGTTTGCATGAGTATTCCCAGATTCTTATCAGTTAATTATCGAAATTTTAACACTCTTTGGCGTTATCCGACCGGTCCTGAAAATTTATTACGTCATCCTGGGTATGAAAATCAGGTCGAATCATCGCGAATTTGGTAACTATGTTGGCAAGCGTCCCTGTGCCATCCATAGGCTCTCAACAAGTCTGATCGAGAGGTGTCCGGAGAGGTAGTCCATTACAAAAGTTGCTGCATTTTATCAGTTAACAGGCGCATAACAACACTCTTTGCCGTCAGATAGCAACTTTTTAACTCGGGTTTGATATAAGTCAATCCCCGAGTTCGCTGCATCATACTTGGGCTGGCCCGCTTTTTCGCCCTTAATAAATGTAATGGGATGTAACATGTGGTTGACATGACTTTGTGGGAAAACTACAGAAAAGTGTGCTTCATTGCCCCCTCTGCACCGCCGGACTGGCCTGCCTATGCCATCGTCACGGCCTGGAACCCGGCCAGCCGCTGGGTGGGGCCGCGTCGCAATGCCCGCCGCCAGCGGGCCCTGATGCGGCAGGTGGGCGAGCTCCCCGTCCTGCCGGTGTGGGGGAGCGATGAAGACGAGCGTTGGCAGGAGCCCTCCCTGCTGCTGCCACTCTCGCAGGCCGAAGCCGTCCGGCTGGCCGCCCGCTTCGGGCAGAATGCCCTCTACTGGGTGGAGGCCGGTGAGCTCTGGCTGGTGCCCGTTTTGCTAGAAGGGGTACCCTGCCATCTGGGACGGCTGGCGTCCCGCTGGCGGATCCGCCCTTCTGCGTGACGAAGGGGTGAGTAAGAGCTCACCCATCTGGACGGGCTGCCCAGGTCCCGGATTGTCAGACCCTCCCCATGATGAAAGAATGAACGTTCAGATTTCACTCCATGGAAGGATGATGAGCATGCTGGACTTACTGCCCGACCTTTGCGATCAACACGGTGACACCCTGCAGGTGGCCGATCCCCTGTTTCACGACTATGGCGGCAAGGCGCTGTTTCACGGCGAGGCGGTGACCCTCTCCTGTTTCGAGGACAACAGCCTGGTGCGGGAGCTGGTGAACCGGCCCGGCCAGGGCAAGGTGATGGTCATCGACGGGGGAGGCTCCCTGCGCCGGGCACTGCTTGGTGATCAACTGGCCATCAAGGCGGTGGAGCAGGGGTGGGAGGGGATCCTCATCAACGGCGCGGTGCGGGATGTGGGCACTCTGGCCACGCTGGCGCTCGGGGTCAAGGCGCTGGCGCCCTGCCCGGTCAAGACCGAGAAACGGGGGCTAGGTACGCTGGATGCGGTGGTCACTTTTGCCGGCGTGACCATAGCCCCGGGTGACTATGTCTACGCCGACCTCAACGGTGTGCTGGTGAGCGGCGCACGCCTGCTCTGAGGCCTCAGAAGTTGAAGCCCACTCCCAGGGTGAGGAATTGCTCGGTGCTGAAGGCGCTGACGCCGTAGTTGGCGGTGATGGCCAGTTGCGGCGTCACCAGCAGGCTGCTGTTGAGCTCAACCAGGGTGCTGGGCTTGCTCACCTCCAGCTGCTTGAGCTGGCTGCCGATGTTGAGGGAGGGGGAGACGCGATAGCGCACCCCTGAGCTGATATTGAAGCCGGCTCGGTCACTGTCGGTGCCGATGGCGGGCCCCGCCTCCATGTAGAGGCTGATGTCGTCTTCCACCGGATACTGGTAGCCGGTATTGATGAGCCAGATGTCAAAATTGTCGCCCGGGTGGGCCTGATTGCCGAGCAGGATGCCGGAATAGCTCTTCACGTAGAGCGAGTTGTCTGCATCTGTCTGGAGAAAACTCCAGTCGGCGGCCTGGGCCGAGAAGGCGAGGCTGGATGCGAGTGCGATGACGAGAGATCTGGCCATTCGTTTCCCCTCCTTGGGCCCGAACAGGACTACAAGCATGGCACATGCCAGCGGGCTGTAAAGGGAACCCCGATCACAATAAAAGAGTTTTGACGGGGGGCGGAGTCGTGTTACACAGGCCCCTCACTCTGTGTCTTCACGATAATCTCCATCACGAGGTGAACTCATGAACAAGAAACTGATCCTGCTGGCCGCACTGGCCCTGGGAGGCTGCGCCATGACGACGGGGTCCACAATGGCCGAACTGCAGGCATCGACCTGGCAGTTGCAAGGGGCGAGCGGTGACACCTTCACCCTGCAGCTTGCCGGCGACAAGGTCGTGGGCAAGGGCGGCTGCAACCGCTACTTTGGCGGCATTACCCAGCAGGGCGACGGCGTGCTGACGCTCGGTCCCATCGGTGCAACCCGCATGATGTGCATCGGGGATCAGATGAGCAAGGAGATGGACTACCTGAAAGCGCTGGAGAAGGTGGCAGGCTTCCAGGTGAGCGGCGATCAGCTGGTGCTCCAGGATGCCGGCAAGGCGACGCTGCTGACGTTCAACGCCATCAAGTAAGCTGGTGCCGTCAGAGTCTGTCGCAGACCAACGCCCGCACCACAGTGTGACAGGGATGTGCAAAAGGGGCGCCGTGGCGTCCCTTTTTGATCGCGGGGCAGAGGGTCAGCCCCCCCGCTGAAAGCGGAAGCGCTTCTTGCGCCGATAGGGATAGACGTCCTCGAACACCCCCTCCTTGATGTTGCTCTGCAGCCGCTTCCAGTAGTTGGCATCGAACAACTCCTTGTGCAGCTGCATCATGATCTCCCGCACCTGGGGTTTTTGCAGCAGGAAGGTGGCGAACTCCTCGGGGAAGATGTCGTTCGGCGCCACCGAATACCAGGGCTCGGCGCTCCACTCGTCCTCCGGGTAGCGCGGGGGCGGGATCTGGCGGAAGTTGCACTCCGTCATGTAGCAGATCTCGTCGTAGTCGTAGAAGACGACGCGGCCGTGGCGGGTCACCCCGAAGTTCTTGAACAGCATGTCGCCGGGGAAGATATTGGCCGCCGCGAGCTGGCGGATGGCGTTGCCGTACTCCTCCAGGGCGAGCCGGGTCTGCTGCTCGTCCGCCTGATCCAGATAGAGGTTCAGCGGGATCATCTTGCGCTCGGTATAGAGGTGCCTTATCACCAGCTTGTCGGCCGTGATGGTGAGCGCCGAGGGGGCCACCGCCTTGAGTTCGGCCAGGAGCGCCGGCGAAATCCGCTCCAGCGGAAACTCGAAGTTGGTGAACTCCTGGGTATCGGCCATGCGGCCCACCCTGTCGTGCTGTTTCACCAGGCGGTACTTCTCCTTGACCTGCTCGTGGCTCACCTCCTTGGGCGGGGTGAACTCGTCTTTGATCACCTTGAACACCACGTCGTAGGAGGGGAGGGTGAACACGCTCATCACCATCCCCTTGATGCCGGGGGCGATGACGAACTGCTCCCGGCTCTGGGCCAGGTGCTGCTGATAGTGGCGATAGAGCTCGGTCTTGCCGTGCTTCTGGCAGCCGATGGCGTTGTAGATCTCGTAGTCCGGCTTGCGGGGCATGATCTGGCGCAGGAAGGCGACGAAGAGCGCCGGCACCGGAGCATAGACCATGAAGTAGGCGCGGGCGAAGCCGAACACGATGGAGGCCAGCTCCGGCTCGAAGATGACGGTGTCCACATAGATGCTCTGGCCCGTGCTGAGCAGGGGCAGGATGAAGGGCAGCACCTGCCCCTTCACCCGGATGAGCCCCACCAGATAGGCCCCCTTGTTGCGATAGAACACCTCCTTGAGCAGCTCGATGGCGAACGGCTCCTCCTGCAAGATGGCGGGGCCGCTCTCGGCCAGGTGGCGGTGGATGTCGATGATGTCCCGCTGCTTGTCCTCATAGGGCAGGGTGAAGCTGTAATCCCCGAGCAGTTGGCTCAGGGTCTGGGGCAGGTGCGCGAGATCGGTGCGATAGACCCGCAGCAGGGCGCTCAGGTCGGGATGATCGCCGCGGCTCACGAAGGGATGGATGTAGAGGTTCTCGTCGCGGATGTTGCGATGGCGGAAGATCCGGCGATAGACGGAGTTGAAGAAGGACTCCGCTACCTCGAAGTTTTCGCAGCGGGGCAGCAGATCGCTGAAGGCCCCCTTCACCTGCTTGAGCAGGGACTGGGTGGCGTGATGCTCCCCCATCATCTGCTTGATCTGGGCCGTGGTGGCGCCGACGTGGTGATCATAGAGGCGGATGCGCTCGCGCCCGGCGAGCTGCACCCCCAGCCAGTCGCTGTTCTCGAAGCGGCTCTTGCTGCCCTGGGTTATCTCGAGAAAGCGGCTGTAAAACGACTCGAAGCGTTGCAGGATAGTCTCGGCGACGGCCTGCTCCAATGGCTGCTGCATCTCTCTCTTCCTTGTGATCTGGCGGGCCGATGGCATCTGTGCCAGGAGCAAAACGGGTCACTCCCTGGGCCACTATGGCAACATCCAAACATCTGTTCAAGTGGCAATCTTCGGGGATAAACGGTAGATTGCGCCCCTGTTTTGCCGGCGTTTCGCAGCCGTTCGCGGCGTCGGCCCCATCCAGGAGAGAACCCGATGAAACTCTATTTTGTGCTGGTGTCACCCGCCCGCGCCGCCAATGTGGGGGCTGCCGCCCGCGCCATGAAAACCATGGGCTTCGATGCCATGCGGCTGGTAGGGAGCCGGGTACACGAAGAGGAGGAGGCGAGCTGGGTGGCCCACGGGGCGCAGGAGATCCTGGCAGAGGCGTCGGCCTTCGACACCCTGGAAGAGGCGCTGGCCGACATGGATCTGGTGATCGCCACCACGGCCCGCCAGCGCGGCCGCTACCAGCACTACCTCACCCCGGGGGAAATTCGCGAGCAGATCCGCGCCAAGCCCTCCCTTGAGAAGGTGGCCATCGTGTTTGGCTGCGAGGAGTCGGGCCTCTCCAACGAGCAGCTCGCCCAGGTCGATCTCATCAGCTACCTGCCCCTCAAGGTGAGCTACCCGTCCCTGAACCTGGGGCAGGCGATCATGCTGTACGCCTATGAGCTGAGCCCCCTGCTGGATGACCAGCCGGTCGACGGGTCCCGGTCGGTAGCAGAAAATTTTGAGAGCACCGGGCAGGTTCGCGTGCTGAAATCAAAAACAGCAGAATTGCTTAATGATATCGGTGTTTCGCAGGATGAAAAACTGCATCAGTGGGTGATGGACCGAGTGCCCATGCTGCCGCAACGGGATCTGAATATGCTCCATCTGCTCTGCAAAGACCTCGCCCGCAAGTTTGGCAAGGAGGTTTAGGTTGACAGCCCGACGTCCGGCGCGGTATTGCTAAAAGCCAGCTTCGTTCAAGAGTGTTCGTCATGCAGCTATTCACCAACGTCATCACCACCACCATTATTACCGGTACCACCACAGGTGGCACTGGGGCCGGTTGATGCGCTGACGAACAAGCACAGAAATCAGAAAAAGGCCCGTACCCACCCAGTACGGGCCTTTTTTGTTGGGGCAATTTCAGACTGATTTTCAACGGATTACAGGGAGAGAAAGCGATGAGAGTGTTGAAGTTTGGCGGGTCGTCACTGGCCGATGCAGAGCGTTTCTTGCGGGTCGCCGATATCGCGGTGAACACCCACGGGCAGTCCCAGGTGGCCCTGGTGCTGTCGGCACCGGCCAAGGTGACCAACCACCTGGTGGCCCTGGTGGAACAGACCAGCCGTGGCATGGATGCCAGCAGCACCCTGTTCGAGATCAACGGCATCTTCTCCCGCCTGCTGGCGGGCCTGAAGGCCGCCTACCCGGCCCTCGATGACAAGGCGCTGCAAAGCCGCCTCACCGCCGAGCTGGATCAGGTCGAGCGCCTGATGCAGGGGGTTCGTCTGCTGGGGCTCTGCCCGGACAACGTTCAGGCCCGCATCCTGAGCCGGGGGGAGAATCTCTCCATCGCCTTCATGCACGAACTGCTGCGGGTGCGCGGCCTCGAACTGGATCTCATCGTGCCGGAGCAGCTGCTGGTGACCGACGGCGGCTACCTCGAAGCCCACGTGGACATCGAAGCCTCCCGCCTGCGCTTTGCCGCCAAGGGTCTGCGCTCCGACTGTCTCTACCTGATGCCGGGCTTCACCGGTGGCAGCGACAAGGGCGAAACCGTGCTGCTGGGCCGTAACGGCTCCGACTACTCCGCCGCCGTGCTGGCCGCCTGCGTGGATGCCGAGTGCTGCGAGATCTGGACCGACGTGGAAGGCTGCTACAACTGCGACCCGCGCCTGGTGCCGGATGCCTATCTGCTGAAAACCCTCTCCTACAAGGAGGCGATGGAGCTCTCCTATTTCGGCGCCAAGGTGCTGCACCCGAAAACCATCGCCCCCGTGGCCCAGTTCCACATCCCCTGCCTCATCAAGAACAGCTTCAACCCCCAGGGTCCGGGCACCCTCATCGGGGTCGACCAGGGGGAGGACGATCTGAAGGTGAAGGCCATCTCGGATCTCTCCGGCATGTGCATGTTCAACGTCTCCGGCCCCGGCATGAAGGGCATGGTGGGCATGGCGGGTCGCATCTTCTCCGCCGTCTCCCGCGCCGGGGTCAGCATCGTCCTCATCACCCAGTCGTCCTCCGAGTACAGCGTCAGCTTCTGTATCCACAGCTACGACAGCGACAAGACCCGCAAGGTGCTGGAGCGCGAGTTCGAGCTCGAGTTCAAGAACCAGCTGCTGGATCCGCTCGAGATCATGACCGATCTCGCCATCATCTCCCTCATCGGTGATGGCATGCGCACCTCCAAGGGGATGGCGGCCCGCTTCTTCACCTCCCTGGCCCAGGCGTCCATCAACATCGTCGCCATCGCGCAGGGGTCGAGCGAGCGCTCCATCTCTGCCGTGGTGCGCTCCGGCAAGGTGGCGGAAGCCATCAAGGCGTGCCACCAGAACTTCTTCGGCAGCCAGCAGTTCATCGACCTCTTCGTGGTCGGTGTCGGCGGCGTCGGTGCGGCCCTGGTGGATCAGATTGCCCGCCAGCAGCCGGTTCTGGCCGAGCAGGGCACTGGCCTTCGGGTAGTCGGCATCGCCAACAGCCGCCAGATGGCGGTCAACAAGGATGGCCTGAACCTCGCCAACTGGCGTGAACAGCTGGTGGAGGCGCAAGGCAGCTTCAGCCTGGAGGCGGTGAAGAAGCTGGTGGAAGAGAGCCACCTCATCAACCCGGTGATCGTGGATTGCACCTCCAGCGAGGCGGTGGCCGTCCAGTACGCCGACTTCCTGGCGGCCGGCTTCCACGTGGTCACCCCGAACAAGAAGGCCAACACCGGGTCCCTGGATTACTACAAGGCGCTGCGTCGCACCGCCCGCCAGACCCGCCGCAAGTTCCTGTACGAAACCAATGTGGGCGCGGGCCTGCCGGTCATCGAGAACCTGCAGAACCTGATCAAGGCCGGCGACAAGCTGCGCGCCTTCGACGGCATCCTGTCCGGCTCCCTCTCCTTTATCTTCGGCAAGCTGGACGAGGGCATGGCCTTCTCCGAAGCCACCCAGATCGCTCGCGGCAACGGCTTCACCGAGCCGGATCCCCGCGACGATCTGAACGGCATGGACGTGGCCCGCAAGCTGCTGATCCTGGCCCGTGAGGCCGGCATGGCGCTGGAGCTCTCCGACGTGGAAGTGGAGCAGGCGTTGCCGCCGGGCTTCGACGTCAGCGGCGACGTGGAAGCTTTCATGGCCCGTCTGCCCGAGGCCGACGGCTGGTTCCGCGACCAGTTCGCGGCGGCCCAGCGTGAAGGCAAGGTGCTGCGCTACGTCGGCTCCATCGAGGGGGGCAAGTGCAAGGTCGCCATCAAGGCAGTGGGTGGCGACGAGCCGCTGTTCAAGGTGAAAGACGGGGAGAACGCGCTCGCCTTCTTCTCCACCTATTACCAGCCCATCCCCCTGGTGCTGCGCGGCTATGGCGCAGGGACCGAAGTGACCGCCGCCGGCGTCTTTGCCGACGTGCTGCGCACCCAGAACTGGAAGCAGGAGTTATAAGCATGAGTTCAGCGATGAACCCGAATGTGGAAGTGGGCGGCAGCGTGGTGGCCTATGCACCGGCCTCCAGCGCCAACCTGAGCGTGGGCTTTGACGTACTGGGGGCGGCGCTCGCCCCCGTGGATGGCTCCCTGCTGGGGGATCGCGTCCAGGTCAAGGCGGCCGATGTGGCCTTTGCCCTCTCCTCCGTGGGCCGCTACGCCCACAAGTTGCCGGACGATCCGAAAAAGAACATCCTCTACGACTGCTGGGTCGCCTACGGGGAGGCGCTGGAGAAGCGCGGCCTCACACTCCAGCCCCTGGAGATGGTGCTGGAGAAGAACCTGCCGGTAGGCTCGGGCCTCGGCTCCAGCGCCTGCAGCGTGGTGGCGGCGCTGGAGGGCCTGAACGCCTTCCATGGCGCGCCCCTCAATGAACACGACATGCTGCTGCTGATGGGGGAGATGGAGGGCAAGATCTCCGGCTCCGTCCACTACGACAACGTGGCGCCCTGTTATCTCGGCGGCATGCAGCTGGTGCTGGAGGAGGGGGGCGTCATCAGCCAGGGCATTCCGGTCTTTGACGAGTGGTACTGGGTGGTCTGCTACCCGGGTACCGTCGTCTCTACCGCCGCCGCCCGCGCCATCCTGCCGGCCCAGTATCGCCGCCAGGACTGCCTCACCTATGGCCGCCGGCTGGCCGCCTTCGTGCACGCCAGCTACAGCCGCCAGGAAGGGCTGGCCGCCAGCGTATTGAAAGACGTGATCGCCGAGCCCTACCGCGCGGCCCTGATTGAAGGCTTCAACGAGGTGCGGGCCCAGGCGGCCCAGAACGGGGCGCTGGCCACCGGCATCTCGGGGTCCGGTCCCACCGTGTTCGTGGTGATGAAGGATCCGGCCCAGGCCGAACGGATGAAAGAGTGGATGGAAGCGCACTTCGTGCGCAATGAAGATGGATTTGCCCGGGTCTGCAAACTGGACATGGCCGGGGCACGGGTAACAGGAAGCGAGCTATGAATCTTTACAACATCAAGGACAAGAGTGAACAGGTGAGCTTTGCCCAGGCGGTGCGTCAGGGGCTGGGCCGCGAACAGGGGCTGTTCTTCCCAGAGACCCTGGAGCCGCTGGCCGACGTGGATGCCCTGCTGGATCTGCCGCTCGCCGAGCGCTCCGCTCGCATCCTGAGCCACCTGCTGGGTGACGAAGTACCGGCTGCCAAGGTGAGCGAGTTGATCGATGCCGCTTTCACCTTCCCGGCGCCCCTGGTGAAGTTGAAAGACAACACCTATGCCCTGGAGCTGTTCCACGGTCCGACCCTGGCGTTCAAGGACTTCGGCGGCCGCTTTATGGCCCAGTGTTTGGCCGCCTTCCGTACCAACGACAAGATCACCATCCTCACCGCCACCTCCGGCGACACCGGCGCCGCCGTGGCTCACGCCTTCTATGGCCTGGAGGGGATCGAAGTGGTGATCCTCTACCCCAAGGGCAAGATCAGCCCCTTGCAGGAGGCGCTGTTCTGCACCCTGGGCGGCAACATCCGCACCCTCGCCATCGACGGCGACTTCGATGCCTGCCAGGCGCTGGTCAAGGATGCCTTCGACGATGAAGGGCTCAAGACCGCCATCGGCCTGAACTCCGCCAACTCCATCAACATCAGTCGCCTGCTGGCCCAGGTCTGCTACTACTTCGAGGCGGTGGCCCAGCTGCCGAAAGCCGACCGCGCCAAGGCGGTCATCAGCGTGCCGTCCGGCAACTTCGGTAACCTCACCGCGGGGCTCATCGCCAAGGCGCTGGGGCTGCCGGTGAAGCGCTTTATCGCCGCCACCAACGCCAACGACACCGTGCCGCGCTACCTGAAAACCGGCCAGTGGGAGCCGCACCAGACGGTCGCGACCCTGTCGAACGCCATGGATGTGAGTCGCCCCAACAACTGGCCGCGCGTGGAAGAGCTGTGCCGTCGCAAGGGCTGGGCGCTGGAAACCCTGGGCTCAGGCATGCGTGATGACGCCCAGACTCGGGATGCGCTCAAACGCCTGCATCAGCTGGATTACCTGTGCGAGCCCCACGGGGCGATTGCCTGGGATCTGCTGAACGAGCAGCTCGCCGAGGACGAAGTCGGGGTCTTCCTCTGCACCGCCCACCCGGCCAAGTTCAAGGAGTCGGTGGACGAGATCCTGGGGCTGGACGTGCCGCTGCCTGGCCCGCTCGCCAAGCACGCCGCGCTGCCCCTGCTGTCCCACGACCTGCCCGCGGAGTTTGCTCGGTTAAGGGGCTTTCTGCTGGCTTGATATGCCGCGCCGAGGTAACCGATAAAAATAAAAATCCCCCGGTAGCGGGGGATTTTTATTTTCTGAAATGGGTAAAGTCAATCAAGCCCGATGGTCTGAGCAATTGAGCTGGGCAACCATATGGATCACGCCTCGCTCATACGAGAGGGATGGCTAAGGCTGCTTTACCGTGTTCCATGAGCGCGCCCATCTTCATCCACTCTATAATTTCTCCAAAATCAGACATGCTTCACGATTCAGCATAATAAACTCCTGCCAGTTAAAATACTGCTGGTAATTAAGCTGATACTGCTTCTCAATTTGACAAATAAGCGGGCGCGTTTCATAAATTTCGCACAGTTTTTTTTCCATCTGATAGTGTCGACAAATACCGTCACCTCGATCGAGGAACTGCGTTTCACTAGCGCGATCAACATGACGACAGCAGGCTCCGCACTGGTTGCAGGGGAACTTCGGAATGAGCGTCATAACTTGTTTAGCCAGCTACGTACAGAACGAGTATTCCCCGCCTCAAACGGTAGCGTTATATTACGGCGCTCGACCTCGGCTTGTAGCAACAAGCCACGTTTTATTTCGCTATTCACTGCGTTAAGATGTAGTGTAAAGCGTGCCAGCTGTGACGAATCTATTGCGAACTCCAGTGCCGAAAGCTCCAGTAAGTAACGATCGAGTTCGGCATTAACTTGTTGATAATAATCAAGCGCTTTCTGGTACTTATTTTTAAAGGTATCCAGAAAAGCCCAGACTTTTTTCATCAACGCGCTGTGTTCAAGAAAATAGTTCATCACTAGCGTCAGGATACCGGTCGCCAGCGCACCGCAGAAGGCGGCCAATTCCGGGCCAAAGGGAAAAACGAGAATTTTTCCTAATGCTTCGTTTATCACCACACCCGCTGCGACGGCCACCCCGGCAGCCACTAGCTTACTGACCGCCTTTGCCAACTGCCCCGGCGCCAAACCCTCTGGATTAAAGACCATTACTTTGAAGGCCTGCACCAGATTGTTCCACATCTCGCGAATGAGCCTCACCATCATTTTCTTTGTAGTAAAGAAGATATTGAAGAGCGTAGTTGTAATGCTGGACAGCATGCCGCCAATCGCACCGTCCTTAAAGGAGGTCAGGAAGGTGTGAAATTTGGTCTGCACCCTTACCCAAACGGCGCGTAATACTTCAGTGGCATCCTGCAGAAAATCTCCGGCATCAAATGCGTAACGATGCTTCTCAAACATCACAGGAATATGTTCTCGGAATTCAAACCAGGTTTCTGCCAGAATCAGTCCAAGCATCTGCCGCGTTCCCATACGAAATGCGTTGTTCAGCGTAGCGCTGGCGACATTCTTCGCAAACTTGCTGCTGGTGTAATATTCTTGGTTGATAGTGCTGTTGTATTTTTCCCGCGCCTGCTTATCCGCCTCTTTCATACGTTCAAAATCGGCGTTAGCTTTATTTTCCAGCTTGTTTAGTTGCTTCTGTTCTTGCTCGGATAGTGCTGGTTGGCTGCGTAATCTAGCAATTTCCTGCGTCGTGGTAGCATGCTGGTCTTGCAGCGTTTTTAAGAAGGCCTCCATCGTTTTCGCCTTCTTCGCCTTATTGATAGACTCGTTCGTGAAGGTAAGGTTAGATGAGTCATTAGCTAGGTCGGCGCCATCTCGCTCGGCAAGAATACGCCCAGGATCGTTGTGAATCTCATGGGCGGAAATAATATGGTCGAGATTTTTTTTGTCATTGGCTGCAAAATGTTCACCGGTATAGGTATCAGTCAGTGTTCCGGCCTCATGCGCTTTTTTTCCTGCCCGGTTGGTGGCGATGTAGTTTTTGTGGCTGTGGTAATGATGCGAATTATATCCTTCGCGCTGTTCATACAGCTGACGTTCGGCATCTGTGGCATACACCCCCTGACGGACATTGTGAATGGTATTCACATCGCCGCCGTGCTTATCCTCCAGCAACAGAAAATCTAACCCAAACGAGGTTGTTAGGCTTTTGACCACCGTCTGATGTAATTCTTCTCCCCAGTCAAACCTGGCTGCGTTCATTGTGCTCTGTCCATAGCAATGCCGGGCTGGTTAGCCCGGCGGGTCGATTAAATACGAGAGGAAAACGAGTCGAAATCAGAGGCTGATGCTGTCAGTTTTTCATCTAGCGCCTCTCTGTTAAGCAGATTCATACCGTTGCTGTCGGTCTGCAGTTGGATCACTCCATCTTCAATAACGGCTTCGCCGTTTTCCTGCGTCACCGGTTTGAAAAGTGGTGTGGTAATCACGTCGGTCATGATGGCGGCTAATTCGTAGCCGTGGTCGATAAGCGTCATGATCTCTTCCGACTCATTAATTTCGGTAGTGATATTTTTTTGATGACGTTCAACGATGACCGCATGCATCGCTTTAAGTGGTTCAAAGTAATGCTGCACGAAGACTGCATGCATACTGGTGATCGACTCATAGATGCTATTTACATATTGCTGTACTTTTGTCAGATGCGCTTCAGCTGCATTCATTTTCTCTACCGCCGTGTTTACTTCACGGGAGCTTTGGTAGGCGCTGTTAAGTGCTTTTTCCGCATGGTTATCGTAGGCCCAGCCAGCAATAGCTATCAGTGGCGCCACCACCGCACCGCCAAGCACCATCGCGCCGCCAGCCATCCCCCAACCACCTGCGGCCAACGAACCGCCACCAATTGCCGCCATCGTGGCATTGTAAGCTGCCGCACCAGACAGCGCCGCAATAGGCGTTCCGGTAGAAGCGGCAGCAAAAGCCATTACACCGCTGTACACGGCAAAACCGGCTGCGGCACCAGAAACGCCTGCACCGACAACAGTGGTCAGGTATTCTGTTGCCGAAATAGCCAAGTTCTGAATCTTATTAATGCTGTGCTTTGGTACAGTCAGCTTGAGGTTTTTATGCCCATCCTTTGCCATTCGCTCAAGAAGATCAATAGCTATTGTATTGAATTCATTGAAGTCATTGCCTATTTTTAGCTCTGCGCTGCCTAATTCTGAAAGCTTTTCCGATGTTGTCTTGTTGATCGTCTCAAAACTATCTTTATGTTTATCAAAACGGCGCTGAGCGCGATCTAATACGTCATCGGCTTCTGATTTTTTCTGGTAGCCGTCATACGCTTTTTTGCCACCAAAAGCTGTTGCCGCTGCTGCGGCACCCAGAATAATGAAAGGTAATGCCATAGGTTATTATCTCCTGTGTTATAAATTTTTAGCTATCGTCAACAGTGGTCTATTGATCTAGGCGGTATTTCTGTCTGACTTATCCCATATCTGTATTACACCTTGCTGTGGTCAAATAAAACTGGACACGGCTTTCAGGTCCCTGATATCCCAAGTCAGTGAAGACAAACACTTTCTTGCCATGGATTCGATATCCACCTGATTAAAGTTGTGCTCGTTAGCTGGTCTTCAAGCTGTGGGTGAGGACACTTTTGGTATGAACGCCGATATGGGCCTTCATACCGAAATATCATTGATGACCTTTTGGTCTGGCGTATCTCAACGTCACGCTTTCCGCACTTGTTATTGGTGGCGTTAGGGGCCACCGATGATGATGGAATTGACTAGAGAACCTTGCATCATCATGAAGCCAGCACTCATTGTGCGAGTATTGGGCTTCGCTGCGAGATGCATAAATCTTTGCTTAAAACCCACGCTACCGCCCCTGGATTACAGCTTCCAATGCGCTCAATTAACCAGCGGGCGGGGCCCGGATGGTGCTATAGGCGCCGAATGGCCAGCATAGCCTCAAGCCTCATACGCAAACCAGTCAAAAGTTGACGCAACCGCAGAGAACGACTGGATTTTTGCGCCAGCTCACCAATCTAGCCTCTCGTCTCTTGGTGGAGCCGGGGCGGGCAGGGGGAAGGAAGGCTGTGCGAGCACGGCGGTACTTTGGTTGTCATCAAGCCGGGGGACTATAGTGCAGCGAGGCGAGGGTGCCTCGTTTGGCCCGCGTGAGTGGGGCTAACCACAATGGATAGAACGAAGGGAGTTGGTCATATGAAGCGGATCCTGATGGTCTTGAGTCTGTGTGTGACGGTGTTTGGCATGGGAATGGGGGTGGCCCGGAGTGCAACGATGGCGGGCGATGGCTCGGGGGCGCAGCAGGCGTGCGAGGCCCAGGCCGCGGCCAAGAAGCTGGCGGGGGCCGCCAAGACCAGCTTTGTCGGCAAGTGCGTGAAAGATGCCACCAGCGCCGCGACCGGCGAGTGCGAGAAGGCGGCTGCCGACAAGAAGCTCGCGGGGGCGGCCAAGAACAGCTTCGTGCAAAAGTGCGTGAAGACCGGCGGGGCGAGCGATCCGGCGGCGAAGTGCGAAAAAGCTGCCGCCGACAAGAAGCTCGCCGGGGCGGCCAAGAACAGCTTTATCCAGAAGTGCGTGAAGGACAGCGCCGCCCAATAAGGCGCTGTGCTGATCCTGTGTGTGTGCGGGGGCCGTCAGGCCCCCTGCTTTTTTGGGGGGAGCGGGGCACGCTCGTGGGCACGGGGCAGGCCACGGCTGGCTGGGGGCGCATCACGGCAGCGGCAAGCCATCGGGGCCTAGGGATTAAAAGAGCGGTCTCTGAATGGGGTCGGCCACCAGAAGACGCGCATCCACCCCCTCTGTCCCGCCGATCAGGAAGGGGCTCTGGGGATCATGGTGCTGCCGGTTCTTGATGACGGCGCTCTGGCTGTAGGTGGCGTAACAGTAGGTGCAGCCATGGAGGCAGGTGTTGTAGGCGCCGATGTCGATGCTCTTGACGCAGCCACAGGCCTCGCGCTGGCCGGGGTCTTTTCTGCCGTCGACCCGGCGGCCGAACAGCGCCTGGATCAGCTGGTCGTCGATGCACTTGCCATGGGGGATGCCGAGATGGGCGAGATCCACGGCCTCGGCGCAGGTCTCTATGGTCATGTCGAACCGGGTGGCGGTCTGCACCATAAAAGCGGCCAGCTCATCGAGCGCCTCATGGTGTTCTGGCGCCTTGCCCCATTCCGTTCCCAGCAGGTCGTGCACGATGAGCCCCTCGACCGCGTTCAGGTTTTTCTCCGTCTTCTTGTAGAGGTCGACCACGCTGATGACGACCCTGCGGGTCTTGCCGGCCAGGAGGGCCGCAATCTTGTAAAAGAGCCGCTTGTGCTCGGCCAGATCGACCAGGTTGCACAGCAGGATGGGGTCGTAGCGCCAGATGACCCTGTTCGCGCCGACCCGCTCTGACAGGGCGCAGAAGGTCTGGATGGCGTGATGGGGCCGCGGGACACGGCTCTCCAGGGCCCTAGGGTAGCCGGTCAGGGTGTATTGGAAGTAGTAGCGGTGGCCGAGGGCATCGAGCTCATCCAGGTGCCCCATCAAGGGGGCCGGTTGGCGGGTCCAGAAGACGATGGCATCGACCTCCTCCGGGTGCAGCGACACCCGGGTGATTTGGTGGGCATTGAACGGATTGCGGGTGAGCAGGAAACCGGCCCTTATCCGGTTCATCCACCAGGGGGTGTAAAAGGCCGGGATATCGGTGCGTCTGCTGGCGCTGATGATCATGGCGTTGCGGTTTTTGCCAAGGCGGTTGGCAAGGGGGCCGCCCCTTGCCAACTTGCCGGGCCTATCAGGCCCCGGATTCCGGCGGCGCGTGTTCCGGCGCGCTGCTCAGCAGATCCTGCCCCTCGTCCTGGCTCAGCACCAGGTAGCGCTCGTACTGGCGCAAGACGTCGGCGCTCAGCTCGTCCCGGGTCAGATACTGAACGTCGTAGCCGGCGCGGCCGTCGGCGAAAAAGGTGATGGGCTCGAAGATGCGGGCCTCGGGATCGTGGTTGTGGGCCGCCTCCAGGGGGTTGAACGCCGGGGCGGGGCGGGCCTCGATACGCACCCCGTAGCAGAAGTCGCGCCGCCCTTGCTGGGGCACCAGCAGGTGGCACTGCTCCGCATCCTCCTGCTCGACCCGGCTGATGATCCCCCGGGCTGCGAACTCCTGGCTCAGGGCCGTCAGGGCCGGCAGGGCAACCTCGGCGAGGAACTTGCGGGCCCCCTGTTCAGTGGAGGGGCGCAGCAGGTGATCCATGCGGGTGCGCCACTGCTTGCCGCTCCAGAAATCGGTGGCGGGGGAGAGGCGTCTGGCCGAGTGCTCCCGGTCTGCAATCAGGCCGCGCACCAGGCCGAGGCAGAGCAGCACCATGATGAAGGCGAACGGCAGGGCGGCGATGAGCGTCATGGACTGGAGCGCCGCCAGCCCCCCGGTGCTCATCAGGGTGCCTGCGGTGATACCGAGCAGCACGGCCCAGAACAGACGCTGCCAGACCGGGGAGCCCTCCTTGCCCTGGGTGGCGATGTTGTCGATGACGAAGGCCCCGGAGTCGGCGGAGGTGACGAAGAAGACGCTGATGAGGATCACCGCGAGGGCCGAGGTGATGTCGGCCCCCGGCAACAGATCGAAGAAGTTGAACAGCAGGGTGTCGATGTTGCCGACCGAGTCGATGAGGCTCTGGCCCCCCTCATGCTGGCTGGCCCAGATGGCGGCGTTGCCGAACACCGTCATCCACAGCAGGTTGAAGGCGGTGGGCACGAACAGGACGCCCAGGATGAATTCGCGCAGGGTGCGCCCGCGGGAGATGCGGGCGATGAAGAGGCCGACGAAGGGGGACCAGGAGATCCACCAGGCCCAGTAGAGCAGGGTCCAGTTGCCGAACCAGCCTGCCTGGCGGGTCTCGCTGTAGGTGAAGGTGCGGAAGGTGAGCTGGCTGAGAGACGACACATAGTTGCCTATGTTCTCGGAGAGGGCCCCCAGCAGGTACTGGGTGGGGCCGGCCAGCAGCACGAACAGCAGGAGCACGATGGCGAGGAAGAGGTTCAGCTCTGAGAGGCGCTTGACCCCCTTGTCGAGCCCGGTGACCGCAGAGACGCCGGCGAGGGCGATGACGGCCCCGATGAGGCCGAAGCGGAACAGCTCCCCCGAGGTGTCCATGCCGGTGAGCCGGGTGATCCCCGCCGAGAGCTGCATCACGCCATAGCCCAGGGTGGTGGCGATACCGAAGATGGTGCCCACCAGGGCGAAGACGTCCACCGCGTGGCCGAGCGGCCCGTGGATCTTCTCCTTGAAGATGGGGTAGAGGCCGGAGCGGATGGTCAGGGGCAGGTTGTAGCGAAAGCCGAAGTAGGCCAGCACCAGGCCGACGATGGCGTAGACGGCCCAGGCGTGAAAGCCCCAGTGGAAGAAGGTGGTGACCATGGCCTCGCGGGCCGCCACCGGCGTCAGGGGCGTCGCCTGGGGCGGCGAGACGTAGTGGCTCATGGGCTCGCCCACCCCGAAATACATGAGCCCGATACCCATGCCGGCGGCGAACAGCATGGCGAGCCAGGAGGTGAAGCTGAACTCGGGGCGGGCGTCGTCCGGCCCCAGGCGAATGTTGCCGTAGTGGCTGAAGGCGATCACCAGCAGCAGGATCAGGAACATGCCGACCACCAGCACGTAGAACCAGCTGAAATGCTCGGCGATCCAGCTCTGGCCGTTGCCGAAGAAGCGGGCGGCGGCCTCGGGGGCCAGGGAGCAGATGGCCAGCAACGCCAGGATGAAGAGCAGGCCGGGGATGAAGATGGGCAGCGACAGGGTGCATCTGGGGGGGCGAGGGGCGTTCATGGGACACCTTTGGGTAGAGGGACTCATGACACTATAGGGCCATTGTTTGCAAAACAGACTACCTCAGCAGGATTTTTACGCACCTTGCAAGGCGCATGTGAAGCCGCTCACGTTCAAGCGGCCCGGGCGCTGAGGCCGGGCAGATGATTGGCAGGCAATTGACGGTCCATCGGGGAAGGAGGGGCGGGGGAGGGCCCGTCCAACTCGCTGTCCACCTGATGGAGGCCGGAGGGGATGGAAGGTGACGCGGAGGCCAGGGCCCTTCGTTGACCGTTTTCATTCACACGTAACATCTTTTATAAAACAATGACTTGTCACTTTCTTTTTTGTTAATAGCGAGCGAATCCGCCTTTTTGGGAAATCTTTTCGCCCCTCGTCCGGTTCTATTGAACGTAGCCGGACGACACGGGCCGGATACATCCCTCACGACAACAAGGAATAGAGACATGAACGTGAAAAAGAGTACTGCCATCGCCTCTGCCATGACGGGTCTGCTGGCCCTGGGGGCCCAGATGATCGCCGCGCCGGCCATGGCGGCGGAGGAGAAAGAGAAGTGCTACGGCGTGGTCAAGGCGGGCAAGAACGACTGCGCCAGCAAGGGGGGATCCTGCGCCGGTACCGCCAAGATGGACGCCCAGGGAGATGCCTTCGTGGTGGTGCCCAAGGGGCTGTGCGAGAAGCTGGCGGGTGGCTCCCTGCAACCCAAATAAGCCCGGTGCCGGGGGGCGGCATTCTCGCGCCCCGGCATCCTGCCACCCGAGGTCATTGCCATGCATCCCTTGATCGGTATCGGATTGCGCCCACCCCATTACGACGAGATCCGCCAGACCCTGCCGGAGGTCGGCTGGCTCGAGGTGCACAGCGAGAACTACTTCGAGCGCCACAGCCGGGGGGCCGAGGTGCTGGCTGAGCTGGCCGGGCACTATCCCGTCAGCCTGCACGGGGTCGGCATGTCGCTCGGCTCCGCCGACCCGCTCGACCCGTCCCACCTGCGCCAGCTGGCGGCCCTGGTGGTGGCCGTCTCGCCGGTGCGGGTCTCGGAGCACCTGAGCTGGGGCAGCATCGGCGGGCGCCACTTCAACGATCTGCTGCCCATGCCCTACACCCGGGCGGCCCTCGCCCACATGAGCGACAAGATAGAGCGGGTGCAGCAGACCCTGGGCTGCCAGCTGCTCATCGAGAATCCTTCCTCCTATCTGCAACTGCCCGCCGAGATGGGGGAGGGAGAGTTTCTGGCGGAGCTGGTGCGACGCAGCGGCTGCGGCATCCTGCTCGATCTCAACAACCTGCATGTGAGCGCCTGCAACCACGGCCTGGTGGTGGACGACTACCTGGCGACCATCGACCTCGACACGGTCGGCGAAATTCACCTGGCCGGCTTTACCGAGAAGCACCTGCCCCAGGGGCCCCTCTATATCGACACCCACAGCGCGCCGGTGGCGCCTCCGGTATGGGCCCTCTATGACCGCGTCTGCCGGGAGCGCGCCATCCCCACCCTGATCGAGTGGGATCTGGCCATCCCCCCGCTGCCGGTGCTGCTGGCAGAGGCCCGCCAGGCCCACGAGATCCTGAGCGCCAGCCTGCTGGCCAAGGAGCCAGTCCATGTCTGAGCTGGCCCGCCTGCAACAGGCGTTCGCCCGGGCCCTGCTCGGGGAGGATGACGCCATTCTGGGGCAGATCCGCTCCCGGTGCTTCCCGCCCGAGGCCGTGCTGCAGATCCACCGCAATAACTTCATCCTCGGCCTGACCGAGGTGCTCGCCAGCAGCTACCCCGCGGTTCGGGCCATGGTCGGCGAGACCTTCTTCGACGCCGCAGCGCGGGGCTTCGTGCTGGCCGAGCCGCTCGGGGAGGGGAGCGTCATGCACTACGGGGAGGGCTTTGGCGACTGGCTGGCAGGCTTGCCCACCACGGCAAGCCTGCCCTGGCTCGGGGATCTGGCCCGCTTCGAGTGGGCGCTGGAACGGGTCTCGCTGCTGGCCCCAGAGACGCGGCGCTGGCCGGCCGAGCGCCTGGCGGCCCTGCCCCCCGCGCAGTGGGCGCAACTGGTGCTGCACCCTGCCCGGGATATGGCCCTCTTCGAGAGCCGCCACCCGGTGCTGGCGCTCTGGCACATGGCGTTGCACGGCGGGGAGGCGGTCAGTGAGGGGGATGCCCCGTGCTGGCTGGCGCTAAAAAAACGCCCTGGGCACGAGGTCGGCCCCATCCCCCTGGATGCCGCCGCCTGGCGTCTGCTGCACGGCTGCCAGCAGGGGCTGCCCCTGGCCTACTTGCTGGCTCAAGAGGCGGCGATGGCCGAGCACCTCGCCCCCCTCGTCACCCTGGATCTGCTGGTCGAACTGGAGCTTCACCATGACTGAATTTCCCTCCCACCCGGCCCCTCAATGGGTCGCCCGTCTCCCGTGCTGGGGCAGCGCCGCCGTGCTGCTGCTGGCCCGGCTCTGGGTCGCCACTGTGTTTCTGCGCTCGGGCTGGCTCAAGCTCGGCAGCTGGGACTCGACCCTCTATCTGTTCGAGTTCGAGTACAGGGTGCCCCTGCTGCCCTGGCAGTGGGCGGCCTATGTGGGCACCGCCACCGAGCTGCTGTTGCCGCTCTTCCTGCTGGCGGGCCTCTTCACCCGCCCCGTGGCCCTGCTGCTATTCGGCTTCAACGCCATGGCCGTGATCTCCTACCCCACCCTGTGGGCGGGGGGCTTCTACGACCATCAGCTGTGGGGCTGGATGCTGCTGACCCTGGTTGTCTGGGGGGCCGGCCCCCTGGCGCTGGATCGCTGGCGCCTTGCCCGGCGGCCGTCTCCGGCGTAAGGTGGCCGCACCCGAGCCCCTGCTTGGAGTGTGCGCCTGCCTGATCCTGTTTTTCCCCCGTCCCGATGATCCCGGATCCCCCGGGCTGCGTACACTCCCTCCCTTGGCGGCGCCGCCGCTTTTCTATACACTGCGCGCCCCCGTGAATCCGGGTCATCCGACCACTCATCCCGGGGCCCGCGGTGCCGATATCCTCTATGTGGGATGGCGGTGGTGCCGTTCGGATCGTCAACGAGGTAGGAGTGTCATGTTCAATCACAAACTCAAGGCGCAGTTGCAGGCTTGCCAGAGCCGGCTCGACGAGGAGCAGGGCGTGGTCGAGGCGATCAAGACGGGCGCCGCCACCATCATCTTCACGCCGGACGGCACCATCCTGGAGGCGAGCGCCCCCTTCCTGGCCCTGATGGGCTACGGGGTCGGCGAGCTGCCGGGGCAGCACCACAGCCTGCTCTGTCCCAAGGGGTGGGCGCAGTCCGGCGACTATCGCCAGTTCTGGAGCCGCCTCGGCCAGGGGGAGGTGCAGTCCGGCACCTTCGAGCGCCTGAACAAGCGGGGGGAGACGCGCTGGCTGGAGGCGAGCTACTTCCCGGTCAGGCAGCAGGGCCGGGTGACCCGGGTGGTGAAGATCGCGAGCGACGTGACGGAGCAGCACCTGAGATTGCAGCATCTGGAGGCACTCTCCCAGGCGCTGGACCGCTCCCGGGCGATGATAGAGTTCAGCCCGAACGGCGACATCCTCAGCGCCAACGCCAACTTCCTCGACGTCATGGGCTATCGCATGAGCGAGATTGCGGGCAAGCACCACAGGATCTTCTGTGACGAGGCCTTCCTGCGGGAGCAGCCCCATTTCTGGGAGGAGCTGGCCCGGGGCCAGTTCAAGTCCGGCCTCTTCATGCGCCACAACAGCCGGGGTCAGCCCATCTGGCTGGAGGCGACCTACAACCCTATCCGGGACGAGAGCGGCAAGGTGGTGCGGGTGGTGAAGTTTGCCAGCAACATCACCGAGCGCATCGAGCAGAACCACGCCACCCGCGAGGCGGCGAGGCTGGCCCACAGCACGGCCCAGGAGACGCTGCACAGCGCACAGGCGGGGGCCGAGCTGCTGCGCGCCGTGGTGGAGACCTCCTCCCTCATCGCTACCCGGGTGGATCAGGCCATCGCCCTCATCGGCCAGCTCAACGAGCAGTCGAGGAGCATAGAGGCCATCGTCTCGACCATCAGCGCCATCGCCGATCAGACCAATCTGCTGGCCCTCAACGCGGCCATCGAGGCGGCGCGGGCCGGGGAGCAGGGGCGGGGCTTTGCGGTGGTGGCGGACGAGGTGCGCCAGCTGGCGGCCCGCACGTCCCTCTCCACCGATGAAATCGCCAAGGTGGTGCAGAAGAACCGCGAGCTGACCGCCCGGGTGACCGATGACATGGCCGGGGTGGCCGGCAGCGCCGAGCTCGGCAAGCAGCAGATCGCTGGCGTGGACAGCCTGATGACCGAGATCCACCAGGAGGCGAGCCGGGTCTCGGAGACGGTCTCCGCCCTCTCCATCTGAGGGCCGGCCCGGCGACAGCCGCTGGCCAGATTGCCAAAAGAGTGAGCAGTCGGACGCTCAGGCTGAACCCGGGCTGTATGGCGCCCACCTTGTGAATTGTCCTGCCCGGGCCACTTGTTTAGGCTGCCGCCTCCTTTTTCGATTGAGCAGGTAGACAATGATTGCAGTACGACAGAGAGGCAGGGCACTGGCCCTGCTGCTGGGAATGGTGGCGAGCCTGGGGCTAGGTGGTTGCATGGGCCAGATGGGCCTCTCCTCCATGGTGACCAAGGGCAACCTCAGCGTGGTGGACAACCGCTACGGCCGCGCCGGCGTCTTCGTGCTGCTCTCCCCCGTCTATGGCCTCGCGGCGACGGCGGATCTCTTCGTGTTCAACACCATCGAGTTCTGGTCCGGCAAGAACCCCATCACCGGCAAGTCGCCGGCCCTGGTGGATCAGAAGGCCGATGCCGTCATCAAGGTGAACCAGCACCTGGATCCTTCCCTCAACAAGGTGCCGCTCGCCATGCTGCCGCAAGGGGTCCGCGAGGTGGAGGTACACTATCCGGACGCGCACACCGCGCTGATGGAGATCCACTATCTGGACGGCCGTCAGGGCACGATGCGCGGGGAGATGCAGGGCGAGCTGCTGCACCTCTATCTGGACGACAAGCTGGTCTCCACCCTGACCCGTCAGCAGCTGGACGAGATGAGCCGCGAGGGACGCAAGCTCGCCTGAGGGCGTCTTGCACCGGTCTGACTTCGTATCAAACAAGAGCCCCGCTTCGGCGGGGCTTTTTTGTGGGCGAATGTCGGCGTGGGCTCAGGAGGCCTGGTGGGCCGAGGGCTTGGCATAGGGCTGCAGCACCAGCCCCAGCAGGCGATGGAGGTGGGCGAGCTGCTCGGTGAGCTGGACGTTGAGCCAGAGGTAGCCGGCGAGGGTGACGCCGCCCTCCCGGGGCGATTCGGCCTGGAGCGCGCGGGACACCTCGGCTGTCGCCTCCTGCAGGCGGGTCATGGCCCGGGTGGCGGCGGCGGGATCCCCGCTCTTGAGCATGAGGGCGAGCTGGGTGAGCACCCCCTCGGTGGCCTGCTGGCAGGCCCGAAGCCCGGGGTGGCTCTGCATCAGGAAGTGGCTCTGGCGCTCGCGCCAATGGGTGTTGGCCAGCATCTCCAGGGTGCAGACGCTGTTGCGCATCGTGGTCTGGATGGCCTCGAACAGGGGGTTGCCAAGGCGCGTCTCCTTGACGGCGGGCGCCAGCAGGGCGCGCAGACCGACGATCTTGGCGAGCAGGCGGGCGTGGCTCCGAGTGAGCTTGGGGCGTTCCAGCACGTTGGGGGAGAGGTGGGTGTGGTAGATGCGCTGGGCCTGCAGCAGGGTGTCGTGCATCTGCAGGCGCCAGTGGAGATAGGCGCGCTGGGGATAGATGCTGCAAAACAGCAGGGCCAGCACCGAGCCCAGGATGACGTCGCCGCTGCGCCAGAGTGCCGTCTCTATGTCCCCCGGCAGCCCGCCGACGATGACTCCCAGGGTGATGCCGATGAGCAGCCCCACGTAGGGGCGCTTGCCGAGCGCCAGGTAGCCGCACAGGAACATGATGGCGCAGCACCAGACCAGCATCAGGGGCAGGGAGTAGAGCTCCAGATAGAGGGCCACCACCCCGCAGGCCGCGCCGAAGATGGTGCCTACCACCCGCTGGAGGGCGCGGGAGAGCACGTTGCCCCAGAACGAGATGGGGCCCATCACCACCACCAGGGTGATGAGGGGCCAGGTGCTCTCCGGCAGCTTGAGCTCCCGGGTCAGCAGGAAGGTGAGGGTGAACGCCAGGGCGATGCGCAGGCCGTGGACGATGCGGTAGCGACCGTAGATCAACAGATCGAAGCGGGAGAGGGGCGTATTCAGGCGCAAGGGGACTCTCTTATCTCGGGGGGCGGCCGGTGTGGTGATGTCGGTATCGACCAAAGGGACGACCTGGGTTGCAACCACTCAGGTGACCTGAGTGGCAAAGAAGCGTCATGCAGACCCCTCTGCGGGCAGACGTACCATCACCCGCTCGCCGGGGGGGAGGGCGGTGTGCCCGGGGGCAAGCTCGATGCGGCAGTTGGCGCTCTCGCGGCCCTCGTCCACCGGACGCACCAGCAGCAGGCCGGTCTCATCTTGGCTGAGGAGGCCGGGCAGAGAGGCTTGCCCCGCCGGATTGGCCACGGCCGCCAGCAGCCGGGCGCAGAGGCGCAGGGGTGGCGGTGCCTGGCGGGGCTCGCGCGGGGGCAGCCTGGCGCAGATGAAATCGGCGATGGCCTCCAGATCGTCAAAGCCGAACCGGGGCAGGGCCGTGGCCTGGGGGACGTCGCTGACGAGAGCGATGATGTCAGGGTCATCGGGGAAGAGCAGGGGCCTGCCGATGGCGGCGCGATACAGCTCCACCTTGGGAAAATGGTGATGCTTGAACCCCTCGACGAGCAGCAGATCCAGGGCGCTGGCATCGAAGCGGGCCAGCAGCGCCGCCAGGGAAGGCTCTCCCTCTGGCGTCTCCCGGATCAGGGCGTGACGCAGGCTGGACGCCGCCATCACCTGGGCGGCGCCCGCCTGGCGCAGGCGGTGGCTGTCCTTGCCGGGCCGGTCGATGTCGAAGTCGTGGTGGGTGTGCTTGAGCACCCCGAGGCGCAGGCCGCGCTGGCCGAGCAGGGGGATGAGGCGCTCCAGCAGCGTGGTCTTGCCGGTGCCGCTCCAGGCGACGAAGCCGAGCAGGGGCAGGGGGCTCATGGCGCGCCCCCTTCCCGCAGCCTCGCCTCCCAGGCGGCGAGCTCGTCCGGGCTGTTGAGGTTGACGAAGGCATCGGGCTGGTCGGTAAAGGGCACCACCGCCATCCGGTGGTAGGCAAACCAGGCCCCGGTCTTGCGCTCACCCTCAGCCAGCGCCTGGCGCAGGGAGGGGAGCAGGGCACGGCGCAGCAGGGCGACCACGGGCTGGAGGTGCTCGCCGTCGTGGGCCACCACCAGTTCTGTATCAGGGGTCACGGCGGCGCGAAAGCGGGCCATCAGATCCCGGGGCAGGGCGGGGCCGTCACAGGGGACGAACAGCACCCAGTCGTGGCGGGCGGCGGCAAGACCCGCCAGCATCCCGGCCAGCGGCCCCTGGAAGTCGGCATGCTCGTCGCGGATGACGGGGGCAAGCTGCCGGTAGCGATCCTCGCTGCGGTTGGCATTGATCAGCACCTCGTCCACCTGGGGGCGTAGACGCTCGAGCACGTGTTCGATCAGGGGCCGGCCCGCGAGGGGCACCCAGCCCTTGTCGTCGCCCCCCATGCGGGTGGCACGGCCACCGGCCAGGATGACGGCGGAAACGGGAAATGCGGGGGGCTGGGGCATGCTCATGGTGCTCCTGGGGGTGAAGAGGGCAGGCAAGGGGCCGGGGGGATCTTGCGCCAAGCGCGCCGCCGGAGCAAGCCTCTCCCGACCCTGGCCGGCGGGGCTTTGGCCGCAGGGTATGGCTGAGCTCACAAAACCGAATCCCTAAACGTCATATGATCCGCACCAATCTGAGTCTTGCTCTCCTGCCGAATGGCAACTTCATGTAAATCAAAGAGAATGACTATGGCTACCGGACAATATCTGCTGTGGAAAGATGCACAGGGCGAGGACTTTCGCCCGGTCGCGCTGACGGGTACCGATCTGCTCAACGATCGCAACCTCAACAAGGGCACCGCCTTCACCGAACAGGAGCGGGCCGACTTCGAGCTCGACGGCCTGCTGCCGCCCCAGGTGCAGACCTTCGAGGCCCAGCTGGAGCGGGTCTATGAGGCCTTCCTGAGCGCCTGCAGCGACATCGAGAAGTACCAGAACCTGAGGGCCCTGCAGGATCGCAACGAAACCCTGTTCTATGCCCTCCTGTCGCGCCACGTGGAGGAGATGACTCCCTACATCTATACCCCGACCGTGGGCAAGGCGTGCCAGGAGTTCAGCCACCGCTTCCAGAAGCCGCGCGGCCTCTACATCACCCAGAAGAACGTCGATGACATGGGCTCCCTGGCCCGCCACATGGACGCCAAGGCGGTGCGCATCATAGTCGTCACCGACAGCCAGGGGATCCTCGGCATCGGCGATCAGGGGGTGGGCGGTATGGGCATTCCCATCGGCAAGCTCGCCCTCTATACCCTGGGGGCCGGCATCCATCCCGCCTGCTGCCTGCCCATCGCGCTGGACGTGGGCACCGACAACCAGGCGCTGCTGGATGACCCCATGTACCTGGGTCAGCCCCACAGGCGCATCCGCGGCAAGGAGTACGACGACTTCATCGACAAGTTCGTGGCCGGGGTCAAGCGTCACTTCCCGAACGCCGTGCTGCAGTGGGAGGACTTCAGCAAGTCCAATGCCTTCAACAACCTGGCCCGCTACCAGCAGGTGCTGCCGTCGTTCAACGACGACATCCAGGGCACAGGCGCCGTGGTGCTGGCGGGCATCATAGGGGCGGTCAAGTCCAAGGGCGAGACCCTGGGCCAGCAGAACTACCTGGTCTACGGGGCCGGGGCCGGCGGGGTCGGGGTGGCGGATCAGATCTGCGCGGGGATGATCCGCGAGGGGCTGGACCCGCAGGCGGCCCGGGATCGCATCTACATCCTGGATACCCAGGGGCTGGTGTGCGACAACCGGGAGGGGCTGGACGAATACAAGCGCCGCTACGCCAAGCCGGGCCTGCTGCTGGCCCAGTGGGAGCTGCAGGGCAAGGCGGGGCTGACCGAGGTGCTGCGCCACGTGCCCATCACAGTGCTGCTCGGCACCAGCGGCGCCGGTGGCGCCTTCCAGGAGGAGCACATCCAGCTGATGCTGGCCCACTGCGAGCGCCCCATGGTGTTCCCGCTCTCCAACCCCACCGCCAACTGCGAGGCGCTGCCGGAGGACATCTTCCGCTGGAGCCGGGGCCGCGCCATCGTCGCCACCGGCAGCCCGTTCAAGGACGTGCACTTCGAGGGGCAGGACTATCGCATCGGCCAGGGCAACAACGTCTTCATCTTCCCCGGCGTGGGGCTGGCCGCCATCGTCAGCCAGATCCGCGAGATCAGCCCTGACATCTTCACCACCGCCGCCTTCGCGCTGGCGGAATGCGTGGATGAGGCGGATCTCGCCCGGGGCACCGTCTATCCGAGGATCAGCGAGCTGCGCAACATCTCGGTGCACGTGGCGACCGCGGTGCTCAAGGACATAGTGCGCCGCGACCCTACCCATCCGCTCATCGGCCAGGATCTGCATCAGCACATCCTGAGCCACATGTGGGAGCCGGTCTACCTGCCCTATCGCCGGGTCTGACGAACGCAAGCCAGCAATGAAAGGGGGGTGACCATGGTCACCCCCCTTTTTTTGTCAGCCGGACGGTCAGCTTCGCAGGGGCAGCCAGCGGCCCTCCCTGCTGCGGCAGGCGGTGTCCTGCCACTGCTGGCTGGTCTGGCCTATGTAGAGCTGCTCGCGATAGTCGCGACACCAGAGGCCGTTGGGGTGGCGAAAGGTGCGCAGCGGCGTGACGCTGCCCGTGTGGCGGTTGGCGGAGTTGAACCAGGTGAGGCTCTGGCCCTTGGGACGGGTTTGCAGCGCCTCGGCCAGCGCCTGGTTGGCCAGCGCCACGTCGCGCTTGTCCATCTGGTGATAGAGGGGGGCGGCTGGCTGGGTGGCGCAGGCGGACAACCACAGCGCCAGAAAGATCAGCAGATGGCGGCTCATGGCTGCACCTTGCTGTCAAACCCCTGCCGGATCAGGGCTTGCTCCTGCTCATCGGTCAGGGTCTGACCGCGATCGTCGACCGTGCCGTCCCCCCTAAGCTTGTTGCCATTGGCATCGACGGCGTCCACGCCGTTGTCATCGACCGTGCCATCCCCCCTAAGCTTGTTGCCGCTGGCATCGACAGCGTCCACGCCGTTGTCATCGACCGTGCCGTCTCCCCGCAGCTTGTTGCCGTCGGCATCGACGGTGTCCACGCCGTTGTCATCGATCGTGCCATCCCCCCTAAGCTTGTTGCCGTCGGCATCGACGGCATCCACGCCGTTGTCATCGACCGTGCCGTCCCCTCTAAGCTTGTTGCCGCTGGCATCGACGGCGTCCACGCCGTTGTCATCGACCGTGCCATCCCCACGGATCTCGTTGCCATTGTCATCGATGGCATCCGTGCCGTTGTCATCGAGGCCGTTGCCCAGGCCACGCCCGCCCCCATGACGATCCCCACCGGCGTGGCGCTCTCCGCCGCCATGTTGTTCGCCCCCGGCATGGCGATCGCCTCCTGCATGCTGATCACCGCCTGCGTGCTCACCGCCACCACTGTCATCGCTACCGTGACTGCCGCCGCCATCGTCACCGCCACCGCTGCTGTCGCTACCGTGACTGCCGCCGCTATCGTCACTGCCACCGCTGTTGTCGCTACCCTGGCTGCCGCCGCCGCTATCACCACCACCACCGCCGCCGTCACTGCCACTGTCGTCGCCACCCTTGTTGTGAACGATCAACCCATTGGCGATATAGCTGTGGCTGCCATCGAGGATCAGGTTGAACAACGCCGTGGTGGGCGCAGCGTCAAGCCAGCAGAGGGACTCCACCAGCAGCAGGGCGGGGTGCGGGGCCAGCGCCAGAGCTCCCGCGCTGGTGGCGACCAGCCGGCCCAGCAGGTGCATGCCGGTAAAGAGCGGCAGCACGGCCAGGGTCGGGTTTTCGGTGCGGGTCATGGCCGGCGTGATGGCTGCCCAGCCACGGGTGGTCAGGAAGGGGTGCTCGGCGGTAAAGAAGGGGGCCAGCCGGTTGATCCCGTAGAGCCTGCGCGCGCCCAGCAGCACCCGCTCGATCGCCAGGATCCGGTTGCGGTGGCCATGCTGGTCCAGTACCTCTTCACCGGCCAGCAGCGTCTCGATGGGGCGCTCGCTGCCATCGGCCATGACGATACGGGTACCGGCAATGAAGCAGGACTTGGCATAGGCCTGATTCGGCTGCCACTGGTGGTGGCTGAAATCATAGGTGTACGGGGTGGCAAACAGGGCCAGAGCGATGGCCGAACCCACCAGCAGTCGGCGCTGGCTGGGTTTGAAGGAGGGCAGTGACATGGGGAACTCCTTGTCGGTATTTGGGCACTCCTTCGAGTATAGGGAGGGAATGGGGGGCGACATCTGCGTCGACCAGTTGAAACCCTTGTCATGCTATCTACCCTGAAAAACGATTGGCGTCGGCCATAAAAGTGCGTAAAATCGCTTCCTCGATGCTTGTAGCAACGAATCCCGCCTAAAAAGCCAGTTTCATGCCCTCCCCAAGCAGTGAAAGGTAACAAATGACGCCTGCCGGCCCATTTTCTGCCTTGAAAACGTCTTGTGATGACTGAAAAGTGTCAAATATCCCTGTCAGTTATCAAAAAATTAAGGATACCCATGTTTTCCTTGGTCAAGCAAAGCGTCGCCGGGCTGCAAATTCTGTTTGTCGCCTTCGGTGCCATGGTGCTGGTGCCCCTGCTCACCGGATTGAACCCCTCCATGGCCCTGCTTGGCGCCGGTGTAGGCACCCTGCTGTTCCAGCTCTGCACCCGCCGTCAGGTGCCGATCTTCCTCGGCTCCAGCTTCGCCTTCATCGCCCCCATCATCTATGCCACCCAGACCTGGGGCCTGCCCTCCACCATGTTCGGTCTGTTCGCCGCGGGCTTCATGTACTTCATCCTGGCGGCCGTCATCCGCGCCCGGGGCATGGGCTTCGTGCACAAGCTGCTGCCTCCCGTGGTGATCGGCCCGGTGATCATGGTGATCGGCCTGTCGGTGGCCCAGGTGGCCTGCAACATGGCCATGGGCCGTGCCGGCGGTGAGCAGGTGGTGCCTGCCACCACGGCACTGACCCTGGCGGGGATCTCGCTGGCGGTTACCCTGATCGCGGCCGTCTTCTGCAAGGGCTGGATCAAGCTCATCCCCATCCTGTGCGGCGTGATTGCGGGCTATGTCTCTGCCGTGCTGATGGGTCAGGTGAGCTTCGACGGCATGGTCAACGCCCCCTGGCTGGCGCTGCCCCACTTCGAGACCCCGGAGATCAACTGGGCTGCGGCCCTGTTCATGCTGCCGGTGGCCATTGCCCCCTGCATCGAGCACATCGGCGGCGTGCTGGCCATCGGCGGCGTGACCGGCAAGGACTACACCAAGAACCCGGGTCTGCACCGCACTCTGGCCGGTGATGGCATCGGCGTCTGCTTCGCCGGCCTCATCGGTGGTCCCCCCGTCACCACCTACGCCGAAGTGACCGGCGCCGTGATGATCACCCGCAACTTCAACCCGGTCACCATGACCTGGGCCGCGGTGTTCGCCATCATTCTGGCCTTCTTCGGCAAGTTCAACGCCCTGCTGACCTCCATCCCCATGCCGGTGATGGGCGGCATCATGCTGCTGCTGTTCGGATCCATCGCCGCCATCGGCCTCAAGACCCTGGTGGAGTCCAAGGTGGATCTGGGTCTGTCCCGCAACATCGCCATCGTGGCCGTGACCCTGACCGTGGGCGTCGGCGCCCTGGAGATGAAGATCGGTGACTTCGCCCTGGCGGGCGTGGGCCTGGCCTCGGTGGCGGCGATCCTGCTGAATCTCATCCTGCCCCAGCACTCGGAAGAGGGCGCGATGGAGAGCGCCAAGGATTGAGTCGACGCATCTTTGTGTTTGCAATTAAAGAGAGGCCACCTTCGGGTGGCCTCCCTCTTTTTGGCGGCGTCGCCACTGACCCCGGGTTCCCCATCTCAAGCGGCTACAATCAGGAGCATCGTTCACAGGTAGAGGAACAGGCGATGAAGAAGGCATGGATGCTGGCCCTGCTGGGGCTGATGGGCAGCGGCGCGGTCGAGGCGGGCGCTGTGCGCTACGAGGTCGAAGGCCAGCCGTTCGAGGGGTATTACCTGGCGGCTGCCGACAAGCAGGCGCCCCTGGTGCTGCTGGTGCACGACTGGGACGGGCTGAACGGCTACGAGATCAAGCGGGCCGAGATGCTGGTGGCGCTTGGTTACAGCGTCTTCGCGGTGGACTTGTTCGGTGCAGGGGTGAGGCCGACCGCCATGGAGGATAAGAAGAAGCTGACCGGTGCCCTCTATCAGGACAGAGCCAAAATGCGCAAGCTGTTGCAGGGGGGGATGGCCGAAGCCGGTAAACAGGGGGGGCGGCTCGACAATGCGGTGGCGCTCGGTTACTGCTTTGGCGGCGCCGCCGTGCTGGAGCTGGCGCGCAGCGGGGCGGATCTCAAGGGGGTGGTGAGTGTACACGGCGGGCTCGAGACCCCGGCCGGACAAGATTACCGGCAGGCGAAGGGGACGCTGTTGATCCAGCACGGCAGTGCCGACGAGGCGGTGTCCCTCGGGCAGTTTGCGGCGCTTGTCGGCGAGCTGGAGAGCGCCGGGGTGAAGCACGAGGCGACAAGCTACAGCGGCGCCCCCCACGCCTTCAGCGTCTTTGGCTCGGACAACTACCGTGCCGACGCGGATGCGAAATCCTGGCGCCGCTTCATCGACTTCCTCGGGGAGGTGACCAAGGGGTGAGGGGACCCGGATAGGATATACTGGTCAGATGTGACGCTACCCGCCCGGGCTCGGTGTCCCGCGAATCAATACAACAAGGAGTGAAGATATGCGTCAATTGCAGTTCTGGAGCCAACTGTTGATCGTGTTGGTGCTGGCGGGATGCTCAGCGAAAGGGGACACCCCGAGCGAGCAGCGCAACAGCATCTTGCAGATGCGTCAGGAGACGCTCTCGGCCCTGTATGGCCAGAAGCCTGCCATCAGGCAGGAGGTGAGCCGTGCCAAGGGCTATGCGGTCTTTAGCAACTTGAACAACAACCTCTTCCTCCTCAGTGCGGGGAGCGGGTACGGGGTCCTGCGGGACAACAGAACCGGTCGCGACACCTACATGAAGATGGCCACCGCCGGCTTCGGCGTGGGCCTCGGGATCAAGCAGTTCAAGGCGTTGATCATCTTCAACGAGACCGCCGCGCTGGATCGTTTCATCACCTCGGGCTTCGATGCCGGCGCCCAGGCCGACCTGGCGGCCAAGGCGGCTGACGATGGCAAGGTGGTGGTCAGCGAGGCGGCCAACGCCGACTTCCAGCGGGTGAAGGTGTACCAGCTGACCGAGCAGGGGCTGGCGGCGCAGGCCACCCTGCAGGGTTACAAGTACTGGCCGGATGATGATCTCAACGGCAAGTGAGGGCCGGATGGCCCGGTCCACCTCCCAAGCGGCGCTCCATGAGCGCCGCCTGTATTTTTAATGCCGTTCAGGCGGGGCGCCCGGCGAGATCCAGAACCCTCACCCACATGGCCCCCTTGTCCACAGGCTGGCGGGAGGCCAGGGTCAGCTGCCCGCTCTCGGGGTCGATGCGGTGCACGGCCACCTGATCGGACTGCTGTCCGGTGGCGATGAGCCAGCGGCCGCCATGGTCGATGGCAAAGCCGCGGGGGCAGGCCTCGGTCGGGAAGTGGCCGAGGGATGTGAGGGCGCCGTCCCGGGCATCGATCCCGAACAGGGTGAGCAGGCTGCTGGCCCGTTCGCTGGTGTAGAGGAAGCGGCCGTCCGGGGTCAGGTGCAGGTCCGCCCCCCAGCGCTCGCCCTCATAGCCGGGGGGGAGCATGTCCAGGCTCTGGCGGGCATCGATGCGGCCGTCCGCCTCCCTGTGGTAGCGATTGAGGGTGCCGTCGAGCTCATTGAGGCAGTAGAGATCGCCGTTGGTTGGGTGCAGCGCCAGATGGCGGGGGCCTGCGCCTTGGGCGGTGTGCAGATCCCCGAGGGGATGGGGGATCAGCCTGTCATCTTCCAGGGTGAAGCGGCGGATGGCGTCTTCCTTCAGGCAGGCGACCAGCAGCTCCGGTTCACTGTCATGCCCCGCCAGCCACGTCACCGAGTGGGCCGCCATCAGGCCGTCGAGGCACTGGTGAGGGGGCTGCATCTGACCCTGCTCGTCCATGCGCGACACGCTGGCATGGTTGAAGGCGTAGGAGGCGGCGAAGAAGAGGCGGCCGCTCCCATCGGTGCAGGTGTGGGAGGCGCTGCCGAGCAGCGGTGCCGAGGTCGGCGTCCCCAGCCGCCCGTCCGCTGCGATGGGGTAGCTCAACACCCGAAAGTCGGGGCGCACCCCGGCGTGGAGCCAGCGCCTGTCGGGGCTGATGACCAGGGGCTGCACCTCGCCGCCGGTCTGCACCTCCTGTAGCGGCAGCAGCTCGCCCTCCGCCAGCTGAAACACATGGATCAACCCGCTCACCGGGTTGGCCACATAAACCACTTGTTGCATTGCATGCTCCTTGGCGACGGCCATCCGTCGGGATGAAGTAGGAGAAGGCGGGGGCTTTCCCGCCGCAGGGTATCAGATGTGGGTCAGGATCTCCTGGATGACGGGCACCACGGAGAGCGCCAGCAGGGTGGCCATGACCAGGTTGAAGCGGCGGCGGGCAAGGGGGCTCGCCAGCCAGCGCTTGAGCAGGGCGCCGCACAGGAGCCAGAGCCCGACGCTCGGGAACGAGACGATGAAGAAGGTCAGGGCGATGGTCAGGTTCTGTTGATGGAACCCGGCTCCCGCGCTGGTGAAGGCGGCGATGGCGCCGGTGGCGACCACCCAGGCCTTGGCATTGACCCACTGGAACAGGGCGCCCTTGAAGAAGCCGAGGGGGCGGGTCTGAGTGCTCCCCGTCACCTCGCCCGCCGAGCGGGCGATGAGCCAGGCCAGATAGAGCAGGTAGAGGGTGCCCGCGCACTTGATGAAGAGGTGCAGGTCGGGGAAGAGGGTAAAGAGCTGACCGAAGCCAAGGCCCACCAGCAACAGCATCAGGGTGAAGCCGACGCAGATCCCCATGAGCAGCGGCAGGCTCTTCCTGACCCCGAAGTTGGCGCCGGCGCTCATCACCATGATGTTGTTCGGCCCCGGGGTGACCGATGCCGAGACGGCAAAGAGCACCACGGCATAGAGATAGTCCATAAGGTTCCTCGGGATGACAGTCCGTTTTCTTCCCTATATTGGGGAAGTCTCTGTGCTTTCAAGTCGCGGGCGGGGGTGAAAAAAAACAGGCCCCATGACGGGGCCTGTGCAAGAGGGCGGGATCAGGCGGAGGGATTCTCCGCCGGCGGCAGGGCCGGACGGGACTCCACCTTCTGCTCTTCTCCCTGCATGTTCTTGATGTAGACGTCCATCTGGTTGAACGCGATCTCGATGCCGTGCTCGCGGAACAGCACGTCGATGCGGCGGTTCAGCTCGTCGATGGCCGGGTTGCGATCCCCCAGTTCGCTCACGAAGAAGCGCAGCTCGTGATCCAGGGTGCTGGCGCCGAAGGTGAGGAAGTAGACGATGGGTTCGGGATCCTTCAGGACCCGGCTGTTCTCCATGGCGGCCTGATTGAGCAGCTTGCGGGTCAGCTCCAGATCCGAGCCATAGGCTACCCCGACCTTCACGATGACACGGGTAATGGTGTCACTCAGGGACCAGTTGATCAGCCTCTCCGTCATCAATTGCTGGTTCGGGATGATCACTTCCTTGCGGTCGAAGTCGGTCAGGGTGGTGGCGCGGATGCGGATCTTGGAGACGGTGCCCGAGAAGGTGCCGATGGTGACGGTGTCACCGATCCGTACCGGACGCTCGAACAGGATGATGATGCCCGAGACGAAGTTGGAGAGGATCTCCTTCATGCCAAAACCGATACCGACGGACAGACCCCCTGCAACCCACTGCAGCTTGTCCCACTGGACGCCCATCATGGAGAGTGCCACCAGGGAGCCGACACCGATCAGCACATAGTTGAGCATGGTGGTGATGGCGTAGGCGGTGCCCTGGGCCAGGTTCAGCCTGGACAGCACCAGCACCTCCAGCAGACCCGGCAGGTTGCGGGCCAGGGACAGGGCGCCCCCCAGCAGGAGGAGACCGATCAGCACGTCGCTCAGGCTGATGGGGAAGAGGACGGCGTTGGCCCCGGTCCCTTCGCTCTTGTGCCACAGCACCATGCTGTCGAGGTAGGAGAAGATCGCCACCAGATCGGACCAGAGCCAGTAGAAGGCGACGCCGAACACCAGCAGCAGCATGATGCGGGTCAGGCGCAGGGACTGCTGGCTGACCTCTTCCAGATCCATGGGCTGCTCTTCGATGGTTTCGCCACCTTCTGCATCTTCCTGGCTCTTGTGCTCGCGCTTGGCCACCGCACGGCGGTAGGCGAGGCGACGGGCCGCGAGCTCAAGACCACGCAGGGCGGTGCGATAGACCAGGCCCCAGATGATGAGGAGGTAGAAGGACTCGATCAGGCGGCCGGTCAGCTTCAATGCGGTGTAGTAGTAACCCAGGCCGACCAGCACGATGAGCGCCACCGGTGCCAGGGCCAGGGCCATGGCGACGAGGGACTTCTGCATGCTCGCCTCGCCCTTGATGCGGGCGCGGGAGATGGGGAAGATCAGGTAGGCAGTCAGGCCCAGCAGCACCAGGGTTAGCACCTGGCCGATCACGTCGTTGCCAAGGGTGGAGGGTTCCACCACCGCCTTGGTCGAGAGCATGATGAGGGGCAGCAGGGGCAGCCAGAGGTAGCGCATGCTGTTGCGTTTGGCCTGCAACTCGTCACGGGGGATGCGGAAGTGGGTCTCGCCGATGCCACCCGGGCGCATCACCGACAGGTAGACGCTGAACACCAGGTAGCCGAGTGCCAGGTTCAGGGTGATCTGGAAGATGAGACGCGGGCTCAGCAATCCGCAGTAGGTGAGCAGCAGACCGGCGGCCAGGATGAAGAGGCTGCCCGGCAGGCGCTGCAACACGGTATAGAGCAGGGCGCGGGGGGTGTGCCACTGGCTGTCCTGGCGGAAGCGCCCCAGATCCTTGGCGATCCGCTTCTGGCGCTCGAGCAGGGCCGACCGTTTCCACATCAGCAGCCCCCCAATCAACAGCAGCGGCAGGGCGAGCAGGGAGATGGGCAGCAGCATGTCGCCCCAACCGCTCCAGTCAGGTTTGAGGACCCAGTCGGAAGCCTGCTTGTAGGCCAGCGCAGGCCAGCTGAAGAACCACTTGCCGTCGATGGGCTTGTTGCTGCTCACCCAGAAGATGTGCTGTTGCAGGGTGAACTCGATGGAGGCATAGACCCGGGTCAGCTGCTGCTGGGTCAGTTGCAGGCTGATGGCGTTGGTCAGCTGGGCATCCATCTGGCGGTTGAGCTGGTCCAGCAGGCTGACGCGCGTGTCAATCAGCTTGGCCAGATTTGCCCTGTCCTCCTCGCTCACCGTCTCGCCGCTGCTGGCGATCAGGTTGTCCAGATACAGGTTCTTCTGGAACAGCTGGTCACGCTGCTGACTCAGTTCGAACTGGGCCAGATGCAGGTCGGCGATCTGCTCCTCCAGGTTTTTCACCAGGGTGGAGGGGACGGCTTCCAGCTGCTGGTAGAGCTGGTAGAGGATGCGCGACAGCAGCAGGTTGCCCTTGAGCATCTGCACCTGTTCGTTGAGGTTGCGTTCGGTCTGGGTGCCGCGCTCCAGCCAGCTCTTGGCCTGCAGATTCTTCTGGGCGAGGGAGTTGAGGTTGGTGGTGGCGCTGATGAGCTGCTGGCTGAGCTGGTGGTTGATCTCCTGCTCTTTCTGCACCAGAGGGTTGTCCTCGGTGGCGACCAGCTCACCGGTCTGCTCTGCGGTCTTCTCGGTGTCACCCAGGCGCTTGGCGCTGCTCTGCTCCTGCAGCACCTGGAGTTTCTGCTCTTCGCTCGCGAGGCGTGCCCCCTGGTAGTCGCGCTGCTTGATGGCCAGATCCTGCATGCTGGTGCGGTTGTCCAGCTCCTTCTGCAGGTTGGCGAGCTGCAGATCCAGCAGGGCCAGCTCGGTATTGAGCTTCATCTTCTCGGCGCTGCTTACCCCGTCACCGGCGCTGAGGCGGGTGCGGATCTCCTGGCTGCGCTGGTAGGCCCGGCTCATGCTGGCCTGGGCCCGTTCCGGCAGGGTCTGCAGGTTGGTGAGGCGGCTTGCGATGGCGCCGATGGCTTCCTGGGCAGCCTGCATGTTGGCCAGCACATCGGGTTGACGGCTCTCCAGCTCGTTCAGGCTCATGCTGGCGTATTCGCTCTTCAGCTGTTCCAGGCTCTTGCCCTGGGTCAGGGCATCGAGTTTGGTGCTGATATCCTTGAGCTCGGACGGCAGGGAGCGGATGCGCTCGCTCAGGCTCTTGGCCTTGATCTTCTCCTTGTCGATGCTGTCGAGCAGGGAGAGGGTGTCCGTCAGGAACTTCTGGTCTGCCTGCTGGCTGACGGTCTCCGCCTTGCCGAGGGCATCGATGGCCCGCTGTACGGTGGCGCGCTGAGGCAGCTCTTGCGCCATCGCCGTCGGGGAGCCGAGTGTGATGAGTAAACAGAGCAGCGGCAACAGGGCGGCCGAGGCTCTTTTGAATCGTGTAGAGAACATAAAACGTCCGGGTGTATATGCGAGGTTCGGGTGATTTTCCACCAGGGGAAAATCCGCGTGGATTCTAGCACCGGTACAAGAAGGGCTGCAGGGGGAAAGAGAAAAAAAAACGGCGCCTCGTGGCGCCGTTTCATCGGTTCAGGCGTACTTACAGCACGTGAACGGAGGCGGTGTTGGTGGTACCGCTCGGTACCAGGGCACCGGAGACCATGACAACCACATCACCCTTCACGCCCATGCCGATTTCCAGCGCGGCTTCTTTGCCGATGCGATAGAAATCGTCGGTGGAAGCGATGGAGTCAACCACGTGAGTCACCACACCCTTGGTCAGTACCAGCTGGGCAGCGGTCTTCTTGTTGGTGGTGATGGCCAGGATCCAGGCTTTCGGGAAGTACTTGCGGATGGCCTTGGCAGACTTGCCGCCTTCGGTGGCGACCACGATCAGCGGGGCATCCAGCTTCTCGGAGGTCTCGACCGCGCCTTTACATACCGCTTCGGTGATGCGCAGCTTGTTGCTGTCGTTGGCAGCAGACAGGTTGGACGGCATCACGGAGTCGGTACGCTCGCAGATGGTGGCCATGATGGTCACGGCTTCCAGCGGGTACTTGCCCTTGGCGGATTCGCCGGACAGCATGACTGCATCGGTACCGTCCAGGATGGCGTTTGCCACGTCGCCGGCTTCGGCGCGGGTCGGACGCGGGTTCTTGATCATGGAGTCCAGCATCTGGGTCGCGGTGATAACCACTTTACGCGCCTTGTTGCACTTCTCGATGATCATCTTCTGGGCGAAGATCACCTCTTCCACCGGGATCTCGACACCCATGTCGCCACGGGCGACCATGATGCCGTCGGAGACAGCCAGGATCTCGTCGAAGTTGTCCAGGCCTTCCTGGTTTTCGATCTTGGAGATGATCTGGATGTTCTCGCCGCCGTGGGCCTTCAGGTGCTCACGGATTTCCAGCACGTCTTCCTTCTTGCGAATGAAGGAGGCGGCCACGAAGTCGACGCCCTGCTCGCAACCGAAGATGAGGTCGCGCTTGTCTTTCTCGGCAAGGGCCGGCAGCTTGATGGAGACGCCCGGCAGGTTGATGCCCTTGTTCTCACCCAGATCGCCGTTGTTCAGCACTTTACAGATCACTTCGCGCTCGGTGATCTCGATGACGTCCAGACCGATCAGGCCGTCGTCAACCAGGATGCGGTTGCCGACGCGCAGGTCGCTGGCGAAGCCGGCATAGGTGACGGCCACTTTGTCTTTGTTGCCAACCACGGTCTGGTCGGTGGTGAAGGTGAAGGTCTGGCCGGCGACCAGGGAGACGTCGTTGCCGCCTTCCAGCTTGATGGTGCGGATTTCCGGACCCTTGGTGTCCAGCAGGATGGCTGCTTGCTTGCCGGTTTCGGCCATGACAGCGCGCAGGTTGCTGATGCGACCACCGTGCTCGGCGTAATCGCCGTGGGAGAAGTTCAGGCGCATGACGTTCATGCCGGCATCCAGCATCTTGCCCAGCATTTCTTTGGATTCGGTCTTGGGACCGATGGTGCAGACGATTTTGGTCTTTTTCATGTCAGTCTTCATGGTTAAGGAATTTCCGCCGTGCAATATACACCAGTTTTTGGATACTTTTTATGATCCAGAAACAACGTTTTGAGTGAAAACTGCCTCATTTTGAAAGATAACGTTTTCGCTCACTGTTGATTTTACGGGCTAAAATAATTGGTTCCTCCATGTACCGGTTCATTTGGTGCCCACCCTGTGTCCGGTTGGGTGTCGTTCGGATGTTGTTAAATAACCAACATGGTGACATGAGCGACAGGGGGCTTCATGGTCGACCGTCACCAAGTGTAGTGGGGGGGCCGTCGGTTGCCAGCACAGGCGACGACAAAGGGGATCTGCAAAGTAACAAGGCGCCGCTGTCACCAGCGGCGCCTTGTCGTTGTCTGGGCGGTTTAGCCGAAGAACCAGTAGCCGCGGTTGACCAGCCGGGTCAGCAGCTGCAGGAAGCCGGCCTGATCCGCGAGCTCCACCAGCTCATCCTGGGTAATGATGTCCTTGTCGCACAGGAGCGAAATGGCGGCCGGATCCTCGCTCGGCAGGGTCCAGGCCTCGCCATCGATGTAACAGGTCCGGCTCTCGCCGCTGAACCAGACAGAGCGCAGCCCCGGCACCTTGATGGCGGGCTCGCCCTGGCTCAGCAGGTCGGCCACCTCGTCGGCGCTGTAGTCGGGCTCCATGGGGCTCACGTCCAGATCGTGCTTGGCCTCGGAGATCATGGTGCCGAACCACTCCTTGAACAGGGTCTCGTCGTCCAAGGCCTGCTGCATCAGTTCCCGCAGGCGGTGCAGCTCAAAGGGCTGGATCTCGCCGTGGCGGGCACGGGGCTGGAGGTCCGGGTCGCCGTAACGATCGGTGCGCATCTCGTTGTCGATCAGGTGATCGGCAAAGGAGGAGATAAGCGCCTTGGCGTCAGGCGCTCGGAAGCCCACGGAGAAGTTCAGGGAGGGCTCGATGGCGTAGCCCTCGTGAGGGAATCCGGGCGGAATGTAGAGGATGTCGCCCGGCTCCATGATGACGTCGATGATCGCCTCGAACGGCTCGCAGTGCAGCAGGGCGGCGTGGGCGGCGAACTCGCTGAGCGGCTTGGCATCGCCCACGCGCCAGTGGCGTTTGCCCTGGCCCTGGGTGATGAAGACGTCGTAGTTGTCGATGTGGGGGCCGACGCCGCCATGAGGGGTGGAGAAGCTCACCATCACATCGTCAAAGCGCCAGCCGGGGATGAACTGGAACGGCACCGCCAGCTCGTGTACCTCGGGAACCCAGTGGTTGCAGGCCTGCACCAGCACGGTCCAGTTCTCCTCGCCCAGGTGATCATAGGATTCGAAGGGGCCGTGGGATGCCTCCCACTTGTTGTTGAAGCGGGTCACCAGGCGCGACTCGATCACGTCCTCCATGGCCAGCCCCGCCAGCTCGTCCGGGCTGATGGGATCCTGAAAGTCGGTGAAACCGCCCTTGATGAGGAGCGGGCGCTTCTGCCAGTAGTGCTCGAGGAAGTGAGCGATATCCAGATTGAGTTGGTACATGGTGCTTCTCGTATCTTGTGAGAGAGGGCTTGCCCAAGGCGGGCTTGGGCAAGGCCACTCGGTTCAACAGGGTCCTGACTTGAACATAGTGTTGCCGGTCGAAAATAGCAGGGGCCCTGTGGCAGTGCATGCACAGGGCCCCTGACGTCTTCGGCTATCCGCTTATTTCAGCAGATCGACCAGACGCTGGGCGTCGCCGATGTAGTTGGCCGGGGTCAGCTTCTTCAGCTCCACCTTCACTTCTTCGGGCAGTGCTAGGGTGTCGATAAAGGTACGCATCCCTTCGGCGTCCACGCGGCGGCCACGGGTCAGCTCTTTGAGCTTCTCGTAGGGCTTCTCGATGCCGTAGCGGCGCATCACGGTCTGGATCGGTTCGGCCAGCACTTCCCAGTTGGCGTCCAGATCGGCGGCCATGGCATCGCTGTTGGCTTCCAGCTTGGAGATGCCCTTCAGGGTCGCCTGATAGGCAATCAGGGAGTAACCCACCGCCACCCCCAGGTTGCGCAGCACGGTCGAGTCGGTCAGATCACGCTGCCAGCGGGAGATGGGCAGTTTGCTCGCCAGGTGCTGGAACACGGCGTTTGCCAGACCCAGATTGCCTTCGGAGTTCTCGAAGTCGATGGGGTTGACCTTGTGGGGCATGGTGGAGGAGCCGATTTCACCGGCGATGGTGCGCTGCTTGAAGTGGCCCAGGGAGATGTAGCCCCACACGTCGCGATCGAAGTCGATCAGGATGGTGTTGAAGCGCGCCATGGCGTCGAACAGCTCGGCGATGTAGTCGTGCGGCTCGATCTGGGTGGTGTAGGGGTTCCAGGTCAGGCCCAAGGAGGTGACGAACTCCTCGGAGAACTGGTGCCAGTCCACTTCCGGATAGGCGCTGAGGTGGGCGTTGTAGTTGCCCACGGCCCCGTTGATCTTGCCGAGGATCTCGACTGCCATGATCTGCTTGAGCTGGCGCTCCAGACGGTAGGCGACGTTGGCCATCTCCTTGCCCATGGTGCTCGGGGTCGCCGGCTGGCCGTGGGTGCGCGACAGCAGCGGCATGTCGCGGTACTCGACGGCCAGGCGCTTGATTTCGCTGATCAGCTTCTCGCAGTAGGGCTTGATGACCTCTTCGCGAGCGGTCTTCAGCATCAGGCCGTGGGAGTTGTTGTTGATGTCTTCGGAGGTGCAGGCGAAGTGGATGAACTCGCTAACGGCGGCGAGCTCGGGGTTCACTTCCACCTTCTCTTTCAGGAAGTACTCCACCGCTTTCACATCATGGTTGGTGGTGCGCTCGATCTGTTTGATGCGGGCGGCGTCGCTCTCGTTGAAGTCGCTGACAATGCCGTCGAGCAGGGCGCTGGCGGCCGCACTCAGGGCAGGGACTTCCGGGATCCCGGCGTGGCTGGCCAGTTTTTGCAACCAGCGAACCTCGACTTCGACGCGAAAACGCAGCAGACCGAATTCAGAGAAGATAGGGCGCAGGGCATCGGCCTTGTCGCCATAACGACCGTCAATCGGGGAAACGGCAGTCAGCGCGGACAGCTCCATGGGGTGAACTCCTGATGATTGGTGTGGGGGATTCGTCGCCTCTCGTGTCTTGGCCGGGTCGTCATCCAGGGGGATGTGCGGCTGTTCACCCTGGTGTCGACCCTGTGCCCGGGCACGAGCGGATATTTAGTAACGTTTGGCCAGCTCCACCATCTTCTTGCGCGCGAAGATGATCTGGGTACGGCTGCCGCCCAGCTGGCGCCACAGCACCACGGCGCGGATGCCGGCCAGCAGCAGGGCGCGCACCTTGTGCTGCACCAGGGGCTGCTGCAGGAACAGCGGGGTGCCCGCCACCTGGATGCGCGGCCCGATGGGGCTGATAAGATCGCTGTAGATGCTCGCCATGTTGGCCAGGATCTGCTCGTCGAGCAGGTCGAAATGCTGTTGCTGGCGGCCGATCTGGCTGATCCGCTCCCCCAGCATGTTGAGGATGTCCTTGCGCTTGGCCAGCTTGCGCTCGAGCGCAATCAGGCTCACCACGTAGCGGGTCAGCTCGGCATTCTTCTGGCTGCCATCGGCACCCAGCTGCTCGACCAGGGCGCGGTAGCCGTCGCGAATGGCGAGGTGGTTGCCGAACACGTCCAGCGGTTGCTTGGGGTCGGTGACCAGGATGCTGGAGAGGCTCTCGCGCAGGGAGGCCTCGTCGCAGGTGCCGTCACGGGCCACCTTCTGCACCAGATAGGCCGCCTGGCAGATGCCGGCGAAGGCCATGGTTCTGTCTTGGAATTTGTCGCTCATATCTTCACAGCCCTGTTCTGTTCATCCGCCGACTGATGGCGCAGTCGGCCAGGATCCGGCCTTGGAATGGGTGGCTCACGCTTGTGGCCTTTTGTTCACGCCTCAAACAGGCGCGAGCCCGTTGGCCGAAGGTGTCTGCCAAGGGCCGCACGTTGCGGCCCTTGTTGCTCATCACACCGGATGGCTGAAACGCTGCTCTATGATGCCGCCACCCAGACACACTTCCCCGTCGTAGAAGACGGCGGACTGGCCCGGGGTCACCGCAGCCTGTTTCTCGTCGAAGATGACCCGGATGGTCTCATCGTCGATGGGCTGGATCAGGCAGGGGATGTCCTGCTGGCGGTAACGAGTCTTGACGGTGCAACGGCGCGGCTCGCGAATGGGGGTGCGATCCACCCAGTGCAGCTGGCTCGCGATGAGGCCGTCGGAGTAGAGGCGGGGATGCTCCCCTTGCGCCACCACCAGGGTGTTGCGCTCCACCTCTTTGTCCACCACGTACCAGGCCTCCTCGGTCGCATCCTTCATGCCGCCGATCCCGAGGCCCTTGCGCTGGCCCAGGGTGTGGTACATCAGACCCTGGTGCTCGCCGATCACCTTGCCATCCACGGTTTCGATGGGGCCGGGCTGGGCGGGCAGGAACTTGGCCAGGAAGTCCTTGAACTTGCGCTCGCCGATGAAGCAGATGCCGGTGGAGTCTTTCTTCTTGGCGGTGATGAGATCGAGCTGCTCGGCGATGCGGCGCACCTCCGGCTTTTCCAGATCCCCGACCGGGAACAGGCTCTGACCCACCTGGGTTTCGCTCAGGGTGTAGAGGAAGTAGCTCTGATCCTTGTTGGTATCCAGACCGCGCAGCAGGCGCGGGCGGCCGGTGCTGTCGTCACGGCGCACGTAGTGGCCAGTGGCGATGTAGGTGGCCCCCAGCTCTTCGGCGGCAAACTCCAGGAACGCCTTGAACTTGATCTCCTTGTTGCACAGGATATCGGGGTTTGGCGTACGCCCTGCCTTGTACTCTTCCAGGAAGTGCTCGAACACGTTGTCCCAGTACTCGGCGGCGAAGTTGATGGTGTGAAGTTTCATCCCCAGCTTGTCGCAGACGGCCTTGGCGTCAGCCAAATCCTGGGCGGCAGAGCAGTACTCGTCCGTGTCGTCTTCTTCCCAGTTCTTCATGAACAAGCCTTCGACCTGATAGCCCTGCTGCTGGAGCAGGTAGGCCGAGACGGAAGAATCCACGCCGCCGGACATGCCGACGATCACCTTGATTTGGCTGTTGTCTGTCATTAGTCGAAGTTACCAGTTCGTTTAAACGGGGCGTATTCTACCAGAGTTTTGCGCCCCCGGTCACATCTCCATGCCGCCTTGCCCATCGGGAGCCTGGCAGCGGGAAATCGTTTTTCTTGTTTCGGCCCCATAGCATCAAAAAGAGCGTCTAATGGCGCTTAAATGAAGGCCTTGAGGGCCGACAGCGGCAAGCGGGTACCGGCCAGATAGTCCTGGATACACTGCCACACCAGAGGGCTGCGCAGGGCCGGCTTGCACTCGGCGATCTCCTCCAGGCTGAGCCAGTGGCAGGCCAGGACGTCGCCGTCGGGATCCTCTGGATGGTGCTGACCCGGCGCCTTTTCAAGGTCGAAGATGACGGCGGTGCGCACAAAGGTGGCCTCGCTGTCCGCCGGCTTGTAGAGATAGACCCCGAGCCAGGCGGTGGGAGGCACGGTGAGCCCCGTCTCCTCTTTCAGCTCGCGGCAGGCGGCCTGGATGAGATCTTCCCCAGGCTCCACATGGCCGGCAGGCTGGTTGAAGCGGCGCCGGCCCGCTATCTCCTCTTCTACCAGCAGGAAGCGTCCCTGCCAGTGCACCAGAGCGGCCACGGTGAGGCGGGAGGGAAGGGGGGGATGTTCGATCATAGGGACTCCTTGTCTCGTTGTGCTCGGCCTGTGTGGGGCGCTCGATTCAGCTGCGTTATTTACTGCACGATTGCCAGGCCATGGCCGCCCGTTATTCCGAGGGTTTGGTGCGAGCCGGTCGGCGCGCTGTGCCACGGCCGCCGCTGCGATTGGCCGAGCGCGGGCCCGCTTCACTGCTGCCCCGCCCTTGGCGTTGCTCCTGGTGTTGGGCGTTGCGGGTCGGCCGGGCCGCTCGCGGTAGGCTGTTGCTGCCGGCCCCCTGTGGCTTGGTGGATGTGCGCGGCTTGCCGTGCGCTGCAGATTGCCGCGGGGCCGGCGCCAGCTCGGGGGCGGGCAGGGCGCGGCTTTCGCCGGGCGCCAGACCGTCGAGGGTCCAGTCACCGATGGCGTAGCGGATAAGGCGCAAGGTGGGGTGGCCGATATGGGCGGTCATGCGCCGCACCTGGCGGTTGCGCCCCTCCACAATTTTTATCTCCAGCCAGCAGGTGGGGATTTCCTTGCGCTCGCGAATGGGCGGGTTACGCGGCCACACGTCGGGATCACTAATAATGCGCGCCCCGGCGGGCAGGGTCATGCCGTCGTTGAGCTCCACTCCGGCACGCAGGGCGGCCAGTTTCTCCTCGCTCGGCACGCCTTCGACCTGCACCCAGTAGGTCTTGGGGGTCTTCTCCCCCGGCTGGGTGAGTCGCGCCTGCAATTTGCCGTCGTTGGTGAGCAGCAACAGCCCCTCGCTGTCACGGTCTAGCCGGCCTGCGGCATAGATGCCGGGCTCGGTGATGTAATCCTTGAGGGTCTCGCGACCCGCCTCGTCGGTGAACTGGCAGAGCACCATGTAGGGCTTGTTCAGGAGCAGCAGCTTGCGATCGGCAGGCGCCGGTGCCGGTTTGCGCTCCAGCTCTCTGGCTGTGCGCGGTTCATCCCGGCGCGGGGCCTGGCGCGGCGTGGCGGCACGTCTGGCCTTGGTGTCGGCATCGGGACGAGAAGAGAGGGAGAGTCGGGGGCGGGCTGATTTCATCGCGTGCATACCAAAAGCAGGGGATGCCGGAGTGTATCACAGGGGGCAGTCGACGGGATGCAAGGTGAATGAGGCGGGAGAGGTGCCCGCGGGAGAAGGGCTGGGAAAGGCCGCCAATCCGGCGACTCGAAAGTGCCAAATATCCCTGGTGTGGGAGTTGGCCACACCAGGGGACAAGCCATCCGGATGATGGCCTCTACAGCGGGAGGGCCGATGGGGCTGACTCCCGCTGCCGTCACAAGAGGGCCGTCAGGCTCAGGCCAGCTCGTCTTCTCCGACGCGAATGACCAGCTTGCCGAAGTTCTTGCCCTCCAGCAGCCCCTTGAGCGCCTCGGGGGCGTTCTCCAGACCGTCCACGATCTGCTCCAGATAGTGGATCTTGCCCTCACTCACCCACTGGCCCATCTGCTCGGCGAACTCGCCATAACGATGGCCGTAGTCGTCGAAGATGATGAAGCCTTTCACGGTGGCCCGCTTGGTCAGTATGGTGGACCAGGCCCAGTCCAGATGATCGGGTCCCTGGGGCAGGGCGCTGGCGTTGTAGTTGGAGACGGTGCCGCACAAAGGGATACGGGCCTTGGCATTGAGCAGGGGCAGCACGGCCTTGAGCACCCGGCCACCGACGTTCTCGAAATAGATGTCGATGCCGTTCGGGCAGGCGGCGGCGAGCTGCTGCTCGAAGTCGCTCGCCTTGTGGTTCAGGGCAACGTCTGCGCCGAGCTCCTCGCGGGCCACCCGGCACTTCTCGTCGGAGCCTGCGATGGCGACGACGCGGCAACCCATGATCTTGCCGATCTGGGCGACGGTGGCGCCGACCGGGCCGGTGGCGGCGGCGACCACCAGGGTCTCACCGGCCTTGGGCTGGCCGATATCCATCAGACCCATGAAGGCGGTGAAGCCCGGCATGCCGAGCACCCCGAGGGCGTGGCTGACGGGAGCCTGAGCGGGATCCAGCTTGAACAGGAAGCTGCCGTCTGAGACGCCGTAATCCTGCCAGCCCACCCCGTAGCTCAGCACCCAGTCCCCTTCCCGGTAGTCGGGGTGGCGGGAGGTGACGACCCGGTTGATGGTGCCACCCACCATGACGCCACCAATGGCCACGGGGTCGGCGTAGGAGTCGGCATCGCTCATGCGACCACGCATATAGGGGTCGAGGCTCAGGTAGACGGTTCTGAGCAGCAGTTGCCCCTCGACGATGCTCGGGACTGGGGTGGTCTTGAGGGCGAAGTGTTCGGCACCCGGGGTACCGACGGGACGGGCCGCCAGGGTCATCTGGCGGTTTTCGGTCCGGCTCTGGGTCATGGTATTTCCTCTTGTCACTGGGTGTCATTGCCACTGCGCGGTCAGTCGGCCCGCAGTGGCGAGAGTATTTGAGGCATCCAATTCACCATGGGATGGGTGCCTCTCTGCATGGTCAACTAGACCGGTCGTCTAGTTGTGGTGGCCAAAAAAGCCCGACATGACATCGGGCCTGTTGTTCAGGGTGCCAGCAGCTGGCACGTCAGGGTGTAGGCGTGCACCAGCTGTTGCCCCTCTCGATCCAGTTTGCCAAGCAGGGCCGCCCCCAGCCAGAGCTGGTAGAGGTTGGTCGCCAGCGGTTGGGTCGCTCTGTGACTCAGGCTGCCATCGGCGATGGCCTCCTCGATGGCCTGTGCGAGGCGCCGCACCACCCTGTCTGTGCCGGTTTTCAGGATGAGGCGCATGGTGTCGGAGAGATCCGCCACCTCGGCGCTCAGCTTGACGACGAGGCAGTCGCAGCAATTCCCTTGCCAGTGGGCGAAGTAGCGCAGCAGGCGTTCCCGCCCCGGTATGTCCTGGCCTGCCAGCAGCGCCTCCATCTCCACCAGGTAGGTGTCGATGTAGTGGCTGAGCAGGGCTTCGCCAAACTGCTCCTTCGACTTGAAGTAGTGGTAGAAGGAGCCCTTGGGCACGCCGGCCTCTTGCAGCAGAAAACTCAGTCCCATGGCGCTGAAGCCGTGGGAGGTGAGTATGGTGCGGCCAGTGTCGAGCAGATGCTGGCGCGTGTCTTGGTATCTGTCGGTCATGGGGGTATGGTAGAGGTTACTAGACCGGTCGTCTAGAGGAAGTTTGCCCACGACCTCTCCTATGCCATCGGGCGAGTTTGCCCCGCACGGAGTGCGCGGGGCTAACCCCTTGTTCGGGCTTGGGTTCTTTTTACAGTCACCGGAAGAGGGCGCCAGGATCTTTTCTTGCCAAGTCCGGGGACCGCCCCGAAGGTTCGTTCCCATCGAAGGAGGTCCTGGTCAGGCGGCTAGACGCAGGCAACCGGTCAGCGGGCCGCAATCCATCGGTTGCCGATGGCTGTCAGGAGGGGGCAACGTCGGTCTGGGGGGACAGGCCGCCGGAGTCAGCGTGCGTCGGGGTCAGCTTCAGGGAGAGGCGCAGCATGTCCTTGTGCCGGATGCCGTGCTCCATCAGGGGCTCGGGGTAGTGGATCAGGAAGTGATCTTTCACGACGGTCTCGACGCGAAAGCCGTGGCGCTGGTAGTAGGTGAGCTGATGGCCGAAGCTGCCGGTGCCAAGCTCGACGCGGCGCACGCCCTTCTCGGCCAGGCTCGCCAGCACGAAGCGCAGCAGGCCGGATCCTATGCCTTGTTGCTGTCGGGCGGGGGCCACGGCGATATTGAAGATCTCGGCTGTTTGCTCCCCCACCTAGCCGGCCACGCAGGCGCCTACCACCAGATTTCCTTCCCTTGCGGCAAAGCCCCAGGCGCCGGGCAGATAGGCGGCGATGCGCCGCTCGGCGGGATCCGCCTCCAGCAGCAGTGCCATCGGCAGTTGGCCGGTCTCCATCTCGAGGAACTCCATCTTCATTTCATCCTGTTCTCTTGATGACACGCAGGGGCGCCCCTCAATACTCGAGAAATGTCTCGCCGCAGCGCTCGCAGATAAGGTGGCGTACATGGGTAGCCTGATAGGCCAGGGTCTGGCCAAATACCGCGTTGGTCAGGATGCTGGCGCGAAAGGCCTGCCAGAAGGCCTTGCGCGGATCCCTGGGCAGGATGTCCTGGCTGTGATCGCGCGCCACCAGCACCACGATATGGCGGGTGCGCTCCCCGCATTGGTCGCAGGGATGGATCTCGCTTGGCGGCTCGGCCAGCTCTCTCTCTTTGGACTCTGTTGCTGCCATGACGTCGGCTTCCGTTCTGGATGGTGCGGCGCCCATCATAGTCTTCTTCACTTGGCTCTCAATCCCCCAGGTTGAGGGGCGCTGCCGCTTGCTAGCGGGATCACCCCTTGGGGCGCGAGGCGGAGCGGCCAGGGGAGGGTGGTGCCCCTTCCCGTGAGCTATCTGAGGGCATGATGCCCATGCTGGCCAGGACCCGGGCGGCGTTCTCCTCGCACGGCATGCCGTCGGGCTTGGACGCCACCAGCTGGATAAGGGTCTGCAACTGCTGCTTGTTGTGGGCAAGGCGCGCCTCCAGCGCCTCAATGTCGCTCACCTTGGCCTTGAGCGCCGCCAGTAGCGGGACGTGTTGCCAGGTACTGATGTCCGCCGGCACCAGCTGCTTGATCTCGTCGAGGGAGAAGCCCGCCTGCTGGGCCTGGCCGATGATGGTCAGCAGTTGCACCGTCTCGGGCGGGTAGTCGCGATAGCCGTTGGCGCCCCGCCGCACCTTGCTGAGCAGGCCTCTGGATTCGTAGAAACGGATGGCGGACGCCGCCATGCCGGTCTGTCTTGCCAGGTCGCCTATCTTCATCTTGCCTCCGGTGTGGTGAGCGGACAGCCCGCGCCGATGGTCGGGGGGGCAGGTCATCCTGGGGTTAAAGCCGGCTTGAATGTCAACGGCGGTCACAAGCGTTGCTGGCCGCGACCTGGTGTCGGCTGCACCAGCCATGACGCCACAAAGGAACTTGACCTTCAAGTCAGCTTTAAACTTATGGTGGGCTCCTCACTACAGAGGAGAGCGCCATGACCCCCTTTATTCCCTTGACCTTGCCCAATGGCAATCAGCTTATCAACCGCCTCGCCAAGGCCGCCATGGAAGAGAACATGGCCGACTGCGACCATGCCCCATCCAAGGCGCTGATCCAGCTCTATCGTACCTGGGCGCAGGGGGGCGCCGGCCTCATCATCACCGGCAATGTGATGGTGGACGGGCGCGCCATGACGGGGCCGGGGGGCGTGGTGCTCGATTCCCCAGACCTTTCCCCACAGATAGGCGAGCGCTTCAGGGCCTGGGCCGATGCGGCCAAGAGCGGTGGCGCCCAGATCTGGATGCAGATCAACCACCCGGGTCGCCAGATGCCGGCGGCGCTGAGGCAGCCCACCCTGGCCCCGTCCGCCGTGCCCATGGCGCTCGGCAGTTTCTCCAGGCAGTTTTCCCCGCCCAGAGCCATGAGCGAGACCGACATTGCAGAGGTGAAGGCGCGCTTTATCAATACGGCGCGGCTGTCACAGGATCTGGGTTTTGACGGGGTGCAGATCCACGCCGCCCACGGTTATTTGCTGAGCCAGTTTCTCTCGCCGCTCACTAATTTGCGCCGCGATCGCTGGGGCGGCAGCCTTGAGAACCGCGCCCGCCTGCTGCTGGAGATAGTGCAGGGGATCCGCCAGCAGGTGGGGGAGCGCTTCGCGGTGTCGGTCAAGCTCAACTCCGCCGACTTTCAGCGCGGCGGCTTCAGCGCCGACGATGCGAAGGCGGTGGTGGAGATGCTTAACCCCTTCGGGGTGGATCTGGTGGAGCTCTCCGGCGGCAGTTACGAGGCGCCCGCCATGCACGGCCAGGCCCGCGATGGTCGCACCCTGGCGAGAGAGGCTTATTTTCTGGAGTTCGCTCGGGAGATCGTCTCCGTTGCCCGTATGCCCGTGATGGTGACGGGGGGAATCCGTCGTTATCCGGTGGTGGAGCAGGTGCTCGGTAGCGGGGTGGCGGTTGCCGGCATGGCCACTGCGCTCGCCATCGACCCGGATCTACCCGCCAGATGGCGCCGTGAGCAGGAGAGTAGTGCCCAGCTCAGGCCCATCCCCTGGCGCAACAAGGTACTGGCCTCGGTGGGCTATATGGCGATGGTGAAATACCAGTTGCGCCGCCTGGGCCGGGGCAAGGCCAGCAATCCCGGGGTGGCGCCCGCCCTGGCGCTGGCCTGCCAGCAGTGGCAGATCCTGCTAGGCAACGCCCGCTATCGGCGCTGGATCCGCGGACGAGCGTCTTGATCGTTAGGGGCTGGGTAACGAGAGCTGCATGCCAGATAGCAATAGCCGCCCGTGCAAGAGTGGTTTTATGCCGGGCTGAATAGCCGTGCCGGTGGTCTAGACCGGCTCTTCGGTACGATAGAGCACCTTGCCACAGGAGAGGCAGGTATGGCGAAAGCGGTGATCAAACCAGCCGGTCTGCGGGTGGCCCAGCACCTTGTCGGAGCCGCAGGCGCAGCAGCGGGCACCCAGTTCATCGCCCGTGGCGCACTCGGGATGGGAGCTCAGGTACTCGGCGCGGCTGGGCAGGCGTTGCCAGTCGGGCTGAGCGTGGCGCCTGTCCCAGAAGCGCATGGCACAGAGGCTGGCCGCGAGGGCGAGCAGGCCGAATAACCAGAAGAGGTCCATATGGTGGCTTCGTGATGAACCGGGTCGAGGTTCCTTGTTTAGAGAATGGTGCGGCTGCGAAACAGTATCTTGCCGCAGGCAAGGCAGGTGTGGCGCAGGCGGTAATCGCCGACGCCGGTCAGGGGATGGAACACCACCTTGTCGGAGCTGCAGGCGTGACAGCGGGCATTCTCGGCATCCCCCGTGACGCAGTCGGGGTGGCGTGCGAGGTATTCCGGCAGGGTGGGCAGCGCCTCCCAGTCGGGTTGACCGAGGGCTCGGTTGCGCAGGATAAGGCCGGCGGTGATGATGCCCGCCAGGGTAAGCAGTGTGTCGGTCAGATCCATGAAGAAAGCTGCTCCATCGTCGGGGATGAGTCGAGGCTGCCGGAAGCGGAGGTCATCGGGCAGCTTGCCCCGGCATCTTATCGGAGTGAAGAGGATGGAAGGTATCCCCGAATGGGTCGTGTTTGCTCCGGCCAGGAGGGGGCGCGAGAGAAAAATATGTGCATAGCATCTTTTTGCCGGTGAAGGTAAATCAATAGTTACTCTCTAAGATTGCAACCAATTGATAAATAACGACAACAATTCCATTCCATGAGGTTTTAATGAGCCGAAACAAAGGGCTTAGAAGGGGCTTTAAATTGTTTTTTAGATTGGGTTTTGCATAATCAATCGCTTATTTTGGTGGACAATCCAGGAAAAACTGGTGTCCAATCGGGTGAGCAGGTTGGCCAACAGTGCCGTCAGCCAGTGTGTAACCCGAGATGTAAGGAGACATCCTGATGGATAAACTTGACCAAAATATCGACAACATGCGCCAGGAGTTCGAATCCCAAGGGCAAAAGCAGGCCCAGGACAAATGGCAAGCCAGGGTCGATGAACTGCAGCGGGAACGTACCGAGGTTCCCCAGCCGGAAGTGGCAGAACACTAGCCCCCCGACGGCCATGATGGCCATCGGTTGAGCAAATAATAAAAACCACCGCCCTGCATCGGGGCGGTGGTTTTTTTCTGGGGTATTGCAAGGCGTCATCCGGCAGGCGCGTCGGCTGGTGGCTGGGCCTATTGCTTAGCTGCGCTGACCCGTATGGATCAAGTTCATGTTCACACAATACCGTTCTCGCTCAAGGGAAGTGGTGCATCGCCGTGGTTACAGCGATGTGAACTGTGTTGGCCGGGTTTTCACGTTGTGGGTCTTTATGGATCTCTTTTGGTGTGGGGGGCTCTGTGAGCCCCGGGGCAGGGAGAGAGCCTGGCATCCTGATGTCGGGGCGCCTGGATGCCCGTGCCCTGGCGGTATTGCAGTGACGATTCCCCTTCCCCAGGGCGTACTGTGATCCAGTCCCCGACTATGGTCGGACATGCACGCCCGCCATTTGATTATGCAAATGGATGGGCTTAAGATGGCCGCGCGCAACGATCAGATTGATAACAAACGGAAGTTAGGAGATGCCGATGGAAAGCAAAGTAGTTATCCCGACCCAGGGCCAGAAAATCACAGTCGATGCCAACGGCAAGCTGCAGGTTCCCCACAATCCCATCATTCCGTTTATCGAAGGGGATGGTATCGGCGTGGACGTGACCCCGGCCATGTTGAATGTGGTCAATGCCGCGGTCGAGAAAGCCTACAAAGGCGAGCGCAAGATCGCCTGGATGGAGATCTATACCGGCGAGAAATCGACTCACGTCTATGGCGAAGGTGCCTGGCTGCCGGCCGAAACCCTGGATTTCATTCGTGAATACTGCGTGGCCATCAAGGGCCCCCTGACCACTCCGGTCGGCGGCGGTATTCGCTCTCTCAACGTAGCTCTGCGCCAGGAGCTGGATCTCTACGTCTGTCTGCGTCCGGTACGCTACTACGAAGGCACTCCGAGCCCGGTCAAGCACCCCGAGCTGACCGACATGGTGATCTTCCGCGAGAACGCCGAAGACATCTACGCCGGCATCGAATGGAAGGCCGACAGCGATGAAGCCAAGAAGGTGATCGCCTTCCTGCAAAACGAGATGGGCGTGAAGAAAATTCGCTTCCCCGAGTCCTGCGGCATCGGCATCAAGCCCATGTCCAAGGCCGGTACCGAGCGTCTGGTCCGTGCCGCCATCGAGTACGCCATCGACAACGATCGCGACTCCGTGACCCTGGTACACAAGGGCAACATCATGAAGTTCACCGAGGGTGCCTTCAAGGATTGGGGCTACGCCCTGGCCCAGAAAGAGTACGATGCCCAGCTGATCGACGGCGGCCCCTGGTGCTCCTTCAAGAACCCGAAGACCGGCAAGACCATCGTCGTCAAGGACGTCATCGCCGATGCCTTCCTGCAGCAGATCCTGCTGCGTCCGGCCGAGTATGACGTCATCGCCTGTATGAACCTCAACGGTGACTACATCTCCGACGCCCTGGCGGCCCAGGTCGGCGGCATCGGCATCGCGCCGGGCGCCAACATCGGCGACGGTGTGGCCCTGTTCGAAGCGACCCACGGCACCGCGCCGAAGTACGCCGGTCAGGACAAGGTCAACCCGGGCTCGCTGATCCTCTCTGCCGAGATGATGCTGCGCCACCTGGGCTGGACCGAGGCGGCTGACCTCATCGTCAAGGGGATGGAAGCGGCGATCGCCAACAAGACCGTCACCTATGACTTCGAGCGACTGATGGAAGGCGCCACCCTGCGCTCCTGCTCCCAGTTCGCCCAGGACATGATCGACCAGATGTAATCCGGGTCGTTGAAATGCAAAACCGGCGCCATGGGCGCCGGTTTTTTTATGGGAGGAGCGGGAGCATCAGGTGGTCTTCTCCACGTGCTGCTCATAGATCTGCTGCCATTTGCTGAGCTCGGCTTCGTTCCCCTCTGCCTGCCAGAATTCGCAGATGGAGCTGGCAAGCTCGGATGCCATGGCGTGATCCCCGTCGCGACGGCTCATCAGATATTGTCCCAGCCAGCTTTGGTATTGTTTCATAGCCCGATCTCCTTATCTTGGGTGGCCCGGATGCCTGCCCGCCGGCGTGGATAGCCCGCCAGAATCGGCCCGACCGGGTCACAAGTTTGCCTGCGCCGCTGCTCGCGGCCCTCATTGATTCCGATTGCTATCCAGTCGATGCGAGGGGTCAACGGGGGGCAGGTGTCAAAAAACGGTCTCCATCGTATCACATTTTAACCAGCCTGGGGGCGTGCAAGGCAAAATAAGGCATCCAGCAGTCTGGCCATCTATGTTCCTGGGTAAGATGCAAAGTGAACCATCTTGCTGATCTTGTTAAAGAAAAACCCGCCATCATGGCGGGCCTTTCGGGTGAAAAAAGATCAGATCTGGGCGCTGGCGAGGTACTTTTCCATCTCTTCGGCAGGCACCATGCCGCCGCCGGTGGCCCACACCAGGTGAGTCGCCCGGGCCATCTTGGACTTATCCAGCCCTTGGGCTTCCAACCATGCGCGACCAGCCGCTAGCCGCCAGGGGCCCGCCATGCCGGCTCGCCATTCATCCCCTGATGGACGAATACATGGTGTCGGTGTGCAGCCCGGCGTATGCCGAGTGCCATCAATTGCTGGATAACCCGGACCAGCTGCAACACTGTCGCCTGCTGCACGACAGGCAGGCCTGGGGATATGACTCCGACAGCGACGAATGGCAGAGCTGGGCTCGCCAGTCAGGGGTGTCCCTAGAGGGCCGCCAGATGAGCATGGGGTTCGATCGATCCGATCTTGCCATCATCGCCGCCCTGAACCACGCCGGGGTCGCCATGGGTCGCAAGCATCTGGTGAGCCAGCGGCTGGCACGGGGTGAGCTGGTGGCGCCGTTTCCGGGCAAGGAGGTGCGTTGTGAACAGCGTTATTATCTGGCGACTCTCCCCAACCGTCAGTGTCCCAAGATCCAGGCCTTTATCGCCTGGATAAAAGGTCAGGTGGATGCGGCGAGTTGAACCAGACCAGGTTCGACCGTTATGGTGATGGCTTATTGCCTCCCGGGCCATGACGATAAGCGCAATATTTGCGCAGAACCTGGCTGGCCCCATGGAGGAAATGAAAGGGATTGATCAAGGTGCCGCGTGGCGGGCTCCACCGCTAATGGGATGGGAAATCCGGCTGGATTGACCCAGATGAAAAGAAATAAAGGCAGCCGCCTCTTTCCAATAAGTGTGAGGGGATGAAATTAACCATTGTGAATAATGCCCATAAAGGTTCTGGAATCCACTTACAGCCAGAAAAACATTATGTTGTTATCGAGTCGGCATGCTATTCTCAAAATGTGTTATCCCTGTGACATACAAAAATAATTCTGTGAGGAAGTAATGAACGAGTTTCTGAAGGTTCTGCTGAACATTCGTAGCTTGCGCGCTGCCATTCGTGAACTGCCGTTTGAGCAACTGCAAGAAGCAAAAGAGAAGTTTGATCTGGTATATAACGAGCGTGCCGAATCCGTAGAACAGGAGCGCGCCGAGCAGGAAGAGCGCCAGCGCAAACTGACCGAATTTACCGAGATGCTGCAACAGGCTGGCATCGATCCGCGCGAGCTGATCGGCAGCGTGGCTGCACCGGCAGCGGCGGGCGCGACCAAGAGCAAGCGCGCCCCGCGTCCTGCTAAATACAAGTATCAGGAAGATGGCCAGGAGAAGACCTGGACCGGTCAGGGCCGTATGCCCAAGGCCATTGCCGAGCAGGTTGCGCTGGGCAAGGATCTGAACGACTTCCTGATCTGATTGCCGGATCCGGATATCAATAATGCCGCCCAAGGGGCGGCATTATTATTTTCAGGATCCAGCCAATCTTATTGCCCATGAAAAGATCCTGTAATTATGCAGTCTCATCTGGAATAGCCATGAGCATCATGGGTCAATAAAGCAGGGCGCGCCATCGCCAACCTGTGAGCCCCGAACCTGGGTGCCTGATAATCAGGACTCATACAGCCCGATGATTGCTCCGGCAGAGCGGCGCAACAAATTAGGACTGGTCAAGGCCTGATGAAATAGGTGAGGGGATAGTGAGTCCCTCTCACCACCCCCTTCCCATTTCTTCAATCCGCGTACTCGAGGCTATCACGCGATTATTTTATTTGATCATTGATGTTCTATTTGGCACCCCGGCTTTGGAATATATGACCCCATGAGCGCGTGAAGGGCACAGTTCGGGGGGGTCAGGGCGAAGAAATAACTTAGGTGACGGGCTGGTGCTTTTCTTGACCGAGGTGAACTGCACGGGATTTGGCGGCACGACGGCGCGTCTGCACCGCCTCGGCCAGCATGGCGAGCAGGGTTTCGCTCTCTTCCCAGCAGAGGCAGGCATCGGTGACCGACAGACCGTATTGCAGCTCGCTCAGCGGGGCCGGTTTCTGGCTGCCTCCTTGCAGAAAACTCTCCACCATGACGGCGGCGATGGTGCCGCTCCCCTCGCTCAGCTGCCGGCAGAGTGACTCGGCGACCCTGAGCTGATTCCTGTGCTGTTTCTGGCTGTTGCCGTGGCTGCAATCGATCATCAGACGGGGGCTGAGCCCCTGCCGCTCCAGGCGCTCGGCGGCTTCCATCACATCGCTCTGGTGGTAGTTGGGCAGGGTGCCACCACGCAGGATGATATGGCAATCCGGATTGCCCTCGCTCTTGATCACCACCATGCCGCCCTGGCTGCCGGGAGCGGTGAACAGATGGGATGCGGTGCTGGCCAAGATGGCGTCGATGGCCACCCGGATGTTGCCGTCCGTGCCGTTCTTGAAGCCGACGGGGCAGGGGAGGGCCGAGGCCAGTTGCCGGTGCACCTGGGATTCGGTGGTGCGAGCCCCTATGGCTCCCCAGCTGACGAGATCCGCGAGATAGAGGAAGCTGGTGGTATCGAGGAATTCGGTGGCGGTGGCCAGCCCCAGGCGGTTGATGTCGAGCAGCACCTGGCGGGCCAGGTGCAGGCCCTGGTTGATGTCGTTGCTGCCATCCAGATGAGGATCGAACACCAGCCCCTTCCAGCCGACCGTGGTGCGAGGCTTCTCAAAATAGGTACGCATCACTATCTGCAGGCTGTCCTCATAGGTGACGGCGAGCCGTCCCAGTCGCCTGGCATAGTCGAGGGCGGCGACGGGATCATGGATGGAGCAGGGGCCTATCACCACCAGGAGGCGATCGTCCTCCCCTGACAGGATCCGACGCACCTGGTGGCGTTGGCTGTCGATGTGTCTGGCCATGTCGGCGGGGCAGGGATGTTGTGCCAACAGCTCGGCAGGAGTGGGGAGCGCCTCTACCGCGAAGGCGCGCATTACCGAATTCAAAACAGCCATCTGAAGATTACCTTGCTGTGCAAATGGGACCGATAAGGTGTCAGCGCTGGGGACCGGTTGGAGTCGCGGCCGCAACGCCATAATTGAGAGTGATTATCATTATCTTGTTGTTTGTCTCAAATGCAAGCACTACCAGACAGTGGGCCAGAGATGGGGGAGAGGGAGGGAAGACGGGAAAATGACGACGGCAGACAGGCCCGCTCCCAGCGGGAGAAGGCCTGATAAATCAAAGGGAAACAGGAGTGATCAGCTGTCCATCACGGTGTGCCTGTCCTGGTGGTAGGCATCTTCATCCTTGCCGCTGCGCCAGTAGGGGACAGCGTAGACCCGCTGGCGATCCACATCCAGGGTTCGCCTGACGTGGCGGCGAAGCGGCACGACCAGGCTCTCTTCCCCGCCGAACCAGAAATAGCTCCCCTCGGCGACCATGGGCAGGGCGGTGAAGTAGGCCACCAGGGGGGCGCTCTGGTCGGGTGCTCCCAGGAACCAGCGCAGGCTGACCCCCTCCGGCAGCGACAGATCCTGTACATCGTCCTGATGGGGGACCAGGAGGGCGATATGGCCGCGGGCGTTGCTCGGCATCACCTCGGCCATGGCGCTGATGGCGGGCAGGGAGGTGAGATCCCCCGCCATGTAGTAGTGGCTGGCCGGTTGCAGCATGGGATCCGGGCCACCGGGGCCAGAGATGGCGAGCTTGTCGCCCGGCTTGGCGTGCAGGGCGAAGCGGCTGGCGGGGCCGGCTTCGCCGTGCAGGGCGAAGTCGATGTCGAGCTCCAGCGCCTCGCGGCGAAAGGCGCGTATGGTGAAGGTGCGGATGACGGGTTTCTGGGCCGGATCCAGCCAGCGCGGCCCCTGGGGCGTCGGGGTCGGCAGCACTATCTCGCTCTGGCCCGGTCGGGGCAGCATGATCTTGACATGGGCGCCGCCGCAGCTGAAGGGGTAGTCCGCGAGCTCGGGGCTGGTCAGGCAGACTCGGCGCAGGTTCGGGCTCACATCGTGCACGTGCTTGACGGTGAGCAGGCGGGGGCGGTTGACCGGGACGGGCTGAGACATAGGAGTACTCCTGACAGGCAAGGGCGCTCATTTTCAAGTAAATGAAAATTATTATCAATTGATTTGTGGGTAGCAACCGACGAGAGAAAAGGGAGTGTATCGGATCCCTTTTGGGGCTGGGTTGGATTATGCCCCTTACTCCCTATCGCTCCCCCCCAGTGCCCGGTAGATCCCGGCCATGGTGTTGAGCTGGCTCTGCTGCTGGGCGAGCAGGGCCAGCTCGGCATCCCAGAGGCGATTCTGTTCATCCAGCCAGGGCTGTACCCCGGTGGCGCCGGCGAGGAAGCGGGCGCCTGCCAGTCGCTCGGCCTCCCTGGCATAGTCCAGCTGCTGCCCCAGGTAGCGCAGTCGCTGCTCCCCCTGCTGGCGGGCGGCCAGTCCATCTTCCACCTCCATCAGGGCGGCATAGAGCTGCTTGCGAAACTCGGTCTCGGCGATCTGATAGTCGATGTCGGCGCCGGCGATGGAGAGCCGGGTCTTGTTGTATTCGAGGAAGGGGAGTGCCAGGGTCGCCCCCAGGGTCCCGATGGGGTTTTGCAGCACCTGGGTCAGGGTATCCGAGGTGGTGCTGGCGCCGCCGGTGAGACTCAGGATGGGGTAGAAGCCGGTGCGGATCTCGTCCCCTCTGGCGAGGGTCTTGCGCAGCCTGAGCTCGGCGGCCCGCACGTCGGGGCGCCGGGCCAGCACATCGGCCGGGATGCCGGCCGCCAGCGTCGGGATGGGCCCCAGAGCGAGGGCGGTGGGCGCGTCGTCCAGGGGGCCATGGCTCTGTCCAAGCAACAGGCGCAGGGCATTGCCTGCCTGCTGCCGCTGCAGGATGAGGGTGGCGATCTCCGCCTGCTTGCCCGCCTTCTGCTGGCTGGCCTGCACCAGGTCGAGGCGGGTGACGGCCCCGGCCTCGTATTTGGCCCGGGTCAGCCGTTCGACCCGCGTCAGGTTGGCGAGCTGCTGGTTGCCCAAGGTAATGGCCGATCCGAGGTAGGCCAGCTGCCAGTATTGCTCCAGGGTCTTGCCGATCAGCAGCAACCGGGTAGCGGCGAGATCCTGCTCGCTGGCCGCTGCCTCCCACTGCGCCTGATCCCGTGCTGCGGCCAGCCTGCCCCAGAGATCCACTTCGTAGCTCAGGTTGAGGGAGGGGCCCAGATTGCTGCTGGCGCTGCCATCACTCATGTTCTTGGTGCCGCTGGCTCCGAGGTTGGCGCTGACCGAGGGGGTGAGGTTGGTGTCGGCCAGATCGGCGCCAAGCAGGGCGCTCTTGAGCCTGAGTCCCGCCACCCGCATGTCCGGATTGGCCGCCAGCACCGCCTCTACCAGGCGATCGAGGGCGGGATCCTGAAATCCCTGCCACCAGAGACCGGCCTGCGGCCCGGCGAGATCCCGGGCATCCTGCTGCCATTGTGGCGCCACGTCGAGGTCGGGTCTGTGATAGGGGCTCTGCTGGCTGCAGGCGCCGAGGCTGGCGGTGAGCAGCAGGCTCAGCCCCAGCCGGGGTAGGTTGTGCATCGTCATTCCCGCGCCAGTGCCTCCACCGGATCGAGCCTGGCCGCGTTGCGGGCGGGCAGGTAACCAAACAGGATCCCGATGAGAGAGGAGCAGCCGAAGGCCATCAGGATGGAGAAGAGGGAGAAGTGCATCTGGAAGCTCTCCACGAACAGTGAGAAGAGGGCACCGATCAGCAGGGCCAGGCCGATACCGAGCAGGCCCCCCAGCAGGCTGACCATCACCGCCTCGATCAAAAATTGTTGCAGGATGTCGGACTGGCGGGCGCCCACCGCGATGCGGATCCCGATCTCCCGGGTGCGCTCCACCACCGAGACCAGCATGATGTTCATCACCCCGACGCCGCCGACGATGAGGGAGATGACGGCGATGGCGGAGACCAGCAGCGTCAGGGTGGCGGTGGTCTTCTCCACCGATTTGACGATGCTGTCGCTGCTGAAGGTGAAGAAGTCCTTCACCCCGTGCCTCTGGGTCAGGAGCGCCACGGCGGCCTGCTCCGCCAGGGCGGGCTGGACGCCGTCCTTGACCCGGATGGTGATCTGGCTGAAGTGCTGCTGGGAGAGAAGGCGGCTCATGACGGCGCTGTAGGGGAGCCAGACGTTGACCGACTGGCTGCTGCGGCCAAAGCCGGTCTCCTGGGTCACCACCCCCACGATGCGCACCGGCAGGGTGCCGACCAGCACCACCTGGCCGACGGGGTCCGTCTTGCCGAGCAGGCTCTCTATGGTCTTGCCATCCACCACGGCGACCGCCGCCCGGCTGCGAATGTCCCGCTCATCGAGCAGACGCCCCTGGATGAGGGTCATCCCCTTGACCCGGAAGAAGTCGTTGCCGACTCCGATCACGCTGCCGCTGCTGGTCTTGTTGCGATAACGCAGCTGACCCGAGGTCGCTATCTGGGGGCTGGCCCCCTCCAGATAGGGCTGACCGAGCAGGGCGTCGAGATCCCGCTCGTTCAGGGTCTGGATGCTGGCGGCCTTCTCGTCCCCCCAATCCTTGCCGGGGAAGATGTCGATGGTATTGGTGCCCATGGCGTTGATGTCGTCGATCACCTTGGCGCGGGCCCCCTGACCCAGCGCCACCACGCTGACCACGGCGGCGATGCCGATGATGATGCCGAGCATGGTGAGGAAGGTGCGCATGCGGTGGGCCAGCATGGCGTGAAGGGCCATGCGACCCGCCTCCCGGTAGCGGTCCCACCTCTGGCTCGCGGTGCTGGCATGGGCGTGTACCGGCACGGCCTTGGCATTTTGGGTTCCGTCCCCTTGCGTGCCGTGGGAGGGCGCCGATGCCGCGGCTGCGCCCTGGCTGGCCACGCTGGCCTCTGCGGCCGGGTGGGCGCTGTCTTCCACCACCCGCCCGTCGCGCAGGGTGATGATGCGATCGGCGTGGTTGGCCACGGCCATGTCGTGGGTCACGAGGATGATGGTGTGACCCTGGGCGTGCAGCTCCTTCAGGATGGCCATCACCTCCTTGCCGCTCTGGCTGTCGAGGGCGCCGGTGGGTTCGTCTGCCAGGATCACCTCGCCGCCGTTGGCGAGGGCGCGGGCGATGCTGACGCGCTGCTGCTGGCCGCCGGAGAGCTGGCCCGGTCTGTGATGGCTGCGATCCTGCAGCCCCAGGCGGGTGAGCAGGGTGCGGGCCCTGACCTGGCGTTCGGCGCGGGCGGTGCCCGCATAGATGGCGGGGATCTCCACGTTGGCGGCCGCATCCAGGTGCGGCAGCAGGTGATAGCGCTGGAAGATGAAGCCGAAGTGGTGGCAGCGCAGCTGCGCCAGGGCCAGGGCATCCAGGGTGGCGGTGTCCTGGCCGCGAAACAGATACTGGCCGCCGCTCGGGCGATCGAGGCAACCCAGCAGGTTCATCAGGGTGGACTTGCCGGAGCCGGAGGCGCCGACGATGGCTACCATCTCCCCCGCATCGATGGCCAGATCCAGCGGGTGCAGCACGGTCACCTCGTGCTCCCCGCTCTGGTAGCGGCGCTCTATGCCCTTGAGCCGGATCAGGGGCTCGCTCACGGCGCCATCTCCTCTTCGTCGTGCTGGACTGGCTTGCCCTGATCCAGGATGACTTTCTCCTGCTCGGTCAGGCCGCTCACCACCTCTATCTTGATGTCGTCCTTCATGCCGGTCCGGATGCGGCGGGTCTCTCTCTGATCCCCCTCCCTGAGCAGGGTCACCTCGAATTCGTTGTCACCTAGCTTCTTGCCGAGGGCGGTCTGGGGAATGGTCAGCACCTGCTTGCGCTCGCCGAGCACTATGGTGACCTGGGTCGTCATGGCGACCCTCAGCTGGTGGCCGGGGTTGGGCACGTCGAACAGGGCGTAGTAGTAGATGGCGGCATTGCTGGTGGTCGTGGCGCTGGCCGTCTGCTCGTTGATGTTGGTGGGGGCCAGCTCGACCGTGCGCAGGGTGCCGTGGTAGCGGGTATCCGGATCCCCGATCAGGGTGAAATAGACCGGCATGCCCGCCTTGACCCGGGTGACGTCCGCCTCCGAGATCTGGGCCTTGACCGTCATGGTATCCAGGTTGGCGAGCTTGAGCAGGGTCGGCACCGTCTGGCTGGCGGCCAGGGTCTGCCCCTGGCGGGTGACGATGGAGACGACGGTGCCATCCATGGGGGCCTGAATGCGGTTATAGCCGAGCTCCGTCTTGGCCCGCTCCACCTTGATGAGGGCGTTGTCGATGTCTGCCTGGGCGCTCTGCAGCTCGGCCCGGGTGACGGCGAGCTGGGCCTCGGCGCTCTCCAGATCTGCCCGGGAGCTCGCCTCCTGCCGGAACATCTGCTGCTGGCGGCGCCAGGCGAGCTCGTTCTGCTTGAGCTGCGCCTGCTTTATCTTGAGCTGGGCGCGGCGGCTGACCAGCTCCGCCTCGGCGGTCTTGAGGTTGTTCTGGGCGATCAGGGGATCGATCTCGGCCAGCAGCTCCCCCTGCTTGACCTGTTGTCCCGCCTCCACCGCGAGATAGGTGACCTGACCCGAGACCTGGGCCCCCACGTCCACCTGCTCGATGGCCTGCAGGACGCCGCTGGCGAGCACCGTCTGCTCCACGTCCTGGCGGGTCACGGTGGCGGTCAGCACGGGCTCCGGGGCCTTGCCGGGCCAGGCCAGCCAGGCGATCAGGGCAAGCAGCAGGAGGGCGAGCAGGGCGAACTTGCCCGGGGTGGGGAGACTCTTCATGTATCACCTGAAAAAAGGGGAGAAGGCGCGCAAGGGCCATATCGTGCAGCAAATGGCACTGAAAAAGAAGCGAACAAAGTGTAAGAAAGCGTGTCGCCGGGAGGGCTTGCACGCCGGGGGCCTAAGGCCGGCACCATGACAAAGGGGCTCCCTGCACGGGGGCAAGGAGAGGGGCCGTTTGCGGGCCCCGGTGCTCAGCCGACGGCCTTCAGCTGCTCGGCATGGGGTTCGTGGCAGACCTGGATATCCACTGGCAGCTTGTAGATGAGCAGGCGGGCCAGAGAGCCCTCCATCCAGTGGTGACGGCTGCCGACCAGCAGCAGATCGGTGGGGTGGGCGGTCAGCCAGCGCCTGAGATCCAGTACCACGTCATCGACCACCAGACACTGGTAATCCACCGGGTGAGGCGGCAGGGTGATGAGTTCGCTGATGATCGCCTTGGCATCCAGAGTGGCCTGGACGCTGCGCTCCTCCTGCGAGAGGGACAGGCTGGTGCGGCGTACCTGGCTGCTGTGGGTCAGGTGCAGCAGGGTCAGCTTGCCGCCCAGACCTTGTGCCAGGCGGCTCGCCTTGGCCAGCGTCTCCTGCTCGTAATCCTTGCCTTCCAGCAACAACACGATATGGGTAGAGCTCATATGCAGTTCTCCTTGGCATTACACGGGTCACCCGGAACAGAGAGTGTTCCATCCTTGGCGCGTGCCCGCTGGTGTTGGATCAGGACTGCCGAGCGTGCGTCCAGCGTCGTGCCTTGACGTCATGCCCGCCATTTCTGCTTTGTTTACATCATCATAACAGAGGCAGTTGAATGGAAAATGAAGGGGGGCTGCATCTTGGGGTCGAAGTGGCGGTATGTGATGGTCAAACGGGATGAAGGCGATATGGGAACAGGGGAGCCCCTGAGTGAGGCGACATTTTATACTGCCTCCATCACGGTAGCGCTTGCCGCCGAGGGGCCCCGTTGACGAGGTTTAGCCTGGGTGTTTTGAAAGATGCTGCGTCAGCCAGGGGAGTCCCTCCTTCTTGCGGCTGAGTGCGCCCGCCAGCGGGACGGGGTCGGTGGGCAGTATGCCCTTGCTGGCACAATGGAGCAGACTCTCCCCCCTGGCCAGATCCGTCAGCATCAGAACATAGGCATCCAGAGAGTCCTGTTCCAGCCGGATGTGCATGGCCTCGTACAGTTCAGCCATCCTGTCCAGTAACTGGGCCGGATCCATCACGCAGATCTGGCTCACCATCAGGGTGTGCCCCGCGATCTGGTAACGCTTCTCGTCGGCGACGAGCAGCTCGCTCATGGGGGAGTCACCGAGTTGGGTGCGACGCTCCAGCAGGGTCTGGGCGAAGGGGGCCAGCGCCAGATCGGCGATGGGCAGCAGTCGCTCGACCGCCGCCCTGTCCTGGGGTGTGGTGGTCGGCGAGGTGAAGTTGAAGGTGTCGCTCACGATGGCCCCCAGCAGCAGACGGGCCTGGGCGCGAGAGAGCGTTTCATGGCCCATCAGTTCCAGCAGCACGGTGGCGCTGCAGCCGACGGCCCGGATCCAGGCATCGAGGGGGCCCCGGGTAATGAGGGTGCCGAGGCGATGGTGATCGATAAGCCCCTGCACATCGGCCTCTGCCAGTCCCTCCGGTCCCTGCTCCAGCTCGCTGAAGTCCACCAGAAAGACAGGCTTGCCGGCCACGCTGCCCTGCAAAACGGGAGGCGCCGCTACCCCGGCGGTTTCCAGGATAAAGCGAGTCTCGGCAATGGGATCGCCCAGAGCGAAGGCCTGGGCGGGACGTCCCTGGCCATTGAGCCAGTCGGTAGCGACCAGGGCGGTACAGATGCTGTCGCTGTCGGGATTCTTGTGACCAAACACGTTGAGCATGGAGCGATTCCTGAGGGTGATGACACACCCGGGACGAACTCAGGTGTGAAGGGCAAGGGAAGAAAGTGTGGGGGACTGTCCCCGAACGGGTTTTACTCTAGGTGCCGCTACCGCCCATGGCAACAGGTACAGGCCGCCATGAGCCGGGAGACATCCTGTTGCCATGACGCAGATCAGGTCAGATTTCAATCGTCCCGGCGGGGGCTTTACCAGCGCCAAGAGAGCGAAATCTGTGTGTGGAAGGTCAGTCAGGGCAATCATCGACGCAAGGTTCACACCGCCACGGCCTCGAGGAGCTGGGCTGGTCAATGCGTCGTGAGGCGAGTGACACGACAAGCCATTCCGGTCTGGGACGGTTGGCAACGCGTCTCGACGGATGCAGGGGGGGTGTGCATGGCGCCGACAAACTACTGCATTGCTGGCGGTTACGAGGGGGATCGACACTCATGCAGGATTCCCCTCGTGACAATGGCGGCCGGTTGCCTCAGGAGGCCAGCAGCTCCCGGGCGTTGGCCAGGGTGTTGTCGGTGATCTGATCCCCCCCCAGCAGACGAGCCAGCTCGTTGAGGCGGTCCTTGGGCGCCAGCGCCTGCATCTGGGTTTCGGTGGTCTTGCCGTCGGTGTGCTTGCTCACCACCATGTGCTGGTGGCCCTTGCCCGCCACTTGGGGCAGGTGGGTGACCACCATGACCTGGGTAGACTCACCGAGCTGGCGCAGGAGGCGGCCGACCACGGCGGCGGTCGGGCCGCTGATCCCCACGTCCACCTCGTCGAAGATGAGGGTCGGGGTGGAGATCTTGCGGGCGCTGATGACCACGATGGCGAGGCTGATCCGTGACAGCTCGCCGCCGGAGGCGACCTTGCCGAGCGGCTGGATCGGCTGGCCCGGGTTGGTGGTGACCATGAATTCCACCCGATCGATGCCAAGGGGGGACAGGCTGCTCTGGGCATCTGGCCGCACCTCGATGGCGAAGCGGCCATCGGGCATGGCCAGCTCGTGCATGCTGGCACTCACCTTGGCGCCGAGCTCCTCGGCGTAGCGTTGACGGCTCTGGCTGAGGGCCTCGGCGGCCTGCACGAAGGCTTCACGGGCTGCGGCCAGCTCGTCCTCCATCCCCTCGAGGCGCTCCTCGTCGGAGTGGAGGCGGGCCAGATCGGCGGCCAGCTCCTGATGGTGCAGGGCCAGCTCCGCCGGCTTGACGTGGTGCTTGCGGGCCAGGTTGATGGCCTTGGAGAGGCGGGCTTCCAGCTCGTTGAAGCGCTCGGGATCCAGCTCCAGCCGATCCAGGTAGCTGCGCAGCTCGCTGTGGCTCTCCTGCACCCCGATCAGGGCCTCGTTCAGCATGCCGAGCACGTCGCCCAGTCGGCTGTCCATGACAACCAGCCCTTCGGCCCGATCGACGACGGTCTGCAGCAGGCCGGCGATGGTGGTCTCCTCGTTGTCATAGAGCAGATCCAGACAGGCGCCACACTCCTGCATCAGCTCGGTGCCGTTGGCCAAGCGCTGGTGCTCCTCCTCGATCTCTTCAAATTCCCCCGGTTGCAGGGCGAACTCGTCGAGCTCCTGCACCTGGTACTCGATGAGCTGGCGGCGGGCCTCCCGCTGCTGCTGCTCGGCCTTGAGGCGGCTGAGCTCGTTCTGCAGCTGGCGCCACTGCTGGTAGTGGCGACGCACGTCGTCCAGCAGCAGGTGGTGACCGGCGTAGCCGTCCAGCAGGGCGAGCTGATAGTCGGGTTTGAGCAGCAGCTGGTGGGCGTGCTGGCCGTGGACGTTGACCAGCAGCTGGCCCAGGTTCTTGAGCTGCGCCAGCGGCACCGGCACGCCGTTGATGTAGCTGCGCGAGCGCCCCTCGGCGGAGAGCACTCGCCGCACTATGCACTCCCCCTCGTTCTCCAACTCGTTGGTGGTGAGCCAGGCACGGGCGGCGGGGTTGCCGTCCAGCAGGAAACGGGCGCTGACCTCGGTCTTGTCGCTGCCGGGACGCACCATGCTGGCCTCAGCCCGTTCTCCCAGGCACAGACCCAGGGCGTCGATGGCGATGGACTTGCCCGCCCCGGTCTCGCCGGTGATGCAGGTCATGCCCGGTTGCAGATCGAGTTCGAGAAACTTGACGATGGCGAAGTTGTTGACGGTCAGCTGGGTCAGCATGGTCTCATCCTGTATGGGTCAACATTACTGTGTATGCATCCAGTATATACTGGTTTTCCATACAGTAAAGATGTTGCCGCAGGACGGAATGCAAAACGGCCCGTGTCGGGCCATTTTGTGAGGGAGGTGGCGTGCAGAGCGGGGGATCAGAACAGCTTGCTGCCCCAGCCGAGCTTGTTGCGCAGCACGTGGAAGTAGCTGTAATCCAGCGGATGGACCAGGTGCAGCTTGTGGCTGCTCTTCCTGATGAGGATCTCGTCCCCCGGATGGACCGCCAGGGTCACCTGGCCGTCACAGCTCACCTGCATGGCGTCGTCCTGGTTGTCTGGCGAGACCAGCAGACGCACCTCGCTGTCCGCATCCAGCACGATGGGGCGGCTGCTCAGGGTGTGCGGGAACATGGGCACCAGCGTGATGGCGTTGAGCTTGGGGGTGAGGATGGCGCCGCCCGCCGACAGGGAGTAGGCGGTGGAGCCGGTCGGGGTGGCGACTATGATGCCGTCCGAGCGCTGGCTATACATGAAGCTGCCGTCGATGTAGACCTCGAACTCGATCATGTGGGCTATCTTGCCCGGGTGCAGCACCGCCTCGTTCACCGCCAGGTTGCTCGACTTGCGCTCCCCGTGGCGATAGACCGAGGCCTCCAGCAGGAAGCGGTGCTCGCTCTTGTAGTGGCCGGAGAGCACCTGCTCCAGGGGCAGCAGGTAATCCTGGGGCGACAGGTCGGTGAGGAAGCCCAGGTTGCCCCGGTTCACCCCGATCACCGCCACGTCGAAGCGCGACAGCACCCGGGCGGCCCCCAGCATGTTGCCGTCACCGCCGACCACGATAGCAAGATCGGCCTGCTCGCCGAGTTGCACCAGATCCATCACGTTCTCCCCGAGCACCCCCAGGGTCTGGGCGACCCGGCTCTCCAGCAGCACACGAAAGCCTCGGCTGGTCAGGTATTGATACAGGCCGCTGAGGGTCTGGTTGGCCCCCTCGTGGTGGGGTTTGCCGATGAGCGCGACGGTTTTGAACGGAGAATCCATAGGTTACCGGGTCTGGGAGAGTCTTTGGGGGGAGTATACCGTGCTTTGCCGGGGATTTGTCTGTCTCCATGCGAGTTGGCGCATTCGGCCCCGAAAAGGGGCAATCTGGCCGGCCGGCGGGGGGCATTGTGTCCGATATGCCCTTTTCCCCTTGAAAGCCGGGGCGGCGTCCCCATAATAGCGCCAGCACAGGGTCCGTTGGCGCGTGTCGCTTGCCTGAACGCCAGCCGCCCTCATAAGTAACCCCTGAATATTGGAGATGTCATGAGCCACGAAGAACAAAAGGTTGAAGCGATGGAGCAATTGGACGCCCAGCCAGTCGAGCCGACCGATGTAGACAGTGAAGTGACAGCCGAGCAGGCCCGCATTGCCGAGCTGGAGGCCCAACTGGAAGCGGCCCAGCAGGCCTCCCTGGAAGAGCGCGAGCGCGCCATTCGTGCCGTCGCCGAGATGGAGAACCTGCGTCGCCGTGCCGCTCAGGACGTGGAGAAAGCCCACAAGTTTGCACTGGAGAAGTTCGCCGCCGAGCTCTTGCCGGTGCTGGACAACCTGGAGCGCGCCATCGAGCTGGCGGACAAGGAGAACGACACCCTCAAGCCCATGATCGAGGGGGTGGAGCTGACCCTGAAATCCATGCAGAGCGGCGTGGCCAAGTTCGGCCTGGTGGCCCTGGACCCGACCAATCAGCCGTTCGACCCCAATGCCCACCAGGCCATGAGCATGGTGCCGAGTGCCGACGTGGCGCCGAACACCGTCATCGCCGTGATGCAGAAGGGCTACGAGCTCAATGGCCGCGTCATCCGCCCGGCCATGGTGATGGTGTCCAAGTCCGCTGACTGATCACGCTGTTCTCACCAAGCCCGCCGCTTGGCGGGCTTTTTGTTGGATGTGGCGCCAAGAAGATGTGGTTGGTGCCATTTGGCTGTCAGGTGGGCCTGTATGCAGGTTTTTTCAGGGCTGGACTTGAAGCGCCGACTTGAGACCCCATATAGCTTGCAAGGCCACGGCGGCACAAAAAATTTGGTGCCGGGAGCTTGAAAGCCACAGTGGCAGGCCCCACCTAGCCGTTAACGTATCAAGGCGAGCCCCTCGCCAGTTTATTCAAAGTATTTGGAGATTCGTCAAATGGGTAAAATCATCGGTATTGACCTGGGTACTACCAACTCCTGCGTCGCTAT